>NZ_LMRP01000005.1 GCF_001426185.1 Rhodococcus sp. Leaf247 | reverse complement strand
AGATGATTGAGCCGATCACGCCGCTCCGCCGACGTGCCCGAGAGCAGCACCTCGTCCTGCGTCGTCAACGTCGCCTCCCCACGCCCGGCGCCGCGCCCYKCCAACGCGGTGGTGCGGAACGGTTCCGGCCACCCRCCGGCCGGGGTGCCCAGATCACCGCGCAGGAACCCGATCACCGAATCGGGAATGTCGAACTTCCCCGGATCCGCCGCGAAGTCCTCCATCGACACCCCCGCCCCCACCAGGTGCAACGCCAGATCGCCCACGACCTTCGACGACGGCGTCACCTTGATCAACCGGCCCAGCAACCGGTCCGCGTCCGCGTACGCCTTCTCCACGTCCTCGAACCGGTCCCCCAGCCCCAACGCGATGGCCTGCTGACGCAAGTTGGACAGCTGCCCACCGGGGATCTCGTGGGTGTAGACGCGGCCGGTCGGGGCGGGGAGCCCGGACTCGAACGGGGCGTACACCTTTCGGATCGCCTCCCAGTAGGGCTCCAGATCGCACACCGCCGCCAGATCCAACCCGGTGTCCCGCTCGGTGTGCGCCGCCGCCGCGACGATCGCCGACAACGCCGGCTGACTGGTCGTGCCCGCCATCGACGCCGACGCCCCGTCCACAGCGTCCGCCCCGGCCTCCCACGCCGCCATCCTTCACTCTTCTGCAGGCGTAGCCGGCTGCGGTGAGCCCCGGTCTGGTCGTGCCCGCCATCGACGCCGACGCCCCGTCCACAGCGTCCGCCCCGGCCTCCCACGCCGCCAGATACGTCGCCAACTGACCACCCGGAGTGTCGTGGGTGTGCACGTGCACCGGCAGGTCGAAATTCTTGCGCAGCGCCGACACCAACGTCGCCGCCGCCGGCGCCCGAAGAAGCCCCGCCATGTCCTTGATCGCCAACACGTGCGCTCCGGCGTCGACGATCTGCTCCGCCAACCGCAGGTAGTAGTCCAGGGTGTAGAGCTTCTCGCCGGGGTTCGACAGGTCACCGGTGTACGACATCGCCACCTCGGCGATCGTCGTGCCCGTCTCACGGACAGCGTCGATCGCCGGGCGCATCTGGTCGACGTTGTTCAGCGCGTCGAAGATGCGGAAGATGTCCACACCCGTCGCCGCCGCCTCCTCCACGAACGCTGTCGTCACCCGCTCCGGGTACGGGGTGTAGCCGACGGTATTACGCCCGCGCAGCAACATCTGCAGGGCGATGTTCGGCACCGCCTCCCGCAACGCCGCCAACCGCTCCCACGGATCCTCGTGCAAGAACCGCAACGCCACGTCGTACGTCGCACCGCCCCAGCACTCGATCGACAACAACTCCGGCGTCAACCTCGCCACATGCGGCGCCACCGCCAGCAGGCCGGTGGTGCGAACCCTCGTGGCGAGCAACGACTGATGTGCATCACGAAACGTTGTGTCCGTCAACGCCAGTGCGCGTTGTTCCCGCAGCGACCGCGCGAAACCGTCGGGGCCCAACTCGAGCAGTCGCTGCCGCGATCCTGCCGGCGGGGCAGCGTTCAGGTCGGTCGCGGGGAGCTTGTCGCGCGGATACACCTCCGTGGGGCGCCGCCCGTGCGGGGAGTTGACGGTGACATCGGCCAGGTACCGCAGGATCTTCGTCCCCCGGTCCCCGGAGATGTTCGCAGCAAGCAGGTTCGGGCGTTCCTCGATGAACGAGGTGGTGACATGACCGGCCCGGAAATCGGGATCGGCGAGCACCCCCTGGAGGAACGACATGTTCGTCGACACACCGCGGATGCGGAACTCCGCCAACGCGCGCCGCGACCGCGCCACCGCATCTTCGAACGTGCGTCCACGGCAGGTCAGCTTCACCAGCATCGAGTCGAAGTACGCCGACACCTCCGCACCCAGCGTGGTCCCGCCGTCGAGACGGATCCCGGCACCGCCCGGGGTCCGGTACGCGGTGATGCGGCCGGTGTCCGGGCGGAACCCGTTCGCCGGGTCTTCGGTCGTGATGCGGCACTGCATCGCCGCACCGCGGATTCGGATGTCTTCCTGCCGCAACCCGAGATCCTCGAGGGACTCCCCCGAGGCGATCCGCAACTGCGACTGCACCAGGTCGACATCGGTGATCTCCTCGGTCACCGTGTGCTCGACCTGGATCCGCGGATTCATCTCGATGAACACATGATTGCCGTCCCGGTCCACCAGGAACTCCACCGTGCCCGCACACGAGTACCCGATCTTCCGCGCGAACGCCACNCCGCGGATTCATCTCGATGAACACATGATTGCCGTCCCGGTCCACCAGGAACTCCACCGTGCCCGCACACGAGTACCCGATCTTCCGCGCGAACGCCACTGCGTCACTGCACAACCGGGCACGCAGTTCGTCCGAGATGTTCGGCGCCGGCGCCAGCTCGACCACCTTCTGGTGACGACGCTGCACCGAGCAGTCCCGCTCGAACAGATGCATCACGTTGCCGTGGGTGTCCGCGAGGATCTGCACCTCGATGTGGCGCGGCTCGACCACCGCCTGCTCCAGGAACACCGTCGCATCACCGAACGCCGACTCCGCCTCGCGCGCCGCCGCCTCGATCGCCTCTCGCAACCCCGACGGCTCCGCGACGCGCCGCATCCCGCGGCCACCGCCGCCGGCGACCGCTTTGACGAACACGGGGAACGTCATCGACTCCGACGCCGCCACCAACGCATCGACGTCCGTCGACGGCTCCGAGGACGCCAACACCGGCAGCCCGGCGTCCTTCGCCGCCGCGATCGCCCGCGCCTTGTTGCCCGTCAGCTCCAGCACCTGCGCCGACGGGCCCACGAACGTGATGCGCGCCTCCGCGCACGCCGCCGCCAACTCCGGATTCTCCGACAGGAACCCGTACCCCGGGTAGATCGCGTCGGCACCCGACCGCTTCGCCGCATCGACGATCAGATCCACCGAGAGGTAGTTGCGGACCGGATGGCCCGGCTCGCCGATCTCGTAGGCCTCGTCGGCCTTGGTCCGGTGCACCGAATTGCGGTCCTCGAACGGGAACACCGCCACCGTCTGCGCCTCGAGTTCGTACGCCGCACGAAACGCTCGGACGGTGCACCGAATTGCGGTCCTCGAACGGGAACACCGCCACCGTCTGCGCCTCGAGTTCGTACGCCGCACGAAACGCTCGGATCGCGATCTCGCCGCGATTGGCCACCAACACCTTGGAAAACAACGACTATCCCTTCGACTGACAAATTTGTGTTGTACGAATGCCCTCGAACCGAACTCGGCCGGCGTGCTGCGCCGCCATTCGAGCTGCTGTCACGGCAAGGCTGTGGACGGTCGTCCGAGGACGTCGGCGTCCGTCATCTCGCCGACGCCGTGAGACCAGGCTTCGCTGTTGACCGGATGGGGTGGTAGCACCCCGTTTGCCATGGCAACCGCGTTCTCCGCACACAGCGTTGCCATCTTCGCCCGCACTTTCACGGTCGCGCTCCCGAGGTGCGGGAGCAGGACGGCGTTGTCGGCCTGCGCTAGTCCCGGAGCGAGGTCGGGTTCCGCTTCGTAGACGTCGAGGCCGGCTGCGGTGATATCGCCGTCGCGAAGGGCTACGACGAGTGCGGCCTCGTCGACGACCGGTCCGCGGGCGGTGTTGATCAGGATCGCCGACGGCTTCATGGCACGTAGGACATTCGCGTCGACGAGGTGGTGAGTGGCCGGGGTGAGCGGGACGTGCAGGGACAGGAAGTCGCTGTCGGCGACGAGGTCGTCCCAGCCGACGTGGTGGACACGGTCGGCAAGGGATCCGAGTTCCTCGTCGGTGACCGGTCTGTCGCCGGGTGGGCGAGGGCAGAAGTTGACGGTCATGCCGAAGCCGAGCGCGCGTTCCGCGGTGGCGCGGGCGATGCGGCCGAAGCCGGCGAGCCCGAGTACCGAGCCGGACACATCGCTGCCCAGCAGTAGCTCCGGTTCCCATCCGCGGAAGCGCCCGGCACGTACGTAGGTGTCGGCTTCGACGGCGCGCCGTGCGGTGGCCAGTATGAGCAGCAGTGCGATGTCGGCGGTGGCATCGGTGAGGACACCGGGGGTGTTCGCGACGACTATTCCCTGTGCGGTGGCCGCCGAGACGTCGATGTTGTCGCACCCGACAGCGTAGTTTGAGATTCCGGTCAGACGGGCTTCGGACAGCAGTTCGGCGTCGAACCGGTCGCGCAGTTGGGCCACCACCACCGAGTAGTTGCCGGAGGCGCATGCGTCCGCCAGCTCGGGCGGCGACATCGGACGGACATCGACGTGGATGTCCGGATCCGCGGTGAGCAGTGTCATGCCGGGCCGAGGGAGCGGCGTGGTCACCAGGATGGCGCTCATATGACCCATTCGAACGCTCGGGCCGTGGACCGGGCGCCCTGCACTGCCTTCGATCGCATGGGTTCGCCGAGTTCGGCGAGGAGCTTCTCCGACAGGTGGACCAGACTCGCGAGGATGTTGGGGGTGAACCAGTCCGGCCGGGTGGCGAACAGGATGTCCTCGGTGGAGGTGTTGCCGCTGGCGCCGGGCGCGAAGGGGCATCCGCCGAGTCCGCCCAGTGCGCCGTCGACGAGAGTGGCTCCCGCAGTGATGGCCGCGAGGGTGTTCGCCACGCCGAGTCCCCAGGTGTCGTGGCCGTGGAATACGATTCTGCGTTCCGGACTCTCCGCCGCGACGCGTCGAATCAGTGAGGACACCTGCGCGGGAACGGCTTGGCCGAGAGTGTCACACACGACGATGTCCACTGCGCCTCGGGCGCGGACGTCGTTCGCGATCTGCAGTACTCGTTCCTCACTGATCCGGCCTTCGAAGGGACAGGTGAAGGAGGTGGCGATGCACAGTTCGACCTGCCCGCCAACTGAGCGAGCAATGTCGACTGCATCGGGCATGGCAGCGAGGCTGGCGTCGGTGGTCCGTCCGATGTTCGCCTGGTTGTGCGAATCGGACGCGGAGAAGCAGTACTGGAAGTTGCGGGCTCCGGCGGCAGCGGCCTTGTCCACGTGTCGCGGTGTCGCGACCCAGACCCAGCAACGTTCCAGTTCCTCGGCCGTGAGTTCCTGGATCACTTCCAGGGTGTTGGCCATCGGCGGGACCTTGTCCGGGCGGGCGAGCGAGCCGATCTCGATGGCGGGCACACCTGCCGTCAGCAGATCCCGGACGACCCCGAGTTTGCGATCGGTCGAAAGCATTTTGCCGGTCAGTTGCAGCCCGTCGCGCAAGGTGACGTCGCGGAGTTCGGCGGTGGGGGTGAAGGTGTCGGTCATGCGGTCATCTCCTCGTCGGTCCTGCCGAGCAGCGTCGACAGAACTTCCTGCGTGTGTTGGCCGAGGTCGGGTCCTACCGATCTGATGGGCAGCGAGGCGCCACCGATTACGGGAACGATGCCGACGAACCCCACGTCGGTCGGGTCGGTGCTTCCGATATCGACGGGAAAGTTCTGGATCATGTTGCGGGCTTTGTACTGTTCATCGGCGACGATGTCGGCGGCGGTGTAGATCGGTCCGGACGGGACGCCGGCGGCGTCGAGGATCGCCAGTGCTTCCGCGCGTGAGTGCAGCGCGGTCCATGCGCCGATGGCCGCATCGAGTTCGTCGCGGCGGTTCCACCGACCGGCATTGGTGGCCAGGTCCGGGTCCGCCCCGAGGTCCGGACGCTCGATGGTGTCCATGTAGCGCTGGAAGATGGCGTCGCCGTTGCCGGCGATGATGATCGATTGACCGTCGTTACACGGGTATGCATTCGAGGGCGCTATGCCTTCCATGCGGCCACCGACGCGTTCACGTTCGACACCGTAGGCGAGGTAGTCGGGGATCAGCGATTCCATCATCGACAGGATCGACTCGTTGAGTGCGACATCGATCGAGCGTTGCTGCAGCGACAGTTCACCTTTCGCAGTCTGGCGTTGAAACAGGGCCATCACGCAGCCGAAGGCGGCGTAAAGGCCGGCGATGGAGTCACCAATCGATACTCCGACGCGCACCGGTGGTCGGTCGGGGTCGCCGACGAGGTTGCGGAATCCTCCGTAGGCTTCGGCGACGGCAGCGAAGCCGGGGCGCTCGGACATCGGCCCCGTCTGCCCGAAGGCGGAGATGCGGGTGATGATGAGGTCGGGGTTGTTCTCGCTCAACACTTCTGGCGAGAGTCCCCACTTCTCGAGGGTGCCGGGCCGGAAGTTCTCCAGGACGATATCGCACTGTGCGGCGAGGTCGAGCACGTCCTGTCGGCCCTGCTCGGTGCGCAGATCGAGCACGATCGACTTCTTGTTGCGGTTGATCGTGCGGTAGAGCATCGAGGTGGTGCCGGAGTAGAGGCGCCAGTTACGCAGTTCGTCGCCGGTGTCGGGTCGCTCGACCTTGATGACCTCGGCGCCGAAGTCAGCGAGCATGCGTGCGGCGGTGGGCGCCGCGATGTAATTGCCGAGTTCGAGAACTCGTATCCCGCTCAGGGGGAGATCGGTGTCGTTCATGGTGTTCCCTTCTGCGCTCACAGCACGAAGCTCATGGGCATGATCAGCAGGATGGCGATGACGGAGGCGACCGAGACGCCTACCGAGCAGGTCTTGAGGGTGCCTCGGGTGCTCTGGCCCATCAGGGACTGGAGCAGCCAGAACGTGTTGCTGGTGACGTGGACGGCGAACAGGGATCCGGCACCGGCGGCGAGCGCGATGAACACCGGATCGAGCCCGATGAGCGGCGCGACCGGAGCGAGAATGCCGGCGGAAGTGATGGCGGAGATGGTCACCGACCCGACCGCGACGTGTAGCGCGGCAGCGATGATCCAGACCATCAGCAGGGGCGCGGCGGTGTTGGCGGTGAAATACTGACCGAGGATGTCGCCGAGACCGGCCTCGTTGATCATCGCGGCGAGGGAGCCACCGACACCGGTGAGAAGCAGGATCTGCCCGCTCTCGGCGAAGCCACGCGCAAGCGCCTCCTCCACGCGTTTCTGGCCGACATGATAGCGGCCGATGAGGCAGGTACCGACCAGGCCGATGAGGAGCGCGATGACGGGGCTGGCGATGAATTCGATTATGGGTTGGGATGTCTCGGCGACTTCGAGGACGGCTCCGGTGGCGATGAGTACGAGGGAGAGCAGCAGGGGCGAGAGCAGGACGATCAGGCGTGTCTGCTTTTCGGTGCGCAGTTTCTCGGCGACAGCCCCTCCCCGGCCGGCACCGGTGCCGGCCGCGTCCGGCGACTCGCCGGTACCGACAGTGTCATCGTCGGTCGGGGTGTCGGTCGGCGCCGCGATAATGTTCATCTGCTGCTCGTCCTTGTCCTCGTTCCACCAGCCGTGGCGGAAGACGAAGGACATGACGGCGACCGAGAGTACGACCACGGGGACGATCAGCACGAAGCCGTAGATCATCATCTTGCCGAGGGGGACTCCGAGGAGTCCGGCGAGGGCCAGGGCTGCGACGCCGGGAACCATGAAGACGATGCCGCACTCGAGGGCGATGGCCAGCGCCGTGGCCATCCGCGCAGTGCCGTACTTACCGATCTTCGGAGCGACATTGCGGGCCAGCGGCGCCGAGATCACCAGCAGCACGTCGAGGAAGATCGACTGCAGAAGGGTGGCGATGGTCAGGGACAAGGCGTAGGGCAACCGCTTGGGCCCGAACGTGCGCAACAACGTTCCCACCAGCCGTTGGATGGCGTTCATCTCCTGCAGCACCGAGCCCATCAGGACTCCGAACCCAATCAGCAGGCCGACCTCGGCCATGATCTCGCCGAAGCCTCCGGTGATCGTGTCCACCGTCGCCGACACACCGAGCTGGGTGGCCAGACCCAGGTACGCCGCGCCGAGAACCAGCGAGATGACGGGGTTGAAATGAAAACGAACGATGAACACGACCACCGCGAGCACTGCCACCGCGGTGTTGATCACGATCCACATGTCGGACATTGGGGAACTTCCTACGAGTTGTGAGTGCCGTCATGCCCTAATGCGGGTGTGATGCGCCACACTGTCGCTCACATTATGGGCATAGATTCATCTTGTGAGCAAGACCCTGTCAGTTTTCGGATCGTTGGACTGGCAGGCCTCATGGACGGGAGGCCGCAACCGTCACCGTGAATGCGTCCGGCCGACCATGAGGCCCCGACGGGAAGAGGTATCTCGTACGATTAAATTCGAGCCGCCGCGGTGCTATGAACCGCGGCCCTACCCGGCGAGGGTGGTCTCGACACCAGGCGCGTTGTCGAAAAACCGCTGTCGGCGGCTCGCAAGGGAGGAGCCGGCGCGTTCACGTGAGACGGCTACGTCGCAGCCAACTCGTAGCAATGACTTCCGCTGAGCCCGATAGGTCGAGGCACGAGCGTGACGCGGTCTCAGACGGATGCAGGGTACCTGCCGCCGAGTGTGCGAGTGATCTGTTCAGCGTGGGAGACCACCAGGTCCACCCACTCCTCGCACTTTTCCTGAGGCATGCGCACTGTGGGCCCGCTGACCAGCACCGCCCCGATGATCTCAGCGGCGGAATTGAACACCGGCGCAGACAGACCCGATGCGCCGGTCTCCCGCTCGCCGGTCGAGATCGCGTAACCGTCCGACCGTGCCTGCTGCACCAGTTCCCGAAGTCGACCAGTCTCGGTGATCGTCAGATCTGTGATCGACTCCAGCTTGTCCGCCAGCACTCGTTCAGCCAACTCAGGATCGTAAGCGAGCAGCACGCGGCTGGCCGATCCTGCATTCAGTGGAATCACTTTGCCCACGTACATGTCTCGGCGTAACGCATGGCGTGTCTCGGCGATCGCTACACACACACGGTAATTCTGTTCCGCGCGAAAGAAGCAGGCCGTTTCCGTGGTCACGTCTCGCAGGTTCTTGAGAACCGGGTTGACCACCGAGAGAATATCGAGATCTTTCATCGACGTCGCTGCCCAGTACGCCATCCGCACACCGATACGGATCTGATCACCACTGCGGTCGAGGAACCCCTGCTGCACCATGTTCGTCACCAACCGCTGGACCGTCGAAGTCGGGATGCCCGTGGTCTGGTGCAACTCCCCTAGCGTCATGGACGGGCGATCGAAAGAGAACGCATCGAGAATCTCGGTTATCTTCCCCAACACCAACAATGGTTGCAGCTTGCCGGAGGCTGCGTTCTCGGTGCTCACAACGCCGACGATACTCGACGCCTCTGTTGCGTCACGTGATTCTATCCCGACGAACGGAGGGGTCGCACGCGCTGCGCCTTTGCCTCACCGCTGTACCGGCTTCCCGACTGAGGCTCAGTCTGGTGTGCCACTTCAGGTCGCGGTGCCGACTAAAGGAAGCGATCCAGGCAGCCGTCACCACCGAAGTCATCGACGTCAACCCCTTCGCGCGTATCCCGCCAGACTCGGGTGGAGCGTGCGACGGTTCGCTGACCGGCTATGGCACTGCAAGGGCGCCGTCATTAGCGGACCAGGTACGGTCCTTTAACCTGCCCTCGACACGTGCTGTGTTCCGAGTGCAGAGCGGGCCGGTGACCGCGCCGTGGTGGACGCCCATGGCTACACGACTCTTAATCACACGGTCTATTGGACCCAGTACAGACACGAACGCGACGCCCTGACCAGCAGCAATGCAGCGCAAATCTTCGCCTGCAGGCCCGAACACGCGAGTTTCGAGTTGAAAGTCATGAATAAGTAGTGAGTGGCACCCAAACCAGAAGGGCCCCTGTTCAGCATAACCGCTGATCAGGGGCCCTTTTTGGTGCGCCCACAGGGACTCGAACCCCGGACCCAGTGATTAAGAGTCACTTGCTCTACCAACTGAGCTATAGGCGCATGGTCGGAGCAACGTGCGCTCCTTGGTGCGTGAAAGACATTAACACCTGGCGCGCGGGGAGTGAAATCGAGTCACTGACCTGCGCGGATGCTCAGCTGACGATCTTGCGGATCACCAGCAATGCGACGACAGCTCCGACTCCGATGAGCGAGAACTTCACTGCCGGCTCGTTGAGGGTGCTGACGACGCTGCGCTTGGTGTTCTCCACCAGGCGCTTGGGGTTGGCGCGCACGCTGAGCTCGTCCAGCGTCGACGCCAGCTGGTCGCGTGCGGCCTCGATGTCGCGCTCGATGTTGTCGGTGTTGCGTGCCACGAAAGCCCTCCCGGGTGAGCGTCTGTGCAGAACTGGTGCGGTTGACTCACGAGCCTAGAGCACGCCGTCCGGCTCGCTCCTCCGACTGTGAGGTGTCGAGATAGGTTTGGTGGCGTGACCGCGAACTCGAGACTCTCCGCCGGCGATGCCGCTCCCGATCTGACCCTGTCCGACGCCGACGCCAACACCGTCTCGCTGGCGGACTACGCCGGTAAGCGCGTGGTGGTGTACTTCTACCCCGCCGCAGGGACACCGGGCTGCACGAAGCAGGCCTGCGACTTCCGCGACAGCCTCGCTCAGCTGAACGACGCCGGCCTGGACGTGCTGGGAATTTCCCCCGACAAGCCCGCGAAGCTGGCGAAGTTCCGTGACGCGGAGGGTCTGACCTTCCCGTTGTTGTCGGACCCGGAGAAGTCGACTCTGCAGGCGTGGGGCGCGTTCGGCGAGAAGTCGATGTACGGCAAGACCGTCACCGGTGTGATCCGGTCGACGTTCGTCATCGACGCCGACGGCAAGGTCGAGGTGGCTCAGTACAACGTGAAGGCCACCGGCCACGTCGCCAAGCTCATCCGCGATCTGAAGCTCTGAGCCGCCACTCCCCCGGCACTCTGCTGAGGAAGGCGGCTTCGGCCACGGCTATGTTCTCGATCTCGGTCGGGTCGACGCTCTCGTTCGGCGCGTGGATGGTGCAGAGGGGCTCCTCGACGCCCATCAGGACCATCTCCGCGTCGGGCACGGCCCGCTGCAGCGCAGTGCACAGCGGGATCGAGCCTCCCTGCCCCGCGAACTGCACGGGCTGACCGTAGGCGTCGCCGAGTGCGCCGAGCAGCGCGCTGTACGCGGGGCCGTCCGTCCGCGCGGAGAACGGGGCACCCACCGCGTCGGGCGTGACGTTCACGCGCACGGACCACGGTGACGCCTTCTCGATATGGGCGATCAGAAGGTCTCGTGTCCGTTCGGCATCCATGCCCGGCGGGATGCGCAGACCGATGCGGGCGGACGCTCGCGGAACGACAGCGGCGGCGCTCCCGACCACGGGCGGGCAATCGATACCCATGACGGTGACCGACGGCCGCGCCCACAGATGGTCGGCGATGCTGCCGCTGCCGGTGAGGTCGACACCGTCGAGCACTCCCGCGTCGTCCCGGAGGCGGTCGATCGGGTAGTCGGCGCCCTGCCACGTCCCGGTGCCGTCGACACCGTCGATGGTCGTGTTCCCGTGCTCGTCGTGCAGGGACGCGAGAACGGCGATCAACGCCACCAGTGCGTCGGGCGCCGGCCCGCCGTACATTCCGGAATGGACTGCACCGTTCAATGTTTCGATGTCGACGCGAATGATCGCCATTCCGCGGAGAGATGTCGTCAACGTCGGGGTGCCGACGGCGATGTTGCCCGTGTCACCGATCACGACGATGTCCGACGCGAACAGTTCGGGCCGCTCGTTCACCAGGTCTTCGAGGCCACCGGTGCCGGTTTCCTCCGACCCTTCGCAGACGACGACCACGCCCACCTCCGCATCGTCCGCCAGCGCACGAAGTGCTGACAGGTGCATCAGGACGTTGCCCTTGCAGTCCGCGGATCCCCGCCCGTGCCAGCGACCGCCACGTTCGATCAGCTCGAAAGGTGGCGTGTTCCACAGTGACTCGTCGCCGGCAGGCTGAACGTCGTAGTGCGAGTACAGCAACACCGTCGGTGCGCCGGGTGCAGCGGGTCGACGGCCGATGACGGCGGCCGAGCCGTCGGACGTGTCGTACAACTCGGCGTCGGTGATGCCGACATCGCGGAAAGCGTCGCGCACCCATTCCGCAGCTGCACGACACTCGGACGGGGGCGCCTGCTCCGGGTCCGCGATGGAGCGGAAGGCCACCAGCGTGGCCAACTCGTCACGGACTCGGGGCATGCCAGCGCGCACCCGCTCGCGCAGTTGCTCGACGGACGGGACAGAAGCTTCGGTGCCTGACGTCATCCACCCAGTCTGGCACTGTGCCTGCGAGCGGTTACTGCGGGAACTCCTGGTTCAGCCACTGGCCGGTCTCGGCCCAGTGCTTGGCCCACGCCTCGTCCTGGAGTTGCTGACGGGACTTGCTCGGATCGTTCTCCGGCACAGGGACAGTGAACTGCGGCGGCGGAACGGCACTGGGCGACTGCGACGACGACGGTGACGTCCACGAGGTGGGTGCCGGGGTCGCGGCAGTCCAGGGAGCGGGCGCTGCGGCTGCGGGCGCCGTCCAGTCGGGTGCGGCAGCCGGAGCGTCGGCTGCGTCGGTGGGCAACGGTTCCGCAGGAGCAGCAGGAGGTGCGACGGGAGGAGCCGCCGGAGCAGGCGCAGCCGCGGCGAGTGCGGGACTGTCGACGGTCGGCGCGGAATCCGGAGCCTGCTGGGTCGCAGCCGTGTTCTGTGGTGCGCTGTCCGATCCACCCGAGATCACGGCGGCGGTGCCGATGCCGGCGGCGACCAGAACTGCTGCGGCGGCAGCACCGGCGAACCCGACAGCTCGGCGGGACCGACGGGGCGCGGCGACGGCCGCGGCAGTGGGGACGACCAGGAAGGATTCCGTCGGCGCGTCGTCGTGCTGCACGGCCACCTCAGGGAGGACGACGGCCGGGAACACCTCCGTGTCGGTGTCGTGAACGGTCGGACGGTCCTCGACGGCCGGTGCGGGAACGACCTCGGGTTCGGTCGCGGCCGGTCGTGCTGCGGCGGCCGCAGCAGCCGCAGCGGCGACCCCGGACTTCTTCACCAGTGACGGGGCCGGACGTGCCGTCGTCGCGGACGACCGGCGGATCGGCACGGCCGGAACCGGTCGAACGGGCGACGTGGATCGCGCCACGGCAGGCTTCACGGGCGCTACCTCGTCCGAGGACGGCGGGGGGGTGGCGGAGCCGAAGACCGGCACGCCGAACGCGAGCTCGAGGATGGGAGGTGCGACGTCGATGTCCGCGGCGGCACCCGAGGTCACGACGCACATGACGTTGGCTTCGGCGACGTCGACAAGATCCCACAGGATCGGCACGGTCAGCCCGATCTGTTCCGGCGAGAAGCTGTCGAGGTGGATGGATTCGGCGGCGCCCAGCTCGGAGCCGTCGACAGGTGAGAGCAACGTGGCGGTGACGGTGCTGCCGTCCAGGTCGTAGAGGAGGACAGCAGACACCACCGTGGTGTCACCACGTCCTCGCGCACTCTTCTTCGGGGTGTTGCTCATGGTGTGCCTCCTCTTCTCGCAGACAGGCGCAGCCGACCCCACCGTTGGAACTCCCCCGAGACCGGTATCCATGGCCGACTGGACGCCACTTCAGTGAACGTCTTGCCTTGTTATCGACTCTAAACATACCGTAAGTTCATATTGGTCGCTGCAGAATGGTGTCGCCCTGTTCGAGATCAGCGGCGAAACGGATACTGTGGGCACCGTGGAGTCGACCGACGGATCACCGATGCTCAGCGCGCGGGACCCGTCGGCACCGCACCCGTCGACCGGTCCTCACCAGGACGAATCCGATGTCCGCGACGGTGACGACACCAGCGAGAACGCCGACGCGAACGAGCCCGTCGAGCTGCTTCCGCGCCGACGGCCCACCCAGGAACGCAGCAAGAAGAAGTTCGACGCTCTGCTCAGTGCATCGCGCGATCTCCTGACGGACGTGGGTTTCGAGTCGTTCACGTGCGAGGAAGTGGCAGCGCGGGCTGGTCTGCCCATCGGCACGCTGTACCAGTTCTTCGCCAACAAGTACGTCATCGTGTGCGAGCTCAGTCGCAGAGATCTGTCCGGCGTGGAGCAGGAGCTGTCGGATTTCGACGGTGAGATCCCGTCGCTCGACTGGCTCCGCTTCCTCGACGACTTCCTCGACCACCTGTCCGGACTGTGGACGTCCGACCCGTCCCGGCGCGAGGTGTGGCTGGCGATGCAGTCGACACCGGCCACCAGGACCACCGGAATGATCCACGAGAAGGCGTTCGCGGCCCAGGTCGAGCGGATGCTGGCGCCGCTGACTCCGCGCACACCCCGTGTCCGACGCAACCTCATGGCCGAGGTGCTGGTGCACGTCGTCTACTCGATGCTGAACTTCTCGGTGCAGGACGGCCAGTCCCATGCGGATGCCGTCGCCGAACTCAAGCGCCTCATGGGCGCCTACCTCCTGGTAGCAGAAAAGGAGAGCCGACGCTGATCGCGCCGGCTCCCCTCGTCTCGCAGTTCTCCGGAGGTCACTCCTCCAGAATTGCCACCGCTCCCGCGATGTCACCGTCGTGCGTCAGCGACAGGTGGATCTTGACCGTCGGCAGGAACTCCGCCGCCATCCCGTGCAGCTTGATGGACGGCCGTCCCCACGCATCGTTGACCACTTCGATCAACGGGTACGGGTTGTCGCCGATCTGGGGCGCACGTGCGAAACGTGATGCGGCCCATGCCTTCAGCACAGCTTCCTTCGCGGCCCACCGCGCGGCGTAGTGCCGCGCGGGTTCCGCGCTCTTGGTGGCGGCGTGCCGCCGCTCGCCGGCAGTGAAGCTGTCGCGGACCATGGTGGTCCCCACTCGCTCCATCTGCTCGGCGAACTCCGAGACCGACACCAGATCCAGACCGACTCCGAGGATGCTCACTTGGCCACCGTACGGTAGACGTCGTCCGCGCCGAGGCGAGAATCTTCGCTGAGCAACATGTCGACCTCGCGCTGATGCTTGGCATCGCTCGACGTTCCCTCATGACCCAACCGGCGGTCTTCCGGACGCTCGTACAGCGCCGATCCACCGCACATCGCGTCCATCAACCGGCGTCGGCCGGCGACGAGGCGCGCCTGCGCCTTGGCCACGTAGTCGTCCCGACGCTCGGCCGGTACGGCCTCGATGAACGCCTGCGGATGCACCACGGCGATGAGGCCGGACACGTGCCCGAAGCCGAGGCTGGTCAGCAGACCGGCCTTGAGCGGCAACCGATCTCCGAACCGGAGCGGTTCACGAGCCCACACGAGGTGGTCGAACTCGGTCATCTTGTCGTCGACGCAATCGAGACTGCGGTTCGGCGGCACGACTCCCTGTGCGAGCACCTGGCACAGACCGATCAGCTGGAACGCTGCCGCTCCACCCTTGCTGTGTCCGGTGAGCGACTTCTGCGACACGACGAACAGCGGGTTGCCGTCCGTGCGCCCGAGGGCCCGGGCGAGACGAGTGTGCAGCTCCGCCTCGTTGGGGTCGTTGGCGTTGGTCGAGGTGTCGTGCTTGGAGATGACCGCGATGTCGTCCGCGGCGACTCCGAGTGCACTCAGCGACAGAGCCATCGCCGAATCCTGTCCTCCGCGGCCGACGCCCAGAGCACCGAGGCCGGGAGCCGGAATCGAGGTGTGGACACCGTCACCGAACGACTGCGCCCATCCGACGACGCCCAGGACCGGGAGTCCCATCTCGAGCGCCAGGTCACCGCGAGCGAGGAGAATCGTTCCGCCGCCGTGCGACTCGACGAAGCCGCCACGTCGCCGGTCGTTGGCCCGGGAGAACCGGCGATCACTGATGCCCTTGGCATGCATGGACGCCGAGTCGGCCGTCGCGGACATGTCACCGAATCCGATGATGCCCTCGGTGCTGAGGTCGTCGAATCCGCCCGAGACGACGAACGTCGCCTTGCCGAGTCGGATCTTGTCGACGCCTTCCTCTACGGACACCGCGGCCGTGGCGCACGCCGCGACGGGGTGGACCATGGCGCCGTACGAACCGACGTAGGACTGGACGACATGCGCGGCAACGACATTCGGCAGAGCTTCCTGCAGGATGTCGTTCGCCCGCGCATCACCGAGCAGCGTGTCGATGTACAGCGAGCGCATCGATTCCATGCCGCCCATGCCGGTGCCCTGCGTGTTGGCCACCAACGAGGGGTGGGTCCAGCGCATGAGCTCGGACGGGTCGAAACCGCTGGTGATGAACGCGTCGACGGTGCAGACGATGTTCCAGAGTGCGACGCGGTCCACCGAGCCGGCCATGTCGGGCGAGATGCCCCACTTGACCGGGTCGAAGCCCGTCGGAATCTGTCCACCGACCGTGCGGGTCAGCTTCATCTGACGCGGCACGCGGATCTCGGTGCCGGCCTTCCGCGTGACCTGCCAGTCGCCGTCCGCGTTCGTGTTCACGACGGTGCGCTCGGGGTCGGCTCCGACGAAGGCGCGAGCCTCCGCTTCGCTGCCGACGACGAACGTCAGGTCGTTGTCCAGGAACACCGAGGTCATCAGCGGCGCCGTGTTGTTCACCATGGCGCCGTCGTCCTCGTAGCGACGGATGCCGCAGCGCTCGACGACCGTGTCGTGGTACTTGTCGGCGATCTCCGCCTCGGGCACCAGGTCACCGGACTCGACGTCGTACCACCCGGGCTTGGGATCGTTCTCCCAGACCACCAGGCCGGTGCTCCATGCGAGCTCGAGAACGCCTGCCGCCGAGAGCTTCTCGTCGACCTCCATCTCGAAGCGGGTACGAGCACTGCCGTAGGGTCCGAGCTCGCCGGTACCGACGATGACGACCATCTCGGCCGGATCGATGTCCAGTGCGGGCCACGACGGTGCAGGCAACTGCTCGGCCGGGCGCGGCGGCGCCGGCAGGGCGTCGATCGTTGCCAGGTCGTCCGCGACGGTCTCGTCGGCGACGGCCTCGTCGGCCGCCTGCTTGGCCAGTGCGGCCAGGTCGAGCCCGGCCTCGGCCAGTCCGCCCGTCAGATCCACCTCGAGCGGAGCCTGCGCAGCGGCCTCACGGGAGGCCTCGTCGCAGGTTGCCAGCAACTGTTCCGCCATCTCGGCGGTGGACCAGGTGCGCACACCGGCCGCTTCGGCTGCATTGGCGACAGGATCGTTGTGGCCCATGAGGCCGGTGCCCCGGACCCACCCGATCCGTGCGTGCACCAACGTGACTCGCTCGGCCCAGGTGCGCTCGGCCTTCCACCGGTTGACGACTGCGTCGAGCGCAGCCTTCGACTCGCCGTACGCACCGTCGCCGCCGAAGAGGCCGCGGTTGGGTGAGCCCGGCAACGTGACGTGCAGTCGCGCATCGACGTCGCGGTCGATACCGATCTTCGACAGTCCACCGATCAGACGCTCCACCGACCAGAGCAGGACTCGCATCTCCATCTCGGCCCGCGATCCGGCGTCCGACAGCTCGCCGGCCACGCGGGGCGCGGCGAACGGGAAGAGCATCGTCGGCGTGATCGCCGGTTTCACCAGCGTCTTGGCGCCACCGGCGGAGTCGATCTGATCGCTACCGATCCACTCGATGAACGCATCGACGTCGGCGTAGGACGCCATGTTGGCCGGAACGACCCAGAGTGCAGCTCCCGCAGTGGCACTGGTGCGGTAGAGCTCCCGGTAGAAGCCGACACGGCTCTCGTCGAGGCGTGAGGTGGTCAGGAAAACCGTGGCACCTCCGGACAGCAGTTCGCTCGTCACCGCGGCGGCGATGGAGTTCTTGCTCGCACCGGTGACCACGGCGACCTGGCCTGCCCAGCGGGTGGAGGCCTCGCTGGTCGAGGCTGCAGCCGTCGCGATGGCGCGGTAGGTCTCGGCCAGCGCGGTCAGACCTTGCGAATCCGCACGGTTGCTCCACCAGGTCGCATGATCGGCGACAGCGTCGCCGGTCCCGGCGAAGGCTCCGACGGCGAGCGCCTGAGCCTTCGCGTCTCCGACCCACAGGCGAGCGAGGTCCTCGCGCGCCGTGGCCCAGCGGTCGTCGATCAGGACGGCCTTGCGGGCGTCGAACGACGGTGCGACCAGACGCGGCCAATCGGTACCCAGTTCGGTCGAGACGAGGTCGACCAGTTCGGCCTCGCTCGCGTCGGCCTCGGGAAGCGTTGCCTCGTCGGCGAATCCGAGCTGCTCGAGAACCAATCGGGCGGCCGAGGCGAGGACGCCGCTGCGTCCGGTGATGTTCTCGGTGAACTCACCCAGTGCAGCTGCGTCGACGGTGCCACCACCGCCGCCGCCACCGCTGGACGGCATCGACACCTGGATTCCGCGACGCTGACCCACCGCGGCCACGGCCGCGTCGATCACCGCGTCGACGGCAGCGCCGTCGGCCAGGGCACCGGGAGCGAGCCCGCCGAGATCCCCACCGCGGATGGACGATCCGTCGCGAGTACCGAGAGCGACCTCGGCCGTGACGTGATGCGACCAGCCGTCACCGAGCTGCCAGACCTTGGCGATGCGCTCGGCGATGGATCCGGGACGGCGACCCGACGGTCCGAACACCTTGCGCAGGTGGTCGTTGACGGAGTCGGTCAGCACGGGGCCGTAGGGGCGGTAGGTACGCGCCAACTTGTTCACGGTGCCGGCGAGAGCGCCCATGTCGGCATCGGCTGCACCGTCGATGGCACCGAGCGAGAGCTCGGAACCGAGGTCGACGAGCAACTGGTTACGGCGCGAGGAGACACCGTCGCACAGCGCCTCGATCGTGTCGGCGGGGCCGATCTGATCGATGCGGAGCTTGGTCCACAGGGCGATCAGCACTGTCGTGGCATCGGATGCGGTGAACGCGATGTCGTCGGGACGGGGAGCACCGGCAGGTGCCGACGGGGCTGCAGCGGGTGCCGCGGCAGCGGCGGGAGCCGCCGTCGCCGCGGGGTCCGTGGCAGGAGCCTCCGGCTCGTCGACAATTTCCGGGTCGGTGTCGGTGGAGAACACGACGGCAGCATCGCGCTCGATGTTGAGCACCTCGACCGGGTGGCCGATGCGACCCGGCAGCTTGAGCGTGTTCGTGGCCAGATTGGCCACCGTCGGAACCGAACCCAGACCGACCTCGACGAAGCGCTCGATACTCAGACCACCGTCGGACTCGTCTCCGAAGAGCAGGTCCTGGGTCTCGATCCATCGGACGGGGCTGGCGAACTGCCATGCGAGCAGCTCGGTCAGCACCACGCGGCACAGATCGGACGGGCGCGCGGCCCAGTCGTCCCAGCTTCCGAGGACATCGGAGAGCGGCTGCGACGGAACCAGATCCGCGATCTCCTGCACGAAGTCGCGCTCGAGCGAGAACAGACGCGGGACCAGGTTCGGGATGTAGCGACCGACGAGGATCGACGGGTCGATGTCCGCGGGCAGCAGATCGAGCAGTCGCGCGCGGAAGTCGTCCACACCGCCACGGAGCACGGTGGAGTGGAACGGCACGTCGATGCCGGGAACGACGATGAAGGCACGCTTGCCACCGAACTCGGCACGGCGACGGTCGATCTCGACCTCGAGAGCGTCGAGACCGGCGACCGTTCCGGCGATGGCGTACTGCGAGCCGCGCAGGTTGAGGTTGACCACCTGCAAGAACTCGCCGGTGCGCTCACCGATCGCCTCGACGAAGGAGATGACGTCCTCGTCGGCCAGGCCGATCTGCGACGGGCGGATGGCGGCCATGCGGTACTGGCTGCGGCCCTTCGCATCACGTGGCACCAACTGGTGCATGGCCGATCCGCGCTGGAAGACCACCTCGAGGACAGCTTCGAGAGGGAGCACGCCGGCGACGGCGGCGAGTGCGTTGTACTCACCGACCGAGTGACCCGCGAGGAACGAGCCCTCGACGAAGGCGCCGGACTCCCGCAGTTCCGCCACCTGGGCGACACCGAGGACGGCCATGGCGACCTGGGTGAACTGCGTCAGGTGCAGGACACCGTCGGGGTGACGATGGACGACTCCCCTGGCCCGCAACTCCGTCGGGTTGTCCCGCACGACAGCGAGAATGGAGAACCCGAGCGCCGCGCGGGTGTGCTTGTCCGCACGCTCCCAGATCTCGCGGGCGGCCTTCGAACGAGCCCGCGCATCGAGACCCATTCCGGGCTGCTGGATTCCCTGACCCGGGAAGGCGTAGACGGTCTTCGGTGCAGCGATGCGGCCGGTAGCCAGCATGACCATGTCGCCGTCGACCTTGCAGGAGACCTCGACGACCTCGGTGCCGGCTTCGAAGCCGATGCGGTCGACACGGACGTCGATGGTCGCTCCCGGACGGACCATCCCGAGGAAACGGGTGGTCCATGCGGTCAGGCGACGCGGCGGTGTGGTCGCGGACGGATCGACGGCGACGACGACCTGCTGGGCGGCGGCCGAGAGCCACATGCCGTGGACGATCGGGCTTCCGAGGCCCGCGAGGAGTGCTGCGGCATCGGAGGTGTGGATGGGGTTGTGGTCACCGGACACCTGTGCGAACGCACCCATGTGGCGGGGTGCGGTGACGGCGGTGTCGCGGCGGCGACGACGCGGGGTCTCGACCAATGCGTCGGTCACCGAGCCACCGGCGCGCGGCGGATCGGACAGCGTGCCGGTGCCGGTGCGCCCGCGGATGGCGAAGCGCTCGACCAGCGTGGCGACGACCGGGGCGTCGAGCCCCTCGCCGAGCATCGCGCCGATCTCGACGGACACCTCGACGACGCGGCCGAGGTCCGTGTCGACGACCTCGCCCGCTTCGGCCTTGACCACGAGGATGCTGTGGTGATCGGGCAGCTCGCCCACCAGGTCGATGCGGTGATCGAGGTGCACCAGGTCGAGCATGCCCTCGATGACGGCGCCGGCGTCGGCGGTCCGGGCGGATCCGAGCACGGCGAACACGGCGGGCCAGCAGGCGCCGACGAGCACGTCGGGAACAGCCGAGTGGCCGATACCGAAGGCCGCGGGCAGTCCGGATCCCGTCACGCCCGCGTGATCGGCGACCAGATCGGGCGACCAGGCGATGTTGAGGCGTGCGGAGCCGTTCTTGACGGTCGGAAGATCCTGTCCTGCAGCCACTCCGAGCAGAGCCGACATGGAGGACTCGGCGTCGGCATCGGTCACCAGCGGGGCGCCACCGTCGACGGCGGACGCGGGGACGCTGATCCGGATGTCGACGGTCTTACCCGGCGAGAGGGGTACGGACAGCAGCACCTGATCGGTTCCGACGACCGACAGCGAGGCACCGGTACGAGCGTGGGTGGCCAGTTCGTCGGACACGACGTCCCACTCGGACAGTGCGCCGAGTCGACGCACGGGGTTGGGAGCCAACCGCGATGCCCAGGTGATGTCGGGAGCCGCGAGGACCATGCCGACCAGTCCACCGGCGATGTCGGGGTGGCGACGCGTCGCGACGGCGACGGACTCGACGCCCTCGGCGAGAAGTCGATCGGCGGCGGCCTTCTCGAACCGGTTGAGCAGGTCGCCGACCGGCTCGTTCAGCCGGTCGATTCCGGCGACGGCGACGGTGCCGGGGATGACGCAGACCTGGTCGGCCGAGTAGCGGGCGTCGTGTGCCTGCCACAGCGAGTCACTGCGCCACCACCGACGGACGTCCTTGTCCACCACGGGGACGAAGTTGACGGGCTTACCGGGAAGACGGCACAGCGAGATGAAGAACGGGACGTCCGCCGGATGCAGTTCCACCGAACCCGCATCGGGGTATGCGGCGGTGAGGGCTGCGATGGCGTCGGCCGGACGGTTCAGCAGATCCTCGTCGGCGAACAGCGTCGGCACGGGGCCACGGTCGGACGGATGCAGACGGGCCTCCGCGCGCTGCAGCATGTCGCGGAAGCGCACGCGCCACGTGACGTCCAACCACGGTGTGTCGGTGTCGATGTCGTGTCCGACGGCCAGCTCGACGTACCGCTCGAGCCACTGCAGGTAGGTCATCGACGCGACGTCACCGAAGTACGGCTTCGCGGTGGAGTCGAGCGCCGCGATGATCTCCTCGCGGCGTGCCGCGACGGCCTCGTCGTCACCGGCGACGTCGTCGAGCAGACGGCCGGTACGCGAGGCGGCGTTGTCGATCTCGTGGATGTCCGCGCCGAGCTGACTGCGACCCGACGCCATGCCACCGATCGCGGTGCCGGCGCCGACCCAGTCGGGGGTTCCGGGGGTGTCGACGAGGAGCTGCTTGACCTCGGGTGAGGTGGTCGCCTCGAGGGTCGCCATGGCAGCGGTTCCCACGAGGATGCCGTCGAGCGGCATGGCCGGGAATCCGGCGGCCTCCGACCAACGGCCGGTGAGGTAGTCGGCTGCACGCTCGGGTGTTCCGATGCCGCCGCCGACGCAGATGACGATGTTGTCGTGCGACCGCAGTTCGGCGTAGGTGGCGACCAGCAGGTCGTCGAGGTCCTCCCACGAGTGGTGGCCACCGGCGCGGCCGCCCTCGATGTGGACGATGACCGGGTAGTCCGGGACCTCGTTGGCGATCCGGATCACCGCGCGGATCTGCGCCACCGTGCCCGGCTTGAAGCAGACGTGGCTGATGCCGACCTCGGTGAGCTCCTGGATCAGCGCAACGGCTTCCTCGAGCTCGGGGATACCGGCCGTGACGACGACACCGTCGAAGGGGGCGCCGGCGGTGCGGGCCTTCTGCACGAGGCGCTTGCCGCCCAGCTGCAGCTTCCACAGGTACGGATCGAGGAAGAGGGAGTTGAACTGGACCGACCGGCCCGGCTCGAGAAGGTCCTGCAGCTCGGCGACGTGTCCGGCGAAGATCTCCTCGGTGACCTGTCCGCCACCGGCCAGTTCGGCCCAGTGTCCGGCGTTGGTCGCGGCGGCGACGATCTTCGGATCGACGGTGGTCGGGGTCATGCCCGCGAGCAGGATCGGCGAGCGGCCGGTGAGCTTGGTGAAGGACGTCTCGACGCCCGTGTAGCCGTTCGGCAGCTGGACGACGGTCGGGGCGAAGTCGCTCCACGGTCGGTCGACCTCGGGTGCGGCGCCCGGCGTCAGCAGGTTGCGGTGACCGGTGCGTGTCGACGCGGCGACGACGCCGACACCGTGTCCGCTGATGTTCGAGGCGGTCAGGCGGGTGAGGGCGTCACCGGGTCCGAGGTCGAGGATCCACGATGCACCGGATTCGACGACGGATTCGGTCGCGGCGACCCAGTCGACGGGATCGACCAGGATCGACTGCGCGAGCGAGCGGGCGCGTTCGACGTCGACGCCGCACCGTGCGGCCCACGACGCGACGACGTCGACTGCCTCGTCCATCTGCGGGTGGTGGAAGCCGACCTCGATGTCGAGGGGTTCGAAGACGGGAGCGAAGATCGCCCCGCCGCGCTTCTTGGCATCGCGCTCGCGAGTCTCGGCTGCGGAGATCTCCTCGCAGCGCTGCTGGACTCGGACGAGCTTGGTGTACGGGCCGCTGAGGACCACGCGGCGGCGGCCGTTGCGGATGGCGACGACGGCGGAGGTGGAGGCATCGTCACCGGCGACCTCGTCGACGATCGTCTTCAGGCGCACCGGGTCGACGGCGGACACGGCGATCATGGGAGCGCGCTCGCCGGCGCCGATGAGGCCGCGTCGACGTCCGACCAGGCCGGCGGCTGCGCCGATGAGCTGGGCGACCGCGAGGAGTTCCGCGTCGCTGCGACCCTGGTCCGCGACGGCTGCCTGTGCGAGCACACCCTGGGAATGACCGATGACCGCGGCCGGAGGGGTCGCGGTGTAGTCGAGCCCCTGCACGGACAGTGCGCGCAGTGCAGCGATCTGGGTCAGGAGGACACCGGGAACGGAGACGGCCGCGGACGAGAGGGCTGCGGTGGACGGTCCGGCGGAGGGGTCGTCGGCAAGTTCCTGCTCGAGCATCCAGGCGATGGGGTCGAATCCGAGCGGACGGACCACGAGGAGTTCCTGCGAGACCGGAGCCAGGATGGTTGCTGCCGAGTTGACCAGTTCGGTGATCTGCGGCTCGAGAGCGCAATCGCGCGTGAGCTCGTCCAGGGTGGGGAGCCAGGGTGCACCCTGACCGCCGAATGCGAACGCGTAGCGCTCACCCGCGACGAAGCGCTCGGCGAGAGCCTCCGCGCGATCGGTGGATCGTTGCCGATTGGGGGGTGTGCTCTCGTTGATGGTCACGCGTGCGTGTCCTCTCCTGCCTCGGGTACGAGGCGCTGGGGTCGTGTGGTGCTCGAATGAGCGGCCCCGGTGTCGATCGACCTGTGTGGGTCTCACGTAGGACCGATATCGGCCTCGTCGCCATGGACGTCGGGGCCGAGCCGGTGGCAGTCGTCATCGACAGACCACTCTCATCTCGTGGAACCAGGGTCGCACAGAATCATGAGGAATTCCTCACGTTCTGTTTGACGTCCTAGTGCTACCGGCGGGTATGTCGTGATCGTGGCCAGAATTGCGGCCTCAACTGACCGAAAAGTAGGGAGTATCGCTGCAGACCAGCGCCGTTTCCTCGGCGCGCGAACCTGAGGAAACCCTCGTGTTCATCGTTATAAAAGCGTTACATTAGGTCGAGCGGTCACGTTGCCCGACGTCGCCGATAACCAGCGACTTTCCTGTCGGACCGACGGTTTACGGTCCCCTCTGCACACACCGTGCACCAGTGCTGCTTCCGGGGGGAATCATGACGCTCGACACCACGTCCACGTTCGACACCACGCCCACGTTCGACACCAGGCCGATAGATCTGGTCACGCCGCTCCACCGCGTCGTCGCCGCCATCTCCGACGCGATGCCGCGAGAGAGCTGGCCCTTCTGGTTCGACGGGTGGCCTCAGGACTCCGAGGCCGCACTGCTGGACGCGATCTTCTCGTCCCGTGCCACGTACGGCACC
The DNA here is from genome assembly GCF_001426185.1 of Rhodococcus sp. Leaf247. Taxonomy (GTDB): domain Bacteria; phylum Actinomycetota; class Actinomycetes; order Mycobacteriales; family Mycobacteriaceae; genus Rhodococcoides. Next base: position 24,804 of record NZ_LMRP01000005.1, on the reverse strand, counting down.
GCTGCCACGGGGGTCCGCAAGGTCGTCACGTCCTGGCGCGCGTGGCGCGGCGACGCATCCGACGACCTGTCGTCGTTCGCGCTTCTCTCACCCGAGGAACTCCTCGACATTCTGGGCAATCGCCAGCGCGTGTCCGGTAACCGGATGTCGAAGGCCGAAGCGGTCCGTGACTGCGCGGCTCTCGTCGTCGGGTTCGGTGTGCGATCGGTGGGTGAACTCGCCGCACTCGACTCGGACGGCCTCGCCGCGGTACGTGAGGCCGTTCTGGGAGTAGCAGGAGTCGGGCCGGCGTCGTGGGACGTCTTCGTCGGGTCCTCGGGCGTCGACGTAGCTGCGCTCGATCGGCACGTCGCTGCGTTCGTCTCGGAGGCATGCACTCGTGACGTGCCGGACGTCGAGTGCCGCGACCTGATCGCAAACGCGGCCATCGTCCTGCAGGTCGACGTGGCGACAGTCCGGCACAGCATCTGGCGCTACCAGCGCAAGCCCCGCATCTAGCCGCGCCGCAACACGTGGCGCACGCAGCTCCTGAGTTAAGCTGCGTGCGCTACGCGCGAGTGGCGGAATGGCAGACGCGCCACACTTAGGATGTGGTGTCCGGAGGACGTGGGGGTTCGAGTCCCCCCTCGCGCACCATGCTTCTGCGAGTACGACGCACTGTCGTTGATACTCGCTCGTCCGGTACCGTCGTGGTGTGGAACAGACCGGCGACAAGGCCCGCGGAACGCGTCGACCAGCACTCATCCTGCTCGTCGCCGTCAGTGCTGTCGGCTGCCTGGTGCTCGGTTACTGGCAATGGGAACGGTTCGAGTCCTCGTCCGGCACGGGTCAGAACCTCGGCTACGCGTTCCAGTGGCCGCTGTTCGCTGCGTTCGTCGTCTTCGCCTACCGCCGCTTCGTCCAGTTGGAGGACAGCGTGGACGAACCGACGGACGACGACGGCCCGGCCCCGATGACCGAGATCCCCGCCGACCTGCTGCCCCGGCGTCCGGAGTCGGCCACGTCCACGGGCGACGACGCCGAATCCCGTCAACTTCGTGAGTACAACCGCTATCTTGCAGAGCTGGATTCCAGCCGTGAGAACGACAGGAGCACTTCGTGAGCACCGCAGAACCTCGATCCACGACTCGTGCCGACGGCACCCGGATCAGGCCGGCGCTGCTGCGCTACCGCGTGCTCGCCTACGCCACCGGCGTCTGGCTCCTCGTACTGACCGCAGAGATGGTGGCCAAGTACATCTTCGGCGTCGAGAACACTCCGACCTGGATCGCGGTCGTGCACGGGTGGGTGTACTTCGTCTACCTGATCGTGACGCTGGATCTGGCCGTGAAGGTGCGCTGGCCTGTCGGGCGCACCATCGGCACCCTCCTCGCCGGCACCATCCCGTTCCTGTCCTTCGTCATCGAGCACAAGCGCACGCAGCAGGTGAAGCGGGACTTCGCGGTCTGATCGGTCAGGGAACGAGCGCCGCGATCTGCGGCAGCAATTCCCGCAGCGCCGTTCCCCGGTGCGATGCGGCGTCCTTCTGCTCGGGGGTCATCTCTGCGGCCGAGACCGCCGATCCTTCGGGGACGAACACCGGGTCGTACCCGAATCCGCCGGACCCGGCCCGCTCCCACGCGACCGTCCCCCGCCACTCTCCCCGGACGACGGTCTCGCGACCGTCGGGAAGCACCAGCGCGCATGCCGAGACGAAGGCCGCGCCCCGGCGATCGTCCGGGACGTCGGACAGTTGCGCCAGAACCAGTGCGGTGTTGGCCTCGTCCTCGCCGTGGCGTCCGGACCATCTCGCCGACAGCACACCGGGCATACCGTTCAGCGCATCGACAGCGATCCCCGAATCGTCTGCGACACAGGGTAATCCGGTTGCCGCGGCGCCGTCGCGCGCCTTGATCAGAGCGTTCTCCTCGAAGGTGGCTCCCGTTTCGGGGGTCTCCGGGTACTCGTCGACCTCGTCGAGGCCCACCAGGTCGATCCCGCTCACCTGCGCGCGGTCGAGCACGCGGCGCAGTTCCGCGAGCTTCTTGGCGTTGCGGCTCGCGACCAGCAGTCGGACCGTCCCGGTGCTGGGCGTCAGGTCAGGCACCGGGCAGTTCTCCCGGGTACGGCGCGGCGAGGGCTTCCTTCTGGATCTCGAAGATGCGCTCGCACCCGGCGAGCGCGTTGTCCAACATCGCATCCAGCGTCGACCGAGGGAACGTCGCGCCCTCACCCGTTCCCTGGATCTCGACGAGGGTGCCCGTGTCGGTGGCGACGACGTTCATGTCGACCTCGGCGCGGGAATCCTCCTCGTACGGGAGGTCGAGGCGCACACGGCCGTCGACGACACCGACGGAGATCGCGGCGATGGCACACGAGATGGGCTGAGGATCGGCCAGCTTGCCGTGCGCGGCGAGGTAGGTGACGGCGTCGGACAGGGCGACGAAGGCGCCGGTGATGGCCGCGGTGCGCGTGCCGCCGTCGGCCTGGAGGACGTCGCAGTCGAGCGCGATGGTGTTCTCACCGAGGGCAGCCAGGTCGATGCAGGCTCGCAGCGACCGACCGATGAGACGACTGATCTCGGACGTGCGCCCGCTGACCTTGCCCTTCACGGATTCGCGGCTGTTGCGGGTGTGAGTCGCACCGGGAAGCATCGCGTACTCGGCTGTGAGCCATCCGAGTCCGGATCCCTTGCGCCAGCGAGGAACTCCCTCCTCGACACTGGCCGTGCACATCACTCGCGTGTTGCCGAATTCCACCAGCACCGACCCGGCCGGGTGCGAGGTGAATCCGCGGGTGATCGTGATGTTGCGGAGTTCGTCGTCTGCTCTACCGTCTTCGCGTGTGGACACGGCTGCCACCCTAGCCGTAGCGGGGATCGCCCATCGGAACGCCGGTGATCAGATCTCGACGACGTACCCGGGAGTCACCGCGTCGACGGGCCCGTCGAACTCGGCCGCGGCTTCGGCGATGACGTCCTCGCGTGACGTCCACGGCGGGATGTGGGTGAGCAGTAAACGGGACACCCCGGCAGCCGCGGCCAGCCGCCCGGCCTCGGTACCCGACAGGTGCACGCCCACGGGACGGTCGACGTCGTGTGTCCACGAGGCTTCGGCCAGGAGGACGTCCGCCCCGGAGGCCAACTCCTGCACGGCATCGCAGACGCCGGTGTCACCGGTGTAGGCCAGCACGGTGCCTTGCTCGGTGGTGATGCGCATCCCGTACGACTCCGGCGGGTGGTACACCCGGCGCGGCTCGATGGTCAACGCGCCGAACTGCAGGGTTCCGCCGTCCCGCAGGTACCTCAGGTCGAGGGTGTCCGACATGTCGTCGATGCGTCCGCCGCTCTCCGCGGACGCCACCCCCAGCCGGAACGCCATGTCCGACGGCCCGTAGACGATGGCTCGGCCCGCCGCCGGGGTCGGGTGGTACCGACGCCAGACGAGCAGACCGGGCACGTCCAGACAGTGATCGGCGTGCAGGTGCGACAGCAGCACATGGACATCGGCCGGGTTCACGTACTTCTGCAACGCGCCGAGGACGCCGGGACCGAAATCCATGACGATCGGCGACGTGTCCGGAGCCTCGAGCAGATAGCCGGATGCCGGTGAGTCGGGACCCGAGACGCTGCCCGAACAACCCAGAACCGTGAGACGCATGAGGGTCATGCTGCCACGCCGGGCACGCGCCGCGAGCACGTTCCGCGACCGGCCGTGTCGTGACATTCTCCGTAGGTCACACGCGGACGTCGGGAAGTGTCAAGAGAGCCTCTGCTGCACCGTGATCGGCGCCGAACGCTCACGTCGAGCATGACCGGCGAACATCCAGGCGGCCAGAATTCCCGCGAGTGCTCCGAACAGATGTCCCTGCCACGAGACGTCCTCCTGCGTCGGCAGCACTCCCCACAGGGCGCTGCCGTAGACGAACAGAACGACGACTCCGACGAGGAGTTGCTTCATGTCGCGGGCGAACACGCCGCGGACGATGAGGTACGACAACCATCCGAACACCACGATCGACGCGCCCACGTGCAGGGAGGCGGTCGCTCCGGTCAACCACGTTCCCAGTCCGCCGACGATCCAGACGACCGCCGTGACCGCGATGCCCCGGCCGATTCCCGAGAGCATCAGCACGAATCCGAGAACGAGGAGCGGGCCGGTGTTGGCGAACAGGTGGTCCCAGCCGTGGTGCAGCAGTGGGGCGAAGGCGATGCCTTGAAGTCCGTCGATCGACCGGGGACCGATGCCGTGGCGGTCCAGCGCCAGACCGGACGCGACGTCGACGGCTTCGATCACGTACAGCAGGAGGACGAAGCTGCCTGTCACCAGTGCGGCGCCTGCCCACCGTGACCGTCCGCGCGTCGTCGCCGGCGATGCGCCGGGTGTTCCGATGGTCATGGCAGTCCCGTCGTGCAGATCGGTGAGGTGTCCTGGTTCCGACGATACTCGAGCCGTCGAGTCAGGCGTGAGCACTCGGGAAGACGTCGCGATACGTGGGAATGCCCGCCACCGGCGTGGCGCCGAGTACGGCTCGAACGATGGCACGTTCGACGACCACGGCCACGGCGGCACAGAGGGCGTCGAGCACGGCGAGGTCCGGAAGCATCGCAGGATCGTCGGGACCCGAGGAGTCGACTCCCCCTGGGCCGTCGTCGATCGGCTCCGTGCGGCCGGTGGCCAACGCGAAGATCGTGTCGCCGTCCAGCGGGGAGTGCGCCGGACGGATCGCCCGCGCCAGACCGTCGTGCGCGGCGACGGCAAGGCGTCGGCACGCGGGTGCACCGAGGTCGGCATCCGTCGCGACGACACCGATGGTCGTGTTCAGCGAGGTGTCCTTCGGGGCGAGTGCAGCGGCGGCGGCGATGTCGGCGGCATCGGGGTCCCGCAGATCGAGCTCCGGTACGGACGATGCGCCCCACAGGGTTCCGGTCGCGGGATCGAACACGGAACCGACGGGATTGCACACCATGAGTGCGCTCACGGTGAGTCCTGCCGCGGCACCCGACTCGATGAGCATCGACGCACTGCCGACGCCACCTTTCAGCACTCCTGCGCGTGCACCGGTCCCCGCACCGACGCTGCCCGCTGCGTAGTCGGCCGCGGCGTCGGCCGCCGCCGCGTAGCCGAAGTCGGCGGTCGGTCGCGTCGACCAGTCGCCGACCGGAAGATCGAAGATGACAGCGGCGGGAACGATGGGCACCACTCGGTCGTCGCGGCCCATCCGCACCCCGCGACCGCGTTCCTCCAGGAACCGCATGACTCCGTCCGCGGCGGCCAGACCGTAGGCGGATCCGCCGGCGAGCAGCACGGCGTCGACTTTCTGCACGGAATGCGACGGGTCGAGGAGATCCGTCTCCCGCGTTCCCGGTCCCCCACCACGGACGTCGACCGCGGCAGTCATCGGCGCATCGGTCATGACGACGGTGCACCCGGTCGCTCGGCCGTGGCCGTCGACGTCGGGATCGGACAGGGTGACGTCTGCATCGAGCACGTGGTGGTGCCCGACCGTCAGTCCTGCGACATCCGAGAGGAGGTCGCGGATCACGGCATCAGGACCTGGACGAGCGAGTCCTGCATCCAGGTGAGCCAGTGATAGACGTCGAGATGCGGCGCTCGCGGATCGTCCTCCTCGAGCTGGTCGGGGGTATCCGCGTCGATGCCCAGCGTCGTCCCGAGCGCGAGGCGGACGTCGTTGAGGCCGGTCAGCCAGGAATCGGCCTGTTCACGGGTCAGCGCGATCTTGCCTCCGCCCTCGGGAAGTGTCGACAGGATGGTCGCGCCCGCTGCACGTTTGACGTCGATGATCTCCGGCTCGTAGAGGCCGCGCAGAGCGCCGTTCAGATCGGCCTGCTCGGCGAGTCCGTCGGACTCGGCCGAGTCCGCACCCTCCGGGCGGTGGAAGTCGGGGAGCAATCGCGCGAGTGTCGGGTCCTCCGGAGGCCGCGTGTTCCCCGAGCGCATACCGGTCAGCTCCGCGAGGTCGTCCGTCGGTGCCTCGGCGCCTCGGCGGTCGAGCAGGCCGATCACGGACTCGACGAGCGAGCGGAGCACGGCCACTTCACGGGGGTCCATCTCGGACTTGAACTTGACGCCGCTCAGCGCGTTCTTCCGGGTCCACATGCGCACGACGACGGTCCTTCCAACGATCACGGGGTAGTTCTCTTCGCGAGCCGACAGGTCAGATGTCGTGCTGCATGGTGGCCCACAGGCCGGCCGCGTGCAGCTTCTGCACGTCGACTTCCATCTTGTCGCGATCTCCGCTCGAGACCACGGCCTTGCCCTCCGAGTGCACCTGCATCATCAGCTCGGTCGCCTTGTCCTTGCTGTATCCGAACAGCTTCTGGAAGACGTAGGTGACGTAGTGCATGAGGTTGACCGGGTCGTCCCAGACGATGGTGACCCACGGGGTGTCCGTCGCCGTGTCCTCCGCCACCGCCACGTCCGCGTCGGGGGTGGCCTGCGGAAGTGTCGCGGTGAGATCCGAAGCCATGGGTTCGAGGATACGGCGTGACGATGTCACCGCGGACACGACACCGATCCACGGGTGGGATCTAGGGTGGCCTGGTGACGTCAACAGCGCTGTTCACCGATCAGTACGAGCTGACCATGTTGTCCGCCGCCCTTCGGGACGGTTCCGCGCACCGGTCGTGCACCTTCGAGGTGTTCGCACGCCGGTTGCCCGGTGGACGGCGGTACGGCGTGGTGGCGGGTACCGGCCGCTTTCTCGACGCTCTCCGGGACTTCCATTTCGGCGAGGCGGAGCTGGACTCGCTGACGTTCCTCGACCCCGACACGCTGGCGTGGCTGCGTGACTACCGGTTCGGCGGTGACATCGACGGCTACCGGGAGGGCGAACTGTTCTTCCCCGGCTCCCCCATCCTCTCGGTCCGCGGCACCTTCGCCGAGTGCGTGATCCTCGAGACGCTGGCGCTGTCGATCTACAACCACGACAGTGCGATCGCGGCCGCCGCGGCCCGCATGGTCAGCGCGTCCGACGGCCGACCGTTGATCGAGATGGGCTCACGACGCGCCCACGAGGAAGCCGCGGTGGCCTCCTCCCGCGCCGCGTACATCTGCGGTTTCTCCGCGACGTCGAACCTCGAAGCGGTACGCCGGCACGGCATTCCCGGCGCCGGAACCAGCGCCCACGCCTTCACGCTCCTGCACACCGACGCGAACGGTCCCGACGAGGCCGCTGCCTTCCGGTCGCAGATCGCCGCGCTCGGCGTGGGCACGACCCTCCTCGTGGACACCTACGACATCACCGCGGGCGTCGCGACGGCCGTCGAGGTGGCCGGACCGGAACTGGGCGGAGTGCGCATCGACTCCGGCGATCTCGGGGTTCTGGCCCGCCAGGTCCGTCGCCAGCTGGACGACCTGGGCGCGACCGGCACCCGCATCGTCGTCTCCGGTGACCTGGACGAGTACGCCATCGCCTCGCTGCGTGCGGAACCTGTCGACACCTACGGCGTCGGCACCTCGCTGGTCACCGGATCGGGCGCACCGACGGCAGGCATGGTCTACAAACTCGTCGAGGTCGACGGCATCCCGGTGGCGAAGCGCAGCTCGCACAAGGAATCGCGGGGTGGCCGCAAGCGCGCGGTGCGGCTGGCGCGGCGGACCGGAACCGTCGTCGAAGAGCTGGTGCTGCACGCCGACGCGGCGACACCGGCCTCCGATCCGTACACGGTGCGCGAGTTGTCCGTACCGCTGGTACGAGGGGGCGAGGTGGTCGAGCGCAGCACCGTCGAGGACGCCAGAACGCTCGTCGCGGACGGCCTCCGGTCGCTGCCCTGGGAAGGCCTCGGCTTGTCCCAGGGTGATCCGGCCGTTCCGACGGTATTCTCCTGACCGTGGGTACAGCGCTCGTGGTGGTCGACGTCCAGAACGATTTCTGCGAGGGCGGGTCACTGGCCGTCGAGGGCGGTGCGCGCGTCGCCGCGGCGATCACCACTCTGATCGCCGGGTCCACCTACGACGCCGTCGTCGCCACCCGCGATCACCACATCGATCCCGGCGCACACTTCTCCGACACCCCCGACTACGTCGACAGTTGGCCGCCGCACTGCGTCGTCGGCACGCCGGGGTGCGACTTCCATCCCGATCTCGACCTGTCCTCCATCGAGACGGTGTTCTCCAAGGGCGAGTACGACGCTGCCTACTCCGGCTTCGAGGGCGCTGCGGACGACGGTGCGCGACTCGCAGACTGGCTGCGTGCCCGCGACATCGACGCGGTGCACGTCGTCGGCCTGGCCACCGATCACTGTGTACGGGCCACGGCGCGCGACGCCGCGAAGGAAGGCTTCGACACCACCGTGCTGGTCGACTACTGCGCTGCCGTGTCCCCGACCACCGTGCCGTCAGTACTCGACGACCTCGCCCGCGACGGTGTCCGCGCCAGCAGATGAGGTGAGCAACCGCGACGGTGGCGAGCGGTAGCCTTCCACGGTGCCGCCGAAGTCCCCGAAATCCCAGAAGTCTGATCTGCCCACCGTTCCCAGCCTGCTGAGCACCGCGGTCACCGCTCTCGGCGGCACCGAGCGGACGGCGCAGCTCACCATGGCGTCGGCGGTGGCGCACAGCATCGACACCGGCGAGCATCTCGCGGTCCAGGCGGGCACCGGTACCGGTAAGTCCCTGGCCTATCTGGTCCCGTCGCTCCGGCACGCGGTGACCTCCGGCAAGACCGTCGTGGTCTCGACGGCCACGATCGCGCTCCAGCGTCAGCTGGTGGACCGCGACCTTCCTCGCCTGTCGAAGGCCCTCACCACCGCGCTCTCTCACGAGCCGAAGTTCGCGATCCTCAAAGGGCGCGGCAACTATCTGTGCCTGAACAAGCTGCACGGCGCCCCGTCCGAAGCGCCGGAGGACGAGCTGTTCGACGCGTTCGCCGTCTCGCGACTCGGCCGCGAGGTCAAGCGCATCACCGAGTGGTCCTCGGACACCGAGACCGGTGACCGGGACGAGTTGAACCCCGGCGTGTCCGATCAGGCCTGGCGGCAGATGAGCGTGACCTCACGCGAATGCCTGGGCAAGTCGCGCTGCCCGTACGGCGAGGACTGCTTCGCCGAGATCGCGCGCCTCGACGCCGGCCGAGCCGACGTCGTCGTCACCAACCACGCGATGCTCGCCATCGACGCGATCACCGGTATCGCCGTCCTGCCGGAACACGACGTGGTGGTCGTGGACGAGGCCCACGAACTGGTGGATCGCGTGACCTCCGCCGCCACCGCCGAGATGTCCGCCACCGCGGTGGGCGCGGCCATGCGTCGATGCGGGAAGCTCGTCGAGGACGAGATCCTGGACCGCCTCGCCGGCGCCGCCGAGGGGTTCGCCGCACTGCTCGACGAGCTCGACGGCGGACGCTGGGAAGAGTTGCCGCACGGCGGTTCCCAGACCATCGCGAGCATCCGCGATGCGGCGTGGGCCGTCCGTACCGCGATCGGCCCGGCGAAGCAGGGCGCCGCCGCGGCCGATCCCGACGCCGCCGCCGCACGGACGGCCGCGCTGGCGGCCATCGACGACGTGCACGACACCGCGGTGCGCATCCTCGAGACGTTCGAGGAGTCGGACCCGGCCAAGCGCCGCGACGTGGTCTGGCTGTCGGTCGACGAGTTCCGCGGCGTCGTCAAGCGGGTGGTGCGGGTGGCGCCGCTGTCGGTGGGCGGTCTGCTCCGGACTCGCCTGTTCGCGGAGTCGACCGTGGTCCTCACGTCCGCGACGCTCACCGTCGGCGGCTCGTTCGACGGGCTCGCCGTCAACTGGGGACTCCCGGCGGCCAACCCCACACGTGTCGACGCCGCCCTCGCCACCGGGTCCGAGGCGCCGTCCGACGCGGACACGTTCCGCTGGAACTCCCTCGACGTGGGTTCGCCCTTCGACCACGGCAAGGCGGGAATCCTCTACATCGCGAAGCACCTGACCGCCCCCGGTCGTGACGGCACGTCGCCGAGCCAGTTGGACGAGATTGCCGGGCTGGTCTCCGCGGCGGGCGGTCGGACGCTGGGACTGTTCTCCTCGATGCGCGCCGCCAAGGCCGCGGCCGCGGAGATGCGGGAACGGCTCGACACCCCGGTGCTGTGTCAGGGCGACGACGCCACCGGCGCGCTGGTCGAGAGGTTCGCGAAGGACGAGGCGACATCGCTGTTCGGCACCCTGTCGTTGTGGCAGGGCGTCGACGTTCCGGGCCGCTCGTTGACGCTGGTGATCGTCGACCGCATCCCGTTCCCCCGGCCCGACGATCCGCTGCTGGTCGCACGCCAGCGCGCGGTCGAGTCGCGGGGCGGCAACGGCTTCCTCGCCGTCGCCGCCAACCACGCTGCTCTGCTGCTCGCTCAGGGAGTGGGCCGACTGCTGCGCAGCGTCGACGACAAGGGTGTCGTCGCGGTCCTCGACTCCCGCCTCGCCACCGCGCGGTACGGCGGCTACCTGCGGGCGTCGCTGCCGCCGTTCTGGGAGACCACCGACCCGGAGATCGTGCGCAAGGCACTCACCCGCCTCACCGCCGACCCGGCCTGAGTCAGCCCACAGGTCCCGCGACGCGTCCCAACTCGGCATCTCCCGCGAGCAACGCGTGGTGGGGCAGCACCCGCACGGTGTAGCCCACCGATCCGGACAGCGGAAGCGTCGTCGTCACGGTGAACCGTTCTCCGCCCGACGCGCCACCCTCGTGCGTCATCGGAACGCTGACCACGTCGCGGAGTTGCTCGTCCTGATCGACGTGGCCGAACACTGCCTGCACGGACACGTCCGAAGAACTGAGCCCACCGAGAGCGACCGTGGCCGACAGCGTCAGCGACGATCCGAGTACCGGCGTGTCGGGCAGCCCGTCGGCGTCCACGTCGGTCACGGTGATGTCCGACCAGGCGGAGTCCACGCGTCGGCGGTATTCGGCCAACGCCTTCGCTCCGGCGTAGTCTTCGGTGATCACGGCGGCACCCGCCCTGGCGGCCGGACCGTAGTACTGCGCCGTGTAGTCGCGAACCATCCTGGACGCCAACACCTTCGGACCCAGCGTCGTCAAGGTGTGCCGCACCATCTCGACCCAGCGAGCCGGCAGGCCGTCGGCGCCGCGGTCGTAGAACTTCGGCAGTACCGACTTCTCGAGCAGTTCGTACAGCGCTGCCGCTTCGAGATCGTCACGCCTGTTCTCGTCCACGATGCCGTCGGCGGTGGGGATGGCCCAGCCGTTCTCGCCGTCGTACATCTCGTCCCACCACCCGTCGCGGATGGACAGATTGAGTCCTCCGTTGAGCGCGGACTTCATGCCGGATGTACCGCAGGCCTCGAGAGGACGGAGCGGATTGTTGAGCCAGACGTCGCAGCCCCAGTAGAGGTAGCGGGCCATCGACATGTCGTAATCGGGGAGGAACACGATGCGGTGCCGCACGTCGTGCTGGTCGGCGAAACGCACGATCTGCTGGATCAGCGCTTTGCCGCCGTCGTCGGCCGGGTGGGACTTGCCGGCGACGACCAGTTGCACGGGACGCTCGGGGTCGAGCAGCATCGCGCGCAGGCGTTCGGGTTGACGCAGCATCAGGGTCAGCCGCTTGTACGTCGGCACGCGGCGCGCGAAGCCCACGGTGAGCACGTTCGGGTCGAACACGTCGTCCGTCCACGCCAGTTCGGCGTCCGTCGATCCGCGTTCGAGGCTCGAATTGCGCACGCGCCGACGCACTTCCGTCACCAGCTCGGCGCGCAGAGCCGAGCGCGTCTCCCACAGTTCGGCGGCGGGAACGTCGACGAGCTGCTCCCACCCGCGCGCTTCCTCCATGCTGTCGGATCCGACGGTCCGCTTCGCGAGGTCGAGCCAGCGCGGCGACGCCCATGTCGGCGCGTGGACACCGTTGGTGACCGAGCCGATGGGGACGTCGGACGAGTCGAAGCCTGGCCACAGCTCGTCGAACATGCCTCGACTGACGATGCCGTGAAGCTTGGACACACCGTTGGCGCGCTGCGCCGATCGCAGACCCATGTGCGCCATGTTGAACACGGTCGGGTCGCTCTCACGGCCCAGCTCGAGGATGCGTTCCATCTCGATGCCCGGCAGGAGCGAGGAGTCGGCGGTGCCGTCCCCGAAGTACAGCCGGACCAGATCCGCGGGGAACCGGTCGATGCCGGCGGGAACGGGCGTGTGGGTGGTGAAGACGGTGGACGCTCGCACCGCCGCCAGCGCGGCGTCGAAGTCGAGGCCGTCGACGTGCAGCTCGCGGATGCGTTCGAGACCGAGGAAGCCGGCGTGACCCTCGTTCATGTGGAAGACGCTCGGCGCCGGCAGCGAGTGGTACTCGGTGTAGGCGCGCACGGCCCGGACTCCGCCGACGCCCGCGAGGATCTCCTGCTTGACGCGATGATCCTGGTCGCCGCCGTACAAGCGGTCCGTCACGCCGCGCAGTTCCGGGTCGTTGTCGGCGATGTCCGAGTCGAGCAGCAGCAGCGGAACACGGCCGATCTGCGCAATCCAGATGCGCGCGCGCAACACACGACCGCCGGGCATGGCCACGTGGACCAGGACGGCGGCATCGGACTCGTCGGTGAGCAACCGCAGCGGGAGCCCCTGAGGGTCGAGCGACGGGTACCGCTCGGCCTGCCAACCGTCCGCGGTCAGCGACTGGCGGAAATAGCCGGACCGGTAGAGCAGGCCGACGCCGATGAGCGGCAAGCCCAGGTCGGACGCGGCCTTGAGGTGGTCGCCGGCCAGGATTCCCAGGCCGCCCGAGTAGTTGGGCAGCACCTCCGAGACACCGAACTCCATCGAGAAGTAGGCGATCCCGACGGGTAGGTCCTCGCCCGCGTCGACCTGCTTCTGGAACCACCGCGGCTGCGCGAGGTAGAGGTGCAGGTCCTCGACCAGGTCGTCGACCCGCCGGACGAACGCGTCGTCCTCGGCCAGTGTCTGCAGACGCGAGGCGTGGACCTCACCGAGCATGCGGACGGGGTCGCGGTCACCACTGACCCACAGCTCGGGATCGATGCTCTCGAAGAGCTCCAGCGTCGGCGGGTGCCACGACCATCGCAGGTTGACGGACAATTCGGCCAGCCCGGACAGACGAGGCGGGAGTTGTGCGCGGACGGTGAACCTGCGGAGGGCTTTCACGATTCCGAAGACTACTGCCGGGAGAGCTCGCGCACGCCGGAAAAGCGTTTGCAGAACTGCCGTGCGGGTACATCACGCACGAGAGATCCGAGGATGCTCCGTGCCCTCACGTCGGGTCGCGGTCGTGCTCTCGGTCGGTTCCGAGAAAGACCGAGCCGGTTCGTCTACGGTTGAACTTCAGGCTCAGCCCGACACCATAGAACTGGCGACAACCAGCAGAAAAGGGGCTTCGGTGACAGGCCGTATCGGCATCGACGACGTACTACCCAACACATCGTCCGGTAAATATCCCGCCAAGGCCGTTGTGGGAGAAACTTTCCCGATCACCGCCGCGGTGTGGCGGGAGGGACACGACGCCGTCAACGCGACGTTGGCGGTCCGCGGGCCCGGCCAGGGTAAATCGGTTCACATCCCGATGACTCCCGGTGAACAGCCCGACATCTTCCACGGAGTCTTCACTCCGGACACCGAAGGTTTCTGGATCGCACGCGTCGAGGGGTGGGGCGATCCCATCGCCACCTGGATGCACGCGGTCGAGGCCAAGCTCGGCGTCGGCCAGGGGCCGGCGGAACTGGCCAACGATCTCGAGACCGGGGCACGCCTGTTCGAGCGCGCGACCAAGAACGTGGACCGGGCCGACAAGCCCCTCCTCGAGAACGTCGTCGCGGCGCTCCGTAGTGACGCGCCGCTGCCGTCGCGGGTGTCCCCGGCGTTCACCACCGAGGTGCGCGAGCTTCTGCACGCGAAGCCTCTGCGCGAGCTGGTGACGCGCGGCGAGGCCATCAACGTGTGGGTCGACCGGCGCGCGGCGCTGGTCGGCTCCTGGTACGAACTGTTCCCCCGCTCGACCGGCGGGTGGAACGACGACGGCACTCCGCGACACGGCACGTTCGAGACCACGATCGGCGCACTCCCCCGCGTCGCGGCGATGGGCTTCGACGTCGTGTACTTCCCGCCGATCCATCCGATCGGCAGAGTGAACCGCAAGGGCCGCAACAACACTCTGACCCCCGGCCCGACCGACGTGGGCTCGCCGTGGGCCATCGGCGCCTCCGAGGGCGGGCACGACGCGGTGCACCCGGAGCTCGGCACGGTCAAGGAGTTCCGCGCCCTGGTGACGGCTGCACGCAAGCTCGGCCTCGAGGTCGCGCTCGACCTGGCGCTGCAGTGCGCACCGGACCATCCGTGGGCGAAGGCTCATCCGGACTGGTTCACCGTTCTCCCCGACGGCACCATCGCCTACGCCGAGAACCCGCCGAAGAAGTACCAGGACATCTACCCGGTCAACTTCGACAACGATCGCAAGGGCATCTACGCGGAGGTGCTGCGCGTCGTCAGATTCTGGATCAGCCAGGGAGTCAAGATCTTCCGGGTCGACAACCCGCACACCAAGCCGCCGGACTTCTGGGAGTGGCTGATCGCCGAGGTGAAGAAGACCGACCCCGAGGTCCTCTTCCTCGCCGAGGCGTTCACGCGTCCCGCTCGCCTGTACGGGCTCGCCCGACGCGGATTCACACAGTCCTACACGTACTTCACGTGGCGTGTGGCCAAGTGGGAACTGACCGAGTTCGGTCAGGAGATCGCCGCGAAGGCCGATCTCGGGCGTCCGAACCTCTTCGTCAACACTCCGGACATCCTGCACGAGAGCCTCCAGATTGGTGGCCCCGGCATGTTCGCGCTGCGGGCAGCCCTGGCCGCGACGCTGTCGCCGACGTGGGGTGTCTACTCGGGTTACGAACTCTACGAACATGTTCCGGTCCGCGAGGGCAGCGAGGAGTATCTCGACACCGAGAAGTTCGAGTTGCGTCCCCGCGATTTCGAGGGAGCCCGCGCACGCGGAGAATCTCTCGAGCCGTGGTTGACCACGTTGAACGCGATCCGCAAGGCGCACCCGGCCTTGCAGCAACTGCGCAACATCCATTTCCACAGCATCGACAACGATGCGCTGATCGCGTACTCGAAGTTCGATCCGGTCACCGGCGACGCCGTGCTGGTCGTGATCAACCTGAACCCGTTCGGTGCCGAGGAAGGCACCGTCTGGATCGACATGCCGGCCATCGGACGCGACTGGCAGGAACACCTGACCGTCACCGACGAGGTCAGCGGCCAACAGTTCCAGTGGGGCCAGGCCAACTACGTCAAGCTCGAGCCGTGGCGCTCGGTAGCGCACATCCTGGCGCTTCCGCCCGTCCCGTACTCCCTCCGCACCGAACTCGCTTTCCGGAAGGAACAGTCATGACGGAACGCACCTCCCCCGGTTCGGGGTCCGACACGCTCGCCGCACCGAGCGGCAACGACCTGTCGCTGCTCGCACGCGGCCACCACCACGATCCGCACTCCGTGCTGGGTGCGCACCCGGTGCCGGGCGGGACCGCCATCCGCAGCCTGCGTCCCAACGCGCTCAGCGTCACCGCCCTCATCGGCGGGAAGGAATACGAGCTCTCTCACGTCGCCCACGGTGTGTTCTCCGCCGAGGTGCCGGTGGAGGATCTCGCGGACTACCGTCTGCGCGTGGAATACCCGGGTGGCCACACCGTCACCGTCGCGGACGGATACCGGTTCCTGCCCACGCTCGGGGAACTCGACCTGCACCTCTTCGGCGAAGGCCGTCACGAGCGGCTGTGGGACATCCTCGGCGCGCACACCCGCAGCTACACCACACCGGACGGCACCGTCACCGGAACGTCGTTCGCCGTCTGGGCGCCCGGCGCCGTGGGCGTCACCGTCGTCGGTGAATTCGACGGCTGGGGCGGACAGACCTGGCCCATGCGAGTTCTCGGCACCACCGGTGTGTGGGAGCTGTTCGTTCCCGACATCGGCGCGGGCACGCTGTACAAGTTCCGCGTGCACGGCAAGGACGGGTCCGTGAAGGACAAGGCCGACCCGATGGCATTCGCCACCGAGGTTCCGCCGTCCACCGCGTCGGTCGTCAACCACTCCACGTACGAGTGGAACGACGACGAGTGGATCACCGCGCGAGCCGAACTCGAACCTCACCGCGCCCCGATGAGCGTGTACGAGGTGCACCTCGCGTCGTGGCGTCCCGGCCTGAACTACCAGGAACTGGCGGAGCAACTCTCGGCTCACGTCCGCGAGACGGGCTTCACGCACGTCGAGCTCCTCCCGGTCGCCGAGCACCCGTTCGGCGGATCGTGGGGTTACCAGGTGACGTCGTACTACGCGCCGACGTCACGGTTCGGTTCCCCCGACGACTTCCGTGCCTTCGTCGACCTGTTGCACCGCGACGGCATCGGCGTCATCGTGGACTGGGTTCCCGCGCACTTCCCCAAGGACGACTGGGCCCTCGCACGGTTCGACGGCTCCCCCCTCTACGAGCACGGCGACCCGCAGCGCGGCGAGCAGTTGGACTGGGGCACCTACGTCTTCGACTTCGGCCGCACCGAGGTGCGCAACTTCCTCGTCGCGAACGCCCTCTACTGGATCGACGAGTTCCACATCGACGGACTGCGTGTCGACGCGGTCGCCTCGATGCTCTACCTCGACTACTCGCGCCCCGAGGGCGGATGGTCGCCGAACATCTACGGCGGTCGCGAGAACCTCGAGGCCGTGGCGTTCCTGCAGGAGATGAATGCCACCGTCCACAAGCTCCACCGCGGTGTCGTCACCGTGGCGGAGGAGTCGACGTCGTGGCCCGGTGTCACCCGGCCCACCAGCGTCGGCGGACTCGGCTTCAGCATGAAGTGGAACATGGGCTGGATGCACGACACGCTCGGCTACGTCGGGCGCGACCCCATCCACCGCGCGTACCACCATCACGAGGTCACGTTCTCCCTGGTCTACGCATGGAGCGAGAACTTCGTCCTCCCCATCAGCCACGACGAGGTCGTCCACGGCAAGGGCACTCTGTGGTCCCGGATGCCGGGCGACGACTGGGCGAAGGCCGCAGGACTGCGCGGAATGCTCGCGTACATGTGGGCTCACCCGGGCAAGCAGTTGCTGTTCATGGGCCAGGAGTTCGGGCAGACGGCCGAGTGGTCGGACGAACGCGGGCTCGACTGGTGGGAAATCGGTGACGACGGCGTCGGCGCACTGCACCGCGGTGTGCAGCAGCTCGTCGGTGACCTCAACCGCACCTACGTCGCCGGGCCGGAGTTCTGGACGCAGGACGGCTCCCCCGACGGCTTCTCGTGGATCGACGCGAACGACACGGCGAACAACGTGCTGAGCTTCCTGCGCTACGGCGACGACGGATCCGTCAGCGCGTGCCTGTTCAACTTCTCCGGCTCACCCAAGGGCGACTATCGTGTCGGATTACCCGAGCCGGGTCGCTGGGTCGAGATCCTGAACACCGACGCGGAGGTCTACGGCGGTTCGGGAGTCGGCAACCTCGGCGAGGTAACGGCAACGGAGCATTCATGGCACGGTCGACCGGCATCCGCCCGCGTCGCCCTGCCGCCTTACGGAGCGATCTGGCTCAGACTGGAGAGATGATGGTCGGGGCTCGCGTCGATATCGATGGATCGACTCGACGCGGGCCTCTCCGCACCTTCGGTTCCACGAGCCTCCTCGCGCTGGCCGCGGTCACGGTCCTGTCCTCGTGCGGGTCCGTGATCGACGGCACCGCCGTCTCCATCTACGACGACCCCTTCACCGTCGCCGGCCTACCCGTCACCGACGGTCCGTCCGGTCCCCGTCCCGGCGTCGGTCACGCCCAACTCGACGTCGTCGGCTTCGCCGGGACCGAGACCGACCTTCTGGCCGCCGATGCGGTGGACGACATCCAGAAGTTCTGGCGCACCACCTATTCGACGCTGTTCCGCGGATCGTTCCAGCCCATCCGGTCACTGGTGTCGTGGGACTCGTCCGACGAACCCGGCGAGGGTCCGATCTTCTGCGACGAAACGACGGACGGCCTGGCCAACGCGGGGTACTGCTCCCTCGACGACAGCATCGGCTGGGACCGCGGCGTCCTTATGCCCGCGATGGTCGACGCCTTCGGCCCCATGTCGGTCGTCATGGTGTTGGCACACGAGTACGGACACGCCGTGCAGACGCAATCCGGACTGATCGGCGACGACGATCCCACGATCGTCGCCGAGCAGCAGGCCGACTGCTTCGCCGGCGCCTTCATGAGGCACGTCGCCGAGGGCGACTCGACACACTTCACGCTCAACACCTCGGACGGACTGAACGACGTCCTCGCCGCAACAGTCGCGGTGCGGGACGTGGATCCGAACGATCCGGATTCCGTGCACGGGTCCGCCTTCGAGCGCGTCACCGCCGCTCAGATCGGGTTCACCGACGGCGCCGAGTCGTGCACGCGAATCGACGAGAAGGAGGTCGAATCGCGGCGCTCGACTCTGCCGCGACAGTTCGACAGCCCTCTCGATACCGGTGAGCTCCCGGTCACGCGTGACACGCTCGAGCAGTTCGCGAAGACCTTCGAACAGGTCATGCCGACGGATTCACCTCCGACGGTGGACTACTCGGGTGCGGACACCGGATGTCCCGACGCGGACACCACCGAACCGGTGTCGTACTGCCCGTCCACGGACACCATCGGCATTTCCGTCGATGCGCTGGCAGATCGTGGACGCCCCACCGAGATGAGCGACGACGCTATCGTGCCGGTGGACGTCACCGGCGATTACGGCGCCTACGTCCTCTTCGTCTCCCGCTACGTCCTCGCGGTCCAGAAGGACGCCGGCCATTCCCTGACCGACGCGCGCACCGCCCTGCGGTCGGCCTGCCTGTCCGGCGCCGTCACGGCAGCGCTGAGCCCGACGGATCCGACCGTCGCGGCCGGACTGGCGGTCACGCTCTCCCCCGGCGACCTGGACGAGGCGGTGTCCGGACTGCTGTCCGACGGACTCGCGGCCAGTGACGTCGACGGGCGCACGGTCCCCAGCGGCTTCTCGCGTGTCGACGCGTTCCGCTGGGGCGTCCTCGGCGGCAAGGACGCGTGCGACGGGCGTTACCGCTGACGAGAACCGGTCAGTAGAGAGCCGTCGCAAGCTTGCGTCGTGCAGCTACCACCAGCGGATCCGCCGGGTCGAACAGCTCGAACAATTCCAGAAGCCGGGCCCGTGCGCGGGCACGGTCGTCCTCGCGTGTACGGGCGACGAGGGCGATGACCCGAGCGAACGCGTCCTCGGTCCGCTGCTGGTACAGCAACGAGTCGGCAGCCTGCAGACCCAGGTCGACATCGTCGGGAGCCGCGTCCGCCTTCTCCAGGACGCCCTCGGGCAGATCCTGGATGCGGGCGAGGAACCTAACCTGTCGGACACCGTTCAGCGCCTGCTTGTTGGCCGGCTCGGCATCGACGATGTCCTGGAACGCAGCCTCGGCCGCAACGAGATCCCCGTCGGCGAGAGCGTTCTCGGCCGCGTCGAAACGCGGGTCCTCGGGCTCGGGCGCGGGGCCGTCGGCTCCCGCGGGTCCGGTCAGTTTGCCCTCCACGGCGCGGGCGATGGCCGCGAGCCATTCCCGCAGGCTCTCCTCCGGCTGCAGACCCTGGAGATCGGCGAGCGGCTGTCCGGCAGCCACGGCGACAAGGGTGGGGATCGCCTGGACGCCGAATGCCTGCGCGATGCGCGGATTGACGTCGACGTCCACGTTCGCCAGCACCCACTCACCGTTGCCCTCGACAGCGAGGGCCTCGAGCGAGGTGGTGAGCTGGAGCGACTGCGGGGAGCGCGGCGAGAGCAGGTTGACGATCACGGGGACCTGGCTGGACCGCACCAGCACCTCGGGCTCGAAGTCCAGCTCGGTGACCGTGATGGACACCGCCAGACCGTTCTCGGCGGTCGGAGGCGGAGGGCCTGCGGCGGCCTGCGCCTTGGCCTTGAGCGCGGACAGGTCGACGGCTCCGGACATGGCGGCGGCCGCAGCGGCGGACGGGCGTACTGGGGGACGAGATCCGGGTCGAGTCACGCCGCTATTTTGTCACTTGTCGACGCGCTGTGGTGATGCGGGCACAGCGGTACGGACCAGCCGTCCGGTCCGCGACGCCCACACCTCGAAGATGATGGTCCCGAAGGGCGGGATGCTGGCGAGCAGTGCCACGACTGTCAGGCCCTTGCTCCAGCGCAGAGCAAGTGCCGTCAGGACGGTCACGACGAGGTACAGCACGAAGACCGCACCATGCAGCATGCCGGGGATACGGACACCGCTGTCGATGTTCGGGTCCGGCACGTACTTCACGGCCATCCCGATCAGCAACGCCACCCAGGTGATCGCCTCGGCGATCGCCACGATCCGGAACCACCGGACGATCGGTGGAGCGACCGCCGGGCTGTTCGCGGAGGTGTCGGTGCTGGAAACACGGTTGTCGGCCATGCCCCTATTCTGCCGTAGGTCGTCACTGGGCTGTCACCAACGGAACAGGGCTTCGATTGTGACTCACACCACCGATACACCCGGCGCGAAAAGGTCTAACGTCAAAGCATGACGAGCACCCAGGAGACCACGGCCACGGCAGATGCGGTGTCGGCCGGTTTGGTCACCGCCATCGATCACGTCGGTATCGCGGTCCCGGATCTCGACGCAGCCATCGAGTTCTACCGTTCGCATTTCGGCATGACCGTGACCCACCGTGAGGTCAACGAGAGCCAGGGCGTCGTCGAGGCCATGATCTCCGTGCCGGGAGCCGACAGCGGTGCCGCTCAGATCCAGCTGCTCGCGCCCCTCGACGAGTCGTCGACCATCGCGAAGTTCCTCGACCGCAACGGCCCGGGACTCCAGCAGCTCGCCTTCCGGGTGAAGGACGTGGAGGAAGTCGCAACGTTCCTGCGCGACCGCGGCGCACGGCTGCTGTACGACGCTCCCCGTCGCGGCACTGCCGACTCGCGCATCAACTTCGTCCATCCCAAGGATGCCGGCGGTGTGCTGGTGGAACTGGTCGAACCTGCCGCACACTGACCCGCGTATCTCGGAGACCGGGTCGACGACCCGACAGCAATAACGGGGCGCGTGACGGTAAGTTGTGCCCATGGCCCCAGAGAACGTCACCGGTAGCAGCTCCCTGCCTTTCAGCATCGCCCGCAAGGGATATGACAAAGACGAGGTCCAGCGGTATTTCGAGAGGTTCGACGCCGAACTCCGGGTGATCTCCACCGACAGGGATGCCGCAGCGGCTCAGGCCCGTGATCTCGCGGTCCAGCTCGAGGACGCTCGCGACGACATCGACGATCTCCGTAAGGACATCGACCGTTTGTCCGTTCCCCCCACCACCGCGGAGGGCATGAGCGACCGCATCTCCAGGATGCTGCGCCTCGCCTCCGACGAGGCCTCCGAGGTCCGCGCCAAGGCCGAGGCCGAAGCAGCCGAGACCGTGTCCATCGCCGAGCAGGACGCGGCGCGTATGCGCGGGGAGTACGAGGGCCTGGTCGCCGAGCTGAAGGACCGACGGTCCGCGCTCGAGACCGAGCAGGAACAAACGCTGGCCGAGGCCCGCACCACGGCCGCGCGCATCATCGAAGAAGCCCAGGCAGAGCGCGATCGCCTGGCGGCAGAGGCCGAGAAGAAGCGGGCCGCAGCGCAGGAAGACTTCGAGATCACGATGGTGGATCGCCGCACCAAGGTGATGAACGCCGTCAACGAGCTCGAGGCCGATTCCAAGGCGGAGGCCGAGCGCAGGCTTGCCGACGCCACCGCGGAGGCCAAGCGTCGACTGCAGGCCGCCACCGAACAGTCCGAGCGGCGTATCGCACACGCGAAGGAACTGGCCGAGGAGCTCCGAGTTCTGCGTGGCCGAGTCCTGGCGCAGTTGCTGGGGATCCGCGGGCAGCTGGATTCCGTGCCGGCCATGCTCGCGTCGGTCAACCGCGAGAGCGAACTGCTGGACGCGCCTCTCGCCCCGGACGACCTCGAGATCGATGAGACTCTTTTGGACGACGAGGAGTCGGACACGTCCGTCGACGCCACGTAAACAGGGCGGGCTCAGGACCAGCGGCGAGTGAGGCCTCTGGTCCTTCGGCCGGACCAGCAGCCCGTGTGCCAGTGTCGACGGTCGTCCGCTCCCCCGATGCGATCGGACGGCCACACCACGACGTGCGCGACACCGGGAAAGATCTCCTGGTCGCATCCGGGGCAACGGTAGTGCTTGGTGGCTCGCGCGCCGGGGACGGGACGGACTACGTACTCCTCGTCGCCGTCGAACGCGGGCCCGGCCTCCCTGCGGGCAGTCGAGTTCCCGAACGTCGGAGCAGGCCGGTCCGCCCGTCCCGAGCGGCCGGTTCGCTGATTGTTACGCCGCGGCACAGCTCCGATCGTAGGCGACCGTGTCAGAACAATCTGAAGTCGGACGACTCGATACCGCGCAGCGAATCGTAATCGAGTGTGAGGCACCGAATCCCGCGGTCGTGCGCGAGCGTTTTCGCCTGAGGCTTGATCTGCTGGGCCGCAAACACCCCTCGTACCGGAGCGAGCAGCGGATCGCGGTTCAGCAGTTCGAGGTAGCGCGTCAGTTGCTCGACGCCGTCGATGTCGCCTCGACGCTTGATCTCCACCGCGACCGTCGCACCGTCCTCCGCGCGACACAGCAGGTCCACGGGGCCGATCGCCGTCGGGTACTCCCGGCGCACCAGCGTGTATCCGTCTCCGAGGGTGTGCACGTGCTCGGCGAGCAACTCCTGAAGATGCGACTCGACGCCGTCCTTGGTCAAGCCGGGATCGATTCCGAGCTCGTGGCTGGTGTCGAGCTCGATGTCCTCGATGGTGATGCGCAGTTCTTCACCGGCCTTGTTGGTCACGACCCACAGCTGCCGATCCGCCGGAACGACGTCGCCGTCCGCGGGGAGCGCCTCGGCGGGGTTCTCGACCAACCAGCACGGCGGCGTCATCCAGTTCAGCGGCTTGTAGGCCCGATCGTCCGCGTGGACGCTCACCGATCCGTCGGACTTGACGAGTAGCAGACGCTTCGCCCACGGCAGATGGGCCGTCAAGCGGCCGACGTAATCGACCTGACACCGAGCAATGACCAGACGCACGGGCCAACCCTATCGACCGGGTTGGGCAGAGTCAGGCAGGGGTCGCGAGCTGCGTCTCCTCCGACCGCCCCCTCAGGGTCACGCTCTTGCCGAACGACCACTCCTCACTCGACTGGTCGTGTGCGTGCTCCACCGTGCGTGCCGACGCCACCAGACGTCCGTCCGCGGTCTTGGCGAGCTCGGACAGTCGTGCAGCCTCGTTCACCGGATCACCGATGACCGTGTACTCGAACCGCTGCTTCGCGCCGATGTTGCCCGCCACTGCACGGCCCGACGCGATACCGATGGCTGCTTGGCAATCCGGGACCTCGAGCTCGAGGCGCCGCATGATGGCGCGTGCCGCGTTCAGTGCCTCCCCGCAATGATCGTCGAGATCACCGGGTGCACCGAAGATTGCCAGTGCCGCATCACCCTCGAACTTGTTGACGAACCCGTGGTGCTTGTCCACCTCGTCGACTACGACGTCGAAGAAGCGGTTCAGCAGGTCGACGACCTGAGCCGGCGGCTGCGACGACGCCAGCTCGGTGGATCCGATCAGATCGATGAAGAAGACGGCGATGTCCCGCTCCTCCCCGCCGAGCTCCGGATTGCTCTTGAGCGCCGCCTCCGCGACCTCCATGCCGACATGGCGGCCGAAGAGGTCCCGAATCTTGTCGCGTTCCGCGAGCCCCTCGGCCATCCGGTTGAAACCGCTCTGCAGTTCTCCGAGTTCCGTGCCGTCGTACACGGACACCCGAGCGTCGAGGTTGCCCCGTTCGACCTCGACCATCGCCGAGCGCACGTTGTCGATGGGCGCCGTCGTCGCCAGGCCGCCGAGCAGTGTCAGTGCGAAGCCGAACAGGAACGTGATCCCGCCGAGCGACAGGATCGCGACGGCGAACTGATCGGCCGTCGTGTCGTCACGGATGAAGGACGCGATCGCGATCACCATCAGACCAGCCACGGGGACACCGGTACCCAGAAGCCAGGACAGCAGCGATCGGCCCATGACGCCCGCGAGGCGGATGCGACGGAGATCGCCGGCCTCGAGCGCACGCGCCGCGGCAGGGCGTAGCGCGAACTCGGTGAGGAGGTAGCTGAACGCACACACGGTCGCACCACCGAACGCGATGGTGAAGGCGACCTTGGGAATGGAGTTCGGATCGATGATGCCGTCGGCCGTCGTCACGATCGCGAGCCCCGCGATCCACAAACCGATCTGCAACCGGGTGAGCCGCCACGGCATTGCCAGCGTGCGCTTCTGCTCCTTGCGCGTGGGGACGCGATCCTCGATGGCCCAGCGAAGCCCGTTGACCGTGCGCTTGGTTCCCCAGACCACCCCGATGACGAACGCCACCACCAGGTAACACGGGATCAGAATGAAGTTGACCCACCAGTACTCGCGCGGTGTGACCACATCTGGTCCCGGCACGACCACGCTGATGAGTGCACCTACGATGACGGCACCGATTGCGTTGGCGCCCAGCAGGAAGACAGTGAGCAAAACTTGCACCCGGATACGCCGGCGACGCGGGGATTCCTCGGTGTGCCCGAGCAGCGGGGAACCGAGGGGTGATATCGAGCGTCGTGGTTTCTGCGGCATTATGGGTAAGAGACTATCCCGGCGCGAACACGACGGAACTCTGCTTGATCGGACTGTGTCCGGACACCCGTACCCGTGAATGCAGAAAGCCCCCCGACCTGTGGTCGGGGGGCTTTCTGTGAAGGGTTGTTCGGCGGTGTCCTACTCTCCCACACCCTGTCGGGTGCAGTACCATCGGCGCTGGAGGGCTTAGCTTCC
>NZ_LMRP01000004.1 GCF_001426185.1 Rhodococcus sp. Leaf247 | reverse complement strand
TCCAGCCCTGGCGCCACGAGGGCGGCCACGCCCCGTTCTCGCTCGCGTGGATGACGGCCGTCGGYGAGCGCACGAAGACCCTGCAGCTGGGCACGTCGGTCATGACTCCGACGTTCCGCTACAACCCTGCCGTGATCGCSCAGGCGTTCGCGACGATGGCGTGCCTGTACCCGAACCGGATCATGCTGGGCGTCGGCACCGGTGAGGCCCTCAACGAGATCGCGACCGGATTCGACGGCGAATGGCCGGAGTTCAAGGAACGGTTCGCGCGCCTGCGCGAGGCAGTGTCGTTGATGCGCGAGCTGTGGCTCGGCGACCGCGTCGACTTCGAGGGTGAGTACTACAAGACGAAGGGCGCATCGATCTACGATGTGCCCGAGGGCGGCGTTCCCGTCTACATCGCGGCAGGTGGCCCGGTGGTCGCGCGCTACGCGGGACGCAGCGGTGACGGCTTCATCTGCACCTCGGGCAAGGGCATGGAGCTCTACACCGACAAGCTCATTCCGGCCGTCGTCGAGGGTGCGGCGAAGATGGAGCGACCCGTCGACGACATCGATCACATGATCGAGATCAAGATCTCGTACGACACGGATGCCGATGCGGCGCTGGAGAACACGCGCTTCTGGGCTCCGCTGTCACTGACGCCGGAGCAGAAGCACTCCATCGACGACCCGATCGAGATGGAGAAGGCCGCCGACGAGCTGCCGATCGAGCAGGTGGCCAAGCGGTGGATCGTCGCGTCCGATCCCGACGAGGCCGTCGAGAAGGTCAAGCCGTACGTCGACGCCGGTCTCAACCACCCAAGCGGTGGATCGTCGCGTCCGATCCCGACGAGGCCGTCGAGAAGGTCAAGCCGTACGTCGACGCCGGTCTCAACCACCTGGTGTTCCATGCGCCGGGCCATGATCAGCGTCGATTCCTCGAGCTGTTCAAGACCGATCTCGAACCCCGTCTGCGCCGACTGGGCTGAATTAGTCTGTCGGCGACAGTTGTTCGGGCCGAAAAGGTCAGGCCGGGCACTCCTAGTGCCCGGCCTGGCCGCGTGTGAGAGTCGGCGGCTCACTCAGCGTCGCGACGCCTTCGGAGCTCCCATGCCGGGATCGATCTGCACCGGACCGGCGGACGTCGGCTCCAGGGAGAAGTCGAATATGGCAGTCGGAAGATAGACCGTGGCACATGAATTCGGAATGTCGACGACACCCGACAAGCGCCCCTCGATCGGTGCCGAACCCAGCAGGAGATATGCCTGCTCCGGGCTGTAACCGAATTTCGTCAGATAGTCGATCGCATGAAGGCACGCTCGCTGGTATGCGAGGTCGGAGTCCAGGTATCGCTGTTCACCGTCGAGTGTCACCGAGGTGCCGGAGAACGCAATCCACTCCGAGTACAGAGGATCGGTGTTTCCCGGCATGAAGACGGCGTTCTCGCGCACGCCGTATGTCTCCATTCCGCCCTTGATCAGGTCTACACGCAGATCGAGGAATCCGCCCATCTCGATGGCACCACAGAAGGTGATCTCACCATCGCCCTGGGAGAAGTGCAGGTCGCCGAACGAGAGATTGGCCCCGGTGACGAACACAGGGTAGAAGATGCGCGAACCCTTGGTCAGGTTCTTGATGTCCTGGTTGCCACCGTTCTCGCGCGGCGGAGCCGTGCGCGCACCCTCACCCGCGACTCGTGCGAAGTCGGCACCCGTGAGCGATCCCAGAATCGCACCGTCGGGTTCCGGTGGAAGCGCCAGGGGCGGAACTCGCTGGGGATCGGTAGCGATGAGCGCTGCCTCGCGGGTGTTCCACGTTCCCAGCAACGAGTGCGACGGCGCCGTTCCCATCAGACCCGGATGGACCATGCCGGTGAACTCGACATGCGGTACGTGGCGCGACGTCGCTTTCTGGCCGGAGAAGTCCCAGATCGCCTTGTACGCGTCGGGGAACTGGTCGGTCAGGAAGCCGCCGCCGTTGTGTTTGGCGAAGATACCGGTGTAGCCCCACCCCTGGCCCGCCAGTGGACCCGAATCCTCCTGCGGTATGTGCCCGATATCGAGGATGTCGACGATCAGGAGGTCGCCCGGCTCGGCGCCTTCGATGGCGAACGGGCCGGACAACGTGTGCACATTGTTCAGCGGCGCCTCGAGGATGTCCTGCGCGGAATCGTCGTTGTGAATGGCGCCGTCGAACCACTCCCGGCAATGCGCCCGAAAGCTGTCACCGGGTTTGACCGTGACTGCCGCCGGGATATCCGGGTGCCATCGGTTGTGTCCGACGATTTTCTGATCGGTGAAAGTTTTCGATGAATCCAACGGAAAGAGCAGTTCGGGCACGTTCGTCTCCTCGCAGGCGTGGTCCGGAAAAACATATGGGTCGAACTCTTCCATAGGCATGTGTGCGACGGAGTACTTTGCGTGAACAAGATGTTTCCTTCCGTGCTACCGGCAATTTTCGGGTCGTGGTCGACTTCATCACCGGTTAAACTGCCATGATGCCGACTTATGTTTTCCGTTGCGCCAACACCTGCGAGTCCACACATCAGCAGTATCCGATGGACCAAATCCCCACGGAGATCACATGTCCCGGATGCCTCGGACCGGCCCGACGCAAATACACAGCGCCGGCGATCGGCCGCGGGAACACCCGTGAGATGCGACTGCACGACGCGACGCGAGCCACAGCCGACGCCCCGGAGATAGTCAAGTCTTTACCGGGACGTCGAACTGGGACGCCGGTCAGCAACAATCCGCTGCACCGCATGTTGCCGAAGCCGTGAAAATCGTGGCGACTACGGCACCATGGCCGCGACAGTTCTGTCGATGAAATCCTCGGTGACCTTGTGCGGGTGGCCGGAATCGAACGGCGGTTGGGGATCGTATTCGATCACCAACTGAATCATTCGTGCGCGTTCTTCCCCGCAGATTTCACCGGCCAACCAGAGAGCGAAATCTATTCCTGCCGATACGCCGGCTCCGGTGGCAACCTTGCCGGCTCGGACGATGCGATCGCCGGGCCTCGATTCGGCTCCGAACTCCGCGAGTCGGTCCTGCACCGACCAGTGCGACGTCGCCGGCAATCCCTGCAAGATTCCGGCGGCGCCGAGTACCAGGGAACCCGTGCACACCGACGTGGTCCATGTCGTCGTCTCGTGGACCCTCTTCAGCCACTCCTGAAGCACCGGGTCCGCCATCGCGTCCTCTGTCCCGATGGGACTGCCCGGAATCAACACGATGTCCGGGGCATCGATGTCCGAGTAGGTGTCCGTCGCCATCAACGACAGCATCCCGCTGTCGGCGAGCACGGGTCCCACCTCGTGCGCGACGAAGCGCACATCGACGTCGGGCATCAGCTTCAGAACTTCGTAGGGTCCGACGACGTCGAGCGCAGTGAAGCGCGGGTAGAGAACGATCGCGATCTGCATGGTGACTCCAGGGCTCTGGTGGACAGGTCACCGGCGGCGTTCGGGCATACGAACGGACGACGCCGGAACAGCAGCGTGACAGACGTTCCTCGCCGCAGTTGACGACTCGATCCACTCCAGACCGGACGTCCACTCAGGATCGGAACACTTTCGCTATTACTTGATCAAATGTAACTCAATCATCTACTGTCGGCAAACGCGATCGATCCACGGTCACCGAGCCATCGAAGGACGAATGATGACCACGACAAGGTCCACCACGCGGGTGCGGAATGTGATGACTGTGGCGTCGGTGGCGCTGATGGCCCTGGCCGGCTGTTCCGCCGCTACCGAAGAGAGGGCGGACGGGGCGACACCGAGCGACCTGTCCGTGGACGTGCCGACGGAGTACGCGGGACCGGACGCCGGGTACTTCGATGTACTCGCGGATCCTTCTGTTGCGGAGGGTGTTCCGTTCAAGGTGGGGTACCTGGGAGTGAGCACCGCACAGCCGTCGCTGGTGGCCATCCAGGATGCGATCGAGGCCGAGGTGACAGTGCTCGGCGGGACGTTCGTTCCCAAGGACGCTCAGCTGGACCCGCAGAAGCAGGTGAGTCAGGCCAACGAGTTGTTGGCCGCCGACGTGGACGTGATCATCTGCAGCCCGGTCTTCGCCGAGGCGTTGGCACCCTCGATCGCGCAGGCCACCGAGAAGGGCGTCCCGTTCATCACGGTCGTGGGATCGGCCGGGCCGGACGACACCGTCGCGGGCGCTGTCACCTCAATCTCCCAGGGATTCGACTACTCCGCCTATCGCACCGTGAAGGCGATCGCCGACAAGACTCCCGGAGCCGGCTTCGCCACGATGGGACTCGGCCTCCCCGTCGCGGTCCTCGCGTACCTGGTGGACCGCGAGAAGTTCTGGGCCGAGGAGCTGGGGCTCGAGTACCTCGGCAACGTCGATGCCACCGAGGACACACCCGCGGCGTACAGCACCGCCGCCTCCACGATTCTGACCAAGTATCCGGACGTCGATGTCATCGCCGCCTACAACGACCAATCGTCGGTGGCACTGAGCACGACCGTCGCCACGCAGGGCTCGGAGGCGAAGGTCGTCAATCCCAGCGCCGGCCAATCGATCACCGGTGACGCGATCGAGGCCGGACGAGTCGAGTTCGCCTACCGCACACCGTTCGAGGAGATCGGGCGGCAGGCCGCCATCGCCGCGTACAACACGGTCACCGATCAAGGCGGGCCCATCGAGCCGTATATAGCGGTCCCCTCGTACATTGTCTCGGCCGAGAACATCGATCAGGCCGTGTGGTTCGACTGAGACGAATGATGCTTCTGTCCCTCAGTATTCGACGAGAGAGATCGGGACGATCGTGACGGAATCCCCATCGCCGGAGCAGCACACCGAGCACCGCGCTCCACTGCTCGAGCTCCGCGGCATCCACAAGTCGTACGGCGGTGCACGTGCACTGAGGGGCGCGTCCCTCGTCCTCGAGCATCCAGGTGTTATTCACACGCTCATCGGACAGAACGGGTGCGGGAAGTCGTCCATGCTGGGAATCCTGTCCGGTCAAGTACAACCGGACGAGGGTGAGATCCTCCTCGACGGTCGGCCGCTTCGCTTCCGGGACGCCGCCGACGCTGTCAGGCAGGGAATCGCCATGGTCTCCCAGGAAACGGCCGTCGCCGAACACCTCTCCGTCGCGGAGAACATTCTTCTGGGGCGCCTGGCAAGGAGTCGAGGGGTGGTGAACTGGAGGGAATCTCGCCGTCGCGCAACGGACATCATGTCCACGGTAGGCATCGCCTACGACCCGGACAGGATCGTCGGCACCTTGCGACCCGATCAGAAACAGATGATCGAGATTGCGCGCGCCATCTCCCTCGACAGTCGCATCCTGATCCTCGACGAACCCACCAGCTCGCTGACAGAGCACGAGGTGACAGAACTCTTCACGGCGCTGCGCGTCCTCGTGGAGCGGGGCGTCAGCATCCTGTTCGTTTCGCACCGACTCCCCGAGGTCTTCGAGATCAGCTCGTCGGTGACGGTGATGCGCAACGGACTCACAGTCGCCGGCGGACCCACCGCGGGCTTCACGCCGGACTCGCTGGTCTCGGCGATGGTGGGAACCGAGTTCGGACGATCTGGTAGCGACGTCCATCGCGTCCGGTACCCCGATGTCGACGCTGGTGCAGCAGTCCGCATGAGTGGCGTCGAATCGGGCGAGGCGGTGTGCGGAGTCGATCTCGATCTTTTTCCCGGCCGGATCATCGGAGTCGCGGGGCTGGAAGGGTCCGGACGCAGCGAACTGCTCGAACTGATCTTCGGCAGACGCGAGGTCACTGCGGGAACGCTCACCATTCACGGAGCCGAGAGCACCAAACGGTCGCCGAGGTCGGCAATCGCATCCGGCATCGGGTACGTCCCGCCCGATCGCAAGCTGCAGGGTCTCGTTCTGTCGATGTCCATCACCCAGAACGCGGCGATGGTGACCACCCATACTGCGGCGCGGTGGAAGGTGGTCCGCTCGCGGAGCGAATCCGGACTGCTCGCCCGCGCAGTCGCGGCGTTCGCCCTCCGCTTCGCCTCACCGCGAATGTCGGTTCGGTCGTTGAGCGGAGGCAATCAACAAAAGGTCCTGTTCGCCAAGTGGCTCGCATCGAAACCTCGCGTCCTGCTTCTGGACGAACCGACCCGGGGTGTCGACGTGGCCGCGAAAGCCGAACTGCACAACGCATTACGCCGCGCCGCGGACGAAGGCCTGGCTCTACTGGTGACTTCGTCGGACGTTCCCGAGCTCATCGAGCTGTGCGACGACATCGTCGTCATGTACCGCGGCGCGATCGTCCGCCGCTTCTCATCCCACGAGATGACCGAGGCCGCCATCGCGACCGCGGCCGCAGGAGGACTGTTGTGAGTACCACCGTGCAGCGCATCGAGAACATCCGGGACGACTCCGAGACCAGCGGCATCCTCCGCCAGGTCTGGCAGTCGACGCGATTGTTCCGGCCCGTCCTGATTCTTCTGGTACTACTCGTCGTGTTCATGTCGGTGTACCAGGAGAATTTTCTCAACCGAACCAACCTCGTCAACATCGCGACGTCGGTGGCGGTTCTGTGGCTGGTCACATTGGGCGCCACACTGGTTCAGATCAGTGGTGGTATCGACCTGTCCTCCGGCGCAGTGGTCGCGCTGTGTGGTGTGTTCCTGGCGACGACCCTCGACAACGGAATGCCCGGAGCCGTCGCCATCGTCCTGACAGTCGTGTTCGGGGCTGTCGTGGGTGCGGTGGCGAACGGCATCATGGTGGGTGTCTTCGGTCTCAACGTGTTCGTCGTGACGCTCGCCTCGATGACCGCTCTGACCGGTGTGGTCAGTCTCTGGTCCGGAACCAATGCGCAATTCGTCCAGTCCGACGCGGTCGACCTCGTCGCGATCGACAAGTTCTTCGGACTTCCGACGCCGATCTTCATCATGATCGCGGCCCTCGTCGTGTTCTCGTTCGTCCAGAACCGGACCTACTTCGGTCGGGACGTGTACGCGGTCGGCGGCAGCATGACAGCGGCCAAGCTGTCGGGTATCCGAACGTCGCGGACACACATCACCGTGTACGCGGTCGCCGGAGGAATGGCGGCCCTCGCCGCCGTGATCGCGGTCGGACGGATCGGAGCGTCCACACCGTCGCCAGACAACACGCTTCCCCTCAACGCCGTCGCCGCCATCCTGATCGGCGGAACAGCTCTGGCCGGCGGTGTCGGCGGTGTCGGCGGCTCCATGCTGGGTGTGCTGTTCATCGGCGTTCTGCAGAACGGACTCAGCCTGTCCGATGTGCCCACCTTCTGGCAGCAGATCATCACCGGTGTCATTCTGTTGGCGGCCGTGCTGGCAGACCACGTTCAGTGGCGACCGCGCCGCCGCTCCGTGGCGCCCCCCGGAGCTCACGCCGGTCACCCGGCGTGAGCGTCCGCGTCCGCCGCGCGTAGGTCGCCGCCGTCGATCTCGAACGACTCGACCCCGAGGTCACGGAGAATCTGCTCGGCTTCGGCGAGCACACTCGCGTCGCCCGCTCGACACGGCCGACCGATCCCCTCGGCGGACGCGCGACGCACGTAGACGAAGACGCCGCCGTCTGTCGCGGCCAGTCGTTCCAGCACGTCGTCCACCCGCTCGGCGCACGTGCACCCGAGTGTGCCGAACACGTCTCCGATCAGACATTCCCGATGGATCCACGTGGGCACCGACCGTCGACCCACCACGGTGCCGCTGACCAAAGCAACGATGTCGGGCCCACCGAATGCCCCGCGATATCCGAACGCGGTGAAAACCCCGTGACGCGTCGGCAATCGAGTCTTCGCCACCCGATCGACGAGAACCTCCCGCCGCCGCAGATACTCGATGACAGAATCGATCGACACCGTCGACAGGTCGTGCCTATCGGCGAACTCACGAATGCGCACACCGCTTTTCACCGAACCTTCGTCGTCGACGAGCTCGACCAGCACCCCGACGGGAGTGAGCCCTGCGGTGCGAACCAGATCCATCGCCGCTTCCGCACGCCCTCGCCACGCGAGGACACCGCCGGGCCGGCACCGGAGGGCGGGCAGGTGACCCGGCCGGTGGAAGTGCGCGGGTACCGCGTTCGACTCGGCAAGAGCACGCACGGTCCTCGCCCGGTCCGCCGCCGAAATTCCGGAGGTCACCCCGGCGACGGCGTCGACGGACACCGTGAAGGCGGGTCGTGATCCGTTCTCGGCCTGCAGGATCATCGGCGGAATGTCGAGTCGGTCGAGTATCTCGCCGGACATCGCCGCACACACCAACCCACTGGAGTACCGGACGGTGAAGGCCATCGTCGACGCGGTGGCCAGTTCGGCGGAGAACACGATATCCCCCGTCGTCACACCGCCGGTGTCGTCGGTCAGCACCACGGGGCGACCGGCCGCAATGTCGGCGATCGCCGATTCCACGTCTTCCGAACGAATCATCACGAGCTCCCGTTCTTCTCCTTACGACACGTCGTCCATCGCGAATCCGCCGAGCGCCCAGCGCCGGGCGCGCACGAGCTCACCCGGTGACAACGGCCCGGCCACACCGCCCACGCCGAACGACAGCCCCCGTGTCACGGACGCGTAGGCGCCTCCGGCGGCCAGGTCGACTGCCTCGTCGGCCGCCGACCGAGACGCGTCCTCGCCGGCCCGAACGGTGTCGAAGACGACGAGATTCGTGCCGACGGCCTCCAGTGCGCCCAACCACTCGCGGACGCCCTGCAGATCGGTCGAGTCCTTGGCGCCGATCCCCGCCGCACGTGAGCGGGTAGCGGGCGTGGACAACGCCCCGTTGTGGGTGGGTGCACCGACGACGAGCGTGTCCACGCCCGCCGGAAGAGTCGACGTGGCTTCATGGGCGAGCCGTACCGCGGCGGGTATTCCGTTGGCACACAGCGCGGCTGCCATCGCCTCGCCCACGGCGACGGTATTGCCGAAGTGCGATTCGACGACGACGAGTTTCAATGGTTGAGCATCGCTTCTCGGTGCCACCACGAGCTGAAACCGACGACCTTGGCGTCCACGACGAGAGGTCGATCCAGTCCGCCCGACACCCGGTCTGCGATCTCGCGGAGATCGTCGCGGGTGCGCACCGTGATTGCGTCACAACCGAATCCCCTTGCGATGGAGGCGATGTCGGTGTCCGGGAAGGTCACGGTGTCCGTCGGGTAGCCGTCGGGTCCGAAGAAGTGGACCTCGGCACCGTACGCGTGGTCGTCGTAGACGACGACGAGCATCTTGATGTCGAGTCGGACCAGCGTTTCGAGTTCCGCGATGCCCATCAGGAAACCACCGTCACCACACGCGGCGACCGGAAACCGGTCCGGCTGCGCGAGGGCGGCACCGATGGCTGTCGAGAGCCCCAACCCGATCGATTGGAACGCCTGGGTGAACGAGAAACTTCGCTCGTCAGGTACTCCGAGATACATGCTCGGGTAGCCCATGAAGTTCCCCGAGTCGACGCCGACGACACGGTCCGCGGGAATCGCGTCGTCCACAGCGATGGACAGGGTCCGCGGATCCAACGCGTCGTCGGTACCCACATCGTCGTAAGGGTGGTCGCGCCACAGTATCCGGGCGGCGATCTCGTCGCCGACCGCGTCGGTCCGGTAACCGGTGGCGTGGTGATCCGCGGCGACGAGGTGTCGGTTCACTGCCTCGGCCGTCCCTGCGACGTCACCGACCACACCGAGACCGATCGGACGGTGCCGGCCGAGCGCGGAGGCCTCCAGATCCACCTGGATCAGCGTGGCGGAGGGGCCGATCAGGGTGCCATGTGCGGTGGTCCAGTTGTTCAGCGCAGACCCCCACCCCACCACCACATCGGCGTCGGTGATGAGCGCGGCCGTCGTCGGCGACGAGAATCCGCCGGACACGTCGATCGACCACTTCTCACCGGCGAAGAGCCCCTTGGCCACCGCCCCCTCGGCGAGCAATGCCCCCGTCGTCTCTGCCAAGGCGATCAGTGCCGAACGGGCCGCGTCCCCGCGCGCACCGCGTCCACAGATGAACACCGGACGCTCCGCCGAGACGAGAAGTGCTGCCATAGCCGCGATGTCCTCGGCTGCGGCGACGGGCATCGCAAGCGGCGTCACCGCGACGAGATGGTCGAGCAGCGACGAATCGACGGTGCGCTCCTGAACGTCGAGCGGCATCCGCAGGACGACCGTTCGTCGCTCGTTGAGGGCAGTGGCGTAGGCGCGACGCGTGTCGGACACCGCCGAGTCCGCCGTCCGGACGACGATGCTGATCGCTCCTACCGAGCGGACCAACGCATCCTGATCGATGTGGAAGTTCGATGCCGGGTCGGTCGCTTCGCCCACGACGACGACGAGGGGCGTACGACTCTTCGCGGCCTCCCCCAGCCCGGTCATCGCGTTCGTGAGTCCGCACCCCTGGTGCAGGGACACGACGCTGACCTCGCCGCTCATTCTGGAATAGGAGTCGGCCATGGTGGCGGCGCCACCCTCGTGTCGCGTGGCCACGAAGTCGACGCCGGCGTCGATCAAACCGTTGGTGACGTGGAAGTTCCCGCTTCCGACGACGCCGAACGATCGGCGAACCCCGAAGCGGCCCAATGCCACTCCGACAGCATGTGCAACGTTCACGAGTCACCTTCTTTGGTCATCAGTGTCGCGAGCTTGTGCTCGTCCATCCCCTCGGCCCCGGCGATGCCCGACGCCACGAGAACGTGATCGACGAGCCCGCGATAGTCGACGATGTTGTCCGGGGTCACACCGCTCGCCAACGCGAGCGGCCGACCGGCGAGACCCTCCCGGAGCGCACGAAGGCGCACCGGGTCCGCGGCTCTGCCGGTCCCCTCCCCCGACGTCGTGACGACATCCGCTCGGTCACGGGCGGCTGCGCCCACCGACGGTAGGTCGCCGAGGGGCACAGGCGGCTGGTGTTTGAAGGCGACGCCGCCGAAGTGCATGCCGCGCCAGTGCGTCGGTGCGGGGGGTGCGTCGAGGTCGATGAAGTCCGCCCAGATGGCATCGACCGGAAGGTCGTCGCCGAACGCACTTTCGAGGACGCCGATCGCAGCCGCCAGGGGGCGTCGGATGACGTTGACTCCGACGAAGAATCCCGGGTGCGCGTGCGTCACGGCCGCCACGGCCGCCATCAACCGCGCATCGTCCCTGTCGTGGTCGATGAGGAACACACCGGCGACGTCGTGTTGCCGCGCGATGTCGACCTCTCGGTGCACGTCCACCTCGTGCACGTGAATCACTGGGTAGATCTTCATGAGGCGACGAGCGCCAATACCCTGGCTGGACTTCCGGTTCCGCCGACGATGGGGAGTGGGCAGACGACGATCGCGGCACCGGCCGCAGGAAGGGACGCGAGGTTCTGCAACGACGTGACGCCGTACCTGTCCGCCTCGAGGAGGAAATGGTGGGCCGGCATCGGCGGCTCGAGCACGAAGGCATTGCCCGCGTCGATGCCGACGGTCTCCACCCCGTAACCGGCGATGGGCGACTCCTGCGCCAACCATCGTGCTGCGGCAGCGGAGATTCCGGGGGTGTGGCTGACCCCGTCGCTGATGTTGAGGAACGCTGCCTCGTCGCGGGCGAACTGGTCCCACCCACTTCGCACCAGCAACCAGCTTCCGGGACTCAGCGGTCCGTGCTCCGATTGATAGGCGAGGATGTCGTCGACCTCGAGCAGGTAGTCCGGGTCGGCGTCGACCCGAGCCGTGATGTCGACGACGTGGGCCGGTCCGACCAGCCTGCCCACCGGGATGTCGGAGACGCCGGCGCCGTCGCGATTGGAGATCCAGTGCCTCGGCGCATCGAGGTGGGTTCCGATGTGTTCACCGGTATGAATGTTGTTGTGTCGCCACAGCGGCCCGGAATCGTCGAAGGCGCTGACCTCTTCCAGACTGAAATCGATCAGATTGGCAAAGGGCTCCGGAAGCGTCAACGTCGGGGTGTCGGCACTGAGCTCGTTGGTGAGATCGACCACGCGCACGCGCCCGTCGGCCAGTGCCGCGAGCACCCCTGCGATCGACTCGTCACCCGATGGTGCTGTTGCGCTCATGGTGTTCCTCTTCTGTCGAGTTCGTGGTCCGTCAGTATCGACCGGACAGCAGGGATCCCGCTCGGGGAACGTGCGTGTCGAGACCGAGCGCTCGGAGCATCTGCCAGGTCGTGGCGACTGCTGCCGTGATCACGGGCTTGCCGATGGCGTCCTCCACCTCCTGCACTGCCTCGAGAGACGGCATCTGCACGCACGCCGACAACACCACCACATCGGCCTCGGAGTGGTCGAGCCCGGTGACGATGTCGATCAGAGCGCGCGGATCACGCGCCGCGACCTCGAGGTTGTCCGGGATCTCGAGAGCGATGTAGTCGAGGACTCGAATGCCCTCGTTCTCGATATACGCGACGACCTCTCGGGTCAGCGGCTCCATGTAGGGCGCGATGAGCGCGGTCTTCTTGGCACCGAGCGCGCGCAACGCCTCGACGAGGGCACCCGCGCTGGTGACCACGGGCGTCGGGACTCCGTGGTCCGCGGCGACTTTCTCGAGCTTGGTGCGGGAGACCTCGTGGTAACCGCTGCCGCGGCTCATGATCGCGACCAGGCACGCGTACCCCATGACGTCGACGCGGGCGTCCACGAGTTCGACCGCACACCGCCCGGAATCGTCGTCCATTGCCGCGAGCTGCTCCTTGGTCACCTGGGTCATCCGCATCCGGCTGGAGTGGAAGGTGAAGCGCTCGGGCCGGACAGCTTCGCGAGCGCGGAGCATGGCGGGGATCTCGGTCTCCATCGTCACGTTGGAGCTGGGCACGATCTGTCCGATGCGATAGGTGGTCGTCATGTCGATAGTCCTCGGGGAGAGTGTGATTCGTGGGTCTCGGACTTACCTGGCGTCAGACGGCGACGACGGGGTTGGTAAGGGTGCCGATGCGATCGATCGTCAGCACGACGTTGTCACCCGGCTGCAGGAACTGCGGCGGCGTCTGGGCAGCGCCGACGCCTTCCGCGCTTCCGGTGGCGATGACGTCCCCGGGCTCGAGTGTCACGCCGGAACTGATGTCCGCGATCAACTCGGCGATGGAGAACAGCATGTGGCGCGTGTTCGACTTCTGCTTCTGCTCGCCGTTGACCGTCAGACTGAAATCCAGATTCTGCGCATCGCCGATCTCGTCCGCCGTCACGATCCACGGGCCGAACGGCGCGTAGCTGTCCTGCCCCTTGGAGAAGAACCACTGGCCCGACCGCCGCTGATCGCGAGCACTGATGTCGTTGACGATGGAGTACCCGAACACG
Source organism: Rhodococcus sp. Leaf247 (assembly GCF_001426185.1). Taxonomy (GTDB): domain Bacteria; phylum Actinomycetota; class Actinomycetes; order Mycobacteriales; family Mycobacteriaceae; genus Rhodococcoides. The sequence goes on along the minus strand of NZ_LMRP01000004.1, from coordinate 599,437 downwards.
TAGCCGAGTGCGTCGTCCACCGAGACTCGGCTGGCTCGCCGTCCGATCACGACCGCGAGTTCGCACTCCCAATCCAGTTGCGCAGTCAGTTCCGCGTCGTGCCGGATAGGTTCGCCGTGACCGATGACCGCCGTGCTCGGCTTCGAGAACAGCACCGGCCGAGTCGGCTTGTCCTTGTCGGTATCGAGAGTTCTCGACGACTCGGCGACGTGCGCAACATAGTTGAGACCGACGCCCACGACCTTGCCGGGGCGGATGGGTGCCGTGAGAGTGACGTCGTCGAGATCCGCCATGGCGTTCGCGGGATACTCTGCCGCGTCGACGATCCCCTGGAGCCTCCCGAGCGCTTCGGCGTCACCGATCAGTTCGAGCACGGTGTCGGGCATGTCGTGGTCGCCGGCAGCGGCCACGGTGGCGACATCGAGCACGCGGTCGTCGCCGATCAGAACGCCGGCTCGGGGGGCGTCGTCACCGATTCGATAGGTCAGAAGTTTCACGTCACTACTCTCGTCGAGGCATGGTGGCATGGCCGATCGCTTCGAGAGTGACCGACGAACCGTGGTGTGGAAGTGGTCAGAAGTCCAGGAACTGCTGACCGCTGTTGGCGTCGTAAATTTCCTCGGTGTAGAGGTCCAGTGCCTTCACCGTGGGAAAGTCGTTGAATTGGAACAGAACTGCGTCGTCGGTCGCGCTCGCGTTGTGGTGCTCGTGCCATGCCCACGACGGGACGACGAAAATGTCCTTCTCGGTCCAGTCGAATCGCTGTCCCTGGATGATCGAGTGACCGGTGCCCTTGGCGACGGTGTAGACGACGTTTCCGGTGTGGCGGTGCGACTTTCCTTCGAATCCGGGGTCGAGCAGCTGGATCTGCGCTCCCATCGTCGGCATCACCGACTTACCCGTCACGGGGTTGACGAATTCGAGCGCGTGCCCGTCGATGGGGCTGCCCTCGCCGACCTTCGCCAGATTCAGCAGGGACTCGTACGACTTGTCCCACGGGTAGGCGAACAACGGTGAGTAGCTACGCGACCACTTCGGCGCATGAACGGGCCGCAGGGTGCCGGCGCCGTAGCGCAGCAGCGAGGTGTTGATCTGCTTGCCCGGCACCTGATGGAGGTCCGGGTGTACCGCGTAGAAGTTGGTGTCCAACGCGTTGGTCAGCGGGATGTCCAGTCCGTCCTGCCAGATCACCGGATCGGTGCCCGATTCGTTGCCGTGCTCGTGCCACGTGCCGCGCGGAGTGATAGCGAAATCCCGTGGACCGACCTTCAACTTGTCTCCGTCGACGATGGTCCACGCGCCGTCACCCTCCTGGACGAACCGCAATGCCGACGCCGCGTGACGATGAGCGGTCATCGACTCGCCGGGGTTCATGATCTGCAAGCCGGTGTAGAGCAGGCCCGCAGCCGCAGCGATGTGCCGCAAACCCGGGTTGGCCATGTAGATGACCCGGCGGCCGGCGTCGTCTCCGGTGACCAACCTGGCCGCCTCGAGCAGCTTGGGTCGCAGCGCATCGTAGGACCAGAGCATGGGTATGCCCTTCGGCTGCGGGAACCAGGGCTCGATGTCGTTGGCGACGGTCCACAGTGCGCCCGCCTCGTGTTCTTCGAGGCTGTCGTAGAACCGCTGCAGCTCGTCGGTCTGCTGCACGCGAGCGCGCCCGATCTGGTCGTCGGCGAGTGCATCGTCGTCTACTCGTGCATCGTTGGTCGTCATCCGATCGGTCTCCTGTCGTGCTTCACTGGTGATGTGTTGTCGGCGCTCGCGTCGTTGCCCTCGCGACCACCGGTCGCCGTGCCGACGATCCCGTTGTCCGACCGTCGCGGACCATCGGCGCGGCCGCTGTGGATCGACACCGCACTCCTGACGCGGGTGTCGACCCTCAAGTCGAAGATGTCGAAGCGGTTGTAGTGCCCGATGATGTCGTGCATCTGCTTGGGCTGTATGCATTTCGCGAGGTCGATGTCCGCGTAGACGATCCCTTCGTCGTCGATGAGCGGTTCGGTCATCAATCGCCCGTCCGGTCCGAAGATGCCGCTGAAAGCGCTGTGCGGACGGGTCAGCATCGTCCGAGCGGCATCGTCGACACCGGCGACGGCGTCGACGATCTCACGGGAGATGGTCGAGCATGCGACGACGTTGAATACCTTTCCCTCGAAGGCGTGGGCGGCGGATCGGGTCTTGATGGCCTCGACCATGTCGTAGTCCGCCGGTGCAGTCGGCAGTGCGATGTAGCCGGCGACGTGCACCATCTCGCCTTGGGCCAGCAGCGCGAACCGAGCCAGTGTGTTCGTGTTCTCCCCACAGGCGAGCACCCCGAGCGGACCCACCGCCGTGTCGTGCACCTGGAGCGAACTGCCGTCACCCTGACCCCACGTCAGCTTCTCCGCCCAGGTGGGCACCAGCTTGCGATGCACGCCGAGCACCGTGCCGTCGTCCGAGATGGTCAACGTGGTGTTGTACAGCGTGCCGACACCCACGGCGGCACGCTCGTTGATGCCGATGACCACGGTGGCGTGGACATCCCTGGCTGCTGCGCAGAGGGCGGAGACCTCAGGTCCGTCGAGTTTGACCGACGCTCGGTAGAGCTTCTCGAACCACGGACTGCCCTGGATGGGCGTCATGGTCCAGTTCCAGTACGGATAACCGGCCACGAAGACCTCGGGAAAAGCGACGAGAGTGGCGCCGTTGTCGGCCGCCTCGCGAATCAGCATGCACGCCTTGTCGACGGTTGCGGCCGGATCGAGGAAGGCCGGCGCCGCTTGCACTGCCGCAGCTCGAAAGCGAGGAAATTCGTCCTCGCCTGTGCGGCGAGCTGCGCTGTGGTCGCTCACGTTATCTCCCATCCTGTCTACTTTCCTACTATATGATCAAATCATAGCAGCTGTTGTCGGAGTGTCAATTGCGTCGAAGGACGGGCGGGCCGAGGTCATAGGATTTGATGAAGTTGTTCGATAAACACGGACGACTTAGGATTCGATGGTGCCGACGCGCACAACGCGCTGCTCGGGTGGCAGAAAATTGTGAGGTTTCACTGTGAGCAAGCACGGGCTGAGTGCCCCCGAACGGACGACGACGACCGATCAGGCGCGTGAGGCAATTCTGCGGGCGATTCTCGACGGTCGAATCCCGTCCGGAAGCCCCCTTCGACTGCAGCAGCTCGCTGACGACCTCGGTATGTCGATGATGCCCATCCGAGAAGCCATCAGGCACCTGGAGGCCACGGGTATCATCGAGGTCGAGCGGCACCGCGGAGCGCGGGTCCGACCGCTGTCCGACGACGATCTCGCCGACACCTACTTCACGCGGATCATGCTCGAGGGGACCCTGGTTCGACAGGCTGCGTTCTCGGTCGACGACACCGTGGCGAGCGACGCGATGCAGGCTCTCGACGCCCAACAGCTGGCGCTCCAACTCGGTGACCGAACCGCAGCACGCATCGCTCACGAGAAGTTTCACTTCACCATCTACCGCGCCGCGGACCTCAGCTGGCTGATGCGCTCGATCGGGCCTACCTGGCAGAACAGCGAACGCTACCGAGCCCACGCGCTGGCAGACGAGGCCGGCGTCGCCGTTCGGCGCACGGAACACGAGTCCATCCTCGCCGCCTGCGTGGCCAGGGACCCGGACCGCGCCGTCCATGCTCTGCAGGAACATCTGCTGGCAACCGTGCAAGGGATCGACCCTGCCATCGCCGATCGGATTCGGGAAAGGCTCGCCGTGCACGGCCGGTAGCGTCTCCGGCGACAGGAGGCTTCAGGGCTTCAGAAGTGGAACGACCTCTTCGGCAATGAGATTCATCATCTCCAGTTGCTCGTCGACCGTCGCGACGCTGAACATCAGAATGAGGTGGTCGATTCCGGCGTCGACATAGCTCTGAAGCTTCGCGGCTGCGGTCTCGACCCCGCCGATGATGTCGCTCTCGTGAAACGGGATTGCCGAGTTCGCCCGGAAAGGAGCGGCCGCTTCGCGGGCCTCCTCATCGGTCCGATACACCAGAGCGTGATGGCCCATGACCACTGTTTCGTGCTCCATCTTGCGGCCGAATTCGGTCGCGGCGATGTCGCGAGCCGTGTCCTGGATGTTCACCACGAGCTCGGGGGGGCCGTACGGCATCATGCCGTCGCAGTACTGGGCTGCCCGTCGAATTGCTTTGTCCGCCAGCGCGAACTCTCGGTCGTCACCTTCACCCACGAATCTCACGCCACCTCCGTACAGCAGCGGAATCTTGGCGGTCTTCGGGAAGAAGTACGCCTTCTCCACGCTCACGGTCTTGCCCTCGTAGCTGACTTCTCCGCCTTGCAGGAGCGAGTTGAGGCAGTCCAGGTATTCCTCGGTCATGGACACACGATTCTTCTTCGACCTGCCGGTCAGTGCGAAATCGCCCACGTAGTCACCCATGCCGCAGCCGATGACGAGGCGACCGTCGGACAGTGTCTGCAGGGTCAGCGCCTCCTTCGCGTAGACCCGAGGATCGCGGATCGGCACCGCCAGCACTGCCATCCCCAGCTTCACCCGTTCGGTGAGGCCGGCCAGGTAGCTGAGCGTCGTGTGACCTTCGTAGTAGTTCATCTCCGCGTTGTCGGCACGATCCTTCTGGTACGAAGGGCTGTGATTTGCGTGCGCCTCGCCGTAACTCAGGTGGTCGCCGACCCAGACCGACTCGTACCCGAGACGCTCCGCGGCCAGTGCCGTCTCCTTCAACGCGGGAAGAGTGGCGATGCGTCCTCGAGATGGTAAGAAAACTCCCAGCTTCATTGCGAAGCCCCCTGATTCGTGTGGTCTGTCGGATGGACTCTGCACATACGCGAGAGCCTCGCCGGTAGTCGTTAATATGATCAAATCATAGAGTATGAGATCGGCCTGTCCAGTGTTTCGCCACTTTCGTCAGGAAGGGCCCGCCATGACCGACGTTTCCGAGATCCCCGGCTGGCTCGCCACGCTCACCGAGTTGCTGTCGACCGCCGACGGTGTCGCAGACCTCGACGCTCGATTTCTCCAGTTCGGCCGGGACGTGGTCGGTGCGCCCTCCGTCGCTCTGTATTCGCTCAAGCCGCACTCGCTGTCCGTACAAGGCGTCGCGACCTACGGCGTCAGTGATTTCTTCCTCAGCCGCTACGAAGAACTCGGGCGCGATCTCGACCCGGTCCTGGCCCGTGTGCTCGAAACCAAGCTGGCAGCCGACAACCATGAGTTGATGAACGACGAGCAATGGCGTGCGAGCCCCCTGTATCGGCAAGTTCTCCACCTCCACAGCTTCGACTACATCCTCCAGATCCCGGTCCTGTGTGCCGGCGACATCGCGGGCATCGCCATCTTCGCCGGCACCGCTCGTTGGCAGGGGCGCGCACAGTTGCGCTCGGCCGCATCCGCCATCGGCCGCATCGTGGGAGCAGCCCTGACCACCCAACGCCGCATCGACTCCGCGGAGCGGCACAGAGATCAAGTCGTCCGTGCGCTCGATCTCGTGGACGAAGCCGTCGTGGTGACCGATGCCCGCACGGGACAGCGCCACCACAATCGACAGGCGACGACGCTGCTGGAGACGTTGGGTGTCACGCACTTCGACGACCTGCTCGCCGAACGCCCTCGGCAGGACGGCGTGACCACCGTCGATCTTCCCGTGTCGGAGTCGGATCGGGGTCAGCTGCGGCTGTCCGTCCACTCCGTTCTCGCCGACGACGATCCCACCACGACCATCACCATGCTCAGGCTGCACACGCACGGGCGATGCGACATTCCCGAGGTCTACTCGCACCTGCTGAGCCGACGTGAACTCGACGTCGCCACGCTGGTGGTGGACGGGCTGCACGACATCGACATCGCGCAGCGACTCTCCATCAGCCAACACACCGCGAAGCAGTACCTGAAGTCCGTCTATCGCAAGCTCGGGGTGGGCTCCCGTGTCGACCTGGTACGCCTCGTGTTCCTTCGGGCGCTGGAGGATTCCGGGGAGTGACGGCCATGACCACTGGGCGGTGACCGGGTCGCTGCTGTCGAGCGATGCCTGCCCGCCTGGCCGACTCCCTCGTTCGAGGGAGTGGATGCCGTACCCGTACGGGGCCTACCTGCCGGCGGGGACAGTAAATACGTTGACTCTCATGAGATTCGAATCACAGGTAGCGATCATCACCGGCGCCGGCAGCGGAATCGGCGCGGCGGTAGCCCGACGTCTCGCGGACGAAGGCGCCAAGCTGGTCCTGAACGACTTGCGCCGGTCGTACCTCGAAGAGTTGGTCGTCACTCTGCCCGGCGACGATCACATCATCGTCGAGGGCGACATCGCCCTGGAGTCGACGGCACAGGCACTGGCGGCGGCCGCCGTGGAGCGATGGAACCGCATCGACGTCCTCGTGACCAACGTCGGGCTGATGTTCTTCGGGGACGTCACCCAGACGAGCGTGGAGGACTGGGATCGCGTCATGGAAACGAACGTGCGCGGTCAGTTCCTGTCCTGCAAACACGTGCTGCCGACCATGATCGCCCAGCAGTCCGGATCCATCGTCAACGTGGCGTCGGTGTCCGCGTTCGTCGGACAGGAGTTCGAGAGCGAAACGGACGGCGCGCAAAGCTCTTTCGTCTACAACGCGTCCAAGGCCGCCGGTCGCCAGCTGGCGACCTCGTTGGCCACCCGGTACGCGCGAGACGGTATCCGAGTCAATTCGGTGGTTCCCGGCACCACTCGGACCAATCAACTTCGACACTTCGTTCCCGATATGTCACAGGAGGACGAGAACGACATCTGGCACGCGGGGGATGCGGTAATTCCCCTCGGACGTGTCGCGCGACCGGAGGAGATCGCCGCTGTCGCGGTGTTCCTCGCCTCGAACGAGGCCTCGTTCGTCACCGGTGCGGCGTGGGTCGCCGACGGTGGCTACCTCGCTCGCTGAGCGACTCGTGCACCGCCCACCAAGGGAGAAGTTCATGACCACAACCCACACCTCGCCGACACTGGCTGGTGATCGCCTTCGAACTGTGCTCGGCCACTTCGCAACCGGCGTCACGATCGTGACGGCACACGGTTGCGACGGCCCGGTCGGCATGGCGGCCAACTCGTTCACGTCGGTGTCCCTGGACCCACCACTGATCCTGTTGTGTCCCGGCCGAAACTCGTCGACGTGGCCGGCCATTCGCTCGGTCGGGCGGTTCTGCATCAACATCATGGGTCGCGAGAATGCGAGCGTCACACAACGCTTCAGCCAGAAGGGAATCGATCGGTTCGCCGACGTCGGCTGGATCGATCGGCCCACCGGCCCCGCGCTCGACAGCGCGATGGCGTGGATCGAGTGCGCCGTTCGAGACGAACACGATGCGGGCGATCACACCATCGTCGTGGCCGACGTTCTCGACGTCGATGCGTCGGAGGTGATGGACCCCCTCGTGTTCTTCCGCGGCAAGTACGGAACTTTCAGTGACATGCACGCCGAATAGCTCTCTCACACAACGTATCCCCCATACCACCAGGAACAGCGTCGAACCAAGGAGATCTCATGACCACGATGGACATCGAAGCCCCGGCCGCGATGGCAACCCACGACGAACTCGTCGAGCGGGCGAGGGCGCTGGCCCCGATCCTGCGCGAACGCGCCGTCCCCGCAGAACTGGACCGCAACGTCTCCGCCGAGACCATGGCGGACATCGTCGCCGCCGGCCTGGGGCGCGTGATGACCCCTCGAAAGTGGGGCGGGTACGAACTCGGTTTCGAGACCGTGAGCGACACCTGCCTGGAGCTGGCCAAAGGCTGCACCTCGTCTGCATGGCTCGCCTCGTTCCTCGGTGCCCACTCCTGGCTTCTGTCCCACTTCCCCGAGCAGGCACAGGCCGACGTCTGGTCCGACGGACCCGATGTCAGCATCGGCGGAATCTTCGCTCCGATGGGCAAGGCGAAAGCCGTCGACGGAGGCTACGTGCTCGACGGCCGTTGGCCGTGGAGCAGCGGCATCATCCACGACGAGTGGACCATCCTGGGGGCCTTCATCGAAGGCCAGACACCGCCCAAGCTCCACATGTTCCTGATCGCCCCGGGCGATTTCACGTGGGAGGACACGTGGCACAACGTCGGCCTGTCCGCGTCCGGCAGCCACGACACCGTCGTCGAGAATGCGTTCGTTCCCACCCACCGGGTCATGCCGTTCGAGTGGGCCCGTGACGGCGTCGGACCGGGCGTCGAGTCCCTCGGAAGCTCGCTGTACCAGGTTCCCCTGGCCCCCGGCTTCTCGTACAACGCCGCGTACGTCGCACTCGGCGCGGCCCGCGGCGCCTACGAGTACCTCCGGGAATGGACCAAGTCCCGCGCCTCCAGCGTGACCGGCGCCGGGGTTGCCGAGCATCCCTCCACACAGGCGGAACTCACGGAGACCGCAGTCGAACTCGACTCCGCCCAGCTGCTGCTCGAGCGCACCGGCCGTCGAATTTTGAATCCCGCCGCTCTGGATCTGAAGACGCGCGTCGAGTGCCGACGAGACAACGTCTACTCGGTCAAGGTGATCCTCTCTGCCCTCGATCGAATGCAGCGCATGGCCGGGGCGCGCGGAATGTACGTGAGCAACCCGATCCAGCGAGCATGGCGAGACGCCCATGCCATCGCCACCCATGTCGTCTTCAACTTCCAGACCGTCGGCGAGTTCTACGGTCGCCTCGAACTCGGCCTGGAACCGCCCACCCGTGACCCCTACTTCTGAGCCGACCACCTACACCGTCCACCCGATGAGAGAGGGATCAGAATGTCCACCCCCCCAGTCACATACGAGAAGGCTGCGACACCCACCGACCTGGTGCGCATCTACTCGCAGTACCTCAATGCAGGCGACGTCGAAGGGTTGATGTCGATGTACGACGACGATGCCACGTTCTCACCGGAGTTCGGGACTGTGGCACGAGGAACAGATGAGATCAGGGCAGTGGTGACCGCCATGGTCGATCCGCCACCGAGCGTGAAGTCGAACGTGACGTGGGTTCAACAGGTGGGTGACCACGCCCTCGTTCTCAACGACTACGCGATCACCGTAGTAGGGCCGGACGGAACTTCGGCCGAGACGACGGGTCGGAGCGCAGACGTGGCGCACCGCGGATCCGACGGCGGATGGCGGTTCTTCATCGACTGCGTCTGGGCCGGTTCCTGACAGCACATCCTCGCGGATTGTCACGAACGCCCCCTTCGGCCGGTCCTGTAACCGCCGCAGGGGGCGGCTGCAGGACCGGCCGAAGGGGTTGTCTGAGTCACGTGACGACGTAGTGCGAGATGCGTCCGTCGCGTAATCGGGGGATGCCGCAGCGCCGCGCGTGTTCGTGGCGTACCAGTTCAGGCATTCCATCGGCGTTGTAGAGAACCACGGAATGCCACGGCGTGGTCCACGCATCAGCATGGTCGAGCAGTCGAATCCCCAGCTTGTCCGCTCCGCGCGGTTGCGGGTGAATCGACAGACGCACGTGATTCGGAAGGTGCGCGGCGATCACCCGACCCCACCCTTGACTTCGCGACACGACGTGTCGCGCAGCGATCTTCGCTCGGCGATGTCGGTACGACCTGGTGTGGCCGTCACCGCTCGGAGCGTCCTCGGCCAGGAACTTGATCACCCCTCTGAGCTGCCGCGCGGCTGCCTCGTCGTGTCGGGCGCGTGCTCGAACGTCCTCGGGTCCGTCACACCAGGCGGTGTCGAGCAGTGTTCGTTTGTCCTCGAAGGTGCGACCCGGCCAGAGTGCGCCGAGATCGAACCACTCGAGATGGCCGAGGCGCTGGGCGTCGAGGAGTGCACGCAGGGCGGTGCCGTACTCGGTGATGGCGCCGTCGTCCACACCGATGTGGTCGGCGAAGACGTGACCGTCCGAGCAGATGGTCAGTGTCGCCCCCGGTTCGTAGATCTCGCCGATGCGCCGACACAGATCATCGAGCTCCATCAGGGCGAGACGTTCTCCTTCGTCGGGCAGAACTCCACACACCTTGTCCGGACTCGGCGACTTACAGGGAAAGGCGGGCAGCGTCATCCGAATGGGACGCTGCTGCAGAACGTGAGCCATGATCTGCGCGAACTGCGTCGACGCCTCGAGTGCTGCCGGAACCGCGGTCGGTGCCTCGCCGGGCACCGCGCGGCGGCGACCGAGAAGTATCTCGAGAATGTTCTCCGCCATCGTCACGTCGTCTCTCAGATGACGGGGAAGCGTGACGGTCATGCGCTCGCACTCCGTCGGCACGAGTAGTGCACCGGCAGCGCGGCGACAGCCCGGGTGATCGGTGAACTCGACCAGTCGAGGTCGTCTTTATGGTCGTAACCAGGCCTGAGCCCGTCCAGGCGAATGATCAATGCTGTCAACGCTTCCTGCAACTCGACGCGCGCCAGACCCGCTGCCGGGCACGCATGACGCCCGTATCCGAATGCGAGGTGCGGATTCGGCGATCGGTCGATGCGCACGTCGTGAGGACACTCGAAGACCTCGGGGTCCCGATTGGCCGCTCCCAGAGCCACTATGACCGAGTCACCGGCCGGCACCGCCACACCGTCGATGTGATCGTCCGCCTCGAGGAACCTCCACGTCGTCAGATTGAAGGCCGAATCGTGGCGGAGCAGCTCTTCGACGGCGGACGGTACGAGGTCGGGGTGGTTCCGAAGCTGCTGGAGAACGACCGGGCGTTCGAGCACTCCGACGAGGGCCAGTTCGAGTTGTGCGGCCACCGGATCCTGGCCGGCGGCGAACAGTTGAAAGATCATCGAGTCTCGTTCCTGCACAGTGATGATCGCTGCGTCGGCGGCGCGAACGATGTCGCCGAGCACGGTCTCGTCACGGGCCTCGCGTACCACGTCGTTTATGTAGTCCTGCAGTTCCACGAGGTTGTTCTCGAAGCGCTCTCGTCGCGGGTGTCCTGGCGGAACCGGAGCGACCACGGTCCGCCACTCGGGCTCGAATCGGTCCCGCAGATGATCCGGTAGCCCGATCGCGCGAGCGAGGGCGAGCATCGGCAGCGCCTCGGCGACGGCAGCGACCAGATCCACCGGTCGATCGTCGGCCGTCGCCGGCATCGCGTCGATCAAAGCATCGATGTCGGCTCTGATCGCATCGCGGTGGGCTTCGGATCGGCGTGCCGAGAGGTGGTCTGTGACCAGTGATCGCATCCGTGTGTGGTGCGGTTCGTCCCTGTGGAGCAGGTGCTTCTGCAGCCGGGATCGTTGCGGCTCGGGCATGATCGACGCCTTGGCCAGGAACTCGGAGTTCGCTCTGGCGTGGTCCTTCCCCAGTCTTTGGTCCGTCAGCGCGCGTCGTGCAGCGGCGTGTCCGGTGATCAGCCAGGCGTCGAGCGCCGGGAAGGAGACCGCGTGCACGGTCCCGGACGAGGTCAGGGTTGCGAACAGCGGATACGGGTCGGCGCGGTAGCGAGATCCGTCCAGCAGGGTGCGGTCTGTCATCGGGTGTCCTCTCGTGACGTGGTGCGATGGTGAGTTCGGTGGTGGGCAAGCAGGATGGCGGCGCACGCGGCGACCGCGGCGGCGACGGTGAGAGCGGGATTGGGTACGACGGGCGCCGTCCAGAGCGACGCCGCGACGAGAGGCCCGACGATGAAGCCTGTGGTTCTGGCGAGTTGCATGTGCGATGCCGCGATCGCGGCCCGTGCCGGAGCGACCGAGGACATCACCCATGCCTGCGCAGGGCCTCCGTAGAGCCCCATGCCTACCCCGACCAGCGCCAATCGCCATGCCAGCTCGCCGATGCTCCAGTCGCCGCGGTGCAGGACCATCGCGACGAGTCCGACAGTCACCGCCGCAACCCCGATCACGACGAGTCGAGACGGTCCGATGCGATCGGCGAGCATGCCCGCGACGAGACCGACCGCAGCCATGGCGGCCGCCTGGACGATGATGACCATCGCTGCGTCGGTGGCGGACCCGCCTGCCGCTTGCAGGGCGATCGACACCCCTAGCGGGACCACGGATGCAGCACTCGCGACCAGACCCACAGCCAGCACGATGTGTTTCGTCGGTGTCTCGTCCTCCGGCCGGCCACCGTCGCTCCGCGGCGGTCGGCCACGTGCCCCGGCGAGCGACCCCGGCGGCGTCCGCGCGAGAATCCACCCGGCGGCGACACACGCCGGAATCTTGAGGAGCAGCGCGGACTGCCAACCGAAATTGTCGATGAGCGGACCGGCCAGAACCGGGCCCATCACGATCCCGAGTGACCCGAGTCCTGTGGTCACGCTCAGGGCACGAGCTCGACGCTGCGGGGACACCGCTCCCGTCGACAGCAGCGGCATGCAGACGAACAGAACCGCCGCCGCCGCACCCTGCAGCGTTCGCCACGCCGTGGTCCACACGATGCCGATCTCGTCGCCGGGCGCGAACGCGGCGAGCACTCCGGTGGCGGCGAAGAGAGTCAGTGCGCCGAGGACAGTGCGGCGCGCGTCGTGCGCGGCGAGGAAACGCCCGGCCGGAATCAGGCAGATCGTCAGCATCGCCTGATATCCGATGATGGCGATCTGCGCGACCGTTGTCGTCGTCCCCGTGTGTCGAGCGATCGCCGGCAGAGCGAGATTCAACGCGGACATCTCCATCATCGCCGTGAACGAGAGAATCCCGGCAGCGACGACGACGATCCAACGGTCACCGCTACGGACGATCGGGCTCGCCGTCATGTCGCTTCGCTCAGGTAGTCCACCGAGATCTGCACGCCTCCGGTGAGCGGATGTCTTCCGATTGCCGCACGCACGCCGAACACGTCTCGGAGCAGCGCACCGGTCAGGACCGCCGAGGGCGGACCTGACGCCACGATGGCGCCCTTCGACAACACGTGCACCTCGTCGCACACCGCAGCGGCGACGCCGAGATCGTGCAGCGTGATCAGGCAGGTGCAGCCCGTGCGCTCGAGCAACGCCAGCATCTGCACCTGGTGCGCGAGGTCGAGGTGATTGGTCGGCTCGTCGAGCACGAACACCCCGGCCCCCTGAGCGAAGCATCGAGCCAGCAGCGCTCTCTGCTTCTCCCCGCCGGACAACGACTGGAAGGTCCTGGCTGCGAGATCCTCGATCTCCACATCGGCGAGAGCTCGATCGATCACCGCGCGGTCCTCCGACGACTCGCGGCGGAAGCTCGACTGGTGCGGGATCCGGCCGAGCGCGACGACGTCACGTACGGTCGCACCCGGTGCGCCCTCTCGTTCCTGCGGTACCGCGGCGACGAGGCGGGCCGACGCCTCGGTGGACATGGCCGACAGGTCGCGATCACCGACGACGATGCGCCCGTGCGTCGGTGACACGTGGCGGTAGACCGTGCGGAGCAGGGTCGACTTGCCGCTGCCGTTGGGTCCGATGATCCCGGTGATGCACCCTGCCCGAGCGAGGACGGAGACATCGGAGACGATGTCGTTGCCGGACAGTCGAACCGACAACTTCTCGATCGACAGCGGCACGGGCGGTGGTCCGGTGTCGGTCATGGGCGGCCGGTCCGTGTCATGAGAAGTACGAGCAGGACCGGGCCTCCGAGCGCGGCGGTGACCACGTTCACGGGCAGTTCCTGATGAACTAGACGCGCTGCGACACGGCACGACAGATCGACGAACACCATCAGCGTCGCCCCGACCAGAGCCGCGGCGGGAAGCAGCCGGCGATGGTCGACGCCGACGACGAAGCGGCACAGGTGAGGGACGAGCAACCCGATGAATCCGATCGCTCCCGACACGGCGACGATGACCCCCGTCATCAGGCTTACGACGACGAACACCTCCCGGCGGACACGGAGCACGGAGATGCCCAGAGAGGACGCGGTCTCGTCGCCGAGCGCGAGAGCATTGAGGTGGCGGGCACGGCCGTAGAGCACTGCCGCGCCGAGTGCGACCCCGATGACGGTGACAGGTAGCTGCGACCAGGTGGCCCCGCCGAGCGAGCCCATCAGCCAGAACAGGACACTGCGGGTCTGCGCCTGGTCGTCGGTCTGCAGCACCATGAAACTGGTGATCGCGGTGAGGATCTGGCCGACGGTGACTCCGGTCAGGACGAGTCGGGTGGGCCCGAAGGCTCCGCCGATGCCGCCCGCGGCTCTGGTCACCGACCACACGACCGCGAGGGCGATAAGAGCACCGAGGAACGCCGCAACGGGAAGGACCACCGCGGATCCGATGATGCCGGCGAGCGTCCCGACGACGCCACCCCCGAACACCAACACCCACACGGCACCGACGGAGGCTCCCGAGGAGATACCGAGGAGGTACGGATCCGCGAGATCGTTGCGCACCAGCGCCTGCACGGCGACCCCGACCGTCCCGAGGCCGGCACCCACGACGACGGCGAGGATGGGGCGCGGGATGCGCACCTGCCACACGATGAGATCGATCGTGCCGGGGGCGAAGGGTGTACCGAGCAGACCTCCTCGAACGGTCGACCACACGGTCGACACGGGAACCGACGTCGATCCGTAGCTCACCGCCAGTGTGAATCCCGCGACGAGCAGGACCGTGGTGGCGCCGGTGAGCAGCGCGGCACCGCGGTCACGAACCATCGACGGCGTTCGCGATGGTCGCCACGGCGGCCGCGTTGGCGATGCCGGGGAGCGTGGTCTCCTCCGCACCCAGGTCGATGAAACTTTGCTCGCGGACGGCGCGAAGGTCACGCGCTCGCGGATCGCTGCGGAGAGTCTCGAGCGCTGCAGCGTACGCGGCGGACTGCTCCGCGGCGGATGCCTTGTTCCTGACAGCGATCTGGATGAAATCCGGGTCGGCGGCGATGACGTCTTCCCAGGACACCGGACGCATGCTCGTCGCGTCATCGGTGAATGCGTTACGCGCACCGGCGAGTTCGTAGATGGCGTTCGCGATCTGCTTACCGCCGACCGTGGTCATCCCCTGCGTGGTGTGGTCCGGCGAGTAGTAGAACACCGTCGGTCGGTCGGCCCGCGGTGGATGCGCGACGGCGACCTCGGCGATCGTGTCCTTCATGTCGGCCACGAGGTCGGCTGCGGGGGCAGATGCGTCGAGGATCGCGCCGATGCTCTCGATGTCGCGGTAGACGGCGTCCAGGTCCGTGCGGGCGCCCTGGAGTGTCGCTGCGCAGGCACTCGACGACAGCACGACGTGTCGCATATCGGCGGCGGTCATCTCCTCCTCGGACAATCCGTCTCCCCCCATCATCTGCATCGACCCGAAGGCGTCGATGTACGCCTGCGCTCCGGTGGTGAGCAGAACCTCCTTGGGAATGCCGCCGGTCGACAACACGGGAACCGTCTCCGCGGCCTCGCGGACGTCGTCCGGGAGCGTGGACACTCCGGACGCCCACCCGGTTCCGGCGACACTGTCCGCCCGCCCCAGACGGATCACCAGCTCGAGTGCGGCCAGATTGGCTGTCACCACCGTCGCCGGTGGCCCGTCGAACGTGGTGGGCTCACCGGCACAGTCCGCCACCGTGACGGGGAAAGGCGCGGGCCGGACGGCACCTCCGTCCGCCGTCGGATCGGGTGCGTCCACGGTCCGTGTGCACGCGGACGCCACCAGGGCCACAGCGACGAGCGCCGTCGAGAAGGTACGAGTGTTCATGCCTCGGTAGTCGGCTGTGGGCGCGGTCGGGTTCCCCTCCGTCGGGAATTCGTCCGGACGAGTGCGGTTGTGGTGCATCGGTTTCGGCTTCGAGAGCGCGGTCGTCGAGTCGAACCGGGACTGTCGGGAACTTTCGGTACGCGGCACCCGACCACTGGTGGACGATCACGGGCCTACGCGCCCGTGCGGCCCGAGCAGAGGAACGAACCGCGCATGCAGCCACGTGTGATGCCCACCTCGATCGTGGACGAGGACCGGTCGTGATCGCCGATGGCACGTTGCGCTGGATCTGTACGGCCCTGTTCGTCGCCGCCGCCGGCTATTGCGTGTCGCGGCTGGCCCACGTCGGGCGGACCCGCGGTGTGATCGATCATGGCCTGCACCTGGCGATGTGTGTGGCGATGATCGCGATGGCGTGGCCGTGGGGCCTCGGTGTACCCCTGCTCCCCCAGGGCGTCTTCTTCGGTGCGGCCACCCTGTGGTTCGTGTTCACGGCCGCGCAGGGTGTTCTCGCGAGTGTGCGGCGACGGGTGGACGTCGGTCGTCATGGTCCCGTGATGGCCGCTTATCACGCATTCATGATGGCCGCGATGGTGTGGATGGTGGTCGTCATGGCCGGGTGGTTGCCCGACACCGCCGCACACGATCATTCCGGTGGCGATTCGATGGCTGGTGACGCGTCCGCGCACGCCCATCACGCGGCGATGGAGACTTCTGCTCGGACGAGCGCGGGTTCGGAGTGGGTCTCCCTCGTATCTTACGCTCTGACGCTGGCGTTCGCCGCGGCCGCGATCCTCTGGCTCCACCGCATGTTCGCAGTCGAACAGGACGCCGCCCTGGCCCCCACCACCGCGAAGCGCGGTGCAGTGGCCACCGTGGGACGCGTGTACCAGCCGCTGACCCTCGCCGCCGCGTGCGAGGTGGCCATGGCCGGCGGGATGGCCATCATGATGGGAGTGATGTGACGTCTTCCTCGACCCACCGTGACCAGTGCAGCGGCCGATGACACCGGGGATGCGTTCGTCAGGAGACGCGTCGTCGCGGCCCTCTCGCACACTGTCGACCCATGTGCTCACTGCGACGATCGTCGTCGCAGTCGGCCTCGTCGTGTCGGTCACCGCGGTCTCCGGTGACACCCGCTACCTCGCGAGCGGAGACTCGTATCCCGGCATCGTCACCTCCCAGCTGTACGTGGTGCTGCGGTTCGTCGCTGCCCTGTCCGGCGCGGTCACGCTCGGGGCGCTGGTGCACGCACTCACCTGCACACGGGTCACCAAGTCCGGGCGCATCGGCCCGGAGGGCTATGCGGCACTGTTGATCGCCGCGCGTTCCAGCTCCGTCTGGCTGATGTCGTCCGCAGCATTGATTCCGGTGTCCGCGGCGGATGCCACCGGGATCGGTCTGGGCGATGCCGTGCGGCGCGGCGCACTTCTCGACCTCGTGGCGCCGAACGAGGCACCGAAGGCGTGGATGGTGAGCGCAGTCGCCGCTCTCGCCGTGGTCGTCCTCACGCGTTGGAGTCTGAACTGGGTACCGCTAGCCGCGTCGGCCGCTGTCTCCGTGATCGGGATTCTCCCGGCCTGGGTGATCGGCAACGCCGGGCAGGGCCGCGATCACGACATCGGTACCAGCGCAGTCATCGTGGCGATGGTCGCCTTCTCCGTGTGGACCGGCGCCGCGATCTCGTTGCGCTCGATGATCCTGCGCGTGGACGGACGCGACGCGCGCGAATGCGACCTGGCCGTGTCCCGGCATCGTGTCGTCGCCTCGTGCGCGGCGGTTCTCACCGTGGGACCAGCGATCGTGGTGGCCGTCATCCTCCTTCCGTCGGGAGCTGTGTTCAATTCGGAGTACGGCCGATTCGCCCTCGTGGCAGGGGCACTCGTCCTGGTCTCCGCGGTCCTCGCCGTGACTGCGGCTGTTCGGCGTCCTCCGTCCGATCGGTACATGCGAGTGTCGGCACAGGCGTCGTCGGTGATCCTGGTGTTCGTCTGGGCGCTGGTCGTGCTCATGGCCGTGCGGCCTGCTCCGGCTTTTCTGGTCACCGCATCCACCGTCTATGACGTCTTTCTCGGGTTTCAGCCCACTGGTCCCCCGTCGCTCTCGCAGTTCGCCTCGTTCTGGCGCTTCGACTTCGTCACCGGCGCAGGCGCGGTCCTGTTGGCCGGGCTGTACGGGTGGGCCGTCGTCCGCCTGCGCAGGCGCGGCGACACGTGGCCGCTCGGACGCACCGTCGCCTGGGCATCAGGGTGCCTGACCCTGTTGGTGACGACCAGTTCCGGGGTGGGCGCCTACGGTTCGGCGATGTTCGGCGTCCACATGGGCGTGCACATGACATTGAACATGTTCGTTCCTGTGCTACTCGTTCTCGGCGGGCCGGTCACTCTCGCGCTCCGTGCACTGCCGGCCGCGCGGGACGGCAGCGCCCCCGGGCCGCGCGAATGGATCGTCATGGTCGTGCACTCACCGCTACTTCGGGTTCTGTCCAACCCGGCTGTCGCCGTCGGACTGTTCGTGCTCTCGCCGTTCGCGGTGTACTTCAGCCCACTGTTCGACGAGTTGGTGCGGTACCACTGGGGTCACGAACTCATGAACATCCATTTCATCGTCACCGGGTACCTCTACTACTGGGTCATCATCGGGATCGATCCGGGCCCGAAGCGTCTACCGCACCTCGGTCGGCTGGCGTTGCTGTTCGCGGCCATGCCTTTTCACGCGTTCTTCGGTATCGCGGTGATGACGATGGACCGTCTCATCGGCGGTACGTTCTATCGATACCTCGACCTCCCCTGGGTCCAGGACCTCGCGAGTGATCAGCGCTTCGGCGGGGGCTTGGCGTGGGCGTCGAGCGAGGTCCCGCTGGTGATGGTCGTCCTCGCTCTGGTGACGCAGTGGGCGCGCCAGGACAGGAAGACCGAGGTGCGGGAGGACCGGGCAGCCGATCGCACCGACGACGACGAGCTCGCGGCCTACAACGCGATGCTGGCCCAGTTGGCCAGAACGCGGAAGTGAACGTGCGCGCATGATCGACGTCCATCTCGTGGTTCTCGTCGTTCTCGTCGCGTTGGCGTCGTGGTTGGGAGCACGGGTCGAACACCGGCGGGACGCGCGACTGGTCGGAATCCTGGCGATTGCCCTGCTCGCGGTGGTCGTGGCCGTCGATGCGGCCGGGACAGTGCCGCATCCGAGCTAGAGCAGGGTCTGCCAGTAGTCGAGGAATCGTTCCCCGCACAGCAGGATCACTGCGGTGAACCAGAGGGCGACGATGGTCCATCTCCATCTGACGAACGGTGCCCACTGCGTCGCGCGGGAGACCGCGACCACCCACAGCGGCACGGTGACCGCCCACACGACCATGCAGTAGGGACACAGTGCGCCGATCCGGTACAGGCTCTGAAAGATCAACCAGTGCACGAACACCACCCCGACCGACAGTCCGATCGCCAACCCCGCCCAGTACCACCGCGGGACACGGACACCGCCGAGACAGAGGACGCCGGTCACCACCACCACCGTGAACGCGGGGATTCCCAGGATGGGGTTGGGGAAGCCGAACAGCGCGGCCTGCGGCGTGGTCATCACCGACCCGCACGACAGAACCGGGTTGAGACTGCAGGACGGTACATAGCTGGGGTCGAGCAACAGCCGATATCGCTCGATGACCAACACCAGCGCCGCCAGGAGTCCGATCGCCCCGGCGACGAGGATCCCCCCGCCCGCGACGCGGCCGAGCGGGGGGCGTCCGGACACCTCGGTGCTCGCGAGGACGTCGGTCACGAGATCGCGAGCACGGCGGCGGTCAGTGCCTCGGGGGTTGTCAGCTGGAGGGGTTCGCCGTTGAGCAGGACGGTCGGAGTCGAATTCACGTTGGTCTCTAGCACCGACTGGGTGGAGGAGGCGACCCAGTCGGTGTGGGTTCCGTCGGCGATGCACTCGCCGACCGTCTCGGGTGCACCCGCCGCCACTGCCATCTCGGTGAGCTGATCGTCCGTCAGTCCGGCACCACCTTCGGCGGGCTGCTGTTCGTAGGCTGACGAATGGAAGCGCAGCCAGTTGTCCATCGACGAATCAGCCACGCACAGGGACGCGTTGGCAGCGCGTGTGGAGTAGTCGGTGGTCGACATCCGGTCGAGGATCGCGATCGGGTGGTAGTCGATCGCCGCGGCCCCGCTCGTGCGGAGCTCGTCGAGGGCACTACCGAAGGTGGCTTCGAAGGCTCGGCAGCTCGGGCACTGGAAGTCCTCGTAGATCGTCAGGACTCGTGTGGGTGTCTGCCCGCCGCCGAGGGTCTCGACGTCGGGCTCGGCTGCGCGCAGGGCGCCGGTATCGGTGACCGACGCCGGCGCAGCCGCTGCGCCGGGGGTGTCGCGGCCGGAGATGACCACGATGCCCACGATCAGCGCGAAAACGACCAGGGCGGCGGTGATTCCGGCGCGGATGAGCACCGAACGTCTGCGTTCGGCTTCCGCCAGCGCATTACGCTGGGCACGGTCGGTCTTGGACACGATGTGGTTCTCTCTTCTCGTGGAGTGGTGACGGAAGAGAAGTCGGCCGCTCCATCGAGAAAGTTCCCGCGAACCCTCAGCGCGGCGATTCCCGCTCGCCGGTGACCGAGTTGGAGCTTCGAAAACGGCGTAGTCGCAAAGAGTTCGAGACGACGAAGAACGAGGAGAACGCCATGGCCGCCCCGGCCAGGAGCGGAGTGAGCAGTCCGGCCGCTGCGACGGGGATGGCGGCGACGTTGTAGCCGAACGCCCACACCATGTTTCCCTTGATCGTCGCGAGCGTGGCCTTCGCCAGGCCCAGAGAATCCACCACAGCACCGAGGTCGTCCCGGACGACGATGATGTCGGCGGCGCCGATGGCGACATCGGTCCCCGCACCGATCGCCAGACCGAGGTCCGCTGTGGCGAGGGCCGGTCCGTCATTGATGCCGTCGCCCACCATGGCGACCGTGCGGCCGCTCTCGCGCAGCGACGAGACGATCTCGACCTTGCCCTCGGGGAGCACCTCGGCGACGACGTCGGTGATGCCCACGGCGTCGGCGACTGCCTGCGCGGCGTAGGCGTTGTCGCCCGTGACGAGCAAAGTGCGGAGCCCGAGCGCGTGCAGCTGCGCGACGGCCGCGGCGGCGGACGGCTTGACCGTGTCGGAGACGACGAGAACTGCCCGCACTCGGCCGTCGACTGCCAGATAGACGGCTGTCGCTCCCCTGCGCTCACTTCCGTGCTGTGCACGGGCGAGAATTCCTGGAACGGGCCACTGCCTGTCCTCGAACAATCGCCGCCGTCCGATCTCCACGGCTCGGCCGTCCACGAGCCCTCGTGCCCCCAGTCCGGGGAGCGCGACGAAATCGTCGACCGACGGAAGTGTCCCCAGTCGGTCACGAGCGGCGCCGACGATCGCGGCCGCGATCGCGTGCTCGGATGCGACCTCCACGGCTCCGGCGAGTCGGAGCAGATCGTCCTCGTTCTCCCCGTGAGCGACGACGATCGATTCGAACGTCAGCGCTCCGGTGGTGATGGTCCCGGTCTTGTCGAAGACGACGGTGTCGACCGTGCGTGTGGCCTCCAGCGCCTGATGTCCCTTGATGAACACCCCCAGTTGCGCCCCGCGGCCGGAGGCCACCATCAACGCTGTGGGTGTGGCCAGGCCCAGCGCACAGGGGCAGGCGATGATCAGGACCGCGAGTGCTGCGCTGACCGCTGCGTTCATGTCGCCGCTGCCGACAACCCATCCGGCGAATGTCGCGGCCGAGAGCAGGAACACTACGGGAACGAAGATGCCGGAGATGCGGTCCGCCAGGCGCTGCAGATCGGCCTTGCCCGTTTGGGCGGCGTCGACCAACCTGATCATGCCGGCCAGCGCGGTGTCGGCCCCGACCGCGGCGGCCTCGACGACGAGACGTCCGTCCAGCACGACGGTGCCGCCGGTCACCGCCGTGCCGACCTCATTGTCGACGGGAAGCGACTCACCGGTCATGGCACTGGTGTCGACAGTGCAGTGTCCGTCCACGACGAGACCGTCCGCGGCGATCACCTCCCCCGGACGGACGACGAACTGCTGCCCTTCCTTCAGTTCCGAGACGGGAATCCGTAGTTCGCCGCCACCGCGGACGAGCACCGAGACATCTCGAGCTCCGAGAGCGGCGAGGGCTCGAAGGGCGCCGCCGGCACGGCGTTTGGCCTTTGCCTCGAAGTAGCGGCCGGCGAGTACGAACACTGTGACGCCGGCTGCCACTTCGAGGTAGATCGCGTCGCTGGACGTGATAGCCGCCCAGATGCCCCGGGTCTGATCCGCCGTGGAGGCCTGGAAGAACATCGAGTAGACGGACCACCCGGTGGCCGCGATGATGCCCGTGGACACCAACGTGTCCATCGTGGTGGTGCGGTGCGCGAATCCGGACAACGCTGCCCGGTGGAACGGCAACGCCGACCACAGGACGACCGGGGCAGCGAGCGCCAGCAGGATGAACTGCCACCCCGTGATGCGTGTGTCGGGCACGACGGCGAACATGATGGACAGATCGGCCAGCGGAACGAACAGAACCAGGGCGACGACGAGGCGGCGGAACAGGTCTCGGGAATGCGCGTCCTCGGCCGTGGTGTCGACGCGGGTGTCGTCGGTGAACTCCGCGGCTGTGAATCCGACGGCCTCGACCATCGCGCACAGGTCTGCTGTGGTGACGGACCGCGGAGCCTCGATGGTGGCGACCGCGGTGGCGTAGTTCACCGAGGCCTTCACCCCGTCGACCTTGTTGAGCTTGCGCTCGATCCGGTTGGCGCAGGCACCGCACGTCATGCCCTCGACGGCGAGTGCGACACGCACTAACGTCGCATCGCCGGCGATGTCAGCGAGGACGGTGTTCTGGTGGGTGCCGACGGACATGGTGATCAGCTCTTTCGTTCGACACTGCGGTTTCGGTGGAGTGGGGATGTCACGCGGCGGAGTCGTCGGCCTCTCGCAGGTGGCCGCGTCGGCGCCCCTGGCGCGCGCCGTCCGGAACGATGACGCCCTCGTCGTCGCTGTGCGACACGCGTTGCGGTGATGGTGATGTCGACCCGTTCGCGCTGCGCCGGACCATCGCGGTGACCGCGACACCGACGGCGATGATGGCGTGGGACGCGACGCGTTGGATGGTCACCTGGCCGGATATCGAGTCGGTGATCACGAACACCGCGAGCAGCCCGGTGAAGGCGACCAGGACCGGCATCAAGCCTGCCGACGCTGCCGGTCGCCACGCGGCGACGAGGAATCCGATCCCGACAGCGATGTTCCACGCGGTGCTCTCGTTGAACAGGTGTCCGGCCATCGACTCGTGACCCATCGCCATGGGGTCGGCCGTAGGGGTGTGTCCTACTCCGAGGAGTTGTGCGACGCCGAGCGAGATCTGCGCCATGGCCACGAGAACGAGGGCGGCTCTCCACGGATGGTCTCGGCACACCCACCGCGCTACGCGACGGGGACGACCGCGCGGCGCACGGACGCCGACGGCGTCGAGTATCTGCGCCGTCAGATCCGGGGTGCGTGGGGCGGACCCGACACGGAGACTGCGCGTCAGCTCGGTCGCGGAGGCGTACCAGTTCTGGCACCGGGCGCAGGACTCCAGGTGCTCGTCGGTCCGGGCGGACGGTACGGGCTCCCGTTCGCCGTCGATGCGCGCCGACAACGCTTCTCGCGCGAGTGTGCAGTCCACGAGTCAATGGTCGCCCGGGACGGCGGAAAAGTTCCCGACGGGCCTTTTCAATAGCACTGAAGGTCATCAACTACACTGAAGGTGTGAGTTCCCGAGCCGAGCACGACGTGCACACCACCAAGTTGGCGCTCGCCGCCGGCCGAGGTGATCACCGCGCACTCGAGTCCTTCGTTCGAGAGACACAGCGTGACGTGTGGCGATTCGTCGCCCATCTGAGCTCCCCGTCCGCGGCGGACGATCTCACGCAGGAGACGTACCTCCGCGCGATGACATCCCTCCCGCGTTTCGCGGCGCAGTCCTCCGCGCGCACCTGGCTCCTGTCCATCGCCAGACGCGTGGTGGTCGATCAGGTCAGGTCGGCGATGGCTCGCCCGCGGCTCGTCGGAAGCGACGACTGGGTGGCCGTGGCGGATTCCGCGCAGAGTGCCTCCACGGGGCCGAACGTCGCGGAGGACCTGGTGGAAGTGCGCATGATGCTGGCCGATCTGCCCGCGGACCGGCGCGAGGCACTGATCCTGACGCAGGTGCTCGGGCTGTCCTACCAGGAGGCGGCTGATGTGTGCGGGTGCCCCATCGGCACAGTCCGCTCACGGGTGGCGCGTGCGCGTGAACAGTTGATCGCCGGGGTCGGCGAAGTCGGTTCCGACACGGGTTAGGCGCGTTCGACCACACCGGCGATGGGCACGGTCATGGCCCACGCGTTCATGGCGTCCAACACCGGCCGGAGCCCCTGCCCCAGCGGCGTGAGTTCGTAGACCACCCGCGGCGGAATCTCCGGGTACACCGTCCGTACGAGCAACCCGTGGGTCTCGAACTTGCGCAGACGATTGGTCAACGTGTGGGCACTGATTCCGTCGAGTGCAGTGAGCAGTTCGCCGAATCGGTGGGGACCACCCAACAGTTCGCGCACGATCAACGTGGCCCACGGGCCGTCCAGCAGACTCAGGAACCGCGTCACTCCGCAGGTCTCGACGGAGCAGTCCTCGAACGCGATCGGCCTCATGTATCCCCACGTTACAGCCAGTGCACTTGATGTAACCACTGCATCGCATGCACTAATGGGTTCATGACCTACATCGTTCACGGCGCCACGGGCGCTCAGGGTTCTCCCGTCCTCGCCGCACTCACCGCGGCCGGCCACTCCGGCACCGCCGCTGTCCGCGACACCTCGTCCGTCGAGGGCCCGGCGGTGGCCGTCGACTACACCTCCGTCGACTCGCTCGTCGACGCCTACACCGGCGCGGACGGCGTCTTCGTCCATATTCCCATCGGTCCCCTCGATGTCCAGATGGCCGCGGCCCACGCTGTCGCCGAGGCCGTCCGGCGCGCGCGCCCTGCCCGAGTCGTGTTCTCCACCAGTGGATCCACCATCGACGACTCCACCCCGCCGACGTCGGCTCCCGAGGTCCTCGCCCGCGAGCTGGCCGACAGCGGCGTGTCCCATGCCGTGATCGAGCCCCGCGTGTTCCTCGAGAACTTCCTGCTCCCCATATCCCTCGGACCGGTACGCGACGACGGCGTCCTCATGTACCCGATCCGGGACGACTACGCCGTGTCCTGGAGCTCACACCTCGACATCGCCGACGTCGCCGTTCGTCTGCTCACCGACCACACCGTCACCGGCGTCGTGTCGGTCGGTGCACTGCCCGGCCTCGTCGGTGCCGACGTCGCCGCAGGATTCGCCGCGTACCTCGACCGGCCCGTGACCTTCCGCGCCATCACCCCCGACCACTACGGCGACCTCATCACTCCCCTGTTCGGGGCAGGAGCCGCCGGGCCCGTCGTGGAGTCCTACCACCACCGATACACGCTGCCCGGTGAGGTCATCACCCCGGACAGGTCCGCGCAGCACCTGCTCGGTATCACCCCGCGCACCGTGCAGCAATGGCTGACGGACCTGGACGTCTGACGCACTGTGTGCGCGTCCGGCGAAGGATCAGCCGATGATCGAGCTGCTGACGACGCCAGTACGCATCCGCTGCGGATGGTCGCCGACCGCAGCGCTACCCACTTCCAGACCGGTGTCGAACGAGATCGCGGAAACCTTGTCGCTACCGGCCCACGACACGAAGCAGTACTGACCGTCGGCACTGCGCGTGGACCAGTAGGGCTTCTCACCGGACGTCACCAGCGGCCCCGCCGTCAGGGTGTCCCGCGAGACCACGGTGGCGTAGTCCGACATCGTTCCCGCGACGCACATCTTGGTGCCGGCGGTGTTCATCGCGATGCCGTGATGGGCCGAGTCGAGCAGGTAGGACTCGCGCGGAAGCGCCGCCGCCGCAGCGGTGATGGGGAGATCGGCCACCCGCGTGACCCGGTCCTGCTGCAGGTCGTACTCCACGATGCCGTGGAAGAAGGAGACCTGCAGGTAGAGGAAACGCTCGTCCGGCGAGAGCGTCATCGGGCGGACGGACGAACTCATGTCGGGGTGCCCGGCCTCGGCCAGCTTGCGCCCGATGTCGATCTGGCGCGTGACGGCCCCGGTGGTCCTGTCGTAGAAGGCGATCCAGCGCGGGAACTTGGTCACGCCGAGAGCGGGCGCGTCGAGGGGTGACTCGACGCGGCCGATGCTCGCGTTGATGATGTATCGGCCGTCTTTCGTGTACACGTTCTCGTGCGGGGAAGTGCCGGTGGGGAATCTGCCGATCTCGCGGCCGTTCGCCGTATCCAGGATGTGCACCGTGTTGGCCGTCGACGCCGAGACAGCGACCTGTGTGCCGTCATCCGAGATGGCCATGTGATCGGCGCGCTGGCCGTCGACGGCGAACCGCCAATCGATCGCACCGGTTGCGATGTCGAGGGAGACGACGTCGGCGAAGCTGGGCCGCGAGACGATCAGCTTTCTACCGTCCTTCGAGGTGTACATGTCGTCGGCGTACTGGTCGTGCCCCTCGCCCACCAGCTGCCGGATTCCGAAGTAGAACGCGGCACGCACTGGATTCCGGTAGATCTCCGCGAGGCGCTGTTCTTTGTCCGGCACGACGTTCAACCGACCCAGTCTGGTCAGGTTGCCGTCGGGGGTGAGGTAGTCCGCGGTCCCGTCCCAGTTGTTGGCCACGAACAGCACGTCGGTCAGGTCGGGTGCAGCAGCGGCCGGCGTCGCGACCGCGACGGTGCCCATCGCCGTGAGCGCCGCGGTGGCGATGGTGAGAAGTGTAGTGCGAACGGTCATGTGCGGCCCCCGAGAATGTCGTCGAGGCGCCCCGTGCCCCCCCGGCTCCATCACGGTATCCGCCGACGTTCTCGCGGGCATGCGAACCTCGCGGAATACGTGCCAGCAGACAAGCTCAGCGTAATTCTTCAGGTGAAGTACCGACTTTTCGGCGAAGCCGCGGGACACTGTTCGAAACCTCGACATACAGACATTTCGTTGTCGGCCTCACGAGCATCTGCACGGCACCACTCGACGAAGGAGGAGCGATGACACGCGACGAGAAGGCCGCGCCCACGGTGCGCACGAGCTGCAGTGCGGATGCTCGGCGCAAGCCTGTGTCCGTGCATTCTCAGCCGTCGTTCATCGAGGTGCGCGGCGCGAAGGTTCACAACCTCGCCGACATCGACGTGTCGATACCCCTGCACACGCTTGTCGCGGTCGCGGGGGTGTCGGGGTCGGGAAAGTCGTCGTTGGCGATGGGGGTTCTGTACGCGGAGGGCTCGCGCCGCTACATCGAGGCACTCTCGACCTACACTCGCCGCCGAATGTCGCAGTCCGCCCGCGCCGACGTCGACAGTGTCGAGCACGTGCCGGCCGCACTGGCCCTGCGCCAGAGACCCGGCGTGCCCGGCGTGCGCAGCACCTTCGGCACGTCGACCGAGCTACTCAACGTTCTGCGACTGATGTTCTCGCGGTTGGGTTCTCATTGTTGTCCGAACGGTCACCGACTCGCCCCCACGGTGGAGGTCGCCCTCGACCACGACCTGACGTGCCCGGTCTGCGGAGCCACCTTCTACCCTCCCGGCGCCGAGTCGCTCGCCTTCAACTCCGACGGCGCCTGCCCTCGATGTTCGGGCAACGGCGTCGTGCGCGAGGTGGACGAGCGCATGCTGGTGCCCGATCCGAGCCTGAGTATCGACGCCGGTGCGGTGGCTCCCTGGTCGATGTTCGGTCTCACGGTGATGCCTCGCGTCGTCGCCGAGATGGGCGTACGCACCGATGTGCCCTACGAGGAACTGCGCGCCGAGGAGCGCGACATCGTCATGCACGGCGCGGAGGAGAAGCGGCACATCACCGTTCCCACCAAGAACGGCAAGCTGTTCGAGATGGACTTCACCTACCGCAATGCCGTACGCGCGGTGGAGGAAGCGGTGAACAAGGCGACGAGCGAGAAGGGACTGAGCCGTGTCGACCGTTACATCAGCACACACACCTGCCCCAGTTGCCACGGCGTCCGTCTCAGCGACTCGCCCCTCCGATCGCACATCGGCGGCATCGATCTCGGCCAGGCCACCGCCAAGACTCTGGACGACCTCACCGGCTGGGTCACCACCATCGAAACGTCCTTGCCCGCGGACATGACGCAGATGGCGCGCAACCTCGTCGACACACTCCTCGAGATGGCCCGGCGCCTCGTCGGGCTCGGCCTGGGCTATCTGACACTCGACCGCGGCAGTGCCACCCTCTCCACAGGCGAACGGCAACGCGTTCAACTCGCGCGTGCGGTGCGTAACCGAACCACCGGTGTGCTCTACGTGTTGGACGAACCGTCCATCGGACTTCACCCGTCCAACGTCGACGCCCTTCTCGACATCATGCGAGACCTCTTGCGGGACGGGAACTCCGTGGTGTGTGTCGACCACGACGTGCAGGTCCTACGCGATGCCGACTGGATCGTCGAGATGGGTCCCGGCGCGGGCAGAGACGGCGGACACGTGGTGGCGACCGGCACTCCCGCCGACCTGGGAGACGATCCGGCCTCCTCGCTCGGCGGCTTCCTCGTCGGTCGCGAAGGTATCGTCGTGCGCGATCGCGCACCGTCCGATCAGATGTTCGCCCGCGGACGGATTCACCTGACCACCCGTCCCCTGCATACCGTTCACGCTCTCGCAGTGGACATCCCGTCGGGGCGTATCACCGCGGTGACCGGCGTCTCCGGGTCCGGCAAGACCACGATGGTTCTCGACAGCCTGGTGCCCGCACTGATCGCTCGCGGCGCCGGCGGACGCCCACCCGCACACGTCACAGCATTCGACGCACCGGGCATCACGCGCGTCAACGTGGTCGACGCCACCCCCATCGGGATCAACGTGCGCTCCACCGTCGCCACGTACAGCGGGATCCTCGACGACCTGCGCCGCGCCTTCGCATCGACACCGGCGGCCGCAGAGCGCGGTCTCACGGCCGCCGACTTCTCGTACAACACAGGGTCCCTGCGCTGCCCCAGGTGCGAGGGAACCGGCCAGATCTCACTCGATGTGCAGTTCCTGCCGGATGTCGACATCGACTGCCCCGACTGCTCCGGCACGCGCTACTCCCCGGCCGCCCACGAGATCCGCCGACCTGTCCAGAAGGCCTCCGGCCCACCGGACATCTCGCTCCCGGACCTGCTCTCGTGCACGGTGACCGAGGCGCTGAATCTCACCACCGACCTCCGGCGCGTCCACACCCGCCTGCAGACCCTCGTCGACCTCGGATTGGGCTACCTCACCCTCGGCGAAGCCACACCCGCCCTCTCCGGCGGCGAGGCACAGCGCCTCAAATTGGCAACCGAACTACGTCGCGACCAAGCCGACACCCTCTTCGTCTTCGACGAACCCAGCGTCGGACTGCACCCACTCGACGTCCGCACACTGCTCACCGTCATCGACCGCCTCAACGACAACGGCGCCACCGTCGTCGTCATCGAACACGACCTCGACATGATCGCCAACGCCGACCACATCATCGACATGGGCCCCGGCGGCGGTGACGCCGGCGGACGCATCGTCGCCACCGGCACACCCGACGACGTCGCCGCCGACCCCTCGAGCATCACCGGTCGCTACCTTCACGAGCACCTACGAGCTGGAGCGGACGCGGGACACAACTCTCGCGGGTGAACCGCGGCACTACCGCCACACTCACATGTCGCGCGGCGCAGCGTTGTGGCGTCGACGTTCACGTGCAACAGTGCGGTACCGAAGAGTACTACGACGGTGACTGTTTCGATCACCGAGAGGATCGACAACGCGCGCAGAAGCCCGGGAGTTACGCGGTCTCACCGGGCCGTACGACCATCAACACCACGACGACGACCCACACCAGGTCGAAGGCACCGGTCGACATCCCGATTCGTCGCAGACGCGCACCCGTGTCCGGTGAGGTCAGCGCCTCTCGCTGCAGCGGAGCGATCCGGAAGGCCAGCAAGCCACCGGCTACTGCAGTGAGAGCCATCGCCGCAATCACTACGTATCGGTCGTTCTTGGGCGGACAGCAAGAGGTCCTCCACACCTTCAATTTAACTGAAGGCTTACCGATCGCGGGCGGCCCATTGCTCCGCATGCACGCGCAGCGCCTCGGCCAGATCGGGCGCCGCCGTCGAGAACTTGTCGTCCACCGTTTTCATCACGTCGGCGGCACGAGCCAGCAGCTCCTCGCCGTCACTCGAAATACTGAGGTGCGCTGCGGATCCCGAGTGCGCCGTGTGATCATCGACCAGTCCGGACGAGATGAAACCGGCGACTGTGACGTGCACACTTTGCACCGTGATGGACGAGCGACGGGCGAGTTCACTGAACGAGATGCCGGGCGCGGATCCGATGTGAGCGAGCATCCCGTACTTGCGAGCAGTCAATCCCATGGCCTTGAGCGCCTCGTTCAGCGTGGATTCCCACGCCTTGGCCACTGCCAGCAGTGCCGTCGTGGGGCTCAGGGGAACTCGGTCGACCATGTGGTCACACTATCGGCCGTGACTCGTCGCCTGTACCGAGACGACGGTGCGGATCAGCGGTGCGACAGGGGTTGCACCGCGAGCAGTGCGAGCGCGTGGAAATTGGCGTCCGGCCGGCAGCACCGCGGTCCGCAGACGCAGAACAGGAGTGCCGATCCGACCGCGAGAACTACTACGTTGCGTAGCAGCCGGGTAGGGTGTCGGCGATGAGCACCCCGGCGACCAGTGCGCCTCTGCGCGGCGTCGTCGTCGGCGCTCTGTCCGTGCTCGTCGTCGCCGCCGCTCATGATCTCGGTGGAGCGGCACTGCCCTCTCAGTCCGCCGCGGTCGCGCTGCTCGCGGTCTGCGCCGGCGTCGGGTGGATGGTCTCGACAGTGCCGGCCGGCAGGAGCCGCCTCGTCGTCGCCCTCGTCGCAGCGCAGGTGCTCGGACACCTCACCCTGACCGTCGTGGACGGCCATCACCACGGTCCGCTCCTCGACCCCCGCATGGCCGCAGCCCACCTCGGCGCCGTCGGTATCGGCGCCGTCGCCGTCCACGGCGCCGAACGCGGCATCATCGCCGCCGCCGGGGCGATGCGCCGCATCCTCCCGATCGTTCTCGCCGTGGCGGCCGTCGACACCGACACGGTCCGCCCAGCCCGACCCGTCACCCGGGTCGACGCACCCGCGCGTCTGCTCGACCTCTCCGGGCGCGGCACCCGCGGCCCACCCGCCCGACTCCGGTAACCCTTCCTCGACAGCCGCCCGACGCAGCACGCCGTCGGGTGATGCATCCTGCCTCGCCGACCGCCGATCTCGTGTGTCGAGACTCGGCGCTCTCGCGCGCGCCACCACCGGAATCGAGCACAACCATGTCCACACCCGAGAAGACCGAGCCCACCGCGGCTTCCCCAGCGCCGCCCACGTCAGCGTGGCGACCACTGATCCTGCGCCTGCACTTCTACGCCGGCATCTTCATCGCACCGTTCATCCTCGTCGCCGCGGTGACCGGCGGCCTCTACGCGATCGCACCCACACTCGAGAGCGTCGTGTACCGCGACCTGCTCCACACCGACAGCACCGGACCTGCACTACCGGTGTCCGACCAGATCGTCGCCGCACAGCAAGAGCGACCCGATCTCACCGCCGCTGCCGTCCGACCGGCCATCGAGCCGGGCGACACCACCCGCGTCATGTTCACCGATTCGAGCCTCGGCGAGTCGAAACGCGCCGCCGTGTTCCTCGACCCCGTCACCGCCGCCCCCGTCGGGCAGTCGACGGTCTACGGTTCGTCGGTCTCGCTTCCGCTGCGCACCTGGCTCAGCGAGCTGCACCGCACCCTGCACCTCGGCGACACCGGCCGCCTCTACAGCGAACTCGCCGCGTCCTGGCTCGGCGTCGTCGCGCTGGGCGGGGTATTCCTCTGGGTGGAGCGCTACCGACGCCAGCGCAGGCGGAACTCCGACAATGCACGCCTGTTCACCGTCGACCGCACCGCCCGCGGTCGACGGCGCACGCTCGGCCTGCACGGGGCGAGCGGAGCGTGGATCGTCGTCGGGCTGGTATTCCTGTCCGCGACCGGACTGACGTGGTCGAACCACGCCGGATCCAACATCGACGACCTACGATCCGCGTTGAGCTGGACAACCCCCGCCGTCGACACTGATCTCACCGGTCACGCCGGTCACTCGGACGACCAGCACGCAGGCCACGCCGGACACGGCACGTCGGATGCCGCGACGACAGCCGAGCCGGTGGATGTCCGGCAGATCGACGGTGTCCTCGCCGTCGCTCGCGCGAACGACGTCACCGGCGCCGTCGAAGCATCGATCCCCACTTCGAGAGACACCGCCTTCACGGTGGCGCAACTCCGTAATCCGTGGGTGTTCTCCACAGACTCGATCGCCGTCGACGGGGCGTCCGAGAGGGTCGTCGACGTGCAGCGCTTCTCCGACTGGCCCCTTGCCGCCCAACTCACCACCTGGGGCATCAGCCTGCACATGGGGGTGCTGTTCGGGCTCGTCAGCCAACTCGCCCTGCTGGCGTTGGCGGCCGTCCTGGTGACCATGATCGTCGCCGGGTATCGAATGTGGTTCCAGCGCAGACCTGTTCGTAGTGGCGCATCCCCGGTGGGCCGGCCGCCGCAGCGGGGAGCCCTCTGGCGCATCCCGCCCGTCGCTGCGGTCGGACTCGTCGTCGCCACCGTGGCCGTGGGGTGGT
The DNA here is from genome assembly GCF_001426185.1 of Rhodococcus sp. Leaf247. GTDB lineage: Bacteria > Actinomycetota > Actinomycetes > Mycobacteriales > Mycobacteriaceae > Rhodococcoides. Next base: position 567,167 of record NZ_LMRP01000004.1, on the reverse strand, counting down.
TCGTGCCGCTCCTGGGTCTGTCCCTGCTCGCCTTCCTCGCCGTCGACCTCGTCGCCGGCTTCCGCTCGCGTAGTGCACGCGTGTGAGAAGCGCGATGGAGTTTCGACGCAACCTCGATCTCCGTCACCTTCGAGGAGGCAGGTGATGTGACCGTCGACGCACCATTCGACATCAGCGAACCCGGCCGACTCGGCGATACCGAGCGCCCGCTACCTCCCACGGTGGCAGCGTCGGCCCGGGTCACGACGTGCTGCCGCTCGAACCGGACGGTCGCGGACGAGTGCGGAGCGGGGTCGATGTCGGTAGCGTGATCACCACGATCAGTCCCCCGTCCGGGTTCGGTTCGAGCGAAAGACTCCCCCTGTTCTCGCGGGCGAGCTGATCGACGATGGACAATCCGAGGCCGGATCCACCCGGGCGTCGGGTCCAGAAACGGTCGAGCGCATGGCGCCGGTCCTCCGCCGAGAGTCCCGGCCCTCTATCGGTGATCGTCAGGCGCAAGGACTCACCCCCGACCGCGGCGTCGACGACGATGTCGGTGCCCGGTGGGGCGACGTCGACCGCGTTGGCCAGAACATTGTCCAGGAATTGTTCGAGGTGACCGTCGCCGAGGACCGCCCGAGTACCGGCGGGAACGCACGAGACCAGTTCCACGCCATGCGCACTCGCCGCAGCGGACCAGGTGGCGAGGCGCTCGTCGACGACGGCCTGAACGTCGACCGTTGTCGGACGGTCGATCGGCTTCTGGGCGCGCGCAAGGGTCAACAGGTCATGCACCAGTCGAGTCATCCTCACGGTGTCCGCGATCGACCGGTCCACGGCCGCCCGTGCGTCGGGGTCGCTCACCTCGTCCTGGAGGTTGTCGAGACTCAATCGCAGAGCGGTCAACGGTGTGCGGAGTTGGTGCGACGCGTCGGCCACGAACTGCCTCTTCGCGTCGATCAGGTCGCTGATGCGCCGAGCGGCATCGTTCATGGATTCGGCGACCCGACGTGTCTCTTCCGGCCCTGCGTCCAACGGATCCGTGCGGGCGGCGAAGTCCCCGCGTGACAGGGACCGAGCCATACCGTCGAGAAGCCGCAACGGACGCGTCATCGACCGGGCGAGCCACCACGCCGCGGCCGCCGCGATACCCAGCGTCGCCAACGCCACGATCAGCTGGAACCCGAACAGCTCCTTGATCTGCGCGGTGACGGGAGCGGACGGATACGTCAGACGCACCGCTCCGACCGTCGTACCGTTCGGATCGTTCGACGGCACGGTGACCTGCAGACCGGGCTCACCGAGCACGGAATCGTCCGTACGCGTCACGGTTTCCCGCCCCTGCAGCGCCGCGCCGATGTCGACTCCGAGAGGGTTCGACACCGGACGTCCCAGTGCGGGACGCCCGTCCGCGGAGAGCAACTCCACCCGGCCACCCGTCTGCTCCTCGAGGTTGCTGCGCAGTGTGAGCAGCGCCAGGTCCGCTCCCGCCGCCGAGTCGGGATCGGCGGCATCAGCGGTCGCGAGCAGGACCGCGACTGTGCGCGCTTCACGCAGTCCCACCTCCGCCTGGTTGCCGAGCAGGGCGTTCACCAGTCCGATGCCCTCGGGAACGGTGAACAGCGCCAACGCGAGTGCCACCAGTGCGAGATACGACGCGACGAGACGGCGGACCATCAGACCTCCAGGCGGAAACCGACGCCGCGCACGGTCGTCAGAGCGAGCGCGTCGCCGAACTTCTGCCGGAGCGCAGCGACGTGGACGTCCAGCGTTCTCGTGGGGCCGAACCAGTGCTCGTCCCACACCGCCTCCATCAGCTGTTCGCGGGTGAACACCGCGCCCGGCGACTCGGCGAGGTGAGCGAGGAGGTCGAACTCCTTCGGCGCCAGCAGAATCTCGACGCCGTCCACACTTACTCGGCGGGCAGCACGGTCGAGCAGGATCGGCCCGAGCGACTGGGGCGCCGCCACCGACGTAACGGAGTCGGACCCGGTGCGCCGCATCACCGCTCGAATACGGGCGATGATCTCGCGCACCCCGAACGGCTTGCTGACGTAGTCGTCCGCACCCACCTCGAGACCGGCCACGGTGTCGATCTCGTCGTCTCGTGCAGTGATGACGACGATGGGTACCGCTGAGCTCCTGCGGATCTCACGGCACACGTCGAGCCCGTCCATGTCGGGTAGCCCGAGGTCGAGCAGAACCACGTCGGGCAGCGGAGCCGCGAGTGCGTCCGCTCCCGTCGTCACCTGCTGCACCTCGTAGCCGTATCGCCGCAGACCCGCGGTCAGAGGGTCGGAGATCGACGGGTCGTCTTCGACCAGGAGTACGCGCACGGGTCATGGTCCCATCCCGGCGGTGTCCGCCGTGTCAGGTAGATCAGGCAGGCAACTTCGAGGAGTGGTGGTCGACGATCACGACGTCCCCGTCGTCCTCGAGCTCGAAGACGAAAGTGAAGCGCGCCGGCACCTCGTCCCCGGACTCGCCCATGGTGAACGTGTAGAGGCCCGACAGCGATCCCGACGTGGGGCTGAGCAGCTGCGGCACGGACTCGTCGACCTCGCCGGTCGGCTTCTTGGTGACGAAGTCGGTGAAATAGGCCAGTCGCTCTTCGGAGCTGTTGTACACCCCTGCCCACAACGTCGGAAGAAGCACCGCGTCCTCTCGGTAGAGAGCGTTGATCGCCTGCGGGTCGCCCTGCGCGACGGTATCGAGCCAGGTATCGAACTGGTCCTCGATGCGGTCGAGGGTGAGTTCGCCGACCGCGTCGACGGAGGCGTTGGTGCCTGCGGCGGTGACGGTGTCGGCTGCGACGGGCGTGGATGCCTGTCCGGTGCCGCATGCCGACAGAACGACGGCGGCTGCGACGACGGCAGCGACGGAGGTGGCGCGGACGACGGTGTTGGTGCGCATGGTCTTACCTCTCGATCTGGTGTCACCGAACCACTTTCGGTGACAGATCAAGCATCGCGATGCGATTGCCAGCGCAGCGTCAGGGAAGTGTCAGCGGACGGACAACTTTCCACCCGGAGCGGTGTGACGCGTGTTCCCGAGACGGCGCTGTATGACCGTCGACACCCGCACGCATCATGTCCGCTGGTCGCGGCACCTCCTGTCCACTGCGGCCGAACCGGACCGTGTGACAACGCTTCTCACGTTTCGTCGGTGCCCAGCGAGTGCTCCACCCGCTGGACAACCCGCTCAGCCGTCCACAACGGGATGTCGCGAGCATTGTGCGGACCATCCGGACGGGAACACCTGCACCACCATGCGGCGACCGCACCACGCGCAGTACCGCGGTGGCCCCAGGTCACGAGGCCGTGGTCGCGCCCCGTCGGCCAAGGGTGCGCCCGTCCACCCGTCGTACGCGGGGGACTCAGAGCGCGGCATCGAGTGCCTTGACCGGCATCATCAGCTCTGCCAACAGGTCGAGATCGGATTCGGCCGGACGACCGAGTGTCGTCAGATAGTTGCCGACGATGATGGCGTTGATGCGCCAAGAATGCCCTGTCGCGCGCCGAGATCGCCGATTGTGATCTTTCGGCCGTCGGTGAAACGCAACGTCGTGCGCGGGAGCGCGAGCCGGAATGCCGCGATGGCGCGGAGGGCAGCGGTCTCGGGCAGGACCTCGAGGTGGGTGAACGGGGTCCCGGGGCCGCGGATCGAAGAAGGACGTCCGTTGCTACATGACTCATGATCACACCGTCTGTTGGACCCAGTACAGACCAGATGGCGACGCCCTGACCAGCAGTAATGCACCGTCAGTCTCTGCCCGGAGAGCCCGAACGCGTGAGTTTCGAGCTGAAAGTCATGAATAAGTAGTGAGTGGCACCGAAACCAGAAGGGCCCCTGATCAGCATAACCGCTGATCAGGGGCCCTTTTTGGTGCGCCCACAGGGACTCGAACCCCGGACCCAGTGACTATGCCCGCTGAATGCCAGGAATCCCATTGGGACCACGAAAGTCCGCCTGACCAGCGCGGATTAAGAGTCACATGACCACACGGGGCCACCACGGTGCGGGTGGGACCAGATTGAAAGTCATGAATAAGTGATGAGTGGCCACCGGAGTGTCGAGTGGGCGCCTATGCAAGGGTCGAACCCCTAAGGACCGTGCGGATCGATGACCAGACGAGTTGCAAGTGGGGAACGCCGCACCCGTTGGACCGAACAGCCTCACATTTCCGGCGAGAGTTCGAAGCTCCATGTTCATTCGCAATCCGTCCTCGCTTCTGTTAGCTGTACGTGTCGTTGCTTGCAGCTAGCCTCCTCACTACTCAGTCTCGACTCGAGCAGACGGGTGGTACTCGCACCATCGTCGTTAACGCGGGAGGTCTCGTGGCCAGAAAGTACGGACGCAAGAACCAGAATCGGCCACCCAGGAAACGTGCACCCCGACCGGAACGCACGGACGGCCCGCTCCGCGGCAATCTGGCAACCCCCGAGGAACGTCGACGCCTAGAGGCGGAACTCGCGAGACAACTCACCCCCGTGGTCTCAGCGCATGCCGGCCTCGCAGCTCTGACGGAATTGGAAAGGCGAGCACTGTTGTCGAGCCACGATGGTCAGGAAACTGTGCGTTCGCTGACAGTGATTCAGTCGCGACTCGACATCGCCGCCTCGACGACGTGGATCGAGGCTGAAGTGGAAAGAAATATTCTGTCGGCCGTTGACGAACCGTGGGTTGAACTACTCATCCGACAGTTGAGGTCGAACGGACGACTAGTACCGCCACGGTCCATGACCCAACTGTTGCGAGAGGCAATCGAGTCCTCGACCACCCACCTGTCAGCCGGTGCAATTCCACCGGTTGAGTTCGTACGACTGATTCTGTCGGTCAACACCGAGCACCTGCGCACAGAGTACAGCCAAGACGGCACCATGGACCCGGACGCCATGGACCGCATCGAAGCAATGGCGTTCAGCCTCGACCTCGAACAATCGCGTACCGCACTCCGCGAACTCATGCTCGACGAGATCGCGATACTCCACAGCAACATGCCCCAAAAGCGGGAGATTCTTCAGGCTGATACGCAACGTGTCTGGTTCAACCGGTGGCCGAGCCGCGTGACCGACCCGCGCCTCGGAGCGAAACCCGCCGACACTTTTCTCACTGCTAACGGGGTCGAACTACTCGACGTGCTCGCACTCGGACACCTCGTCATCGAACGCGCCACTGAGGGCGAGTACGAATTCAGCCGAGCAGACCTGCTGCAAGCCGGCGCCCTCCCACAAGCAGTTGATTTCATGTTCGCCAACATGGCCCAGACGCTGCCTGCCTACAAACGCCGACTGACCGACGACCGCCGTCGGGGGTCCGTCGCGAACCAGCGTTACGCGATGACAGAGCACCCCTTCGTTCTCCAGGACGACGGAACAGCGCTACTCCTCCGCTACCAGTGGGCCCTAGATAGATTTTTCGGATCGCACCTCTACTGGCAAACCTTCTTCAACCTGGGCCGTCCTCTTCCAGGTTCCGCCGCGGAATCATTCAGTCTCGCTATGAACGATGTCTTCGAGGAGGAAGTTGCGGATGTCCTTGCTCGGATCGTCGACCTCAGCCCGAAGATGACCCGACTGATACGCGAAGACGAACTCCAGCCCTCGTGGACCGAGGAGGTCGGAAGGCCGCCCTCGGTATGCGACTACGTGATCCCCACGACGTCTGGGTACTTCCTTACTCTCGATGCGACAAATCATTCTTTGAACTTCGCGCTCGCTCAGGGCCTGGGCACCATCGACGACTATGCCGCGGATGCGGAACGCTCACTGGTCAAGAAGTGCGATCAGATCGCAGAGACAATGCGCCAGATACGTCGGCGCAATGCATTCGGTGCTACAGATAGATCTGTATTCGTCCCGATCGTAGTGGTGCCGGTTGGTGGCGTACCCAACCTGGGTACCGTCGAGAGCGACCTCTGGTGGCGCACCGAGGAGATATTCCGCGACCTCGCTCGAGCTCGTTGCCTTTACACACCGACCGTCCTTTCCCTCTCCGACCTCGTGTTGCTGGAGGGGATCGCCGAGCACTACGGCGTGAGGGGACTCGACATCGCCGACGAGCTAGTCGGATGGCGTAGAGCGGCAATGACCGGCACAGTAATTACCGGAACACCACCGATCTCACTCCGGGATTATCTGTCAGAAGCGGGGATTGAGCGGCCCATCCCGACCAGAACCTTCCGTCTTCATCGCGAACTTATCGACGCGATCCGGGTTCGGCTGGATCGGTAGGCGAGGCAATGGGCAGCCCTCCCATCACACGTGGACGGTGACCAGCCCACACCCCCGATCCAGACTCCGGATTAGTCTTGCGTGATGCGCTCTCGAAAGTCTGAATTACATACTAACTATTATCGGCAATGATTATCGTTGCGAGTTTTTGTCGACTCGGACGCGAGGCAGCCAGCTCGACAAGGTCTCGCCGAGTGTGTTGATCAGGCGCGAGCATCGTGGGCCGATCGAACAGGTCAAGGGCATCCTGATGGCGGTGCACGGCGTCACCGCCGACGAAGCCTTCCAGGTGTTGGTCGAGCGGTCGCAAGCGGTAAACCGCAACGTCCGCGACCTCCGTTGACCTGATCGAGTCCGTCGTGCGTCCATAGAATTCCCCCGGCTGATCGCGCCCGGCGCCGCCCGGATCTCCGAGCCCGTACACCTATCGTCAGGAACGGACGTCCGCCTCACTGAGCACGGACGCCGCGCGTGGATAGTGCCCGTCGGGCGCGTTGCTGACGATCAAGGCGCGTCCACGCAGAGCTGCCGGGAGCAGCGTCCGCCAACGCACGGCCTCGTCGAGGTCGGTGCTTGTCCACAACGCAGAAACCAACTCGTCGCACCCGGCGGACCGCGAGGTCCGCAGCTCCACGGTGTACACGTACGGCAACGGCGCCGGCGTCTCCAGCAGCGGTTCCCATTCGTCGGGGGCTACCACTCCCCCGTCCGGGTGCTCGACGTACCGGACGTGCCCGCCCCACGCGTCACGGTAGGCGCGCGCCACCTCTACGGCAGCTGCCAACGATGCCGCCGGTCTAACGATCACGGTGTCCCGGTCGTCGATCAACCACACCAGAAACGGCCTTCGCCCGACATCAGAATCGGACCTTGAGCCGGTGTCGTCATGCGGGCGCACTAGATCGAGAAAGTCGCAGGAACGTGGACTCTGATGTGAGCGGTGAACCATACCGATGATTCGAATACAACTCCTCGAATGGATGGCGTGCTCGTGACCACGATCGATAGTCAGTTCCTGGCCTGCGGCGAAACGACGAGCTGTCACACCGTCGGGAGCGGAGATTGCTCGCACCCGGAAGTCACGTCGGCCCGCCACTAAGGGTGCAGCAAGGCACAGGCCTTTAGCTGACAAGATCCAAAATATTGGCAAGTGATTTACCGCTGCATTTGCGGTGCATGTGTCTGAAATGATGACGGCCTTGACGGCTGGCCTATCCATTTTCGACAGTAAGACCGACGGTGGCGAACACCAGAAACAAGATGCCGGACACGATCGACATCACGGACTGTCCGCGGCGTCCGATGCGGCGGCCGGTCGCCGAGACCGCAGATGCCACCGAGGCTTCGGCGTCGACCGCGTCGACCGCCGCAAGAGTTTGGGCGACGACCTTATGTCGTCGGTTCTACTGGGCCTGGTGAGAGAAGCCTCCAGGCGAGATGCCGTCAACGAACAGCATGCTCACTCGAGCCTTGCCTTCCCGGATGTCCCTTGCTCGGCGGTACTCGGAAGAGTCGTACCAAGTCTTAATCGTAACCATGTCAGGAAACTCGATGACCGCGAACCCTGCGGAGTCCCATGATCCTTCGGCGGGCTCGGGAACTGGTCCCGCGATCAGGTGATGTCCCCCATAGGCGAGGATGGATTGTTGCGCAGCGACTGCATAGGCAGCGCCGGCTACCTCATCGAGCACGTCGAAATTGACGATGACATAAGCAGGCATGGTTTGGCTCCATCTATTTCTTAATGGTTATGAAGGACAGCGGCATCGCCGCTCCCTCCCGGGATTTGTTATTTTATCTCTGGGATGTCGATAGGACCTCTCGTACCGCCTCGGCGATCTGCACGGCGTTCGGTGTGTCGGAGTGAACACAGATCGAGTCGACCCGCATCGGGAAGTCTTCGCCGGTGATGGCAGTGGCGACACCGTCTTCGAGCGCCCGTCGAGCGCGTTCACGCGCTTCGTCGATGGGTGTTGCGTGAGGCCGCCTGGTGATCACGAGGCTCCCGTCGGCGCGATAGTTCAGGTCTACGTAGAACTCGGCGACAAACGGGACGTCGTACTTCGCCGCTGCGCGTTCGTGTTCGGTGCCGGCCATTCCGAACAGAGGTACCTCGTAGTCCGCTGCGACCGACGCGATGGCTGCGGCGATGTCCGCATCGCGGGCGGCGAGTCCGTACAGCGACCCGTGTGGCTTGATGTGGTGCAGTGGTGCGCCCTCGGACCGCAGGAATGCAACCAACGCGCCTACTTGGTAACGGACGATGTCGGCAGCTTCGGACGGGTCGAGTTTCATCTCTCGTCGGCCGAACCCGACCAGATCCGGGAGTCCGGGGTGCGCGCCGACCGTCACACCGCCCGCCAGGGCGAGGCGGACGGTCTCTCGCATCGTCGAGGGGTCGCCCGCGTGGAAACCGCACGCGACGTTCGCGGTGTCGATGATCGGGATCAGCTCGTTGTCGTTACCGAATGAATGGATACCGAAGGATTCGCCCATATCGGAGTTCAGGTCGACCATGGTGTGTGCACGCTTTCTTGTTGTTGGTTCGGGGTCTGGCGATGTACGTCAGTTGTCGTACTCGTAGAAATCGGTGAAGAGTTTGCCGTTCCGCCCCCAGTTCTCGCGCTCGACATCGGTGAAGATGAACTGGATCGTTTCGGGCTTGCATTCGGCGATTCGGGCGATTTGTGGAGTCAGGACGTCCACGAGTTCTCGCTTCTGTTCGAGAGTTCGTCCCGGAAACCAGTCGATGCGTACGAACGGCATGGCGTGTCCTGTCTGTCGTCGTGGAGTAGTGGTCTGGTGAGGGTCATCGAGGCGTCGCGGAGGTGCTCCGCTGTCGACGGGTCGCCGGTAGGTAGAGGATGATTGCGAGGACGACGGTGATGATCGGGGCGAGCAGTGCCATTGCGGGCGACGCGGTCTGCTCGGTCATGGCGATGCCGATTCCGGAGGACACGACCCACGCCAGTACCGGCCATCCCAGGGCTGTGAGGCCGCGCGATGTGGTGGGTGAGGTGGAGCCGGCGGCTGCGACTCGTCGGGCGAAGTAGAGCGAGGCGAGTGCGATTGCCACCCAGGACGTGACGAAGACGCCTTGCCATGCGAGGGCGCGTAACAGGTAGGTCAGGACGTCGGTGAGCATGAAGAGGTATGCGACGATTCCCGACACGACGACCCAGAGGAATCGTGGGGTTGCTTTCCCGGACATCATCGCCCAGAGGTCCTGGAGGTTGGCCGAGGCCGAGTAGTAGTTCGCGGTGTTGATTCGCGTCTGCGAGATGACGATGACGATGACGCCGAGAAGGCCGAGTGAATTGATGACGGCCGTGACGACCCCGGTTTCGGTGCTGTCGAGGTCCCAGGCGCTGACGAGGTAGATGCCGATCAACCCGTTCAAGCCGAAGGTCAGCGCGTAGAACACCCATCCGAACGTGACGGTTCCGTGGAACTTGGCGTCCTCGGGTTTCCCCAGTCGGGCGAAGTCGAAGGTGTACATCATCATGACCCAGACGCCCATGTAGATCAGGTACGAGGTCATCCACCCGGGGAGGGGGCCCGCGGCGACGGTGTGACCGAGCCAGCCGGTGGGGTATCCCTGCTTGACGGTGGCGCCGATGACGATCGCCACCAGACCCACCACGTAGAGGGGAAGCAGGACGCCGTTGAGTTTGTCCAGCCAGTTCCGCACACCCCCCGCCACGAGGGGGATCGCGTAGATCACCACGACGAGGTACCACAACTTCAGGTTCCCGCCGAAGTACTCCTGTAGTGCCACTGCGATGATCGAGCCCTCGAAGACTGCGTAGTAGATGGCTGTGACGGCGAACAGCAGTGCCGCCAGTCCGGAGCCGACGGGGCCGAATATGCCGCGGGAGAACAAGCTGATGGTTTGTCCGGTCTTGATCGCGTGACGCGCCAGTACGGAATTGATGATCCCGTATGTCGCGATGGTCAGTGCCATTCCGACGAGCGTGTTCACCGTCCCGACCGCGGCGTTGGATGCCACCGCGATGTACAGCCAGAACATGGCCGAGAACATGGCCCAGAACGCCATCGTCACGGACCATCGACCGACCCGGTCGGAGGCCGGTGGTCTCGCTGTTTCGTGGGGTTCGATCGTCATCCCTTTGCCGTCGTCGAGCGTCATGGGCACGTCCTTTGTGATTGGGCTTCGGCATGTCGAAGCGCGGAAGAGCTACCCATGGCGTGTGCGGTGGGCATGAGTCGGTGCGTGTTCTGTGGAGCGACTTGGTGCAGGTCGTGAGGGGGTGGGTCGAATCAGGCGGAGAGTGCGCGGCGAATCATGCCGCGGCGTGCTGCAGCGTCGGTCCGCGCCGCGAGTGCCTGGTCGATGCTGACGGCTTCGAAGACGGCCGTGGACCCCGGTGCGAGCTGGGCGAGGACATTCATGTCGGCGCTGATCACGGTCGCCACCATGGCGTATCCGCCGGCGGAGACGGCATCGCGGTGGAGCACGATGGGTTGGTTGCCGCCGGGGAGCTGAATGGAACCCACGGGATATCCCGCGTCGACGATGTTCGACGGATCGGACCCTGCGCCGAAGGGTTGTTCGCGCTCTTCGAAGGTAAAAGGCTCCGCGCCCTGGAATCGGAACCCGGTGCGATCGGCGAGGGGGGTGAGCTTGAACTCCGCGGAGGTCAGCATGTCCAGCGAATCGGTGGTCAACAGATGTGCGTACAGGCCGACGACCACCCGCACGGTCGCCTCACGCGCGAAGCGTGGCCGCAGATTGTCTGCGAGGGCCAAGTGTGTGACGCCGGCCCGCTCGGTCCCGAGGGGGACGGTGTCTCCGGAGGAGAGGGCGCGTCCGTGTAGACCGCCGATCTTGCCCAGCGCGTAGGTGCTTCGGCTGCCCAGCACGACCGGGACGTCGATTCCGCCCGCGAAGGCCAGATAGGTGCGTGTGCCGGCCGTGGCGAAGCCGAAAGAGACGACATCCCCTTCGTGCAGGGGGACGGCAGTCCACTGCGGCACCGACGAACCGTTGACCTTGACCTTCATCGCGGCGCCGGTCACGGCCATCACAGTCGCAGCTGTCACCGTGAATGTCGGTGCGGTGTAGGTCGTTTCGATCGTCGCGTAGGTGCCAGGGTTTCCCACGAGCAGGTTCGCGATCTCATGCGAGAGCGTGTCCAACGCGCCACCGGGGGGAATTCCAACGTCGTAGTGGCCAGGTCGACCGAGGTCCTGAACGGTCGATTGAAGTCCGGGTTCGTCAACGAGCAGCGCCATCGAGGGCCTCCAGGATGCTGGTGTTGTAGGTTTCCGGGTCGGCTGTCCACCGCGCCAGGTCGAAATCGACCTCGGTGATCCGGTACCGAAATGTGCCGTCCTCGCATTCGCGGCGGATGGCGTCGTACCGGTCCTGCTCGATCGGGGTGAACTTGACGATGTCGCCGGCGCGGAACAGAACCGGAGATTGCTGGAAATCCGCCAGGGCGGAGTCGGGGGCAAATACCGGCGCTGCCGCGATCCCGAACATCTGATAACCACCCGCCCCGCGGACGGAGTAGATGACGGTGAAACAGCCGCCGTGTCCCACCGTCAGCGGCGGGGTGTCAGTACGTGGGCTGAGGTACTTGGGAACTTCCAATTGCTCTGCGCGTGAGGTCATCTGGTACATGAAAGGCAGTGCTGCGACGAAGCCGACCGCGGTGACCATCCAGGGTGTGCGGTGGTGGCGTTCGATGAAGTCCTGTGCGTCGGCGCATCCGTTGGCCTCGGCGGCGAAGTCGAGGTCGCTCATGTCGGGTGTCTGATGGTTGGCTCGGAAGCGCGATCCGACCTCGGAGGTGTACGGGTCGTCATACCAGACGGGGACCTCGATGACTCGCGTCGATGACACCTGCGCGGAGCCTGCTCGTACCGCCGATTCGATCTCTTCGATCTGCGTGCGCAGCGACCGTGGTGCGATGACGTCCGGGTCGTAGCGCAGCAGCAGGGAGTTGTTCGTGGGGCAGATGTCGCTGATACCTGCGATCGCGGCGGCGCGGATCGCGTCCGCCAACGCTCCGACGATGACGTATCCATCCAGGCTCATCGACTCGTCGATCTCGATGAACAGGAATTCGTCGCCGCCCCAGGAGTATCGGGCGCGCTCGGGTGGGCCTTCTCGTCTCACGTCGTCGTCCCCTGGAGGAGTTGATCGGCGGACTGCTCGAGGAACTTCGTATGGTGAGTGGCGTTGACGACGGATCGGTGAGCGAGAACGGATGTCAGGTACGACGTCGTGGTATTTACGCCATCGACTCGAAGTTCGGACAGTGCTCGCAGGGCGCGACCGAGGGCGGAGGGGCGGTCGGAATGCCACACCACGATCTTGGCGACGAGGGAGTCGTAGTACGGCGACACGACGGATCCGGCGACGACACCGCTGTCGACCCGAACACCTGGTCCACCGGGGTAGCGGATGTCGGTGATCGTCCCGGGGCTCGGCATGAACCCCATCGCGGGATTCTCGGCATTGATGCGCATCTCGATGGCGTGGCCGTTCCGAGTGATCTGTTGCTGGTCGTAGCCGAGTTTCTCCCCGCTGGCGATGCGTAGCTGCTCGCGCACCAAGTCCATTCCCGTGATCATCTCGGTGACCGGGTGTTCGACCTGAAGCCTGGTGTTCATCTCGATGAAGCAGATTTCACCGCGAGCCTGGTCGTAGAGGAACTCCACGGTTCCCGCTCCGCGGTACGCGCACCGCTTGCCGAGGTCGACCGCGGCGGTCAGCATCTGCTCACGCAGGTGTGCGGGCAAGTTGGGGGCGGGAGTCTCCTCGACGATCTTCTGCTGGCGCCGCTGCAGCGAGCAGTCCCTGTCGAAGAGGTGGACGACATCGGTTCCGTCGCCGAGGATCTGAACCTCGACATGGCGTGCCCTGTCGATGAAGCGTTCGAGATAGATGGCGGAATCTCCGAACGCCGCTCCGGCCTCGGCGACGGCCAGCTGGATCTCGCCCTCGAGGGCATCGACCGTCTCCACGATACGAATACCTCGGCCACCGCCACCGGCCGACGCTTTGATCAGGAGCGGAAACCCGATGGACTCCGCGATCGCTCGCACATCCTGGTCGGCGAGGATCGCCCCGTCACTGCCCGCGAGAACCGGAACGCCGGCGTCCCTCGCCGCCTCACGTGCGGCTGCCTTGTTGCCCATCAGCGCGATGGAGTCTGGGCTCGGGCCCACCCAGGTGACACCCGCGGCCTCGACGCTCCGCGCGAAGTTCGCATCCTCGGAGAGGAATCCGTACCCGGGGTGTACCGCATCGGCACCCGAACTGTGGACCGCGTCGATGACTGCAGCCGAGTCGAGGTAGCTGTGCCCTGCCTGTGCTGGGCCGATGACCACGACGTGGTCGGACAACGCGGCCGCGAGGGATTCCGTGTCCGCCTCGCTCGCTGCCAGGACTGTTTCGAGCCCCATTTCGTGTGCCGTGCGGATGATGCGTACCGCGATTTCACCGCGATTGGCTACCAGAAGTCGTTTCATCAGTCCTCCGTCAGCTCGGCGATGACGGTTCCGGGGCTCACTTCGCTGGCGTCGGCGACGACGAACTTGTCGATCACGCCGGCTACGGCGGTCTTGACCTCACTGAACTGCTTCATGATCTCCACCAGCCCGATGGCCTGGCCGGCGTCGACGTGGTCGCCCTCGGAGACGTACGGCGGTTTTCCCGGGCCGGGGTTCCGGTAGAAGATCCCCGGAACTGGTGTCGAGACCTCATGCGTTGCCAATTGTTCTGCCTTTCCAGTTCTGACCGGGCGGGGTTTTCTCGGTCCGTGCGAGCGCTGCGACCGACGGTCAGGCATCGGCGGCGGCGGTGTCACAAGGGTCGACGCGGACGCCGGCGGTGTCAGCCCTCGAACCGGGTTCTCCCGGATGCTCGTGGTCCGAGATCGACCGTTGTGGTGCGAGGGCATGACGAGAACGGTATGGATCGACACGAGGCTGCGACAGCGTACATTTGCACGAAAAGCACAGGCCGCTAGTTGGTCGGATGCCCAGTCACGCCGCTTCCCGTGTCGGTGGAAACTTCGAGGTAACGATGACGAAACACACCGCTAGGTCGCTGTTTTTCCTGTTCGTAGGGGCATAGTCATGCAATTGACGGATCTGGTGGCGAACCAGTACTTGAATGTCCGGCTGAAGACTGCGACCGATGCCACACGCCTCTCGCGCACCATCTCCTCGGTGGCCCCCACCGAGTTGATCGAGCCGACCGGGTACCTCAGTGGCAACGAATTGTTGACGTTGTCGGGTATCGGGATGAACTTCGGGGATGCCCGGACATGGAACGCTTACGTGGAGCGGTTGGCGCGGGTGCCGGTTACGGGAATTTTGTTCCACTCCGGCGTCGTGCACCCGGCGGTCCCTCAGGGACTCATCGACGCGGGCAACGTTTTCGATGTGCCTGTTCTGGAGGTGGCGCCGCCGGTCAATCTGCTGCAGGTGCATCGCCTGGTCAACGACACCATCCAAGCCGAGCACTATGCGGTTCTGCGTAGCTCGCTGGCCCTGGCGGATCGATGCGCGGAACTCGAGGCTCGAGGCACGACCTTGTTGGGACTGCTCGAGGAGATCCGCATCGTCGTCGGTGGTGACGTGGGGCTGGTGGACTCTCAGGGCAGGATGGTCGCTTCTCGACCTGCCGGCATGCGATGGAACGTGCCGGGGCTACGCGCGCCCGCGAAAACGGATGCACTCGTCGAGCATCTGCGACTCCTGAACCCCGTTCGCGGGAGCGAACGATTCGCCATCGCCGTTCGGTCCCCGCAGAACGATTCCGTAGTGGATTCCTTGCTGGGGCCCGTGGGATCGATAGTGAGCCTTCACCTGAACTCCACCGCCGAGCACTACAACGTCGAGAACGACCGCATGCGTTCCTTGGTCGAGCATCTGCGGCTCCCGGATTCGGAATCCCCTCGTTTCACGAAGAAGCTGATGCGGGCCGCCGGATTCGACCCACAGAAACCGATCGTCCTGATCACAGTACGGACGGGAGCCGATCCTCACGACTCCTGGCGGATGCGATTGGACCTGACCGACATCTTCCCCACCCTCGGTCTGCTGGAAACCGAGCGCTACTCGCTGTTGATCGGACAGGACTTCGATCGTGACTCGGCCCAGCCCGCCACACTCCGACGGCTGCACGACATCGCCCCGCGCAGACCCGCGATCGTCACCGCGCCCTTGCCCGGCATCGGCGCCCTGCGCACGGCGGTGATGGCGTCACCGCGGCAGCTCGACCGCGTCCAGGAACCCACCGCCGCACGGCCCTTCGATCTACCGTCCGTTCTTGCCACCGCACTGTCCACCGGCGGTGTCGAACAGGCTCTGGAGTTCATCCGACCGCTGAATGACTACGACGTCGAGAGCGGATCCGAACTGGTCCGCACGCTGCGAGCATTCCTGGACGCGGACGGCAGTCCGACCCGCACGGCTACGGCGCTGTTCATTCACCGAAACTCACTGACCTACAGGATCAACCGCATCGGCGAGCTTCTGGGAGTGTCCCTGAGCACCATGGACGGCAAAGCCACCTGCTCGGTGGCCTTGGCCGTCTGGGGGATGCACGACTCCGGCGAAAACGATGACCAGGCCATGCCCGATATTCCGCGCTCCACCGTGACGACATGGAAGCTGCCGTGAGCACCAGAAGTGTCGGACTCGTGCATCGGTGTGCCACCCGCAATCATCGCGTCCGGCGCAGGTGAGGCGTGGTGACGGGCGGCGAGGAATTCCGTCCGGGGATCAGCGGCTCACTTCCCAATCCTTGACTGTGGCCATGGGGTTGAAGACTGAGTCGTCGACCTCTGTCTCGATCGTTTGTGCTTGTTGTGCGCGGCGCACCCAGTCTCGGTTGGCGAGCGCCGGCTTGCCGAGCGCGACAACGTCTGCGGTCCCTCGCTCCACCATCGACGCGGCGGTGGCGGGATCGCCGAGTTGCCCGTTGGCGATCACCGGCAGCTTCGAGTGCTCGACGGCGAGGGAGGCGAGCGTCCGATCGGAGTCGGGGAACGCAGCGGCGGTGGCGTCGAACTCCGTGGTGTGGATGTAGTCGACACCGGCCTCGGCGAGGGCCGTGAAGATCACCGCGGCGTCGGACTCGCCTCCGGACCACCGATGGAGGTAGTCACTGACTTTGGACTGCGAGATGCGTACGCCGATCGTGATCTCGGAACCGACTTCCTCGCGGGTCTCGGCAATGACCTCGCGGAAGATCCGGACGCGATTTTCGACCGATCCACCGTAGACGTCGTCGCGCTGGTTCATGTAGTCGGTGAGGAACTGGTCGAGAAGGTAGCCGTTCGCGCCGTGGATTTCCACGCCGTCGAACCCTGCTCTGACGGCGTTCCTGGCGGCGCGTGTAAATCCTGATCGCACGTCCGCGATGTCGGATGCGGTGAGTGCTCGCGGTGTGGGATACGAGCCGGTGCCGCCGTAGAAGCCCAGCTGTTCCCCGCGTGGGGGGACGGTGGACGGTGCCACGGACGTGTCGGTGTAGCGGTTGCCCTGAGATTGCGCCCCCGCGTGCATGAGCTGGGCGAACATCTTTGCGCCTGCCTTATGAACGCGGTCCACCACAGGTGTCCAGGACCGTGCGTGAGTTTCGGTGGCCAGGCCCGGCTGGTTCAGATACCCCTGACTGTGTGCGGTGTCGGGGTAAAGGCCCTCGGTGATCACCAGTCCGAAGCCGCCGTGGGCGAACACCTCGTAGTAGGCGGCGTTCCTGTCGTTCGCCGAGCCGTCGGGATCACCGCTGACGCGGGTCATCGGCGCCACCGCCACTCTGTTGGGCAGTGTGGTCGGGCCCAACCGGGCCGTCTGGAACAACGCGTCGATCGATGTCGCTGCGTGCGTCATGAAATCCTCCGAATGGGGAAGCCGAAACCGGCTTGAGTGGGTGAAAGTGTGAGTTAGTGGGTGGTTTCGGCCGCGAGACCCAGTCCGATGTCTCGGATCTCGGGACCCGGTCGACCGGACCGCGCGCTGACGATGCGGACCAAATCGTCGTAGGTACGGCAAACGACCGACACTCCGGTGGGTCCGTCGACTATCCACCCAGAGGTGATGGGCCGAACGGTGTCCCGGCGCAGCGCAGTCGAGACTCGCCGCGCGACCGCGAATCGCTGGCGGACGCCACTGACGTGGGCTGCGGCCCAGTCGGGTGGAGCGCCGGCGCATCCCCCGCACATCAGGGCATCACGTCGCCGGAGTTGGGTCCGAGGACCTGGCCGACGAACAGGTTGCCGCCGGGTTCGGACGCCAGGAGGACCGCTGTCGGTGCGATCTCGTCCGGGGTACCGAATCTCCCGAGCGGAAGTTCTCCTCGCTTGTGCCGTTTCCAGTCATCGTCGATGGCGTCGACCATGGGTGTGTCGACCGGACCGGGCGCGATCACGTTGGCCAAGATGCCGTGAGATGCGTTCTCCAGCGCGATCGACTTCGTCAGTGCGATGACACCGGCTTTGGCCGCGGCATAGTGGGCGAGCGAGACACCGCCTTTGATGCCCAGCTGGGAGGCGATGTTGATGATCCTGCCGTGGCGCTGCGCCAGCATGGGGCGCAGGGCTGCTCGGTTGAGCAGGAACACGCTCGTCAGGTCGATGTCGATGGTCTCTCGCCACAGTTCGGTGGTCATGTCCGCGGCGGGCGATTGAGTGAGGATGCCGTGCGAGCACACCAGGATGTCGAGCCCACCGTCCTCGGACACAACCTGATCGACGATGCGATCTGTGTCGGATTCGAAGGCGGCGTCGAACACCAGACCCCTGGCAACCCCGAGCTCGTCGGCCAGCTCAGGTGTGGTCGGGTCGCGATCGGCGATCGTGACGGCCGCGCCCTCGGCGAGGAGTGCGAGTGCGATCGCGCGACCTATTCCGGACGCCGCGCCCGTCACGAGGGCGCGGCGTCCTGTGAGCAGTGCTGACATGTCGCCGGTCCTTTCAGTCCCGCATGGCTGTGGTCAGCGCGCCGTCGACGACGATGCTCTGGCCGCTCACGTAGGAGGCCTGTGGACTCGACAGGAACGCGACGACCTCGGCTACCTCGTGGGGATGTCCGACGCGACCCCACGGGATGTAGCTGCCGGCGCGATCGAGACCCTCGGGGCCCAGAGAGTTGACGGCGTCGTTCGACTGGGGCGTGCTGATGAGACCGGGGATGATGGCGTTGGCTCGGATGCCGCGGGGCCCGTATTCCACTGCGAGGCTGCGTACCAGCCCGATGACGCCTGCTTTGGCGGTTGCGTAGTGGGCGTGGTTCTGCCAGCCGTAGACGCCGCCGGCGATCGACGAGATCGCGGTGACCGACCCGCCGGGTCCCATGTGCCGGAGTCCGGCGCGTGCTGTTCGCATCACTCCGTGCAGATCGACGTCCATCATCGCGTGCCACTGCTCGTCCGACATCGCGTCGAACGATGCTTCGCGGAGAATGCCGGCGTTGGCGACGGCAATGTCGAGGCGTTGCCACGTCGAGACAAGAGTTTGAGCGAACGCGTCGACGGAGTCGGTGGAACGGACGTCGACCTCGACTATCAGGCCCTCGCCGCCGCCATCGCGGACCTCACGCAAGGTCGCTTCCGGGTCGTGGGGGTCGCCTGCGAAGGTGCCGATGCCCACCCGGATACCGCGTCCGGCGAGGCAGGTGGCGGTGGCGGCGCCGATGCCGGAGGCGGCGCCGGTGATCATCGCGACGGGTTGTTCGCTCATGAGCGCACACCCACTGCAGGGGTCGAGATGATCGACGGGGTGTCGTCGACGACCGGTTTGGCGAACAGGACGACTCCGGCGGACACTATCGCGCCGACCGCGCCGACTGCCAGGGCGGCGGTGGAGTACCCGATCGACGATGCGGTGAGGCCGGTGAGGATGAAGCCGGCGATGATAGCGCCGGGTTGGGACATGGCGCCGATGAACGCCGAACCCGTTGCACGGCAGTCAGTATCGAAGCACTCGGCTTGGAAGAACAGGATCGCGGCGTAGGGGCCGAGGAGGAAGAACAGTCCCATCATGTACGTGACGAGAACGAAGATCTGGCTGGACGGTCCGAGGAGCATCGCGGCGAAGAACAACCCCGACAGGGTCCACCCCACAGCGATGGTCGGGCGGCGCCCGAAGCGATCTCCGGCCCACCCGTGCGCGAGGTACCCGGCGACGGCGACGAGGTTGGACAGGACGACGAGGATCAGCGTGCTCGAGGCGTCGATGCCCTTGCCTGTCTCCAGCACAGTCGTTCCCAGGACCGAGAAGGTCTGGATGGCGAACCAGTTGAACAGCCAGGCGAAGGAGAACACGACCGTGTTGCGCAGGTGTCGCCCGGTGAAGATGCGCTTGAACGGTGCTGCGGTCTGCTCGACCGTCGCCGTGCTAGACGCGAGAGCGTCGGCCTCGTCGTTTCTTCCCGCTTTGCGCAGCTGCTTGACCGTGTGCTGGGCCTCGAACTGCGGGCTCTCCTTCAGGGTGCGGCACACCAGGGCCACGATCACCGCGGGGATCGTGGCTAGCAGGAACACGATGCGCCACGACTCGGCCCCGAAGATTGCGGTGACGATGGCTACAAACCCGGCTGCGAGGAGAGCTCCGGCGGGCCAGCCCGTCTGGACCATCGAGTAGACGAAACCGCGGCGCTTCTTGATCTTCTCGTCTTCGGTCACGTCGTAGAGTTCGTTGAGGTAGGTGGCGTTGACCGACTGCTCGGCGAGTCCGAGCCCGCTGATAGCGCGGACGCCGATCAGCGATGCTGCACCGACGGTGGCCGCGGTGGCCGCGGACGATGCCGCGGTGCCTGCGACCGAGATGATCATGCCCTTGCGGCGGCCCAGTTTGTCGACGAGTGGTCCCACGAGGAGGACGACGACCGCGGTGCCGACGCTCACGAGTGTCGAGACGAGGAGTGCGTGGCTGGTGGTCCAGCCGAAGGATTCTTCGATGCGTGGCAGGAGTGTGCCGAAGAGGATGAAGTCGTAGACGGCGACGGTCCACGCGAAGAACGCGATTCCCGATGCGCGGCGGGTTTCCTTGCCGGTGACGCGCCGGAGGCCGGCGGCCGGTCCAGGGGTGGTTTCGGACATTGTCCAGTCTTTCTGTCGAGGTGCGGTTCGGGGTGATCGAGTCAGGTGCGCGGCGAGCGGTGCTTGAAGTCTTCGGCGATAGAATTGAAGTTCGTCCAGGTCACGCCGTCGTGCTTGTTGATGTGTTCGATGAGCCGCTCGAGCATGAGCAGCACTTGCGGTCTGCCGGCGACATCGGGGTGGATGGTGAAGGTGAAGACGGCGTACTCGCTCTCCCGGTAGACCCAGTCGAACTGGTCTCGCCACATCTCTTCGAGGTGACGGGGATTGACGAATCCGTGGCTGTTGGGACTGCCTTTGATGAACATCATCGGAGGCAGGTCGTCGAGGTACCAATTGGCCGGAATTTCGACCAGGTCGGTCTCGGTGCCGCGGATGTAGGGCTTCATCCACGCGGCCGCGGGCTTGTCGTAGTCGATCGCCGTCCACGAATCCTCGACCCGCACGTAGTACGGCTCGAAGTCGCGGTGCATAAGGGAGTGGTCGTAGGTGATGTTGCGCTCGACGAGCAGTTCGTTGGTGACCTTGCTGAACTCCCACCACGGCGCGACGTACCCCGTGGGGCGGTTACCCGATCGGGTGGTGATGAGATCCAGGCAGTGGTCGAGAATGTCGGATTCTTGTTGGCGGGACATCGCAATGGGGTTCTCGTGGCTGTATCCGTGCACCCCGATCTCGTGACCGCTCGCGACGACGGCGTCGAACTGTTCCGGGAAGGTCTCCACAGAGTGGCCGGGCCAGAACCACGTCGCCGGCAGGTCGTACTTCTTCAGAAGGTTGTTCAGTCGGGGGACGCCCACCTCGCCGGCGAACACTCCCCGCGAGATGTCGCCTGGTGAGTTCTCACCGCCGTACGAACCGAGCCAACCACCGACGGCGTCGACATCGATACCGAACGCGACGAAAATTTCCTTGGCCATGAGGTCAGAGCTCCTTGTTGTCTGAGTAGATGTCGATCGCGGACTGGGGTGCCTCGGACCGATCGTGGCGTTGAGAGAGCCAGAGCGCCAGAAGGATTCGAAGTTGGGTTGCAGGTAATCCCGACGCTGCGGGGACTCCGGCCGCGATCAGGTCGGCACCCCCGCCGTTGCCGTAGACGCCGGCGACGGGGCCTTCCGGCACCCGGGTGGACAGGACCACGACGATGCCGGTCGCCAGCGCCTCTGTCACCGTTCTGGTGACGGACTCGTTCGCGTTGCCGACTCCTGTTCCTGCAAGGACGATCCCCGCAGCGCCCGCGGCGACGGCCGCATTCACGAAGACGCCGTCGGCGCCGAGGTACATCTCCACCAGGTCGACGCGTGTGGTGTCGAACTGCGCGGTCGGCCGCGCCAATGGCTTGGGGCGGCGCGGAACCGACGTGACACACACTTGGCCGCCGCCGACGGTTCCAATGCCCCCATGCGCAGTGGAACCGAAGGCGGCGAGCGCCGTGGTGTGCAATTTGCGTGTGCCACGTGCTGCCAGTACGTCGCCCGCGAAGACCACGAGGACGCCGAGATCGCGCGCGTCGGGTGACGCCGCGACATCGATCGCATCTCTCAGATTGCGTGGACCGTCGCCGTCGAGTGCGTCGTGGGCGCGTTGGGCGCCGGTCATGACCACTGCGCGCGGGTCGTCGTGGACCAGATCGAGGAGGATCGCCGTTTCCTCGAGTGTGTCGGTGCCGTGCGTGATCACGATGCCGTCGACGGGGTCGACCTCACGGGCGAGCAGTTCGGCGACGCAGTCGCTGATTGATCTCAGATGTTCGAAGGTCAGGTTGTAGGAACCCACCGTCATCAGGTCGACAGTCTCGATGACAACCCCCGAGACATCGAGTTCGTCGACGAGTGCGGAGGCGGTGCGGCTGGCCACGACGCCCCCGGTTGTGGTCGTCGATGCGATGGTGCCGCCGGTGGCGATGACGGCGATTCGTGACTGCATGTGAGGTAGTGAAGCACGACACAATCGTTTGACGCAATCGTTTGTGTAACTTTGGTCAAACGTTTGTGTGAACCAGTTCGTAACATGGGTTGTTCGGTACGCTCGCCGTGTGAGCACGGAGGAGAATTGCCCAGAGCCTGCGCGGCGGGGGCCGGTGACGCTACGCATGATCGCCACCGAGCTCGGCGTCAGCCCGTCCACTGTGTCCCGGGTCCTCAACTCGCGGGGCGACGCGGCGTCGCGATGGGGTTCGCCGGACACTGTCGCCCGCATCAGAAGCTATGCAGAAGAAACGGGTTACTCGCCTAACCCTCAGGCGTCGAGCCTTCGGACTCGCAGGTCAGGCCTGATCGGCGTGCTCGTGCCGCGCCTGCAGGACTACGTGCTCGCCACCATCTATGAGGGAATCGAGGAGGCCGCGACAGAAGTAGGTCTGTCGACCTTCGTCACGAACTCCCGAGACCTCGTCGAGTTGCAACGCGAACGCACCCAGATGATGATCGATCGCCGCGTGGACGGGCTGATTTACGGCGACGCGCACCTCGACCACGTCTTCCTAGACGAAGTCCACGCCCGCGGACTCAAGTTCACGCTGACCTCTCGACGATCCGGGAGCTACCCCTCGGTGACGACCGACGACTTCAAGGGTGGTCGCCTCGTCGGGCAACATCTTGTCGATACCGGTCGGCGAGACGTTGCGGTACTGGCCGGACTGCCCTTCGCATCGACTGCCCGGGACCGCACGCGGGGGCTGGTGGAAGCTCTCGCCGACAACGGCCTTCATGTACCGCTTGAGCGAATCGTTTACTCGGGCTTCGATCCAGCTGGTGGGCGAGCCGCGATCGATCAGCTTCTGGCCTCGGGACCACTTCCCGAAGCAATCTTCGCCACGAACGACTTCGCCGCCCTCGGCGCCTTCGGCGCGTTGCGCGATAGGGGAATTCGCGTGCCGGACGACGTGGCGATGGTGGGTTACAACGACACACCCCTGGCTGAGGGTGGAGCAGTTCCTCTGACCACTGTCCGGTCCCCCATGCACGAGATGGGCCGCCGTTCGCTTGGCCTGTTGCTTGATGTCCTCGCGGGAAGGGAGCCGGAACCGGTCCTGCTAGAACCAGAATTGATCATCAGAAGTAGCACGGAAGCTCCAGTGCCAACGAAATTTTTGACCTGACTCCAGCAGTCGCTACAACTGGCAGGTGCAGGAGAACGAGTTGATACGCAGTAGTTGGTGGGGACGCCCGCTTCGCACCCGTATCAACAAGATTCCTTAAGCTGACAAAACGCATCGGCAATGATTGTCGTTTTGGTTTTGGGGTCTCCGTAGGCGCGTGGCGCCGCGTGCAACCTCAAAAACCAACAATCCAGCGGTACGCGAACCGCATCACCGCCATCACCGCCATCACCGCCATCACCGCCATCACCGCCATCACCGCGAGAGCCTCGTCGCGACACGCATCGCCATGGCATTTCAGTCGTCCATCGAGCACACGAGAACCAAGCCACCCTTAATGGGGAGCCGCCGCCTTGGCTGCCCGGTGGGTGCTGTTCGGCACGACTCGTAACGTTCCGATGTGCGCGCGCGAGTTAGCTGGCGGTCGAGACGGTGCTGGACGCCCATGGCTACTCGACTCTTATTCCAACGGTCTATTGGACCCAGAACAGAAAATTATGCAGCCGCCTGACCAGGCGCAATGCATCGCCCGATCTCGCCGAGAAGGCCCGAAAGAGTGAGTTTCGAGTTGAAAGTCATGAATAAGTAGTGAGTGCCACCCAAACCAGAAGGGCCCCTGATCAGCATCACCGCAGATCAGGGGCCCTTTTTGGTGCGCCCACAGGGACTCGAACCCCGGACCCAGTGACTATGCCCGGCCAAGCCAAGGAATCCAAGTGAGACCACGAAAGACCATGTGACCAGCGTGGATTAAGAGTCGCATGACCATACGGGATCACCATGGCCCGGGTAAGTCCGGAATGAAAGTCATGAATAAGTGATGAGTGGCCCGCGGAGTGTCGAGTGCCCGCCAATCGTTCCCACCGTCGCCTTCTGTGGCGGCGGTCTGATCCGATTACGGCGCTCGATCCGCTTCCCTCGAACGATGAAATTGGGCTTGGGTTCCCCGACGCGGCTTCGAAACCGACTTGTGTGCGTGGGGGCTTTGTCGGATCCGGCTGGCATGCTCGTCGCAACGGAGACCACGACGATGGCGGGCGGACCACGATGCGTGCTAGCGAAAACGGATTGACAGGCTCCGCCGGCGAGCTGGCGGTTGCACAGCAATTCGTCGCGTTGGGTTGGGGAGTAGCGCCCAACCCCACCGAACACGACCTCGGAACCGACCTGTGGGTCGCCGCGCGAGATTCTCGACGTTGGGATCTCGGGTCGCTGCTCGGCGTTCAGGTCAAGTCGGGCATCACACAGTTCTATTCGACTGCCCGTAATGATGATGGGGCCGTCGACGGATGGTGGTTCCGCGAGTCGGACGGTGACCACTTCGACTACTGGCTCAACCATCAGGTGCCGCACATCATCGTTCTGCACGACCCCGACACCGGGCAGTCCACCTGGGTGCACGTCACCGAAGCGAACGTCACCTCGACGGGTAACGGCTACAAGATCCTGATCCCTCGGACGAACCCACTCGCACCGAGCACCGTGGACGAGCTCGTCCGAATTGCCACCGCCGGGCGGCTAGCACCACATTGGGAGGGCAGCGCGTGGACCGGTGCTCACCAACTCCTGCATCATGACCGGCTGCGGTACGCACTTCTCACGCCTCGCCTGGTCGCACCGCACCCGAACCTGCACACCACCGAACTCACCGCTCCCGAAGCCATCGCATGTCTGATCAAGATGAGGCGAGACGACCTGACGGAACGACCCGGGCGATCCTCATTGGTTCCTACCGTCGATCACTGCAGGACATCACCGAACTGGCAATGGCAGCTCTACGCCGCACTCCACGATGCAGTCATCACTGGAGCCGACAACGCGGTCCATGGCGTGTCCAGCCTCATTGCCACCGCGGCCACGGGTGCCGAGCGCGCCGCTGCAACAGCACTGACCGCAGCTCTACTCATCGAACAGCGCAACCCCGCAGAAGCTCTCGACGTGCTCCGGCGCACACTCGCCTACGACGACGCCTCACCAGTCGATCACGCATGGCTGACGATGCATCTCGCCAGATGTCTGGCCGACACCGGTCAACTCGACGAAGCCCGAGAATCAGCGGTGACAGCACAAGCGTTGCGTCACACGCACCCTCAGGACCCGACGGCACTGGCCCTGGCGGGCGCCGGCACCAACCTCATGTTCGAGCTCACGGACTGGTCGAACCAGAACGTCGGCGAAGCGATCACCAACCGAGACACCCATGCATCGTGGTGGCGCACACAGGACATGGCATCCGGACTGCAGTACACAGCCGACGAAACCTTCACGCGTTGGGGAGTCAGACGCGGCGCTGACGCAAGAGTGAGCGGCCAGCCGTGGAACCACCTTCGCGCGGCGTCCCTGATTGCCGGCGCTGCCGCCGATCATGCCGCGTGGCGTCTCTCCTTCGCGCAGCTCGCCAAACGCACTGCGACGGTGAGCACCGACGCCGAACATCTCCGTGCTGCGCTCGAAGCACTGCACACCGCCGGGGACGTCGACGCGATCAAGCTAGCGGTGCCCCACCTACTGGACGTGGGACCGACATCGGCGGTAAAAGACACCGCCGAGGCACTCGACCTGTCCGTCGTCACTCGGACGACCCTCGACGCCGGCGTGGAGCTCCTCATTCACGGTGCCGACGTCATCAGCGAGTCGACTGCCGACCGATGCATCGAGTGGGCCCTCGACATCCTGCCCGACCCAGTGCGCGCATCCGGAAGGATCATCAGCAACTACCATTCGGTCCGTCGCATCCGCGAACTGATAGCAGCAGTCGTACCAGCCGCGTCACACACCACGGTCGACAAGGTGGTGTCGATGATCGTGGCTGCAACCGAGGTCGACGACCAATCCGTCGCCCACGAGTACGCCAAGATCATCCAGTCGATCCCCGATGACGCGTGGACGCCCCCGCGGATCGCTGCTCTATCGAGCAGGTCGCTTCGCTCATCTGACAACTTCGAATTCACAGAAGCTGTCATCGAAGTACTCGCATCGCGCGATGCCGACCGACGCACGAACTTATTGAGCCAGATAGCCGAAGGGGACCTCGGCGCCCTCCAGGCCTACGGCGACGTCCGAGACCTACCAGCGCACACCGTGGACAGCCTCGCAAGTGTTCTCGATGAGCGGATCGGCCGACAGATCACCGAATTGAACCAGGGCCGCGGCACATTCGGAGACGGAAGCGCGGCCGGCACGCTCATACTCCTCAACACCTGGCACCCGACCCACGCGCACTGGACCGAGATCGAGCAACTGCTGAAGCACTACCAGGTCTTCACACACCAACTGAAAGCACCTCTGCAAGCTCTACGGCGTCATGCAGGCCGCGTCCCTGCCGATGTGATCGGCAGAATCACACCCCTCTTGAAGACGCTGATGACCGAAGCGAAACCGGAGCATCGATTCTTCGGCGGCACCGACATACGAAGTGACGCCGCATCCGCACTCGGCGTACTCGACCCGAACGCTCTCGAGGATCGCGAACTGTGGGCTCTCATGGCAGGAGACCCGAATCAACGAGCCGCTGCCGCCCTTGTGGTGGCGCAAAAGGAACCGGGTGCAGCGATGCACACGCTCGCCGTCATGGCGCACGACGCCGATCCATGGGTACGCGCGGTCGTGGCAAACTGCCTCGCACGCTGGATAGTCGCCGGCCAGGACAACCACACAGCCAACCTACTGCTCACGCGACTGCTGGACCCCGACGGCGGCACTCTGGTGTCACGCATGGTCGCAGTGGCATTGCGCGGCACCCCAATCAACGATGCAACCGCAACACTCGCCCACATACTGACATCGAGCCCCTCCGCCGCCGTCCGCCTCGACGCAACCGCAGCCCTGCAGCATGGTCCAGATCGAATGCCCGGTCGGCGCTGACGCGCGTCCTACGAAGTCCGCGTGTACGAGCAAGTCGAAGGTGCACATACCGAGAAGCGCACCTCGAGGTGGGACTGAACTGTCCGGCTATCAACTGCTGTCTGTGTGAGCGGAACGACTGCAATACGCCGCGGGTCAGGAGCGGTCGGTGGTGTCCCCGACGGCGATGACGCAGATCAAATCTCCGCCCTCGACCTGGGCGACACCAGACAACGCGATCCGGGTGACGGTGCCCGCCCGCGGTGCGGTGACCGCTGCTTCCATCTTCATCGCCTCGATCGTCGCGACGGTCTCCCCCGCCGACACCGACTGCCCCTCCGTCACCGTGAGGGTGACCACCCCGGCGAACGGCGCCGCCAGATGCGACGGATCGGACCGRTCCGCCTTCTCCGTCGTCGGCGCATCCGCCGAGATCGACCGGTCCCGCACCGACACCGGCCGCAACTGACCGTTCAGGATGCACATCACCGTCCGCATACCCGCATCATCGGGCTCCGAGATCGCCTCGAGCCCGATCAGCAGATCCACACCCTTCTCCAGGCGCACCCGATGCTCGTCGCCCTGACGCAACCCGTAGAAGAACTGNCCCGCATCATCGGGCTCCGAGATCGCCTCGAGCCCGATCAGCAGATCCACACCCTTCTCCAGGCGCACCCGATGCTCGTCGCCCTGACGCAACCCGTAGAAGAACTGRTTCGCCGACAACCCGGAGGTGTCCCCGTACTTCTCCCGGTGCTCCGCCAACTCCTTCGCCGGCCCCGGGAACAACAGATGATTGAGCCGATCACGCCGCTCCGCCGACGTGCCCGAGAGCAGCACCTCGTCCTGCGTCGTCAACGTCGCCTCCCCACGCCCGGCGCCGCGCCCYKCCAACGCGGTGGTGCGGAACGGTTCCGGCCACCCRCCGGCCGGGGTGCCCAGATCACCGCGCAGGAACCCGATCACCGAATCGGGAATGTCGAACTTCCCCGGATCCGCCGCGAAGTCCTCCATCGACACCCCCGCCCCCACCAGGTGCAACGCCAGATCGCCCACNCCGATCACCGAATCGGGAATGTCGAACTTCCCCGGATCCGCCGCGAAGTCCTCCATCGACACCCCCGCCCCCACCAGGTGCAACGCCAGATCGCCCACSACCTTCGACGACGGCGTCACCTTGATCAACCGGCCCAACAACCGGTCCGCATCCGCGTACGCCTTCTCCACATCCTCGAACCGGTCCCCCAGACCCAACGCGATGGCCTGCTGACGCAGATTCGACAGCTGCCCACCCGGAATCTCGTGCGTGTAGACACGGCCCGTCGGGGCGGGGAGCCCGGACTCGAACGGGGCGTACACCTTCCGGATCGCCTCCCAGTACGGCTCCAGATCGCACACCGCCGCCAGATCCAACCCGGTGTCGCGCTCGGTGTGCGCCGCCGCCGCGACGATCGCCGACAACGCCGGCTGACTGGTCGTGCCCGCCATCGACGCCGACGCCCCGTCCACAGCGTCCGCCCCNCCGCTCGGTGTGCGCCGCCGCCGCGACGATCGCCGACAACGCCGGCTGACTGGTCGTGCCCGCCATCGACGCCGACGCCCCGTCCACAGCGTCCGCCCCGGCCTCCCACGCCGCCAGATACGTCGCCAACTGACCACCCGGAGTGTCGTGAGTGTGCACGTGCACCGGCAGATCGAAATTCTT
The DNA here is from genome assembly GCF_001426185.1 of Rhodococcus sp. Leaf247. Classification (GTDB taxonomy): domain Bacteria; phylum Actinomycetota; class Actinomycetes; order Mycobacteriales; family Mycobacteriaceae; genus Rhodococcoides. Next base: position 538,218 of record NZ_LMRP01000004.1, on the reverse strand, counting down.
CCGCAGCGCCGACACCAACGTCGCCGCCGCCGGCGCCCGAAGAAGCCCCGCCATGTCCTTGATCGCCAACACGTGCGCCCCCGCGTCGACGATCTGCTCCGCCAACCGCAGGTAGTAGTCCAGGGTGTACAGCTTCTCGCCGGGGTTCGACAGGTCACCGGTGTACGACATCGCCACCTCGGCGATCGTCGTGCCCGTCTCGCGGACCGCGTCGATCGCCGGGCGCATCTGATCGACGTTGTTCAGCGCGTCGAAGATGCGGAAGATGTCCACACCCGTCGCCGCCGCCTCCTCGACGAACGCTGTCGTCACCCGCTCCGGGTACGGGGTGTACCCGACGGTGTTACGCCCGCGCAGCAACATCTGCAGGGCGATGTTCGGCACTGCCTCCCGCAGTGCCGCCAACCGCTCCCACGGATCCTCGTGCAGGAACCGCAACGCCACGTCGTACGTCGCACCGCCCCAGCACTCGATCGACAGCAGTTCGGGGGTGGTGCGTGCGACGTAGGGGGCGACCATCAACAACCCGGACGTCCGCACGCGTGTCGCCAGCAGTGACTGGTGGGCGTCACGGAACGTGGTGTCGGTGACTCCCAACGCCTTTCGCTGACGCAGATCGCGGGCGAAGCCTTCCGGGCCGAGTTCGAGCAACCTTTGGCGTGATCCGTCGCGCGGTGCGACGGAAAGGTCGATGTCGGGGAGCTTGTCCTGCGGGTACACGGTGCTGGGGCGTTCACCGTGCGGCTTGTTCACCGTCACGTCCGCGAGGTAGGTGAGGATCTTGGTACCGCGGTCGCCGGACGACCGCGCCGTCAACAGCTCGGGTCGCTCCTCGATGAACGACGTCGTGACGTTGCCCGCACGGAAGTCCTCGTCCTGCAGGAGTCCCTGCAGGAAGCCGATATTCGTCGACACACCGCGGATGCGGAACTCCGCCAACGCCCGCCGCGACCGCGCCACCGCATCCTCGAACGTGCGTCCACGACAGGTCAGCTTCACCAACATCGAGTCGAAGTACGCCGACACCTCCGCACCCAGCGTCGTCCCGCCGTCGAGACGGATACCCGCACCACCCGGGGTGCGGTACGCGGTGATGCGTCCGGTGTCCGGGCGGAACCCGTTCGCCGGATCCTCCGTCGTGATGCGGCACTGCATCGCCGCACCGCGGATCCGGATATCCTCCTGCCGCAACCCGAGATCCTCGAGGGACTCCCCCGAGGCGATTCGCAACTGCGACTGCACCAGATCGACATCGGTGATCTCCTCGGTCACCGTGTGCTCGACCTGGATCCGCGGATTCATCTCGATGAACACATGATTGCCGTCCCGGTCCACCAGGAACTCCACCGTGCCCGCACACGAGTACCCGATCTTCCGCGCGAACGCCACNCCGCGGATTCATCTCGATGAACACATGATTGCCGTCCCGGTCCACCAGGAACTCCACCGTGCCCGCACACGAGTACCCGATCTTCCGCGCGAACGCCACAGCGTCACTGCACAACCGGGCACGCAGCTCGTCCGAGATGTTCGGCGCCGGCGCCAGCTCGACCACCTTCTGGTGACGACGCTGCACCGAGCAGTCCCGCTCGAACAGATGCATCACATTGCCATGGGTGTCCGCGAGGATCTGCACCTCGATGTGGCGCGGCTCGACCACCGCCTGCTCCAGGAACACCGTCGCATCACCGAACGCCGACTCCGCTTCGCGCGCCGCCGCCTCGATCGCCTCCCGCAACCCCGACGGTTCCGCCACGCGCCGCATCCCGCGGCCACCGCCGCCGGCGACCGCTTTGACGAACACCGGGAACGTCATCGACTCCGACGCCGCCACCAACGCATCGACATCCGTCGACGGCTCCGACGACGCCAACACCGGCAACCCGGCATCCTTCGCCGCCGCGATCGCCCGCGCCTTGTTACCCGTCAGCTCCAGCACCTGCGCCGACGGACCCACGAACGTGATCCCCGCCTCCGCGCACGCCGCCGCCAACTCCGGATTCTCCGACAAGAACCCGTACCCCGGGTAGATCGCGTCGGCACCCGACCGCTTCGCCGCATCGACGATCAGATCCACCGACAGGTAGTTGCGGACCGGATGGCCCGGCTCGCCGATCTCGTACGCCTCGTCGGCCTTGGTCCGGTGCACCGAATTGCGGTCCTCGAACGGGAACACCGCCACCGTCTGCGCCTCGAGTTCGTACGCCGCACGAAACGCTCGGNGCCTCGTCGGCCTTGGTCCGGTGCACCGAATTGCGGTCCTCGAACGGGAACACCGCCACCGTCTGCGCCTCGAGTTCGTACGCCGCACGAAACGCTCGGATCGCGATCTCGCCGCGGTTGGCCACCAACACCTTGGAGAACATTCCGGTAAACCTACCTTCAGGACGGTGCGAGAGAGGGTCATGACTTGTCCAGATATGAGACGCCGGGATCGTAGCGCCGATCACGGTCGCGGCGCCCGTACCGGTCATGCAGATGTATCGGGGACCTGATTCTCCGCGGACCGGCACAGGGGTCGGGTTCGCGAGTCGGCGACGATCATCACGCCTTGTCGAGGAACGAGACACGGGTGGCGTCCACCGCGGATCGCATCATCGCGGCGAGTCCGGGGTGCTCGACGAGTCCGGGATCGCGCTCGACGATGTCGCGAGCGAAGTCCTGCGCCGCCGTGATGATGTCCAGGTGGTCGAGCAGTGAGAGCAGCCTCAGCGTCGTCGTGGTTCCGGACTGCGCGGCGCCGAGCACATCGCCCTCTCGCCGTTGCCGCAGATCGAGCACGGCGAGCTCGAAACCGTCCGTCGTCGCAGCGACGGCGTCGAGTCGAGCGTAGGTCGGCGATGCCGGGCTCAGTTCGGTGAGCAGGATGCACAGGCCCTGGTGCCCGCCTCGTCCGATGCGGCCGCGGAGCTGATGCAGCTGGCTGACGCCGAACCTGTCCGCGTCCACGATCACCATGACCGTGGCGTTGGGTACGTCCACACCGACTTCGACCACCGTCGTGCAGACGAGTACGTCGATGTCGCCGTCGTTGAATGCCGACATGACGGCGTCCTTCTCGTCCGTCGGCAAGCGGCCGTGGAGCAATCCGACCCGCACGTGGGACAACGCCCCGGCGCTCAACGCCTCGTAGACGTCCACCGCCGACGCGGTGTCCGGTGTGTCCTTGCCCGCGTCGTCGGGCTTCTCGTCGCCGATCCTCGAGCACACCACGTACGCCTGACGCCCCGCGGCGACCTCCTCGGAGATGCGACTCCACGCCCGGTCCACCCACGCCGGCTTGTCCTTGGCCGGCACGACGCTGGTGCGGATGGGAGCACGCCCCCGCGGGAGCTCACGAAGCGTGGACGTCTCGAGATCACCCAGCGTCGTCATCGCGATGGTCCGCGGGATCGGAGTGGCCGTCATCACGAGCAGATGGGGACTCACGCCGTCTCTCGCCTTGGCGCGCAACGCGTCTCGCTGCTCGACCCCGAAACGGTGCTGTTCGTCCACGACCACCATGCCCAGATCGAAGAAGGACACGGTGTTCTGGATGAGGGCGTGCGTGCCGATGACGATGCCGGCGTCCCCGGTGACGATCGCCAACAGTGCGGCACGTTTGGCAGCCGTGGACATCGACCCGGTGAGGAGGACGACACGGGTGGCCTTGTCCGGCGCACCCAGCTCACCTTCCGTCGCGAGCGGCCCCAGCTGGGTGCTGATGGACCGGTGATGCTGTGCGGCAAGCACTTCGGTCGGAGCGAGGAGCGCGCACTGCAATCCGGCGTCGATCACCTGCAGCATCGCTCGCAGCGCCACGATCGTCTTGCCCGAGCCCACCTCGCCCTGCAGCAGCCGACTCATCGGACGCGACCGGGTGAGATCCTCTCCGATCTCCTGCGCGACATCCTTCTGGCCCTCGGTGAGCTCGAACGGCAGCATCGAGTCGAACGCGGCCGCCACTCCGTCGGCGACCGGTGGGCACGCCGGCGCGGTGCGGACGGACACCGAGTGACGTCGTTCCGCCATGACCAGCTGCAGCGCCGTCGCCTCGTCGAAACGCAGCCGGTAGCGAGCGCGCTCGATGTCGTCCTCGGACTCGGGGAAGTGGACGATCCGCAGTGCCTCGTCCAGACCGGTCAAGCCGTGCTCGGTGCGCACCGACTCCGGAAGCGGATCCTCGACAGGGTCGAGTTGATCGAGCACCTGCCGTGCACAGCGGAGGAAGGTCCAGCTCTCGACTTCCCGCGTCGCCGCGTACATGGGGAGGAACGGCAACGCGAGCATGGACATGTTGACGGCGCCGGAACTGTCCGTCGCGCCGCGGGCCATCCCCGCCAGTTGCCCACCGCCGTGAGTCGTGCCGACGAGGTCGTCCTCGTCGTCGGTCAGCATGAGGTAGCCGGGGTGGTTCAGCGACCAGGACGTCCTGAACCATTTGACGGTGCCGGAGAACATCGCGCGCGAGCCCGTGGTGATGTTGTGGCGCACCTTGTGACCGTTGAAGAAGGTGGCCGACACACTCTGGCCGTCGCAGTCGAGAACGACCTTGAGCATGTGGCCCTTGCGTTGACGCATCGGAACGAGATCGGCCTTGGCCACCGTCCCGACGACGGTGATGCGTTCACCGTCCTCCGGGTCCTTGCGCGCCAGTCCCTGCCCCTGGGTGACGTACCGGAACGGGTAGTGGCGCAGGAGATCCTCGACGGTCTGCAGCGAGAACGAGTCGGCGAGCGGTCCGGCGACCTTGTTTCCGAGTACGTGGTCCAGCCGGTCACCGAGTTGGACCACTGCATCGCTCCGTCCTGCCCTGCGCCCCACGCCGTGCGGGTACCTACGATCTTTCCATCAGCCGGCAACAGGCATCATGTGCCGGACCGGTTTGGACTCACGGCACTCGGACCGCTAGTCTTGCAGGGTTGCGTCTGACGCGTCCGGCATGTCCGGGGGTGGCGGGCGCAGTTGTACGAAGATCTTGCCCTGCTCCAGACGCGGTCACCATCGCGCTCTGGTTTCACCTCGAATACCAAGGAGTTCGCGACTATGGCTGCCGTCTGCGACGTATGCGCCAAGGGACCCGGCTTCGGTAAGTCGGTTTCGCACTCGCACCGCCGTACCAACCGTCGCTGGAACCCCAACATCCAGACCGTCCGCGCGCAGGTCGCGCCGGGTAACTCTCGTCGGCTTAATGTGTGCACCTCGTGCCTCAAGGCCGGCAAGGTGGTCCGGGGCTGACGTTCCCGCACGATTCATCACTGCCTCGATGCCCCGGTACTTCGGTACCGGGGCATCGTCGTGTTCCGATACTTCGGGTCGAGGTCATGTGAACCGAGCGGCCTGTTCTATGGTCGGACGATGACCGATCCTTCCGCCACGGCCCCACTCGTCTCCCTCGACGACGGAGTGTTGTCGATCCGCATAGCGACCCCGACCGGAGGCAATGTCCTCGACGGGAACGCCATGAGCGAGGGCGCCGCAGCACTGGCAGACCTCGACGACTCGGTCGGTGCGGTTCTGCTCGTGGGAGCCGAGGCCAATTTCTGCGCCGGCGGGGACGTGCGCGCCTTCCATTCCGCACCCGACCGCAGTGCGTTCGTCCGGTCGCTGGCCGAGAGCTTCCACGACTTCGTCCGCGCGCTGACCGCAGTTCCCGTGCCCGTGATCGCAGGTGTCCCTGGATGGGCCGCCGGCGCCGGCATGTCACTGGTCTGCCACGTCGACATCGCCATCGGAGGGCGCTCCACCCGACTTCGGCCCGCGTACCCCGCCCTCGGTTTCACACCCGACGGCGGCCTCACCTGGGCTCTGCCGCGCATCGTCGGTATCCGACGCGCACGGGACATCCTGCTGAACGACTCCGTCCTGGGGTCGGACGAGGCCTTCCGGCTCGGGCTGCTCACGCGACTGGTCGGCGACGACGTGATCGCGTCCGAAGCCGAACGGCTCGCCCGGTCACTGGCCGCCGGCCCCACGAGCGTCACCCGAGCCACCAAGCGACTCCTCCTGGCATCGGATTCCGCGACGCTGTCCGATCAGCTCGACGCCGAGACCGACTCCATCTCCGCGATGGCGTCGACGCCGAACGGTATCGAAGGCGTCGACGCGTTCGTCGAGAAGCGGCGCCCGTCCTTCGGACGTTGACCGTCAGTCCAGTCTCCAGTCGACGGGCTCCTCGCCCAGCGCGACGAGGTGATCGTTCACCGCGCTGAACGGGCGGGATCCGAAGAAGCCCCGCGACGCCGACAGCGGAGACGGATGAACCGACTCCACCGTAGGGATCGATCCCAGCAACGGTTTCGCCGTGGCCGCGTCGCGGCCCCAGAGAACGGCGACCAACGGTTTTCCGGGGCGGTTCGCCAGTGCTGTGATCGCGTGCGCGGTCACCGCTTCCCACCCTTTGCGACGGTGCGATCCCGCCTGGCCCGGCTCCACGGTCAGCACCCTGTTCAGGAGCAGCACTCCCCGATCGGCCCACGGTGACAGGTCACCGGTGGACGGCGTCGGGAAGCCGAGGTCGGCGGTGTACTCGGTGAAGATGTTCACCAGGCTGCGCGGCACCGGCCGCACGTCGGGAGCGACCGAGAAGCTCAGTCCCACCGCGTGTCCCGGCGTCGGGTAGGGGTCCTGGCCGAGAACGAGGACGCGAACGTCCTCGAACGGCCGGGTGAAGGCTCGCAGGACGTCGGCGCCGTGCGGGAGATACCCACGCCCGGCGGCGTTCTCGGCGCGCAGGAAGTCGCCCATCCGGGCGATGTCCTCGGCGACGGGAGCGAGCGCGGTGGCCCAACCCGGATCTGCGACGGGCGCCGTCATCGAATCTCGCGGAGCGCGTCGCGGTAGTAGTCCGCGTTGGCGCGGTACATCGCGACGTTCCTCTCGACATGGCCCTCCGCCACCACATGTCCCTCCCGTACGCGGGCCGGAACACCCAGCGCCATTGCGCGTTCGGGCACCACGGCGTCGAACGGCACCACGGCGCCCGCCCCGACGACGGCACCTCGACCGACGGTCGCCCCGTTCAACACGACCGAGCCGGACGCGATGAGGCACGAGTCCTCGATGATCGCGCCCTCGACGTGTGCGTTGTGCCCGACGACGCAGCCCGCGCCGATGACGGTCGGGTGAATCGGCGTGCAGTGCACCACCGTGCCGTCCTGGATGTTCGTGTTCTCCCCCACGGAGATGGTTCCGTAGTCCCCGCGCAGCACGGCACCGGGCCATACCGACACGCCGGCCGCAAGAGTCACGGCTCCGATCACGACGGCGTCGGGATGGACGTAGGCGGTCTCGTGGATGTCGGGTTCGCGATCACCGAGTGCGTAGACGGTCATGACTGCCAGCATGACATCACCCGCGGCGACGGTGTCGTCAGCGGTGGAGTTCCTTGGCCATGCACACCGACTGGTCCTCGTCGCGGTACAACCCGAACTTCGGTACCAACGGCGTGTATCCGCTCGAGGTGTACAGGCCGATGGCTTCCGGTTGGCGCAGTCCGGTTTCCAGGACGAGCCGTCGTCGTCCCGCGGTGGCCGCCGTCTGCTCGATGGCAGCGAGGACCGCCCTCGCGACGCCGAGCCCTCGCGCGTCGGCGCGGACGTACATGCGCTTGATCTCGGCATCGCCGGGGCGCAGGCCTACCGCCTCGGGACCCCCGCCCTCGTGCACTCGCCATCCACCCATTCCGACGACGGCCCCGTCCCGGACGGCTTTCAGGATCACTCCGGCGGGCGGGAGGAATTCCGCCACGTCGAGAGGCGTCTCGTCGGGACCGCCGTACCGACGCACGTACTCCTGCTGCACCTCGTCGATCATGGCGACGACGTCCTCGTCGTCCAGGCGTGTCGGAACGACGCTCAGAAACTGGTCCACGCGGACGACCCTTTCCACGTCTCGCCGTCGACCGTCACGCCCGATCCTGCGTGGACCGACCCGATGACGTGCCAACTCGCCGGAACATCGCCGGGAGCGAACGTCGCCAGGAGGACGTGGTCCTCGCCTCCGGACAGTGCCCACTCGACGGCGTCCTTGCCGAGCACCGTTGCTGCGCGGCGCATCTCGTCGGTGACCGGCATAGCGTCGGACCGGATGTCGAGGAGGATGCCCGACGCGGAGGCAAGGTGCGCGGCATCACCGACGACTCCGTCGGACACGTCGCACATCGCGGACGCCCCTGCCCGTGCGGCGAGCGGGCCGTCCGCGGGATCGGCGGACGGAACCCGATGTGCTGCACGAAGATCCGGGAAGTCGTCGTTGCCCGCGCGATACGACGCCAGGCCCGCGGCCGACTGCCCGACGACTCCCGACAGTGCGAGCACGTCCCCGACGCGTGCGCCGGACCGAACGACCGCCGAGCGGCCTTCGAGATCGCCGAGTGCGGTGATCGACAGCACCAGACGTTCTCCCCCGGTCACGTCGCCGCCCACGATGGACGCGCCGACACGGCCGGCCTCCTGCCACAGCCCGTCGGTGAGTCGATCCAGATCTGCCACGGCCGTGTCCGACGGGCAGGACATCGACACCAGGAACCCGGTGCACCGAGCCCCCATGGCGGCGATGTCGGCTGCGTTCTGCGCGATCGCCTTCCGTCCCACGTCGTGGTGATCGGACCAGTCGAAACGGAAGTGTCGACCCTCCACGAGCATGTCGGTGGTGACCACGACTCTGCCGTCCGGAGCGTCGACGACGGCAGCGTCGTCACCCGGACCGATCGACACGGATGCAGGCCACGTGCGTCCCGCGGTGGCGCGGGCTATCAGGGCGAACTCTCCGATGGCCGCGACGGACGGTTCGTGGTCGGACAACTCGCACCTCTCGCTGGGAAACGGACACCGGCGCCGACGGAGCGCAGCGTGCTGCCGGAAAGCCTACGGCTACCGCGCGGGTAACGTTTTCCCGAGACCACCGTTCGCGGACAGATGCCACGAGATGAGGAACGACGCATGACGCAGGACCAACCGTCGGTGACCGACGAGTCGGCGACGGGCCTGCATCCGGCGCTCGTCGCGACCGCGATCGCACTCCCGGTCGCACTGGTCGTCGGCGTCCTGGTGGCAGCGGTGATGGCGAACAGCACTCCCGTCCGTGAGCCGGTTGCGGTCGGCGCCGTTCCCGCTCCACTGTCCGAGAGCACGCAGTGCGCGGATCTGCTGGGCGCGTTGCCGGACTCGTTCGACACGTTCTCGCGGGCCGAGATGGTCCAGCCAGCACCGCCGGGGGCAGCCGCGTGGCAGTCGGACGAGACGACGGAGCCGATCGTGCTCCGGTGCGGACTCGACAGGCCGCTCGAATTCGACCAGGCCGCACGACTCGACGTCGTGGACGGCGTCCAGTGGTTCCAGATCTCGGGCGCCGACCAGGGACTCACGGCGAGCACCTGGTACGTCGTCGACCGGGCTGTCTACGCGGCAGCCACGATCCCGGACGGAACGGGACCGACACCGATCCAGGCGTTGTCGGCCGCGGTCACCGCTGCGCTCCCCCAGACGCCGCTCGATCCCGCGCCGGTCAAATAGCCTTATTACTAGCGCAGTCCGGTTCCGCGAGCGAGAGCGGTGTCGACGAGCGTCCCCACCAGATCGGAGTACTCGACACCGGTGGCTCCCCACATGCGCGGGTACATCGAGATGGCGGTGAACCCGGGCATCGTGTTGATCTCGTTGATCACCGGGCCGTCCTCGGTCACGAAGAAGTCGACGCGAGCCAGACCCTGCAGGTCCAGAGCGGCGAAGGCGCGGACGGCGATGTCGCGGATGCGATCGGCCACACCGGACTCCAGCCTCGCGGGAATGTCGAACTCGCAGACGTCGTCGAGGTACTTGCTGTCGAAGTCGTAGAACGCCGCCTCGGTACCGGCGTCCTCGGGCATCCGGATCTCGGCGATCGCGCTGGCGCGCACGGTGCCGTCCGGCATCTCGAGAACACCGCATTCCACCTCGCGCCCGACGATGCCGGACTCGATGACCACCTTCGGATCATGCTCCCGCGCAACGGCTACGGCGTGATCCAGTTGCTCCCAGTCGGTGATGCGGGTGATACCGATCGACGACCCGCCGCGTGCGGGTTTGACGAAGGCCGGGAGTCCGATGAGGGACCGCTCGTCGTCGGTCAGGGTCGACCGATCCCGGCGCAGAACGACCTGGGTGCCCACCGGCAGGCCCTCGGCCGCGAGAAGTTTCTTGGTGAATTCCTTGTCCATCGCGGCCGCGCTCGCCAGCACGCCGGGTCCCACGTAGGGCACTCCCGCCACCTCGAACAGACCCTGGACGGTTCCGTCCTCGCCGTACGCACCGTGCAGGACGGGGAAGACGACGTCGACGTCCGCCACGACCTCACCGGACTCCACCCGCGTGATCCGACCGGGACTGCGAGGGTCGACACCGAGAGCGAGCGGTGCGGCGTCGGCGACACAGGGGAGTGTCCGGTCCCGGATTCGCAGGGACTCGAGGTCCGACGTGCCCTCCACCCACGTGCCGCCCCGGGTGATACCGACGGGAATCACGTCGAAGCGGTCGGAGTCCAGTCGGTGCATGACGCTTCCGGCGGACACACAGGACACGGAGTGTTCGTTGCTGCGTCCGCCGTACACCACGGCCACCTTGATGCGATCGTTCACGGGAGAACCGTACCGGCGACCCGATCGGTCGGCACGACGCGGATCGCCGACACTCACTCGGGCTTGTGTCGACGCCCCAGCAGCGAGTGCACCGCGTCGGGCACGGACAACCCCTCGTGGCAGACGCGGTGGACCGCATCGGTCAGCGGCATCTCCACGTCGTACGCCTCGGCGAGCGCCCGGATCGATGTGCAGGACTTCACACCTTCGGCCACCTGACCGTGCGCCGCTTCCTGCGCGCTCTCCAGCGAACCACCGGATCCGAGACGTTCGCCGAAGGTGCGATTACGCGAGAGCGGTGACGAGCACGTGGCCACCAGGTCCCCCACTCCCGCGAGCCCGGCGAGCGTGGAGGGATTCGCGCCGAGAGCGACGCCGAGGCGAGTGACCTCGGCGAGCCCGCGGGTGATGATGCTCGCTACCGAGTTCTCCCCGAACCCGACGCCCGCCGCCATGCCGCAGGCGAGGGCGATCACGTTCTTGCACGCACCGCCGATCTCGCAGCCGATGACATCGGAGTTGGTGTACGGCCGGAAGTAACTCGTGGCACAGGCCGACTGGAGCGCGATCGCCCTATTCGAATCGGGGCACGCGATGACGGTGGCGGTCGGCTGCTCGGCGGCGATCTCCTTGGCCAGGTTGGGGCCCGACAACGTGCCGACGCGGCTGGGATCCGCGCCGGTCACCTGACAGATCACCTGCGACATGCGCATCAACGTCCCGGTCTCGATGCCCTTGGCGAGCGAGAGCAACGTGACGTCCGATCCGATCAGCGGCGCCCACTCGGCGAGGTTGGCGCGCAGGGCCTGGGACGGCACGGCGAGGATCACCGTGCACGCGCCGTCCAGCGCTTCCGCGGCGTCGTGCGTCGCACGGATGGCCGGCGGCAGGTCCACGCCGGGCAGGTAGTCCTCGTTGCGGTGCTTGCTGTCGATGGACCTCGCGAGTTCCTCGCGCCTGGCCCACATGGTCACCTCGGTGCCCGCATCGGCCAGAACCTTGGCGAATGCGGTTCCCCAGGAACCGGAACCGAGCACCGCTGCCTTCACCATGGCCGAGCCTTCCGTCGTTCGTCGTCACTGTCGGGCCGCCCGGAACGTGTCCCGCCGCGGGCCCTGGCGGCTCACAGTAACCATGTCCGAGGCCCGCCGAACGAAGTCTGCAGTAATGCCGACTGGCAGGATCGACGCTCATGAGCACGCCCAGTCCGATCCCGACCGACATCGAGCCCCGGCCCGGTGTCCATCTGGTGCTCGCGGTCAAGAATCTGGTGGATGCCAAGAGCCGCCTGGCCACCACGTTTCCCGGACAGGAGCGCGCCGAGCTGGTTCTGGCGATGCTGCGGGACACCCTCGAGGCAGCATCGGCCGCGGAGGCGGTCACGGGCTGGTCGGTGGTGACTCCCGACGCCCGCGTCGCCCGCATCGCGGAATCGCTCGGCGGCCGCACCGTGTCCGAACCGGAGTCGGCGGGACGCACGACGGTCGAACGGCTCAACAGAGCGCTGTCGGCCGCGGACGACGACGTGCGTCACGCCCACGGCGGTGACGTCATCGCTCTGCAGGCGGATCTTCCCGCCCTCACCACGGCCGAACTGGTCCAGGCGTACGCCGCCGCACCTCCCGATACCCGGTCGGTGGTCGTCGACCACACGGGAACAGGAACGTCCGCGCTGATCGTGCGTGGCCACCCGCGACGCCTCGAACCCCGGTTCGGGCCCGATTCCGCTACCCGCCACGTCGATTCGGGTGCCCTGCCGCTGGCCGGCGAGTGGCCCGGACTGCGACTCGACGTCGACACCGCCGACGATGTCCGCGCGGCGCTCGCACTCGGCGTGGGGCCACACACCACGCGAGTTCTCGCCGAGCTGGGGTGGCGGGGAGTGTGACGGCGGAACTCGCGCCCCGTCGACTACTCACCGGAGCCGCGAGTGGGGGATGATCGACGCGTGAACAACGAGGCGATCGAGAAACTCCCCCCGGCCACCGCGCCGGAGAAGACCACCGAGCCTGCCGCCGACGAGTCGAGCGCGCCGCACGACGGCCGTCGCCCGTCCGCACCCACCGCCCCACCGGCGGCGACGTCGGACACTCCGGTCCCCGTCGATCTCCTGCCGGAGGACCGTTACCTCAATCGCGAATTGAGTTGGCTGGACTTCAATTCTCGAGTTCTGGCCCTGGCCGAGGATTCCTCGCTTCCTCTCCTCGAGCGCGCGAAGTTCCTCGCGATCTTCGCCAGCAACCTCGACGAGTTCTACATGGTGCGTGTCGCCGGGCTCAAGCGTCGCGACGAGACCGGACTGTCCGTGCGCTCGGCGGACGGACTGTCTCCGCGCGAGCAACTCTCCCTGATCGCCCGGCGCACCCAGGAGATCGCGGATCGCCACGCCCGCACCTTCATCGACCGCATCCTGCCGGAGCTGGCGAACGAGGGCATCTCGGTCATCCGGTGGTCGGAAGTGACCACCGACGAACGTGCGCGGCTCACCCAGCACTTCACCGAACAAGTGTTCCCGGTGTTGACACCGCTCGCCGTCGACCCCGCCCACCCGTTCCCGTACATCAGCGGCCTGAGCCTGAACCTTGCTGTGACGGTCAAGGATTCGACCACTGGTGGCGAGCACTTCGCTCGTGTCAAGGTGCCGGACAACGTCGACCGTTTCGTCCAGTTGCGACGCGGTGACGCACCCGCCATTCCGGCGTTCCTCCCCATGGAGGAGCTCATCGCGGCTCACCTCGACGTGCTGTTCCCGGGACTGCAGATCGTGGAGCATCACGCGTTCCGCATCACCAGGAACGCCGATTTCGAGGTGGAGGAGGACCGCGACGAGGACCTGCTGCAGGCACTCGAGCGCGAGCTCGCCCGACGCCGCTTCGGCTCGCCCGTGCGCCTCGAGGTCGCCGACGACATGACCGAGCACATGCTCGATCTCCTGCTCCGCGAACTCGACGTCGATCCGGGTGACGTGATCCAGGTGCCGGGACTGTTGGACCTGTCGTGCCTGTGGCAGATCTACGGCGTCGACAAGCCCGTGCTGAAGGACGCACCGTTCGTCCCGGCCACGCACCCCGCCTTCGGCGAACGCGAGACTCCGCGCAGCATCTTCTCCACGGTGCGCGACGGCGACGTACTGCTGCACCATCCCTACGACTCGTTCTCCACCAGCGTCCAGCGATTCATCGAGCAGGCCGCCGCCGATCCCCATGTGCTGGCGATCAAGCAGACCCTCTACCGGACGTCCGGTGACTCCCCCATCGTGAACGCCCTGATCGCCGCCGCCGAGGCGGGCAAGCAGGTGGTGACGCTCGTGGAGATCAAGGCGCGCTTCGACGAGCAGGCCAACATCGCCTGGGCACGCAAGCTCGAGCAGGCCGGGGTGCACGTCGTCTACGGCCTGGTCGGCCTCAAGACACACTGCAAGACATGCCTCGTCGTGCGCCGTGAAGGGTCGACCATCCGCCGCTACTGCCATATCGGCACCGGCAACTACAACCCCAAGACTGCGCGCCTGTACGAGGACGTGGGTCTGATCACCGCGTCCGACGAGATCGGCGCCGATCTGACGGACCTGTTCAACTCCCTCACCGGGTACTCGCGCAAGGAGCACTACCGCAACCTGCTGGTGGCTCCCTTCGGCGTTCGGGCCGGCATCGTGGAACGCATCGAGGCCGAGGTTCGAGCCCACCAGGAAGGCAAGGATGCGCGTATCCGCCTGAAGGCGAACGCTCTCGTCGACGAACAGGTCATCGACGCGCTGTACTGGGCCTCCACCCAGGGCGTCCGCGTCGAGGTCATGGTGCGCGGCATCTGCGCTCTCAAGCCCGGTGTGCCGGGTCTGAGCGAGAACATCGAGGTCCGCTCCATCCTCGGTCGATTCCTCGAGCATTCGCGAGTGCTGCATTTCAAGGCTCTCGACGAATTCTGGATCGGCAGCGCGGACATGATGCACCGCAACCTCGATCGCCGCGTGGAAGTGATGGCCCAGGTGAAGGATCCGCGCCTGTCCGATCAACTGAACTCGGTGCTCGATTCCGCCATGGACGTGACGACGCGGTGCTGGGTGTTGCAGTCCGACGGGGCGTGGACAGCGTCACCGGCCGGCGGTGAGAAAGTTCGCGACCACCAGGTGTCCCTGATGCGGCAGCGCCGCTACACCGGTTCGTGAGGGTGGGGCGATGAGCACGTCGCGCGGACGCCGCGACATCGAACCGATCGCGGCGGCCGGTGCAGTGCTGTGGAGGGCGTCGGCCTCCGGCGACGAACCTGTCGTCGCGCTCGTGCACCGGCCGCGCTACGACGACTGGTCGTTGCCGAAGGGCAAGGTCGAGGCCGACGAGGTTCCGGCAGTCGCCGCGGTGCGAGAAGTACACGAGGAGACGGGCTTCCGCTGCGTTCTCGGGCACAGCCTCGGAAGTACCACCTACGCGATCCCGCGATCGAAGAAGACGAAGCACGTGGACTACTGGGCCGCCCGCGTCACCGACGGCCAGTTCGCCGTCAACGACGAGGTCGACGAACTGCAGTGGCTCACCCCGGCCGAGGCGCGGGAGTTGGCCACCTACGACGCCGATCGCGACGTCGTGGGCCGGTTCGCCCAGAACCCCGTACCCACCAGTACCGCTGTGCTGGTGCGTCATGCACGGGCCGGCAGCAAGGCGCGCTACAAGGGTGACGACGCCGAGCGGCCGCTCGACAGCGTCGGGGTGCGGCAGGCCGCTGCGCTGGTGCCGCTGATCCAAGCGTTCGGTGGCACGGACGGATTCACCGCCGAGCGGACACGGTGTATCCAGACCATCGCCCCGTGGGCGGAGTCCGTCGGCGTGGACCTGACCCTCGAACCGACGCTGACCGAGGAAGGCTATGCGCGCGACCCGGACAGGGGTCGCCGCCGCGCGAGGGAGATCGCGGGCGACGTGGCCGGTGTTCCGGTGATCTGCAGTCAGGGCAAGGTCATTCCCGACCTCATGCAGTGGTGGGCCGACAGCGACGGAATCGAACTCAGTCGGACCCGCTCGCGCAAGGCGAGCGTCTGGGTCCTGAGTTTCGTCGGAGGCGTTCTGGTGGCCGCCGACTACACCGACTCGCCGCTCCCCCGCCGCACCGACTCCTAGCTGTCACACCGCGACGAGCCCCGGTCCATGAGGACCGGGGCTCGTCGGCGTATCGGGGTCGAGCGAAGGTTACTTGCGCGCAGTACGTTTCGCCGGAGCCTTCTTGGCCGGAGCCTTCTTCGCCGGTGCAGCCTTCTTCGCGGGAGTGGTCTTCTTGGCCGCGGTCTTCGCCGGAGCCTTCGTTGCCGTGGTCTTCTTCGCGGCCGCGGTGGTGGTCTTCTTCGCAGCGGTCTTGGCGGGCGCCTTGGCTGCCGTCGTCTTCTTGGCGGCGGTCTTGGCGGGCGCCTTGGCTGCCGTCGTCTTCTTCGCTGCAGTCTTGGCAGGGGCCTTGGCGGGAGTCTTGGCCGCGGTGGTCTTCTTCGCTGCGGCAGTGGACTTCGCCGGCGCCTTCGCGGGTGCCTTGGCCGGAGTCTTCTTGGCGGCCGTCTTCTTGGCGGCTGCGGTCTTCTTCGCGGGAGCGGCGGATGCGCCACGCTTCACGGCGGGTCCGGTGGCGGACAGCTTCTGTCCACCGGCGATGACGGCCTTGAACTGAGCACCGGGACGGAAGGCGGGAACCGAGGTCGGCTTGACCTTGACGGTCTCACCCGTGCGCGGGTTGCGAGCGACGCGAGCAGCGCGACGACGCTGTTCGAAGACGCCGAATCCCGTGATGGTCACCGACTCCCCGCGGTGCACGGCACGCACGATGATGTCCACGATGTTCTCGACTGCGTCCGTGGCGGCGCGACGATCCGCACCGGTTTTCTCGGTCAACGCATCGATGAGTTCGGCCTTGTTCATCGGTATTTCCTCCGGTAACTGATTGGCCCGTCGTCGGACCGACTGAGTACCACGGTAAACCGGAAATGCCGAGTAGTCCACGAGCCACGCCAAATCGGTGTGTTAGCCGTAAACGTCGCGGACACAATGAGTGTCGCGCAACGGCCGCGGAGAGACCCGGAGAATTGCTAACGACCGGGGGCCGGAAGCGTCACCGGCTTCCATTCCGGGCGGGACTTCTCGAACTCGGAAATGGCCTCTACCTGGCGCAACGTCAGTGCGATGTCGTCCAGACCCTCGAGCAGACGCCACCGGGTGTAGTCGTCAATATCGAAGCGCACCACCAGGGTTCCGGCGCTGATCGTCTTCGTTTCCAGGTCGACCGTCAGTTCGAGACCGGGCTGCTCGTCGAGCAATTTCCACAGCAGTTCCACATCGGATTGCTCGACAACGGCGGCGAGAAGGCCCGCCTTTCCGGCGTTTCCGCGGAAGATATCGGCGAATCTGGAGGCGATGACGACCCGGAAACCGAAGTCCGAGAGCGCCCACACAGCGTGCTCGCGCGAGGACCCGGTACCGAAATCCGGACCCGCTACGAGAACCGAACCCCGGTCGAACGGAGCGACGTTGAGGATGAAGCCGGGGTCGGTGCGCCACCCGGCGAACAGACCGTCCTCGAAACCCGTTCGGGTGACTCGCTTGAGATAGACGGCCGGGATGATCTGATCGGTATCGACGTTGCTGCGACGCAACGGGACGCCGATTCCGGTGTGAGTGGTGAACGATTCCATGATGCGATCCTTTTCGGCAGCAGTACGCGAGAATGGTCGGGTCAGGTCAGATCCGCGGGAGCGGACAGACGTCCGCGTACCGCGGTCGCCGCGGCGACCGCGGGAGAAACGAGGTGGGTCCGACCACCTTTGCCCTGTCGCCCTTCGAAATTGCGGTTCGACGTCGACGCCGACCGCTCACCGGGGGCCAGTTGATCCGGGTTCATCCCGAGGCACATCGAGCACCCCGCCTGGCGCCATTCCGCGCCTGCCGCGACGAAGATGTCGCCGAGCCCCTCGTCCTCGGCCTGTGCACGCACTCGCATGGATCCCGGAACGACGAGCATGCGCACCCCGTCGGCCACCGTGCGACCCTCCAGGATCTTCGCTGCGACGCGGAGATCCTCGATCCGGCCGTTGGTGCAGGAACCGAGGAAGACGGTGTCCACAGAGATCTCCCGCAACGGCGTTCCGGCGGTGAGACCCATGTAGGTGAGCGCCTTCTCGGCCGACTGGCTCTCACCCTCGTCGACGATGTCCGCCGGATCCGGCACCGAGGCGCTGAGCGGAGCGCCCTGCCCCGGATTGGTGCCCCAGGTGACGAACGGTGTCAGCGCCGACCCGTCGATACGAACTTCCTTGTCGAACACCGCGCCCTCGTCGGTCACCAACGTCGACCATTCCGCGACGGCGCGGTCCCACAGGTCACCCGTCGGCGCATGCGGTCGTCCCTGGATGTAGTCGAAGGTGGTCTGGTCGGGGGCGATCATCCCGGCACGGGCGCCGGCTTCGATCGACATGTTGCAGATGGTCATCCGCGCTTCCATCGACAGCTTCTCGACGGCCTCCCCGCGGTATTCGATGACGTAGCCCTGGCCTCCGCCGGTACCGATCTGCGCGATGACGGCCAGGATGAGGTCCTTGCTGCCGACGTCGTCGCCCAGTTCACCGTCGACGGTGACGGACATGGTCTTGAACGGGCGCAGCGACAGGGTCTGCGTGGCCAGGACGTGTTCGACCTCGCTGGTGCCGATTCCCATTGCCAGAGCGCCGAATGCGCCGTGGGTCGAGGTGTGGCTGTCTCCGCAGACGACGGTCGTGCCCGGCTGGGTCAGTCCGAGCTGCGGGCCGATGATGTGCACGATGCCCTGATCGATGTCACCCATCGAATGCAGGCGGATACCGAATTCCTCGCAGTTGCGTCGCAACGTGTCCACCTGGGTGCGAGACACGAGATCGGCGATCGGCTGGTCGATGTCGACGGTCGGGACGTTGTGGTCCTCCGTGGCGATGGTCAGATCGGGCCGGCGGACCGGTCGGCCGGCCAGACGGAGTCCGTCGAACGCCTGGGGGCTGGTGACCTCGTGCACGAGGTGGAGGTCGATGTAGACGAGATCCGGCTTGGTCGCATCGCCTTCGCCGCCTCCGCGGACGACGACGTGCTGATCCCAGACCTTCTCTGCGAGCGTCTTCGGTGCCATGACTGCTACCTCTCCCGATACATCGAGCATCCGTGATACGTCGAGCAGCGATCCACACTCACCATCTCACGATGCGAGACGCTAGTATCGCTACATGGGACAGCATAGCGGCATCGGCGTTCTGGACAAAGCAGTGAGCGTGCTGCACGCGGTCTCGACGCAGCCGTGCAGCCTCGCCGACCTCTGCGCCCACACGGGCCTGCCCCGCGCGACCGCTCACCGATTGGCGGTAGGACTCGAAATCCACCGGATGCTCGCCCGTGACAGCGACGGCCTGTGGCGACCCGGACCTGCCCTTGCGGAACTCGCCGACACCGCGGGCGATCCCGTCGTCGAGGCAGCGTCGACGGTGCTGCCCAGATTGCGCGAGATCACGGGCGAGAGCGTGCAGGTGTACCGGATCGACGGCACCGTCCGGGTGTGTGTCGCGGCCATGGAACCGCCGACGGGTCTACGCGACACGGTGCTGGTGGGTGCCCGACTTCCCCTCACCGCGGGTTCCGGCGCCAAAGTCCTTCTCGCATGGGCCGACCCCGCCCTGCAGCGTGCCGTCCTTCCCGACGCCGCGTTCGGAGAGCGAGTCCTCGCGGACGTCCGCCGACGGGGATGGGCTCAGAGTGCCGCGGAGCGGGAAGCGGGCGTCGCGAGTGTCGCCGCTCCCATCCGAGGACGCGACGACCGGGTGGTGGCAGCCATCTCGGTATCGGGGCCGATCGACCGGATGGGTCGACGCCCCGGAGCACGCTGGGCCGCCGACCTCCTCGCAGCCGCGGATGCCGTGCAGAAGCGTCTTTAAGGGCGGAGCGAGCACCTCTGCCACGAACCGCACACCCCCTGCGGCGTGCGGCGGACGGTGTGCGCTCATCAGACGGGGTGTGCACTCAGCACGTGGAACCCCGGAAACGATTCGAGGACCACTGCGAATCGCAGTGGTCCTCGAATACTTTGTAGCCCCGACGGGATTCGAACCCGCGCTACCGCCTTGAGAGGGCGGCGTCCTAGGCCGCTAGACGACGGGGCCAGGAACTTGCCGTGTTATTCATTTCTGTGGAGCAACCGGGAAAGCGTAACCGGCCGAGAGCATCCGACAAAATCGGATGTTTCTCTGCTGGGGTACCAGGACTCGAACCTAGAATGGCGGTACCAGAAACCGCTGTGTTGCCAATTACACCATACCCCAATGGCCTGTTCCGACATGCTTCGCCGGACCGTTTCGGGCCGTGGAGAACACTACCAAACACCATGCCCGAATCACCAAATCGGCTGGTCAGCGGGCTGGATCCACCGCGGGCTCGCCTCCGGGCTCACCGAAGGTCACGTCGATCTCCTCGAAACCCTTGCTCTTCTGCGCCTCGGCGGCCGCGGTGTACGCGTCGCGGTCACCGTCGGTCAGCTCGACGTTGTCGGTGAACGGCGTCAGCAGCGACCGTGGGTGCAACCGATCCGCCCGCACGACGTTCACCTCGATGCAGAGCACCAGGACGATGGACGCGACGTACAGGAATGCCAGCAGGCCCAACACGATGGCGAAGACGCCGTTGGTCGTGTCCGCTCCCCCGACCACACTCTGGACGTAGTATCCGCCGAACGTCTGGAGTGCCTGCCACAACAGCGCAGCGATCAGGGCGCCGGGGAGGACCTGCTTCACCGTCACCGCCCGCGGTGTTCCCAGCCGGAAGGCGACGACGAACGTGGCGGTGTTGAGCACGATCGCCGCAATGGTCACGAACACCTGGGCAATGGTTCCGAAGAAGCCCGCGGCGTTGAATCCGTTGAGCACTGTCACACCGATGACGGCGGTTCCCACGGTGACCAGGAGTCCGAGGCCCCGCACCCGGGCCCTGATCGGGTCGGGGCGCTCGTTCTTGGGCACCGACCACGCCACGTTCATGGCGTTCTGGGCTGCGACGGCAACACCGAGGCCGCCGTACAGCGACCCCAGGATGCCGATGACGATGGCGCTGGAGCCACCGCTGAGTTTGTCCGGCTGACCGAGTTGCTCACCGATCAACGGGATCTGACTCATCGCCGAGTCGATGATCCGCTGCTGCAACTCGGGATTGCCGACGAGCACGATGCCGAGCACCGTGGAGAAGAGCAGGAGCAAGGGGAACAGCGAGATGAACCCGAAGTAGGCGATCAGGGCCGCGAGGTAGCCGCCCTGATCGTCGAAGAACTTGTAGAAGACGGCCAACGGGAAGCCGACAGCGGGATGACGCTGCTGGAACCGGTCGATCCTGTCGGTGATGCTCATTGCCGATCCCTTTCGAGCCGGTCGAACCAGCCGAGCCCCGCCGGGCGCGGTCAGACGATCGACGTACGTGCCGACCGCAGCCGGGCCAGCGATGTCTCGCGCCCCAGCAACACCATCGACTCGTACAGAGGCGGGCTGATGTGTGACCCGGTTACCGCGACGCGAACCGGCGCAAACGCTTTGCGTGGCTTGAGTTCCATGCCGTCGATCAGCGCAGTCTTGAGTGCACTCTCGAGCGCCTCGGCGGTCCACTCCGGAAGCGACTCCGCAGCCGCCACGGTAGCGTCGAGGACCGGCCCTGCATCGGCACCGAGATTCTTCGACGCGGACGCCGGGTCGATCGAGAACTGGTCCGCCGGGGCAAGCAGGAACTTGAGCAACCCCCACGCATCCGACAGGACGACGATGCGGGTCTGCACCAGTTCTGCCGCCTCGGCGAACACCTCGTCGGTCACCTCGATCGGATGACCGTGGGTCTCGAGGTAGCCGCGCAACCGTGCAGCGAAGTCGGACGGCTCGAGCATCCGGATGTGCTCGGCGTTGATCGCGTCGGCCTTCTTCTGGTCGAAGCGCGCCGGATTGGAGTTGACGGAGGAGATGTCGAACGCCTGCACCATCTCCTCCAGCGAGAAGACGTCGCGGTCGTCGGAGAAACCCCATCCGAGCAGTGCGAGGTAGTTGAGCAGGCCCTCGGGAACGAATCCGCGCTCACGGTGCAGGAAGAGGTCCGCTTCGGGATCGCGCTTCGACAGCTTCTTGTTGCCCTGCCCCATCACGAACGGCAGATGTCCGAACTCGGGAATCCGATCGGCCACCCCGATGCGCACGAGTGCCTCGTACAGAGCGATCTGGCGGGGAGTCGAGGACAGCAGGTCCTCGCCGCGAAGCACGTGGGTGATCTTCATCAACGCGTCGTCGACGGGATTGACCAAGGTGTACAACGGGACACCGTTTCCGCGTGTCAGCGCGAAATCGGGAACCGTGCCCGCCCGGAATGTGGTCTCACCGCGGACGAGGTCGTTCCACGAAAGGTCGTGATCCGGCATCCGCAGGCGGACGACGGGCTTGCGCCCCTCCTCGCGGAAGGCGGCCCGCTGCTCGTCGGTCAACGTGCGATCGTGGTTGTCGAAGCCCAGCTTCGGATCTCGCCCCGCCGCGAGGTGTCGAGCCTCGACCTCCTCGGGGGTGGAGAAACTCTCGTACGCCTCGCCGGCATCGAGAAGCGACTGCACGACGGCGAGATGCTGATCGCGTCGCAAGGACTGACGGTAGGGCTCGTAGGGCCCGCCCACCTCGGGGCCCTCGTCCCACTCCAGACCCAACCACCGCAGCGCGTCGAGAAGTGCACGGTAGGAGTCCTCGGAGTCACGGGCCGCGTCGGTGTCCTCGATGCGGAAGACGAATGCACCGCCGTGGTGACGGGCGAACGCCCAGTTGAAGAGTGCGGTACGCACGAGACCTACGTGCGGAGTTCCGGTGGGAGACGGGCAGAACCGGACGCGGACATCCGACGTGATCGTCACTTGTCCACCACCGGGTTGCTCAGCGTGCCGATGCCCTCGATCTCGACGGAGACGGTCTGGCCCGCGACGATCGGACCCACACCTTCCGGCGTACCCGTCAGGATGACGTCGCCCGGGAGCAGCGTCATGACTGCGGAGATCCACTCGATGATCTCGGGGACCGTGTGGAGGAGGTCGGATGTGCGACCGCTCTGCTTGATCTCCCCGTCGACCGTGGTGCTGATCGCGAGATCCGATGCATCGAGCGAGGTCTCGATCCAGGGACCGAGAGGGCAGAAGGTGTCGTGACCCTTCGCGCGTGTCCACTGACCGTCGTGACGCTGGTGATCGCGAGCGGTGACGTCGTTGGCGACGGTGTACCCCAGGATGACGTCCGCGGCGCGCGCAGCGGGGACGTCCTTGCAGGGCCGACCGATGACGACGGCGAGCTCGCCCTCGTAATGCACCTCGTTCGACGAGGCCGGACGCACGATGTTGGCGCCGGGCCCGACGATCGAGGTGTTGGGCTTGATGAAGATGACCGGATCCTGCGGTGCTTCCGATCCCATCTCGGCGGCGTGTGCCGCGTAGTTCTTGCCGATGCAGATCACCTTGCTCGCCAGGATGGGAGCCAGCAGGCGAACATCGGCGAGCGACCAGCTCCGTCCGGTGAAGGTGGGTGTGCCGAAGGGATGTTCGGCGATCTCCCTCGCGGTCCGGTCGTCGCCGTTGCCTTCTATGGCGACGAAGGCGACACCGTCGGGACTTGCTACTCGACCTAGACGCATGTGCGAAGTCTATCGACCCCGCACTCGCCTGTAGCATCGGCACGAGATGTTCACCATGCAGGACGGCAATCTCACATTCTGAGATCGGAGAAGCTATGACCGGGAGCCGGTCGATCGTGCAGCGCTACAGCGCGTCCGCGACAGGACGCTGGACCATGCTGATCATCGGCATGCTCACGACCGCCTCGACCGCGCTGCTCCTGAACGGTGCGGCCTTCCTCATTCCCGCGCTCCGCGATCAACGGGGCATGAGCCTCACCGAGGCCGGCATCGTCGTCGCCATGCCGACGACCGGCATCGTGCTGACCCTGTTCGCGTGGGGCGCGGTCGTCGACCGGATCGGCGAGCGTCGATCGTTGATCACCGGGTCCGCCCTGACAGCAGTAGCCGCGTTCTGCGCGGCCGCCACCGAGTCCACCGTCGCGCTCGCCGTCTTCCTCCTGCTCGGCGGCATGGCGGCGGCCAGCGTCAACTCCGCCACCGGCCGGGTCGTCGTGGGGTGGTTCCCGCCGCACCGCCGTGGCCTCGCCATGGGTATCCGGCAGATGTCACTGCCCCTCGGAGTTGCTCTGTCCGCGTTGCTGATTCCCGGAATAGCGCGTGACCACGGAGTCAGCAGCGCCATGCTGCTACCCGCCGTCGCCTCCACCGTGGGGGCGATCGCCTGTGTGATCGGAGTCTTCGACCCCCCGAGACCGTCGCGTACCGCGTCCTCCAGTGCGGAGTTGCTGGCAAACCCCTATCGGGGACGTCGCGACCTGTGGCGCATCCACGCGGCGTCGGTGGCACTGGTGGTGCCCCAGTACGTGGTGTGGACGTTCTCGTTGGTGTGGCTGGTGGATCAGCGCGAATGGTCCCCCGCTGCCGCCGGCATCCTGATCACCGTCGCCCAGGTACTCGGGGCGTTCGGCCGGATCGGGGTGGGCGCCGTCTCGGATCGGGTCGGAAGTCGACTCGGACCCATGCGCTGGGTAGCCGCGGCGGTGGTGACCGTCATGGTTGTGCTGGCAGTCGCCGACGCCGCGGGCTGGTCGGTCTCGGTCGTCGTGCTGGTCGTGGCATCGGTCGCCACCGTCTCCCCCAACGGCCTCGCGTTCACCGCCGTCGCCGAACGCGCCGGACCGTTCTGGAGCGGTCGAGCGCTGGGCGCGCAGAACACCAGCCAGTTCATAGCCGCATCGGCGGTGCCACCAATGTTCGGGGCGTTGATCACCCATACGTCGTACCCGGTGGCCTTCGCGGTGTCGGCGATCGTGGCGGCCGCCGCGGTGCCCACGATTCCTCGTGAGCACCGCCGCCGGCTACACCAGTGAGGCGATGCGGTCTCCGATGACCGACGTGCGTCCGGGATCGCCCGCGGTGCGAGTCGAGAGATCCTGTGCCACAGCGGCTTCGACGCGTGCCGCGGCATCGTCCTGACCCAGATGGGCCAGCAACAACGACACGGACAGGATTGCGGCCGTCGGATCGGCGATGCCCTTGCCCGCGATGTCCGGGGCACTGCCGTGGACCGGTTCGAACATGCTCGGGTTGGTGCGGGTGGCGTCGATGTTGGCGCTCGCCGCCAGCCCGATACCACCGGCGACCGCAGCGGCGAGGTCGGTGATGATGTCGCCGAACAGGTTGTCGGTCACGATGACGTCGAAGCGGCCCGGGTCTGTCACCAGGTGGATCGTCGCCGCGTCGATGTGCTGGTAGGCGACCTCGACCTCGGGAAATTCGCCGGCCACCTCGTCGACGGTCCGCTGCCAGAGCGAGCCCGCGAAGCCGAGCACGTTGGTCTTGTGCAGCAGGGTCAGATGCTTACGGCGACCCATCGCGCGCGCGAACCCGTCGCGGACCACACGCTCCACACCGAAGCGCGTGTTCAGGCTGACCTCGGTGGCCACCTCGTGCGGCGTGCCGACGCGGATGGCGCCCCCGTTGCCGGTGTACGGACCCTCGGTGCCTTCACGCACCACCACGATGTCGACCGGCTTGTTGCCCGCGAGCGGACCGACGACACCCGGGTACAGCTTGGACGGCCGCAGGTTGATGTGGTGATCCAGTGCGAAGCGCGCCGTCAGCAGCAGTCCCCGCTCGAGAACGCCACTGGGTACCGACGGGTCGCCGATGGCGCCCAGCAGGATCGCGTCGTGTCCGCGCAACTCCTCGAGCACCGACGGGGGAAGGATCTCCCCCGTCGCGTGATACCGGCGAGCGCCCAAGTCGTATTCGGTGATCTCGGCACCCGGTACGACGATGTCGAGAACCTTGAGAGCCTCGGCCACCACCTCGGGTCCGATGCCGTCTCCGGCGACCACTCCCAGCTTCATCGAAGTCCCCTCGTTCGGCGTCGACATCAGGACAGGTCGACGAGCTCGATGGTCGTCGCGCCGACGGACGCGGCGATCGACTCCCGGACGTCCTGCGACACGTCGCGATCGACGCGCAGCAGGATGGTCGCGCTGCCGCCCTCGGCATCCTGGCTCAGCGCAGCGGCGGCGATGTCGATGCCCGCGTCACCGAGTGCGGTGCCGATACGTCCGAGCGAGCCCGGACGATCGCCGTACGTGACGATGAGGTTCTTGCCCTCGGCGCGCAGATCGAAGTTGCGGCCGTTGATGTTGACGATCTTCTCCACGTGCTGCGGGCCCGTGAGGGTGCCCGCGACGTTGATGACGCTCCCGTCGCCGTAGACGGCACGCACGTCGACGACGCTGCGGTGGTTCGGGCTCTCGCTGGCCGTGCTGACCTCGGCCGTGACGCCTCGTTCCTGCGCCAGCGACGGAGCGTTGACGAAGGTGACGGCATCTTCGATGACGGCGGAGAACAATCCGCGCAGCGCCGACAGCTTCAGGATGTCGACGTCCTCGGACGCCAGTTCGCCCCGCACGTCCACCGACAGCGACGTCGGCAACTCGTCGGACAGCGCGCCGACGAGGACGCCCTGCTTGCGCACGATGTCGAGCCAGGGAGCGACTTCCTCGCCGACGGATCCACCGGACACGTTGACGGCGTCCGGGACGAATTCGCCTGCGAGAGCGAGCAGTACGGACTTCGCGACATCGGTTCCGGCGCGGTCCTGGGCTTCGGTGGTGGATGCACCGAGGTGGGGCGTCACGACGACCTGGGGAAGCTCGAACAGCGGGCTGTCCGTGCACGGCTCGGTGGCGTACACGTCGAGGCCGGCGGCGAACACGTGACCACTGACGATGGCGTCGGCGAGCGCCTGCTCGTCGACCAGGCCGCCGCGAGCGGCGTTGACGACGATGACGCCCTTCTTGGTCTTGGCCAGTGCTTCCTTACCGATCAGACCCTTCGTCTCGGGGGTCTTCGGCAGGTGCACCGAGAACATGTCGGCGCGCTCGAGCAGCTCGTCCAGGGTGACCAGCTCGATGCCGAGCTGGGCCGCGCGAGCCGGGGAGACGTAGGGGTCGTACGCGATGATGTGGGTCTCGAACGCGGCGAGACGCTGTGCGAAGAGCTGACCGATACGGCCGAGTCCGACCACACCGACGGTCTTGCCGAAGATCTCGACACCGTTGAACTTGCTGCGCTTCCACTCGTGCTGACGCAGCGTGGCGTCGGCGGCGGGAATCTGGCGAGCAGCCGAGAGCAGCAGCGTCACCGCGTGCTCTGCGGCGGTGTGGATGTTGGACGTGGGAGCGTTGACGACGAGCACGCCGCGCTCGGTCGCTGCGGGGACGTCGACGTTGTCCAGGCCGACGCCGGCGCGGGCGACGATCTTGAGCTTGGTTCCGGCAGCGAGCACCTCGGCGTCGACCGTGGTCGCGGAGCGGACCAGGATGGCGTCGGCATCGGGGACCGCGGCGAGGAGAGCCGGACGATCCGGACCGTCCACCCACCGGACCTCGACTCCGTCGCCGAGTGCCTCGACGGTGGACTGCGCAAGTTTGTCGGCGATGAGGACGATGGGGCGGCCTGGCTGGCTCACGTGAAGAACTCCCTGATCAGGTGACGGAGAAGAGGTGTGGTTCCGGATTCGTGCGGGCGTCAGCCTAGTGGCCGAGCCGCGACCCGACGCAGGGCACCCGAGGTCGACGAACTCGACCGCGGGTGCCCCGTGTCAGAAATGCGAGAGTCAGGCCGTCTCGGTGATGGGACGGTCGACCCAGCTCATCAGGTCGCGCAGCTTCTTGCCGGTGACCTCGATGGGGTGCTCGGCGTTCTCCTTGCGGAGGCCTTCGAGCTCGGTGTTGCCGTTCTCGACGTTGGCGACGAGGCGGCGGGTGAACTCACCGGACTGGATGTCGGCGAGGATCGCCTTCATCCGCTCCTTGGTGCCGGCGTCGATGACGCGCGGTCCGGAGAGGTAGCCACCGAACTCCGCGGTGTCGGACACCGAGTAGTTCATGCGAGCGATGCCGCCCTCGTACATCAGGTCGACGATCAGCTTGAGCTCGTGCAGAACCTCGAAGTACGCCATCTCGGGCGCGTAGCCGGCCTCGACCATGACCTCGAAACCGGTCTTGACCAGTTCCTCGGTGCCGCCGCACAGCACGGCCTGCTCGCCGAAGAGGTCGGTCTCGGTCTCTTCCTTGAAGGTGGTCTTGATGACGCCGGCACGGGTGCCGCCGATGCCGCGGGCGTAGGACAGCGCGAGCGCCTGGCCTTCACCCTTGGGGTCCTGATCGATGGCGATGAGCGCGGGAACGCCCTTGCCGTCGACGAACTGACGGCGCACGAGGTGGCCGGGCCCCTTGGGGGCGACCATGCCGACGGTGATGTTGGCCGGGGCCTCGATCAGCTTGAAGTGGATGTTCAGGCCGTGACCGAAGAACAGCGCGTCGCCGTCCTTGAGGTTCGGCTCGATGTCGTCCTTGAAGATCTGCGCCTGGGCGGTGTCCGGAGCGAGCAGCATGATGACGTCGGCCCACTCGGAGACCTCCGCCGGCGTGCCCACACCGAGACCCTGCTCGGCAGCCTTGTCACGCGACTTGGAGCCTTCCTTGAGGCCGATGCGGACATCGACGCCCGAGTCGCGCAGGCTCAGCGAGTGCGCGTGGCCCTGGCTTCCGTACCCGATCACAGCGACCTTGCGGCCCTGGATGATCGAGAGATCGGCATCGTCGTCGTAGAACATCTCGACTGCCACTGTGGTTTCCTCCTACATCTGTCCCGGTCGAATGTGACCGGGTACTCGAAACTACTGGGTTGGGTGTCTAGCGGGACGCGGTGATGGACTTCGGTCCGCGTCCGACGGCGACGACTCCGGACTGCACGATCTCTCGCACTCCGTACGGGTCGAGCATCCGCAGCAATGCCTCGAGCTTGGACCGGGTGCCCGTCGCCTCGACCGTGACAGCCTCGGGTGAGACGTCGATGACCTTGGCGCGGAACAGGTTCACCGTCTCGATGACCTCGCTGCGCACGCTGGCGTCGGCACGCACCTTGATCAGCACCAGCTCGCGAGCGACCGACGAGTCGGCCTCCTGCTCGACGATCTTGATGACGTTGACCAGCTTGTTGAGCTGCTTGGTCACCTGCTCGAGGGGGAACTCGTCGACGGTGACCACGATGGTCATGCGGGAGATCTCGGGAATCTCGGTGCCGCCCACCGCCAACGAGGCGATGTTGAATCCGCGGCGCGAGAACAACGACGCGACGCGCGCGAGAACGCCCGGCTTGTCCTCCACGAGGACACTCAGGGTGTGACTGGTGCTCACAGGTCGATACCTTTCGCGTTCGCGCCCTGAGCCGCTTCGGTGACGTCGCCGACCGAACCGGGCTCCTGCGCGGCTTCCTCGTCGTTGTCGAACAGCGGGCGGATTCCGCGCGCGGCCATGATCTCGGAGTTGCCGGTGCCCGCGGCGACCATGGGCCACACCTGGGCATCCTTGCCGACGATGAAGTCGATGACCACCGGGCGGTCGTTGATGGCACGAGCCTGCGCGATGACGGCGTCCACGTCTTCCTCACGCTCGCAGCGCAGTCCGACACAGCCGAGCGCCTCCGCGAGCTTGAGGAAGTCCGGGATGCGCACCGTTCCGTGCGTGCCCAGCTCGGTGTTGGAGTACCGCTCCTCGTAGAACAGCGTCTGCCACTGGCGGACCATGCCCAGGTTGCCGTTGTTGATGACGGCGACCTTGATCGGGATGCCTTCGACCGCGCAGGTCGCGAGTTCCTGGTTGGTCATCTGGAAGCAGCCGTCGCCGTCGATGGCCCACACCTCGGTGTCGGGCAGACCCATCTTGGCGCCCATGGCGGCGGGCACGGCGTAGCCCATCGTGCCCAGTCCACCCGAGTTGAGCCACGTGCGCGGCTTCTCGTAGCTGATGAACTGCGCAGCCCACATCTGGTGCTGGCCGACGCCGGCACAGTAGATCGCATCCGGTCCGGCGAACTTGCCGATGGACTGGATCACGAACTCCGGCGACATCGCACCGTCGGAGGGCCGGTCGTAACTCAAAGGGTACGTGCGACGCACGTTGTCGAGGTAGGTCCACCAGTCGGCGAGGTCCAGCGTCGTGCCGGTGGCCTGGTCGGCACGGATGGCCTCGATGAGCTCGACGATGACCTCGCGGCAGTCGCCCACGATCGGCACGTCGGCGAACCGGTTCTTGCCGATCTCGGCGGGATCGATGTCGGCGTGGACGACCTTCGCCTCGGGGGCGAAGGAATCGAGCTGTCCGGTCACGCGGTCGTCGAAGCGAGCACCGAGCGTGATCAGCAGATCACTCTTCTGCAGTGCGGCCACCGCGGCCACGGTGCCGTGCATGCCGGGCATACCGAGGTTCAGGTCGTGGCTGTCCGGGAAGACGCCGCGTGCCATCAGCGTCGTCACGACGGGGATGCCCGTGAGCTCCGCGAGCTCGAGCAGCTCCGGCGACGAGTTCGACTTGATGATGCCGCCGCCGCAGTACAGCACCGGCTTCTTCGCAGCCGCGATGAGTCGAGCTGCCTCGCGCACCTGCTTGCCGTGCGGCTTGGTCACCGGGCGGTAGCCGGGCAGCTTCATCTCCGGCGGCCACGAGAACGTGGTCTGCGCCTGCAGCACGTCCTTGGGGATATCGACGAGGACAGCACCCGGTCGACCGGACGACGCGAGGTAGAACGCCTCGGCGATCATGCGCGGGATGTCGATCGGATCGGTGATCAGGAAGTTGTGCTTCGTGACCGGCATCGTGATGCCGGAGATGTCGGCTTCCTGGAACGCGTCGGTGCCGATCAGCGCGCGGCCGACCTGACCGGTGATGGCGACGATCGGGACCGAGTCCATCTGCGCGTCGGCAAGCGGGGTGACCAGGTTGGTGGCACCCGGACCGGACGTGGCGATGCAGACGCCGACCCGACCTGTGGCCTGGGCGTATCCGGTCGCAGCGTGTCCTGCACCCTGCTCGTGGCGCACCAGGACGTGCCGCACCTTCGTGGAATCGAGGAGCGGGTCGTAGACAGGAAGAACGGCACCACCCGGAATGCCGAAGACGACATCTACATCGAGTTCTTCGAGCGCACGGACGACGGACTTGGCGCCCGTCACGCGCTCGGGGGGCAGGGGACGACGCGTCGGCGTCGCGGACGGCGTGGGGCGATCGGCGGCAGGCGTGACCTTGCGTGCTGCCGGGCCGGGCCGGGCGGTGGGTGCGCTCACTGGTGCTTCCTTAGATCTTCATCCGGGCAAGAAAAAACCCTCGCCAGCAGATGCTGTACGAGGGTGGCGCGTCATGGCTGAGCGTGAAGTGTTTCGGCTCAGGCGACGACGCGCCTGCCGATTACGAGGAACTCTTCATGCTTCACACACGTGACGTTAGGCGCGTGATGCTGTGCCAGTCAAACTTACCGAACCCGTGATCCCATTATGTGGGATGGCGTATGTGCAGTGCGAAGATGTAGGGGTGACGTCTTCGCAGCAGTCCGAACCACCGGTGACAGTCTCCCATACCGACGACCCCGCTCCCGACGCGTCCCCCGTCGCTCCCACGGTGTTCCGCGTACCCGCGCTGGCGCTGTCCGGAGTCGCCCTGTTCCTCTTCGGGGTGACGTTCCCCGTGGTCGGAGCGCCCGCGCTTTTCGGGTGGATGCTCGCGCTCCCCCTGCTCCTCGCGTACTGGATCCTGCGGGTGCGCACCACGGTCACGCCCGAGCGCTTCGTCTCGCGGCGCGCCTTCGGGTCGACGACCGTCGAATGGTCGTCGGTCACGGGACTGCTGTTCCCCCGCTTCGGATGGGGCAAGGCGACGCTGGCGGACGGCTCGTCCGTGCGGATGCCCGGTGTGACGGTGGACAAGCTTCCGCAGCTGTCCGTCGCCAGCGGCGGCGCGGTCCCCGATCCCTCACCCGTCGAGACTCCTGCCGAGGACACCGACTCCGAGACCGGTGCCTGAGCGTCCACAACTCGACCGAACAGACGGGTTCCCGTCGATCCGGCCGAGTTGTGGACGACTGGGCACGGATCAGGCGAAGGGGTCGGCGCCGTTCAGGAAGATCCACAGCGCAGCGGCGCCGCCGACTCCGATGGCCAGAGCCAGGAACGATCCGATGAACGGGCGACGGGCCCAACCACGACCACCGTCGACGGCGATGCGTCCCGGTCCCGTGAGGATGATGGCCGCCGCGGCGAGCACCAGCAGAGTCTCGTACTCGACGCCGGAGGGTGCGAAGAACTGCAGGCCGGGTTCCGCGACCTGACGGACCAGCCACGCGTTGATCATGACCGCGACCACGGCAGCGCCGGCCAGAGGTGTCGCGAGGCCGAGGATGAGCAGCGCTCCGCCGGCGACCTCACCGACCGCGCCCAGGATCGACAGCAACCGTGCCTGGTCGTATCCGGCACCGGCGACGATCTCCTGGAAGCCCGAGAGACCCGGTCCGTCGAACCACCCGGTCAGCTTCTGCAAGCCGTGCACCAGGACGATCGCACCGACGCTCACGCGCAGGATCAACAGGCCCAGGTCGAGGGTGCCGCGCTTCTCGGGGACGATGCGGGCCTCGGGCTCGACATCCACCGGGGCGGCCGATGCTCCCGCGACCGGGATCGCGCGGGTGGCGCTGTCGTCGTACGCGGGCTCACGGGTGGAGCCCGGTGCGGTGTAGGCGGGCGCCGTCTCGTAGGACGGCAGCTTTTCGGTGGGGTGCGCGGTGCGCGACGACCCGGCGTCGAGATCGTCGTCGGTGCGCGGGACGGACTGCCCGCCGGCGCCCTGTCCCAATCGCTCCGTCGGCTGGTCGTAGGGACTCGCGGCCGGCTCGTATCCGGACGTCGATCGGCCTGTGTCTTCGGGCTTGTCACTCACGGGCGTCAGCCTAGTTGCGGCAGCCCGCTTCTCGGCGCAGGCGCGACCCGTACCGTGGGATCTCATGACGGTGCGTGACATGTTCGGAGCATCAGGGCGCACGACGGCGATCGGGGCCGCGGTCCTCGCGGTGATCACCGTGTCCGCGGGCTGCGCACGATTCGACGACTCGGCGTCCACCCCGTTCTCACCGGAGCCGACGTTCGGGGCTGCCGACATCGAACCGGTCGAGCCGGGCGCTCCGGGATCCAGCACTCCTCCCCCGCCGTCGCCGGCCACCGGGCCGTGCATCGACCCGGATCCGAACGTCGTCGCGACGTGCCTCGACACGTTGTCCGGCCTGGTCGTGCTCCCCGGAGGCGCCGCTGCCCTCGTCGGTGAACGCCGCACCGGCACGATCTTCCAGGTGGCACCGGGACAAACTCCGCGACCCGTCGCGTCCGTCCCCGTCGACGGATCCGGCGGTGGCGGCCTTCTCGACGTCGCGCTGTCCCCGACGTACGACGAGGACCGACTTCTCTACGCCTACATCACCACCGCGTCGGACAATCGCGTCGTGCGAATCGCCGCGGGCGACGTGCCGAAGCCTGTCCTGACGGGCATTCCTCGCGGCAGCACCGAGAACTCGGGGGCGCTCGACTTCACCTCGCCGACGGAACTGCGCGTCATCACCGGAGATGCGGGCAGCCCGGCGTCGTCGTCCGACCCCTCGTCACTGGCCGGCAAGGTTCTGGCCATCGACAACCCTCGCGTCGACCCGCCGTCGCCGGTCGTACCGCGCATCGTCATGAGCGGCATCGGGCGCGCGGGAGACGTGTGCGTGGACGGCACCGGCAGCACCTGGGTCACGGACGCCACCGCCTCGGAGGACCGTCTGTCGCGCATCACCCCGGAGGGCGCCGTGGTGAGCCCGGTGTGGACGTGGCCCGACAAGCCCGGCGTCGGCGGATGCGCCGCCGGGCCCGGATCGGTCTCGGTGTCCATGTCCGGTGCACGCGCCGTGAGCCTCGTTCCGGTGGATCCCGAGACGGGCGCCGTCACCACCCCGCCGACCCTGATCGCCCAGGACCGGTACGGCCGCCTGCGCGGCGCGTCGCTCGGCGCCGAAGGGCAGGTGTGGGTCAGCACCGTGAACAAGGACGGCGGTCAGCCCGTTCCGACCGACGACCGAGTGGTCATTGTTCCGGTGCCCTCCGGCGGCGGCGGTA
This sequence comes from Rhodococcus sp. Leaf247, assembly GCF_001426185.1. Lineage (GTDB taxonomy): Bacteria > Actinomycetota > Actinomycetes > Mycobacteriales > Mycobacteriaceae > Rhodococcoides. Next base: position 504,512 of record NZ_LMRP01000004.1, on the reverse strand, counting down.
GCGACTGACCGGCCGGCGGGCTAGCTGCAGGCGGCGATGACCAGTTCCTTGACTCGGGCCGGGTCTGCCTGACCCTTGGTGGCTTTCATGACCGCACCGACGATGGCTCCGGCGGCCTGGACCTTGCCGCCGCGGATCTTCTCCGCCACCGACGGGTTGGCGGCGAGCGCCTCGGTCACGGCTGCTTCCAGAGCCGAATCGTCCTGCACGACAGCGAGTCCGCGTGCTTCGACGACCGCGTCGGGGTCACCTTCACCGGCGAGTACACCGTCGACGACCTTGCGCGCGTTGGCGTTGGTCAGCGTGCGATCGGCGACGAGCGCCGCCACTCGCGCGACCTGGACCGGGGTGATGGGCAGGTCCGCGAGGGTGACCTCGCGTGCGTTGGCCTGCTGGGAGAGGTAGGCGACCCACCAGCTGCGGGCGGCGTCCGGGGTCGCGCCGGCGTCGACGGTGGCCGTGATGAGACCGAGCGCATCGGCGTTGACGACGTCGCGCATCACCAGATCCGACCAGCCCCAGTCCTTCTGGATCCGGGCGCGCGTGATCCAGGGTGCCTCGGGGATGGTGGCGCGCAGTTCCTCGACCCACGCGGCATCGGGTGCGACGGGCTCGAGGTCCGGCTCCGGGAAGTACCGGTAGTCCTCGGCAGTCTCCTTCTTGCGGCCCGGAGACGTGCTGCCGTCCGCCTCCTGGAAGTGGCGCGTCTCCTGGGTGATCTCCCCGCCGTCGGCGAGAACCGCTGCCTGACGGCGCATCTCGTAGCGCACCGCGACCTCGACGCTCTTGAGGGAGTTGACGTTCTTGGTCTCGGTGCGCGTCCCGAATTCCGGCGCACCCTTCTCCATCAACGACACGTTCGCGTCGCACCGCAGCGATCCCTGGTCCATCCGGACGTCGGACACACCGAGTTCGCGGATCAGCTCGCGCAGGGCGGTGACGTAGGCGCGAGCGACCTCGGGGGCACGCTCTCCCGCGCCCTCGATCGTCTTGGTGACGATCTCTACGAGGGGGACTCCGGCTCGGTTGTAGTCGAGCAGCGAGTGGCTGGCCCCGTCGATCCGACCGGTGGCGCCGCCGACGTGCAGCGACTTACCGGTGTCTTCCTCCATGTGCGCGCGTTCGATGTCGACGCGCCAAGTGGATCCGTCGTCGAGCACGACGTCGAGGTATCCCTCGGTGGCGATGGGCTCGTCGTACTGCGAGATCTGATAGTTCTTGGGCTGATCCGGGTAGAAGTAGTTCTTACGCGCGAACCTCCCCCACGGGGTGATCGAGCAGTTCAACGCCAGTCCGATGCGGATCGCCGACTCGACGGCCGCGGCGTTGACCACGGGCAGCGCACCCGGGAGTCCGAGGCACACCGGGCACACCTGCGTGTTGGGCTCGGCACCGAACTCGGTGGGGCACCCGCAGAACATCTTCGTCGCGGTGCCCAGCTCGACATGGACCTCCATGCCCAGAACGGGGTCGAACCGGGCGATCACCTCGTCGTAGTCCATCAGGCTCGTCGCGGAAGAGGTGGCTGCAGTCATGCGCTCAGTTTACGGCCGAAGTCAGCCGAAGAATGCGGCGGCGTCGCGGTACCGGCTCTCGGGTACACGCTTGAGCCGAGCCACGGCGTCCTCGAGCTCGACCAGACCGATCTCCGCGCCCTGGAGCGAGACCATCTTGCCCTTCTCCCCCGCGTGCACGGCATCGGCGGCGTTGACGCCGAAGCGCGTCGCCAGGACCCTGTCGTACGGCGTCGGCTTGCCGCCGCGCTGCACATGGCCGAGGACCGTGGTGCGCACTTCCTTGTTGATGCGCCGTTCGATCTCGACCCCCAGTTGCTGTGCGACGCCGGTGAATCGGATGTGACCGAACTCGTCGATGCCGCCGTCACGGATCTCCATCGACCCTTCCTTCGGCGTGGCACCCTCGGCGACGACGCAGATGAAGTGCGAGTCGCCGCGCTGGAAACGCTTCTTCACCAGATCGCAGACTTCCTGCACGTCGAAGGGCTGCTCCGGAATCAGCGTCATGTGCGCGCCCGACGCCAGACCCGAATGCAGCGCGATCCACCCCGCGTGGCGTCCCATGACCTCGACGAGCATGACGCGCTGGTGCGACTCGGCCGTGCTGTGGAGTCGGTCGATGGCGTCCGTCGCGATGGTCAGGGCGGTGTCGAAACCGAACGTGACGTCGGTGCGGTCGATGTCGTTGTCGATGGTCTTCGGAACGCCGATGACCGGGACGCCTTCCTGGGACAACCAGTGCGCCGCGGTCAGAGTGCCCTCGCCGCCGATGGGGATCAGCGCGTCGATTCCGTTGTCGTCCAACGTCTGCTTGATCTGGTCCAGTCCGGCGCGCAACTTGTCGGGATTGGTGCGGGCGGTTCCCAGGATCGTGCCGCCCTTGGTGAGGAGGCGATCGTTGCGGTCGTCGTTGCGGAGCTGGATACGACGGTCCTCGAGCAGACCTCGCCACCCGTCGAGGAAGCCGACCACGGAGGATCCGTATCGGGCGTCGGCCGTGCGTACGACGGCCCTGATGACCGCGTTGAGTCCCGGGCAGTCGCCGCCGCCGGTCAGTACTCCGATACGCATGGTCCGAAACCTCTCACTGTGCCGGTTCATCGCGAGCGGTGCCCGCTATGTGCTGGGCACCATCTTGCTACGCCCGGGCCGGATCGGTGCGGTCGGACTCACAAATTCGAGAGCGATCACCCGGGCGTGACGACGCCGCTCTCGTACGCCACGACGACGGCCTGCGCTCGATCCCGCAGACCGAGTTTGCCCAGAACCTTGCTGACGTGGGTCTTGACGGTCTGTTCGGCGAGGACGAGTCGCGCGGCGATCTCGGCATTCGACAGACCGCCCGCGACAAGCTCGAGAACCTCGACTTCACGCGGCGTCAACGACGCGACGAGGTCGACGCGCGCGTCCCGTCGCGGGCGTCGCCGCGTGACGTCCTGGATGAGTCGTCTGGTCACCGACGGAGCCAGTAGTGCGTCGCCGGCCGCGACGACTCGGACCGCACGCACCAGCTCGTCGGCGGGAGCGTCCTTCAACAGGAATCCACTGGCACCCGCGCGGAGGGCTTCGTAGACGTAGTCGTCCAGATCGAAGGTGGTGAGCATGAGGACACGGATCGGCGGATCTCCGCCCGCCCGGAGAATGGCGGCCGCAGCGTCCAACCCGTTCATCACCGGCATGCGTACGTCCATCAACACGACGTCGGGACGCAGACGGGCCGCCTCCTCGACCGCCTCGCGACCGTTCGCGGCAGCACCGACCACACTGATGTCCGATTGCGCGTGCAGCAGTGCGCCGAACCCGTCGCGCACCATCGCCTGATCGTCGGCCACCAGCACCGTGATGGTCATGCCGGCATGCCCGACACGGCGGTCGGAACGGCGTCGACGGAGCCTCCACGTCCCGCGGGATCCGTCGCGATGCTCGCCCGGACGACGTAGCGCCCGTCCGGCTGATGTGCCGCGGAGAACGTTCCTCCGACCGCATGGACGCGGTCCCGCATACCGTCGAGTCCGTGCCCACCGGACGTCGATACCGTTTCGGCGGCAACATCGTTGACGACGACGATGTCGATCCGGTCGGATCCGATCGCGATGTCGGCTCGCACCGACGAGCCCGGCGCGTGCCGAGCCGCGTTCGCGAGAGATTCCTGCACCACCCGGTACATGACCAACCCGACCGTGTCGCTCACCGCACTCGGGTCACCGTCGACGTTCCAGTCCAGATCGACGCCCGCACGACGCGTGCCCTCGAACATCGCCTGCAGATCGCCGGCCCCCGGGGCGGGTGCCGTGACAGCCACGCCGTCCGGACCCGCCGCAGCATCGTTGCGCAACACTCCGAGCACCCCGCGGATCTCGTTGAGTGCCGCCCGCGCCGTCGCTCCGATGGCATCGAACTCCGCCGCGGCGGCTGGCGAGACGTCCGGAATGCGATACGGCGCAGTCTGTGCCGCGACGACGACCATCGACATGGTGTGGGCGACGACGTCGTGGAGGTCGCGGGCGATGCGCGCCTTCTCCTCGAGGATCGCGCGGCGAGCGCGTTCGGTCTCACCGATCTCCTCGGCCTCTGCCAAGGCGCGTCGCGACGTCCGGAGTCGGCGCACCAACAGCGCGGCAGTGGTGACGGCGAGAACGCCGAACGTCCACCCGATACCGTCCTGTCCGGGCATCTGGGCGAGACACAGCAGCGCGGACGCCACGGACGCGACCACGACGGACGACATCGACGCGCGGACTCCGACCGCGAACAGCAGAAGTCCGAGCACCATCAGGTGCACCACCTGCCAGGGGTAGGTCCACCCGTCGAGGCGAGTGATCACCACTCCGATCGTCGACGCGCCCACGGCCGACAGCGTCCACCCGACGACGGGCAGACGGCGCTGCAGCAGCAGAGGTGCGGTCGCCGCGGCCGCGACGACCGGTTGCCACGGCGGCGACACCTGATGCGTCAGATGGAGAGTCGGCCATGCGACGGCGAACAGGATCGCCGTGACGGCGATCGTGGCGACGTCGTCGAGCCTGCCCGCACCGAACCGGACGACCAGACGTGTCACCGGGTTGCGGACCGGTCGTACTGCTGTCATGGACGAAGAATAGAAGTTCGGGCCCGTGTACGGAATCGGTCCCGGGTAGCCCCCGGCCCCCTACTCCGGTAGGGGGTGGCCGCGCCGAACGGAACTCGGGTCCTGCGGCGGAACGGCTCGCTCGGGTGACGCCCGGGTCGACACGGCGTTCCTAGCGTCCTGTCCATGCCGATGTCACTCCGCAGAACCGCCACCGCGCTTGCTGCCTCCCTGTCGACCGCGTCCGCGATCGTCGTGCTCGCCGCCGCACCCGTCGCGTCCGCCACCGCGGCCGCGGCCGTTCCGGACACCCCGATGGCGAGGACCCTCGACGATGCACTGCACGACAGGGAGTCCCCCGATCTGGCCGCCGCCGTCGGGTACGAGCCGGTCGTCCTCGACGGAATGCTCACGTCACCACGCGGTTCCTGTTCGTCGCCGATCCCCCTGCCCGCCGAATTCGAGACGCCCTGCGCGGCTCACGATCTCGGCTACGACATTCTGCGAGCAGCGGCCACGACAGGCCGGCCACTGCCGTCGTCCGCCCGCCAGGACATCGACCGGACACTGTTCGACAGGATGTCCTCCGCGTGCCGCGCACGACCGTCCATCGTCGACCGAGCGCAGTGCGACGTCATGGCGTTCGCAGCACACGCTGCCGTGCAGGGTAATTCGTGGCGCCAGTCGTACGGACCGCCCGTGGTCGAGAATCCGACCCGGCTGCTCGCGGCACTGGCTGCAGCGGTCCTCGCGGCGCTTCTCGTCGCGGCCGGAGGAGGACGATGAGCGTGCGCGTGCCCACGACGCTGCAGTCGATCGGTCTCGCGGTTGCGGCGTCCATGTCACTGTGGCCGGGATCCCTTCCGCGCGGGCCGCTCGCCCAGGCAGTGCTGACCACGGTGTGTGTCGTCCTGGCTCTCGTCGCCGTGCGCCTGGTCGGCACACGCCGAGACCCGCGGCGTTCTCCCGTCGTCGCCGGTGCCGCTACCTGCGTCATCGCCGCGTGCGTGATTCGTGAACATCTGTGGCAGAACATTGTTCGCGGCGCCATGGATGTACCGCGCATTCCCCTGCACTAATGGCCGACGGTCCTCGTGCTCGTCGTCGCCGCGAGCGCCGTCGTCCTTCAGGTGCCGAGGGTTCTTCGTCGCGCATCGACCACGCCGATCCGGGTGATGTCGGTGGCAGTCGTCGCCGTGGGAGTCCTCCTGTCGTTCACTGGGCCGTCGACGGCCACCGACTCGGTCGGCGGTGTCACCGCGGCTCGGTCCGGATCGGCAGTCTCGCTGATTCCGTGGTCGACCCTCGACAAGCACGGGCAGCGGGTGGTGACAGGAGGCGCGACACCCGACACCATTCGCGTGTATGCGGGTCTGCACTCCGGCCCCGACCCCCGCAGCCGCGCCGACCTGGCCGTCGACGAATTGGACCGAGTCGGAGCCTTCGACCGCGACGTCCTGGTGGTGGCGGTGCCGACCGGATCGGGATGGGTCGACGAGGCGGCCCTGTCGGAGGTGGATGCGCGACTGGGCAGACGCGCTGCCACCGTGAGTGTGCAGTACTCGGACTCACCGAGCTGGCTGGCCTACCTGACCGAGCGAGACCGCGCACTCGACGCGACGTCCACTCTGCTCACGGCGATCACCGACCGACTCTCGCATCGCCCGATCGATCAGCGCCCCGACGTCGTCGTCTACGGGCAGAGTCTCGGTGCGTGGGCAGCACGCGCGGCTCTCGACGCGGCGCCGCCGCACGTCCGATCCGCGGTGTGCGGCACGGTCTCCGTCGGCCCACCCCCGTCGAGGAGTCCCGGGCCGAGCCCGGTGCCGGACACTGTCGTGTCCAACGCCTCGGATCCGGTTCCTACCTGGTCACCGTCGACGATCGTCGATCCGCCGAGACGGGACAGCCGCGTACGCACCGATTCCCCTGTGCCACCGTGGTTTCCGGTGTTGTCCTTCGCATCCGCGACTGCAGACCTGATCCTGGCGACCGGCGCCCCTGCCGGGCACGGACACCGGTACGGGCCCGAGCAGGGAGCGGCGATCGTCGATCAGACGGCGGACGGGTGCGGGAACTCGCCGCGGGCCGCCTCGTAGGCGGCACCGACGCGGTAGAGCCTGTCGTCCGCCATGGCCGGAGCCATGATCTGCAGTCCGACGGGCAGACCGTCCGCGAGACCCGACGGCACCGACATCGCGGGATGCCCCGCGAGGTTGGTGGGGAGGGTGCACAGGTCGTACAGGTACATCGCGATGGGATCGTCGACCTTCTCGCCCAGCGCGAACGCCGTCGACGGGGTGGTCGGCGAGACCAGCACATCCACCTTCTCGTAGGCCCGGTCGAAATCCCGAGCGATGAGCGTGCGGATCTTGAGCGCCTGGCCGTAATACGCGTCGTAGTAACCGGCCGACAGCGCATAGGTGCCGATCATGATGCGGCGCTTGACTTCCGCACCGAATCCGGCGGCACGGGACATCGCCATCACCTGGTCCGCGCTGCGCGTCCCGTCGTCGCCGACACGCAATCCGTACCGCATCGCGTCGAAACGCGCGAGGTTGGACGACACCTCCGACGGGAGGATCAGGTAGTAGGCCGCGAGCGCGTGCTCGAAGCTGGGGCACGAGACCTCGACGACCTCGGCCCCCAACGACGTCAGCACCTCGACAGCCGCGTCGAACGACGAGATGACCCCGGGCTGATAGGCATCGGAGTGCAATTCCTTGACGACGCCGACGCGGACACCCGTCAGATCGCCGCCCGCTCCGCGCAGAGCGGCCTCGACGACATCCGGCACTGCAGCGTCGACCGACGTCGAGTCACGGGGGTCGTGGCCGGCGATGACCTGATGCAGGAGCGCCGTGTCGAGGACGGTACGGCCGCACGGGCCGCCCTGGTCCAGCGACGAGGCGCACGCGATCAGACCGAAGCGGGAGACACCGCCGTACGTGGGCTTGCACCCGACGGTGCCGGTCACGGCGGCAGGCTGACGGATCGAGCCGCCGGTGTCCGTGCCGATGGCCAACGGTGCCTGGAACGACGCGAGGGCCGCAGCGGAACCGCCGCCCGATCCGCCGGGAACGCGGGTGGTGTCCCACGGGTTCAGCGTGGGGCCGTACGCACTGTTCTCGGTGGACGAACCCATGGCGAACTCGTCCAAGTTCGTCTTGCCCAGCAACGGAATTCCCGCTGCGCGCAGACGTGCGGTCACCGTGGCGTCGTACGGCGAGACCCAGCCTTCGAGCATCTTCGAGCCCGCGGTGGTCGGCATGTCGGTCGTGGTGAAGACATCCTTGAGCGCCAACGGCACACCGGCGAGAGGAGACGCGGGAGCGTCTCCGGCGTCGAGGCTGACATCCACGGCCTCGGCCGCGGCGAGCGCCTCGTCGCCGGCGACGTGCAGGAACGCGTGCAGCGTGCCGTCGACCTCGGCGATGCGATCGAGGTGCGCACGAGTGACCTCGACGGCGGACACCTCACGGGTGCGGATCTTGGCAGCGAGGTCTGCGGCCGTGCTGCGGACGAGGTCGGTCATCCTTCTTCTCCCAGGATGCGCGGTACGGCGAAACGGCTCTGTTCGGAGGCGGGTGCCTCGGCGAGCGCGCTCTCCGGCTGCAGGCCAGGGACGATGACGTCAGGCCTGGTGACGTTGGTCACAGCCAACGGGCTGGCCGTCGCATCGACGTCCGTGACGTCGACCTCGGAGACCGCCTTCACGTGGTCGAGAATGGCGTCGAGCTGGCCGGCGAAGGCATCGAGCTCGTCGTCACCGAGTGCGAGGCGGGACAGTCGGGCGAGGTGAGCGACCTCGTCGCGGGATATGGCAGACACGTCCGTCAGGCCCCCTTAGTTTCGTAACGCATGGCACGAAGCCTAGTTCGTGGCGCGATACCGGCAGCGACGGCCTCGTCGGCGCTGCCCGTGTGAGTCGATAGTGGTGGCGACCAGTGCAAGGATGACCGCGTGTCCTATCTGTTGAGAGTCCAACTGCCCGATCGACCGGGCAGTCTCGGCGCGTTGGCCGTCGCGCTGGGATCGGTCGGGGCCGACATTCTCTCGCTCGACGTCATCGAACGTGGCGCCGGATTCGCCGTCGACGACCTGGTCGTCGATGTCGCGCAGGGCGCTCTTCCGGACACTCTCATCACCGCGGCCGAAAAGCTCGCCGACGTGCGTGTCGACTCCATCCGGCCGTACTCCGGCATCCTCGACACTCACCGAGAACTCGAACTGATCGATCGAGTCGCCACGGCGCACGACGACAGGTTCCAGGTCCTGGTCGACGGTGCACCGCGTGTTCTCCGTGTCGGCTGGAGCACGGTGGTGGGCATGACGGATCAGGGTCCGGCGATCATCGTCGGCAGTTCCGGGGCGCCGGAGTCGCGCCCCGCCGACATGCCGTGGATGCCGCTGACCAAGCCGGCAGTACTCGACGCCGAGGGCGATTGGGTGCCGAAGTCCTGGAAGGACATGGACACCACCCTCGCCGCCGCACCACTGGGCAGTTCGGGCGCCGTTCTGGTGCTCGGACGCCCCGGCGGTCCCGACTTCCGTCCTTCGGAGATCGCTCGACTGGGCTACCTAGCCGGAATCGTCGCTACCGTCCTCGCCTGACGCACCGTCGGCGGACTCGACCGTGGCTCGCGCCGCATCCGGGCCGTCGGCCAGCAGCACCCTGAATCCGTCCTCGTCGAGAACGGGGACCCCCAGCTCGAGTGCCTTGTCGTGCTTCGAACCGGGTGCCTCGCCGACGACGACGAACGCCGTCTTCTTCGACACCGACGACGCAGCTTTTCCCCCGCGGGCGAGGATAGCCTCCTTCGCGTCGTCGCGCGTGAAGGTGGCCAGCGACCCGGTCACGACGATGGACATACCGTCCAACGTCCGCTCGATGCTCTCGTCGCGCTCGTCCTCCATGCGTACGCCCGCGGCCGACCACTTTTCGACGATCGCGCGGTGCCAGTCGACGTCGAACCACTCGACGACGGCGCGAGCGATGGTGGGACCCACTCCGTCCGCCGCAGCCAGTTCCTCTTCCGAGGCGGCCCTGATCGCGTCGAGGCTGCCGAACCGCGCCGCCAGCGCGCGGGCGGCCGTCGGACCGACATGGCGGATCGACAGGCCCACCAGGACGCGCCACAGCGGCTGGTCCTTGGCGCGTCCGAGGTTGTCCAACAGCCGACGGCCGTTCGCGGACAGCGCGCCCGCCTTGGTGCGGAAGAGTTCGGTGCGGGTGAGCTGCTCCTGTGTGAGATCGAACAGGTCGCCCTCGTCCTCGATCACCGACGCCGACAGCAGCGCCGTGGCTGCCTCGTACCCCAGCACCTCGATGTCGAACGCGCCGCGACCGGCGACGTGGAACACACGCTCCCGCAACTGCGCGGGGCACGACCGCGAGTTGGGGCAGCGGATGTCCGCATCACCCTCCTTGGCGGGAGCCAACTCGGTGCCGCACTCGGGGCAGTGTGTCGGCATGACGAACGCGCGCTCGTCACCGGTCCGCGCGTCCACCACGGGACCGAGCACTTCCGGAATCACTTCTCCGGCTTTACGAATGACGACGGTGTCCCCGATCAGAACACCCTTCCGGACGACCTCGGACGCGTTGTGCAGAGTTGCCAGCGACACGGTCGACCCGGCGACGAGGACGGGCTCCATGAAGGCGAACGGAGTCACGCGGCCGGTTCGGCCGACGTTGACCCGGATGTCGAGAAGTGTCGTCGTCGCTTCCTCGGGCGGGTACTTGAACGCGATGGCCCACCGGGGAGCACGGGACGTCGCGCCGAGCCGGCGATGGAGCGACATCTCGTCGACCTTGACCACGAGACCGTCGATCTCGTGTTCCACCGCGTGCCGGTGCTCACCCCAATACTCCATCCGCTCGACGACGGCGTCCACGCCCTGCACCAGCACGGTGTGGGTGGACACCGGCAGACCCCATGCGGCGAGCGCGTCGTACGCCACCGACTGTGCCGGTGGATCGAAGCCTTCCATCCGGCCGAAGCCGTGGCAGATCATGCCCAGACGCCGACGCGAGGTCACGGCGGGATTCTTCTGCCGCAGCGACCCGGCAGCGGAGTTGCGCGGATTGGCGAACGGCGGTTTGCCCTGTTCCACCAAGGACGCGTTGAGCGCCTGGAAGTCCTCGAGGCGGAAGAACACCTCGCCCCTCACCTCCAGCAGTGTGGGAACCGGGAACTCCTCGGTCGCGGTGAGGCGCTCAGGTATGTCGTCGATGGTGCGGGCGTTCAGCGTGACGTCCTCACCGGTACGACCGTCGCCGCGGGTCGCGGCACGGACGAGGCGTCCGTTCTCGTAGATCAGATTCAGAGCGACGCCGTCGATCTTGACCTCGCAGAGGTAGTGCAGGTTCTCGCCCGCCTCCACCTCGACGCGGCGGACCCAGGCACGTAGCTCGTCCGCGTCGAACACGTTGTCCAGAGACAACATTCGTTCGAGATGGTCGACCGCGGTGAAGTCGGTCTCGAAGCCACCGCCGACCAGTTGCGTCGGCGAATCCGGCGTCCGCAGGTCGGGGTGTTCCTCCTCCATGGCCTGCAGACGCTTCAACAGGTCGTCGAACTGACCGTCGGAGATGACCGGCGCATCGCGGACGTAGTACCGGAACTGGTGCCCGCGGACCTCCTCGGCGAGCTCGTCCCATTGCTGCTTCTGCTCCGCCGTCGCGGGGGTGAGCTCCTGAGGTGTCTCGACGTCGTCCACGTCCGCAGACTATCCGAGGGTGCCGACACCGAAACGTGCCCGCAGGACGCGCAACGCCGACGTCTACAGCGAGTCCGGGTCCTCCGAGAAGGCGGCTCGGACGTCCCGGAGAACGGTCAGAGCATGGCGGGCCCACGGCATCGACGCGCCTGCCAGACCGCACGCGGGAGCGAGAGACACCCGCTCCGCGAGGTAGCGGCGCGGGAAGCCGAGCCGGTCGATCAAGTCCACTGCCGGCGCGGCACTCTCGCGCCACCCGGGGAACGTCACCGGGTCCGTCCCCGGCACGACACCGAGAACAGGGACGCCACCGCTCTCGATGAAATCCCCGACGGCGTCGTACCGTGACGACTCGAGGAGCGACAGGTCGAAGGCGACGCCGTGCACACCGCTACGGGTGAACACCTCGAAGGGGACGTCGGCGGAGCAGGTGTGCACGATCACGGGGCGACCCACCCTGGTCACCACCGCACCGAGAAGGGTGGCGACGTCGGGAGCCGATACCGGGGCGATCTGCTCGATGCTGGTGACCCCCTGCAACCGACCGCCGAGTACGGCGGCGATGCGGGGCTCGTCGAGCTGCACGACGACGGAGACGCCCAGCCGACGCTCGACCTCGGCAGCATGTGCCGCCACACCCTCGGCCAGGGACTCCGTGATGTCCCGGAGCGCTCCCCGGTCCGTCAGCACCCTGTGCCCGTGCGAGAGCTCCACGTCGGCGGCCATCGTGAACGGTCCGGCAGCCTGCACTTTGACGGTGCGTCCGCTGCCGCGGAGACCGGCGAGTTCCCACTGTTCCTCGAGGACGTCGAGATCCTCGGCGAGGAAGTCGCGTGCACGCCGACCGGTACCGCTGGGACGGGCGCTCACCCGGTAGCCGCTGGTGGCGGCGTCGAGTTCGATGTCGACCAACAGGACACCGGTCCGGCCGATCATGTCCGCGCCCAGTCCGCGCGCAGGCAGTTCCACGACGTGGGGAAGATCGGGCAGCTCACCGATGACGGTGGTCACCGAATTCGCGATGTCCGTTCCCGGCCACGAGCCGAGGCCCGTCGCCAGTCCGGCGACCCGTGCGGCGACATCGGCTCCCGGGCCGTCCTCGGAACGGCTCACGCGGTCTGCGGAGACCGTGCGGAGGTACCGGCGATGGTGCCACTGCCGATGACCTCGTCGCCGGCAGCATCCGGGCGGTACAGCACCGCGGCCTGTCCACGTGCGACACCAGTCAGTGGGGTGCGGAGGTCGATGTGGAGGACGTCACCCTCGACCCGTGCCACGGCGTCGGCCATCCCGCCGTGCGCCCGTACCTGCACGACGCAGTCGAACGATCCGTCCGGCACCGTTCCGGACGTCCAGACCGGACGAGTCGCGTCGATCGCATGGACGTCGAGGCGGTCGGCCGAACCCACACGCACCGTCCCGGTCTCGGGTTCGATGGACGTGACGTACCGCGGCTTGCCGTCGGCGGCCGGTCCCTCGACACCGAGGCCCTTGCGCTGACCGACGGTGAAACCGTGAACACCGTCGTGCTCGGCCAGGACGGCGCCGGAGTCGGCATCGACGACCGCGCCCGGACGGATACCGATGCGGGCCCCCAGGAAGGCCCGCGTGTCACCGGACGGGATGAAGCAGATGTCGTGACTGTCGGGCTTGTCGGCGACGGCCAGACCGCGCCGAGCGGCCTCGTCGCGCACCTCGGCCTTCGGGGTGTCTCCGATGGGGAACATGGCCCGCGACAGCTGGCGCGAGGTCAGGACCCCGAGGACGTAACTCTGGTCCTTGTCGGCGTCGACCGCGCGACGCAGCACGCCGTCCTCGAGTCGGGCGTAGTGGCCGGTCGCCACCGCGTCGAAACCGAGCGCTTCCGCACGGTCGGCAAGGGCTGCGAACTTGATCTTCTCGTTGCACCGCAGGCACGGATTGGGGGTCTCGCCCGCCGCGTAGGACGCGACGAAGTCGTCGATCACGTCCTCCTTGAAGCGGTCCGCGAAATCCCAGACGTAGAACGGGATCCCGAGAACGTCGGCGGCACGCCGCGCATCGCCGGCATCCTCCTTGGAGCAGCAACCACGTGATCCGGTGCGCAGTGCGCCGGGGGCGGTGGACAGCGCGAGATGCACGCCCACCACGTCGTGCCCCGCGTCCACGGCTCGCGCCGCCGCGACGGCAGAATCGACTCCGCCACTCATGGCAGCAAGAACTCGCATGTCTTCTTTCCTTCTATCTCGAGGTGGACGCCATGCCGGCGGCGTGTGCGCGTTCGACGACGCGCGGCAGTGCCTCCAGCAGTGCATCGACGTCGGCGTCGGTGCTGGTGTGGCCGAGGGAGAATCGCAGGGATCCCCGTGCGTCGTCCGGATCGACTCCCATGGCGAGCAGGACGTGACTCGCACGCGCGACGCCTGCCGTGCAGGCAGACCCCGTCGAGCACTCGATGCCCGACGCGTCGAGAAGCATCAGCAACGAGTCACCCTCGCACCCGGGGAAGGTGACGTGCACGTTGCCCGGAAGACGGTCGGCGCCGCGGGCACCGTTGACCGTCGCGCTGGGGACGGCCTCGACGATGCCGTCGATCATCCGGTCCCGCAGCGCGGCCAGCCGGATCTCGGTGTCGGCGCGGGACGAGACGGCGACGTCGAGCGCGGCGGCCATGCCGACCGCTCCGGCCGTGTCCGGCGTTCCGGAGCGCACGTCGCGCTCCTGTCCCCCACCGTGCAACAAGGACTCGCACGGCACGGACCGGCCGAGCAGCAGCACACCCACACCGTGGGGTCCACCGAACTTGTGGGCGGCGATGGACAACGCCGACAGCCCGCTGGCCGCGAAGTCGACGTCCCGCACCCCGACCACCTGCACGGCGTCACTGTGCATCGGAATGCTGAACTCCGCCGACACGGCAGCGAGTTCGGCGATCGGCATGACAGTGCCGACCTCGTTGTTGGCCCACATGATCGACACCACCGCGACCTCGTCGGCGTGGAGTTCGAGTTCGCGCCGCAACGTGGACGGAGCCACGCGACCCTCGGAGTCGACGGGCAGCCACGTGACGACGGCACCCTCGTGCCGTTCGAGCCACTCCACCGCGTCGAGGACCGCATGGTGCTCGACCGCGCTGGTGATGACGCGCACACGCCGGGGATCGTTCGCACGACGAGCCCAGAAGATGCCCTTGACGGCGAGGTTGTCGCTCTCCGTACCCCCGGAGGTGAAGATGACTTCGGACGGTCGCGCACCCAGACCCGCGGCGATGGACTCGCGCGATTCCTCGATGCGGCGACGAGCCTGGCGACCCGACCCGTGCAAGGACGACGCGTTCCCGACGGTGCGGAACACGTCGGTCATCGCCTCGACGGCCGCGTCCACCATGGGAGTGGTCGCAGCATGATCGAGGTACACCGGCTCCGCCGGCACGCGTATGGGCTGGGGCATGACGGTGTCCAGGATAACCGGTCCGGCCGGTGGTCCACCGCGCCCCGCGGGAACGCGTCCTCGGCAGAGAGTCAGCTCACCCGACCGGACTCGCGACAGCGGCTTCGAGCCGACCCGTGGTCCGAGAATTCGAGTCGACGGTGCGCAGCGGTGGGACGGTCAGGACGTCCGCCTGTCGACGGACCGCCAGCTCGGCACAGCGGGCCAGCAGTCGTCGATCGTTCATCGGGGCGATGTCCTCGCAGATGCGAACCTCGGCGCGGAGGCCTTTCAGCCTCAGAATCCGCGCCATCGAGTCACCGATGCCCTCGTCTCCGACGAAGGCCGTCGCCGTCGTCGGCGAACCGTCGCCGTCGCGATAGGAGATGCCGACGGGACGCACCACGGCGCCCGCGTCGACAGCCGCCTGGAAGAGAGCGGGACGGAACGAGCCGTAGGCCGTGCCGCACCAGGTCGTGCCTTCGGGGAAGACGACGACGGTGGCTCCACCGCGCAGCGCGTCGGTCACGTCACCGACCGTTGCGGGAAGTGTGCGCAGTCGTTCCCGCGCGATGGGCACGACGCGGACGATGCGCGCCAGGATCCCCAGTACCGGCCAGTCGACCAGGTCGGCGCGCGCCACGAATCGGCACGGGAAGCACGCGGCGAGCACCAGCACGTCGGTCCAGGACATGTGGTTCGCGACCACGAGCGTGCCTGTCGACGTCGAGGATCCGGGCTCGGGCGCGCCGTGCACCGACACACCTATCCCGAGGGCACCCAGCAGGCCGCGTGCCCCGGATCGGGCCACCGCTCGGCGCCCGGCGGTGGGCAGCAGTCGTCCGGCAGCCAGCACGGGAACCAGGAGGAGGATCACCGCGACGAGAACGCAGCGCAGCACGACCCGGACGGTGCCGACGGTGGCCGACCGAGCCGGATGACACCCCGTGCCGCACGGGCTGTGCGGCATCCAGGCGTGCGTCGTCACGAACGCGACTCCGCCGTCTCCGCGGCCGACCGCAGGCGGTCGAGGTAGCGGACGTTGGCGTCCTTCATGTGCAGGAGTGCGACGAAGTCGGCGACACCGAAGTCTGCGTCGTGAGCGGGGTCTCCGCAGATGGACGCGCCCATGCGCAGGTATCCGCGCAGCAGCGCCGGAACCGATGTCCTGGACGGGGCGGCGATGTCGGCGAGATCCACCCCGTCGACTCGGACGGGTGTGCGCGGATAGGCGCGGACGTCGGAACGGTGACGCTTCTCGACCAGATCGTGCACACCCTTGACGTGCGCCCCGACAGGTTCGCCGTCTCCGATGCTCATGGGTACGGACACGCAGCCCATGACGCGGTCGTACCCGCCCAGATCGATGTACTTCAGGATGCCCGACCACATGAGGGCGAGTACCGATCCGGACCGATGGCCGTCCAGCACGCAGGCCCGGCCCATCTCGACAGTGCGCAGTTCGTGGGCTCGCAGCTCACTGATGTCGAACTCGGTGGCGGTGTAGTACCCGCCCGCTTGCTCGGCGCCGTCGGGAGTGAGCATGCGGTAGCAACCGACGATGTCGCCGCTGCGGTTGTCGACGACCAGGAGGTGATCGCAGTGGGCGTCGAAGCGGTCCGCGTCGAGATCGTTCTCGAAGGAGGCGGATCGGAAGCCGTCCTCACCGCGGAAGACGGTCGCGCGCAGTCGTTGTGCCGCGAGTACGTGCTGCGGTGTGGATCCGAGGATCAGGGAGTGATGCTTGTCGGCGACGAGCACCTGTTCGTGCTCGAGAGTGGAGTACGAGGTCATGACCGAAGGTGTCATGCGACATGTGTAGCGAGCCGATACGACGTCGCCCACAACGTCACATGACCGGAAGGTGCACGAACGGAAAAGGCCCCGCTACTCCGACGACTGTCGGGGTAACGGGACCTTTCGGTGATGTCCGGGTGTCAGCCCTTGCGCTTCTTCACTGCCTCGGCGAGCTGAGGCGTGACCGCGAAGAGATCACCGACGACGCCGAAGTCGGCGATCTCGAAGATCGGCGCTTCCTCGTCCTTGTTGACGGCGACGATGGTCTTCGACGTCTGCATGCCGGCGCGGTGCTGGATGGCGCCGGAGATGCCGAGTGCGACGTACAGCTGCGGGGAAACGGTCTTGCCCGTCTGACCCACCTGGAACTGTCCGGGGTAGTACCCGGAGTCGACGGCTGCGCGCGAGGCGCCGACAGCGGCACCCAGCGAGTCGGCCAGATCCTCGACGACGGAGAACTTGTCGGCGCTGCCGACGCCACGTCCACCGGACACGACGACCGATGCCTCGGTGAGCTCGGGACGGTCGCCACCGGCGACCGGCTCACGCGACGTCACCTTGACGACGGCGTCTTCCTGGGCGGGAACCTCGACGTCGACACGTTCTCCGGCGCCTGCCTGCGGTTCGGCCTCGATGGCGCCGGGGCGCAGCGAGATGACCGGAACGTCGCCGTTGGTCTTCGCCTCGACGGTGAACGCTCCACCGAAGATCGAGTAGGTGGCGGACTTGTCGGCGTTGATCGCGACGACGTCCTGGTGCAGTCCGGCGCCGAGACGCGCGGCCAGACGACCGGCGACCTCTTTGCCCTCGATGCCGCCGGACGTGAGGATCGCGGCGGGCGAGACGGACTCCGCCAGCGACGACAGCACGTCGACCTTCGGCGTGACCAGGAAGCCGTCGACGTCCGCGGACTCGGCGACGTAGATCTTCGCGGCGCCGGCCTCGGTCAGTGCGGCGGCGATCGCGTCGGTGGTGCCGGGCGCACCGGTGACGACTGCGGACGGCTCACCGAGGACGCGAGCCGCGGTGATCAGTTCGCTGGTGACCTTCTTCAATGCCCCGTCGGCGTGCTCGACGAGTACGAGTACCTCTGCCATGGTGCTTCTCCCTGAGATGCTTCGTGCGGAAAGGATGTATGCCGGTGACGGGGATCTAGATGATCTTCTGTGCGACCAGGTACTCGGCGACCTTGGTGCCGCCGTCTCCCTCGTCGTTGACGCGCTCACCGGCGGTCTTCGGGGGCTTGGGGGTGACCGTCGTGACCGTGGTGCCGGCGTTGGCGACGCCGACCGTCTCCGGGTCCACGCCGATGTCGGCCAGGGTCAGGACCTGCACCGTCTTCTTCTTGGCGGCCATGATGCCCTTGAAGGACGGGAAGCGCGGCTCGTTGATCTTCTCGGTGACGCTCACGATGGCCGGCAGTTCCGCCTCGAGGCCGAACACACCCTCGTCGGTCTCGCGCTCTCCACTGACCTTGCCGTCCGCGACGACGAGCTTGCGCAGCTGCGTGAGCTGCGGGATGCCCAGGTACTCGGCGATGATCGCGGGAACGGCGCCGATACGGCCGTCCGTCGCCTCGTTGCCGGCGATGACCAGGTCGGCCGCCTCGCCGTTCTCGAACTCCACCTGGCCGAGTGCGGCTGCGAGAGCCCACGCGGTCTGGATGGCGTCGGAACCGTGCATGGCGGGGTCGTTGACGTGCACTGCGCTGTCCGCGCCCATGGAGAGGGCCTTGCGGATGGCTTCGGTGGCGCGGTCGGGACCGGCGGAGAGGACCTTGACCTCGCCTCCGTCACGCTCCTTGATGAGGAGTGCTTCCTCGACGGCCCGCTCGTTGATCTCGTCGAGCACGGCGTCGGCCGCGTCGCGGTCGAGCGTGTAGTCGCCGTCGGAGAGCTTGCGCTCGGACCACGTGTCGGGAACCTGCTTGATCAGAACGACGATGTTCGTCATGGTCTTCGTCTTCCTCCTGTGTACCGGTGTCGGTGAATCAGGTCATGCGCTGTCGTGCTTGTCGTGCAGTTCGTGCTTGTCGTGAATTCGTAGCGCGGACCCGAAGCGGACCTCGGGTCCGTCGTGTCGTGGACGTTACCCCATTCGTGGTTACTGATGGGTAACTTACTCCTTCCGCGCGGGAAAAGCACCCCCCGTCAGCACGTCCTTCGCCGATCGGGTGTCGCGCACGCCGGCCGCGGACCGATTTCCCGGCCGCCCCCGGCGGGAACTACTCTCGCCCGGATGAGCGACGCTACCCGGGCAGCACTCCCCCTCACCGGTGAACGCACGGTCCCCGGCATCGACGAGGAGAACTACTGGTTCCGTCGCCACGAGGTCGTCTACCGGCACTTCGCCCCGTCCTGCTCCGGCGAGGTCGTGCTCGAGGCCGGTTCCGGCGAGGGCTACGGCGCCGCGATGATCGCGGAGTCGGCGACGCAGGTGATCGGACTCGACTACGACCGCAGCGCGGCCGAGCACGTGGACCGGCGCTACCCGTCCGTCGCCATGACGCGGGGCAACCTCGCGTCCCTTCCACTGCGGACCGGCAGCGTCGACGCCGTGGTGAACTTCCAGGTGATCGAGCACCTGTGGGACCAGGCGCAGTTCCTCCGCGAGTGCTTCCGAGTGCTCGTACCGGGTGGCCGACTCCTGATCTCCACCCCGAACCGCATCACCTTCTCCCCCGGCCGCGACACGCCGCTCAACCCGTTCCACACTCGCGAGTTGAACGACCGGGAACTCCGAGAGTTGTTGCACTACGCCGGGTTCGACATCGACGCGGTCACCGGTGTGCATCACGGCGCGCGGCTTCGCGAGCTCGACCGGGCACACGGCGGGTCCTTCATCGACGCGCAGATCGAGCGCGCCCTCGCTGGGGAACCCTGGCCGGACGCGCTCGTGCGGGACGTCGCCGGGATCACCTCGGACGACTTCGACCTGCGGGCCGAGGACATCGACGACAGCCTCGATCTCGTCGCCGTCGCACGGAAGCCGTCAGGCACGACTGCGTGACCGGATCAGGCACGACCGAACCGGGCATGTTCGCCCTCGTGCTGCATTCCCACCTGCCGTGGCTCGCGCACCAGGGACGCTGGCCGGTCGGCGAGGAATGGCTGTACCAGTCCTGGGCCGACTCCTATCTGCCCGTCGTCCGCGAACTCCGGACCCTGGCCGACGAGGGACGGACCGAGTTGCTGACGCTCGGGGTAACCCCCGTACTCGCCGCACAGCTCGACGACTCGCACAGCCTCGACGGAATGCACCACTGGCTGGGCAACTGGCAGCTCAGAGCCGACGAGGCCGCGGCGTCCCGTGACCCCGACCGCCGCGCGCTGGGGCACCGAGAGCACCGGCGCGCCGCGGACGCACTCCGCGACTTCGAGACCCACTGGCGTCACGGTGGATCACCACTGCTGCGCGGACTCGCCGACGACGGCGCGGTCGAACTGCTCGGCGGCCCGTCGATGCATCCGTTCCAGCCACTCCTCGACCCACGTCTGCGCACCTTCGCCCTGCGCGAGGGACGGGCGGACGCGGTACGTCGGTGGGGCCGGGCAACCGACGGCATCTGGGCGCCCGAATGCGCCTTCACCTCCGGTATGGAGAACGACTACGCACGCGCAGGAGTCGGGCACTTCATGGTCGACGGCCCGGCGCTGCACGGTGATACGTCCGCGGGACGGCCGGTCGGCACCTCGGACGTCGTCGCCTTCGGCCGGGACCTGTCGGTCAGCTACCGGGTGTGGTCGCCGAAGTCCGGCTACCCGGGTCACGCCGCCTACCGGGACTTCCACACCTACGACCACGCGACCGGACTCAAGCCGGCGCGCGTCACGGGACGCCACGTCGACGGTCCGGACAAGGCTCCCTACGACCCCGCCCTGGCCGCCGCGGCCGTGCGCGGACACGTCGACGATTTCGTCGACGTCGTCCGTGATCGACTGCGCTCCGAGCGCGATCGCACCGGTGCACCGGCGCTCGTCGTCGCCGCATTCGACACGGAACTGTTCGGGCACTGGTGGCACGAGGGTCCCGCGTGGCTGGCCGGGGTGCTGCGCGCACTTCCCGAGGCGGGAATCCGCATCGGGACATTGAATCGGGCACGCCGGGACGGCTTCGTCGGAACACCGGTGGAACTCCCCGATACCTCCTGGGGGTCGGGGAAGGACTGGCGCGTCTGGGCCGGCGAACCCGTGCACGACCTCGTCGACCTCAACGCCGAGGTCACCGCGACGGCACTCGCCGCAGTGGATGCCGGCGGCGGCACGGGTCTGCGCGACCGCGTCGCCGATCAGATCCTGCGCGAGACGATGCTGACGCTCTCGAGCGACTGGGCATTCATGGTGAGCAAGGATTCGGCCGCGCACTACGCGCGGGAACGGGCGCACAAGCACGCTCATGCGGTCCGGGAGATCGCCGAGGCCAGGATCCGCGGGCACCACGACCGCGCGGCTGCTCTTGCGTCGGGGTGGAACCAGGCGGACGATCTGTTTCCTGACCTCGATGCGCGTCGACTGCGAGCCTCGAATACCGGCAGCGGGAAGGCATCGGCATGAAGGTCCTGATGGTGTCGTGGGAGTACCCACCCGTCGTCGTGGGCGGACTGGGCAGGCACGTCCATCACCTGGCCACCGAACTCGCCGCCGTCGGCCACGAGGTCGTGGTCCTCTCCCGCCGACCCACCGGAACGGATGCCGCCACGCACCCCACCGTCGGGCATGTCGCCGAGGGTGTCCTGGTCGTCGCGGTCGCGGAGGATCCCGCGCACTTCACGTTCGGCGTCGACATGATCGAGTGGACGTTGGCCATGGGTCACGCCATGGTCCGTGCCGGACTCGCCCTGTCCAAGCCGGGAATCGGCGACGGTTGGGTTCCCGACGTCGTGCACGCGCACGACTGGCTGGTGGCCCACCCTGCGATCGCGCTGGCCGAGTTCTACGACGTGCCCCTGGTGTCGACGATCCACGCGACCGAGGCGGGGCGACACAGCGGCTGGGTATCCGGTCGCGTGAACCGTCAGGTCCATTCGATCGAATGGTGGCTCGCGCGCGACTCCGACGCCGTCATCACCTGTTCCGCTTCGATGGCGGACGAGGTCACTCGACTCTTCGGTCCACTCCCCTCGCCGCCGCACGTCATCCGCAACGGGATCGACACGCGCACATGGTCGTTCGAGCCGCGGACTCGGCGGGTCGGTGCGCCGTCACTCCTCTACGTCGGACGGTTGGAATACGAGAAGGGCGTGCAGGACCTCATCGCCGCGCTTCCCCGTATCCGCCGGACGCACCCGGGTACGACGCTGACCGTCGTCGGCGACGGGACCCAGGTGGACTGGCTGATCGATCTCGCACGCATCCACCGCGTCCGCCGCTCGGTCACCTTCGTCGGCTCACTGGAACACGAGGGCGTACTGGGCCACCTGCACCGGGCCGACGCGCTGGTGCTTCCCAGCCGCTACGAGCCGTTCGGCATCATCGCCCTCGAGGGTGCCGCGGCGGGGACCCCTCTCGTCGCGTCGACCTCGGGAGGGCTCGGCGAGGCGGTGGTGGACGGCGTCACCGGAATGTCGTTCCCGCCAGGCGATCCCGCCGCCCTGGCCGCCGCGGTGCGACGCACCCTGGACGATCCGGTCGGTACCCGCCGACGCAGTGAGGCCGCCAGGGCTCGGCTGACGTCGGACTTCGACTGGAAGAGCGTCGCCGCCGAGACCGAGGCGGTCTACACCGACGCGAAACGTCGTGTGCGGTTCCCGTCCGGCCGGCCGGACATCGTGGAACGTCCGCTACCCGAACGCGACTGAGGTCTCAGACCGTCGGGTCGGGCCCCGCGGCCTTCTTGCGCGCGATGTCCTCCAGTGCAGCAACGTATCTCGCCCTATCTTCGGCGCCCGCCTCCCAGTCCGCCTTCCGATTGCGCACGACGCGAGCGGGCGCACCGACCGCGATGCCGTAGTCGGGTACGTGGCCTTTGACCACCGCGTGCGCACCCAGGACGCATCCGCGACCGACGACCGTCTCGCGCAGCACCGTCACCTTCGCCGCGATCCACGTGTCGGGTCCGATGCGCACCGGCGACTTGACGATGCCCTGATCCTTGATGGGCACCGTGACGTCGTCGGTGCGGTGATCGAAGTCGCAGATGTAGCACCAGTCGGCCACCAGCGTGGACGCACCGATCTCGATGTCGAGATAGGTGTTGACGACGTTGTCCTTGCCGAAGACCACTTTGTCACCGATGCGCAACGACCCCTCGTGGCACCGGATCGCGTTGCCGTCACCGATGTGCACCCAGCGCCCGATCTCGAGCCGCGCCAGTTCCGGCGTCGCGTGGATCTCGACGTTCTTGCCCAGGAACACCATGCCGCGCAACACCACATGGGGGTTGGCGGCCTTGAACTTCGCCAGGCGGTAGTACCGCACCAGATACCAGGGCGTGTACGCCTTGTGCTCGATCACCCACTTCAGCGACGCGGGCGTCAGGAACCGCGCCTGGTCGGCGTCCCGTCGACGCGAACCTTTCCACCGTGTCCGCAGCGGCGCGTTCCACATGCTCGTCATGACCGGCACCTTACTGTCGTGAGGACCATCCGCAGGCCGGGGGCCGGGCGGATCTTTTCAGCCGATAGTCTCGTGCGTGCCGATCAGGGACAGACCGTCAGGAGGGTGCATGCACGACGAGAACACGCGGGCCTCGGTTCGCGCTCGTCGGCCGGCGCCCGCCGCCCGTGTACGGGCCGCCGCCGTGTCCGTCGCCGCGGTGAGTGCGCTCCTTCTGGGAGCCTGCGCGTCGGACACCGATCCCATCGACATCTTCGGGCACGCCGGGTGGCAGGGAGGTCTGGCGGACGCTCACAACAGCGCCTCGGTGACCACGAACGGGTCGCGTGAGCTCTCCTTGGACTGGATGCGCCCCCTCGGTGCGCCCACGGCCACTCGGCCGTCCATCGGACCCGACGGCCAGGTGACGGTCACGTCGACCGGGGATGTGGGGTGCGCCCTCGGCTCGTTCCAGGGAGCGACGGGCCGTAAGCGGTTCTGCAATTCCCTCGGACCGTCCGGTATCTCCTCGACCGCCGTCGCGGACACGGCGTCCAACCTCTACGCCGGCGACGACGGCAGCATGAGCTCGATCAACCCCAACGGCCAACTTCGCTGGCGTACACCGGTGTACGGCGTGCCCCGGACACCCCAGTTCCTTCCCGACGGCAACGTGCTGGTGATGACCCAGTTCGGTCAGACCAACGTCCTGAGCAACCAGACCGGTGTCGCCGTGGCGCCGATCCTCGATCTCGTCCCACCGCCGCTCCCCCTCGATTTACCGAATGCCGAACTGCGCCCGGCGAACGACGGTCTGCTGACCTGCCTCGTGGGCGGACCCGACTGCGCCGTCGCCGCATCGCCCGCGGTCGATCCGAGCTCCTCGACCGTGTACGTCGTGCTGTGGCGCGCCGGCGCGATCGCCCCGCAACTGGTCGCCCTGACCTACACCGGCGGTGACACCCCGTCGCTCGAGGAAGCGTGGTCCTCACCGCTGCTGCCGAGTTCGGTCACGTCGAGTCCCGTTCTCTCGCCCGATGGTTCGCGCGTCTACCTCACCGACGTCGAAGGCACGGTACGCGCGTACTCCACCGAGGACGGCACCCCCATCTGGTCGTACTTCGTCGGTGATCGCGCGGCCGGCAGCGTCGCCGTCTCCCCCGACGGCATCAT
Source organism: Rhodococcus sp. Leaf247 (assembly GCF_001426185.1). Lineage (GTDB taxonomy): Bacteria > Actinomycetota > Actinomycetes > Mycobacteriales > Mycobacteriaceae > Rhodococcoides. Next base: position 480,294 of record NZ_LMRP01000004.1, on the reverse strand, counting down.
CGTCCCGGCGGGCGGGGCCGGCAGTCGCCTGCAGGCCATCCGCGACGCCGGTGATCGGCCCGAAAGCCTGTGGAAGCGCGACGATCTGGTGCAGCAAGGATCTCCCGCACTGGCCGGAGGTTCCACCGGGTACACCGTCACCGGCAACGACGAACTGTCGCTCGTGACGTTCGACCTGACCACCGGCGAGACCGTGGACACCGATGCGATGCCGGGCTCGACCGGATACAGCCCCGGTGTCGTCGTCGGCCCGGAGGGCGAGGTCGTCGTTCCGACTGCACTGGGTGCTCTCTACTCGTTCCGCTGATCCGTCTGCGCGCCGGACGTTCGTGGCCCACAGACGAAGGCTGCGGCGGTTCGTCCGATCCGCGTGATCACCAGGCTCATGGGCCGACTGCCGCGCAAGTCGAGCCGAGGCCGGAGAACGGCCGGGTCGACGTCGATCCCGCGCACCAGGATTTCCAGTGATCCACAGTCCCACTCCGCCAACCGCTTCCGCAGGATCTTCTCCGTGAACGGCAGGCGCTCCACGATCTCGAATCCGGTGGTGTCGGCGGGAAGAGCATCGCCCGTGAGATGCGCGATGCGCGGATCGAGCTGCCACAAGCCGTGTCGGGCGGCGTAGTGCCGCACCAGACCAGCCCGCACGACCGCGCCGTCGGGGTCGACGATGTAGCGGCCGGGTTCCCTGTCCTCGGCGATGTCGTCGGGCTCGGTGTCGGTGACAGTCCAGTGCGTCCCGTCCGATCGCAGCACGGTCGCCCGACGACGAACTGATGCGTCGGCGACTCCCCCGAACCAGAGGCATGCCTCTCGGACACCGCCGTCCAGCGACACCACTTCCACCTCGGCCCGCACCCCGCGAGCGTCGAGATCCAGGGAGTCGACATCGAGGCCCGGCGCGCACTTCACGACGAGGTCGCGACCGGCATAGACGTCCAGCAAGGCCGGCAGCGGCGGTTCCAACGCTGCCGGGTCGTGACGGCGTCGACCCCCGGCCCGTCGACCCGGATCCGCGACGACGACCGTATCGCGCGTGGTCGGGGTGAGAGCGTCGGCCCGCAGCACGGGGACGCCCGGAACGTTGTGCTGCGCCATCGCGAGACGCACCGCGTCCAGGTCACTGCCCACGACCATCTCGGCCGTGTCACGGAGGATGTGCAGCTCGGTCCCGATCGAACACGTGACGTCGTGCACCCGTCGACCACGTAGCCGCTCGGCCCGGTGCCGCGACACCAGCTCCGTGGTGGACTGCTGCAGGGCATCGTCGGTGAACAGCCAGGACGATGCGAAGGGCAACTTGACGCGAGCCCGTCGACGCAGGGTGACGGTCTCGACCAGCGCTGCCGTACGGTCGCCGAACGTCGACCTGATCCGCCCGATGTCGGACACCAACGACGCCGGGGTCAGCGAATAGCCGTCGACCTCGGTCAGCTCATCGGGGCGGGCCGACAGGTGCGCGACATCGTGGACGTCGAACGCGTATCCCACGTGTGGAGAGTGTCAGCTCGACGCGGAGTCCGGCTTGGTGCCGGTGATCATCACGTTGTAGAAGTAGCCGCGCGGAACGACGTGGTGCAGCACGTTCTCGTCCAACCAGCTCAGCGACTTCCATCCGTTGAACGCGAACCTGGCCCAGCCCCAGCCCAACTTCTCGGCCGGGACGGCTGCCTCGAAGGTGCGCACCGGCCATCCGAGGAGCGCCGCGGCGAACTCCTCGGTCTTGGCGTGAACCTCGTCGGCTCCGGCCGCGATAGCGATGTTCTCGAGCTCCGTCGGATCGAACGTGTGCAGGTCCACCACGGCTTCGAGAGCCGCGGCACGCGAGGACTCGTCCAGCTCCTGCTGCGGGCGCCGCCAGTCGGCGAGGAACGGCAGGCGGGTCGTACGGGTAGTGGCTTCCCACGTCAGCCGTCCCAGCCAGCGGGCGTAGAAGTTGCCCACCGTCGTCGGCTCGCCAGCGAAGACGAAGCGCCCGCCCGGCTTGAGAACGCGGAGAACCTCGCGCAGCGACTGCTCGACATCCGGAATGTGGTGCAGCACGGCGTGACCGACGACGAGGTCGAACGTGTCGTCCTCGTACGGGATGGTCTCCGCGTCGGCGACGCGGCCGTCGACGTCGAGCCCCAGGTGCTCGGCATTGCGCAGTGCGACCTTGACCATGCCCGGAGACAGGTCGGTGACCGATCCCGTGGCAGCGACGCCGCTCTGCATCAGATTCAGCAGGAAGAAGCCGGTGCCGCAGCCCAGTTCCAGAGCGCGCCCGTACGGAAGTGCCTGATCTCCGGCCACGGCGTCGAACCGTCCGCGGGCGTAGTCGATGCAGCGCTCGTCGTAGGAGATCGACCACTTGTCGTCGTAGGTCTCCGCTTCCCAGTCGTGGTAGAGGACCTGGGCGAGCTTGGTGTCGGACCGGGCAGCCTGCACTTCCTCGGCGCTCGCGTGCGGACGCGGCGCCGGGTCGGACCCGGCGTCGGTCGTCGCGGCGGTGTCGGGGTGCGGTTCACGAGCGGTCATGGACGATGAGCCTACTTGGTGTGAGGAGCGAGTCCGTCAGTTGCCGGTGAAGGTGGCCTTGCCGGGACCGTTCTCGAGGAACGACGCCATGCCGATCGCCCGATCCTCGGTGGCGAAGAGCGACGCGAACACGTGCGCCTCGATCTTGAGGCCGGTCGCCAGGTCCGTGTCCAGCCCCTCGTCGACGGCCGCCTTGGCTGCGGCCAGTGCGCGGGACGCGCCACCCACGAACTGCCGAGCCCATGCCAGTGCCGCCTCGTAGACGGCGTCGGGAGCGACCACCTCGTCGACGAGACCGATGCTCAGTGCTTCCTCGGCTCCGACGAACCGACCCGTGAACACCATGTCCTTGGCCTTGCTCGGACCGATGAGCCGAGCCAGCCGCTGCGTGCCGCCGCCTCCGGGGATCACCCCCAGCAGAACCTCGGGAACACCCAGCTTCGCGTTGTCGCCCACGATGCGTCGATCCGCGGCCAGTGCCACCTCCAGGCCACCGCCGAGCGCGTACCCCGTGATCGCGGCGACGGTCGGCTTCGGAATGGCCGCCACGGCGCCCAGCCCGGCCTGCAGGCTGCCGATGGCGTCGGTCATCTGCCCGAAGGACATCGCCGCCATCTCCTTGATGTCCGCGCCCGCCGCGAACACCTTCTCACCGCCGTACACGACGACAGCGTGGACGTCGGAATTATCCGACGCGGCGCGCGACACCTCCAGCAGTTCACCCTGGACCTGTCGGTTCAGCGCGTTCATCGGTGGTCGGGACAAGCGGATGGTCCCGATGCCGTCGCGGACGTCCAGGGTCACGAATTCAGCCATGCCCGTGGACGCTACCGGGTGGGTGTCACGGGAGATCGGCGTAGTACGCCCCGGCGTCGGCGAAGTCGACTCGCACGGCACCGTTAGCGGTCGTGACACGCGGACACACCGGTGCGAGGTCCACCGTGTCGGACATCGCGCTCTCGACCGTGTCGTGCGCACCGAGCTGCCTCAGGCAGGCCCAGGTGGGCGGCAGCATGACCCGGTCGCCGCGCCGCAACTCCTCCAGCGCGACGGACGGGCGGACCCATGACGCGTCCGACGCCTCGGAGGTCTCACCGTCCGGTCGCTGACCCGACGGCACCGCCGCCGCGAAGAACCTGGTGTCGTAACGGCGCGTGGTCTCCCCCTCCGGGGTGATCCACCGCGCGTACGGCGTCAGCAGATCGGCGCGCACCACCAGGGACGCGTCGGCAAGGAAAGCGCCGAACGCCACATCGTGCCGCTCCACCGCGCGTCGACCCTCCGCGTACTCGGCCGTGTCCGCGACCACCGACTCCGCATCGGATCCGGCGAACAGGACGCCGCATTCCTCGAACGTCTCCCGCACGGCGGCGAGGACCAGCGCGCGGGCAGTCCCGTCGTCGGTCTCGAACTTCTCGGCCCACCACGACGGCGGCGGACCCACCCATCGGTCCTTGCCGTCGGCGGGCGTGCAATCCGACGGGTCGACCCCGCCTCCCGGGAAGACCGTCATCCCGGCAGCGAACGCCATCCGTCCGACCCGGCGTTGCAGGAACACCTCGAGACCGGCGGACCCGTCGCGCAGGAGAAGGACGGTGGACGCGTCACGCAGAGCTGCGGGAGTGCTCATCTCGCGCGCCGGTGCGAGGACCGACTCCGCTTGCGGCGGGCGAAGAATCGTCCGTCGACCCGGTCCAGCGCGATGCCCTGACTGAACGCCGTCGACAGATGTTCCTCGGTGATGACGTCGTCGATCAGGCCCTGGGCCACGACGCCGCCCTCCTTCAACAACATCGCGTGTGTGAAGCCGGGCGGGATCTCCTCGACGTGGTGCGTGATCAGGACGGTCGCCGGCGCATCCGGGTCCATCGCCAGATCCGTGAGGATGGCCACGAGGTCCTCGCGGCCACCCAGGTCGAGACCTGCGGCGGGTTCGTCGAGGAGCAGCAGTTCGGGATCGGTCATCAACGCACGGGCGATGAGCACCCGCTTGCGCTCCCCCTCGGACAGAGTGCCGAACGTGCGGCGTGCGAGGTGTTCGATTCCCGCCGTCTCCAGCATGTTGACCGCACGCTCGTCGTCGACGGCGTCGTACTTCTCCCGCCACCGGCCGAGTACGGCGTAGCCGGCGGACACGACCAGGTCCGCGACCACCTCGTCGGCGGGAATGCGTCCCGCCAGCGACGACGAGGACAAGCCGATACGTGGCTTCAACTCGGAGATGTCGACGTGGCCCAGAGATTCGCCCAGAACGTTGGCGACACCCGTGGTCGGGTACAACTCCGCGGCCGCGACTCGCAGCAACGTGGTCTTGCCGGCGCCGTTCGGGCCCAGCACGACCCATCGCTCGTCCAGTTCGACGTTCCACGACACCGGACCGACGAGCGTCGTACCTCCACGGACGACGGAAACATCGGTGAGTTCGACGAGCAGGTCTGGGTCAGGTTCGGACACGAGTCCATCTTCTCCCACACGCCGGGCCCAGACACGGCAGGATCATCACGCGTGTCGCACGAACAGAACCATCGAGCCGGGGCCGGCCGACCCTTCCCTCTGGGATCGCACCTGTGCGACGAGGGTGTCGCCTTCGCCGTCCACGCACCCGACGCCGAGACCGTCGACCTGTGCATCGTGACGCCGGGAGACCAGTCCCCCGTCGAGACGCGGTACCGCCTGACGGAGCGTACGTACGGCATCTGGCACGGAGTCGTCTCCGACGCCGGAGTGGGAACCGTGTACGGCTACCGGGTGTCCGGGCCGTGGAATCCCGAGGCGGGACATCGGTTCGACCCGAACAAGATTCTTCTCGACCCGTACGCGCGTCGCATCACCGGTGCCCTCGGCGACGCGCAACGGCTCCTGCCGTACCGGGACGATCCCTTCGGCCCACCGTCGACGCTGGACTCACTCGGACACGTTCCGCTCGCGGTAGTCACCGCACCGCAGGATGTCACCGATCGCTCGCGGCTCGAAACGGACTGGGACCGTACTGTGATCTACGAACTTCACGTGGGGTCCTACACCGGGGCGCACCCGTCGGTCCCCGAACCCCTGCGCGGGACATATCTCGGCCTCGCCGGGCCGGCCGTCGTCGATCACCTCCTCTCGCTCGGAATCACCGCGGTCGAACTCCTCCCGGTGCACGCCTGCCTCACCGAGCCCGGTGTCCGCGCCCGTGGGATGCGGAACCACTGGGGATATTCGACCGGGTCGTACTTCGCGGTCGAACCGTCCTACGCCAGCGTTCCCGGTGCGGAGGTCGACGAGTTCCGCACCATGGTCGACACCTTCCACGACGCAGGCATCGAGGTGATCCTCGACGTGGTCTACAACCACACCTGCGAGGGTGGCGTCGACGGACCGTCGTTGTCCTGGAGGGGTTTCGACGCGCGTGGGTACTACCTCCTCGACGAGCGCGGACACGACATCGATCTGACGGGATGCGGCAACACTCTCGACGCGGCGTCTCCCACAGTCGTCAGGATGGTGTGCGACTCCCTCCGCTACTGGGTCACCGAACTGGGTGTCGACGGCTTCCGCTTCGACCTGGCCAGCACGCTCGGCCGACCCGGAGGATGGCGCTTCGACACCCGCGCGCCGTTGCTCACCGCCATCGCCGCGGACCCGGTGCTGTGCCGGACGAAGCTGATCGCCGAGCCGTGGGACGCCACGGGACCCGGCTACCAGGTCGGCGGCTTCGGGGGCGTCTGGAGCGAATGGAACGACCGCTACCGCGACACCGTCCGGCGCTTCTTCACCGGCCACGGCGGCGTGCGAGAACTCGCCTCGCGTATCGCCGGGTCCGAGGATCTCTACGCTCCGACCGGGCGCCGGCCGTGGGCCTCCGTCAACTTCGTCACCGCTCACGACGGCTTCACCGCGCGAGACCTGGTGTCGTACAAGCACAAGCACAACGAGGCGAACGGCGAGGACAACCGCGACGGAACGGACAACAACCTGTCGGTCGATCACGGCGTCGAAGGCCCCACCGACGATCCCGACGTACTGGCCGCACGGGATCGCCACGTCCGGGCGATCCTGTCCACCCTGGCGTTGTCCACGGGCACGCCGATGTTCCTCGCCGGCGACGAACTGGGACACACCCAGCACGGCAACAACAACGCGTACTGCGTGCCGCAGGACACCCCTGCGGCGCAGGCCCACGCCATCGGCTGGTCCACACGCGACGACGACCTGACATCGACTCTCGCACGCGCACTGAAGTTTCGGCGGAATGCGCCCGTGCTCCGGCAGCAGGAGTTCTTCGCGGGACGCGACACCCCGAGCGGGGAACCCGATCTCATGTGGTTCGACGTCGGTGGCACCGAGATCGTCGGCGACAGGTGGAACGACGACTCGGCCCGAACCCTCCAGGCGTGGGTCGACGGCTCGGACGTCCGCATCCCCACTCTGCGGACCGAGGGATTACCGGCGCCGACCTTCGAATCGGCTCTGCTGGTTCTGCATTCGGGCGGCGACGCCGACATCGTCGTCCCCGATCACCGACGCCACGGTCCCGGCGAGGCCGCGCGGTACGTCCCCGTCTTCGACTCCGCGACGCCCGACGGCCGACCGGCGTCCACGGAGCCGGTGGCGTCGGGAAGCAGTGTGCGCGTTCGGGGTCCGATCGTCCTGGTGTACGTCTCGCTCTAGCGCACCGTCAGGTCCGCGATCACCGTCATGGACCCCGGCGCCACCTCGGTGTAGCCGGCGTCCCGCACCCCGACGGCAGTTCCCCGCTCGGCCTCGGCGACCAGTCGCGCCCACGTCTCCGGATCGGCGTCGCGGACGGACGTGGCCCACCCGGTCTCGCCCCACCGCGCGACGTCGTCCGCGCTCATGGCCCCGGCCGCGAGCATGACCGCATGGCCGACCTGCGCCGCCGTCTTTCCGACGGTCATCTCCAGTGCCTCGTTCACCCAGAGCCGGACCGCACCGTCGCGGTGAGGACCCGGATCGTCGCGCTCGAGATCGGTCCCGCCCACCTGCAGCTTGCGCAGGCGTGGATCGAGCGCGCCGACGCGGCACGGCACGTAGGCACGCGCCTGCGCCCCGTTCACCTCGACGGTCACACCGTCCACGTCCTGAGCGGCCGCCCACTGTGCCCCACGAGCGCGCCGCGAGACCTTCCGGATACGGGCGCCGAGCCACGCGATGTACTCCTCGTGCCACGGACCACCGGGCGCGATGCGCTCGTCGAGACACACCCGCATTGTCGCCGTGGCTGCCGCTTCGAGCAGATCGGAGCGAGCCGGCGGGTCGACCTTGGGGATGTGCAGCACGATCGGCATCGCTCGAACGTCGGCGGGATCGTCGGGGTCGACGCGTGATCCGTACGACTCTGCCTCGCTCGTGCCCGCCACCAGCAGCGCGTGCCGCTCCTGGAGTGTCGACGGGGCTATCGGCTCGACGGCCTCCGCCACCGGCTCCGTCACTGGATCGGGATGCGTCGGACGACGCCGTCCAGGGAATCGGCGGCCTCGATCTCGCCGCGGGTGACACCCAGAACGAAGAGCAGTGCGTCGAGGAACGGGTACGAGAGCGCAGCGTCCGCGACCTCCCGCAACGCCGGCTTCGCGTTGAAGGCGATGCCGAGTCCGGCAGCGGTGAGCATGTCGATGTCGTTGGCTCCGTCGCCCACCGCGACGGTCTGCTCCATCGGCACCCCGACCTGGGATGCGAACTGTCGCAGTGCGACCGCCTTGGCAGCCCGATCGACCACGTCACCGATCACGCGGCCGGTGAGTTTGCCGTCGACGATCTCCAGGGTGTTCGCCTTGACGAAGTCCAGTTCGAGCTCGTGCGCCAACCCTTCGATCACCTGCCGGAAGCCGCCGGACACCACACCGCAGTGGTAGCCCAGACGTCGGAGAGTGCGGATGGTGGTGCGGGCGCCCGGCGTCAGTTCCAGATCCTCGGCGACGTCGTCGATCACCGACGCGTCCAGTCCGGCCAGCGTCGCCACGCGGCGATGCAACGATTCTGCGAAATCGATCTCTCCGCGCATCGCAGCTTCGGTGACGGCGCGTACCTCGTCCTCCACGCCGGCGCGCGCCGCGAGCATCTCGATGACCTCGCCCTGGACCAGAGTCGAGTCGACGTCGAACACGATGAGCCGCTTCGCGCGGCGGGCAAGGCCCGAGCGCTCCACCGCGACATCGATACCCACTCCCGCCGCCACCGTGGCGAGTGACTGCCGCAGGTCCGCATCCGCCTCGTCGGCGGACGGGCCGCCGACGACCTCGGGCCGGGCGGACACCAACAGTTCGAGTCCCGTGACCGGGTAGTCCGCGATGCCACGGATGGAGTCGATGTTCGCACCGAGGCGAGCCAGTTCGCGCGACAGGACGCTGATGGCCCGCGCAGTCACCGGGCGACCCAGCACCACCACGACGTGCGTCGACAACGGCGACCGGCCGTGCTCCCCGCCGACCTCGACGTCGACGTGCACGCCCACAGTCCGCATGGCCTCCTCGAGATGTTCCTGGAGGTTCTCGACGTCGCCGGGGCAGCTGCCCAGGACGCCGAGAGTGAGACGTCCCCGGATGACCACCTGTTCGACGTCGACGACGCTGACATCGTGTCGCGCCAGTGACGCGAACAGGACGGACGTGACACCGGGCTTGTCGGCGCCGGTCACCGTCACCAGGACGGATGCGGGCGATTGCGGTGCGTTCACAGTGAGTCGAATCTCCTCTTCATGCGAAAAGCCCCTCACCGTGAAGGGAGGGGCTGATCGCCGTGACTGTTCCGGCCTCTGTCGACTGCGACCGGACGGGATCGAGCGGACTACTTGTCGCGGTCGCCCGAGCCCTCGTGATCGCTGGTCGCGATCGGAGAGCGTCGTGCCTGCTCGAGAACCTCGGTCGTCTTGCCGCCGCCGTGGCCGGGTCCGACGTGAGCCTCGTCGCGCATGCGCTCGACCATGTGCGGGTAGTGCAGCTCGAACGCGGGGCGCTCGGAGCGGATGCGCGGCAACTCGACGAAGTTGTGGCGCGGGGGCGGGCAGCTGGTGGCCCACTCGAGGGAGTTGCCGTAGCCCCACGGATCGTCGACCGTGACAACCTCGCCGTAGCGGTAGCTCTTGAAGACGTTCCAGAGGAACGGCAGCGTCGAGGCACCGAGGACGAACGCACCGACCGTGGAGATCGAGTTCAGGACCGTGAAGCCGTCGGACGGGAGGTAGTCCGCGTAGCGACGCGGGAATCCCTCGGCGCCGAGCCAGTGCTGCACGAGGAACGTGGCGTGGAAGCCGACGAACGTCGCCCAGAAGTGCCACTTGCCCAGAGCCTCGTCCATCATCCGGCCCGTCATCTTCGGGAACCAGAAGTAGATGCCGGCGTAGGTGGCGAACACGATGGTGCCGAAGAGCACGTAGTGGAAGTGCGCCACCACGAAGTACGAGTCGGTGACGTGGAAGTCGATGGGCGGGCTGGCGAGCAGCACGCCGGACAGACCACCGAAGAGGAACGTCACCAGGAAGCCGACCGAGAACAGCATCGGGGTCTCGAAGGTGAGCTGGCCCTTCCACATCGTGCCGATCCAGTTGAAGAACTTCACACCGGTCGGAACCGCGATGAGGAACGTCATGAAGGAGAAGAACGGCAGCAGCACCGCACCGGTCGCGTACATGTGGTGAGCCCACACGGCGATCGACAGGGCCGCGATGGCGATGGTGGCGTAGATCAGGCCGGTGTAGCCGAAGAGCGGCTTACGCGAGAACACCGGGAAGATCTCCGACACGATGCCGAAGAACGGCAGGGCGATGATGTAGACCTCGGGGTGACCGAAGAACCAGAACAGGTGCTGCCACAGCAACACACCGCCCGTTGCAGGGTCGAAGAGGTGAGCGCCCAGGTGTCGGTCGGCCGCCAGTCCCAGCAGTGCCGCGGTGAGCAGCGGGAAGGCGAGCAGCACCAGGATCATCGTCACGAAGATGTTCCAGGTGAAGATCGGCATCCGGAACATGGTCATGCCCGGAGCACGCAGGCAGATGACCGTCGTGATCATGTTCACGCCACCGAGGATGGTGCCGAGGCCCGAGAGCGCGAGGCCCATGATCCAGAAGTCGGCGCCCACGCCCGGGGAGTGCACGGCGTCGGTCAGCGGCGTGTAGGCCGTCCAGCCGAAGTCCGCCGCGCCGCCGGGGGTGATGAAGCCGGCCGAGGCGATGAGTGCGCCGAACAGGTACAGCCAGTAGCTGAACGCGTTCAGACGCGGGAACGCCACGTCGGGCGCACCGATCTGCAGCGGCAGGATGTAGTTGGCGAACGCGAACACGATGGGCGTCGCGTACAGCAGCAGCATGATCGTGCCGTGCATGGTGAAGAGCTGGTTGTACTGCTCGTTCGAGAGGAACTGCATGCCCGGGAGGGCGAGTTCCGCGCGCATGAGCAGAGCCAGGACGCCACCGAACAAGAAGAAGCCGAACGACGTGACCATGTACATGATCCCGAGGACCTTGGGGTCCGTCGTCGTGACCATCTTGTGGATGAACGATCCCTTGGGCCCCAAACGGGGCGGGTACGGCCGGGTAGCCGTCAGCTCGGGGACTGGCTGGGGCGCTAGGGCAGTCACTGATCCTCCTGAAAGCGTCCCCCCGTGCCCGAGGTGAACGCAGTAAATTAGTGCGCTGTAAGGATCGTAACCCCCTGCAGGACCAACCGTGGCACTGGTCCTACTCTGTGTCGTACTTCCGCCCGAGTGTCCGTTCCGGCAGTGCTCGAGAGGGTGCGTAGGGTCGTCGCCATGTCGGATCGTTCTCGTCGTCTCAGCCGGACAGCAGTCGCCCTCGCGACCGTTCCCACAGTCCTCTTCCTGGCCGCCTGCGGAGACACGTCCAGCGACGATGCGTCCACCATCGTGCGCACCACCACCAACGTCGCGGGAGCCGGCGTCGTGGGTATCGAGCGCGACACGGTTGGTCTGTGCGCCCCCGAACAGCCCGTGGACACTCTCGGTCAGCAGGGCGATTCTCGCTTGGTCGTCGCCGGTGGCAGATCCACCACGGTCCCGGCCGACCCGCAGCGCATCGTGGTGCTGTCCATGACCGCTCTCGACTCCTCGTGCGCCGTCGGAATGTGGGAGCGCGTCGTCGGCGCACCGACCGCTCCCCTCGCGCCCACCGCTCCCCCGTCCGCCCTGCTGCGGCCCGACTACCTCGGCACCGGCATCGCCGAGATCCCCGGCGTCGGCCCCGAGGGCAGCCCGGACCTCGACGCGATCCGCGCGCTCTCTCCGGACGTCATCATCGGCGCCGACTCCCTCGACCCGTCCGTGACCGCTCAGCTCGACGGCATCGCCCCCACCGTGCTGACGCGTGCATCCTCGTCGTGGCTGGAGCGTTCGACCCTGGCCGCCGCGGCGATGGGCCGTCGCGATGCCGCCACCCGAGCGACCGAGCAGTACCGAGCACGCGCCGAGGACGTCGGCCGTCGGCAGAACTCGTCCATCACCGAAGCATCGGTCGTGCGGTTCGGCGCCGGTGACGCACAGCTCCTCGGAGACGACAGTTTCGCGGGCCAGGTGCTGGCGCAGGCCGGCGTCCGTCGACCCGGGCCTCAGCAGGGTGCGACGCGGCCACTCTCCGCGGACGATCCGTCCGACGCCGAGGGCGACCTCATCTACGTGTTGTTCGACGGACAGGACGGCCTGGAACACGGCACGTCCGTCATGGAGTCCGACGCCTGGAAGGACCTCGGCGCCGTCACCGACAGCCGAGTGTTCAGCGTCGACGACACCGTGTGGTCCGGCGACGGTCTCGTGGCTGCCGGAGCCGTTCTCACCGACATCTCGAACTCGCTCAACGGCTACGTCTGACACCTCGGTAGCGTCCTCCGGGTGCCGATTCCCGAATTCATCACGACCCTGCGCACCGCGATCGGCCACGACCCGCTCTGGCTCGCCGGTGTCAGCGCAGTCGTCCTCGACGCCGACGACAGGCTGCTGCTGACCCGTCGCACGGACAACGGCCTCTGGGCTGTGGTGTCCGGTGTGCTCGAACCCGGCGAGGAACCCGGGCCTGCCGCGCTCCGCGAGATCGCCGAGGAGACAGGTGTCACCGCCGAGCTCGTGCGGTTGACGAGTGTCGACGTCACCGAGCCGATCGTCTATCCCAACGGTGACCGCGCCCAGTACGTCGACATCTGCTTCCTCGCCCGGTACGTCAGTGGTGACGCGCGAGTGTCCGACGACGAGAACCTCGACGTGCAGTGGTTCGCCCGTGATGCGCTGCCCGCGGACATCACCGACACCTCTGCGCTCCGCATCGCCAAAGCTCTCGACCACGGTCCGGAGGCCTGGTTCCGGCGGTAGGTGGCGCCGACTGCACACAACCTGTGCCGCCAGGACACATCCGGCCCTGCCGACGCGTTCTGTGTGCAGGTCTGCGCGGCCACCGGGATTCCCGCAACGGTTGTAGCAACCTGCAACGGCTACAACCGTTGCAGGTTGCTACAACCGTTGCGGGAAGGCGCGGCTCCACACCTGCCCGTGCATGCACGAACACAACTCAGGGCACCACCCGCGGTGCGGATGGTGCCCTGAGGGTGACGTGGGTCAGAAGTCCCAGTCGTCGTCTTCGGTGGTGACTGCCTTGCCGATGACGTACGAGCTGCCCGAGCCGGAGAAGAAGTCGTGGTTCTCGTCGGCGTTGGGTGAGAGTGCCGACAGGATGGCCGGGTTGACGTCGCACTCGTCCTTGGGGAACAAGCCTTCGTAACCGAGGTTCATCAGAGCCTTGTTGGCGTTGTAGCGCAGGAACTTCTTGACGTCCTCGGTCAGACCGACCTCGTCGTACAGGTCCTGCGTGTACTCGGTCTCGTTCTCGTACAGCTCGAAGAGCAGGTCGAACGTGTAGTTCTTCAGCTCTTCGCGCTCGGCCGGCGAACGGGTCTCGAGTCCGCGCTGGTACTTGTAGCCGATGTAGTACCCGTGCACGGCTTCGTCGCGGATGATCAGACGAACGAGGTCGGCCGTGTTGGTGAGCTTGGCCCGCGAGGACCAGTACATCGGCAGGTAGAAGCCGGAGTAGAAGAGGAACGACTCGAGCAGGGTGGAGGCCACCTTGCGCTTGAGCGGGTCGTCGCCCTTGTAGTAGTCCATGACGATGGACGCCTTGCGCTGCAGGTTCGCGTTCTCCTCGGACCAGCGGAACGCGTCGTCGATGTCGCGAGTGGAGCACAGTGTCGAGAAGATCGACGAGTAGGACTTGGCGTGCACCGACTCCATGAACGAGATGTTGGTGTACACCGCCTCCTCGTGCGGAGTGATGGCGTCCGGGATCAGTGACACGGCGCCGACGGTGCCCTGAATCGTGTCGAGCAGCGTCAACCCCGTGAAGACACGCATGGTCAGCTGCTTCTCGACCTCGGTCAGCGTCTCCCAGGACGGGATGTCGTTGGAGATCGGCACCTTCTCGGGCAGCCAGAAGTTGCTGGTGAGCCGATCCCAGACCTCGGAATCCTTCTCGTCTACGACGCGGTTCCAGTTGATCGCGGAGACGCGATCGATGAGTTTCGGGCGCGCAACGCCCGCAGGGCTGCTAGCAGCATTCGCAATGGTCATGCGGTCCCGTCTCTCGAGTTTCCGTGTAGGCCTGCCACTGCCGTCCGGACGAATACTCCGGATGTGCGGACGATGGCCCGGGTAGCGTAAATCGCACCCTCACACCAGTACGAGTTTAGACCAAGTCCCCATCGATGAGAACCGGCTCGCCGGAATGAAGCGACTTATTTCCGTCGGCCGAAGAACCGAAAACTGTTCTGACACAACAAAAGCGGCGACGGAGCCGTCGCTCCGTCGCCGCCCGACACCGCGCTACACGCGGTGCCTGATGGATCCCTTCAGGTGTTCCTCGGTGTTGCCCGGGGTCACAACATGCAGCTGACGCAACCCTCCACCTCGGTCCCCTCGAGGGCCATCTGACGCAGACGGATGTAGTACAGCGTCTTGATGCCCTTACGCCATGCGTAGATCTGCGCCTTGTTGATGTCGCGGGTGCTGGCGGTGTCCTTGAAGAACAGGGTGAGGGACAGGCCCTGGTCGACGTGCTGCGTCGCCGCGGCGTAGGTGTCGATGATCTTCTCGTACCCGATCTCGTACGCGTCCTGGTAGTACTCCAGGTTGTCGTTGGTCAGGTACGGCGCCGGGTAGTAGACGCGGCCGATCTTGCCTTCCTTACGGATCTCGATCTTCGACGCCACCGGGTGGATGGAGCTGGTGGAGTAATTGATGTAGGAGATCGACCCGGTCGGCGGGACGGCCTGGAGGTTCTGGTTGTAGATGCCGTGCTTCTGCACGGACGCCTTCAACTCGATCCAGTCTTCCTGCGTCGGGATGTGAATGCCGCTCGTGGAGAACAGTTCCCGGACACGGTCACTCTTCGGCTCCCACACCTGGTCGGTGTACTTGTCGAAGAATTCACCGGACGCGTACTTGGACTCGGGGAACCCACCGAAGTAGGTGCCGCGCTCGATAGCGAGCCGGTTCGACGCACGCAGAGCGTGGAACAGCACCGTGTAGAAGTAGATGTCGGTGAAGTCGATGCCCTCGTCGCTGCCGTAGTAGATGCGCTCACGGGCAAGGTAGCCGTGCAGATTCATCTGGCCGAGGCCGATGGCGTGGGAGGTGTTGTTGCCCTGCTCGATCGACGGCACGGAGTAGATGTGCGTCTGATCGGACACCGCGGTCAATCCGCGGATGGCGACCTCGATGGTCTGGGCGAAGTCGGGCGAGTCCATCGTCTTGGCGATGTTCAGCGAGCCCAGGTTGCACGAGATGTCCTTGCCCACATGGCTGTACGACAGATCTTCGTTGAACGTCGACGGCGTGGACACCTGCAGGATCTCCGAGCACAGGTTGGAGTGCGTGATCTTGCCGGCCACCGGGTTGGCGCGATTCACGGTGTCCTCGAACATGATGTACGGGTAGCCGGACTCGAACTGCAGTTCCGCGAGGGTCTGGAAGAACTCGCGCGCCTTGATCTTGGTCTTGCGGATGCGCTTGTCGTCGACCATCTCGTGGTACTTCTCGGAGACGTTGATGTCGGCGAAGGGCACGCCGTAGATGCGCTCGACGTCGTACGGCGAGAAGAGGTACATGTCCTCGTTCTTCTTCGCCAGCTCGAACGTGATGTCGGGGATCACGATGCCGAGGGACAGCGTCTTGATGCGGATTTTCTCGTCGGCGTTCTCGCGCTTGGTGTCGAGGAACTTGTAGACGTCGGGGTGGTGGGCGTGCAGGTACACGGCCCCCGCACCCTGGCGAGCGCCGAGCTGATTGGCGTAGGAGAAGGAGTCCTCGAGCAGCTTCATGATGGGGATGACGCCGGAGGACTGGTTCTCGATGCGCTTGATCGGAGCACCGGACTCACGGATGTTGCTGAGCAGCAGGGCAACTCCGCCGCCGCGCTTGGAGAGCTGCAGGGCCGAGTTGATGGAGCGACCGATGGACTCCATGTTGTCCTCGATGCGCAGCAGGAAGCAGGACACGGGCTCGCCGCGCTGCTTCTTACCGGAGTTCAGGAATGTCGGGGTGGCGGGCTGGAAGCGACCGGCGATGATCTCGTCGACCAGATCGGTCGCGAGAACCTCGTTGCCGGCTGCCAACGTCAGCGCGACCATGCACACACGATCCTCGAAGCGCTCCAGGTATCGCTTACCGTCGAACGTCTTCAGGGTGTAGGAGGTGTAGTACTTGAACGCTCCCAGGAACGTCGGGAAGCGGAACTTCTTCGAGTACGCGTGCTCGATCAGGCCCTTGACGAACGACCGGGAGTACTGGTCGAGAACCTCTGCCTCGTAGTAGTTCTCCTCGACGAGGTAGTCCAGCTTCTCGTCCAGGTTGTGGAAGAAGACGGTGTTCTGGTTGACGTGCTGCAGGAAGTACGCGCGCGCCGCCTCACGGTCCTTCTCGAACTGGATCTCACCGTTGGGCCCGTACAGATTGAGCATTGCGTTGAGAGCGTGGTAGTCGAGCTCGGCATCCTCGTGTCGCGACACGGCCGGCGACGAGTCGGTGATGGTCGGTGCCATGTGCGTACTCCTGAGATCGGGAATGTTCGGGTTCAGATGGTGCAGGGCGCGTCGAGACGCGCCCAGAATTCTGCGAGGCCCTCTCGGACCCGCTCCACGTCGTACGCCGTCCCCATCACTTCGAAGCGATAGAGGAACGGGACGTGACATTTGCTCGACACGACGTCGCCGGCGAAGCAGTAGGTGTCACCGAAGTTGGTGTTCCCTCCCGCGATGACGGCGCGGATGAGCGATCGGTTGTGAACGTCGTTCAGGAATTTGACGACCGGCTTGGGTACGTAGCCGGTGTCCCGACCGGTAGCGGTCGCGCCGCCGCCGTACGTGGGGAGCACCAGGACGTAGGGACGGTCGATCGTGATGCCGTCACGCGGGTATCGAAGGGGAATGCGCGTCGCCGGAAGATCGAGCTTCTCGACGAATCGGTGGGTGTTCTCCGAGACACTCGAGAAGTAGACCAGCGACTCGGACATTGCTCCACCTTCGGTGACGACTGACTGTGGACGACTCGTGCGGCGCGACGCCGCGCGTCAGAGGTGAGTCGGGGACTCACCGTGACCGTCCCCGTCGAGCGGGGCGGCCGGAGCGCTTCAGGCAGCAGCGGTGACGAGGGTCTTGATGCGGTCGGGGCGGAAGCCGGACCAGTGATCGTCGCCGGCGACGACGACGGGCGCCTGCAGGTAACCGAGGGCCATGACGTAGTCACGCGCCTCGGGGTCCATCGAGATGTCGATGACGTCGTACTCGATGCCCTCTTTGTCGAGTGCGCGGTACGTCGCCTTGCACTGCACGCAGGCCGGCTTGGTGTAAACGGTGACGGTGGTGGCGCTCATGGTCCCTCTTCTCCTACATCGCGTGCGTCGTGTGTCCCGACCGTGAGAAGTACTCACGACCCGGGCGCGCTCGCTGTCGTCCTGACGTCGCCCTCTCCGCGGTGACATCGCACTGCAGGAACGTGGACTGGATCCCCGCTGAACCTGACGTGCACACCACCCGGAAGCTGACCGGTAAACCAGGCTCGACCCGCGCCTCCACGATGGAAAATCGGGGTGGCGCGGGCCTCGAGCCGTTGTGGCCTCTCGGTGTTCAAGACACTACACCTAGTGTCCGACAGCGCAAGGCAACACCACACTTTGTAATGACACTCGTGGAATTACCTGGTCGCAACCGAGAATCGACGGCGTGTCGCGCCCTCCCGGGCGCGTCGCGAGGTGTAGTCAGGCGTCGACCAGAGCCGTGCCCGTGAGTGCTGTCACCACATCGGCGATGTCCGAGGCGATCTGTGAGTTCTCACGTGGGTGTGCGCCGTCGATCGCGGCCACGATCCCACCGATGGCCAGGTCGACGTCGTCGAGCACGGATGCGCCCGCGATACCGGCGGCCTTGGCGGTGTCCTCCTTGGCCCAACGGCCGGCGTTGGCACTCGGCGACGAGCTGATGACAGCAGTCGGCTTACCCGAGATGGCGCCGGCGCCGTACGGCCGCGAGAGCCAGTCGATCGCGTTCTTCAGGACGGCGGGGATAGTGCCGTTGTACTCGGGCGTCAGCAGCAGCAGTGCGTCCGCTCCGGCGACGGCCTCACGCAGTGCGGTGACGGCACCGAGATCGGCGAGCTTCTCGGGGGTGTCGAGGTCCTCGTTGTAGAAGGGGAGATCGGCGAGACCCTCGTGGATGACGACCTCGACGCCCTCGGGTGCGACGGTCGATGCGGTCTCGGCGAGTCGGCGGGTGATGGAGGCGGCGCGGAGGCTGCCGACGAGTGCGATGACGCGGCTCATGAGTGGATCCCTTTCGATGACGGACGTTCGTGACGTACAACCGGACCGTAGTCCAGTTTCTTCCGAGAGAAGGTATCGTGGAGGTGTGACCCGCGCCCCTCTGCCGTTGGCAGCCGACGACACCGAGCGCTGCGACGCCGCTCGCAACCGCCGGCTGCTTCTCGACGCCGCGGTGGGGCTGGTCGACGAGCGGGGGGCGGATGCCCTGACCATGGACGCCGTCGCGACCCGCGCCGGCGTCGGCAAGGGCACCGTGTTCCGACGCTTCGGAAGTCGCGCAGGTCTGATGCTGGCCCTGCTCGACCACACCGAGCGCGAGCTCCAACAGTCCTTCATGTTCGGACCTCCGCCTCTGGGCCCCGGCGCTCCCCCGATCGACCGCCTGATCGCCTACGGACGAGCCCGTCTCGACCTGGTCGAGGTACAGGGCGAGGTTCTGCGCGCCGCGGAGAACTCGGCAGTGTCCCGGTTCGCTGCCCCCGCCCACGCCGTCGGCCTCACCCACGTGACGACGCTGCTCCGCCAGGCCGGGGTCGAGGGCGACATTCCACTTCTGGCCTATGCACTTCTCGCTCAGCTCGAGGCGACGCTCGTGCTGCACCAGATCCGCGACGTCGGCATGAGCGCCGCGCGACTGGCCGACGGCTGGGAAGACCTTGCTCGACGCATCGTGACCTGAGGTCACGCCAGACGAAGGGTGCGCTCCGCCGCCTCGACGAGGCCCACGCCGTATCCGCGACCGTGTCCGGCCGCATGAACCGCCAACGGGTGGAGTTGATGGGCCGGAACGCGCTGGCGCCATCCGTCGACGAGCGGGTGTGTCTCGCCGTACCCGGCGATCACGTCGTCGAGGTACGGGCAGCCGAACAACTCCAGCATCGCGAGATCCGTGTCACGGTGTCCTCCGTGCGCGGCGGGATCGATCAGCACGACTCCGTCCGCGGTCCACACGACGTTGCCGTTCCACAGATCGCCGTGCAGACGTGACGGAGGGTCGCCGTCGTCCAGAGCTCCCGACGCGATCACCTCGCAGGCCCGTTCGACGACGACGCACTCGTCGGCCGTGACCGTGCCCGCGTCGACCGCCACCCTCAGGAACGGCAGCACTCGCTCCGCCGCGTAGAACTGCCCCCACGCGTCGTACTCGGTGGAGGACATCTCGCGGGCTCCGATGAAGATCGTGCCCTCGAATCCCTCGGGCGCACACCCGAAGCTCCGCGCGCCACTGTCGTGCAGTCGCGCGAGCCGGCCACCGAACTCTCGTGCCGCCGCAGCAGACGGACGAGAGGTCTGCAGGCGTTCCAGAGTGATGTGCGCGGCGCCCACGTCGAGGACACGGACGGTGTGCGCTCCCCCGGCGGCGAGCCACCGCAGCCCCGCGGCCTCGGCGGCGAAGAAATCGGCATGGGCGTCGTGACGCGTCTTGACGAAGGTCTGCCCGTCCGTGCTCACGCGTTATCCGCCGGCGAAAGGTGGCAACACGTCCACACGGTGACCGACCGGGTACGCGTCGTCACGCACCATCTCGTCGCCGATCAGGAAGACCGCGACGGAGAGCACGCGGTCCAACGCGGTCCCGTGCCGTTCGCGCAGGGCGCCCTTGACGTCAGCGACTGTCGCCCCTGATCGGAGCTGGTAGGACTCGAGGTCCGTTCCGGCGGCATCGGCCGCACCCGCGAAATAGCGCACCTCGACGGTTCCGACGTCAGCCACCGATGGCTCCCATCGACCGCTCGGGTGGCACGAAGTCCTCGCGCTCCATGCCGTGACCGGCCCACTTGTTCCACATGGCACCGCGCCAGAGCTGCGCGATCTCCTCGTCGTTCGCGCCGCCGCGCAGAGCGACGCGCAGATCCGTCTCGGCGTCGCTGAACAGGCACGAACGCACCGTGCCCTCCGCCGTGAGTCGGGTGCGGTCGCAGTCGGCGCAGAACGACCTGGTGACCGAAGCGATGATGCCGACCGTGGCGGGACCACCGTCGACCGTCCACTCCTCGGCAGGCGACGACGCGTCGTCACGCCCGACACCGACGAGCGTGAACCGCTCACCGAGGACGTCGAGCAGCTCGGCTGCGGACACCATCGTCGAGCGTGCCCACTCACGGTCCGCGTCGAGCGGCATCTGCTCGATGAACCGGAGATCCACTCCGCGGTCGAGACACCACTGCACCAGATCCAGTGCGCCGTGCAACGTTTCACGCATCAACACCGCGTTGATCTTGACCGGGGCGAAGCCGGCTGTGAGCGCGGCGTCGACTCCCGCCAGCACGGCGGGCAGCCGGTCGCGGCGTGTCAACGAGGCGAAATGGGCACGGTCGACGGTGTCGAGGGAGATGTTCACGCGGCTCAGACCCGCGGACTTCAACCGTTCGGCGCGTCGATCGAGGCCGATGCCGTTGGTGGTCATCGACAACTCCACGGTCGGGGCGCTCGCGGCGGTCCGTTCGATGATGTCGACGATGTCCTTGCGCACCAGGGGTTCTCCCCCGGTGAAACGGACTTCCCGCACGCCGAGCAGTCGATCGGCGACACCGACGAGTCGAGCGATCTCCTCGGCGGTGAGGAGTTGCTCGAACTCGAGGTTCGGCAAACCTTCCGCCGGCATGCAGTAGGTGCACCGCAGCGAACACTTCTCGGTGACGGAGATCCGGAGATCGCGGGCGATGCGGCCGAAGCTGTCGAGCAGGTGCGGCACGTCCGGACGCCCGGCCATGGACGGCGGGCGGCTCACGCCCGGCAGGCTGGGGATTCCCATACTTACCGCCGTCACTCGCACCACCTCCGCAGATCCCTGTACGTCCAGTATGCCTGTCCGCAGATCCCTAGGATGGTCGCCATGGCGCACAGGCACGGAACGGGCAACCGTTCGGTCGAGGAACACACCGAGCACGTCGACCGGATGATCACGCGTTCCTTCCAGGCGCGGTCACCCGAACGCATCTCCCTCGAGTCCGCGTCGGGCCGTGTCACCCACGTCGACGTGCCTGCACGGATCGACGTACCCAACTTCCGGAACTCGCAGATGGACGGGTACGCCGTCGACGCGGCGTCCGTCGCGAGCGTTCCCGTGATCCTCCCCGTCACCGGCACCACCGCGGCCGGCGACGACGGCGGACAGTCTCATCGACACGGCACCGCCCGCAAGATCATGACCGGCGCGCCCGTCCCGGACGGGGCCGATGCGGTCGTTCCCGTCGAGGACACCGAGATCCACGACGACGGCGTGCGCATTCTCGCCGGCCGCAGCGCGGGTGAGTTCGTCCGGGAACAAGGAAGCGACATCCGGGAAGGATCCGTCGTCGTCGCGGCGGGGACGACCCTGCGGCCCCGACATCTCGGGGCGCTGACCGCGGTCGGATGGGCCGACGTCGAGGTGGCTCCACGGCTGCGTGTGTCCGTCATCGCGACGGGCGCCGAACTCGTCGAGGCCGGCCGCGAACTGGCGCCGGGCCAGTTGTACGACTCGAACGGCCTCACCCTCGCGGCCTACGCGGCGGCCGACGGCGCCGAGGTCACCTTCCGCGGGCGCTCGACCGACAACGCGCAGGAGTTCCGCGAGATGCTGACCGAGGCCGCCGCATCCGCGGACGTGGTCTTCACGTCCGGCGGAGTCTCGATGGGCGACTTCGAGGTGGTACGGGACGTGCTGGGGCCGCTCGGCGGCACGTTCACCCACGTCGCGATGCAGCCGGGTGGTCCGCAGGGATGGACCGACCTGGACGGCACACCGGTCATCAGCTTTCCCGGCAACCCGGTCAGCACTGTCGTGTCGTACCTCGTCTTCGCCCGGCCGGTGATACGTCGACTGACCGGGCTGCCCGTCTCGGCGCCGTCCGACCACGTCGCCGACGCCGAGATCGTGTCCATCCCCGGCCGTCGACAATTTCTCCGCGGCCGCCTGACCGACACCGGCGTGGCCGTGACGTCCGGGCCCGGTTCGCACCTGGTGGTCTCGATGGCGGCAGCGGACGTCCTCGTCGACGTCCCGGCGGACACGGTCCGGATCCCCGCCGGCAACACCGTGCGCGTCCTGCCGTTGTGACAGGCTGATCTCCGTGAACGAGACCACCCCGCAGACGAGTCCTGACCAGGAACAGCCCGGCGGCGCCCTCTCGCACCTCGATTCCGACGGGCGCGCCCGCATGGTCGATGTCAGCGACAAGGCCGAGACCCGACGCGTCGCGGTCGCCGCGGGACTGCTGCGGACCACTGCGGACGTGATCCGTCTGGTCCGCGCGGACGGGATGCCCAAGGCCGACGTCCTCGCCACCGCCCGCATCGCCGCCATCTCGGGAGCGAAGCGGACATCCGAGCTCATTCCCTTGTGCCATCCCCTCCCGTTGTCGTCGGTCGCCGTGTCGTTCGAGTTCGGTGAGGACTCCATCTCCATCGAGGCGACGGCCGTCACGACCGGACGCACCGGTGTGGAGATGGAAGCGTTGACGGCCGTGTCGATCGCCGGCCTGACACTGCACGACATGGTCAAGGCCGTCGATCCGGCCGCGTCGATCGAGTCCGTCCGGTTGGTCCGCAAGGAAGGCGGAAAGCGCGGTGTGTGGACACGGGACTCGGCGACACCGACGCCCGCGCCTGCTCGAGCTCCCCTCGGAGATCGCACCGCCGTCGTCGTCGTCGCCTCGACCGGAAGCGCCGCCGGAACGCGCGAGGACACCACCGGACCCCGTATCGCGGCATGGCTCGACGAGCGTGGATACGACGTCCGTGGACCGCTGGTGGTCGCGGACGCCGACATCGCCGCCGGGCTGCGGGACGCGCTGACGGACGGTCCCGCACTGGTGATCACCACGGGCGGCACCGGTGTTTCGCCGACCGACGCAACTCCCGAGGCCACCAGGGCAGTGCTCGACCGCGAACTCCCCGGGGTCGCGGAGCAGATCCGGCGCGCAGGCCTCGAGGCGACGGTGCACGCATCACTGAGCCGCGGCCTGGTCGGGGTCGCCGGGCGGAGCGTCGTGGCGAACCTGCCGGGATCGCCCGGAGGGGTGAAAGACGGCCTGGGAGTTCTGGATCCGCTCCTCGATCATTTCGTCGCACAGGTCCGAGGCGGAGGAGCACACGAATGACCGAGATCCTTGCTCGCATCTCGAGCGATCCGATCGATCCCGCCACCGTGTCCGACGCGGTCGCCGGGCCCACTCACGGTGCGGTACTGGTGTTCTGGGGTGTGGTCCGCGATCACGACCACGACAAGTCCGTCTCCGCCCTGGAATATCGCGCCCACCCCGATGCCGAGAAGTTCCTGCGGCGATGCTGCGAGGACGCCGCGGCGGCCTCGGGGCTGCCCACGGCGGCAATTCATCGCGTGGGCGATCTGACGATCGGGGACACGGCACTCGTCGCCGCCGTGGCGTCACCGCATCGCGCCGAAGCCTTCGCCGCCCTGCAGACCCTCGTCGACCGCATCAAGACAGAGGTACCGATCTGGAAGCGTCAGCAGTTCCCGGAAGGCACCAGCGAGTGGGTCGGACTCTAATCCCGTTCTGCCGCAACGTCATCCGTCGACCGGCGGACGAAGCGATGGACCGCCAGCAACTCGGCGTCCGTCGCGCTCTCCGTCTGGATCATGGAACCGACCCGTCGCCTGGTGTCCTCCACGTCCAAGCCTGACCCGATGAACACCAGCGCCGTCCCACCGCGTGGCGACGCCGTCTCGATCTCGATGTGCACTCCGACCGTCTGCACCAGGAACCGAGCAGCACCTCGACCGAATCGGGCAAACCCTTTACAGCGGTACAGCCCCGGTGGCGGATTCTCCAGGAAGTCGATCAATGCTCTCGGATCGAGGTTTTCGGTCGTCTCGACACTGACCGTCTGATACTCGGTGTGCAAGTGGTCGTGGTGATCGTCGTCCTCCCGGAGGAGGTCGTCGAGCGTCAGTTGGCGCGGCCCGTCGTCCTGGCGTTCCGGCGGATCCAGGAGTAGCCGGACATCCACTGCTCCCCTGGACGTCACCACCCTCGGCGCCGTGGGTGCGGCCCGATGCACCTCGGCCAGAACCGCGTCGAGCGTGGACTTGTCGACCGAGTCGGCCTTGTTGACGACGACGAGGTCGGCCATCGCGAGGTGCTGGTCGAGGTGCGGATTGGCCGCCGCCGTCTCGGGCAGGGACAGCGCGTCGACCACCATGACCAGTCCGCCGTAGCGGATCCGCGCATCCGCACTGGCCAGCACCATCTTGATCAACGCTCGTGGTTCGGCGATACCGCTGGCCTCGACGACGATGGCGTCGACAAGTCCACTCGTGGCGGTGAGAGCGCCGAACATGTCGTCGAGATCGTCGGTGTCCACGGCGCAACACAGGCAACCGTTTCCCAGCGTGACGACGGAGTCGACCTGGCCGGCCACCAACATCGAGTCGATGTCCACCGCACCGAAATCGTTGACCACGACGCCTATGCGGAGTCCGTCGTTGCGCCGCAGGATGTGATTGAGCAGGGTCGTCTTTCCGGACCCCAGATACCCGGCCACCAGGACGACCGGAACTGCGTTGCGTGGCACGCCGAACAGGGTACGTGAGGCCCGCTGTGCGTCACTCGTCGTGCAGAACGAAGTCGATGATTCCGGCGCCGATCGCGATGGCGTGGGACAACTGTCCGTCCGCGCTTTCCAGAATCGCCGCATCACCGGGGTCGGAGCCGTTCCCCATCTCGACGAACACGACCGGCACCGTGGTCAGTGCAGGCGCGGCGATATCGGATCGTTCCTGGATGCCGTCGACTCCCGCATAGTTCGAGGGCGTGAAACCCTCCCGCAGATAAGAATCGCGCATTGCTGTCGACGCGACCCGCCCCGCACCGGACTGCACCGAGTTCACCTCCGAGGACGGAACCGGAAGTGTCGGAACGATGATGTGGAAACCGTGATCGGCCGAGTCGGGCGTGCCCGCCGTCGAGGTCGAGTCCGCGTGGATACTCACGGCGACGGCTGCCCCGGACGCACTGGCAGCGGCCGCCCGGTCGGTGATGCAGCCACCCCACCCGTCGTCGTCGGGACGGCTGAGGACGACGGTCGCACCCAGGCTCTCCAGACTCGATTTCACCAGCTGCGTGACGTTCCAGACGATGGTGTGTTCAGGGGTGCCGCCCAGAGCCGTCATGCCGGTGGTCTGGCAGTCCTTCGTTCCTCCCCGCCCGTCGTCTACCTGACGTGAGAGGTTTTCGCCGGCGGAGCTCCCCTGGTGACCGGGGTCCAGGAAGACCACTGTCCCGGCGAGCGGCTCCGCTGCTATGGGAGTGGCTGCAGCGGTGCCTGATACCGCGAATGCGAGAACGACCGCCGACGTCGTCAGCGAGCTGCGCTCGAACATTGTCCTGACCCGCACACGTCCCCCATTCCACGCCGAGCGCGCACGCGCCCGACGAAAACCTCCCACAACATGAAGAATGGCTCGGAAGAATTGACTGTCCGTACTTCCATCGAGAGGCGACCGTGACCGCATCGTGACCGATTACCATGCTCGGCCGGACGGTGACAGCAGAATTCGACAATGGATCCACCGGTTACGGAAAATGACGGCAACAAAGCGCACCCGACTATTACTCGGTCCCTGACCGACGGTAATGTCCGTCGCAGCGCGTTTCAGGAATACGAATACAACGAAAGCGGACGACATGGCAAAGAAGGTCGTTGTTCACCTGGTCGACGACATCGACAGCACCCCTATCGACGAGGACGGCGAACACATCACGTTCGCCGTCGACGGACAGACGTACGAAATAGATCTCGGGCCGGTCAATGCTGCGGAATTCCGCCGCACGGTGGGTTACTACGTGGACCATGCGGCGAAGGTGTCGGGGAGTTCCTCGACCCGGTCCGGCGGTTCGACTCGCAGCAACTCCTCGACTCGACGACAGTCGACCGCTGTGGGACGTCGCAGCGCCGAGGAGACCAAGGCCGTGCGCGAATGGGCCCTCGGCGCCGGATACGACCTCGCAGCGCGCGGACGCATCCCGTCCGAGGTGCAGAAGGCGTACGACGCCAGTCACTGAGACACGACGAAGCCCCATGATCGGAAGATCATGGGGCTTCGTCGTATGTCGGTGAATCTCGTTGTTCGGTGGAGCTTGTTCTTCCGGTGGAGCTAAGGGGACTCGAACCCCTGACCCCCACACTGCCAGTGTGGTGCGCTACCAGCTGCGCCATAGCCCCGTGCATCTCCGTGTGGTCCGGAAAGTGCTTCCGTACCGCCCGAAGAACGCTCGACCGAAGTTACACCATCGCCATTGCGAGGTCCAAATCCGGTTCAGCCCAGATCGGCCACCCACCCTGTGTCCGTGGTGGTGTCGACGATCGCACCGTCGACGATGACCGTGGGCGTGCCCTGCGCACCGGCAGCGGCGAGAGCGGCGCTGCCCGCCTCGGCATTCGTTGCCGCGGTTGCTACCCCGGCACCGTCGGTGATGCATTGCACGGCCTCGTCGGATGCGCCCGCATCTCCCGCCGCAGTCGCCAGCTCGGCGTTGGTGTGGTCGGCGCTGCCGTTCTCCTCCGGCTGGAACTCGGGTGAGAACAGGTTCGAGTGGAACGCGGAGAAGGCCGGACCGTCACCCGTGGCCGCGATGCACTGCGAGGCGGCTACCGCGCGGGTGCTGTAGTCACCGCTGGGCGAGAGGCGGTTGAGGAAGTCGAGCATGTGGTACCGGACGGCGACTGTCCCGTCGTCGATCTTCTGAGCTAGTTCCTGGCCGTAGGTGTTCTCGAGCTCCGCGCAGTAGGGGCACATCGCGTCCTCGAAGATGTCGACCGTGCGGCTCGCGCCGGGCGCACCCAGGGTGACGACGCCCGAGGGATCGACCGAGGTGGTGACCGCAGTGTTCTGCACGGAACCGTATCCGTCGGCCCGAGGTGCGCTGCGCGAGTTCTGCCACAGAACGCCGCCGATGACGACGGCCGCGATGACGAGGAGCGCGAGACCACCCAGGACATAGGTCGACGTGCTCGACGACTTCTGCGGCGTGTATTTCGACGACTTGGTCGTTCTCGCGGATCCCGACGACTTCGGCGATTTCGGTGACGACGGCGTGGAGGCATTCACGGAGAACACTGTGTCACGGTCGACTGACAACGGCCTGAGAAACCCGGTCCGCAACACGGTCAGGTTTGCCAATGCTTGCTGGTAGAGAACTCGACTTCGCCGTACATTCGCCCGGTGACCCACATTGACCCCCACGACCCGCAGGCCGTCACCTCACCGGCCGGGGAATCGACTCTGCCGCCACACGAGTTCGATCACACGCACGCCGACGTCTCCGGCGGATGGCTGCGCGCCGCGACGTTCGGCGCCATGGACGGACTGGTCACCAACACCTCGCTCATCGCGGGTGTCGGTGGGGCCGGCGTCACCACTCACACGCTCGTCCTGAGCGGAATCGCCGGACTCGTCGCGGGCGCATTCTCGATGGCTCTCGGTGAGTTCACGTCGGTGTCGACCCAGAACGAACAGATCGATGCCGAGGTGAACACCGAGCGTGCCGCGCTCTCGAAGTATCCCGCTGAGGAGCAGGCGGAGCTGGTCGGCATGCTGACCGACATGGGCATGTCCGCCGAGACCGCCACCACGGCTGCCCGCGAGATCCATGCGGATTCCGACCGCGCCGTCGATCTGCACATCTCCCGCGAACTGGGCGTCGATCCCACGGAGAAGCCGTCACCGTGGGTCGCGGCGGGGTCTTCGTTCGTGCTGTTCTCGATCGGCGCGATCATCCCGCTGATCCCGTTCCTGCTGGGATCGGACGTCCTCGCGTTCGGACTCGCCTGCGGAGCGGTGGGATTGATGGTCGCCGGAGCACTCGCCGCTCACTTCACCTCACGGTCGACGGTGATCGGTGCGCTGAGGCAACTGCTGTTCGGATCACTCGCCGTCGCGGCGACCTACGGCGTCGGGTCCCTCATCGGCGTCGGTACCGCGTAGCGCGTCGGAACCGCTCGAGACGGCTGCCAGGCCGCCTCCCGACCGGGTGTCCGGAACGACCATCCACCCCACCGCGGCGATCAGCAGGATCGCGCCGGACGAGCCGAATGCCACGCCGTAGGACAGGTGCGTCACCAGGACTCCGGCAACCAGCGGCCCGATGACCGAACCGACGTCCATCGCCATCTGGAAGGCGGCGAGGACCGGGCCGCCGCGGGCGCGGCTACCGATGAGGTCCGCGACGGCCGCCTGCTGGGTCGGCGTGATCAGACCGGACCCGATGCCGGCGACGAACGTGATGACCAGGAACACCTCGGTGGACCCGGAGATACCCATCGCCGCCGTGGACGCGCCGCACAGCAGCAGGCCGGCGACCAGGAACGGCTTGCGGCCGTGCCGATCGGACAGGCGCCCCGCAGGCACCAAGGCCACCGCATTGCCGACCGCGAACACCGCGAGGGCGATGGCGGCCATCGACGCGCTGCGGCCCAGCGCCGACACCACGAACAACGGAACGATGGCTGTCCGCACGCCGAAGACCGCCCACCCGTTGGCGAAGTTCGACAGCAGCGCCGACCTGTACGTCGACGATCGGAGCGCGTCGGCGAAGCGCAACGTGACGGATGCGGCCTCGTCGGCTCTCGTGGTGGCTGCCGGCGAGCGCAGGCCGACGGCAACGACCGCAGCCGCGGCGACGAGCGTGACCGCATAGAACACGAACGGTGCACGGAGGCCGCCGATCCCGAGCACGATCCCTCCCACGAACGGCCCCAGGACCGTTCCGGCGAGGAAGCTCGACGCATACATGCCGGACACGCGACCGCGGCGGTCCGGCGGGGCGATGCGGATGAGCAAACCTAGCGCCGACACCGTGAACATGGTCGACCCGATGCCGCCGAGCGATCTGAACAGCAGCAGTTGCCAGTACGTCTGAGCGAGCGCACACAAGCCCGTCGATACCGCGACAACGACGAGCCCGGTCAGGTAGACCCTGCGCTCACCGATGCGCTGGACGAGCGACCCACTGGCCGGGGCGAAGATCAATCTCGTGGCCGCGAAGGCGGAGATGATGACCGTGACGGCGAACTCGTCGACGCCGAAGTCCAGCGCGAACCCCGGCAAGGCCGGCGCGACGATGCCGAACCCCAGAGCGATGACGAACGCGGCGGAGACGAGAATCCAGATGTCACGCGTCGGGTCGTCCTTCGCCGAACTCTTCGGGGCAGGGCCGCCGTTCGAGAGGTCGGACGAGTCCGTCACGTCCCGGACAGGACGGACGAGACGAGATCGCGTGCCGCACTCTGCACCTCGGCCAGATGGTCCGCTCCCTTGAAGGACTCCGCGTAGATCTTGTAGACGTTCTCGGTGCCCGACGGGCGCGCGGCGAACCACGCGTTCTCCGTCGTCACCTTCAGCCCACCGAGGGCGGCGTCGTTCCCGGGCGCGGACGTCAGGGTCGCGGTGATCTCCTCCCCCGCCAACGTCGTGGCCGTCACCTGATCCGCGGACAGCTTGGCCAGCAACGCTTTCTGCTCACGATCGGCGGGCGCATCGGTACGCGCGTAGGCCGGGTTGCCGAAGCGGTCGGTCAGGGACGAGTACCGCTGCGACGGCGTCGACCCCGTCACCGCCGTGATCTCCGAGGCCAGCAGCGCGAGGATGATGCCGTCCTTGTCGGTCGTCCAGACGGATCCGTCCTTCCGCAGGAAGGACGCGCCGGCACTTTCCTCGCCGCCGAACCCGATGTCGCCGGAGATCAGACCGGGCACGAACCATTTGAATCCGACGGGGACCTCGAGCAGTCTGCGGTCGAGCGAGGACACGACCCGGTCGATCATCGACGAACTGACCAACGTCTTTCCGACGGCGGCGGCGGTCGGCCATCCGGAACGGTGCGAGAACAGGTATTCGATGGCCACCGCGAGGTAGTGGTTGGGATTCATCAACCCGTCGGGGGTGACGATGCCGTGGCGGTCGGCGTCGGCGTCGTTTCCGGTGGAGACGTCGAAGTCGTTGCGCGCCTCGATGAGCGAGGCCATCGCGTTGGGCGACGAGCAGTCCATGCGGATCTTGCCGTCGGTGTCGAGAGTCATGAATCGCCAGGTGGCGTCGACCAGTGGGTTGACGACCGTCAGATCGAGACGGTGCCGCTCGGCGATCGCACCCCAGTAGTCGACGCTCGCACCGCCCAACGGGTCGGCGCCGATACGCACGCCGGCGGAACGGATCGCGTCGATGTCCAGGACGGACGGAAGGTCGTCGACATACGTGCCCAGGTAATCGTATTTCTGCACACTTCCGGCGAGTGCGGCAGCGAGGGACACCCGCTTCACGGACGCGACTCCCGAGCGCAGGATCTCGTTGGCTCGCGCGGCGATGACCGAGGTGGCGTCGGTGTCGGCGGGCCCGCCGTTCGGCGGGTTGTACTTGAAACCGCCGTCGCGCGGGGGGTTGTGCGACGGCGTGACGACGATTCCGTCCGCGAGCGCCGACGGGCCGGTGGCGTTGTGCCGCAGGATGGCATGGCTGACGGCAGGTGTCGGCGTGTAGCGACCGGCGGAGTCGACGAGAACGACGATGTCGTTGGCGGCGAGAACCTCGACCGCGGTGACCCATGCGGGCTCCGACAGGGCGTGGGTGTCCTTGCCCAGGAACAGGGGGCCGGTGGTGCCCTGCGACGCGCGGTACTCGACGATGGCCTGCGTCGTGGCGATGATGTGGTCTTCGTTGAAGGCGCCGTCGAGGCTGGATCCGCGGTGGCCCGACGTTCCGAACACCACCTGCTGATCGGGGTCGTCGACGTCGGGCGTCACGGTGTAATAGGACGTCACCAGATGTGGCAGGTCGACCAGATCCGACGCCTGCGCACGTTGTCCCGCTCGCTCGTGAGCCACTTGTGGTCCTCCTGTGTAGATCGCGAACCCCCGTCGTGAACGACCCTAACGGGCGCCGTCGATCACAGGTCCGGGAGTCGGGAGAATTCGGCGATCGCGATGACGTCGTCGAGTGCCGTGGCCACCACCCGGAGCCGCTGACCGACGGTGTCGGCGGTGAGGATCTTCGAACGATCGGACGAGCCGAAGGGCAACGACGACGCGAACGCCCACAGTTCGTCCGTCGATCGTCCCCCGCCGGCGTCGACGCGTGGCACCTCGGGTGTCGGAAGATCGCGCGCCCGGGCGATGTCGGTGAGAATGTCGAAGAGGCGCTCGGTCCGCTCCTGCACCAGATCGACGATCTCGTCGTTGTTCTCCGCGGTGTCCGGCGCATCGGGCCACGCGGTGACCCGAGCCCGAGGGTAGGGATCGTCGGTCAGCCATTCGACGACACGGATGCGCTCGACGCCCCGGCACTCGAGGACGAACCGTCCGTCCTGGGTGGGCAGCGCTCGGTCGATTCGCGTGGACACTGCCGCGGTGCCGCGGACGTCGCCTCCGCCCACCTCGTGGCCGCGCTCGATCAGGACGACCCCGAAGTGCGAGTCCGTGTCGAGGCAGTGCTGCACCATGGCGCGGTACCGCGGTTCGAACACGTGCAGCGGGACGTCGTCTCCGGGTAGTACGACGGAGCCCAGCGGGAACATCGGCAGGATCGACCTGTCGTCCGGCCTCGTGTCCGGTTGCCGGTCGAGGGTGTCGTCGTCGTTGTCCACGACTCCAGCATGCACCTACGGCCGGGAGTGACGCTCGCAACCGCCTCACCGTCTCCGGTGTCGACACGGCCTCCGCTGGGTAAGGATGCGTGCATGAGCCCCTCCACTTCGGCAGATGCGTCGACCCTTCACACGTTCTCCGTCTGGGCGCCCACGCCGGACCGTGTGCGACTGCACCTCGACGGTCGACTGCACGAGATGACCGAGGCGAACGGGTGGTGGACCGCCGAGGCCGCTGCCGCCGACGGCGCGCGATACGGCTTCGTCCTCGACGACGACGAGTCGGTGATCCCCGATCCTCGCTCGCCCCGGCAGCCGGACGGGGTGCACGAGGCCTCCGCGCTGTACTCCCCCGAGTCCTACGCATGGTCCGATCAGTCGTGGACGGGTCGTCCGCTGGCGGGCGGCGTCCTGTACGAGCTGCACATCGGAACCTTCACCACTGCAGGAACTTTCGACTCCGCGATCGAGCGACTGGACTACCTCGTCGATCTGGGCGTCACCTTCGTCGAGGTGATGCCGGTCAACGGTTTCAACGGTACGCACAACTGGGGTTACGACGGTGTCCTCTGGTACACGGTGCACGAGGGGTACGGAGGCCCGGAAGCGTTCCAGCGCTTCGTCGATGCGTGCCACGCGCGAGGACTGGCCGTCACGCTCGACGTGGTCTACAACCATCTCGGACCGTCGGGAAACTATCTGGAGAAGTTCGGCCCGTACATGGCCGACGGCGCCAATTCGTGGGGACAGACGGTCAACGTCGCGAGCGACGGATCGGACACCGTCCGCCGCTACATCATCGACAACGCGCTGCGGTGGTTCGACGACTTCCATGTCGACGCACTGCGTCTCGACGCGGTGCACGCGCTGGCGGACACCACCGCGACGCACATTCTCGAACAGCTGGCCGTCGAGACCGCGACGCTGTCGGCCCACGTCGGTCGACCGCTGAGCCTCATCGCCGAGAGCGATCTCAACGACCCCACGCTGATCACGGCTCGCGCGGGCGGCGGCTACGGGCTGACGGCGCAGTGGGACGACGACGTGCATCACGCGGTCCACGCCGCCGTGTCGGGCGAACGGCAGGGCTATTTCGGCGACTTCGGTTCGATGCAGTGCCTCGCGACGACGATCTCGCAGGGCTTCTTCCATGCGGGTACCTACTCGACGTTCCGCGGTCGGGTGCACGGGCGGCCGATCGACCGACGTCTGCTGCCGGCGAGTTCGTTGGTCGCGTACACCACGACGCACGACCAGGTGGGCAACCGCGCGATCGGCGACCGGCCGGGCTTCTACCTGACGCCGGGCCAGCTGGCGGTCAAGGCCGCTCTGATCCTGTTGTCCCCCTTCACTCCCATGCTGTTCATGGGCGAGGAGTTCGACGCGTCGACACCGTTCCAGTTCTTCACCTCGCACCCGGAACCGGAACTCGGCGAGGCGACGGCGAAGGGTCGCAAGGCGGAGTTCGCCTCGCACGGATGGAACAGCGAGGACATCCCCGACCCGCAGGATCCCACGACGTTCACCGACTCGAAGTTGAAGTGGGAGGAGATCGCCGAGGGTGATCACGCGCGGGTCCTCGAGTGCTACAAGGCACTGCTGGCCTTCCGCTCGAGCCGCATCGAGATCACCGATCCGTGGCTGACCGATCTGCACGTCGACTACGACGAGGACGAGCGGTGGATCGCGATCCAGCGGTCACCCGGACTGCGCATCGTGTGCAACCTGTCCGAGTCGCCGGTCACGGTCCCGTACGGCGGCACCCCGCTCCTGTGGTGGGAGGAGGCCACGCCGAACGCGACCGGATCGGCGACCACGGTCCCGGGTCACTCCTTCGTCGTCCTGTCCTGACCGTCACCGCCGCGCAACGCGAGTGCCACGAGCACCGCGTTGCCGGCGAGGACCACGGCGGTCGCAACGGCCGCGACGTGCATGCCGTCGACGAAGGCCACGCGTGCCGACGCCGCGAGCGCGTCACCGATCTCGGCGGGCAGTGTCGACGCGATCGACACCGCCTCGCCGATGGTCTCCTGCGCCCCGGCAGCATCCGAGCCGTTCAGCGCGGCGAGGTCGATGCCTCCGCGGAACACGGACATGACGACGGATCCGAGAAGTGCGACACCGAGCGCGATGCCCAGTTCGTAGGCCGTCTCGGACACCGCCGACGCCGCTCCGGCGCGTGACGGCGGCACCGACGCGACGACCAGGTCCGAGGTCAACGTCAGGGCCAACCCCGCACCGACCCCGACGAGAACGAACGACGCCATGAACACAGCGATTCCGTCGGTCTGGCCGAGTCGGGTGAGCAGCAGCGCGCCTACGGCGGACGTCGCGAGACCGACCGCGAGAACGGTGCCCGCCTCCCACCGTCGAACCAGGTGAGCCGCGGCCAGCGATGCCAGGATGCTGGTGGCGGTTCCCGGCACCATCACCAGGCCTGCCTCCAGTGGTGACACCCCGAGAACCGATTGCAGGTACTGCGACCCGAAGAACAGCACGCCGGCGAGAGCGAACACCGACAGCAGGTTCGTGGCGACGGCCGTCGAGAAGCGGCGCTGGGCGAACAGCGTGAGGTCGATCATCGGTGCTGACAGTGTCCGTTGGCGTCGGACGAAGACGAGGCCGGCGAGTATCCCGACCAGCGCGATCGGCACCATCACGGCGTTCGGGCCGTGGGCCGCGGTCTCCTTGACGGCGTACACGACGGGAACGATCGCGAGAATCGACAGGACCGCGCTCGGAATATCGAATCGTCCGGGGTTCGGATCCTTGGATTCCGGGATCGTGAACGGCCCGACCACGACGAGCGCGATCATGATCGGCACGTTGATCAGGAAGACCGATCCCCACCAGAAGTGCTCGAGCAGGTACCCGCCGACCAGCGGTCCGGCGGCAGCGCCGCCGCCCGCCATCGCGCCCCAGACGCCGATGGCCAGGGTGCGCTCGCGTCGTACCTGGAACATGGTCCGGATCAGGCCGAGTGTCGCCGGCATGAGTGTTGCGCCCGAGATCCCCTGAAGCACACGAGCCGTGATCATCATCGCCGGATCGACCGCGAATGCCGCCACCACCGACGACAACCCGAAACCGACGGCGCCGATCAGCAGAAGCTTGCGTCGGCCGATGCGGTCACCGACCGTGCCCATCGTGACCAGCAGTCCCGCGAGCACGAAGGAGTAGACGTCGATGATCCACAGCAGCTCGGTACTGCTGGGACGCAGATCGGAACTCAGGAACGGGAGCGCGATGTCGAGCACGGTGCCGTCGACGGCGATGAGCATCACCGCTCCGGCGAGCACCATCAGGCCGATCCATTCACGCCTCGTGGCGGGTACGGCGGACTCTTCGGGATTCGGCTGCACGGACGCAGCCGCGGACACGGACACAGGTCACCTCTTTCGTTTACCGTCCGGACGGTACAGTCGGACTCCGTCAGAGTAGCAACAACCGTCCAGCCGGTACAGTCCTAGTCATGGCAGCCGATACGCGCGACCGAATCCTGGACGCCCTCGAGGCGCTGCTGCTCGACGAAGGCCTGGACAGGACGACCCTCGAAGCGGTGGCCGCGCGGGCGGGCGTCTCCAAAGGTGGCTTGCTGTACCACTTCCCGAGCAAGGACGCGATGATGGCGTCGATGGTCCGACGACTCGGTGACCGCGCGGACGCACAGCGAGTCGATGCCGAGAAGGCCGGCTCCTCACTCGCGCAGTGGTACCTCCAACCGCCCGACGCGACCTCGGCCGAGGAAGTAGCGCTCTACCGCTCCACGCTTGCTGCGCTGCGCAGCATGGACGGGCGGCCCGGCGAAGTCCACCAGGCCGTCATCGAAGTCATGGGAATGTGGGACCGAGCCTTGCAACGGGAGATCGAGGATCCGGTCCACGCGGAGATCGTCCGACTGGTCGGCGACGGGATCTATTTCGCCGCGCTGCTGGGCCTCCCCCAAACGGATGCCGACCTGCACCGCGCCGTCGTCGAGCGACTGCTCGGGACGAACTACGTCAGGTAGCGGTACGCCGGCGAGCCCGGTTCGAGGTGCTCGACGTGCATCGGCGAGTCTTCCATCCGCTCCAGCAGGGCCGACAGATCCGCAGAGGATCCCAGTTCGATGCCGACGAGCGCGGCACCGGTCTCACGGTTGTTCCGCTTGACGTACTCGAAGAGCGTGACGTCGTCGTCCGGGCCCAGCACGACGTCGAGGAACGTCCTCAGCGCGCCCGGCTCCTGCGGGAAGTCGACGAGGAAGTAATGCTTGAGACCCTTGTGGACCAACGACCGTTCGAGGATCTCGCCGTAGCGGGACACATCGTTGTTCCCACCCGAGATCAGGCACACCACGGTCGACCCGGCAGGAATGTCGACGTGCGACAGTGCGGCCACCGACAGTGCTCCCGCCGGCTCGGCGATGATGCCCTCGCTCTGATAGAGGTCGAGCATGGCCGTGCAGATCGCGCCCTCGTCGACCTGCGTCACGACCACCGAGCCGCGGCCGTCGTCGGTTCCGGTCCTGATGGGAAGCGCGGAGTGCGATGCGACCGTGGTGCCGAGGCTTGCCATCACGCGATACGGCAGGTTCCCGACGCGTCGGACCGCCGCGCCGTCGACGAAGGGATCGACCTCGGGAAGCGTCACGGGGCCACCGGCCATCAGGGCCGCCGCCATCGACGCTGCACCGGTGGGTTCGGCTCCGACGATCGACGTGCTCGGAGAACGTTCCGCCAGGTATGCGGCCACTCCCGTCATGCACCCGCCGCCTCCGACAGGAACGACGACGAGATCGGGAGTGGTGGTGCCGAGCTGAGAGAGCATCTCGGCGGCGATGGTTCCCTGGCCGGCCGTCGTCCGAGGGTCGTCGAACGGCGGGACGATGGTGGCTCCGGACCGTGCGACGTCCTCGAGAGCGGCTGCGGCAGCGGCGTCGAACGTCGATCCGACGCTGATCACCTGAACCATGTCGCCGCCGTGGAAGGCGATGCGATCACGCTTCTGCTTCGGGGTGTTGGTGGGGACGTAGATGCGGCCGCGGACGCCGAGTGCGCGGCACGCGAACGCGACTCCCTGTGCATGGTTACCGGCACTGGCAGCGACCACACCGACAGCGCGCTCGGCATCGGTGAGCTGAAGCATGAGGTTGTACGCGCCACGCAGCTTGTACGAGCGGACCCGCTGCAGGTCCTCGCGCTTGAGATAGACGTTCGCACCCGTCACCGCGGACAGCCTGTCGCAGTACTCGAGCGGTGTGAGAGTGGCGATGTCCCGCAACCTGACGGCCGCAGCGTCGATGTCGGCTGCGGTCGGCGCAGCGGCGTCGGTACGGGTCGTCGTCTCGGTCACACGGTCATGCTGCCACGGTCAGCGGCCGGACACCGACGTCAGGCCCTCTCGAGGACGAAGACCGGTATCTCGCGATCCGTCTTCTCCTGATAATCGGCGTAGTCGGGGTACGCGGCCACGGAGCGTTCCCACCACAGCGCTTTTTCCTCGCCGTGGACCTCTCGGGCCACCATGTCCCACTTCTCCGTCTTGTCGCGCAGCTCGACATGCGGATTCGCGAGGACGTTGAAGTACCAGACCGGGTGCTTCGGTGCGCCGCCGAGCGAGGCCACGGCTGCGTACGCACCGTCGTGCTCGACTCGCATCAACGGCGTGCGCCGCAGCTTGCCCGTCTTGTTACCGATCGTCGTGAGCAGGATGACGGGCATCCCCCGCATCTCGGTTCCCTCGGTTCCACCGGAGCTCTCGTACAGGTCGGCCTGATCGGCTGCCCAGGTGGACGGACTCGGTTCGTACTCCCCTTGTAATGGCATGAGACCAGTACACACAGCACCTCCTCGATCGGCAACCGAACGGGCCTGATCGGCGAGTTTCGGTGGCCCGAACTTCGAAGTACGTGTAGCCTTCGAACCAACGCAGGGTGTACG
Organism: Rhodococcus sp. Leaf247; assembly: GCF_001426185.1. Lineage (GTDB taxonomy): Bacteria > Actinomycetota > Actinomycetes > Mycobacteriales > Mycobacteriaceae > Rhodococcoides. The sequence continues at coordinate 442,465 of NZ_LMRP01000004.1, read as the reverse complement.
GAAATCGACGTTCGGGAGGCAGCATGACCACGGTCGACCTGACAACTACTCGCGCTCTCCCCGTCCGGACGGTGGACGTTGCCGGCACCGACTGGCCGCTCTACAAGATCGAAAGCCTGGTGCTCGCGCTCCTCGTCTTCGCCGCCCTTGCCCTGACTGTCACCATGCAGACAGCCGTCCTCACCTCTGCCGCTGTCGGTGTGACGCTGTGGTGGGCCCTCGGCGCGACCGAGCGGTTCCGCACCCGACGCTGACCACGTACACACGCCGACGGGGCGCCCACATCGTGTGGGCGCCCCGTCGGCGTTCGTGTGGTCCGGCCGTATGTCAGGAACCGAACGGCAGAACACCGGGGGCCAGGTAGAGCCCGCTGCTTCCGGCGGCGATGCCACCGACGAGTTCGAGCACGGCGTTGATGAAGTTCGTGATCATAGGATCGTCCCTCTCGGTCGAGTTCGATTGACTATCCGACGGTACCGTCCGTTCCTGTGAACGGTCACGATCTGGTCTGGTACGTCGGCTACGGCTCGAACACCCTGCCCGCACGCCTCGACGCCTACCTGGGCGGCTCCGCGGACCACAGCAGATTCGGTGCGCACGCCGCCCCGCGGACCCTGTCGCCTCCGCGCGAGCGCCGGTGGATCACCGTGCCGCACGCGGTGTACTTCGCCGGCGTCTCGGCCCGGTGGACCGGAGCGTCCGCGTTCCTCTCGCTCACACCCTCCCCCGACTCCGACAGCATCGCCCGCGCCTACCTCCTGGACTGGTCTGCCCTCGACCACATCGCGACCGTGGAGAACGCACAGACGGAGCAGACACTCGACGTCCGCGCCTCCCTGCCCACACAGCCGGGGGCGTGGGCGCTGCTCCCGGTGGAGCCGTCGACCGAGCCCCACCGCGGCAAGTACGACGCGGCGCTACGCCTGGACGACATCGACGGCGTCCCGGCCGTGACTCTGACGTCGAGCCACGTGCGAGAACGCGGAGTGCCGGCCGACCGCTACCGCGACGTCATCGCGGAGGGCTTGCGGGACAATCCCTTCGGCGTCGACCCGGATGTCTACCTCGCGGCGGCCGTGGAGCGGTCGGCCGTCGTCAGGCGGTGAGGCAGCATCAGACGGCGAGGCAGCCGGGTCCGAGCAACGCCTTGAGATCGCCCATAAGCGCCGATGACGGTGTGACGCGGAGCTTCTCGTCCACCTTGAGCATGGTGACCCGATCGCCACTGATGAGTCGCAGGTGCACGTCCGTGGTGCCGGGATGGCTGGCCAGCACCCGCTTGAGGGCACCCACCTTGTCCGCGGTGCACTGACGCGTCGGCAAGCTGACGGCCACTGGTTTGGCAACTCCGACGGACGACAGGTCGGGCACCGCGATGTCGTTGGCGATCAACGAGATCCGGTCGTCGCGCGCGGACACCCTGGCCTTGACCAGCACGACGGCATCCTCGGCCACGTCCGCGCCGAACACCGAGTACGCCTGGGGGAAGAACAGCACCTCGATACCGCCCGTGAGGTCCTCGAGTTGAGCGGAGGCCCAGGTGAGGCCGTTCTTGTTGACGCGCCGGTTGACGGACGCCAGGATGCCGCCCACCGTGACCTGCGTGCCGTCCTTCAGGCTGCCTTCCAGAATCGTGGGAATGGCGGTGTCGGACTGCGCGGCCAGCACGTGTTCGACGCCGTTCAACGGGTGCCCGGACACGTACAGGCCCAGCATCTCCCGCTCGAGCGCGAGACGGTGCTTGCTGTCCCATTCCTCCGCGGGGATCTTGACGTTGAACACGGACGTGATGGACTCGTCGGCGTCGACGCCGCCGAACAGGTCGAACTGTCCGATGGCCTCGGCTTTCTTGGTTCCGAGGACCGCGTCGATGGCGTCGGCGTGGATCAGCATCAGACCCTTGCGCGGGTGGTCCAGGGAGTCGAATCCACCTGCCTTGACCAGCGACTCGGTGACCTTCTTGTTGCAGGCTGTGGCGTCGATCTTGGCCAGGTAGTCGGAGAAGTCGGTGAACTTCCCCTTCTCCTTGCGCGCCGCGATGATCGAGGCCACCACGTTCGCGCCGACGTTGCGGACGGCGCCCATACCGAAACGGATGTCCGTGCCCACCGAGGCGAAGTTGAGCTCGGACTCGTTGACGTCGGGCGGCAGCACCGTGATGCCCAGCCGGCGACAGTCGGCGAGATAAATGGCGGCCTTGTCCTTGTCGTCACCGACGCTGGTGAGCAGACCGGCCATGTATTCGGCGGGATAGTTCGCCTTGAGGTACGCCGTCCAGTAGGACACCAGCCCGTAGCCCGCGGAGTGCGACTTGTTGAACGCGTAGCCGGCGAAGGGCAGGACCGTGTCCCATAGCGCCTTGATGGCCGCTTCGGAGAAGTCGTTGTCCAACATGCCCTGCCGGAACCCGGCGTAGGCCTTCTCGAGCTCGGAGAGCTTCTTCTTACCCATGGCGCGGCGCAGGAGGTCGGCCTGGCCCAGCGAGTAGCCCGCCACCTTCTGTGCGAGCTGCATGATCTGCTCCTGGTAGACCACCAGGCCGTACGTCTCGCCGAGGATGACCTTCAGCGGCTCCTCGAGTTCGGGGTGGATGGGCTTGACCTCTTGACGGCCGTTCTTGCGATCGGCGTAGTCGTTGTGCGAGTTCATGCCCATCGGACCGGGCCGATACAGCGCCAGCACGGCCACGATGTCCTCGAAGCCGGTGGGCTGCATCTTGCGCAGCAGATCGCGCATGGCGCTGCCGTCCAGCTGGAACACTCCGAGAGTGTCACCGCGAGAAAGCAATTCGAACGTTGCGGGGTCGTCGAGCGGAAGCGCGTCCAGATCGATGTCGATCCCGCGGTTCGCCTTGATGTTGTCGATGGCGTCGCCGATGACGGTGAGGTTGCGCAGCCCCAGGAAGTCCATCTTCAGCAGGCCGATGGCCTCGCACGACGGGTAGTCCCAGCCGGTGATGATGGCGCCGTCCTGCGGACGCTTCCACACCGGGATCGCATCGGTGAGCGGCTCCGAGGACATGATGACGGCACAGGCGTGGACGCCGGCGTTACGGATCAGACCCTCGAGGCCCTTGGCCGTCTGATAGATCTTCGCCACATCCGGGTTGGAGTCGATGAGCGAGCGGACCTCGGTGGCCTCCTTGTACCGCTCGTGCGCGGGGTCGGTGATACCGGCGACCGAGATGTCCTTGGCCATGATGGGCGGCGGCAACGCCTTGGTGATCTGGTCGGCGATGGCGAAGCCGGGCTGGCCGAACTGCACGCGGGCCGAGTCCTTGATGGCGGCCTTGGTCTTGATGGTGCCGAACGTGATCACCTGTGCCACACGGTCACTGCCCCACTTCTCGGTGGCGTAGCGGACCATCTCGCCGCGGCGGCGATCGTCGAAGTCGATATCGATGTCGGGCATCGACACGCGCTCGGGGTTGAGGAAGCGCTCGAAGAGCAGTCCGTGCGGCAACGGGTCGATGTTGGTGATACCCATCGCGTACGCCACGAGCGAGCCGGCGGCGGATCCACGACCCGGTCCGACGCGGATACCGACGTCCTTCGCGTGGTTGATCAGGTCACCGACGACGAGGAAGTAGGCCGGGAACCCCATCTCGAGGATGACGCTGATCTCGTAGTCGGCGCGGGAGAGGTACTCCTCGGTGGGACCGTCGGGGAAGCGGCGGTGCAGACCGTCCATCACTTCCTTGCGGAGCCACGTGCCCTGGGTGTAGCCCTCGGGGACCGGGAACACCGGCATCCGGTCGCGGTGCTCCCACACCTCGTCGTAGGGCTGGACGCGCTCGGCGATGAGCAGCGACGAATCGCACGCGCCGGGCACCTCGTCGTCCCAGAGCGCGCGCATCTCCTCGGCCGACTTGAGGTAGTAGCCGTCGCCGTCGAACTTGAAGCGGGTGGGGTCCGAGAGTGTCTTGCCGGTCTGGATGCACAGCAGCGCTTCGTGATTGACCGACGCGTCCTTGGTGACGTAGTGGCAGTCGTTGGTGGCCAGCGGAGGGATGGACAGCTGCTGCCCGATGTTCAGCAGACCCTCACGGACACGACGCTCGATGGACAGACCGTGGTCCATCAATTCGAGGAAGAAGTTCTCGGGGCCCCAGATCTCCTGCCACTTCGCCGCCGCCTCGAGCGCCTCCCGATCGTGGCCGAGACGCAGACGGGTCTGGATCTCGCCGGACGGGCACCCCGTGGTGGCGATGATGCCCTGGGCGTGATTGGCGATGATCTCCTCGTCCATACGGGCCCACTTGCCTAGCTGACCCTCGGTGGACGCCAGCGACGACAGCTTGAACAGGTTGCGCAGACCGGTCGCGTTCTCCGCGACCATCGTCATGTGGGTGTACGCGCCGCTGCCGGACACGTCGTCCGACTTCTGACTGCGGTCTCCCCACAGCACGCGCTTCTTGTTGAACCGGGACTCCGGAGCGATGTACGCCTCGATGCCGATGATCGGCTTGATCCCGGCCTTCTTGGCCTCGTTGTAGAACTCGCTGGCGCCGTACATGTTGCCGTGGTCCGTCATACCGACCGCGCTCATCCCGAGGCGCTGGGCCTCGGCGAACATGGGCGCGATCTTCGCCGCCCCGTCCAGCATGGAGTACTCGGTGTGATTGTGGAGATGAACGAAGTCCGACACGGGAGCCACTCTAAGGCTTCGGACCGACACGCAACGCCGTCACACGCGCCTGTGACGACTGTGACGGATGAGGACTCAGCGTGGTGTGTCCGCGGACGCCGCCTCGACCGGCACCGACGCCACCCGGTGGGCCCGCAGACGCCGTACGGAGTCCACGGTGAAGATCACCAACGCGCACCAGATCAGCGCGAATCCGATCCACCGGGACGCCGGCATGTCCTCGTTCAGCACCAGCACTCCCCACGCGAGCTGCAGGCCCGGTGTCAGGTACTGCAGGAGGCCGAGGGTGACCAACGGCAACTTCTGCGCAGCCATTCCGAACAGCAGGAGAGGCAGTGCGGTGACGGGCCCGGCGAGTACCAGGAGCAGGGCGTGCGGCACCCCGAGGGACAGCGCGCTCGCTCCCCCGCCGACCCCCAGGACGATCAGGTAGACCAGGGCGATCGGTGCACCGACGAGTCCCTCCGCGGTCAGCGACGTGGTGGGTTCGAGCCGGACCACCTTCTTCATCACTCCGTACAGAGCGAAGGAGAACGCCAGCGTCAGCGCGATCACGGGCGGTCGGCCGTAGTCCACGGTGAGCACGACCACCGCCACGAATGCCAGTGCGAGAGCCGCGATCTGGGCACGGCCCAGCCGTTCCCGGAACACGACGACTCCGAGCAGGACGCTGACCAGAGGGTTGATGAAGTATCCCAACGCGGCCTCGACCACTCGGTCCTGGGAGACGGCGTAGATGTACACGCCCCAGTTGATCGAGATGAAGACCGACGACAACGCCACCACACCCCAGGTGCGCGCCGGCAGACCTCGCAGTGTCGACAGTCGTCCGAGCGCGGCGAGGAGCACCAGCATCAGGACCAGTGTCCACACGATCCGGTGAGCGAGGACCTCGACCGGCCCTGCGAACGACAGCACGCCGAAGAACGCCGGGAACAGTCCCCAGAGGCCGTAGGCGCCCACCCCGCTGAGCAGGCCCACGCTGCCGGCAGAGCGCGGAGTGCCGTGTTGTCGTGCGCCGACTCGGAACCGGGAACTCGTCACACCGCTCACGCTATCCCCGCTGCCTGCGCCCCCTACGCGGGGCGTGACCCCCGGACGACGGGGAAGGGCACAATCGAGTGCGTGTCACACAGGAAGCGATCGGCCGAGGCCGCGACATCACGCGAGGACAAGACGTGTGTGGTGTGCGGGCGCCGGATCGAGTGGCGCAAGAAGTGGGAGCGCGACTGGGACTCCGTGAAGTACTGCAGCGACTCCTGCCGCCGAACCGGTGCGGACGGCGCCGACGACGGTCTCGAGGACGCCATCCGGCGCGCACTCGACGGGCGCGCTCGCGACTCCTCGATCTGCCCGTCCGACGTCGCACGCGCGGTGGCCCCCGACGACTGGCGTCCCCTGATGGAACCCGTTCGCCGAGCCGCCCGACGCCTCGTGGCCGCCGGCGAAGTCCAGATCACGCAGAAGGGTTCCGTGGTGGACCCGTCGACGGCCAAGGGTCCCATCAGGATTCGATGGACGCGCTGAGCCCGGCCCTCAGCTGCCGGCACGTACGCGTCGCACCGCGTCGGCGACGGAACCGCGGTGCACAGGCCCGTGGCCGGGAATCAGCACGTCGGCATCGAGGGCGGCGAACGCGTCCAGGGCGGCCAGCTCGCGCGGCCGATCGTGCTCGAACAGCGGTGGAAGCATCTGCGGACCCTCGTGCGCGCTGAGGGCGTGACCGGTGATCACCGCGTCGCCACTGAGGACGGCGCCGGCGCTCGGGACGGAATAGGCCGTGTGTCCCGACGTGTGCCCGGCCGTGTCCACCGGCACCGGGCCACCCGGCAGGTCGAGCGGACCGCCGGGAACCGGCCCCACGACGGACCCGAAACCGTCGGCGTCGGGCACCGCTCCCGACTCGGTCCCGCCCGCCCGGAGGATGCGGAACGTCCAGGGCAGCGCGCCGCGTCGCCAGACATTGCGCGCCACGTCGAGCGGCGTCGCCTGCTCGAGGTACTCGCGCCGAGCGTGGCGCGCCTCCGTGTCCGAGGTCAGCACCGGAGTCCCGTAGGTGGTCGCGAAGTGGGCAGCGCCGCCGATGTGATCGATGTGGGCGTGGGTCAGGAGGATCGCGCGGACCTCCTCCGGACGGCGTCCGACCCGGGCGAGCGATTCCAGGACGGCACCGACGTAGCGGGGGTAACCGGAGTCGACGAGGGTGACGTCCTCACCGTCCACGAGGAGCGTCCAGTTGACGTCGGGACCGTACGCTACGTGGACGCCGTCTGCGACGGTCGTGACTTCGAGGCTGCTCACAAGTGCCGAGTATGGACGGTGCGACGCGATGTGTCATGACGTTCATCACCGTCGGTGCGAAAAGCCCGAGGCGACAGACGGTCCCGCGAGTCGGTACCGCATCCGTGCACTACGCTGATTCGACGTGATCGACGATCGAACCCTCGGCTCCAGCACTTCCTCCACGATGACCTCCACGCCCGTCGACAGCACCGCCGACGTGCCCCCGACCACCCGCCGGTGGAGCCCCGGCGGCTGCGTCTGGTGCGGCAGCCGTACCGATATCGAGACGTTCCGGGACGAGCCGCGGTGCGCGGAATGCCGCGAGCACGAGAACACGATCGACGCTGCACGACGGTTCATCGGGATGTACGGACTGCGTCCCCTGGGCGGCGCTGTCACGTCCGACGACGACGAGGAACTCGAGCACCGCACCGCGGCTCGCGCCTCCCGTGCCGCACTCGACCGCGTGCGCCTGCCCAAGCGACCGGGTGCAGCCGACGTACGGAAGGCCTCGGCGCGCGCCGGAGCATCGGCGTCGGTCCGCTCGGCTCCGGCCCGGTCGACCACCGCTGCGACGAAGCCGGCCCCGTCGGGCGTCGTCACGGATGTCGACGTCTCCGTCCTGGCCGACCGCGTCGCGGGACTGCTCGAGCAGCTCTCGGCGATCGACGTGGGAATCACCGACGCGGAGTCCTCTACCGGGCTTCCCGCGCGAGCGCGGCTGAGCGACCTGCAGCGCCAGCGCGCGACCGTCATGTCGACTCTCGCCGCTCTCGAGAAGGCGCGACGGGGCAGCGCGAACTGACCCCGTTTCACCGGCCGAGATCAGGCTGCGGTGACCTCGCGCAGTTCTCCACTGGCGACGTCGAAGACGAACCCGCGCAGTGACGTGGTCTTCGTGACGAACGGGCTCAGCTCGATTCGCTTCAGCTGCTGACGCACGTCGGTGTCCAGATCTCCGAACGCCTCGGCTGCCCATGTCGGCTTGACACCGACCTCGTCCGCGATGCCGGCCTTGAAGTCGTCGTCGGAGAAGGTGAGCATGCCGCAGTCGGTGTGATGGATCAGGATGATCTCGGTGGTGCCGAGCAGCCGCTGGCTGATGGCGAGCGAGCGGATCTCGTCGTCCGTCACCACTCCGCCGGCATTGCGGATCACATGCGCTTCACCGTCGTTCAGCCCCAGGATGCGGTAGACGTCGAGCCGCGCGTCCATGCACGCGACGACGGCGACGCCCTTGCTCGGCGGAAGCGGAAGCGGTCCCGAGAACGAGGCTGCGTAGTCCTTGTTGTTCGCGAGGTACTGATCGGTGACGGACACGTCGGACTCCTGAGGTCGGTTCACATGGCGACATGAGCACTCGTGCATGAATGCTCTCGCTCACACTCCCCCGGCGCCGACCGGCCCGACAGGGTTCGACTCGAGGTGATTCCGAGCGTGCTCAGCGCGCCGCTCGCTGCACCTGGTCCGTCGCCGGCGTCGAGACTGCTGGAGGTCTGCCGCGCAGGACATCGAGCACCGCCTTGGGCCGGGCCAGCATCTCGCGCACCGACTGCCGCAGCAACGCGCGGCGTGAACAGTCGCACGCGGCGATCACACCGTCGGCGTCGAGTCCGACCGCGCGACACAGCGCTACCGCTCTGGACACGTGGGTCCCCTGACTGACGACGATCGCTCGTCCGATTCCATAGGTGGCCACGGCACGCAGGCACGTGTCGTACGTGGTCAGACCTACGCCGTCCACGACGATCCTGGACGGGTCGACACCCCGATCGACGAGGTAGTCGGTCATGACGGCGATCTCGTCCCCCGACGCGCCGTTCGCATTGCCGGAGAGCAGCAGAGCACGGACCGTCCCGTCCTCCATCAACCGGAGTGCCGCGTCCAGTCGCCCGCGCAGGAACGCCGACGGCTCACCGTTCTGTACGCGCGCCCCGAGGACGATCGCGACAGGGGCGGTCGGCGCATCTGCCGCGTCGTGCACACGGCCGTGCGAGGCGAGAGCCACCCACGATGCCGACCCGGCGACGACCGCAGCGACGGCGACGGCTGCCACCGACACCGCGACCGCGACGTGTCGGCGACCTATGGGAGTCATGCGTCCAGTTCACCATGTGAGGGTTCGGTGAAGATCCACCCGGCGGCGCCCGCATCGCCGTGCGCGTCGGTAGCGTCGAGGCCATGACGACGACCACACGAACACGGGTCCGCCGCAGTGCCGTCGGCGTCGCCGCAGTCGGCATCATCGTCGGCGGCGCCGTGGTGTGGTCGGCGCCGGAGCGTTACTTCCCCTGGGACACAGCCGATTTCCCCGCGGCGAGCTCGAATCTGACGCCGGCGCAGCAACGCGTCCTGTCCGTTGCGGGACAGGAGCACGACGAGCCCCGTCCGGGAACGTTCTACGCCGAGGGTGTCGAGGAGGCGTGGTGCGCCGATTTCGTCAGCTGGGTCATGCGTGAGAGCGGCATGCCGCTGGAGAATCCGAACTCCGGCAGCTGGCGGATCCCCGGTGTCTACACGCTGACCGAGTACTACCAGGAGCAGGGCCGCTTCGAACCGGTCGGCGACTATCGGCCGGCCGTCGGCGATGTGGTGCTCTACGAATCGGGCGGTCCGCTGGGAAACGTCCTGGTGGGTCAGCACACCAACATCGTGGTGGCGGTGGACGGCGATTCCGTGACCACCGTCGGCGGTAACGAGATGGGCGGGATCCGGGTGCACGATCTCGCCGTGGACGACGACTCGGCCGTCCTGGGCTTCGGTCGACTCGAACCCTGACTCACCTCACGCGGGCGGGAGCGGCCCGTCGTCGGGCTGGACGGCGTCGCCGACACGTTCGGGGTACAGCGGCGCGACGGCGAAACGTCCGAACACTGCGTCCGTCGGAAGTGCTTCCACCGCACGGATATCCGCGCTGCCCGCCAGAGCAACCAACCGGTTCCCGGTCGACCGGACCAGAACTCCCGCGACGCACGCACAGTCCGCGAGAAGCCGGTTCCGGACCAGGGTCTGCACCGCTCTCCCTCGCTCGCTGCGACCGGGCGGGACCAGACGCGCGGCCTCGCGCACCGACCGGATCACGACCTGTCGGGTGTCCGGGACCGGTACCTCGACGAGCGGGGTCTGGACCCGATCGACGACGACATGGACGTACACCACGGAGACTCGGGTGCCGTCCACGACGGACGGGACCTCGTCCGCGGTGAGTTCCCGCGAGAACGACACCAGAGCCCACTGCGGGTCGTCGCCGGGGACGGGTGCGCCCACTCGGTCGAGATACTGCTCGGCGGTCTCGTCGTTGTCGGGACCCAGCGCATCGGTGCGAACAGAGGACATCCGCACCGGATTCACGACGCCCAGCACCAGGACGAGCACGGCCAGCACGACGACGGCCGCCACCGGCGCGGCCCGATGCACCACGGTCAGGTCGCCCTCAGCACGTCCAGTGCATGCTGCAGATCCGCCGGATACGGGCTGGAGAATTCGACGTAGCGGCCGTCGCCCGGATGCGTGAATCCCAGTGCCCTCGCGTGCAACCACTGCCGCTCGAGGCCCAGCCTCTCGGCCAGACGTGGGTCCGCGCCGTACGTGAGATCGCCGCAGCACGGATGCCGGAGCGCCGAGAAATGGACCCGGATCTGGTGCGTGCGACCGGTTTCCAAGTGGACGTCCAGAAGGCTCGCCGCTTGGAAGGCCTCGACCGTGTCGTAGTGCGTGATGCTGGCCTTACCGTCCGCCGTCACCGCGAACTTCCAGTCGTTGCTGCGGTGACGCCCGATGGGGGCATCGATGGTTCCGCTGCTCGGGTCGGGATGGCCCTGCACCAGTGCGTGATACCGCTTGTCGATGGTGCGTTCCTTGAACGCCCGTTTCAGCAGCGTGTAGGCCCGCTCCGACGTGGCCACCACCATGACACCGGACGTTCCGACGTCGAGCCGATGGACGATGCCTTGACGTTCGTGCACGCCCGACGTCGAGATGCGGAAGCCGGCCGCCGCGAGACCACCGATGACCGTGGGACCGGTCCATCCCACACTGGCGTGCGCCGCGACACCGACGGGCTTGTCGACGACGACGATGTCGTCGTCGGAGTACAGAATCTGCATCCCGGGTACCGGTTGCGCCTCGATGGTCAACGGACGCGCCGGCTCGGGAAGCTGGACCTCGAGCCACGTTCCACCACCCAGCCGGTCGGACTTCGAGACGTCGGCGCCGTCCACCTGCACGGAGCCCTCCTCGGCGAGTGTCGCCGCGACCGTCCGAGACACACCGAGCAGGCGCGCGAGGCCGGCGTCGACACGCATGCCGTCCAGCCCGTCCGGAACGGGCATCGACCGCGACTCCCTCACGCGTTCTTCTCCACGTTCACAGCGTCGTCGGAACTGTCGTCGGTGGCATCGGACCGGCGTCGTCCGTCGGGTTCGATACCGAACACCGTGATTGCCACCAGCAGGATCGCCCCGCAGACGATGGACGAGTCGGCGACGTTGAACACCGGCCACCATCCGATGGACACGAAGTCCACCACGTGCCCTTGCAGCGGGCCCGGGGCGCGGAAGAAGCGGTCGATCAGATTGCCCAACGCACCGCCGAGCACCAGACCGAGTCCCAACGCCCACCATCCGGATCGCAGTGTCCGGCCGATACGGACGACACCGATGACGACAGCCACGGCCACCAGCGTCAACAACCAGGTCATGCCCGTCGCCATCGAGAAGGCAGCGCCCGCGTTGCGAACCAACCGGAGAGTGACGGTGTCGCCGACGATGCCGACGCGCTCGCCCGGCGCGATCAGAGCGACCGCGGCGATCTTGGTGGCGAGGTCGAGCGCGAGCACGACGGCAGCGACAGTGACGAGCCGTCGCATGCGTCGGGCAGCGGGACGGCTGCGAGGTTCAACATCGGGCGGTTCCACGTCGGTCACCGGTCCATTCTCCACTACATCGGATCCGCCGTTTCCCGTCCGTGCCCGAATACTGCTCACCGAGCGCTCAGGTTGCACCGCTAACCTCGGGCGTGTGACACCCCTCTCCACGCGCCCCGGTCCGTGCCGTGCCCTCGTCGCCGCAGCGGCACTGTCCGTCGTCCTCGCTGTCGCTGCGTGCGGGACCGATTCGGACACCCCCGCGACAGAGGAACTGACGCCCAGCACCACGGCCGTGACGTTGCCCGTCTCCGACGTGACCACCACCCTCGTCGACCCGGGAGCCGAGCCTCGGGCCGTCATCGCATCGGCGCCGTCGCAGGACCAGCAGTCCGCGACCCTGACGACGGAGTCGACGATCGTCCAGCAGATCGATGCGGCCGCGCCGCAGGACTTCTCGACCCCCGCGCTCACGATGCCGATGACGGCGACGTCGTCCGAGACCGAGGGCGCGGACACCCTGGACATCGCGATGACGTTGGGTGCGGCCACCACTCCCGACGCCACTCTGCAGGCGAGCCTGTCGCCCACCGAGGGGTCGTCGGCTCGCCTGACCACCACGGCGTCCGGCGCGGTCACCGCACTGACCATCGACCCGTCTCCCGACGCACGCGACATCGCCCGCTCGGCCGTGGAACAGGCACTCTCGCAGGCGGTCTACCGTGCTGTTCCCTTCCCGGCCGAGCCGGTCGGGGTCGGGGCGTCGTGGACGGTGACCCAGGAAGTGGTCAGTGGGATCTCGCTGAAGCAGACGACGACCGTCACCCTGAAAGCTCTGGACAACGGAGTCGCCACCGTCGACGTCGCTGTCGAGCAATCGCCCGAGGACCCGGTGTGGCAGTTGCCCGACAACCAGGGAACTTTGAACATCGAGTCGTTCGTGATGACCGGTCAGGGTGAACTGCGGATCGACCCGTCCAAGCCGCTCCCGCTGGGAGGGACCGTCACCGTCGGTGGTGATCAGATCTACCGCGACGCGAACAGTCAGACGACGCTGAAGCAGACCACCGGGAACACGGTGACATGGAGTTGAGCGCTCGGGTCGCGGCAGCGGCCATCGCCGTGATCACACTGACCGCCTGCAGCGGTCCGGCGGAGACGGACACGTCCTCCGAGTCCGCCCCCGAGGCACCGACCGTGGAACTGTCCGCGTTCGTCCCCGTGGAGACCCCGGCGGCCACGACCGGGAGCGGACCGATCACCGACAACGCTCTGCTGGCGGGCAGGATGATCAGCATCGCCGACCTGCCGCCCGGCTACACCGGGTACGACCTGCCGCCGCTGGACCCCTCGTCGCCCGGCGCGTCCGCGGAGGACCGATCGAGCACCGACCCGGCCGAGTGCGCTGCCGTGCTCGCCCCTGTCGCCACCCAGCTTCCCGGCGGCATCAGCTCCGCCTCCGTCACCTACGGCGGGCCGGACTTCTCCTCCATCGACCAGGACACCGCCAGCTACGACGGGCCCGGAGCGCTGACAGCCTTCCGGACGGTGCAGGAATCCCTGACTCGTTGCGCGACCTTCTCCGGCACCGATGCCGACGGCGTGCGAGTCGACTACCGCGTCGGGGCGTCCACTCTGTTGACCGACGCGCCCACGATCGGCGACGCATCCGTGGCCGTGCGACTCGCGGTGACCAGCGACGGCGTGTCCCTGACCACCGACGCGGTGCTGACCCTCGTGGGGTCGACCGTCAGTCAGCTGGTGGCAACGGGGACGGAGCCGGTGAACGCGGACCTGGTCAGGCAGCTTGCACGGACCTCGGCGGACCGCCTGCGCTGACGGCGAGCCGGTCACGACAGCAGAACGCCGACACCACCCGAGAGGGTGATGCCGGCGTCGGCGATGGAGACGTGACTCAGGCGGTGCAGGCCGGAGAGGTGAGCTGAGCCAGCGACACGATCGCGCAGGCGTTGTCCTTCGACAGCTTCCACTGACCGTCCTCGGCCACGTAGGTGACCTGGAGCGGGTTGACCTGGCCACCGAGGTCGATGGTGGCGTTCGAGCTCAGGGTGCCGTCGCCGAGATCGGTGACGTCGAGAACCTGGATCTGCGCATTGTTGACGCGAGCGGCCTCGGCGACCTTGTTGATCAGCTCGGGATCGAGCTCGGCGCCCTGGACGTAGGCGACCTTCTGGTCGAGCGGCACGGCGGGATCGAGGCTCTGCTGCAGGCGAGTGTTGAGCTCCTCGGCGGTCGGAACCGGGGGGAGATCGGTCGGGGCTTCGGACATCGCGCTGGACGAGGAAGCGGCCGTCGTGGTCGTCTCCGGGGTCTCCTCGCTGGAGCTGCAGGCCGTCATCGTCAGGGCCGCGGCGACTGCCATGCCTGCCACCAGTGCACGTCCGGTACGGGGAAGCTTCACGTGTACATCCTCTTCATCTCGTGAGTTACTGGTTTCCCAGTGTCGGTGTATCGAGCGTCGGGCCAGACCTTACCGACCGGTTCTGAGGAAACGATAAAGCTCGGATTCCTTCGGTAGATGTCCAGAAGAACTGGCGTGGTCTCGATGAGTTCCCGCGCTGCCGAGGGTCGACACCCACAGGTCGCACATGCACCCCGGGAGGATTCATGGCAATACTGACGTACGGCATGCACATCTCGCTCGATGGATACATCGAGGATTCCGCCGGCAGCATCGGTTTCGGGACTCCGGACGAGGAGATGCATACGTTGGCCAACCAGCAGGCCCGCGACACGGCCGCCTTCCTCTTCGGGCGGCGGCTCTACGACGTCATGGAGGAATTCTGGACATCGCCGGAGCGCGCCGACGGTGACCCGGTGGAGGCCGAGTTCGCCGAGATCTACGCCGAGACACCCCGCATCGTCTTCTCCGACTCGCTCGAGTCCGTCCCCGAAGGGTGCCGACTGGTGCGCCGGGCCGACACCGTCGACGAAATCACACGGCTGAAGCGGGACCTCGACGGGATTCTGAGCGTCGGCGGCGCAGAACTCGCGGCGTCGGTGGTCGACCTGATCGACGAGGTGAACCCGTGGATTTTGCCGGTCGTCCTCGGCGGCGGAAGGCCGTTCTACCCGATGGGCACTCGACTCGACCTGACCCTCGTCGAGCACCGGTCCTACCAGCCGTCCGGGTGGGCCTACACGAGGTACACGGTCACGCGGTGATGCGTCCGTCGGCTCGGGACGTGCCTGCCGATCACGGTGGCGCTCAGTGTGACAACGGCAGTACGCGTGCCATCAGCGACCGTGCGGCGGCGACGACGAGATGACGATCATGCGTGAGGATGAACTCGAACCTGCGGTCGGCATCCGGCCTGTCGGTGTCGCCGATGTCTCGAGCGATCAGTGCTGCGAAGTAGTGCGCGCCGACCGCCGTGACGGTCCACTCACGGGCGAAGCGCTCGGACGGGTCCAGTCCGGCTCCCCGCACGCCGGGGGCAGGCTCGGGACTCAATCCCGCTCCGACAGCAGCGACGAAGGGGTGTTTCGCCGCCAGCGCGGCGTACCTCTCGACCACATTCGGCGCGAACCACCGCGACCGCTGGAAGGCCGACTGCACGGTCAGTTGCTCACCCGCGGCGCGAGCGAAGTCCTCGATTCCCCGTGCCATCGTCAACAACAGCGCCTTGTCCCCGATCGACGGCGCACGATGCTCGAACAGATCGGACGGTACCGCCGGGATGTCGTCGCTCGTCATCTCGCGGGGTGACCGCGGGGCCGGTGACCAGGACAGCTCGGCAGAGTGGTGCTCTGCCGCGAGCGACGCGGGTCGGCCGAACATCCAACCCTGACCCAGAGTGGCGCCGAGCGCGCGAGCCCGCGTGAGGTGAGCAGGCGTCTCGATGCCTTCCGCGAGGAGTGTCGCTCCCGTCGCCTCGATGTAGGCGGACACTGCCGCGACCGTCCGTCCGTCGGCAGCCGTCAAGGTGTTCTGGACCAGTGCACGGTCGAGTTTGATGATGTCCGGTGCCACGAACTCGAGCATCGCCAACGATCCGGGGTCGGCGCCGACGTCGTCCAACGCGATCTCGCATCCGAGACGACGGGCATCCGCGACCACCGAGAGCAGGGTCGCCGGATCTGCCAGCAAGGACCGCTCGGTCAATTCGGCGACCACGACGAACCCCTCGACCGCGCGGCGGCGGATGTCCCGGAGTCGCTCGCGGACGGAGTGCTCGGTACTCACCCCGGACGTCGGTTCGATGTTGACGAACAAGCGATAGGGAGCACGCAGGCCCGCGTCGACAGCACCTTCGATTGCCGCTAGGCGGCACACCCAGTCGAGAGCACCGAGAAGTCCGCGCGTCGATGCCGTGCCGAACACGTCCGTCACGTCGGCGTCGGGGTACGCGGGCCACCGCGCGAGCGCCTCGTATCCGATCACCTGGCAGGTACCCAGTTCGACGACCGGCTGATAGCTCGCGCGAACCGAGCCGATGTTCGCCAGGACCGATTCCGTCACCAGAGATGTCGAGCCGGTGGACTCGTCATCGTCGACACTCATCTGTGACCCCTGCCTGGAACGCGACGGAGGCGCGAGCGGTCCCACCATAGTGACACGTCACGGCCGGACGGGCCGGTTCACGCTCGCAGAACCTTGACCATCGGACGACCTTTCGCCAGCTCGTCGACAAGCTTGTCGAGTCGGCGGATGTTCTGCATCAGCGGGTCCTCGACCTCCTCGACGCGCACACCGCACACCGATCCGGTGACGAGCGCGGCATGCTCGTTCATCGGTGCCGCATCGAAGAAGTCGGCAAACGTCGTCTCGGATGCCAGATGGTGCGCGAGCTCGGAGTCGTCGAAGCCGGTGAGCCACCGGATCACCTCGTCCAGCTCCTCTTTCGTGCGACCTTTTCGCTCCACCTTCGCGACGTAGTGCGGATACACGGACGCGACTGCGGTGCCGAAGATGCGGTGCATGCCGACGATCCTATGGCTGATCGGCCGCTTACTGGAGCTTCGAGACCGCGAAGGTCGCACCCTGCGCAGCGCTGCCGTTCGACCCGTAGGTGAGGTGCGCGAAAGTGTTGAAGCCACCGATCTGGCAGACCGGGTCACCGAAGTTGCAGAAACTCCGCGCCTTCGGACCGTAGGTGCTGCTGGCCGTCTCGATGCGCTGACCGGTCAGCCCCAGCGGATTGCCGAAGACGACGACGGCGCGGACTCGATCGGCGACGGCAGCAGGAAGCACCGCGCCGGTAACGCTGCTGGGGGTTCTGAGCCCGACGGCATTGGACACGACCGTGGCGCCCTGCGAGTAGCCACCGATCACGAACTTCGTGCCGGGGCACGATGCTGCAACGGACGTGACGTGGGCGACGAGGTCCCGCGAACCGGGACCGGCACTGGCCTGCGTGAAATCCGCCGCGTAATTCACCGCATACGTACTGACCGATCGACCTCCCGCCTGCGCCGTCAGACTGCTGACGAACGGCCCGCCGGTAATGCCGAATCCGGGTATTTCACCCGTACCGCGTGCGAAAGACACGTCGATATCCGAACAGGGCGCTGCCGTTGCGACTGCACCCGGAATTACCAGTGCCGATGCGACTACCGCTGCCGTTGCGCAGAATTGGGCGAAAAGACGAATTCTCATGTCACTCATTCCCTCGACTGTCATGGTCGACGGTCACAGTAACCAACTTGCCGGTACCGGCACAGCCTTTCGACGGAAAGAATGTCATGGCAACAATGCAAGAATGTGCACGCGTGACATTGTTGGTGTGCGGTGAATAAGGTGGCGCACGGGTCACGGCCGGTGCGCACACCCCCTGTGTGAACCGCACACCCCCTACAGTCGGCAGCAACAGGTGCGCGCTCACCACAACGGGTGTGCACACCCCCTCCAGCCCACGGCGGGCGGCGCTCAGCAGTCCGGCACCCCGGCACCCGCAGCAGTTCGGCGGCCCCAGCAGTCCGGCGCACAGCCACAGCCCGTGCACACACCCCCAGCGTGAACCGCACACCCCCTACAGCCGGCAGCAACGGGTGCGCGCTCACCACAACGGGTGCGCACACCCCCTCCAGCGCACGGTGGCAGTCCAGCGCTCGGCCACAGCCCGTGCACACACCCCCTCCATGAACCGCACACCCCCTACAGCCGGCAGCAACAGGTGCGCGCTCACCACAACGGGTGCGCACACCTTCTCCAGCACCCGCCACGTCAGCGATGCAACGGATCCCGACCGATGAAGCCCAGCAGACGAGTCTGGACGTCGGCGTCGTCGGGAACCGCGACGCGCGGGCCGTACTGCCCGGACGAGCGGAGAAGGTCGTCGATCGGTTCCATGCCCGCGAGCATCTCGGCGCAGGTGTCCTCGTCGAGATGCTCGTCCTGACCGGTCGCTCGGGCGAGGTCCCAGGTGTGCATGAAGATGTCCGAGACGTAGAACTGGCTCACCGCGACCGGCAACGGCATCGTCCCGACCATGGGGTGCTCGAACGGAGTTGCCGCGTCGGGTCCGTCGAGCACCCTCTGCACCGCATCGGTGTGCACGGTCCACGCCGCGACGGGATCGTCGGTGACCGCCGGTCCGCGCTCGAGCTCCAAACCGGTAGCGCTGGACAGGAAGGCCGGGAACCACTCGACCAGGTGTCCCACGACATCTCGCGCACGCCAGCCGGGAACGGGCGCCGGTGCATCCCAGTCAGTGGTGCCCTCCACGCGCGCGGTGAAGCCCGCCGCGACGGCGCGGTGACGCTCGGCCGGATCGCTGGGAAGTGCCATGTTCGATGCTCCTTCAGGAAAGACTGTCCATGGGATCGGCGACAGCCAGGTGTGCATCGTCGCCGGCGAAGGTCCGCGCCACACCGGGGCCGGTGCTGCGGGTCTCGAACCTGACCGTCACGACATCATGCCCTGCGCCCTGAACCCACCCGTGCCCGTACTCGTCGTGTCGGACATCGAGCCCCGGCCTCCACAGCAGCACGTCCTCGGTGACCACCGCAGCGGAGGGTTGCGACGTCGTCACCGCGCTCCCCAGGTCGACGCTCTCCTGGTCGAGCTCGGGGAACAACGACTCCTGCCGGACCGTCGACAAGCCCGCCAGTCCGACTCCGACCAGGCGGATACTGCCCAGCTCCTGCGGATCCAACGCCTGACGTTGAGCGGTCGCGATGATGATCGACAGATCGACGGTGGCGTAGGGAAGAGTCGCCGACCGGGTGACGATGCTCATGTCCGACTTCCGCAGCTTCAGGACGACGGTCCGCGCAGCCCGTCCGTCCTTCATCAACCGAGCGTGCGCCGCCTCCGCGCTGGCCACGATGGCCGACCGCAAGCCGCTCATGTCGACGATGTCGGTGGCGAACGTCGTCTCGGCGCTCACCTGTTTGGATTCGGCGCGCTCGACGACGGGCCGGTCGTCGACACCACGAGCCAGGCGGTGCAGGCTCGGGCCGACCGCAGAACCCAGGACGGACGCTGCCTCCGCCTCGGGCAGCGCCGCGAATGCTCCGACAGTGAGCACTCCCAGGCGGCGGAGCTTGTCCTCCGCAACGGGGCCGATGCCCCACAACTTCCGGACCGGGAGAGTTTCGAGGAGCGTCGCCTGGTCCGACGGCGGCACCACCGTGATGCCGTCGGGTTTGGCCAGTCCCGAAGCGATCTTCGCGATCTGTTTGCCGGCGCCCGCGCCGATCGACGCCACCAGTCCCGACGCGTCCAGCACAGCGGCCCGCAGTCCCTCGCAGAACTCCTCGACCTCGGCCGGAGTCGCTCCGACCAGTTCGGTGGGCTCCCCGAAGGCCTCGTCCAGCGAGAGCTGCTCGATCACGGGCACGATGCGGCGCACCGTGTCGAAGACGACGGTGCTCAGCGCGGAATAGACCTTCCCGCGGGGAGGGACGACCACCGCATTCGACCCGATCAGCCGGCGCGCCTGGTGCATCGGCATCGCGGACCGAGCGCCGAACACCCGAGCCTCGTAGCTGCACCCGGCCACGACGCCGCGGCCGCTGGACCCGCCGACCAGAACGGGCCGACCGCGCAGCGTCGGCCGGGTGAGCTGCTCGACGGATGCGAAGAACGCGTCCATGTCGAGATGCAGCACCCAGCGTCTGCTGCGATCGGCCGAACTGCCGGTCACCCCGCGGTACCCGTCACACCGTCAGGCCTTCACCAACGATGCTCGCACTCCGTCACCCAGATCGACGGCGGCGTCTCCCGGGTCGCCCACCTGAAGGTCCGTCGCCAGGATCTCACCGGCGATGAGATCGCGGTGGGTGTCGAACCATGCCCTCCGCTCGGCGGGAACCTCGACACGCACGACGAGACGATCGGAGACGTCGAAGCCACCGGACCGGCGGGCGTCCTGGAACTCCCGGACGCGGTCCTTGGCCCAGCCCTCTGCCTCGAGCTCCTCCGTCACCACCGAGTCCAACACGACGAGGCCAGCATTACCCGGCAGCGCCGTCGTCGAATCCGGTTCCGTGGCAACGAGTCTGCGCGTGTACTCCGTGGGAAGCAGGTCGAGTCCCGCCGCCTGCACGACGCCGTCGGTCTCGGTCCACTCCCCCGCCTTCACGGCCTTGATGACTGCCTGGACCTGCTTGCCGATGCGCGGCCCGGCCGCGCGGGCGTTCACGACGAGCTCGAAGCGTCCGTGAGCGTCGACGTCCGTCGTCAGATCGACGCGCTTGACGTTCACCTCGTCCGCGATGAGATCGGCGAAGGGCCGCAGACGTTCCGCATCGTCGGCAGCGACGGTCAGCTCCTGCAGCGGCAGACGCACACGCAGGTTCTTCGCCTTGCGCAGCGACAGCGCCGCACCGCACACCGTGCGGACCTCGTCCATCGATGCCACCAACTCGGGATCGGCCGGCAACTCCGTACCGACCACCGGCCACTCCGCCAGATGCACGGAGCGTCCGCCGGTCAGGCCACGCCAGATGACCTCGCTCATCAACGGCAGCAGCGGTGCGGCGATACGGGTGAGCACCTCGAGAACCGTGTGCAGTGTGTCGATCGCATCGGCGTCCTCGTTCCAGAAACGCTGACGCGAGCGGCGAACGTACCAGTTGGTCAGCGCGTCGCAGAACTGACGCAACTCGTCGCACGCCCCGGCGATGTCGACCGCTCCCAACGCCTCGGTGATGACCCTGGTGGTCTCGGCCAGCTTCGCCAGGATGTAGCGATCGAGCACGTTGGTCGAGTCGGTGCGCCACGTCCCCGGCTTCGACGCGTACAGCTGCAGGAAGCTCCACGCGTTCCACATCGGAAGCAGCGCCTGGCGCACACCCTCACGGATGCCCTGCTCGGTGACGATCAGATTGCCGCCGCGCAGGATCGGCGACGACATGAGGAACCACCGCATGGCGTCGGAGCCGTCGCGGTCGAACACCTCGTTGACGTCCGGGTAGTTGCCCTTGGACTTGCTCATCTTGAGCCCGTCCTCACCCAGCACGATGCCGTGTGCGGCCACGGTCCGGAACGCCGGCCGGTCGAACAGCGCCGTTGCCAGGACGTGGAGGGTGTAGAACCATCCGCGCGTCTGGCCGTTGTACTCCACGATGAAATCGCCCGGGTTGTGCGTGGAGAACCACTCGGCGTTCTCGAACGGGTAGTGCACCTGGGCGAAGGGCATCGATCCCGACTCGAACCAGCAGTCCAGCACCTCGGGGACCCGGCGCATGACGGACTTACCCGTGGGGTCGTCCGGGTTGGGACGGGTCAGCTCGTCGATGAAGGGCCGGTGCAGATCGGTCGGACGGACGCCGAAGTCGGCCTCGATCTGGTCGAGGCTGCCGTACACGTCGGTACGCGGGTAGGCGGGATCGTCGGACACCCACACCGGGATGGGGCTGCCCCAGTAGCGATTACGGCTGATGTTCCAGTCGCGGGCACCTTCGAGCCACTTGCCGAACTGGCCGTCGCGGATGTGCTCGGGAACCCACGTGATGTCCTGGTTCAGCTCGACCATCCGGTCGCGGAAGCTGGTCACGGAGACGAACCACGAGGGCACCGCCATGTAGATCAGCGGCTGACCGGAGCGCCAGCTGTGCGGGTAGGAGTGCTCGATCGTCTCGTGCCGCACAAGCTTTCCCGACGCCTTGAGATCCTTGATGATCACCGGGTTCGCATCGAAGATCATCAGACCCTCGTACGGCGGCACCATCGAGGTGAACTTGCCGCCGGCGTCGAGGGGCTGCACGACCTCGATGCCGTTGGCCGTGGCGACGTCCATGTCCTCTTCACCGAAAGCCGGTGCGAGGTGGACGATCCCGGTGCCGGAGTCGGTGGTCACGTAGTCGGCCGACAGCACACGGTGGCTGTTCTCGTGGCCGAGGAAGAAATCGAACGGTGGCGTGTAGGCGAGGCCGATCAGGTCGGCACCGGTGTGCTCGGAGACCACGACCGGCTCGTCGCCGAACTCCCGCGCATAGTGGGACACGCGATCGCGAGCGAGCACGACTCGGCCACCCTCGCCGTCCTCGATCTGGACGTAGTCGATGTCGGGGCGTACCGCCATCGCCAGGTTGGACGGCACGGTCCACGGGGTGGTGGTCCAGATCAACGCGTCGGCACCGTCCAGCGGTGAGCCGGGAGCGCTCAACGTCATCCGCACGGTGACCGCGGGATCCTGACGCATCTTGTAGGCGTCGTCGAGGCGCGTCTCCTGGTTCGACAGGGGCGTCTGCTCGTACCAGGAGTACGGCAGCACACGGAAGCCCTGGTAGACCAGGCCCTTGTCGTGCAGCTCCTTGAACGCCCACATGACCGACTCCATGAAGTCGAGGTCCAGCGTCTTGTAGTCGTTGTCGAAGTCGACCCACCGCGCCTGGCGCGTGACGTAGTCGCGCCACTCACCGGTGTAGCGCAGGACGGACTGCTTGCAGTACGCGTTGAACTCGGCCAGTCCCATCGAGTCGATCTGGCTCTTGTCGGTGATGCCGAGCTGCTTCTCGGCCTCGAGCTCGGCGGGAAGTCCGTGGCAGTCCCACCCGAAGCGTCGCTCGACCTTTTTGCCCCGCATGGTCTGGAACCGGGGGATCAGATCCTTGACGTATCCCGTCAGCAGATGGCCGTAGTGCGGCAGTCCGTTGGCGAACGGGGGCCCGTCGTAGAAGACGAACTCGTCGGCGTCGGCGCGGGCGTCGACGCTGGCGCGGAAGGTTCCGTCGGCGTCCCACCCGGCGAGCACCCGTTGCTCGAGGGCGGGGAAGTCGACGCCGTTCGATCCCGCACCGTACGAGACGATCGGGTAACCCGACGACGTGTCGGCCGGCTTCGACGGTTGATCAGTCATGGCGGTGATACTCCTGTGCCCGAGAAGATGCGGCACGGGGACGACATCCGACGCATCGTGCGTCGGAGCCGCGGTACCACCCCGCTTGGCCACCGGCGATGCGGCGACCCTCTCGTCGTTCGAGCTGTGACGGGCTCGACCCGTCCGGTTCTACTGAGCGCCCACTCCTCGTCGAGGAGGACACGCCGTTCTTCCGGACAACTCCCCGGTGATAGCCGGATCATCGCTGATGTGCAGTGACTCTGCGGGCGAGTCTACCGCCGTCGGGCCGCGAGGGCACCGACCAGCAGCAGGATCGCTCCGATGAGGCAGACGCCGATACATGCCCACGCCCAGATCACCGAACCGGTGATCAACGACGTGATGAGCAATGCGAAGCCGACGCCTGCCAGTACGAGCGTCAGAACAAGCACGCACTCACCCGATCATTCTCGGCGGAAGTCGAGAGGATCAGTTGTTGCCCTTGGCGTATTGCCCGAAGTTGGACGACTGTCCGTTGTCCTTGCCGAAGGGATCCTGACCACTGTCGACGGGCAGTGCCGACGAACGCTGGTCGAGTTCCTGCAGCTGGGACTCCAGGTAGGACTTGAGGCGGACCCGGTACTCGCGCTCGAAGGTCTTGAGGCGCTCGATGCGCTCCTCGAGAACCGAACGCTGCTGGTTGATGGTCGCCATGATCTCGGTGTGCTTGCGCTCGGCGTCGTTCTCGAGAGCGTCGGCCTTCTCCTTGGCCTGGCGAAGCTGCGTCTCCGAGCGGGTCTGCGCATCCGTGAGAAGTGCGTCGGCCTTCTGACGAGCCTCGGACACGAGCGACTCCGCGCGAGACTGAGCCTCGCTCACCAGACGGTCCGAGTTGGCACGGGCGCTTCCGAGCAGCTGCTCGGACTCGGTCTTCGCGTCGCCGGTCAGACGATCGGCCATCTCCTGGGCGAGGCCGAGGATCTTGGCTGCCTGCATGTTGGAGTCGCCGGCCGACTGCGCGGCGGGAGCCGGTGCGGGCGCCGGAGCCTGCACCACGGGGGCGGGCTTCGGGGGCTCCGGGCGGGGCGCGGGCGGAGGTGTGGGAGCAGGCGCGGGCGCAGGGGTGTTCTGGCGCGAGGACGCCGAGCTCTTGGCCTCGGCCAAGTCCTGGTCGAGTTCCCCGACCCGCTGACGCAGGTCGGCGTTCTCCTCGATCAGGCGCGACAGCTCCTGTTCGACGAGATCGAGGAATGCATCGACCTCGTCCTCGTTGTATCCGCGCTTACCGATGGGCGGCTTGCTGAACGCGACGTTGTGCACATCGGCGGGAGTCAGCGGCATGGAAGGGTCCCTTCACGCGTCTCGAGAGCGGTGGAGCATCGACAAGCGATGTACGCGAGCATTCGTTCGATCAACAGGTGGCAGTGGATTCCTGATCGCAGCGGCGGTCACGATGCTGCCGACAACCAGGACATTCAGTTATATCGCACAAAGAGCGACGGGTACTCATCGTGCACCTTCGAGGAACATTCTGTCACATGCGGCACTGCCGCCGTCCACGGAACGCGCCAGGGCGGTGCGCTCAGCCGACGCCCTGAACGACACGCATCAGAATGAACACGATGAACAGCAGAACCATGATCGACAGGTCGAGGCGGACCCCACCCAGGTTGAGCGGCGGAATGATGCGCCGGAGCAGCTTCACGGGCGGGTCGGTCACCGTGAAGATCGCCTCCAGGACGATCACGACCACACCGGTCGGACGCCAGTCACGTGCGAACGACCGGATGAATTCGACGATGATCCGACCGATGAGCAGCAGCCAGAAGACGAACAGGATGAAGTACAGAACGGCGAACACTCAGTTCACCGCCCGGCGGAACTCGGCACACGGCGACAACGACGACATTCTCTGATCACGCACTCCACCACAATGCCATCTCGCGGCACCCGGAGGTGCCGACGACACTCTCACCGCGGGGAGGTCGGCGTCACTGCTGGTTGTAGAAGCCCGTCTCGGCGATTCGGCGGCGCTCCTCGGCGGACACATCGACGTCCGCGGGTGAGAGCAGGAACACCTTCGTGGCGACTTTGTCGAACGAACCACGGAGGGCGAAAGCGAGGCCTGCCGCGAAGTCGACCAGACGCTTGGCGTCGGCATTGCTCATCTCGACCAGATCCATGATGACCGGGGTGCCGTCACGGAACCGCTCACCGATGGTGCGTGCCTCGCTGTAGTCGCGGGGACGCAGCGTGGTGATGGTCGACATGGGGCCTCCGTCGTCGAGCGACACCTGCCGGCGGGGCTCTGCATGTCGGGGTTCTGCGTGGCGGGATTCCGGAGCGTTCCGGGTGTCCATGGCGAGTGCGCCGCGCGTGGAGGTACGCATCGATCCGGCCGACCGAGGTCCGCCACTCGACCGTGACGACATCGGGGAGACACGCGCGCTGTGACGCGGCTCCATACGGTCGTAATCGTCGTCGTCGCGACGTCCTCCGACGTAGGCCGGCTCGGCGAATTCGCGGTCGGCGTAGTCGTCATGGTCGTCCATCGATTTTCCGTATCCGCCACGCGACGACCGGGATGCGACGGGCGCATCCGTGTCGTCGAGGTAGTCGTCCTCGAAATCGTCGAGTGGGACCATGCCGAAGTAAGCCTTGAACTTGTGCAACGTGCTCATCGGTGGACCTTCCTGGCGTGGCGGTGAAGCTCTGCGTTACTGGTACTCATGTGACTGAACGAGATCAATGGTGACGATGGTGTTCATGCCGTCAAGGCGAGGTTATCGGCCGCGGACCGAGGATCGCGGTTCCGACACGCACACACGTCGACCCATGTCGGACAGCCTCTTCCAGGTCACCGGTCATGCCCGCGGAAAGCTCGACCGCACCCGGATGCGAGCGCAGGACCTGCGCGTGCAGAGCCTGCAGATCCTCGAACGCAGCGTCCGGATCGGCGTCCATCGGAGGCACCGCCATCAACCCGGCGAGGCGAAGCCCCTCCGTCGCGGCGACGTCGTCGACCAGTGCGGGAAGATCCTCACGGTCGACGCCTCCCCGGTGGGTGTCGCCGTCGAGGCTCACCTGCACGAACACCTCCAGATCACGGGTGCGGGCACCGTCGTCCATCGCCCCGGCGACGGCCTTCCCCAGCGCGGCGACCAACCTGTCCGTATCGACCGAGTGGATCGAATAGGCCCACGCAGCAACAGCTTTGGCCTTGTTGCGTTGCAGACGTCCGATCATGTGCCAGCGGACGCCGTCGGTACCGATCTCGGCGACCTTCGGCGACGCGTCCTGCTCGCGGGATTCACCGAATTCCGTGCACCCCAGATCGCGCAGGATCGCGATGTCCGACGCGGGGAAGAACTTGGTGACGGGAAGCAGTGTCACGTCCTCCGGTGACCGATCCGCAGCGACGCACGCCGCGCGGAGACGGGTGCGCACCTGATCGAGGTGCTCGGCGAGGTACGACCGGCGTTCGTCGTGAACGTTCACGAGGTGGTGTCCATCCAGATGACACCCGCATGCCGACCGGTGGGTGCGCCGCGGCGATGACTGAACAGTGAGCGATCGGTGATCGTCTCGCGCGGATCGAGCGCTACGCCCGCGATACCGGACTCGAGGAGTTGCCTCCGCAGACCCGCACGGATGTCGAGCCCCGGCGTGCCCTTCCGTGTCCGAGTAGCGCTGCCGGGTAGATGGGTCTCCACATCGATCTGCATCGTGCGGGGAACTTCGTAGTCCTCTCCCCCGGCCGCGGGACCCATGAATGCTTCGATACGCGAGATCCGAGCACCGACGGCCACCATGGCGTCGAGAACACGCGGGACGATGCCGATGCGCGCACCGACGCGTCCCGCGTGGACTGCAGCGATGACACCGGCCGCGTCGTCGGACAGCAGCAGGGGGACGCAGTCCGCCGCCAGCACGACCAGCGCGAGGTCGCGCTGCGTCGTCACCACCGCATCCGTCGCGTCGAGCGGAGCGCTCTGCGGACCGTCGATCGTGGCCACCGAGCGTCCGTGGATCTGATCCATCCACACGAGACGGCCGGGATCGAGGCCGATCTTCTCGGCGAGACGGCGACGGTTGGCGGCGACGTCGGCAGGGCTGTCACCGACGTGGTCACCGAGATTGAAGGAATCGTAGGGAGGCTTGGACACGCCTCCGGCGCGTGACGTGGTCACGCGCCGGACGCGGTAGCCGCGGTCGGAGATGCTCACCGACGCATGAAGGAAGGCACGTCCACGTCGTCGTCACCGTCGTCGTCCACCCGGACGGGATGTCCGGTGGCACGCGCGGCGCGCTCGCCGATCGGCGGGAGAGACGACGACGAGGAGGGCGCGTCGCGGAAGACGGCGGGACCGTCGTCCTCGGTGCGCGTCTCACCCGCGCGAGCAGTGCCCACGGTGGCGCCGCGCGACTGGCTCTGCGGTGCCTCGACGGGACGGCGAGCGGGTCCGCTGCCGTCGAATCCAGCAGCGATGACGGTGACGCGCACCTCGTCGCCCAGGGAGTCGTCGATCACGGTGCCGAAGATGATGTTGGCGTCGATGTGCGCAGCTTCCTGGACCAGCGATGCTGCCTCGTTGATCTCGAAGAGTCCCAGATCAGAGCCACCGGCAATGGACAGCAGAACGCCGCGGGCGCCTTCCATCGACGCTTCGAGCAGCGGCGAGTTGATCGCCGACTCGGCCGCCTTGATGGCGCGACCTTCCCCGCGGGAGGAGCCGATACCCATCAGGGCGCTGCCCGCTCCGGACATGACGCCCTTGACGTCGGCGAAGTCGACGTTGATCAGACCGGGAGTGGTGATCAGATCGGTGATGCCCTGCACTCCGTTGAGAAGGACCTCGTCGGCGGACCGGAACGCGTCCATGAGGCTGACGGCTGCGTCGCCGAGCTGGAGCAGCCGGTCGTTCGGGATCACGATGAGCGTGTCGCACGATTCGCGCAGACCCTGGATACCGACGTCGGCCTGGCCGCCGCGACGCTTGCCCTCGAACGAGAAGGGGCGCGTGACGACGCCGACGGTGAGGGCGCCGAGCTTGCGGGCGATGCTGGCGACGACGGGTGCGCCGCCGGTACCGGTGCCGCCACCTTCGCCGGCGGTGACGAAGACCATGTCGGCGCCCTTGAGCACCTCTTCGATCTCGTCCTTGTGGTCCTCGGCGGCCTTGCGGCCGACCTCGGGATCTGCGCCGGCGCCGAGACCGCGAGTGAGTTCGCGGCCGACGTCGAGCTTGACGTCGGCGTCCGACATGAGCAGCGCCTGCGCGTCGGTGTTGACCGCGATGAACTCGACTCCCTTGAGTCCCTGTTCGATCATGCGGTTGACCGCGTTGACGCCGCCGCCGCCGATGCCGACGACCTTGATTACGGCGAGGTAGTTGTGCGGGGGCGTCATGGGCTCTCGCCTTCCGTGGTTGGTGATCAAGATGCTGCCAAACCCTCAACCTGAACCATAGGTTCATAGTTATGTCAAGTGATCGACTGGGTGGAACGCTAGAGACACCGTCTCGTGGGTTCCATTAGGCGCGCCGACACACGCCGAGAAAACTTGTGAACGGCTTTTCTATCGAATGGTCGGGAGATCAGGACTGGACACGTCGTACGTCTGTCCCGGCTGCGTGAGCAGCGGCAGCGCGACCGACGCCTTGTACTCGTTGTCGTCGTTGCTCCCCCACACCACGACGCGTCCGTCGTAGAGCGTCAGCGATACCGCCGAGATGGTCGGCGCGTCGATCTGCGCGACCTGCGAGCGCAGGGGGGCCGGAAGCGAAGTCAGCACCGCCAGAGCGGATCTCGTCTCCAGGTTCCCGAACGACGGACTGGCCGCCACCAACCGCACGACCCCCGGAGGCGGCGGCTCGACGGCGAAGTCGACCGCGTCGACATCCATCAGATGAGTGCCGTCGGGGGCATCGAAGAACACGACGGGAATGCGTTCCTCGACGGTGACACGGACGGTTGCCGGATAGACGCGTTGGACCCGCACCGTGGCGACCTTCGGAATGGCGGCGACACGGGACGCCGCCCCGTCGGTGTCGACCCTGGGCAGCGGAGTTCCCTCGACCACCTGCAGAGCCTCGACGACCTGCTCCCGCGTCACCGCGGCATTGCCCGTGACGTCGATGGTGTCCACCGCCCACAGCGGGCCGAAGTACGACACGACGACGAATCCGATCGACGCCACCAGGGCGGCGAGGATCGCGAACTTTCCCTTGCGACCGATGCGGGGCTCGCGCGCTGTCGACCTGCTCGATCCCCGAGTGCCGGACGCACCCCGACTACCCGACGTGCGAGTTCGCGTCGAGCGCTGCGCGCCCACACGTCTCGGTGTCGCCGCGGGGCGAGTACGACCGCTTCCGCGTGAAGTCATCTCTCTCGACCCGCTCAGCGCCGCGCCGGCGTCGAGCGGAGGGCGTCCAGGATCTGGCTCCCGAGCATCGTCACGTCGCCCGCGCCCATCGTCACCACGATGTCGCCGGAGACGCACAGCCCCGCCACCTGACGAGGCGCTGCGGACAGATCCGGTTGGTAGTGAACGGGTTTGGTGACCGACCGGGCGACGGTGGCGCCGCTGATCCCCGGTACCGGATCCTCGCGGGCGCCGTACACGTCGAGGACGACGACCTCGTCCGCGAGATCGAGTGCCGCGGCGAACTGATCCGCGAACGTCGCGGTGCGGGAGTACAGATGCGGCTGGAACACGACGATCACGCGGCCCGGCGTCGCCGTATCGGCGGTGCGGACCAGATCGGCGGCAGCACCGAGAACGGCACGAACCTCCGTCGGGTGGTGGGCGTAGTCGTCGAACACCCGGACGCCGCGTTCGCGTCCCTGCAGCTGGAAGCGTCGGTGAACGCCCGCGAATCCGGCGAGACCCTCGACGATCTCGTCGACACCGGCGCCCGTCTCGCGAGCTGCGACGACAGCCGCCATCGCGTTGAGGGCCATGTGCCGCCCGGGGACACCGAGACGGACCGTGCGCGCCCGCTCCTCCCCCGCCAAGCGGAACTGCACGACACCGCCCGTGTCCTCCGGGGACCACCCCAGCAGCTCGGCCGCCGTCTCGACGCCCTCGATACCGGCGTCGTCCGAGCCGTACCCCAGGACGCGGACACCCTCGGGCGCACGCTGGGCGACGCGGCGGGCGAGTTCCCGCGATCCGGGATCGTCCGTGCACACCACCAGGGCGCCGCCGGGAGACAATCGCGCCGCGAAGTCGTCGAAGACCTGCACGTACGCGTCCTCGCTACCGAAGTAGTCGAGATGATCCGCCTCCACGTTGGTCACGACGATCAGATCGGGGTCGTACTGCAGGAGTGACCCGTCGCTCTCGTCCGCCTCGGCCACGAAGACCTCGCCGGTGCCGTGGTGCGAGTTGGTGCCGGCCTCGTTCAGTTCCCCGCCGACGGCGAACGACGGGTCCGCTCCACAGTGCTGCAGAGCGACGACGAGCATCGACGTCGTCGAGGTCTTCCCGTGCGTACCCGAGACGAGCACGGTACGAAATCCGCGCATCAAGGACGCGAGCACAGCAGGCCTGAGCAGAACGGGCACGCCGCGATCCGCCGCCTCGACGAGCTCCGGATTGGTCTTGGGGATGGCGGCATGCGTGGTGACGAGTGCTGTGGGGCCGCCGTCGAGCATATCGAGAGCCGACGCGTCGTGACCGATGCGGATCAGCGCACCGCGAGCGCGCAGAGCCTTGACGCCGCGGCTCTCCTTCGCATCGGAACCGGACACCTGACCCCCGCGGGACAGCAGGATGCGGGCGATCCCGGACATTCCCGCTCCGCCGATG
Organism: Rhodococcus sp. Leaf247; assembly: GCF_001426185.1. Classification (GTDB taxonomy): domain Bacteria; phylum Actinomycetota; class Actinomycetes; order Mycobacteriales; family Mycobacteriaceae; genus Rhodococcoides. The sequence goes on along the minus strand of NZ_LMRP01000004.1, from coordinate 411,627 downwards.
CCCACCATGTGGACGCGCTGCAGTTCGGGAGGAAGGGTCGGATCGACCGAGGAGGTACTCATCGGTCGCCTCCGCCCCGTGCGATGTCCAGGACGATGCGCGCGACGTGTGCCGCCGCGCCGCGATGCCCCGCACCGGCGGCAGCCGCGCTCATCGATTCCAACCGTGCGGGATCGGTCAGCAATGCCACCACATCGGACGACACGAAGTCCGGTGTGAGATCGGCGTCGGCGATCACGACGCCGCCCCCGGCCGCGACGACCGGGCCCGCGTTGAGCTCTTGTTCCCCGTTGCCATGAGGCAAGGGTACGTAGAAGGCGGGCAGACCGACTGCCGAGACCTCCGCGACGGTCATGGCGCCCGAGCGGCACACGGCCGCGTCCGCCGCGGCGTACGCCAGATCCATCCGTGTCAGGTACGGGACGGCCACGTACGGCGCAGGTGTCACCGAGCCGTCGTCCGACGGTGTAGGCAGGTCGAGCGTGTTCTTCGGTCCGTGTGCATGCAGCACGGACACACCTGCCGCGCGCAGAGCGGCCGCGGCTCCGGACACCGCGACGTTCAGCGATCGCGCGCCCTGGGATCCGCCGAACACCAGAAGAACGGGGCCGTCCTGGGGAAGACCGAAATGCTCGCGGGCCTCCGCGCGCAGGCCGGCGCGGTCGAGATCGGTGATCGTGGGCCGGACCGGGATGCCGACGACCTCCGCATCGCTGCGCCCACGCCCGTGGATTCCCGACCCGTCGACGGCGGCCAGGACGCGCGTCGCAAGACGCGCGCCGACCTTGTTGGCGATACCGGCGCGCGCATTGGCCTCGTGCACGACGATCGGCACCGAGCCTCGCGCGGCGAGATAGGCCGGAAGCGCGACGTACCCACCGAAGCCGACCACGACATCCGCGTCGACCTCGCGCAAGACCTTGCGTGTTTCGCGCACCGAACGCACGACTTTCGCGGGCAGGCCCAGCAACGCGCCGGTCAGCTTGCGCGGCAACGGAACCGGCGGGATCAGCGCGAGTGGGTAACCGCGTGCGGGAACGAGAGTGGTCTCGAGTCCACGCTCGGTACCCAGGGCCGTCACCCGCACCGACGGGTCCAGCTCCCGCAGGGCATCCGCCACCGCGAGAGCTGGTTCGATGTGTCCGGCCGTGCCGCCCCCGGCGACGACGACGGACACGCCGGAAGAACTTGTCACCGGTCGTATCTCCGTTCTCGGGGTGGGGTGCGGCGAGGACTCTGGCGGCCTCGCTCCGCCCTCGGGTCCTGATGTGGTGCGCCGCGCCGCGGCTGCTGGTGCTCGGCGCGTCCCGACATCCGTTGTGGCGCTGCGCGACGCGCGTCCTGCGAGGGAATCGCCCGGCGACGCGGCGGCGCGGCGACAGCGCCCCGCCCGCGAGCCTGCGACGACCGGGCCGGCGAATACACCTCTGGCACCGGCAGTCTCAGCAACCGCCCGAACCTTCCGTCGCGACCGGATGCCAGGGCCGCCACCGCTTCGGGTTCGTGCCGAGAGATGTTCGCGAGAAGTCCGAGCACCAGAAGTGTGATGGCCGTGGACGTTCCACCTGCCGACACCAGGGGCAACTGGAGGCCGGTGACGGGAAGCAGTCCGACGACGTAGCCGATGTTGATCGCGGCCTGCGCCAGGATCCACACGGTGAAGGTCGCGACGAGGATCTTCATGAACGGATCGGGAACCCGTGCGGCGATACGCAAGCCCGTGAAGACCAGGATGCCGAACAGTCCGATGACGGCGACGCAGCCCACCAGACCGAGTTCCTCACCGATGATGGCGAAGATGAAGTCGTTGTGCGCGTTCGGAAGGTAGCTCCACTTGGCCCGACTCTGACCGAGGCCGAGTCCGAACATCCCGCCGTCCGCGAGCGAGTAGAGAGCCTGACGCGACTGGTAGCCGATGCCCTGCGGGTCACTGCCGGGGTTCAGCCAGTTCTGGATGCGAGCCGATCGGTATCCGGCGGTCATGGCGAGGGTGGCGGCGGCGAGGAAGAGCCCACCGACGACGGAGCCGAACACCTTGACCGGCAACCCGGCGAACCACAGCAGCGCCATCAGGATGATGCCGAGCGCAACCGTGGTTCCGAGGTCCGGCTGCAGCACGATGAGTCCGAACACGACCATCGCGGCAGGAACCAGCGGAATCAGCAGTTCCTTGAGCCCCGCTCGTTCGGCTCGTCTCGATGCGAGCAGGTGCGCACCCCACACCGCGAACGTCACCTTGGCGATCTCGGACGGCTGCAGGCCGACCCCGCCGATGGTGAACCACCCGCGAGTTCCCTGGGCGACCGTGCCGATACCGGGGATGAGCACCAGGACCAACATCACGATCGAGATCACGAACAGCGGCAGCGACAGCTTGCGCACCAGGCGGATCGGCACCCGCAGAGCGAACACGAACATCACGAGTCCGACCACGGTGAAGATCGCCTGGCGCGTGAACATCGTGTACGCCGATCCGTCCTCGGCGTACGCCTCGACGGACGACGCGGAGAGCACCATGACCAGTCCGAGCGTGGTGAGCAGCGCAGCGACGGTGATGATCAGGTGGAACGAGGCGAGAGGACGATCGATCCACGTCTCGAACTTCGCTCGAACCGGGCGACGACCGGTCGTCCGCTCGGGACGTGTCGCGCTCGACGGTTCGGGCGCGATGGGACCACCCGCGCGCGACGGTGGTGTCGTGGCGGTTCCGCGAGCCTGCGTCATGCCGGTCGACCCCCGAGGTCGCTCTCGGTGAGAGCGAGCGCGGCCGCCGCGAAGCTGTCCCCGCGGTGCCCGTAGTCGCGGAACTGGTCGAAGGAGGCGGTGGACGGAGCCAGCAGCACGGTCGTGCCGGACTCGGCTCGGCGAGCGGCCGCACGGACCGCCTTCGTCATCACTTCGTCACCGTCAGTCACATCAGTCGCATCGGCCACTTCAGCATCGTCTCCCGGCGGCACCCGAACGACGGGCACATCCGGGGCGTGTCGCGCGAGTGCTGACGCGATCCGGTCCCCGTCCTGGCCGAACACCACGGCGGCGACCAGTCGGGACCGGATCTCCGAGATCAGATCGTCCACCTCGGCGCCCTTGAGCATCCCGCCCGCGAGCCACACGACGCGATCGTGCGCCAGGATCGACGACCGGGCCGCGTGCGGATTGGTGGCCTTCGAATCGTCGACGAACCGCACGCCGGCCAAGGTCCGCACCGTGGCGGCACGGTGCGGACCGACGCGGAAGGCTCGCAGGCCGGCGTCGACCGCAGCCGGAGAGACGCCGATCGCCCGAGTCAGAGCCGACGCGGCCAACGCGTCCTGCAACCCGGCGGGGCCGGGCGGCTCGATGATCGAGATGTCCACCAGCGAGACGCAGTCACCGAACGCACGATCGACGATCGCGCCGTCGATCACCCCGACATCGCCGGCGTCCGGCTCACCGGCCGTGAAACCGACCGTCGTCTCCGCGGTCGAACGATCGCGCAGAGACGCCGCTACCGCGTCGTCGAGACCGACCACGGCGATGTCTCCACGCAGCGCCTGCAGCTTCGCCTGGACGTAGGCATCCATACCGCCGTGCCAGTCGAGGTGATCCTCGGCGATGTTGAGCACCACGCCGGCCGCAGGCTGCACCGACGGCGCCCAGAAGAGTTGGAACGACGACAGTTCGACCGCGAGCACATCCGCGCGTGGTTCGCGGCGGAGCGCGTCCATCACCGGGACGCCGATGTTCCCGCACGCGGCGGACGGAAGGTTGGCGGCCTCGAGGACCGACTCCACCATCGACGTGGTGGTCGTCTTGCCGTTGGTGCCGGTCACCACCAACCATTGCCGAGCCGGTCCGTAGACCTCGGCGCGATCGATCCGCCACGAGAACTCGATGTCGCCCCAGACCGGCACGCCGACGGTCAGCGCAGTGGTGAGCAGCGGCGAGTCGGGCCGGAAGCCGGGGCTGGTGACGACCAGGGCGTACTCGGCGACGGCGTCGCGATCCGTCGCCACGGAATCCATGTGCACCGTGTCCACACCGAGCTCGGCACACGTCTCCAACGACGACACGTCGGAATCGGTGACCGTGACCAGGGCGCCCACGTCGTGCAGGGCCGGAACGACCGCTCGACCGGACACCCGGCCGCCGGCGACGAGCACGCGTCGCCCCTGCAGGTCGAGCGGAGATCCGAGCGGGGCGCGAGGTTCCTCCGTGACCACGTCAGTCACCGATCGCCGAGAGGTATTCGCTGTAGAAGAGCGCCAGGCCCACCGCGGACGAGATGGCCGCCAGCAACCAGAACCGGATGATGACCGTCGTCTCGGCCCACCCTCCGAGTTCGAAGTGGTGGTGGAACGGGGCCATCCGGAACACCCGTCGACGGCTCGACCGGAACACCGCCACCTGGATGACGACGGACGCGGCCTCGGCCACGAACAGCGCGCCGATGACGACCATCAGCAACTCGGTGCGCGTCACGATCGACAGCCCGGCCAGCAGACCGCCGAGTGCCAGCGACCCGGTGTCCCCCATGAAGATCTTCGCGGGAGCGGCGTTCCACCACAGGAATCCGATGCACGCTCCGGCCGCGGCCGCACAGATCAGGGCCAGGTCGAGCGGATCGCGCACGTCGTAGCAACCGGGGCCCGGCTCGGTGGTGCACGACTGGCGGTACTGCCAGAACGTGATGACCGTGTACGCGCCGAGCACCAGGGTCATCGATCCTGCTGCGAGGCCGTCGAGACCGTCCGTCAGGTTGACGGCGTTGGACCAGGCGCTGACCAGCAGGTAGCAGAACAGGATGAAGACGACTCCGCCCATGGACACCGTCGCGATGTCACGCACGTAGCTCAGTTGGACGCTGCCCGGCGTCAGACCGCCCGCGCCGTTGAACTGCAGGGCCAGCACACCGAAGATGACGGCCGCGATCAGCTGGCCCACCAGCTTCGCCGTCTTGTTCAGCCCCAGGTTGCGCTGCTTGCGGATCTTGATGAAGTCGTCGAGGAACCCGACCACGCCCAGAACCGTCGTCAAGCCGAGGACCAGGAGCGCGGAGACGGACGGGCCGTCCGCGTCGTACCCGACGCCGATGAGGTGCGACCCCCAGTAGCCGGCCCACAGACCGGCGAGGATCGCCACACCGCCCATGGTGGGCGTGCCCCGCTTCGACTGGTGGCTCGCCGGCCCCTCGACGCGGATCTCCTGGCCGAATCCTTGCTTGGAGAACGCCTTGATCAGGACGGGTGTCAGCAGGATGGCGACCGCGAGCGCGATCCCTCCCGCGAACAGAATCTGTCTCACCGAGTCTCCCCCTGCTCGTCGAGCAACGCTTCCGCGACGGTCCACAGGCCGATCGACCGGGACGCCTTCACCAACACCAGATCGCCCGGGAGAATCTCTTCCCGCAGCAGCTCGATCGCCGCGGCCGGATCGTCGACGAGGTAGGCCTCGTCGCCCCAGGACCCTTCCATCACCGCCCCCTGATACATCCCGTGGGAGGGTCGGCCGGTCCCGACGACGATGATCTTGCTGACGGCCAGTCGGACGGCGAGCCGGCCGATGCGATCGTGCTCGATGACGGAATCGTCGCCCAACTCCCCCATCTCTCCCAGCACGGCCCACGACCGCCGACCGCCGTCACGGCCACTGCGCGCCATGGTGACCAGAGCCTTCAGCGCGGCGCGGACGGAGTCGGGATTGGCGTTGTACGAGTCGTTGACGACGGTGACTCCGTCGGCCCGGGTACGGACATCCATCCGCCGTGCGGACGCGGCCTCGGCACCGGACAGCGCCGCGGCGATCGTCTCGACGTCCATGCCGCACTCGAGTCCCACCGCGGCGGCCGCGAGCGCGTTCCCCACCTGATGTTCCCCGTGCACCAGCAGGGACACCGGCGCAGATCCCGACGGCGTGACCATCGTGAAGGACGCGCGGGCGGTGTCGTCGAGAACGATGTCCCGCGCATTGACGTCGGCACCCTCGTTCTGGCCGTACGTCACGACCCGTGCCGTCGTCTTGGACGCCATCGCGGCGACGAGAGGGTCGTCCAGGTTCAGGACGGCGACACCACCGGCTTCGTCGGCCGGAAGCGCTTGCACCAGTTCGGCTTTCGCTTCGGCGATGATCTCACGGGAGCCGAATTCGCCTAGATGGGCCGTGCCGACGTTCAACTCGACGCCGATACGGGGCGGCGCGATCGCGGCGAGCTCCGCGATGTGTCCCCGGCCGCGCGCGGACAGTTCGAGAACGAGGAACTTCGTGGACGCGTCGGCACGCAGCGCGGTCCACGGATGGCCCAGCTCGTTGTTGAACGATCCAGGAGGAGCGACCACCGATCCTGCGCGCTCGAGTACCGCGCGGATCAGGTCCTTCGTCGAGGTCTTGCCCGACGAACCGGTCACCCCCACGACCGTGAGTCCGCCGGCCACCAGGTCGGCGACGGACGCTCGCGCGAGCGTCGCCAAGGCCGCGAGAACGGCCGGTCCCGGACCGTCGGCGTGCTCGACCACGATGGCCGGCACTCCGACCGGACGCCCCGCGAGGACCGCGACGGCTCCGGCTGCGATCGCTCCGGCCGCGTGCTCGTGTCCGTCCACGCGCTCCCCCGGCAATGCAAGGAACAGCCCACCCGGGGTCATCGTGCGGGAGTCGAACTCGACTCCCGCCGTCACCTCGGCGGTGGGATCGGGTACGTCGTGCAGCGTTCCGCCCACGATCTCCGCGATGGCGGCCAAGGACAGTCGGATCACATCGAGCCTCTCAGTCGTTCTATGGCCTCGGCGAGCACCAGTCGATCGTCGAACGGGTGCTTGGTTCCGCCCACGTCCTGGCCCACCTCGTGACCCTTGCCGGCCACGAGCACCACGTCACCGGGGCGTGCCCACCGAACAGCGGCATCGATCGCGTCGTCACGCGGGGAGATCTCTCGGACCTCTCCGCTCCGATCGCCGGGCACCTCGTCGGCCCCGCGCCGGATGGCGGTGCGGATGGCGGCGGGATCCTCGGAGCGGGGATTGTCGTCCGTGATGATCACCAGGTCGGCGGCAGTTGCCGCGGACCTGCCCATGATCGGTCGCTTCTCCGCATCACGATCGCCGCCCGCGCCGACGACCACGGCGATCCGGCCGTCCGTCGAGGCCCGCAACGTGGAGAGGACTGCGTCCAGGGCGGCCGGCTTGTGTGCATAGTCGACGACGGCGAGGAACGACTGACCGCGCTCGACCCGCTGCATCCGTCCCGGCACGTCGACAGTGGCCATCGCGTCGAACGCGGTCGCGGGATCGACACCCACCTCGGCGCAGACGGCCGCGGCGAGTACGGCATTGGCGACGTTGTACCGGCCGGGGATGCGCAAGCGCGCGGACAGCACCTCGTCTCCGTGGGACACCTCGAAAGTCTGCGTTCCGTCCGATCCGGGAGCCCACGCGCCGACCGTCCACGACCCCGCGGCACCGCTCCCGTCCGTCGAGACCGTCACGGGTGCGGCGGTCGCGGACGCGATGTCCGCCATCCGCCGGCCCCACTGATCGTCGATACACACGACCGCCCGCGCCGCGCGGACCGCTGAGTCCGGGGCAAACAGTCGAGCCTTCGCCGCGAAGTAGTCCTCGAAGGTGTGGTGGAAGTCGAGATGATCCTGCGACAGGTTGGTGAACGCGCCCACCGCGAAGCTCGTGCCGTCGACACGTCCCAACGACAACGCGTGCGACGACACCTCCATGACCACGGTGTCCACACCCTGCTCGTACATCGCGGCGAACATCGCGTGCAGATTCGGAGCCTCGGGCGTCGTCAACGCGGACGGAACGGGCTCGGTGCCGATGCGGGTCTCGATGGTTCCGATCAATCCGGGAGTGCGCCCGCCGGCCCGTAGTGCAGCCTCCACCAGATAGGAGGTGGTGGTCTTGCCCGAGGTGCCGGTGATCCCGATGACCGTCATCTTCGACGACGGCGAATCGTAGACGGCCGCCGACAGCGCGCCGAGAACGTCGCGGGGACGTGGGTGCACGAGGACGGCGACTCCGTCGGGCACGCCGTCGGTACTCATCAGAGCCAGACCCTCGTCGTCCGTCACGACAGCGACTGCACCGCGGGAGAGGGCGTCGGCGGCGAAGGTGGCCCCGTGCGAGCGCGCACCCGGCAGGGCCGCGAACACGTCTCCGGCCACGATGTTCTGCGCACGGAGCTCGATGCCCGTCACCCGCACGTCCTCCGACGACTCCTCGAGCGCGCCTCCGCGGAGGATGCCCCGGCGAAGACCTACGGCGCGTGCCAGATCGCTCGCCGACGTGACCGGAGGCCGCTGCGGGCGGAGGGACGTGCTGGGCACTTCGATGACGCTCCTCGTGTGGATCGGGACCCGGTGTCCGGTCGGGCAGGAAATTCGGACATGCGGCTGTGACACGGTCGAGTAGACGACGGACATGCCGACAGCCGACGCATCAGATTACCGGCGAGCCGACCCCGCGGCGGACGTGCCGTCGGCAAGCGGGTGTCGCGGCAGGTGAGCGCCGTGTCGCCGCGCTGTTGCGCGGCCTACTGGTCGGCCTGGAGAACCAGCCGTCGTCCCTCTGCGGACAGCGGAACCGCATCTCGCTGGAGCATCCAGGACGCGATCGTGTGGAAGAGCGGTGCAGCGGACTGTCCGCCCGAACCGTCGGAACTCCGGGTCGGCGCGTCGAGCATGATGCCGATCACGTAGCGAGGGTTGTCGGCCGGAGCGATACCGGCGAAGGTGATCCAGTAGCTCGAGTTGGAGTAGCACTTGCACTCCGGATCCACCTGCTGCGCGGTACCGGTCTTACCGCTGACCTGGTATCCCTCGATACCTGCCGCGACACCCGTGCCGCGTTGGTTGCCGGTGTCGCTCTGGGTGACGGCACGGAACATGTCGCGCACGGTCTTCGCCGTCTCCGGGCTGACCACCTGGACGCCGTCGGGCCGCGGCTCCTCGGTGCGCTGCCCGTCCGTTCCCACGGTCGCCGAGACGATGCGCGGCGGGATGCGGAGTCCGTCGTTGGCGATGGCCTGGTACATCCCGGTCATCTGCAGGAGGGTCATGGACAGACCCTGGCCGATGGGGAGGTTGGCGAACGTTCCGCCCGACCACTGGTCGCGGGCCGGAACGCTGCCGGCACTCTCGCCGGGAAGGCCGACGTCGGTGCGCTGGCCCAGACCGAACTTGTCCAGCATGTCGGCGTACCGATCCTCGCCGACACGTTGCGCGAGCATCAGGGTTCCGACGTTGGACGACTTACCGAAGACGCCGGTGGTCGTGTACGGCGCGACCCCGTGATCCCACGCGTCCTTGACGGTGGCGCCGGACATCGTGATGCTGCCCGGTACCTGCAGCACCTCGTCCGGGTTCGTCAGTCCTTCGTCGACGGCTGCTGCGGCGGTGATGATCTTGTTGACCGAGCCCGGTTCGAACGGGCTCGACACGGACAGATTGCCCATCTGGGCGGACGCGGAGTTGTTGCCGACGCCGATCGACGGATCGAACGTGCCGTCGTTGGCCATCGCCAGGACCTGCCCGGTCTGGGAGTCGAGAACGACGGCGGACGCGTTCTTCGCTCCGGAGAGGTCCTTGGCCTGCTGGACCTGCTGCTGCACGTAGTACTGGATGTCGCTGTCCAGCGTCAGCTCGACTGTCGACCCGTCGATGGCCGGCTGCTGGTCGCGCCAACTGCCGGGGATGACGGCGCCGTCGCTCCCTCGGTCGTAGGTGCGGGAACCGTCGGTTCCGGCCAGGACCGGATCCATCGAGTCCTCGAGACCGAGCAGGCCGTGTCCGTCCCATCCGGTCGCGCCGACGATGTTCGCGGCCAGGGCGCCACCCGGGTATTCACGGATGTCCTGCCGTTCCAGGCCTACCTCGGGGAACTTCTCGGTGATCTCCGCGGCAACGGCGGGATCGATGCTGCGCACCAGGTACTCGAAGGATGCGGAGCTGGTCATCTTCGAGATCAGATCGGACTCGGAGACCAGATCACCGAGGATGCCGTGGACACCTGCCGCGATCTCGCGGATCCGGACGTCCGGATCGGGAGCCGTGTCGTCCTTGGCACGAGCCTCTTCGAGCTGCACGCGGACGCGCTGGGGCTGGAACGTCAGCGCCTTCGCCTCCATCGTGAAGGAGATGGGATTGCCCTGACGGTCGGTGATCGACCCGCGCACCGCCGGGTCCACGACCGTCGTCGTCCGCTGGCTGGCCGACTGCGCCGACAACGTGGGTGCGTCGATGCCCTGGATCCACAGCAGCTGCAACGTGGCGACACCGAGCACCGCGAACATCGCGAAGCGTCCGTAGCGGAACCTGAAGTCGAACGTCTCGCTCTTCTTCGGCCCACGACGACGAGGAGGACCCGGGGGGCGCGGTCCGCCCGACCCGGGATCGCTGCGTCGACGCGGATCGTGCTGTGGGGAACGCATTCCGCGATCAGCGGGGCGATACGGTTGCCGCGTCGTCACCGGGCGCCTCCTGCGATGGGGACCTGCTGCTCGCCGTTGGCGGGCGCAGGTGTCGGAACGGGTTGCGCCGCAGTCGTCGTCGCTGCGGGCGGGGGCGTGGTGGTCGTCGGCGTGCTCGTGGCCGGGGGCGTGCTGGTGGCCGGGGTCGACGACGGAGTCGGAGTCGCCGACGCGGACGTGCCGCGAGTGACCGGTGTCAGCGCTTCCCCACCGGTCGCAGCGGGGGCACCCGGGCGGGACGCCATCGGCACACCCGGACCGCTCGGGGTCGCCGACGCGAAGTCGGGAGCGGGAGGACCCGATGCCGGCGCCGGGGTTCCGATCACCTGGACCATCCCGTCGGGCTGGACGACCAGTCGGGGAACGTCTTTCGTCGGGATCATGCCCTGCGCCGTCGCACGACGAGCCAGCTCCGGTGCCGACTGCGCGATTTCCAGATCGCGCTGCAGTGCCGCTGCCTGTTCGGTCAGCGACTGGTTCTCCGCGCGCCCGGCACTGAGCAGATACGAGTCCTCGGCCGCCCGCGTACTGAGCAGAAGGGTCGAGGCCAACCCGATCGCGAGCAGCCCCATGATCGTGGCCACGAACGGCACCCGTCCGGCGAGGGATCGCTGCGTCCGAGCAGCGCGCGGATCCGACTCGTGGGACATCGCACGCTGTCGGCGCTTGTCGTACGCGCGTCGTGCCGCGCCGGTGCGAGCCGGTGGGCGGGGTGTACGAACGGTCTCGAGCGAAGAGCCGACGTCGCGGCGACCGCCCGTTCCGGGTGTATCCACCGGAACACTCATGACGACCTCCTGGAAATGCGTTCGGCTGCACGGAGTCTCACCGGTGCAGCACGGGGGTTGTCGTCGATCTCGTCTTGCGGGGCCTTCTCGGCCCCGCGGGTGAGTACGCGGAATTCCGGTCCGCTGCCGGGCAGCTCCATCGGCAGACCGTCCGGGGTGGTCGACCGAGTGAGCGGCGTCAGTTCCTGCTTGACGACGCGGTCCTCGAGCGACTGGTAGGACATGAAGACGATGCGGCCGCCGATCACCAGCGACTCGAGTGCCGGCGTGATGGCGTCGCGAAGCGAGTCCAGCTCTTCGTTGACGGCGACCCGGAGTGCCTGGAACGTCCTCTTGGCCGGGTGTCCCCCGGTACGGCGGGTGGCGGCGGGAATGCTGGCGTAAAGGAGTTCCACCAGTGGGCCACTGGTGACGAACGGCTCGGTCTCGCGGCGGCGCACGATGGCCGAGGCGATCCTGCCGGCGAACCGCTCTTCGCCGTACGTGCTGAGGATGCGGGCGATCTCACCGTGTGTCGCGGTGTTGAGGATGTCCGCGGCGGTCCGGCCGGTGGTGGGATCCATCCGCATGTCGAGCGGGGCATCGACGGAGTAGGCGAATCCGCGCTCGGCCGAGTCGAGCTGCATGGACGACACTCCGAGGTCGAACAGGATCCCGTCGACACTGTCCTTCGCTGCGAGGCCGGCGGTGTCCAGGGCGTCCTCGATGCCGTCGTACGTGGTGGCGATCAGAGTGACGCGGTCACCGAATCGTGAGAGACGCTCCGCTGCCATGGCCAGTGCATCGGGATCGCGATCGAGACCGATCAGGCGAAGGCGCGGGTACGTGTCGAGGAAATGTTCGGCATGTCCGCCGAGTCCGAGAGTGGCGTCGATGTAGACGGGATCTCGATCGGTGTCGACGGCTGCACCGAACGCGGGACCGAGAAGTTCGTCGGCGCGGTGCAGTCGGACCGGTACGTGAGAGAAGCGGGAAGCGGATCGGGGTTCGTCCTCCGCCATCGTGGTGATCTCCCGCCTGGTTCGCATGTCGTGCTGTGTGACTGTGCCGGAGGTGGCGGGGAGTGCGTCGAGGTCTCTGTCCGACAGTGGAACCTGGCGTTGGGGAAGTACGTCAGGGTCCGACCGGTACTTGGCGTTGGGGAAGTACGTCAAGGCCCGGTTTCGGGCAGAGGCCACGCGGCACTCGCCGCCGGCCCGAAATCTGTTACGACATACGGGTTTACAACATTCCCATCAATGATTCATCGACAGCTTGCGAGAAATCTTCTTCATGCTCCTGCGAGTACCGCTCCCATGCCGCGGCATCCCAGAGTTCGAGGTGATCCATCGAGCCGATGACGACGCAGTCCTTGGACAGCTTCGCGTACTCGCGATGCGAGGACCCGATGGTGATGCGACCCTGCGTGTCAGGCCGCTGCTCGTCGGTTCCGGCCGCCAGGTTGCGGATGTACGCGCGAGCCTGGGGGTTGGAACGAGAAGCCTTCGACAGCTTCTCCACCCGCTCCGCGAATACGTCACGGGGATAGATGGCCAAGCTGTAGTCCTGCCCTTTGCTCACCATCACTCCTCCCGCCAGGTCTTCGCGAAACTTCGCCGGCAGCGTCAGCCGGTACTTGTCGTCGAGTCTGGGCGTGTAGGTACCGAGAAACACTCGGCACCTCCTGCTCGGACCCGCATCGTGCATGTCGCGGGGCGTTCCTGATCTCCGCTGTCCACCACATTACCCCACTTTCCCCCACATTCAATCGATGTGGAGCATCGAATTAGTGAGGGATCACGAAAGATGCAGGTGACAGCGGTGGGGGTGGTGGGAGAAATTATTTCGCCCGGACAGTGGCCGCGGCAGGCCCACGGCAACAGATGGCCGAGTGGGGCTCACCGCAACGAATAAGGCCAGGTGAGAGGGGGCCCTGTAATCGGTGGTGTCCGCGATCAGCGATTGGTGAGTTGCTGTGGGGCGCGGTGGGGATTCGCGGGATCGCGGAGCCGATCGTGGGGCGAGGTGGGGCGCGAGTTGCCCGAGACCGCTATGCGACGCCACCGGACCCACACAGACGACAACAGCGCGGCACCCCGTCGGGGGTGCCGCGCTGTGGCGGTCGATGCGGACCAGGATCCGCGCGCGTCGGTTCTGTGCGCGCTACTCCTGGTCGAAACGGCGTTTGAAGCGGTCTTCCATACGTGAGGAGAAGCCCCGGCGGGGGCCGCGGCGCGGCGCGGATCCCGGACGACGTGTCTCCCCTGGCGACGCGGTGTCGGCGCCGCCGGATCGATCGGACTGTGACGTGGCGGGCTTGCGCAACAGGAGAAGCACGCCCGACCCGAACATGAACACGAAGCCGACGAGGCTGATGATCGGGAATCCACCGGGCTTGATCGGGAGAGCCACACCTGCGATGAGCAGAATGAGGCCGATCACGAACAGGGCGACGGCCTGGAAACGACGCCGCGTGGACGCGGCCCGAATCCGTCCGCCGCGCACGGTAGACGCGAACTTGGGGTCCTCGGCATAGAGAGCGCTCTCGATTTGATCGAGCATGCGCTGCTCGTGCTCGGAGAGTGGCACGGTACCTCCCCCGGCACTGGATGATGGCTCTCGCTTCTTTGCCAGAAGCGAGAGGTAGCCGATCGGTCCCGGCTACCTGTTGACGATGATACGAGCAGAATCGGCGGCGTACCACCTACCTGCACCACCAGTATGCGAGAAAAATCGCCGCCGTGGTGGCGACCGGCCCTAGGCGGGCACCGCGACGTCGTCGGAACGGACGTTCACGCGGTCTTCCACACGGTGCAGAAAGCGCCCGACCTGCAGGAAGAACTCGTCGGCCTCCGCCTCGTCGAGACGATCCGCGGATCCGGCCTCGATGGAGGCGCGGAGCGCGGAGTACGCGGAGAAGTACGCAGCCCACTCGGTGAAGTCCGGAGCAGCCACCTGCATGCGCACCCACGCGCTGCGTGACGCGCCGCGCTTGGGGACCGGATCGACCGCGTCGAGCAACGCGCCCGCGCCGCGCAGAGCCGCTACGTAGGACTCCAGGAAACGGTCCGCCGCCGACGGCGCACCGGCAGCATCCCCCAGGATGGCGTCGGCACGACGGAGCAGCATCCGAGCCCGCGCATAGGGACGCGGTGCCGACGTCTTCGCACCGATGGACACGACAGTGGAGCGCTCCGCACTACCGCCGACCGGGGCGCGGTGTGCCGCGTCTGCCTCTGCCGGACCGCGCGCCGCAGAACCGCGAACCGTCGAGCTGTGGACTGTCGGGTTTGCCATCATTGCCGGACCTCCCTGTCTGACCCATCCCTCGTGTCGGTGTTCTCTCCGTACAACACCGCGGACCCTTCGAACAGTCCGCCGAGCGGCCCGAACGAGGGCGATGTAAGCATGGAGGTCGGACATCGTTGCAGAATCGACCTGCCGGAACCGTTCGGCGCCGAGGCACGATCCATTCGAACGCGTGTTCGATGGATTCACCATAGCGCGGGCCACCGACAGGAAGCCAGGGATCGAGGCGAGGAATCGAGGTGAACACCGTGTCGGACGCCGCCGAACAGGTCTCGGACCACGGTCCGGTGCTGATCGAGCTGTCTCCACAGGAGATGCGGCGACGGCTCACCGAGGCGCTCTCGGTCTACGTCGCGGCGATGGGCTATCCACGCGGCACCGAACTCCACCGTGCGCCGATGTGGGCGGAACACATCCTGCGTCCCGGCTGGCGCGCCGTCGGCGCGCTGGCACCGGAGGGAGACGAAGGTCACCGCCCGCTCGTCGCCATCGCGTACTGCTACCGAGGCGCACCCCACCAGTGGTGGCACCAACAGGTTCGTGACGGAATGCGGCGAGCCGGGTGGTCACACGAGCGCTCCGAAGCGATGCTGGCCGACTACGTGGAACTCACCGAACTCCACGTCTCTCCGGAGGCGCAGGGGCACCGTCTGGGAGAACGCCTCCTGCTCGCGCTGCTCGACGGACGCCGAGAGAGCGCGGTGCTGCTCTCGACACCCGAAGTGGCGGGCGAGGACAACCGAGCATGGAGGCTCTACCGCAGAATGGGTTTCGTCGACGTCGTGCGACGTTTCCACTTCGCCGGTGATTCCCGACCCTTCGCCGTCCTCGGCCGCGAATTACCTCTGACAGAACGCGGCCTACCGTCGACAGAGGGAACCGCGTCACCGTTCACCACCACCACAGAAATGAGGCCGACCACGTGATCGATGCCGCCGTCATCGGATCCGGCCACAACGCACTGGTCTCCGCCGCCTACCTCACCGACGCAGGATGGTCGGTACGGGTGCTCGAACGCGACACCGTAGTCGGTGGGGCCGCCTCCACGGTGGAGCGCTTCCCCGGCCACAAGGTGGACCGCGGATCGTCCGCCCACATCATGATCCGGCAGACCGGCATCATCGAGGAACTCCGCCTCGGCGACCACGGCCTTCGCTATCTCGACTGCGATCCGTGGGCTTTCGCTCCCCCGCCCCCCGGAACGGATCAGCCCGGAATCGTCTTCTCCGTCGATCTCGACGCGACGTGCGCGTCGATCGAAGCCGCGTGTGGCCGCAAGGATGCGGATGCCTACCGGGCGTTCGTCGCGCTGTGGGGTCCCCGCAGCGCGCGGGTGATGAAGTCCTTCGGCAGTCCCCCGACCGGTCGTGCCCTGCTGTCGTCGTTCTGGGGAATGGACGCGAGTGATGGCGCGGCGGCTCTGTCGCGCGAGTTCCTCGCCTCGGGAGATTCCCTGTTGAACCGGTGGTTCGACAGCGAGCGGCTCAAGGCGGCTCTCGCATGGTTCGGCGCGCAGTCCGGTCCCCCGATGTCCGAGCCGGGAACCGCGCCCATGGTCGCGTTCAACGCGCTCATGCACACCACTCCGCCGGGCCGGGCGGTCGGCGGTAGCGGGGCACTGAGCGTGGCCCTCCAGACGAAGATCGAGGCGGACGGCGGAACGGTGTCACTCGGCGACGCCGTGACGTCGGTGACGCGACACGGTGACGGGTGGGCCGTCCGCACCGCCGGCGGCGAGGAGGTTCGCGCCCGGACCGTCATCGCCGGGTGTCACATCCTGACCACGCTCGACCTTCTCGACGCGGGTGGATTCGACACCGCCACGACCGAATCCTGGCGTCGACAGATCGACGTCGGCCCCGGCATCGGCATGGTCGTGCGTGCGTCGACGTCCGAGCTCCCGCAGTACCCGGGCGCTCCCAGCCTCGAATCGTCCACGCGGGGACTGCAACTGCTGGTGCACGACCGAGCACAGCTACGTCGTGCGCACGGTGCCGCATCTGCCGGAGACCTACCTCCGGCGCCGGTCGTGCTCGCCATGAGCTTCAGCGCGGTCGATCCGTCGATCGCCAAGCCGGGCGAGCATCAGGTGTCGCTGTGGTCCCAGTGGCATCCGTACACGCTCGCCGACGGACGGACCTGGCGAGGCAACAGCCCGGACGTCGCCGAGCTCGAAGGCGACCGGATCGTCGCCGAGGTCGACAAGTACGCCCCCGGTTTCGCGGACAGCATCCTCGAGCGCCATACCCAGTCACCGTGGGACCTCGAGCAGGAACTCGGGCTCATCGGCGGCAACGTCATGCACGTGGAGATGTCGCTGCACCAGATGATGATGTGGCGACCAATGCCCGCACTCGCCGGGATGACCGTTCCCGGAGCGCCGTCCTTCTTCCTCACCGGAGCATCCATGCATCCGGGCGGCGGGGTGTCCGGATCGAGTGGGCGTAGCGCGGCACGACTGGCGATGGCCGAGCGTGCGGGCAGCCCCCTTCGCCGCGCCGTGTCGCGGGTCGGGTCGGCGCTGCCCTCACGCCGATGACCCGGCCGTCCGTCCGGAACAGGGCGCCCACGCCGGTGGCACTGGCGTTCGCACTGGCGGCGGTGCTCGCACAGATCAGCTACCCGCTCGTCTCGGGCGGCACCAAGGACGCGGTGACGTTCTGCGTGGTCGCGCTGCTCGCCGCAGCGTGCATCACGCATGCTGCGTCGGCGCGAGGTGTCGGCTGGGCGACGGCCATGGTCGTCGTCACCGCCGGCATCGGGCTGACGGCCGAGATCATCGGGACCCGGACGGGCATGCCGTTCGGCTGTTACGCCTACGCGCAGGACCGGATCGGACCCTCGATCGCGCACGTGCCGGTGGTCGTTCCGTTCGCCTGGACCGCCGGGCTGTACCCCGTCTGGTGCGCGGCACGGGTCGTGACCGGGAGACTGCGCGCCCCCGTGCTCCCCCGCATCGCGCTGACCACCGTGGGCGTCGTCGGATGGGACCTGTATCTCGACCCGCAGATGGTGGCGGACGGCCAGTGGGCATGGTGCAGCACCTTCGCGGCTCTACCCGGGCTGCCCGGCATCCCGTGGACCAACTACGTCGGCTGGCTGCTCGTCGCGACGCTCATGGCCTGCGCCATGGAACTGCTGGGACGCGTCGGACGATCGAGAATTCGAGACGTCTCGTACGTCGTCCCGTGGGGGCTGTTCGTCTGGACATGGCTGGGATCGTCACTGGCGCATGCGGTCTTCCTGCCGAACCTCGGATGGTCGGCGCTGTACGGCCTCGTCGCCATGGGTGTCGTGGGCGTTCCGTTCCTGTTCGCCGTCACCGCCCGGCGGCGTGGTCTCGTCCGGGTCGACACGACGCGCGCGCTCGACAGACCCGTTCACTGACATCGGCGGGGCACCCTGGCACGATGACCGCTGTGTCCCAGCCCGCTGCCGTAGCCTCCACCAGACGCCTCCGCCCGTCGCGTCGAATTCTGTCCGTCCTCGTCCTCGCGCTGATGACGGTCCCCCTGCTGGCGGGCTGCCTGCGCGCGCAGGTGTCGATGGGAGTGTCGTCCAACGACCGGGTCTCCGGTCGCATCGTGGCGGCGACCGTGCCCACAGCCGACGGTGACACGGGCCCCGGCCTGGAAGTACCGCAGTCCCTCGGAAGCAAGATCCGCGTGCAGTCGTACAACTCCGACGGCTACGTGGGCAGCGAGGCGCTGTTCAACGACCTGACGTTCGGAGACGTGCAGCAACTTGCCGCGTTGTCCGAGCAGTCGGTCGGCCTGTTCCAGCTCTCCCTGGTCCGTTCCGGGGATCTGGTGACGCTGTCCGGACAGGTGGATCTGTCCAACATTCCCGCACAGGGCAGCGACGTGCAGTTCACCATCGCGTTCCCTGCGCGGGTCGCCACCACGAACGGTGCACGGGAAGGCGACAACGTCGTGTCCTGGAAGTTGCCCGCGGGCGAGCGGAGCACGCTACGGGCGGAGGTTCGCTACTCGGATCCGAACACCCGCAGCTTCGCAGGCTGGGCCGGGATCGTCTTCGGTGTGACCGTCGGCGTCGCCGCGATCGTGGGCGGCATGGCGTACGTCGCTCGTGGGGCCTCCCGGCCCGGGCGTCGTCAGCCGGCCGACAGGACGTGACGATCGGCCGTTCCTCCATGGCCGCAGTCGGTCGCCGGACGGTGATCGCGGGAACGCTCACCTCCGTCGCCGCCGCGGCGGTGGCGTCGGCGAATGCCCTCTCCGCGCCCGTCGTCCGCCCACGGGATGCCGCTGCGGTACGCGACGGAGAGCGGATCACCGTCTGCATCCCGGCCCGCGACGAAGCGGCGCGGCTGCCGCATCTCCTGCGCGACCTGATGGCCCAGCGGACCCGCTCACAGCTGACCGTGTTGATCCTCGACGACGAGTCGTCGGACGATACCGCCGAGGCTGCTCTGGCCGTCGTCGGTGACGACCCGCGTTTCGACGTGCTGCACGGACGCACCCGGGCGGGCATCGACGACGCCGGGATGGGCAAGTCCCTCGCGTGCATCGACCTGGGGACCCGCGCCCTGGCCACGACGGACCCCACCGTCGTCGTGTTCCTCGACGCGGACGTCCGCCTGCACCCCGACGCTCTGGACGCCGCCGCCGCGTCGATGCGTGATCTCGGCGCGGCCTTTCTCAGTCCGTGGCCCGGCGAGGTCGCCGTCACCGCGGTCGAGCGTCTCGTCCAACCCCTGCTGTCGTGGTCGTGGTCCGTCACGTTGCTGGTGCGCGCCGCGAACAGCGGGCGGCGCCCGTCGATGGGCGTCGCCAACGGACAGTTCCTCGTCGTCGACGCCGCGGCCTACCGCGATGTCGGGGGTCACGAGTGCACACGGTTCGCGGTCGCGGACGACCTCGCGTTGGTGCGGCATGTTCGACGACACGGTTTCTCGACCGCGGTGGCGTACGGCGGACGGGTCGCGAGCTGCCGGATGTACACGGACGCCGCCCAGGTTCGTGCCGGCCACGCGAAATGGTTGTGGTCCCAGTTCGGCGGTGCTGCAGGCACTCTCGCGGTATCGGCGGTCGCTACCGCGATCTGGGTCATACCGCCGGCAGCACTGGTCGTCGGTGGACCGATGCGCCGGTGGGGCGCTGTCGGCTACGCGGCCGGAGTGGTGTCGCGACTGGCTGCGAGACGAGCCGAGGGCAGTGGCGACACGTTCGCGCGGGACGTCGTCACGTCGGCACTGCACCCGCTGTCGATCGCTGCCGGCACGGCGTTGCTCGCCTCATCGGACCGGGGACGCCGCCAGGGAACCCTCGTATGGAAGTCCCGAGTTCTCGACACTCGGCGCTGACGCGACACCGGTCCCACCCGAGGACTCCGGAACAGGCCTGGCCAAGCCGAGGTTCTCGACGACCTCGGTGGTGGCCTTGGCAAAGTTCAAGGTGATGAAGTGCAGACCCGGCGCGCCCTCGGAGATCAGGCGCTCCCCCATCTCCGTGGCCAGTTCGATGCCGACGGCCCGAACGGCGGCGCGGTCCTCCTCGCTGCCCGTACCCGCGGCGGCGGTGAGGCGCTTCTCCACGGCGGGTGGAACCGAGGACCCGGAGAGCTCCATGGCTCGGCGGATGGTCCGCAGCGACGTGATGGGCATGATCTCGGGGATGATGGGCTTGAGTCCCTGCTCGGGATCGAAGGCCTCGACGCGGTCCCGCAGCCGCAAGTAGTCCTCGACGTCGAAGAACATCTGGGTGATCGAGTACTCCGCACCGGCGCGCAGCTTCGCCACCAGGTGCTTCGTGTCGTGGTCCAGGTCGGGAGCTCGGTGATGGCCCTCCGGGAACGACGCGACGCCGACATGGAAGTCGCCCAACTCGCAGACCAGTCGAACGAGTTCCTCCGCGTATTCGACGCCCTCGGGATGCTTCTCCCACGGTCCGAGCGGATCACCGGGCGGATCACCGCGGAGAACGAGGATGTTGGAGATACCGCGATCGGCGTAGGCACCGACCATCGACCGCAACTCCGTGCGACTGTGCGACACCGCCGTCAGATGAGCCACGGGCAGGAGTGTCGTCAGTTCCGCGAGCTCGCCGGTGACGCGCACGGTCCGGTCGCGGGTGGATCCGCCGGCCCCGTACGTCATGGACACGAAGGCCGGATGCATCTGCTCGAAGGATCGAACGGTCCGCCACAGGCGGTCTTCCGCTGCCTCGTCGCGCGGCGGCGAGAACTCGACGGAGAACGGAACGCTCCCGTGCGCGGCCGAATTCAACCGATCCACCACCGAGGGTGTGCGGCTCACGCGCGCAGTGCGCAGCTCGTCTGTCACACACACATCATAGATTCATCCGACGGGGCCTCTTCCCCGCCGGCCGCGGCGCAGCGTTCCGTGGATCACAGGGAGCCGAGTCGTCGCCCGAGCCGTCGTGTCCGAATAGACGGATAAGATTCTGCGTATCACCTCGAGATGCGCTCGTCCTACGTCACAGCAGCTATCACCGGAGGAAATCCTGTCCACCGCCTCGCACTCGCCGGTCATGTCCGACACGTCCACCAGCACGTCCGTCGGCGCGGACCGCTCCGAGTGGCCTCAGGGATCGTTCGTGACGTCGGTCGAACGGTCGTTGCGTACGTTCATCGCCTCACAGCAGAGCACGATCGACGCTGTCGGCCCGATCTACGCGGAGGCAGCGGAAGAACTGGCGGCCTTCGTTCTGCGCGGCGGTAAGCGCATCCGTCCCGCGTTCGCCTGGACGGGGTGGATCGGCGCGGGTGGTGACCCGCACAGCGTCGAGGCGGATGCCGCACTCGACGTGTTCGCGGCGCTCGAATTCGTGCAGGGCTGCGCGCTGGTGCACGACGACATCATCGACTGCTCGTCGACACGTCGCGGATTTCCCACCGTTCATGTCACCTTCGCCGAGCGGCATCGCGCCGCCGGGTGGAGCGGAGACTCCGACAAGTACGGCGAGTCGGTGGCCATCATTCTCGGCGACCTCGCGCTGACCTGGGCCGACGATCTGGTCCGTTTCGCAGCCCTCGACGCCGACGCCGCGAGACGCCTGACTCCGGTGTGGTCGGCGATGCGCACCGAGGTGCTGGGCGGGCAACTGCTCGACATCGCCGTCGAGGCGAGGGGGGACGATTCACTCGAGGCCGCCCTGCAGATCGATCGCTACAAGACGGCCGCCTACACGGTGGAGCGGCCGCTGCTGATCGGCGCCGCGCTCGCCGGAGCGGGCGAGGATCTGCAGTCGGTCTACAGCACGTTCGGCGCCGATATCGGCGTCGCCTTCCAGCTTCGGGACGACCTTCTGGGTGTGTTCGGTGATCCCGCCGTCACCGGGAAGCCGTCGGGAGACGACCTCCGTGAGGGCAAGCGGACGGTGCTCATGGCCGCCGCACTCGGCGAGGCCGATCGCAGCGCACCGGCAGCCGCCGCCCGGCTCCGCGCAGGACTCGGCACCGATATCTCCGACGAGGAGGTCGACGTCCTTCGCGCCCACATCGTCGACCTCGGCGCGGTCGAGGACGTCGAACGACGCATCACAGCACTGACGGAGAGCGCACTCGCCGCCCTCGACGCGTCGAACGTCACCGCGGACGCCAAGGCCCGCCTCACCGCCATGGCGTACACAGCAACCAGGAGAAGTTCATGACCCGTGCGACAGTGTCCGGACCCACCGATCACGTGGTCGTCGTCGGGGCGGGGTTGTCCGGCCTGGCCGCCGCACTGCACCTGCGCGGAACCGGCCGCGAGGTCACCCTGCTCGAGAAGTCGGACTCCGTCGGCGGCCGGGTGGGCTCCGTCGCGGCACCCGGGTATCGGATCGACACCGGCGCCAGCGTGCTGACGATGCCGCACCTCATCGATCAGGCGCTCGCCGCGGTCGGCGCGACCCGGGAATCGACGACGCCGCAACTACGTCTGCACGCGCTCCACCCGGCCTATCACACGCGTTTCGCCGACGGCACCACGATCGACGTGCACTCGAACCCCGAACGGATGATCGCCGAGGTCGAGGAGAAGTGCGGCCCCGACGAAGCACAGCGATACCGGACGCTGCGCGCCTGGCTGGGGTCGATGTTCGACGCCGAATTCGATAGGTACATCGACGACAACTTCGACTCACCGCTCGACCTGGTCGCGGAGAAGAAGGCCCGTGCGAACACTCTGACGTTGCTACGCCTCGGCGGATTCGCCAAGTTGGGCAAGCGTATCGACGCGTTGATCTCGGATCCCCGCTTGCGTCGGATCTTCACCTTCCAGGCTCTGTACGCCGGTGTCGCACCCGAGAAAGCTCTGGGTGTCTACTCCGCGATCGCGCACATGGACACCTCGCTGGGTGTGACGTTCCCCGAGGGCGGCATGCAGACCATCGCCCAGGCCATGGCAGACGCATTCGTCGGCGCGGGTGGCCGACTGGAACTGAACACCGGTGTCCGCAGCGTGGAGATGGGCGGCTCGCGCGCCAGGGCCGTCGTCACCGAGGACGGCGGCAGGATCACCTGCGACTCGTTGATCCTCACTCCCGACCTGCTGATCACCGACCGGCTGCTCGCCACCGCGGGCATCACCTTCCGCCGGAAGGTCAGAGCGTCACCGTCTGCCGTCGTGTTCCACGGACGCGTTCCCGTCGACGTCACCGCCGGCTGGTCGTCGCGATCGCACCACGTCATCGACTTCGGCCACAACTGGGCCGAGACGTTCCGTGAACTGACCGCGTCCCGTGGCCGCGGTCGCTTGATGTCGGATCCGTCCCTGCTGATCACGCGTACGTCGGTCACCGATCCCGGCCTGCGTGTCACTCACGACGGCGTGGTGCAGGAGCCGATCTCCATCCTCGCGCCGTGCCCCAATCTCGACAGCGCGCCCCTGGACTGGCCTGCCATCACCGATGCGTACGTCCGCGAGCTACTCCTCGAGATGGAGAAGCGTGGATACACCGGAGTGTCCGAGCACCTCGAGATCGACCACATCGACACCCCGCAGACGTGGCTCGATCAGGGAATGGTCGCCGGCACGCCGTTCTCCGCATCGCACATCTTCCGGCAGACCGGACCGTTCCGTCGTCGCAACCTGGTGAAAGGTGCCGACAACATCGTTCTGGCGGGATGCGGAACCACACCCGGAGTGGGCGTTCCGACGGTGTTGATCTCGGGAAGATTGGCGGCCGAACGCATCGACCCGTCGGTCAAGCGGTCGGCTCGCGTCGCACTCTGACGGCGGGCCGGTACGTCTTCCCGGCGGATGCCTCTAAACTCACATGCGTCCGCGCTCGGTCGCCTGTTCGGCGGCCGGCCATGTCACGTCTTCCGGGGAGGAACATGACGACGTCCTCCCCTATCCGGGCCACGGACGGCACCGAGGAATCGGCGCGCTGGCGCTCGATTCGACAGTTCTTCGGGGGACGCGCCGGACGGGCGACGCTCGTCGGGCTCGCCGGTTCGGCACTGATCACGTTCGGTGGTTTCGGGTCGGGCGCGGTGCGCCGCCGGGATCCGCTTCTCGAGGCCATGCATCTGTCGTGGCTCAGATTCGGGCACGGCCTGGTGCTGTCGACCGTCATGGTGTGGATCGGCGTCCTGCTCATGATCGCGGCCTGGGTGCGCTTGGGCCGCTCGACGCTCGGCCACCGCACCACCGTGCATCAGCTGCGATGGGTCGTCCCCATCTGGACGGCGCCCCTGCTGCTGTCGGTCCCCATGTTCAGCCGCGACGCGTACTCCTACCTCGCGCAGGGCGCTCTGCTCCGCGACGGCTTCGACCCCTACGCCGTCGGTCCCGTCGCCAATCCCGGTGTGCTGCTGGACAACGTCAGCAACGTCTGGACCACCACCACAGCGCCGTACGGCCCGCTCTTCCTGCTGCTGGGCGAGGGAATCACCTCCCTGACGGGCGACAACGTCATCGCAGGCACGATGTTGTTGCGGTTGACCATGCTCCCCGGCCTCGCGCTGACCATGTGGGCGGTACCTCGGATCGCCCGGCACTTCGGCGCCGACCCGTCCGTCGCACTGTGGTTGGCCGTCCTCAATCCCCTCGTGCTCATCCACCTCATCGGCGGCGTCCACAACGAGATGCTGATGGTCGGATTGATGACTGCCGGCATCGCCGCGGTGCTGGACCGTCGTCACGTCGCCGGAATGGGACTTGTCGCCGTGGCGGTCGCCATCAAGGCCACTGCCGGCATCGCACTTCCCTTCCTGGTGTGGATCTGGATGCTGCACGAACGCGAGCGACTGCGCATCGACAACGAGGCGCGCGCCGAACGCGGAGACCCACCTCGCCGCCAGCACGTCCTCCTGGTGTTCGCCAGAACCGCCGGCACGGGCTTCGCCGTATTTCTCGGCGTGTTCGTCGTCGCCTCGGTCGCAGCCGGGGTGGGCCTGGGCTGGCTGACGGCGCTCTCCGGCTCGGCGAAGATCATCAACTGGCTGTCCCTGCCCACGATCCTGGCGCATCTCGTCACCGTCGGGACCGGCTGGTTCACCGGGGCGCGCCTCGGTCCTGTCCTCGAAGTGACGCGCATGCTGTGTGCAGTCGCCTTGGCCGTGATCCTGGCCGCGGCCTGGTGGCGCTCACGGCACTCCGAGCGCGGCGCCCTGCTCGGCATCCTGGTCTCACTCGTGGCCATCGTGATCCTGTCGCCTGCCGCGCTGCCCTGGTACTACTCGTGGCCGTTGGCCGTGGCTGCCGGGCTCACCATGAGCACGACCACGCTCACCGTGCTGGTGGGACTGTCGGCGTGGCTCATGCTCGTGTTCCAGCCCGACGGATCCATCGGGCTCTACACGTTCCCGCACGTCGTCCTCGCGACCTTCGCGGGCGTCGTCGCAGCGCTGTCACTCCGCACCGTCGACCCGTTGCGTCTGCGGTCGGTCACCCATCCCGAGCACGAAAACACGTTCGTCCCCACGACGACTCCCCCGAGCACTCGGACCGACACTCGCGACGAGGCTCCGGACCACACCGAGGAGCAGAACCGAGCGTGACCGACTCAGACCTCGCCGAGGCCTATGCGCTGTGCCGCGACGTTGCGCGCGAACACGGCAAGACGTACTTCCTGGCGACGCGGTTGCTACCCGCGGACCGACGCCCGGCCGTGCATGCTCTCTACGCCTTCGCCCGCATGGTCGACGACATTATCGACGTCGACATGATCGCCGAGCGTGACGATGCCGACGCAGTAGCCGACGACCTCGCACTCCTCACCCGCATCGAGGAGCGCCTCGACGCCGGACTCGCGTCACCGGACGCGCACGTGAGCGTCGCGTCCAACGGACCCGACCGACGCAACGAGCTGATCCTCGCCGCCCTGTTCGACACCGCTCGACGGTTCGACATTCCCGCCGAGTACTTCACGGCCTTCATGACGTCGATGCGCATGGACGTTCCGCACTCGTCGATCTACAAGGATCGCTACGCGACCATGGACGAGTTGAAGACCTACATGTACGGGTCGGCGGCCGTCATCGGGCTGCAGATGCTTCCGATCCTCGGGACCGTGTGCCCGGTCGAGGAGGCGCGCCCCACCGCGTCGGCCCTGGGCGAGGCCTTCCAAGTGACGAACTTCGTCCGCGACGCCGGCGAGGACCTCGCTCGCGACCGCATCTACCTCCCCGGCGACGTGTTGAGCGCCTTCGGTGTGGACGAAGACCTGCTGTGGTGGTGCCGCCGGACGGGAAACGTCGACCCACGCGTCGTCCGTGCGTTGGCTGACATCATCGCCACCACTCGCGCGCTGTACCGCACCGCCGAATCCGGCATACAACTTCTCGAGCCGCGTGCACGGGACGGCATTGCCGTCGCCTTCGCTCTGTATCGCGACATTCTCGAAGCCGTCGAGAGTGACGGCTACCGGTGCCTGTCGACGCGAGCGAGCGTGGGCAATTCCCGACGCGCGCGGGTGGCAGCCACCGCTGCGGGCCGAGGTCTGCTGGTGCGGGCCGGCAGCACGGTGTCGCTGCGCTCCGCAGGATGAGCCGATCTTCCGGTCAGAAAGCCATCGCTTGTGCGCGCCGGATGATCTCGCGGGCATGATCGCCGCGGAGCACGTCGACCGGGGTGCCGGGCAGCGTGTCGTCCGGGGTGAACAGCCATCGGAGGATCGCCGGGTGGTTGTAGCCACCGTCGAGCAGCACGGCGATGGCACCGGCGAGGTGCTTGAGCGGTTGGCCGTCCGTGCCGAGGAACTTCGCGGGGACACACACCACGCGGTCTCTGCGGACGGCGATCAACTTGTGCTCGCGGATCAATTGATGCAGTCGCGTGACGGTGATGCCCAGCAGGTCGGCGGCGTCGGCAAGCGGCACCAGCACCTCGTCGGCGGGAAGAACATCGTCACAGTAGGGAAGCGCACTCACGCGACAAACGTAGTCACGGCGCCCGACAAGAACAATTCCGAGCCCGGTGTGACGCATCGGGCGCAGACCCCACGCGTCACACTGGCTACCATCGACCGTGGTCTCTCCGATCGAGAAGGAAAGTAGGCGCAGGTGACAACGTCAGGTCGGTCGCTGCTCGGTGCGCTGCTGGATCGGCGCTACCGCGTCGACGCCCCGATCGCACGAGGCGGGATGTCGACGGTGTACCGCGGTCTCGATCTGCGCCTCGACCGCCCCGTGGCCATCAAGATCATGGACCCGCAGTTCGCCGCCGATCCGGAGTTCGTCCGACGGTTCGAGTTCGAAGCGCGTGCCGTGGCACGTCTCAGCCACCCGGGATTGGTCGCCGTGTACGACCACGGCCGCGACGGAGAGCACGCGTTCCTCGTCATGGAACTGGTCGAGGGCGGGACCCTGCGCGAACTCCTCCGCGAGCGTGGACCGATGCCTCCGCACGCGGCGGTCGCCGTTCTCCAACCCGTTCTCGACGGCCTCGCCGTCGCGCACCGCGGCGGCCTGGTGCACAGGGACGTCAAACCCGAGAACGTCCTGATCTCCGATTCCGGCGAGGTCAAGATCGCGGACTTCGGATTGGTGCGGGCCGTCGCCGCGGCGACCACGACGTCCAACAGCGTCATCCTCGGCACCGCGGCCTACCTGTCGCCGGAACAGGTGACGGTCGGTGCAGGGGACGCGCGCAGCGACGTCTACTCCGCAGGGATCCTCCTGTTCGAGGTGTTGACCGGACGCACGCCGTTCCAGGGCGACACCTCCCTCTCCATCGCGTACCAGCGCATCGAGAACGACGTTCCGGCCCCGAGCTCGGTCATCTCGGGGATTCCGCCCCACCTGGACGCCCTCGTGCGCGACGCGACACAGCGCCGTCCGGACGACAGATTCCGGGACGCCGCGGTCATGGGCGACGCGATGCGGTCGGTCACCCGGATGTTGGGGCTCCCCCAGTACCGCGTGCCTTCTCCCTCCCGCTCCGCCGAGCACCTGAGCGCGGAAACCGTCGACGCTCCCCGGCCCTACGCCCCGCAGGCTCCGCGAACCCCGGAGACGGAGATCGTGTCCGTCCCCGCCGAGTCCATGGGTCACGCGCCGCCGTCGTCGGGCATGCAGCACACCAGAATGGTCACGACGGCCACTGCCCGCGGCGGCGAGGACGAGCGCCGCGCCACCGCCGCCGAACCGGTGGACAAACGCGCCTTCGCCTTCCCCGACTTCGACGCGGACAAGCGCCGCTCCCGTCGCCTGGCCCTGGTGTGGCTGGCCATCGTCGTCGTGGTCGCCGTCCTCCTGGGCACCGTCGGATGGTGGGCAGGCTCCGGCAGGTTCACGGCGGTCCCGTCGATCGAGGGCCTCGACCGATCCGCCGCGATCTCCGCCATCGAGTCGGCCGACCTGTCCGTCACGACGGAAGGCAGGTACACCGATTCCGATCCGGTGGATCGATTACTCGGAACCGAGCCTGCGCCCGGGTCACGGATCGCCAAGGGCGAGACCGTGACCCTTCTCGTTTCTCAGGGGCGCCCGTCCGTTCCCACCCTCGCCGGCAGCAGCGCGGCGGCTGCCGTCGATGCCGCTCTGCGTGAGCGGACCTTCGTTCCCGTCGACGGTGGAGAGGCGTTCAGCAGCACCGCTCCTGTGGGGGACATCGCCGCACTCGACCCGGCGCCCGGCACGGTGCTTCCCGTCGGTAGCGAGGTCCGTGTCCTCACCAGCAAGGGCGCTCCGCCGGTCGACATCCCCGATGTCGCGGGCCGCACCGAGGCAGAGGCACGCGCCGAACTCGACCGGGTCGGCATCGTCGTCGGCTCCGTCGAGAAGGTCTTCGACGCCGAGGTCGACGGCGGCAAGGTCATCGGCACGAACCCGGGGGGCGGCGCCACCGTCACCGCCGGCTCCAGCGTGGCACTGCAGGTGTCGACGGCCGTGACGCTGCCGTCGCTGCTGGGTCGGACCGTGGGATCGGCCAGGGCGGAGCTCGAGCGTCTGGGACTGACCGTCGTCGTCCGTCAGCTGGCGACGACGGATCGGTCCCTCGTCATCACCCAGAACCCGGGCCAGGGCGATCGCGTCGAACCGAACAGCACGGTCACCCTCGTCTCACTCCCCTGAGATACGGAGAACCCCCCGCGAGTACGTCCGGACTGTCGTGCCCGAGGGGCTTTTCACGACACTATCGACGTACTCGCGGGGGGGTGAAGGACTGGAAACAGAGTCAGCCTCGGAGCATCTCCGCGACCAGGAATGCCAGTTCCAACGACTGCTGCGTGTTCAGGCGGGGGTCGCAGGCAGTCTCGTACCGGCCGCTGAGGTCCAGGTCCGAGATATCCTGCGCACCGCCGAGGCACTCGGTGACGTTCTCGCCGGTGAGCTCGACGTGGATGCCGCCCGGGTGGGTGCCCAACTCGTTGTGCACCTCGAAGAACCCCTGGACCTCGTCGACGATGCGATCGAAGTGACGAGTCTTGTAGCCGGTGGACGCCTCGTGGGTGTTGCCGTGCATCGGGTCGCACTGCCAGATGACCTGGTGCCCGGTTGCCTGCACCTTCTCGATGATGGCGGGGAGCATGTCGCGCACCTTGCCGTTGCCCATACGCGAGATGAGGGTGAGTCGGCCCGGCTTGTTCGTGGGGTCGAGGCGCTCGACGTACTCGACGGCCATCTCCGGCGTCGTGCTCGGACCGATCTTGAGTCCGATGGGGTTGGAGACCAGTTCGGCGAAGGCGATGTGGGCACCGTCCAGCTGGCGGGTGCGGTCACCGATCCACAGGAAGTGCGCCGACAGGTCGTACAACTTTGCGTGCTCGTCGTCATTGTCCAGCCGGAGCATGGCGCGCTCGTAATCGAGCACCAATGCCTCGTGGCTGGCGAAGATGGTGGCCTGGTGCAGGTTCGGATCCGTGACCCCGCAGGCGTCCATGAACTTCAGACCGTTGTCGATCTCGGAGGCCAACTGCTCGTACCGGGCTCCGGCGGGCGAGTTGGTGACGAATTCGCGGTTCCAGTCATGCACGCGGTGCAGGTCCGCCATGCCCGCGCCGGTGAGCGCGCGGACGAGGTTCATCGCGGCGCTGGCGTTGGCGTAGGCGCGCACCAGTCGCGACGGGTCGTGCTGACGCACGGCATCGTCGGCGACGAGGGAGTTGATCATGTCGCCGCGGTACGACTTCAGGCCGAGGGCGTCGACGTCGGACGACCGGGGCTTCGCGTACTGGCCGGCGATACGGGCAACCTTGACGACGGGCATCGAGGCGCCGTACGTGAGGACGACGGCCATCTGCAGCAGTGTGCGGATGTTGCCCTTGATGTGCGGCTCGGTGTTGTCGACGAAGGTCTCGGCGCAGTCACCGCCCTGCAGCAGGAACGCCTCGCCACGGGCGACGGCGGCGAGCTTGTCGGACAGAGCCTCGACTTCGCTGGCCACCGTGATGGGCGGAACGCTCTCGAGCACCTTGCGCATCGCCTCGGCCTGATCGGCCGGCCACGACGGCTGCTGAGCGGCGGGCTTGGACAATGCGACATCGAGCTGAGCGCGCATCGACTCGGGCAGCGGAGGGAGCTCGGGCAAGCGTTCGATCGGAACGTCGACAGTCCAGTTCACGCGTACAGAGTAATCCGCTCGCGTGTCGTCTCTCACCATCGGGCCGTGTCCGCTTCCGTAAGACCCCCCAGCGCGGTCGTGCCGGACCTCGGAATCAGGTCCTGTCGGACCAGGCCCTGGCCGCTTCGATCGCCCGGAACTTGGCCAGGTTGTGACGTGCGTCGGCGAGCGCGTCGTGCGAGTCGTCGGGAACCGGGGGTAGTGCGGGCGACCCGTGCTCTTCCCAGTACTGCTTCAACTCACGCGTGTACCGCGGCATGACCCGAGGTAGGGCCGTCATCGATCCCCAGAGCTGGCACAGCGCCACGTGGTCGTACGCCGCGACCCATGCCCACATCTCGACGGTCGGGCCGATCGAGCCGTGCGGGGCGGAGACGAAGTCGAGGATGTCCTCGCGGATTCGGGAGCGCGATCGCCACAGCGGCGAGGAGAACGGGGGCAGTTTCGGCAGGACGTTCCGACGGACCCAGGTGCCCGCCCGCTCAGGATCGAAGTCGGTCGAGACCGCGTAATATTCACGCCCGTCCTCCGCGACGATGCCGATGGACACCAGATCGATCGTGCGACCATCCTCGATGAACTCGCAGTCGTAGAAGTAGCGCACGGTTACCGACCCTAGGTCACGCGCGCACAGCACCAGAAAGGGACAGCCCCCGACCATGACGTGGACTCTGCCGACCGCACCGCCCTACACCGGGCCGGGTGCGTCGTTGCCGCGTCCGGTGACCGTGATCGCGAAGGTCGCGGTCTGTGTCGGACTGGTGGCGGGGATCGCGTTCAACGTCATCGGGCTGCCTCCGCTGCGGGAGTGGGGCGCGATCTACCGACTCGATCTCGACGTGTACCGCATCGGCGGCCGGGCGCTGCTCGACGGCGTGAACCTCTACGGGGTGCTGCCGGCGACGTCGGTGGACATCCCGCTGCCCTTCACCTATCCCCCGATGGCCGCTGTGTCGTTCGCGCCGATGGCGATCCTGCCGCTCGAGGTCGCGTCGTCGATCATGACGGCGATGACGATGGTGCTCCTCGCCGTGACCGTCGCGGTGTGCCTGCGCTCGCTGGTCTCGCTCTCGACGTCCACGACGGCATGGGTCACCGGCGGGATCACCGCCGCGGCATTCGCACTGGAACCCGTCTGGTCGACCCTGGACTACGGACAGATCAACGTCGTCCTGATGTGTCTGGTCGTGCTCGATGTGCTGCTGAAGAAGACCCCCTGGCCGCGCGGAATGCTGATCGGCTTCGTGACCGCCGTGAAGCTCACCCCGGCAGTGTTCGTCCTGTACTTCCTCCTCCGTCGCCAGTACCGCGCCGCGGTGGTGACCGGACTGTCCTTCCTCGCCTTCACGGCACTCGGATTCCTCGCGACGTTCAGCGACTCGGTGCAGTACTGGACGGAGGTGCTGTTCGACTCCAGCCGCATCGGCGGTCCGGGGTACATCTCCAACCAGTCGATCACCGGCATGCTCGCCCGTCTGGGCCTGGACGAGGGCACCAGGTCACTCGTCTGGATCGCCTGCAGTGCGGTCGTCGGAGTGCTGGCCGTGCTGGCGATCCGACGCGCCCTCGCCGCGCAGGAATACCTGTTGGCTCTGTGCGTCAATGCCGCTCTGGGACTGCTGGTCTCACCTGTCTCGTGGTCGCACCACTGGGTGTGGACCGTGCCGATGCTGATGGTCCTGGTCCACGTCGGAGTCACCCGCCGCGCACCCGCGATGGTCGCGCTCGCGGTGATCGGCGCCGTGCTGCTGCACTACCCGTCGCACTGGCGACTGGCACCGGGCCGCTGGAACGGCCTGGGCTGGCCGCTGTGGGATCAGATCCAGGCGTCGTCCTACGTCTGGTGGGGACTGGTGTTCGTCATCGCGGTGGCCGTCGTCCCGCTGCGTGCGCGGTCCGTGACCGACACGCGCCCGGTCGCCGACGCGGTCTGAGCTAGCCCGCGCGGGTGTCGGGGATGCGAGCGGCCTCGGTCGACGGAGCCGGATCCACCGCGGGGGTGGGCGTCTTCTTCATGCTCGCCGCGTACACGTCGACGTACTGCTGACCACTGAGCTTCATCAGCTCGTACATGACCTCGTCGGTGACGGCGCGCTCGACGAAGCGGTTGCCCGCCATGCCTTCGTACCGCGAGAAGTCCAGTGGCTTACCGAACTTCACGCCGAGCTTGGTGGGGCGCGGAATCCGTGAGCCGATGGGGTTCATCTTCGCGGTGCCGATCATCGCGACCGGAATCACCGGTACGCCGCTCTCGAGAGCCAGACGCGCCATGCCCGTCTTGCCCTTGTAGAGCCGATCGTCCGGCGAGCGGGTGCCCTCCGGGTAGATACCCAGCACCTTGTTCTTCGCCAGCACGCGCAGGCCCGCGTCGAGCGCGTCCTGCGCGGCGGAGGCACCGGTGCGATCGATCGGGACCTGTCCCGCGGACGAGAAGAACCACTTCTGGAAGCGACCCTTGAGGCCCTTGCCGGTGAAGTACTCGCTCTTCGCGAGGAATGTGATGCGACGCGGTACGACCAGGCACGCGTAGAACGAATCGAACACCGCCTGGTGGTTGCTCGCGAGAATCACCGGCCCGTCGTCGGGGATGTTCTCCAGACCCTCCACGCGAGGACGGCCCATCACCTGCAACACCGGCCCGAGAAGGACGTACTTGAATATCCAGTACCACATGCCCGACATGCCTTTCTCGAAGTACCCGCGACCCGCACCGCGATGCCCGCGGCCCGCTCGGACATCTCGTGGGCGTAACTGTACCGGGGGTTTATGACACCAGCCACAGTTCGAGCGTCGGGTCGGACACATCTCACACCGCCGACATCGTCCGGCCATCACGTGGACATGAACGATGCCCGTTCCGGCTCCTCGCGCGTGCTCGAACGGGTGGTCAGGCGCGTGCTGCGCCCACCTCGACGCGGGCCAACTCGGCCGCGCCGATCATGCCGGCGGCCTCACCGAGCTGGGTACCGCGGATGCGCGCGAGCGGTCGATGGCCGGCGCCGGTGATCTGCGCCGCGTAGTGCTCGCGTGCCGTGTCGAGGAACAGTGCCGACGACGTGGCGACGCCGCCCGCGATGACCATGCGGTCCGGGTCGTACACATCGGAGACCAGCGCCAGACCGATCCCCAACCAGCGTGCGAACTCGGACATCGTCTCGATGGCGACCAGGTCGCCGTCCTGCGCGGCATTCGCGATCCGGCGGCCGGTCAGCGACCCGGGGTCGAGGAACGCCTCGCGCGCCAGCACCGTTGATCCCCGCGGGTTCGCTGCGAGGAGCTCGATCGCCGTGTCGACGAGAGCCGTTCCGCTGCAATATCTCTCCCAGCAACCGCGCTTGCCGCAGGCGCACTGGCGTCCGTCCGGGACGACCTGGAGGTGGCCGAGTTCGGGCGCGATGCCGTAGCTGCCGCGGTAGAGCTTGCCGTCGATCAACAGGGCAGCGCCGATGCCGGTGCCGATCGCGATCATGACGACGTTGCCACCACCTGCCGCAGCCCCGAACCGGTGCTCGGCCCACGCGGCGGCGTTGGCGTCGTGCTCGAGGATGACCGGGATACCGAGCCGTTCCGTCATCTCGCGGGCCACCGGCCGGTTGACCCACGGGAGGTGCGGAGCGAACCGCACCACGGTGCGATCGGAGTTGATGAAGCCCGCGACGGCGAGGCCGACGGCAGCGATGTCGTGCCGACCGGCCAGCTCGCGGACCGCGCGGTCGATGCCGTTCTCGAGCGCACGCGACGACTGCGGGGTGGGCGCCTGCGTGGAGTCGAGAACCTGACCCTCGACGTCCACGACGGATGCGCGAATGCTGGTGCCACCCACGTCGATGCCGATGGTCAGAGACCGGTTGGACCGGGACTGAGCGCTCACGTCTGCGGCTTCCTCTACTGATCGGGGTCGGGCTGATGCGGTGTCGGCCGTGAGCGGTGGGGCTCACATGTCCTGGTCACCGTAATCGGCTGGTAGGTCGCTGGGCGAACGACAGGCGGTGCACTCGCTCCGGGAGCGTCGCCGGGCGCGGAGTCGTGCCGCGCGGTGCCGTGCGACTGCAGGAAGTCGCGCAGCACGTCGATCAGTCCGTCCATCTCTCCGGACACCAGGGTCAACAGGTCGTGGCGCTCCCCGCGCAGCGCCGCGGCCAGCGCGCAGAACGGGCACCAGGAGCAGCCCTGCCACGCCGGCGCGTCGTCCGAGTCGAGTCTGCGCAGGACGGGCTCGACACGGTCGATGAGCAGTTCTGCGAGAACCCGGAACTCGGCCGCGAGGTCGCGGCGGCCGTCATCCATCGGTCGACCCCTGGAGGTTCTCGGGCCACAGAGCCGGGTCGGGCGCGAACGACACGGTGAGCACTCCGTCGTCGAACCCCGCGCCCGTGACGACGCATCGACGCAGCACCGACGCCAGCCTGAGCCGACGACGACTGCCCTGCGCACTCACGATCACGTCGTCCTCCACACGCCCCACCGCCACCGTGTCCGCCTCGACGAACGGAAGCGGCACTTCCATCTGGTACACGGTGTCGAGCCCACTGCCGGACTCCCGCCGCACCCGGGTGACCAGTGCGGGCAGGATCGCCGATCCGTACCCGTCCCCCACCTGCCCGTTCATCTGATCGGACACAGCACCCAGAGCATCGAAGCCTACCGGCTCGGTGGGGTGGGTCGAGACGACGTCGATGCGGAGGTCGCCCGTGGTCGCCGCGAAGGCGTCCAGAGCGGAGACGTGCTCGGCGCGGATGCGGGCCGTCCAGTACACCGCCGGGTGGGTGCCCAGCACGGACGTCGGCACGGCCCCGCCAAGGTCGGGCAGGACCGAGTTCGCGATGACACGGGCGACCGCGACCCCGTGAAAACTTGTGACCGCCAACAGGTCTCGGGTAGCGTCGAGCACCCTCGGGGTGGGAGTCGTCACCACCACGGCCGACGTTCTCGAGCCGTCGCCGAGCATCGCTTCCACGGACGACGCCGCGTCGACGATGCGATCGACGACGGCGACGAGCACCGCCGCACGCATGTCCGCGCCCGTGGACGCCACGACGCGAGCGTGACGCGGCCAGATGCGCTCCAGATACCCGACGATCGACGACGGGGTGGCCACCATCTCTCGCCATCCCGCGGCGCCCGGGCAGTCGACGACGACGTCGTCCCACTCCCCGCTGTCGGCAAGGCGGGCGACCTCGAGCAAGGCGATCAGCGGTTCGGCACCGGGCAGCGCGGTGAGTTCCTCGGGGTCCGGGAGACTCGGGCCCGCGCCGTGGTCGTGGCGGCCGGCCAGTGCGAGTGCCTCGGACATCGATCGGTACCGCGACTCGAGAACCCCGAGCGGATCCACGCGGTGCACCGGCACCTCGGTGCCGCCGAGAAGGCTCGCCGGGTCGGACCCGTCGACGGACATCAGCACGGCGCGTCGACCCTCGCGATGGAAGCCGACGGCCGACGCAGCGGCGATGGTGGACTTCCCGGTTCCACCTGCTCCGATGACGAACGTGATGCGTGCGGTGGTGCCGGGGGCGCGACCGGTCAGGCTTCGACCCGCTTCTTCAATTCCTTCAGAGCGGTGTCGGTGATGACCTTCTCCGCCTTGCGCTTGAACAGACCGATCATCGGGATGGCCAGGTCCACGGTGAGCTCGTAGACCACCTCGGTCACACCGTTCCCCTTGTCCGACAACGCATACGACCCCACCTGGGACTTCTGCATCTCACCGGCCACGAGGTGCCACGACACGGCGGATCCGTCCGCCTTCCACTCGTACTGCAGCTCGTAGGTGTCCTTCACCATCCCGGCGTCGAGGACGAACTTGACGCGTCGGGCGCGATCGTCCGATGCCGACTCGAGCACCTCGACCGACTTCACGGCGGTGACCCACTCCGGGTACTTGGGGAAGTCGGCGATGACCGCCATCACCTCGTCGGGGGTTGCGTCGACGACGATCGATTTAGTGGTCTTGTCTGCCATGGAACTGATATCCCTCCGGGCCCGTACTGCCGCTAGTTGTACCTATGATCGACCGCGCACCGCAGGGGCACGGACAGTGGGGTCGATTCGTCACTATCGGACCGCGCGCACGGGGGGTTCCCCGGCAGCGCGGCCGCGTTCGAGGAGGGCCTTGATCTCGAAGGACATGGTCTTTCCCGCCACCCGCCGACGGTGCGCATCCGGCGTCGACACCCCGACGGGTTCGGCATGCAGGAAGTAGTGGAGCACCACCCCGTCGAGCATCGGCTCGAGCCACACCTCCATGGTTCCGGTCAGCTCACCCGCCACCGTCCACCTGATGCCCTTCTCGCCGCGGTCCTCCTGCACCGTCAGGGTGAGACCAGGGAACCACGACCGCTGCCGACGGGTGTCGCCCACCAACTCCGCCACGTCCGACGCAGGGGCGGCGAGGAAAGTCTGATCGGCGATCTGCACGCTGCTCATACGCTCAGCGTCGCATGCCGGGGAACCACGGGCACCGTCGATCCCCGTCGGTGCGCCGCGTCGGTCTGCGACGTCACAACCGCGGACACGACTGCCCGTGACGACACCCGACGCAGCAGGTTTAGTGTGAACACCCGTCCGACCCGTTCCCATTATCGGAGGAATCCGTGCGCGAATTCACCGTCCCGGCACCGTTCTCGATCGAGGACGACGCGTCCGTCGTCGACTCGGTGTTCGCCCACGAGAGATCACGGCCCGACCTGGTGGTCTACCGGCGCGCCACCCGCGACGGGTGGGAGGACGTCCGCGCGGGGGACTTCGCCGCACAGGTGCGGGCTGTCGCGAAGGGCCTCATCGCCTCGGGCGTGACACAGGGTGACCGCGTCGCGCTGATGTCCGCGACGCGGTTCGAGTGGCCCCTGATGGACTACGCCATCTGGTCTGCCGGCGCCGTCACCGTCCCCGTCTACGAGACGTCGTCCGCGGACCAGGTCCGGTGGATCCTCGAGAACTCCGGAGCCGTGGCCGCCGTCGTCGAGACGGTCGCGCACTCGAACATCCTCGCGGACATCCTTCCCGACCTCCCCGGCGTGACCACGGTTCTCCAGATCGACGCGTCGCCGGAGAAGGTCGGTGCCGTCGACGTGCTGGTCGATGCCGGCCGCGACATCGCCGACTCCGAGGTGACCGACCGGATCGCAGCGCTGCGCGCCTCCGACCCCGCAACCCTGGTGTTCACATCGGGCACCACGGGCCGCCCCAAGGGCTGCGTCCTCAGTCACGCCAATCTGGTCGCGGAATCGCGTGGGATTGCCGCGAGCGCGATCGGCACGATGCTGGTCGAGGGACGGTCGACACTGATGTTCCTCCCGATGGCACACGTGCTCGCGCGCGCCGTGTCCATCGCCGCGTTCGATCGCGGCGCCACCCTGGGGCACACCCACGACATCCCGCACCTGGTGGACAATTTCGGCTCGTTCCAGCCGCACTTCATCCTCAGCGTGCCGCGCGTCTTCGAGAAGGTCTACAACACGGCCCGTCAGAAAGCGCACTCGGACGGCAAGGGCAAGATCTTCGACGCTGCTGCCGACACCGCGGTCGCGTTCAGCAAGGCACGCGACACCGGCGGAGCGTCGATCGTGCTGCGCGCCAAGCACGCTCTGTTCGACCGTCTCGTCTACGGCAAGCTCCGCACCGCCCTGGGTGGACGCTGCGAACTGGCGATCTCCGGTGGCGCGCCCCTGGGTGAGCGTCTGGCGCACTTCTACCGCGGTATCGGCGTGACCATCTACGAGGGCTACGGACTCACCGAGACCACCGCTGCCGCCGCAGTGAACACCCCGGACGAGCAGAAGATCGGCACCGTCGGAAAGCCGTTGCCGGGCAACGCTGTCCGCATCGCGCAGGACGGCGAGATTCTGCTGAAGGGCGGCGTGGTCTTCGACGGATACTGGAAGAACGACGACGCCACCTCCGAGGCGCTCACCGACGGCTGGTTCCACACCGGTGACCTCGGCGCCGTCGACGAGGACGGCTTCATCTCCATCACCGGCCGCAAGAAGGAGATCATCGTGACCGCCGGAGGCAAGAACGTCTCCCCCGCCGGTCTCGAGGATTCGCTGCGCGCCAGCACTCTCATCAGCCAGGCGATGGTGGTGGGTGATCAGAAGCCGTACATCGGCGCTCTGATCACCGTCGACGCCGAAGCGTTCCCCGGGTGGAAGCAGCGCAACGGCAAGGACGAGTCCGCAACCGTCGCGGATCTGACGTCGGACCCCGACCTGATCGCGGAGATCGACGCGGCCGTCGCCGAGGCGAACAAGTCGGTCTCGCATGCCGAAGGCATCAAGAAATACCGCATCCTGCCCGGTGACTTCACCGAGGAGGGCGGCGAACTGACCCCGACGATGAAGCTCAAGCGCAACGTCGTGCAGAAGTCGTACGCGAGCGACATCGAGGCGATCTACTCGAAGTAGCCCGTCACAGAAGCCCGGCCAAGCGGGCCGCGAGAACGTCCCACCGCCACTGCGTGGACACGAACTCGCGGCCCGCTGCTCCCATTGCCGCGGCCCTGTCGCGGTCGGACAGCACGGTGACGATCGCCGACGCGATGTCGTCGACGTCTCTGCCGTCGACGGTCAGTCCCGTCTCCCCCTCGACGACGGTTTCCGGCGCGCCCCCCGAACGACCGGCCACCACCGGAACCCCGCTTGCCGACGCTTCGAGGAAGACGATCCCGAGTCCCTCGACGTCCAGCCCGGCACCCCTCGTGCGGCACGGCATGGCGAAGACATCGGCGATCGTGTGGTGCGCGGCGAGTTCCTCGGCCGGGACGGATCCGGTGAACACGACGTGGTCGGCGACCCCGCACGTCTGCGCGAGTCGGCGCAGCGTGTCGGCGTACGGCCCACCTCCGACTATGACGAGTACGGCACCGTCGATCCGCGCGCGAATCGACGGGAGCGCCCGGATCAGCATGTCCTGTCCCTTGCGCGGCACCAGACGGGACAGACACAGGATCGTCGGTCGCTCCCCCAACCCGTACCGCGCACGGAGATCGTCGCGCGCCGCGGGATCAGGGGCGAAGACGGTCGAGTCGACGCCGGGCGGTAGGTGTTCGAGGGAGGCGTCCGCTCCGAATGCCGACGCGAACCGACCGCGGGTGTAGCGGCTGACGAACGTGATCACATCGGTCGTCGATCCGATGCGGGTCAGGACCTGGCGCGCCGCCGGCAGCATCGACCATCCGACCTCGTGGCCATGGGTGGAGGCCACGATGCGCTCGGCTCCTGCCCGTCGCAGATGTGGTCCGAGCACCGCCAGCGGCGCGGCGGCGCCGAACCAGACCGTGTCGCACTCACGGTCCGACACCAGCCCGGCGGCACGGCGCGCGACGGCGGGGCTGGGAAGCATCAGCGTGGTGGGGTGTCGGACGACCTCGTAGGGCTGCTCCGCGTCGAAACGCACGTGGGAGTCTCCGCGCCAGCGCGGCGCGTACACGACCAACTCGTCCGGTGGGAGCAACTGCGCGAACGTGTGCAGGTAGGACTGGATCCCACCCCGTCGAGGTGGAAAGTCGTTGGTCACCAGCAGCGTTCGGCGCATGCGACCACCGTAGACGGCTCAGGCCGGCGCGCCCGCCTGCTCGGCGACCCACGCGCCCCACTGCTCGAGGAATTCCGCGGTCCCGATGCCGAGAGTCGCCGAGAACGCGCGGTCACGCACCGTCGGATCGACAGGACCCGCCGCGAACCGGCGATAGAGGTTCTTCAGAACGGGTTCGCCGTAACGGTCGGCGACGAATGCACAGGCCGACCAGGCGGACTCGTAGGCGATCGCGCCCCGCGACCCACCCGCCGCGAAATCCGAGTCCTCGGCCAGCACCCTGGGCGGCCCCGCTGCTCGAACCACTGCTGCCAGAGTCGGCGCGATCTGCTCGAACGTCAGACCGGACCCGCGGTATCCCGAGTAATCGGCGTAGCCCTCGAGCATCCACAGCGGTGCGCCCTCCCCGGTGATCGACCGCGTCGCCACGTGGGTGAGTTCGTGCTGCAGCACTGTCCGCCGGGTGCTGTCCGTCAGACGATCCGCGGCCGTCGGGCCGAAGACGACACGCTGACCGGTGACCAGACCGTTCTCGACGGGGTCCGCAATGGTGGAAGCGGCGACATCGGTGAGGACCGAGCCATTGGCATTACTGGTGAATTCGGCGTCGGATCCCGCCACGACAAGCACAGCTCGCCGCGACCACCCGATGCCGACGAAGCCGGTCACGGCGTCGACAGCGGCCGGTAGATCGGCCGCCAGCGCGTCGATGAAGTCACGCTGGCCCTCGTGCCCGATCACCAGCGACGTCGTCGAGCCGGTGGGAACTCGGCGTACGACAACGGGGCCGAAGTCCCACGGTCCGCGCCACGTCGTGCGGGCGTACTGGGGCACATCGGCGTCGGACACCAGCGCCCACGTGTCTCCGCGGCGCGCGACGACCAAGGCGACATCACGCCGGGTGGGACCGATGTCGGAGTCCTGGTAGGCGTACCGCAGAACCACGTTCGGAGCCCACACCTCGGTGGCGTCCAGCGAATCGGCCAGGGTGGGCTCCACCGGCACCTCGGGCCCTGGCGTGATCTCGTACCCGAAGTCCGACAGCGGAACGTCCTGCAGGGATGCTGCACGCGCGACTTCGCGATCGACGAAGGCAGGGTCGGCTGACGGGTCGAACAAGCTACGCAAGGCCGCGTCGTCGTTGTCGCGCAACGCCGACGTCCATCTGTCGAGTAGTGCGGTCACTCCTGCTGTGCGAGCGTCGTCCGCGACCGCGGTGACCGGAACCGAGCCACCTCTGTCGTCCACAGCACCGGACGAGCATCCGGCGAGTACGGCCGCGACGACCAACAGTGCGGCCGTGGCGCGAAGGATCAGTATCGGCGAGCGCCGTAGAACGGCCACGACGCCATCGACTCCACTCGGACCGGCACCCCGAACGTCGACGCGTGGACGACGTTCCCGTTGCCTGCGTACAGGCCTACGTGGGAAGCGTCGTTGTAGAACAGAACCACGTCACCCGGCTGCAGGTCTTCCTTGGCCACCGGCGTTCCACCTGCGGCTTGCGCCTGGCTGGACCGCGGCAGCGTCTTGCCGACCTGCTTGTACGCCCACACGACCAGACCGGAGCAGTCGTACCCGTCGGGTCCGGTCGCACCCCAGACGTACGGCTTTCCGATCTGCGTGAACGCGGCCTGGAGCGCTCCCGTCTGCGACCCCGGTGTCAGGGCTCCCAGAATGGTGGCGGGATCGAATCCGGGGGGGAATGCCGCACCCGCGAGGCCTGCCTTCTCCGGCTCGGACAGCGCTCCGAAAGCGGCCATGACATCGGCGATCTCGCTCTGGAGCCTGCTCTGCTTGCCCTGGAGGTCGTCGCTGACCGCCTTGGCCTGCTCGGTCGCGGTGCGAGCGGCGTCCGCCGACTGCTGCGATGCAGCCTCGGCCGCGGCCGCCGCAGCGGTTGCCTCGTTGAACGTGCCGACGGTTGCCGCGGCATCGGTGGAGATGATGTCGAGGGCGGACATCTGGTCGAGCAGCTGCTGCGGAGAGTCGCTCACCATCACCGCGAACAGGCGGTTGGTGCGCGCTCCCTGGTAGTTGGCCCGAGCGATCTTGTCGACTGCCGGGCGGACCGAGTCGATCTGCGCGCGGGCATCGGCGAGGGCACGCCGATCGGCGTCGAGGCGCCCGTCCGCGTCGGACTGAGCTGCCAGCTTGGCATCGAGGTCGATCTGGGCGTTGTGCATGGCCTCGGTCGTCTGTTCCGACTCGCGGGACAGGTCCGCCAGGCGCGTGACCGCATCCGAGGCGGATTCGCCGGGAACAGGATCGGCCGACGCTGCGCCGACCGGGATGAACGCGAGAGCGGCGGTCAGAACGCCGGCGAGGATCGCCCCGCGCACACCCGACCGCGTGGATACCGAAGACGGCACGTGAGTGGTTCTCCGATCTGGAACTGATCCGAAACATGATGCGATCCGTTGCCGAATCGCGGGGAGTCACGGAAAGATTACGACGACACCGTGGATTCTGTCCACGAACCCCGCTTTTCGACGCGAAACATTCCCGAAAGTCGTCGACACCGGCAGTAACCGACCGCGTGATCGGTTACTGCCGGTGTCGGACGAGTACTCCTGCGACGGAGCTACAGCGATCGATCAGGCGTAGCGGCGCGCACCGTCGAACGGCATGGAGGACAGCGGAGCGACCTTGACGGGCTGGCTCTCCGTGGATGCGTGGACGACGTTTCCGTTGCCGACGTACATACCCGAGTGCGATCCACCGTAGAAGGACACGATGTCACCGGGCTGCAGGTCCGACTGCGAGACGGGGACGCCGGCGGCAGCCTGGTCGTAGCTGGTACGCGGCAGGTTGATGCCGGCCTGCTGGTACGCCCACTTCATCAGTCCCGAGCAATCGAAAGCGTTGGGGCCGGCTGCTCCGTACACGTACGGCGCGCCGACCTTGCTCTCGGCAGCCTGGACGGCGATCTGCGCTGCGCTCGACGTCGGTGCGGCAGGACCGGGAAGTGCCGGGACCTGCGGAAGCGGGGGGAGCTGGCTGAGGATCTGGTCCGGAACCTCGAACGTTCCGATACCGGGGATCTCGACGGGGGCCGCGAAGGCGGGCGCCGCCGGGACGACGACTGCGCCGGCCGTGATGGCTCCGGCGACGAGAACGTTGCGGACAGGCCGCGAGGTGGTGCTGGGCTTACGGTGTTTCGCCACGAGAAAGAGGTGCTCCGTTTCTTCCTGATATCCGCCGACCGAGTTAGCTGACGGGTTCGGGCTGGGAAGATCAGCCCTACTCATCGAGCCGCCACGCGACTCGATGGGATTCACCCCGGTGTAACGGTGGGTTCCCGGTACGACCACCCGGAAGAGGTGGCCGATTAGGCGGTGACCTTGCGACGCAGTCCCTGGTGGCGCTGCACGACTCCGCAATGTCTCGGAAAGATTACGAAATGGCATCCAAGATGTCGAGCCCACCGTCTCCGTGTCGCGGTTC
The DNA here is from genome assembly GCF_001426185.1 of Rhodococcus sp. Leaf247. Taxonomy (GTDB): domain Bacteria; phylum Actinomycetota; class Actinomycetes; order Mycobacteriales; family Mycobacteriaceae; genus Rhodococcoides. The sequence continues at coordinate 368,148 of NZ_LMRP01000004.1, read as the reverse complement.
GATCACGGGAAGCACTAGCCCGCGACGTGTTCCGGGCCCGAGTCACGCCGGTCGCGTGTCGACTCCTCGGGGGACGGGACGACCTTGCCGACCAGACGCAGCCGGGGTACCAACCCACTCTCCGCGAGGACGTCCATGGCGGCACGTTCGTCCTGCTCGAGCCTCAATCGGCGTGCCGCGAACGGTGCATCGGAGGGGCCGTCCGAGGGTGCCGACGGCATGCCCGGAACGCCCAGCAGCACCGACACGACACAGTCCGAACACGCGTCGCCCCGCACCACGCACTCGCCACAATCGACAATCATGTGATCCTCGTCTCATTCAAGTTTCGTGCTGTCGGCCGTGATGTTCGTACCGGATCACAAGGAGGCCGGGGCCGATCATCACGCGAATCGACGCCGACGCTAACGGCGCCCACCGACACGGCAGGCCGGCGAGAACGCCCCGTCGTTCTTGTCGGTGGCACCCCCTACGGTCCCGGATGTGCGAAGCGAGACCGGACCGGCCCGGCGTCCCGACGGGGCGTACGTGGCAGCTGCGTCGGCGACATCGGGCGCCGCGCCGACGGGCCTGCAACTCGCCTTCGACGAGATGGACATGTCGCTGCGGGAGACGACCTTCGTCGTCGTCGACCTCGAGACCACGGGCGGGCGTCCCGGCGAGGACGCGATCACCGAGATCGGGGCCGTCAAGGTCCGTGGCGGGCGGGTCATCGGAGAGATGGCCACCCTCGTCGACCCCGGTCGGTCCATCCCGCCCGGCATCGTCCAGCTCACCGGCATCAGCAGCGCGATGTTGATCGACGCTCCCCGTATCGAACGAGTGCTCCCCACCTTCGTCGAATTCGCTCGCGGAAGCGTCCTGGTGGCGCACAACGCCCGGTTCGACACCGGCTTCCTCCGTGCTGCCGCCACCCGGATGGATCTGGCGTGGCCGTCGTTCCGGGTCCTGTGCACCGTGAAGCTGGCCCGACGTGTCCTGTCCAGGGACGAGGCACCGTCGGTCAAGCTGTCGTCACTCGCAACGCTCTTCGAGGTCTCCACCCGGCCCACCCACCGTGCGCTCGACGATGCGCGCGCGACAGTCGACGTCCTGCACGCGTTGATCGAACGCGTCGGCAATCAAGGTGTGCACAGCTACGCCGAGCTGGTCGACTATCTGCCGACGGTCACCGCTGCCCATCGCGCCAAACGGACACTGGCGGCCGGGCTGCCCCACGCTCCCGGTGTCTACCTCTTCCGCGGCCCCTCGGACGAAGTGCTCTACGTCGGCACGTCGAGGAACCTCCACCGCCGGGTGCGCAACTACTTCACCGGCTCGGAAACCCGTGGCCGCATGAAGGAGATGGTGGCGCTCGCGACGCGGGTCGACCATGTCGAGTGCGCTCACGCCATCGAGGCGGGTGTCCACGAGCTGCGACTCATCAGCGCACACACCCCGCCGTACAACCGTCGATCGAAGTACCCCCGCAAGGGCTGGTGGTTGACGCTCACCTCCGAGGCGTTCCCGCGCCTCTCCATCGTCCGCACGCCCTCCCCCGGCGCGGTGGGCCCCTTCGCGGTACGGAGCGCCGCCGCCGACGCTGCCGCGGTCATCGCCGAGTACACCCGGCTCCGCTCGTGCACCCACCGCATTCCCGCCTCGGCGCGGCACGAGAAATGCGCCGTCGAGGCGGTCGGGGGGTGCACCGCGGCCGGTTCCGGGCCCATGGACGCCGAGGAGTACTCCCATGCCCCGGAGTCGTTCCGTCGTCTCGGAGCGGGAGCAGACCCGTCCGTGCTCGCGGCAGTCGCCGCACGGATCGACGCGTTGTCCACCGATCTCCTCTTCGAATCCGCGGCACGTCTGCGTGATCGCGCCGCGGCACTGATGACGGCCCTCCGCGCGGTCCAACGCCTGCATGCCCTCGCACGCATCGAGCAACTGGTCGCTGCCCGTCGCGCCGACGACGGCGGCTGGGAGTTCGTCGTCATCCGGTACGGCCGACTCGCCAGCGCCGGAGTGTCCCGCCGCGGAGTCCCGCCCATGCCCGTCGTCGACGCGTTGATCTCCGCGGCGGACACCGTCATCCCGGACGAGACTCCCCTTCGCGGAGCCACGCCGGAGGAGGTCGCGCTCCTGGCACGCTGGCTCGACTCGGGCGGAGTCCGCATCGTCGACACCACGGACGGTTGGTCCGAACCCGCTCACGGCGCCGGCCGATGGGCACCGTGGTGCGCCGCCGTACGGGATGCGAGCCGTCGCGAACGGGAGAGAACGATGGCGTGGGGGTGACGCGCCGGAGGACTCCGCCGAACTAGGCTCGGCCGCAATTCATCTCTCGGAAGGTTTTGCCATGATCACCGCCATCGTCATGATCCACGCAGAGGTGCACACGATTCCGGAGACCGCTCGGGCCGTCGCCGACGTCCCCGGCGTGTCCGAGGTGTTCTCCTGCGCCGGCGACGTCGACCTGATCGCCGTCGTGAAGGTCCGCAGCCACGAGGAGATCGCCGAGGTCATCACCGAGCGCGTGAACCGCATCGACGGCGTAGTCCGCACCGACACCCACATCGCGTTCAAGTCCTACTCGAGCGCGGACATCGACGCGGGCTTCTCCATCGGCGAGTAAAGCAGTCAGGCCGAGGTGAACTCGGCCCACCGACCGAGCAACGTCTGCGCTGCTCCGGTGTCGATCGCTGTCGCGGCCGCGGTGAGCCCGTCGGCCAGCGCGTCCTCCAGGGAGTCGCCGATACCCCGGAACGCGGCGATCGCGCCGGCCGCGTTCAGCAGCACCGCGTCCCGCACCGGACCCGTCTCACCGGCGAACACGCGCCGCGCCGCTGCCGCGTTGTCCTCGGCGTCGCCGCCGCGAAGAGCGTCGAGCGGCACTCGCTCTATGCCGAGATCGCGCGGATCGAGCACGGTGTGCTCGATGGTCCCGTCCCGGACGATACGTACCGACGTGGTCGTCGACGTCGTGATCTCGTCGAGCCCGTCGTCTCCCCGCACCACCAGCACCGAATTCCCGCGGGCCGCGAAGACGCTGGCCACGACGTCTATCAGGTCGTCGAACGCGCATCCCACCAGCCCGGCACGCGGACTCGCAGGGTTGGTCAACGGGCCCAGGACGTTGAACGCCGTGGGGATACCGATCTCCTTGCGAGGGGCGATGGCGAAGCGCAACGCAGGGTGGAACACGGGCGCGAAGCAGAATCCGATGCCCAGCTCGGCGACGCTCGCCGCGACCTGGTCCGGACCCTGGTCGATGCGGACCCCGAGTGCCTGCAGCACGTCGGCGCCGCCGCTCTTCGAGGACGCGGCACGGTTTCCGTGCTTGACCACGCGGATACCCGCAGCGGCCACGACGACCGAGGCCATGGTGGAGATGTTGACGGTGTTCGAGCGATCGCCGCCCGTACCGACGATGTCGACCACGTCCTCGTCCACGGGCACGCGCTTGGCATGGCCGAGCATCGAGTCGGCCAGTCCGCGCAACTCGTCGGAGGTGGGACCCTTCATCTTGAGAGCGACACCGAACGCCGCGATCTGGGCGGACGTGGCGTTGTCGGACATGATCTCGTCCATCACCCACGCCGTGTCCGCGCCCGTCAGGTCGTGGCGCGACGTCAAGGTCCCGAGGACCTTCGCCCATGTCCGCGTGCTGTCCCCTGCGCTCATGAGCGGGAAGCTTAGTGCTCGCCGGACGGCGGTTCCGCAGCCGGTTGAAGCGCATCCCAGCCCAGCACCACGCCGTCGCGTCGCTGAGCGAGGCCCGCCATCCTCGACCGTTCCTGCGAACAGTGCAGAGCGTCGAGAATCTGCACTCGCTGCAGAACCAGGAGCGTTCCCGTCGGCACGTCGGCGGGCAGGTGTCCGGGCGTCTGCGCCATAGGGCCCGTCGTCGCCTCGGCGTAGCCGTCCTGGGCGGCGACCGATACCGCGTCGGCCACCTGGTCGGCAGGAAGCAACAGGTGGTGACGCAGGACGCAGTCGTCGTCCGCGGACCAGGCCGGCTCCTCGCTCGCTGCACGCTCCAACGTGGCCGAGCACGCCTCCACGTCGTCGAAGCACGACGCGACCACGACGAGATCCTCCCGCGTGGCGTCGAGCGGCGGCGGAGGCGTCTTGCCGAACAGCCGCCGCCACCATGGAGTCCGCCCACGACCGGTGCCCGAAGTCATCCCTCGACAGTGCCAGACGGCGGTGGAGGAGACCTTCGCGCCACCGACTCTAGAGCTCGAGTCGAGACTCCACCGGTGGTGTCGCGAACACCACTGTCCGCCGACTCCGACCCGCTCCGACGTGGGCAGACCGGCCCTATTGAACTAAAAGTCCAGGAAGAGGGGCCGTACCGTCCGAGATTGCTCGTTCTTGCTACGCGCGCGCGAACGACGCTCGACGCGCCAACCGATACCCGGCTATGCCTTTCGTACTACGACGGGTCATACTTGCGGATGTGACGAGCGCAGTAGGTACTTCGGGATCCGCCATCACCCAGCGTGTCCATTCGCTGAACCGGCCGAACATGGTCAGCGTGGGCACGATCGTGTGGCTGTCCAGCGAATTGATGTTCTTTGCCGGCCTCTTCGCGATGTATTTCGTCGCGCGGGCCCAGGCCGAGCCGGGTCAGTGGCCCCCGGAGCCCACCGAGCTGAACCTGACGCTCGCCGTACCCGTGACGGCGGTGCTCATCGCATCGTCCTTCACCTGCCAGCTCGGTGTGTTCGCCGCCGAGCGCGGTGACGTCTTCGGCCTCCGCCGCTGGTACACCCTCACGCTGGTCATGGGCGCGTTCTTCGTCGCCGGCCAGGGCTACGAGTACTACCACCTGGTGCACGAGGGAACGTCGATCTCGAGCAGCGTCTACGGCTCGGTCTTCTACATCACCACCGGCTTCCACGGCCTGCACGTCATCGGCGGACTGATCGCGTTCGTCTTCCTGATCACCAGGACCCTGGTCAGCAAGTTCACGCCGGCCCAGGCAACCGCCGCCATCGTCGTGTCCTACTACTGGCACTTCGTCGACATCGTCTGGATCGCGCTGTTCGCGACGATCTACTTCATCCGCTGACCGAGCAGGCGTCGAATACCCGATGACAGCCTCATCGGTGACATCCGACAAGCCGTCCCGACACGACAAGGGATACAGATGAGTTCTTCACCCCCCGGCACACCCGACGACGACGGCGTCGTCGTCCAGAGCGGCACCCCGACTGCCTCCGCGAAGAAGGCCAACCGCCGTCGTCGCACACGTCGCCGGGTCAGTGGCGCGATGGTGCTGTTCATGGGCCTCGTCGGCGCGGGTTTCCTCGCGGCGGCTCTCACGCCCGATGCGCAGGTCGCCACCGCCCAGGAAGACAGCGCAGCCATGGTGCGCGAAGGTCAGCAGATCTACGACACGTCCTGCGTGACGTGCCACGGCGCCAACCTCCAGGGCGTCAAGGATCGCGGACCGTCGTTGATCGGCGTCGGCGAAGCTGCTGTCTACTTCCAGGTCTCCTCCGGACGTATGCCGATGGCACGTAACGAGGCACAGGCCGAGCGCAAGCAGCCGAAGTACAACCAGGCGCAGGTCGACGCCCTGGGTGCGTACATCCAAGCGAACGGCGGCGGCCCCACGGTCGTGCGCAGCGACAGCGGCGAGATCGAGCAGGAGTCGCTCCGCGGCGGCGATGTCGCCCGCGGCAGCGAGCTGTTCCGTCTCAACTGCGCGTCGTGCCACAACTTCACCGGGCGAGGTGGCGCACTCTCCTCGGGCAAGTACGCCCCGACGCTCGACCCGGCCAACGAGCAGCAGATCTACCAGGCGATGGTCACCGGACCGCAGAACATGCCCAAGTTCTCGGACCGCCAGCTCTCGCCCGAAGAGAAGAAAGACATCATCGCGTACGTCAAGTCGTCCTCCGAGACTCAGCCTCCCGGTGGATACGGACTCGGCGGATTCGGCCCCGGCACGGAAGCCATCGCCATCTGGGTGGTCGGCATCGGTCTGATCGTCGGAGCAGCACTGTGGATCGGAGTGAGGTCATGAGCGGCGACAACTTCCCGGAAGACGGCACTGCCGACGACCGCAGGGCATTCGATCCGGACCGTAAGTACACGGACGAGGAACTGTCCGCCATGAGCCGCGACGAACTCGTCGCACTCGGCACCAACCTCGACCACGTCGATGTGGCGTTCCGTCGTGCACGCTGGCCCGTCCCCGGAACCAAGGCCGAGAAGCGCGCCGAGCGCAGCGTCAGCCTCTGGTTCTTCCTCGCCGGTGTCTCCGCGATCGCCTTCATCGCCATCTACCTCTTCTGGCCGTGGCAGTACGCCGGCATGGGCGAGGACCAGTACGGCTTGTACAGCCTCTACACACCGCTGATCGGTCTGACCATGGGTCTGGCCATCCTCGGCGTCGGCGTGGGCGCCGTGCAGTTCACCAAGAAGTTCATCCCCGAAGAGGTGTCCATCCAGGATCGCCACGACGGTGGTTCGAGCGAGGTGGACAAGAGGACGGTCGTCGCCGAACTCAGCGACTCCTTCGACACGTCCACGCTGGGTCGTCGCAAGATGATCAAGCGCAGCCTCGTCTTCGGCGGCGGCGCACTCGGCATCATGTCGATCCTTCCGCTCGGTGGCCTGATCAAGAACCCGTGGGCCGAGGGCGACGAGTCGTCGCTCTGGGTCTCGGGATGGACCCCGAGCTACCCTGGAGAGACGATCTACCTGCGGCGTTACACCGGCCGCGTCGACGACGTGGTGCTGGTACGTCCCGAAGATCTCGATGCAGGCGCCATGGAAACCGTGTTCCCGTTCCGCGAGTCCGAACGCGGCAACGAAGAAGAGCTGTCACACGCTCTCAAGGGAATCCGTAACGCCGTCATGCTCATCCGTCTCCGCACCGAGGACGCCGACCGCACGGTCAAGCGCAAGGGCCAGGAGAGCTTCAACTACGGCGACTACTTCGCCTACTCGAAGATCTGCACCCACCTCGGTTGCCCCACATCGTTGTACGAGCAGCAGACCAACCGGATCCTCTGCCCGTGCCACCAGTCGCAATTCAACGCGTTGGAATACGCCAAGCCGATCTTCGGACCGGCCGCACGTGCTCTTCCGCAGCTGCCCATCACGGTGAACGAAGACGGTTTCCTCGTTGCCGCGGGCGATTTCATCGAGCCGCTCGGACCCGCCTACTGGGAACGTCCGGCCGGAGTACACGAGCAGGAGAACGCTTCTGCTGCGTCGTCATCGGAAGGTTCACGATGAGTCCAACCATCGCCACTCTCGCTGCGAAGCAGGCCGAGGGCGTCGACTCCCGCTATCACCTCTCTGCGGGCATGCGTCGACAGATCAACAAGGTTTTCCCGACGCACTGGTCGTTCCTGCTCGGTGAGATCGCGCTGTACAGCTTCATCATCCTGCTGCTGTCCGGCACGTACCTCACGTTGTTCTACGACCCCTCCATGTCCGAGACGATCTACGACGGCGCGTACGCACCACTCCGCGGCGTCGAGATGACCAGGGCCTACGCGACCACGCTGGACTTGTCCTTCGAGGTCCGCGGCGGTCTGTTCATCCGCCAGATCCACCACTGGGCAGCGCTGCTGTTCGCGTGCTCGATCATCGTGCACATGGCCCGCATCTTCTTCACCGGTGCGTTCCGCCGCCCGCGTGAGGCCAACTGGGTCATCGGTTCGCTGCTGCTCATCCTGGCCATGTTCGAGGGCTTCTTCGGTTACTCGCTCCCCGACGACCTGCTCTCCGGCACCGGCCTCCGCGCCGCGTTCTCCGGCATCACCATCTCCATCCCGGTGGTCGGCACGTGGATGCACTGGTTGATCTTCAACGGCGACTTCCCGGGCACGATCATCATCCCGCGCCTCTACGTCGCTCACGTTCTCCTGTTGCCGGCCATCATCCTGGCGCTCATCGCGGCTCACCTCGCGTTGGTCTGGTACCAGAAGCACACGCAGTTCCCCGGCCCCGGCCGCACCGAGACCAACGTCGTCGGCGTCCGCATCCTCCCGGTCTTCGCAGTGAAGTCGGGCGCGTTCTTCGCGATGACGTTCGGTGTCCTCGCGGTCATGGGCGGCGTTCTGCAGATCAACCCGGTGTGGGCCCTCGGCCCGTACAACCCGTCGCAGGTGTCCGCAGGCTCGCAGCCCGACTTCTACATGATGTGGACCGACGGCCTCGCTCGACTGTGGCCCGCGTGGGAGCTCTACCTCGGCAACTACATGATCCCGGCCGTGTTCTGGGTGGCCGTCATCATGGGTGCGGTGTTCGCGATCATGATCGCGTACCCCTGGATCGAGAAGCGCTTCACCAAGGACGACGCACACCACAACCTGCTCCAGCGTCCGCGCGACGTGCCGGTGCGTACTGCAGTCGGCGCGATGGCGATCGCCTTCTACGTGGTCCTCACGCTCTCCTGCGTGAACGACATCATCGCGTACAAGTTCGCCATCTCCCTGAACGCGATGACCTGGATCGGCCGCATCGGCCTGGTCGTCCTGCCTCCGATCGCCTACCTGCTGACCTACCGCTTCTGCATCGGTCTGCAGCGCAGCGATCGCCAGGTGCTCGAGCACGGCATCGAGACCGGCGTGATCAAGCGCCTGCCGCAGGGTGCCTACGTCGAGATCCACCAGCCTCTGGGCCCGGTGGACGAGCACGGACATCCGCTCCCCCTCGAGTACCAGGGCGCTGCACTGCCCAAGAAGATGAACAAGCTCGGATCGGCCGGCAAGCCCGGCTCCGGCAGCATCTTCACTCCGGACTCGGACGAAGAGCACCGGTTGCACGAGCGTCTGTCGCACGAGGGCGAGCACGATCAGCTCACGATGCTCCGCACGTACCAGGCGAAGGTTCTGGCGCAGGGCAACGGCCACTCGAACGGCAACGGAAGCTCGAACGGCAACGGCCTTGCGGACGGCAACGGTCACGCCAACGGCAACGGTCATGCGAACGGCAACGGTCACGATCCGGAGTCAAACGGACACTGACCCCACCGAGTAATGGATGAGAGGCGCCACCCGATACGGGTGGCGCCTCTTCTCGTTTCCCAGCACTCCCCTCCCCCACCGCCGGGTCGGGGTGGACGCGTCGGTTCCGGCGCAACCGCACACCTCCTCCAGCGCCAGGTCGGCGCGTCACCACGGCGAGTCCCGGTGCGGGTACTTGCAAGCGGTGTGCGCTCGCGTCGCTCCAGCACCATTTCAACGCGACACATGAGAATTAGCCGTCATGCTCCGCACCGTGCAGGGCCGCGCCACTCAGCACGACCGCACACCCCCTCCAGCGGGACACCGGCGTGTCACCACGGCGCGTCCCGGCGCGGGTAGATGGAGGGGGTGTGCGCTCCCGACGCCCGGCACCACTACGACGACATGCGCTGCAACGTGCGCGGCGGACCTAGAGGAGCCCGCCTCAGCACGACCGCACACCCCCTCCAGCGGAACACCGGCGTGTCACCACGGCGAGTCCCGGCGCGAGTACATGGACGGGGTGTGCGCTCGCGTCGCTCAGCACCCCTGCGTCGCGACAGATGAGCATTGGCCGTCAAGCGCCGCACCGCGCGGGCCGCGCCACCCCACCCGACCGCACACCCCCTCCAGCGCAACGACGGCGTGTCACCACGGCGAGTCCCGGTGCGGGTACTTGCAAGGGGTGTGCGCTCGCGTCGCTCAGCACCCCTGCGTCGCTACAGATGAGCATTGGCCGTCAAGCGCCGCACCGGGCGGGCCGCGCCATCCCACCCCACCCGACCGCACACCCCCTCCAGCGAAACGTCGGCGCGTCACCACGGCGAGTCCCGGTGCAGGTAAATGGAAAGGGTGTGCGCTCACAGCACAGCACCGCTACTGAGAATCGGCCGGCATGCGCGCACCGCCCATTACAGAGCGGACGTTGCAGAGTGCGCGTTCGGCTGCAAGGTGCGCGTCGAACCTAGACGAGCCCGCCTCAGCACGACCGCACACCCCCTCCAGCGGAACACCGGCGTGTCACCACGGCGAGTCCCGGTGCGAACGAATGGAAGGGGTGTGCGCTCGCACCAATCGCCACCACTCACCACCACAATCACCGCGCCGATCGGACCGACCAACCCCCCCAGCACACACTCCGACAACGCAGAACGCCCCCAGCATCAGCTGGGGACGTTCTGGGGAGAGTGTGTCAGTGCTTCTCGGGTCCCACGTGGTACTCGAAGACCAGGCCGGCAGCCGCACCGATGATGGCGAGGGCGCCCAGAGCCAGCATCCACGGCTCGTAGAAGGCGAAGGCCAGGGCCATGAAGGCACCGGATCCGGCGAGGATGATCGGCCAGAAGCTACCGGGGCTGAAGAAGCCCAGGTCGCCTGCACCGTCGGCAACCTCAGCGTCGTCGTAGTCCTCGGGACGGGTGTCCAAGCGACGAGCAACGAATCGGAAGTACGTACCGACGATCAGCGTCAGACCGGCGGAGAGGGCGATGGCGGTGAGGCCTGCCCATTCGATGCCGGTACGTGAGAAGCCGGTGAACACGCCGTAGAGAATTCCGACGAGGATGAAGAACCCGGTCAGGATCTCGAAGAGCTTCGCTTCGATCTTCATGTGGTGTCAGTTTCCTTCTGCCACGGTCGCACTCTTGAGCGTGCGATCTGTGTTGAACGGCGACGTGGAGGTCGCGAGGGGCTCCTGGCCGATGGACTCGAGTGCCTGAGCGTTGGTCTGTCCGTCACGACGGGCATCCATGTACGACTCGAATGCCTCGGGGCTGACGGCGCGGACCTCGAAGTTCATCATCGCGTGGTAGGTGCCGCACATCTCGGCGCAGCGCCCGACGAACGCACCTTCCTGCTCGATCTCGCTGATCTGGAAGACGTTGTCCGAGTGGTTCTCTTTCGGGTTCGGGAGCACGTCGCGCTTGAACAGGAACTCGGGCACCCAGAAGGAGTGGATGACGTCCGAGGACGCGATCTCGAACTCGATGCGCTTACCGGTCGGCAGCACGAGGATGGGCACCTCGTTGCTGGAGCCGACGGTCTCGATGTCGTTGTAGTTCAGGTACGACTGGTCGGACTTCTCGCGACCGAACAGCGGGCCGGGCTCTTCACCCTCGGTGGTGCCGGCCTCTTCGGCTGCCTGCTCGCGCTCCTCGTCGGTGCCGTCGTAGATCGCCCGGCCGTCCTTGAGGTCGACGGTGCGGTAGCCGAACTTCCAGTTCCACTGGAACGCGGTGACGTCGACGACGACATCCGGGTTGTCCTGCTTCTCCTGCACGTAGTTCTGCACCACGACGGTGAAGTAGAAGAGCACGGCGATGATGACGAACGGCACGGCCGTGTAGAAGAGCTCCAGCGGCACGTTGTAGGCCGTCTGGCGAGGGAACTCCGGGGAGTCCTTCTTCTTACGGTGGAACGCGACGGTCCAGAACGTGAGGCCCCAGACGATGACGCCCATGATGAGAGCCGCGATGACCGACCAGGTCCACAGCTCTCGCATGCGCTCGGCCTGCGGGGTGATGCCCGAGGGCCACCCGAACCGAAGAACCGAGTTGTCGATGCCGCAGCCCGACAGCACTACGGCGGCCACTGCAAGAGAAGCCACCAATCCGACTCGCCGTGTCATCCGACGGCCGGATCCACCACCACGCTGCGCCACGATCACGCCTTCCTGATTGCCAAGATGGAGAGTACGAACACGCCTCGCGCTGCAGGCCGAGCGGCCTGCGTGCACGATGTGTCCGTGTACTACGCAGCGTAGACCAAAGCGGCCTCGGTTCTCGTGTCGGGTGGGCCACGTGTTGGTCGGCGGCGCAACTGTGGTCGCGGCGGCGACTGCGGCATACTCGGACCGACACTCGCCGGGCCCGTGGTCCGGCGTTCCCCGACGGCCGAGCCTGCGCGATCGGCTGTCACATCGATCGAAACGAGGCTTGCCGACCGTGTGTGGACTGCTGGGACTGCTGACACCGAACGCATCCGCGGAAGATGTCGTCGATGCCGTCGGCTCCGCGTCGCAGTGCATGCGGCATCGCGGCCCGGACGAGCCGGGTACGTGGCACGACGCCGATCTGGCGCTGGGTTTCAACCGGCTCTCGATCATCGACATCGAGCACTCCCACCAGCCGTTGCGGTGGGGCCCCGAGGACAACCCGGACCGCTATGCGCTCGTCTTCAACGGAGAGATCTACAACTACCTCGAGCTGCGCGCGACGCTGACCGCCGAGCACGGCGCCGTCTTCGCGACGGAGGGGGACGGCGAGGCGATCGTCGCCGCATTCCACTTCTGGGGTGACGACGCCGTCCGCAAGCTGCGGGGCATGTTCGCCATCGCTCTGTGGGACACCGAGAAGCGTGAACTGTTCCTCGCACGTGACCCGTTCGGCATCAAGCCGCTCTTCTACTCCACGGGCACCGGCGGTACGGCGTTCGCGAGCGAGAAGAAGAGCATTCTCGATCTGATGGGGAAGCTCGGTGTGTCGGACGAGCTCGACCCCCGCGCGTTGGAGCACTACACAGTGCTGCAGTACGTGCCCGAACCGGAGACGTTGCATGCCGGCATCGTCCGCCTGGAGTCCGGCTGCTTCGCTCGGCTGACGCCGGGTTCCGCTCCCGTCGTCACGCGGTATTTCCGGCCGACGTTCCCGGTACGCCCTGTCGCGTCCGGTACCGAGGCTGCCCGTTACCGGGAGATCGCTCAGGCTCTCGAGGACTCCGTCGCCAAGCACATGCGTGCCGACGTCACGGTGGGCTCGTTCCTGTCGGGCGGTATCGACTCGACGGCGATCGCCGCGTTGGCGATGCGCCACAACCCCGATCTGGTCACGTTCACGACGGGCTTCGAACGCGAGGGGTACTCGGAGGTCGATGTCGCCGCCGAGTCGGCCGCAGCCATCGGTGCCAAGCACGTCATCAAGGTCGTCGGACCGGAGGAGTTCGCCGCGGCGATCCCCGAGATCGTCTGGTACCTCGACGACCCGGTGGCTGATCCAGCGCTGGTGCCGCTCTACTTCGTCGCCAAGGAAGCTCGCAAGCACGTCAAGGTCGTGCTGTCCGGTGAGGGCGCGGACGAGCTGTTCGGTGGCTACACCATCTATCGCGAGCCGCTGTCGCTCGCACCGTTCGACAAGCTCCCCTCCTCCCTGCGCCGTGCTGCAGGTCGGCTCAGCGAGCGCATTCCGGAGGGCACCCGCGGCAAGAGCCTGCTGAACCGCGGATCGATGACTCTCGAAGAGCGGTACTACGGAAACGCCCGCAGCTTCAACGACGCCCAGCTTCGCTCGGTGCTGCGGGAGTTCCGGCCCGAGTGGACCCACCAGGACGTGACGGCGCCGATCTACGCGCAGTCCGTCGGGTGGGATCCGGTGGCGCGCATGCAGCACCTCGACCTGTTCACGTGGCTGCGCGGCGACATCCTGGTCAAGGCCGACAAGATCACGATGGCCAATTCGCTGGAGCTCCGTGTGCCGTTCCTCGACAACGAGGTGTTCCGGGTGGCGGAGCAGTTGCCGCTCGAGCAGAAGATCACGAAGTCGACCACGAAGTACGCGCTGCGCAAGGCGCTCGACGGCATCGTGCCCGACCATGTGCTGAACCGCGCGAAGCTGGGTTTCCCTGTGCCGCTGCGGCATTGGTTGCGCGGCACCGAGTTGTTCGACTGGGCGCACCAGCAGATCGCCGACTCGCAGACCGACCACCTGCTGGACAAGGCGGCGATCACTCGCATGCTGAACGACCATCGAGAGGGTCGAAGCGATCACAGCCGTCGACTCTGGACGGTGCTGATCTTCATGGTGTGGCACGGCATCTTCGTCGAGAAGCGCATCGTGCCTGCCATCGCGGAACCGACCTACCCCGTCCGGCTCTAGCGGGTAGGTCGGCCGGGAGGATCTAGCGAGGAAGTACGGCGGCGATCTCGTTCGCGGCGTCGTCGCCGTACGCCTCGGTCAGACGCTTGATCGCGTCGTCACGCACCAGTGTCCATTCCTGAGTGCCGGTGGTCTCGAGGACCAGAACGGCGATGAACGATCCGAGCTGTGCGGCCCGCTCGAGACCGAGGCCCTTGGCACGACCGACGAGGAAGCCTGCGCGGAATGCGTCGCCCACTCCGGTGGGATCGACCTTGCTGGTCTCCGGGACCACGCCGACACGCAGGTCGGTGCCGTCCTTGCCGACGATCTCGACGCCGTTCTTGCCCAGCGTCGTCACGCGCAGACCCACCTTGTCGCGGATCTGCGACTCTGTGAGACCGGTCTTCTGACGCAGCAGGCCCCACTCGTACTCGTTGGTGAACAAGTACTCGGCGCCCTCGATGAGCTCGGTGGCCTGTGCGCCGTCGAGCCGAGCGAGCTGCTGGGACGGATCGGCGGCGAAGGGAAGGCCCAGTTCGCGGCACTCCGCGGTGTGGCGCATCATCGCGGCCGGATCGTTGGCCCCGACGAGGACCAGGTCGAGGTCACGCCCTTCGGAGATATCCGTGACGGAGATGTCCCCGGCCTCGGTCATGGCTCCGGGGTAGAACGATGCGATCTGTGCCATGTCCTCGTCCGTGGTGCAGACGAAACGGGCCGTGTGAGCCGTCTCGGACAGGGTGACCGCGGAGCAGTCGACTCCGTTGTCCTCCAGCCAGGACTGGTACTCGGCGAAGTCGGGACCGACAGCACCGATCAGCAGAGGTGCCGCACCCAGCACACCCATGGCGTATGCGATGTTGCCACCGACACCACCCTTGCGAATGACGAGGTCGTCGACGAGGAAGCTCAACGAGACGTGGGCGAGCTGATCGGCGAGGAACTGGTCGGCGAAGCGACCGGGGAATCGCATCAGATGGTCGGTAGCTATGGAGCCGGACACCGCAATGGTCACGTCCGAGGGCCTTTCGCAGCAGGTGCTTGTGAACTGAACTGCTGTGAACCTTACCCGGGTGAGCATGCGGTGAACCCCACATGCACGTCGTCCCCGGCTCCAGGTTCGGAGCCGGGGACGACGGTGGAGCAGGTCAGAGCATGTGACTCAGTTGAACGAGTCACCGCAGGCGCACGAACCCGTGGCGTTCGGGTTGTCGATGGTGAAGCCCTGCTTCTCGATGGTGTCGACGAAGTCGATCGAGGCGCCCTCGACGTACGGCGCGCTCATCCGGTCGACGGCCAGCGTCACGCCGTTGAAGTCCTTGACCAGGTCGCCGTCGAGCGAGCGGTCGTCGAAGAACAGCTGGTAGCGCAGTCCTGCGCATCCGCCGGGCTGCACTGCGATGCGCAGAGCCAGATCGTCGCGACCTTCCTGGTCGAGGAGTGCCTTCGCCTTGGACGAAGCGGCCTCGGTCATCAGGACGGCATGCGTCTCGGTGTCGGCACCGGTGGTGGTCACGTCGCTGGTAACGACGTCGTTCTGCACAGTCATGGGTTCTCCCTATCGTTCGTGCCCTCTCGGCATAACGCCAGCGAACATGGTCAACGGTACTCCCGACCCCGGTATTCCACACGATCGCCGGGGTGCGTCACACCGAGAATCGGTGACGTGCGACCTCTGCCGACAGCGCCGTCAGCTGCGCTCGGGCGTCCGACATCGCGAGCTCGACCGATCCGGCGAAGTCGGTCACCGAATGTGCAGCCTCGATTCCCGCACCACGCATCTCGGCCTCGTCGAGGTGCACCTGACCTGCGAGGACGATGGTGCGGATGCGGTGCTCGGATGCGGCCGCCGCCAGCGCCGTGACCACCTTGCCGCGCAGCGACTGCGAATCGAACTTGCCCTCACCGGTGAGAACGAGGTCCACGGTGGGCATCACCTCGTGGCGACGAGTGCGCCGGGCGACGACGTCCGCGCCCGACGTCCTGGTGGCCCCCAACGCCAGCAGGGCCGCACCGAGGCCACCCGCGGCGCCGGCGCCCTCGAGATCCGCGACGTTCCGCCCGGCAATACGGTCGAGTTCGCTGCACCACTCGGCGTTGCGCGCCTCGAGCAGCTCGACAGTCTTCGCGTCGGCACCCTTCTGCGGTCCGAAGACCGCGGCTGCGCCGGGCGGTCCCAGCAGTGGGTTGTCGACGTCACTGGCCGCGACCAGCTCGATGTCGCGCAGTGCGGCCGACGCAGCATCGGGTCCGCCGAGCGCGTGGATCATGCCGTAGCCACCGTCCGTGGAGCTGCTGCCGCCGAGCCCGACGACGACGGTGCGCGCACCGCGGCCGATCGCCTCGGCGATCAGCTGTCCCACTCCCCTGCTGTGCGCCCCGACTGCCGTCTCGACGTCGGGTGTGCACCCCAGGAGGTGCAGCCCGACGGTCTGCGCGACCTCGATGTAGGCGGTGGTGCCGTCGAGCAGCCATCGCGCCGTCACGTCGTGTTCCAGAGGACCCGCCACGACGGTCTCGACCACCTGCCCGCCGTCCACGGCCAGAGCGTCGACGAAGCCCGGCCCGCCGTCGGACTGCGGAGCGAGGATCAGGTCGTCGTCGCGTTCGCTCGACCATCCGGCCGCGATGGCGGCGGCGGCGTCGGCCGCGGTCAGGGTGTCTCCGAAGGAATCGGGGGCGATGAGAACGCGCATCGGGTCACTCTATCGACGGACTGCGGTGTTCACCCTGTCGTCTCCGTCGAATAGCCTGTGCGTGTGAAGCTGCCCTTCGGTAAGTCCGGTGACAAGTCCGTCGACCACGAGTCGACCGCCGCGGATCGGACCGAGCCCACCACCGCGTCGCCTGCTACCGGCAAGGTCAGCGTGAGCAAGGGCCGTCCGACACCGTCCCGCCGCGAGGCGGAAGGTCGCCGACGCGGTCCTGTCGCGCCGGCTCCGTTGACGGCCAAGGAAGCGCGTGCGCGGCGCAAGGCCACGCGCGGGTCGAAGGAAGAGCGCAAGATCGCCTCCGCGGAGCGTCGTGCCAAGTCGGCCGATCAGCGCGCCCGCATGATGGCCGGTGAGGACAAGTTCCTTCTGCCTCGCGACAAGGGACCCGTCCGTGCGTACGCCCGCGACCTCGTCGACTCGCGGCGCAACTTCGTCGGACTGTTCATGCCGATGGCGTTGATCCTGCTGGTAGCCCTGTTCCTGAGCCCCGCGGTCCAGTCGATCGTCACCCTGGCGCTGTTCATCATGATGATCTTCATGGCCATCGACGGGTACTTCCTCGGCCGACGGGTCAACAACCGGGTGCGCGATCGTTTCCCGGAGACGCCCGACGGTGGCTTCAAGCTCGGGTGGTACACGTTCGTCCGCGCGTCGCAGGTCCGCAAGATGCGCGCACCCAAGCCGCGCGTCGGCCCCGGCGACGCGGTCTGATCCGCACATCGCGGTGACACACCGGACACTCGTTCTCGGTGGTGCACGCTCCGGCAAATCCGGCCACGCGGAAGCACTGCTCGCCGGCCGCTCCGCCGTGCGCTACATCGCGACGGGACGACGCAACCCCGGCGACACGGACTGGGACGACCGCATCGATCGGCATCGCCGCACCAGACCGAGCCACTGGTCGACGTTGGAGATCTCCGCGCACGACGACCTCGCTGCAGCTCTGACAGACCACGGCATGCCGACTCTCGTCGACGACCTCGGCACGTGGCTCACCGGCGCACTGGACGACCTCGAGGCGTGGGATGCGCCGCGTGGCACCGTCCAGCCGGCCGTCGACGCCCTCGTCGACGCGGTCGACCGTCATCCCGGACCGCTGGTGATGGTCTCTCCCGAAGTCGGTCTCGGCGTGATCCCCGAGACGCGGGCGGGCCGACTCTTCCGCGACGAGATCGGGTCGGTGAACGCACGACTGGCACAGACGTGCGACGCCGTCACCCTCCTGGTCGCCGGACTTCCGCTACCCCTCACACACCCGACGCACACACCGTCGACCGATCGACCGAGAGGCACGTCGTGACCGACAGCCCCGCACTGTTCAGCCCGGTGGACCCTCCCGACGCGGAAATCGCGCGTCAGGCTCGCTCGAGGCAGGCCGTCCTGACCAAGCCTGCCGAGTCGCTCGGGCGTCTCGAGGATCTGGCCGTGTGGATCGCGTCGTGTCAGGGTGTGTGCCCACCCCATCGTTTCGCGCGCGCTCGGGCCGTGGTCTTCGCCGGAGATCACGGCATCGCCCAGCACGGAGTGTCCGCCTACCCACCCGAGGTGACGGCCCAGATGGTCGCCAACATCGCCGCCGGCGGTGCCGCCATCAATGCCTTGGCGACGGTATCCGGCGCAAGCGTCCGCGTGGTCGACATGGCTGTGGACGCGGAGACCGACGAGTCCGTGTCGACGTACAAGGTGCGCCGGTCGAGCGGGTCGATCGACCGTGAGGACGCGCTCTCGGACGACGAGGTGCGCGCAGCCCTCGCCGCGGGTCGCGACATCGCCGACGAGGAGGTCGACGGCGGAGCCGACCTCCTGATCGCGGGCGACATGGGCATCGGGAACACCACTCCGGCAACGGTTCTCATCGCCGCGGTGACCAATACCGAGCCTGTCGCCGCCGTGGGGCGGGGCACCGGAGTGGACGACGCGGGATGGATCCGTAAGACGGCGGCCATCCGTGACTCGTTGAGACGCGCCCGCCCCGTCGTCAAGGATCCGATCGCGTTGCTGCGCACCGTCGGCGGCGCCGATCTGGCGGCCATGACGGGATTCCTGATCCAGGCCGCGGTGCGCCGGACCCCTGTCGTCCTCGACGGAGTCGTCGTCACGGCGGCAGCGTTGGTGGCGAACGATCTGTCGGTCGGTGCTTCCGCATGGTGGCTGGCCGGTCACCGGTCGACGGAGCCGGCGCACGCCCTCGCGCTCGCGCACCTCCGCATGGATCCACTGCTGGACCTCTCCATGCGCCTCGGGGAGGGATCGGGAGCGATGGTCGCTCTGCCCATCCTGTCGGGGGCCGTCGCCACCCTCGCCGACATGGCGACCTTCACCGATGCCGGTGTCACCGACAACGGCCGATGAGGTCGTTGCGGCTCGCGTTCTCCTGGCTCACCGTCTTCCCGGTGCGGGGACCGGACACCGTCGATCGTGACGACGCGCGCCGCGCCATCGCGGTGGTCCCGGTCGTCGGGGCGGCGCTCGGCGCACTCGTCGCGGCGCTGGTGTGGCTCACCGTGACGGGCGGACTTCCCCCGGCAGCGGCCGGTCTGATCGGTGTCGCGGCGCACGCTCTGCTGACCCGCGGAATGCACCTGGACGGTCTCGCCGACACTGCGGACGGCCTGGGGTGTTACGGCCCTCCGGACCGCGCTCGTGAGGTGATGAAGTCGGGATCCACGGGTCCTTTCGGGGTGGCGACCGTCGCGCTGTGTCTCGGCCTGCAGGGCGTGGCGATGGGGACACTGGTGGATCGAGGCCATGGGTTCGCCGTCGTCGCGGCAGCCGTCGCCGCACGATGCGCTGTCGTTCTCGCGTGCCGACGCTCCGTCACAGCGGCCGGCACCACCGGCTTCGGGTCGCTGGTCGCCGGGACTCAGACGACCGTGACGACGGTGTCGTGGTCCGCCGTCGCACTCGTCGTCGGCGCGCTGGCGGGACCGAGGTGGTTCCAGGGTGTCGCCGCGGTCGCCGTGGCCCTCGCGGTCGGCGCCGTGCTGGTCCGGCACTGCGTCCGACGCTTCGGCGGCATGGTCGGCGACGTCCTGGGCGCTGTCATCGAACTGACGACGACGCTGGTGCTCGTCCTGTGTCTTATCGAGATCTGACCGACTCAGGCGGTCGCGGGGCGCAGCGTGCTCATCCACCCGTGCGTATCGGCGAAGGTGCCACGCTGGATGCCGGTCAGGGTGTCGCGCAACGCCATCGTGACCTCGCCCGGCTCCCCGGTGCCGATGGTGAACACGCCGTCCGCGGACTTCACGCTGCCCACCGGGGTGATGACGGCGGCAGTGCCGCACGCGAACACCTCGGTGATCTCTCCCGACTCGGCCTTCTTCTGCCACTCGTCGGTGGAGATCTTGCGTTCCTCGACGGGGAAACCGGCGTCGGTCGCCAACGCCAACAACGAGTCTCGCGTGATGCCGGGCAGCAGAGACCCGGACAGCGACGGCGTCACCAGCCGTGCGTCAGCGCCGGAGCCGAAGACGAAGAACAGGTTCATCCCGCCCATCTCCTCGACGTAGCGACGCTCGAGGGCATCGAGCCACACCACCTGGTCGCAGCCCTGATCCGCGGCTTGAGCCTGCGCCAGCAGGGAAGCCGCGTAGTTGCCGGCGAACTTCGCGGCACCCGTTCCACCCGGCGCGGCGCGGACGTACTCGGTGGACAGCCACACGCTGACCGGCTTGACCCCGCGCGGGAAGTACGCGCCGGCCGGTGAGGCGATGAGGAGGTAGCGGTACGACGACGCGGGACGCACGCCCAGACCGGCCTCCGTGGCGAACATGAAGGGCCGCAGGTACAGCGCGTCCTCGCCGCCCGCGACGGGCACCCACTCATGGTCGACCTCGAGAAGCTGCTCGATCGACTCGCGGAAGACCTCGACCGGCAATTCGGGCATCGCGATACGGGCGGCGGACGACTGCAGACGCTCCGCGTTCGCACCGGGGCGGAACGACGCGAGGCTGCCGTCGGGCTGACGGTAGACCTTGAGTCCCTCGAAGATCGCCTGCCCGTAGTGCAGCACCATCGCGGCCGGGTCCAGCAGGAACGGCGCATACGGCGTCACGACGGCGTCGTGCCAGCCGACGGCCGTGTCGTAGTCGATGGACACCATGTGGTCGGTGAAGTGCACACCGAAACCGGGAGCCGCCAGAATCTGCGCGCGCGCCTCATCGGTGACGGGCGCCGGATGCGTGACACGGGTGAACTCCAGACCACTCATGCGCAACATCCTAGGCCAGCCCTCCGACGTCGTTCACCGCACGTTCGGCTCCACGAACGGTGGCCTGACCACCTCGCACGCGAGGGCTCGACCACGCACGTCGACGTCGACCGAATCGCCGACGGCGACACCCGCCGACGTGTCGAGCAACGCCAGGGCGATCCCCACCTTGGTACTCGGAGAGAAGGTCCCCGACGTCGTGACACCGACGGTCTCGCCGGAGCGCAGGACCGACAGTTCCGGTCGCAGCACTCCGCGTCCGACAGCACGGAGCCCGACGAGGGTCCGGGGAGCGCCGGCCTCCTTCTGGGCGAGGAGGGCGTCGCGGCCGCGGAACGCCTCCTTCTTCCAGCCCACCGCCCATCCGCATCGAGCTTCCAATGGCGTGATGTCCACCGAGAGTTCGTGTCCGTGCAGCGGGTAGCCCATCTCGGTGCGCAGAGTGTCGCGGGCACCCAGACCGGCCGGCTCGCCGCCGACGGCGCGCACGGCGGCGAGCAACGCGTCGAACAACGGGGTGGCGGTGTCCCACTGCGGCAGGAGTTCGTAGCCGTGCTCGCCCGTGTAGCCGGTGCGACACACGCGAACCGATCCGTGCTCGAAGTCGACGTCCTCGAACGCCATGTACTCCAACGAGGACGGCAGACCCACGGCGGCGAGCACCTCGGCCGACCGCGGACCCTGCACGGCGAAGACGCCGTACTCGCGGTGAGCGGATCGCACCGTGACGCCGTCGGGCGCTCCCGCGGCGAGAACCTCGACGACGGCAGCGGTATTGGCCGCGTTCGGCACCAGGAACACCTCGTCGTCGGAGACGAGGTAGGCGATCAGGTCGTCGACGACGCCCCCGGATTCGGTGCAGCACAGCGTGTACTGCGCCTGGCCGGGTCCGATGCGGTCGAGGGAATTGGTCAGCACCGAGTCGACGTACGCGGCGGCGCCCGGACCCGTCACGACGGCTTTGCCGAGGTGGCTCACGTCGAACAGCCCCGCGGTGGTGCGGGTGGAGGTGTGCTCGGACACCGTGCCGGCATAGGAGACCGGCATGGTCCACCCGCCGAACGGGGCGAACGTCGCGCCGAGAGCCACGTGCGTGTCGTGGATGGGTCCGTGCAGCAGTTCTTCGCTCATGGTGGGAACGCTAACGCAGAACACACCCGGCCTACGATCGTCGGAGCGCTCGATTCGCACGACAACCACAACGACATCAGGAGCCTTCACACGTGAGCAGTCAGCTGCAGCGCACACTCGGACCGGAACTCGTCCTCGCGGGAACCATCGACAAGTCCGTCGAGGTCGTGATCATCGGGCTGGAGAAGACCGACGGCGGCCCGCGGATCGTCGGCGACGACTTCCTCGGCGACGCCGCCGCGGAGGTCCTGACCGCCGTCACGGCGCTGGGAGCCACCGGCAAGGCCGACCAGATCACGCGGGTGCCCTCCCCCGCGTCACTGTCCGCCACCAGCGTTCTCGCCGTGGGTCTCGGATCCGCCGCCGACCGGACCGACGACACGGTGCGACGAGCTGCCGGTTCCGCGGCACGCGCGCTGACCGGTGTCGGCCACGTGGCGACGACACTGTCCCCCGCCGGACTCGGCGCCGTCGCCGAAGGGCTCTTCCTCGGCGCCTACCAGTTCAGCGAGTTCAAGCAGAAGTCCGCGCCGACCGACGACGCGACGCCGATCTCGCGCGTCGACCTGCTCGTCGGATCGCCCCGGGACAAGGCGCTCAAGGCCGAGCTCGCGCGGTCCACTGCCATCGCGGTGGCGGTCGCAACCGCCCGCGATCTGGTGAACACCCCGCCCAGCCACCTCTACCCCGCCGAGTTCGCCGAGCGCGCCCGCGTCCTGGGGACCGACGCCGGACTGACCGTCCAGGTGCTGGACGAGCGGGCACTCGAGCGCGGCGGTTACGGCGGCATCATCGGCGTCGGCAAGGGGTCGTCGCGTCCTCCCCGCCTGGTCCGGATGACCTACCTCGGCGGCAAGAAGAAGTCTCCGTCCGTCGCCCTGGTCGGCAAGGGAGTCACCTTCGACACCGGCGGCATCTCGATCAAGCCGGCGGCCGGCATGGAGAACATGACCTCCGACATGGCGGGTGCGGCAGCGGTCGTCGCGACGGTCGTCCTCGCCGCGACGTTGGAACTGCCCATCAACGTCACCGCGACGGTGCCGATGGCGGAGAACATGCCGTCCTCGACGGCGCAACGGCCGGGAGACGTCCTGACCCAGTACGGCGGCACCACGGTCGAGGTCATCAACACCGACGCCGAGGGTCGACTCATCCTTGCCGACGCCATCGTCCGCGCCTGCGAGGACGAGCCGGACTACCTGATCGACACCGCCACGCTCACCGGCGCGCAGATGGTCGCTCTGGGTAATAGGACTCCCGGCGTCATGGGCACCGAGGCGTTCCGTGACCGAGTCGCCGCGATCTCTCAGCGGATCGGGGAGAACGGGTGGCCGATGCCGCTTCCCGCCGAACTGCGACCCGACCTCGACTCACGGGTCGCGGACCTGGCCAACGTCACCAACCACCGATGGGGCGGGATGCTCGCTGCCGGGCTGTACCTGAAGGAGTTCGTCGCCGAGAATGTGCAGTGGGCGCACATCGACGTAGCGGGTCCCGCGTTCAACACGGCCGGTCCCCACGGCTACACCACCAAGGGCGGCACCGGTGTCCCGGTCCGGACCATGATCTCCGTGCTCGAGGACATCGCCGAGAACGGCTGACAGCCCGACCTACGCGAGCAGGGGTGTCAGAGCCCCTGCTCGCGTTTGCGGATGATCTTCTGGCGGGCGTCGTGATCGCGCATGCGCTGCGGGTAGCCCGTCTTACGCACGTCGTAGACCGGGATCTTCAGGTCCTCGCCGAGTTTGCGTGCGCCCTTGTCCCCACCGACCGCCCGACGTGTCCATTCCCCGTCGTTCGCCACCAGAACCACCGTCACCGGAGTGACCGTCGTCTGCGGCTCGACATACGCCTCGACGCCGATTCGACTCGACGCCCAGTCCGCGAGATGCGAACGGTCGGTCGGTGACGCAGCGCCTCCCGAGCGGCGCGATCTCCTGAACCTGTCGAACAGTCCCACGTTCTCCTCCATCTGTCGTCGAGACCTACGCGATGCACGGTCGGTCCGCGAACACAAAGCACTCAATCCGATCCACCCCGACATCCCGGCGGCACGCCGACCCCGGCGGGCGCGAACCTCGCGCCGAAGTGACAGGATGTTCGGAGCATCGCGTGAACCATCTCACGGTGTGCGCCACTCATGAGAGGCACAACTCGCCTCGCAATCGCAGTGACGCGGCCACAATGGTGCACGCATCGCCTCCGGCTAGACCACGCCCGCTAGCGACCACGAGCCGCTACACCCGCACAACAATGTCGAGGAGTCAACAGAGATGACCTTCTCCGTCCAGATGCCAGCTCTCGGTGAAAGCGTCACCGAGGGAACTGTCACACGGTGGCTGAAACAGGAGGGGGACACGGTCGAAGTCGACGAACCCTTGCTCGAAGTCTCCACCGACAAGGTGGATACGGAGATCCCGTCACCGGCTGCGGGTGTCCTGACCAAGATCACCGCCCAGGAAGACGACACCGTCGAGATCGGCGGCGAGCTGGGCATCATCGGCGATGCCGGCGACGACTCCGGTAGCGACGACTCGGGAAGCGACACCGCCGCCGACGACAGCGACGATGCAGGCAGCGACGACGAGGCCGACGCAGGCCCGTCCGACGCAGCCGAGCAGGCATCCGTCGAGGGCGAGAGCGAAGCGGAAGAGCCCGCATCCGGCTCCGACGACTCCTCCGATGCGAGCTCCGGCTCCGCCGAGGGCACGTCCGTCACGATGCCCGAGCTGGGCGAGTCCGTCACCGAGGGCACCGTCACCCGCTGGCTCAAGGCCGTCGGCGACGAGGTCGCCGTGGACGAGCCGCTCCTCGAGGTCTCCACCGACAAGGTCGACACCGAGATCCCGTCTCCCGTCGCCGGCACCCTGCTCGAGATCAGCGCCGAGGAGGACGACACGGTCGAGGTCGGTGGACAGCTCGCCGTCATCGGTTCCGGCGCGCCCGCGAAGAAGGAATCGGCTCCCGCTCCCGAGCCCGAGAAGAAGCCCGAACCGGAGAAGAAGCCGGAACCCAAGGCAGAAGCGAAGCCTGCGGACGAGCCCGCGAAGCAGGCCGATCCCGAGCCCGCCGGCGAGGTCTACACGCCGGAGCCGAAGTCGGAATCGAAGTCGGAGAATTCCTCGAAGTCCGAGTCCGAGGCGCCTGCGGGTGACTCGAACGCGAGCGGTTCCAGCCCGTACGTCACTCCCCTGGTGCGCAAGCTCGCCACGGAGAACGACGTCGATCTGAACTCCGTCAAGGGCACGGGCGTCGGTGGACGCATCCGCAAGCAGGACGTCCTCGCCGCAGCCGAGGCGAAGAAGGCCCCGGCGAAGCAGGAGTCCGCTCCCGCTGCCGCGCCGGCCGCCGCATCGTCCACGCCGTCCACCCCGTCCACCGCGGGTGTGCGTCCGGAACTGGCGCACCTGCGCGGATCGACGCAGAAGATCAACCGCATCCGTCAGATCACGGCCAAGAAGACCCGCGAGTCGCTGCAGTCGTCCGCGCAGCTCACGCAGGTGTTCGAGGTCGACATGACCAAGGTCGCAGCTCTGCGCACCCGAGCCAAGGCCACCTTCAAGGAGCGCGAGGGCGTCAACCTGACGTTCCTGCCGTTCTTCGCGAAGGCCGTCGTCGAGGCGCTCAAGGTCCACCCCAACGTGAACGCGAGCATCGACGAGGCGAAGAAGGAGATCACCTACTACGACGCCGAGCACCTGGGCATCGCGGTGGACACGGAACAGGGACTTCTCTCCCCCGTCATCCACAACGCCGGTGACCTGTCGCTGGCCGGTATCGCTCGTGCGATCGCCGACATCGCCTCGCGTGCACGCTCGAACGGCCTCAAGCCGGACGAGCTGTCGGGTGGAACGTTCACCATCACCAACATCGGCAGCCAGGGCGCGTTGTTCGACACCCCGATCCTGGTTCCGCCGCAGGCAGCCATGCTCGGTACCGGTGCGATCGTCAAGCGCCCCGTCGTCGTCACCGACGCCTCGGGCAGCGAGTCGATCGGTGTCCGCTCCATGGCGTACCTGCCGCTGACGTACGACCACCGCCTGGTCGACGGCGCGGATGCCGGACGCTTCCTCACCACCATCAAGCACCGCTTGGAGGAGGGCGCGTTCGAGGCTGATCTCGGCCTCTGACGGTTCTTCGGTAATCTCGGAAGTCCCCGACGGTTCGCATCGGCGAACTGTCGTTACGACGGGGGCACTTCGCGCACGGACAGTGCGTGAGGTGCCCCCGTCGCCGTCGAAGGAGGCTCATAGATCGTGCGCGTCGTCATCGCAGGTTCGTCAGGACTCATCGGCACGTCGCTCGTTGCCGCGCTCCGCAGCGCAGGCCACGACGTCTTCCGCCTCGTGCGGCGCACCCCCGCAGGACCCGACGAGATCGGGTGGGACCCGGCGAACGGGAAACTGGAATCGACCGCCCTCGACGGCGCCGATGCGGTGGTCAATCTGTGCGGCGTCGGTATCGGCGACAAGCGCTGGAGCGGCGCGTACAAGCAGGCCGTCCGGGACAGCCGGATCGCGCCCACCGAGTTGCTGGCCCGCGCCGTCGTCGACGCCGGCGTGCCGGCGCTGATCAATGCCAGCGGCATCAACTTCTACGGCGACACCGGCGACACGGTGGTCGACGAGACCGCACCGGTGGGCGAAGGCTTCCTCGCCGAGGTCTGTCGCGACTGGGAGGACGCCACCTCGTACGCCTCCGATCACGGCGTGCGCGTGGTCCTGTTGCGCAGCGCGGCAGTGCTGTCCCGGCACGGCGGCATGATGGGCAAGCTTCGCCCGCTCTACACCTTCGGTCTCGGCGGACGCCTCGGAAGTGGCCGCCAGTACTTCCCGTGGATCTCGTTGACGGACGAGGTGCGCGCGATCGTCTTCACCATCGAGAACTCCGACATCAGCGGACCGGTGAACCTGCAGGGCCCGGCGCCGGTGACCAACGCCCAGTTCAACAGTGCGATGGGCCGTGCGGTTCATCGCCCGGCGCCGTGGATGGTGCCGGGGTTCGCCATCTCCGCGATCATCGGCGAGTTCGCGAACGAGGCGATCCTGAGCAATCCGCGAGCTATCCCCGCGGTGCTCGAGAAGAACGGTTTCGAGTTCGAGCACAAGACGATCGGTGAAGCCCTCGCCGATACCGTCGGCTAGTCGGAGCGGCGTAATCTCGGGCTCATGAACGCCCGCTCAGCACGGTTGTCGACCGATCCCCTGCAGGTCCGGCGCCTCGGCACCGTCGACTACCTCGAGGCGCTGGAGATCCAGCGCGCCGTGGCAGCTCGACGCGCCGAGGGCGTCGGCGACGACGAGTTGTTGCTGCTCGAACACCCGGCCGTCTTCACGGCCGGCCGCCGCACGTCACCGGAGGATCGACCCACCGACGGCACGCCGGTCATCGACGTCGATCGCGGGGGCAAGATCACCTGGCACGGCCCCGGCCAGCTGGTGGGTTATCCGATCGTCCGCCTCGCGGAGCCCGTCGACGTGGTTCGGTACGTGCGGCTGATCGAACAGGCCCTCATCGCGGTCTGCACCGACATGGGTCTGACGGTCGGCCGTATCGACGGGCGCTCCGGCGTGTGGCTCGCCGCCGGGGACGTCCGTGGCCGATGGCAGCCCGAACGCAAGGTCGCCGCGATCGGTGTCCGCGTCCAGCGCGGAGTCGCGCTGCACGGGTTCTCCCTGAACTGCAACGCCTCGCTCGCAGGCTTCGGAACCATCGTGCCGTGCGGTATCGCCGACGCCGGCGTGACGACGCTCTCCGACGAACTGGACCGGGACGTGACCGTCGACGAGGTCGTTCCGGCCGTCACACGCGCCGTCGTCGACGCACTCGACGGGCGGATGCCCCTCACGGTGCACGACGTCGACCGAGTGCCCGCGCCGTCGGCGTCTCGGCCCACGTTCACGACCGTGACGCTCGGCCCCTAGCACCCGCGAGTGGCCGTCGTCTCGGGAGTAGCATCGGTGCGGTGACCGTCGCACCCGAGAACACACCTGCTCACGCTCCGAACGGGCGCAAACTTCTCCGCCTCGAGATCCGAAACGCGGAGACCCCGATCGAACGCAAACCGTCATGGATCAAGACCCGCGCGAAGATGGGCCCCGAGTACACAGAACTCAAGAGCCTGGTCAAACGCGAGGGACTCCACACGGTCTGCGAAGAGGCCGGCTGTCCCAACATCTACGAATGCTGGGAAGACCGCGAAGCCACGTTCCTCATCGGCGGGGAGCAGTGCACGCGCCGCTGCGACTTCTGCCAGATCGACACCGGGAAGCCGGCCGATCTGGACCGCGACGAGCCGCGTCGTGTCGCCGAGTCGGTGCAGGCCATGGGCCTGCGCTACTCCACGATCACCGGCGTCGCCCGCGACGACCTCGAGGACGGCGGAGCCTGGCTCTACGCCGAGACGGTCCGTGAGATCAAGCGCCTCAACCCCAACACGGGCGTCGAGCTGCTGATCCCCGACTTCAACGCCGACCCCGACCAGCTCGCCGAGGTCTTCTCCTCGCGTCCCGAGGTGCTCGCGCACAACGTCGAGACGGTCCCGCGCATCTTCAAGCGCATCCGCCCGGCGTTCCGGTACCAGCGCAGCCTCGACGTCATCACCGCGGCGCGCGACGCCGGGTTGGTCACCAAGTCGAACCTCATCCTCGGTATGGGCGAGACGTACGACGAGGTCACGCAGGCGATGCAGGATCTGCACGACGCCGGCTGCGACATCCTCACCATCACCCAGTACCTGCGCCCGTCTCCCCGGCACCATCCGGTGGACCGGTGGGCCAAGCCGGAGGAGTTCGTCGAGCACTCCAAGGCAGCCGAGGCCATGGGCTACGCCGGTGTCCTCGCGGGCCCCCTGGTTCGCTCGTCGTACCGCGCCGGCCGCCTGTACGCGCAGGCGATGGCGCACCACGGCCGCGAGATCTCCGAGAACATGTCGCACCTCGAGCACGGCGGAGAGGCATCGCAGGAAGCCAGCTCGTTGATGGCTCGCCTCGCTCCTCGCTGACCTGATCGCCGCACGGCCCGCCATCACGACCGACCACGGTCCACCAGATGGCGGGCCGTGTCGCGTCTGGGCCTATCCTGGGTGGCATGGCGAACGGCAAGGGAACAGGTAAGGGCGGTGCCGCTTCCAAGGAGGCGAAGGCCGCTGCGAAAGCGGCACGGAAGCAGGCGTCCAAGGAGCGGCGCGCTCAGCTGTGGCAGGCGTTCCAGATGCAGCGCAAGGAGGACAAGCTCCTCCTCCCGCTGATGATCGGCTCCGTCGTGGGAATGACCGTGCTGTTCTTCCTGATCGGCCTGATCTTCGGCATCGAGTGGTTGCTGCTGCCCTTCGGTCTGCTGATCGGCGTTCTGATCGCCTTCGTGATCTTCGGTCGTCGCGTGCAGAAGTCGGTGTACGGCAAGGCCGAGGGCCAAGCCGGCGCGGCCGCCTGGGCGCTGGACAACCTGCAGGGCGGGTGGCGGGTGAAGACCGCCATTGCCGGCACGACGCAGCTCGACGCCGTACACCGCGTCATCGGCCGCCCCGGCGTCATCCTGGTCGCCGAGGGTGCGCCCCAGCGAGTCAAATCCCTTCTCGCACAGGAGAAGAAGAAGACCGCGCGCCTCGTCGGTGACACCCCGATCTACGACATCGTCGTCGGCAACGACGAGGGCCAGGTGCCGCTGTCCCAGCTGCAGAAGTTCCTCAACAAGCTTCCGAAGAACATCGACAGCAAGCGCATGGAGACCATCGAGTCACGGTTGGCCGCTCTCGGAACACGCGGCGGACCCGCGCTGCCCAAGGGACCCATCCCCGGCGGCGCGAAGATGAAGGGCATGCAGCGCACCATCAAGCGTCGCTAACGCGAGCGGAGCAGGGCCGTTCCGGTCGCGCGGTCGTGCATGCCACGACTGTCGATATCGGTGACCACGGCCGGAACCACCACGGCGATCAGTACCTGACGCACCAGGGCGCGGACGAAGCCGACGCGCCCGGGTGCGTCGATACGCGCGACCTGAAGGCCCATGCACAACTGGCCGGGCGTGAACGAGAACAGGCTCACCGACACCAGGCCGAGCAGGAACCAGACGCCCAGGGTCACCGTCGACAGGTAACCGCCTTCGAGGCCGCCGCCGAGGAACAGGGCGGACACGCCCATCGACATCAACCAGTCGATGGCCAACGCCGCGACCCGGCGCGGGGTCGGCGCCAGCGAACCGGGCCCCGCCTTCGGGAGTCCGAGGTATTC
Organism: Rhodococcus sp. Leaf247; assembly: GCF_001426185.1. GTDB lineage: Bacteria > Actinomycetota > Actinomycetes > Mycobacteriales > Mycobacteriaceae > Rhodococcoides. The sequence goes on along the minus strand of NZ_LMRP01000004.1, from coordinate 338,058 downwards.
ACCCTGGTAGGCCTGCTTGTCGTGGTCACCGTCCGGCAGCGCGGCCGTGGGGCCCGAGAGCCAGGATCCGGTCATCCGTGCCATGAAGGATCTCCATACGCGTGAAAGTCTGTACCCATTCCTCCAGGATAGGTGGCGTCCCGTGACGAGGGGATTCTCCACCGGTCACCAGCTGCGACGACGGGACGCGTAACACCGACGAAACACGAACGCGACGGTGAGGCAACACCGCTTCCCTACCGTCGGCGGGGCGCCGCTGCCGCACTCGACCGTCGTTCCCAGAGAAGTCGCGGACCAGCACACGACAAGAAGGAGTTCAAGCGTGGATTTCACCACGGCCGAAGAGGTCATCAAGTACATCGCGGACGAGAACATCGAGTACGTCGACATCCGCTTCACCGATCTCCCGGGTATCCAGCAGCACTTCTCGATCGCGGCGAAGGCGTTCACAAAGGACACCCTCGAAGACGGTCTGGCATTCGACGGTTCGTCCGTGCGCGGCTTCCAGTCGATCCACGAGTCGGACATGATGCTGCTGCCCGACTACGGCACCGCTCAGGTCGACCCGTTCCGCCACGCCAAGACGCTGAACATGGACTTTTTCGTCCACGATCCGTACACGCGTGAGTCCTACAGCCGCGATCCCCGCAACGTCGCCCGCAAGGCCGAGGAGTACTTGGCCAGCACCGGCATCGCCGACACCGCGTTCTTCGGCCCCGAGGCCGAGTTCTACATCTTCGACTCGGTCCGCTACGACTCGCAGATGAACGGCGCGTTCTACGAGCTCGACTCGAGCTCCGGCGCCTGGAACACCGGCGCCGAGACCGAGGCCGACGGCTCGCCGAACCTCGGCTACAAGGTCCGCCCCAAGGGTGGCTACTTCCCCGTCGCGCCGTACGACCACTACGTCGACATCCGCGACGCCATCTCCACCAACCTGCAGAACGCGGGCTTCGAGCTCGAGCGTGGACACCACGAGGTCGGCACCGGCGGCCAGCAGGAGATCAACTACAAGTTCAACACCATGCTGCGCGCGGCCGACGACCTGCAGCTGTTCAAGTACATCGTCAAGAACACCTGCTGGCAGCACGGCAAGTCCGCCACCTTCATGCCGAAGCCGCTCTTCGGTGACAACGGCTCGGGCATGCACGTGCACCAGTCGCTGTGGAAGGACGGCAAGCCGCTCTTCTACGACGAGAAGGGCTACGCGGGTCTGTCGGACCTCGCACGTCACTACATCGGCGGCATCCTGCACCACGCGCCGTCGCTGCTGGCGTTCACGAACCCGACCATCAACTCGTACCACCGCCTGGTGCCGGGCTACGAGGCGCCCATCAACCTGGTGTACTCGGGCCGTAACCGTTCCGCCGCCGTCCGTATCCCCACCACGGGCAACAACCCGAAGGCCAAGCGCCTCGAGTTCCGCGCACCCGACGCGTCCGGTAACCCGTACCTGTCGTTCGCCGCGCAGATGATGGCCGGCCTGGACGGCATCAAGAACAAGATCGAGCCGCTCGCTCCCGTCGACAAGGACCTCTACGAGCTCCCGCCGGAGGAAGCGAAGAACATCCCGCAGGCACCTACCTCGCTGCCTGCCGTGATCGACCGCCTCGAGGCCGACCACGAGTACCTCACCGCCGGTGGCGTCTTCACCACCGACCTGATCGAGACCTGGATCTCGCTCAAGCGTGAGAACGAGATCGCGCCCGTGAACCTGCGTCCGCATCCGTACGAGTTCCAGCTTTACTACGACTGCTGAGTCGCATCCACCCGTTGACCAGGGAGAGTTGCTCCCAGTAGCCATCGCTGGTCCGCAGTCAGTCCCGAATAGCTGACAACGAGTCCACCCGTGCCGCGATCTCAGCATCCATCGCAGCACGGGTGGACTCGTCTGTGTCAGGCGAGGTGCCCGCCCGATGCTCGACCTGCTCTGGCGGGTGATGCGGCGACCCCAGCTTTGAGTCGGCGGCCGACGTCATCCAGTGGCAATAGTCACGAGGGAAATGGCGGAGGTCTCAACACAGAATTCTCAAGCTTGCCGTTAATTTGCAGCCCGATGCGAGTCGGACTTGCTGAAGACAATTATGAAAGCGCTCGACTGCTCAATCAGTACGTTGCTGTGAAGTCGTACCACCACGAACTGACCGACGACCACGGATAAACACGGCAGCCCACCGGTCCGGAATCGGCGCGCCAACCCGACCCTTCTGACTTCCCTCCAATGATGCACTCACCAGCTGCACTATCGACCAGTCGACCACGATACGACAGGACGGCGCGTCGCTCGATGATGCGTTCCTTGCGGGCCGTCAGGGCGGCGTCAGCAGGCCAACCGACAGGGTTACGATCGTAAGGGAGTAACGGGCCGGGATTCGATATTCAGGTCTCCTCAGACCAACGGGAATCCCGCGGCAAGAGCCGGTTACCCAGTTCCGAACAGCGTTAAGTGCGTCGCCTATCGACCCATCCAAGCATGCGTATGCCTGAGCGCGACCGATAACGAGCAAGCCGGATAGGTTCAAACCCGTTAGTGGTGTGACAAGCCAGTTAATAGAGGGCGTCAGAAGAAGTGACTAAATCCTCCTCCGCAAAACCATTGATCGGCCGCCAGCGCCTGGTAGCCGACACCGAGAAATCCATTCTGGTTGTTCGCCAACTTCGAAGCCGCTTCCTCCGATAAATATTGCGCCACCTCAAATTGATCACCGCTATTCAGGAGATCTCTAAGCCGGAGACGTTGATCCGGGACGTGCGCAGTCATTTCTTCTCCGAATCGCTCCAGCAAGCCGAAGGTTTTCGCGTGGTGACGGAGGCGCTCCGCCATTAGTTCGTTCCAGCTTGCTGGTGGCTCGATCTTGTACTCCAACACAGGCGGCCTCCCCGCACAGACCTTCGCAAAAAGCCACTGCCCAGGAGGAACCTGGTCGAAGTATGGGTTTAGTGTCTGACTCCCGGCGGTCGCTGGTACACCCGCGAGCTTCGCGGAGTTGCAGTCGCGACAGGCCGGGACGAGATTGAGCGGAGTAACGCAAAGCAGGGAGAACTTGGTCTTTGGTAGGTGATGATCTAGCGTCTTGGCCCTCCCGACACCACACAGGGGGCATTTCCCGTGCGCAGGAGCATGAAGGATTGCCTCGTACACTACCTTGCCCGCCGTGCGGTCCATGCCGAGCGTATAAAGCTCATGCGCCAGGTCGGTACCACTCTCACCCGTGAGCCCAAACTCTTTTGACTCCAAAGAATGAATCGATTGAGAGGAGCTAGCCGCCACGAAGGCGCTCTCTGCAGATTTAAAAGTAGGCAATGCCGCCCGCACTTTAGTGCTTAGGGCCAAATTCCGAGAACCGGCGATGCATTCAGAAACCGCCTGACCCGTATCTAAAGTCGGACGAGGGAGTGGTCGGATCAACGTTGCTCCCTGGCACGAGAGTTCAGCATCACCCGAACCAAAGCCCGACCCTCGCCACCAAGCTGGCCGTCGAAAGCGGCGATTACCTCGTCGTATGTGTGGCGTTCCGCCACCTGTCTAGCTATCTCCCGATGAAACCCGGAACCACTGACCTCAAGATCAAATACCAAGTGAGTCAGAACGCCGATGCCTTCGGCAAAAGTCTCTTCTTCAGGTCTTTCGACAGTCAAGAAATCACCATTCCGACGAAGTACTGAAACACAAGAGCGAGGCACTTCCTGCAACAAAACCGGTGAATGGGTCGCCACGACTGCTACCCCATTACGTTCTGTGAGTAGCTCAGAAAGCACACGGACAAAGGCAGATAGCAGAGGGGGGTGAAGGTGGGATTCGGGCTCATCTATCAGGACAAGAGTTCTCTCCGCTACGAGCTCGACAAGTTTGGTCACCGTGAGCAAGACAATCCTGTGGCCGGAGCTCATCTTGCCGAAAAGCGCAAATGCGAACGTTCGGTCCACCTCATGTCGCAAAATATCAGTTTCCCGCTCAGAGCCAGGCGGGACCAGCGCCTCTGAGACGGAATATTCCGCGAAGTTAGGATCGTTTTCCAGCAGAGCGACCGCAGACAGCCATCGACCCCCGCGCCCCGCAGCCCCCACCTCCTTAAGCGACTGTGTGAACTGGTCTCCTAGATCCTCCGCATTGAACGGACCACGGTTGGCCTCTTCTGATGCGGACTTTTTCAAGCCGACATAGTGATAGAAGACGTTCGGGGAGGTGTCATCGTCGACCGCCGGGGGGTCAAAAGGGTCAAAGGCGCTCCAAGCGACCGACACCAAATTCACAAACAGTTGCTCGCTGCGATCCCCTCGGTCAAAAAATATCCCGTGCACGCGTTGCGGAGCGGTTAGCGATTTCACTATGTTACCCAAAAGGGTCGTCTTTCCGGAACCGTTTCTTCCGATAATGACGTGCACATTAGTGGGGGGGTTTGATTCGGGTTCTACCTCAAACTCAAGCGTGGGCGCAGGATATGGCTCAGGACGTGGCGCATACCGATAGGCGAAGTGGAACCGTTTTAACGTTTTGCCACCTTTGGCAATTCGGTGAAATTGCGTGCGCACGGAGCGTAAACTATAGGAGCGAAGCAAGGAGGTAGTTGTCACGTCATGTTCTGTGGCCGCCTGCAACAGGGCTGGATCGTAAGCAATATCGCGGAGACTTATCAATGCCTCCTCCCTCGCGTCACCCATAATTTCCCTAAGGCTGGTGTAAAACTCCTCGCCTTGTCCCAGCGAGAAGCAATCCTCCGGCAAAGCTTTAGCGTATACGCCCGCCGGAAACGGCCTTCGTCCAATCGCTAAGTTGGCACGCCCGACTTTAATTTGACCAACTTTTATTATTTCATTCTGGCCGTCACGCCACCACAGGTCATAGAGTGTGATGTAATGATGGTCATTCCAGGAATCTGGTACGAGAACAAGCGACTTCGGATTCTTGACAGCCGGCCATTGACGGTTTTCCTGTACTTCGATCCTCATTGTTCCTCCAGCAGCCACTTAGAATGTCAGTCACGACGAAGTAAGATTGCAGATAGGGTGTGCTTATTGCTGTTACCCGTAGAAACGTGCGTTGACAACAATACCGCCCCAAATTTCACCGCCGATCCAGCCGCGCTCGTCGTTGTGGTCGACAGCCTGTGCATGCACCCTATCCCTGACTGGGTCCAGACAACGCTGAACTACAACTTGCTTCTCATTTCGTCCAGCATCGACATCTTTTAACGGCCGTACGTACTAAATCAACAGACCGTCCATAATAAGAAGAGCTTGTGAGGCTTTGCGTTCAACCGCCGAGGGAGACTGTCTGGTTCGCTACGGCGTGCTTGACGAACGTCAGATCCGCCGTGCCGACCGTCGACACCGAGCGGTTCCGTCCCCGCTGCGTCTACCCAGTGGTGGAAGAACCGGACTCCTAGCACCTTGCGCCTTGGATCGGGCACAACAAGTCGTCGCGCTACTTTCGAGTCCCTCGCCTCCCCCGAAAAGCACGGCCTAGCCCTGGGCCGCGCCATTGAACGCCGCGCAGGATGCATCAGATAAGCGCTCGGCCCCCTTCAAGCTTCCGTTCGGTGTCGGACGTGCCTTTGGAGGTTTGGATCTGGGCGTACAGGGTAATCTTAAAGGTCTAGTGCGTACTGGGTGACGATCCACCCGGCCGCCGGACGTCGTGGCACCACCACAGTCGCGTCTTTCCTGTTGCCGAACGAAGGATCTGCACCTGATGGATGCTCTGTGGGACTTCATCGTCGGCCGCCGAAGGCAGCTCGCGATCGATTCCTATCTCCACGTCTCCGCCGTCGTCCAGTGTGTCGTCATCGCGACGATCCTAGGTGTGGCCATCGGAATTCTCGTCTACCGCAGTCCCGCCGGCTCCGCCGTCGCCACCGCTCTCGCGAGCACGGTGCTCACCATCCCGTCGTTCGCACTGTTGGGACTGCTGATTCCCATTCTCGGCCTCGGCGTCAAGCCCACCGTCACCGCGCTGGTGCTCTACTCGCTGCTCCCGATCATCCGGAACACGGTGGTCGGACTCGACGCGGTGAACCCGGCGGTCAGCGACGCCGCACGAGGTATCGGTATGAGCCGAGCCACCGTGTTGCGACGCATCGAGATTCCCCTCGCATGGCCGTCGATCCTCACCGGCATGCGCGTCAGTACGCAGATGGCGATGGGCATTCTCGCCATCGCGGCGTACGCCAAAGGCCCTGGCCTCGGCAACCTTCTGTTCTCCGGACTGGCCCGCGTCGGCAGTCCTACCGCAGTTCCCCAGGCCCTCACCGGCACCGTTCTGATCGTCATCCTGGCGTTGATCCTCGACGGGATCTTCGTCCTGATCGGCAAACTGACCACCTCGAGGGGTATCCGTGACTGACACGACTCGCACCACCACCGGAGCAGAGATCGTCCTCGAGGACGTGACCAAGTCCTATCCCAACCAGAAGGCCGCGGCCGTCGACCATGTGTCGCTGACCATTCCGGCCGGCGAGGTCGTCGTGCTGGTCGGCCCGTCGGGCTGCGGCAAGACGACCACGATGCGGATGATCAACCGCCTCATCGAGCCCACGTCGGGACGCATCACGATCGGCGGCAAGGACGCTCTGTCGATCGACCCGAACGAGTTGCGGCGCACCATCGGCTACTCGATCCAGCAGGCCGGTCTCTTCCCGCACATGACGATCGCGCAGAACGTCGGCATGGTTCCCGGCCTCATCGGCTGGAACAAGAGGAAGATCTCCGACCGCACCGACGAGATGCTCGATCTGGTCGGACTCGATCCCGGCCAGTACCGGGACCGGTACCCGCGCCAGCTCTCCGGCGGCCAGCAGCAACGTGTCGGTGTCGCTCGCGCTCTCGCGGCCGATCCCCCGGTCCTGTTGATGGACGAGCCTTTCGGCGCCGTCGACCCGATCACCCGCGGTCTGCTGCAGGACGAATTGATGCGTCTGCAGTCGGAACTGGGCAAGACCATCGTCTTCGTCACCCACGACTTCGACGAGGCGGTCAAGCTCGGTGACCGTATCGCCGTCCTGGGCAATCAGTCCCGCATCCTGCAGTACGACACCCCGGAAGCGGTGTTGGCCAACCCGGCCGACGAGACCGTCGCCGGCTTCGTCGGCGCCGGTGCCGCTCTCAAGCAGCTGACGCTGATGCGTGTCCGTGACATCGAACTGAGCGACGTTCCCGCCTTCGGCGAGGACGAGCCGGTCGAGACGATGAACCGCGCGCTCGGGAACGACCCGGAGGCATGGGGTCTCATTCTCGACGCTCGCAAGCGCCCCATCCGGTGGACCGACCGTCGCCACCTCACCGGCGTCGGCAGCCTTCGCGATGTCGGCGTGCCCATGGGTGAGTTGGTCTCGACCCAGTCGACGCTGCAGGACGCGCTCGAAGCGCTTCTCGCCGAGGGCAATGCGACCGCGACGGTCACCGGCAGCAAGGGCGAGTACGTCGGCACCATCACCATCGAGGCGCTGATCGACACGATCAAGACCATCCGGTCACAGCACGCGCACGACCACGACGACGTACCGGCGACGTCGGGCGCGTCATCGTGACGGCGTCGGTCGAGGCGTCCGTCGTCGACGATCCCGCCGATGCCGAGGGCGATGCGAAGTCCGCGGCGAGGGCAGCACGGCGGGCAGAACGGATCCGTCTGTTCGTCCAGCCCGCACTGGTTCTCCTGCTCGTGGTCATCGTGCTGGGGTACGCACTCACCCGCGATCTGACCGCCACACAGGCCGCCACGGTCAACGTTTCCACGATCACCCAACGTGTACTCGAACACGTCCTGATCACGTTCGTCGTGACGGCTCTGGTCGTTCTCATCGCCGTGCCCCTGGGAATCCTGCTCACCCGCAACGGGTATCGACGTCTGGCGCCGGTGTTCATCGGCATCGCGAACATCGGCCAGGCCGCACCCGCCGTCGGCCTGCTGGTGCTGTTGTTCCTCGCAACCGGCACCACCGGCTTCTGGATCGGCGTCCTGCCTATCGCGTTCTACTCACTGCTCCCCGTGCTGCGGAACACGATGCTCGGGTTCCAGGAGGTGGAGGCGAGCTACATCGATGCCGCTCGCGGACAGGGCATGTCGAGTTGGGGCATTCTGTGGCGCATCGAGTTTCCCCTCGCTGTTCCCTACATCCTCGCCGGGTTGCGCACCTCGCTCGTCCTGGCTGTGGGCACGGCGACGCTGAGTTTCCTGGTGGGAGCCGGCGGCCTCGGTGTCCTCATCGACACCGGATACAAGCTCAATCAGCCGCTCATCCTGGTCGTCGGCGCCGTGCTCGCCGTCGCGCTGGCACTTCTCGTGGACTGGCTGGGTGCTCTCGCCGAGGCCTTCCTCGGACCGAAAGGACTGCGCTGATGCGCCGTACCCTGATCGCGCTCTGCGCGGTGTCGACACTCGCGCTGACCAGCTGCGGACTGCAGTCGGGAAGCGCCGTGCCGCTTGCCGTGGAACCCGGGAGCATCACCGAACAGCCCGGGCTCGAGGGCGTCGAACTGACCGTCGGGTCCAAGGACTTCACGGAGCAGATCGTCCTCGGCTACATTCTCGAGTTCGCGCTCGAAGCCGCCGGGGCCGATGTTCGCGACCTCACCAACATCTCGGGGTCCAACAGCACCCGTCAGGCCATGATCAGCGGCCAGGTCGATGTCGCCTACGAGTACACCGGCACCGGCTGGATCAACTACCTCGGCAACGAGACTCCGATTCCCGACGCGACCGAACAGTACGAGGCAGTGCGCGATGCGGACAAGGAGAACGGCATCGTCTGGGTCAACCCGGCGCCGATGGACAACACGTACGCACTCGCGATGAACCAGCAGACGGCGGAGGAGACCGGCGTGAAGACGCTGTCCGACTACGCGGCACTGGTGCAGCGTGATCCGGCAGCGGCGGCAGTCTGTGTCGAGACGGAGTTCAACTCACGCCAGGACGGCTTCCCCGGCATGGCGGCCGCCTACGGCTTCGACGCGAACGCCGTGAACCGTCAGATTCTGCAGACGGGCATCATCTACCAGGCCACGGCCGACGGTTCGCAGTGCAAGTTCGGCGAGGTGTTCACCACGGACGGTCGCATCAAGGGTCTCGACCTGGTGGTCGTCGAGGACGACAAGCTGTTCTTCCCTCGGTACAACGCGACGGTCAATCTTCGTCAGGAGATCGCCGACCGCTACCCGGAGATCGCCGAGATCACCGCACCCGTGTCCGCAGCCCTGACCATCGACGCCATCACGGAACTGAACAAGCAGGTGGACGTCGACGGTCGCGAGCCCGCCGAGGTCGCCCGCGACTGGATGGTGCAGCAAGGCTTCGTCACCGCCGGCGCCGACTAGTCGCCTGCACTACCCGATCTGCACAGAAAACGACCCCGCACGGCACATCCGGCCGTGCGGGGTCGTTCTCTGTGCAGAACCAGTACGAGTCAGGACCCGAACGCCCGCTCGACCACGGCCTTCGCCCGACGGGTCACGCGCAGGTAGTTGTCGAGGAACTCCCCCGCATCTCCGCTGGGCCATCCGGCCACCTGGGCCACCGCGGCGAGCACCTTGCCCGGAGCCGGAAGCTGATCGGTGGGCTTGCCGCGCACCAGAACCAGAGCATTACGCGCCTTGGTCGCGGTGAGCCATGCCTGCCGCAGCAGATCCACGTCGCCGGGACTCATGAGCTCGGCGGCACCGATGGCGTCGAGGCATTCCAGCGTCGACGTGTTGTGCAGCGCCGGGATGCGATGCGCGTGCCGCAGCTGCAGCAGCTGCACCGTCCATTCGACGTCGGCGAGGCCGCCGCGACCGAGCTTGGTGTGAGTCTTGGGATCGGCGCCCTTGGGGAGTCGTTCGGCGTCGACCCGCGCCTTGATGCGTCGGATCTCGCGGACGGCTTCCTCGGACACACCGCCCGCGGGATAGCGGATGGCGTCGGCCATGAGGAGGAAGCGGACACCCAACTCCTGGTCGCCGGCCACCTGGTGCGCGCGCAGGAGCGCCTGCACCTCCCACGGCTGCGCCCACTGCGAGTAGTAGGCGTCGTAGGCCGAGAGTGTGCGGACGACGGGCCCGTTGCGTCCCTCGGGCCGCAGACCGGTGTCCACCTCGAGCGGCGGGTCCTGGCTGGGTGATCCGAGCAGTTTGCGAACGCGATCGGCGATCGTGTTGGCCCACTTGACCGCGTCGCTGTCCTCGGCGCCCTCGACCGGGTCGCAGACGAACAGCACGTCGGCGTCGGAGCCGTATCCCAGCTCTCCACCGCCGAGACGACCCATGCCGATGACGGCGATCGTCGCCGGTGCCGGACCGCCGCGCTCCACGACGGACGCGCGAACGGCCGCGTCCAACGCTGCGTTGATGACGGCCGCCCACACGGACGACAGCGCACGACAGACCTCGGGCACGTCGAGCAGACCCAGGATGTCCGCCGAGGCGACTCGCGCGAGTTCGTAGCGACGCAGTGACCGGGCCGCCCCGACCGCGCGTACCGGATCCTCGTAGCGCGCCGAGGATTTGAGGATCGCGCCGTAGGTCTCGGCCGGATCGACGTCGAGAAGCTTGGGGCCCTTGGACCCGTCGGCGAACAGCCGGATGACCTCGGGAGCGTTCATCAGGACGCCGCGCAGGTACTCCGACGATCCGAGAACCTGCATGAGCCGCTGAGCGACGGGGCCCTCGTCGCGGACCAGGCGCAGGAACCACGACTGCTCGGCGACTTCCTCCGACAGACGTCGGTACGCCAACAGACCGGCGTCGGGATCCGGTGTGTCGCCCAACCATTCGAGCAGCGTCGGCAACAGCAGGGACTGGATCCGGCCCTTGCGCGCACCCATGCCGACCAGGGCTCCGAGGTGCCCGAGAGCATTCTGCGGCGCCGAGTAGCCCAGTGCGGAGAGCTGACGCATCGCGGCGTCGGAGCTGAGGCGCAGCGAATCGCTGTCCAGACGCGCGACCGACTCCAGCAGCGGGCGGTAGAACAGCCGCGCGTGCAATCGTCGGATGCGTTGGGCGTTGCGCCGGATCTCCGCTCGCAGAACGCCGGTGGCATCGTTGTTGCCGTCGGACCGCATGTGCGCGGCGCGAGCGAGCCATCGCAGGGCCTCGTCGTCGTCGTCGGGCGGCAACAGGTGCGTTCGTTGGAGTTTCTGCAACTGCAACCGGTGCTCGATCAGGCGCAGGAACTCGTACGACGCGGTGAGGTTGGCCGCGTCGTCACGGCCCACGTATCCCCCGGCAGCCAGCGCCGACAGGGCGGCCACCGTTCCGCGGACGTGCAGCGACTCGTCGGTGCGACCGTGCACCAACTGCAGGAGCTGAACGGCGAACTCGACGTCGCGGAGGCTGCCGCGGCCCAGTTTGATCTCACGCTCGCGGAGTTCGGCGGGAACCATCTCCTCGACGCGGCGACGCATCGCCTGCACCTCGGGAACGAAGCTCTCGCGCTCGCTGGCGACCCACACCATGGGGGTGACGGCGTCGACGTAGGACGCGCCGAGATCGGCGTCGCCCGTCATCGCACGGGCCTTGAGCAGCGCCTGGAACTCCCACGTCTTGGCCCACCGCTGGTAGTACGCCAGGTGCGAGTCGAGGGTGCGGACCAGTTCACCCTGCTTGCCCTCGGGACGCAGGGCGGCATCGACCTCGAAGAACGCGGAGGACCCGATGCGCATCATCTCCCCCGCCATGCGGGTGGCGAGCGAGTTGGCGGGTTCGGCGACGAAGACCACGTCGACGTCGCTGACGTAGTTCAGTTCCTGCGCACCGCATTTGCCCATCGCGATGACCGCGAGGCGCACCGAGCACGGCGCGTCGGGGAACGTGACGGTGACGGCCACGGACAGTGCCGCGGTGAGGGCGGCGTCGGCCAGGTCGGAGAGGTGCCGGCCGACCACCTCGTAGGGCACCACCGGTTCGTTCTCCACGGTGGCGGCCAGATCGGCGGCGGCGAGGAGCATCAGCTGATCGCGGTACGCGGTGCGCAGCGCGATGATGGCCTTGGGTCCGGTGAGCTCCGCGCGGTAGAGATCGGGTGCGGCACACTCCCCCGTCTCCGGCGTCGCGCCGACGCTGTCGAGCAACGCGGTACGGAGGTCGTCGAACGTGGGAAGCGAATCGGTGTAGGTGGTGAGGATCTGCCACTTGTCCGGCTCCGACACCAGGTGGTCGCCGAGTGCGCTGGAGGACCCCGCGAGAGCGAAGAGTCGACCCCGCAGACTGCGGTCGGTGCGCAGACGCGCGTCGAGGCTGGACCACGTCTCACCCTGCTCGTCGGCCAGGCGAGCGAGGGTCTTCAAGGCGAGGTCGGCGTCGGGCGCACGCGAGAGGGACCAGAGGAGTTCCGTGCTGTCCTCGTCGGTCCATCCCAGACGGGACAGGTTGGCCGGGGCCGATTTCTCTACCAGGCCGAGTCGGCCGGGACTCGGAACCGTGGGCCGAGCGCTGGGCGGGATCACGCGGTGCTTTCCGACATAGTCATGACGTGTCGACGTTACAGGGCGAAGACATTGCGACCACAGTCCGTGTAAACCCGGCCCGAGCAAGCACGGCCCCCTGCGACTACAGACCCAGGTACGCCTTGAGTTCGAACGGGGTCACGTGGGAGCGGTACGACTCCCACTCACGACGCTTGTTGCGCAGGAAGTAGTCGAAGACGTGCTCGCCCAGAGCCTCGGCCACCAGCTCCGACCCCTCCATCGCGGCGAGGGCCTCGTTGAGACTGGTGGGAAGCTCCTTGTAGCCCATCGCGCGACGCTCGGCAGGCGTCAGCGACCACACGTCCTCCTCCGCCTCGGGCGGCAACGTGTAGCCCTTCTCGATGCCGCGCAGGCCTGCGGCGAGCAGAACGGCGAACGTGAGATACGGGTTGCAGGCGGAGTCGGGAGAGCGGATCTCCACGCGGCGTGACGACGCCTTGTTGGGCGTGTACATCGGCACGCGGATCAGTGCGGAACGGTTGGACGGTCCCCACGAGGCCGCCGTGGGTGCTTCGCCGCCGTGGATGAGTCGCTTGTACGAGTTGACCCACTGGTTGGTGACGGCGCTGATCTCGTTGGCGTGCTCGAGGATGCCGGCGATGAAGGCTTTACCGGTGTCGGAGAGCTGCATCGGGTCGTCGGGGTTGTGGAAGGCGTTGGTCTCGCCCTCGAACAGCGACATGTGCGTGTGCATGGCCGAGCCGGCCTGGTCGCTGAACGGCTTCGGCATGAACGTCGCGCGGACGCCCTCGTCGATCGCGACCTCCTTGACGACGTAGCGGAAGGTCATGACGTTGTCGGCCATGGAGAGAGCGTCGGCGTACCGCAGGTCGATCTCCTGCTGGCCGGGCGCCGCCTCGTGGTGGCTGAACTCGACGGAGATACCCATCGACTCGAGTGCATCGATGGCGTGGCGTCGGAAGTTGGGGGCGGCGTCGTGCACGGCCTGGTCGAAGTAGCCACCGTTGTCGGCGGGCGTCGGCGGGCGCCCGTCCTCCGGAAGCTCGCTGCACAGGAAGAACTCGATCTCGGGGTGGACGTAGCAGCTGAAGCCCAGGTCACCGGCCTTCGAGAGCTGACGACGCAGCACGTGGCGCGAGTCGGCCCAGGACGGCGATCCGTCGGGCATCGCGATGTCGCAGAACATGCGCGCCGAGTGCTGCTCACCCTTGCTGGTGGTCCACGGCAGGATCTGGAACGTGGTCGGATCCGGCTTCGCCACGGTGTCGGCCTCGGAGACGCGCGAGAACCCTTCGATCGCCGATCCGTCGAAGCCGATACCTTCTTCGAACGCACCCTCGAGTTCCGCCGGCGCGATGGCCACGGACTTGAGGTAGCCGAGGACATCCGTGAACCACAGACGGACGAATCGGATGTCGCGCTCCTCGAGAGTGCGAAGCACGAATTCCTTTTGGCGATCCATGACCGTCAGGCTAGGCACGTTGCATTAAATCCGTGTTACATCGTGAAATCGGTCGCACTCCCTCGACCTCACAGTCACCGGGCGCCGACTGTGAGGTCCGTCGTCAACACCGAAGACCTGCAGGTGGAGGCGTCAGGTCGACGAGGTATCGACTGACGGCATCGTCCACGCAGGGCACTCCGGCGAAGGACGCGGTGTGCTGATTTCCCTCGTAGGTGATCAGCGAGGACTTCAGTTGCGCCGCCAGTGCGACACCGGCCTCGTACGGGGTGGCGGGATCGTCCGTCGTCGAGACGACGACCGTCGGGACCAGTCCCGGCACCGACACCGGGCCCGGATCCGCCTGCGACGGAACGGGCCAGAAGGCGCAGGGCTCGAGTGCGGCCGTGCCGTTGCCTCGGCCGTCGTCGAGGAACGGCGCGGCAGCCCGGAAGCGAGCGTCCAACGATCCCTCCTCCGCACGGTCGGTCACACGGGGGTCGTCGACGCATCGCACCGCCGTGAACGCGTCGTTGGTGTTGCTGTACGTGCCGTCGCTGAGCCGGCCGTTGTAGAGGTCCGCGAGCGAGAGCAGGATGTCGCCGCGCCCGGCGGCGAGTTGTGTGAGCCCGCGGCGCAGGGGACCCCACAGCTCGGTGCTGTAGAGCGCCTGCTGCACACCGGTGATCGCATCCTCGTAGCCGAGCTGTCTCTCGCCGTCGCCCCCGGTGAGTTCGGTGCCCACGGGGGACGTCACGACGGGATCGACGAGGGCACGGAACGCCCGCACCGCACCGGCCGGATCGGTACCCAGCGGACAGTCCGACCGCCGCGCACAGTCGGCGGCGAACGCGTCGAACACCGACTGGAAACCGGCGCCCTGGGCCACCACCTCGTCGGCGGCGTTCGCCGCCGGATCGAGAGCGCCGTCGAGCACCATCGCTCTGACGTTCTGCGGGAACAACTCGGCGTAGGTGTACCCGAGTCGGGTGCCGTACGAGAACCCGAGATACGTCAACTGCGCGTCGCCCAGGGCGGCGCGGATGACGTCCATGTCCCGAGCCACGTCGGCGGACGTCATGTGCGCCAACAACTCCGGGTCGTTACGGTCGGCGCACCGGGTCGCGTAGTCCTGGTTCTCGCGTTCGGTCTCGGCGATACCGGCGGGCGAGGTGTCCACATCGAGGTCCGCACGCTCGGCGTCGAACTCCGCAGGCGTGTCGCACCGCACGGCCGGGGTGGACGCCCCGATACCGCGGGGGTCGAACCCGACGACGTCGAAGGACGACGCCACGTCGGTGCCCTGCGCCACGCCGGCCGTCGACAGGCCCGACGCCCCGGGCCCGCCCGGGTTCACCAGCATCGAGCCGATCCGCTCCCCCGTCGCCGCCGACCGGGACAGCGCCAACGACGCGGTGGGACCCGCGGGGTCGTCGTAGTCGAGGGGCACCGTGACGCGGCCGCACTCCAGAGAGGAATCGAGCTCGGAGCCGTCGGTGGAGAACCCGTCGCAGGAACCCCACTCGATCCGCTGCGCCCGGAATTCATCGAGGGTCCGCGGCTGCCCGTCGCGGTCCTGAGTCGTCGGCGCCGACGACCCGCTCGGCGCCGTGGGGACGCCGTCCACATCGGCGCCGCAGGCAGCCGACACCAGGGCGAGGATCGACAGGGTCAGAACGAGGCGACGGGTCACCACTCGATGGTGGCACGACCACCGGACACGGCCTCCCGTGAACTGTGACCAAGACCACGCACACTGTCTGCCCCGGTCGGTGGCAGACTCATATACGTCATCACCTCAACCCGGGGACCCGCACGGCGGGCCTCGAGGACGAAAGGGACACCAATGTCTGCTGCGGAAACCACTCTCTACGGTGCTGCGCCCACCGGTCGTAAGACCCGCACCCATCACCTCCAGGCCATGAAGGCCTCGGGCGATCGCTGGGCGATGCTCACGGCATACGACTACTCGAGCGCGCGCATCTTCGAGGAGGCCGGAATTCCCGTCCTGCTCGTCGGCGACTCCGCGGCCAACGTCGTCTACGGCTACGACACCACGGTCCATGTCGGCATCGACGAGCTCATTCCCCTCGTACGCGGTGTGGTCCGCGGCGCGCCGAACGCGCTGGTCGTCGCCGACCTCCCCTTCGGCACCTACGAGGTCTCGCCCCAGCAGGCCGTCGAGACCGCGATCCGCTTCATGCGCGAGGGCCAGGCCAACGCGGTCAAGCTCGAAGGCGGCGAGCGTGTCGCCCCGCAGATCGCCGCGATCACCGCCGCCGGCATCCCGGTCATGGCCCACATCGGCTTCACCCCGCAGAGCGTCAACGGCCTCGGCGGCTTCCGCGTGCAGGGCCGCGGCGACGCGTCCGAGCAGCTCGTCGCCGACGCCATCGCAGTCCAGGAAGCCGGCGCCTTCGCGGTCGTCATGGAGATGGTGCCCGCCGACCTCGCCGGTCAGGTCACACGCAAGCTGTCCATCCCCACCGTCGGAATCGGCGCCGGGCCGGAATGCGACGCCCAGGTGCTCGTCTGGCAGGACATGGCGGGAATGACCAGCGGCCGCACCGCGAAGTTCGTCAAGCGGTTCGGCGACATCGGCGATCAGCTCCGGTCGGCAGCGTCCACCTACGCGGCCGAGGTGCGGTCCGGCACCTTCCCCGCGCAGGAACACAGCTTCTGACGCCGGTCCGGGCAGCTGGCACACTCTTGGCCATGGCAACGATGCGAACTCCACTCACCGCTGCGTGTGCCCTGGCAGCAGCGGGCCTGACCCTGGCGGCCTGCAGCAGCGGCGGCACCACCACGACCACGACGACGACCCCCTCTGCGGAGACGACGGCATCGTCGGCAGCCCCCTCGGCGCCGACGGTGTCCGACGATCAGGCGCAGTCACTGTGCACCGATCTCGAGGCGCAGCTGTCCAACTGGCGTGTCCAGGGCCCGACGGTGGGCCGCGGTGGACTGAACATCCTGGTCCAGACGTGGG
The DNA here is from genome assembly GCF_001426185.1 of Rhodococcus sp. Leaf247. GTDB lineage: Bacteria > Actinomycetota > Actinomycetes > Mycobacteriales > Mycobacteriaceae > Rhodococcoides. Next base: position 321,233 of record NZ_LMRP01000004.1, on the reverse strand, counting down.
CGGCGCGCTACGGGCTGAACGCTGCCGTCGTCCAGAATCGGGCGATCGTCGACACAGCGACCACGGACTCCTGCTCCGATGTGCGCACACAGGTCATCGACATCCTCGATATCCCGGACATGGCGTCCGGACTCGTCGGGCTGTAGACCGTGCACCTCCCGGCACCGGACACCCTGCGCACCCTGTATCCGGCACTCGACGCCCACGACACCGGCATGCTCGACGTCGGTGACGGGCAGAGCCTCCACTGGGAAGTCAGCGGCAACCCGGACGGCAAGCCCGTCGTGTTCGTGCACGGCGGCCCCGGCGGCGGAACCAACGCCGATCAGCGACGGTACTTCGACCCGGCCTCGTACCGGATCGTGCTGTTCGACCAGCGTGGCTGCGGAAAGTCCACGCCCCACGTGGCCGACGGCGCGGATCTCTCCGTCAACACCACCGGCCACTCCATCGCCGACATGGAAGCTCTTCGCGAACACCTCGGCATCGACACGTGGGTCGTCTTCGGCGGATCGTGGGGCTCCACACTGTCGCTCGCGTACGCCCAGGCACACCCGGCGCGCGTGACGGCGCTGGTGCTGCGCGGCATCTTCCTCCTGCGGGAGAAGGAGATCGACTGGTACTACCGAGGCGGAGCCGGGCACCTTTTCCCCGAGCTGTGGGAGAAGTTCCTCGCGCCGATTCCCGTCGCGGAACGCGACGCCGATCCGGTCGAGGTCTATCACCGGCTGCTGCACTCGAGCGACTCCGACGTCGCCCTCGACGCGGCCGTCGCGTGGTCCACGTGGGAGGGCGCCACCAGCACACTGTTGCCCAAACCCGAACGCGTGCAGGAGACCTCGGAGGCTCGGTTCGCACTCGCGTTCTCCCGCATCGAGAATCACTACTTCGTCCACCACGGATTTCTCGACGAGAACCAGGTGCTCCGCGACATGACTCTGATCTCCCACATCCCGGGGGTGATCGTCCAGGGCCGATACGACGTGGTGTGTCCGGCCACGAGCGCCTGGGATCTGCACCGGGCATGGCCGTCGTCCACGCTGCACATCGTCGACGATGCGGGGCATTCGGCGTCCGAACCGGGGATCGTGCACCACCTCGTCGAAGCGACCGACTCGCTGCGCTGAGCCGATCGTTCATCTCTCGGTGGTAAAGATGTCACCATGAGTTCAGGTGACGCCGGTGCACACACCGAGATCGAGGCCAAGTTCGACGTCGGAACGGACACGCCGGTTCCGGAACTCACGGGCAGTGCGTCGATCGTCGCGTCGTCCGCTCCGGACCCGACCCATCCTTCGTCGACGTACTTCGATACCGCCGACCTCGATCTCGCCCGTCGACGCATCACGGTCCGCCGGCGCACGGGGAGCTCGGACGCGGGGTGGCACGTGAAGATGCCGGTGTCCACGGACGAGCGCCTCGAACTGCGGAGCCCGTTGTCCGCCGGCGGCAACAACTCTCGTGTTCCGTCCGAGGTGGCCGAGCGGGTGAGTGCGCACGTGCGCGGGAAGGCGCTCGTTCCGGTGGCCACCATCGAGACACGCCGGATCGTGACGATCCTGTCCACGAAGCACCACGACAACGCCGCCGAGCTGTGCGACGACACCGTCACCGCCCACAACCTTCTCGACGATGTCACGGTCACCTGGCGCGAGTGGGAGGTGGAGCTTCTCGACGGGGATCGCAAGATTCTGCGGAAGGTGAGCAAGCACCTCCTCTCCCACGGCGCGCACCCTGCCTCGTCGACCTCGAAGCTCGCTCGCGCACTCGGCCCCCGGCTCACCGACACGGACGCGGTCCCCGCCCGGGACGGCACCGCGGGTGCGGCGGTGCTGGCAGCGTTGTCCGACGACATCTCCGCCCTCCTCGCCGCCGATCCTCGGGTACGGCAGAACGCCGACGACGCCGTTCACGCCATGCGCGTCGCCACGCGCCGGCTGCGCAGCGTGCTGCGGTCGTACCGGAAACTCCTCGACCGCGAGGCCGTGGACACACTTCGGTCCGAGTTGTCATGGCTTGCCGACATCCTGGGCACCGCACGCGATGCCGAAGTGCTGGCGGCGCGGTACCGGTCGGCGCTCGACTCGCTCGAGGACCGCGCTGTGCGGGGGCCGATCGTCGAGTCCCTGGTGGGCACACAGGAGCGGCTGTACACGCTCGCCCACGAGGAGATCGTGCGTGAGCTGGACGGTCGTCGCTACTTCGCGCTGTTGAACGGCCTCGATGCACTCCTCGCCGCACCCACCGTCGGCCCGTCCGACGCCGAGGCTCCCACGGTGTTCCGCAAGGTTCTCCGTGCTCAGTTCCGCACCGTCGAGAAGGCGGAAGCACGGGCATCGTCGCTGACAGGCGCCGAGCACGAGGAGGCCGTCCACGACATCCGCAAGGCGGCGAAGAAGCTCCGGTACGCCGCCGAGGCTGCGTCCACCGCGATCCCGTCGGGCCGCTTCCATCGCACAGCGTCGGCAGTGGCGTCGTCGGCCAAGAAGGTGCAGTCCGTGCTGGGCGATCACCAGGACAGCGCCGTCTCGCGCGACACCCTGCTGCTCGAGGCAGCGTCCGCCGCGGAGCGCGGCGAGGACACGTTCACCTTCGGCGTCCTCTACGCGAACGAGACGGCCGCGGGCCGCGATGCGCTCGAACCTCTCCCCCGCGCGTGGAAGAAGTTGCGGCGCACCGCGTCCGCTCTATCGAACTAGCGCGAACCTCACGGTCCGGGATGCCACGTCGACGGGGCCGATGCCGACCGTGACGGTGGTGCCCTCCGCCGGATCACCGTCGCACGGACCGATCACCGTGTATTCGGGCACGAAGACCTCTGCGGGGCGCTTGTCGGTTCGCCCGCGCAGGACCACCGCGGTGGTCGACTGTCCGACGTGCCCGATCAACACCTGCGCCTCGACCTGGTCGATGCACGCCCTGTCCACCTTGGACGCCACCGAGTCGCTGCGCTTCATCGCCTCGGGCAGGTCCGCGAACTCGGCACGCACCCACTCCGGAACCGGCACCCCTGCGCAATGCGACAGGCACACCTCGGTTCCGTAGCGATCGACGCGGCGGCGCAGCGGCGCCGTCACGTGCGCGTACGGCCCACCGATCCCCGAGTGGTTCGGCTGCGACGGAACCTCGCCCTCGAACGCGACGTAGGCCGCGCCGCGGAGCAGTGTCGTCGCTTCGCTCATGATCGCCAGGGTGGACGGAGCCGCCGGATCCAGCGATGCCAGGACCTGCCCCGGGGTCGACCCCTCCGGCCACGGCAGCCCGAGAGCCAGGACGACCGCTCGGAGCGCGTCGATATCCGACCGAGAGGGGGGCGGAAGTGTGCGCAGGATGCCCGTCCGCGCCTCGATCATGATGGCCGCGGCGCACATTCCCGTCAGCAACGACATCTCGGCGTTCCACGCATCCGCGTCGACACGCGGCGCGATGTCCACACGCCAGCCGTCGCCGTCGGCCACGACTTCCTGTTCCGGTAGCGCCAGTTCGATCGCTCCACGCGAGACCGCCAGTGCGCGCCGGGCACGCCCAAGATCCGGCAGCGCCGTCAGCGACGGGTGCAGTGTCCCGCCGTCGGCGGCCTGCTGGACCTCGGCGTAGGTGAACCGTTGCCGCGAACGGACGGTGGCCGCCTCGACGGTCCACGACGTGGCGACGCCACTGTCGTCGGTGTCGATCGTCCACAGCGCGGCGGGCCGGACACGATCCGGGAGCAGCGACGATGCGTCTTCCGACATCGACCGAGGATGCAGCGGCACCGTGTCGTCGGGGAGGTAGAGAGTCTGGCCGCGTCGGCGCACTTCCTCGTCGAGTGCGCTGCCCGGAACCACGACGGCGGCGACATCCGCGATGGCGTAGAGCAGACGGAAGCCCGACGCGGTCCGTTCCACCACCAGCGCCTGGTCGAGATCCATGGATCCCGGCGGGTCGATGGTGACGAACTCGAGGTCCGTGGCGTCTCGACGATTCGGCCGAGAGTCCGCTCCGGCCACAGCGTCGGACGGATAGTCGGTCGGGAGGTCGAACTCTGCACGTACGGCCGAGAAGTCGACTCCTGCGGCACGAACGGTCGGGAGCCTCCGGGACACGGAGGGACTCACGAAGACCAGGAGTCGTCCGCGTCGTCCGCCGCCTTGTTCCGCTCGGCCGCGATCTCGAGGGCGCGCTCCGCGGTCGCGCGATCCGGGTACGGACCCATACGGTCCATGGCTCCGGCATCCTTGCCCTGCACCACTGCCTTGTCACTGACGCGGAAGTACCACTGCTCGTCGTCACTCATGATCGACAGTGTGCCCCAGATCGGTCGCCTCGGAACAGACTTCGCGTTCCGACTCGGCGCGCCGACCGAATATCCGACGGCGACCATCCGAACGCTATGATTTCCGATATCTCTCGACACGCACGGGGACGTGCACCTGTAGATGCACTCAGATTGGAGAACGACATGTCGACCATCCTGTTCGATCAACTCCTGCCCCTGGTAGGAGCCGACGCAGCGAACTACTGGGCCACCCTTCTGGTGATCAACCCCATCTGATTCTCCCGCTCGACGTCATGGCCTTTCCCGCACGCGGGAGAGGCCATTCGTCGTTCATGGGCCGGATGCCATTGTCGTGGCGGCGGGTCGACGCTTCCCGTAGTTTCCTACCGCCGACCCGCCGTGAACCACTGTAGAGGACTTCGAACATATGTTCTAGTCCGGGTCCGATCAGCCGTCGAGGGTGCGGACGAGTCGGCGTGTAAGCCGGATCCTGTACTCGGAACATGTCCCGAGTGGCGACCATCCATCTGGGCACACCGTCGCCGGGTACCTCGAGCGATCAACCCGCAGGCTCGGGCGAGCAGCCCTCGAGCACCTGCGCAGCCGCACCTCCGCGAACGGTGGTGCGACCTTCGATCTTGCTCCGGGCGGGGTTTACCGAGCCACCCCGGTCACCCGGGGTGCTGGTGCGCTCTTACCGCACCGTTTCACCCTGACCGACCCGCCCGAGGACGGACCGGCGGTCTCTTTTCTGTGGCACTGTCCCGCGAGTCACCTCGGGTTGCTGTTGGCAACCGCCCTGCTCTGTGGAGTCCGGACTTTCCTCGGCTCGGAGCTTGACGACGCACAGGGTCGACAGTTCTCCGTGCCGCGGCCGCCCGGCCAACTCGTCCGCGCGGTCATCCTATCTCCACCCTTGCTCCGACACCTCCACCCTCGCCCCCACACCTCGGCGAGTACGCCGGAAATGCCGCGAAACGGCCACTGATCACGACACTTTCGCCGTGCTCGCGGGGGTGGACATAGAGTCACGCCCATGGAATTCGTCGTCCTCCTGCGGGGCATCAACGTCGGAGGGATCCGGATCCGGATGGCCGATCTGAGGACGGCACTGGGCGCCGCCGGGTACACCGACGTCCGCACGATGCTCGCGTCGGGCAACGTCCGTCTCACCGCGACGACCACCGATCCGGCGGAGGTCCGCGCCGACGTCGAGGGCGTGCTGCGCTCATCGTTCGGATACGACGCATGGGTCGTGGTCGTCACCGTCGACCAGCTCACCGAGGTCGTCGAGAACTACCCGTGGCAGACCGACGAGTCGGTGCGGCACCCCTACGTCGTGTTCTCCACGGACGGTGCATCCACCGCCGAGTTGGCGGCGCTCGGCAACTCCCTCGACGCGACGGTCGAACGGTGCGCCCTCGGTCCGCACCACGTTCTGTACTGGGAAGTGGTCAAGGGCGACACGCTCGGCAGCGTCCTCGGCAAGGCCAGTGCCCGACCGTCGTACAAGTCGACCACCACCACCCGCAACCTCCGTACGCTGCGCAAGATCCTCGCGTGATCACCGATTCCACCGCGCGGACCGTCGTGGCCGCGCTGCTGGTCGCTGCGGTGTTGATCTTCGCCATCGTCCGGCCTCGCGGGCTGCCCGAGGCCGCCGTGGCCGTGCCCGCAGCCGTCCTCGCCATCGCGCTCGGCGTCGTGTCCACCACCGATGCGCTGCACGAGACCGCCGAGCTGGCACCGACCGTCGCGTTCCTGGCCGCCATCCTCGCTCTCGCCCATCTTGCCGACGCCCATGGTGTGTTCACCTGGATCGCGTCGGTTCTCCACCGCCGGGCGCGGTCGTCCCCGGTCCGGCTGCTGGGGCTCGTCTTCGTCACCGCGTCGCTCACGACGGCGGTCCTGAGCCTCGACGCCACCGTGGTCCTGCTGACACCGGTGGTCGTGGCGGCGGCCCGGCGGGCCGGCATGTCGGCGCGACCGTCGTCGTACGCGGTCGCTCACCTGTCGAACTCGGCGTCCACGCTGCTGCCGGTGTCGAATCTGACCAACCTGCTGGTGTTCTCGGCGACAGGCCTGTCGTTCCTGCACTTCACCGCCCTGATGGCGGCGCCCTGGATCGTCGCGATCGGACTCGAGTACCTGGCGTTCCGGTGGCTGTTCCGCCGTGATCTGCGGCAAGAACTCGAGGACGTCGCCGACGACACCGAGACGACCGTCGCCACCCCGACGTTCGCGCTCGGCGTGATCGCGTGCGCTCTGATCGGTTTCGCCGTGAGCGGGTCACTGGGCATCGAACCCGTCTGGGTCGCGGCTGCGGCGGCGCTGGTACTGGCCGTGCCGGCTCTACGACGCGGCCGCACGACCACCGTGTCGATTCTCCGCGCCCTGGACGTCTGGTTCTGCGTCTTCGTGTTCGCTCTGGGAGTCGTCGTCGCGGGTCTCGCTCAGGGACCTGTGGGCGATGCGGTGGCCGACATCCTCCCGACGTCGTCGACCCTGCTCGCCCTCCTGGCCGTCGCGGGCATCGCCGCGGTTGCGTCGAACATCCTCAACAACCTGCCCGCGACGCTGCTGCTGCTGGCCGCCCTCACCTCCGTGCCCGGCGCGGTCCCGGTTCCGGCACTGCTCGCGATGCTCATCGGCGTCAACCTGGGACCGAATCTCACCTACGTGGGGTCGCTCGCGATCATGTTGTGGCGCAGGGTGGCTCGCGCGGAGAACGAACCGCCCAGCCTGCGCACCTTCACGATCGTGGGCATGGTGACCACACCGATCACCGTCGTCGCGGCCACCGTCGCACTGTGGGTGGGACTGCAGGTCTGATCAGGCCCTTGTCGTTCCTCACGCCCACAGGTACGACGTGTCGTTGACCAGGCGCACGGACGCGGCGTCGTCGTCGAACCAGTCGACGATGCTGATCGACGCCAGGTCGAGATGCAGGCGGTAGAGGATCGACGGCCCGACATCGAGGCCGAACTGGAGCAGCGTCTTGATGGGTGTCACGTGCGAGACGACGACGACCGTCTTCCCGGCGTAGTCGCGCAGGATGCTGTCGCGCGCTCCGCGGACGCGCTCGCGCACCTCGTCGAAGCTCTCGCCGCCGGGCGGCCGCACCGACGTATCGCTCATCCACTCGCCGTGCAGGTCCGGGTCTCCCTCGGACACCTCACGGAACGTCAGGCCCTCCCACGAGCCGAAGTCCGTCTCCGTCAGCGAGTCCAGCGTGGTCACCGCGACGCCGGTGCTCCGCGACACCGCCTCGGCAGTCTCGCGTGCCCGCCCCAGCGGAGACGACACGATGGCGTCGATGCCGCCCAGGACAGCGATACGACCTGCCGCCGACGCCGCCTGGGCGCGCCCCAGCTCGGTCAGTTCCGGGTTGCCGCGGCCCGAGTACCGCTTGTCCACCGACAGTGCGGTCTGCCCGTGCCGGAGCAACACCGTGCGCGTCGCAGCGCCCGACACCGACTGCCACGGAGGACGTTCCGCGACCGGCGCCGGCGCGGACTCACCGCCCGTCAGCATCGAGTCCTCGCCGTCCATGGCCTGGTTGGCCAGACGGTCCGCGTGCGAGTTCTCCGCGCGCGGGATCCAGGTGTAGTCGACGTACTCGAAGGTCTCGGCGATATCGGCCGCGCGGGCGCGCAGCGGAATCATGTCGGGGTGCTTGACCTTCCAGCGTCCGGACATCTGCTCGACCACCAGCTTCGAGTCCATCCGCACCGACACCCGTGTCGCGCCGATCTCCCGCGCGGCATCGAGGCCGGCGATGAGGCCGCGGTATTCCGCCACGTTGTTGGTGGCCACTCCCAGATGCTCACGACGTTCCGCGAGCACGTTCCGGCGAGCGGAGTCCCAGACGACGGCGCCGTACCCCGCGGGGCCCGGATTGCCGCGCGACCCTCCGTCGGCCTCGACGACGACGGAGGTCACGAGCCGGCGGGCTTGCCGGAGGGAAGGCCGGACTCGTTGGTGCGCACCAGGATCGTGTTGCACTCGGAGCACCGCACGACCACATCGGCAGGGGTGGAGGCGATGCGGGAGATCTCCCCGCGGTCCAGTTCGATCCGGCAGGCGCCGCACCGGCGACCGCGCAGCAGTGCCGCACCGATCCCCGACTGGGAGCGCTGCTTCTCGTAGGCGGCGGACACGTCGTCCGGGAGTCCGGCGGCGAGCTCGGCACGTTGCGCCGACCGGGTTTCCGTCGACTTGTCGACGTCCGCGAGTGCATCGTCCCGACGACGCGTCGCGTCGATGATCTGATCCTCGGCCTGGCTCAGCCGCGCACCGGCGTGCTCGTAGTCGGCCTGCGACGCCTCGCGCTGTTCCATGACCTCGAGCAGCTCGTCCTCGAGGATTCCTCGGCGGCGCTCGAGGCTGGCCAGTTCGTGCTGCAGTTCGCTGAGCTGCTTCGCCGGCGCGGACCCGGAGTCGAGCGCGGCGCGATCCTTCTCCTCGCGGCGACGCACCGCGTCGACTTCGCCTTCGAGCTTGCGGATGTCGCGGTCGAGATCGTCGAGCGAGATCTGCACACCGACCGCCGCGTCCTTGCGGTCGAGACGTTCGCGCTCGAGTGCGTCGAGCTCGATCTGCTCGGGCAAGGTGCGTCGACGATGCGCGAGCTGGGCCAGTTCGGTGTCCATGGCTGCCAGGTCGAGAAGCTTCAGCTGGATCTTCGGGTCGACGTTCACGCGTGTCACGCTACCGCCAGCACCGGCCCGTCCCGGTATCGACGGCGACTATGCACCGGACGGGTGCGCGCGCGCCTCCGCACCTGCCCCGATGGTCCATGGGTCGGTCCGCCTCGTCGCGACGGTCGTGCGCCAGCCCGCGGCCGAGCCGAACCTCTCGTCCAGCAGTGACTGCGCCTGCGCACACCACGGGAACTCCCCCGCCCAGTGCGCGACGTCGATCAGCGCGGGTCCACCGGCCCGCAGGTGCTCGTCGGCGACGTGGTGTCGGAGGTCGGACGTCACGTACACGTCGGCACCGGCACGGGTGACCGCGTCGAGCATCGAATCGCCCGATCCTCCGCACACCGCCACGGTGCGAACCGTCGAGTCGGGGTCACCGGCCGCACGGATGCCCCAGGCGGTGGCCGGCAACCTGTCGGCGACGCGTGACGTGAACTCGCGCAGGGTGATCGGATCCGCGAGCGTGCCGACGCGCCCCAGGCCGCAGCCGGTGGGAAGGTCGACCGACTCCACGACGTCGAACGCCGGCTCCTCGTACGGGTGGGCCGCTCGCAGTGCAGCCAGGACGCGGGCGCGCGCACCGCGCGGTGCCACCATCTCGAGGCGCGCCTCCTCGACGAACTCGACGGTGCCGACAGTCCCGATCGCGGGCTGCGCACCGTCCACCGGCCGGAACTGGCCGACCCCCTCGGTGCTCCAACTGCACTCGCGGTAGTCCCCGATCGCTCCTGCCCCGGCGGCGAACATGGCCTCACGCACGGTGAACGCGTCGCCGACGGGAACGTGCACACCCCACTTGTCGACGCCGCCGGCCGTCTTCTCCTCGAGCGGCGTCAGGTTCTCGAGACCCAGCAGTGTGGCCAGAGCGTCGGACACACCCGGCTGGGCGGAGTCCGCATTGGTGTGCGCGGTGAACAGCGCGCACCCGGCTCTGATGAGGCGGTGGATCAGCGCGCCCTTCGGGGTGTGCGCACCGACCGTGTCGACCCCGCGCAGCAGCAGTGGGTGATGCACGACCAGCAGATCGGCACCGGCCTCGAGTGCCTCGTCGACCACGGATTCGGTGGCGTCCACGGCGAAGAACACCGTCCTGACGGGGTCCGCGGGATCGCCGCACACCAGCCCTACGGAGTCCCACCCTTCCGCGAGCCGCGGCGGATACGCGGCATCGAGCACCGCGATGACGTCGGACAGCGTCGGGACTTCAGCGGCGCGGAGGTCGGACATTCCCCGACTCTAGGTGGCCGGGAGGACACGGCCGTCAGGCGACCTCGCGCCACGCGGCGACAAGTCGATCCACCGCATCCTTACCGCGCACGGCGAGGCGCAGATGGTCCGACGTCAGGCCGGGAAAGGTGTCACACCGCCGCACCGCGATGCCGAGTCGGCGCAGTCGCTCCCGCACGGCAGCTCCCCCGTCGACACGCACCAGCAGGAACGACGCGGACGCGGGTGTCAGAACGTCGACGCCGAGGCCCCGCAATCGGTCGATCATGTAGTCCCGTTCCGATGCGAGCACCGACGCGTCGGCCTCGACAGCCGCGACGGCGGTGGGTTCGCAGCACGCCGCGATGGCGGCGAGCTGCAGAGTGCCCAGCGGCCAGTGCGCCCGTCCGTGACTCAGCGTCGCCAGGATCTCCGGGCTCGCGAGGACGTACCCGCACCGCAGCCCGGCGAGGGCGAACGACTTGGTCAGGCTGCGCAGCACGACGACGTCCGGTGCGGTGATCGAGGCGACCGACTCGGGCTCGCCCGGCATCGTGTCGGCGAACGCCTCGTCGACGACGAGGATCCGGCCGGGGCGGCGCAACGCCAGCACGTGAGCTCGGGGGTGGGCGACCGAGGTGGGATTGGTGGGGTTGCCCAGCACCACAAGGTCCGCCTCCCCGGGGACGTCCGCGTCGGCCAGGCGGTAGGGCGCGGGGAGCACGACGCGGTGGACGGGGACGTCGGCGCTGCGCAACGCGAACTCCGGCTCGGTGAACGACGGGTGGACGACGGCGGCCAGACGGGACTGCAGACGCGGCAGCATCGCGAAACCTTCTGCCGCTCCGGCGAGAAGCAGGACTTCCTCGGGACTTCTGTTGTGGCGCTGCGCTACTCGCCGACGCACCTTGAGGTCCTCGGCAGCAGACGGATACGACGCGAGGCGGTCGACGGCCTCGACGAGTCTGTGACGCAACCACTCCGGCGGACGGTCCCCGCGGACGTTGACGGCGAAGTCGTCCATTCCCGCGCCGACCTCGACATCACCGTGATGCCGGAGATCGTGAGGCCCGGTGTCGTCGGTCATGGTGGCGACTGTAGGCGCTCCTATACTGAGCCCATGTCCGCCACCGCAGTCGACCTCGTCCTGTTCGATCTGGACGGAACTCTGACCGACTCGGCGCCCGGCATCCTCGCCGGTTTCGATCACGCGCTGGCCACCGTCGGAACCCCGCCGGTGGGGGCAGACGTCCACGCGCACGTCGTCGGGCCTCCGATGATCGACACGTTCCGGTCGTTGGGCCTGTCCGAGGATCAGGTCGAGCGGGCGCGCGAGGCGTACACCGAGTACTACGACCGGCAGGGCTGGGCCGAGAACAGCGTGTACGAGGGTGTGGTCGAGGTGCTGGAGGCGCTGCGCGCCGCCGGCATCCCCATGGCCGTCGCGACGTCCAAGAACGAGCGGTTCGCGCGACGCATCCTCGAGCACTTCGATCTGGCGAAATACTTCGAGTTCATCGCCGGCGCCAGTGACGACGGGTCGCGGCGCGCCAAGTCCGACGTCGTGGCCAGGGCACTCGAGCAGGTCGGCCGCACCGCGCGTGAGACCGCGGCCGGCGGCACAGGCTCGGTGGTCATGGTCGGAGATCGCGATCACGACGTGTTCGGTGCGGGCCACTGGGGCATCCCCGTCGTTCTCGTCGCGTGGGGATACGGGCAGGCCGGGGAGCACGCCGCCGCGACCTGGTCGGTGGAGTCGGCAGCGGATCTCACCGCTCTGCTGGCGTCGTTGACCTCGAGTGCCGCATGACCCCCGTGCACGTCACCTTCGTCTGCACAGGCAATATCTGCCGGTCACCGATGGCCGAGAAGATCGTCGCCGAGTCGTTGGTCGCCGCGGGCTTGGACGGACGTGTCCGGGTGACCAGTGCCGGCACCGGAGACTGGCACGTCGGCGATCCCGCGGACCCGCGTGCCGTGGCCGAGCTGGAAGCGCACGGCTACCCGTCCGCGCACCGTGCGCGCACCATCGACGAGGAGATCCTGGGCGCCGATCTGGTGGTCGCGCTGGACCGCTCCCACGAGCGCGAACTACGCCGGCTGGGCGTCACGTCGGATCGCCTGGCGCTGTTGCGGTCCTTCGACCCTGACGCCGATTCCGACTCGGTCGCCGACCCGTACTACGGCACCGAGGCGGACTTCGGCACCGTGCGGGAGCAGATCGAGGCGGCTCTGCCCGGTCTGCTCGAGGACCTCTCCCGCCGCTGACGACTACGCTGTGTAGTCGTGCGCCGATTGTCGTTCCTCGTTCGCCCCGGGTGGTTGGCACTCGCGGCGGTCGTCATCCTGTTCGCCTACCTCTGCTTCACGGTTCTCGCGCCGTGGCAGCTGGGCAAGAACACCACGACGTCGGCACGCAACGATCAGATCAGCCGGTCCTTCGACGCCGACCCGGTGGCCGCAGGTGACCTGGTGGCCGACCGCACGGTGGCACCCGACGAGGACTGGCGACGGGTCCGACTCACGGGCACCTACGAGTCCGGCAAGGACGTCGTGGTCCGGCTGCGCAGCGTGGACGACACGCCGGCCTTCGAGGTGCTGACCCCGTTCGTCACCGACGTCGGACCCACGATCCTCGTCAACCGCGGCTATGTCCTGCCGACCACCGGTATCGACGTCCCGTCCTTCGCTCCGGCACCCGCGGGGCAGACCACTCTCGAAGGTCGCCTGCGGGCGTCCGAGCCGTCCGTCCCGGACAAGCCGGCGGTGTCGGGGCCCGGAATCCCGCAGGTCTACACGATCACTCCCGCGCAGGTCGGTCCGTTGACCGGCACCGATCTCATCGACGGCTATGTCCAGCTCGCCGAGGATCAGCCGGGCGGCCTCGGGGTCATCGCGCTCCCCCAGCTCGACGCCGGCCCGTACCTGTCGTACGGATTGCAGTGGCTGGCGTTCGGCCTGATGGCGCCTCTGGGTCTCGCCTACTTCGTGCGCGCCGAACTCCGTGAGCGTCGACGCGACAAGGCCGGCACCGTCGAGAACACGCCCGTCACCGCTCCCTCCACGGATCCCGACGAGTACGACGACGGACTGGACGCGCTGCTGCAGTCGCGCCGCGGACTACGACGATCGAAGAAGACGCAGACCACGCCGGACTCGGTGATGACGGATCGCTACGGCGACAAGCGCTGACACCGCCGTCGCGCCCGCCTGAACCACCGCGGACAGCCGCACCGCGCGACGCAGATCGTCGACGGTCGGCTCGCGCCCGGTTCCCAGAGTCGGACGCTGCTCGACGCCGTGCGGATACGCGGTCTCGCCGCCCAGGCGGACCCCCAACGCCCCCGCGGCCGTCGATTCGGCGACACCGGCGTTGGGGCTCGGGTGGCTCGACGCGTCGGAACGCCACGCGGTCAGGGCGTCGGTGACCGATCCGCCGACGGTCGGTGCCGCGGCCACCGTCAGCGCACCGGTGAGACGGGCCGGAATCAGATTGACGACGTCGTCGAGCCGAGCGGCGAACCAGCCGAACCGCTCGTAGCGCGGTGAGTGGTAGCCGATCATCGCGTCGAGCGTGTTCACGGCCCGGTAGGCGGCAGCGCCCGGAATACCGGCCACGGCGGCCCAGAACAGCACGCCGGTCGTGGCGTCGGAGGTGTTCTCCGCGACGGATTCGAGCGCTGCGCGGGCGGCCCCGGCGTCGTCCAGCGACGCGGGGTCGCGGCCGCACAACGACGGGATTATCGCGCGCGCGGCCGGAAGATCGTTGGCATCGAGAGCGTCGGCCATCGCGTGACCCGTTCGCACGAGGGTGGTTCCGCCGAGACACGACCACACGACGACGGCGGTGGCCGCGGCACGTGCGGTCGGATGCGGCCGCAGAAGCGACTCGACCGCGACGGATGCGCCGACGACTCCCCCGACCAGGATGCCGGTGTGCAGGGCGCCGGCGAGACGGCTGTCCCGGTACGTCCGACGCTCCAGGGCGAGGGCGACGGTGCCGAAACCGGCGACGGGGTGACGTCGGGTCGGGTCACCGAGAGCGATGTCGGCGACGTAGCCGCCGACGAGGCCGAGCAGAGGGGTAGTCATCACCGGCGATCGTAACGCGGGATCGCACGACAGATACTCGGACGTCCACGTATCCGCTACCCTGTCCGCATGACCGAGGCGATGCAGAAGCAGGATTGGCACACCGGCCAGGACGGCGAGCTCTACCCGCCCGAGCCCTGGTACCTCGGCGGGACGCTGCTGGTGTCGGCGTACCGGGTCCCCGTGCGCGAGTTGCCTCAGGACGTCGTCTCCGCGGTCGCCGAGACCGGCGCGACGCTCGTGACCGTCGGCGGGAAGGCCATCGCGTCGGCAGCGTTCGTCCGTTACACCTCCGGCGGTGTGCTCAGCTACGACGAACTGATCGGGTCGGTGCTCGTGCGCCGCGGCGCCGCGGTGATGGCCACCATCCCCCACATCTGGGTCGACAGCCCGCAGTCGCGCACAGGCGGCCGCGAACTCTGGTCCATCCCCAAACATCTCGGCGCTTTCCGACGCACCACCAGCGGTGACCGCGTCACGGCGTCGATGACCTCGGACGGTGCACCCGTCGCCTCGCTGGACGCACACGTCGGCAGACTGAGGCTCCCCGGCACGCCGCGCATCCCGCTGACCACCGCGCAGCACCTCGACGGCCGAACAGTCATCTCCCGCAACAACATCTACCCGACGGTGCGATCACTGAAGACCTCGTGGACGTTCGCCCCGGACGGCCCGCTCGGCTACCTCGACGGCCGCACACCCACGGTCAGCGTCGCACTCGGCGATGCGTCGATCGTGTTCGGAGCGCACGTCACCCGGTCCTGATCTTCTCTACAGTGAGGCCGACAGGTTTCCCCTCGCCCAGCCGTACGGAGCATTCGCCATGACCGATCTGCAGAACTTCGCCGATACCGTGTTCACCGCTGCGGCGGGTCTGCAGGTGACGGTGGCGACGGGCACGGAGGTGCGCGGGCACATCGACCTGACCGCCGACCACCACACACCCTGGGGCGTCGTTCACGGCGGTGTCTACGCCTCCGCGGTGGAATCCGCCGCCAGCATCGGCGCCAGTGTGGCCGTCGCTGATCGCGGCCAGTTCGCCGTCGGCGTGCACAACGCCACCGACTTCCTGCGATCGATGACCGAGGGCCGCGTCGACGTCGTCGCGATCCCGTTGCAGCAGGGCCGAGTTCAGCAGCTGTGGCAGGTGATCATCACCTCGACCGAGTCGGGCAAGGACATCGCCCGCGGTCAGGTGCGACTGCAGAACATCCCGAACCCGAAGGCCTGACGCGCGCGTACGGGGTGGGGGGTCAGAAACCCCAGCCGCGGAACAGGTACGAGATGCGGGTCAGGACGTCCACGACCGTGAGTCCAACCGACATGTCTGCTCCTTCGATGGGCGAACCGGAGCCCTGGTAGCTCCGGCCCGAACACTATGCACCCGAGCCCCTATCGGCTACGGGAACAACGGAATCGGGCGAACAACTTGATCAGGAGACGATCGACCGCCACGGCGCAGCATCTTCCAGTTCGAACGCCAGCTGCAGCAGCGTGCGCTCGTCTCCGCGCGGTCCGGAGAACATGACACCGAGCGGCGTGCCGACCGAGGACTGGGCGAGTGGCAGCGAGATCGCCGGTGATCCCGTCACATTGTGCAGTGGCGTGAACGCCGCGTAGCTGGTCAGCCGGGCGAGGTACTCGTCGAACGGCACATGGGGAGAGAGGAATCCGAGCTCCGGAGTCGCATGGCCCAGGACCGGGGACATCACCACGTCGACTCTCTCGAACATCGACGCGTAGTCGGCCGCGGCCGCCCGCAGCCTGCGCACGACGCCCGGTAGCCGCATCGCGCGGAAACGATCGGCCAAACCGACTGTCAGCGAGTCGAAGTCGCGTTCCGTCCGACCGTCGATACGCGGGGTCGACTTCTGCAGGACGTAGGCGAGGAACGACCAGTACTCGACGAAATCCTCCGGGAACCGCTGATCGATCGGCACCACGTCGATGTCGTCCACGGCGTGCCCGAGCCGTTCGAGCAGAGCCACCGCTCCGTCGACAGCAGCCAGAGTGTCCGCGTCCGTACTCCCACCCGCCGGCGACTGCCTGACGACGCCGATGCGAAGCCGCCGCGCCGACGGGCCGGTCACGGTGCCGATGGGACGCAGCGACCGTGAGCTCGACCGGTCCGCGTGCGCCCAGAACGCGGCGGTGTCGCGGACACTGCGCGTGAGGACACCTTCCGACACGATGGCGACGGGCAGCAGCTTCTCGAGGGCCGGCAACACGAAGCGTCCCCGTGACGGCTTAAGCCCGACCAGGCCTGCGCACGCCGCCGGGATACGGATCGACCCTCCCCCGTCGTTGCCGTGTGCCAGCGGCACCGCGCCCGCGGCGACCAACGCCGCCGATCCACCGGACGACGCCCCCGTCGAGTAGTCGGTGTTCCACGGGTTGCGGGTCGGCGGCCGCGTCGGGAATTCGGTGGAGGCGCTGAGCCCGAACTCGGGCAGCGTGGTCTTGGCCAGAATGCCGAAGCCCATCGACTGCATCTCGCGCGCCACCGGACCGTGCTTGGCGGCGGGGCGTGCACGGATGATCTCGGATCCCTGTCCGGTCGTCAGGCCGCGGACGTCGCTGTTGTCCTTGATCACGGTGGGGACACCGGCGAAGGGTCCGCTCGCGTCACCGTGCATCGGCGAGGCCAGGACGGGTCCCACCAGTGCGTCCAACTCGGACACCTTCTCGATGCGCGAGAGCGCAGCGGCCGTCACCTCGTCCCGCGACACCTCCCCGCGGCGGAGCGCACGCGCCAGTCCCACCGCGTCGTGCATGCCTAGTGCGTCGTCCCCGAAAGCGTGTAGAGCCATGGTGTCCCCCTGCCGAAGAAGCTGCGTTCCGTGATTGCGCACGGCAGCGCTGGGGAACGTATCCCTGCGTGCCGCGCAATCGCGGTGTCGACAACTGTAGGGAACTTCGCCTCTCACCGGTCCGAGAGTCGGGTCTCCACCGAATACGGTCGTCCGTTCATTTCCTGTGCGAAAGGTTCCACCGGGTGTCCACCTCCACATCGGCCGAAAGTTCGGCCCCCGCGGTCAGCCGTCGCGCATGGCAGTCGCTGATCGTGCTGCTCATGGGCATGTTCATCGCCCTGCTCGATACGACCATCGTCAACGTCGCACTCCCCACCATCAGGACCAGCCTCGGCGCCTCCGAGGCGACGCTGTCCTGGATCATCTCGGGATACGCCCTCGCGTTCGGACTGGCGCTGATTCCCGCGGGCCGCGTCGGCGACCGCATCGGGCACAAGTGGGTGTTCTTCGCCGGCTTGGCGCTGTTCACCGTCTCCAGCCTCGCCTGTGGTCTTGCTCAGAACGATCTGCAGCTGGTCGCGGCGCGCATCGTGCAGGGTCTGGCCGGCGGCATCTTCGTCCCCGCCGTCACCGCCTACATCCAGTTGCTGTTCCCGCCGCAGATGCGCGGCAAAGCCTTCGCCATCATGGGTGCGGTCATCGGTGTGTCGTCTGCGCTCGGACCGATCATCGGCGGTCTCATCATCGAAGCTGCGGGCAGCGAGACCGGATGGCGCCTGGTCTTCTGGGTCAATCTGCCGTTCGGCATCATCGGCCTGATCCTCGCTGCGAAGATCCTGCCTCGCCAGGACCAGATCGACTCGCCGGAGGCTCCCTCTCGCGGCATCGACTGGGTCGGACTGGCCTTGATCACCGCCGGTCTCGTCGCCGTGCTGGTCCCGCTGATCGAGGGCCAGGACACGGGATGGCCGGTCTGGACGTACGTGACCCTCGTCGCCGGCATCGTGCTGATCGGGTTGTTCGGAGCCTGGGAGGTTCGGTACTCCCGGGCCGGTCACACGCCGCTCGTTCCGCCGCGCCTGTTCACTCGGCCGGCGTTCACCGGTGGTGTCATCCTCGCGCTGGTCTACTTCGCAGCGTTCACCTCGATCTTCTTCACCATCTCGATCCTGTGGCAGACGGGCCTGGGCAACTCGGCGCTGGCATCGGGCGTCGTATCCATCCCGTTCGCGATCGGCAGCATCATCTCCTCGTCGCAGTCGAACAAGCTCAGCGAGCGGCTGGGCCGCAACGTGCTGGTTCTCGGCACCGCCCTGGTCACGATCGGCCTGGTGTGGGCATGGCTCGTCCTGCTGTTCACCGATGCGTCGGCGTTGACCAACTGGAAGCTGCTGCTCCCCCTGTTCATCGCGGGCCTGGGCAACGGCGCCTTCATCGCACCGAACGCGCAGTTCATCGTCGCAACCGTGGAGAGGCAGGACGCGGGCGCGGCGAGCGGTGTCATCTCGACGATGCAACGTGTCGGTAGCGCCGTCGGCATCGCCATCATCGGCAGCGTGCTGTTCGGCTCACTGAACGTCATGGGCCCGGGCGAGGAGGCGCTGGGTACGGCGTTCACCGACAGCGCCGCCCATGCGATGGGCGTCAGCGCAGCGTTCGCCGTGCTGGCATTCCTGCTGGTGTTCGCGCTGCCGAAGCGCGCGCACTAGTCCTCGGGACCGGGCGCGAAGAGGTGCTGGACGTCGTCGGCGATCCACGTCAGCAGGTCGTCGACGGCTTTCACCCGCGCCAGACGTGAGAGGTCCCGCGGCACCGCGGTCCAGTAGTCACGGCGGACGGAGAAATCGTTCTCCAGAACGCAGACCAGATCGTCGTCGGGCTCACCGATGTAGTTGGGCAACGGTGCGACTCCGAGACCGTTGCGTGCCGCCAGCCACTGACCGGTGATGTTGTTGGTCTGGAACTGCGGCCGACCGTCAAGGTTCATCGCGTCGAGAATGCGCAGGGGCACCACGTCCAGCAGCGCGTCGACGTACCAGATCACCACGTGACGACGCAGGTCTGCGAGCTCTGTCAGCGGCGGCGCGTCCGCCAGGTAGGACCGCGAGGCATAGAGCCGCAGGTCGTAGGACGCGAGCTTCCGCGACGACACGAAGCGTGGTGACGGCTTCTCGAGGGTGACGGCCACGTCGAAGCCGCGTGTCGACAACGCGTCGTGCTCGGTGGCGGTGACCAGCTCGACGTCGAGGTGCGGATGGTCGCGTCGGAGTCTGGTCAACCGTGGTGTCAGGACGAAGGCGCCGAACCCGTCGGGCGCCGCGATGCGTACCGAACCGGTCAACGACCCGACGGACGTCGTCTGGTCCTCGAACGCGGCGATGAGAGTCGACTCGACGGTCTCCGCGTAGGCGACGAGTCGGCGACCCGCCTCGGTCAGCCGCCACCCGGACGGGGTCCGGTCGAACAGGCGGTGACCGGCCGCCTTCTCGAGACTGGTGATGCGGCGGCCGACGGTCGTGTGATCGACACCGAGCACGCGGGAGGCGTCGTTGAGGCGGCCGTGACGCGAGACCTCGAGGAAGAAGCGCAGGTGGTCGGCGGAGAACATGATCGGAGCGTAGGCGAGCGCGTGCAGTTCTGCACGCGAGAGTGCGGCATTGGCCTTTGACAGAGGCAATTATGCGATAGAGACTCATGTCACACGCCAGCACCGACCGAAGGACTTTCACGTGAACACGATCACGCACTGGGTGGACGGCAAGCCGTTCGCCGGCACCTCGGACAAGACCTCCCCCGTCACCAACCCGGCCACCGGTCAGGTCACCGGCGAGCTCGCCCTCGCCACCGTCGAGGATGCCCGCGTCGTCATCGACTCGGCCACCGCCGCCTTCCCCGCCTGGCGCGACACCTCGCTGTCCAAGCGCACCGCGATCCTCTTCAACTTCCGCGAGCTGCTCAACGCGAAGAAGGGCGAACTCGCCGAGATCATCACCGCCGAGCACGGCAAGGTCCTCTCCGACGCGCTCGGTGAGATCAGCCGCGGCCAGGAAGTCGTCGAATTCGCCTGCGGCATTCCGCACCTGCTCAAGGGCGGCTTCACCGAGAACGCCTCGACCGGAGTCGACGTCTTCTCCCTGCGCCAGCCGCTCGGACCCGTCGGCATCATCAGCCCCTTCAACTTCCCGGCCATGGTCCCGATGTGGTTCTTCCCCATCGCCATCGCCGCCGGCAACACCGTCGTGCTCAAGCCGTCCGAGAAGGACCCCACCGCGAGCATCTGGATCGCCGAGCTGTGGAAGGGAGCGGGCTTGCCCGACGGCGTCTTCAACGTCCTCCAGGGCGACAAGACCGCCGTCGACGAGCTGCTCGAGAACCGCAACATCAAGTCCATCAGCTTCGTCGGCTCCACCCCCATCGCGCAGTACGTCTACGCGACCGGCACCTCGCACGGCAAGCGCGTCCAGGCACTCGGCGGCGCCAAGAACCACGCCATCGTGCTTCCCGATGCCGATCTCGACCTCGCCGCCGACGCCATGGTGAACGCCGGCTTCGGCTCCGCCGGTGAGCGTTGCATGGCCATCTCCGCCCTCGTCGCGGTCGGCGACATCGCGGACGAGCTGGTCGCCAAGATCGCCGAGCGCACCACCCCGCTCAAGACCGGCGACGGCACCCGCGGCGCAGACATGGGCCCGCTGGTGACCAAGGCGCACCGCGACAAGGTCGCCTCCTACGTCGACGCCGGCGAGGAATCCGGCGCCACCATCGTCGTCGACGGCCGCACCGTGAAGGCCGACGGCGGAGACGAGGGCTTCTGGCTCGGACCGACGCTCATCGACCACGTCACCCCCGAGATGAGCATCTACACCGACGAGATCTTCGGACCCGTCCTCTCCGTGGTCCGCGTCGACACCTACGACGAGGCCCTGCAGCTCATCAACGACAACCCCTACGGCAACGGCACCGCCATCTTCACCAACGACGGTGGCGCCGCTCGACGCTTCCAGAACGAGGTCGAGGTCGGCATGATCGGCATCAACGTGCCGATCCCGGTTCCCATGGCGTACTACAGCTTCGGTGGCTGGAAGAACAGCCTCTTCGGCGACACCCACGCCCACGGCACCGAGGGCGTGCACTTCTTCACCCGCGCCAAGGCCGTCACCTCCCGCTGGCTCGACCCGAGCCACGGCGGCATCAACCTCGGGTTCCCCGAGAACGACTGACCACCTCTCCACCCGAGCCGCACCGACGTCCCGCAGTATGGGGGTCGGTGCGGCATCGGCATTTCCGCATCACGCACGACCGACCACGAGAAGGAGCACGACGACGATGTCGACATCCATTTCCTTTCCCCGCTTCCTGCGCATGGGACCCGGTGCCGTCGAGGACCTCGGGCAGGTGCTCACCGACCTCGGCGTCGAGCGCCCCCTTCTCGTGACCGACAAGTTCATGGTCAGCACGGGTGCAGCGGACCGCGTCATGGGCATCATCGCGGCCGCCGGCAAGACCGGCGCGCTGTTCGCCGAGACGGTTCCCGACCCCACCACCGACTCCCTCACCGCCGGCGTCGCCGCGGTCACAGCGCACAACGCGGACGCCGTCATCGGCTTCGGCGGCGGCAGCCCCATGGACACCGCGAAGGCACTGTCGGTGCTCAGCAAGGGTGGCGGCGTCATGCGCGACTACAAGGCGCCCGGCCCGTACACCGGACCGGCGCTGCCCATCATCGCCATCCCGACCACCGCCGGAAGTGGCTCCGAGGCAACGCAGTTCACGGTCATCACCGACAGCGAGTCGGACGAGAAGATGCTGTGCCCCGGCCTGTCGTTCCTCCCCATTGCCTCCGTCGTCGACCCCGAATTGACGATGTCGATGCCTCCCCGCCTCACCGCGGACACCGGTGTCGACGCGTTGACCCACGCGATCGAGGCGTACGTCAGCAAGAAGGCCAACCCGATTTCCGACGCCCTGGCCCTGAACGCGATGCGCACCATCGGGAAGTTCCTCGTGCGCGCGTACACCGACGGGGACGACGCCGAGGCCCGCGCCGCGATGATGGCCGCATCCACCCAGGCCGGCATGGCGTTCTCCAACGCCAGCGTCTGCCTGGTGCACGGCATGAGTCGACCCATCGGCGGGCATTTCCATGTCGCACACGGCTTGTCGAATGCGATGCTGCTCCCCGCGATCACCGCTTTTTCCATCCCCGGCGCCCCCGAGCGGTACGCCGAGTGCGGGCGGCAACTCGGTGCCGCGCACGAAGGCGACAGCGACGACGTCGCGTCGGCAGCACTGGTCAGCTACATCGAGAAGCTCTGCGCGACGGTCGAAGTGCCCTCCCCCAGCTCGCACGGCATCGACGCCGAGAAGTGGGAATCGCTGGTACCGCTGATGGCTGAACAGGCCTTGGCCTCGGGTTCGCCGAACAACAACCCGGTCGTCCCCACCGCCCAGCAGATCGAGGAGCTGTACCGGCAGGTGTTCTGACGCTGCCCGCGGCGCTGCGCCCGGTTGCTTGTTGCGCCGGGCGCTGCGCGCGGCGGTCAGCGCACTCTGCACGGTGCGCAGACCGCCGCGCGCTGCGCCGCGATCAGCAGCGGACGGTGTACGCCCAGGAGGTACCGCTCGGCCCGGTGACCCGCACCAACACCGTCGTGGCGCCACCCGGCGGAAGCGAGACGACTGCGGACCCGGTTCCCTCATTCAGGTCGTCGCCGATGTACCCCGATTCGTAGACCTTCCCGCCCTGGTAGAACACTTCGATGTTGTCCGGAACGCTCTCCGTCTCGTAGTCGAGCACGAAGGACGTCGGACCCGTTCGGCCGAGCTGGTGATTGGTATCGGTCACGCCCTCGCCGCCCGACACTGTCTGCTCGTTGCAGTTCTGCGTCGGTGTGCCGGGGCCGCTACTACCGAGGTCGCTTCCACCGAATCCGCCGATGGCCTCGCCGAGGATGCGTGCCCCCTCGCTCAGGGTTCCGATCGGATCGTCGATCAGGCTGCTGCCCGTGCTGCTACCGAATGTGGACGGTTGCGCACTGGCGACTGCCGGTGCGACGAAGGCCAACCCGGCCGCCACCACAGCAACGGTCGCTATCTGTCGGCGTCGAAAGTTCATGCTGCTCACTATGTTTCCTCCACGCGATGGAGCGGTACCTCCGCCTGCAGCCCATCGTGGCAGCGATGACCCGTGCCGCATATCGGTCGTTCGCACTACCTCACCGCGCAGCGCCCGGCCGAGCGCGCACTCTGCAACCTGCGCAGACCACCGCGCGCAGCGCCCGGCGCGGAGCCGGCCCGCTCACCGCTCAGCCGGCGGCACATCCTGAACTCGCGACACGAACTCGTCCAACTCGGCCTCGCTGTACGGGGTGTGCACTCGCACCGTCGAACCGGGACGCAAAGCCACCGACAAGCCGGGCCGCCATTCGCGGGCAGGGCGTACGGGGCGAGGGGTGAAGCCGCCACCGCAGTTGGGGCAGACGTTCGACAGTCGGTCGACGCAGGCGGTGCAGAAAGTGCAGTCGTAGGTGCAGACCCACGCATCGACGGACGACGGTGGCAGATCCACGTCGCACCGTTCGCAGTTGGGCCGCATGTCCATGGTGTGGGCGCAGAGGGGTTCGAACCCCCGACCGCTGGTGTGTAAAACCAGAGCTCTACCGCTGAGCTATACGCCCCTGTGCTCCCCGGCAGGACCGGGGAACGCGCTCAAGAATCTAGCGCGGCCAGCGCGTTCTCCCAAGCGCCCTGGTCACGGGCCTCTCCGGGCCCCATCATCTCGGCGAACCGGACGATGCCGTCGGTGTCGACGAGGAAGGTTCCGCGGTTGGCGAAGCCCAGGTCCTCGTTGAACACGCCGTATTGCCGGGCCACTTCCCCGTGCGGCCAGAAGTCGGACAGCAGCGGGAAGGTGTACCCCTGTTCGGCGGACCAGATCTTGTGTGTGGGCGGCGGACCGACCGACACCGCGATGACCGCGGTGTCGTCGTTCTCGAACTTGGGCAGTTCGTCGCGCACACGGCACAACTCGCCCTGGCACGTGCCGGTGAACGCGAGCGGGAAGAAGATCACGAGGACGTTCTTCGAGCCGCGGTAGTCCGACAACGAGACGGGCTGGTTGTTCTGATCCTTCAGTGTGAAGTCGGGGGCCGGCGCCCCCACCTCGACAGCCATCAGCGCTTCGTCGGCTGTGCCTTGGGCTGCACCAGCCGGCTGCCGATCCATGCACCGAGGTTCGTCGTCGATGTCTGGGTAAGGCCTGCGGTGGGTGCGGATTCGGCGATCTCGCTGGGTTCGACGTGGCCTGACTGGCCTGTCTTGGGAGTGAGGACCCACACGAATCCGTCGTCGGAGAGCGGGGTGATGGCATCCATCAGCGCATCCACGAGGTCTCCGTCCCCGTCGCGCCACCACAGCAGCACGACATCGACGACCTCGTCGGAATCCTCGTCGACGGTTTCCCCGCCGATCATCTCCTCGACGTCGGCCCGCAAGTCGTCGTCGGTGTCTTCGTCCCAACCCAACTCTTGCACGACCATGTCGTGGGTGACTCCGAGCTTCTGGGCGTAGTTCTGGGCGTCCGCCGCGGCGACCACGGTCGTGTCCTCCTTCAAGTAGAAAACCCGGTCGAGACCGATCGGGCGGTAGTGCCAAGTGTGCAGTAGACAAAGCGAACATGGTCGGGCGCCCCGGCGCAAGCCGACGCGGCGATCTGCTCGATTTTCTGTTGCATTGATTTCACGTGTACCCAATCGGGAACCACCTGCACCAAGCGGGGTCCGATGGGGCAGGATTGACAGCGATCACCCGAGATTGACCCAGATCACCGTGAAGCACCACAGCGGGTCGGCGTCACAGGACCGACTCGCACTGGCCCGGGGGCACACCATGCCCTCGCCACATCGAGGAGAACACACGTTGTCGGAATCGACGAAGGAAGAGCGCACCGACGCGGCAGATGCCGCGGCAGGCGCTGTCGCACGGAAGGCGAGCACGGACGGCCGCGTTCGCGTCATCCGAGAGGGGGTGGCGTCCTACCTCCCGGATATCGACAGTGACGAGACCGACGAGTGGCTGGAATCGTTCGACCAGCTCCTCGAGCGATCCGGACCGCAGCGCGCGCGCTATCTGATGCTGCGCATGCTCGAGCGTGCCGGCGAGAAGCGCGTGTCCATCCCGGCGCTCACCTCAACCGATTACGTCAACACCATCCCCACCGAGAACGAGCCCTGGTTCCCCGGCGACGAGTCGATGGAGCGTCGCTACCGCGCATGGATCCGCTGGAACGCCGCGATCATGGTGCACCGTGCGCAGCGCCCCGGCGTCGGCGTCGGCGGCCACATCTCGACGTACGCCTCGTCCGCCGCGCTGTACGAGGTGGGCTTCAACCACTTCTTCCGCGGCAAGGACCACCCCGGCGGCGGCGACCACATCTTCATCCAGGGCCACGCCTCCCCCGGCATCTACGCCCGCGCCTTCCTCGAGGGCCGCATCCCCGCCGAGCGGATGGACGGGTTCCGTCAGGAGTACAGCCACGCGGATCAGGGCGGCGGCCTCCCGTCGTACCCGCACCCGCGTCTGATGCAGGACTTCTGGGAGTTCCCGACGGTGTCGATGGGCCTCGGCCCGATGAACGCCATCTACCAGGCACGCTTCAACCACTACCTCGACGATCGCGGCATCAAGGACACCTCCGACCAGCACGTGTGGGCGTTCCTCGGCGACGGTGAGATGGACGAGCCGGAGTCGCGTGGTCTCGCGCACGTGGCCGCTACCGAAGGCCTCGACAACCTGACGTTCGTCGTCAACTGCAACCTCCAGCGGCTCGACGGCCCGGTTCGCGGCAACGGCAAGATCATCCAGGAACTGGAGTCGTTCTTCCGCGGTGCCGGCTGGAACGTCATCAAGGTCGTCTGGGGCCGCGAGTGGGACACGCTCCTGCACAAGGACCGAGACGGCGCCCTGGTGAACCTCATGAACACCACGCCCGACGGCGACTTCCAGACGTACAAGGCCAACGACGGCAGCTACGTCCGCGACAACTTCTTCGGTCGCGACCCCCGCACCAAGGAACTGGTGAAGGACCTCAGCGACAGCGAGATCTGGAACCTCAAGCGCGGTGGCCACGACTACCGCAAGGTCCATGCCGCCTACGCCGCGGCGATGGAGCACAAGGGTCAGCCGACGGTGATCCTGGCGCACACCATCAAGGGCTACACGCTGGGCAAGCACTTCGAGGGCCGCAATGCGACCCACCAGATGAAGAAGCTGACCCTCGACGACCTGAAGGCGTTCCGCGACATCCAGCACATCCCGATCTCCGACGAGGAGCTCGAGAAGGATCCGTACCTGCCCCCGTACTACCACCCGGGCGAGGACTCCCCCGAGATCCAGTACATGCTCGACCGTCGTAAAGCGTTGGGCGGCTTCGTCCCCGAGCGCCGGACCGCGGCCAAGCCGCTTCCCATGCCGCCCGACTCGACCTACAAGTCGATCATGAAGGGTTCCGGCAAGCAGGAAGTCGCCACGACCATGGCGCTCGTCCGCGTCATGAAGGAGCTGCTCCGCGACAAGGAGATCGGGCACCGCGTCGTGCCGATCATTCCCGACGAGGCACGCACCTTCGGTATGGACTCGTGGTTCCCGTCGCTGAAGATCTACAACCGCAACGGGCAGCTCTACACATCGGTCGACTCCGAGCTGATGCTGGCCTACAAGGAGAATGTCACCGGTCAGATCCTGCACGAGGGCATCAACGAGGCCGGCTCCACGTCGTCCTTCACCGCGGTCGGTACGTCGTACTCGACGCACGGTGAGCCGATGATCCCGCTGTACATCTTCTACTCGATGTTCGGGTTCCAGCGGACCGGTGACGGTCTGTGGGCCGCTGCCGACCAGATGGCCCGCGGCTTCGTGCTCGGCGCCACCGCCGGCCGCACCACCCTCACCGGCGAGGGCCTGCAGCACGCCGACGGGCACTCGTTG
The DNA here is from genome assembly GCF_001426185.1 of Rhodococcus sp. Leaf247. Classification (GTDB taxonomy): domain Bacteria; phylum Actinomycetota; class Actinomycetes; order Mycobacteriales; family Mycobacteriaceae; genus Rhodococcoides. The sequence continues at coordinate 294,237 of NZ_LMRP01000004.1, read as the reverse complement.
CTGCTCGCCGCCACCAACCCGGCTGCGGTCGCCTACGACCCGGCGTTCTCCTTCGAGATCGCCCACATCATCAAGGACGGACTCCGCCGTATGTATGGCGGAACCGAGGGTGTGGACGGGTTCGGCGGAGAGAACATCTTCTACTACATCACCCTCTACAACGAGCCCTACCGTCAGCCGGCGGAGCCGGAGAATCTCGATGTCGAAGGTCTGCTGAAGGGCATCTACCTGTTCCAGGAGGGCACGGCCGACGGCCCCAAGGCGCAGATCCTGGTCTCCGGCGTCGGCATGCCGTCCGGACTTCGCGCTCAGGAGCTCCTCGCGAAGGACTACGGCGTGTCCGCCGACGTCTGGTCGGTGACCAGCTGGGGCGAACTGCGCCGTGACGGTGTCGCCGCCGAGACGGAGGCACTGCGCAACCCGGGCGACGAGCCGCGGGTTCCGTACGTGACCACCAAGCTCCAGAACGCCGAGGGCCCGTTCGTGGCTGCGTCCGACTGGATGCGGGCCGTGCCGGATCAGATCCGGCAGTGGGTCCCCGGCAGCTACACCACGCTGGGCACGGACGGGTTCGGCTTCTCCGACACCCGCACGGCCGCCCGTCGCCACTTCAACGTCGACGCCGAGTCCATCGTCGTCGCCGTGCTGTCCGCGCTCGGCCGGTCCGGCGAGGTCGACAAGGACAAGGCGGTCGAGGCAGCCGAGCGCTACCAGATCGACGATGTTCTCGCGGCGCCGATCTCGACGGCCGACCCGGGCGTTGCCTGACGGTTCCACCAGCGGCGGCGCGTAGGTTCTTGTCCATGAACGACATCGCTCCCGATTCCCCCGACGGTTCTCCGGAGGGGGAATCGGAGCGGGTTCGGGAGCGGCGCGAGCTCCGACGTGCCGCTGCGGAGGCGCACCGCCCCGGAAGCGCGATCCGGGCGCGCCAACAACGAGTCCCGCTTCCCGACGCGTTGCTGCGTCGGGTCAAGCAGTTCTCGAGCAGGCTCTCCACCGAGGCACTCACGCAGATGCAGGATCAGCTGCCGTTCGTGAGCGACCTCGACGCGTCGCAACGCGCGAGCGTGCAGATGCTGGTGCAGACCGCGGTGGTCAACTTCCTCGAGTGGTTACAGAACCCCGACAGCGACATCCGTTTCAGTCTCGACGCGTTCCAGGTGATCCCGCAGGATCTGGCTCGCCGGCTCACGTTGCGTCAGACCGTCGACATGGTCCGGGTGGCCATGGAGTTCTTCGAGCAGTGGCTCCCCGCCCTCGCTCGCAACGACCAGCAGCTCGTCGCGTTGACGGAGGCCGTGCTGCGCTACGGCCGCGAGTTGGGATTCGCCGCGGCATCCGTCTACGCCAGTGCTGCCGAATCGCGCGGCGCCTGGGATACCCGGCTCGAGGCGTTGGTCGTCGACGCGGTGGTGCGCGGCGACACCGGCTCGGACATGTTGTCGCGGGCCGCCACCCTGAACTGGGACGCGACAGCTCCCGCGACGGTCCTGGTCGGCTCACCACCTCCCGACCAGGGTGTCTCGGTGGTCGGCACCGTCCACACCGTGGCGCAGCGACACAATCGGGCAGCGCTGGCAGTCGTTCAGGGAACCCGGTTGGTCATGGTCGTCAGCGGCCACCTGTCGGGCGATCTGTCGAGTACGGCGTTCCTCGACGACCTGATGCGTAACTTCTCCGATGCCCCGGTCGTGATCGGACCGACGACCCGAACTCTCGGCGCGGCGCACACCAGTGCCCTCGAAGCGTTCGCCGGGATGCACGCGGTCGTCGGATGGCGCGGAGCGCCGCGGCCGGTGCACGCGGGCGAACTGCTGCCCGAACGAGCGCTGCTCGGGGATTCTGCCGCGGTGACATCGCTCAACGACCACATCGTGCAGCCGCTGTCGGCAGCAGGTTCGGCACTGTCGGACACTCTCGATGCCTATCTGGACTGCGGCGGCGCCGTCGAGACGTGTGCTAGGTCACTGTTTGTTCATCCAAATACTGTGCGATATCGGCTCAAGAGGATTGCCGAGGTGACCGGTCGGGACCCCACCAATGCGCGGGACGCGTACGTCCTCCGTATCGCGGCAACAGTGGGTCGCCTGTCGCAATCCCATAACGAAAGTCCATCACCGATAACAACAGTCACAGCCGGAACATTTGGGAACCTCATACAGTAACGGTTCTTGCGCCCGGAGCGATCAGAGGCATCCTGCAGGGCGTTTGTAGGGTTCTGACAAATACGGTGCCGAAGGTTCATCGCGTAGGACATCTACTCAGGAGGCCTTCACAGTGTTTTCTTAGTTCCGTGATCGCAGTACTTTCGCCCGGACAGGGCTCTCAGACACCCGGCATGCTCGTACCGTGGCTCGCCCTTCCCGGCGCCGCGGATCGTCTCGCCCTCTGGTCCCAGGCGTCGGGCCTGGACCTGACGCGGCTCGGAACCACCGCCACGGCGGAGGAGATCACCGACACCGCTGTGACCCAGCCGCTCGTCGTGGCTGCCGCTCTCCTCGCCTTCGAGGAGATCGAGCGCACGCACGGTCTCCCCGAGAACCTCGTCGTCGCGGGTCACTCCGTGGGCGAGCTCGCCGCTGCCGCGGTGGCAGGAGTCATCACGGCCGACCAGGCAGTCGCACTCGCCGCGATCCGCGGCGCCGCGATGGCCAAGGCGTGCGCACTCGCCCCGACCGGCATGTCCGCCGTTCTCGGTGGCGACGAGGACGCTGTTCTCGAACGTCTCACCGAACTCGGCCTCGAAGCGGCCAACCGCAATGCGGCGGGCCAGATCGTCGCCGCCGGCCTGCTGACCGACCTCGCGGAGCTCGCCGCGAACCCGCCCGAGAAGGCACGGGTTCGCGCCCTGCCCGTCGCCGGCGCGTTCCACACGCGCTTCATGGCGTCGGCACAGGACGCCGTCGTCGAGGCCGCTGCGTCGATCACCCCGAAGGATCCGAAGCGGCGCCTGCTGTCCAACTCGGACGGCCGGGAAGTCACGTCGGGAGCCGACGCACTCGAGAAGATGGTCGCTCAGGTCACCCGCCCCGTGCGCTGGGATCTGTGCACCGCCACCATGCGTACGTCCGAGGTGACCTCGATCGTCGAGCTGCCGCCTGCCGGCACGTTGGTCGGGATTGCCAAGCGCGAGATGCGCGGCACACCGACCACGGCCCTCAAGACTCCGGAGGACGTCTCCGGCCTCACCGCCCCGGTATCGGTCGGTTAGGTTACTGCGCGCAACCTCGGGCCCCTCTACGGCGGGGCTCGCGGCTGCGCACTGTCCACCGCCTCACGGGCGGTGGACTGGGCCGGTTCGTAACCGGCCCGAGCTCGCCGGACATGCGTTCGTCGAGTCAGCATTCGAATACGACACCGGCGCCTCCATCGGCGCCGGGTGCACCGTTTCTTACACGAAGGGAGCCACTCCGTGGCCACGCAGGAAGAACTCATCGCCGGACTCGCCGAGATCATCGAAGAGGTCACCGGCATCGAGCCGTCCGAGGTGACCCTCGAGAAGTCGTTCGTCGACGACCTGGACATCGACTCCCTCTCCATGGTCGAGATCGCCGTTCAGACCGAGGACAAGTACGGCGTCAAGATCCCCGACGAGGATCTCGCCAGCCTCCGCACCGTCGGTGACGCAGTGAACTACATCCAGAAGCTCGAGTCGGAGAACCCTGAAGCCGCCGAGGCCATCAAGGCGAAGCTCGACAACCAGAGCGACTCCGCAGGCGAGTGAGCACGACCGTGACCACGCCGAGCACAGCCAATGGGGGCTTCCGCAACGTCGTCGTGACCAGCATGGCGGTCACGACCTCCATCGCCGGTGACGTCGATGCAACGTGGAAGGGACTGCTGAACGGAGAGAGCGGTATCGACGTACTCGAGGATGACTTCATCACCGAGTTCGATCTTCCGGTTCGTATCGGCGGCCATCTGGCCGTCAACCCGTCGACTCTTCTGTCGCGAGTCGAGCAGCGTCGTATGAGTTACGTCGAGCAGATGGCGTACGTCCTGGGCAAGGAGGTGTGGAAGAACGCCGGTAGCCCCGAGGTCGACTCGGAGCGTCTCGGCGTGTCCATCGGCACCGGCCTGGGCGGCGGAGATGCACTGCTCGAAGCCGACAAGAAGATGCGTGAAGGCGGATACCGCAAGGTTTCTCCCCTCTCCGTACAGATGATCATGCCGAACGGACCGTCGGCTGTGGTCGGGCTCGACCTGGGTGCTCGCGCCGGTGTCATCACACCGGTGTCGGCATGCTCGTCGGGATCGGAAGCGATCGCTCACGCATGGCGGATGATCGTCATGGGCGACGCGGACATCATGGTCACGGGTGGAGTCGAGGGACATATCGACGCGGTTCCGATCGCGGCGTTCTCGATGATGCGCGCCATGAGCACACGCAACGACGATCCGACGGCGGCCTCGCGGCCGTTCGACAAGGACCGCGACGGCTTCGTCTTCGGCGAGTCGGGTGCACTCATGGTCATCGAGTCGGAAGAACATGCACTGGCACGCGGAGCGACGATCCACGCTCGTCTCCTCGGCGCCGGAATCACCTCGGACGGGTACCACCTCGTGGCTCCCGACCCGTCGGGCTCCGGTGCAGCTCGCGCGATGCGTCGCGCGATCGAGACGGCCGGACTCACCGCTCAGGACATCACTCACGTGAATGCCCACGCGACCGCGACGCCGATCGGGGACACGGCCGAGGCCACCGCGATCAACGCTGCGGTGGGCAACCATGCCTCGGTGTACGCACCGAAGTCGGCCCTCGGGCACTCGATCGGCGCTGTCGGCGCCCTCGAGTCGATCCTGACAGTGCTCAGCATCCGGGACGGGATCGTTCCGCCCACGCTGAACCTGGACAACCAGGATCCGGAGATCGACCTCGATGTCGTCAAGGGCGAAGCCCGTCGCGGCGAGATCGAGTACGCACTGAACAACTCGTTCGGTTTCGGTGGGCACAACGTTGCGCTCGCCTTCGGTCGTCACTGACCGGGCACCACACCGCGTCACAGCGGAGATCCGGCGGCCTCGTCGCCGGATCTCCGTTCGCACCACCACTCCCCTGCCGGGAGCGGCAGCAGAAGGGGAAATTCGATGACCGTCCTCGCTCCGAACACCCGCTCCACGTCCTCGCGCGATCCGCGCGACCCACTCGGCAGGCTCGAGAAGCTTTTCGACTCCGGTACCACCACCCCGCTGCACGACCGTGACAAGTCCGGTGTGCTGGCCGCGTCCGGTGAGATCGACGGAGTCCGCACCATCGCCTACTGCTCCGATGCCACCGTCATGGGCGGCGCCATGGGAGTCGACGGCTGCAAGCACATCGTCTCGGCGATCGACGCCGCACTCGAGATCGAGGCGCCCATCGTGGGCATCTGGCACTCGGGCGGCGCGCGTCTCGCGGAAGGTGTGGAGGCACTGCACGCCGTGGGTCTCGTCTTCGAAGCGATGGTCCGCGCATCCGGCACCGTTCCGCAGATCTCCGTGGTCCTCGGCTTCGCTGCCGGCGGCGCCGCCTACGGCCCCGCACTGACCGACGTCGTCATCATGGCGCCCGAAGGCCGCGTGTTCGTCACGGGTCCCGACGTGGTGCGCAGTGTCACCGGCGAACAGGTCGACATGGAGTCGCTCGGTGGCCCGGCCACCCACTACCGCAAGTCCGGTGTCTGCCACATCGTCGCCGACGACGAGCTGGACGCACTGGCCCGCGGACGTCGGCTGGTGTCGATGTTCAGCGAGCAGGGAGAGTTCGACCTCGCCGCCGCGCAGCACGGCGACACCGACCTGAAGGCGCTCCTTCCTGCGTCGAACCGTCGGGCCTACGACGTCCATCCCGTCATCCACGAGCTGCTGGACAACGTCGAGGGCGAATCGTCGTTCGAGGAGTTCCAGGGCGGGTGGGCTCGCAGCATCGTCACCGGCATGGGTCGGCTCGGCGGTCGTACGGTCGGTGTGATCGCCAACAACCCGATCCGCCTCGGTGGCTGCCTCAACTCGGAGTCCGCGGAGAAGGCAGCACGGTTCGTCCGGCTCTGCGACGCGTTCGGCATTCCGCTCGTCGTCGTCGTCGACGTACCCGGCTACCTTCCGGGCGTCAGCATGGAGTGGGAGGGCGTCGTCCGACGCGGCGCGAAGTTGCTGCACGCGTTCGCCGAGGCCACCGTGCCCCGCGTGACCCTGGTGACGCGGAAGATCTACGGCGGCGCCTACATCGCGATGAATTCACGGGCGCTCGGCGCCACCGCGGTGTTCGCCTGGCCCGAGTCCGAGGTCGCCGTCATGGGCGCCAAGGCGGCCGTGGGCATCCTCCACAAGAAGGCTCTCGCCGCCGCGCCGGATCACGAGCGTGAGGCGCTGCACGACCGCTTGACCGCCGAGCACGAGGCCATTGCCGGTGGTGTCGAACGCGCAGTCGGCATCGGTGTCGTCGACGCGATCATCGACCCGTCCGCCACGCGCAGCACTCTGACCCGCGCGCTGGCAGACGCTCCCGCGCGTCGTGGACGCCACAAGAACATCCCGCTCTGAGTGGCGGAGGGCCCATCTAGCTCGCGAGCCAGGTGACCTCTCCGCCGACTCCACCGAGTCGGAACTGTTCGAGTTCGTCGTCCCAGGCGGTCCCGAGTACGTGATCGAGCTGCGCGTACACGTCGCCGCGGCTCTGCTCCAGGATCGACTTCAGGCGCTGCTCGCCCACCATCACGTCACCGTTGGCGCTGGTCGCGCCGTGCCACAGTCCGAGACCGGGGACGTGCGCGAAGCGCTCGCCGTCGACCCCTTCACTGGGGTCCTCGGTCACCTCGAAGCGCAGCATCTGCCACGAGCGCAGCACGCTGGCCAACCGGGCACCGGTGCCCACGGGACCGGTCCAGTTGGTGGTTGCCCGCAGTTGACCGTCGAATGCGGGCTGCGCGGTCCACTTCAGATTCGCTCGGCAGTCGAGCGCATCGGACAGCGCCCATTCGACGTGCGGGCACAGCGCGGCCGGCGACGAGTGAATGTAGACGACACCCGTTGTCGCGTCCGCGAATTGATTCAGTGCGTTCACCGTTGCCTCCAGCTTCGACGAGGGACGTCTTCCCCAACGGCCTGACGAATCGACTGGTGTACGGCTGCTTACCAGTGTGCCTCGAGTTACCCCTGTTACACCAGTCGATCGGTGTGTCGAATGTGCTTCGGCGGCGTGTCGTGCGACATTTCCGGCACGACCGGGGCCGCGGAGGTCACAGGGAGTCGACCACCACGTCCCCCAGCGCTGTCCACACCGGCTTCGCCCACGCTCCGAACGGTTTGTCGGCCAGCACGATGCACGACGCCCGCACCTCCGGATCGACCCACAGGAACGTCCCCGCCTGACCGAAATGGCCGAACGTGCGCGCCGAGTTGCGGCTCCCGGTCCAGTGCGGCGATTTGTGATCGCGGATCTCGAAGCCCAGCCCCCAGTCGTTGGGTCGCTGCGGTCCGTAGCCCGGCAGGATTCCGGCGAGGCCGTCGAAGTGAACGGTCGTGGCGTCGGCGAGCGTCTCGGGTGCGATCAGTGTCGGGGACAGCAGTTCGGCCGCGAACGCCTCGAGGTCGCGCAGACTCGACCGGGCGCCGTGGCCCGCGGATCCGTGCAACTCGGTCGAGGACATGCCGAGAGGTTCCAGCACCGCTGCCTCCAGGTAGTCCGGGAACTCGATGCCGGTGCGCTCCCCCACGTACTCGGCGAGGATCTCGAAGCCCGCGCTGGAGTAGATGCGCTTGGTTCCGGGCGCCGTCGATGGGGTGCGGTCGTCGAAACCCACCCCGGATGCGTGAGCGAGGAGATGCTCGACCGTCGCTCCGTCCGGGCCGGCAGGATCGGTCAGCTCGATCGCACCCTCCTCCACCGCCACCAGAGCCGCGAACGCGACGAGCAGTTTGGTCACCGATGCGAGTTCCTGCACGCGGTCCCGATCTCCGTGACGGGCGACGACGCGTCGTTCGGTGCCCGAATCCACCATCACGGCCGCCGACACCACCGCCACCGGCCACTCGTCGAGCGCGGACAGAGACTCGGAGACGTTCTCGGTAACCACGTGTCCGACTGTAATTCACACTCGTCACAGATTCGGTTCGGTTCCGGCCGTGCGCGACTAGCGTGGGGAGAATGACCAGCGCGAGCGATACGGACACTGCAGGAACCACGCGCATCACCCACGGCACCTGCACTCTGTGCGAAGCCATGTGCGGCCTCGAATTCACGGTGACCGACGAGGGCGTCCAGTCGATCCGCGGAGACAAGAAGGACCCGTTGTCGCGCGGTCACATCTGCCCGAAGGCGACAGCACTGGTGGACATCCACCAGGATCCCGACCGGGTTCGACGGCCACTGCAGCGTACGAAGTCCGGGTGGCGGGAGTTGGAGTGGAAGGACGCGATCGACATCGTGGCACGTCGACTCGCCGCCATCCGCGAGGAACACGGTGCCGACGCCGTCGGGGTCTACGCCGGTAATCCCAACGTGCACAGTCTCGGTGCGATGACACACGGCATCCCGTTCCTGTCGATGCTGCGTACTCGCAACCGGTACTCCGCGACGTCGCTCGACCAACTCCCCCACCAGCTGACCAACATGCTGTTCTACGGTCACCAGCTCCGACAGCCGATCGCCGACATCGACAACACGCAGTTCTTCCTCGTCCTGGGCGCCAATCCGATGGCGTCCAACGGGTCGATGATGACGGTGCCCGACTTCGGCAAACGGGTGAAGGAGCTGCGCGCCCGCGGTGGCCGGATGGTGGTGGTCGATCCTCGTCGCACCGAGACCGCGGACGTGGCCGACACGCATCTGTTCGTTCGGCCGGGCACCGACGCCTATCTGTTGCTCGCCCTGGTCAACGTGATCGTCACCGACGGGTCCGCGACGCCTGCCGCATATGTCGACGGACTGGACGCCGTCTCCGAGGCCGTTGCTGCGTTCACGCCCGAGGCGGTGGCGCCCCGCACCGGCATCGACGCGGATGTCATCCGCTCTCTTGCACGGGATCTCGCGTCCGCCGACTCGGCAGCGGTGTACGGACGCATGGGAGTGTCCACGCAGCAGCACGGCACCGTTTGTCAGTGGGCGGTGCACGTCCTGAACATCGTCACGGGCAACCTCGATCGTGTCGGCGGCGTTCTGTTCACCGATCCCGCGGTCGACCTCATCGCGAACAAGATCACCGGCCGCGGACACTTCGACAAGTGGCGCAGTCGGGTCCGCGACCTTCCCGAGTTCAGCGGAGAACTACCGGCGTCCACGTTGGTGGACGAGATGACGGTCGACGGTCCCGGCCGCGTGCGCGCGATGGTGGTCGCCTCGGGTAACCCGGTGCTGTCCATGCCCGGTGGCCCCCGACTCGACGCCGCGTTCCGCGAACTGGATTTCATGGTGTCGTTCGACATCTACATCAACGAGACCTCGCGCCACGCGGACATCATCCTGCCGTCCACCACAGCCCTCGAACGCGAGCACTACGACCTGATCTTCTCGTCGTTCGCGGTGCGGAACATCGCGAAGTTCAATCCTGCTGTGCTGCCGAAACCTGCCGGGGCGATGCATGACTGGGAGATCTTCCGGGACCTGACACTGCGGTACTCGGCGGTGCGCCGCCGCAGTCTGCGCGACCGTACGGCGGGACGCCTCGGTCGAGCGTCCGTCGTCCGCGAGGTCCGGACGCGGTTGTCCCCCGGGCGCACCATCGAACTGCTTCTCCTGGCGGCGCGTGGCCGCGTCACGATGCGCTCCCTCCGGAAGCACCCGCACGGTCAGGATCTGGGGCCGTTGCGTCCCGGACTCCCCGGCAAGCTGCTCACGCGTACCAAGCGGATCTCGCTGATGCACGACGTGGTCACCACGGACATCGACCGTCTCCGTGCGACGGTGACCGCAGCACCGCGAGCAGACGGTGACCTGGTGTTGATCGGGCGTCGTCACGTCCGCAGCAACAACTCGTGGATGCACAATTCGCCGAGATTGGTGAAGGGTCGCCCGCGCCACGGACTGCTCGCTCATCCCGACGACCTCGCGCGACTCGGAATCGCCGACGGCGACACCGTCGACGTCTCGTCGGCCGCCGGTACCGTGCGCATCGACGTGACGGCCAGCGAGACGATGATGGTGGGCGTGGTCAGCATCCCGCACGGATTCGGCCACGACCGCGACGGTGTGCGACTCGACGTCGCCCGGACCGTTCTCGGGCCGAGCGTCAACGACATCACCGACCCCGCGCGCGTCGAGAACGTCGCCGGCAACGCGATTCTCAACGGAGTGCCCGTCACACTGCGGCCGGCGGGGTCCGCTCAGTCCGCCAACAGGTCGATCAGCGGGGACCCGTCGACGAGCAGCGCGGTGAACGCGTCGTCGTCCACAGGTGGACAGATGGCGTGACCCTGGGCGCGGTGGCATCCCGACGCGACCAACATCCGGGCCGCACGGGTGGTCTCGACTCCGTTCGCGACGACGTCGAGGCGTAGCGAGGTGGCGAGGCCGATCATGGCCGAGACGAGCGCGCGGTCGTCGCCCTCGATACCCAGGCCGTCCGTGAAATGTCGGTCGATCTTCAGGACGTCCAGCGGCAGGCGCTTGAGGTGCAGGAGCGAGGAGTATCCGACGCCGAAATGGTCGATGGCTGTGAGAACGCCGATCTCGCGCAACGCCATCAGCGCCGCTCCGGAACCGGCGACGGAGTCGACGACGGCTACTTCCGACAGTTCCAGGCAGACCAATCTCGCCGGGATGCCGTAGTGGTCGAGTACTCGCTGGACTCCCCGCGCGAACCCGGTGACAGCCAGATGCACCGGTGAAATGTTGATGCGCAGAACGAGATCGGTGCGGCCGGTCTTCTCGCGCCATCCGACGTAGGCCCGGCACGCCGCGTCGATCACCCAGCGTCCGAGGTCCGCGGCAAGGTTCGACGCGTCGGCAATGGGGACGAAGACGTCCGGGCCCAACAGCCCGCGGGTGGGGTGCGGCCACCGCACCAGCGCCTCGACGGCGACGACCGTGCCCGTGCGCAGATCGACTTCGGGTTGGAAGTGCAGGATCAGCTTGTCGTGAGCGATGGCCCATCCCAGAGTCAGCTCGATGTCGTTGCGCAGATCGTTGCTCGCCGCGATCGCATCCGAGTAGAGGACCACCGCGTTTCCACCGGCCGACTTGACCTGCAGCGCTGCTTGATCCGCCTGGCGGAGCAGTTCGGAGGGATCTCCCGTTCCGACGGATACCCCGATGCTGGCCGTCCGGGTGACCCTGTCGTCGCCGATCACCATCGGCTCCGCGACCAACGCCCGGACCGCCTCCGCGCGCGCCGCGACGACGTCGGCGGACGGAGTTCCGCCGAGGACGACGACGAACTCGTCCCCACCGAGCCTGGCGACGACGTCGTTGTCGGGCAGGCGCGCGCGAAGCCTCTGTGCCACGGTGCGCAGGAACTGATCACCCATCCTGTGCCCGAGGAAGTCGTTCAGGGCGGCCAGTCGGTCGATGTCGACGAACAGGATCCCGACCGTGGAACCGGCATCGACGAGTTCGGCGAGATGCTCACCGAGGCCGTGCCGGTTCAGGAGTCCCGTCAACTCGTCGTACATGGCGGTGTTGCGCAGCTCGTTCTCGGCCGCGACCCGACGTTGCACCTGCGCGAGCATCGCTCCCACGGCCGTCACGGCCGCGAGCTCGTCGGGAGTCCACTCCCTGTCCTCGAAGCAGACGAAGCCGAGGACGCCGAGGGTTTTCCCGGCGCCGAGGAGAGGAACGGTGACGACGGTGGTGGCCGGGACGCCGGATCCTTCCTCGATCCGTTCGCGGTAGTCCTCGGGCTGGTCGCTCGGCCGGTAGATCTGCACCTGCGTCTGCGTCCGAGTCACGGCGAAGACCGGGTCCGCGTCGGCGAACCTCACGACGCCCAGCGGGTCGGGATCCGGCACGAACGAGCGCGGGGGCCATTCGGCGACCATGACCGTCGCATCCGCCGCGGCGTCGTTGTGTCGCAGGAAGCACGTGTCCATGTCGAAGACGTTCACCAGGTCGCGCAGCAGCAGCCGGTACGCGTCGGCGACGGTCGCCGCATCGGCACCGAGAAGGCGCGTCGCCAGATCGGACACAAGTGTGTTCAACGGCCGACGCACGCCTGCGGAGCCGTGATGTGCCTCCATGACATCTCCTGAAATTCTTCGGACCCCGACGTGCCCCCGCACAACCCTTGTCACCCCACACACCGTCTCCGCCCCCGCGGACACCGCAGCTCGAGCACTGCCGGTGCATCACATGCATACCATCTGACTCGCAAACACTATGACCTGCAACTCATGAGATACCACAGGAAAACCGGCTCCGGCCCTGTTTCACCGCAACACTAGTCTGGCAGGATTGTAAGTTGTTGTGCCAGAATGCATGCCATGCGGGACCCAGTTGCCGGCCAGTCATCCGAACCAGCTCGACGCGCGCACAGCACTGCTCCCGCTCCCGACCTGTCCACGTTGTACTACCGCGTGGTCCGGTCGTCTCTCGCCACGACCATTCACGACGAGACAGGCGCTCTGGCGCTGTTCAACGCCGCGTGCAGCGGGCTCCTCGGTTACGACGCCGCCGAGCTGGCCTCCCTGCCGTCGGCAGGCATCCTCCACCCCCACGATGCGCCCGAGTTGGCCGCGGCCACCGGCCGGGCGACGCATTCGCCGGACGGCATGTCGCGAGCGCGAGTGCGACTGATGCGCAAGGACCACTCGGCCGTCGAGGTCGATCTTCTGCTGACGCGCGTGCTCGTCGGGCGGCGCCGTTACCTGATGGTCGAGTCCACTCCGGTCGTCCCCGTCGCGTCGGTCGCCTGAGCGTCATCCACACCGTACGGAACGGAGGCGACATGTCGGCGATGCCGACCGTGTCGACGGTCGGAACCAGGCCGTCCGATCGGGGTTACTACACAGACTCGGCGTTCGGGTGCACGATCGTCGCCACCGACCCGTCGGACCGGCCCGATCTGTGGGAGCGATTCCTCGACGGCGCCCACCGCAGCTACGTCCACCACGACGTGTTCTCCGCGTTGGACTACGACGTCATCCGTGACGGGTCGACCACCAGCTTGTTCTTCTGCGCCATCGATCCGGCGGGACGCATGTTGGCCGGCGCCCGCCTGCAGGGGCCCTACAGCGATGCGCGACAGACTCATGCGGACAGCGAATGGCGCTCCCATCCCGACGGCCGAACACGTCTGCGGCGCATGGTGAACGACCGCCTGAGCGAGGGAGTCGTGGAGCTCAAGACCGGGTGGGTCGACGGAGCCGCCCCTCGGACCAGCAAGCTCGCCGACATGATCGGGTACGCAGGACCGCTGGGCTGCCTGCTCCTCGACGCCCGGTACGCCCTGGTGACCGCCGCCGACCATGTCCTCTCGATGTGGCAGGACGCCGGTGCCGTCGTTGCCCTCGATGTCGAACCCGCGTCGTACCCGGACGACAGATATCGGACGCGGGCGCTCTGGTGGGACACCCGGTCCTTCCGAGATGTCGCTGCGCCCGACCATGTTCGGCGCATGGACAATGCCTCGCGACAACTCGTTCGCACCAGAGCCGTGTCCGAGCGGCCACACCTCGCCCCATCAGGAGCAATCTCATGACCGGATCACTGCTCGGGCACCACGGCGCCGTCGTTCTCGACCCGACAGACGACGACGACCGCCGGCGCATCGACTCGCTGAGGACGGACGGCGACACGGTGGTTCTCGATACCGTGGAGGCGCAGCGGCGCGGGCTGGCGGAGCTGGTCCCCCTGCCCGACAGCGACATCACGGACGAAACCGCGCGGTGGATCCACTATCCCTGGCGGCGGACCCTCGTCCACGTCGTCGGGCCGAAGGGTTTCCGGCGGCTGCGACTCGATCGCAACCGCAACAAGATCACCGCGGCCGAGCAGGATCGACTCGGCGACATCCGAATCGGAGTCGTCGGACTCAGCGTCGGCCACGCTGTCGCCCACACGTTGGCACTGGAAGGTCTCTGCGGCGAGCTCCGCATCGCGGACTTCGACGACCTCGAGCTGTCCAACCTGAACCGGATCCCCTCCTCGATCCTCGAACTCGGCGAGAGCAAGACACATGTCGTCGCGCGGCGTATCGCCGAACTCGACCCGTATCTGGCCGTCCGCGTGTACGACGACGGCATCACACCCGACACCGTCGACGACTTCCTCGACGGACTCGACATCGTCGTCGAGGAATGCGACTCGCTGGACATCAAAGTCCTTCTGCGCGAGGCGGCTCGACGACACCGGATACCCGTCATCATGGAGACCAGCGATCGCGGCCTGCTCGACGTCGAACGGTTCGACCTCGAGCCGGATCGTCCGCTGTTCCACGGCGCACTGGGCACGCTCGAGTCGACGGACCTGGCCGGCCTGAGTACCCGCGACAAGGTCCCGCATGTCATGTCGATTCTCGGTGCGTCGGACGTGTCGGCACGCTTCGCCGCGTCGATGGTGGAAGTGGAGAGAACCATCTCGACGTGGCCGCAACTCGGGAGCGACGTGGCTCTCGGCGGCGCGACGGTCGCGTCGGTGGTACGTCGCATCGCCCTCGATCGCCCTGTGGCATCGGGGCGCACGCGTATCGACGTCGATGCGTTTCTCGACGACCTGACGTCACCGCCCCTCGTCGCGGATCCGCTCGTCGATCCGGCCGACGTGGCACCGTCGCAGCGCCCCGTCGATACGGTCGAGGTGATCGCGGAAGCAGCTCGGCGCGCACCGTCGGGTGGCAACGTCCAGCCGTGGACGATGTCGACGACGACCGATCGGCTGACCGTCGCTCTCGACCCGAGCCGCACCACCGGGCTCGACGTCTCTTGGCGCGGCAGCCAGGTCGCCCTGGGCGCAGCGCTGTTCAATGCTCGAGTCGCCGCCGCGCACCTCGGGAGAGCAGCTGCGGTCGACCTCCGAGCTCAGGACGATGCGACGATCTCCGCAGATGTCGAGGTGGGTCCGGCCCTTACGGACACGTCGGGATCACCTGCCGACGTCGAACTCGCCGGACTGTACGAGGCGATGATGGCGCGGTCGACCAACCGGCACGCGGGACGCCCGTCCCCCGTGCCGCAGAGCTCGATCGACGCTCTCACGGCGGCGGCCCGGCAGGAAGGCGCCCGCGCGATTGTCGTCACCGATCGCCGAGCGCTAGCCGACCTGGGAGCCGTGCTGGCCGAGTCCGACAGACTGCGCTATCTCACCGAAGCCCTGCACACCGAGATGATGTCCGAGCTGAGATGGCCCGGTGACGATGATCCCGACACCGGTATCGACGTCGGAACACTCGCGCTGGACGCCACCGACCTCGTGAAACTCGACGTCGCTCGCCGCTCCGACGTGATGGGCCTGCTTGCCGACTGGGACGGCGGTACCGCATTGGGAGACGACACCCGTGATCGGATGGCCACGACGTCGGCGGTCGCCGTCGTGATGGCGTCCGGTCCGAGCGCACAGGAGCACGTCACCGCCGGCAGCGCCGTCGAACGCGTGTGGATCGAGGCCGAGATGCTGGGCCTCGCAGTGCATCCGGTCTCGCCGGTGTTCCTCTTCGCCCGTTCCACCGAGGACTTCTCGGGCTTGTCGGGAAGATACGCGAAAGACCTTGCAGCACTTCGATCGCAGTTCGTCGACATCATCGGAGCCGAGGTGAACGAACCGATCGCCCTGGTATTGCGTCTGTCGCACTGCACAACTCCGGCGATTCGAAGTCGACGTCGAACCCGATGACGGCTGTCCCCCAGGTACAGTCGGCATCACGAGCGCACCTCCGCGCTCGACACTCTCGCGAGGAGAATCGACGTTGGAGCGCCGCTCGAGCCTCGACGTACTCGTGACTCAGGTTGCGACACATCTGATCGGCGTCGATTCGATGACCGTGGGCGGCGGCTACCGGGACGTCCTGGAGGACCTTGTCGGGTACTTCGACGCCGATGCCGCGTATCTCCGTCACCACGATACGGATCTCCGCGCCACCGTCATGGTCGCCGAGTGGCCGGAGCGCCTCGATGTTCCCCAGCCAGATCCTCTGGGCACCGTCTTCTTCGCGGATGCCGACCCGGTCTTCGCGGCGGCGGAGTTCCTGGTCGAGCCGCTGTTGTTCCGTCCCGACCCGGCGATGGAGCAGTACCGCCGGCTGGTCGAGAGCGCATCCGGCTATCAGACCATCTCGATGGCGACGGTTCCGCTGTTGTCGCGGGACCAGACGACCGGCGTCCTCGGCCTCGTGGCGTCGGGCGACCGCGAATGGTCGGACGACGAGGTCGACACTCTCAAATCGGTCGCCACGCTGTTCGCCCAGGTCCAGGCGCGCATTCATGCTGAAGAACATCTTCGATGGGCGGCCACGCACGACGCGCTCACCGGATTGTTGAACCGACGGGGCGTCTCCGATCACCTCGGCTCCCGCCTCGAGGCGGGCGGTGAACCGTTCGCGGTCCTCTACTTCGACCTGGACCGACTCAAGGCGCTCAACGACTTCCTCGGCCACTCGGCGGGCGACTCGTTCCTGCGCACCATCGGGTCACGGCTGCAGGACAATTCGGACTCCGAGACGTTGTTGGCCAGATGGGGTGGCGACGAATTCGTGGTTGTACTCCCTGCGCCGATCACCGAGGACGACGCCTACGCCGAGGCGTGCCGCATCCTCACCGTCGTCACGGCGCGCGTCGACATGGCCGGCGAGTACATCTCGCGCACAGCGAGTATCGGCGTCGCACTGGCCGTTCCGGGCACCAGCACGGTCGACTCCGTGATCGCCGACGCCGATCAGGCAGCGCTGGCCGCGAAGACGGCCGGCGGTAACACGGTGTCGCTCTTCACCGACGAGATCCGTGCCCGCAACGAACTGCAGAACGACATCGAACTCCACCTGCGCGCAGCCATCGAGGGCGAGTCGTTGCTCCTGCACTTCCAACCCGAGATCGACCTGACGAACGACCGGATCACCGCCGTCGAAGCTCTGGTGCGCTGGCAACATCCCACCAGGGGCATGTTGCCGCCGGTGGAGTTCGTGGCCATCGCCGAAGCAGTCAACCTCGCGACCGATCTGGGTCGGTGGGTACTGAACGAGGCGTGCCGGACGTACGCCTCCTGGCACCGCACGCTCGGCGCGCTGGACATCACCCTCCGCGTCAACGTCTCGCCGGCGCAGTTGGTGTCGATCGACTTCGTCCGAACTGTGCAGGACGTGCTCGCGGCCCACTCGATCGATCCCCACCGACTCTGTATCGAGATCACCGAGGTCGCCGTGGTGCACGACGTCCTGTTGGCGGCCCGCGCGTTGAAAGATGTCCGCGCACTGGGTGTCCGCGTCGCGATCGACGACTTCGGGACGGGATACAGCTCCCTGTCCCACTTGAAGACACTCCCGGTGGACGCGGTGAAGATCGACCGCGAGTTCGTGACCCACCTGGCCACCAGCCAGGACGATCGAGCCATCGTCGAGGCCGTCACGACGCTGGCGCGTGCCTACGATCTCGATCTCATCGCAGAGGGTCTGGAAGACATCGATGCCCGTGCCGTGCTGGTCGAGCTCGGGTGCACCAGAGCCCAGGGCTACCTATATGCGCGGCCGCAGCCGTCCGACGTCGTCCTGGGAATGCTGCGCGCCGGGACTCTGTCACCCTCGTCGTGACGGCTCCCGGGCCACCCGCCGGGACAGCTGAGCGGCCCAGGTAACGTGTGCCGCGCGCAACAGCGCTGCCGGGGGCGGTAGCTCAGTCGGTTAGAGCCGTGGACTCATAATCCATTGGTCGTGGGTTCGAGCCCCACCCGCCCCACTTCTGACGCCACGCATGCGACGTGGGCGCGCCCCTCGTGAACAACCTGTCCGGGTTCTACAGTGCGACGCGTCTCACCGGTCCATCGGACTGTTCGTCTGCTATCTTCTGAACTATAGGTTTGTTTTGGAACGATCGACAGGGCTATCCGTCTGTTCGTCGCCGATGTTCACCATCGGTGACGGGGAGGCGGCTGCTCTCGGGACAGCAGTCTCGACCGACACGACGAAGGGTAGGACCGACGGCGGAGCCGAAGGAACGACGATGACACCCGCAGAGGACGCATCGATCCCGCCGCTCACCGCGCTGGGATCGGCAGACGGCTACTCCTGGTCGACGCTGGCAGCGATCTTCGACAGATCGCCCGACGTCGTCCTTGTCGCCGACCGGGACGGAACCGTCGTTCACGCCAACCCCCACGCCGTCACGACGCTGGGTATCGGCGCCGGACTGCCGGGAGCATCCGGCGGCCCCACGCTGGAATCTGTCCTCGTCCCTGTCGATACTGCGCCGTCTCTGTCGACACGCCACATCTTGACAACAGTGCGCAACCACGGAACGTGGACGGGCAGAACAGAATTGCGAACTTCCTTGGGAGAGAGGGTGGCCGTGTCGACCTCAGCCTTTGCCGTCCGCGGTCACGACGAGGACTCCTCGCTCGTGGTCACCATCCACCGCGATGTGGCGAGCCCGACCGTCGACGATCATCACCTGCAGAAGGCTCTGGACGCGTCCACCTTCAGAGCTGCGGAGCAGCGCGTCGTCGCGGAGCTGTCCCGCCTCGCCTTGCGTGGGCGGTTGGACGAGCTGCTGTCGTCCGCGACCGACTCGCTGGCGACTCTGTTCGGCGCTCGCTGCGTGATCATCACCCGCGCTCACGACGCGCCCGCGACCCTCGAGACGGTGGCGACTACCGGAGATACTGCGGACGCGGATCTGTTCTCGCCGGGCCCGGCGTCCGTCATGGCTTTCGCGATCCGTTCCGCTGCCCGTGTCGTGTGGACCGGCCAACCGGACGACGAGCGTTTCGACGTCTCCCCCCTGCTCGCGGCCGGGATCGGTAATGCGGTCGCCGTGCCCATCGACGGCACCGGCCACCCGTGGGGTGTGCTGACGGTCCTCGGGGTCGATTCCCGCTACCTCGGTGCGTCGGACGGCACGTCGATCGACGGTGTCGTCGAGACCGTTCCTCTCCACATCGCACCCCGGGACATCTCGCAGATGGACAACCCGATGCTCGACACCTCCGCCCTGGACACGGTGTCCGACGTGGTGTCCGCAGCCGTCCAGCGTGTCGGTGTCGAGAGTGAACTGCGCTATCGCAGCCTTCGCGACCCGCTGACGGGGCTTCCCAACCGTGCGCTGGCCTACGACCGCATCGATTCCGCGATCGATCGCGGACTCAGCAAGTCGACGACGACGGCCGTCATGCTGATCGATCTCGACGACTTCAAGTCCATCAACGACGGTCTGGGTCACGAGGCCGGTGATTCGACGCTCATCGCGATCGGTAATCGACTGACCCGCGCATCGCGTCCCGGGGACACTGTCGCCCGGCTCGGGGGCGACGAGTTCGTGGCCGTCTGCGAGAACATCGCCGACGCCGAGGAGTCGTTGATCGTGGCTCAGCTCTACGCGGATGCGGTACGCGCGCCCATCGTCGTCGACAACAACGAGCTGCGTATCACCGCCAGCATCGGCGTCGCACTCGCCGACGGAGATGTCCTGGGCAACGAGCTCATCCGCCGCGCGGATGTCGCGATGTATCGGGCCAAGGACACCGGCCGCGGGAATTCCGCGCTCTTCGACACGGACGATCGCGAGCACCGTCGGCATCAGCTGGCTCTGTCGGCCGATCTGCGGACCGCGCTGGACAGCCAGATCCTCACCCTTGCGTACCAGCCGATCTTCGACATCGCCTCCGGTCGCATCACGGCGGTCGAAGCCCTGGCGCGGTGGCAACATCCCACACTCGGCTCGGTCAGTCCCGAGACGTTCGTCCGGATCGCCGAGCGCACCGGTCAGATCAACAGCCTCGGTCTGTGGGCTCTGCACACCGCCTGCGTCCAGGCTGCCGAGTGGCAGGCCATCTCCGACGTCGGCGTGCGGGTGAACGTCAGTGCGCTGCAGTTGCGTCAGCCCGGATTCGTGGACAGTGTGGCGCGGATCCTTTCCAGCTCCGGTCTGCCCGTCGGACGGCTGGGCCTCGAGATCACCGAGACGGTGTGGTTGGCCGACACTGCGCAGGTGCGTGACGCGCTGACCGAGTTGCACGCCATGGGCGTGTCGATCCTCCTCGACGATCTGGGGAGCGGCCACAGCTCCGTCACCTACCTGAGCCGGTACCCGGTCATCGAGGCGTTCAAGATCGACCAGACCTACATCCAGGCGATGCCGGGGAAGCAATCCGAAGCCATCGTCACCGCCATCGTGTCGCTGGCCCACGCGTTCGACGTCGCGGTCGTGGGCGAAGGTGTGGAGACCCAGGTCCAGCTCGACCGACTCCGTGACAGCGGATGCGACCTGGCCCAGGGGTTCTGGCTGGCGCACCCCGCCAGCGCGTCGGAGATGACGACGATGCTGTTGGAGCGTCGAGCAGGCTAGCGACCCTGTTCGGCCGCGCCGCTGTCCGTCGAGGGAGTGGCGTCGTTGCGTTTCGTCGCGCTCTCGACGAACTCACGGGCCACGTCGCGGACACGCATGTTGCGGCGCTGGGCGTCGTCGGACAGCACGGCGAAGGCAGAGTCCGCGTCTATCCCGCGCATGGCCATCAGGATTCCCTTGGCCTGCTCGATCGGTGCACGCTGAGCCATGGCGCTGCGCAGGTCACGGACGGTCGACTCGGCGTCGCTGTACCGGGCATGCTCGCCTACCGCGCGTCCCACCGCGGTGGTCAGCGTGTCCAGGATGTCCGCGTCCATGCCGTCGAAGGCGTCGCTGGCCGACCCGTAGAGGTTGAAGGAGCCGATGATCCCGTCCAGCGTCCTGATGGGTGACGCGAGGAAGGAGCGCACACCCTCCGTCCGAGCTGCCTCGGCGAACGCCGGCCACCGCTGCTCGCTGCTGTTCAGGTCGACCACTATGGTCTGCCCCGTCCGGGACGCTTCGAGGCACGGACCTTCCCCGGTCTCGTACTGCGCCTCGTCGACGGCCAGGGTCGTACTGTCGGTGTAGCAGGCCGTGTAGGTGGCTCCTGCGTAATCGATTGTCACGCCGCAACTGTCGGCCCCACCGATGACGTCGTGTGCGACGTCCACCGACCGTTGCAGCAGCTCACCGAGCTGGTCCGAATCTTCCAACCGGCGTCCGAGCGAGCCCACGATCTCTCCCAGACGCGCAGGCGTCAGACCACCCTCGGCCCGACCGTCGCTGTCCATACCTCCATTCGATCACACAGTGGCTCCGCTGCACGCCCGTGTCCGGCGAAACCGCCCCCGTCGTGCGTAGGCTGACGAGCGCGGTCGGCGATTCGTGGAGACGTTTCGATCCGTCGACCCTCGGGTAGTTCCCCGGACGGCGTGCAGGCATCGCTCGACACTCGTGCGCGCGACGGGAGCGTCCCGATCAGACATGTCCGCGCGTCCTGTCACAACGGAGGAACTGTGGATCCGGAAGTCCAGCACGAACCCAGCGAGATCACCTACGACGAGAGCTTCTACCCGGCCCGACCCAGGCCGCTGAAGCCGTCGGTTCGTCGCGCCTATCGATCCGCGACCGAACTGCCGCACGGTGATGCCGACGCCTCCAACCCGGAGTACGTCTCGTGGCTCGTCGAGCGCTCGATGCTCCAGGACGCGAAACTCATCGCCGAACAGCTGTCCGGTAAAGGCAGCATGTGGCAGAACCCGTATGCCGACCCGAACCCGCGCGCCGCCGTCGAGCGTGCGCCCGTCTGGTTCACGGCGTACCCGATCTCGTTGATCGCCGCGCCCGGCCAGAGCTTCCTCGGAACGCTCGGGGACGAGGACCTGTGGCAGGTGTTCTCCGACATCGGTATCACCGCAGTGCACACGGGCCCCGTGAAGGAAGCCGGCGGCCTGCACGGCTGGCATGCCACTCCGTCCGTGGACGGCCACTTCGACCGCGTCAGCATGCAGATCGATCCGGCGTTCGGCTCCGAGGAGGAGTTCCGTCGGCTGTGCGTCGTCGCCTCGGCGTACGAAGGCATCGTGATCGACGACATCGTTCCGGGTCACACCGGCAAGGGCGCCGACTTCCGGCTCGCCGAGATGAACGTCTCCGACTACCCCGGCATCTACCACATGGTGGAGATCGAGCAGCAGGACTGGCATCTGCTCCCCCGCGTCCGCGCAGGGCAGGACTCGGTCAACATCGACGCCGAAGCAGAGGCCAATCTCGCGCGCGCCGGCTACATCGTCGGGCAGCTGCAGCGAGTCATCTTCTACGAGATGGGCGTCAAGGAGACCAACTGGAGTGCGACGCCCGTCATCCGCGGTGTCGACGGCGTCGAACGTCGCTGGGTCTACCTGCACTACTTCAAGGCAGGGCAGCCGTCCATCAACTGGCTGGACCCCTCGTTCGCCGGCATGCGCCTCGTCATCGGCGATGCGTGCCACTCCATCGCCGACCTGGGCGCGGGCGCACTTCGCTTGGACGCCAACGGTTTCCTGGGTGTGGAACGCCGCACCGAAGGTCCGGGGTGGTCCGAGGGGCATCCCCTGTCGGAGGCAGCGAACCACCTGATCTCGAGCATCGTGCGCAAGATGGGTGGGTTCACCTTCCAGGAGCTGAACCTGACCATCGACGACATCAAGGCGATGGGAAGCAGCGGCGCGGACCTGTCGTACGACTTCATCAACCGGCCCGCGTACCACCATGCGCTCGTCATGGGGAACACGGAGTTCCTCCGACTGACGATGAACCTCGCGCGGGATCACGGCGTCGACACTGCGTCGTTGGTGCACGCTCTGCAGAACCACGACGAGATGACGTTCGAGCTCGTGCACTTCGCCACCCTGCACCGCGAGGACGAGTTCTCCTACGGCGGCGACGTGATCAAGGGTAGCGATCTGGGCGATCAGATCCGGGCGGAGCTGTGCGAGCGGCTGACCGGACGCTGGGCTCCGTACAACCGTACGTTCACCAACAACGGAATCGCCTGCACCACAGCGTCGGTCATCACGGCGTCGCTCGGTATCCGCGATCTCGACCGGATGGACGAGACCGACATCGAGACCGTCAAGCGGGCTCACCTGATGCTCGCGATGTACAACGCGCTGCAGCCGGGCGTCTTCGCACTGTCCGGATGGGACCTCACCGGAATTCTCCCCGTCCCGGCAGAAGAAGTCGCCGACCTGATTCGTGAGGGCGACACGCGCTGGATCAACCGTGGCGCACACGACCTGATGAACAGCTCACCCGATGCCACGCGATCGGACTCCGGAATTCCACGGGGCAGAAGCCTGTACGGATCGCTGCCCGAACAGATGAAGGACTCGTCGTCGTTCGCACGGCAACTCGCCCGGATTCTGGACGTGCGCAAGCGGTACGGCATCGCGACGGCAACCCAGCTCGATGTTCCGTCGGTGTCCCACAAGGGGCTTCTGGTGCTGGTGCATCAGCTGGGCAACGGCACCATCTCGGCGACGGTGCTCAACTTCACCGGCGACGAGATCCACGCGACGGTGCAGTCCAAGCACCTGACGGGTGGTGCCACGGTGGTCGACCTGTTCACCGATCAGGACATCGCCGTCGTGGACGAGTTGGGAAGCTTCCCGATGATTCTGCAGCCCTACCAGGGTGTTCCGGTGGTCCTCAGGGGCTGACACCACGGACGCCGCGAGCAAGGTTAGGCTAACCAGCATGCGCGTGGCTATGTTCGGTTATCAGACCTGGGGACACAAGACTCTGCAGAGCATCGTCGAGTCGGAGCACAAGGTCGTTCTCGTCGTGACCCACCCGCCCAGCGAGCATTCCTACGAGTCGATCTGGTCCGACTCGGTGGAAGAGCTGGCGCGGAAGCACGACATCCCGGTTCACCTTGCGCTCCGACCCGATGATGCGATGAGGGCAGCCGTCGCCGAGGCGCAGCCGGACATCATCGTGGCCAACAACTGGCGCACCAAGCTCCCGCGCGACATCTACGACCTGCCGCCGCACGGAACGCTCAACCTGCACGACTCGATGTTGCCGCGCTTCACCGGCTTCTCCCCCGTCATCTGGTCCCTGATCAGCGGCGCGTCGGAAACCGGTCTCACGGCGCACCGCATGGACGACGAATTGGACACCGGCGATGTCGTCGTCCAGAGGGCCGTCCCCATCGGACCGCGCGACACCGCGACGCAGTTGGTGCAGGCCACGATCGACCTCATCCCCGAGGTGCTCACCGAGGCCCTGGACGCCATCGCCGACGGCACCGCGTCATGGACCCCGCAGGATCTGGCCCAGCGCACGTTCTTCCACAAGCGCGCCGACATCGACAGTCGCATCGACTGGAGGTGGCCCGCGGACGACATCGACCGTCTGGTGCGTGCGCAGTCGGACCCGTACCCGTCGGCGTGGACGCACCACCGGGGCCGACGTATCAGCATCGTGAAGGCTCATGTCTCCGAGGGCATCTATGGCGGAACACCGGGCCGGATCTTCATCCACGAGGGCGACGGCATGGCGATCGTCGCCGGGCCGAACGCTCATCTCGGACGCAATCACGCCCTGGTCGTGGACGTCGTCAGGACCGACGACGGCCGCGATGTTCCGGCCGTGGAATTCTTCCCGCACGGCGGCGGATACCTCACCGACGCCCCCTGACGCCGGCCGTCCTGTCGATGTGCTCCGCGCGGTGATCGCGTCGCGTAGGTTCCTCGTACAGCAGGCTTCGGGGGCTGGTCACGAGGACGGTCGAGAGTGTGAGAAGCATCGGAGTTCGATCGTGGTCGGACCGTGCGCACCACTCCCGCGAGGTATGGCGGTCGACAGCACACGACGGTGACCCTGTCCGGTCGGACCTCGTCATCGTCCAGGGGCTTGCCACGATCTCGGCCCTGTGCACGGTGCTCTTCGGAACGGTATTCGTGTGGATGGTGTCGGCCGGTGACTACGACTTCACATGGTGGTCCAAGACATACACCTTCGGAGTAGCTGCAGTATCGGCGGCGACGTGGTGTGCGCTCCACACGGCGAGGGCGGGCCTGTTCTACCGCCACACCGACACCGTGACACTGGTGTCCGCGATCATGATCGTCGCCAGCCCGGTTCTCGGATACGCGAGCGCCGGGTCGGCGTATCCCGCGTTCGGACTCGTCCTGGCCATCGTGGCCTTCGCCGGCGTTCTACAGCGTCGGACGCACATCGTCGTGTTCACCACCGCAGCCGTCTCGGCGTGGATCGCTCTGGCCGTCGCACACGGCACGGACGTGAGCGTGGAGACGTTCGCGGTGTCTATCGTCCGCACCGTTCTCGTCGTGGCCGTCATCCACTTCTTTCGGATGAAGACCATCGACCTACTGTCCGAGAAGTACCGCCTGGTCGAGCAGGCGCGAGCCGCCGCCGATTCCTTGTCGCACGTGGACGAGCTGACCGGACTGCTGAACCGTCGGGGTCTGACCCGCCGTGCGGCGGTCGACCTGGACTCGTGTCGGGAGCATGCACTTCCGGTCAGCGTCCTCTACCTCGATGTCGACGGACTCAAGGAGATGAACGACCTGTCCGGTCACGACGCGGGTGACGCTGCACTGGTTCGACTTGCCGACGCGCTCACCGAGTCGTTCCGAGGCCAGGACATCATCGCTCGGGTGGGAGGCGACGAGTTCGTCGTCGTTCTCCCCGGCGCCGACCGGGCGGACGCAGTCGATCTGGGGACCGTCGCGCAGGCAGAGTCGTCGACAGCGGCGGTGTCCGTCAGCATCGGCGTCGCGGTGTGGACTCCCGGCCCCGATCCCCCTGACCTGGGCCTTCTCATCCGTAGGGCCGACAATGCGATGTACCGGGAGAAGGCTCGACGCTGACACGTCCCGTTTGGCTGTGCGGGCGACGGGTACCGCTCAGGCATGGGTGAACAGCGTGGCCTCACAGTGGCCGTGACCGGAGCGACAGGAAATCTCGGCACCTCGGTGGTGGATGCGCTGGCCGCCGATGATCGAGTGGCCGCGATCCGCGCCATCGCTCGCCGAGCACCGCATACGACGAACGGCACACCTGCCTGGAACCCGCCGCGCACCACATTTCTCGAGGCCGACATCGCGCGCGACGATCTGACTCCGATCTTCGACGGTGTGGATGTCGTCGTCCACCTGGCGTGGCAGTTCCAGCCGTCCCGCAACCCGGTGCACACCTGGGATGTCAACGTCGTCGGTGCAATGAACGTCTTCGATGCCGCGGCCGCCGCGGGTGTCGGGGCTTTGGTGCACGCGTCGTCGGTGGGCGCCTACACCCCCGGCTCGAAAAAGACTCGTGTGAGCGAAGATTGGCCGACGCACGGCTGGCAGGGCGCGGCGTACACGCGTGAGAAGTCCTACCTCGAAAGGGTTCTCGATCGCGTCGAGACGCAGAATCCGGACATGCGGGTGGTTCGCATGCGCCCTGCCTTCGTCTTCGAGGCGTCGGCGTCAACAGAGCAACGCCGCCTGTTCGGTGGCCCGTTCGTGCCGGCCCGGCTGGTTCGACCGTCCCTGGTGCCGATTTTCCCGAACATCCGGAACCTGGTGTTCCAGGGTGTTCATTCGCACGACGTCGGACGGGCTTTCGCCGAAGCAGCGGTACGGGAGGTATCGGGGCCGTTCAACCTGGCGGCCGAACCCGTCATCACGCCGGAGACCTTCGCCGACGTCCTGAACGCCAAGCTGGTACCCGTCCCGACGTTCGCAGTCCGCGCGGCGCTCGATGCGCTGTTCACCGCGCGCGTCGTCCCGACGGACCCCGGCTTGTTCGATGCTGTTCTGCGCCTACCGATCATGGATTCCTCGCGAGCACACGACGAGCTGGGGTGGACTCCCCGATACACCGCGCGGGACGCTCTCGCCGAGTTCGTCCGCGGAGTTCACGAAGTTGCCGACGCCCCCACCCCGCCACTGTCCGCCTGACCGAGCCCGACCCCCTACGATTTCTCGGTGAACGAAAGCCTCTTTCTCGCGGCCGTGGACACCAACCCCGTCGTGACGGAGATTCTCGATCGCGCTCGACGTCTCGAGGTACCGGAGTGGTACCTCACCGCCGGCGGACTCTTCCAGACGGTGTGGAACCAGGTCGCCGGCAACGCCCCGCACACGGGCATCCGTGATTACGACTTCTTCTACTTCGACGATTCGGACCTGTCCTACGAGGCCGAGGACCGAGTGATTCGCCGCGCCGCCGCGCTGTTCGACGACCTGGGGGGTCGATGTCGAAGTGCGCAACCAGGCGCGTGTCCACCTCTGGTACGAAGAGCACTTCGGCTCGGCGATCCGGCCGTTCACGAGCAGCGAAGATGCCATCGACCATTTCGTCTCCACCACGTGCTGTTTCGGGATCAGGACGAATTCGGCAGGAACACGTCAGGTGTACGCCCCGCACGGTTTCGACGACGTCTTCGCCGGTGTGATCAGACCGAATCCGCGGGTGCCGATGCGCCACGTCTACGAGGCCAAAGCGGCTCGATGGGTGTCGGTGTGGCCACACCTCACAGTGCTCCCCTGGCCGCTGATACCGCCGTCAGCATCGATGCCGATTCCACCTGTGGAGGCGGGCCCGCGAGAATGACGATGACAGGCACCCCGTGGTGTCACCCTCAGCCCACGGAGTCACGGCTACACCTCGACGTCGTACCCTCGACCGTGATTCACGCTCTCGCCGCCGGCGCGGCCGGCTTCCACAGTGCCCCCGACGAGACGGGAATGGTCGAGATCGGGTATCGGGTCGACCCAGCCATGCGTCGACAGGGTTGGGCACTACGGTCCGTCGAGACTCTTCTCGCCGTTGCCCGGCGGCATGAGGATGTACATACGGTTCGCGCCACCATCAGCCCGACCAACGCGCCATCGCTGGGCCTGATCGGTCGCTTCGCATTCGGTGCGGTGGGCGAGCAGTGGGACGACGAGGACGGGCTGGAAA
Organism: Rhodococcus sp. Leaf247; assembly: GCF_001426185.1. Taxonomy (GTDB): domain Bacteria; phylum Actinomycetota; class Actinomycetes; order Mycobacteriales; family Mycobacteriaceae; genus Rhodococcoides. The sequence continues at coordinate 266,400 of NZ_LMRP01000004.1, read as the reverse complement.
TCATCTACGAGATGGAAGTCTGACGAGCTGTACATCTCCGTCACCAGGATGTTCTGTTCGACGTCAGCCCAGCACACTCCCCGCGCAGCGGTTTGTGGAATGGCATGACGGGTAGCCGAGAGGCCATGACCCAACAGCCACGCACGGGTGATGATCCGGCTCACGCGGATCCCGACGACCCCCGCAAGCCCGAGTCCCCCACCGACCTGACGAAGCCGTCGTTCTTCTACGTCCTCCGGAAGACGGCACGGGAGTTCTCGAAGGACCAGTGCACCGATCTGGCTGCCGCCCTCACGTACTACGCGGTGTTGTCATTGTTCCCCGCACTCCTCGCCATCGTGTCTCTTCTCGGCGTGTTCGGGCAGGGTGAGAAGACCGTGAACTCGGTGCTCGACATCGTCTCCGACCTCGGGCCGTCGTCCGCAGTGGACACCCTGCGCGGACCGGTCGAACAATTGGTGCAGGCTCCGACCGCCGGTCTCGCACTCGTCATCGGTCTCGCCGGCGCACTGTGGTCGGCGTCCGGATACGTCGGCGCGTTCGGCCGAGCGATGAACCGGATGTACGAGGTGGAGGAAGGTCGGCCGATCTGGAAGTTGCGGCCCATCATGCTGCTCGTGACGCTGATCGGGCTGATCTGCCTGGCGACCGCAGGTCTCATGCTGGCGGTGAGCGGCCCCATCGCGAAGGCGGTAGGCGACGCGATAGGCCTCGGCGACACTGCATTGACGGTGTGGAACATCGCGCGGTGGCCGGTCGTCCTCGTGCTGATAATCCTTGCCGTGGCGATCCTCTATTACGCCACACCCAACATCAAGCAACCGAAGTTCCGCTGGGTGAGCACCGGTGCCGGGATGGCGATCGTCGTGTGGATCCTCGCCTCGGTTCTGTTCGGCTTCTACGTCGCCAACTTCAGCAGCTACAACAAGACGTACGGCTCACTTGCCGGCGTGATCATCTTCCTGCTGTGGCTCTGGATCACGAACTTGGCTCTGCTCTTCGGTGCTGAGCTCGATTCCGAGCTCGAGCGCGGCCGGCAACTCCAAGCCGGCATCGAGGCCGAGGACCATCTGCAACTGCCCCCTCGGGACACCCGTGTGTCGGACAAGAACGAGGAGACCGATCGCGAGCACATCGAGCGCGGCCGCGCGCTGCGCATGTCTCACGGCGAGGACTCGTCACCCCGCTGACGTGGTCCTGCGCTGAGCCGGTGTGCACACAGCCGGCGTGAAGCGCACACCCTTCGCAGCATGCAGCGAGGGGTGTGCGCTCACGTCGACGGGTGTACGCACCCGCAGGATTCGGCCGGGAACGCCTTGCAGCGCGAGAAGAATTCCCCTCGTCGCATCTCGGCACGTGACCGGCTCCGAATACCGGGTACATCTGTTCGGACGCCGTTGCTTCTTCGGCCGGCGTCGACGGCGTCAAGAACCGGCGTCACCTTGTCAGGTCTACGACCTACGACTCCACTGACGCGGCCCCTGTGTGGGATTCGCGTCGACCTCAGAGGTGTTTCTATGACCCAGTCGAACACGTCCCCCGACCAACGTTCCGCCGGAACCATCCTCATCACCGGCGCATCCAGCGGCATCGGCCGCGCCACCGCTCACCTCTATGCCGAACGCGGCTGGTCCATCGTCCTGTGTGCTCGTGGCCGCGACGCGCTGGCTACAGTCGCCGACGAGTGCGTCCAGCGAGGTGCAGCGGCTGTGTCCGTGAAGCCTGTCGACGTCGTACGCGGCGACGACGTGACCAAGGTGGTCACCGAAGTCGTCGAGCAGTTCGGTCGCCTGGACGTCTGCGTCCATTCCGCCGCCGTCATGTCCTACGGCACCTTCCTCGATACCCCGGCCGAGGTCTTCGACCATGCCGTCGACGTCGACCTCATCGGTTCCGCGAACGTCGCCCGGTCGACACTGACGGTGTTCCGCGACCAAGAGCACGGGCACCTCGTCGTCATCGGATCCTTGCTCGGGCGCATCGCCGTCCCGTGGATGGGCACGTACGTCACGTCGAAGTGGGGTCTGCGAGGGTTGACTCGCGTTCTGCAGCAGGAAGTTCGGCAGTACCCGGGCGTCCACGTCAGTTCCGTCGCACCCGGCGCCGTCGACACACCCATCTACGCGCAGGCGGCCACGGTGGTCGGGCGAGCAGGTTCACCTCCGCCACCCGTCGCGCAGCCCGAGGTCATCGCCCGCGCCGTGGCCGCGGTGGTGAAGCGACCGCAGCGCGAACGTGACGCCGACGCGGTCTTCGGCCTGGTGAACAAGTTCGCCTCCGCCGGGTACTCACTCGTTCCCGCGTTGTTCGACCGCCTCGTCGGGCCGCTGATGTGGCGTTTCGGCATCGCGCGCGAGCCCAAAGACGATTCGGAGGGCAATGTATTTCACTCCACAACAGTCCCCCAGCGCACAAAAGTGACCGAACGGTCCGTGAACACGTCACACTGAGGCCATGACGACTCGCCGCCGCCTGCCCCCACAGAAACTCGGGTCGGTGATCGGCGGCGTATTCGGCACCGTCTTCGTCGTCGTCAATTCGGCGTCGTCGCCGGGCGCTCTCCGTGCGGTGCTCCTGATCGCGACGGCACTCACGGTGATCGCGATCGTCGCCGCACTCGTCCGGTTGCCCGCCGATCCGACGCCCCCGACGCTGAAGCCGTTCGGCCGTGGCTACTGGATCGTGGTCGCTGCCGAAGTCGTGGCCCTGTTCGCCGGCATCAGGATCATCGCCGGCCCCCTGGACCATCCCGAGGCGGGCGTCGCCTGGGTCGCCGTCGTGGTCGGTGTGCACTTCCTCGCGCTGGGACGGCTGTGGCGAGTGCGCCTCTTCCTGTTGTTGGGTGGAGGGCTCACAGTGCTCGGCCTCATCGGCCTGGCGCTCGCCTTCGGTGGCGCCGAGGCGATGTGGGTCGACCTCGTTGCCGGTGTGGGGTCGGGTGCCCTGTTGCTCGCCGCGGCTCTGCGTGGGGCATTGCCCTCTAGGCGTTGACGCCGAGACAGAACGTGCCACATCGAAACCGCGTCGTACGGACAACCGGTCCGCGGGGCGCACGGCAGTCTGCAAGATTTTCAACCAGTCCTCAATGGGCGCAGCGCGCGGCGATTTGCGGGCTGTGCGAAGTGGACTTAGCGGCGGGCGCTGCGCAAGCAGTACGCCATCCGGTCTTGCCTGCCGCTATCCGACGGCGATGGCGCGCAAAGGGTCCACACAGCATCAGCTTTCGAACGGTGACTCCCGGTGGACAGCAGACCTACCTGAACTGCACACCGCGGGGTTTCAGGGGACCGTAAAGCGCACTGTGTTTCCAGCGGGGTCCAACAACGTGGTGTTCAACGGGGAGTCCGTTGTCAGGGTCATTCCGGCATTGCCGGATCCGATGTCGATCGCAATCTGCTTGGTCCACTCGACGCCCGGAGGCGGAACTGCACCTACTCGAGTGGAGTTCAGCTGAACCGCCCAGGAGCCGCCCGTCGGCTTGGCGCCGCTGTACGGATCGACCGGTGGCGCGTCAAAGTTGTTCATGTTGACGAATACGGTAAGCCCGCAGTTACTGGTGAAGAACGTCCGCCAGGTCAGGGTGACCACCGCGACGCCCGGCCGGTCGTGCGGAGTGAAGACGTCGCCGCCCACCTCGCCGGCGCACGGCAGAGACAATTCTCTGCCCAACGAAACGTTGTAAGGGAACGGCGTGAATTCTCGGTGGTGGGCGGACGCCACTCCCGGCACACCGAGGAGAACCGCCGAGAACGCGGCGCAGACGACGGTGGCTCGCATGGTCCAGGATCTGTTCACATACAAGACATTACGGGAGAACATCCGGGTTGGTACGTATCGGGCGCACATTGCCATCATGCGAGCCGTAAAGCCCTTCGTGCGAAGTAAGCGGACGTGTCGGCGCACCTGCCGGCCGGTTCGAAGGCTACGTCGAAGTTCCGTTCACGAAAGGCGAAACTATGGTCATTACGGACGCCGTCCTTCGTGTCACCCGAGGGTCCAAGGTGTGGACGGCGCTGCTCGAAGTGACGACGGGTACCGGCGAACTGCGCCGAGACCAACTTTAGAATTACCTGGACGTTGCCCGGCGCCACACGTACGACGTTGTCGTCGGCCTGTCTAACGACGTACCTCCCGGTGTGGGAGACCTTCCTGTCGAGGCCGACAGACGCAAGCTCACCAAGGTCGACCTCCGGGACTCACGGCGGTATCGAAGACGGTCTCGAAGCGTGCATTCCAGGGGGTTCGTTCTCTACCTCGCGCATCCACGGTCAGGTGCGGCGGTTTTCGTCGACATGGGACCACATTGGGTGAGTGTGCGGTACGGCATTGCCGCCTGCACGTTGCGTGCCGGCGACAAGAAGGTGTCGTTCGTCGCTGACAAGTGGCTGAGCCTCTCTAGATACCTCTCCCAGCGCCTCACCGCTTGAACTCGGCGTGCCGTTGCGCCACCTTCTGCAGCGGCGGCTGGTGGACGATCCGACTCAGAGGGCCGCGGTCTTTGTCGACGAACTCGCGGCGGAGGGGACACTCGACGCGTCGTTTCGGGAACTGCGGGCGGCCTGGAAGTCAGCGTCGACCTCAGGGCGAACCGAGTCAAGTGCCAGACGACCATCACCGCTCCTGACGAAGGCTCCACGACCAAGCGACTGTCCTGGATCGTAAAGCAGCTCGGATCGGCGCCCGAGGATCTACTCGTAGAGGCAATGATCTCGGAACACTGCCTAGGTGCCTGCGAAACTCTGGCGACTGTTCGCGCCACGCCAAAAGCGCTTACCGAGGGTCGCCAGGGGCACATCATGAAGTTCTCACTGACTCGCATCACCACGATGGGAAGCAAAAGATCCGGTACCGCGTCGGGGTTCGTCCCAGCGTCACCGCTGCTGTCGACGTCTTCTATACCGACGTTCTTCAGACGATCAGGGACTGGGTACCGACGGCGCCGGAGCCGGTCTATCCCCCGGACAACTGGACCGCTGAAACACATTGATGTCAGCAACCCAATGGCAAACGACTGAATGCAAGGGTTCTGATCGGTGGCAACGATTGAACGAACCTCGGACTGGCTCGATCTGGAACGCAGACTCTCGAGCCAGGTACACGCCAGCCGTGACCGGGGCTTTGCTTGCTCAAACCATCTTGCTTTGCGCCCACGGGAGTACGCCCGCGCGCATCATCTGGTAACGGCGGACTCGGCCAGTAGATCGCGAGCACGGCCTTCGCCTATGTTGAGGCCGGCGCGCGGTGTCGCATGCACTCGTCGGGCCTTAAAATCGCTGCTACCGCACCGTCGTTCAGCTACCGCGGACGCACCTAAATAGTCCAGGGTGACTTCATAGAGGATGGACGTCATGGACATTAGATCGGCTCACGTTGATATGAAATAGATTCATGATATGGCCATGACTAGCGGACAGGCGGCAACTGATAACTAGACCCCGCAGACTAGCCTTGAATAAGGACCACTAAGGCTGTTACCGCCAAAGCTCCAACGGCAGACGTCAACATCCAGATTGCACGCTTCGTCGCTGCCATCTTGTCGGACGCAATTTGTGCGTTTACATGCACCTGGCTGGCAATTTCTCGCACTAGCGCATCGGGATTGACCATCAACTCATTGAACTCACGGACGTACTGCTCGCGTTTCCAATGCGTAGAGATTACGCCAAAGTACAGATGACTCGGCACCTTCAGCGTCTCGGGATCGGCGACAGAATCCGCAGGGTTGATCCGTGGGTTTAGTGCAGAGGCGCAGAAAAAAACGGTCAGCAGCAGCAAAAGCGCGCACCCCAACGGGGCGATGTATGCGCAACCCGAACCGTGCTTTGACAGAGCGTTAACCAGATTGTAGAGCATCACCCCGACCGCACCTGATGTAGCCAGAGTGACGCCTACCTTGGTATCCGCATGACGGATCCAATCATTGACGAGGCTCAAAGCTTTCCACGCGTCGTCAGTCCCGGAACATGGCTCGTGAGCATCAGGTTCGGTCACTTAGATCACTACCTCCGCCTTCGGGATTTGCGTATAAATCGCATACCCCGTTGATGTGCAAGTTGATGCAGGTTCGCCCGCTTTGCATCGAACTGCGCCGAATGTTCGCTCGATGACTCGACCACCTCATCGGTCTCGTCGCGCGCCTTCTTTCCTTCGAGTATTGCCTGCATGAAGCTCGGTCCGCAGTGTTTGCACCAAGTCGCTTTCAAAAGTCGGCCAGCTGAATCGTCAACATCATGGCCGAGCTTTACGATCTCGACGTCCTCCCACAGAGTAGTGGGTGATGCCGCTTGGCCGTCACCATGCACACAGGAGACGGTTAAGTAATCATTGTCCTCTATCGCAAGCCAGACCGTTCCTGTAACAATCAGCTCATTTCGATCAGCCTGTTGAGCAGCCTTTGCTGCATAATTCACAGGCTTCCCAGCCCACACTGGCTCCTGCTGGTTTTCATTTTTCGGCGTTCCAATATTCTTGACAAGTACCCGCCCCGATGCAACGCCAACCTTAAATCCCGTCTTAGGCGCGTCCTCCCACTTGCTCTCAAGTTTGGGCTGAAGAGTTTCTTCACTGAACGTCTTGACCGTTATCCCAGCGCACACCGCCCGTTCGAAGGCCTTGTCGCCCCAGAACAATCCAAACACGCCATCGCCCTGAATCTGGATAAAGTCGGCGTCGAGCCCACTCATAATTTGGGCAACATTTCCTGTCGCTGCTCTGTATATAGCGGCGGTACTAGCGGCATGTTTTCCAATACCCAACTGCGTCGAGCTTTTCAGATCAGCGAAAACCGTCACTACATTTTTCAACCGGAACCAAGTCGTATCGTCCGCGTCGGGTAGTTGATCTGCGTCTAAGTCCTCCGGTTCGACATCTTCTACAGGCGGGTTTCGCGCTAGAACATTGACAGTCTCCGTTTTCGCCGCATCTAGAATCGATACAAGGTCACCCGACATCTGCTACCTGAACTTTCGACTTGAGGACTGGTCTTGGTCGTGCGGCGCGCCTCCGCGCGGGATGGATCCCACACTAGAGCTGTCACCTGTCAAAATAACATTGCCTTGCCTTGAAACGCCATCGTCGAACACGCGAAGATCGGCGCCCCTGCGGCGACGGGCCACGCTCCGATCGTCGTTCGGACGGTGCCACGGCGCCCCGGTGATCAGGTTTGGAGCTGTCGCGCCCGGCCGACGTGTCGGTCTCGCACTCTATGATCTGAGGATGAGCAACAGCCCCGATCTGACAGCGCTCGAAGTGTGGATCGAGGAGTGCATCGCTCATCTGCGAGATACCGACGAGTTCGAAGTCAACCGGGTCCACGAAGAAGAGTTCTTACTACTATACGGACTTGTCGCCCGCGTGATGGGGTATAGCGACGCATATCTCCGCTTGTCCAGCGCCGGACTCGTGGCAGAAGCCGTGGTACTGGCACGTGCAGCGATCGAGCACGCCGTAACTCTACAATGGGTCTTTACCGTCGACGGAGGTGTTAGCCGATTCCAATCAGCAATCGCCAACGACCGTATTAATCACTTCAAGAACTTGGCTGCGTGGCTTGACACCGACGAGCTTGCCCAACAAGTCGTAGCGCTTAAACCGCCGCCGCCAGGAAAGCAACTGCCGAAGTTTATGAACATGCTTCGTGATGTCGATCAAAATGAGTTTTTAGAAATGAGCTACCACATCCTGTCACAGCACGTCCACGTCACCCATGCTGCTGTGACTGCATTCCTCGAACGGGGCACGGAGGGCCTGCACATCAGGCATACGCAGCAGTACGGTTACCACTACCAGTCGACCTATATTGTCGCAGTCGCATGCATGCTCGCGCGCTGGGTTGTCGCCAAACTCACCAGCAATGCCGGATTACTTAAGAGGCTCGATGAGGTTTCGAATAGGCTAGTGATACCGATGACCCTTATCGATGGGCTGGAGCCGGAGAAGAAGCGCCCTGGCCTCTGACTGCTGATAACCGGAAAACAGCGTCAGCGGAATCCCGTATTCGTTGCCCGGTCCCACCGCTTTTCCAGATCAAAAGTATTCAAAGAACATTATCAACAACTGCGTTGCCCATCAAGGGTGCGTTCTGGCGTGCGTAGCGCTCCAGCATGGCGGGTGTGGTGTGACCGGTCTGACGCATGATGGCGTGGGCGTCGGCACCGTTGCGGGAGGCTTGGGTGACGAACCCGGCACGCAGGAAGTGTCCACCACTGCGTGACCAGAGCAGGGTTGTAGCCCGCGCGTTCGGCGCGGCGTCGGACGGTCTTTTGGATGGCGGCACCGGAAAGGTGCGTGGTGCCGAGGTTGCCGTTTTTGGCAATGGCCCGGAACAGCGGTGCCCGCGCCGTGGTGCGGGGCACTCCCCCGCGGCACAGATGATCGTCGAACGGGTCCCGGTTGCGGAGCAGCCGGATGACGGAAGGGGGCCCACCGGCGGCGAAGGCTGCCACAACCTGCACCCACCGCACATACGCGCAGGGCGGGCACGTGGTGTGCGATTCGGTCGTCGAAAGAGCTCGAAGGATGCCGCGACCTTCCTGATCGGTCTTGGTCCTACGGAAGCGAGTGTGCATCCGTCCTCGCGGTGCAGGCTGACGTCGCGGCATTCGAGGTCGGCTAATTCGGAGCGGCGGAACGCGCCGGCAAACCCGAGGAGCAGCAACGCGCTGTCGCGGCGTTCGTACACATCGTCCGCCCACCCGTCGCACTGGCCGCGGGCGGTATCGACGAGGTGACGAATGTCGGAGACGAGGAGTGGCGCTCGCTGGGTGCGGGGTCGATCGCCGGCGGTGGCGTACTGCCGGCGGATGCCGGCCAGCGCAGCCGCAACGAGGTGATGGCCTGTGGGCGAGGTTTTCCCGGTGGTCTGGTGGAAGTGGTTGATTGCTGACGCCCACGCCGACAGAGTGCTGGCGGCGTAGGCCCTCTCTCCCGCCGCGGTGACAGTGTCAGCAGCATCGACGAGGTAAGCGGCGACGGTGACGGGGTGCGCCGGCAGCGGGACGTGCCCGTTGCGGGCGCACCAGTCGGTGAAGCGGCGCCACCCGGAGGCGTAGGCGCGACGGGTGCCGGCCGACCGAGACGATTCCACCGCAGCGGCGATGCGTGCGCGCCACCGCCACGGGAATTGCAGGCGCTGCCGTGCCCTCAGAGGGACCCGAGATAGCCGTCCAAGGGGTCGCAGGGGTCGTTTCGGCTGTTCGGGGGTCCATATCCGCAGCTTAAACCCGCGTCCGACACGGTCGCGGATAAAAACTGTGCTGAACTGGCGATTCGAGAGTTACGGTGCGTTAAGTGAAATTAACGACTCACTGCTCACGGGTTTCTGGCATTCACGGCTCGCCCCGCAACTCGGGCTCGTCTCCTCGGATCGGCCGCGTGTCGATCGTCGACAGATCACGCTGCAGTTCGGACGCGTCGATCGGTGTCAGCTCGTCATCACTGATCGCGATGTAGACAATTTTCTGTATCTCCGAGAACGCAGCCTGGGCGGCGTTGAAGCCCGGGAAGACCATGATCGAGACGGTCACGGCATCCGCGACGCGCTTGTCCAACGATATCTGCGCGCCCTTGTCCTGAGGCTCCTCTCGAATCCACCCGCGGAGTTTCAACGACAGCAGTTGCCGTGTCGATGCCTTCGTTCCCTCCAGCCGGGCGATGGCAGCCTGCACGTCACCAGTGAAGACAGCCCGGTGCACCTGCTCGAACGGCTGCTGCACCATCGCGGCGTCGAGCACGTGCCGCCAGGTCTGCACCGCGTCACCCATCGACAGGGGATGCACCACCGCGACGTCGACCTCATCTGCAATCTCGACGTGGGCACCATCGGCATCGATGGGCGACCGGAGATCGGAGAATCGGAAGTGCGTGCCACTGCCGGTAGACCAGACGAGCCTGCTCACGACATGCCACGTCAACGGGTGCGCGACCAGGTGGGTACGTACTTGGCCCATGCGCCACGTTCGGTGGGCGACCATCGCCTTCTCGAACCGTGCGATCAATTCGCCGGATACCGCGCCGAGGTCCTTCCGCAGAGTCGTGTACCGCTTGTACTCCTCACGGGCGAAATCCGAATCATGTTGTCCCGGGCGGGGAAGACGGTCGCGGGTCTTGCCGTCGCGGTCCACGATCATCAGGCTCAGGCGGTGGCCGAAGGTCGCGACGAACGAGCGGTCGCCATAGTCGAATGTGGTCGTGCCGTCAGGGTCGAGTCCGAGGTTCGGAACCAGGCGGTCGGCGAGGTCGAGTGGCGTGAGGTTCAGTTCGTCGGCGATGCGCCGGATGCGGGTATCGGCCTTCGCTCGCAGCGCCGGGAACCGCAAAGCTTGCGAAATAGTCCACAGATGGCCGAGTGCTGCGTCTGTGCCGATCGTTGCCAGAACTTCCAATCCTGCTGCGGCCCTGCGGTGTGCGGATTGGAGCGGCCACGTTCGGATCAGTGGTGTGAGCCTCCGCGCGGTGTCGTCGGTGCCAACGATCCCCAGTGCGTCCAACGCCCAATTCTGAGCATCGGGGAAGCCTGCCGCCGCCCATCGTTCGAAGACGTCCCACACGAACACGGCAAGGTCATCCGCGTCGGCGAGGTCGCGCAGGATGTCGATCCCGGCATAGACCTCGTCCATCCGCGACATCGCGAACATGACGAGAACGTTCTGCACGGCATCTGCGGGTAGGGGCGCCTCGGTGTCCGTCAGAACGAGCGGCGGCAACAACGCGGGGTCGAGCCACGCCGGAGTCGTCGGGATGGTCCGTGGCAGCACCGCTAGCGGGTCGAGGTCCACGATCGTGGCCACCACGGCGCTCGCTTTCGGCCCGAATTGCTCAGTAGCAGCGACCAATACGTCGCGGTGACCACGCCGGGCCAACGTGCGCATGCCTTTCTCCGCTGTCAGTCGCGGCGCACCCTTCTGGCGCAGCACCGACGCGACGACGTCGGGCGCTGCCGAGTCGATGTGCCGGTCGAACCACTCGAGAGCGCTCGCCCTCACCGACCTCGCTTGCAACCAGTTCACCATCCGACGGGCCACAGCGCTGCCGCCCACCGGTAGGAGGACGTGCGCGGTCTGCGCTGGTTTGGTGATCACTGTTCGCAGTATGTAATCCGCTGCGTCGACATCGAATCGACCCAGAATTCGCCGCAAGTCGCCCTCCGCCTGCCAGAGGTAGGAAGACTCGGTGATCGTCGGAAGTAGGGGACGGATGATGTCGTCCGGTGCGTGTGCGACGTAGTTCAGTGGATATCGCCCGTGCCCATCGGTCACTTCTTTGATGAAGTCCGCCCACGTCTTTCGCCACACAGACGGTGGATACGGTGTGCCCGCTACTGCCCATTCCTCCCGCTCCCCGGGCAACCAAGTCGTGAAGAGCGGCGTCGAAGGCTCGTCGACGTCGATCACGACGGGGGCTGACGCTTTCCGAGGCTCGAGCCACGGCGGCGACGCCAGAAGTGTGGGAACGGCATTCGCAGACAGCGTGGTCGGCTCGTTCCGAGACTCGGGTCCGGCAAGTTCAGGGTGTGTTCGGTACAGATCGCGAAGCAGAGACGCAGCGAGCGGTCTGTCCGACTCCGCCAACATCCGCGCCGCCCGCTCGGGTGCACGGTCCATTGCGTCGAGGACAGCAGGTTCTATGTGTTTGCTGCCCAACCGGTCCAACAGTTCCGACAACCCCGCGTCCGTGTCGAATTCCGCGAGAATTTCGGCACACCGCTTCTTGTTGGCGGACGAAAGATTACCGTCGAAGAACTCACCCACGATCGGCTCCAACCCCGGGCCGATGTTGGCACACATGGCGTGAAGCAGGCGCGGGTAGATGCCCACATTCCAAATCGCTCGGGCACGGTCTTCGACCAGCTCGAACGCGGTCTCGACGGCAGCCACGTCGGTGACACTGGCAAGCAGGACGAGGCCGATACTCCGTTGATAGCGGTCGAGTTGGAACGACTTCTGCAGATCGGCCGCGACCCAGTCGGGTTCGGTCGGCAACAGGAATGACGTCGCGATGCGACGCGCGAAGCACGAGCCGCGAAACTCCGCGAGTCGTTCCACCACTGCCGCGTACTCGTCGTCCGAGAGTGCGGCGAGCGCCGACCGCATCCGGCTGTAGGCGTCGTCGACCCAGAAATTGACCGTGTCCATCCCGACTCGGTGGCTGAGGGAACTGGTGGCCATGGTCCTAGGTTGTGGACTCGGGTGATATTCGATGGTCATCCCCGCTGCTACGACGACAGCCTCTGCGGCGAACGCGGCCCCGAATCGACCGATCAAGTACACGACGAAAGGTGTTCGCATCTTGTATTGATTGTGCTGGGTCGACACCATCCACGCCGCTGCCGCCGCGAGTGGCGTCACGTTTTTCGTGGGCGAGTGGTGGCCTGCAACGAACGCGCGGGCAGCATGGGCCCACTCCGGCGGTGTCGCGGGATGATCGAGGACGACATCGAACTGGTCCGCGACCCGTTCGATGAGACCGTCGATCGCCTCAGGTTTCAGTGTCGCCTTGGATGGCGCCGGCGTCGGTGTCCGACCGTGCACAGCCTCGCCGCGCCGCCACCATTGCGCCGGCACCTGCCACGTCGAAGATCTGGAGCTCATCGCATCGACAGTAGGGGCCCGCTCTGACGGTCTGCCTTCTGAAACACCGGAGCTGTCGTCGCGAACCTGACTCGTGCCCACCACGGGGCTGAGAACGCGAAAACCCCCGACCGCATCTCGGATGCATGATCGGGGGTCTCAGGCGCTCCCCCATCTGGACTTGAACCAGAAACCCTTCGATTAACAGTCGAATGCTCTGCCAATTGAGCTATGGGGGAATGTTCGTGGCCTCGAACTGACCCTTGCGGATGTGTCCTCGACCGAGAACAGACTCTAGCTCATCACACCCGCACACCACCAAATCGGCTGGTCGGAGGCACTGCCGTACATGCCGGTGGATCTCGCCAGGCTGTGCGCCCCCCGCCCACGGCACATGTCCGTGCGGTCGGGCAGGATATGGGGAGACGTCTCGAAAGGATCCACGCTCACATGATCGGAATGTTGGCCGGCGTAGCCGCCGGATACGTGCTCGGCACCAAGGCAGGGCGTGCGCGCTACGAACAGATCAGCCGCGCGACGAAGGCGGTCGCGTCGAGCCCGGCGACCAAGAAGATCGTGTCCGCGGGCCGTCAGAAGCTCTCCGACAGCCTCAGCACGCAGCCGAAGCTCGAGCCGATGAAGCAAGTGGACGACACGCAGTTGTACATCCCGCACGACAAGCTCTAGACGGCGGGGAACTCCGCGTCCGTGGTGCTGCCGACGGCCTGCTCGAGCAGACTGCGGCGGTACTGCTCGAGTGCGATGAGGTCACCGAACAGCGCGTTGTAGTCGTCGGGCTTGTCGATCGGTGACATCCGCTGCAGCTTCGACTTCAGCTCGGCCACCTGCCGCCCCACCCAGACCTCCTGTAGCCGCGCCAGCACTCCGGAGATGTACCGGGTCGTGGCCTCGTCGGAAATGGGCATCGATTCGACGGCGAGTTCGGTGACCAGGGAGCGAAGACCCTTGGGTTCCGCCTTCTTGCCGACGGCGTCGAGCCACTCCCCTCCTCCGAGCCCGGCCGCGGTGCCGCCGGCCTCGCGGACAGCGTCCGACACCGCGGCATAGGCGGGGTGGCCGAACGTCTCGGGGGGCAGCGAATCGAACACCGAGCCGGCGATGCCGGGGTGCTGCATGACGGCCTTCAACGCCTCGCGCTGCGGCCACAGCGTGGGGTCGTCGCGCTTGGGGTGCGCCGGTCCGACGGGCGCAGCGTCCTCGGTCTCGGTGCTGCGGACGGGTCGACGCAACGGAGCAGGAGCGCCACCCTTGGCGATCTTCGCGGCCTCCTCGCGGACACGGTTGACCACCATGCGCTCGTCGATCCAGCCGACCCACCCGCTCAGTCGCGTCGCGTAGTTGTCGCGCAGCGCGCGGTCCTTCATCTGAGCGACCATCGGAACAGCGCGACGAAGCGCCTCGACCTGGCCCTCGGCGGTGTCGAGGTTGCACTCCGACAGGGCGCCGCGGATGGCGAATTCGAACAGTGGAGTGCGACGGGCCACGAGGTCGCGGACGGCCGCGTCGCCCTTCTCGAGGCGTAGATCGCACGGATCCATGCCGTCGGGCGCGACGGCGATGAACGTCTGCCCCGCCAACTTCTGGTCACCGGAGAACGCCTTCATCGCGGCCGCTTGGCCTGCCGAGTCGCCGTCGAAGGTGTAGATGATCTCGCCGCGCCAGAACTTGTCGTCCATCAACAGCCGGCGAAGCAGCGCCAGGTGCTCGTCGCCGAACGCCGTGCCGCACGAGGCGACGGCAGTCTTGACGCCGGCCTGGTGCATCGCCATGACGTCGGTGTAACCCTCGACCACGACGGCCTGGTGACTCTTCGCGATGTCCTTCTTCGCCAGGTCGAGCCCGAACAGCACCTGAGACTTCTTGTACAGCAACGTCTCCGGCGTGTTGACGTATTTGCCGGGCATGGTGTCGTCGTCGAAGATCTTGCGCGCGCCGAAGCCGATGACGTCGCCCGAGAGGTTGCGGATGGGCCAGAGCAGCCTGCGGTGGAACCTGTCCATCGGACCGCGCTTGCCTTCGCGGGAAAGCCCTGCCGCTTCGAGTTCCTTGAACTCGAAGCCCTTCTTCATCAGGTGCTTGGTCAGTGTGTCCCAGCCACTGGGCGCGAAACCGCAGCCGAACTCCTGGGCCACGGCCGCGTCGAAGTTGCGCTGCGTGAGGTAGTCACGCGCAGGCTGCGCTTCGGCGGACTGCAACTGCTCGGCATAGAACTGCTGGGCAGCGGCGTTCGCAGCGACGAGACGCGCACGTGTTCCGCGATCGCGCTGGACCGACGTGCCGCCGCCCTCGTACGAGATGGAGTAGCTCAGCCTGTCCGCCAGCTGCTCGACACTCTCGACGAACGTGATGTGCTCGATCTTCTGCAGGAACGTGTAGACGTCCCCGCCCTCACCGCAGCCGAAGCAGTGGAACGTGCCGTGGTTGGGCCGCACGTGGAACGACGGGTTCTTCTCGTCGTGGAACGGGCACAGACCGCTCATCGAATCGCCGCGAGGCGCCTTCAGCGCGACGTACTCCCCGACGATGTCCTCGATGCGAGTGCGTTCACGAATGGCCGCAACATCGCGTTCAGGTATTCGGCCGGCCACCTGCCCAGTCTAGGTGCACTCGGCGACATCAGCCCCAGGCGGCCTGAGCGCCCAGACTGCCCTGGTCGACGCGTTCGAGCCGGGACTCCGTGTACGACGCGATCTGATCGACGACGACGCGGGTCCGCGCCGCATCGTCCTGCGCCGCGACCCAGGCCGGGACGAACATCGGGTCCAGGCTGGCCGGTGCGGAGTACAACAACCACGCTGCGACGCGGTGGATACGGTCACGCTGGCGGTCCTGCCGCTGACGATGGCCCGCGTCGGACATGACGTACCGCAGCGCCATGGTCTTGAGCAGCGCCACCTCCGCACGCACCAGGGACGGCACCGACAGATCGGCGTCGTAACGCCGTACGGGTCGGCCGTCGGAGGCCTCTCGCGTGCTCGAGATGGCGGCGGTGGTGAAGCGGCCTACGAGCTCGCTGGTCATGCGCTTGAGCGCGACGGACCGCACCAGGGTCCCGTCGTAGCCGGCGGCGTCGGTCACGACGGGCATCTCCGAGAGCCGTTGCGCCGCCTCTCGCATGTGGTCGCGATCGAAGCCTCGGAACTCGCTGACCGACATGTCTGCGAGCGCCGACTGCTCCGCTGGATCGGCGAGCGACCGCAGGTCGATGCGGCCCGCGATGACCCCGTCCTCGACGTCGTGCACCGAGTAGGCGACGTCGTCGGCCCAGTCCATGGCCTGCGCCTCGAGGCTCTGACGGCCTTCCGGGGCACCCTCGCGCACCCAGGTGAGGGTCGCAGCGTCGTCGTCGTAGGCGCCGAACTTGGCGCCCGGCCGGGGACGCAGCCACGGGTACTTGATCGACGCGTCGAGAGACGCCCTGGTGAGGTTCAGCCCCGCACTCGCACCGTCGGCGGTCAGCACCTTCGGTTCGAGGACGGTGAGGATGCGCAGGTTCTGAGCGTTGCCCTCGAACCCGCCGCACGCCTCCGCGACCTCGTCGAGTGCGCGCTCGCCGTTGTGTCCGTAGGGCGGATGCCCGATGTCGTGCGCCAGACCGGCCAGCTCGACCAGGTCCGGATCGCATCCGATGCCGTCGGCGATGCTGCGGCCGATCTGGGCGACTTCAAGCGAGTGGGTCAACCGGGTTCGCGGTGTGTCTCCCTCGCGGGGGCCCGTCACCTGGGTCTTGTCGGCGAGGCGTCGCAACGCCGCGGAGTGGAGAACGCGGGCTCGATCGCGGGAGAAGTCCCCTCGGGGGTCACCGGCACTGAGCGCTGCGGTCTTCGTGCCTTCGACCACCAACCGTGCGACGTCCGCGGTGTCGTAGGTCGTCACTGGCTGGCCGTGTACTGGAAGTCCGCCGAGTAGTGCGTGAGCTGGTACCACAGCAGAGCAGCTGTCTCCCTAGCGATCCCGTGGATCTGCGACTCACGGGTGAACACGGCGGGGCCTTGCCGCGTCGGCGACGTCCAGGCGTCGAGACCCGCGTCGCGGGCCATCGTGCGGGTGCGGAGTGAATGCCACGGATCGCTGACGAGGGTGATGGTGTTCAGCCCGCGCGACGCCAACGTCGCCGACACCGCCTCGATGCTCCGCAAGGTATCCGAGCCTTCCTCGACCGCCACGATGTTCTCGCCGGGTATCCCCTGGTCCATCAGATAGTTCCGCCCCGACGCAGCCTCGGTGTAGTTGTCCCCCACCTGCTTGCCGCCGACGGTCACCACCAGCGGCGCCACGCCACTGACGTACAAGGCATGTGCCTGTTCGAGTCGCGCCTCGAACACCGATGACGGAACACCGTCGTACTGAGCCGCCCCCAGAACCACGATCGCGTCGGACGGGGTGTGGTCGTCGATACGGGCAACCTGCCACACGCGTACGGCGGTTCCGCCCACGAGCAGCAGTCCCACGAGCACCACACCGGCGATCACGCGTCGCAGCCAGCGCGCGAGCGTGCCACCGAAGCCGAGACGTGCAGGCTGAGGCGGGTAGTCGTACTGGTAGTCGGTACTCACACGGCGATTCTGCCAGTCGGCACCTGTGAGTAGTGGTCGGCGCGCCTTCAGAGCCAGCCGTTGTCCACTGCTGTCCGCACGGCCTCGGCACGCGTCGTGGCGCCCGTCTTGCCGATGGCGGCGGACAGATGGTTGCGCACGGTGCCCTCGGACAAGTGCAGCGCCGACGCGATCGAGGCCGCGGTGGTACCCGCCCTGGCGGCCGACAGAACTTCCCGCTCACGCGCAGTCAGGGGTGAGGTGCCCGCGGTCAGAGTCTCCGTCGCGAGCTCGGGATCGATCACCCGCAGGCCGGCATGGACCCGTCGCACGGCCTCGGCGAGCTGGCGCGCAGGAGTGTCCTTGACGACGAATCCGCCGGCCCCCGCGTCGATCGCACGTCTGACGTAACCGGGCCGTCCGAACGTCGTCACCACGAGGACACGGCAGGTCGGAAGCGCGGCCCGTAGAAGTCCGGTGGTGACGATGCCGTCGCCGCCCGGCATCTCGACGTCCAGGAGCGCCACGTCCGGTCGATGCTCGAGAGCCGCGGGAACGACCTCGTCGCCGCGCCCGACTTCGGCCACGACATCGAGATCGTGTTCGAGTCCGAGCAGCGCCGCGAGAGCACCGCGCACCAGGGCCTGGTCGTCGGCAAGCAGTAGTCGGATCGTCATGGCGCTGTCACCGTGAGGACGAATCCGCCGTCACTCCCCCGCGCGGCGCGCACGGTGGCGCCGAGTGCGTCCGCACGGTCGGACAGACCTCTCAGGCCGGTTCCCGTCGATTTACCCTGAGGTCCGACCCCGTTGTCCGTCACGGTGATACGACGTGGTTCCAGGCGGATCCGACACTCCGTTCCCTTGCTGTGGCGCACCACGTTGGTCACCGCCTCCCTCATCGCCCACGCGAACAGTTCACGGCAGTCCTCGTCGACACCCGCCGCGGAACCCTCGATGTGCACCACCATCCCGGCCGCCTCGACCGCGCTGCGGACTCCCCGCAGCTCGGTCTCGAGACGCAGGTGACGCAGGCCGCCGACGGTGGACCGTACATCGGCCAACGCTGCACGCGAGAGACTTTCGACGTCGGCGATCTCCGCGGCGGCACGCGCCGGATCCAGCTCGAGGAGTCGACCGGCGAGTTCCGCCTTCACGGTGATGACGGTCAACGAGTGACCCAGGATGTCGTGGACGTCGCGGGCCACTCTCTCGCGTTCCTCGATCACGGCCATGTCCGACAGGCGACGGCGCGCTTCGTTCAACTGGATGTTGCGGGCGACCAACTGACTGATCCCCCACGCGGCGAAGGCCGCCACTCCGAGTGTGAACCCTGCGGAGTCGTCCGGCGCCCAGCTCGGGACGATGCGAGGAAGGCCCTCCACCGCAACGAAATTGGCAGCCAGCACCACCAGAGCCGACCGGCGCGGCAGCGTCATGACCGCGAGAACCGCGACGAAGACGCACCCGGTCAGAACGGAGTCGCCGGCAGCCGGAGCAGCGGGAACCAGCAGGAGCATCATGGTCACCACCACGGCCCACTGCCGCGGAACCTGCACGTCCTCCGAGGCGTGCAACCGGCCACGGAAGTCGCGGAACCCACCGAGGAACACGGCGGCGAAGGCGATCAGCGACAACGCTGCCGCGACCTTCCAGGCCACCGGACCGTCGTAACCGGCCACGGCGCGCACCGGGTAGATCAGATAGATCAGCCAGACAGCGCTGAAGACCCAGCCGCGACGCACGGCATCCCGTAGCCGGGTGCCCTCGCTGTCGTCGGGGTTTACCTCGCGCGGCTCGATGACGAAATGCGACCGTAGCGATCGGTACAGCGTGGCACCGGTGGTCCTGCTCACCGGTGCCACGCTAGACCCGCTGCCCTCGTCCGTGTCATACGCGGGCGGTGTCCTTACGGAACATCGTCCTCGCGCCGACCACGAAGATCGCCGTCCAGACGGCAACGTTGACCAGCGCCTCGATCAGCGAGGACCAGCTGGTGTCACCGAGCGGCGACCGCGCCAACGTGGCCACACCGTACGTAGGAACGAATTTCGCCACGGTCTCGAACCATCCGCTGGCGGGGACGAACAACCCGCCCGCGAAGGCGAGGACGGCCAGGCCGGGACCGAGAATCTGCATCACGTTCTCCGACGGCAGCAGGTAGCCCATGAAGAGCCCGAATGCGGCGAACACGATCGAGGTGATCCAGGCGAGCACGAAGCATTCGACCCAGGCGGCCGCGGGAAGTGTTGCTCCGGTTGCCGCGCCGACAGCGAACACGACGGCGACGGACACCAGTCCGAGTGCCATGGCGACGACGACCTTGATCGCGATGTACGCCGTCGGCGTGAGCGGTGTGAGCCTGAGCTGTCGGCTCCAGCCCAACCCTCGCTCGATGGACACCATGGCGCCGCCGCTCGTCGTGGCGAGCATCGCCCCGTACAGCGCCATGCTGACCATGACGTATCCCGTCACGTTCGCCGAGCCTGCGGACTCGGTCTTCAGATCACCCTGCAACCCGAAGATCAGGAAGAAGATCGGCGGGACCACGAGCGCGAAGATGATGGTGCGTCGGTTCCGCAGCATCCGCCGCATCTCGAGTGCGAGAAAACCTGCGTTGAACCCGCCGTGAGCGGGCAGCGAGCGGGAAGGGACGAGCGATTCGGTGGTGGTCATGCGTGCCTCCCGGCGGTGTCGGTGGTGAGTGTGAGAAATGCGTCTTCGAGGGTGTGCGCGACGATCTCCACATCGCGGGCTTCCGTGCGCTGGAACAGGTATCGGGCAACCTGGTCGGAGTCCGATGCGTGGACGGTCAGACGGTCACCCCGGATCTCCACGTCGTCGACACCCGGGATCGAGAGGAACTCGGCGGCGTCGGCCCCCGGGAGCACCGCGGACACGCGGCGACCGGACGCGACGTTCTTGATCTCGGCCGCGGTGCCGTCGGCGACGATGCGTCCGTCACGGATCAACACGATGCGGTCGGCGTAAGCGTCGGCCTCGTCGAGATAGTGGGTGGCGAACAGCACGGTCCGGCCGCGCGAGGAGTCCTCCTGCATCGCCGACCAGAACTCGCGGCGGCCCTCGACGTCCATCCCGGTGGTCGGCTCGTCGAGAACGATCAGGTCAGGATCGGGGAGCAACGCCAGGGCGAATCGCAGGCGTTGCTGCTGCCCGCCCGAACACTTGCCCACCATGCGGCCACCGATGTCGGCGATGCCGGCCCGCGCGAGCACCTCCGACACCGGTCTCGTCGACGCGTACAGAGTTGCGATGAGCCGCACGGTCTCCTCGACGGTGATGTCCTTCAGGAGTCCCCCGCTCTGCATCACCGCGGACACGCGTCCGGTGGCGACGGCGTCCTGCGGGGACTCCCCGAACAGGGACACCGTTCCGTCGTCGGGGCTCCCGAGGCCGAGCATCATGTCGATCGTGGTCGTCTTGCCGGCTCCGTTCGGACCGAGGAACGCGACGATCTCGCCGGGGTGCACGACGAGCGACACGTCGTCGACTGCTTGGACACGTGTACCGCCGGGACTGGGGAACGACTTCCGGAGGCGGTCGAGGTGGATCGCTGGTGTGGTCATGTACGGAACGATGCTCCGTTCCGGCACCCCGACCCTCGTCCGAGCGTCACGACTCCGAGGTGACACTTGTCATGGGTACTCGCGGCAGGCGGCGGCCCGGTAGGTTCCCACCATGACCCGCGCTCGAGTTCTCCTGCGCGCCGCTGCCGCGGCGACCATGCTGCTGTCGGCCGCGCTGCTGCCGTCCGCCGTCGCCTCCGCGGAGCAGCCGTTCCGGGTTCCCGAACAGGTCAGTGACCTTACGGGCGCCCTCGACCCGAGCGAGCTGGCGGAGGTGCAGTCGGCTGTCGACTCGCTCTACGACCAGCAGGGCTTCCGGCTCTGGGTCGTCTTCGTCGACGACTTCTCCGGCCAGGCCGCGACGACGTGGGGCGATCGCACCGCGACGATCAGTGATTTCGGTGATCGCGACGTCCTGATGGCGGTGGCGACCGAGGCGCGCGCCTACACGCTGAACGTCCCGCAGGCATTGGCGAGCATCTCGGATTCCGAGATCTCCGAACTGGAGCAGTCGTCGATCGAACCGGCTCTGCGCGAAGAGAACTGGGCCGGCGCGGCGACCGCGGCGGCGACCGGTCTGGGCAAGGCGTCGTCCACGTCCGGATCGGGTTCGGCAGGCCTGTGGGTCGCGGTCGGAGTCGTGTTCCTGATCGTGGTGGGGGCCTTCGCCTTCACCAGGTTGCGGGCGAAGCGGCGCCGCGAGGACGCACTCGAGGCCGCCGAGCAACTCGACGGCAGCGATCCCGCTGCCTTCGCGGCACTGCCGCTGGACGTGCTGGACGAGCGGTCTCGCGCCCTGCTCGTGGAAACCGACGAGGCCATCCGTGCGAGCGCCGACGAGCTGTCCACCGCAGCAGGCGAACTGGGCGATGCGGCGGCCCGACCGTTCGTCGACGCCCTCGACGGTGCCCGACGCGCACTCTCCGAGGCCTTCGCGGTTCGCCAGCGTCTGGACGACGCCATTCCCGAGTCACCCGACGACCGCCGGCAGATGCTCATGGAGATCATCACCTCGTGCAGCGACGCCGACCGCCGACTGGACGAGAAGGTGGCCGAGTTCGACGAGATCCGCAATCTGCTCATCGACGCCGACGCGCGCCTGGACGCCCTGACCCGCGCCCACGTGGAGCAGACGGCCCGGCTCGATCCGGCCGCGGCCACTCTGGCATCGCTGCGGGAGCGGTACGACGCCGCCGTCCTGACACCTGTCGCACAGAACGTGGACCTTGCCCGCGAACAGCTGGCACTGGCGGACAACAGCATCGACGACGGACGAGACGCCGCGGCACAACCCGTCGGGCATCAGGGTCCGGTCGTCGCCGCGGTCCGCACCGCGGAGAGCGCACTGTCGCGAGCGCGGTCGCTTCTCGACGCGGTCGAGCACGCGGACGGTGACATCACCGCGGCACGGGACGGGTTGCCCGCGGCGATGGAGGACGCCCGAGCGGACATCGCGTCGGCCGACCGCCTCTCGGAGCACGGCGGCGACCCGCTGGCCGCCGCGAGGGCCGCCGTAGCGACAGCTCTGGATCACGCGCAGTCACGCGGTTCTCAGGACCCGCTCGGCACCATGAACGCTCTCGTCGCGGCCGACGCGGAACTCGACCGCGCCCTCGCCGCCGCGGCGCAGTCGAAGGAGCAGGACGACCATGCGCGGGCGCGGCTCGACCGCGATCTGGGGTCGGCCCAGGCGCAGGTCCGTGCCGCGGGCGACTACATCGGTGCCCGCAGCGGAGCGGTCAAGGTACAGGCCCGCACACGACTGGCCGAGGCGGAGCGGCACGTGCAGGCAGCGCAACAGCTCGCCGCGACCGATGCTCCGCGTGCGCTGCAGCATGCGGCTGCGGCGCTGTCCATGGCGGCGCAGGCTTCGCATCTGGCGCAGGCCGATGTCGCGGAATGGGAAGCGACGCAACGCCCGCGCCACAGCGGCGGATTCGGCAGCTCGTCGTCTGCGGGGGGTGTGCTGACCGGAGTGCTGATCGACAGTGTGCTTCGCGGCGGCTTCTCGGGTGGTCGGTCGTACGGCAACCGGCGCGGCGGTGGGTACGGCGGATTCGGCGGCGGCCCGCGATCGTTCGGTGGATCGGGGAGCTCGGGACGCATCGGACGGTCGTCGGGTGGACGCTTTTGATCGGGTGACCGTGATGCCCCGGTTCGCGACGGGTGCCCTCGCCCTGATACTCCTCGTCGGCTGTGCACCTCCTTCGCCGCAGTCCCCCGCCCCGCTGAGCGCGTCGGCCTACCGCAGCCGTGACGACGACGCGGTGGGCGGGCAGTTCCAGGTCACGCTGACAGGCCTGTCGGACATTGCCGTGTCCGTGCGCTCGGTGATGCTCGACTCGCCCGGTTTCGACACCGTGGATCCGACTGTCCGCGAGGTGGCCCTCGGCCGCGGCACTCGCATCGATGTTCCTACCGAGTTCGGTGCGGCACGCTGCGACGTCGCTCCGGAACCCGCGAGCGTGCAGGTGTCGACAGGGTCGGACACCACCGTCGTCGTCCCGCTGATGTCGCAGAACGACACACTGAACCGGATCCACGCCGAGGAGTGCGCAGCGAAGGATCTCGCCGACATCGTGACCGTCACGATGGTCCCCGGCCCTCTGCCGTCGGGCCCCGCGGAGCCTCTGCCGGCGGTGCTGACCCTGGATCGCCGCGACGGTGACGAGCCGTTGCGCCTCGACGAGATCCGCGGCAGCCTCCTCTATGCGCTGAACAGCGAGGCGGTGCCGGTCACGCTCGCGTCGGGAAATACGAGCATCGACATCCCGGTCACGCTGACGACCGCGTCGTGCGAACCCCACGTCGTCGCGGATGCGAAGAAGCCGTTCGTCTTCCCCGCGTGGATAGCAGTGGGTGACGGCGTACCGGTCTACACCCGCATCCCGGTGCCCGTGTCGGTGCAGCGCCAATTGGTGGAGTACCAGCAGCGCTCCTGTGTCCGCTGAGGTGGTGTTTCAGCACTGCGCGCGAACGGGCACTCTGGAGTCACCCACCTAGCATCAGGAGCCCCACCCATGGTCGATGTCACCCGCACGTTCACCGTTTCCCGCGCCCGAGCGGACGTCGCCGCGTACCTCCGCGACTTCGCCAACGCCACCGAGTGGGATCCGGGCACCGTGGCGTGCACGCAGGCCACACCCGGCCCTGTCGCCGTCGGCACGGAGTGGAACAACACGTCCAAGCTGTACGGGATCTCGACCGAGCTGACGTATCGCCTTGAGGTCGATGAGCCCGGCCACATCGTCCTGAAGGGCACGAACAAGACCGCGACGAGCACCGACGACATCACGCTGAACGAGGCCGGCCCGAGCTCCACCGAGATCACTTATCACGCGAACATCGAGTTCAACGGCCTCGCGAAACTGGCCGACCCGCTCGCAGGCATCGCCTTCGAGCGGGTCGGTAAAGAGACCGAGGAGCAGATGATCGCTGCTCTGGAAAAGCGCTAGCAGCCCAGCAGTCGGGTAGCGAGGTAGCTCTCGACCTGGTCGAGGGCTATCCGCTCCTGCGCCATGCTGTCGCGCTCGCGGATGGTGACTGCCTGGTCGTCGAGAGTGTCGAAGTCGACCGTGATGCAGAACGGGGTACCGATCTCGTCCTGGCGACGGTAACGGCGGCCAATGGCGCCGGCGTCGTCGAACTCGACGTTCCAGTTCTGCCGCAGCTGAGCCGCGAGATCCTTGGCCTTGGGCGTCAGATCGGCGTTGCGGCTGAGCGGGAGGACCGCTGCCTT
This sequence comes from Rhodococcus sp. Leaf247, assembly GCF_001426185.1. Classification (GTDB taxonomy): domain Bacteria; phylum Actinomycetota; class Actinomycetes; order Mycobacteriales; family Mycobacteriaceae; genus Rhodococcoides. The sequence goes on along the minus strand of NZ_LMRP01000004.1, from coordinate 241,953 downwards.
GACCGGCGCGAGTCGACGGTCGAGGCGCAGCACGGTCCGCTTGTCCACACCGCCCTTGGCGTTGGGGGCCTCGTCCTCGTGGTACGCGTCGACGAGGAAGGCCATGAGCGAACGAGTTAGTCCCGCAGCAGGTTCGATGACGTACGGCGTGTAACGCTCGTCGTTGGCCTGGTCGTAGAAGCTCAGGTCGGTGCCCGAGTGCTTCGAGTGCGTCGACAGGTCGAAGTCGGTGCGGTTGGCGACGCCCTCGAGCTCGCCCCACGCGCTGCCCTGGAACTCGAAGCGGTACTCGATGTCCACGGTGCGCTTGGAGTAGTGCGACAGCTTCTCCTGCGCGTGCTCGTAGAGCCGCAGGTTTTCCGGGTCGATGCCCAGATCGGTGTACCACTTCATGCGGTAGTCGATCCAGTACTGGTGCCACTGCTCGTCCTCGCCGGGCTTGACGAAGAACTCCATCTCCATCTGCTCGAACTCGCGGGTGCGGAAGATGAAGTTGCCGGGCGTGATCTCGTTGCGGAAGCTCTTGCCGATCTGGCCGATGCCGAACGGCGGCTTCTTGCGCGACGTGGTGAGCACGTTGGCGAAGTTGACGAAGATGCCCTGCGCCGTCTCGGGGCGGAGGTAGTGCAGTCCGGCCTCGTCGTCGACAGGTCCGAGGAACGTCTTGAGCAGTCCGGAGAACGCGCGCGGCTCGGTCCAGGAACCGGGCTCGCCGGTCTCGGGATCACGGATGTCGGCGAGTCCGTTCTCCGGCGGGTGGCCGTGCTTCTCCTCGTACGCCTCGAGCAGGTGGTCGGCGCGGTAGCGCTTGTGGGTGTGGAGCGACTCGACCAGCGGGTCGGAGAACGTCTCGACGTGGCCGGACGCCTCCCACACCTCGCGCGGCAGGATGACGGAGGAATCGAGACCCACCGTGTCCTCGCGGCTGGTGATCATGTTGCGCCACCACTGCTTCTTGATGTTGTCCTTCAGCTCCACGCCGAGGGGGCCGTAATCCCAGGCCGACTTGGTTCCGCCGTAGATCTCGCCACACTGGTAGACGAGTCCCCGGCGTTTGGCCAGGTTGGCGACGGTATCGATCTTGGACTTCGGTGCCACGGGGCCAGCTCTCCATCTCGGGTGGTCGGTAGTACTGCCGAGCGAGGGGGTGTCCCTCTGCTCGCGACACATCAGACTATCCGGCGACGTCCCGGTCTCCGAGCACCGGTGAGTTGACATGCACGTCCACGCATATCAAAGTGGAGGGCGGAAGTGGTTATTGTTTCCAATAAGGCCTGCAGAACTACCGAGGGGACGCGCATGAGCATCGACGAATCGGTGACCGCTCACCCGGTCCCCACGCCGGCCACGCCGCTGCCGTCCAAGGACGTGCTGAACGACGCCGGCGATCTGCTGCGCGCCCTGGCTGCCCCCGTCCGCATCGCCATCGTCCTGCAGCTCCGCGAGTCCGAACGATGCGTGCACGAACTGGTGGGTGCACTCGGTGTGACCCAACCCCTGATCAGCCAGCATCTGCGGGTCCTCAAGGCCGCGGGCGTGGTGCACGGGGAACGGTCCGGGCGCGAAGTTCTCTACCGACTCGTCGACGACCACCTCGCCCACATCGTCGTCGACGCCGTCGCGCACGCCCGAGAGGAGAACCACTCGTGACCGCCCCCCGCACCATCGGTGTCCGTTCCACGAAGCAGCGCAGCGCCATCTCCGAGCTGCTCGACACCGTCGGCGAATTCAAATCGGCTCAGGAACTGCACGACGAATTGCGCAAGCGCGGAGACGGTATCGGCTTGACGACGGTGTATCGCACCCTCCAGGCCCTCGCCGACGCCGGCACGATCGACGTGCTCCGCACCGATTCGGGAGAGTCGGTCTACCGACGGTGCTCGGACGGGCATCACCATCACCTGGTGTGCCGGGACTGCGGTTTCACCGTCGAGGTGGAGGGTGCGGCCGTCGAGCGGTGGACCAGATCCGTCGCCACCGAGCACGGCTTCACGGACGTCAGCCACACCGCCGAGATCTTCGGCACCTGCAGCGAGTGCGCCGCTCGCTCCTGACGTCAGCCGTTCACGGCAGGATGCCGCGAACAGTTCGCCGTCCACCCTGACGGGAACACCTGCACCACCATCCGGCGCCCACACCACGCGCAGTACCGCGGTGGCTCCAGAGCCCGCGGGTGCGCCGTTAGCCCGTCGACCAGCGCCTCCCCGGTCCATCCGTCGAACGCGGGAGCCTCAGATGGCGGCATCGAGCGCCTTCACCGGCATCTTCAGCTCCGTCAGCAGATCCAGGTCCGACTCCGCCGGACGGCCGAGCGTCGTCAGGTAGTTGCCGACGATGATCGCATTGATGCCGCCCAGAATCCCCTGTCGGGCACCGAGATCGCCGAGGGTGATCTCCCGACCACCGGCGTAGCGCAGCGTGGTGCGAGGCAAGGCGAGTCGGAACGCCGCGATGGCACGCAGGGCATCCTGCGCGGGGAGCACGTCGAGGTGTGCGAACGGTGTGCCCGGGCGGGGATCGAAGAAGTTCAGCGGCACCTCGTGCGGATTCACCGCCGCGAGTTCGGTGGCGAATTCCGCTCGCTGACGCAGACTTTCACCCATCCCGAGGATGCCACCGCAGCACACCTGCATGCCGACATCAGCGACCGTCGTCAGAGTCTCCTGGCGTTCCTCCCAGGTGTGCGTGGTCACGACGGTCGGGAAGTAGGACCTGGCGGTCTCGAGATTGTGGTTGTAGCGGTGGACACCCCAGCTCGCGAGTCGCTCGGCCTGCTCGCGCGTGAGCATGCCCAACGAGCACGCGATATCGATGTCCACCTCCGCGTGGATGGCCGCGATTCCGGCCTGGACCTGACTCATCAATCGCTCGTCGGGGCCGCGCACGGCGGCGACGATGCAGAACTCGCTCGCACCGGTCTTTGCCGTCTGCTTCGCGGCCTCGACCAACTCGGCGATGTCGAGTCGTGCGGCGCGCACCGGGGAGACGAACAGTCCGGACTGGGAGCAGAAGTGACAGTCCTCGGGGCACCCCCCTGTCTTGACGCTGATGATGCTTTCGACTTCGACTTCTTCTCCGCACCAGCGCATGCGCACCCGGTGAGCGAGATCGAGTGCATCGGCGACCCGGTCGTCGGGCAACTCGAGAACGGCGAGGACTCTATCGGCGTCGAGTGGGCGGCCCTCGTCGAGAACGATGCGCTCGGCCTCGCGCAGGACGTCGTCGGTCGGTGTGTCGGTCATGCTGACTCCTTCGGTGGGTTCACGCGAACGGCGCGAAATCGGGGGCGAACCATGTCGGTGCGGTGGAGACGAACCGTTCCGCCGGCCACGAGCCGACGCCGTCGGGGATGCGGCCGACGATCGGAACGCCGGTGACGGCAGGGAGTTCTGCGAGGTTGGTGACAGCGGCGAGGTCGGGCACCGTCGGCCACGCGCCGAGAACCACGCCCACGCACCACAATCCGGCACGGCGCACAGCGTCCACGGTGAGCTCGGCGTGATTGAGCGCTCCCAGGCCCGGCTGCGAGACGACCAGAACACGCGCGTCGAGAGCGCGGGCGATGTCCAGCACGGTGGTCCCACGGTCGTCGAAACGAACGGCCACTCCCCCGGCGCCCTCCACGAGCACCGCTCCGGGAAGATCGCCGACAGCGTCGACCACGTCGCCGACGGACAGTGATGCACGCCCTCTGCGCCGCGCCGCGACGCCGGGTGCCAGCGGATCGGGATAGCGCACGCACTCGCGGTACTGCCTGCGGCGCAGAGGGTCCGAGAGGCCGACGACCGCGTCCAGATCTCCGGCCTCGTCCGGATCGACACCGGTCTGGGCGGGCTTGCACACCGAGACCACGTGCCCGGCGCTTTCCAGCAAGACGGCGAGTGCCGCGGTGACGATCGTCTTCCCGACGTCCGTCGACGTCCCGGTGATCACGAGAACGCTCACAGGGACACCTGCTCGAGCGCCCCCGCGACCACGGTGCACACCCTGGACACCTCGCCGTCGGTCAGATCGGCGCGGGCCGTGATCCGCAGGCGCGAGCGGCCTTCCGGCACCGACGGCGGCCGGAAACATCCGACCGACACGCCCTGTGCGCGGCACGCGTTCGCGGCTCGGAGAGCGGAATTCGCGTCGCCCACGATCACGGGGACCACCGCCGATTCCGGCAGGTCGGCCAGTCCCAGTTCCGCGGCGAGCCGACCTGCGTGCCGACGCAGCACCCCTACCCGATCCGGCTCGCGCCGGAGCACCCCCAGCGCCGCGTGCGCGGCCCCCACCGATGCCGGAGCCGGAGCAGTGTCGAAGATGAAGGTTCTGGCCGAGTTCAGAAGATGCTCGCGCACGACTTCTTCCGCCAGAACCACTCCACCCTGGCTTCCGAGAGCCTTCGACAGCGTCGCGGTGACGACGAGGTCGGGAGCGCCGGCGAGACCGCACTCCTGGACCAGTCCGCGCCCGCCGTCCCCTCGCACACCGAGACCGTGCGCTTCGTCGACGACCAGAACGGCGCCGTGACGCCGGGTCACCGCGTAGAGCTCTCGGAGGGGCGCCAGATCACCGTCCGCACTGAACACCGAGTCGGTGAGCACCAGCGCCCGCGCCTCGGATCGCGTCGACAAGGCCAAGTTCACGGCAGCGACGTCACGGTGCGGCGTCACCTCCACGCGCGCTCGCGACAGGCGGCACGCATCGACCAGCGACGCGTGTGATGCGGTGTCGGAGACGATCAGCGAACCCGCGCCGGACAGTGCCGGCACCACGCCCAGATTGGCGAGGTAACCGCTCGAGAAGAGCAGACCGGAGTCGGCGCCGACGAAGTCCGCCAGGTCGAGCTCGAGGGCATCGTGGTCGGTCGTCGTTCCGGTGACCAATCGTGAACCGGTGCTGCCGGTTCCCCATCGGTCCAGCGCATCACGGGCGCCGGCGATCACCGCGCTGTGCCGGCTCAGACCCAGGTAGTCGTTCGAGGCCACGTCGATGACATGGTCGTCGGGTGTCCGTGGTCGGAGGACTCGCCGCAGTCCGGCATCGGTACGCCGGACCGCCGCGGCGTCGAGCCACGCCAGTGCCCTGTCGGTCATGAACGCGCAGCCTACGCATGGACTTGAACACCGTTCAAGTTTGCGTGACTGCGGCCGCGCACACCAGCGCTTCCCCGATCGCACGGATGTCGTCGGCCGTGCAGACGTAGGGCGGCATCGCGTAGATCAGATTCCGGAACGGCCGGATCCACACGCCGCGGTCCATGGCGGCCGCGGTCGCGAGCGCGACGTCGACCTCACGGTCGAGCTCGATCACGCCGATACCGCCGAGCACCCGCACGTCGCGGACGATCGGCAGAGCATTCGCACGGACCAACTCGCGGCCGAGACCCGTCTCGATCGCCGCGACCTCCGCACGCCAATCCCTCGACAACAGAAGTTCCGTCGACGCCACCGCCACAGCGCACGCCAACGGATTCGCCATGAAGGTCGGGCCGTGCATCAGACCGCCCGCGGGCCCCGCGCTGATGACCCACGCCACCTCCGCCGTGCACAGCGTCGCAGCCATCGACAGGTAGCCACCCGTCAGCGCCTTGCCGACGCAGAGGATGTCCGGACCGACACCGGCTTGCTCGGACGCGAACAACGTTCCGGTGCGGCCGAATCCGGTGGCGATCTCGTCGAGGATCAGAAGGACGTCATGATCGGAGCACGCCTCACGCAGCACGCGAACGTAGCGCGGATCGTGGAATCTCATACCGCCGGCGCCCTGGACGACGGGTTCGACGATGACTGCCGCCAGCTCGGACGCGCGGCGCTCGATCGTCTCGCGGAGCATCGCCGCATAGCTCTCGTCGAACGGTGTGTCCGACCGCGGCGGCGCGTCCACGAACACCTGCTCCGCCAGGACTCCCGACCACGCCGAGTGCATGCCGCCGTCGGGATCGCACACGCTCATCGGTGTGAAAGTGTCACCGTGGTATCCGCCGCGCCATGTCAGGAGCCGGCGTTTGTCGGGGCGTCCCAGGGCCCGGTGATACTGGAGCGCCATCTTGACCGCCACTTCGACCGACACCGAGCCGGAGTCGCAGAAGAACACCCGCTCGAGCCCTTCCGGGGTGATCCTCACCAGCAGTTCCGCCAGCCTGGCCGCCGGCTCGTGCGTCAGACCGCCGAACATGACGTGACTCATGGCGCCCAGTTGCGCCGTGACGGCAGCGTCGAGAACCGGGTGGCCGTACCCGTGGACGGCAGCCCACCACGAACTCATACCGTCGATCAACGAACGCCCGTCGTCCAACGTGATGCGCACGCCCGCGGCCGATGTCACCACCGCCGGACGCGGAGACGGGAAACCCGAATACGGATGCCAGATGTGTTCGGCGTCGATGTCGCCGACGCTCCGACGGGTCACGGGACGAGGCCGACGCGCGCCTTCTCGACACCGGAGAGCACCAACACCAGCATCGTCATCAACGGCTCGTCGTCCAGCCCGGACGCCGGGAACGTGTAGCGCATGACGACGTCTGCCTGCGATCCGTGTGTGGTCAGGGAAATGGACCCGAACTGCGATTCACTGTTGCGCACAGCGACTTTCCCGCGCAGAGTGCCCGAGGACGGACGATCCCAGGCCAGCACCGCCGTCAACGAGAGGACCTCGAGACCGGGACTGAGAGCCACTGCGCGCAGCGAACACAGCGCTCCGGCATACGAGAATCCGAGCGACCCGTCGTCTCCGACGCTGACGTCGGCGAATTGGCCGAGGGCGAGACGGGCACGATCCTGCAGTGCCCTCACGATGTCGTCCTCACTCATTTGACACCTCCGAATCTGCGGTCACGAGAGGCATATTCGACACAGGCGGCCCACAGGTCACGACGGTCGAAATCGGGGAAGAGCTTTTCCTGGAACACCATCTCGGCGTACGCCGACTGCCAGATCAGGAAGTTGGAGGTGCGTTGCTCGCCGGACGGACGCAGGAACAGATCGACGTCCGGCATGTCGGGCTCGTCCAGATACTTGGCGAACGACGCCTCGGAGATCTTGTCCGGATCGAGTTGGCCGGCGGCAGCTCGCCGCGCGATCTCCCGCGCTGCGTCGACGATTTCGGCCCGACCGCCGTAGTTGACGCACATCGTCAACGTCATGACGGTGTTGTCCTTCGTCAGCTCCTCCGCCGTCTCGAGCTCGGTGATGACGCTGCGCCACAGTCGAGGACGCCGGCCGGCCCACCGCACGCGCACCCCCATCTCGTGCATCTCGTCCCGCCGACGACGGATGACGTCACGGTTGAATCCCATGAGGAACTTGACCTCGTCCGGGCTGCGCCGCCAGTTCTCCGTCGAGAAGGCGTACGCCGACAGCCACGTCACGCCGATGTCGATACATCCGCACACGGTGTCCATGAGAACCGCTTCGCCCTGCTCGTGCCCGGCAGTACGCGGTAGGCCGCGATCCTGCGCCCAGCGGCCGTTGCCGTCCATCACCAGAGCGACATGACGCGGGATCAGCTCGGGCTGGATGATCGGCGCCCTCGCTCCCGACGGATGCGGGTCGGGCGCGCGGACCTCCCGCTTCTCAGGCGGTGTGTGCTGCGTTCGTCGACGTATCACGAACCTCATCCTGCCCGACGACGCGAACGGCGCCGCCACCCGTGCGTTCGACGAAGGGCAGCGTGCGCAGTTGGCGTTCGAGGTGCCACTGCAGATGGGCTGCCACCAGGCCGCTGGCCTGCGCGCGTATCGAGTCGGTGGACGCCACCGTGCCGTTCCAGTCGCCGCTCTGCAACGCGGACATCAGATCCAGCACCCCCAGCGCGGGCGTGCTCGACCCGGCCGGGCGGCAGTGGGTGCACACCGCTCCCCCGGCCGCGACATGGAACGCGCGATGAGGGCCGGGAGTCGCGCACTTGGCGCACTCGTCCAGTGCGGGCGCCCAGCCGGCGAAGTTCATCGCGCGCAGCAGGAACGCGTCGAGCACCAGTCCCGAGTCGCGCTCACCCGACGCGAGCGCACGCAGGGCCCCGACCGTCAGATGGTGCAATCGGGGCGCGGGAGCATGTTCCTCACCCGCGAGCCGCTCCGACGTCTCGAGAATCGCGCATGCGGTGGTGTAGCGGCTGTAGTCCGAGACGATGTCGGACGCGAAGGCCTCGACGGTCTGGACCTGCGTCACGATGTCCAGGTTGCGACCCGGGTAGAGCTGGACGTCGATGTAGGCGAACGGCTCGAGACGTGCCCCGAACTTGGAGGTGGTGCGCCGCACGCCCTTGGCCACCGCGCGCACCAGACCGTTGTTGCGAGTCAGCAACGTGACGATGCGATCGGCCTCGCCCAGCTTGTGTTGGCGGAGCACGACGGCGTGATCGCGATACGACCTCATCGTTCGTCACCTCCAGCCGGTACGCGGGTGCCGCGTCGGCACCTCACTATTCTCCCACGTCGGGCGTGCCCGGTGATCAGGGAGCGCCGAGGTCCTTCTGCAGATTCTTCAGGGTCGTGGCGATGTTGCGACGCTGGAAGTCCGCGAACGGTCGGCCCGCCGCCACCTTGTCGAACACGGCGGCCACGGCGTCCGGCCACGGGCGATCGTCGGTCCAGATCTCGGTGACCCTCGTGCCGCCGTCGATCGGCTCCATCCGGTATTCCCACGTAGCATTCCTGGCCTTGACCACTGGCTTGCCGGGGCCGATGACGTCGACGCGGAAGGCGAAGCGACGTCCCGGCTCGGCGGCCGTGACGACGCACCGGGTGCTCCACGTGGCACGGCCGCGCTTGTTGCGGCCGACGAAGGTCATTCCCTCATACGCGCCGCCGCGGCGCGGATTCTCGACGACGGCACCGGTGTTCTCGGGACTCCAGCGGTGCACCTGTGTCGGATCGCTCAGCAGCGCATAGACCGCGTCGGGTTCCGCAGCGACGTCGACGTGGTCGGACACCGTCAGAGTTCGTTTCATCTACCCCACGGTAGGGGACGGATTCACCGGTCCCGGCCGGGGGTAAACGTTCGCGGAGGGTGTCGTGTCGGGCGCCCGCTCTACTGTGGGACCGGGGCATGCTCGAAGTATCGAACTGCCGAAGAGGGAAGTTGGGAACGATGACCACGACGCACGATTCACGGGACTACGACGAGGCAGACCTCTCGATCGAGAAGCCGAAGAAGCATGCCGCAGGTCCTACTGCCGTCGCCGTCTCGATGAAGCGCTCGCTCGAGCGCATGGGCCCGGTGCGTACTGCACGGACGCTGCTCGAACTGAACCAGGCCGAGGGCTTCGACTGCATGAGCTGCGCGTGGCCGGATCCTGATCCGGGACATCGCCACACCGCGGAGTTCTGCGAGAACGGCGCGAAGGCCGTGGCGGAAGAGGCAGACAAGCGCCGAGCCACGCCGGAGTTCTTCGCCGCCCACAGCATCGCCGACCTGGACTCGCACAGTGAGCACTGGCTCGGCCAGCAGGGGCGCATCACGCATCCGATGGTCAAGCGCTCGGGTGGCACCCACTACGAGGCGATCGGGTGGGACGAGGCCTTCGACCTCATCGGCAAGGAACTGCGCTCGCTGCACCCGGACGAGGCCACGTTCTACACCTCGGGCCGCGCATCCAACGAGTCCGCATTCGTGTACCAGCTTTTCGTCCGCGCGTACGGCACCAACAACCTGCCGGACTGTTCCAACATGTGCCACGAGTCCACCTCCTTCGCCCTGCAGGAGTCGATGGGCATCGGTAAGGCCAGCGTCGTGCTCGACGACGTGTACGGGGCGGACCTCATCATCCTGGCCGGGCAGAACCCGGGCACCAACCATCCGCGCATGCTGTCCGCGCTGGAGAAGGCGAAGCAGAACGGCGCCAAGATCCTCGCGATCAACCCGCTGCGCGAAGCCGGCCTGATCAACTTCAAGAACCCGCAGACGCCGCGCGGCATGGTGGGTCCGGGCACGGACCTCGAGGACATGCACTTGCCGATCCGCATCAACGGGGACCTGGCTCTGTTCCAGGCGATGGGCAAGCTCCTCGTCGAGTGGGACGCCCTCGATCACGAGTTCATCGAGAAGTACACCAACAACTTCGACCTGTGGAAGCAACATGTCTCCGAGGTCGATTGGGACGAGGTCGAGACGGTCACCGGTCTTTCCCGGGTGCAGATCACCGACGCCGCGAAGCTGTTGCGCGACTCGAAGGCCACCGTCTTCTGCTGGGCGATGGGCATCACCCAGCACCGCAACGCGGTGAACACCGTCAAGGAGATCACCAACCTCGCGTTCGCCCAGGGCAACATCGGCAAGCCGAACGCCGGCGTGCTGCCCGTGCGCGGTCACTCGAACGTCCAGGGCGACCGCACCATGGGCATCTGGGAGCGCGTACCGAAGCACTTCCTCGACGCACTGGAGACCGAGTTCGGATTCGATCCGCCGCGGGAGAACGGTCTGGACACGATCGACTCGATTCGCGGGATGCGCGACGGCAAGGTCAAGTTCTTCCTCGGTCTCGGCGGCAACTTCGCTCAGGCCACACCGGACAGCACGGTCACGTTCGAGGCGATGCGCAAGACGAACATGACGGTCCACATCTCCACCAAGATCAACCGGTCGCACCTCGTCACCGGCGACGTGGCGCTGATCCTGCCGACCAAGGGCCGCACCGAGAAGGACATCCAGGCCAGCGGGCCGCAGTGGATCAGCGTCGAGGACTCGACGTGTTCCGTGCACTCCTCCCGCGGTCCGCTCGATCCGCCGAGCAAGCATGTGAAGTCCGAGGTCGAGATCATCACGCAGATCGCCGAAGCCACGATCGGGGACCGCTACGGTCTCGACTGGAAGGGCATGCGCGACGACTACCGCACCATCCGTCAGCACATCTCGAGGGTGGTTCCGGGGTGCGAGGGCTACGAGGTCAACGCACGCCGTCCCGGAGGCTTCGTGCTCCCCCACCCGCCGCGTGATTCGCGGACCTTCCAGACCGAGTCCGGGCTGGCCGAGTTCTTCGTCTCGCCCATCGACGCCCTGCAAGTACCGCCGAAGCACCTTCTGCTGCAGACGTTCCGGAGCCACGATCAGTTCAACACCACGATCTACGGCCTCAGCGACCGGTACCGGGGCATCGAGGGCGGACGCCGCGTCGTGTTCGTCAATCGCGGCGACATCGCGGAACTCGGCATGAAGGACGGAGACTTCGTCGACATCACCACCAAGTGGGACGACGACGACGTGGTGCGCGTCGCCGAGAACTTCCGGATCGTCGAGTACCAGACGCCCAAGGGGTCCGCGGCCGCCTACTACCCGGAGACCAACCCTCTGGTCCCGCTCGACTCGTCGGCGACGGACAGCAACTGCCCCACGTCCAAGTCGATCATCGTGTCGTTGAGTCCGGCTAAGGCCGGAAGCCCGGGGACCGGGCACGGAGGCCAGGACGCCATGCGGTCCGACGAGCACCACAAGACGCAGACGGAGCCCGAGCACCTGTCCTGAGTTCTCACCCGGCTACCGTGTCGCGACGATCTAGCACGGCACGGTAGCCGCGGGGGTCAGAAGCCCAACTTGCCCATCTGCTTGGGATCGCGCTGCCAGTCCTTGGCCACCTTCACGCGTAGGTCGAGATAGATGCGGGTGCCCAGCAACTTCTCGATCTGACTGCGCGCGGCCGTACCGACGTCGCGCAGTCGAGTGCCGCCCTTACCGATCACGATGGCCTTCTGCGACTGCCGCTCGACGTAGAGGATGGCGTGCACGTCGAGCATCGAGTCGGAACCCTCACGGGGACCGATCTCCTCGATCACCACGGCGAGCGAGTGCGGCAACTCGTCGTGGACACCCTCCAGCGCTGCCTCGCGGATCAGCTCCGCCATCAACGTCTCTTCGGGCTCGTCGGTCAATTCGCCGTCGGGATAGAAGGCTGGACCGGGCGGGAGCACCTTGGCGAAGACGTCGATGACGATCTCGATCTGCTCACCCGACGCCGCCGACACCGGCACTACCTCGCACTCCGGACCGAGCAGATTCGAGACGGCGATCAATTGCTCCATCACGCGTTGCTTGGACACCTTGTCGATCTTCGTGACCAGCCCGACGAGCTTGGTGCCGCGGGCGTTGTGGCGCACCTGCTCGAGAATCCAGCGGTCGCCGGGTCCGATCTTCTCGTCGGCCGGGATGCACAGTCCGATCGCGTCGACCTCCGAATACGTGTCGCGCACGAGGTCGTTGAGTCGCTGACCCAGCAAGGTGCGGGGGCGGTGTAGTCCCGGCGTGTCCACGAGGATCAGCTGTGCGTGGTCGCGGTGGACGATGCCGCGGATCGTGTGCCGGGTCGTCTGCGGCCGCGACGACGTGATCGCGATCTTGGCGCCGACGAGCGCGTTCGTCAGCGTCGACTTGCCGGTGTTGGGCCGACCGACGAAGCAGACGAATCCGGAGTGGAACTCGCCTGGCTCAGCGTCGGTCATCGTCGTTCTCGTCTCTGTCGTCGTCTGTGCTGTCGTCACCGGATTCGGGTTCCGGGCTCTTCTCCACCAGGACGGTGCTGACCCGGACGCGGCCACGCGCATCCGTTCCGCCCTCCGCCACCAGTATCAACCCGTGTGCCTCCACCCGAGCTCCCGGCAGCGGCACGCGGCCGATCTCGTAGGACAGCAGTCCGCCCACGGTGTCGACCTCGTCGTTGTCGATCTCCACGTCGAAGATCTCGCCGAGGTCCTCCAGAGGGAGTCGGGAGGACACCCGGTACCTCTCGTCGTCCAACTCCTCGATCGGCGCCACCTCGTCGGTGTCGTACTCGTCCGCGATCTCGCCGACGATCTCCTCGAGGACGTCCTCGATGGTCACCAACCCGGCCACGCCGCCGTACTCGTCGACGAGGACCGCCATGTGCTTGCGGTCGCGCTGCATCTCGGCCAGCAGACTGTCCAACGGCTTCGAGTCGGGAACGAACACGGCGGGTCGCATCACCTCGTCCACTCGCACGCTCCGGCCGCCGTCGGACGAGGTGTACGTCTGTTGGACGAGGTCCTTGAGGTACACGACTCCGAGGATGTCGTCGACGTTCTCACCGATGACGGGAATGCGGGAGTGTCCGCTGCGGACGGCAAGGGTCGTCGCCTGACCCGCGGACTTGTCGCGCTCGATCCACACCATCTCGGTGCGGGGAACCATGACCTCGCGGGCCGAGGTGTCACCCAGTTCGAAGACCGACTGGATCATCCGTCGTTCACCGGCCGCCACCACTCCGCGCTCCCCCGCCATGTCGACGAGTTCCCGCAGTTCGATCTCCGACGCGAACGGACCGTTGCGGAAACCGCGGCCCGGTGTGATGGCGTTACCCACCAGGATCAGGAGCCGGCTGACCGGCCCGAGAAGAATGCCGATGGCGCGCAACGGATACGACGATCCGAGCGAGATCGAATACGCGTGCTGTCGACCCAGTGTGCGGGGTCCGACACCGATCACGACGTAATCGACGATGACCATGACTCCGGCGGCGATGGCCAAGGCAGCCGCCGGCTCGAGCAGGTCCAGCAGCGCTCCCGCGAGAACCACCGTCGACCCGATCTCGCACAGGATGCGGAGCAGGACCATCAGATTGACGTACCGGGGGCGGTCGTCCAGGATCCGCAGCAACTCGGAGGAGCCGCCCCGCGATTCCTTGACCATCTCCTCCACACGCGCCGAGGACACGGTGTTGATGGCGGAGTCGACGGCGGCGAACAGGCCACCCAGCGGAACGAGGATGACGGCGAGCACGATCAGTGCCGGAGCGCTGGTCACCGGGCGGACTCACCACCGGAACGGGTGTCGGGTGCCACGAAACCGGTGCTGCCCAACAACTTCGCGTCCTTCGCCGCCGACGCAGCATCCCGATCGGCCTGACGCAGGCTCTCGTACCAGTCCTCGAGGAGGCTGTTCTGGAGTCCGAACATCTCCTTCTCCTCGTCCGGCTCGGCATGGTCGTAGCCCAGCAGATGCAGGACGCCGTGAACCGTCAGCAAGGCGAGCTCGTGCTCGAGGGGATGGCCGGCCTTCTCCGCCTGGTCCGCGGCGAACGACGGGCACAGCACGATGTCGCCGAGCATGGACGGGCCCGGGTCCGGCGAATCGGGGCGACCGCCGGGCTCGAGCTCGTCCATCGGGAACGACATGACATCGGTCGGACCGGGCAGGTCCATCCACCGCATGTGCAGGTCCGCCATGGTGGCCGAGTCGACCAGCACCATCGACAGCTCGGCCGCCGGGTGCACGTCCATCCGGGCGATGGCGTAGCGCGCCACCGCGATCAGATCTTCTTCGCCGACCTCCATGCCGGATTCGTTGGAGACCTCGATACTCATGCGATCACCGTACTAGTGCAGGCAGAACCCGAACCGGTCGGAGCAGTCAGCGGTGCGCGGCCCGAGGACCGGTGCCGCGTCGGGCCGCACGATTGCTCGACGCCGTCTCGGACGCATCGAACCGTTCGTACGCATCGACGATGGACGACACCAACCGGTGACGGACGACGTCGCTGCTGTCGAGCTTGGCAAAGTGGATGTCGTCGATGTCGACCAGGATCTCGCTCGCCGCACGCAGACCGGACTTCGATCCACCCGGCAGGTCGACCTGGGTGATGTCGCCGGTCACCACGATCTTGGAGTTGAAGCCGAGTCGCGTCAGGAACATCTTCATCTGCTCGGCCGTGGTGTTCTGCGCCTCGTCGAGAATGATGAACGCGTCGTTGAGGGTGCGTCCACGCATGTACGCCAGCGGCGCGACCTCGATGATGCCCGCGGCCATGAGCTTCGGGATCGCCTCGACGTCCATCATGTCGTGCAGCGCATCGTGCAACGGCCGGAGGTACGGGTCGATCTTGTCGTGCAGGGTGCCCGGCAGGAAGCCCAACCGCTCGCCCGCCTCGACGGCCGGACGCGTCAGGATGATGCGGCTGACCTGCTTGGCCTGCAGAGCCTGAACCGCCTTGGCCATCGCGAGATACGTCTTGCCCGTACCGGCCGGGCCGACACCGAAGACGATGGTGTTGGCGTCGATCGCGTCGACGTAGCGCTTCTGGTTCAGCGTCTTCGGACGGATCGTCTTGCCGCGACGCGACAGGATGTCGAGGCTGAGCACCTCTGCCGGGGACTCGCTGACACCCCTGGTCAGCATGGCGACCGAGCGCCGGACCGCGTCGGGCGTCACGGGTCCGCCGGCGGTAACCACCGCGGCCAGTTCGGTCAACACTCGCTTGCCGACGGCCACATCGGAGGGTGCGCCCTCGAAGGTGACCACGTTGCCGCGGACGTGGATCTCCGCCGACAGGACCTGTTCGAGCGCGCGGAGGTTTCCGTCCGTCGAACCGAGCAGCGGGAACATCACCGCAGGATCGAGTTCCATCGTCTCGGACACACGAGCCTCGGCGAGAACCGGACGGGCGGATTGGCGCTTGGCGGCGCGGGACGAGCGTGAACCGGTCTGGCTGTCGTCGCCTGCGGCGACGCGAGGGGTGTTGTCACTCACGTGGTGGCTATGGCCTTCTCTCGGGTTTCGATACTCGGTTCGTCCAGCGACGGGAACCTCTCACCACTTTAACGTCTCCCCCGAGAAGCGCATTCCTTTATGTCGTGCGGCACCCGCGGCACTAGGTGCTCCGGTTGCCGCAACCTGCTCCGGTTACAACGGGAGCGGGCTGCGGGTACCGGAGCAGGTGCGCACGGCTGCCCCTTCAAGCCGGGGGCGCGCCGTCCCACCTGTCGGTCAGGGCGCCCAGGGCCCCGAGCGCCACGGCTGCGGCTGTCGATGTGCGCAACACCGTCGGTCCGAGCAGGGCGGTGACGGCACCGGCATCGACGAGTTTGCCGATCTCGGAGTCGTCGAGCCCACCTTCGGGCCCCACGATGAGCACGACCTCGCCCGCGTCACGGAACGGCAGTGTGACGAACGGTGAGGACGCGGACTCGTGCAGGGCGACGACCAGGCCTCCGCGTGCCACGACACCCGACACCATCTCGAGCACCATCCTGGTGTCGTGCAGGTCCGCGACGTCCGGAACGAACGCGCGCCGCGCCTGCTTGGCCGCGCTCGTTGCAGCGTTGCGCCATTTGACGACGCCTTTGGCGGCTTTGGGTCCATCCCACCGCGACACGCACCGCAGCGACTGCCACGGCACGATCGCGTCGACGCCGGCCTCGGTCGCCGTCTCGACCGCCAGCTCCGAGCGCTCCGACTTGGGGAGCGCCTGGATCACGGTGACGGCCGGGGACGGCGGCGCTGCCGACGTGACGGACAGGACCGTGACGTCGAGGCGATTCTTCTCGACGCCGACCACCTCGACCGTCGCGAACGACCCGTGACCGTCGGACAGCACCAGCCGTTCACCGACCGTGGTGCGCCGCACCGTCGCGGCGTGCCGACCTTCTGCGCCCTCGAGAACACCCGTCTCTCCCGGCGCGGGTAGCGGGTCGAGGAAGTAGACGGTCGCAGCCATCGCCCGAACCGGCTATCGACTGAAGGCGTCGCGCAGGCGCGAGAACAGGCCGCCCGTGTGCTGCGACGCCGTCGTCACCACTTCGGCGTTGTCGCGCTCGCGGTGCGTCCGGAGTTGCTGCAGGAGCTTGGTCTCGGTCGAGTCCAGGCGCGACGGGACGACCACCTCGAGGTGGGCATGCAGGTCACCGCGAACTCCGCTGCGCAGCTTCGGCATTCCGTGTCCGCGGAGAACCTGGACGGACCCGGGCTGCGTGCCGGCGTCGATAGTGATGTTCGTCGGGCCGTCGAGGATCGCGTCGACGCTGACAGACGTTCCCAGCGCGGCGTCCGCCATGGGCACGCGGATGGTGCAGTGCAGGTCGTCGCCGTCGCGCACGAAGACGTCGTGCGACTTCTCCACGACCTCGGCGTAGACGTCACCGGCGGGACCACCACCGGGGCCGACCTCGCCCTGCGCGGCCAGACGGATCCGCATGCCGCTGCCGACACCGGCCGGCACCTTGACGGCGAGTTCGCGGCGGGCACGGACGCGTCCGTCGCCACCGCACTTGCGGCACGGATCGGGAATGGTCTCGCCGGCACCACGGCATGTCGGGCAGGGACGAGCGGTCATGACCTGGCCGAGGAACGACCGCTGGACGGACTGCACCTCGCCGGCGCCGTTGCACGTCTCGCAGCGGACGGGCTTGGAGTCGCCGTTGGTACCGGCACCGGTGCACACGTCGCACAGCACGGCCGTCTCGACGGCGATGTGCTTGGTGACGCCCGTGGCGCACTCCTCCAGGGTGAGGGTGGTGCGCAGCAACGAGTCGGATCCGGGCTGGACGCGCCCGCGGGGACCGCGTGATCCTCCGCCGTTTCCGCCGAAGAATGCCTCGAACACGTCTCCGAGGCCACCGCCGAAGCCGGCTCCACCGAAGCCGCCGGCGCCGCCGCCTCCACCACTCTCGAGGGGGTCGCCGCCGAGGTCGACGACGCGTCGCTTCTCGGGATCGGACAGCACCTCGTAGGCGGCGCTGATGTCCTTGAAGCGGGCCTGGGCCGACTCGTCGGGGTTGACGTCGGGGTGGAACTCGCGCGCGAGCTTGCGATACGCGCGCTTGATCTCCTGATCGGACGCCTTCGAGTCGACGCCCAGAGTTCCGTAATAATCGCGTGCCACGTGAGTACTCATATCCTTCGGTCCGAAACGGGTTCGTGTGAGGTGGTGTCTTCGGTGATGGCCGTCAGCGTTCGGCCAGCACCTCTCCTATGTATCGGGCAACGGCAGCGACGGAGGCGATCGTTCCCGGATAGTCCATCCGTGTGGGACCCAACACTCCCATGCCGCCCAGCACGTTCCCCGCGGAGCCGTAGCCGGTCGAGATGACCGAGGCTCCGCGCATCTCCGGTGCCATGGTCTCCTCACCGATCTGCACGGTGATGCGTCCGGTCTCCTGTGTCGCGGCGATGAGCTTGAGGACGACGACCTGCTCTTCGAGCGCTTCGAGAACGGAGCGCAGCGAGCCGGGGAAGCCGTTCAGCGCCGCGAAATCCGCCGCGTTGCGGGTGAGGTTCGCCGTGCCGCCGAGGACCAGGCGTTCCTCGGGATGCTCGACCAGGGTCTCGACCAGCACCGTCGACGACCGGACGACGGCGTCACGGAGGTCGTCGGGAGCCGTCTCCGCGAGTTCGGCCACGGCGACGGACGCCTGGGCCAGCCGCTTACCTTCCAGCGCGCCGCCCAGCAGCGTGCGCAGACGGCTCAGATCCTCGTCGCCGATGACGTCTCCCAATTCGACGATGCGCTGATCGACGCGTCCGGAATCGGTGATCAGAACCAGCAGCAGCCGCGCCGGTGTCAACGCGACCACCTCGAGGTGTCGCACCGACGATGCCGACAGCGTCGGATACTGCACCACGGCTACCTGGCGGGTGAGCTGAGCGAGCAGACGGACGCCTCGGCGCAGCACGTCGTCCAGGTCGACACCCGAATCGAGGAATTGCAGAATGGCGCGCCGTTCCGCGGCCGACAGCGGTTTGACATCCGCGATGCGGTCGACGAACTGCCGGTACCCCTTGTCCGTGGGAATGCGGCCCGAGCTGGTGTGCGGCTGGGTGATGTAGCCCTCCGCCTCGAGAACGGCCATGTCGTTGCGCACGGTCGCACTCGATACGCCCAGATTGTGGCGGTCCACCAGCGCTTTCGACCCGATCGGCTCCTGCGTCGCGACATAGTCGGCGACCAGAGCACGCAGGACCTCGAAACGTCGATCCTCTGTACTCGACATCGCAACCCTCCTACGCTCGGATTCGGCACCACTGTCGGACGAGGGCACCGGGGACCAGCCGATTCTAGTCGCCGCCGCCGCGGTGCCCCATTCCACTACTGTGACCGGTGTGATCTTCAAGGGAGTGCGCGACGGCAAGCCGTACCCGGAGCACGGTCTGTCGCTGCGCGACTGGTCCAAGATTCCGCCCCGACAGCTGCGTCTCGACGAGATCGTGACCACCACGAAGGTGCTCGAACTCGACCGGCTGCTGTCCGAGGACAGCACCTTCTACGGTGACCTGTTTCCCCACGCCGTGCACTATCACGGCGTCGTCTACCTCGAGGACGGGCTGCACCGGGCGGTGCGCGCCGCGCTCCGGAACCGCGTCGTACTCCACGCCCGTGTCTTCGACTACGACGCGATCGCTGTCTAGGACCGTCACTCGAGGATGTCGCGTACGACCCCGTCGGCGAGCAGTCGTCCACGGTCGGTCAGCACGAATGTCTCGCCCTGCGCGTCGAGTAGTCCCTCCTCCACGAAGGATCGAGCCCGGGTCACCTCGTCCGCGGACAGGTCCGACGCCGCGACACCGGTCCGCAGCCGCGCCGTCAACATCACCCGTTCCATGTGCTGTTCTTCCGCGGTAAGCACCTCGGAGTCCGCGATCGGCAACTCGCCGGTCGACAGCGTCTCGGCGTACCGCGCCGGGTGCTTGACGTTCCAGAAGCGGGTCCCGTCCACATAGCTGTGCGCGCCGGGCCCGATGCCCCACCAGTCGCCGCCGTCCCAGTAGCCGATGTTGTGGCGACATTCGGCGTCGCGGTCGCGGGCCCAGTTGGACACCTCGTACCAGCCCAGACCTGCCTCGGCCAGGCGCGCGTCGATCCGCTCGTACCGGGCGGCCAGCACGTCGTCGTCGGGCATCGGGATCTCGCCGCGGCGGACCCGACGCGCGAGCGCGGTGCCGTCCTCGACGATCAGCGCGTAGGCCGACACGTGGTCGACTCCGGCGTCCAGCACCGCATCCAGCGACGCGTCGAGGTCTTCGTCGCGCTCACCGGGCGTGCCGTAGATGAGATCGAGATTGACGTGGTCGAAGCCGGCCGCCGCTGCTTCGCGCGCGGCGTCGACGGCTCGTCCCGGTGTGTGGGTGCGGTCGAGGATGGCGAGCACGTGCGGCGCCGCGGACTGCATCCCGAGCGACACCCTGGTGAAGCCCGCTGCGCGGATGCCGTCGAAGAAGGCCGGCGACGTCGACTCCGGGTTGGACTCCGTCGTCACCTCGGCTCCGGCGGAGAACTCGAAGGAGGACCGTGCGGCCCCCAGCAGGTCGGCCAGCCCGTCGGCTCCGAGCAGTGACGGGGTTCCGCCGCCGACGAAGACCGTGTCGACACTCGGCACGCGGCCCGATTTCCGCTGGAACGTGGCCGCCGCGAGATCCAGCTCGCGGCGCACCCCGTCGAGCCAGGACTGCGGTGACGCCGAGGTACCCAGTTCACCGGCCGTGTAGGTGTTGAAGTCGCAGTAGCCGCAGCGCGTGGCGCAGAACGGGACGTGCAGGTACAGCCCGAACGGTGTGGACGTGTCGGTGTCGGGTGCGGTGAGTGCAGCGGAGGTCACCGGTACGAGTGTCCTCCACCTGCTGGTGAGCACGTTCCGGAGCCCGCCGTGGTCGGACCGCACTCGGCGTCATGGCAGAATGGACGCCATGACCGTCATCGAGATCATGCTCGTGGCTCGCCGCCACGTCGATCTCGCACGCGTCTGCAGCTGTCTGGAATCCACCGTCTGATCTTCCCGCCAGCCCGCACAACCCCGGCCGGTCAGGGACGAGGTGTGCGGACCAGCCCTCCGAACACTGCGAACCTGTCGGCGCCCGACTTCTGGAGCGCGACTCATGACGACCTCACCCGATGCAGCTGCGCCCCGTGCGCGCACACCCCGATCCGCCAAGCGCAGGTCCGAAGGCCAGTGGGCCCTCGGCTACCGCGAGCCGCTGAACGCGAACGAGCAGAGCAAGAAGGACGACAACCCCCTCAACGTGCGTGCGCGCATCGAGAACATCTACAGCAAGCAAGGCTTCGACAGCATCGACAAGGCCGATCTGCGCGGCCGGTTCCGCTGGTGGGGTCTCTACACCCAGCGTGAACAGGGATACGACGGCACCTTCACGGGCGACGAGAACATCGACCTGCTCGAAGCGAAGTACTTCATGATGCGCATCCGCTGCGACGCGGGGGCGCTCACCGCTCTCCAGTTGCGCACTCTCGGCGAGATCTCGACGGAGTTCGGCCGCGACACCGCGGACCTGTCGGACCGCGAGAATGTGCAGTACCACTGGATCGAGGTCGAGAACGTCCCCGAGATCTGGCGACGCATCGAGTCCGTCGGCCTGAAGACGACCGAGGCGTGCGGTGACTGCCCCCGCGTCGTCCTCGGTTCACCGTTGGCCGGCGAGTCGCTCGACGAGGTGCTCGATCCGACCGCGGCGATCGACGAGATCGTCGAGCGCTACATCGGCAAGCCCGAGTACTCGAACCTCCCCCGCAAGTTCAAGACGGCGATCTCCGGCCAGCAGGACGTGGTGCACGAGGTCAACGACATCGCGTTCATCGGGGTGAACCATCCCGAGCACGGTCCCGGCCTCGACGTCTGGGTCGGCGGCGGACTGTCCACCAACCCCATGCTCGCGCAGCGTCTCGGCGTCTGGGTTCCCCTGCACGAGGTGGCGGACGTCTGGGAAGGCGTCGTGTCGATCTTCCGCGACTACGGCTACCGCCGTCTGCGCGCGAAGGCCCGGCTGAAGTTCCTGGTCAAGGACTGGGGCATCGAGAAGTTCCGTGAGGTGCTCGAGACCGAGTACCTGAAGCGTCCGCTGCTCGACGGCCCGGCGCCCGAGAAGCCGACCCGCCCCATCGACCACGTGGGCGTGCAGAAGCTGAAGAACGGGCTCAACGCGGTGGGCCTCGCCCCCATCGCCGGACGTGTGTCCGGCACGATCCTGCAGAAGGTTGCCGACGCCGCCCAGCGCGCCGGTTCCGACCGCATCCGCTTCACCCCGTATCAGAAGCTGATCGTGCTCGACATCTCCGACGAGAAGCTCGAGGACTTCATCGCCGAGATGGACGCGCTGGGCCTCCCTGCTCGCCCGTCGATCTGGCGCAAAAATCTGATGGCCTGCAGCGGAATCGAATTCTGCAAGCTGTCCTTCGCCGAGACCCGCAAGCGTTCGCAGGTGCTGGTCCCCGAGCTCGAGCAGCGTCTCGCCGACGTCAACGCACAGCTCGACGTGCCGATCACCGTGAACATCAACGGCTGCCCCAACTCGTGCGCTCGCTCGCAGGTGGCGGACATCGGATTCAAGGGCCTTCTTGTCGACGACGGTGCCGGCGGTCAGGTCGAGGGCTTCCAGGTCCACCTCGGTGGCAGCCTCGGCTTCGACAGTGCCTTCGGCCGGAAGCTGCGCCAGCACAAGGTCACCAGCGTCGAGCTGGGCGACTACATCGACCGGGTGGTCCGCAACTTCGTCAAGCACCGCGACGAGGGCGAGCGATTCGCGCAGTGGGCCGTCCGTGCGGACGAAGCGGATCTGCAGTGACAGGCCGCGGGAATCGCCCGGGTCGGGACCTGGTTGAGCGGTGGACCGTCTCCGCGCGAAAGGTTGCATCATGAGCATCACCACACATCGCCACCTGTCCGAGTCCGAACTCCGCGACATCGCCGAGCGCGGGGCGCGAGAGTTGGACGGCGCCTCCGCGGTGGAGCTCATGCAGTGGACCGAGGACAACTTCGGTGACGACTACATCGTCGCGTCGAACATGCAGGACGGCGCACTGGTCCACCTCGCCGCGCAGATCCATCCCGGTGTCGACGTGCTCTTCCTCGAAACCGGGTACCACTTCGCCGAGACCATCGGCACACGCGACGCCGTCGAGCAGGTCTACGGCGTCAACGTCATCGACGCTGCCACCACGGTGTCCGTCGCCGAACAGGACCGCCTCGAGGGCAAGGACCTCTTCGCCCGCGATCCCGCACGGTGCTGCGCGCTGCGCAAGGTCGTCCCGCTCAAGCGTGAGCTGAAGAACTACAGCGCCTGGGTCACCGGTATCCGCCGAGTCGAGGCGCCCACACGTGCGAACTCGCCGCTCATCTCGTTCGACGAGGGCTTCGGACTGGTGAAGATCAACCCGCTCGCCGCATGGTCCGACGACGAGATGCAGGCGTACATCGACCAGCACGGCATCCTGGTGAACCCGCTGGTGGACGAGGGCTACCCCTCGATCGGGTGCGCACCCTGCACCGCGAAGCCGGCACCGGGAGCAGACCCCCGTAGCGGCCGATGGGCCGGTAGCACCAAGACGGAGTGCGGACTGCACTCGTCCGAGGAAGGAACCCGATGACCGCAGCTCCGGTGGAGCCCGTCGTGGACGTGACGCACGTCGACGAACTCAGGGCTCTCGAAGCCGAGTCCGTCCACATCATCCGCGAGGTGGTGGCGGAGTTGGAGCGGCCCGTTCTCCTCTTCTCTGCGGGCAAGGACTCCATCGTTCTTCTGCGACTGGCGGAGAAGGCTTTCCGCCCCTCCCCCATCCCGTTCCCGGTGATGCACGTGGACACGGGCCACAACTTCCCCGAGGTCATCGAGTTCCGCGACCGTCGCCTCGCCGAGGGTGGCCATCGACTGGTCGTCGCCTCCGTCCAGGAGTCGATCGACAAGGGGCGCGTGCGTGAAGTCGGCGGGCCGTCCGGCTCGCGTAACCGTCTGCAGACCCGCACCCTGCTGGATGCGTTGGAGGAGAACAAGTTCGACGCAGCCTTCGGTGGTGCACGGCGCGACGAGGAACGCGCCCGCGCCAAGGAGCGTGTGTTGAGCTTCCGTGACGAGTTCGGTCAGTGGGATCCGCGCGCACAGCGTCCCGAGCCCTGGTCCCTCTACAACGGACGCATCAAGCGCGGTGAACAGGTCCGCGTGTTCCCCCTCAGCAACTGGACCGAGCTCGACATCTGGCGCTACATCGAGCTCGAGCAGCTCGAACTGCCGTCGATCTACTTCGCGCACGAGCGCGAGGTCTTCGAACGGGACGGCATCCTGCTGGCCACGTCCGAGTTCACCTCTCCGACCGAGCACGAGAGTGCCGCAGTGGAGATGGTGCGGTACCGCACCGTCGGCGACCTCACCATCACCGGCGCGGTCCGCTCGCACGCCACCGACATCGCGGGCGTGATCACCGAGATCTCGGCGGCCACGGTCTCCGAGCGCGGCGAGACCCGCGCCGACGACCGAACGTCCACCGCCGCAATGGAAGATCGCAAACGCGAGGGGTACTTCTGATGACCGCCACCTACGACCTCCCCGCCGACACCGCGTCGGGTGCAGCGTCTCCCCCACGCCAGCTGTTGCGCATCGCCACCGCGGGTTCCGTGGACGACGGCAAGTCCACGCTCATCGGGCGTCTGCTCCACGACACCGACAGCCTGCCGCTCGACCACCTCGACGCCGTGACCGACGAGGAGGGTGTCGCCGACCTGGCAGCACTGTCCGACGGTCTGCGCGCCGAACGTGAACAGGGCATCACCATCGACGTCGCCTACCGCTTCTTCTCCACTCCCACACGCAGTTACGTCCTCGCCGACACTCCCGGACACGAGCGGTACACCCGCAACATGTTCACCGGGGCGTCCAACGCGAACGTCGCCATCCTTCTTGTCGACGCCCGCGCCGGGGTGCTGCGACAGACGCGTCGTCACGCCAGGATCGCGACACTGGTCGGCGTCGACCGACTGGTCGCGACCGTGAACAAGATGGATCTCATCGACTTCGACGAGAACCGGTTCCGCGACGTCGAGCGGGAACTCGCCGAACTCGGCGCTCGTCTGGGCACCGAGATCCTGGTCATCCCGATCGCGGCGAAGCTGGGCGACAACGTCGTCGAGCCGTCCACGAACATGCCCTGGTACTCCGGGCCCACGCTGCTCGATCACCTCGAGAAGATCGACCTGGTCGCTCCCGCACCGGTGGCGACCGAGCTGCGCCTGCCGGTGCAGTGGGTCTCGCGTCCCACCGACGGCGAGCGTCGCCGCTACACCGGACGCCTGTCTGCCGGCACCATCCAGGTCGGTGACTCCGTGGTGGCCCTGCCGTCGGGATCACGCAGTGTCGTCACCGCACTGGACACCCTCGATGCGGGCCGCGATGTCGCCGTCGCACCCTTGAGTGTGTCCGTCGAGCTTGCCGACGACATCGACGTCGCCCGCGGCGATGTGCTCGTCAGCGGCGAGCCGCAGGCCCACTTCCCCACGCTGGCACGCGAATTCGACGCCACAGTGTGCTGGCTCGCCGAAGCACCTCTCGGTGTCGGTGACAGGTTGGCACTCAAGCACACCACGACGACGGTTCGCGCCACCGTCCAGCGCATCCACTCACGGCTCGATCCGGAGACACTCGACGAGCACCCCGGCTCGGAGAACCTGTCGCTCAACGACATCGCCCGCGTCACGCTGCGCACCAGCGCGGTCGTGGTGGCCGACGACTACCGCGACAACCGTGACTCCGGAGCGTTCATCCTGCTCGACGAGCACACCAACGACACCGTTGCCGCCGGCATCATCGAGGGTGCGCGAGCAGTCCTCGACCGCTCGGACACCCCGTCCTGGATTCCCTCGTCGCTCACGCGGGACGAACGCGCGCGCCGCACGGGTCAGCGCGGCGCGACCATCTGGCTCACCGGCCACCCGTCGTCGCACAAGGCGTCCATCACGGTTGCCGTCGAAGACGCTCTGACCGCCGCGGGCAGAACTGCCTACATCGTCGGCGGGGACAACGTGCGAAGCGTTCTGGACATCGACGCCTCCGCCGGAACCCGTTCCGCGACTGTGCAGTTGGCTCGCCTGGCCCGGCTGTTCGCCGATGCCGGTGTCGTCGCCGTCGTGCCGGTCTCCTCGACGGATGCCGACGATCTCGCGGCGGCTCGCATGGAGATCGAGGCAGCGGGCATCTCCGTCACGGAGCACCGCGTCGACGCCGACGACACCACGGACCCGTCCGAAGTCGCCGCCTCGGTGCTGCGCGGACTGGAGAAGTAGTCCCTTCGAGGGGTTCGCGCTGCAGGGTGTGTGCACACGGGTTCTGATGAGCGCACACCCTCTACGGCCTGCCGTACCGGGTGTGCACTTCCCGCAAGTGGTGTTCGGTCGGACGGTGGGTGCTGCACGGTGTCTAGCGGGGACGCTGCAGGGCATGTGCACACCGGTTGTGGTGAGCGCACACCCTCTACGGCGCGCTGCACCGTGTGTTCACTACACACAAGAGGTGTTCGCTCGGCCGGAGGGCGCTGCACGGTGTCTGGCGGGGCGCTGCAGGGTGTGTGCACACGGGTTCTGGTGAGTGCACACCCTTTACGGCCTGCGGCACCGTGTGTTCGCTTCACGCAGGAGGTGTTCGCTCGACCGGAGAGCGCTGCACGGTGCCTGGCGGGTGGCGCTGCACGGTGTGCGCACACTGGTTCTGGTGAGCGCACACCCTTTACGGCATGCCGCACTGTGTGTTCGCTTCACGCAAGAGGTGTTCGCTCGGCCGGAGGGCGCTGCACGGTGTCTGGCGGGGGCGCTGAAGGGTGTGTGCACACGGGTTCTGCTGAGCGCACACCCTCCCCCGCATGCCGCAGCCGGTGTCCACTCCACACAAGAGGTCTTCGCTCGGCCGGAGAGCGCTGCACGGTGTGTACGCACCGGGTTCCGGTGAGCGAACGCCCAGCGGCGCGGGCTCAGCCCGGGATCACCGGCACGCGGGTGGCGCGCACGTACACGGTTTCGCCGCTCTCCAGACCCAGCGCCTCGTTGTCACCACGGGTGATCTGCGCGAAGAACAGCTCGTTGGTCGCGCCGTTGCGCAGCTCGACCCGGACCTCGAACCCGAGGTGGACGACGCGTTCGACCGTGGCCCGGGTGACGCCGGCGTTCTCGGCGGTCCCGGTCTGCTCGGCACGGGCCAGGTCGGGTGTGCGTCCGACGCGGATGTCGTGCGGCCGCACCAACTGACCGTTCAACTTGGAGACCTCCCCGAGGAACGACATCACGAAGTCGTTGGCAGGGGTGTCGTACAGCTCGCGGGGAGCCCCGATCTGCTCGATGCGGCCCTTGTTCATGACGGCGATGCGATCGGCGACGTCGAGCGCCTCCTGCTGGTCGTGCGTCACCAGCACGGTGGTCACGTGGACCTCGTCGTGCAGTCGACGCAGCCAGGTCCGGAGGTCGGCGCGCACTTTGGCGTCCAGAGCGCCGAACGGCTCGTCCAGCAGCAGCACCCGGGGATCGACGGCGAGGGCGCGGGCGAGGGCCATGCGCTGACGCTGACCACCCGACAGCTGTGCCGGGAAGCGGGTCTGGAAGCCGGACAGTCCCACGATGTCGAGGAGCTGGTCGACCCGCTCGTCGATCTCCGCCTTCGGCTTCTTCCTGATCTCCAGTCCGAAGGCGACGTTCTTGCGCACGGTCAGATGCTTGAACGCCGCGTAGTGCTGGAACACGAAGCCGATGTCGCGCTTCTGCGGGCTGACGGTGGTCACGTCGTCCCCGGCGATGACGACGACGCCGGAGTCCAGTTCCTCGAGACCGGCGATCGAGCGCAGAAGCGTCGACTTGCCCGAGCCGCTGGGCCCCAGCAGAGCGGTGAGCGACCCGGACGGGATGTCGAGCGACACGTCGTCCAGGGCGGCGAAGTCGCCGTACCGCTTCTGTGCACCGCGGACCGAGATCTCGATGCTGTCCGTGCGCTTCTGCGTCGTCGATGTGGTCACGGTGCTCATTCCTTGGTTCGCTTGCGGTCCAGGACAGTCATCAGCAGCAGCACGATGACGGCGACGACCATGAGAAGTGTCGAAGCGGCGTAGGCGCCGGGTTGGTTGAAGTCCTCGTACCGGGCATTGACCAACAGGGTCAACGTCTGGGAGATACCGGGCAGGTTGGTCGAGACGATGATGACGGCACCGAACTCGCCCAGGGCGCGCGCGACGGTCAGCACTACTCCGTACGTCAGACCCCACCGTATGGCCGGAAGCGTGATGCGCCAGAAGGTCTGCCACGAGGTGGCGCCCAGGGTGGCCGCCGCTTCTTCCTGTTCCTCGCCGATCTCGTAGAGGACGGGCTCGACCTCGCGCACGACGAACGGCAGCGTCACGAAGATCGTCGCCAGCACCATGCCGGGCAGCGCGAAGATGACGGTGATGCCCCACTCCGCGAGGAAGCCGAACCACCCGCCCGCGCCCCAGAGCAGGATCAGCGCCACGCCGACGATGACCGGGGACACGGCGAACGGAAGGTCGACGACGGCCTGCACGAAGCCCTTGCCGCGGAAGTTGCCTCGCGCCAGGGCTAGTGCCGTGACGACGCCGAACACCACGTTCAGGGGAACGACGATCGCGACGATGATCAACGACAACTGCAGAGCCGACTGCGCGGCAGGGGTCGTGATCAGTTGGAAGAACGAGACGATGCCGTTCTCGAAGGTCCGGTAGAGGATCGCGCCGAGGGGGAAGACGACGAGGACGGCCAGGTACAGCAACGCGACGGTGCGCAACCCGATACGGGTGCCGGTGCCGAGCCTCATTTCTGTTCCTCCCGATGTGCGAGGCGGCTGCCCGCGATCCGCAGCACGAAGAGCACGACGAACGCGATGGCGAGCAGCACGACGGAGATCGCGGCCGCGTCGACGGGCTGGTCGGTCTCGATCTGCTCACGGATGAGCTGCGACGCGATCTGCGTGTTGCCCGGGATGTTGCCGCCGATGAGAACGACGGAGCCGAACTCGCCCAGTGCACGCGAGAACGCCAGACCTGCTCCCGACAGGATCGACGGCAGCAACACCGGGAGGACGACCCTGCGGAAGATGACCAGGTTGCTCGCCCCCAGCGATGCGGCGGCTTCCTCGACCTCACGGTCCAGTTCGATCAGCACCGGCTGTACCGCACGGACGACGAACGGCAGCGTGACGAAGGCGAGGGCGATCACGACGCCGGTCTTCGTGGCATTGAGCGTGATCCCGACGGGGCTCATCGGCCCGTAGAGGGACAGCAGAACAAGGCTCGCGACGATGGTGGGCAAGGCGAACGGCAGGTCGATCAGCGTGTTCACGATGGACTTGCCGGGGAACTCGTCGCGGACCAGAACCCAGGCGATGACGGTTCCCATCACCACGTTGATCAGAGCGGCGAGTACCGAGACCTGCACGGTGACGCGCAGAGTCGCCAGCGCCCGCGGATCAGTTACCGCATCGAAGAATTCCGCGGGGCCCTCGGACAGTGACCGACTCAGAACCGCTGCGAGTGGCAGCAGCACGATGATCGACAGCCACAGGACGACCGTGCCGAGCGTCAGGGAGCCGCCGGGCAGGCCGGAGGACGCCGGTCGGCGGGTGAAGAGTTTTCGCCGACCGGCGACCTCTGTCGTCATGTCAGCTCGATGCCTTGTAGATCGCGTTGATGGCACCGTTCTCGCCGAACAGGTCACTGTCCACCGCGCTCCACCCGCCGAGGTCGTCGATCGTGTACAGCTTCTGCGGCGTCGGGAACTTGTCGGTGTAGTCGGCGGCGACCGCGGGATCGACGGGACGGAAGCCGTTCTCCGCCCAGATCTTCTGGCCGTCGGCGGTGTACAGGTAGTCGTTCAGCGCGTTGGCCTGCTCGAGGTTGGCGCTGGAGTTGATCACGGCCACGGGGTTGTCGATGCGGAACGTCTGGTCCGGAACGATGTGCTCCACCGGCTGGCCCTGGCCCTCGAGCAGCAGTGCCTCGTTCTCGTAGCTGAGCAGGACGTCGCCCTGACCCTGGAGAAACGCCTCGGAGGCGGAGCGACCGGAGTCGGGCTGGACCGGGAAGTGCTTGACCAGTTCGGTCACGTAGTCGAGGCCGGCCTGCCGGTCCGTTCCGCCATTGCTGACGGATGCGTACGGCGCCAGCAGGTTCCACTTGGCCGAACCGGAGCTCAGCGGGCTGGGACTGATGACCTGGACGTCGGGACGGATGAGGTCTTCCCAGGTCTTGATGTTCTTGGGGTTGCCCGGCCGCGTCACGATGGAGACGACGGATCCGAAAAGCACACCGCCGTAAGCATTCTGATTCCAGCCCTCGTCGACCTTGCCGGCTTTGACCAAGCGGGTCACGTCGGGCTCGACCGAGAAGTTGACGATGTCGGCGGGTGCACCGTCGGCGACCTTCCGGGACTGGTTGCCCGATGCGCCGTAGTCCGCGTTGATGGTGACGTTGTCACCGTTCTCCGAGGACGCGAACGCCGCGCCGATGGCATCCCACCCGTTCTTCGGGACGGCATACCCGACGAGCGTCAGCGAGGGGCCGGAGGTGGATGCGGCTGTTTCACCGACGGTGTCGGAAGAGCCGGTCGAGCAGGCGGTCAGCGCGAGCAGAGCCGCGGCAGCGGCTGTGGACACTAGGCGAACACGACGTGATGGAAACACGATGTACCTCTCGGGGACCGCGCCCACCGACGACGGTGGCGCGCGTGAATGTGAAGGGCGGATAGGTGACGGGACTGGTTACGTGCTGACGAGCGGAACGCGCCGGTTCGAGCGAACGGGGCGCGGCGTAAGGGTCAGCGACAGTCGACGTCAGCGACCGCGAGCATGCCCACAGCGATCAGCGCCAGCTCATGGCGGATCGGGTGGGAGGATGCGTCGGACACAGCCGAGAATTTAGCAGAAGGCGGGGACGACTCCGCTATCGAGTCAGCAGCCAGGCGACGATCACCAGCAGAATGAGGGCGATCAGGGCTGATGTCACACGCGAGCGGGGCAACTTCTCTCACTTCTCTTCCGGACGGACGGGGTTGGCCGCCGTCTCTCGACGGAACATCCGACGTCGTGCGTCGAAGAGCGTGGACAGCATGATGTCCACGACGTACGCCGTGATCGCGGCGGCCGGTACGACGACAGCCAGCACGACGGCAACCTGCGGGATGAACGGGAGCCCGGCGATCCAGAGTTCCACTCCGTCCCACCACGAGCCCACTGCGTTCACACCCACCGACAGTAGTCGCTTCGACAGTGAGGGCCCAGCAGTGGACTACGGGGGCGGACCACTCCATGATGGGCGAATGAGTCCGTTCGACGAACAGTCTGTGGTTCCCCGCGTCGCGAGCGCCGGTGAAGCCACCTTCGGGCCGGCGTCGGCCGACACACCCGACGAAGGTGGAGCGCTCGACGCGGTCCCCGGCACGTCGCAGACATGGCTGCCCCACCGCACCACGTTCCCACCCATCGACGACTACGCCTTCCTGTCGGACTGCGAGACGACCTGCCTCATCGCCCGCAACGGGGCCGTGGAGTGGATGTGCATCCCTCGCCCCGACTCCCCCAGCATCTTCGGGGCCGTGCTCGACCGGGGCGCCGGGCACTTCCGCATCGGCCCCTACGGTCAGAACGTGCCCGCAGCGCGGCGCTATCTCCCCGGCGGCCTGATCGTCGAGACGACGTGGCAGACCGAGACCGGATGGTTGGTAGTTCGGGACGCTCTCGTCATGGGCAAGTGGCACAACACCGACGAGCGGTCACGAACCCACAAGCGCGCACCGTCGGACTGGGATGCCGAGCACTGCCTGATCCGCAGCGTGAAGTGTGTCAGCGGCACGGTCGAGTTGGAGATGACCTGCGAGCCCGCCTTCGACTATCACCGCAAGGCTGCCGTCTGGGAGTACACCGGCAAGGTGTACGAGGAGGCGACGGCCACCGTCAGTGCGGGCGACGGCTCGGATCCCACCCTGAAGTTGACGACCAACCTGCGCATCGGCCTCGAAGGACGCGAGGCCCGCGCGCGTACGCGCATGACGGAGGGCGACAACGTCTTCGTCGCGTTGTCGTGGTCGACGCTCGATCCTCCTAGGACGTTCGAGGAGTCCGCCGAGAAGATGTGGCAGACCGCGGAATGCTGGCGCCAGTGGATCACCATCGGCCGTTTCCCCGACCATCCGTGGCGCGGGTACCTCCAGCGAAGCGCCTTGACCCTGAAGGGACTGACGTACGCCCCGACCGGCGCCCTGCTCGCGGCGAGCACCACCTCCCTGCCGGAAACACCGGGCGGCGAACGCAACTGGGACTACCGCTACGCCTGGGTGCGCGATTCGACCTTCGCCCTGTGGGGTCTATACACCCTCGGCCTGGACCGCGAAGCGAACGACTTCTTCTCCTTCATTTCCGACGTCACGTCGGGCCCGGACGGCAAACCCGTTCCGCTGCAGGTGATGTATGGCATCGGCGGCGAACGCACGCTGGAGGAAGAAGAGCTGGGCCACCTGTCCGGATACGACGGTGCCCAGCCGGTGCGCATCGGCAACGGCGCGTACAACCAGATGCAGCACGACATCTGGGGCACGATGCTCGATTCGGTCTACCTGCACGTGCGGTCCCGTGAGAACGTGCCGGAGTCGTTGTGGCCCTTGCTCAAACGTCAGGTCGAGGAAGCCATCGAGCATTGGCGCGAACCCGATCGTGGCATCTGGGAAGTGCGCGGTGAACCTCAGCACTTCACGTCGTCGAAGGTGATGTGCTGGGTCGCGCTCGATCGTGGCTCCAAGCTCGCGACCCTGCACGGGGAGAAGGCATACGCCGAGCAGTGGAACACCATCGCGGACGAGATCAAGGCCGACATCCTCGAGCACGGCGTCGACGAGCGCGGGGTGTTCACCCAGCGGTACGGCCACGAATCCCTGGACGCGTCGCTGCTGTTGGTTCCGCTGCTGCGCTTCCTCCCGTCGGACGACGAGCGGGTGCGGGCCACCGTGCTCGCCATCGCGGACGAGCTGACCGAAGACGGTCTGGTCCTGCGCTACCGCGTCGACACCACCGACGACGGCCTGTCGGGCGAGGAGGGCACCTTCACCATCTGCTCGTTCTGGTTGGTGTCGGCGCTGGTGGAGATCGGCGAACTGCACCGCGCGAAGCGACTGTGCGAACGCCTTCTGGGGTTCGCGAGCCCCCTGAAGCTCTACGCCGAGGAGATCGACGCGAAGACCGGACGGCACCTGGGCAACTTCCCCCAGGCGTTCACCCACCTCGCGTTGATCAACGCCGTCGTCCACGTCATCAGGGCGGAGGAAGCGGTGCAGGCCGGGC
This sequence comes from Rhodococcus sp. Leaf247, assembly GCF_001426185.1. GTDB lineage: Bacteria > Actinomycetota > Actinomycetes > Mycobacteriales > Mycobacteriaceae > Rhodococcoides. Next base: position 209,158 of record NZ_LMRP01000004.1, on the reverse strand, counting down.
AGTTCCAGCCTGCCCACGGCCACTCCTGACCGGCCCCGTCACTCGGGCGTATCGAGCCTCAGGGCGTTGGCCCACAGCCGAGTCGCGGTGTGGACCAACTGCTCCGAGGAGCACGACGGTGCGACGCCGAGGGCGGGTTCGACGACGAAGTGGGTGAACGCCAACCGGGAGATCATGCCGGACAACGCCAGCGAGGCGACGAACGCGTCGACACCGGTGTCGGCCAGTTCGCGTTCCTGGAGGTCGGCGATGCTGCGAGCGTTCCGTCTGATGAACGCGTCCGCACGGTCGCGGCGTAGCCGGCGGAAGTTCGGATCCACCGCCGCGACCTGCTCGAGAACTTCCATCAGCTTCGCGTTGCGCTCGTACGCCTCGAGATACGCGCGGTTGCTGGCTTCGATGATCGCGACCGGATCACCGTCGTCGGGCACGTGTTCGGTGCCCGGATGCATCATGTCGTCCTGAGCGACCTCCAGGACCGCCGCGAGGATTTCTTCCTTGCCCGCGAAGTAGGTGTAGAAGGTTCCGGACGAGCACTGTGCTTCATCGGTGATGTCCACCAACCGGGCCTCGAGGTATCCGGCCCGCTCGAAGACCACGCGGGCGGCAGCGACCAGCGAGGCTCGGGTGCGCACACCGCGACGGGTGACGGGCGGTGTGCGAAGAAGGCCCGCGTCGGCCAGCGACGGTGGTGCGTCGTCCGGTTCCGACACGGTCCCCGTCACTTCTTGGGCTTGTCCGCCGACGCGTCGGTGGACAGTGCAGCCACGAATGCTTCCTGCGGAACGTCGACGCGTCCGATGGTCTTCATGCGCTTCTTGCCCGCCTTCTGCTTCTCGAGCAGCTTGCGCTTACGGCTGATATCGCCGCCGTAGCACTTGGCCAGAACGTCCTTGCGAATTGCCCGGATGTTCTCGCGCGCAATGATCTTCGAGCCGATGGCGGCCTGGATCGGGATCTCGTACTGCTGGCGCGGGATGAGATCTTTCAGTCGCGTGGTCATCTTGTTGCCGTAGGCGCCGGCCGCATCCGCGTGCACGATCGCAGAGAACGCGTCCACCGCCTCACCCTGCAGCAGGATGTCCACCTTGACCAGGTTGGCCGACTCCTCGCCGATCTCCTCGTAGTCCAGGCTCGCGTACCCGCGGGTGCGCGACTTCAGGATGTCGAAGAAGTCGAAGATGATCTCCGCCATCGGAATGGTGTAGCGCAGTTCGACGCGCGTCTCGGACAGGTAGTCCATGCCGCCCATCTCGCCGCGGCGGCTCTGACACAGCTCCATGATCGAGCCGATGAATTCGCTCGGCGAGATGATGGTGCACTTGACCATCGGCTCGAAGACGGCCTTGGCCTTGCCTTCCGGCCAGTACGACGGGTTGGTGACGATGTGTTCCGCACCGTCGTTCATCTCGACGCGGTAGACCACGTTGGGTGATGTGGAAATGAGGTCGAGGCCGAACTCGCGCTCGAGACGCTCACGGGTGATCTCCATGTGCAGCAGTCCGAGGAAGCCGCATCGGAACCCGAAGCCGAGGGCGACGGACGTCTCCGGCTCGTAGGTCAGCGCCGCGTCATTGAGCTGCAGCTTCTCGAGGGCGTCGCGAAGGTCCGGGTAGTCCGAACCGTCCACCGGATAGAGACCGGAATAGACCATCGGGCGTGGTTCGCGGTAGCCCGTCAACGCTTCGGTAGCGCCGTTCTTCGCACTGGTGACGGTGTCGCCGACCTTGGACTGGCGCACGTCCTTCACGCCGGTGATGAGGTAGCCCACCTCGCCGACACCGAGTCCCTTGGTGGCCTTCGGGTCCGGGGACACGATGCCGACCTCGACGAGTTCGTGCGTCGATCCCGTCGACATCATCGTGACCTTCTCGCGCGGCAGGATCTTGCCGTCGACGACACGCACGTAGGTGACCACGCCGCGGTAGGCGTCGTAGACGGAGTCGAAGATCATCGCGCGCGCCGGCCCGTCCGGGTTGCCGACGGGAGCGGGCACCAGGCGGACGACCTCGTCCAGCAGTGCCTCGACGCCCATGCCCGTCTTGCCGGACACGCGGAGAACGTCGTCCGGCTCGCAGCCGACGATGTGCGCGATCTCCGCGGCGTAGCGATCCGGGTCCGCGGCGGGGAGGTCGATCTTGTTCAGCACCGGGATGATCGTCAGATCCTTCTCCAGCGCCAGGTACAGATTGGCCAGAGTCTGCGCCTCGATGCCCTGCGCGGCGTCGACCAGCAGCACTGCGCCCTCGCACGCTTCGAGGGCTCGTGAGACCTCGTAGGTGAAGTCGACGTGGCCGGGGGTGTCGATGAGGTGCAGGACGTGTTCGGTTTCGCCCACCTTCCACGGCAACCGGACGTTCTGCGCCTTGATGGTGATTCCGCGCTCGCGCTCGATGTCCATGCGGTCCAGGTACTGGGCACGCATCGACCGGTCGTCGACGACGCCGGTGAGCTGCAGCATGCGGTCGGCCAGCGTCGACTTGCCGTGGTCGATGTGGGCGATGATGCAGAAGTTACGGATCCGAACCGGATCCGTGAACGTCGTGTCCGCGAAGTTGGTGATGGGGTGCTCCTGACGAGACGGCCGTGGTCACCTACAGAATATCTGCACGTCACCACGGCCGGGGTCCCGGGCAGGCCGGAGGCCGGTCGGCTCGGTCGAAGGGGCGGTAGTGCGTGGTCAGGCCGGGGTGTTCGTCGTGGCAGGGCCGCTTCCGGCGAGCGTGGACGAGAACGCCGGAACGAGCGAGTCCAGCAGGTACGGAAGGCTCAGGGGCGAGGTGAAGTAGATGGCGCCCGCGGTGATGCCGTCGGTGAAGACGAGTCGGTTCTCGCGCACTTCCTCCAGGGTGCCGTAGATCGGTTCGGCCTCGAGGGCAGCACGATCCTCCGGTCCCTCGGTGGCCCAGAGCAGGACGTCGGCGGCGTCGAGAACCGAGAGATTCTCGAGGGGGATGTAGGCCTGGGCGTCCTCTTCGGTGACGAACGCATCCAGCTCGGACGGGATCTCGAAGCCGAGCGAGGTCAGGAAGTCCGTGCTCAGACCGTCCTGGTACGCGATGGCCTGGTTGTCGTACAGGGCGTTCTGCAGCAGGACCGCCTTCTTACCGGCGAACTCCGGGTGTGCCTGCGCCGCCTCGCGGTACTGCGCGCGTACGTCGTCGACCAGCGCGTTCGCCTCGGCCTCCTTGCCCAACGCCAGTCCGATGGTGCGCGCCTGCTGATCCCACGGCTCGAAGTACGGCGAGTCGGGGTCACTGTGCGCGATGGTCGGCGCGATGGCACTCAGACGTGTGTAGTCGTCCTCGCTCATGCCGGCGTTGGTGCCGATGATGAGGTCCGGCTCGAGGGCGGTCACCTTCTCGAACTGGATGCCGTCCGTCTGCGACAGCACCTCGGGATGCGCGCCGCCCAGCAGATCGTGCGCCCACGGCCAGGTGGCGTCGGGCTGCTCGCCGTACCACTCGGTGACGCCGACGGGAACGACGCCCAGGGCTAGCAGGGTGTCCTGTTCGGTCAGCCCGACGGAGACGATGCGCTGGGGGTCGTCGGGCACGACCGTCTCGCCGAATGCGTGCGACACGGTCACCGAACCGTCGCTCGCGGAGTCGGCGTCCGCGCCCGACGAACATGCCGACAGCATCGCCGTCACGGCTACACCCAGTGCCAGGACCGCGCAGGCCCTCCGTCGTACTCCCCGTCGAATCACGTCATTCCCTTCAGCCGTCGAGAACCTCTCGAATCGGGCTCAGGGTAGCCTAAGCTCACTAGCCGTGGGTGAGCGTCGATTCGCATCCTCGGTAGCCTGTTCGGATGGCAACGTTGGCGTCGATCGGCAAGAAACTGGGACGGCTCGCAGTAGCGGAGGGCCCACGGCTGTTCCGGCAGCTGCAGAGGTCCGGTGCGCTGGACAAGGTGACCCAGTCCATCGGGCAGAGGGTCGGTGCGTCGACCGCGACGCCGCCTCGGACCGCACCGTCGGGCAGACCGGTCAGCTCCACGTCGTCGCCCACCGCGGCACGCGCACGACGCATCGAGTACTCCCCCGCTCTCGACGGAGCAGCGGATCCCGGCGAGATCGTCTGGACGTGGGTCGCCTACGAGGAAGACCCGTCACAGGGCAAGGACCGTCCGGTGCTCGTGGTCGGCCGGGACGGATCCACCCTCCTGGGCCTGATGTTGTCGAGTCAGAGCAAGCACGAGGGCGATCGAGACTGGCTCGGACTGGGCGGTGGATCCTGGGATGCGCAAGGGCGACCCAGCTGGGTCCGCCTCGACCGTGTCCTCGACGTTCCCGAGGACGGCATCCGCCGCGAGGGTGCCGTGTTGCCGCGCGATCGCTTCGACCTGGTGGCCGGGCGGCTGCGCTCCGACTTCTCCTGGCACTGACCGGGCCGTGCCTGAAGGTCCATAACTCCCTCGGATCGACGGGGTTCCGTCGATCCGGGCGAGTTGTGGACGCTCCGACTCGATACGCTCGACAGCACGAGTGTCGAGAATCGGACGCGGCAACCCCTGGCGCAGCAGGGTTTCCCGGTGCTACCGTGCTTCTGCGGATGTGAATTTCCGCCCATTCCCCTCTCACCGGCGGCACATCCCGCGTCACATTCCTTCGAACCATCCGCACTGGTAGTGCGTTCACTGTGACCCTCACGCATTCCCCGGACTCGCTCGACATCGTCAGCGGAGCCCTGTCCCATCTCTCCCACCGTGCCCGTGCACTCGACACCGGACCGCTCGAAGAGCCTGCGCTGCATATCTTCTCGCACCTGGCCGTACCCCCGGATGCGGTGATCTCGCATCGACGGTCCCTTCCCACATATCAGGCCGCGACCCTCGTCCTCACCGTCCAGGCCTACGCCGACCGCCACTCGGATCCACCGGAAGCTGCAGCGGCACAACGATGGTCGTCACTCCGCGGCCGCGAAGTTCCCCACGAGGATCTCGTCACGTTGCTGCGATCCTGTCACCGCGGTGGCCGCGTCCGAGGAGGCCCCGTCGAGTACCGGTCGGTGGACACCGGTCCCGAGTCGACGATGTCCGTCCCGGCCTTCGGGTTGCTCGACACCTACTCGCCCGGCGGAATCCCCGTGGCGGTTGCGGTCCACATCCCGGACCCGGCGCATCAGGCGCCACTGCAGATCGAGGTGATCTGCGGCGAACGGGACGCCGGCGCGAGCACGCTGGACAGCATCGTCTCGCTCATGGACGAGCATGACGTCATGCGCGGCCAGGTCCTCACGCTGGGGAGCAGCGGCGGACGGGGCAACGGGCTCGTGGGATTCATGACGAGACCCACCGTCGCGGCCGAGGACTTGATCCTTCCCGACGGCACTCTCGAGGCGATGACCCGTCATCTCGTCACCGTCGGATCCTCCGCAGCACGACTACGTGAAGCGGGCCAACACGTGGGTCGCGGCATACTCCTCTATGGCCCACCGGGAACCGGCAAGACCCATACGGTCCGCCACCTCCTCGGACTCGTGCCGGACAGCACCGTCATCGTGCTCACCGGGTCCGCGATGCGCCACATCGCGGAGGCCACCACTCTGGCACGCCGCCTGAGCCCGTCGGTCGTGGTGGTCGAGGACGTCGATCTCATCGCCCGGGAGCGCGAGGAAACGGGTGTGAACTCGCTCCTGTTCGCATTGCTCGATGCGATGGACGGCATGGACGGCGACGCGGACGTGACGTTCGTGCTCACCACGAACAGGCCCGATTCCATCGAGCGAGCGGTTCGAGACAGACCCGGACGCATCGATCTCGCGGTCGAGATCCCGCTGCCCGACGCCCGCGGTCGCGCCCGGTTGGCGGAGCGCTATCTGTCGGCAGTGGACATGACAGCCGACCTCACGCCGCTCGTCGACGCGACCGAGGGCGGAACCGCCTCGTACGTACGGGAACTCGTCCGCCGCATCGTGGTCGCCGCGATCGAGCGCGACGACCACGATGTCGACGGACGCAGAACGATGATCACCGACAGTGACGTCGCCGCGGTTCTGACCGCCTGCGTCGACGAGCGTCAGCGACTGACCCGCTCACTGCTGGGCGGATCGAGCGTCACGCCAGGCGGGTGATCTCCACGACCACGTCGAGTTCGGTGGACCCGCCACCGGAGAAGATGCCCTTCAGCGGCGGCACGTCGGCGTAGTCGCGCCCGATCCCTACCGACACGTGCTGCTCGTTGACCGGAACGGCGTTGGTCGGGTCGTAGCCCCACCAGGATCCGGTCCACGCCTCGATCCACGCGTGCGACTGCCCCTCGACCGAATCACCCACCACCGCTTCGGCATTGGGGTGCAGATATCCGGAGACATAGCGGGCAGGGATGCCGATGCTGCGGAGCAACACCAGCGTGAGGTGTGCGTAGTCCTGGCAGACGCCCTTCTTCTCGGCCCACGCCTCCACTGCGGACGTGTGCACCCCGGTGGTGCCGGGAACGTAGGACATCTCCTGGTTCACCCAGTCGCAGACGGCCACCACGGCGTCGTACGGCCCCAGATCCTTCGCCAACTTCTTCGCGACGGCCGTCAGCTGGCGGTTGCGGGGGACGTAGGTGCTGTGGCCGAGCAGTTCGTTGAACCTGTCCACCACGGCGTCGGCGGCCAGATCCTCCCAGTCGAGGGTCTCCTCCGGCGGGACGAACGCGTCCGTCTCGACGACGGAGGACCCCGCCACCTCGAGGGACTTGTGCGGTGCGTGCAGGTCGAAAGCCGTGACCGCGGTGCCCCAGTAGTCGGTGTACCGGTACGACCTGGTCGCGGGATCGGTCTCGACGCGATTGAGAATGACGTTCTGCCGGGTGTCGCTCCGCGGCGTCAGTCGGGCCTCGTTGTACGAGGACGTGACCGGTGCGTCGTAGTTGTACCCCGTGGTGTGCACGACGCGCATCCGCCAGCTCACAGTTCACCCTCCAATTGTGCTTCGTCCGTTCGGCTTCCGGCGTCGGTCCAGGCGACCCAGGGCGCTGCGTGGAAGTACTGCTTGGAGATCGCCTCACCCACCTCGCGGCAGGTCTCCTGCAGCGACATCAGACGGTCCTGCAGGTCTTCGAGCAGAACGCCAGGCTGCAGGAACTCGAGTTCACTGCGCGCGCGGCCGAGCAGGCGCTGCGCCTCGGCCCGGGAACCGACGCGCATGTCCGGGTGGTGGTCCAGGCTGTCCAGGGAGTGCTCGGCCTCGCTCAGTGCGTAGAACACCGAGCGCGGGAACAGTCGGTCGAGCAGCATGAACTCCAGGACGCGCTGGGCGTCGAGAGCACCGCGGTAGGTCCGCAGGTAGGTGTCGTGCGCACCGGCCGACCGCAGCACCGTGACCCACGCGGGAGACGAGGGGCGGTCGCCGGCACGAGCGAGCAGCAACCGGACGGTCATGTCGATGCGCTCCACGGAGCGACCGAGCAACAGGAACCGGTAGCCGTCGTCGCGACTCAGCGTCGAGTCGGCGAGGCCGGCGAACATCGCTGCGCGCTCCTCGATGAACCCGAGGAACTCGTGCGGGCCCAGACGCTTCGACGCTCGAATGCGGTCGCCGAGTGCGTTGTACGTCGTGTTGAGACATTCCCACATCTCGCTCGACGTGACCTCGCGGGCACCTCGGGCATTCTCGCGGGCACTGGACAACGAGTCGACGATGGATCCGTTGCCCTCGCGGGAGAACGCGACCAGTTCCGTCAACGACCACACGTCCAGGCGCTCGTCGGGAAGCTCGAATCCCAACACGCGCAACAGCACTCGTGAGGTGTGGTCGGGGTCGACCGTCGCGTCCTCGAGCAGCTGGTGCACCGTGACGTCGAGGATGCGCGCGGTGTCGTCGGCACGTTCGACGTAGCGTCCGATCCAGTACAGCGATTCGGCGTTGCGAGCCAACATCAGCGGGCACCGTCCTTCGGGGAGTGGGTCAGCTGTTGCTGCTGCTGTTGGATCTGCTGGCTGTTCAGCTCGGGGCCCTGCTCCGCGGTGGGTGACGACGGGGGTTCGGACACGATCTCCGCCCCACCGAGCTCACGCTCGTCCTCCTTGGTCGCGCGGCCGGCCAGGACCCAGGTGTCCTTGCTGCCGCCGCCCTGGCTCGAGTTGACCACCAGGGATCCTTCGGGAAGCGCCACGCGGGTCAGGCCGCCGGGCAGCACCCAGACGTCGTCGCCGTCGTTCACGGCGAACGGCCGCAGATCGACGTGCCGCGGCGCGAGCTGGTCACCGATCTTGGTGGGCACCGTCGACAGCTGCACCACGGGCTGCGCGATCCATCCGCGCGGATCGGCCCGGATCTTCTTGCTGATCGTGGCCAGTTCCTTGGGCGACGCGTCCGGGCCGAACACGATGCCGTATCCGCCGGAGCCCTCGACTGGCTTGATCACCAGTTCGTCGACACGGTCGAGCACCTCTTCGCACTCGTCCGGCAGCCAGCACCGGAACGTGTCGACGTTGGCGAGGAGCGGCTTCTCGCCGAGGTAGTACTCGATGATGGTCGGCACGTACGTGTAGGTGAGCTTGTCGTCGCCGACACCGTTGCCGATGGCGCTGGAGATGACGACGTTACCGGCGCGAGCGGCGTTGACCAGTCCGGCCACACCGAGCACCGAGTCCGGTCGGAACTGCATGGGGTCGAGGTAGTCGTCGTCGATGCGGCGGTAGATCACGTCGACCTGACGCTCACCCTCGGTGGTGCGCATGTAGACGACGTTGTCTCGACAGAAGAGGTCGCGGCCCTCCACCAGCTCGACGCCCATCAGGCGGGCGAGCAAGGAGTGCTCGAAGTACGCGGAATTCGCCACCCCGGGCGTGAGGACGACGACGGTGGGATCCGCCTCGTTGATGGCGGCGGCAGCACGCAGCGCGCGCAGCAGGTGTGTGGCGTAATCGCCGACAGCGCGCACACGGTGGCTCGCGAACAGGTCTGGGAACACGCGCGCCATGGTGCGGCGGTTCTCCATGACGTAGGAGACGCCCGACGGCGACCGCAGGTTGTCCTCGAGGACGCGGAAGGTGCCCTCGGCGTCACGGATCAGGTCGATGCCCGCGACGTGGATGCGCACTCCGTTGGGGGGCACGATGCCGAACGCCTCGCGGTGGAAGTGTTCGCACGACGTCACCAGGGACTTCGGGACCACGCCGTCGCGCAGGATCTCCTGCTCCCCGTAGATGTCCGCCAGGAAGAACTCGAGTGCCTTGACCCGCTGCTTGATCCCGCGCTCGAGCTTGTTCCACTCGGACGCCGCGATGACCCGGGGCACTTGATCGAGGGGGAACGGACGCTCCTGCCCCTCGAGGGCGAACGTGATGCCCTGGTCGACGAACGCGCGACCCAGAGCGTCGGACCGCGCCTCGAGTTCGGCGGCGTCGGACGGTGCGAGCGCTTTGTGGATCCCTTTGTAGGGACCGCGGAGCCCGCCGTCGCCGTCGAACATCTCGTCGAAGGCGAGCCCGTACTTGCCGATATCGGCGTACCCGTCGAACACACTGGGCCCGGATTGGGACTGTGTCTGCCTGCGAGCCTTCTTCGCCTGTGGCGCTGCCGCTGATCGAGGACTCATGGTGGCCATGCTGCCTCACAGTTCACAATGGGGCACGGTGGACACGGTAATTCTCTGCAACCTCACGAGCCTCCCCGCTCCCCGAGGTCACCGAATTGGGTTCCGTCCCGGGCGCTGGTAGTCTCGTACGTCGGGCGTGGGGACGGTTGTCTGTTCCCGCCGCTACAAGCTTTCACAAGCACTGCACGTACGGCTCGAGAGTGTTCCCCGGAGTCAGCCGTCCCGGACCGAGAAGAGACGAAGGATAACTACGCGTGGCCAACATCAAGTCCCAGGTCAAGAGAATCGGCACCAACGAGCGTCAGCGTCTGCGTAACCAGTCGGTGAAGTCGTCGCTGCGGACGGTCATCCGTTCGTTCCGCGAGGCCACCGAGGCCGGCGACAAGACGAAGGCCGAAGAGATCCTGCTGACCGCGAGCCGCAAGCTCGACAAGGCTGCCAGCAAGGGTGTCATCCACAAGAACCAGGCTGCCAACAAGAAGTCGGCACTCTCGCTCGCCTTCAACAAGCTCTGATCGTTCGACAGGTACGTCCGCCGAGCAGACTCATCTCGAGAGTCCCGGTGCAGTAGCTTGATCGGATTCCGCCCCGGGTGTTCACTCCCCCGGGGCGGTTTCGTGTCTGCGGGTCAGCTTCCGGAGCTCAAGCCGGCGACCACGTTCACGGCCCGTTCGACCGCGTAGTCGGCGTCGGCCGCCTGACCTTTGACGTCCGCATTCAAGGCCGCGACGATTCGCAGTGCCTCACCGATCCGCTGCGGATCCCACAGACGCGCCTGCGCCTGCGCCTTCTTGACCTTCCAGGGCGGCATTCCCAACTCCGACGCCATCCGGAACGGGTCTCCCCGCCCCGCGGAACCGACGCGCGCCACCGTGTGGACCGCATCCGCCAGTGCGTCCGCCAGCAGGACGTGAGGGGTGCCGCCGAGCATCGCCCAGCGCAGCGCCTCCAGCGCACCGGCCCGGTCCCCCGACACCGCCTTGTCCGCGATGTCGAACCCGGTGACCTCGGCTCGGCCGGAGTAGTAGCGACGCACGGCGGCCACATCGACCTTGCCCGCCGTGTCGGACACCAGTTGCGAGCACGCCGCGGCGAGTTCCCGCAGATCCGAGCCGATTGCATCCACGAGTGCGGCGATGGCATCGGGCGCCACACGGGTCTCGTGATGCGACCGGAACTCGGCGCGGACGAAGTCGACGCGGTCACTGGCCTTGGACAACTTGGCGCACTCGTGCACGACGGCGCCGGCCTTCTGCAGCACACCCACCATGGACTTGGCGCGACCTCCACCCGAATGCAGGACGACGAGAACGACTCCGTCGATCGGCGAGGCGGCCGCATCCTGCACCAGCGCCACCGCGTCCTTGCCCGCCTCCGCGGCCGAGTCGAAGATGACCACGCGGTCCTCCGCGAAGAGGGACGGGCTGAGCAGCTCGGCGAGTTCGGCGACAGTGGTGTCGCCGGCGCGGAGCCTGTCCACCGGGACGTCTGCCCCGTCGCCGACCGTCGCCTTCTTCATGTCGGAGACGATGGACGACACCGCGCGTTCGACGAGAAGTTCCTCGTCGCCCAGGACGAGGTGCAGGGGTGCGGGACGATCGGATGCGGAACTCACCGGTCGATGGTGCCATGTCTGCCCGACAGGGAACGGTCGCCCGACGTGAGCCTCCTGCCCGACGCGATTCTCCGGATCAGCACAGCCGCCGCGAGCCCGGCCGCTATGGCGACGCCGACCACGACTGCCCCGGCAGGCCCCGTCGGCGTCGACACGGAGGAACCGGGCACGGAGGCGGTCCACGCCGCGATGTTCACCAGCCATCGCAACGGCAGCCACGCCACACCGGCGACGACCGCACCCGCATCGACGTTCACGACGGCGACGACCGCGGCGAGCGCCCCCACCACCGTGACCGGTCCGACCACCGGTGCCGCCACGACGTTGGCGATCACCGAATACAGCGAGAACGTCCCCACCATGGCCGCGACCAGCGGAGCCGTCACGACATGGGCGGCGAGAGCAACGGCAACCGCATCGAGGACCGGACGCCGACGCGGCTCGTCGTCGGGTCCCGTGCCCGCGAGGAACTGTGTGATGACCGGTGCCACGACGACCAGGGCCGCCGTTGCCGTCACCGACAGCGCGAACCCCCACGACACCGCCAGCGCGGGGTCCACGGCCAGCAGGAGGAGAACCGCGGTACACAGCGCGGGCATGACGTGACGGCGCCGACCCGTCATCACCGCGAGCAGTCCCAGCACACCCATGACCGCCGCGCGCAGCACGCTCGGCGAGGGCCGGGCCACGACGACGAAGGCGACGAGAACGATGCCGGCGACCACCGCGGTCGTGCGGGGACCGACCGTGAGCAGCCGAGCGAGGAGAACGACCGACCCGACGAGGAACGTGAAGTTCGCGCCGGACACGGCCGTCAAATGTGACATTCCGGCTGCGGCGAACGAATCCTCAACGGCAGGAACGAGACCGGAGCGATCCCCGACTACCATGCCGGGCAGGAGACCCGCCTCCTCCGCGGGCAGCGCTGTCTCCGACGCGTCGGCGAGGGCGGCGCGGATGCGTCCCGACCACCTCAGCGCGGCGGAGGGTTGCCCTGCATCGGGAGGACCCGTGGCGCGGGCGACAGCGTCGACGGCACCCACCCGGTCGGGTACGGCCAGGATCGCGCGGAACGTCACTGCCGCACCGGGTTCGAGGTCGATCCACCCGTCGGGGGCACCGAAGACGGTGATGCGGGCCGACCCGTCCACGACCTGTCCGCGCAGTGTGACGCGATGGGCGCGCACCGGGACGACGACCTGATCGGCGAACGATCCCGTGATGCGCCGGGGATCGTCGGTGACGACTCCGACCACGGTCGCGGACGATCCCCGCTCGGCGCCCTGGCGCACCGGACCGGTGGTGACCGAATGGAGCCGTAGAGACGCCGCCACGGCGAAGCCGGCGGTCACTCCCAGGGCCGTCAGGAGGACGAGGGCAACCGCTGGGGCCCGGCCACGGCGCCGGAGTGTCGCTGCGACACCGGCTCCCACGACACACACCATCGCGAGCACGAGCGCCGACACCCAGCCGAAGGCCACCGCCACGATGCAGGCAGCCCACGCCCCGATCGCGGCGGGAACGAGCCGCAGGTCGGTCGCGGGACGTTCCGTCACGGCGTCACCAGATCCTTCAGGCGGCTCAGACGCGTGGGCCCGATTCCCGGCACCTCGGACAGCTGATCCACCGAACTGAACTGCCCGTTCTCGGTGCGCCACTCCACGATTGCGCTCGCCGTCACCGGTCCGACTCCCGGCAACGCGTCCAGTTCGGCCTCGGTTGCCTCGTTGAGGGAGACGGTGCCACCGACGGGCTCGGCGGCGTCGCCGTCCGCACTCGGTGGTCTCGCGGGACTCGCCGTGGGCACCGAGCCGGTCGTGGATCCGACGACGATCTGGTCCCCGTCCGACACCTTCTGGGCCCAATTCAGTCCGAACAAGTCCGCGTCGTCGCGCCGGCCTCCGGCTGCCGCGACAGCATCGGCGATGCGGGCCTCGGCCGGCACGGTGACCAAGCCCGGCCGCACGACGGCTCCGAGCACGCTGACCACGAGCAGGGACGGTGGTTCGACCGGTGACGCCACTGCCGCGGGCACCGCGTCGAGTGCGGGAAGTGGGGGAACCGGAGACACCTGCGGCGAGTCCCGCCAGACCAGAGCGGCGGTCGCCGCCACCACGACGGCGACCGCGACGGCCAGGGCACGCGCACCGCGCGAGCCGGGGTTCACCCGCAGGCGTGGGCGCGCTCGTTCGGGAGGGTCGAGTGCCGTATCGGGGACGTCGGCGTCGGTCTCGAGGGACATGAGCGCGACGCTAGGCCACGCCTGCGACTCCTCGGCCCCTCCGCGGCACACCCTGTGGATGACCGGGGTGCCTGTGGACAGGCGGCCGGATCAGGCCCGGACGGACGCCCGCACCGCGGCGAGGACGGCCTCGGCGACGCGCTCGTGAGCGTCCCAACCCCAGTGGATTCCATCGGGATTGGCGTTGCCGGACACGATGTTCTCCTCGACTGCGTCCTTCAGATCCACCAGCTCGAGACCGTGTTCGGCAGCCCAGGCCGTCGTCGCACGGACCGCTGGTTCCCGACCGGCGTGTACGCGACCGTACGCATCGCACCGGTGGACGGAGGGAAGCGTCGCGACCACCGGGATCTCGGGGCGGACGGCGGCAACGGCGGCGCGGATCTGCTCGAGGTAGTCGACGCTCAGGTGCGGAGGCAGAGCCACCGGTCGACCGAGGTGCGAGAGACGAGGCTGCAGCCAGCCGTACGCGGCGCGGACTCCCCGTCGCAGGATCGGCGGCCGGACGTAGCGGATCTGCTCCCGCAGCGCGGTGGGCAACGGTGACGGGAGCGAGTCCATACCGCCCGTCGCGAGGACGAGGGCAGCGGCATTCGGGATCGCCGCCCACACCCGCGGATCCTGCGTCAACGCCCACCACGCGTCGCGACACGTCCATCCGATGCGTCCGACGAGCTCGACGTCCCAGCCCAGTTCACGCCCGACGATGGTCGGCCAGATCTTCGGGTGATCGGCCGCGAGGCCGCCCTCGGGACCGTAGTAGGCGAGCGAGTCGGCGATGACGAGCAGAACCGGACGATCGACCATCAGAGCACGTCACCGGCCACGGCGGCAGTGGCGTTCCACACGTCCAGACGCCACGACGGCGCGCTCCCATGTGCCGCGACCTGCACCCAGCTGGCGTTGCCCAGACCGCCGAGCACCGGCCAGCGGTCGACGGGAAGGTCCAGCAGGGCCGCCGTCAGCGCAGCGATAGTTCCCCCGTGCGCGACCACGACGACCGGCGACGTGGTCCACGCAGGATCGTCCAGCAACTCGTCGATCAGCGGCATCGACCGCTTCGCGACGTCGACACGCGACTCACCGCCCGGGGGACGGAATTCCGCGTCGGCACGCCAGGTCTCGCGGATTCCGGGCGAGACGTCGTCGACATCGAGATGAGTAAGTCCCTGCCAGTCGCCGAGATGCGTCTCCCGCAACCGATCATCCAGCTCGACGGGTACGCCCGTCGCCGTGGAGAGAGCCGACGCGGTGTCGTGCGCTCGCCGGAGGTCGGAGGACACGATGCGGTAGGGCTCGCGGGTCGCCAGTTCGCGCGCGGCCACGTCCGCCTGCGCACGGCCGATGTCGGTCAGCTCGGTGTCCAGGTGCCCCTGCATGCGCGAGGCGGCGTTGTACTCGGTCTGGCCGTGCCTCAGCAGAACCAGTCGGCGGACGGCAGGTGACGCTGCCGTCACTCGTCTACGCGAGTGTCGTCGGCCAGATCCTCGTCCGCCAGTACGTCGTCCCCCAGGTCTTCGTCTGCAAGGTCGTCGTCCTCGGCGATGTAGTCGTCGGTGCCGTGATCGTCCGTGCCGTACGTGGTGGTGCTGTCGACGGCGCCCAGACCCTCGATCTCGAGGACCGGGCAGTCCTTCCACAGACGCTCGAGGGCGTAGAAGTGCCGCTCGTCGTTGTGCAGCACGTGAACGACGACGTCGGCGTAGTCGAGCAGAGCCCACCGGCCTTCCCGTGTTCCCTCACGGCGGACCGGCTGGTGACCGGCGTCGCGCAGCTTCTCCTCGATGTTCTCGACGATGGCGTTGACCTGACGCTCGTTGGGTGCCGACGCGATGACGAAGCAGTCGGTGATGACGAGCTGGTCGGAGACGTCGAGTGCCATGACGTCGGCGGCGAGCTTCTCGTCCGCAGCGAGTGCGGCGATGCTGGCGACCTGGATGGCCTCGGGTGTTGCGCTCACGTGGTGTTCTCCTGATTTCGGATACTTCGGGTATTTCGGGTGTGTCAAGCAGGTCGGTCGTCGGTCACGTGCGTCGGTGCGGGCTCCGAGACGGTGGCGACACCGTCGTCACGCTGCTCGCCTGCCCGCCGGTACAGATCACGCTTCGAGATGTACTGGACGACGCCGTCGGGAACGAGGTACCAGACGGGCCGGTTCTCGGCCGCTCGACGTCGGCACTCCGTCGAGGAGATCGCGAGGGCCGGGATCTCCACCAAGGTCAGGACGTCCTTCGGCAGGCGCTGAAGGTACTCGGCCAGGTGGTCCGCACCCAACTCGTACCCCGGCCGGGACACTCCGACGAACCGTGCCAGTTCGAAGAGTTCCTGCCAGTTCTGCCAGCCGAGAATGCTGCCCAGCGCATCCGCGCCGGTGATGAAGAACAGCTGGTCTCCGGGGTGCTGGCGCGAGAGATCCTGCAGCGTGTCGACGGTATAGGTCGGTTTGGCTCGGTCGAGGTCGACCCGGCTGACGGAGAAGCGCGGATTGGACGCCGTCGCCACCACCGTCATCAGGTAGCGGTCCTCGGCGGGGCTGACCGAACGATCCTCCTTCTGCCACGGTTGACCCGTGGGGACGAAGATCACCTCGTCGAGATCGAACCTGTCCGCGACCTCACTGGCGGCCACGAGGTGCCCGTGATGAATGGGATCGAATGTGCCGCCCATGACACCGAGGCGTCGTGGGCGTCTGCCCACGGGCTGCGTCGTCGGTTCCTGCACGAGGGTCGACTCTACGTGGGGGCGGCCGTCCCCGGTGCGCTGCACGCCGTCAGGAGCCGGCGGGGAGCAATGTGCTCACGACATCGGCCAGTTGCGACGCCGATCGGCACTCGTGCATCTGCACGACCCGCCGGTACACGTCGGCAGCGGAGTCGCCGGAGCCCCACTGCGCCGTCGGTTCCGGATTGAGCCAGTGCGCGTGCTTGGCGACGGTGACCATCTGTGCCAGCGCCTCGATCTTCGGGTCCCGATAGTTGGTCCGGGCATCGCCCAGGATCAGCAGCGACGACCGCGGCGTGAGCGACGTGAGGTGGTGGGCGACGAACGTCTCGAAGGAGTGGCCGTAGTCGGAGTGTCCGTCGTAGGTGATCAGCTCGGATTCGGCCACCATCCGCGACATGGACTCGGCGAACGACGTCCGCGCGAGGGTGGTGTCGAAGAAGCGGGTCACCTCGTCGGCGGCGTCGATGAAGGCGAAGACGCGGACGCGGGAGAACTGCTCGCGCAGGGTGTGCACGAGTAGCAGGGTGAACTGGCTGAATCCGGCCACCGACCCGGACACGTCGCACAGGATCACCAGTTCCGGCCGGGCCGCGCGGGGCTTGCGGTTGACCAGATCGATCGGCACACCGCCCGTGGACAGCGATTTCCGCAGCGTCCGCCGCAGGTCGATGGACCCGGCACGCGAGCGTCGTCGGCGCGCGGCCAGCCTGCTCGCCAATAGTCGGGCGAGGGGGGCGACGTTCTTGCGGAGCGCCGCCAGTTCCGTCTCGGTGGCGCGGAGGAAGTCGACGTCCTCGGCCAACCGCGGCACTCCGTACGACGCGACCCGTTCCTTGCCCAGCACCTCGGCGGTGCGCCGACGTGTCTCCTTCTCGATCATCGACCGGAACTCGGCGATGCGGACCGCCGCGGTCCGGCGCGCCAACTCGGACTCGAAGTCGCCCGACGTCGGGTTGCCGGGATCGGTGGACCGGCCACGCAGACCCTCGAGGATCTTCGACATCAGCGTGCTCGGCTCGACGGCTCGCAACGTCTGGTACTCCGAGAAGGACTCGCCCTTGCTCGAGCTGTACTTGCCGTAGGTGTCGACGATGTCGCCGACGAGGCTCTGCACCTGCGCCATGGCCTCGGCGGATCCCTCCGCCAGGAGTTCGGCGAGGACGTGCTTGAGCGCGTCGAGATCGACGGTGCCGTCCTCCGCCAGTGGCGGCCGCACGGCCGAGTCGTCGTCCTGCGTCCGTGAACCCACCGCCACCGGGAACCATAGGTCGAACAGCGCATCGAACGCGGGACGGTGGCCCGGCCGACGAACGAGCGAGCACGCCAGTCCTTCTCGGACGACCTCGCGATCGAGCAGGTCGAGGACGGCCAGCACGGATCCTGCGTCGACGGTTTCCGACGGCCCCACATCGATGCCGCGCCGCCGCAGTGCCTCGACGAACCCGACGAGGTGCGCGGACAGACCTGTGACGTCCGAACCGGGAGCGCTGGGCTGGGCCATGCGTGTCAGCCGAGTCGCAGTTCGGCGATCGCGCGCTCCTGGTCCGACCGATGCTTGAGGATGACGCCGAGGGTGGATCGCACCGCCGCGTCGTTCACGTCGTCGATGCCGAGCGCGAGAAGCGTTCTGCCCCAGTCGATCGTCTCGGCCACCGACGGCAGCTTCTGCAGTTGCATGTCGCGCAGCACCTGGACGGTGCGGACCATCTGCTCCGCCATCGCGGCGGGCAACTGGGGAACACGGCTGGCGAGGATGCGACGCTCGAGGTCCGCGTCGGGGAAGTCGAGGTGCAGGAACAGGCAGCGACGCTTGAGTGCCTCGGAGAGCTCACGGGTCGCGTTCGACGTCAGCACCGTGAACGGACGGCGTGTCGCGGTGATGGTTCCGAGTTCCGGAACCGTGATGGCGAAATCGCTCAGCACCTCGAGGAGAAGTCCCTCGATCTCGATGTCGGCCTTGTCGGTCTCGTCGATGAGCAGCACGGTCGGATCGCTGCGGCGGATCGCCGTCAGCAGGGGGCGCGAGAGCAGGAACTCCTCGGAGAAGACATCGTGCCGGGTCTCGTCCCACCCTGCGCCGGAACTGGATTGGATGCGCAGGATCTGCTTGGCGTGGTTCCACTCGTACAGCGCGCGAGCCTCGTCGACACCCTCGTAGCACTGCAGGCGGATCAGTTCCGCGCCCGCGGCCTGGGACACGGCACGCGCCAACTCCGTCTTGCCGACGCCGGCGGGGCCCTCCACGAGGAGCGGCTTGCCCAGGCGGTCCGCGAGGAACACCGCGGTGGCAGTGGCCTTGTCGGCCAGGTAGCCGGTGGCGGCGAGTCGCGTCGACACGTCGTCGACGTCGGAGAAGAACGGGACCGTGTCGTGGGCAGTCTGGGTCACGCGGGTGGCCTTTCGTACGGAGTGGAAGTGGGAGTCAGGCCGGACGGATGTGGCCGTCGCCCTGCACGATCCACTTGGTCGAGGTGAGTTCGCGGAGACCCATCGGGCCGCGTGCGTGCAGTTTCTGGGTCGAGATGCCGATTTCGGCGCCGAAGCCGAACTGCTCACCGTCGGTGAAGGCGGTGGACGCGTTGACCATGACGGCGGCGGCGTCGACACGCATCGTGAACGCCCGCGCCGCAGCGAGATCGGACGCGACGATGGCCTCGGTGTGCCCGGTTCCCCAGGTGTCGATGTGCTCGATCGCCGCGTCCACACCGTCGACGACCGCGAGAGCGATGTCGTCGGACAGGTACTCCGTTCCCCAGTCCTCGTCCGTCGCGGGAATGAGACCGGGCAGGTCACCGTGGATGCGAACGCCGTTGTCGGACAGCGCCTGTACCAGTCGGGGAACGGCCACGTCGGCGATGGCGGCGTCGATCAGCACGGTCTCGGCCGCGTTGCACACGCTGACGCGTCGGGTCTTGGCGTTGAGCACGATGCGCTCGGCCATGTCCAGGTCGGCGGAGGAATGTACGTACACGTGGCAGTTGCCGACGCCGGTCTCGATGGTGGGGACCGTCGCGTCCCGCACGACCGCCGAGATCAGGCCCGCGCCGCCGCGGGGGATGACGACGTCGACGAGGCCGCGGGCACGGATCAGGTGGGTCACCGTGGCTCGGTCCTCGCTGGAGAGCAGCTGCACGGCATCCGCGGGCAGCCCGATGGCGCTCAGGGCGCTGCGCAGGACACCGACGAGCGCCTCGTTGGACCGCGCGGCGGAGGACGACCCACGCAGCAGCACGGCGTTCCCGGACTTCAGCGTCAATCCGAACGCATCGACGGTGACGTTGGGCCGCGCCTCGTAGATCATGCCGACGACGCCCAGCGGTACGGCGACCTGACGGATCTCCAGGCCGTTCGGCAGGGTCCGGCCGTCGCGCATCTCCCCCACGGGGTCGGGAAGCGACGCCACCTGCCGGAGTCCCGCGGCGATGCCGTCGATCCGGTCGGGCGTCAGGCGCAGGCGGTCCAGCTGCGACGGCGGAGTTCCCGACGCGTCGGCGGACTCGAGGTCCACGGTGTTCGCGGCGAGGATCGCGTCCGACGAGGCGAGCAGCGCGTCGGCCGCGGCATGCAGCGCATCGTTCTTCTGCGCCGTCGTGAGCAGGGCGAGAGCACGCGACGCCACCCGCGCGCGGCGAGCGGCAGCGTGAACCCCCGCCTCCAGGTCGACGCCGGTGCTGGTCGTGGTAACAGTCACACAGCCAGGATAGGTCAGGGGCCGGTCGGGAATGTTCGGGGCGTTCGGTGGTTCTTCCGAGGGAGAGCAGGGGTATCTCGTGCGCCTGCAACCGGACATGGAAGGACGCCGTCGTGAGTGTGTTGTTCGAACCGTTGACTCTTCGTGGAGTGACTGTGCCGAATCGGGTGTGGATGTCGCCGATGTGTCAGTACTCGGCCGATGCCGAGGGTCCGAACACCGGAGCCGTCAACGACTGGCATCGCACGCACCTCGAGTCCCGCGCCGTCGGCGGTGTCGGGATGGTCATGACCGAGGCGGCTGCTGTCAGCCCCGAGGGACGCATCACCCCGTGGGATCTCGGCATCTGGAACGACACGCAGGCGGATGCGCTGGCCGAGGTGGTGGCCTCGATCACCCGATACGGCAGCGTTCCGGCCATCCAGCTCGCGCACGCGGGCCGCAAGGCATCGACCGAGGCACCGTGGCGCGGCGGGAAGCCGCTGGCTGCGGACCACGCGTTGGCGTGGGAGACGGTCGGCCCCAGCGCCGTCGAGTTCGGGCACTACCCGGCTCCGCGCGAGATGACGATCGCGGACATCGACCGCGTCGTCGACGACTTCCGGTCCGCAGCGATCCGCGCCGACCGGGCAGGTTTCGAGGTGGCCGAGGTGCATGCAGCGCACGGCTACCTGGCGCACCAGTTCCTCTCCGCCGCCAGTAATCTGCGCACCGACGAGTACGGCGGCAGCTTCGACAACCGCATCCGCTTCCTGCTGCGTCTGGTCGACGCGGTCCGCGAGGTCTGGCCCGCCGAGAAGGCCGTGTTCGTACGGGTGTCGGCAACCGACTGGACCGGCGAGGAGCGCGGCGTCGATTCGGAGGCCTGGACCCCCGACCAGACCGTCATGCTCGCGGACCGCCTGACCGATCACGGAGTCGACCTGGTCGACGTGTCCACCGGTGGCAACGTCGCCAAGGCGTCGATTCCGGTCGAACCCGGCTACCAGGTCCCGTTCGCGCGGCGCATCCAGAACGAGACGACCATGCCGGCAGCGGCGGTGGGCTTGATCACCGAGCCCAAGCAGGCCGAGGACATCGTCAGCACCGGCGAGGCCGTGGCCGTGTTCCTGGCTCGCGAGCTCCTGCGTGACCCGTACTGGGCACGGCGCGCGGCGCGCGAACTGGGCGCCGAGATCGCCCCCGGCACTCCCCCGCAGTACGAACGGGCGTTCTGAGCCCTCGTCATCCCCCCGCGAGTACGGTCATATCGTCGTGATCCGAGCCTCGTCAGCGACGGTATCGACGTACTCGCGGGAGTAGGACCAGATGACGGCGCCGACCAACTCGACGGCCAGGCGGGCCGGACGAGGGTTGTCGGGCTCGATCATCGCTTGCGACATGGCGCCCTCGAACGCCGCCACGACACCGCGACCCAACGTGTCGTCGTCCACCGCGACCTCTCGGCCGAAAAGAGCGAGTCCGCGAACGATCATGGGCCGCAGGGCTTCTCGTAACGCTGCGCGGTGTTCGGTCACCAGCACCGCCAGTTCCGGATTGCGCGCGGCATGGGCGCCGAACTCCGCCATCAGGACGTGCCACGACACGTCGACGACCAGGCCGCCCAGCGCCTCGACGACGAGGTCGAGGAACTCGCGGCTGTCCGTCCGATCGCGGCGGATGTCGCCGTAGTCGACGGCCTCGATGGCGGCCCGGACCCGCTGCGACACCACCGCCGCCTGACGCGTCCAGAGCGCCAGGAACACCTCGTCCATGGACGAGAAATTCGAGTAGAACGCCCCCCGCGTGTACCCCGCGCGCTCGCAGATCTGCTCGGGCGTGGACCGGCCGAAACCCCGCTCGAGGAACACGTCCTTCGCTCCGTCGAGCACGCGCTCACGAGTTTCCGCCCTGTTCCGCGATCGCCCGGATGTTCCTGCGGTCACGTTGCCTCCGTCGTTCGTGTGGTGCATGATCGTCCTCGACACCTACGATACAGAACTGTATCGAGCGCCGGTCGCTCCGGCTGACGGACGAGAGGTCTATCGAACATGTCCCCCGACACGGTCACACCCGCATTCAAGCGCCCCCTCACCTGGCTCGTTCCGGTTGCGGCCGTCTCGATCATCATGTCGCTCCTGGCCGCCCTGTACCTCGGCGGCATTCTCGATCCCCGCGAGAACCTGCGTCACTTCCCGGTCGCACTGGTGGTCAGCGACGAGGGCGACGTCCTCCCGAACGGTCAGCAGGCGAACATCGGCGAACAGATCGCCACCGGGATCGTCGACGGTGTCGATCCGGAGAAGATCGACCTCCGCCGAGTCGGCATCGCCGACGCGCAGAACATGCTGGCCAACGGTGAGGTCTACGGCGCCATCGTCATCCCCAGCGACTTCACCAAGCGGGTCGGCATTCTCACGCAGGCCAGCGTCGTGGCCGGCGACATCGACAAACCGATGGTCACCATCCTGACCAACCAGCGTGCGGGCACGTTGGGATCGTCGATCCTCACCACCATCGGTGACACCGCACTCGACACCGCCAACGGCACACTGGGAGAACAACTCACGGCGCAGGTGACGGGCGCCCTGCCGGAAGGGTCCACGCTGTCGGGTGCCGCGTCGTTGACGCTTGCTCAGCCGATCGACATCGTCGTCACGCCCTATGACCCGCTGCCGGGCGGCACCGGACTCGGCCTGTCGTCGTTCTACTTCGCGCTCCTTCTCGTGCTGGCCGGGTTCACCGGCGCGACCATCGCCAACGCACTGATCGACAGCGCGCTGGGGTACGTCCCCCTCGAAGTCGGGGCTCGATTCCGCCAGCGTCCCCGCTCGACAGAGAACCGGTTGGCGACGCTCGCCGCCAAGTGGCTGACCATGGTGGTCATCGCGGTCGTCGTGTCGGCTCTCTATATCGCGATCGCCACGGCCCTCGGAATGCCGGTGCCCCACTCCCTCGCACTGTGGATGTACGGCACGCTCGCGATCTCCGCCATCGGCGTCACCGCCCTGTCGGTGATGGCCGTCCTCGGCACGCCCGGCCTGGTGGTCAACCTCGTGGTCTTCGTGATCCTCGGGCTGCCGTCCGCCGGAGCCACCATTCCCATCGAGGCGTCGCCGGCCCTGTTCGGGTGGCTGGCCCAGTTCGAACCGATGCACCAGGTCTACCTCGCGGTGCGGTCGATCCTGTACTTCGACGCCCGCTGGAACTCCGGCCTGGCGCACGGTCTGGCAATGACGGTGCTGGGCCTCGTCCTCGGACTCGCGCTCGGCGGGATCGTCATGGCGCTCTACGACCGCAAGAATCTCGAGCGCGTCCCGGCCTCCGAGGCTCGGTGAGCGCCGACCCCCCTCGTCGCGAGTACGCCGATAGTGTCGCGATTCCGGCTCCCCTGACGACACTATGGACGTACTCGCCGGGGAGGGGGTAGCTGTCAGCTCGGGACGAAACCCAGCTTCTTGTCGACGACGTTGGACAGCTGCCGACCTGCGGCGAACGCGTCGGCGTTGTCGACGAACACGCTGATCAGCCGCTCACGCCAGCCGGTGGTGTCCCCGCTCATGTGCGCTGTCAGCAACACGTCGTCGAGGGTCCACAGGACGTGGTCCGGCGGGAGTGGTTCGGTCTCGAACACGTCGAGTGCGGCGCCGCCCACCTGACCGGTCCGCAGGCCGTCGACCAGCGCCTCGGTGTCGAGCAGTGCGCCGCGGCCCACGTTGATCACGCGCACCCCCGGCTTCGCGGCGGTCAACACCTCGCGCCCGACCATCCCGCGGGTGGACGGCGTCAGCGGTGCGATCAGGATCAGGTAGTCGCTGTCCGACACGACGGCAGCCAGGTCACTGCTCGCGTGCACCGTCCCGAAGTCGGGATCACCTGTGCGCGCCGTGCGGCCGACGCCCGACACGGTCATCCCGACAGCGCGCAGCAGACGTGCGACGGCGCGGCCGATGCTTCCCGTCCCGACCACCATCGCGCGCGCCCCCGCGACGTCCGCGGTCTCCCGGTGCAGCCACCGAGCTTCCCTGCCGAGCTCGACGGTGCGCCGGACGTCCTTCGCCATCGCCAGCACGGACGCGAGGACGAACTCCGCGATCGGCGTGTCGAACACGCCTCGCGAATTGGTCACCACGACATCGGATGCCACGAGTTCGTCGAACAACAGGGTGTCCACCCCGGCCGCAGCGAGGTGCACCCATTCGAGGTCGGAGCACCTCGGCCACACCTCGCGCAGTGCCTCACGGATGTTGTCCCACAGCAGGATTGCGCGGGCACCGTCGACGGCGTCGGCAAAGGTGGATGCGGTGGCGTAGCGGACGTCGTACAGCGCTTCCACAGCCTCCATGCCGACGGGACGATCGCCGTCGTGCATCACCGCGAGTACGGAGCGGTCGGTCACCATGGTCCGAGCATAAACAGCGATCACTCGCGGTCGAGCAGCACTCCCTGCGGATCCCCGTCGAGATCGACACGCACGCCCGCGAGCCACGTCGACCGCACGACACCGCTCAGACGACGATCGTCGTACGCGGTGACAGGGTTCTTGTGCCGCAGCTCCGCCGCATGCACGACGAAGTCCTGATCGGGTGCGAACACGATCAGATCCGCGTCCCTGCCCACCTCGACGGACCCCTTCGAGGCCAACCCCACCTGAGCCGACGTGGCCACCGCCATCCACGTGACGACGTCGGTCAATCCGTGCCCTCGCCGGCGGGCCTCGGACCACACCGCGGACAACGACACCTGCAACGACGCGATACCGCCCCACGCTGCGCCGAAATCACCGATGTCGAACCGCTTCAGCTCCGCGGTGCACGGCGAATGGTCGGTGACCACGGTATCGATCACACCGTCGGACAGCGCCTGCCACAACGCATCTCGATTGCCCGCCTCACGGATCGGCGGGCAGCACTTGAACTGAGTGGCGCCGTCCGAGATCTCCTCGGCGGCGAACGACAGGTAATGCGGGCACGTCTCCGCGGTGATGCGGACACCGGCTCGCTTGGCCTCGGCGACCAGCGGCACCGCCTCGGCGCTCGAGAGGTGCAGGATGTGGACCCTGCACCCCGTGCGTGTCGACGCGGCGATCACGTCGGCGATCGCGGTGTTCTCCGCAGCGCGGGGCCGCGAGGCCAGGAAGTCGGCATACTCACGGCCGCCGTCGTTCTCGGACTCCGCGATGATGCGCGAGTCCTCGGCGTGCACGATGAGAAGTCCGTCGAAGGACGCGATCTCCACCATCGCCGCCTCGAGTTCGACCGGCGAGAGCGGTGGGAACTCGTCGACTCCGGAATGCAGCAGGAAACACTTGAACCCGAAGACTCCGGCGTCGTGCATCGGTCGGAGATCGCCGACGTTGCCGGGTACGGCGCCACCCCAGAACCCCACGTTCACTCGTGCCTGCGGGCCGGCCACGTCACGCTTGACGGCCAGCGCCTCTGTGGACACCGTCGAGGGAATGCTGTTGAGCGGCATGTCGATCACCGTGGTCACGCCGCCCGCAGCGGCTGCGGCGGTCGCGCTCGCGAAGCCCTCCCACTCGGTACGCCCCGGCTCGTTGACATGGACATGCGTGTCGACCAACCCGGGGAGCAGGACCTCGTCGTCGGCGAGGTCGACGACAGTGGTCGCGTCGATCACGTCGTCGATTCCGCCGATCACCGCGATCCGGCCGTCGACCACCCCGACCGCGCAGGAGGTCTCCACCTGTCGGCCGTCGGGTCCGGTCACGATCGCTCGCGGCGCCCGGAAGACGACGTCCATCATGCCGGTGCCTGCTCGGGTACCAGTGCGCGATGTTCCTCGGGGAGCGCCGACCACCAGCGCATGCGGGCGTCGTCACGCGAGCGGTCGTCGGGATCCCCGAAGAGCCGCAGTCGTGACAGACCCCCGTCGGGATAGACGTCCAATCTCAGATGCGTTGCGGCCGGGGCGTCGTCGAGCAGCAGCATGTGCCGCGTGTCGGGCTGGACGGCGGTTCTCGCCAGCACCTCGGTCCAGGCGGCGGGGTCGTCCACGTCGGCCGTCCGGGCGTCGACGGTCCGCAGCGACGCCCAGCCCGGCGCATTGCCCACGTAGTAGGACGTGTCGATCTCCACGTGCCGCGGCACGCCGGCAACACCCAGCGCGAAGACGGCGAAGTCGTTCCCACCGCCACGTCGACGCGAGTTCTCCCAGCCCTCCCCCATGTTCCGGGCGCGACCGGGGAGAATGATGTTGGCGGGCGAGGCGTAGAACGCGTCGGAGCACTCGACCAGCCGGCCACCGTTCTCGGCCGCCAGCAGATCCACCGTTCCTCCCAGGAAACGTGCGTCGGGCACCACCTCACCGTGCACCCGCAGTCGCGCCACTCCCCCGTCCGGGTAGATCGACAGGCGGACATGCGTCCACCGACGGCCGTCCGAGACCGGGTAGAGGTTGGCGGTGTCGCCGTCGGCCGGCGACTTGTCGACGAGCGTGTGCCAGTGCGCATTCAGGATGTCCCCGGCGGACGGATATCCCTCGATCGACGCCGCCTCGACGGAGACGAACGGTGGATAGTTGCCGCGGAAGTACGCGGTGTCCACGACCACTCCGTGCACGATGCCCGCGGCGCCCAGTCGAACGATCGCGTAATCGTGGCCCTCGTCCCGCCGTCGACGCGTCTCCCAGCCGTCGTAGACCTTGCCCTTGTGACCGAATTCGGTGGGGTCGAAGAACGGGGCCGTCGGCTTGATCAGGTTCTCGCGCTGCGCGAAGAGTTCGTCGTTCGCGGCGCTGACGGACCCTCCGAGAGCGCGGGACGCGAGATCGGGGAAGGCGAGGAAATCGCTCACTCGTCAAGCTCCTGCAATGTCGGGGTCGGGCAATCCGCGGTACGCGCGCCAACCGCCGAGGTCGGTGATCTCGGTCAGATCGTCCGCGATCGAGTCGACCAGCCCCGGCCGCAGGACGACGGCCATGACCGAACGTCCGTCGGCGAGCTCGATCACCGACAGTTCGAGCTCGGCCGGCTCCTCCGGGAGGAAGTCGGTGCGGATGTTCTCCATCGGCACGTCGTAGAGCTCACCGGCGATCGAGGCGCCGCCCGTCTCCGTGAGGAGCAGGCCGGGGAACTCGTCCCGCACGGCGAAGAAGCGGTAGTTCGGAGCCGTCGTCACGGAGCCGAGGAAGGTATGCGCGGACACATTGTGGTGGAGGTTGCCGCCACGCATGGCTCCTCCGTTGCAGAACAGTTCGGCCATGGTGTCCAGTCCTCTCGTTCCACTGGTGGATCTGTCTCCGACAGCATTTTGCGGTGCGACGACAACCTAACCGAGTTCCGGCCGCACGACCCGGGAAGGGTGACGTCGATGTCGGCGACACCCGTTAGGGTCGCGATCATGGCCGATCCGCAGCATGCACGCACCGCATCCGCACGACCGCGCATCGCCGTGGTCGGAAGCATCAACATGGATCTTCTCGCCCGCACACCCTCCCTGCCCGTCCCCGGTGAGACAGTCCTGGGTTCGTCCTTCCGCACCAGCCCCGGAGGCAAGGGGGCCAATCAGGCCGTCGCCGCGGCGCGCGCCGGCGCGGACGTCACGTTCGTCGGCGCCGTCGGGTCGGACACGTTCGCTCTCGAACTTCGCGAGACGCTCGTCGACGCCGAGGTGGACGCCTCGCTGCTGCGCGAGGTGCCCGGCGCGAGCGGAGTCGCCGTGATCACCGTGGACGACTCGGCCGAGAACTCCATCGTGGTGATCGGAGCTGCCAACAGCACCGTCACCGATCTGACCGAGGACGAGCTGGAGGCCGTCGCCACGGCGGACGTCCTGCTGTGCCAACTCGAGATCCCGACGGAGACGGTGCTCGCTGCAGCACGCCACGCACAGGCTAACGGGACCGTGGTGTTCCTCAATCCGTCTCCTGTGCAACCACTCTCGGACGACCTCCTGGCCGCGATCGATGTCGTCGTCGTCAACCGCGACGAGGAGGCCGCGTTGGGAGCGGACGCGGTGCGGCGCGTACCCCACGTGGTCACCACGCTGGGCGCGGACGGTGCCCGGTGGCGCGGACCGGACGGCGCCGAGGCCACCGCCACTGCACCGGCCGTCGAGGCCGTCGACACCACCGGCGCCGGGGACGCGTTCGCCGGAGTCCTGGCGACGGCGTGGCGAGACGGGCCCGAGCTCGCGGTCCGGCGAGCGTGCGCTGCCGGCGCACTGACCGCCACCCGTCCGGGCGCCGGTTCCGCGGCACCGACCGCAGCCGAGATCGACGCCCTCCTCGCAGGCGACGGCTCACGCGCATGAGCACCCGCGAACGGGCGCAGGAACTGCTCACCGACCTCGCCGGCCCCGATGCGGTTCTGCGCGAGGACCAGTGGACAGCCATCGAGGCGCTGGTGGTCCATCACCGCCGTGCCCTGGTGGTGCAGCGGACCGGGTGGGGCAAGTCGGCGGTGTACTTCATCGCCGCGCGGCTGCTGCGCGAGCAGGGGCTCGGACCCACCGTCATCGTCTCGCCGCTGCTCGCCCTGATGCGCAACCAGGTCGCTGCCGCCGAGCGCGCCGGCGTCACGGCAGCCACCATCAACTCCGGCAACGTCACCGAGTGGGACGACGTGCACGCACGCGTCGCCGCCGGTGAGCTGGACGTCCTGCTCGTCAGTCCGGAGCGGCTGAACAACCCCGATTTCCGCGACCAGGTACTGCCGTCACTGTCGGCCGATGCCGGGCTCGTGGTGGTCGACGAGGCTCACTGTGTGTCCGACTGGGGCCACGACTTCCGGCCCGACTACCGACGCATCCGCTCCCTGATCGCCGAGCTCCGCGAGGGTGTGCCCGTCCTCGCGACGACCGCCACCGCGAACGACCGCGTCGTCGCCGATGTCGCCGCCCAACTCGGTGTCGGTGGATCCGACACCACCATCCTCCGCGGTGGTCTGCAGCGAGAGTCGTTGCACCTGTCCGTCGTTCGGATCCCCGATCCGACGGCCCGCATCGCCTGGCTCGCGGAACACCTGAAGACCCTGCCCGGCTCGGGGATCGTGTACTCGCTCACCGTCGCGGGTGCGACCGATCTGGCAGCACTGCTCCGCGATCGCGGCATGGAGGTCGCCGCCTACACCGGCCAGACCGACCCCACGGAGCGCGAAGCGGCAGAACAGGATCTGCTGAACAATCGGGTCAAGGCGTTGGTCGCCACCTCGGCTCTCGGCATGGGCTTCGACAAACCGGACCTCGGCTTCGTCGTCCACGTCGGCGCGCCGTCGTCGCCTATCTCCTACTACCAGCAGGTCGGCCGTGCGGGACGCGCCACCGAGCGCGCGGACGTCATCCTGCTGCCGGGCGCCGAGGACCGGGAGATCTGGAGTTACTTCGCTTCCGTCGCGTTCCCCCGTGAACACGTCGTGCGGCGGGTGCTCGAAGTCCTCGATACCGAACGCCCTCAGTCCACCCCAGCTCTGGAGCCCTTGGTCGAGCTGGGCCGGACGCGGCTCGAGATGGTGCTCAAGGTTCTGGACGTGGACGGAGCCGTACGGCGGGTCAAGGGCGGCTGGTTGGGCACCGGCGAGCACTGGCACTACGACCGCGAACGCTACGAGCGTCTGGACGAGGCACGTCTGTCGGAACAGCGCGCGATGATCGAGTACCAGTCGACCACCGAGTGCCGCATGTCCTTTCTCCGTCGACAACTGGACGACCCGTCACTCACGGGCGACGCCGATGCCGATCGGTGTGGGAGGTGCGACAACTGCACGGGTGAGCATCTGTCCGCGGACGTGTCCGAGGGCGACGTCGAATCCACCCGGCAGCGCTTGGACAGACCAGGACTCGACCTGGCGGTTCGCAAGCAGTGGCCCACCGGCCTGAAGAAGGTCGGCGTCGACCTGTCGGGGAAGATCACGCTGGGTCCCGAGACCGGGCGCATCCTAGGACGACTCACCGACCCCGTGTGGGGGCCGCGCCTGCGCGCGCTGACCGACGGCCAGGACGGTCCTGCCCCCGACGGACTGGAAGCGGCGTGCATCAAGGTCCTGGCGGAATGGACGTGGGACGAGCGGCCCACCGGAGTGATGGTGATGGAGAGCGACACTCGTCCGCTCCTCCTGCAGGATCTCGGCGAACGTCTGGCCCGGGTGGGCCGTCTGGAACCTCTCGGCACGCTGCATCGCCGTCCGGACGCGCGCCCGGTGTCCGGTGCGAACTCCGCCTTCCGGGTCGCGTCGCTGGTGGATGCCTTCGAGCCGCCGGATCTCACCGCCCATCGGGGCCCGGTGCTGCTCCTCGACCTCTCGACCGACACGGGGTGGACCGCGACCATGGCCGCACGAGCCTTGCGGCAGGCCGGAGCGGATGCGGTCCTCCCGTTCGCCCTCATCGGCCGCGGGTAAGCCGCGGCTCGAGGAACACGTGCGGCTCGCGACTAGTGTGACCAGGTGACGACAGATACTCCGGAGACCCTCGGCCGGCTCCCCAACCTGCGCATTCTGTGGACCTTCATCCGCCCGCATCGTCGGTTGTTCCGGTTCGGCCTGCTGCTGGGTCTGCTGGTGACGGCGTCGTCGTTGGCGACACCGCTGGTGACCAAGCGGCTCCTCGATTCGTTCGGAGTCCCGGGGGCGACGAAGTCCGCGATCGTTCTGCTGGTCAGCCTGCTCGTCGTCGGCGTGATAGTCGGGATGGCGCAACGTCTGCTGCTCGGCACGATGGCCGAGCGCGTGGTGCTCGAAGCCCGGTCGTCGATGGTCCGTCGGTTCTTCGGAGCGACCATCCCCGCGGTGACGGCGCGGCCGGCCGGTGAGATGTTGACCCGCGTCACCTCCGACACGGTGCTGCTGCGGGAAGCGTCGTCGTGGGCGCTCGTGGAGATCGTCAACGGGAGCATTGCGATCGTCGGAGTCATCGTCCTCATGGCGACCCTGGATCTCCCGCTGCTGGGTACCGCGGTCCTCGGCATCGCTCTGATCGGGCTGGCGGCCGGGGTGCTGATGCCCAAAGTGGCTCGCGCGCAACGTGATGCACAGGAAGCGATGGGGCGGCTCGGCGGCATCCTCGAGGGCGCCCTGCGTGCAGTCCGGACCGTCAAGGCCAGCCGTGCGGAGGACCGTTCGAGTGAGCGCGTCATCGACGAGGCTCGCACGTCGGCCATGTTCGGCATCCGTGCCGTGCGCCTCGAGGCATGGGCGTGGACCATCACCGGCAGTGGAATCCAGCTCACCATCATCGCTGTCCTCGGAGTCGGCGCGTACCGGGTGAGCTCGGGCGCCCTCGCGGTGTCGAGCCTGGTCGCGTTCCTGCTGTACGCCTTCCAGCTGGTGGGGCCCGTCGCGCAACTCACGCTGTACGTCTCGCAACTCCAACGTGGCATCGCCGCGGCGTCGCGTATCCGCGAGATCCAGGTGATGGACCTCGAGGCTGCTGCACCGGTGGCTGTCACCGAATTGCCGCGCAGCATCACCGACGCCCCCGCCGCCCTGTCTCTCCGACGCGTGACGGCCGGTTACGGCGAGGAGAGCGCCGCGGTGAACGGCATCGACATGGAGATCGCCGCACGCGGACACACCGCCGTCGTCGGGCCGTCGGGCGCCGGGAAGACGACGCTGTTCTCTCTCTTCCTGAGGTTCCTGGAGCCGCGGAACGGTGAGCTGGCGCTGGCCGGCGTTCCCTACCCGCAGTTGTCGCACGACCAGATCCGCGCGCGGATCGGATACGTGGAGCAGGCGACCCCGACGCTACCCGGCACCATCGCGGACAACCTCAGACTGACCCACCCGGATGCCACCGACGCCGAGCTCTGGGCGGCACTGGGGCGTGTCCGCCTGTCCGAGAAGATCGAACAACTCCCCGCCGGGCTGAGCACCGAACTGCGCGATTCCGCAGTGTCGGGTGGTGAGCGCCAACGCATCGCACTGGCCAGGGCGATCGTGCGTCCGCCCGACATCCTGCTTCTCGACGAGGCCACGGCGCAGGTGGACGGCATCACCGAGGCTGCGATCCACGATGCGATCCGTGAACTGTCGGTGCACGGTGCCGTCGTGACCATCGCCCACCGCTTGTCGACGGTCATCGACGCCGACACCATCTTCGTGCTCGAACGTGGGCGAGTGCGCTCGCGCGGCACGCACCGCGAGTTGCTCGACTCCGACACCCTCTACCGCGACCTCGTGGAGGCGCTACGTATCGCCGTCTGACGCGGCGGCCACCAGTCGGGACGCCGTGTCGTCCGGTGAGCCGAGATCGGCGGCCACCGTGGCCACGCGCACTCCCGTCGAGGCGAGCTCGGCGGCCAGTTGAGCAGCGAGTCGGTCGATCACGGCGGACGCCAGGGACAGCGCGTCCAGGTGAGCCGGCGCGGTGTCGCATCGCGGAACGAGGATCAGACCGGAGTGTTGGCACACCATGTGCCGGGCCGCGGCACGCGCGGTGATGAAGTGTGCCCGCAGCGCGTCGAGCACCGGGCGCTCGAGGTCGGCGACCTCCGTACGGTCGAGCCTGCGCCGAGCGTCGACGGACGCGGCGCGTGCGCCGGGAACGATCACGTCTACGGAGATGTCGATGCTGCCGGAGCACGCAGCGACGACGTCCACGTACTCGTCGACGTCGACTTCGTCGAGAACGTCGATGACGGCGGCTTCCGCGTACCCGCCGTCCTCGCGGATCGCGTCCACGACGACACCCATACGCTCGCGTGAGCGGCCGGCGAGATGGACGCGAGCTCCCTCGCGGGCCAGGGCGAGCGCCAGTCGACCACCGAGGACTCCGCCTCCGCCGTAGATGACTGCGTTGGCTCCGTCGAGCAGCACGTCACGCTCCTCGCTGTACGGGATCGTCCGGCGCCTGACGCCGCTGTCCTCACGGTACGGAGGAGGCGACCGTGTCGTCGGCGAATCGGTCGTCGTCAGCGCTCGAGTCGTCCGGTTCCGACGCATCCGCAGTCTCATCGGGTTCCCGGGCAGCGCCGTGTGCGAGGAGAACGGCCACCGAGACGGCGAGGGTGACCACCGCGGCGACGGTCGAGACCAGCACGAACACCAGCGAGCCTCCGTCCACGGACGCGCCCAGAATCCGCACCAGTTGGCCGATCGGGGTGAACATCGAGACGGTGTCGACGACGCCACCGGCGCCGCGCAGCACCATGCCGGCGAGCACGATCTGCGCGATGCCGAGGAACGCCAGCACGATGCCGCCGACCGTCAGACCGAGCGCCGTGCGTATCGCACGCGCTGCGGCGACCGTGGCCGCCACCCACAGCACGATCAGGACGGTGGCGGTGAAGAAACCGGAGAGGCTCGCGCCGGTGACCGCGAAGGCCAGTGCGAGCACCATCGTGAGCGACGTCGCGACGGCGCCCAGGACGGCGGCTCGCACACGGGGAACGAAAAAGCCGACCAGGGCGGCCGCGACCAGGGCGAAGGCCGCCGCGAGGTACGGCCAGTTGTCCGAGGCCGAGCGCACGACGTAGGAGTTGGTGCTGCCGGCCGAGTCCGCCTCGACCTGAGTTGCGGCCGGAAGCGAGGTCGAGGCCTTCTCCACATTGGATCGCAACGTGGTGAACATGGTCTCCATCGGACCCACGCCGCCGACGAGACGGGTGGTGCCGTCCACGAGGCGGACGCCGCCGTCGTCGAGCAGGACCAATCCGTCGCGAAGCTGGGCCGAGCCGTCGGTGGCACGCACCATGCCGTCGACGAACTCCGACTTCGGGTCGTCGAGTTGGTACGCCACGGTCTGTGCGCCCTTGCGCAGGGTCTCCAGATCGGTCAACACACCCCCGTTCAGTCCTTGCGTGCGTAGCAGATCGAGCACGGGGCGCAACTGATCCGCCGACGCCGCTGCCTGCGGGTCTCCCGATGCGGCCAGCGAGTCGAGCGTCTGCTGCACGATCAGTTCGATCTGACCCTGCGCCGCACCGACCCCGGTCAGGGCACCGACGACGCGATCCACTCCGCCGCTGACCTGGGAGGAACCGTCGCCGAGCTGCCACAGTCCCGCGCGGAGCTGCGTCATCCCGTCGGCCAACTCCGCGGATCCGTCGCGCGCCTGATGCAGCCCGTCGGACATCTGGTGTGCACCGTCGTCGAGTTCGGTGCTTCCGTCGGTCAGTTCCGTCATGCCGCCGGCGAGTATCTGCAGCGGCAGCGCCGTGTTGGTCAACGCGGATCTGGACGGAGCCAGCGGATCGGTGGCAGATCCCCCCGCCGTCGATCGGACGGTCACCGTGCCGGTGGTCGCGTCCTGGTCCGTCTGCGCTACCCAGAAGACGCCCGCGGCCAGGGTGGGAAGAAGAACGGCGAGCAGCATGGCCACCGGGGTCGCGCAGAGAGCAGCGATCCGGCTGCGGATCGGCGCGCGATCCGAACCGGTGGACGGTGCTCTGAACTGCGGAAGCCTGACTTTCGGAGTCATAATGAGCCGGACATTAGCTACCACGACGCGTGAACGGTGCGTGCCTCGCCGCACCGTTGCCATTTATTTCCGGGTCCGTGACGCGCGCCGGCTGTCGCCACACCGTTCACACTGGTCACATCGGCACCATCTGGACCGGCGTCACAGTCCCGTGTGAGCACCCTCACAACAGGCGAGGGTACTGGCGGTTAGCGTGCCTTTCCTGCACGTCGGCCACCGAGGCACCTGACATGCGGCAGCGTCCTTGTTACGTTCGTAGGCAATATGACGCCAGTGTTACGACAAGATAACCCGACCGACGCCATCCAGTTCACATTCCGACCGCCTCGCACCGACGACGGAATACGCCTGTGGGAAATTGCCCGGGACTCGACTGTCCTCGATCTCAATTCCGGTTACGCCTACGTCCTGTGGTGCCGTGACTTCTCCGCCACCTCCGTCGTGGCGACTGACACGAACGACGTTCCCGTCGGCTTCGTCTCCGGCTACCGGCGCCCCGAACAGGGCGACACCCTCTTCGTGTGGCAGGTTGCCGTGGACGCCGATCAGCGCGGACACGGCCTTGCCGTCCGCATGCTGGAGACCCTGGTGGACCGCACGGCGCCGCGCCTGCTCGAGACCACCATCAGCCCGGACAACGACGCCTCGATCGGCTTGTTCACCTCGCTCGCCCGACGGCGCGGGACCGGCATCGACCGGCGAGACCTGTTCGCCGCCAATGCTTTCCCTGACAGCCACGAACCGGAAGACCTCTACACGGTCGGTCCGTTCGACGCCACGTAGCGCAACTCGCACGACAGGCGCCCCCATTCGACGATCACCCCGGAGGACTTCCTTGACCACCACCAGCATCAGCCCCACCGACGCCACCACCGACATCTTCGAGGCCCGCGAGTCACAAGTTCGCAGCTACAGCCGCCAGTGGCCCGCCGTGTTCGACACGGCGCAGGGCTCGTGGATCACCGACGAGAACGGCCGCAGGTACCTCGACTTCTTCGCCGGAGCGGGTGCGCTGAATTACGGCCACAACAATCCCGTCCTCAAGAAGGCTCTGGTCGACTACATCATGCGTGACGGCATCACGCACGGTCTCGACATGTCGACCGTCGCCAAGCGGGAATTCCTCGAGTCGTTCACCTCGCGCATTCTCGAGCCGCGCGGACTCGACTACAAAGTGCAATTCCCCGGCCCCACCGGAACGAACACGGTGGAAGCGGCACTGAAATTGGCGCGAAAGGTCACCGGCCGTTCCTCGGTCATCAATTTCACCAATGCCTTCCACGGCATGACCCTCGGCGCCCTGTCCGTCACCGGCAACTCCATGAAGCGCGCCGGCGCCGGCATCCCCCTGGTCCACGCCACCCCCATGCCGTTCGACAACTACTTCGGCGGAGCGACGGACGACTTCCAGTGGATGGAGCGAGTCCTCGACGACTCGGGCAGCGGCATCAACCGTCCTGCCGCGGTCATCGTGGAAACGGTCCAGGGTGAGGGCGGGGTCAACGTGGCTCGCGCCGAGTGGCTGCGCGGACTCGCCGATCTGCTGAAGCGACGCGACATCCTGCTCATCGTCGACGACGTCCAGATGGGCGTCGGCCGCACGGGCCCGTTCTTCTCGTTCGAGGACGCCGGCATCGTGCCCGACATCGTCACGCTCTCGAAGTCCATCGGCGGATACGGGATGCCGATGGCCCTGACCTTGATGCGTCCCGAACTCGACGTCTGGGGTCCGGGCGAGCACAACGGCACGTTCCGCGGCAACAACCCGGCCTTCGTGACCAGCAAGGCCGCACTCGACCACTACTGGTCCGACGGAGCCTTCGAGGCATCGATCCTGGCCAAGGGCGAGCGGATCCAGGATGCGTTCATCGAGCTGTCCGCTCGGTTCGACGGCATCAGCACCCGAGGCCGAGGAATGGTCCGGGGTCTGGTGTTCGACGACGCGGAGAAGGCGTCGAAGGTGACCGCGCTGGCATACGAGCACGGGCTGCTCGCAGAGACGTCGGGCCCGTCGGACGAGGTCGTCAAGCTCCTTCCGCCGCTCACCATCTCCGAGCAGGATCTCGACCACGGGCTGGGCATCCTGTCCGAGGCCACCACGACCGTCTGCTCCTGACCACCCCCCACCGTAGGAGGTTCACATGATCGTTCGCACCACCGAAGCCATCACCGGAACCGATCGCGACATCGCGAGCGAGGACGGCCAGTGGCGGTCCAAGCGCATCGTCCTGGGCGGCGACAAGGTCGGCTTCTCGTTCCACGAGACCACCATCGAGCCGAACACCGTGAACAATTTCCACTACGCCAACCACGTCGAAGCCGTCTGGCTCATCGAGGGCGAGGGGACGCTGACCGACCGCGAGACCGGGGAGACCTACGAGCTCGGCGCGGGGTCGATGTACCTGTTGAACGGGCACGAGCGTCACACGGTGGAGACGCGGACGCGCATGCGCATGCTGTGCGTGTTCAACCCACCCGTGGTGGGCAACGAACGGCACGACGAGAACGGCGTGTATCCGTTGATCGAAGTTCCTGCCTGACGCACGACGCTGCGCGGCGACCTACTCTGGAGAACGTGACCTCGGTTTCCCCACGCTCTCTCGATCGGTCGCCGCGCAGCGCCATCTCTCTCCAGGACGCGATGGCCGGCGGCCGCGTCGTCGCACTCACGGGCGCCGGCATGTCCACCGACTCGGGTATCCCCGACTACCGCGGGCCCGACTCCCCTCCACGTAACCCGATGACGTTCCAGCAGTTCATCGGCGACGACGATTTCCGACGCCACTACTGGGCTCGCAATCACGTCGGCTGGCGCCACATGGACGCGACCCGGCCCAACGCCGGACACCGCGCGCTCGCCGAGCTCGAGCGGGTCGGCACCGTGTCGGGCACCATCACGCAGAACGTCGACATGCTGCACACCAAGGCGGGGTCACGGTCGGTGATCGACCTGCACGGTGTCTACGGCCGCGTCCGCTGCCTGGACTGCGACCGGTTGATCTCCCGCGTCGCACTGGACGAGCGCCTGACCGCACTCAATCCGGGGTTCATCGAATCCGTGGTCGGCGCCGACGGAGTCGAGATCGCTCCGGACGCCGACGCGATCATCGAGAGCACGGCTCATTTCCGCATGGTCGGCTGCGAGGTCTGCGGCGGCATCCTCAAACCCGACATCGTCTATTTCGGCGAGAGTGTTCCCAAGCCTCGGGTCCGCAGTGCCTACGACATGGTCGACGCCGCGTCGGCTCTCGTCGTCCTCGGGTCGTCGCTGACCGTGATGTCCGGACTGCGCTTCGTCCGCCACGCGTGGAAGAACGAGATCCCGGTATTCATCGTCAACCGCGGGACGACCCGCGGGGACGAGTTCGCGGCGGAGAAGATCGAGGCGGGCTGTTCCGAGGTCCTGGCTGCTTTCCTGTGACGGCGGGAACGACCTCGACCACCGGACGGCCGTGGGCCGTCGCGGTCGTGTTCTTCGTCAACGGGGCGGTGCTCGGGAACTGGGCACCGCGCATCCCCGCGATCCGCGACGCGCTGTCCCTCGACGCATCGGTCCTCGGACTCGCTCTGGCGGGGACGGGTACGGGAGGGCTGCTGGCCACTCCCCTCGCCGCCATCGGCATCAGGAAGCTCGGCAGCCGGATGGTCGTGGTGCTCTCCGCGGCTCTGCTGTGTCTCGCGTTCGTCCTCCCCGCGGTGGCCGGGACCTGGTGGATGCTCGCCCTGTCTCTCGCAGTCCTCGGCGGCGCCGACGCGGTGATGGACGTCGCCATGAACGCGCAGGGCGTGATCGTCGAGAAGCGACGTGATCGGTCTCTGCTCAACCGATTCCACGCATCGTGGAGCGCGGGCGCCGTCACCGGCGGACTGACCGGAGCGGCAGCAGCCGCGGCAGGACTGTCCGTGGTGGTCCACTTCTCGCTGGTCGGCGGGGTCCTGCTGGTCGCTGCAGTGGTGGCCGCGCGCTTCCTCGTCCGCGACGCCCCGACAGCGCCCGCGGAACCTGTCAGCGCGACGCCCCGCCGTTCCCGTGTCCCGTTCTCCGGTGCGCTGGCTCTGCTGGGACTGCTCGTGCTGGTGGCGGCACTGGTGGAGGACGTCCCCCAATCCTGGGGCGCCGTCTACTCCACGGAACTCGGTGCCGGAGCCGGTCTGGCCGGGCTGTCCGTAGTGGCGTTCTCGTCGGCGATGTTCGTCGGTCGACTCATCGGTGACGCGACGGTGGATCGTTTCGGGCGGCACGCCGTCCTGATGGGCGGCGCACTGCTCATCGCCGCGGCCTTCGTGGCAGCCCCCGCCGTGACATCCCCGTACGTCGCGGCAGCGATGTTCGCGGTGGCCGGTCTGGGTGCCGCGCCCATCTTCCCCGCGGCCTTCGGCCTCGCCGGCCGACTACCCGGGATCGCGCCGGGAACGGCGATGACCGTGGTCTCGCTCGTCGCACGCGTCGGAGTGCTCACCGCGCCCATCACCTTCGGCACACTCGCGCAGCTCACCGGCTTCGGGTGGGCTCTGTGGTCCGTCGTGGCTGCCGGAGTGGCGGTCGCGCTGGTGGCGATCGCGTTGCGACGCGTTCTCGCGGCCTCCCCCTCGCACGCCTCGTGACGAGTCAGCCGGGGACCAGATCGTCCGCGTGCACGACGGGCCGTCGCAGTTCCGGCGCCAGGTCGGCGGTCGACTGTCCGAGCATCCCGGTGATCTCCGTCGAGTCGTAGGCCACGACACCGCGAGCCACGACCGCTCCGTCCTGCGCCGTCAGGGACACCACGTCCCCCGCGTCGAACGTGCCGGCGACGGAGACGATGCCGGCGGACAGCAGGGACCGTCTCCGGTCGATCACCGCGGCCACCGCGCCCGCATCGAGCATCAGCGCACCGGTCGTATCGGCGGCGTGCCGCACCCAGAAACGCCGCGCCGACAACCGATTGGGGCGAGCCGTGAACGTGGTTCCCACCGCGCCGCCACCGAGTGCCGACGCGGCATCCGACGCGGCAGCCAACAGGACCGGCACGCCGGCGTCGGCAGCCAGACGCGCAGCAGACAGCTTCGAGGCCATGCCGCCCGTTCCCAACGCTCCCCCGGACCCGGCGACGACGCCGTCGAGATCCTCGGGACTGGCCACTTCCGTCAGGAACCTCGCGTTCGGGTCCTTGCGCGGGTCACCGTCGTACAGACCGTCCACGTCGGACAGAAGCACCAGGGCGTCGGCGCCGACGAGATGGGCTACCAGGGCAGCGAGCCGGTCGTTGTCACCGAACCGGATCTCGGCCGTGGCGACCGTGTCGTTCTCGTTGACCACCGCTACCGCGCCGAGCGAGCGCAGACGGTCCAGCGTGCGCTGGGCATTGCGGTGATTGGCGCGACGCGCGATGTCCTCGGCGGTGAGAAGCACCTGGCCGACCGTCCGGCCGTAGCGTCCGAAGGACGTGCCCCACGCATGCGCCAGCGCGAGCTGACCCACACTGGCGGCGGCCTGCTTGGTGGCCAGGTCTCGGGGACGCTGCTTGAGGCCCAGAGGCGCCATGCCGGCTCCGATGGCACCCGAGGACACCACGACCACATCGGTGCCGTTGCGCATCCTCGCCTCGATGGCGTCGGCCAGCGCGTCGAGTCGGGAAAGGTCGAGGCCCTTCTCCATGCTCGTCAACGCGGACGAGCCGATCTTGACGACGATGCTGCGAGCCGACGCGATGGTCTCCCGGGTACTCCCGTGCGGCTGTGTCACCGTCACTGGTCGTCGCTGTCCAGCCCTCGCCGGACACGGCGTGCGTGCTTACGCTCGGATGCGCCGATGCGCTCGACCTGATCGATGCGCGAGTCGGTTCCGCGGCCCGTCATCGTGACGTCGACACCGGCGGGAGTCTGCGGTTCCCACTCGAAGCTGACGTCCCCGATGGTGACCGAGGCGCCGGGCTGTGCGCCCTGCTTGACCAGTTCGGCCTCGACGCCGAGCCGTGCGAAGCGGTCGGCCAGGTAGCCGACGGCCTCGTCGTTGTCGAAGGACGTCTGGTTGACCCACCGCTCGGGGCGCTCACCGCGCACGATGAAGCCACCCGGAACGTCGGGATCGGCGATGACGCTGAAGCCGGCCTTGTCGGTGGCGACCGGACGGATGACCTGTCGACGCGGAACGGCCTTGGGGTGATCGAGACGGTACTGGGCGACGAGTTCGGCCAACGCGAACGTCAAGGGGCGCAGACCTTCCCGGCTGACCGCGGAGATGGAGAACACGGGCCACCCGCGGGCTTCGAAGTCCGCGCGCACCATGTCCGCCAACTCGAGGGCCTCCGGCACGTCGACCTTGTTCAGCACGACGATGCGCGGGCGGTCGGCGAGTTCGCCGAGCCCTGCGTCGCTGGACAGGGCCGGTGTGTAGGCCGCGAGTTCGGCCTCGAGAGCATCGACGTCCGACACGGGATCGCGGCCCGGATCGAGGGTCGCGCAGTCGACGACGTGCGCGAGAACTGCGCAACGCTCGAGGTGACGCAGGAAGTCCAGGCCCAGCCCCTTGCCCTGGCTCGCGCCGGGGATGAGACCGGGGACGTCGGCGACGGTGAACGTGGTGTCCCCGCTCGAGACGACGCCGAGGTTCGGGACCAGCGTCGTGAAGGGGTAGTCGGCGATCTTGGGCTTCGCTGCGGACAGCACCGACACCAGCGAGGACTTCCCGGCGCTGGGGAATCCGACCAGGCCGACGTCGGCGACCGACTTCAGTTCCAGGACCAGGTCGCGTTCGACGCCGTCCTCACCGAGCAGTGCGAAACCGGGCGCCTTGCGTGCGCGCGATGCCAGGGCTGCGTTACCCAGGCCACCACGGCCACCGGCAGCGGCGTCGAAGCGTGTGCCTTCCCCGACGAGGTCCGCCAGGATGCGTCCCTCGCTGTCGAGGACCATGGTCCCGTCGGGAACACCGAGGATCAGATCCTCGCCGATGGCGCCGTCGCGGTTGCTGCCCGCTCCCTGCGTACCGTTGCCGGCCTTCGCATGCGAGTGGAAGTGGAAGTCGAGGAGTGTGTGGACGCTCGGGTCGACGACGAAGACGACGTCGCCACCGCGACCACCGTTACCACCGTCGGGTCCGCCGAGCGGCTTGAACTTCTCGCGGTGGACCGAGGAGCACCCGTTCCCGCCCTTGCCTGCACTGACATGCAGGGTGACACGGTCGACGAAACGCGACATGGGTGGGTGGTCCTTCCGAGACAACTAACGAGAGTGATGCTGGGTGGAACGCCGTCAGGGGCGGACGGAGGAAGCCCTCCGAACCGCCCCTGACGGGAACGCGTACTGATATGCAGCGCCGAGGTGTGCAGCGTCGGAGACGACGCTGTCACCGCAGGAGGATCAGACCTCTACGGCGACCGGAGCGTCTGCGGCGACCGGGACGATGTTGACGGTCTTGCGGCCGCGCTTCGTTCCGAACAGGACTGCACCCGCAGAGAGAGCGAACAGGGTGTCGTCGCCGCCACGGCCGACGTTCACGCCGGGGTGGAAGTGAGTGCCGCGCTGGCGAACGATGATCTCGCCTGCGCTGACGGACTGGCCGCCGAAGCGCTTGACGCCGAGGCGCTGTGAGTTGGAATCGCGACCGTTGCGTGAGCTGGACGCGCCCTTCTTGTGTGCCATGAGAAACCCTCCCGGGGTTGGTGGAGCCAGTGCTGTGGTGACGCCGGATGGTACCGGTATCGAGGACTTACTTGATGCCGGTGACCTTCAGGACGGTCAGCTTCTGCCGGTGTCCCTGACGCTTGTGGTAGCCGGTCTTGTTCTTGAACTTGTGGATGCGGATCTTCGGACCCTTGGTGTGCTCGACGATCTCACCGGCGACAGACATGTCGGCCAGCTTGGATGCATCGGTGGTCAGGTCCGACCCGTCGACGACGAGAACTGGAGCAAGCGAGACAGCCGTTCCGGGCGCTCCCTCGATCTTCTCGACCTTGACGAGGTCACCTACTGCGACCTTGTACTGCTTTCCGCCGGTCTTGACGATCGCGTACGTTGCCATCGGAGGGCTACCCCTTGCTTCTTTGATGCGTTCTCGCGGCCCCGTGGGGGACGCGACTGGTCTCATGGCTGCAGGACTGCAGCCCGTGCTCGTGCGGTGTTCTTGCGCCGGCGAACCGAAGTTCGGGCGTCTCTCCCTGCCACCTCACGGCGGACAGGACAGAGCCGCGTCGCCGACAGCGACTGTCAAAGATTACGGCAGAGTCCGTGGCCCGGTCAAACCGCTCGACCGGACCCTCCGCCGCACCTCAGGACTCGTCGCCGGGCGGCGGTCCCGCC
Source organism: Rhodococcus sp. Leaf247 (assembly GCF_001426185.1). Lineage (GTDB taxonomy): Bacteria > Actinomycetota > Actinomycetes > Mycobacteriales > Mycobacteriaceae > Rhodococcoides. Next base: position 166,720 of record NZ_LMRP01000004.1, on the reverse strand, counting down.
GGGCGTCCCGCCGCCCGGCGACGCGGACGTCGGGCCGGTGCGGCAGCGGCCACCGACGCACCGCCGCCGACTGTCACGGCGGCGGGGTCCTCGACCACCGCGGGTGCGGAATCCTCGGATACTGCTGCGGCGGAGCCGTTCACGGGAGTACTCGGTACCACGATGACCGTGCCGGCCGAGTCGCCGGCCGGCGCGGACGCCGCACGGGAGACTCGTCGGCTGCGCCGTGGCCGTGTCGCGGGAGCCGCGGCGGCGTCCGGTTCGACGACGGTCTCGTCCGGTACGTCGACAGGTGCGGTGTCCGAGGACACATCGGTGGCCGGACTCTCGTCGGGCGCAGTCCGCGCGTCCCGAACCGCGGCGACCGCCGCGGCGGCCTCGTCGATCGGATCCGAGCCCGAGTCGGCCACGTCGTCCGGGTGCAGATGCGCAGCCATGGCCAGTGCCACGGGGTGTGCGCGGCGGATAGACGGGTCGACCGTCGTGTCGGTCGTGTCGTCCTCCGACGCGCCCGTGTCGACCGCGTCCTGCGCACGGGAGTCCGAACGATCCTTGCCCCCGCGGCGGCGACGCGAGCCGCCCTCGGAGCGCTGGTTGTTGTCAGAGCGCGAGTTGTCCGAGCGCTGGTTGTTGTCCGACCGGGAGTTGTCCGAGCGCGAGTTTCCGCGTCCACCGTCGTCCTTGGCAGCCTCGACGGGGAACTGATGCATCATCAGTCCACGCCCGTGGCAGTGCTCACAGGTGGTGGAGAACGCCTCGATCAGGCCGGTACCCATACGCTTACGCGTCATCTGGACCAGTCCGAGCGACGTCACCTCCGACACCTGGTGCCTCGTGCGGTCGCGGCCGAGAGCCTCGGTCAGACGACGCAGGACCAGGTCACGGTTCGACTCGAGGACCATGTCGATGAAGTCGACGACGATCATGCCGCCGATGTCGCGCAGTCGCATCTGGCGGACGACCTCTTCGGCCGCCTCCAGGTTGTTGCGTGTGACGGTCTCCTCGAGGTTGCCGCCTTCACCGGTGAACTTGCCGGTGTTGACGTCCACCACGGTCATGGCCTCGGTGCGGTCGATGACCAGCGTGCCACCCGACGGCAGCCACACCTTGCGGTCGAGCGCCTTGGCCAGCTGCTCGTCGATGCGGTAGGCCGCGAAGACGTCGACGTCCTTCGACGACGAGGTGTACCGCTCGACCCGCGACAGCATGTCGGGAGCCACGGTCTCGATGTAGCTCTGCACCGTCGACCACGCACGATCGCCCTCGATGACGAGCTTCGAGAAGTCCTCGTTGAAGAGATCGCGGACGACCTTGACCAGCAGATCCGGCTCTTCGTACAGGGTGACGGGCGCCGAACCCTTGGCCGACTCGGCACCGGTGGATCGCTCGGAGACCATGGCCCACTGCGCCTGCAGACGGGTGACGTCGCGAGCGAGTTCCTCCGCGCTGACGCCTTCCGACGCGGTGCGGATGATGACGCCTGCCTCGGCGGGCACGATGTCGCGCAGGATGTCCTTCAGACGCTTGCGCTCGTTGTCGGGAAGCTTGCGGCTGATGCCGGTGGACGAACCACCCGGCACGTACACCAGGAACCGTCCGGCCAGGGAGATCTGCGTCGTCAAGCGGGCACCCTTGTGGCCCACCGGATCCTTGCTGACCTGCACCAGAACCTGATCGCCCGGCTTCAGCGCCTGCTCGATCTTGCGGCTGTTCCCGCCCAGACCCGCTGCGTCCCAGTCGACCTCACCGGCATAGAGCACACCGTTGCGGCCCTTGCCGATGTCGATGAATGCAGCTTCCATGCTGGGCAGCACGTTCTGCACGCGACCGAGGTACACGTTGCCGACGATCGATCCCGATGCGGTGCTGGTGACGAAGTGCTCGACCAGGACACCGTCCTCGAGCACCGCGACCTGCGTCAGATCGGGCTGACCGGCCAGTGCCTTCTCCCGCACGACCATGGTGCGGTCCACGGACTCACGGCGTGCGAGGAACTCTGATTCGGTGAGGATCGGGGGGCGACGACGACCGGCGTCACGCCCGTCGCGGCGACGCTGACGCTTCGCCTCGAGCCGGGTGGACCCGGTGATGCCCTGGACCTCGTCCTTGGCCTTGCGCTGCCGCGGCTCACGCTCGTGGACGACGGTGTTGGGCGGGTCGTCCTCGGTGGTGGCATCGCCGTCGGCGCCGTCGGCTCCGCTCTTGCGACGGCGGCGACGCCGGCGACGGCGGCTCGCGCTGTCGGCCGTGCTCTCGTCGTCGTCACTCTCGGCGGACTCGGCGGTGTCCGCATCGTCGGACGTATCCGACTCGGGCGCATCGTCGGGCGTCGACTCGTCGGTCGCGCTCGACTCCGACCTCGCGGATCGGCGACTGCGCGAACGCCGGTTCGACGACCTGCGCGGCGATGCCTCGGCTGCGTCCTCGGTGTCGTCGTCCTGCGACTCGGAGGCGTCCGCGTCCGGAGTCGCCTCGGAATCGGTGGACGTCTCGTCCGAGGTGCTCGTCTGGTCGGTCGGCTGGTCCGACGCGACGGCATCGGTCGACGACTCGTCGGAGTCGTCGTCCGAGTCGTCCTGATCGTCCGTCTGCGCGTCGCCACGACCGCGGCCACGTCCACGGCGTCCGCGACGGCGGCGGCGAGGACCGGACTGACCGTCCTGGTCGTTGGACTCCTGCTCGGCGGATTCGGCGGTGTCCTGATCGTTCGCGGCCTCGTCCGACGCGTCGGCCGGAACCTCGAGCGTCGGAACCTCGGGCGACGGCGTCTCGGCGACAGGCGCCTCCGCAGCGGGCGTCTCGACGGCAGGCGTCTCGGTTACAGGCGCCTCGGTTACACGCGCCTCGGCTGCAGGTGTCTCGACCTTCTTCGGGCTTCGAGCTCGACGGCGAGCCTTCGGTGCCTCGGGGGCGGCCTCGGGCTGCAGGAAGACCGGCACCGAAGCCGGACCGGCAGTCGACGGTGCCGTGGCTTCGGTGGTCTCGATGTTGGTGAAGAGGTCCGGCTCCACACGCGCCGCTGCGGGGGCGGGCTCTGCCTCGACCACTGCTTCTGCTTCGGGGGTCACGTTCTGGGTGACGACGGAGCCACCGAGAGCGGAGGCGACGGTCTCGGCGTCGGCGCGGACGACGCTCGACTGCACGCTACGGACGTCGACGCCCATCTCGGCGAGCTGCGCCACGACCTGCTTGCTGGTCACGCCCAGCAGCTTGGCCAGCGCGTGTACGCGAATGCGTTCGGGGAACGCCTGCGCTTCGGTGTTCGGGTCCTGCGATGTCTGGGGCGGCACGTTGTCGGCCACGTGTTCTCCTCGGGCTCCCGGGCGCGAGCATCCACGGTCGACAGTGCCCGATCGGGCGTCGTCCGTCGGATGGCACGCGGCCACACGAGAGTCATGGTTCGTTCGCGGGATCGGGAGATCCCGTCGACTAAGCGGGTTCGCAGAACGACGGGTCGTCGACCGGGACGGTCGGCGGAGATCGCCGCAATGCCTGGGCGGATGGCCGGTCCGAGCGCCTGATCTTCAGCGTGACGCGCCAACGGTACGAATAGAAGCTTCGCACCCGTGTCGGCGCATGTCCGCGATGACGGGCATCGGGTCCGTGGATGTCATCCGGTCACGTTCGCGTGGTGCGCGCCGCAACCTCTTCCACTATCCCACACTCCCCGACCGCCGCGTGCCATTGCCGCTCGAGTGGCACGGCACGCGGCGCGGGGCGGACATCAGCCCAGCTCAGGGAACCAGAGAGCGATCTCGCGAGCGGCGGACTCGGTCGAATCCGAGCCGTGGACGAGGTTCTTCTGACCGTCGAGTGCGAGGTCGGCGCGGATGGTGCCGGGCGTGGCCTTGGCGACGGGGTCGGTGCCACCGGCGAGCTGGCGGAACGCCTCGATCGCTCGGGGACCTTCGAGCACCGCGGCCACGAGGGGACCGGAGGTGATGAAGTCGATCAGGTCGGGGAAGAACGGGCGCTCGGCGTGCTCGGCGTAGTGCTGCTCCGCCACGTCACGGGACACGGTGCGCAGGTCGAGCGCGACGAGGTCGAGGCCTTTGCGCTCGACACGGCCGAGGATTTCCCCGACGAATCGACGAGCGACGCCATCGGGCTTGATCAGGACGAGAGTGCGTTCGGTCACGATCGCAGAGCCTAGAGGACGGGGTAGGCGCGCTCGCGCACCCCGTCACTCACGCTGGGACGGCAACCGGCCCTCGGCGATCCTCCGACGGAGGTCGCGTCGGAGGTAGAGCAGATACAGCCACACGGCGAGGAACAGCACCCCGACGACGGCGATCGACGGGTGGGCGAGGAAACCGAGGATGACCAGCACCTGGAGTCCGAGATCGAAGGACAGAGCCCACGAGCGCCCCTGCAGGCCGGCGCCGAGGATCATCAGGACCCCGAGGCCGACGAGGTACGTGCCGCTGATCCAGGTGACGCCTCCGCCGACGGTTCCGACGACCGGCAGCGCGAGCAGCACCACGATCGCCTCGAGAACCAGGGTGCCGGCGCAGACACCGCGGAATCCCTTCCACGGGTCACGTGCGGGCGGCGGGAACTGCCCTGTCTCGGCGGTGGTCATACCGGGTCCTTCCCGAAGAGGGTGCGGGCCGCGCCCGCGGTCGTCACCGATCCGGTGACGACGACGCCGGCCCCGGAGACTGCTTCGCCCTCGTCGGCGACGTCCTCGGCGATACCGATGGCGATCTCGAGCGCATCGGGCAGCGTCTCCGCGACCACCACCCGCTCGTCGCCGAACTTGGCGACGGCGGCGTCGGCGAGTGCGTCGATCTCGAGTCCGCGGGGGGATCCGTTGTGCGTGACCACCACCTCGTCCAGAACGGGTTCGAGTGCCTGGAGGATGCCGTCGACGTCCTTGTCCTTCATGACGGCGACGACACCGACGAGTTTGCGGAAGTCGAACTCCGCGGTCAGCGTGGCGGCGAGCGCCGACGCTCCGTGCGGGTTGTGCGCGGCGTCGATGAACACGGTGGGCGCGTTACGGACGCGTTCGAGGCGTCCCGGATTGACCACCGAGGCGAACCCTTCGCGGACGGTCTCGATGTCGAGGCCGCGGTCCGCTCCCGCTCCGAAGAACGCCTCGACGGCAGCGAGCGCCAGTGACGCGTTACGTGCCTGGTGTTCGCCGTGCAGCGGCAGGAAGATGTCGTCGTAGATCCCGCCGAGTCCGCGGAGTTCGAGCTGTTGTCCACCGACCGCGACGCGACGAGCGAGCACGACGAACTCGGAACCCGCGCGGGCCACGGCGGCGTCCATCTCGACGGCGCGACGCAACAGCACGTCGGTGACCTCGGGTTGCTGCTCGTCCAGGACCGCGACCGTGTCGATCGGATCGAGTCGCTCGGGCGCCTTCTTGATGATGCCGGCCTTCTCGGCCGCGATGCCCGCGAGATCGGTCCCCAGGTACTCGATGTGGTCGATCCCGATCGGCGTGATCACCGATACCTGCGCATCCACCACGTTCGTCGCGTCCCAACGACCGCCGAGACCGACCTCGACGACGGCCACGTCCACGGGCGCCTCGGCGAACGCGGCGAACGCCATCGCGGTGACGACCTCGAACTTGCTCATCGCCGGTCCCCCGGCGGCCTCGGACTGCGCGTCGATCATCTCGACGTACGGGAGGATCTCGCGGTACGTGTCCACGTACTGCCGCGGCGTCAACGGCAGTCCGTCGACGGCGATGCGTTCGGTGGCGATCTGCAGATGCGGGCTGGTCGTCCGGCCGGTCCGACGATGGAAGGCCCGCAGCAGAGCCTCGATCATCCTGGTCACGGAAGTCTTGCCGTTGGTGCCCGCGACGTGGATCGACGGGTAGCTCGCCTGCGGTGAACCGAGCAGGTCCATCAACGCGCTGATGCGGGTCAGCGACGGCTCGATGGTGGTCTCACCCCAACGCTGATCGAGCTCGGCCTCGACGAGTGCGAACTCGGCCAGGTCCACCGGCGAGGGCCCCACCACTCCGTCGGGGCCGGAGGTTCCGGGGAAGGTCATGCCGTGCCCGACTTTCCCTGGCTCGTGAGTTCGCCCAGTCGACGCGTGAGCCGCTCGACCTCCTCGCGGGCGATCTGCTGACGCCCCTTGATCTTGTCGACGACGGCTTCCGGCGCCTTGCCGACGAAGGCCTCGTTGCCCAGCTTGGCGGTGGTGGCCTCGAGTTCCTTGACTGCCGCGGCGAGGTCCTTCTCGCAGCGCTTGCGCTCGGCCTCGATGTCGACGGTTCCCGAGGTGTCGACGGAGACGGTCACGGTTCCGAGGGAGAGTCGGACCTCGATCGACGCGGTCTCGGCGAAGTCGTCCTCGGGCTCCACGAGGAAGGACAGTGCGCGAGTCGCGGGGACGAGCGACGCGATGTCGGCCTCGTCGATGCCGACAAGGCGCGCCGGGACCTTCTGCTTGGGCTTGACTCCCTGGTCGCTGCGGAACCGTCGGATCTCGGTGATGAGCTTCTGCATGTCGGTGACACGTTGCTGGGCAACGGGATCGGCGCCGACACCGGTCTCGCGGGGCCAGTCGGCCACGACGACGCTGGCACCGCCGGTGAGCGCCTTCCACAGCGTCTCGGTCACGAACGGGATCACCGGGTGCAGCAGACGCAGGATGGAATCGAGCACGACGCCGAGAACGGCGCGGGTGTTGTCGGCGTGTGTCTCGGACGCGAACTGCACCTTCGCGAGTTCGAGGTACCAGTCGCACACCTCGTCCCACGCGAAGTGGTACAGCGATTCGCAGGCTTTGCCGAATTCGTAGCGGTCCAACGCGTCGTCGACCTCGGCGCGCACGAGAGCGAGCCGATCGAGGATCCACCGGTCGGCGTCGGTCAGGTCCGACCGAGCCGGAAGTTCCTGCACCACTGCGCCGTTCATCAACGCGAACTTCGTGGCGTTGAACAGCTTGGTGGCGAAGTTGCGGGAACTCTGCGCGTTGTCCTCACCCACCGACAGGTCGCCGCCGGGGTGCGCTCCGCGAGCGAGAGTGAAGCGCAACGCGTCGGCACCGAAGCGGTCGACCCAGTCGAGCGGATCGATGCCGTTGCCCTTGGACTTCGACATCTTGCGGCCGAACTCGTCGCGCACCAGGCCGTGCAGGAACACGTCGCGGAACGGGACGGGACCGGGAAGCTGGTCACCGATCGTGGTGCCGAACATCATCATCCGGGCCACCCAGAAGAACAGGATGTCGTAGCCGGTGACGAGAACGCTGGTGGGATAGAACTTCTCGAGGTCGGGAGTGCGGTCGGGCCACCCCATCGTCGAGAACGGCCACAGGCCCGAGGAGAACCAGGTGTCCAGCACGTCCGGATCCTGGACCCAGCCCTCGGGCGGGGTCTCGTCCGGTCCGAGGCACACGGTCTCGCCGTCGGGGCCGTACCAGATGGGGATGCGGTGGCCCCACCACAGCTGACGAGAGATGCACCAGTCGTGCATGTCGTCGACCCATGCGAACCAGCGCGGTTCCTGGCTCTTCGGATGAATGACGGTGCGCCCGTCGCGCACGGCGTCACCGGCGGACTGCGCCAGGGTGGAGACGTTCACCCACCACTGCAGGGACAGTCGGGGTTCGATGGGCTCACCGCTGCGCTCGGAGTGTCCGACGCTGTGGACGTACGGCCGCTTCTCGGCGACGACGCGATTCTGCTCGGCCAACGCCTCGCGCACGGCGACGCGTGCCTCGAAGCGGTCCATTCCGTCGAACTGCGTTCCCGTGTCGACGATGCGTCCGGACGTGTCCATGATCGACGGCATCGGCAGCGAGTGCCGCATACCCATCTCGAAGTCGTTGGGGTCGTGTGCGGGCGTGATCTTGACTGCGCCGGTACCGAACTCGGGATCGACGTAATCGTCGGCGATGATCGGGATCTCGCGATCGAGGAACGGGTGCGGCAGCGTCGTGCCCACGAGGTGGGTGTAGCGCTCGTCGTCGGGGTGAACCGCCACGGCGGTGTCGCCCAGCATCGTCTCGACGCGGGTGGTGGCGACGACGACGTGGGGTTCGTCGTCGTTCAGCGAGCCGTACCGCAGCGAGACCAGCTCGCCCTCGACGTCCTCGTACTTGACCTCGATGTCCGAGATCGCCGTCTTCAGCACGGGCGACCAGTTGACGAGTCGCTCGGCGCGGTAGATCAACCCGCGATCGTGCAGCATCTTGAAGATGGTCTGCACGGCGCGTGACAGACCCTCGTCCATGGTGAAGCGTTCACGGCTCCAGTCGACACCGTCGCCGATGCGGCGCATCTGCTCGCCGATGGTCCCGCCGGATTCGCGCTTCCATTCCCAGACCTTCTCGATGAACTTCTCGCGTCCGAGATCGTCCTTCGACGTTCCCTCGGCCACGAGCTTCTTCTCGACGAGCGACTGCGTGGCGATACCGGCGTGGTCCATGCCGGGGAGCCACAGCACCTCGTAGCCCTGCATGCGCTTGCGGCGGGACAGCACGTCCATCAACGTGTGGTCCAACGCATGGCCCATGTGCAGGCTGCCGGTCACGTTCGGCGGGGGCAGCACGATGGAGTAGCCGGGCTTCGCGCTCTCCGGATCGGCGACGAAGTAGCCTGCGTCGACCCATCCCTGGTAGAGCTCTGCTTCGACCTCGCCGGGGTTCCAGGACTTCGGGAGGCGGTCTGCGGGATTGTCTTCGGGGACAGTCGTCGATCTGGTCACCGGGTGATTCTAGTTCTCCTCGGGATCGGTGAGTTTCCCCGGTCGCGCCGCGAGGATCTCGGGCATCGGTGCGGGCTGGCCCAGCACGTGCTCGGAGAGGAACGCGTGCACGGCGCCGTACCAGACCGCGGTGTGCTGCGGCGAGAGGATCCAGTGGTTCTCGTCGGGGAAGTACAGGAAGCGATGGACGGTCTCGCCCTCGGCATCGGTCGCAGTCGCGGACTCGGAGAGCAACTCCCACCACAACCGCAGGGCCTCACCGACCGGGACGCGGTAGTCCTTGTCGCCGTGGATGACGAGCATCGGAGTCGAGATGTCCGCGACGTAGAGATGCGGCGAGTTCTCGAACGCCATCTCGGGCGTCATCTCCTGTGCCCAGTAGGACGCGTCGTCGGTGGTGGGTCCGAACTGGTCCAGCGCCCAGAGACCGGCATGCGAGACGATCGCCCGGAAACGGTCGGTGTGACCGGCGATCCAGTTGGCCATGTACCCGCCGAAGGAGCCGCCCATCATCGCGGTGCGGGTGGAGTCGATGTCGTCCCGCGCCTCGACGGCATCGGTCACGGCCATCAGGTCGGTGTACGGCTCCTTGCCCCACCTGCCCCATCCGCGCTGCACGAAGTCCTGTCCGTACCCGGTGGACAGCGCGGGGTCCGGCATCAGGACCGCGTACCCCTGCGCGACCAGCATCCAGGGGTTCCACCGCCACGACCACGTGTTCCACGATCCGAGGGGACCTCCGTGCGCCCACAGCACCAACGGCGCCGGCCAGTCCGCCGACGTGCCCTCGGGCAGCGCGAGCCACGCCCGGACGGTGGTCCCGTCGTCCGTCACCGTCGAGACGTCCTCGAGTGTGCCCGGTAGCTCCGGAAGGTCCACCGGGACGTGGAGCGCCGCGACCTCGCCTGTGGAGAGATCGATCCGAACAGGATGCGGCGGAACGCGATACGAGGCCTGCATCGCGTACGCGACGTCACCGTCGGGTGCCGCGCGCACATCGGTGTAGGCGTGCTCTCCCGGCGTCAGGATCGTCGCGGAGTCGGGTGTGACGACGAAGATCGGTGCTCGGCCGCCGTCGTCCGCCGTCACGAGCAGGGCCGTCGAGTCCGCGGTCCACGTCGCCGATGTCGGCCACCTGTCCCACCCCGGCGCCCACTGCTCGGTCGTTCCCGTCGCGAGATCGAGGACGAACAAGTCCACCCGCGGGGCGGTGTCGGGTGAGGGACGGCTCTCGCGGAGATACGCCACGCGGGTGCCGTCCCGTGAGACGACCGGCGACGCGACGTCCGCCTCCTCGTCGTCGACGAGCACCGTCGCTGCGCCGCCCGCCGTGTCGAGCCGGACCAGCACTTGCCGGGTGCTCGCGTCGGCTCCCGACACCTTGCGTGTGGCCACCACGAACGAACCGTCCGGCGCCACGTCGGCACCGGTGTCGCGGTACTCACCGCCGCCCGTCGATCCACCCGGTGCGGGAGTCAGCGAGGTGAGGGGGACATCGGTTGCGTCGGGACCGTCGACGGATCCGACGAACAGGTGGGTGCGCTCCGGGCCGAGGTCCGCGTCCCAGTACCGCACGGGATACCCGCTGTGCAGGACGGCTGTCACGGCCGAGTCCTTGCGCAGCGTCCGCAGGAACTCGTCGCGGTCGACGTCCCCGAGCACCGAGCCCGTGACCAGGACCGTCGGTGCCTCGGACGCCGCGACGACGGAGGACACTCCCCCGCCGCGGTGGACGAGGCGTCGGGGTTCTCCACCTCGGGACGACAGCGCCCACACCGCGGAGGGCGCGCCCTCCTCCGCCGAGGCGGCGCGGCGGAACAGCAGGTCTCCGTCGGCCGCGAACGTCGGAGAGGAGTCACCCGTGCCGGCCCGTGTCAGCCTGCGCGGCGCGGTGACGCCCGCCGGATCGATCGCCCACAGCGACGACACGTACTTCGTGCGAGCGGGGTTCAGCTCGGAGACGGTGACGACCAGCGAGGACCCGTCGGGAGAGAGCGCGAGACCGGCCATCCTTCGGATGTCGAGATAGCTCGAGGGCGACCGGAAGGGAGTACCGCTCGGGTCGGGAGAAGTGCTCATGAGCCGAACCTACCGGGGGCGGGTGTACACACCTTGTCGGTGAGGCGCACACCCTCTACCGCCGGCTGGAGAGGGTGTGCGGATGACGCAGTGGGTGTGCGCTGTCCGCGCCGGTGCCGAGCCCCCTACTGGCGGACGAGCGGCGCCAGACGGGACGGGATCTGCTCCAGCGCGAACGGCAGGCTCAGCACGGTGCTCCACGCCATGGCCTCGGCGGCCTCGTCCTCGAGGATGATGACGCGGCCGTCACGGACGGCGGCGAGCTGCTGGTAGACCGGTGTCGCGGCGAGCTCCGCGCGCAGTTTGTCCCCGAAGCCACCGCCCGCGTACCAGACCAGGACGTCGACGTCGGCCAGGGAGAGCTGCTCGGTGCTGATCGTGGCGAAGTTGCGCTCACCGACCTCGTCGGCGACCGGAGGGTTGACGAAGCCCAGGTCGTTGAGGAATCGGACCTTGGGGTCCTGGGCGCCGTACACACCGAACTGGCCGGGACCTTGCAGCGCACCCACCAGCACGGTCTTGCCGGCGAAGGACGGGTTGGCGGCGGCGACGTCCGCGAAGGTGCCCTCGAGATCCGAGATCAACGACGCAGCCTGATCCGATTTGCCCAGGGCCTCGCCGAGCAGGGTCGTCTGATCACGCCACGGGATGCCGTAGTCGGCGAATCCTGCCGGCTGGGTGACGGTGGGAGCGAGCTGGGACAGCGAGTCGAACTCGGACTGCGTGATACCCGCGTAGGTGCCCACGATCAGGTCCGGCGTGGCGGACGCGACCTTCTCGACGTCGATGCCTTCCGACGCCGAGCCGACGATCTGCGGAGTGGCGCCGCCCAGTGCCGGCTGCGCCCACGGCCAGGTCGCGGACGGGTAGTCCCCGTACCAGTCGAACACTCCGACCGGAACAGCGCCCAGGGCCAGCAGGGTGTCCTGATCGTTGTACCCGACGCTGACGACGCGCTGCGGGTTCGAGGGGACGGCGACGTCTCCGTACTTGGTGGCCACGGTCGGTCCCGAGCCTTCCGAGCCGCCGCCGTCGGATGTGCTGCATGCTGCGGCGACAGCGATGAGGGCACCGGAGGCACCGAGGAGGAAACTGCGGCGCGAGATGCCGGCGGACATGGCCATCGGATTCGTCCCTTCGACGGGTGACGGGCGCCCGTCGTCGAACCGAGCCCCCCTGGTGTGAAGGTAAGGCTAACTTATGCCCGGGCGCGGTGAGGTGGGTCCTCCTCCGGCTCCACGCCGATCGGGTCCATCATGGAGTGATGTCCGCATGTCCCGCGCCCGAGGCCGTCCCTACATCCAGGGTCCGCCCCGCACGGATGGCCGCCTGATGGGGCGAGCCACCGTCCGTCGCCCTGTCGTCCGCATCAGAGGTCCGCACCGATCGTCGCGACCCGACACCGTCGTGGCCGAGGAACCGTTGGAGTTGCGTGTCGGGGGACGCGCTCTCGCCGTCACGATGCGCACTCCGGGCCACGACGTCGAACTCGCCCACGGATTCCTCACCACCGAGGGCGTGATCGGTGGTCGGGACGACATCCTGGCGGCGCGCTACTGCGACGGCGTCGACGACGAGGGGATGAACACCTACAACGTGTTGGACCTCGCACTCGCGTCCCACGTCCCCGCGCCGGATCCCAGCGTGGAGCGCAACTTCTACACCACGTCCTCCTGCGGCGTGTGCGGCAAGGCGTCCCTCGACGCGGTGCGATCGATCACGCGCTACTCCCCCGCATCCGACGGCGCCTCCGTCACGACGGCGGTGCTGACTACTCTTCCGGACACTCTCCGGGAGCATCAGCGCATCTTCTCCACGACGGGCGGTCTGCATGCGGCCGCGCTGTTCGACACTGCCGGAACGCTACTCGCCGTGCGCGAGGACGTCGGACGTCACAATGCCGTCGACAAGGTGATCGGATGGGCGGTCGTCGAAGGACTGCTTCCGTTGACGGGCACAGTCCTCATGGTCAGTGGCCGCGCGTCGTTCGAGCTGGCTCAGAAGGCCGTCATGGCCGGGATCCCGATCCTGGCAGCGGTGTCGGCACCGTCGTCACTGGCGGTCGACCTCGCGGACGAGGCCGGTCTGACGGTGGTCGGATTCCTCCGCGGTGACGGGATGAACGTCTACACGCACGCCGATCGCGTGGTCAGCGCCGACGTGCCGGCGACCGCCGACCGGTGATCCAGCCGATCACCACGAGTCCCGCGACCACCACTGCCGTGGCGATCACCTGTCGACGCGACGACTCGTCGGTCAGCATCAGGACGGTCAGTCCGGCCAGCAGGATCAGCGCGAACCAACTGAGGTAGGGGAACGCCCACATCCGCACCGGGAGTGGACCGGCTGCATCGAGACGGCGACGCAGCCGCAACTGGGATGCCGCGGTGACTGCCCAGATGGCGAGCAGAGATGCCCCGACCGCGTTGAGCAGGAACGTCAACAGCCCCTCGACGTCGAGGTAGTTGAGCAGCACCGCCACGAATCCGAAGAACACCGAGACCAACAGAGCGGGCCGGGGGACGCCGGCATGGTCGACCCGCGCCAACACCGACGGCCCGTCCCCTCTCAGCGCCAGCGAGTAGACCATGCGACTGGTGGCGTAGATCTGCGCGTTGAACGCACTGAGCAACGACAGCACGATGATCACTTCCATGAACCCGACGACTCCGGAGATGTTCGCCTGCTGCAGCACCAGCGTGAACGGGCTCTGCGCCGCCGAGTCCGCGTCGCCGAGCTGGTTCCACGGCAGCAGCAGCGTGATCACCAGGATGGAGCCGAGGTAGAAGACGCTGATGCGCCACACGACGCTGCGCACGGCGCGTCCGACGGACCGTGCGGGATCCTCGGACTCCGCGGCGGCGATGGTGACGATCTCGATTCCGCCGAAGGCGAAGGCCACGACCAGGAGTCCCGCAGCGATCCCCGAGATCCCGTTGGGCGCGAATCCGCCGAGGCCGGTGAGGTTGGCCAGTCCCACGGCGTCGGAACCCGGCAGGACGCCGAAGACGAGCAGAGCGCCGATGACGAGGAAGCCGGTGATGACCGTGATCTTGATGGCGGCGAACCAGAACTCGAACTCGCCGAAGTTCGAGACCTTCGCCAGGTTGACGACCGTGAAGACGACCATCGCGACCAGGGCGGGAATCCACGGGTCGACGCCGAACCAGGAGCCCATGAAGGCTGCGGCGCCGGTCATCTCGGCCCCCATGACCATGACGAGCGTGAACCAGTACAGCCAGCCCGTCGCGAAGCCGGCGAGGCGCCCGAAAGCCATCTCTGCGTACGTCGAGAAGGATCCCGACGACGGTGAGGCGGCGGCCATCTCGCCGAGCATCCGCATGATGAGGACCACCAGGAACCCGGCGATCGCGTAGGACAGAAGAACGGCGGGTCCGGCGGCGACGATGCCGGCTCCCGTTCCGAGGAACAGGCCGGCGCCGATCGCTGAGCCGAGGCCCATCATCGTCAGGTGGCGGACCTTGAGTCCGTTGGTGAGCTCGTCTACCTCGTCGATGTCGCGCATGAGGTGAACAACGGTATCGCTACACGCGGACGCGCAGAGCAGCACCCGTCGCGGCGACGACCTCGTCGACCGACAACCCTGGTGCGGTCTCCACCAGGTCCAGACCGTCCGGGGTGACGTCGATGACCGCCATGTCGGTGACGATGCGCTGCACGCACCCCTTGCCCGTGAGCGGCAGGGTGCAGGTCTCCACGATCTTCGGCTCGCCGCTCTTCGAGACGTGCTCCATCATCACGATCACCCGACGCGCACCGTGGACGAGGTCCATCGCGCCGCCCATGCCCTTGACCATGTGTCCGGGAATCATCCAGTTGGCGAGGTCGCCGTTGCTGTCCACCTGCATCGCACCGAGGACCGCCACGTCGACGGCGCCGCCGCGGATCATGCCGAAGGACTGCGCCGAGTCGAAGAAGGACGCCCCCGGCATCACCGTGATGGTCTCCTTGCCGGCGTTGATCAACTCCGGGTCCAGTTCCTCCTCGGTGGGATACGGTCCGACGCCGAGAACACCGTTCTCCGAGTGCAGGATCACCGTCGTCGTCTCGGGGATGTGGCTCGGGATCAACGTCGGCATTCCGATGCCGAGATTGACGTACTGGCCGTCCCGGAGTTCCGCGGCGACGCGGGCCGCCATCTGGTCGCGGGTGAGTTTCCTCGAGGTCATGACCGCACCGTCCTCTGCTCGACGCCGACCGTGACGGGTCCGACCACCACGACGCGGTTCACATGGATACGCGGGGTGTGCACGTCCTCGGGGTTCAGCTCGCCCGGCTCCACGAGGTGTTCGACCTGGGCGATGGTGATCCGGCCCGACTCCGCGGCGGGAGGATTGAAGTTCCGGGCGCTGGCCCGGTAGACGAGGTTCCCGAATCGGTCGCCCTTCCACGCGTGCACCAGGGCGTAGTCGGCAGCGATCCCGCGTTCGAGGACGTAGGCGATGCCGTCGAACTCGCGGGTCTCCTTGGGTGACGACGCCAGTGCGACGCCACCGGACGAGTCGTACCGTTGCGGCAGACCGCCGTCGGCCACCTGCGTGCCGACGCCGGCGGGGGTGAAGAACGCGGGGATACCCGCTCCGCCCGCCCGGAGCCGTTCGGCGAGTGTGCCCTGCGGGGTCAGCTCCACCTCGAGTTCGCCGCCGAGGTACTGCCGCGCGAACTCCTTGTTCGATCCCACGTAGGAGCTGATCGTCCGACGGATACGGCGTTGCTCGAGCAGGATTCCCAGCCCGAACCCGTCGGTGCCGCAGTTGTTGCTGATCGTCTCGAGATCGCTCGCACCCTGCTCGAGCAGCGCCGCGATCAGCACCTCGGGTACGCCGACGAGCCCGAATCCACCGACGGCGATCGACGCACCGCTCTCGATGTCGGCCACTGCCTCGCCCGCCGACGCCATCACCTTGTCCATCATGCGGCCCACGATAGCGCACGCTGTGCGTAGTATGAACATGTATTCGTCATGCGAACAGGAGCACGTCATGAGCGAGCCGGAACCACCGACGGACATGCGGGGTGCCTCGACGGACTACGTGCAGTCCCTGGGACGCGGACTGTCCGTGATCCGCGCCTTCGACGCCGAGCATCCCCGGCGCACGTTGTCGGACGTCGCGCGGGCGACGGACCTGACGAGGGCTACCGCGCGCCGGTTCCTGCTGACACTCGTCGACCTCGGATACGTCCGCACCGACGGGTCGACCTTCGCCCTGACTCCCCGAGTGCTGGAACTCGGATACTCCTACCTGTCGTCGCTGTCGCTACCGGAGATCGCCGGGCCACACCTCGAGGCGTTGACCGAGACGGTTCACGAGTCCTCGTCGGTCTCCATCCTTGACGGTGACGACGTCGTCTACGTCGCGCGAGTTCCGGTGAGCCGCATCATGACCGTGTCCATCACCATCGGCACTCGTTTCCCGGCGTACGCCACGTCGATGGGGCGAGTCCTGCTCGCGGGCGCGGACGAGGCGTACCTCGATGCGTACTTCGACCGCGCGGACCTCGTCGACCTGACCGGTCGCACCGCGACCACCGAGAGCAGCCTGCGCGCCGAACTCGACAGAGTTCGCGACCAGGGCTTCTGCATCGTCGATCAGGAACTCGAGGTGGGCCTCCGCTCACTCGCCGCCCCTCTGCACGGCCCCGACGGTTCCGTGGACGCGGCCGTCAACATCAGCACGCCGGCGGCGAGGTATTCGCTCGACGACCTGACATCCACCCTGCTGCCCGCCCTCCTGCGTGCGGCCGCCGCTATCGATACCGACGTTTCACGTGTCGGCTCCACTACCCCCGATCGAGGAAACCACCATGCCTGACGCCGTCATCTGCGAACCCCTCCGCACCCCGGTAGGCCGCTTCGGCGGAGTACTGAAGACCGTCCCGCCCACCGACCTGACGTCCGCCGTCATCATCGAAATACTCTCCCGCACAGGGCTGTCCGGTTCCGACATCGACGACGTCATCCTCGGACAAGGGTCACCGAACGGAGAGGCGCCGGCCATCGGTCGGGTCGCCGCACTCGACGCAGGACTGGGGATCGGCGTTCCCGGGCGGCAGGTCGATCGGCGGTGCGGCTCGGGTCTGCAAGCCGTCCTCGATGCCTGCATGCAGGTGTCCACCGGCGTGAGCGACGTCGTGCTCGCGGGAGGCGTGGAGTCCATGAGCTCCACCGAGTTCTACAGCGACGGAATGCGCTGGGGTGTCACCGGTGAGTCGGTCGCCCTGAACGACAGACTTGCGCGCGCCCGGGTCACCGCGGGCGGCAGGAACTTCCCCGTTCCCGGCGGGATGATCGAGACCGCGGAGAACCTCCGTGAGCAGTACGGCATCTCGCGTGCCGACCAGGATGCGTACGCGGTGCAGTCCCACCGGCGTGCCGTGGCCGCTCAGCGCAGCGGAGTGTTCGGCGAGGAGATCGTCCCCGTCACCGTGACCCAGCGAAAGGGCGACGCGCTCGTCGTCACGGACGACGAGCACCCTCGTGCGGACACCAGCGTCGAGTCCCTGGGCAGGTTGCGCGCCATCCGCGGCGCGATCGATCCGGAGTCCACCGTCACCGCCGGTAACGCGAGCGGTCAGAACGACGGCGCCGCCCTGTGCATCGTGACTACCGCGGACAAGGCTGCCGCTCTCGGACTGCGCCCCCTGGTTCGGCTCGCAGGATGGGCCGCCGCGGGTGTCGCACCGAAGACGATGGGTATCGGTCCGGTTCCGGCGGTCGAGAAGGTCCTCGGACGTCTGGGACTGACGTTGGGGCAGATGGACATCGTCGAACTGAACGAGGCGTTCGCCGCGCAGGTGCTGTCGGTCCTGACCGAGTGGAAGATGGACCCGACAGACGACCGACTGAACCCGCACGGCTCGGGGATCTCCTTGGGGCACCCTGTGGGCGCGACCGGCGCCCGCATCCTGACGACGCTCACGCGGGAGATGGTGCGTCGTGACGCGCGGTACGGCCTTGAGACGATGTGCATCGGTGGCGGTCAGGGCCTCGCCGCGGTATTCGAACGAGTCTGACTCGACCCTGCGGACGACACTCCTGGAGACGACTATGGACGTCCACCCCCGGTGATCGGGGGTGGACGTCCATTGCTCGTCTGTCGGGTTACGCGCTCTTGTCGCGACGCTCCGGACGGTCGGGCTTGCGCGGCACGATGGTCGGGAGAACGTTGTCGACGACGGTCTCGGCGGTCACCACGACCTTCGCCACGTCGTCCCGGCTGGGGATGTCGAACATGACCGGGTTGAGCACTTCTTCCATGATGGCGCGCAGTCCACGGGCACCGGTGCCGCGGTGGATGGCCTGCTCGGCCATCGCATCGAGGGCGTCGGGGGTGAACTCGAGCTCCACACCGTCCATGTCGAACAGACGCGTGTACTGCTTGACCAGCGCGTTCTTCGGCTCGGACAGGATGGTGACCAAGGATTCCTTGTCCAGGTGCGTCACCGACGCGACGACGGGGAGGCGTCCGATGAACTCCGGGATCAGACCGAACTTGATCAGATCCTCGGGCATGACGTCCGCGAAGTGATCCTGCGTGTCGATCTCGGCCTTGGACCGCACCTCGGCACCGAAGCCGAGGCCGCGCTTGCCGATGCGATCCGACACGATCTTCTCGAGACCGGCGAACGCGCCGGCAACGATGAAGAGCACGTTGGTGGTGTCGATCTGGATGAACTCCTGGTGCGGGTGCTTGCGGCCGCCCTGCGGAGGAACGCTGGCCTGCGTCCCCTCGAGGATCTTCAGCAGCGCCTGCTGCACACCTTCGCCCGACACGTCGCGGGTGATCGACGGGTTCTCGCTCTTGCGGGCGATCTTGTCGACCTCGTCGATGTAGATGATGCCGGTCTCGGCACGCTTGACGTCGTAGTCCGCGGCCTGGATGAGCTTGAGGAGGATGTTCTCGACGTCCTCACCGACGTAGCCGGCCTCGGTCAGCGCGGTGGCGTCGGCAATGGCGAACGGCACGTTCAGCATCTTGGCCAGCGTCTGCGCGAGGTAGGTCTTGCCGCAGCCGGTGGGTCCGAGCATGAGGATGTTGGACTTCGCGAGCTCGACGGTCTCACCACGTGAGTCACGCGCCTTGTCGCCGGCCTGGATCCGCTTGTAGTGGTTGTAGACCGCGACGGCCAGACGACGCTTCGCCGTGTCCTGACCGATGACGTAGTTCTCGAGGAAGTCCCGGATCTCGGCGGGCTTGGGAAGCTCGTCGAGCTTCACCTCGCTCGACTCGGCCAGTTCTTCCTCGATGATCTCGTTGCACAGATCGATGCATTCGTCACAGATGTAGACGCCTGGTCCGGCAATGAGCTTCTTGACCTGCTTCTGACTCTTTCCGCAGAAAGAGCACTTGAGCAAGTCGCCACCGTCACCGATGCGTGCCATGTGCGTTAGTCCTCACTTGTGGATCGTGAAATCTCTGCTGCGACCGTACCCGCCTTCGGAGCGGGAGGTCGACTTCTGGCGCATCCAGACAGGCCCATGTCGACGGGCGTCGCACGCCCCCGACGTGGGTGAATCGATGCAGTTCAGGTGGCGCAGAACCGGCTGAGCCGCCGCGACCGACCCGGAATGGTCGGGCGTGTCGCGGCGGCTCCGGCGCACAGCGCATCACTTACGAGCGGAAAGCTTCCGGTACTCGAAGACGGTATCGATGATGCCGTACTCCTTGGCCTCTTCCGCGGTGAGGATCTTGTCGCGGTCGGTGTCCTTGCGCACGACATCGGGGTCCTTGCCGGTGTGGCGACCGAGGGTGGTCTCCATCAGGCGACGCATCCGCTCGATCTCCGCGGCCTGGATCTCGAGGTCCGACACCTGGCCCTGCACGCCGCCGGTGGACGGCTGGTGGATCAGGACGCGGGCATTCGGCAGTGCCGCACGCTTGCCGGGTGCACCGGCAGCGAGCAGGACCGCGGCGGCCGACGCGGCCTGGCCGAGGCAGACCGTCGCCACGTCGGCGCGGACGTACTGCATCGTGTCGTAGATGGCCATCAGCGAGGTGAACGAGCCACCGGGCGAGTTGATGTACATCGTGATGTCGCGGTCGGGGTCCAGACCCTCGAGCACGAGGAGCTGAGCCATCACGTCGTTGGCCGACGCGTCGTCGACCTGGACGCCGAGGAAGATGATGCGCTCCTCGAACAGCTTGTTGTACGGGTTGGACTCCTTGACGCCGTAGCTCGAGTGCTCGACGAACGACGGGAGGATGTAGCGGGAATCAGGGCCGGCAGGCGAGCTGGAACCGGGAAGCGAACGGGGATCGAAGAGCTGTGACATCAGTACTCCAGGTGTGAGGGTGAAGTGATCGGGCGGCGCGAGACCATCTCCGATCAGTTGTCGGCTCCGCTGGTGCCGCCGGCCTGCGTGGCGCGGGAGATGACGTGGTCGACCATCCCGTACTCGAGTGCCTGCTGCGCCGTGAACCACCGGTCGCGGTCCGAGTCCTCGGTGACCTGATCGAACGTCTGTCCGGTGTGCTGGGCGATGAGTTCGGCCATCTCGCGCTTGGTGAGCGCGAACTGCTGCGCCATGATCGCGATGTCCGCTGCGCTGCCGCCGATTCCGGCGGACGGCTGGTGCATCATGATGCGCGCGTGCGGCAGGGCGTACCGCTTGCCCTTGGTGCCCGCGGTGAGCAGGAACTGGCCCATGGACGCCGCGAGGCCCATCGCGTAGGTGGCGACGTCGCACTCGGCGAAGTTCATCGTGTCGTAGATGGCCATACCGGCGGACACGGAACCACCGGGCGAGTTGATGTAGAGCGCGATGTCGCGGGTGGGATCCTCTGCGGAGAGCAGCAGGATCTGCGCGCACAGCTTGTTGGCGATGTCGTCGTCGACCTGCGTGCCGAGGAAGATGATGCGCTCGCGGAGCAGTCGCTCGTAGACGGAGTCGCTGAGGTTGAGTCCGGCGGTCGCGGACGTCATGACCGGAGCGGTCACACTCGACCCTGCCGTATTCGGGTTGGTCACCGGGTTCGTGGTGGTCACGGTACCTGCCTTCTCGTTCTCGGTTATGTCTCGCTCGAACGCTCGAGTTCTCTGTCATCGACACTAACGAAGGACGGCGGCCCCGGAGTCCCGGAACCGCCGTCGTTCGCTGTGAGCGTTACGTCTGCTGTTCGCCCGCAGCCGAATCGTCGGCCGCGGTGATCTCGTCGGACGCCTCGGCGGCGTCGTCGTCCGGATCGCCGAACAGTTCCTTCGTGTCGACGCCGGCGCCGGAGGTGTCGGTGACCGACACCCGGTCGACGACGGCGGCGAGGGCCTTGCTGCGACGGATGTCGGCGAACAGGGCCGGCAGCTGGTTGGCCTGCTGCACCTGCTGGATGAACTCCTCCGGTGCGATGCCGTAGCGCTGCGCCTGGAAGACGATGTTCTGGGTCAGCTCTTCCTGTCCGACCTGGACCGACTCGGCGTCGGCGATCGTGTCGAGCAGGAGCTGCGTGCGGACCGACTTCTCGGCGCTCTCACGGGCGTTCGTGTCGAACTCCTCGCGGGAGGAGCCGGCTGCCTCGAGCTGCTGCGCCAGCTTGTCCTCGTCGTGATCGAGAGGATGGATGGCGTCGTGCACGGCCGAGTCGATCTCCGCCTTGACGAAGGCCTCGGGCACGGGAACCTCGACGGTCTCGAGGAGTGCCTCGAGCACCTTGTCGCGGATCTGTCCGGCCTGCTCGACCTTCTTGACGCGTGCGACGCGCTCACGGAGGTCGGCCATCAGCTCGTCGAACGTGTCGAACTGGCTGGCGAGCTGCGCGAACTCGTCGTCGGGCTCGGGGAGCTCGCGCTCCTTGACCGACTTGACGGTGACGGTGACCAGCGACTCCTGGCCGGCATGATCGCCCGCGAGGAGTGTGGTGGTGAACTCCTTCGACTCCCCCGTCGACAGTCCGACGATGGCGTCGTCGAGGCCCTCGATGAGCTGGCCGGATCCGACCTCGTGCGACAGGCCCTCGGTCGACGCCTCGGGAACGTCGTTCCCGTCGACGGTCGCGGACAGGTCGATGGACACGAAGTCACCGGTCTGCGCGGCGCGCTCGACGCCGGTGAGGGTGCCGAAACGCTGACGCAGCGACAGCAGCTGCTCGTCGACGGCGTCGTCGGTGATCTCGACCGGGTCGACGGTCACGGTCAGGGACGAGAAGTCCGGGAGCGTGATCTCGGGGCGGACGTCGACCTCGGCGGTGAAGACGATTTCTTCGCCGTCCTCGAGCTTGGTGATCTCGATGTCCGGCTGACCGAGCGGCTTGAGCTCGGTGGAGCTCAGCGCGTCGTTGTACTTGGCCGGCAACGCGTCGTTGACCACCTGGTTGAGGACGTTCGCGCGTCCGACCCGAGCCTCGAGAAGCTTCGCCGGCGCCTTGCCGGGACGGAACCCGGGGAGACGGATCTGCTGTGCGAGCGTCTTGTAGGCGCGGTCGAAATCAGGCTTGAGCTCCTCGAAGGGCACCTCAACGTTGATACGGACTCGCGTCGGGCTCAGTTGCTCGACGGTGCTCTTCACGGACGTGCTCCTTCATCTGTTCGACTGCAATTACATCTGTACGAATGATCCGACTGTGCATGACGTCGGACTCTGTGACGCCGTCATGTGTCGGGATGACAGGATTCGAACCTGCGACCCTCCGCTCCCAAAGCGGATGCGCTACCAAGCTGCGCCACATCCCGTTTTTCTTCCCACCACGCCCGTACGCGAAGTCGCCGACTCGCGACACAGCGGATGGACGTGCGACGACGATCCTACGGCGACGCCGCACCGCGCACGACGGCGGGCCGATTTCCGAATCGGCCGCTGGGTTCGGTACAGTTCCTCAACGCAGGCGGCAGGGGCTGGCGATCCCAGCGCCGCCGCATGCATGCGGGCGTAGCTCAATGGTAGAGCCTCAGTCTTCCAAACTGATTACGCGGGTTCGATTCCCGTCGCCCGCTCCACGGATACGACGAAGCCCCCCGGAGATCCTTCTACGGGGGGCTTTTTCGTGTCGGGGGTTCGTCCGCGGTCGCTGTCAGCCGACGTGCGAGAGCGCACTGTCGAGCGCAGACGATTCGCGCTGTGCCGCCACCAACGACACCGCCTCGATGATCGAGCTCCGCACCACGATGGGTGAGCAGACACCCAGCAGTTCGAGCGGGCGACGAACCGCGGGATCGGTGGCGACGAGCACCATCGGACGGCTCGCCAGCGACGATGCGGCGCCGAGCAGCAGCACGGCCGCCGCGCTGCCGAGGAACGTGACATCGGACAGGTCCAGCACGACGTCGTCGTGGCCGCGCGATGCCACCCGAGCGAGGACGTCGCGCAGCTCCGGCGTGGTGCTCATGTCGATCTCGCCGGCGATGGACACGACGGCGACGTCGCCCCGCCGGTACTCCAGGACGGACAGATCGGCATCGTCGAACGAGTCGTGGGTGTCGGTTCCGAGTGCGTTCATGTGGTGCTCTCCCGTTCGTGTGTGCCGGTCCGTTGCGTCCTCCGGCGTCCTCAGTAGATTCGCCCGCCAGAGTGTCGAGGCTGCGAGCAGAGCATCACGATCCGATAACGGATTCGACACCGCTCGGTAACGTCTCGCGGATTCGGTGTCGCGGCCGGCTCGACACCGTTCCACCGATCGCGAACATGCCGACCGAAACGTGCCGCCGACGCGTCCGGAACGGGAACACTGCGGTCGGACGGTGTCGCACCCGCGTCACCGCCCTCGACATCTTGCGGAGGTTTGTCATGCACGAGTCCCGTCCCGTCCTGGTGGGCATCGACGGTTCGACCGCGGCTCTCGACGCGGTGCGGTGGGCGGTACGTGTCGCCGTCGACCGTGGTGCACCGCTGGTACTCACCTCGGCCGTCTCGGCGTCCGCGTTCGCCGATGTGGACGACACCACGAGCGATGCCGTGCAGCGAATTCTCGACGACGCGACGTCCGTCGCTCGGGACGCCGCCGGCGATCGTCCGCTGACGGTGTCGTCGGAATCTCACCACGGCACTCCGGCCGGAGTTCTGGTCGAACGCTCGGCGGACGCCTCGCTGATCGTCGTGGGCACGCGAGGTCTCGGTGAGTTCACCGGCGGACTCTCCGGATCGGTCAGCACTGCCGTCGCGACTCACGCGGACTGCGCCGTCACGGTCGTGCCGACGACGACGTCGAACACCTCGGGACCCGTGGTGGTCGGTGTGGACGGGACCGACAACAGCGTTCCGGCCGTGCGATTCGCGTACGACATCGCGTCGTCACGCGGGGTGGGGTTGGTGGCGGTGCACGCCTGGAGCGACGTGGACATCCCCGGCGAGCACCACGACGCGTGGACGCACACGTCCGCGAACGAGTCGGCAGCGCTGGCCGAGACACTCGCCGGATGGGCCGACGACTATCCCGATGTCGAGGTGCAGCGCGTCGTCGTCCAGGACCGGCCGGTCCGCGAGCTGGTGTCCCGTGCAGCCGATGCGAGCCTCGTCGTGGTCGGACGCCGCGGCCGCGGTGGATTCAGGTCGCTGCTGCTGGGATCGACCAGCAGAGCGCTCCTGCACTCCGTCGACGTCCCGGTGACCGTGGTGCCGTCACCCTCCTGACGCTTCCGGTCACTGGTAGACGTCGGGAATGCCGTCGCCGTCGGCGTCGAGTCGTTCCTTCTGCTCGATGGCGCGGTAGACACGGTTGCGTCGTCGAAGGACGACGGAGGCGAGCGCTGCCGCGATCAGCGAGCCGGTGAGAACGCCGACCTTGACGTGGTCGTCGCGCAGGGAACCCTCCCCGTACGCCAGGTCCCCGATCAGCAAGGAGACGGTGAACCCGATGCCGGCCAGCATCGACACGCCCAGGACGTCGAGCCACGACAGGTCCGAGTCGAGGCGCGCCTTGGTGAAGCGGGACAGCATGGCCGTCGTGCCGAAGATGCCGATGGTCTTTCCGACCACCAGCGCCAGGACGATGCCGACAGCGACCGGATCGGACAGCGCGTCGACGAAACCGCTGAACCCACCGACGGTCACGCCTGCGGCGAAGAACGCGAACAGAGGCACGGCCACACCGGCCGACACCGGACGGATCCGGTGCTCGAAGTGCTCGGCCAGACCCGGCCCGGCGTCCGGACCCCCGGCGGCCGCGCTCCGCAGAACCGGCACCGTGAAGCCGAGGAGGACGCCGGCGACGGTGGCATGGATGCCGGATTCGTGCATCAGGACCCAGGTCACGGCAGCCAGTGGCAGCAACACCCACCACGAGCGGATGCGTCGCTGGACGCAGACGCCGAAGAGCGCCAGCGGGACCGCTGCGCCGAGCAGTGCCGCCACGTTGATGTCGTCGGTATAGAACACGGCGATGACGGTGACGGCCAACAGGTCGTCCACGACGGCGAGGGTGAGCAGGAAGGTCCGCAGCGCCGCCGGAAGGTGCGTGCTGATGACGGCGAGCACGGCGACCGCGAACGCGATGTCGGTGGCTGTCGGGATGGCCCATCCCGACAGAGCCCCGTCACCGGTGTTCGCATTCACGATGACGAATATCAGTGCGGGAACAGCCATTCCGCCAACTGCCGCGGCGATGGGGAGCGCTGCGCGACGAGGGTCCCTCAGATCACCCGCGACGAATTCACGCTTGAGCTCGAGCCCCACGACGAAGAAGAAGATGGCGAGCAACCCGTCGGTGGCCCAGGTGCCGAGCGTCAGATCGAGGTGCAGGGCGGACGGCCCGACAGTCGTGTTCTTCAGGGTGTCGTAGCCGGCGGACCACGCGGAATTGGACCACACCAACGCGATGGCCGTCGCCAGGAGAAGCAGCGCTCCGCCGACCGTCTCCTTGCGCAGGATGTCGGAGACGCGTGAGGTCTCGCGCCACGATCCGCGGGAGAAGAGTGAGGTACGGGAGTCGGTCATCGGCGGCGTCCTTCGTGTCGATCGAGGACGTGACCGGGCTCGGGCACGTCGAATCCACTGCCGACCAGACTTCCCGGCGCACCGGCGATCACCCTACCCGTCGCTCGCGGACGGCCTAAGCTGCACGTCGGGATCGCGCGTCGGAGCGGATCTCGGGACCGGAAGGGGCAACCGTGCGTCGAGGGCGGCAGAGATCGTGACCACGGGTCACGCATCCCCGCCCGAGAGAGGCCGCGGCATCCCCGAGATACCGGCGGGGCTCACCGTGCGATCGGTCTACCAACCCGTCGTCGACCTCTCCACCCGCGCACTCGTCGGCTACGAAGCGCTCGCACGCGGACCGGCGGGCACGGAGTGGGAGTCGCCGGCGCGGCTGTTCGAATCGGCGCGGGCCTACGGAACGGTCGGCCAGCTCGACTGGATGTGCCGCATCAGCGCACTCCGCGGCGCCCTCGAGGCGCGGCTTCCGCCCAGCCTCCAGCTGTTCGTCAACATGGAGCCGAGCGCGATGAACATCGCGGTACCCCCGGGAGGTGCGGACATCCTCGCCGCCGCGTCCCGACTGTCCATCGTCGTGGAGATCACCGAACGCGATCTGCTCACCGACCCCGCCGCGCTTCTCGACGCCGTCGAACGGGTCCGAGACCGCCGATGGCTGATCGCTGTGGACGACGTCGGAGCCGAGACGGCCAGCCTCGCCCTGTTGCCGTTCATCAGGCCCGACATCATCAAGCTCGACATGTCCTTCACCCAGCAACGAGCGACGCAGGACACCGCCCGCGTGCTGGCCGCGGTCGCGGCCGAATCCGACCGCACCGGCGCGGTCGTCCTGGCCGAAGGAATCGAGACCGAGGCTCACCTGCTGCTCGCCCGCGAGATGGGAGCAGCGCTCGGACAGGGATGGCTCTTCGGCGCACCGGCAGAGCTTCCGCTTCACGAGCCGTCCTCCGCCGCGGCACCACCGGCGGTCGATTCACCACTGGCAGTCGGCGTCACCCACCGGATGCCCCTGGCGACGACTCCGTTCGGACTGGTCGCCGCCGGCGGCAGCACCCGGCGCGGACGGGTGTCGCTGATCGGCACGATGATCGAACAGTTCGCTCTCGATGCGACCGCCACCGGTCCGTCGACGATCGTGCTGGCCACCGTCCCGCACCTGTACGAGGTGGACCAGGACCAGATGGACCGAGCGGTGACGCTCGCGTCGTCCGGCGCACTGGTCGCCCTGTTCGGTCGCGACGGCAACGTGACCACGGCACTGGGGGTCCCCGGGCTGCACGGGATGAGCGTCGACGAGTCCGACCCGCTGTCCAAGGAGCTGTCCGTCATCGTCGTCAGTCCACACTTCACCGCTGCGGTGATCAGTGCGCAGGTGCCCCTCGACGATGCCGGGGATGCCGATCCCGACGACCCGCTCTTCGACTACCGCCTCACCTACGACAGGAACCTCGTTCTCGACGCGGCGACCTTGCTGCTCCGCCGGACGACGCCGATTCCGACCGAGCCGGGGTCCGGACCACTGCCCGTGTTCGGTTCGCGCCATAGCGGGTAGTCCACTTCTGTGACTGCAACGATGACCGACTCCGATCTGTCCGCTCACGATCTGTCCGGGCTCCCGACGCCCCGCGGCCCGCTGTCGTCGGCGATCCTGTCGGTCCTGGTGACTCCCCCGTCGGCGACGACATCGATCTCCGTGTCGGTGACCGACACGGACGCCTACAGCGACGACCTGCACCTGGCGCTGTACCTCTGCTACGAGCTGCACTACCGCGGCCTCCCCGGTGTCGACGACGCATGGGAATGGAACCCGGAACTCCTGCGAGTGCGTGCCGAGATGGAACGTGTGTTTCTCGACCACGTTCGTGCGCACGTCGAGTCCGACGGATCCGTCGAGGCCGAGATGGACACACTCTCGACCGAGCACGTCGACGGCTCCGGGCCGTCGTACCACCTCCGCGACGTCGGCACCCGCGAGCAGATGCAGGAGTACCTCGCCCACCGCTCGCTGTACCACTTGAAGGAGGCCGACCCGCATGCGTGGACCATTCCCCGCCTACAGGGGCAGGCCAAGGCGTCCTACGTGGCGGTGGAGTTCGACGAGTTCGGCGGCGGCCGGGGTCAGCGGATGCATCAGCGCCTCTTCCAGGGGCTGATGGCCGCCGCGGGTCTCGACGACTCGTACCTCGGCTACCTCGATCGCGTGGGCGCCCCGACGCTGGCGCCGGTGAACCTGATGTCGATGTTCGGTCTGCACCGTTCCCTGCGCGGCGCGTCGGTGGGCCATCTGGCCTCCACCGAGATCACGTCGTCGCCCGGTTCGCAGCGGCTGGTCAAAGCGCTTCAGCGCCTTGACTTCCCGAGCGAGTGCGTCGCGTTCTACGCCGAACACGTCGAAGCGGACGCCGTACACGAACAGGTCATGCGACACGACGTCGTGGGCGACCTCGTCGCCCGTGAGCCGCATCTCGAAGCCGACGTGGTGTTCGGCATGAGGGCCCTCGACTACGTCGAGAACGTGCTCGCGGACCACCTCATGTCGGCGTGGCAGGACGGCCGCAGCACTCTGCGCCCGGCGCGCTGAGCACTCTGCCGTTCGGCGCACACTCCGTACACTGACACCATGGAACCCCTGCTGTTGGTCGTCGTGGTCATCGCACTGGTGGTCGGCATCGTCGTCGTCACCCAGCGCAAGTCCGGTCAGCGTGAGGTGGCGTCACTCGACGACGCGAAAGCCGATGCCCGGCAAGCCATCGAACGCCTGGGCGGGCAGGTCTACAACCTGGTCGGGTCCGATTCCGCGTCGAAGCAGGCACTGGCCGACGCGTCCGAGCGGTACACCGCAGCCGGCTCGCAGATCGATCAGGCGCAGTCCCCTACCCAGGCCCGGCTCGCGAAGCAGACGGCGTTGGAAGGTCTCTACTACATCCGTGCCGCGCGGCTGGCCATGGGCATGGATCCCGGACCCGAGGTTCCCACCATCGACGGCCAGAAGTCGGCGGGCGAGGTGACCGAGGAACGCACCGTCGACTTCGAGGGGCGCCCGGTGACGGCCAGCCCCGGCCCGTCCGATCGCACCCCCAACTACTACCCGGGTGGCCGCGTCGCCGGTCGTCCCGTCCCTGCCGGCTGGTATTCCGAGCCGTGGTGGAAGCCCGCGCTCGTCGCCGGCGCGTGGGGAATGGGGTCGATGTTCCTGTTCTCGGCGATGTTCTCCGGCATGTCCGGCGTGGGATACGACGAGAACAACTTCGCCAGCGGCGAGGGTGACGGCTCCGACGGTGGTGGCGACTACGGCGACGGTGGTGGCGATTCCGGCGACATGGGCGGAGATATGGGCGACGGCGGTGGCGATTACAGCGACGGCGGTGGGTTCGACGGCGGCGGTGGGTTCGACGGTGGCGGCGGTGGGTTCGACGGGGGCTTCTAGCCCTAGCTCGCCTGGCAGGTCGGGCACCAGAAGAGGTTGCGCCCCTTCATGTCCGCGGTGAGGATCGTGGTCCCGCAGATCAGGCACGCCTGGCCGTTGCGCTTGTAGACGTAGGAGCGCGGCCGACCGGGACCGCGTGAGCCGGTCCCGGAGTCGTGCTCCTTGTCCAGCGTGATGATCCGGCCACGGCGGACACCGACCTTCATCAGTTCCACCAGGTCCGACCACATCGGTTCCCACTCCTCGCGGTCCAGCTTCTTGCCGGGGCGGAAGGGGTCGATGCGGTGTCGGAACAACAGTTCGGCGCGGTAGACGTTGCCGATTCCGGCGATGACGTCCTGTTCCATCAACAACGCGCCGACGGCCATGGCCGACTTGTGGATTCGATGGAACGCCTTGTCCGGATCCGACTCCTTGCGGAGCGGGTCCGGGCCCAGGCGGGCGATCAGAGCGTCGACCTGTGTGTCGTCGAAGATCTCGCATCGCGTCGGCCCGCGGAGGTCGGTGCCGTACTCCTCACCGACCATCCGCATCCGGACCTGACCGACCGGCTCGTTCATCGGCACCGACTGCTCGCCGAACTTGCCGTACAAGCCCAGGTGCACGTGGACGATCGCACCGTTGTCGTACCGGTGGAGCAGATGCTTGCCCCACGCGTCTGCCCGCTTCAGAACATGCCCGGAGACCCACTCGGAGCCGTCCACGAAACGGCCCTGCGGACTGGAGACCTCGATGGCCTGTCCGCCGAAGCGCTTCTGGTGCAAGCGCGCCAGACGATGAAGAGTGTGCCCCTCGGGCATGGGTTGTCCCTGACTGTCGAGCCGACCTGACTGCCTTATTCGGAGCCGGCACCGGCCTCGGGCGCACCGGGCACGGCCGGTGCGTCACCGGTGCGCTCGTACTCGGACAGGATGTCGATGCGGCGCTGGTGACGCTCCTCGTTCGACCACTCGGTCGCGAGAAACGCGTCGACGATGGCGAGAGCCTCGGGCAGCGTGTGCATGCGGCCACCGATACCGATGAGCTGGGCCTTGTTGTGCTGACGCGCCAACTGGGCGGTCTCGACGCTCCACGCGAGAGCGCAGCGAGCGCCGGGAACCTTGTTCGCGGCGATCTGCTCGCCGTTGCCGGATCCTCCGAGCACCAGGCCCAGGCTCTCGGGGTCGGCGACGGTGCGGCGGGCGGCCTCGATGCAGAACGCGGGGTAGTCGTCGACGGCGTCGTAGGTGTACGCGCCGCAGTCGATCGGCTCGTGACCTGTTTCCCGCAGGTGGTCGATGATCTGATTCTTGAATTCGAAGCCGGCGTGATCGGCACCCAGGTATACGCGCATGGCTAGAGTTTGACAGGTGCCCTCCCCCGACTCGACGTCAGCGTGCGAGGTGGGGCCGGTCGCCGGTGTCGACGGCGCCGCCGGCCGCTGGGTCGTGGCCGTTCTCGACGGCACCCACCTGTCGACGACGCTGGTGGACACCGTGTCCGACGTCCTGGCTCTGACCGCCGACTGCGCGGCTGTCGGCGTCGACATGCCTCTCGCGATTCCCGACGCCGGCGTCCGCGCGAGCGAGACAGCGGTGCGCACGTTCCTCGGCCCGGCGCGGTCGTCACTCTTCCCCACCCCGGTCCGTGACGCGGTGTATGCGCCGTCGTGGGAAGAGGCGTGCGTGATCGCCCGTGCGCGCACCGGCAAGGCGATCAGCAAGCAGTCGTGGTTCCTCACCGCCTACATCCGCGCGTGGGAGGACGCCGCACCCGATCCGAACCGGGTGGTCGAAGTGCACCCCGAGTCGTCGTTCCGAGCGCTGGCACCGACGGTCACGTTCACGTCGAAGAAGCGCGCCCGCGGCGTCGCCCAGCGCATCGCGGCGCTGTCGGCGGTCGTCGGCACGGTGGACCTGCTCGACAGCGTGCGCTCACTGGCCGACGGCCCGGCGATGGACGACGTTCTCGACGCGGTCGCCGCGGCGTGGTCGGCACGGCGCTGGCTCACCGGCGAGGCCACCGTGTTCGGTGACGGATCGGTCGATGCCGGCGGCCGCCCCGATCGCATCGTCGTCTGAGAAGAGACGACTCACCCCCGCCGGGGAGTCCCGACGGGGGTGGCGTGAGGGATCAGTCGAACTGAGGATCCTCGTCGCGGGACCTCTTGAGCTCGAAGAAGTGCGGGTACGACGCGAAGATCACCGATGCGTCCCACAGCTTTCCGGCTTCCTCGCCTCGGGGGATGCGGGAGAGCACGGGCCCGAAGAATGCGACGCCGTTGATGTGGATCGTCGGGGTGCCGACGTCCTTGCCCACCTTGTCCATTCCCGCGTGGTGGCTCTTGCGCAGGGCTGCGTCGTGATCGGTGGAGAGAGCGGCGTCGGCCAGGGACGCGGGAAGATCGAGGGCGGCCAACGACTTCTCGATGACGTCGGTGAAGTCCTTGTTGCCCTCGTTGTGGATCCGCGTGCCCATCTCGGTGTAGAGCGACGGGAGGATCTCGTCGCCCTTCTCCTCCGCCGCGGCGATGGCGACCCGCACCGGGCCCCACGCCTTCTTCATCATCTCCACGTACTCCTCGGGGAGATCGCGTCCCTCGTTGAGGACGGACAGGCTCATGACATGGAACTTGGTCTCGATGTCGCGGACCTTCTCCACCTCGAGAATCCAGCGCGAGGTGATCCAGCACCACGGGCAGAGGGGGTCGAACCAGAAATCGGCCACGTCCTTGGAATCGCTCACGTCGGTCCTTTCGTCGAAAATGCGTCACGGTGGGTGCGCGCGTCGTGCCGCCCGCTCCCGACACACCTGTTCTACCCCCACGTCGCCGTCGGCGTCATGATGGGATGGAGTCAGCGGCGACCGCAGTTCGGCGGTCGCGAGAGAAATCGACAGGAAGGGTGCACGTGGTTGCCCCCAATTTGACCAGGGACCAGGCCGAGGAACGGTCCTCGCTGCTCTCGGTGAAGAACTACACCATCACGCTCGACCTGACGGATTCGTCGGGTGCCCCGGGAGAGAAGACCTTCTCCTCGACGACGACCGTCACGTTCGACGCGACAGCGGGATCGTCCAGCGTCGTCGACATCGTCGCCGCCTCGGTGACCAGCGCGACGCTGAACGGAACCGAGCTGGACGTGTCGTCCTACGACGAGTCGACCGGTATCTCGCTGACCGATCTCGCCGAGCACAATGAGCTGACCGTGGTCGCGGACTGCGTCTACTCGCACACCGGTGAAGGCCTGCACCGCTTCGTCGATCCCTCGGACGGCTCGGTGTACCTCTACAGCCAGTTCGAGACCGCGGATGCCAAGCGCATGTTCGCGTGCTTCGACCAGCCCGACCTCAAGGCCACGTTCGACGTCACCGTCACCGCGCCGAAGGACTGGGCCGTCATCTCCAACGCTGCGGCGACCGGCACGTCGGACGCCGCGTCCGGTGCGGTCACGCACGTGTTCGAGACGACTCCGGTGATGAGCACCTACCTGGTCGCGCTGATCGCCGGTCCGTACGCGCAGTGGACCGATTCGTACTCCGACGACCACGGGACCATCCCGCTCGGAATCTACTGCCGCGCATCGTTGTCCGACTACATGGACGCGGACCGTCTCTTCACCGAGACCAAGCAGGGCTTCGAGTTCTACCATCGCAACTTCGGCGTTCCCTACGCCTTCGGCAAATACGACCAGTTGTTCGTTCCCGAGTTCAATGCCGGCGCCATGGAGAACGCCGGCGCCGTGACGTTCCTCGAGGACTACGTCTTCCGCTCCAAGGTCACGCGCTACTCCTACGAGCGGCGCGCCGAGACGGTGCTGCACGAGATGGCGCACATGTGGTTCGGCGACCTGGTCACCATGCGCTGGTGGGACGACCTGTGGCTCAACGAGTCCTTCGCCACCTTCGCGTCGGTGCTCTGCCAGTCCGAGGCCACCGAGTACAAGAGCGCGTGGACGACGTTCGCCAACGTGGAGAAGTCCTGGGCCTACCGCCAGGACCAGTTGCCGTCGACGCACCCCATCGCCGCCGACATCCCCGATCTCGCTGCGGTCGAGGTGAACTTCGACGGCATCACCTACGCCAAGGGCGCCAGCGTCCTCAAGCAACTCGTCGCGTACGTGGGGCTCGAGGACTTCCTCGCCGGCCTGCGCAGCTACTTCCGCGATCACGCATTCGGCAACGCGACCTTCTCGGACCTGCTGTCGGCACTCGAGACCTCCTCGGGTCGCGATCTGTCCGACTGGGGCGACCAGTGGCTGCGCACCACCGGACTCAACACGCTCACACCGGAATTCGAGATCGACGAGAACGGCAACTACTCGTCCTTCGCCGTGGTGCAGGGTGCCGCGGCGCCCGGCAAGGGTGAGCGCCGCGTGCACCGCGTGGCCGTCGGCGTCTACGACGGTGACGACACCGGCCCGCTCGCGCGCACACAGCGCGTCGAGCTCGACGTCGAGGCGCAGGAACGCACCGAGGTTCCCGCCCTGGTCGGCACACCGGCCGGTCGACTGATCCTGGTCAACGACGACGACCTCACCTACTGCTCGCTCCAGCTCGATCCGACCTCGCTCGAAACACTCATCGCGCGCATCGGCGACATCACCGAGTCGCTCCCCCGCACGCTGGCGTGGTCGGCGGCATGGGAGATGACGCGCCAGGCCGACCTGAAGGCACGCGACTTCGTGGCACTGGTCCAGCGCGGCATCACGTCGGAGACCGAAGTCGGTGTGGTGCAGCGTCTTCTGCTGCAGGCGCAGACTGCCCTGGGCAGCTACGCCGACCCGCAGTGGGCGGACAGCACGGGCTGGCCGGAGTTCGCCGACCGCTTGCTCGAGCTGGCGCGCAGCGCCGACGGCGGATCGGACCATCAGTTGGCCTACGTCAACGCCCTGGCATCGTCGGTACTCGCCGAGCGCCACACGGACGTCCTGCAGGGCCTCCTCGACGGCGACGTCGACGGTCAACAGCTGAGCGGGCTGACGGTGGACACCGATCTGCGGTGGCGGCTCGTCACCGCGCTGGCACGCAGCGGTGCCGTCGACACCGGTGACGACACCCCCGTCATCGACGCCGAAGCGCAGAAGGACAACACCGCGGCCGGAGCCCGCAACGCCGCAGCAGCCCGCGCGTCGCGTCCGCAGGCGTCGGTCAAGGAAGAGGCCTGGACGACGGTCATCGAGAACGACTCGCTGCCCAACATCACCGCACGCGCCATCATCGGAGCGTTCCCCGGCACCGGGCAGGGTGAGTTGTTGGCGCCGTTCGTCACCCGCTACTTCGAGGCGATCTCGGACGTGTGGGCGCGGCGGTCGAGCGAAGTAGCTCAGACCGTCGTCGTCGGGCTCTACCCCTCGTGGTCGATCAGCGAGGATTCGGTGGCCGCGGCCGACGCGTTCCTGGCGGGCGACCATCCGCCGGCGCTCGAGCGCCTCGTGGTCGAGGGCCGTGCGTCCGTCGTCCGGTCGTTGGCGGCACGGGCGGCCGACAGCGCCTGACCCGGTAACGAGAGCAGGGCCCGCCATCTCGCGATGGCGGGCCCTGCGTCGTCTCTACTGTCGAGCGTTACCTCAGGACGAGGGTCCCGTGATGGCCGCGCTCATGACACGCACGGCGGCGACCAGACCGTCGATGAGGTCTCCGTCGCGGAAAGATCCTGTGGCAGCGGTGATCCCGAGCTGCGCGATGCGATCGTCGACCTTGTGTGCGACGCCACGTCCGTAGCGCACCTCGATGGCGTGCTGGTTGGGCGAGACCGCGATGAGCACGGAATGCTCCGCCTCCGGCGTCGCCACCA
The DNA here is from genome assembly GCF_001426185.1 of Rhodococcus sp. Leaf247. Lineage (GTDB taxonomy): Bacteria > Actinomycetota > Actinomycetes > Mycobacteriales > Mycobacteriaceae > Rhodococcoides. Next base: position 131,879 of record NZ_LMRP01000004.1, on the reverse strand, counting down.
GTGCCGCGTCGGCGCCGGCAGCGGGATCGGCACCCAGATCGCCGACGAGGACGTTGAACCGAACCCTGGTACGACGGGTCGCCTCGATGAGCGCCTCGTCGAGCTGGATCAGCTCGTCGGTGGCGAACGGCGACAGGTCGGGGTTGACGGTGCCCACCTGATGCACACCGGACACACGCCCGCTGGCGGTGACCACATGCCCTACCGGAAGGTTCTCTTCCGATACACGTCGGATCGAGACGTCACCACTTGCCACTTGCCCGGCCTCCGATCAGAGAAGCCGAACCCGCGGTGAGCTCGGCGTGACCCGAGTGCGCTGCACCCGAGTGATGTGTGTACGGCGTGACCTCGTCCGTCGCCGACCACAGCACCGGCGCGTGGTCCCACGTCTGCCCGAGACGGTAGGGCGCGGGACGCGGTGCGGGATCGGTGGACGTGATCTTCGCGAACACGTAGAGCGCGAGGAACAGGACGAGCGGAATCAGTCCGAAGATCAGCGCAGTTTCGAGGATGCTCACGCCTCACACCTTAATGGACGACGATCACGCCGCACCCTCACCCAGGTACGGAAGCCACGTGGGATCGAGTTCCTTGATACTGGCGAGCAACCTCCAGTGCGGACCCTTGGGCGGAACCAGTGCCGCGCGCAGGGTCCATCCCAGTTCGCTCAACATCTTGTCCGCTTTGCGGTGGTTGCAGGACGCGCAGCACGCCACGCAGTTCTCCCACGAATGTCCGCCGCCTCTGCTTCGAGGGACGACGTGGTCGATGGTCTCGGCCTTGGACCCGCAGTACGCGCACCGGAAGCGGTCACGGTGCATCAAGGCGGCTCTGGTCATCGGGATCCTGGCGCGGTACGGGACGCGCACGTAGTTGCGTAGCCGGATCACCGACGGCACCTGCAGCGCGAGATCCGCCGATCTCACCACCGGACCGTCGTCGTCGTCGTGGACCACGACGGCTTTCTCGCAGACGAGCAGGACGACCGCGCGGCGCATGGGCAGCGCGGTCAGGGGTTCGAACGTGGCGTTGAGGAGAAGTACGCGTCTCTTGACCCAGGCGGGCACGGAGGCATCGTCGTGGAGATGATCGTCATCGAGATCACCGCCGATGGGGTGTGGGAGATCGGTGACCGCACGAAGCGCGACGCCACCGGGTTGGTCGCCGGCCCTCGACGCGTCGACAGTGTCGGCGTCGACGGGCGACCGTTGTCGGTATTCCGTCCGGTGGTCGGTCTGTTGTCGATGCACGGCCAGAACCTGACCGGCAGTCCCACTCTTCTTCATGCCACCTCCAGTGAGCACACTGCGTGCACCGCGACATGTCACTGGATTGCGACAGCCACCGCCACACGTGAAGACGAACACAAGTGCATCACGAATCGGTGCAGTTCGCACGCGCATTCGAGGTCCGGAAGCGGCACGCGGGATGAATTCTCGGTGGCGAGGATGCGTGTGATCCGTAGACTTTTCGGGTGTATTCCGCCGACCCGAACGCCGTCCTTGCCCTCTCGCTCTCCGACACCGGTCGCGACTGGCTCATCGAACGACCACTTCAGATCGTGGGTTACGCGCTTCTGGCCGTGTTCCTGCGTTTCGCACTCCACCGGATGATCGACCGATTCTCCTCTCGACCCGGTACCGGCAAACCCACCCTGCTCCGACCTTTGCGCGAGCGCGCACCGGCCGGAGTGCAGTCGACGATCCTGAACGAACGCCGTAATCAGCGGGCCCGGACCATCGGTTCCGTCCTGAAATCGGCGGTTTCGGTCGCCATCCTGGTGTGGTTCGTGCTGTCCGCCCTGTCCATCGTCGGTGTGAACGTCGCACCGTTCATCGCCTCGGCCGGCATCGTCGGCGTGGCCCTGGGCTTCGGCGCCCAGAACCTGGTCCGGGATTTCCTGTCGGGCATCTTCATGTTGCTCGAGGATCAGTACGGCGTCGGCGACATCGTCGATCTCGGGGAGGCGTCGGGCACGGTCGAGACCGTCGGGCTCCGCGTCACCACGGTGCGCGACATCTCCGGAACGCTCTGGTACGTGCGCAACGGCGAGGTCCTGCGCGTCGGCAACATGAGCCAGGGCCATGCCGTCGCCGTTCTCGACCTCCCGGTCAGCCACACCGCCAACATCGACATCGCGTGCGAGGTCGCCGAGCGCACCGCGCAGGAATCCATCGCACGCGGCGAGTTCGACGAGGACATCCTCGAAGCTCCTCAGATGCTCGGCGTCGACGCGGTCACTTCCGACACGGTGACCTTGCGACTGACCATCAAGGTGCGGCCCGGGCGTCAGTGGGCGGTGCAGCGACGACTGCATCGCCAGATCCTCGAGGCGTTCGACGACGCCGAGATCGCCGCGCCCTACCCCAACGGTCGGCCGTTCGGACCGACCGCCAGCCTCACCTCGTGACGACGCAGCGTCCTGCGGAGAACACCCGACGCGTAGGGGACAATGGAGTCATGACCGAGCCGGCAGAGACCTTCTACGACGCGGTGGGCGGCGCCGAGACGTTCCACGCACTGACTGCTCGTTTCTACGCGGAGGTGGAGCGCGACGAGATCCTGCGGCGTCTGTACCCCGAGGAAGACCTCGGTCCGGCCGAGCGGCGGATGCGGATGTTCCTGGAGCAGTACTGGGGTGGTCCCCGCACCTACTCCGACGAGCGGGGGCATCCGCGGCTGCGCCTGCGACACGCGCCGTTCGTCATCGGCCCCTTCGAGCGGGACGCCTGGCTGCGGGCGATGCATACCGCTCTCGCGTCGATAGACGCCGAGACGATGGACGACCGTCACCGTCAGCAGTTCGTCGAGTACATCGAGATGGCGGCGAACTCCATGGTGAATTCGCCGCTCTAGGCAGTCGCTGCCTGTCAGCCCAGCACGGGTCCGCGCGACTTGCCGCGGAGCTTGCGGCTGACGCGCATGGCGAACCACAGCGGGCGCGGGATGTGTGGACGGAGGATGGCGTGCTTGCGCACGTACTCGGGCACGTGCCACTCCGACCAGGTGCCCGCGTAGAACAGGGCGGCGTCGCCGGCGCGGAGTACGCGCGGCTCGTTGCCGGCGGACTTGACCATCACTTCGCCCTCGATGACGTGAATCGTCTCGTCCTGTTCGAAGTACCAGTTGAAGGTGCCGGCGGTGCAGTCCCACACCCAGGTCGACGTGGTCGTATCGGGGCTGCAGGACCACTGACCGCTGCGGGCGACGGGCTCGCCGGCGATGATCCATGACGGGTCGATGGGGGCAGGGGCCAGCTCGACGTCGTCGAGACGAACAGCCTCGAACACGGGACTCGTCATGGTTCTTCCTTTACCGTTGCTTGAAGTTCCGCTGAAAATACCCCATGAAACAAACTTTGGGTAGTTTTCACACCGATCCCCGTGTCGGTCGGTTCCGAAAGGACCCCGGACACGGGCCGACCGAGCGCGGCGAGGACCGTCACATGCCGCGGAGGTCTCACGCACGTCCGAGGTTTGGCACTATTGCCTCTTGTGAGCAACACGACGGACACCGGCCTGCAGAGCTCATCGAACGACTCCCCCTGGTGGTCCGACGCCGTGTTCTATCAGATCTATCCGCGGTCCTTCGCCGACTCGGACGGTGACGGCATCGGAGATCTCGGCGGTGTGCGCGACAAGCTGGGCTATCTCGAGCTCGTCGGCGTCGACGCTCTGTGGTTGAGCCCGGTCATGCGGTCCCCCATGGTCGACCACGGTTACGACGTATCCGACGCTCGGGACATCGATCCGCTGTTCGGTTCGCTCGAGACCATGGATGCACTGATCACCGAGGCCCACGGCCGCGGCATGAAGGTGACGATGGACCTGGTGCCCAACCACACCAGCGACCGGCACGAGTGGTTCCAGGCTGCACTGGCCGCGGCCCCGGGTAGTCCGGAGCGCGCCCGCTACATCTTCCGAGACGGAACCGGTGAGGACGGTTCGGAGCCCCCGAACAACTGGCCGAGCATCTTCGGTGGTCCGGCCTGGCACCGGGTCACAGAGGCCGACGGCACGCCGGGTCAGTGGTACCTCCACATCTTCGCCCCCGAACAGCCCGATCTGAACTGGTCGGAGCCGGAGATCCTCGCCGACCTCGAGAAGACGATGCGGTTCTGGCTCGACCGCGGCGTCGACGGCTTCCGCATCGACGTCGCGCACGGCATGTCGAAGCCGGCGGACCTGCCGGACATGGACCTCTCGGTCAACGAACTGATGCGCAACGAAGACGGCGATCCGCGCTTCGACGACGACGGTGTCCACGAGATCCACCGTGCGATCCGCCGCGTGATCGACGAGTACGACGGCGCGATGACCGTCGGTGAGGTCTGGGTCCAGGACAACGAGCGCTTCAGCCGCTACATCCGACCCGACGAGCTGACCCTGGGATTCAACTTCCGACTCGCCGAGGCACCGTTCGACGCCACGGCCATACGCGACGCGATCGACAACTCGCTCGACGCCGTGGACCGGGTCGGCGGTGTGCCGACGTGGACCTTGTCCAACCACGACATCGACCGCGAGGTGACCCGGTACGGCGACGGCGACATCGGACGTAAGCGTGCCCGCGCCATGGCCCTGGTGCTCCTCGCGTTGCCTGGAGTCGTGTTCGTCTACAACGGATCCGAACTGGGTCTGCCCAACGCCGACCTCCCCGACTCCGCACTGCAGGATCCCGCATGGCTGCGGTCGGGCGGGACGGAACGTGGCCGCGACGCGTGCCGAGTTCCGCTGCCCTGGGAAGGCACCGAACCGCCGTTCGGCTTCTCCACCTCCGACGACACGTGGCTTCCGATGCCGCCGAGCTGGGCGCCGCTGACGGTGGAAGCTCAGCTAGAGGACGTGGACTCGATGCTCAGCCTCTACCGCACCGCGTTGGGCCTCCGCGCCGTCCGTCCGGAGTTCGCTCGGCCCGGCATCGAATGGTACGGCAGTCCGCCGGGATGCCTCGCGTTCCGACGCCGCGGCGGGGTGATCTGCGCGCTGAACACGACGGACGCACCCATCGCACTGCCCCCGGGTGAACTCCTCCTCGCGAGCACACCACTGGAGGACGGGATGCTCCCTGCCGACGCCGCGGCCTGGCTGATCTGACTCAGGTCACCAGCAGGGGGATGATCGCGCCCCGGCTGCGGAAGACGGACCCGTATCGGGCGTCGAGACGCACCCAGGAACGCGCGACGCGGACGCGAACCCGGTCGTCGGCATCTCCGGAATCGGCGCCGTCGGGAAGGAACTTCATGGCGTTGAGGGCGAAGATCATGCGCATCGACACCGGAACCGCCTCGTCGGCGGCGTCGACCGTCACCACGTCCTGATCGAGCAGCGACACCGGTGGTCCGTGGTCGGTGCCGTGCTCGCGCGCCAGAGCGACACCGCGCTCGGCGAGGTCGACGAGAACACGGCCCGGGACGTCGTCGACGTGGACGAAGCCCGTGTCGGGCGGAACGGGCCCGCGCCACGCGGAGTCCATCCCGAACCCGGGGTCGAACGGTGCGGCTCCGGCCGAGGCCATCAGGGACAGCAGTCCGTCGGCGGCGACCGTCACGTCCGACGGGATCAACCGTGCGCGGACGGTGCGCGAGGCGAGCACGTCGAATCCGGTCTCGACCCAGGCGACGACATGCTGATCACCGCGTCGCCGCATCCGAACCACAGCAGCGGCGTCGAGACGCGTCGCGTGGGTGAGGAAGGTCGCGAGGTCGTCCCTGTCCCGCGCGTCCGGAACGGTCAGTGACCTTTCGGCGAGTGCACCGGTCACGGACGCTGCCAGCGCTGGAGGTACTCGCGCTCGGTGTCGGTGAGTCTGCGCAGTCGCTGTGTGTCGATGTCGAACGCGGCGATCTGCGTGGACGCGACGATGGCCGGCGGGCTGCTCATCGGTGCGCCGTGGGCCCGCACCTCGTACCCGGCGGTGAAGTCGACGGCACGCAGCTGCTTCGTCCACATGAACACGTCGAGAGGGGTGTCCTCGTGGCGTAGCTGACCGCGATACCGCACGTGCAGGTCGGCGATCACGGCGCTGTTGCGGAGCGACGCGGTCGGGCACCCGTCCGCCATCAGCCAGGGAATGCGCGCCTCCTCCAGCAGCGTGACCATGCGGGCATGGTTGATGTGCTGGTAGACGTCCATGTCCGACCACCGCACCTCGACCGGGCAGTGAAAACCGATGAGCTCGTTCGCTGTCACGTCGTCAACCTATCGCTCTCGACCGACCCCTTCCCCCGCGAGTACGTCCGAACTGTCGCCCCGACCCTCGGGATCGCGACACTATCGACGTACTCGCGGGGGGCGATCAGCGCGAGACGTCGGTGCGCGCCCCTGCTCCTCGCACCATGCTGCGGATCTGGCGTGCGGCCACCGACAGGGTCGCCAGGTCGAGTGTTCCCGACTCGCCGATCTCCGTCAGCGCTGCACGTGCGCGGGACAACCGTGACGCGTTGGTCGACTCCCACTCGGCGATCATCTCCTCCGGTGTCTCCCCCGGTTCGCCGCCCCCGATGACGTCGAGCGTCAGTGCTCGCAGCGACGAGTACAGGTCGTCGCGCAACGCGAGCCGAGCCAGCGAATGCCACCGGTCACCGCGTTCGAGGGTGGACACCGCGGACAGCAGCCAGTCGATGCCCAGGTGCTCGCTCAGGGCGTAGTAGAGGCTCGCCATCGCGGCGTCGTCCTGGTCCGCGATGTCCGCCGTCTCGATGACGTCGAGGAGGCAGAACACATCGAGAAGTCGGAACACTCTGTGCGCGAGCGCTTCCGGGGCACCCTTCTCGATCGCGACCGCCGCACGATCGATGCCGCTGCTCGCCTGACGTCCCTTCAGCCATGACGGGAGCTCGGCCTCGAGGTCTCGCACCTTGCGAGCGAACCGGGTGATCTCGGCCCCCACTGCGATGGGCTGAGGGCGGTTGGACAGCAGCCAGCGCGATCCTCGGTCGAGCAGCCTGCGTGATTCGAGCACCAGTTCGTCCGACGCCGCCGTGGGCATGTCCGTCGTCGCGATGATGCACCAGATCTCGTGCAACCCGAAGATCTCGCTCGTCGCGGCGAAGGCACGGGCGGCGTCGGTGCTGCCGACCCCGGAGTCCTCCGCCAGCCGGAACGCGTAGCTGATGCCGCCGTGGTCGACCGTCTCGTTGGCGATCCTGGTGGCCACGATCTCCTGCCGCAGCGGGTGCGCCTTGATGGCACCGGCGAACCGCTCACGCAGGGGCGTCGGGAAGTACTCCGTGACGAGCGGGGCGAACACCTCGCTGTCGGGAACGTCGGAAGCGAGCAGATCTTCCTGCAGCGCGAGCTTGACGTGCGCCATGAGGGTCGCGAGTTCCGGCGAGGTGAGGCCCAATCCCTCCTTGCCGCGACGCGCGATCTCCGACTTCGTCGGCAGTGCATCGATGGTGCGGTCCACCCGTCCGGAGGCCACCAACTCGGCGATGAGCCGAGCGTGCACCCCCAGCAGTTCCGGCGCATGCGCCCGCGACACCCCGAGCACCTCGTTCTGCGCGACGTTGTCCTCGAGAACGAGCAGTCCCACCTCGTCCGTCATGGACGCCAGCAACTCTTCGCGTTCGTGCGCCGGGAGATCACCCGACGACACCGTCGAGTCGAGCAGGATCTTGATGTTGACCTCGTGGTCCGAGCAGTCGACGCCGGCCGAGTTGTCCACGGCGTCCGTGTTGATCTTGCCGCCCGCGGCGCTGTACTCGATGCGGCCCAGCGCGGTGGCGCCGAGGTTTCCGCCCTCCCCGACCACCCGTGCACGGATGTCCGAGCCGTTGATGCGGACGGGATCGTTGGCCTTGTCGCCCACGTCCGAGTCGGATTCGGTCCGCGATTTGATGTAGGTCCCGATCCCGCCGTTCCACAGCAGGTCGACCGGGGCGGTGAGGATCGCACGCATCAGTTCCGGAGGCGAGAGTGCGGTCACGTCGTCCGCGAGTCCGAGAGCCGAGCGGGCCTGCGCACTGATCGGTACCGACTTCACGGTGCGGTCCCAGACGCCGCCGCCGTCACTGATCAGCGACGTGTCGTAGTCCGCCCAGGACGACCGGGGCAGCTCGAACAGTCGACGACGCTCGGCGAACGATGTCGAGGCCACCGGAGCCGGGTCCAGGAAGATGTGCCGGTGGTCGAACGCGGCGACGATGCGCAGGTGTTCGCTGAGCAGCATTCCGTTGCCGAAGACGTCGCCGCTCATGTCGCCGATGCCGACGACCGTGATCTCGTCACGCTGCGTGTCGACGCCGAACTCGCGGAAGTGCCGCTTGACGCTCTCCCACGCTCCCTTGGCGGTGATGCCCATCGCCTTGTGGTCGTAGCCGATCGATCCGCCGGAGGCGAATGCGTCGCCGAGCCAGAAGTCGTACTCCGCCGACACCTCGTTGGCGAGGTCCGAGAACGTCGCGGTGCCCTTGTCCGCTGCCACGACCAGGTAGGAATCGTCGTCGTCCCGTCGCACGACGCGGGCCGGCGGGATCGCAGCCCTCGTCGCACGGTTCAGGTTGTCGGTGACGTCGAGGAGTCCGGCGATGAACATGCGGTAGCAGGCACGTCCCTCCGCGCCGGTGTTCGCGCGATCGGTCGCCGGGTCACCGGTCGGGGTGGGCGGCCGCTTGACGACGAAGCCACCCTTGGCGCCGACGGGAACGATGACAGCGTTCTTGACTGCCTGCGCCTTGGCCAGTCCGAGCACCTCGGTGCGGAAGTCCTCGCGTCGGTCCGACCACCGCAACCCGCCGCGAGCGACGGCGCCGAAGCGTAGGTGGACTCCTTCGACCCGGGGCGAGTACACGAAGATCTCGAACCGTGGTCGCGGTTTGGGAAGCGCGTCGATGTTCCGGGGATCGAACTTCAGCGACAGGAAATCGCGACCGCGTCCCTCGGCATCGACGACGAAGTGGTTGGTACGCAACGTCGCTCGCACCAACGTGAACATCGCGCGCAGGACGCGGTCCGCGTCGAGGCTGACGACGCGGTCGATGACGGTGGTCAACTCGTCTGCGATCTCCCGCGCACGGTCCTCCGACGACGAGTCGGGGTCGAACTGTGCGTCGAACAGGTCGGCCAGGAGAGAGGCGGTGACCGGGTTGTCCAACAGCACGTACTCGATCCCGGCCTGGCTGTACGGGAAGGCTGCCTGTCGCAGGTACTTGGCGTAGGCGCGCAACACCACGACGCGCCGCCACTCGAGGCCCGCGCGCAGCACCAGTTCGTTGAACCGGTCCGCTTCCGCGTGTCCTCTCCACACCGCCGCGAACGAGTCGGTGAAGCGCCGACCGACCACGCCGGCGTCCGTGGTCGCGCCCTCGATGACCTCGGGTTCCGCGGACAGCCCGAAATCGTAGATCCAGCACCGGGTTCCGTCGAGACGGACCACGGCGTACGGACGTTCGTCGACCACCTCGACGCCCAGACTCTGCAGCACGGGCAGTACCTGGCTCAGCGACACCTCGTGACCGGTGACGTACAGCGAGAAGCGCCATTGTCCACGCTCGGCGTCCTGGGGGCGGTACAGGCACATGTCGATGCGGTCGTCGACGAGCGCGTCGAGCCGGCCGATGTCGATCAGCGCACGCGCGGGGTCGAAGTCCTGCTTGTACGCCTCGGGGAACGCGACGGCGTATCGAGCGGCGCTGTCCGGGGACACCGCGGGATCCGACGCGGCGGCCACGCGGAGGGCGTCGTCCCATGTACGCGTGGCGTCCGCGATGAGTGCGCGGATGCGGTCGCGGTTGGCGTCGGAGACGTCCACCGCGTCGGCCGACTGACCGTCGAACCGGACGGTGAAGTGCACCAGTGCGAGGGGGCTGTCGGTGACGCGGGCCTCGTACTCGACGTCGATTCCGCCGAGTTCCTCGAGCAGGATGCGACGGGTCTCGAGTCGCAGCCTCGTGGTGTACGAGTCGCGCGGGAGGTACACCAGCGCGGAGACGAACCTGCCGTACCCGTCCCGACGGAGGAAGAGCAGAACCTCGCGGCGGAGCGCGCTGCGCTCGACGGCGGAAATGGTGTCGAAGAGCGAGCGGGCATCCGCGGAGAACAGCTCGGTACGGGGGAACGACTGGATGGACTCGAGCATCGCCTGGCCCGAGTAGGACGTCAGCGTGTGGCCCGCCTTCTCGATCACCGCGCGCACGCGGTCGCCGACCACGGGGATGTCGAGCACGTTGCCGTGCAACGCCGCGATGGTGAAGAGACCGGTGAAACGGTTCTCCCCCACCGTGTTTCCCTCGTCGTCCAGGTCGTGGACACCGACGAAGTACGGATGCACGGCACGGTGGACCGACGTCGAACTCGACGCGCGCGTGAGGACCAGCAGGTCCTCGCGTGCGACCACACGGTCGATCGGCAGGTCGAATCCTTCGACTACCCCGGCGTCGTCGGAACGCAGGATGCCGAGACCGGATTCCATCACGGGCTCGAGACCGGACTCCGTCGCGGTGTACCGGCGGCTACCGAGCACGCGGAAATTGCCCTCCGCCAGCCAACGCAGCAGTCGGCCGGCGTCGTGTCGCGCCTGCGGGGTGACGGTTTCCGAATCGTCGGCGTCACCGCGTCGTGGCCTGTCGAGGCGGTCGGCGAGTTCGAGCTGACGGCGCTGCATGGCCGGGGTGTCGTCGACGACCCGGCGGACGTCGCCGAGCACGTCCTCGAGGGAGGACTCCAGCGACGCGAAGGAATCCTCGCTGGCTGCCGGGTGCAGAGCCACGTGGATCCAGGACTCGAGGATGCTGCCGTCGGCCGCGTCGCCGGTGTCGACGTCGGCAGGGGTGGCGCCGCCTCGGATGGAGAGCAGATGACCGGAGTCGTCGCGGACGACACGGAGAATAGGATGAACGACCTCGACGACCGCGATCCCGAGGTTGGTGAGCCAGGCGGTGACCGACTCGACGAGCATCGGCATGTCGTCGGTGACGATCTGGATGGCGACGCCGACGGCGCTGTCCGGCCCGCGGTGGAGTTCGATGTTCGCGACGCCGGTCGTGCGGTCCTGCGCGAGAGCGAGGTGACGAGTCACGACTTCCGCGGGGTCTGCGCCGGTGGTGGCTCGTAGGACGTCGAGATCGACGTGTCCGAAGTACACCGCGCGGAGATCGTCCGCCCGTTCGAGCACCGAGCTCGGCGCCGTTGCCGAGTCGGAGTGCCCTCCCGTTGAAGTCATCGCTGTCGCCTTTCGATCACCACGATCGGCGGATCCACCGGTCGCGGCGACGTTGTCCGTGGGGTTCGGCTCCCGACCCTAGCCTCGAGAGGCCGGGAGCCGAACACCGCGGCAGCGTGGCGTGCGATGAAAATAGGTTACTTACCAGTACATTTCAGTCGCGCGTGAGCTTGCGGTGCGTCACCCGGTGCGGACGTGCCGCGTCGGGGCCGAGCCGCTCGACCTTGTTGGCCTCGTAGCCTTCGAAGTTGCCCTCGTACCAGTACCAGGCTGCCTCGTTGTCGCCGAAGCCACCTTCCCACGCCAGGATGTGGGTACAGGTCCGATCGAGGAACCACCGGTCGTGCGAGATCACGACGGCGCAACCGGGGAACTCCTCGAGGGCGTTCTCCAGCGAACCGAGCGTCTCGACGTCCAGGTCGTTGGTGGGCTCGTCGAGCAGGATCAGGTTTCCGCCCTGCTTGAGCGTCATCGCCAGGTTGAGGCGGTTGCGCTCACCACCGGACAGCACTCCGGCGGCCTTCTGCTGGTCGTGGCCCTTGAACCCGAACGAGCTGATGTACGCACGCGACGGGAACTCCTGCGTACCGATGGTGATGAAGTCGAGGCCGTCCGACACCGTCTCCCAGACCGTCTTCGCCGGGTCGATGCCCGAGCGGTTCTGGTCGACGTAGCTCAGCTTGACCGTCTGACCGATCTTCACCTCGCCGCCGTCCGGCTCCTCGAGACCGACGATGGTCTTGAAGAGCGTCGTCTTACCCACACCGTTGGGTCCGATGACACCGACGATGCCGTTACGCGGAAGCGTGAACGACAGGTCCTTGATCAGGACACGGCCGTCGAAGCCCTTGTCCAGGCTCTTGACCTCCACGACGACGTCGCCGAGGCGCGGCGGGTTGGGAATCTGGATCTCGTCGAAGTCGAGCTTGCGCATCTTGTCGGCTTCGGCCGCCATCTCGTCGTACCGGTCGAGACGTGCCTTGTTCTTGGCCTGGCGTGCCTTGGCGCCGGAACGGACCCATGCGAGTTCGTCCTTGAGGCGCTTCTGCAGCTTCTGGTCCTTCTTGCCCTGGACCTCGAGACGGTCGGCCTTCTTCTCCAGGTAGGTGGAGTAGTTGCCCTCGTACGGGTAGAGCCGACCGCGGTCGACCTCGCAGATCCACTGGGCGACGTGGTCGAGGAAGTACCGGTCGTGCGTCACGGCCAGGATGGCGCCCGAGTACGCGGCGAGATGCTGCTCGAGCCACAGGACCGACTCGGCGTCGAGGTGGTTGGTGGGCTCGTCGAGCAGCAGCAGATCCGGCTTGCTCAGCAGCAGCTTGCACAGTGCGACTCGGCGCTTCTCACCACCGGAGAGGTGCGTGACACCCTCGTCCGGCGGCGGGCAGCGAAGCGCGTCCATGGCCTGCTCGAGCTGCGAGTCGATCTCCCACGCGTCGGCGTGATCGAGCTTCTCCTGCAACTCGCCCATTTCTTCCATGAGCTCGTCGGAGTAGTCGGTGGCCATCAGCTCGGCGATCTCGTTGTACCGCTTGAGCTGGACCATCGTCTCGCCGAGTCCGTCCTCGACGTTCTCGCGGACCGTCTTGGTCTCGTCGAGTTCGGGCTCCTGCATCAGGATCCCGACAGTGGCGCCCTGTGCGAGGAACGCCTCACCGTTTCCGGGCTGGTCGATCCCGGCCATGATCTTGAGGATGGACGATTTACCGGCGCCGTTGGGTCCGACGACGCCGATCTTCGCTCCCGGCAGGAAGCTCATCGTCACGTCGTCCAGAATGACCTTGTCGCCGTGCGCCTTGCGCACCTTCTTCATGGTGTAGATGAATTCCGCCACGAGTTCCTCTCGTTGTGCTCACCAGCGTGTTCGTGCCGGGCGTGGTGCCGGTGACTGGGAGATGTGCTCGACGGCAAACTCTACCGGGACCAGCACGTGGCGTGAAATGCTCGCGCGCTCAGCCCACCGCGGCGGCCACCTCCTGCTCACCGTGCTCCTGCTCCGTGTGCTCCTCCCCCGAGTGCTCCGGCCGCTCGGCGGCGACGGGCCGACTGCGATCGACCTTCACGCTGCACCTCGCCAGGTCGGGCCCGACCGCCGTCGCCCGGATCTCGAGATCGGCGCGGCCGACGCCGTCCTTCGTCGTGTACTCGTTGGTGTGGGCCTGTCCGAACACGATGACCGAATCGCCCTTCATCAGCGAAGCCCCGACTCCCGACACCAGTCGGCGCCAGCAGCTCACCGAGGCATAGAGGGTGTCACCGTCCTGCCATTCCCCGGTACCGCGATCCATCCGACGCGAGTTGCTGGCGACGCGGAAGCTCATCACCTCGTCCCCCGATTGTGTGGTCCGCTTGATCGGGTTGGTGATGACCGTTCCCACGACCGTCAGGTACGCCTCGTACATGGTGACTCCCCCTCGTCCGCGGCCGACGCGGTGTCGGTCGCACAGCCGACTCTGCGCCGTCGGACGGCATGGGACCAGATGCGCGGGAGCCCTGTGGACGGTGGTCCACAGGGCTCCCGGAGGTCTTGACTTTCCTGATCGTCAGGCGGAGACCAGTTCGTCGCCCGACGCGGCGAGCAGGGTTGCGTAGGCACCTCGCAGCGCCACCAACTCGTCGTGCGAACCCGATTCGACGATGTGACCGTGATCGAGCACCACGATCCGATCGGCGGTGCGCACGGTGGACAGTCGGTGCGCCACGACGATCGTGGTGCGGTCGTGTTCCAGCTGGTCGATGGCCCCGGCGAGGGCGCGTTCGGTCGTGGTGTCCAGCGCACTGGTCGCTTCGTCGAGCACCAGCACGGGCGGGTTCCGCAACACCGTGCGGGCGATGGCGAGCCGCTGCTTCTCGCCGCCGGAGAACCGGTAGCCACGCTCGCCGACCAGGGTGTCGTACCCGTCGTCGAGCGAGACGATGAAGTCGTGGATCTGCGCCGTGCGGGCAGCATCCTCGATCTCGGCATCGGTCGCGGTGGGTTTGGCGAACCGCAGGTTCTCCCGGATGGTGTCGTGGAAGAGGTAGGTCTCCTGGGAGACGACTCCGACTGCGGCCGACACGGCGTCGAGTGCCATGTCCCGGAGGTCGACCCCGTCGATCTCCACCGACCCGGACGTCGGGTCGTACAGCCTCGCGGTGAGATACCCGAGCGTGGTCTTTCCGGCGCCTGTGGCTCCGACGATCGCGAGCGTGCTGCCGGCGGGAACCGTGATGTCGATGTCGGAGAGGGTCGGTCGCCCGGCGCCGGGATACTCGAAGCCCACGTGGCGGAAGCGCACCTCGCCGCGCAGGGTCGCGGGGTCGACCGTCGTCGGCGACGCCGGTTCGTCGATGTCGACCGGCAGATCGAGGTACTCGAACACGCGGCCGAACAGGGCGAGCGAACTCTGCACCTCGACACCGGTGTTGAGCAGCATCATCGTGGGGCGGAAAAGTTGTGTCTGCAAGGTGGTGAAGGCGACCAGAGTGCCGACGGTCAGCGCGCTGCCGTTGCCGATGGTTATCCCGGCGAACCAGTAGACCAGGGCGGGCATCGCGGCGAAGCTGATGGACATCGTGGCCATGCGCCACTTGCCGGCCATCATCGAGCGCAGTTCCACGTCGGCAACTTCCGACGACCGTGAGGTGAACCGGTCGGTCAGGACGCTCGATGCTCCCGTGGTCTTGCCCAGGAGGATGCCGCTGACGGACAGGGATTCCTCGACCTGGACGGACAGATCGCTCAGAAGTCGTTGCCGCACACCGGAGATACGTCGACGCTCGTCACCGACGCGTCGTGCGATGCGGACGAAGACCGGCAGGATCGCCAGGGAGAAGAGAGCAAGTTTCCAGTCGAGAAGGAACAGCGCGACGACGGTTGCCAGAACGGTCGTGGCGTTCTGCGCGATGGACGTCGCGGTATTGGTGACGACGGACTGCATCCCGCCGATGTCGTTGGCGATGCGCGACTGCACTTCCCCGGTGCGCGTCCGCGCGAAGAATCCGAGGGACTGTCGCTGTAGGTGGGTGTAGACCTTCACTCGCAATCCGTGCATCAGCGCCTGGCCGATGCTGTTGGACATCCAGGTCTGCGCGACGCCGAGGCAGCTGGTGATGACGGCGATGGCGATCATGCCCCCGGCCAGGATCGTCACCAGGGCGACGTCGGCGTTCGGGATGGCATGGTCGAGCATGTCGCGCAGCAGCAAGGGAGATCCCAGCGCGACGATGGCGCTGAGGGTGATGACGGCACTGACTGCGGCGACTCGGCCGCGGTACGGGCGAAAGAGAGAGACGACTCGCCCGAGGGGGGCGGGTTCGGAACGGTGTTCATCCGGCATTGCCGGACTGGTGGAGGAACGCATATGACCTCCCGGTTGGGTTGAAGCTGAGGTTACCTCATTATGAGGTCTACCGCTGCAACGTTAGTATCGTCGAGTGCATTCCCACGAGAAGGACCTCGGCGAACTGGTCACGACGGTGGCCCGCTCCATGAGACGCCGACACATGGCCGCACTCGAACCATTCGGGTTGTCCCCCTCGCACGGACGCGCGTTGCGAGTCCTGGCCGGCACGGACGATGCGCTCCGGCCCGGCGACCTGGCCGAGCGGCTGCGGATCGCGCCGCGGTCGGCGACCGACGTCGTCGATGCGCTGGAATCGTCCGGCTGGGTGGCACGCAGCGTCGACGCGACGGATCGGCGTGCGGTCCTCCTGCGTCTCACCGACGACGGCCGCGACATGGCACGCACCATCGCCCGAGCGCAGAAGAGCGCCTCCGAGGCGATGTTCGCCAGCCTGGGCGCCGAGGACCGCGCCACTCTGGCGGAGCTGTTGACTCGTATCAACGACGAATCCGGTGCAGGAAACATCGCATAGCGACGTTTTCTGCACCGGATTCGGTGAGCCTGGGATCAGTGAGCGACGACAGTCGCACCCTCGGGTCCGTCGGGCAGCTTGCCCGAGCGCACCAGCAGGCCTGCCATCACCGAACCGGCGAGGAAGATGCCCGACGCCCACCAGAAGGTGGTGGTGTAGCTGGCGATCTCCGCATTGATCCGCAGCAGCGTCGCAGCAGCCTGCGGATCCGCGGCCTGAGCCACGGCGCCCTGATTGTCGGTCGCGTAGTTCGACGCCGCGGTTGCCGCGATGGTGCTGAGCAGGGCCGTTCCGATGGATCCACCGACCTGCTGCATGGTGTTCACCGTTGCCGACGCGACTCCGGCGTCGTCGGGCGAGACGCCCGAGACTGCACCCTGCATGGCCGGAGCCATGGTGGCGCCCATACCGACACCCATGATGAGCAGGCTCGGCAGGATGTGGGCGGCGTACGAGCTGTCGATGGAGATCTGTGCCAGCAGCGCCATTCCCGCCGAGGCGATGAGCATGCCGACGCTCATGAGGACGCGAGGTCCGAAGCGCGGCAGGATCACCGAGGTGGCGACGGTCGCCGTGACGACCAGGGTGGCGATCATCGGGAGGAACGCGAACCCGGTGGTGATGGGCGTGTAGCCGAGGGTGCTCTGCAGGTAGTAGGTCAGGAACAGGAACACGGCGAACATGCCGGCACCGATGACGAACACGGCCAGGTAGGCACCACCGCGTGTGCGGTCGAGGACGATGCGCAGCGGCAGCAACGGATGCGTCGCACGGGTCTGGAGGAAGACGAAGACACCGAGCAGGACGACACCGACGGCGAGGAATCCGATGGTCACGGCATTGCTCCAGCCGCTGGACTCGGCGTGTGCGAATCCGTAGACGATGGAGAACAGAGCCGCGGACACGCTGATGGTTCCGGGAATGTCCAGCACGGGACGCTCGGTCGCGCGGTGCTTGGCCAGCAGCATGAAGCCACCGACGAAGGCGACTCCGGCGAAGATCAGGTTGACGTACAGGCTCCAGCGCCAGTTCGCCCACTCGGTGAGCACGCCGCCGAGCAGCAGGCCGATGGCACCGCCGGCGCCGGCGACCGCGCCGAAGATGCCGAACGCCTTGGCGCGCTCCTTCGGATCGGTGAACGTGGTGGTGAGCAACGAGAGTGCCGCGGGCGCGAGCAGGGCGCCGAAGACACCCTGACCGGCGCGTGCCGCGACGAGCATTCCGAAGTTGACGGCCGCGCCGCCGACGGCGGACATCACCGCGAAGCCGACCAGACCGACGAGGAAGGTGGTGCGGCGACCGAAGAGGTCACTGAGTCGGCCACCGAGCAGCAACAGGCTGCCGAACGCGAGCGCGTACGACGTGACCACCCACGAGCGGTCCGCGTTGTCGAAGCCGAGGTCGAGCTGGGCGGCGGGAAGCGCGATGTTCACGACGGTCGCATCGAGCACGACCATGAGCTGTGCCAGTCCCAGAACGCCGAGGATGAACCAGCGTGTGCGGTCGGGAGCGTCGTGCGCGCTCGACCGGATTGCCCGGTCGACGTTTCCGACGTCGGATGTGGTGGAAGACATTGTTCCTCGCTTCGGTTACAGCGTGTGTGAGGTCTATGCGGAGGCGTAGGCTCCGGATAACAAGAAGATAGCAGCCATGCGGAGGTGTCGCCTCCGGTTAACCCGAGAACCAGGACGAAACGGACTGTGAAACCCACCACAGCGCCCAGACCACTACGCGCCGATGCCGAGCGGAACAAGCTCAAGATCATCGACTGCGCGCGAGAGTTGTTGGCGCGCAAAGGACTCGACATCACGCTCGACGATGTCGCGGCGCGGGCCGGCGTCGGAGTCGGCACCGTCTATCGACGCTTCGCCAACAAGCAGGAACTGATCGACGGGATCTTCGAACAGCGTCTCGTCGAGGTTCTCTCCCGCGCAGAAGCTGCCGCGAACGCCGAGGATCCGTGGGAAGCCATGGTCGATTTCTTCGAATTCATGTGCCGACACCTGGCCGCGGACCGTGGTCTCGGTCACGTCGTGCTCGGGTGCGACGACGGGATGGACCGCATCGCTGCCGTGCGCGGCAAGCTCGAGCCGACCATCGACACCGTCATCTCTCGCGCGAAGGCCGCCGGCAAGCTCCGCTCCGACGTCGAACCCGGTGACCTCTTCACGCTGGTGAGGATGATCGTCGCGGGCGCCGAGATCGCGGACGAGGTGGACCCCGACAACTGGCGGCGCTACTTCGCTCTGGTCATCGACAGTCTGGCGGCGTACCCCGATCGCTCGATACCGTTGCCGGGACGCGCTCTGACGACCGACGAGATCACCGCCGTCAAACACAAACTGCACGGGAGGGGGATGTGATCGACAATCCGACTGCTCCCCCGCTGCTCGCCTCCGATGAGCACCATCGCCTGCTCAGCGTCGTGCGAGGGGACGGCGCCTGGCCTCAGCTCCTCCGTTTCGCCATGGTCGGCGGACTCAGCAACATCCTGTACGTCGCCGTGTTCGTGGCGATGCACTCCGAGGGATCCATCGTCGCCAACGCCGTGGGCGCCGTCGCCTCCACGATCCTGGCCAACGAGCTGCATCGACGGCTGACGTTCCACGCCGCCGACCGCGTCGGCTGGTTCACCGCACAGTGGGAGGGCGGCGGGCTCGCACTCATCGGACTGGGCGCCTCGACCGCCGCACTCACCGCGCTGGACGTCGCACTGCCCCAGGCCGGTGCAGCGCTGTCCGCCCTGATTCTCGTCGCGGTCACCGCGCTGGTCGGTGGCCTCCGCTTCCTGGCCCTGCGAGGACTGGTCTTCTAACGCCCTTCGCGCTCACGCCGTGCCAGTTCGGCGAACATCGCGTTGTGCGCGGCCAGGTCGGCGCCGTCGTCACGATCGGCGGCGCGGTCCGTGCGCACCGCTTCCTTGCGGTCGGTGTTGGACCACTGGACGAGAAGAGCGAGCATTACCAGGATCAGCGGAACCTCGCCCGTCGCCCATGCGATACCGCCGCCGAGGCGTTGGTCCTGCAGAAGATCCGAATTCCACGGGAGCGACAGACCGCGGAAGAACGTCTGTCCCATGACGGTGTCCTGGCTCATCAGCGCGATACCGAAGAACGCGTGGAACGGCAGGGAACCGAACACCATGGCCAGCTTGGTCACCGGCGACAGCCGACGCGGGGCCGGGTCGATACCGATGACGACCCAGTAGAACAGGTAACCGCTGAGCAGGAAGTGCGCGTTCATCAGCAGGTGCGCACCGTGCGAGTCGACCGACGCGCCGTAGATCCCGCCGAGGTACAGGGCGTAGAAGCCGCCGACGAAGATGACGGCAGCCACGATCGGTTGCGTCAGGAATCGGGAGAACGGACTGTGCAGGGCGGCCAGGATCCACTCGCGGGGACCCGGAATCCCGTCCCTCCCCGCTGCCGGCAGGACGCGCAGGGCGAGCGTCACGCCGCCGCCGAGCGCCAGCAGCACCGGCGTCAGCATGGACAGCACCATGTGTGAGCCCATGTGCACGCTGAACATGGCCATCGAGTAGCGGTACACCCCCGACGACGTCGCGAACAGCAGCGTCGCGCACCCGAGCATCCACGCGATCGTGCGGCCCACCGGCCACGCATCGCCGCGGGCATGCAGACGGCGCACGCCGAGGAAGTAGACGACGGCCATCACGACGGCTGCAGTTCCGAAGATCAGGTCGAACCGCCAGTCGAACAGGAAGCGTCCGAGCGAGGGTGGCGCGGTGAGGTCGTATCCGAGTTCCACCTCGGTGATCGTCAGCTCGCGGGCACTGCCGAGTGGGGGCGGGGTGCGTGAGAGTCCGACGGCCAGACCGATGGTCGCCGCGAACACCAGGACCTCGGCCCCGGCGAACCGGACCAGATTCCCGCGTGACGACGGGTCCGCCGCGAGAGCGGGCAGAGCGCGCCGACGCTGCATGTACCCGAAGACGCCGAGAACGACGAGCGCGGCGACCTTGGCCAGAACCAGTCGGCCGTAGGTGGAGTCGACGAGTTCCGCGGGCTCGACGCGCACCAGCGCGTTGACGACGCCGCTGACGCCCATGACGACGAACGCGACCGTCGCGAGCAGCGAGAACCGTCGTGCCGCGACATCGGTGTGTGCCCCGCGACGGGTGGCGTGGGCCAGCACCGCGAACAAGCCGCCGGCCCACAGCGACGCAGCCACCAAGTGCAGGATCAGGCTGTTGGTCGCCACGTCGTGGGAGCCACCGGACGAGGAGTGTCCCGACAGCGCGAGCGGCATCAGCGAGCCCAGCGCCACCAGCAGCAGCACGGGTGTCCACGACCACCGCAGCACCGCGCGGCAACCGATCGCCAGCACGATCGCGATGATCGCCGTCCACTGCCATGCCCGGGCGAGTTCGATCTGCTCGATGCCCGACCACAGGTTCTGCGGCTTCATCGCCTCCGACAACGGCTGACCGGAGGTGTCCGACAACGTCAGCGGCACCAGCACGATCGAGCACGCGGCCCATACGATTGCGGCCGCCGACGCGGTGCGCACAGCCCGGTATCCGTCGATGTCCAGTACACCCGACTTCTGCGGCGGAACCAGGAACGCGGCGAGCAGCAGGGAGCCGACCGCGATGACGGCGGCGACCTCACCCAGAGCACGAACAGCGGGAAGTCCGTACGTGGTGACCGGTCCGGGATCGGGAATGCCGAGCAGGACGAGAGCCTGCGACGCCGACAGCGCCACGACGAGCCCTGCGACCACGGCGGCGATCAGACCGGCGGTAACGAACACCCCGCCCGATCCGGTGCTGCGTGCGGCGGGCGCAGTGCGCTCGACCTCCGTTGTTGCCATACCTCCAGGGTAGGAGGTGACTGGCGTCGCAGCACCTACGGGCTGTAGTACTTCCCGTCACCAGTGATGACCCCCCACCGCCCGCGACGGGGGTTACCGGTGGATCCGGCCCTCCCGCTCGCCGAGGGGCCTACCGCCCCCACCCCACCGGCGCGCCACGATCTCCGCCGCGATCGACACCGCGGTCTCCTCCGGTGTCCGCGCACCCAGGTCGAGCCCGATGGGAGACGAGAGTCGTGCGAGTTCGTCGTCGCCGATCCCCACCTCGCGCAGTCGCGCAACACGATCGTCGTGGGTCCGACGTGACCCCATCGCACCGATGTACCCCACGCGCGGGAGTCGCAACGCCACCTCGAGCAGGGGCACGTCGAACTTGGGGTCGTGGGTGAGCACACAGATGACGGTCCGATCGTCGATCTCACCCTCTGCCTGCAGTCGCTCCAGGTACCGATGCGGCCACTCGACGATCACCTCGTCGGCCGTCGGGAATCGCTCGGGCGTCGTGAACACCGGCCGGGCGTCGCACACCGTGACGCGATAGCCGAGGAGCGTGCCCTGACGCGCCACCGCCGACGCGAAGTCGATGGCGCCGAACACGATCATGCGGGCACGGGGCGCGAACGAGTTCACGAACACGGTCATGCCCTCGCCCCGTCGCTGCCCGTCCGGACCGTAATGCAGCACGTCGGTGCGGCCGGCCTCGAGCAGTCCGCGGGCGTCGTCGACAACCGCCGCATCGGCGCGGGCCGATCCGAGGGTGCCCGACGCCGTGTGCGGCTCCACGACGAGCCGAGCGCCGACACGAGAGGCGTCGGGGTGCTCGATGACGGTGGCCACGGCCACCGGTCGGTGCTCCTCGACGGCCGCAGCCACCGAGTCGAGGTCGGAAAACGTTGTACGAGAGATGGTCTCGACGAACACGTCGATGATTCCGCCGCAGGTGAGTCCGACAGCGAATGCGTCGTCGTCGCTGATCCCGTAGCGGTGCAGGCCGGTCTCACCGCTCTGCGCGGCGTCGTAGACAGCACCCTCGACGCAGCCGCCCGATACCGATCCGACGACTCGACCGTCGGCGAGGACCGCCATCGAGGCACCCGGCGGGCGCGGCGCCGAGCGGAAGGTGCGCACCACGGTGGCAACGCCGACCGACTCGCCCGCACGCCAGGCGGCGAGCACTCGATCCATCACGTCCAGCACCACCGCAGCCTTCCCTCGAACCGTGAAGTCTAAGCCGCACCTGCACCCGGGGCGCGGTGAGCGGCCTCGCTACACTCGACGGCGCATCGGACACCGATGCGCGCCTCCGTAGCTCAGGGGATAGAGCAAGGGCCTTCTAATCCCTTGGTCGCAGGTTCGAATCCTGCCGGGGGCACAACAGCCGGCTCACTCGCCTAGGCGGTAGACCACACCGGCCGCGACGAGGACCGCAGCGAGTGCAATCACGGGCGCGCCGAACCCCAGTCCCCGGAATGCCGCGGCGCCCGCCACCGCCCCGGCGCCGAGGGACAACCACATCGTCGACGGCCGCACCCAGGATCCTGTCGACCGTCCTCGTAGGCTCGCGGCGACGTTCTGCCCGGCCTTGACCAAGGCTCCGGTCATGTAGGTCAGCCCGATGGTGCCACCGTCCTTCTCGAAGACCGCGTTCTCCGCACCCATCGCCGCTGCCAGAACCATGGCGGACACGACCGTCGCGGCACCCAGCGCATGCGCGGATCCGGCAACGGCGAGCAAGGCGGCGACCAGGAGCAACACCCCCGTTTTGCGACGCGACCCGGCCAGGTCCCCGACGACCGATCCCGCGACCACCCCGACGACGAACGCCGCGATGATCGATGTCCCGATCAGCACACTCGTCAGGTCACCGTCCACGAGGTCGACGGCGGCGCGTGTGGAGTTGCCGGTCATGAAGGATACGAAGAACCCGCCGAGTGCGACGAAGCCGACGGCGTCGACGAAGCCGGCCACCGCCGCAAGGCCCGCAGCCACCACGAAGTCGCGTCGCTCGATGGTCATCATGGGCAGTCATTCCACCACCACGAGGCGCGGTAGCGTCGTAGAGGTGACTCGGCACGCGAAGACCTTCATCGTCCTCGGGCTGCTGTGCCTGGCGGGGTGCGCGAACGATGCCCCGGAGGCCGCCGTTCCGACCGAGACTCCCGCCACCACCACCACCTCGTCGGCTCCGGTCGGGCCCTCGGTACCGACGGGTCCCGACGCCGTCGCCGCAGACGACCTCTTCATCGCCGGACTCGACAGCGGCGCCGTCGAGTACACCGACCCGGCGACGATGAAGATTCTCGGGCGCGGTATCTGCACGGAACTGCAGCAGGGTCAGCCCGTGATCGCCGAGGTCGACGCCGTCACGACGGGCAGCCGAGGCAAGTGGGACGAGAGCGCCGCGGGAGCCATCGTCGGCACGGCCATCGGCGCCTACTGCCCGGAGTTCCGGGCACTGCTTCCACCCTGACGGGCACGCCGCAGCAGGAATCGCTGGACCTTTCCGCTGGGAGTCTTGGGCAGGGCGTCGACGAAGTGCACCGTGCGGGGATACGCGTGGGCCGCGAAGTTCTCCTTCACCATCTTCTGCAGTTCCGCTTCCAACTCGGAAGTTCCCGAGACGTTCTCGGCCAGCACGACATACGCCTCGATGACCTCACCGCGAATGTCGTCGGGCTGACCGACCACAGCGACGTCCATGACCGACGGGTGTTCCACGAGAACGCTTTCCACGTCGAACGGCCCGATCCGGTAGCCGGCCATGATGATCACGTCGTCGTTGCGGGCGGAGAAGAAGTACGACCCGTCCTGCACTCGCCCGGAGTCGCCGGTCAGGTACCAGGCACCGTCCTCGGTGAATCGCTCGGCCGTCTTCTCCGGCGCGTCGACATATCCGGTGAACCACATCAGCGGACTGCCCGCCACCTCGAAACCGATCTGATCCTCGACGACGCCGGCGGTGAAACCCGGCAACGGCTTTCCCATCGACCCGGGTAGCACGGGCTCGCGGACCGAGTCGTGCCATCCGTTCACGATCACCATGCCGTGCTCCGTCTGCCCGTAGTGGTCGCGGACGGGCACACCCAGCGCAGCCTCGGACCACACGAGTACATCGGGAGTCAGCGGCTCACCCGCCGACGACGCGCGCCGCAGGGTGATACCACCGACGGCGGGATCCTTGCTCAGGCTGCGGTAGACGGTCGGCGCGGCCGCGAAATTGGTGACGCCGAACTGCTGCATCACCGACACGGTCAGCTGCGGAGTGAAGCCGGCGTGCAGCATCAGACTGCGTCGACCCATCGCCATCGGCCCGAGGATTGCGTAGTACAGCCCGTAGGCCCATCCCGGATCGGCGGCGTTCCAGAAGACGTCGTCCTCTGAGACGTCGAGACCGTAGGTCATGTAGGCAACGAACGATGCGAGCGCCGTCACCGGCACGGGCACACCCTTGGGCTTACCCGTCGTCCCACTGGTGAAGAGCTGGATCATGACACCGTCGCCGCCGACTGCCACGGATTCGAGAAGCGGTTCGTGCTCACGGATCATCGCGTCGAATCCCTCCCCTGCCTCGATGACGGTGATGCCGTCGAGGGAGTCGAGCTTGCTGCGCTGGTCGGGTTCGGTGACGACGACTCGGGCCGCCGCGGCCTCGACCCGCATGGCGATCGCCGGAGTCGCGAAAGCGGTGAACAACGGGACGTGCACGGCCCCGAGTCGCCAGATGCCGAGCAACGCCACCACGAGCTCGAGTCGCTTGCTCATCAGCACGCCGACGCGGTCACCGCGGGCGATCCCCATCGCGGCGAGACCGGTGGCGAAGCGGGCGGACAGGTCACGCAGTTCGCCATAGGTGAGGTCTCGCGAGGAAAGGTCACTCTCGACGAACGTGAACGCGACGGCCGACGGGTCGTGGTCGTCGCACAGCAGTGCCGCCAGGTTCGCGTCCGCGGATCCGTACTTCTCGAGCAAGGCCGGAACATCATCGGTGATCGTCGTCATGATGGGAGTGTGGCGCAGAACACTGGGCGCCCGATACCCTCCGAAGAGGGTAGGAAGACGGAGACGATGATCGATACACACTTCGAGGACGCGGTGGGCAGGCTTCGCGCTGCGTCCGGGGTCTCGCTGGCGTTCGGCGGTGTCGTCTCGGGCGAGTTGCTGACGCTGCGGCATTTCGCCGGCCGCTCGGTCGGCGCGCTCGACGGGGTCGCACTCGAAGCGGGCCAAGGACTCGGTGGCAAGGTTCTCCAGGTCAACCGCACCGTCTCGTTGGACGACTACATGCGCACCCCGAAGATCAGCCATCGTTACGACGCCATCATCTCCGCCGAGGGACTGCGCGCGATGATCGCGGCACCGGTCGTCGTCGGCCGCACCGCGGTCGGTGTCCTCTACGGGGCGATGCACACCCCCGGGAACATCGGCGACCGCGTTCTCGACGTTCTCACCGAGGAAGCACGCGTGTTGGGTCAGGACATGGCTGTCGACGAGGCGCGGCGCGATGCCGACCGTCTGCGCGAGGACGTCCGGCTCACATACTCGCGACTGCGCGCGATGACCTCACGTGTCGACTCCGCTGAGCTCACCACCGTGCTCGACTCGATGCGGGCGTTCCTCGAACCACCGTCGACCGGCAAAGTCGTGCCGAACGTGACCATGCGCGAACGGGATGTCCTGTCGCTGGTGGCGCTGGGCCGATCCAATACAGCCATCGCCGACGAGTTGGGACTCACCGTCTCGACCGTCAAGAGCTACATGGAGTCGATCATGTCCAAGCTCGACGCGTCGACCAGACACGAAGCCGCAGTTGCTGCCCGACGGGCGGGCCTACTTCTCTGACGACGTCCGCAGCGTCTTCTCCAACGGCGTCGGAAAGCTCGGGGTGATTGCGGAACCGTCCAGATGCGCTGCGATGCGTGCACTTTCAGCCGCCACGGCCTCGTCGTCGACATCCTCGAAGAGGCGTGTCACCACATCGCCGGCACCGCGCACTGCCCAACCGCCCACCACGCGTCCGTCCATCCACACCGTCGGACCGACGTTGCCGAAGGTGTCGAAAAGGTCCGGCCGATACTCGTCGGGCAGGAACCAGCGACGGTCCTTCCAGCCCATCGGCGTCGCGTCGAGAGCCGGCAGCAGCGCGACCCCACCGTGCATTCCGTCGATATCGCTGT
Organism: Rhodococcus sp. Leaf247; assembly: GCF_001426185.1. Classification (GTDB taxonomy): domain Bacteria; phylum Actinomycetota; class Actinomycetes; order Mycobacteriales; family Mycobacteriaceae; genus Rhodococcoides. The sequence goes on along the minus strand of NZ_LMRP01000004.1, from coordinate 105,852 downwards.
CGCGGAGCATGATTCCTGGTCCGGAGGACAGCTCGACCTCGACCGTGTCCAGCGCCGCCACCGCCTTCGTGGTGTGTCCCTTGTTCCAGCCCGTCCACCACTGCAGATCATCCATGGTCGCCGGACCGAACGACTCGAGCCATGCGCGTGCAAGTTCGACACGCGCCTCGGCTTCGTCCATCTTCGGTACGCCGTCGGGCCACCAGTAAGCGACGGGCGCCCACGTGTGGTGGCGAGAAGTCCACGTACCCCGAGGTTCCACCCGAACTATCCGACCTTCGGCCGACAACAGGGTCAGCAGCTGCGACGTCACATATCGCCGGACGTCGTATGCCTTGTCCGTCGTCGGGAGGAACGCGGTGCGCAACTGCGGTACAGCCGTGGACAATTCGGCCCCCGTGGCGGTACCCGCTGCCGCGAGCGCCGCATCGACATCGCGCTCCACCCGATCCAGCCACGTCGGCACGTCGTCGATCACCGGATCCGTCGGCATGGTCGACAGTTGTTTGACGAGGCGAGTTCGCAGAGTCCGCGCCACTCCCGCGCTCGCTCCGGCCTGCACGATCGGCATGAACGTCCTGTCGATGACGAACAACGTGCGCCGCATCGCCATCACCCGCACCAGACTGTGATCGGTGTACATCGCGTCGCGCATGGCATCGAGCGTCGCCGTCGTCGACCGCGCCAGCACCTGCAGAGACACTGTGGCCGGATCCGTCGCGTGCAGGGCCACCAGTCGCGTCGTCACCTCCGCCGGCGTCAGCGCCATACCCGCGCCGACCGCATGACGGCGCACCAGCAGGTGGCGCCGCTCCTCGTCCGTCACCTTCATCGGCATAGTCTGACCGACCCCGCTCCCGTGCGCACGTGCCCCGCGGCGCAGTTCGTGTGGTGCTCCCCCGATGGGGAGTGCGCGGGACGAACCGCGGTGCGCGAGTCCCGGCCCTCCCCCAGAACGCACAACGGCGCCACACCCGCAGGTGTGGCACCGTTGTGCAGCGTGCTCTAGCGACCGTTCGAACGCTTGGACCCCTCGAAGTCCCCCTCGATCACTTCGAAGGTGCGCGTATCGGATTCTGCGCGACGCGAGGCCTCGCGCATTTCGATGCCGTCGGTGACCAGGTCACCGATCTCGCGGGTGACGTCGCGGACCGCGGTCGCGATGATCACCGCGATCCGCCCGACGTGCATGGCTGCCGATTCGGTCAGGTCCTGCACTGTGTCCTTGTTGCGTTCGAACTTGCCCACCATGGCACTTACCTCTCAGGCTGCAGCTTTTTCGCGCTCGATGATCACACCGGTAACCTTGTCCACACCGGTGAAACGGTCGGGAAGGGCGAGCCGGAAGATCTTGCCCCACACAGTACCGATCTGATGGAAGAAGCCACCAGTGTTGTACGGAAGGCCGTATTCCTCACACAGCGCCTTGACCTCGGGCGCGATCTGCGGGTAGCGGTGCGCGGGCAGGTCCGGGAAGAGGTGGTGCTCGATCTGGTGCGAGAGGTTGCCGGACATGATGTGGAACAGCTGCCCACCCTCGATGTTCGCGGAGCCCAGCATCTGACGCACGTACCACTGGCCACGGGTCTCCTGCGCGGTCTCCTCGACGGTGAACGTCTGCACGCCCGTCGGGAAGTGGCCGCAGAAGATGATGGAGTAGGCCCACACGTTGCGGACGATGTTGGCGGTGAAGTTGCCCACCAGCGTCGGCACGAACATCGGCCCGGTCAGCGCGGGGAAGACGATGTAGTCCTTGAGAACCTGTCGTCCGGCCTTCTTCCACCAGCCCTGGATGAGGGGCTTGACGTCGTGCCACTTGCGCTTGCCCTGGATGACGTTCTCGGCCTCCAGGTCGTGCAGCATGACACCCCACTCGAAGAAGGTCATGAGCAGGAACGCGTAGATCGGGTTGCCCAGGTAGTACGGGTTCCACTTCTGCGCGCTGTCCATCCGCAGGATGCCGTAACCGATGTCGCGGTCCATGTCGAGGATGTTGGTGTAGGTGTGGTGCATGTAGTTGTGCGAGTGGCGCCACTGGTCGCCGGGGCACGTGTTGTCCCATTCGAAGACCTTGGAGTTCAGGCCCGGCTCACGCATCCAGTCGTACTGGCCGTGCATGACGTTGTGGCCGATCTCCATGTTGTCGAGGATCTTCGACAGGCTCAGGGCGCTGACGGCGGCGATCCATGCCGGCGGGAAGAAGCCGAAGTACATCAGTCCGCGACCGGCGACCTCGAGTCCGCGCTGCGCCTTGATGATCTTGAAGATGTAGTCGCGGTCTTCCTGACCGAGGTCCGCGACGGTGCGGGCGCGCAGGTCGTCGAGCTTGCGCCCGAGTTCCTCCACGGCCTCGTAGCTCAGGACGACGGGTCCGTCGGTGCCCGGTTTGTCCATCACGTCGACGCCGGACGTCGTGGTGTCGGGCGCCGAGCTGGAACCGATGAACGGGAGAAAGGACAGTGAGAGTCCGAACATGGTGACCTCCTCTTCGAGTGTGTGGATGGGTCAGACGTCGATGTCGACGTCGCCCACGGGGACGGAGATGCAGAGCTGGATTTCGTTGTCCGGATCGGAGTCGAGCTCACCGGTCTTGACGTTGCGGGTGCATCCCGACTTCTTGATTGCCGTGCAGGTGAAGCAGATTCCCATCCTGCAGCCGAATTCCGGTGTCAGCCCGGCATTCTCGGCCTGCTCCAGGAGGGTGGCGCCGTCGTTCTCCGCCTCGACGGACGAACCCGAGAACGACACGGTTCCCGAGGCATCCCCGTCGACGACCGGAACGGCGGTGACGAACTCCTCCGAGAACAACGACTCGGAGAGTCCGAGGTCGTCGAACACCGACCTGACGCCTTTCATCAGCCCGGGCGGCCCGCACAGGTACGTCTGCGCCGAGGCGTGCCAGGGTGCTGCGGCGTTCAGATGCTCGGTGTCGAAGAATCCGTGCAGATGACCACCGTTCTGCTGATCGGTGTACGCGTACAGGACGTCCACGTTGTCGTTCTCGGCCGCGATGCGGTCGAGTTCGGCGCGGTAGCAGACGTCGTTCTCCGTGTAGGCGTAGTGCAGGAACGCCACGCGTCCGGTGTACCCCTCGTGCACCAGCGTGCGCAGCATCGACATCACCGGGGTGATGCCGCTTCCACCACTGATCAGCAGAACGTGGTCCGGTCGCGGGCTCGGTAGCTCGAAGGTGCCCGTGGCGGGTGCGAGATTGACCACGAGACCGGGCTTCGCCGAGGCGACCAGGTAGTTGGACACGATGCCGTCCGGCTGAGCCTTGACGGTGAGCTCGATCGTGTCGTCGCCGGTTCCGGCAGTGCCGGCCGGGGAATAGCAGCGCGTGTGTCGGACGCCGTCGACCACGACACCGATCTGCACGAAGTGGCCGGCGGAGAACCCCTTCCACTGCCACGTGGGGCGCAGCGTCAGCGTGACGGTGTCGGAGGTCTGATGACGAACGGCGACCACCTCGGCGCGCATGTCGTCGACGGTCATCATGGGGTCGACGAGTTCGAGGTAGCGGTCGACCGCATGCGGCGTCGTCAGCGTCTCGAGCAACCGGGGGCGCAGCTTTGACAGCAGCGAACTGCGACGGCCGCGCGATGTGGGTGTGGTGGCGATGCTCAAGTCGTCCTCCTCGTATGACGGGCCGGTGACCGGATGATTTCTCCAGTGCACACGCGTTCACTGGAATCGAGTGTGACAGCCCGTACCGGCAACTATCAAGCCAAATGTGACGACGGACACGTACCGTGATCTGCAGTGACGCGCCTGGCTCCCGTGATGCGGAAGTGCACACTCATACACTGATGTCGGTTAATGTCGAGGGATGTCCGAGAACTCCGCAGGTTCCGCGACGGCCAGCAGGGCCGAACGCAAGGAACGAACCCGGCGGGCCCTCGTGGACGGAACGCTCGACGCCATCGCGGACCGCAGCTTCTCCAGCGTGAGTCTCCGCGAGGTCACCCGTGCAGCCGGAATCGTCCCGACAGCCTTCTACCGCCACTTCGCCTCGATGGAAGACCTCGGTGTGGCGGTGGTCGAGGACAGCATGCGGGTGCTCCGCAAGATCCTGCGCGACGTCCGCCGCCATCCCTCAGCCGACAACGCCCGCGAATCGCTCGAGTTGCTTATAAGTGAGATCCGGGAGCACGACGTCCAGTTCCGCTTCCTCATCCGCGAGCGGTCCGGCGGCATCGTCGAGGTACGACGGGCGATCGAGACGGAACTGCAGATGATCGTTCACGAGCTGACCCAGGACCTCTCGCGCATCCCCGCGCTCTCGTCCTGGCCGGGCGAGGATCTGGACATGGTCGCCGACCTCATCGTCAACACGATGCTGGCAACGGTCGTCGACCTCGTCGAAGTGTCGCCGTCCAGTGCCGCCGAGCGCGACATCGTCGAGCGCGCCCTGTCCCAGCTGCGAGTGATCATGCTGGGGATGGGTCAGTGGAAGCCCCGACAGTTCGGCGCGGCCCGCGGACCCGCGACCGCGCTGCGCGCGTAGCCACGCCCGACGCGACCGACGAGCCGCTAACCTCGGATGCATGCGCATCTCTGTCGGCGACCTCACTTTCGACGCGGATCGGTACGGAACGGCCGGTAACAGACCCGCCCTTCTCCTGCACGGATTCCCCGAGACGTCCGCGAGCTGGCACGACGTCGCCGTCCGGTTGGCCGACGCCGGCCGGGACGTCGTGGTTCCGAACCAACGCGGCTACTCCCCCGGCGCCCGCCCCGAGGGCACGGAGTCCTATCGGATCGACCACCTCGTCGACGACGTCGTCGGGACGCTCGACAGCCTGGGTCTCGACGCCGTCGACCTGGCCGGCCACGACTGGGGCGCGATAGTCGCCTGGTACGTCGCGGTGCGGCACCCGGAGCGGGTCCGCACCCTCACGGCCGTGTCGGTTCCGCATCCCGCTGCGTTCGGGTGGGCCATCCGCGAGGACGAGGACCAGAAGAAGCGCAGCGCGTACATGACGTTGTTCCGACAGCCCGGCAAGGCCGAGGATCTTCTGCTCGAGGACGGCGCGCGCCGCCTGATCGCGATGTTCTCCGGTGCCGAGGATCCGACGATCGTCCACAAGCACCTGTCTGTCATGGGCGATCGTGCGACCTTGACCGCGGCTCTCGAGTGGTACCGGGCCACGACGCGGGACTTCGCCGATCTCGGACCGGTGACCGTTCCGACGACCTTCGTCTGGGGCAACCAGGACACGGCCGTCGGTCGCGTCGCGGCCGAACTCTGCGCGCAGCACGTCAGCGGCACCTACGAATTCGTGGAGCTGTCGGGAAGCCACTGGATCCCCGAGGAATTCCCGGATCGACTCGCCGACGAGATTCTCGCGCGCTAGCGCGAGACGGGCTGCCGCAGGATCGTTCTCAGCCTCGAAAGATCCACTCGCCGCGGGTCGCTCAGATAGATCTCGTGATGACGCCCCGTCATGCCGAGCGAGTGCGCCGGGACGACGACGTCGTGCATCTCGGCCAGTACGGCAGCCTCGTCGTCGTAGGACCCGACGTGCAGAGTCTGCACACACAGGCCCTCGTCGAGACGCTCGAGCCGCACGTCGGAGATGCGCGGTGCGCTCTTCACAGCCCGCACCTCCTCGAGATGGTCGGCGGTGATCCAGTCCGGCACCATGATCATCGCCGTCCATTCCCACTGCGACTTGTCACGCCGACTGGTGAACGACTCCATGTCGTCGGACCACCACAATGCTTCGAGGGGCATCACGACGTGGTCGCGTCCGAGCTCGTTCCTGCTCAGGAACTTCAGTCCGTAGGCCAGCGGGTACAGCGACGCGATCGCATCCGCGTAGGCCGCCGTGTTCGGATCGCCCCGTCCGTCGACCATCAGATAGTCCACCGAGGGCACGGTCACGATGTCGAACCGGCCTCGCGACGCCGAATAGGTCGGCAGGTCTTTCTTGAAGTCGACCTTCACGCCGTCACCCGCGCCCGATCACCGTCCGGAGCCGCGACGCGCAGCAACGCCAGCAGGCCGGCGCCGAGTACCAGCAGCAGCCCCAGGATTCCTGCCCGGTCGGCGTCGAAAAGGTAGGCGAACAGGCCGAACAACGTCGGCGACAGGAACGACACGGCACGTCCGGTGGTCGTGTACAGACCGAACATCTGGCCCTCTCGACCCGGCGGCACGATGCGCGTGAGAAACGTGCGTGACGACGACTGCGCCGGGCCGACGAACAGACACAGGATCAGACCGAAGATCCAGAACATCAGCGGCCCCGACACCGCGAGCAGGATGGCCCCGGCAACGATCATGGACGCGAGCGAGACGACGATGACCCGCTTCGGTCCGATGCGGTCGTCCACGCGTCCGGCGACCAGAGCGCCCAGTGCAGCAACCACGTTCGCAGCGACGCCGAACAGCAGCACGTCGGCGGCCGAGATGCCGTAGACCGTCACCGCCAGCACCGCGCCGAACGTGAAGACCCCGGCGAGACCGTCCCGGAACAGTGCGCTGGCCACCAGGAACCATACGGTGCGACGCTCGGTCCGCCACAGATCGGACACGTCTCGCCACAGCACGCGGTAGGACTCGAGATATCCGGCGCGTGCGGCGGCCGCGTCGGGATCGAGGGCCGGGAGTTCGGGCACCGCGAACATGACGGGAAGGGCGAACAGGAGGAACCACACCGCCGCCATGAGGGCGATCAGACGGATGTTCAGCCCGCCGTCGGTGCTGACGTCGAAGAATCCGCGTGTATCGCCGTCGCCGGTGATGAAGCCGAAATAGCACAGCAACAGCAGGAAGATGCCGCCGAAATAGCCCATGGCCCAGCCGAATCCGGACACCCGACCCAGATTGTCGGGCGTCGACACCTGCCGCAGCATCGCGGTGTACGGAACCTGGGCGACCTCGAAGAGCACCGAGGCGATGGACAGCAGCACCAGTCCGAGCCACAGATAGTGGTAGTCGTCCTTGACGAAGAACAACGCCGCCATGCACACGATGGTCGCTGCGGTCAGGACGAACAGGAGTCGTTTGCGACGTCCCTTCGCGTCGCTGCGTTGACCCGACACGGGGGCGAGCAGGGCTATCGACAGCCCGGCGATTCCCAGTGCCCAGCCCAACCACGTGGTCGCCGAGATACTGCCGGGCAGGTCCGCTCCGACCGAGTCGGTCAGATACACCGAGAAGACGAAGGTGAGGATGACGGCCTGGAACGCCGCGCCACCCCAGTCCCAGAACCCCCACGACAGCACCTGCTTCTTCGACACCGCGCCAGGGCTACCCACAACGACCATGCGTCGGAGCATAAGGTGCCGAGATGACCGACTTCCCCGTTCTCCTGTCCCCGATCGAGGTCGGCCACACCACGCTGCGCAACCGCGTGATGATGGGATCCATCCACACAGGGCTCGAGGACCGGGCCAAGGACGTCGACAAACTGGCCGCCTACTTCGCCGAGCGGGCGCGCGGAGGGGTCGCGCTGATCGTCACCGGTGGGTACGCGCCCAACCGCACCGGCTGGCTTCTTCCGTTCGCGGCGAAATTGACCAACCGACTCGAAGCTCGACGCCACCGCCGCGTGACCGACGCGGTGCACCGGGAGGACGGCAAGATCCTGCTGCAGATCCTGCACGCAGGTCGGTACTCCTACCACCCGTTCAGCGTCAGCGCCTCGTCGGGAAAGTCGCCCATCACCCCCTTCCGAGCTCGAGGTCTGAGCGACCGCGGGGTCGAGTGGCAGATCAGGAACTACGTGCGCTGCGCTCGACTCGCCCAGCGCGCCGGGTACGACGGCGTCGAGATCATGGGCGGCGAGGGCTACTTCCTCAACCAGTTCCTCGCACCGCGCACCAACCAGCGCACGGACAGATGGGGCGGATCGGCGGAGAACCGCCGTCGTATCGCCGTCGAGATCGTGCATCGCACGCGGGCAGCGGTGGGTCCGACGTTCCTGCTCTCGTTCCGCATCTCGCTCGCCGATCTGGTCGAGGGCGGCCAGACGTGGGACGAGATCGTCGCGCTGGCCACCGACCTGGAGGCAGCCGGTGTCGATCTGTTCGATTCCGACTTCGGGTGGCACGAGTCCCGCGTCCCGACCATCGTCACATCGGTTCCTCGCGCACCGTTCATCGACTTCACCAAGCGTCTCGCCGAGGTGGTGACCGTGCCCGTCGCGGCCGCCAATCGCATCAACATGCCCGAAATCGCCGAGGAGATCCTGACCGACGGCAGCGCGCAGCTGGTCTCGCTCGCACGACCGATGTTGGCCGACCCCGAGTGGATCCTGAAAGCGCAGAGCGGCCGACGCGACCAGATCAACACCTGTATCGCGTGCAATCAGGCCTGCCTCGACCACGTCTTCGTACACAAGAAGGCCTCGTGCCTGCTCAACCCGCGCGCCGGTCGTGAGACCGAGTTGCTCCTGTCCCCCACTCGCCGGGCGACCGACGTGGCCGTCGTCGGAGCCGGACCTGCCGGCTTGTCCACCGCCGTCGCCCTCGGTCAGCGCGGACACCGGGTGACACTGTTCGAGGCACGTGCCGAGATCGGCGGCCAGTTCGCCATCGCGCGGCGGATTCCCGGTAAGGAGGAGTTCGCGGAGACCGTTCGCTACTTTTCCCACGCCCTCGATGCGGCGAACGTGACCGTTCGGCTCTCGACAACGGCGACTGCCTCCGAGTTGTCCGGGTTCGACCGTGTCGTTCTCGCCACCGGTGTGATCCCGCGTGTTCCGTCGATCCCGGGGATCGACCATCCGAGCGTGATGACATATGCCGACGCGGTCCTCGGGCACCGGACCATCGGCCGTCGAGTCGCCGTCATCGGTGCCGGCGGAATCGGTGTCGACGTCTCGGAGTTCCTCACCTCCGAGCCGGCGCCCAGTCTCGCCGAGTGGCGTGCCGAGTGGGGAGTCACCGACGATCCCACTGCTCCCGGTGCCGTGACGGACACTGCCGCCACACCGGCCCTGCGCGAGGTGTTCCTGCTCCAGCGCACGGAAGGGCGCATCGGGACGCGGCTGGGAAAGACGACCGGATGGGTGCACCGCGCCGCGCTGAAGAGCAAGAAGGTGACGCAGCTGTCCGGGGTCGCGTACGACCGTATCGACGACGCCGGTCTGCACATCACCGTGGACGGGGCGTCTCGCACTCTCGCCGTCGACAGCATCGTCGTCTGCGCCGGACAGGAATCGGTGCGCGACCTGCTCGACGAGCTGGTGGCATCGGGAACCGTCGTCGACGTCATCGGAGGTGCCGACGTCGCCGCGGAGGTGGATGCGAAGCGCGCGATCGAGCAGGGCACCCGCCTCGCCGCATCCATCTGACCCGCCGCTGCCGCGCCGGGACCGCTCACGCTAGCCTCGGACACCGTGAGCCTCCCAGCACCCTCCGCAGAGTCCCGTGCCGTCGTCACCGGAGCGTCGTCCGGTATCGGTGAAGCACTCGCCACCGAACTCGCCGCCCGCGGGCACTCGCTGATCGTGGTCGCACGACGCGGTGAGCTCCTCGAGGCCCTGGCCACGAAGCTCACGGCCGAGCACGGAGTCACCGTCGAGGTGCGCGTGAACGATCTGTCCGATCCCGCTCAGCGTCGGACGCTGGCGGACGAGCTGGCCGGCCGCGACATCTCGGTGCTGTGCAACAACGCCGGCATCGCGACGTTCGGGCCCGTCTCGGCACTCGACCCCGCCTACGAACGCGCCCAGGTGCAGCTCAATGCCGTTGCGGTGCACGACCTCACCCTGGCGGTGCTTCCCGGCATGATCGCGCGCAAGGCGGGCGGGATCCTCATCACGGGGTCGGCAGCAGGAAACATGGCCATCCCCAACAATGCGACCTACGCCGCGACCAAGGCGTTCGTCAACACGTTCTCGGAGTCGTTGCGCTCGGAACTGTCCGGCACCGGAGTGCACTGCACCCTGCTGGCACCCGGACCGGTCCGCACCGAGACGCCCGATCCGGCGGACGCCTCCATCGTCGACAAGCTGGTGCCGGATTTCCTGTGGATCGACAGCGCGTACACCGCACGAATCTCGCTCGACGGCCTCGAGAAGAACAAGATGCGCATCGTGCCGGGCATCCTCAGCAAGGGAATGTCCGTCGCCGGGCAGTACAGCCCGCGCTCCATCAGCGCCCCGATCATCGGCAGCTTCTACAAGAAGCTCGGCGGTTCCTGACCTCTTACCTGCGTCGACGGCGACCCGTCCCGAAGATGCTGCGTGAGATCTCCCGTCCTGCTGCACTCGCGGCCGAGCGGAGGAAACTTTTCACGGCCGGGTTCGCCATGATGCGCTCCGCCGCGGACGGGCCGTCGCGCTCCGGTTCGGGGAGCGGCGGTAGGTCGTAGGTCTGCGGCAGCGGCGGGAACTCCGGTGCCTGCGGTGTCGGCTCCGGCGCCATGCGGGCGTTCAACAGTTCGTAGGCGGACTCGCCGTCGACCGTCGTCCCGTAGGTGGCGTAGAGCGGGCTCGCTGTCGCAGCCGCGGTGATCGCGTCGGTGCCGATGGTGTCCATCAACGACTGCGGCGGTCGGATCCTCGTCCACGCCACGGGTGTCGGCGCTCCACGCTCGGACAACACGGTCACGATCGCTTCTCCGGTGCCGAGTGTCGTCAGAGCTTCCTCGAGGTCGTAGTCCTCGCTCTTCGGGTACGTCCGGACCGTCTTGGTCAGCGCTTTCTGATCGTCCGGGGTGAAGGCACGCAGCGCATGCTGCACACGCGCGCCCAGCTGCGACAACACCGGTCCCGGTACGTCCGAGGGCAATTGGGTGCAGAAGAAGATTCCGACGCCCTTGGAACGGATCAGCTTCACGGTCTGTTCGACCTGCTGCAGGAATGCTTTCGACGCGTCGGCGAACAGCAGATGCGCCTCGTCGAAGACGAACACGAGTTTCGGGGCGTCCAGGTCGCCCTCCTCGGGGAGAGTCTGGAAGAGATCGGCCAGAACCCACATCAGGAATGTCGAGAACATCACCGGACGTGCTGCGAGAGCGCCCAGTTCGAACAGCGTGATCACGCCGCGACCGTCGGGTGCGATACGGATCAGATCCTCCGTGCGCATCTCCGGCTCCCCGAAGAACGTGTCTCCACCGTCCGCTTCGAGATTCACCAGTGCCCTCAGGATGACTCCGGCCGTCGACGACGAGACGCCGCCGATGCCCTTCAGGTCGGCCTTGCCCTCGTCGCTGGTGAGATGGGTGATCACCGCGCGCAGGTCTTTCAGATCCAGCAGCGCGAGCCCCTGCGTGTCCGCCCAGTGGAAGATCAGGCCAAGGGTCGATTCCTGAGTAGCGTTGAGCTGCAGGACTTTACTCAGAAGGATCGGCCCGAAGGCCGTGATGGTCGCCCGGACCGGGACAGCGCCGCCCTCGGTACCGAGCGACAGGAATTCCACCGGGAACCCGGTGGGCGCCCACTCCGTCGCCGCGGTCTCCGTCGCGCGGGCCCGCAGACTTTCGGAATCGGTTCCGCCGGCAGACAATCCGGACAGGTCGCCCTTGATGTCCGCGAGCACGACGGGAACGCCTGCGGCTGAGAGCTGCTCGGCGATGACCTGGACGGTCTTCGTCTTCCCCGTTCCGGTCGCGCCCGACACGAGACCGTGCCGATTGACCATCTTCAACGGCAACCGCACCCGGGCCGAGGCGTCGGCCACGCCACCGAGCACGACACTGCCGAGTTCGATCGCCGGGCCCTGCGTCGCGTACCCCGCAGCGATGGCGGCTGCCCGTCCGGCAGTGGTGGAATCGGTCATCGTCTGCGGTGCTCCGTTCGGTGGGGGCGTTCGCGGTGAACTCTAGCGTCGACGTCGGGACTACTGTGGCAGCGGTGAACGACAAACTTGTGTGGATCGACTGCGAGATGACCGGTCTCGAGCTGGGCTCGGACAAGCTCATCGAGATCGCCGCTCTGGTGACGGACAGCGACTTGAACGTCCTGGGCGACGGTGTCGACATCGTCATCCACTGCGACGACGACTCCCTCGCGTCGATGCCCGACGTCGTGACCGCGATGCACGCCAAGTCCGGTCTGACCGAGGAGGTGCGCGCCTCCACCGTCACCATGGAGCAAGCGCAGAAGCAGGTGCTCGACTACATCCGTACGCACGTGCCCGCGGGCACGGCTCCGCTCGCCGGCAACTCGATCGGTACCGACCGTGGGTTCATCGCTCGGGACATGCCGGAACTGAACGACTACCTGCACTACCGGATGATCGACGTGAGTTCGATCAAGGAACTGTGCCGACGCTGGTACCCGCGCATCTACTTCGGTCAGCCTCCCAAGGGTCTGGCCCACCGGGCACTCGCGGACATCGAGGAGTCCATCCAGGAGTTGCGGTACTACCGACAGACCGCCTTCGTCGCGCCCCCCGGCCCGAGCACGGAGGACATCGCCTCCGTCGTGACCGCGTTGACCGACAAGGACGCCTGACCGAGTAACCGATTGGCATCCCGCGCCCGGGACACGCTAGTATCGAACGCGCTGCGAAGCCCTCCACGGGGCGGACACAGTGATGGTGGGCGTAGTTCAGTTGGTAGAGCACCAGGTTGTGATCCTGGCTGTCGCGGGTTCGAGTCCCGTCGTCCACCCCGAACAGAAAGGCCCCCGACTCACGAGTCGGGGGCCTTTCTCGTCCGTGATTCTCTAGCGCGGCAGGGCGTCGAGGTTCGTCCGCATCAGGATGACGTTGTAGGACGAGTACTGCGATGCCGTGAAGTACAACGCATTACCGGCGGACTTCGGGTGGATGTACGGGGCGTACAGGCCTCCGCCGGGGTAGTTGCCGATGTCGTTGTTGACCACGAGTGCTGTGGGCGCGCTCCACGGGCCCTCCGGAGACGACGCGGTGCGCGCCATGATCCGACCTTCGACGTCGTTGCCGTACAGCATGATGTATCGGTTCAGATAGGCGTTCCAGGCGACGGACATCTCCCCGACCGGTTGCCGGACGACGGGCACGGCCGCATCCACTCCGGGAGCCCACCCGCCGCCGTTCCAGTATTCGTAGCGGCTCAGGTCCAGCATGGCCTCGGGTGTGACGCGGGCGAGGTACGCAGCACCGAGACGGCCGTTCGGAGTCCCGTACTGGTAGACGAACCCGTCCTGGCCGCGGACGAAGGCCGCCTGCTGGAAGCGCGCATCCAGTTGTTCGGTGCCGGGAATCGTGACGCCGCTGTTGAAGCGGATCGTGCTCGGTTCGGGGAACCACGTCTGCCCGTTGTCCCGTGAGGTCGCGATACCGGCGTAGTTGGTCGACCAGACCGAGCCGCTCCACTCCCGAACCGACATGAAGTGCATGTACTGCACGCCGTTCACCGCGATGGCCGACGTCGGAACGATCGTGTACTCGACGGGTGAGAGCCCCAGCGCGGAGAGCAGCTGCGTGGCGAACCGTGGGTCGTTGCCGGCGACCACTGCACCCGACGAGGCATCGCCGGGAACTCCGTCCGCGAAGGTGATGCCGTCCGCGAGATCTGCGTCATTGCTGCGCAGAAGGACGTTGTGCCGCCATTGCCCACCCGGCACCGAGCAGTTGCCGAAGGTGTCGCCGAAGGCCATCAACGTCTGTCCGGCGCCGTTGTCCCAGCTGATGCCGAGATCCGTTCCCGAGATCCCGAAGCGGTCGAACGTCCTGTTCGCGCTCTCCTGTCCGGTCACCCACGCCACGGTGGACGTCGACGGCCCGTCGTATGCAGGCACGGGGCCCTGACGACCGGCCGGTTGCTGCCCCGGGAAGCCGATACCGCTGATTCCGGTGCCGGAGAGTCCCCCGCACGGTTCGGCGACGGCTACCGGTGCGAGCGCCAGGCTCGATCCCCCGACCACCATCAATGCCAGGGCAGCAGCCATCGCCCGTTGTCGTCCCATATCGAAAATCCCCCACAGTCGCGTTGCACGCGGCAGTAACCCCGCCCCGCACGAAAGGTATCAGTCGGCCATGGAGCCCGACCTCCCCGCATGAGCAGGGCCTCCGATGAATTACACGCATGTGTTTTCCCAGCTAGGCGGCGCCGCTCGAATTACGTTGGTGTAATTGAGCATTCGTGTTACTCAGCGATACTCAAGTCCCGTAGAGTGACCGATGGCGCTCTTGGGGAAGGTGCGCCCCGTGTTACCTGTGTTGTTCCACCGGTCGTACCCGAAAGCCAAGGGAAGGGCATTCGCGTTCGCCGGTGCGGCATGGCCGTGCTCTCGCGTCGCCCGCTCGTGCGGACCCGCGTGGCGTCGACGGCTGTGTCGTCAGTGGACGCCGCGGCACCTCGGGACGCCTCCTCCTCACAGTCCGCGCCGACGTGAGAAGTCGACGCCCCCGGGCGCATACGGAGGTATTTCGTGCACCGAACATCACAGATCAGCCCTGAATCGCGCTCCCCCCGACGGCGTGGCCGCTGGGGATCGGCCGCCATGGTCGGCGTCGCAGCGACAGGGGCACTCCTCTTCGCCGGTACGCCCACCGCCGCGGCAGCACCCGTGTTGCCGCCGTTGCCCGCACTACCGGCGTTCCAGATCCCGGGCATCCCGATGAACGCGAAGCAGCAGGCAGCCATCCTGGCGGCCGTCTTCGACGCAACCGGCGTCCTGGTCCAGGAAGTCGCAGGACTCGTCCTCGGCGACATCACACTGACGCCGGTGACTCCCGACCCGACACCGGACGCGACGTCGCCGTTCCAGGCGGCACCACTGGGTGTCGGTGGAGCTCGGTTGCCGTTGTCCCCCGGCACTTTCGAGGTCACCTCGGGCTACGGCGGACGCAGCAACCCGACAGGCAGCGGACAGCAGAACCACGAGGGCATCGACCTCGGTGCGGCCCAGGGCACCACCATCTACGCCGTCACCGGTGGCACCGTCGTGCAGGCCGGCGACGCGGGCGACGGCTACGGCAACCTGGTCAAGATCAAGAAGGGCGACACCGAGGTGCTCTACGGGCACCAGAGCCGTATCGATGTCGCTGTCGGCGACACCATCGCGCCCGGACAAGCCATCGGAGCGGTCGGCAGCACCGGCGACTCCAACGGCCCGCACCTGCACTTCGAGGTTCGCCGCGGCGGTGAGAGTGTCGATCCGGTCGGCTATCTCACCGCACTCGGACTCGCGGTCTGAGGCTCAGACGGACTGGGCGTTACCGGCTTTCCACTCGTCCCACGGAATGTTCCAGTCGCCCAGTCCGTCTGTGCCCGAAAGAGTTCCGCCCAGCGTGTTCTTGACGATGGTGATGTCGCCGCGTTTGGTGTTGTCGTACACCCACTTCGCGTTCGACGGGCTCAGATTCAGGCAGCCGTGGCTGACGTTGGAATAGCCCTGCGATCCGACGGACCACGGCGCGGAATGGAAGAAGATGCCGCTGTACGACATTCGGGTGGCCCAGTCCACCGGCGTGCGGTATCCCTGCGCGGAGTCCACGGCGACTCCGTAGGTGGACGAGTCCATCACCATGGACGCGAACTTGTCGCCGATGATGTAGACGCCGTTGTCGGTCGGTGTGCTGTTCTTACCCATGGACGTGGGCATCGTCCTGACGTCCACCCCGTTCACGGAGAACGTGACCTGCTTCGTGTCGTCGTCGGCCGTGGCGATCACCGCGTCTCCGATCGAGAACGACGTGGAGGCGTTCTCCTGCCCGAAGAGGCCCTCGCCGAGATCGCGGCCGAAGACGTCGACGTTCACGGTGACACGGGTGCCCGGTGCCCAGTAGTTCTGCGGGCGCCACCGCACCTCTTTCTGGTTGACCCAGTAGAACGCGCCTTCCACGGGCGGGTCGGTCACGACGGTGATGGCGTTCTGCGCGGCGATCTTGTCCGGAACGGGTTCGTCGAACTGCACGGCCACCGGCTGACCGATGCCGACGATCTCGTTCTCCGACGGAAGCAGGTAGGGCTTGGTGACGTTGTCGGGCGAGCTGGTCGTGAAGGTGGAGACCGACGAGGCTTCGCCGCCGAGGCCGAAGGCGCGGGTGCGGAGCGTGTAGGTGTCGTTGTACCCCAGCGGCTCGTTGTTGGTCCACGACGACCGGTCCGGGGACAGAACGCCGGGAACGACCGCTCCGGCCGCGTCGGCGAGGGTGACCTCGGACAGCGTCCCGTCCGTCACGGTGACGGCCACGGGAGCGCTCGGGGAGAAACCGACGGAGGCGTCCGGGACGGGAAGCGAGACCTTCGGCTTCATGAGTTCCGACAAAGGATTGGAGTCGATGGGTGCGGGCGGGGCAGCCGCGGCGCCTTCGGACCCGGCCGTGCAGCCGACGACGGAGACCGCAACGGCCATCACGGACGCGACCAGTGCCGCTTTCCCGAGTCCACCGATTCCGGACGACTTCCTCATACTCGAACTCCACTCACGCCGGCCCCGACCACTCGATCCGCCCACATCATGCCATTCACCTGCAGTTCTTCACCACTCGGCTGCGGTGCGCCGTGGTCACGGTCGCGTACCGATCGCTGCGAGGGACAGCCTCGAACCGGGCATCTCGGCGCCGCCGTGGGACGGAAAACCGACCGGACGTGCCATTTTGCCGAGTTGGACGCTGTTTTCCCGCGATCCTGTCGACAGTCACAAACGAACTCCGCACACGCGAAAGCCGCCGAGCATGATGCTCGGCGGCCTCGTGGACGGTGTCGGCCGTGCGCCTCTCGGCAAGTGGCCGCTCGCAGCGGCTTATGGGGTGGTACCCGGGGCATGGATCCGATCACTGTCGTACTGCACAACGCAGGCACGCCGCAGTCTGTTCCCGCCGACTACCATCACGTGGATGCGGATACAGGGACCGTCGGGCGCCGCATCTGCGTCCGAGCCTCACGGCGGAGCACGGTGAGCGGCCTCCGCGTGCGCGACGCCGCCGCTCTGGTCGGCGTCAGTGACGACACGGTCCGACGATGGGTCGACAGTGGCGTCGTCGCGTCCTCCAAGGATTCGTCCGGACGGACCGTCGTGGACGGCGCCTCTCTCGCGGCGCACTCGCGGGAACGCGCCGCCGCGCCGCCCGATCCCAGCGGCACGGTCAGCTCCGCCCGAAACCGGTTGGCCGGTCTGGTTACCTCCGTCGTCGTCGACACCGTCATGGCCGAGGTGCAGATGCAATGCGGACCGTTCACGGTCACGTCTCTGATGAGCGCAGAGTCGGTGCGGACTCTGGGCCTGGAACCGGGCAGTGTCGCCGTGGCTGTCGTCAAGGCCACGACCGTCATCGTCGAGACACCCTGAATGTCGGATACATCGTCCGTTCGACTGCCGGTGTGGATCCTCGCGCCGGCCGCCGTGGGCACGGTGCTCATCGCGGCTCCCCTCGTGGCGATGCTGCTGTCCGTCGACGCGCATCGCTTCCTTGCTCTCGTCACCTCCGCATCGTCACTCGCCGCACTGCGGCTGAGCCTGGAGACCGCCTCGGCGAGCACCGTCCTGTGCGTCGTTCTCGGGGTGCCCATGGCCGTCGTCCTCGCCCGGTCGTCGGGTCGCGTCATGACCGTGATCCGCGCTCTGGTGCTCCTACCGCTGGTACTCCCCCCGGTGGTCGGCGGAATCGCCCTGCTCTACACATTCGGCCGACGGGGACTGCTGGGTAGCCACCTGTCCGCCTGGGGTATCGACATCGCGTTCACGACGACGGCAGTAGTACTCGCCCAGACCTTCGTCGCACTCCCCTTCCTGGTGATCAGCCTCGAGGGTGCGTTGCGCACGGCAGGAACGAGGTACGACGTCATCGCCGCCACCCTGGGCGCCTCACCGACGACGGTTCTGCGCCGGGTCACGCTCCCCCTCGTCCTGCCGGCTCTGGTCTCGGGCGCGGTCCTGTCCTTCGCTCGGGCGCTGGGCGAGTTCGGGGCGACCCTCACGTTCGCCGGGTCGCTCGAGGGTGTGACGCGCACCTTGCCGCTGGAGATCTACCTCCAGCGTGAGACCGACCCCGATGCTGCCGTGGCCCTGTCGTTGGTTCTCATCGTCATCGCCGCGGTGGTCGTGATCGTCACCCGCAGCCGACGTCCGGTGGGCGTGCTGTGACGGAGGACCTCTCGTTGCACGTCGACGCCCGGTCCAGCGCCCGCGGCGTCGACCTCACGGTGACCGTGCCGTCCGGTGCTGTGACTGCCCTGCTCGGACCGAACGGCGCGGGCAAGTCGACGCTGCTGGCGTTCGCCGCGGGGCTCGTCCGTCCGGACGAGGGGACGGTGCGGATCGGCGCCCGCATGCTGACCGATACCGGTAGTGGACACTATGTTCCGCCGCACCGTCGCCGGGTCGCTCTCCTCGCGCAGGATCCGCTCCTGTTCCCGCACCTCGACGTTCTGCAGAACGTGGCGTTCGCACCCCGCTCACGCGGCGACGGTCGTGCACGCAGCATCCGCATCGCCCGGGACCGACTCGACACCGTCGGTGCTCTCGACCTCGCCGATCGACGGCCTCGGGAACTGTCGGGCGGTCAGGCCCAGCGTGTCGCCCTCGCACGCGCGCTCGCGGCGGATCCGGACGTGCTGTTGCTCGACGAGCCTTTCGCGGCACTCGACGCGGACTCCGCCCCGATGATGCGCCGCGTGCTGCGCGAGGTTCTGCAGGAGACTTCGCGAACGACGGTGCTGGTGACGCACGACCAGGTGGACGCTCTCACCCTCGCCCATCGTGTCGCGGTCGTCGAGAACGGTCGCGTGGTCGAGACAGGAACGGTGCACGACGTGTTGCGGGCTCCGCGCAGCACCTTCGCGGCGACGATCGCCGGGGTCAACTCGATCGAGGGGCGCTTCACCGCTCCCGATGTCCTGACCACCGCGTCGGGCACGGATATCCGGGGACATACCGACGAGCCCGTCGTGACCGGGTCGGCGGGTGTCGCGCTCCTGCACCCGACGGCGGTGGCAGTCTTCGTCGACGCGCCCGTCGGTAGTCCGCGCAACGTCCTCCCGGTGGAGATCGACCACGTGGAATCGACGGGTGCGTCCGTCCGCATCACTTCCGTGTCGACGGGCGGTCTTCGTCCACTGCATGCGGACGTGACCGTCGCGGCTGCGACGGAACTCGACCTCGTTCCCGGACGCAGGGTGTTCTTCGTCGTGAAAGCCGGGGAGGTAGCCCTGCACCGGGCGCGGGATCCGCACGCTCGCCTCGACCCGTGACGGGGCAGCTCTCCCCGCGAGGGCGCGCACTGGCCCGCGTCGCGGCAGACCTCTTCGGTGAACGTGGTTACGGCGCAGTCGGAATGGACGACATCGCGGCGGCGGTCGGCACGACGGGGCCGTCGGTGTACCGACACTTCGACACGAAGTACGACGTGTTGCGGGCGGTGCACCTCGACGCCGCGCGCAGGCTCGCCCGGCCGGTGCAGGTGCACACACCGGCGACACTCGACACCGTCGCGGCCGGTGCCGTCGCGGTCCGCCGATCTCTGGGCACGCTCAGACGGGATCGACGGAATCTGAACCAACACGATCGGACTGCCGTCGACGCGGCACTCGGATCGGTGAGACGGGCAGTCGAGCGTCGAGTCGCCTCGGCACGTCCCGACGTCGATTCCTCGGCGCTGCAGGACGTCACGACGTCTCTGCTGTCGATGATGTCCAGCATCGGCACCCATCGCACGAGCCTCGCGGCCGGCGCAATCACGCACCTGCTCGACGACGCAGCTTCCCGGATGCTGGCGACGCCACTGCCCCGCCGCTCGACCGCCGTCGGCCCGACGGCACGAGGAATCGGCGCCGTGGGCAAGCGCGAGGCGTTGGTGCGCTCGGCCACGGAACTCTTCGCCACACGGGATGCGTCCGAGGTGACCATGGCCGACATCGCATCGTCCGTCGACCTGGCACCGTCGAGCGTGTACCGGTATTTCGGAAGCAAGGCGGCCGTGCTGGCGGAAGCGTGTCTCGGAGCAGCGCGGCGGAACGCGGAGACGACGGCGCACGTCCTGTCCGACACGGACGACCCGCTACAGGCAGTGCGGACACTGGTGGCGCTGCGCACCCTCGACGCTTCGCGGTCACCAGGACTCCGCGTCATGAGAAGCCATGTGCACCAGCACGATCCCGAGATCCGTCGACGACTCGCGCACATGATCCGACAGGACCACGCCGAGTGGGTCCATCTCGTCCGACTCGTCGACCCGCAGCGACGCCGAGCCGAGGTCTCGTTCCTGGTGGAAGCGGCGTTCACCGTCATCGACGACATGTCCCGCACCACCGACGCGGCGACCGTGTCGACGATTGTCGACGCACTGCTCGACGTGGGATCACAGCAGTGAGCCCCGGCCGTCGACGACGACCGGGGCTCACCGCAGCCGGCTACGCCTGCAGAAGAGTGAAGGAGCGGTCCCGCACCAGGATCGACGTCGGCGCATCCGCCACCTTCTGATCCGGATCACTCGACAGCGCCAACGTCCACTTCTCGTCCGGCAGTGTGAATTCCACCGGTGTGTCGGCCGCATTCATCAACCACAGGAACACGGCGTCCTCGGCCGTCGACTTGTAGAGGACCGCGATGGACTTGTTCGACCCGTTGGTCCAGTCGCCCTCTTCCATCGCTACGCCGTCGGCGCGCTGGAAGTCGACGGTGTCTCCCGAGCCGCCTTCCTCGCCGTGGCGGAACCACACCGGCCGCAAGGACGGATGCTCGCGGCGCAGCCCGATCAGGGCGGTGGTGAACTCGACCAGCTGGTCGTCGGCGGCGGCCCAGTCGTACCAGGAGATCTCGTTGTCCTGGCAGTAGGCGTTGTTGTTGCCGCCCTGGGACCGAGCGAGTTCGTCGCCGCCCAGGATCATCGGCACACCGGCGGACAGGAGCAGAGTCGCGAGGAAGTTGCGACGCTGACGGTCGCGGAGCGCATTGACGTCGGCGTCGTCCGTCGGACCTTCCGCACCGCATCCCCACGATCGGTTGTCGGACTCGCCGTCCTGGCTGTCCTCACCGTTCTCCTCGTTGTGCTTCTCGTCGTACATCGTCAGGTCCGCCAGCGTGAAGCCGTCGTGGGCGGTGACGAAGTTGACGCTCGCCAACGTCGGGCGACGGTCGTTCTCGTACACGTCGGGACTGCCCGACACGCGCTGCGCCAGTGCGGGCAGACTTCCTTCCTCGCCGCGCCAGAAGTCGCGCACGTCGTCACGGAACTTGCCGTTCCACTCCGACCAGCGGGCCGGGAAGCCGCCCACCTGGTAGCCGGCGGTGTCCCACGGCTCCGCGATCAGCTTCACGGGAGCCAGGACAGGGTCCTGATGGACCATGTCGAGGAAGGCGCTGTGACGGTCGAGATCCTCGTCCTGGCGAGTCAGCGTGCTTGCCAGGTCGAATCGGAAGCCATCGACGTGCATCTCGGTGACCCAGTAGCGCAGCGAATCCATGATGAGCGCCAGGGCCGCCGGGTGGCCGACATTGAGGCTGTTACCGGTACCCGTGGTGTCGAAGTACGCGCTCCGGTCGTCCGGGACCAGGCGGTAGTGCGACCCGTTGTCAATCCCCTTCAGGGACAGCGTCGGACCGAGGTGGTTGCCCTCGGCGGTGTGGTTGTACACCACGTCGAGGATCACTTCCAGGCCGGCTGCGTGGAGCGCCTTGACCATGGACTTGAACTCGGTGACCTGACCGCCCGTGTCGCCGGCGCTGCTGTACTCGTTGTGCGGAGCGAGGAATCCGATGGAGTTGTATCCCCAGTAGTTCCGTCGACCCTCCTCCAGGAGATGCGAATCCTGCACGAACTGATGAGTCGGCAGCAGTTCGACGGCGGTGATACCCAGTCTGGTCAGATGCTCGATGGCGGACGGGTGCGCCAGACCTGCGTAGGTACCGCGGATGTCGGCGTCGACGGCCTCGTCGAGCTGGGTGAAGCCCTTGACGTGGACTTCGTAGATTACGGACTCGGACAACGGGATTCGAGGTGCCGCATCGTCGCCCCAGTCGAAATCGTCGTCCACCACGACGGACCTCGGCATGAACGGCGCCGAATCGGCGTCGTTGCGCTTCTCGGGCTCGTCGTGGTGATGGGAGAACACGGCCTCGTCCCACTCCACCGATCCGGCAACAGCTTTCGCGTACGGGTCGAGAAGCAACTTGGCCGCGTTGTGGCGAAGGCCCTCGGCCGGGTTCCACTCGCCGTCCACCCGGAAGCCGTACTTCGTTCCCACCGGCATGTTCTCGACGATCCCGTGGAACACGTGGCCGGTGTACTCGGGCAGAGGGGTCGATGCGCGCTCGGAGCCGTCGTCGTCGAACGTGACCACGGTCACCGATTCGGCTGTCTCGGAATAGAGTGCGACATTCGCACGTCCGTCGGATCGCCGACTGACACCCAGGGGGTAGGGGGTGGAGGTCGACGAGGTCGATGTCTTCGAGGTCACGTGTGGCACCAGTTCTGTTGGAGGGACTGGATGCCACTTACCCCGCCCGGGCAGCCACGAAACGGCGCAGGTTGAGCATGTGACGCATCGGGTAAAGACGCAGGATGGCCGGAACCCGTACCGCAGTCCGGATAGTGCAGGAGCGGTCGGAGATCGCGGCCGGCATGAAGCGCCGCCTCGCGGCACGCGACACCGCACTGGTCGCGGCGGGCATCACGTTCTACGGCGGCATCGCGCTGGTGCCGATGCTGCTACTGGGGCTCCGATCGACGGCCTTGCTGCTCGGTGACACCACCGTCGTCCGCTACGGCGAGGACATCGCCGGGCTGCTCCCCGGGGCAGCCGGAGCGCCGGACGCGGTCAGGACGCTGTTCGATGCGGGCGTGCACATCGGGTGGATCGGCATCCTGGTCGCCATTCTTCCCGCGACGTTCTATGGCGAGGGAATGCGTCGGGCTCTACTGGTGTACGAGCCGAAGAAGGAGAACTTCATCGGATGGCGCGGGCGAGCATCGTCGCTTCCCGTCCTCGTCGTGACCCCGTTGTTGACCATTCCCGTGTTGGCAGTCGGCTCGGCTCTGTCATCGGTGACCGGGGGTGTCGGCGCGGGAGCATTCCGGGTGTGGCTGGGATTCGTGACGATCTGGCTCGTCCTGTCCGTCCCGATCGGATGGACATTCCGCGTCGTGGCGCCGACGTCGCTGTCGTGGGGCGCCGTCGTGATCGGCGCCCTGACGACGGCCTCGTTCGTGTCGGGCTTCCTGCAGGGTTACGTTCTGTTCCTGGCGATACCCATCGACTGGTCCGGGCCGTTCGGAGGGCTCGAACCCGTCGGAGCAGCGGTGGCCACCGTGCTGTGGCTGTTCCTGTTGCACATCATCGTCATCGTCGGATGGGTGTTCACCCTCGAGTGCGACCGGGTCGAGGCGCAGGAAGGGCCCTGAGCGCGTGATGGATCGTCACGACGAGTTGGCTGAAGCCGACGACGGCCAGCAGGACGGCGACCCCGACGCCGATGGTCGCGAACACCGTGGTGTCGTCGACCATCGCACTGCCCAGCAGGGTGACCACCACGGCGATGACGCGCGACGGGCGCTCCCAGACGGTGACGACGCCGATGCTCGTCATGCCCGCCGAGACCGCACGGGCTCTCGCCGTCTCGTGCAGGAGGGTGAGGACGGCCACGGCCACCACGAGTGGAACCGGCGCTCCCAGAGCAGCCAGGATGGCGAAGGCCAGCATGTCCGACAGGCGGTCCGCGACGGAGTCCGCGACGTACCCGAACGCCGAGGAACGGCCTCGTAGCAGGGCGACCGCACCGTCCAGGCTGTCCACGAGGGCCGACGCGATCAGGAGAAGGGCCGCGCTGCCGGCACCCCAGGACCCGGCGCCGGCGGTCGACAACGCGATGACGGCGAAGACGACACCGACCGCAGTGACCGCGTTCGGGGCCACACCGGCGCGGGCCAGTGGGCGCGCCAGGACGTAACTCAGGGTCAACCATCCGCGGACCATGCGTGACGACGACGCGTCGTAGCCGCCGTGCAGGTCGGACCACAGAGTCAGGTACTCGGATCGCGTCGACGGTGTGTCCACGCCGACGGATACCCCGGATCTCGGCGCGACCGGCCGACGCCGAGCGTCTGCGGGCACGACGACATCGGGTCCCGCGGTCGCGGGACCCGAGAAGGACTCGTGGTCAGTGACCACCGGGATCGAGGAGGGACTTGCCCTCAGCAGCTTTGACACGCTTGCGTTCGAGCAGTACCAGCGCGAGTCCGGCGAGCAGCAGAACGGGGCACGCGATACCGGCGATCAGCACCCACCCCTCGAAGCCGCCACCGGCAGCAGTCAGCGTCAGACCCAAGGACATCAGGCCGAGTGCGATGAGGATGTACCCGGGCCATGCCCGACTGTCCGTGATGGCCTCGCCCGCGTGCGCCCTGGTGGTGCGGGCGAAGTCCTGGGGTTGTTCGTTCTCGTTCTGATGAACCATGACGGTGTCCCTTCGTTCATCTTCAGGTGCATGATTGCCCGGACGTCGCGTTCGGGAAACCCGGATGCCGTGCATCCACAGGGAAGATTCGGAACTGTCGGACCGTGCGACGGGGCATTACGGGGTGACGCGAGCAACGGTGCACGCTATGGTGTCCGCGACAACAGACTGCGCGGTCTCCGCCCGAGGTGCGAACTACGGGAGGTGCGGACCGCACCTAGCGTGAGGACCTGCGCGTGCCCTATCTCGGCTTGCTCATCGCAGTGCTGTGGATCTTCTGCCTGATCGACGTGATCACCGCGGACGAGGGCGGGATACGCCACCTACCCAAGACTGTCTGGCTCCTCCTGGTCGTCTTTCTCCCCCTCGCCGGATCCATCGCGTGGCTCGCCGCGGGACGACCCGTGGGTGGCGGCATCTGGGGTGGACCCGACGCCGGCAGGAAGCGACCGGCCGGCGCCTATCCCGAGTACGACGTCCGCCCGGGCCGCGCCGTCGCGCAGACTCCGGAGTCCGACGAGGAGTTCCTGCGGCGATGCCGCGAACGCGCGCAGCAGCAACGGGACGCCGCTCGCCGTCAGCGGGGCACGTCCGACTCCTGACGTCGCCACCGGCGCCGACGTCGGGTTAGGGTCGGCTAATGCATTCCGCCCCACCGTCCACCGGCGGCGCCATTCTTCGCAGAACTGCACGACGTCAGCGCGCCCGACTGATCGGGTCCTCCGCACTGTTCTGCGTCCACCAGTTCTGCGAGACCATGGTTCCCGTCGCGATCGGCCTGATCATCGGGCGCGCCGTCGCTACCGGTGACGTCACCGCGATGCTCCTGTCGCTGCTGGGGCTCGCAGCACTGTTCGTCGTCCTCTCCTACGCGTACCGCATCGGCGCTCGCATCATCGTGGTGGCCATCGAACGCGAGGCGCACCTGCTCCGCGTCGAGGTCGCCGGGCGGGTTCTCGACCCGCGAGGGGTGCACGTCGATCTCGGACCCGGCGAACTGCTGACCGTCAGCACGTCGGACGCGGAGAAGACCTCCTGGGTTCTCGACGCCGTCGCCCGCTTCGCCGCGGCGGCGACTGCCCTTCTCGTCACCGCGGTGGCGCTGCTGCTGATCGACCTGCCGCTCGGGCTCGCCGTCGTCGTCGGAACACCGCTGCTGTTGCTGCTGCTGCAGCTCAGCGCGCCGCTTCTCACCCGTGCGGCGACGGACCAGCAGGCGGAGGTCGCCCGCGTCTCGGGCCTGGCCACGGACCTGATCGGCGGCGTACGGCCGTTGCGCGGACTGGGCGCCGAGGACGCCGCGTCGCGCCGCTTCGTCGATTCCAGCCGCCGAGCGCTCGCGGCGACGATGCGTCTGGCGCGAGGGAACAGTGTGTATCTCGGGGTGTCCGCCACCGTCAGCGCACTGCTGTCGGTGGCCGTCGCCGGCACCGCGGGATTCCTGGCGCTCGAGGGCCGCATCTCGGTCGCCGAACTCATCACGGTGGTCGGGCTGGCGCAGTTCCTCATCGAACCGCTCGGCTCCCTGTCGCGGCTGCCGGGGCTGCTGGCCGTCATCCGCGGTTCGGCGGATCGCCTCGCCCTCGTGCTCGGCGCCGACCCCGTCGTGACATCGTCCGGAACCGGCACCGCGGATCCCGCGTCGATCAGTCTGTCCGACATACGGTTCGGATCGCTCGACGGGCTCGATCTGCATCTCGATCGCGGAGAGATGGTCGGCGTCGTCCCCTACGATCCCGCGGACGGTGACGCGCTGGCCGCGGTGCTGTCCGGCCAGGTGTCCGCGCGCGACGTCGCCGGACGCATCGCGATCGGCGGCGTCGACGTCTCCGACCTCGCGCTGCACGATGTGCGGCGCACGGTGCTCGTCGAACCGCACGGGTCGGATCTGTTCGCGGGCACCGTCCGCAGCAACATCGCCCTCCGCGGCACGGTCGACACAGGTCCCGCCGTCCGGGCGTCGTCGGTCACCGACATCGTCGACATGCACGACGGCGGACTCGATCATCCCGTCACCGATCGCGGCGCCAGCCTGTCCGGAGGACAGCGCCAACGTGTCGCGCTGGCCCGCGCACTCGCCGCCGAGCCACCCGTCCTCGTACTGCACGATCCGACCACCGCCGTCGACGCCGTCACCGAACATGCCATCGCTCGCGGGATCGCGGAGTTGCGTCACGACGGCGACGTCCGTACGCAGACGACGATCGTGATCACCACCAGTCCCGCGCTTCTGGCAGTCACCGACCGCGTCGTCACTCTCGACTCGGGTCGGGTCGCCGCGACCGGAACGCACCTGTCCCTCGCCGAGTCCGACCCGCGCTACCGTCGGGCGGTTCTGCGATGACCGAGATGTTGCCGGTTGCCGGCGGTCGTCGGTCAGGCGCCTTCATCTTCGACGAACTGCGGCAACGACCGGCCCTCACGCTGGTCACGGTCGTCGTCGGCGCCGTGGCGGCGGCCATGGCCCTCGTTCCCGTCTACGTGTTCGGTGTCCTGGTGGACCGCGTCCGTGAGGGCGCGCCCACGTCGACCATCGTCGGCGTGGTCGCCGTCATCACCGTCGCCGCGGTGGCCGGCGGTGTCTTCACCGGATTCGGGTCCTACGCCGTCTCGGTGCTCGGCGAGAAGATCCTGGCGTCCTTGCGCGAACGGGTTCTGGCCAGGGCCCTGCACCTTCCGGTGAGCACGCTGGAACGGGTCGGCAAGGGAGATCTGCTCTCTCGGGTCGGCGACGACGTCGCGGTGATGGCCAAGTCGCTGGGCGAGGTGATCCCGAACATCCTCGCCGCGGTGCTGCTGGTACTGCTCAGCGTCGTCACGATGCTGGGCCTCGACTGGCGTCTGGGACTCGCGGGCATGGTGGCGATCCCGCTGTACGTCCTGGCGTTGCACTGGTACCTGCCCAGATCCGCTCCCCTGTACGCGCTCGAACGTGTCGCGATGGGTGACCGTGCGCAGTCGCTCGTCAGCAGCATGCAGGGTGCACGGACCGTTCGGGCCTACGGAGTGGAGAGCGAACACCTGGCACGTATCGACGCGTCGTCGGGCCGCGCACGCGACATCGCGGTCACCGTCTTCCGGCTGTTCACGCGCTTCGGCTCGCGCAGCAACAGAGCGGAATGTGTTGGCCTGTCGGTGATTCTCACCGTCGGATTCCTGCTGGTGCGCGAGGACGCGGTGACGGTGGGGCAGACCACGGCGGCGGCGCTGCTCTTCCACCGCCTGTTCAATCCGATCGGCATGCTGATGTATTCGTTCGACGACATCCAGTCCGCAGGCGCGTCACTCGCACGACTCGTCGGTGTCATCGACATCCCGGACGACCGTTCGCCCGGCACCGGCGCCGTCCCTGTGGACAGCACGGTGGTGGTGACGGGGCTGACCCATTCCTACGACGGAGTGAACGACGTCCTGCACGACATCGAGTTCCGCGTCGAGGCGGAGACGACGGTGGCGCTCGTCGGGTCGACCGGCGCGGGCAAGTCGACCATCGCCGCGCTGGTGGCCGGATCGATGAGGCCCGGTTCCGGTTCCGTCCGCATCGGCGGGGTCGACCTCGCCGATATCGGCGCCGACCGGCTACGACGGCACGTCGCCATCGTCAGCCAGGAAGTGCATGTGTTCTCCGGCCGGCTGATCGACGACCTGCTCCTGGCCCGGCCCGATGCCGATCGCGCCGCTGTCCGGGACGCCCTGCGCGTCGTGGGTGCGGACGCGTGGGTGTCGGCTCTCGACGACGGCCTCGACACCGTCGTCGGCGAGGGTGGCCGCGAGCTCACTCCCTCTCGCGCTCAACAACTCGCCCTGGCCCGGCTGGTGCTAGCCGATCCTGCGGTGGCCGTGCTCGACGAGGCCACGGCCGAGGCGGGAAGCGCCGGAGCCCGCGACCTCGAGGACGCCGCTCACGCCGCGACGAGCGGCCGCACGACGATCGTCGTCGCGCACCGGCTGACGCAGGCGGCACGCGCGGACCGCGTGATCGTCCTCGAGCACGGGCGGATCGTCGAGGAAGGAACACCCGACGACCTGATCGCTGCCGACGGCAGATATGCCGAGCTGTGGTCGGCCTGGAGCGCCCGCTGACACACCCCGCTCACACCCGCAGCAGAGGAACGTCGGCGAGTTCCGGCGGTACCGGCGCGCCCGAGGTCACCACCAGTCCGTAGCTGCCGGGGTCCGGCACCGACTGCCCTCGCCGGAACACACGGATGCGCGCAGGATCGAGCCCCTCGAGTCGCATCGCCTCCGAGTCCGCGTCGGTGGGCACCCGTGCGATCGAGGCGGACACCGTGCCGCCCGGGTCCGACGCCGGCTCCGGGAGCACGTCGTCGTCGGCGAGGGCGGGCACGTCTCGAAGCACCGCCGTCCGCGCCGAGTGGACCAACGAGGCAGCGAGTGTCATACGCGCCGGATCGGCCGTGTCCACAGTCGCGGACTCGCCGCGGTTCACCGCGCGTAGTGCAGACCATTCCTCGCTCCCTACGTCGAACAGCTCTGCGGGAGAACCCATGTCGATCATCACGGACACCACGGCGGACGGAGAACCGGAGCACGGCGGCAGTGGCCAGGTCGGGAAGATCGAGCCCGGCCACACGTATCCGGTCTCGCCGGCCCAGTCTGCGGGATATGCCTGCGGCGCTTTGGCCGCCAGTGCCCGGCGGTGGCTGGCGTGGACGGCGTGGACGGCGTCGTCACCGCACCACGGAGGCAGCCGACCGTCGTCGCGTAACGCGTCGAAGGTGGACGCCGCGCCGGCGCTGTAGTCGAGCAAGCGGGGTTCCAGGGCGTCGGCATGCCCACGGGCCGTCCACTCGCGGCAGGTGGCCACGCCGTAGGACACCAGGGCGGGCGTGAAGCCGCGCCACATGACGACAGCGGGATGGTTCTTCCACCCGTAGGACGGCCAGACCAGAGCGCGGAGGATCTGGAACGTCTCCACGCGCTGTTTTCCCAGCCTCTTGTCGTCCAGCGCACGGGCGCTGCGCGCGAAACCCGGTTCGGGCAGGAACGTCTGCACGTCGTTCGCCTTCCACTCGGTCGTCGGCGGCGTTCGCCGGTCGAGAAGGGATGTCCGGCACGGGCGGTGCCGAAACGGCGTCGACCGCGAGCAGCGGACGTTCGATTCTCGTCGATCGGAACCCTGTGACGACGACGCGACGTGCGACACCATCGACGACATGACCACATCGATCGACTCGGAACAGTGGCGGCTGGCTGCGGTCTGCAGGGGTGATCGCAGCGACCTGTTCTTCTCCCCCGCCGGGGAGGGTCGGCGAGCGGCACGGCAGCGCGAGGAGATCGCGAAGACACTCTGCGCGCAGTGCCCGGTGCTGGACAGGTGCCGCGACGTCGCGCTCGCCACCCACGAGCCCTACGGAGTGTGGGGCGGCCTGTCCGCTCGGGAGCGTCAGGAGCAGCGCCGCATCGACGCGGAAGCGCGCCGGGCCTAGCGCCTCGCCGCGACGGGTCCTGTACTCCCCCTCACGACCAGCTGCGGTTCCACCACCAGTTCGGTCGGCACCGCGTCGTCGTTCTCGAGACGCCTGATCGCGAACCGGACGGCGTTGGCGGCCAACCCTTCCGCGTCCTGCCGGACGGTCGTGAGGTCGATGCGGGACAGGTGCGCCATCTCGCTGTCGTCGTATCCGACGATCGAGACATCGTCCGGCACGGTGATGCCCGCACGATGGAACGCATCCATCAGACCCACCGCACACAGATCGTTGCCGGCGACGACCGCGGTGGGCACGCGCTGCTCGGCGACCATGCGCGTGCCGGCGGCGCTGCCCGCCTCCTCGGTGTGCGCGCCCGGCCACACCACGGCTTGGAGACCGCGCTCCTCCATCGCCGCGCGGAACGCCGCCCGGCGCTCGGTCGCGCCGGAATCGGTCCCACCGTCGACGTGGTGGATATCGACGTGCCCGAGTCCGACGAGGTGCTCGACCGCCTGACGCACTCCATGGTCGTCGGCGCTGCGCACGACGTCGAAGTCGGTGGCGGGCAGTGCACGTCCGATCATGACCACCACGGCTCGCTCCTCGAGATGTGCGACGTACTCGGGTGAGGACGACGGACCGAGCAGGATCACACCTTCGCAGCGGTGGCTCAGCAGTGCCTCGATCGCCTTCGCCTCGTCCCGTCCGGGCGCGCTCGCCGACAGCAGCACCTCGTACCCGGCGGCCTCGGCCACGGGATAGATGTGGGTCACCAGATCGGCCTGGAACGGCTGCCGCACGTCGATGACCACACCCAACGTTCTGCTCCGCCCGCGGGCGAGGAGCCGAGCGGCATTGTCGGGTCGATAGTCGAGCTCGCGCGCAGCGGCGAGTACGCGCTCGCGGGTGTCGTCACTCGCTCCGGGTTTGCCGCTGAGAACGAACGACACCAGGGTCCGGGACACTCCCGCCAGAGCGGCGACGTCACTCATCGTCGTCTTGCGGGTGCGGGGCGGCGTGGACACCGGCACTCCTCTCGGATGGGGCTTGACACGGAAGCATGATCCACCTCATAGTAACTTAAGCGCGTTACTTAAGCGCGTTAGTGCCACAGCACGAGCGCCGGACATTCTTCGAGAGGAACCCCCGAGACATGAGCACGATTCGCGTCGGATCCGCCCCGGACTCCTGGGGAGTCTGGTTCCCGGACGACCCGCAGCAGACGCCCTACACCCGCTTCCTCGACGAGGTGTCGGCGTCGGGCTACGAGTGGATCGAGCTGGGCCCCTACGGCTACCTGCCCACCGATCCGCAGAAGCTGCTCTCGGAGTTGGAGTCTCGCAATCTGAAGATGTCGGCCGGCACGGTCTTCGAGCATCTGCATCAGGACGATGCGTGGGACGCGGTGTGGACTCAGATCGAGGACGTCGCCAAACTCACCGCGGCCGCCGGCGGCAAGCACGTCGTCGTCATCCCCGAGATGTGGCGCGACCCGTCCACCGGCGCAGTGCTCGAGGACCGCAATCTCACGGCGGACCAGTGGCGCAAGAAGACCGAAGGCATGAACGAGCTCGGCAAGCGCATGTTCGAGCAGTACGGCGTCAAGGCGCAGTACCACCCCCATGCCGACAGCCACGTCGACACCGAGGAGAACGTGTACCGCTTCCTCGACGGCACCTCCAGCGAGTTCGTGAACCTGTGCCTCGACACCGGTCACATCAGCTACTGCGGTGGCGACAACATCGCGATCATCGAGCGGGCACCCGAGCGCATCGGCTACCTCCACCTCAAGCAGGTGAACGAAGAGGTGCGCGCCAAGGTCGCCGCGGAGGATCTCCCGTTCGGCGAGGCCGTGAAGCTCGGCGCGATGACCGAACCGCCGCTCGGTATTCCGGACATGCCGCCGCTTCTCGCGACCATCGAGCGGCTCGCCGACGCCGGCACGCTCACCGCCGACATCTTCGCGATCGTCGAGCAGGACATGTACCCGTGCGCCGTCGACGCGCCGTTGCCGATCGCGAAGCGCACCCGCAAGTACCTCGGTACCTGCGGCGTCCCCTCCGTCACCTTCTCCTGACACCTCCTCTCCGGAACGGATTTCCCTCACCATGACCACCGAACTTCGCATCGCAGTACTCGGCGTCGGCATGATGGGCGCCGACCACGTCGCCCGCATCACCTCGAAGATCACCGGCGCCCGCGTCGCCGTCGTCAACGACTACGTCAGCGAGAAGGCGCACGAACTTGCCGCGACCATCCCCGGGTGCCGCGTCGTCGAGGATCCGCTCGACGCCATCGCCGACCCCGAGGTGGACGCCGTCGTCCTGGCCACTCCGGGCCCGACGCACGAGAAGCAGTTGCTGGCGTGTCTCGAGCACGGCAAGCCCGTCATGTGCGAGAAGCCGCTGACCACCGACGTCGCGACCTCCCTGGCAGTCGTCGAAGCCGAAGCGGCACTGGGCAAGAAGCTCATCCAGGTCGGCTTCATGCGCCGCTTCGATACGGAGTACGCACAGCTCAAGACGCTCATCGATTCCGGTGATCTGGGCCGTCCGCTGGTGGTGCACTGCGCACACCGCAACCCCGCCGTGCCGCCGCACTTCGACAGCGCCATGATCGTGCGGGATTCCCTCGTGCACGAGGTGGACGTCACGCGCTTCCTCCTCGACGAGGAGATCACCTCGGTGCAGATCATCAGCCCGTCGGCCAATCCCTCTGCGCCGCAGGGACTACGGGATCCGCAGATCGCCATCTTCACCACCGAGTCGGGCCGCCACGTCGACGCCGAGGTGTTCGTCACCACCGGCATCGCGTACGAGGTCCGCACCGAGGTCGTCGCAGAGCACGGCAGCGCGATGATCGGTCTCGACGTGGGCCTGGTCCGCAAGTCGGCGCCCGGAACCTGGGGCGGCACCATCACTCCCGGCTTCGTGCAGCGCTTCGGTCAGGCGTACGACACCGAGATCCAGCGGTGGGTGAACGCAGTCAAGGCGGGCGCCGAGACGGGCAACTACGTCGACGGACCCGGTGCATGGGACGGCTACGCGGCCGCCGCCGTGTGCGAGGCCGGCGTGAAGTCCCTCGAGTCCGGTGCTCCCGTAGCTGTCGAGATGGTGCAGCGCTCGTCCATCGTCGGTGCCTGAGATGAAGATCGCGCTCGATCCCACCCCGTTCCATCATTCGCATTCACTGCTCGAGCTGCCCGCCGTGGTCGCCGACCTCGGCTACGAGTGGCTGCAGCTCACCCCGCACGTGGACATGATCCCGTTCTTCAACCACCCCAAGGCCGACGACGGATTGGTCGCGAAGTTCCGCAAAGCCTGTTCTGACGCCGGCGTCGGGATCGCCTCGGTGCTGCCGGTGCTGCGGTGGTCCGGTCCCGACGAGGACGCCCGCGAGGCGGCCGTGCGGTACTGGAAACGCGCCATCCAGATCACCGTCGACCTCGGGGTGTCGACGATGAACACCGAGTTCTCCGGTCGACCGGAGAAGCCGGAGGAGTCCGAGCGGGCGTTCTACCGGTCGATGGAGGAACTGGTCCCCATCATCGAACGCGAAGGACTCGACGTCCTCATCGATCCGCACCCGGACGATTTCGTCGAGGACGGGCTCGCCGCGATCCGCACCATCCGCGGAATCAACTCCCCCAACATCGGGATGGTCATCGTGGCGTGCCACCAGTTCCACATGGGCGGTGACCTGCCGGCGATCATGGCCACCGCCGGGGACATGNCGGCGCGCAGAGACCGTGCGGTCGACGACGGGATTGGACTCGACGTCCTCATCGATCCGCACCCGGACGATTTCGTCGAGGACGGGCTCGCCGCGATCCGCACCATCCGCGGAATCAACTCCCCCAACATCGGGATGGTCATCGTGGCGTGCCACCAGTTCCACATGGGCGGTGACCTGCCGGCGATCATGGCCACCGCCGGGGACATGGTGCGTCTGGTGCACGTCGCGGACACGATGGACCATCACCGCTCGCACGGCTTGAGGTACATCACCAACCCACCCGGTAACGCGGTGCGGGTGCATCAGCACCTCGAGATCGGCGACGGCGACGTCGACTGGGACCAGTTCTTCGGCGGCCTCGGCGATCTCGGGTTCTACGACAAGGACACCGTCATGGTCTCGAGCGTCTTCGCCGAGAACGAGAACGCCCACGACGTCTCCCGGCGCCAACTCGACACCATGAACAAGTACGTCGAGAAGTTCAGCGTTCGCTAGTCGGTCAGGACGGCTGTGCCCCGGGGGTCCGGACGATCATCGGAACCCCGGGGAACACCGCGGCCATCTCCGAACGCGACTTCCGCAGAGCAGCGGTGCCGTAGCCCTTCTGGCGATGGCCCGGGTGAATCCACACGCGCAGATCGATCTCACCGTCGACGAGCTCGCCGAAGACGAAGCCCACCTTCTCCGATTCCTCCCGGGCGACGAACCACGCCGCCTGCTCGGAGTCGAGTCGGTCGCGCGCCGACGCCAGCTCCGAGTCCAGATCGCCTGCAGCGCCTCCTGATCCGTCACCGGCCGAGCCCACGTCGGCGAGCCGGGCAGCGAACAGGTCGCGGTCGTCGTCGGAGAAGGCGACAAGGACGAGGGACTCCCCCGCACTCGCGGGTCGATCGGCCAGCGTGAAGTTCAGGCGGCTGTCGAGGTCTTCGAGCTCGGCGGCGTTGCTCCGGCGAGCGTCCTTGGTGAGGCTCGAGAAGGACATTCCCATCACGGCCTCACCCCCGAGGCGCGAGGTACCCAGGAGCGCAGCGATGGCGTCGACGGCCTCGGGACGACTGTCGGCCTCGACGATGACGTCGAGCACCTCGTGACGTCGTTCGAAGGCCGCCAGAAGGGCGGACGTGATCTCTCGGCGAGCAGCAACAAGGTCGTGGTCGGTCATCGCGTGATCATAGGGCTTCACCCCCGCACGGGGGATCATGGACTCATGCAACCGAGACAGCTGCGCAGGATGGGTTTCCTCACGATCGGCCTCTTCGACGGGGACAACCCCGCCGCGGGGCACGAATCGACATTGCAGATCATCGAACTCGGTGAGCGCCTGGGCTTCGACAGCGCCTGGCTACGACACCGCCACCTGCAGTACGGCATCTCCTCACCGATGGCGGTGCTGGCCGCGGCGTCGCAACGGACGTCACGGATCGAGTTCGGTACCGCCGTCACCCCGCTGGGATGGGAGAACCCGATCCGGCTGGCGGAGGACCTCGCGACCGTCGACGTGCTGTCCGGCGGGCGACTCAACCCGGGTATCAGCGTCGGCCCGCCGATGAACTACGACCGTCTGCGCGACGCGGTGTATCCGGACACGGCCGATACTGAGGACTTCACCTTTCGACGGGTCGAACGACTGCTGGCGGCGGTGCGTGGCGACGCTGTGACCGGGTTCGAGGGAACCGAAGGGTTCGAAGCGTTCTCGTCACGCGTGCAACCACATTCGCCCGGTCTGGCGGCACGCATGTGGTACGGCGGTGCCAGCCTGTCGTCCGCCGAGCGGGCAGGTGACCTCGGCATGAACTTCCTGACCAGCAGCGTGGTCAAGGCCGAGGAGTCCGACCGGTTCGACGACATCCAGACCTCCCACATCCGCCGATTCCGCGCACGACACCCCCTGGGCGACCGTGCTCGCGTGTCCCAAGGTCTGGTCGTCGTCCCGACCGACTCGGCGACACCTCACCAGCGCGACAAGTACCACGCCTACGCCGAGTCGCGGATGGCCCGCACCAGCGCTCCGGTGGGGCCCGCCCGTCTGCTCTTCGCCCCGGACCTCGTGGGGCCGTCCGACGAACTGGTCGAACGGTTGCACGAGCTGGCCGCCTTCCGGGAGATCGACGAGGTGGCCTTCGCCCTACCCTTCAGCTTCGACCACGAGGACTACGTGCAGATGCTCACCGACATGGCGACCACGCTGGGTCCTGCGCTGGGGTGGTCGCCGGCGTCGTGACATCGGGCTCGTGACCCCGGGGATCACTGCACGCTGACCCAGTGTCGTATCGCTGCCTTGGCGTCCGCGAACGGATGGTCGACGAATCCCATTCCGGCGGCGACCAGGGCACCCTCGTGGAGGAGCATGATCACGTCGACGAGCCTGTCGGTGTCCGGACGTCCCGTGTCTGCGACGATGCCGCGGAACAGGTCTGCCATCCACGCCTTCTGACCCACGATGACGGGGAACGCCGGGTGCGCGGGGTCACTGATCTCCGCGTGTGCGTTGATCATGCTGCACCCCTTGCCACTTCGCGCTGCCGTCCAGTCGGCCGACGCGTCGAGGACCGTATCGAGTCGCCCGACGACGCCGCTACCGCCGCGCTCGAGTCGTTCACCGAGGAAGTCCCTCCACTGCCGGTCACGCTCACGGAGGTATTCCACGACCAGCCGTTCCTTGGACTCGAAGCGGTCGTACAGCGTCTTCTTCGTGACACCGGCATGGGCGGCGATGACGTCGACACCCACCGCATGTATCCCGTGGGCATAGAACAGCTCGTCGGCGGCGGCGAGCACCGCCCGAGCTTTCGGTGTCCACGTCACGTCCGTATCCATGTTTAGGACTATACCGATCTGTATATTCACCGTCCATGACTACACAGATCGGTATACCCACGCGGAACGGACGGGCATGGTCCATCGTCCTGGGCGTGTCGTTCGTCCTCTGCTGGTCCTCCGGCTTCATCGGCGCCAAGGTGGCCGGCGACGAGGCTCCGACGACGACCATCCTCATGTGGAGGTTCCTTCCCCTCGCGATCGTCCTGGCACCCGCCCTCGGAATCCGCCGCGGTCGAGCCGACCGGAATCCACCGCGCCAGATCCTCGTCGGTGCGCTGTCCCAGTCGGGATATCTGCTGACTGTCTACTGGGCCATCGACCTGGGAGTGTCCACCGGCACCACGGCACTCGTGGACGGTGTGCAACCACTGGTCGCCGCGGCGCTGGCCGGACCACTCCTCGGAGCGGCGGCGACCGGCCGACAGTGGATCGGTTTGATCGTCGGAGCGGGAGGTGTCCTGCTGGCCACCGCTGCCGACGCGACGGCGACGGCGTCGACACCGTGGTGGGCGTACTCGGTTCCTCTGGTGGGGATGCTCTGCCTGGTGGCAGCGACGTTCGTGGACAGACGAGGTGATTCGACGACACCGATGCGCGCGCTCGCCATCCACTGCGCCACGTCGGCGACCATCTTCACCGGTCTCGCCGTGGCGACCGGCACCGCTGTCCCTCCGTCCACGACCAGGTTCTGGCTCGCCGTGGCAGCCACCGTCGTCTTCGCGACCTTCGGCGGATACGGCCTGTACTGGCACCTGTTGGATCGCATCGGCGTCACCCGCGTCAACACGTTGTTGTTCCTCGTTCCGCCGGTCACGGCAGTGTGGGGAGCCACGGTGTTCGACGAGCCGTTCACCGCCATGACGGCAGGCGGACTGGGGCTCACCCTGATCGCGACATGGATCGTCACCGGAGACCACAGGCCTACCATCGGAATCATGAGTGGAGCCGAGAAGGACAGCGGCGAGCGGGAATACACCGACGACGGTCATTACATCGTCATCAAGGGCAGACGGTGGCGTGCCACGGACCCGGACATCCCCGACGAGCGGAACGCCGAACTACGGTCGATCCTGATGGCCTGGCGGCGCGACGTCCGCGCGACCGGCGGCGCGGACAGCTCCCGAGCCGGGGTTCAGGCGGCGAAAGTGGCTCTGGGAGAACGCGGGGACCCGTGGTGGGAACAGTCCCTCGACGAGCGCAAGGCCCGGTGGGAGGCCGACGTTCCTCGACCCGGCGACTGATTCGAGGCGTTTACGATTCCGCCTGCCGGGAACGCTGACGGTATGACCGAACCCGGCAACATCGACCATGACCAGCCGACGCTCGACGACGTGATCACTCCGACCGAGACGGCCCGACCCGATCACCGCGAGCACGCCAAGGAACCCCAACCGATCGACGACCAGGATCTGCAGGAGCGCACGCAGCACGAGCGCGAAGAGACCTCGTCCCAGTAGGTCGCAGGGGGGTGTGTGAACACCCCTTGCGTAAGGCGCACACCCACTGCCGCAGGTTGTAGGGGGTGTGCGCTTCGTGCGCCCGGTGTGTGCACCCTTTCCCGCACTTCGCAACAAGGTGTGACACCCGTGACACGAGCAAGTCCGCAAGTCCCGCTGACGCCGAACACCGAAGGTGACGTACATACCCCGCGCCAGTGACGCGCTGGATCTGGCAGACCACGGCGCGTCGTGGCTGGCGTGGATGGTCGGGCTCGACGATGCGATGGTGGTGCGCTCGGCGCCCACGTTCGATGCCGTCATCGACACCGCACGGGCGTACAGCGCAGCATGGAATGCTCGGGTCGCGATCATCGAAGATCCCGCGGGTAACCCTGTGGCGGAAGAACTGTGGGTTCCGTTGCTCCGCACCGACGACCCACTCCCCTATCTGTACACGGTGGAATGCCGTTCACCGTCCGTGGCCGGGAGAGAGTGCGTGTCGACGTTGTGGACCACCACCGATCTGGAATCCGCCATCCGCCACCGCGCACTCCTGCCGCAGCACCTGCGCACGCGGACGTTGATCGTCAGCAATTCCCCGGACGGCCGATCGCCGCGGTCGAACCGTCGACTCGAACGCGGCGATGCGCCGACCCGCCAACGCTCGTCGGCCCGGTGCTGACCGCTACTTGACCATTGTGAACTGTCGGACGTCGATCAACTTGCGATGGAACAGATCGGCACAGCCGGGCAGATATTGCATGTAGGTGTCGTACATCTTCTGGCCGGCGATGGCCACCGCGTCGTCACGTCGTTCCTCGAGAGCGGCCGTCCACATGTCCAGAGTCCGCGCGTAGTGCGGCTGTAGCGACTGGACATGCGTGACGGAGAATCCGGCCTTCTCACCATGATCGACGACGGTCTGCGGGGTCGGCAGCTCTCCGCCCGGGAAAATCTCCTCCACGATGAAGTCGGCGAAGTCCATGTCCGCGCGCGTCACTCGCGACTCCTGCCGGAACATGTCCCGGCCGAGTTGACAGATGGTGTGCAGCATCATCCGGCCGTCGGCGGGAAGGATGTCGTACGCCTTGGCGAAGAAGTCGTCGTACCGCGGCGACGTGAAGTGTTCGAATGCCCCGATGCTGACGATGCGGTCCACCGGTTCGTCGAATTCTTCCCAACCCTGCAGCCGCACCTCGACGGTGCGCTGGGTGTCGAGTCCACCGAGCATCGCCGACACGTGCTCGTACTGGTTCCGGCTGAGAGTCAGGCCGACGACGTCGACGTCGTACTTCTCCACGGCCCTGCGAAGAGTGCCGCCCCATCCGCATCCGACGTCCAGCAGTCGCATCCCCGGAGACAGATCGCACTTCGACAGCGACAGGTCGATCTTCGCCAGCTGCGCTTCTTCGAGGGTCATGTCCTCGCGCTCGAAGTACGCGCAACTGTAGGTCTGCGTCGGATCGAGGAGGAGACGGAAGAACTCGTCCGACAGGTCGTAGTGCGCTTGGACGTCGTCGAAAAAGGGTTCGAGTGTTGACACGAGGGTTCCTCCACAGGTCACCGGACAGCCGACGCGCAGCCGGCCGGAGTGCCGGATGCGTCCGCGGTGTTCCCGACTGCTGGTCGACAAAACCACCTGCGGAGGATGTTTACGCGGGGCTCGACAGACGGCACGACGGGTCCCGGCACCACTCCGGTGCCGGAACCCGTCGCTCGAGTGTCGTCCGTCAGCCCGCGTTGGGGTCCAGCGTTTCCTTGATCTTGCCCATCACGCCCTTCTCCGTGCCGAGCGCTGCGTTGGACGGTTCGCCCAGCCCGCCGTCGTAGGTGGCGTAGAGCTTGGGATCCGGCGGCGGTCCGCTCTGCTTGTTTCCCAGAGCCTGCGGATCCGCGAGGAACCGATTCTCGTGCCGGCCGTCCGGCGCGGTGCCGTGCGCCCACCGACCCTTGTCGGACTCGGTTCCGTCGGACAGATGCCAGAGCGTGCTCGCGTGCTCCTCGTACTCCTCGTCGAACAGATCGTTCGGTGCCATGACGCCCTCCACTCCGTCCGCTTGCAGTTCCTCGATCGCCGCGAGCCACATGTTCTGGTGGTACGTGTCGCGGGCGAGGTTGAACTTGAGCATTGCCTTGACGCCGGGGTCGTCGGTCATGTGCCACAGGCGCGCTGTCTGAACTCGGCCCTGGGCCTCGGCAGCGACGTTCGCGCGGAAGTCGGCCAGCAGGTTTCCGCTGGCGACGATGAAGCGGCCGTTCCACGGGACACCGTTGCTGTCGGCGAGCGTCGGTCCGCCGCCCGACACGATTGCCTGCTGCGGGTCCATGCCCCCCCCAGAACTGCCGCGACCACCGGATCAGCTGCCGCGTTCTTCGTCGACTCGGTAGCCGGCGCACCCTCGAGAAGACGCGCGACCATGGTCGCGAGCATCTCGACGTGACCGATCTCCTCCGTGGCGACATCCATGATGAGGTCCTTGTACTTGCCCTTCATGCGGCAATTCCAGCCCTGGAACAAGTACTGCATCGTGACCGTCATCTCGCCGTACGCGCCGCCGATCAATTCCTGCAGTCTGCGGGCGTAGACGGGATCCGGCTTCTCCGGCTTGACGTCGAATTGGAGATGGTCGGTATGACGAAACATGAGCGCTCCCAACGATGCTGACGTGCGTACTCGGTCCCGGTCCGACTACCCGAGGCAATCGCACGCAAACGGAACCGACTCATCACTCCTGTACTGCATAGTTGCGATGTCGGCGGGTACTGCACTCTGTTGGACGTGGACTCAGGGCGTGCGGAATCCGCGGAACGTCACCTGTCGTCGAGTCCGGTATCCGAGGCGTTCGTACACCCCGATGGCCCGATCGTTGGACTCCGCCACGTGCAGGAACGGTGAGTCTCCCCGCGCGGTGATGCGTGCGCCGAGTTCAGTCACCAGATGCGCCGCATACCCGCGGCCACGCATCGCGGGGACGGTGCAGACCGCACTGATCTCCGTCCACCCCGGCGGACTCAGTCGCTCACCGGCCATCGCCACCAGGCTGCCGTCGACGACCACGCCCAGGTACGTCCCCATCTCGATGGTCCGCTGTCCGAATGGGCCCGGGCCCGTCCGCTCGATCAGGTCGAGCATGGCGGGAACGTCCGCGGACGTCAGCTGCACGACGTCCGGTCCGTCCGCTGCCGGGCTCGCGTAGCCGACGCCGTCGTGAATCATCTGTCGACCCGGCAACGTGAACACCGGCTCCCACCCCGCCGGCGGTTCCAGCGGTGAGCTGAACATGTCGGCGAACCCGCCCGGACCCAGCACCTCGGCAAGGTCCGACCACGGGGCGCCGTCGTCGAGCGCACAGAATGTCGCGACACCGGCCGCATACGTCGCCGCGCCACCGACACGTCGACCGAGGTGCGCATGGCGACCGCGCAACGAACTACCTACCGGATCGTCGAGCGCAGCATCGGTCATGGGTGGATTATGGGCCACCGGCCATCCGCTCTGCGCTACCCGCTACTGGCGCCCTTACTTCCGCCAGAAGAGGTGATGAACGATGCCGCTGGCGCTGGGGACAACCTCGTGCTCGAAGCGATCGTTCAGTTCCTCCGGCGACTCCCACAGCGTCAGGCCCGGCGCGAGGTCTATGGGCGCGACGGCGATGTGCATCGTGTCGACGAGGTCGGCGTCGAGGAACTCGCGAATGGAGGTCACGCCGCCACCGAGGCGCACGTCGCGACCGTCGGCGGCTGCCTTCGCCCGGGCGAGCACCTCGGACGGTTCGGCGTCGATGAAATGGAACGTGGTGTCGGACAGTGTGATCGACGGCCGTTCGTGGTGAGTCAGCACGAACACGGGGGTATGGAACGGCGGCTCGTCGCCCCACCACCCTTCCCATTCGAAGTTCTCCCACGGTCCGCGCTGAGGGCCGAACTTGTTCCGCCCCATGATCTCTGCGCCGATGTTGTTGGAGAAGTCGCGCGCGAAGTAGTCGTCGAGGCCGCGGGTACCGCCCGGCTCGGTCCTGTTGGGCCAACTCGCGGTGGCACCGCACCACGACATCAGCGTCGAGTGGTCGAGCCCGAACGGACTCTCGAAGCTCTGATCGACGCCGGCCGCGACTCCGTCACGCGAAATGGTGAAGTTCTGGACTCGTAGCAGCTGTGTCATGTGGCTCCGCCCTCGACGACACCGGACACCGTCGTCCTGTGCGTCAGGAGAGACTAGCCGTCCGGGAATCATCAAGGGCAGAGGTACCAGCCGACCGTTACGACACCTCGGCGGCAGATTTCGGTGCGTTCTCGGACCCGTGCAACGCCACGTACCCGAGTGCGCCGACGAGCCCACCGATCAGCGGGAAGACGATGAAGACCCATAGTTGCGTCACAGCGTCACCTCCCGCGAACAGAGCGGGTCCGATGGAACGCGCGGGATTGACCGATGTCGAGTCCACTCCGATAGCGAGGAGGTGAACGAACGCCAAGGTCAACCCGATCGGAACTCCGGCAGCGGCAACGGGATTGCGTCCGGTCACGGCGAGCACGACCAGGACGAGGATCGCGGTGGCGACTATCTCGACGAGTGCAACGGAGAAGAGGGAGTAGTTGCCGGCCGACGCGTCGCCGTATCCGTTCGCACCGAGGCCGTCCACGGACCGGTCGTACCCGGGCCGACCGGACGCCATCGCGAACACCACGAGCGCACCGATCGCTCCACCGACCACCTGCGCCGCGACGTATCCGGCGGCGCGTGCGGCCGTCATCCGACGC
Source organism: Rhodococcus sp. Leaf247 (assembly GCF_001426185.1). Taxonomy (GTDB): domain Bacteria; phylum Actinomycetota; class Actinomycetes; order Mycobacteriales; family Mycobacteriaceae; genus Rhodococcoides. Next base: position 63,381 of record NZ_LMRP01000004.1, on the reverse strand, counting down.
GTGATCAGGAATCCGAGCGTGACGGCCGGGTTGATGTGGCAGCCCGACACGGGGCCTAGAACGAACACCATCGCGAGAAGGGTCAGCCCGAAAGCCAGCGCGATCCCGGTCGTGCCGATGTCGTCGCCCGCCAACACTGCAGTACCCACACCGCCGATCACGAGAATCGCTGTGCCGATCGCTTCCGCGACGTACACGGTCCATCTGGTCATCGTCGTCCCCCCTTCGCGCTGCGACGCTCGTCGAGCTTGCGCTTGGCGTATCCCCAGGTGACCCGTCCGAGACCCTCGAAGAGGCGACTCGACAGGCTTCTGCGGCGGCTCACGACGCCGCCTCGAAAACTGTGGAACGTGGTGTCATGTCTGTGTCCTTCCATGTCGAAGAAGCCCGTTGTCAACGGGCAGCAATGCGAATCGGGGTCAGGCGAGGGCGGAGTTCGGTGCCAGGTGAACGTCGTGCACGACGATGTCGACCGGCACGCATCGGAGACCGGTCATGGCGTGCACCGCGCTGGTGACGTTCCGGCGCACGTCGGCAGCCAGATCTGCGATCGCAGTTCCGTAGTCGGCGACGAGGTCGATGCGTACCGACGCGCGGTCGTCGTCTACCCGGGCCGCAACACCCTGTGACGGTGCGGATTTCACGCCGGGAACTTGCTCGCGAAGAGCACCGACGGCGCGAGTAGCACCGTCACCCGTGGCGTACACACCCGGCACTTCGCGTGTCGCGATCCCGGCCACCGTGGCCACGACCTTCGGCGCGATCACAGTTCGTCCCGTCCGTACGGGTTGCTGTTCGATCGCCTGATCACTGTGTGCGACCGACGTCTTCACGGCGGGATCGGTCGCGGTGCGCGGGGCGTTCACTCATGTCCTTTCGTCGTGGTCGAACAACTGTGTCGACCGGTTACGACTACTGAGTCGCGTTCGCGAGCGGAAAGCGCACGTTCCGATTCGAGTGACGCGCATCACAGAGGTTTGCCGGACAGCCTGGTCGGGCATCTCGAATGGACGTGAAGTAGTTGCGTCATCAAGCACCGGGGGTGTGTCGACCCCGATGGGGTTCCGGGGGGAAGCAATGCTCAGTCGTCCATCGATGGCGCCCGACCCCGGAAGTCCCGGCGTTGCCGGCGCCACGGAACCCGGGGACACACGCCTCCGACACCCTGACGGCACCGCGGCGATCCGCGCCGAACTGGCCGAGCTTCCGGATCGGGCACTCGCCGCGGCGGCGGCCGTCGGCGACCGATTCGCGTTCGAGGAAATCGCGCGGCGCTTCGGACCGGACATGCTGCGCTACGCGACTCATCTACTGTCCGACCGCGGTGCGGCCGAGGACATCGTGCAGGATTCCCTCGTCGACGCATGGAGAGGAATTCGCACTTTCCGTGCGGAATCCAGCGTGCGCACATGGCTGTTCAGCGTCGTCTCGCACAAGGTGATAGATCACCGGCGCAGACGCAGCGTGGCCCCCGTCGAAGATTGGGTCTTAGAACGGCCCAGCCTGGACCCGAAGGACGATCCGTCGTCGGCCGCGTCCGAGGCGAGCTTCCTGTCGGCGCTCGATGTCGCACTCGCTGGGCTACCGTACCGACAGCGGGCGTGCTGGTTGCTTCGTGAAGTCGAAGGCATGAAGCATGCAGACATCGGAACTGTGATGTCCCTGTCACCCGGTGCCGTTCGCGGTCACCTCACCCGCGCCCGCGCGACACTCGGCGAACGATTGGAGACATGGAAATGACGTCGGGCGACCATGCTCCGATTCTTCGACACGCGGCGGAGGCCCTGCGGGACTCCCCTGTCCGCGGGTGGGTCGACATCAGTGCGTCCGCCATCTCGCGCGTCCGTGCCGTGGGAATCAGAACATGGCCTCTCGACGCCCGCTACCCGGATGACGACGCTCCCGCCACGGACACGCTGCGCATCAGCGACGCGATCGTTCGAGTGACGCTTCGGCGAGCTGTTGCCGAGGTTCCGGAAGCGGAACCGTCCGACATCTCGCTCTATACCGACGGGCACGTGTGCACCGGTGCACGTATCACCGTGATCGCCGCCTACGACTCGGATCTGGCCGACGTCGGCGCGCAGGTGTCGACGCGTGCGGCCGCCGCGTTGACCGACATCCTGGGATTTCCGTTCGTTTCCCAAGACGTCGACGTACTGGTCGTCGACGTGGACGGCCCTGCCTGATCACCTCAGGTGGAGCGGCGCTGACGTAAACCTGTCACGATCGCGGTGACCACCAGAATCAGCCCGATGAACTGCAACCCCGGTGAGTCGTCGGCGCCGCCGAGGACGATCGCCGCGATGCCGAGCAGACTCAGAAGGACCACGCCCACCCATCCACGCACGCTGCACTCCTTCGGTCACCGCGATCCAGCCGTCGTCGACACCGTACCTGCGGCGCGAGTGGACGAGGTGTCGTCAGTGTGCGGCCACGGCCTCTGTGCCGACCATTGCCGATTCGACGAGGTTGTTCTTGTCCAGCGCCGATCCCGAGCGCACGGCGTCGACCCACTGTTCCGTTGTCGCCACTGCGGCGAAATTGGAGTGCAGCAGTGTCATCAGCGTCGTGTGAAGGATTTCGGCCGACACGGTTCCCGCTGCATTGGACAGATTGATGGCACCGGTTGCGTCGGACAGGATCTCCGCTGCGAATCCGAGGCCCTCGGCTTCGACGGCGGTCGCAAGATCGCAATTGTTGGTCATGAAGCCCACGATGGTCACGGTGTCGACCTCGAGCGTGCGGAGCTGTTCTGCCACATCGGTTCCGGCGAAAACGCTCCCGAAACTCTTGGTCACTCGTGTCGTTGCCGACGGCAGAGCGGCGACGACCTCGGGGTGCAGATCGAACCCGTCTGTTCCGTCCACGAAGACGGGAGCCTCCTCGGGCATGGAGTGCTGCACTGCGATCACGGGCAGACCGGCGGCGTCGGCTACCTGGATCGCCGTGATCACGTTGGACAGCGACTCGGCGCGCGGCGGGTACGCGATTTCGAGGGGACCCGAGAAGTACTCCTGCTGGATGTCGACGACGATGAGTGCGCGGCGCGGTGCCATGGTGTGTCCTCTTTCTCGTGTGCGATCCGCCGGGACGGCGGCCGACCACCTCAGTGTTCGCCCGCCGGCGGATCTTCGACAGTGGCACACATGCACGGTTACGATGGATTCGGGCCAAACCAGGGAGAGCTGTGCGCATTGCCATCTACGCATTCGACGACATCACCATGTTCCATCTCGCCGCACCGTTGATGGTGTTCGGCGAGGTCCAGCGCCTCGGTCTGGCCACCGACTGGGAGACACGAGTGTGGTCGGACACCGAGGGAAGTATCCGTACATCCGAGGGATACTCACTCGGCGACATCGCCGGCCCGGAGACCGCGGAATGGGCGGATATCGTGATCGTTCCGTCCTGGCACGTGTCCCTCGATTCCTTCGGAACTGTCGTCAGAACTGCTGTGCTGAAAGCTCATTCACGAGGCGCAGCGATTGTCGGGCTGTGCCTGGGGGCGTTCGCGGTAGCTGACGCGAACCTCTTGGGAGGACGGTCGGCAGTGACCCACTGGGCGGCACTGTCCGAGCTCGCAGAGCGTAGCGGCGGAAGTTCGGTCGACGCGTCCGTGCTCTACATCGACCACGACGACGTCATGACGTCGGCAGGTACCGTGTCGTCGATCGACGCCTGCCTGCACATCGTCCGCAAGCATCTGGGCACGTCAGCAGCCACCCGCGTCGCCCGGCAACTGGTCGTCGCGCCCCATCGAGAGGGCGGCCAGGCGCAGTACATCGAGAGACCACTGGCCGACCGTGCCACCGACACCACCATCGCCGACATCCAGGAATGGATACTGGCTCACCTCGACCAGAATCTGTCCGTCGACGATGTCGCACGACATGCGCGGATGAGCCGACGGAGCTTCGTGCGACATTTCAAGCTCTTCACCGGCACGACGCCGGCGCGGTGGATTCTGGAACGACGATTGGACGAGGCGCGACGACTGCTCGAGACGACGGACTGGCCGATCGACGCCGTTGCCACTGCGTGCGGATTCGGTAGCGATGTGACTCTGCGGCAACGGTTCGCGGCGATGTTCTCGACGACTCCGTCCGAGTACCGACGACATTTCGCGGCGCGCGCTCCGGCGTGACCGATGGGTCACGCCGGAGCCGGCATCAGTTCGTACCCCAGAATTCGTCCTCGGCGTCGCCGTCCGAGGAGAACAGGTGCACGTCGACGATCTTCCCGTTCACGACGGTCAGGAGATCGAGGCCCGACATGTCCATCGATGCGTGCTGCAGTCGACCCGTGAACCGCACCGGCACGGCGACATTGGTGCCGTTGACCATCATCGGGCCCTCCACGGTCAGTCCGAACGTTCCTTGACTGGTCGTCATCATGGCGCTCAGCAGTGCGCCGACACCGCCTACACCTCGGTGTTCGCCCGAGAACTGATTCGCGCCCGGCTGATGCCAGACGACGTCGTCGTCGATAAGACCCATCAGGGTCGACATGTCGCCGGTACTCAGAGCGTCGAAGTAACGGGTGGCGACATCGAGAGCGGTGGACTCGGTCATGGTGGCAGCTCCTCGGAGTGGGGACATCAACGCGCCGAGAGTGACAGCCACTAGCCTCTAACCTCAACGTAACTGTCGATGACCTGGGGGGACGATGACAACGCCGGTATGGAATGTCCTGTTGGAAGACTGTCCGTCGCGCACGTCGCTGGCCAGAATCGCCAACAAGTGGACGGCGATGATCGTCATCGCCCTCGGCGACGACCGCGTGCGGTTCGGCGAACTCCGAACGCAGGTCGGGGGTATCAGCGCGAAGGTCCTCGCCGACACTCTGCGGGACCTGGAACGAGATGGCATCGTCGCCCGACACGCCTACGACCAGATGCCACCGAAGGTGGAGTACGAGCTGACCGACCTCGGCCGGACTCTGCACGATCCGCTGCAGGCCCTCCGAACCTGGGCCGAGGCTCATTACGCTCAGGTGAGTCGAGCACGAGAAATGTACGACAGGGAGAAGTCGAGCTGACCTGAGCAGGCCGATGATCGATCAGTACTTCCGACCGATCGGTACGCTGACGCTCATGATCGTCTTGGCGATGCTCATCGCGGCTGCGGCCCTCCGCATCTGGACCGACGCGCTGGGCCCGACACCGAGTTTCGTCGTGACGGCCATCATCGTGGTCATGGTTCTGTACGTGCCGAGCGCGGTGATCACCGCGATCCACAATCGTCGATACGACGGGCACGCGCTTGAACGATGACCGGCATCATCACGCAGATTCGCGCACGGGCCAACCGATCTCGGTCACCAGGTCCCCGCCGTGCACACCGGCAAGGTACCGCTCTCTGACCGGACCGGCGACACCGATGTTGCGGGACGAAACGTATTCGCCCAGAGCCGCGTACGTCTCGTCGATGCGTGCGTCCGGTCCTCGATGAACTGCTACGGCGTAGCGGGCTTCGGCGTACGGCACCACGTCCAGTCCTTGCCGGGCTGCGTCCACGGGGTCGACCGGGTACCACAGCGATGCGGTTCCCTTCTCGTCCGAGAAGAGTTCCATGTCGAAGTCGGCACCGAGAACGCCCACCGCGTCGACATGGAACTCGCGTAGACGGGATGTCAGGGTGTCGCGAGCGTCGTTCCACCACGGTGCGATCGCCGACAAGGTGACCGTGTCGGTGACGACAGTCGCGACGAACGCTGTGTCCGTGCGCATCTCGATGACCGGATCGATCGGCGCCGTCATCATCGATCGGAGCGCCTCGACGGCCTCGCGGGTGTGATCGAGCCTGTCCTCCAGACGCGCGAGATGCTCTGTGAGGACCCGATGTCGACTCACCTCGTCGTCGGCCGTGAAGTACGACGCGACGTCCGCAATCGGCATGTCCAGATCGCGTAACCGTCGTATCGTGCGGGCTCGGCCGACCTGCGAGATGTCGTAGTAGCGATATCCGGTGAACGCGTCCGTCTCTGCAGGCATCAACAGGCCGACGTCTTGATAGAGCCGCAACGCTTTCCGAGTAAGCCGCGTCATCGTCGAGAACTCACCGATGGTCACCATCGTCGCCACTGGAACAGTCTCTCATCCACCGATACGCAGACCCGTGATCGACGAACCGTCGAGTTCGAACCGATACACCAGGTCGGCCACCCCGCCCGGGAAGTTTCCGGCAATACGGACCGATACGCGATAGTTCGAGGCATCGACGAACTCCGAGCCCGTCACGGTGGTGGTGTAAGTGTAGCGCCCGGCGACCGTGTCGCGCCAGCGTCGGACCTGGTCGTGTCCGCGGTAGGTATGGCCTTCGTCGGTCACGCCGGCGTCCGGCGCGAAGCAGTCGACGAGCGCATCGATGTCGTCGAAATCAGCGGCAGCGAGGTAGCGGGTCACGACGTCCGGAGTTGTGGTTGTCATTACACCAGTCTGAGCCTGGCCCCGAGGTGAAGGTCCAGCCCCGCATCGGTATCTCTTCGCCACTCTCACCATAACTCCGACAGTGGGGCTTGCGGCAAGGGCCCGTGCGCGGTGCACACTCTCCCGATCACACCGTCGATGGAGGGATCGAATGGCAGACATGGCCGATACGCCGGAACGCTTCGTGGTGCATGAATCGGGTGCGTTCTTCCACGGCACCAAGGCCGACCTTCGGGTGGGCGACTTCCTCACAGCCGGCCACCGGTCCAACTACCGGCCCGAGCACATCTCCAACTACGTCTACATGACGATGGTCCTGGACGGAGCGGTCCTCGCAGCCGAGATGGCAGTCGGGAACGGTCCCTGCCGCGTCTACGTCGTGCAGCCGCACGGAGATGTCGAGGACGACCCCAACGTCACCGACAAGAAGTTTCCCGGGAATCCCACCAGGTCGTACCGCAGCGCGGAACCGGTGGAGGTTGTCGGAGAGATGACGGACTGGGTCGGCCACTCACCGGAATACCTGGACCGTTTTCGCGCGGGCTTGGAGACCTTGCGTGAGCAGGGCCGCGCAGTTCTGTACGACTGATCGCCTCGAGCGTGATTCAGTGGACCCATGACGTGGATCGGTCGAGAGCTGGTTGTCGCGTCCGCACTCGGTGCACTCTCAGGTGCTGCGGTGATGCTGGACAGTGTCGCCAACACGGCGGGTCTGATCCTGGGCGCCGTCGTCGGATCGATCGTCGGCCTCGTCGTCGGATCCGTGGCTGTCTGCGGCGGCAGGTTCGCTATGAAAACAACACTGCACTGGCAGCCCCGGTCGCGCAGCAGCTTCCGACACCGGTTCGCATTCTGGTCGATGATCCCCGTCGTCGGAGCGTGGGCCGTGTTCCTCATCTGGGGCGGCGCGGCGTCGTCGTCTGTCTCCGATCCCTCGACGCCGAACTACGTGCTGCCTCTCTCGATCATCGGCGCGGTGGGTGCCGTCAGTTACGTTGCCGCCTATATCCTCGCCCCCACACATCAGGACGTCGCACACCTCGATGCCACCACGGACAACTAGGCCACCGGGAGCGAAGCGTCGTGTCATGGATGGAGAGACATCAGATCCCGCTGTATCTAATGGCACTCGCTCTGGGAGCGGTGGTCGGGCTCGGTGCGCCGTCCACTGCACCTACCTTCGAACATGCGATCAATCCGGTCCTGATCCTGCTGTTGTACGCGACCTTCCTCGCAGTCCCCTTCGCCGCTATCGGACAATCGTTGCGAGACAGGAGGTTTCTTGCCTGCGTCGTCGCACTGAACTTCGTCGTAGTCCCCCTCGTGGCGTTTACACTGACCAGGTTCGTCGACGGAAACGACGCGGTCGTCGTCGGTGCCCTCCTTGTTCTCCTCGCACCGTGCATCGACTACGTCATCGTCTTCAGCGGGCTCGCCGGTGCGGCATCCGAGCGATTGCTCGCTGCTGCACCACTTCTGATGCTTCTGCAAATGGCTTTCCTACCGCTCTATCTGTGGCTGTTCGTCGGATCGGACGTCGTGTCGGTCATCGACGTCGCCCCCTTCGCCGAAGCCTTCGTGCTGCTCATCGCGCTTCCCCTGGCAGCAGCGGCAGCGACCCAGGCTCTCGCGAGGCGCTACCGCTCGGGTGGTGTCGTCATGGACTTCCTGGCGACGTCGATGGTTCCGATCATGATGGCGACCTTGGCCGTCGTCGTGGCCTCGCAGATCGATACCATTCGTGCCGAAGGCATGCGGTCGGTCGCCGCCGTCCCGGTCTTCGTCGCTTTTCTCGTCGTCATGGCGTTCGTCGGAAAGTGGTTGGCACACTTCGCCCGACTCGATGTGCCGGCGAGCCGCGCGTTGACCTTCTCCGGTGCCACTCGCAACTCGTTGGTCGTTCTTCCTCTGGCCCTGGCGCTCCCCGACAGCCTGTCGCTTGCAGCAGTCGTAGTCGTCACGCAGACGCTCGTCGAACTCATCGGGATGGTCGTCTACGTTCGGGCCATCCCGGCTCTGATCCCGGACCGCGGTACGCCACGACAGGTGCTGGACAACCTCGACACCCCTTGAGACCTGGAGCGTATGCACAGCTGACGTGACGCACGCTAGATGATCGACCCCACGTCGGCGGCGACGATCTTGTCGAGCGCGCGCTCGGCCACCGCGGCGATGGTCATCGACGGATTGCACGCCGCGCAGTTACCGGGGATCAGGGCGCCATCGAGAACGTACAGGCCGCGTTGTCCTTCGACTCGACCCTCCAGGTCGCACACCGTTCCCATGTTGGCTCCGCCGAGCGGATGCCACGTGGAGGGAAACACCGCGTTGGTGTCGACGACGATGCTGTTCGGGCCCGCGATGGCACGCACGCGCGGGTCGATCCGACTCTGGATCGCGGCATCCGCCTCGTGCGGCCACCGTAGGACCGCGTCGTCACGCGAGCCGTCGTACACGAAACGTCCGCGGGCATCGCTGACGCCGTAGCCGACGAGAATCGTGGTGCGAGGATCGAATCCGATCGGCGGAAACGATGCCTGAATGACGGTCATAGCTCGCGACGGGTCAGCCCAGTCGAGACTTCCGAACACCACCGGACCACCCTGAGCAGGCCCGAAGTCCTGGTCGAGTGTGGTCCAGGAGTAGATCCGGTCCGCATTCGATCCCCATCCTTCGCCGAGGGCGTCGGGCATGTCCGGGATCCGCCCGGATGCACCCGCCCGCATCAGCAGGCGCGTCGTATTCATGCTTCCCGCGGCCATGATCAGGGTCGGCGTCGTCAGGATCTTGTTCTCGAGTACCTTCCCCGTCGTGTCGATGCGATCGACGTACACCGTCCACCGGCCGTCGGGGGCCCTCTCGACGTCCGTGACCTGATGCAGCGTCTGCACGGTCACCAGTCCGGTCGCCTCCGCTTCCGCGATATAGGTGACATCGACGGAGAACTTCCCGCCATTGTTGACTCCGATCGCACCGTCGCCGTTGGTGTAGGACGGCTTCATCCGGCCGCGAAGTTCGTCGAGCGCGAAGTTCCAGTCGATCGGCATCGGAATCTTCGACACCGGCAGCCCGAGCCGTCGAGCGTTGTCTCGAAAAGCCCTCGGTGCAGCATAATTGGGACTGTCGATCAGCTCGTCGGGCGCAACCTGCAGATGCAGCATGCGCGCCACCCGCGGATAGTGCACGCGATCGAGCAGCCCCCAGTCCAGCTCTGCCGGGAACTGTGTGGCGAACACCGACTCGGCCGGCTGCAGCGTCATCCCCTGATAGACGAGGGATCCACCACCGACACCGGCGGCGCACAGCGCAGTCATGTTCTCCCCCGGTACCGCCTCGACCAGCCCGGTGTAGGCGGGAACATCGATGGGGCGACCGAAGGCGTTCTTGGCGGAGCCGTACCAGAGCAGACGGCCGTCGGGCGACTTCACGTGAGGGAACGTCTCGGCGTTCGGACCCGTCGGCCACCGCAATCCCCGTTCGAGCACCGTCACCGGCACACCCGCCTGAGCCAGACGCAGCGCAGAAACTCCCCCACCGAAGCCCGAGCCGACCACCACGACCCGATGATCTTCGCGGGACAACGGAACCCGTTGCACGCGTGCGCCGATTCCCTGCGCCGCGGCACGTCCGGCGCCCCGACCCGCTACCACCGATCCACCTGCCAGAGCAGCTCCGGTGAGAAACGTACGGCGAGTGAACGGTGTCATGCGGTATTACCCCCGGATCGACGCACACGCTCACCGATGTGTCGAGCACCCCCCGGTGAGCACCGACCTCTGCGGTCGGTACGCAGAATCTGACAGACATGACCCAATGTGTCAAGTATTCCGAGACCCGACGACATCGTGGTCCGTGGCAGAATGTCCTGGTGTCGGCACGAGAGAAGTTGATCGAAGGCACACTCGCGTTGATCGCGACAGGTGGTTTCTCGGCAGTCACCGTCGCGTCCGTAGCCCGCCAGTCCGACGTCTCCCGGCAGACCGTCTACACCCTGTTCGGATCCAAGGAAGCGCTGGTGTCCGAGGCTGTCGGAACCGTTGCCCTCGGCGTCCTCGGTGTCATCTCGGACCACGCGTCGGCGACCGACACCCCCCTGGACTATCTGGTGGAATTCGCGGTGGCGGCTGTCACCGAAGTGCGTCGCGACGCAGTTCTGACCACCCTTCTGTTCGCGAACGAAGGAAACCCGATCTTCATGCGGGAGACAGTACTTCGAGCTACCCCGATAGCTCGTGAGCTGCTGGCACCGATGTTCGACAAATATCCCCAGCTCACCGAGAAGAGCGACCGAGTCGTCGAACTGGTGGTGAGGCTGGGCATCAGCGTCATCATGTTCGACAGCGAGGCCGTGCGTGACGACGAGGGGCTGCGCGCATTCCTGCGGCCACCCCTCGCGTCCATTCTCTGAACACCCCCCCTGTCAGCGGCCCGCACCGGCGGGCATACCGCCGCCCGGCCCGCCTGTCGCCGCCTGCTGGGTGACGCTGCCGGCGTAATCGTTCGTGGGGTCCCGGTAGATGGTGTGGACGTGTCCCCAGCCCGAGGTCACCACACCGTCGACGTCCGCACCAGCGGAACCCCGCTGTGCCGCGAACTCCAGGTAGACGTCCGGTCCACTGATCTGGAAGTAGATGCCGTCGCCCTGACTCATGTCGTAGGTCGTCGCCCCCGACCAGTCGATGTAGGTCGTGTCCAACGAGGCTTCGATCTCGGCGAGTTGTGCAGCGTCGGTCTCGTCGTCGGCCATACCCGCCCAGTTCGCGATCACCGCGAGGAGTAGTTGTCGCTGGTCGTCGGTCAACTCCGCGCCGGAAAGGCCGGTGCCGGTGGGGAAGTCACAGGTGCTGCCCGGTGCGCAGACCATGTCGGGAATGCTCTCACCTTGATAGAGCTTCGCCTTCTGGTCCTCGGTGAGACTGTCGTAGAACGCGAAGGCATCGGTGTAGATACCGTCGAACGGTTGCACCGTCGTGCCGTCAGCGGCGGTGTACGCGGCCGGCTGGATCCCCAGATGGGTGGGCGCGAACGTGATCGCGTTCGCTGCGCCGTCCAGCGTGGCGTTGATACCGAGGTGATGCCCTCCGAACTGGATCTCCCACGCCGACGTATCGGACGGGTCACCGAAGAAGGCAATGTAGTACTGCCCCAACGACTCCTCGGTCGACGAACTGTTCTCGTGCAGGTACTCGTCGCCGCCCATGATGCCGGTGACGGTCGCGTAGGCGTCGTCACTGAGCAGCGACTCGAGGACGGCCATGGCGGCGGTCCGCTGCTCGTCGGTGAGGTCGGTCAAGTTCAGCCCCGCACGATCGACGAAGGTGACGGGGAAGTTCGACCAGGAGGTCGTCTTGGTCTCGTCGTCGTAGGCATACGTGACCTGCTCGCGTTGCTCGTCGGTCAGGGTAGCGAGGAAAGCGTCAGCCGCAGCGACGCTGTCGGTGATGGTCCCGGTGGTCGTCGTGGCGTCGGTCGTAGAGGCGTCGGACGCCGCAGCGGACCCGTCCACGCTCTGACTGGACGTGACGGTGGACGTAGGAACGGTCGTGGTGTTCGCCGCCTCGGCGGAGCATCCACCGAGCGCGAGACCGCCCGCCAACAATGCGGAGATGAGGGCGGTGCGGCCGCGGCCCGTTCGAAAGACTCGTCGTGGGGGCGAAGTTTCGTGTGTCATAGGACGAAAACTATGGGGCTTGCCCGGGACCCAGCTGGATGCCAGCTGGGTGCCGGCTGTGAGAGATTCTCGCTAGACGAGCTCGGCCGGCAGTTCGACCGGATAGAGACTGAAGGCGCCCGACAACCCCTTCAAGTGGACCTCGCGAGGGGTTCCGAGCGCTATGCCGGGTGATGGCTCGAGTGCTTCGCGGACCTGCTCGCTCACCAGTATCTCGCCGCCGTCGGCCTGACTCGCCACTCTGGCCGCCAGCGCGACGTTGAGCCCGAACAGGTCGTTACCCCGGCGCACCGAACTGCCCGTGTGGATACCCATGCGTACCCGAATTCCGTTCCAGCGCTCCGGCTTGTCGTTCAACGCCGCCTGCACCTGCATCCCGCATCGAACTGCTTGGCCTGGGTCCGAGAACGCCATCATGAAGCCGTCACCCTGATTCTTGACCACGTGCCCGCCATGGGACTCGACCTTCTCGGTGACCAAGCGATTGTGACGCTCGAGCAGCTTCAACCAATCACGATCCCCGAGCTCCTCGTTGCGCGCGGTCGATCCCTCGATGTCGGAGAAGGCGATGACCACCGCACCGGCAGCAGTCATCCGCGCAAGGTCCGGCCGCTCGATTCGCGCCCATCCCGCCAGGTCTTCGACCGAGTTACGCACCGTGACCCCGAAGCCTTTGTGAACCAGCGAGTCCGCCGTATTGAACGCCGTCTTGATCGCCAGCGGCGCAAGGCCCCGGCGGCGACGACGCGGCGAGTCACTTCTCGCGAGTTCGAGCGCCGCCCGTGTCTTCCTCAGCTTCACCCGTGAGACGACGAGTACGACGACGAGGGCCACGATCAGGGCCAGTTCTACCGACGCCGCGATTATCAACAAGGTCACGCCGCTCATCTTGGCCCCCATTCGACAAGGGCGATCCCCTGACCCGCGTTTTCTATGAAACGTCCCGGCGAGTTCTGTTCGAACGGGTCACATCACCGGACCGCTCTGTGACCGCTTCGGCGGCTAGGCCTGTCCACGATCGTGGATGATGGACCCCGGATTCCGGGGTCCAAAGTCCACAATTCGTACGAGGACCCGACGCACGCCTATACGACCGTTCCGGCGGACGGTGATCGCGAGCTGACATGCGACGTATGGTGACGCCCATGAGCGCGACGACACCACGACCGGGGCAGGCAGTCCGCGGCTCCCGCTCGGGGAGGCCGATCATGGTCGCGCTCGACCTCCTCGGCCGCCGCGGAGCTCTGACCGTCCTGTGGTCGCTTCGGGACGGTCCCGCCACATTTCGCAAGCTCCAGGAACTCGCCGACGGTATGGCCGCCAGCACCCTCAACACGCGCCTCCGCGAGCTGAGGGACGTCGGGCTGATCGAGCGTTCCGACGGGGGATACCGATTGGCCGTTGACGGTCGGGCGCTGCTCGACGCCGGTGAGCCGCTGCTGGATTGGGCGCACGAGTGGGCCCTGCGACTCCCCCGGTCCGACTGAAGCGGTCGGTTCAACCCACCTCGGCCGCAGTACCTCTCACCAGGGTGACGCCGGGGATCGTGTCGATGAAGTCGACACCGAACGCCGTGGATGGTGTCAGGGCACCGGTCACCGGAGAGTCGGCCAGCGCGATCATTGCCTGAACCATCGACTTCGCGGTGAAGGCGTAGGTGTTGTCCACCTCGATGGACCGCTCCACGCTGCGGCCCGAGCCGTCGGTCAACCGAACCCACCCGGCACTACGAGTGCGCCCTCGCGTCGCTTCCGACGGTACGGGCACGAACGCCAGCAGCTTCTCCAGAGCGTCACCGACACCACGGACGGACAGCAGTCGACGCATCGGCCGATCGAGTCGTCGCAACAGCGTCGCTCCCGGCAGGGCGGTGAAGGTGGTGACGTTCTGCAGGCCTGCAGTGCGGGCCGCGGACGCGAGATCACCGAGTGGAGTGGATGCGACCGTGGCCTTCTTCGAACCCGGCAAGTCGATGGTCAGGATGCGATGGCTGTGAGCGACGGGCTCGAATTCACCCGACACGCGAATCTTGTTTCCCGCGGCCATCCCGAGCAGGGCCGTGCTGAGTGTGCCGCGACTGAAACCACCAGGACTGACCATGGCGATATCGCCCGTGATCGCCTCGAGGAGGGCCTGTTTCGCCACTGCTGCGAGGTGGTCCGTGGGAACCACGTCGAAACCCACTCCCGGAACGAGCGCGACGCCGGCGTCACGCGCGTCGGAGTCGCGGGCGTACACCGCTTCGAATACATCCGCCTCCCCCGTCAGATCGAGGTAGTGCGTTCCTGTTCGAAGACACGCATCGACCATGGGTGCCGACGTCCGCTCGTACGGGCCCGCGCAGTGCGCGACGATGTCGACGTCCGCCAGTGCAGCGTCGAGGCCCTCCGCATCGTCGAGTGCCACGACACGGAATTGCACGCCGAGGTCGCGGGCTGCGGCTTCGGTGCGAGCTCTGTCACGACCGGCCGCGATGATGTCCACGTCACGGCGTACTGCCTCCCGCCCCACGAGAAGCCCTGTGTAGCCGTAGATTCCATAGACGAGAACGGTCGTGCGGACGGCTTCGCGCTCGGATGTCGTGGGTTCGCTCACGCACCGCAGTCAACACGATCGATGCTTCGATAACAAGAGCGAATCAGCTCCTCCCGGAGGTTCTGCAAGCTCATCACCTGCGATCCCGTTCTACAGTCTGAACATGACCATCGAACGAGTACCGGTATCCGGCGGCAGCATGGCCGTCGAGATTCTCCACGGACCCTCGGAGCCGATTCTCGTGGTGCACGGGGTCTCCAGCCAGCGCAGGCTGTGGGGCTGGCTGCACACGGAGGCGCCACACCTGACACTCGTCGCACCGGACCTCCGCGGTCGCGGTGACAGCGTGAACATCTCGGGTCCGTCCTCGCTGGCCCAGCACGCCGACGACCTTCGTGCCGTCGTCGATGCGCTGGGACTCGACGCCGTGCACGTGTGCGGTATGTCGATGGGCGCGTTCGTGGCGGTCGAATTCGCGGCTCGGCATGCGTCCCGAGTGAAGAGCCTCGTTCTCGTCGACGGGGGCGTGCCGGTAGGACCGCCCGCGGGTCTCACCCGGGAGAACGTCGCGGCAGTCTTCATGGACAGGATGGCTCGAACTCGGCAGCGGTGGAACGATATCGACGACTACGTCGACTACCTGGTGTCGACGTCGTTGCCGCTGCTCGACCGTACCGACCCCCTGCTGCGGGAGTACGCCGAACACGACCTCCTCGACGGGTCGGTCAGGTTGTCGTCCGAGGCGGTCGTCGCGGACGCTACGGACGTATTCTTCGGCGATTCGCGGTTTCGGGACATCACAGTTCCGGTCCGATTCCTGCACGCTCAGTGGAGCATCGGGGCCGATTCGGCGCCGATGTATTCTCCGCGAGACATCGAAGCGCTGGACGTGACCTCGGTCGAATCGATGGTCGGGCTGGATCATGCCGGCACGATCATGACGTCGACGGGAGCCCGCGCTGTCAGCGCCATGATCGACACCGCGGTGAAGGGCGGGTGAACGCGTTACCGACGGATCGTGCCGAACACGTCGACCGGGTGAGGCACTCGAAGCCCGCCGTCGTCACCGGTGACCGACACCGCCTCCAGGTAGGCGCGCACCGGCCCGTACAGGTCAGGGCTCAGCTGGGCCTGGACTGCGAAGTTCAGCACCAGGTCGCTCGCGGACGCCAGGTCCACCAATGCGTCCAGGGTGACCGCGTCGTCGATGACGATCTCGGCATCCACGAAAGCCTTCTCGACGTCGGCGCTGAACCACTGCCGATGACCTTCCACGGGCGGCGCGAGAACGCCGACCAGCGCATTGAGTGCGGCCGTCGGTGCCACAGCCACCCACAGTTCGCCGCCGGGACGTAGCAGGGCGAGCGCGGCACGCAGCGTTGCACCGACATCGACGACGTAGTACATCGAGTGCACGAACATCACGACGTCGAAGGTCTCGTCCACGGGCGAGTCGTCGAACGATGCGACGAACGCGTCAGTGCTCAGCTCGTCGGCTCCCAGCGCATCCATCGTGGACGTGAAGAGGTCGGCGCTCCCGAGCCAGGGGTCGACGCCGACATACCGAACTGGTCGGCCGGGAACTGCTCGCACAAGGCTTGCGGCAAGTCTGGCGTCGAGCACGCCGTCGCCGCATCCCACCGACAGGACCGAGATCGGTCCGTCGCCCCTCGTCGCCAACCGACCGGCGAAGTGCTCGGCGATCAGACCCCGCTGATCGGAGAGTCGCTCGAAGGCGGCGTGCTGTCGGGCATAAGAGTCGGGCTCGAGGCCCGCGAGCGCCGGAGCGCCACGCCGAACGTCGCGCAACCCGTCGATGAGCACGGCAGCGGTGTCGGTCGGCGGAGTCGGCGCTATGTTGGACATCGATACGAGTCAACCACGACGCACCCACCCGGTGTGCTGCGGTCGGCTTCCTAGGAGGAATGTCGTGAGCAGCGGAGATACAGCCGAACGCAGTCTCGAGCACTGGAGCGAGGCCTGTCGGACCGGCATGGAGGCGTTCTACGCGCTTGCCACCGAGGACTACCGACAGCTGGCACTGGCAGCCGAGTGGCCCACTCTGCTCGCCGACCGGGCCCACGACGGGTGGTCACTGCTCGACGTCGCCTGCGGCAGCGGGAAATTCCCCACCGCTCTCCGCCGCTACACCGACCTGTCGGCGGTGCCCGAGATCGCCTACGACCTGCTCGACCCGTCCGCGTTCTCCGTCGCCGAAGCGCGGGGGGCTCTGGGAGCACCGTTCGCGGCCCGCCACGACCTGGTGATGACTCTTCAGGACCTGCCGGCGGACCACACCGGTTACGACGTCGTGTGGGCAACTCACGCGCTCTACGCCCTTCCGCCGGCCGAATTGGACGCAGCCGCAGAACGATTCGTGGCAGCGATCGCTCCGGGCGGCCTCGGCCTGGTCGCTCAGGCCACGGCGTCGTCCCACTACCTGGCGTTCTACGACGCCTTCCGAGCCGGCGTGCGCGACGCGACCCCGTACACGACGGCCGAGCAGGTACGCGACGCGCTGATACGCGCAGGCGCGGACGTGCGAGACCAGCGGGTCACGTACACCACCGGTACCTCCGATCGCGCCATCGCCGAGGGTTTCCTACAGCGCTGCGCATTCGACGACTCCGTGTCCCTGGACGAGATGGAGGCGGCACCGGTGCTGGGCGACTACCTCGCGTCGTGCCGTGACTCGTCCGGTGCCTACACCTTCTCCCATGAGGCGGCCCTGCTGTGGCTCTGACCGATCCGACGACCAACGAGCGGCTTCCCGAACAGAACCGGGACGGCGGTATCGATCAGGACTGGGCAGGCGACGATCAGGACTGGTGGGACTGGTACGTCACCCTCGCCGCCAACGACGCGACGTCCACCGAACTGGTCGACGGCCCCGGCCTGCCCGATGTCGAGGCGGCCACGGACGAACAGGTCGAGCGCGAGCTGGCGGAGCCCTACGACCTCGATCCTGCCTCCGTCGAAGCTTTTGCGCGACAAGCATTCGTACGGCTACCGGGCGTGCTGTCTCCGGCCGTGGTCCGGCGACTCGCCGAGCGGCTCGAGGAACTGCTGCGCGCCGAGCACGGTGAGGACGTCGCCGGCCGGTTCACCGCGCTGGAACAGATGTGGTTGCACGACGACCTGATGCGTACCGTGGCGCTCTCGCCCCGGATCGGAGGCTTGGCCGCCACCCTTCTCGACGTGTCCGGCGTTCGGCTGTATCACGACAATGCTCTGTCCAAGGAGCCCGGCTGCGGGCGTACGCCCTGGCATCACGACGCCGAGCACTTCCCGCTGCAGACCACCGACGCCGTCACCGCCTGGATGCCGATGTCCGCCATTCCCGGTCGGATGGGACCGCTGTCGTTCGCGCGCGGCCGCACCGTTCTGAGCGAGGTAGCCGACCTGGAGTTCGACAAGGTCGGTACGTCGTACGACGAGGCCGTCGCTCGCCGTTTCGTCGAGCGCGATGTCGCCGTGGAGTCGGAGCCGTTCGCAGTGGGCGACGTGTCGTTCCACTCCGCGCTGTGCTTCCACACCGCGGGCCCGAACCGGACGACGCAGCCACGCCGTGCGTTGGCGACCACCTACTTCGCCGACGGGACACGCGTCGTGGAGTCGCCGACGCTGATCAGTGGCACGTGGCGCGAATTCCTCCCCGGCATCGAGCCCGGTGGCCTCGCGAACTCCGGGCTCAATCCGGTCGTGGGCCGGCGAACCTGACTCGAGACCAGCACTGGGCGTTCAACACCTCTTCACGGTGGTCGATGCCCTGAGTTCGTCGCGCCGTGAATCCTGTTCTCGATAGACCCCAGCTCGATACTGACGATATGCTCAGTTCTGTACGGGTTCTCCACGAGGAACGGACACTCCATGGTCGAGGAAGGCTCGGATCAGGCTCTCTCCCGACAAGCGAGACGTCGCCTGCACACACGGGCCATGCTCGTGCAGGCAGCGTGCGCATTCCTTGCCGGCGACGTCGGCGCCGACGCGAGCGTCCAGCAGTTGGCCGACCGAGCGGACGTCGGGGTCGGAACGTTCTACAACCACTTCGACAACAAAGAAGCCTTGTTCGAGGCCGCGATCGCAGAGACACTCGCCGAGTTCGGCCGATTCTTCGACGACGCGTGCGCCGACGTGGACGATCCCGTGATGCTGTTCGCCCACGGAGTGCGAATGACCGTGCATTTGAGCGAGTCTCACCGAGAGATGACCAGCATCCTGATGCGACTCGGGTTCGGATACCTCGCAGGCGATACGGCGTTGGCGCCCCGCGCCGCCGCCGGACTTCGGGCGGCAGCCGAGTCGGGTCGGCTGACGATCACCCATCTCGACACCGCTCTCGCGTGCACGGCCGGATCACTCCTGGGGTGCTTGCACGTGCTCGCCGCGGACCCCTCCGCCGATGTGGCACGCACGGCAACTGCCCTCGCTGCCGGACTACTTCGCATGTTCGGCCTCGACGACGCGACCGCGTCGGACCTCGCGTCCCGGCCCCTACCGACGCACCGAGTCATCCAGTCGGCCTGACTCCGCCGCCAGAACTGTCCGTTGACCTGCAGTACTGCATCGGCAGTCCGGTCACATGCAAACTGACGAAATCGTCATAAGTGAGGGTTCTTGACCCCCACAGGGCTCGAACGTGACGATTCGTTCACCGACACCGCCGAACACACCTCGGAAAGAGAGCCATGAGCATCGCCAGTACGAATCATCCCTCATCGGACGTCGACGTGGACGTCATCGTCGTCGGACTCGGTCCGACGGGAGCCACCGCAGCAAACCTGCTCGGACAGAGGGGCATTCGTACTGCGGTGATCGAGCGGGATGTGGACATCTATCCACGTCAACGCGCCATAGCCTCGGACGAGGACGCGCATCGGGTCTGGCAGAGCCTCGGATTGTTCGACCGCATGCTCGACACGATGTCTACCGACGTGAGAGTTCACCTCAAACACGGCGACCGAACGTTCCTGACCACCCACTCGGCAGAGAGCTACGGCCAGGGTGTTCCCGGGATGGCTTTCTACCACCAGCCGGAGCTGGAGCGAGTCCTCCGTGACGGCATCGAGCGCTTCCCCAGCGTGACCGTGACTGCAGGTCTCGATGCGGTGGCCCTCACCCAGGACGCCGACCGGGTCGTGCTGACTCTGCGGCCGGCGGACGGGAGCCCTGATCGGACGCTACGGGCTCGCTACGTCGTCGCCGCGGACGGCGGATCGAGCTCGATCCGGAAGATGCTCGGAATCCCGCTGCCGGGCAGACACATCGAAGAGCAATGGTTCGATATCCAGCTGCGCGCATGGTACGACCTACCTTCCGATGCACCACTCGACTTCACGTTCATCTCCGACCCGTACCGACCGGGCGTCGACTGCCCGTGTCCGATGGGCTACCACCGCGTCGAATTCCGCGTCAACAAAGGAGAGACGATCGACTACCTGCAATCCGAAGCGGGTTTGCGGGCGTTGCTCGCCGAACGTGGCATCGACTACGACACGGTGGAAATCTTTCGTAGTTGGGCCTACACCTTCCACATCCGACAGGCCGAGAAGTGGAGCGAGGGCCGGGTGTTCCTCGCCGGCGACGCGGCTCACATCATGCCTCCGTTCGCCGGTCAAGGCGTCTCGTCCGGGGTACGAGACGTCGCCAACCTGTGCTGGAAGATCGCCGCCGTGCTCGACGGCGCAGAATCATCACTGCTCGAGACCTACGAGCCCGAACGACGCCCGAATGTCACCGCACTGACTCGCTTCTCGTTGACGATCGGACGAGTGGTCATGCTGCGCAACGATCGACTCGCACGAGTCCGAGACTCCCTCTTCGTCGCCGCATCGAAGACACCCGGCGTTCGATCATGGCTCGCGAGAATGGGACTCAAACCCCGATACACACTCGGGACCCGCCGGGGCTTTTTCGCGGAGCAACCTGCCCGAGGCAGCATGCGCGGCACCTTCATCGAACAGCCGTGGGTGGTGGGGTCGGACCTGACGCCGGTACGCCTGGACACACTGCTGGCCGACTCCTGGACGTGGATCGGCTTCCCCTCCGCCCCGATACCGCACCGGTTGGCCGAGGCGGGGGTGTCCGAGATCAAGGTCGAGTATTCGTCCGCGCTGGCGACTCACCGTGTACCGACCGGACACATCGTCGACAGTGAACGCGTTCTCGAACGGCAACTCCGAAAGTCCGGGGCCGCCGGCATCCTCGTACGCCCGGATCGCTTCATCTACGGCAGTGACCGTGACCTGACCTCCGCGGACCATCTGCGGGTTGCCTCCGTGATGGGCTCGGCCCCTGTGCGCGGTGTCGTGACAGGCGCCGGGCAGTGATCGTTGCCGACGGTGTCGGCGAGAACGTCCTCGTCGAATCACGCAGGACAGCAGCATGATCGAAACCCCGCGGCCATCGGTGCGACGACTGTCCGGCGCCGCGTTCCTTGTAGCGGTGGCCGTATTCATCGGGACCAGCGTCGCAATCTACGCCCGAGCATTCGAGCCGGTGTTGCACGTCGAGCTGACCACCGATTCGGTGGGTAATTCCCTGACCCGCGATGCCGACGTCAAAATGCGGGGTGTTCTTGTCGGACGCGTCGAATCATCGAGGCCCACGAGTTCCGGCACGGTGGTGTCCACATTGGCGCTGAACCCGGATACCGCGCGGATGATTCCCGGCAACGTCACCGCCCGCATTCTCCCGAAGACCCTGTTCGGGGAACGCTATGTCGCCCTGCAAATGCCGGACCGGCGCGACGGCACAGCGCTCCGCGACGGGGCCACCATGCTCCAGGACCGCAGCGGCAATGCCGTCGAGGTCAGTGAACTACTGGACAGCATTCTCCCGCTACTCGATGCCGTCCCTCCTCGAGATCTCGGCGCCACTCTCGGGGCGCTGTCGGGGGCGCTGTCCGGCCGCGGGGAACAGATCGGACTGACCATCGACCGCCTCGAGAAGATCTTCACCGGTCTCGATACACAGCTACCCGCGATCAAGGCTGATCTGCAGGGCGTGGCGAAACTGTCGGTAACCTATTCCACCGCAGCACCGGACCTGGTGGACGCACTCGACAATCTCAGTTCCGTGGGGAACACGGTCGTCGAGCGCCGCAACGACATCACCGCCCTGCTCGCCTCGGCAACCACGACGTCCACCTCGGTCGCAGACGTGGTCGAACAGAATGCCGACTCGATCATCGGACTCGCCGCAGGTTCTCGTGCCACACTCGACATCCTGGCGGAGTACTCCCCCGCCGTCGGATGCACGCTGACATCACTCGCGAGAACCCGCGAAGACGCCGTCGCAATCCTCTCCGTCGACGATCCCTACCCCGGGATCCGCGGCACCCTGAAGTTCGACAACCCGATGGGCGCGTACCTCCCGAACCAGGACGAACCGCGCTGGTTCGACGACCGAGGCCCGTCCTGCTACGACACTGTCACCGCACCGGGCGAATTCTTCCCGGCGTATCCCGGTAGCTCGCGCAACGACGGCTCCTACCAACCCCCCTCGCGCAACCCCGGACCCGCGGAACTGGTGCCCGCCAGGCTCGCCCAGAATTCGCCGACTCCCGGGTACGCCGGATCCGCTCTCGAACGCGACACCCTCGCCGTCGTCTACGGTCAGGGCAGCGGCATCGATCCCGCGCACGTCCCTGCCTGGACCACCCTTGTCGGTGCACCAGCACTACGAGGCCGCGACGTCGACATCAACTGACAGCGCGCGCTATCGGCGTCCAGAAGCGATCGACGTCTCCTCCGTGCGGTCCGATCCGTCGGTAGGTGAGAAATACGGCAGCCAGGTGCGTCGGACGACATCGACGAACTGCCGTCCTGCCGCGTCGGCATCGTCACGCGAACGCCATACGACGTGGCCGTCGGCACGGACGACGACTGCTCCGCTCGTTCCCACCTCGTACAGGTCGACCGTGGCCTCGGGCGACGGGACCCCTGTCATATCGACGACGCGAGTTGTCAACGGCGACAGCTCGGTCGACAACGACGACAGAACTCTCGTCCACGACGCGGGGTCGGACGTGAATATGGTGAAAGCACTCGGTGTCGTAGCGACGAGCTCGAGTGTCGACCGCGGCCCGGACGGGGTCTCGACGACGGTGTGCGGCAGACGTCCTCCTGGCCTGGTTGTGGGGCGGTACTCGACGACATCCTCGGGGCCTAGGGCCGGCTCTCGTTCACCAGGTTCGGCCGCGATCAAGGGACCGCCATACCGATACCCGTACTCCAATCCTGTCGAGACGAAGTGCGCGAGTTGCCCGGGGATACTTCCTGCCACGAGATCGCGAACACGTTGTGCGCGCCGTCCCGTCGACGCGAGTATGCGCGTACGTGCCAGCCCGGCGCGAGTCACTCTGTCCGCCAGAGGCGCTGCGAGACGACCGGGAATCATCGTCATCGGTCGCCGCGACATCGCTGCCGTCGCCCGTTGCAGCATCGTGTTGGTGACACCGAAATAGCGGGTCGTGTCGTCCATCTTGACGTGATTGCTGACGCTGTGTCGGGCGAACAGGTCGATGACCGGTCGACGCTCGGTCTCGTAGGTGTCGAGCAGTCGGTCGGTGGCGTGCCCACCGAGAACGGCATCGAGCTTCCATGCGATGTTGTGCGCGTCCTGCACCCCACTGTTGAGTCCGTAGCCGCCGGTATGCGGAAAACGGTGTGCAGCATCACCTGCCAGAAGAATCCGGCCACGGCGGAACACCTCGGCGGTCTGGGATGTCATCGTCCATGTCCCGGTCGAGACGACCTCGACGTGCACTTGGTCGCCCAGGACGGCCGGCAACGTCGTGGCCCAGAAGTCCTCGCGGCGACGGGCCACGTCCTGATCGGGGTGAAGGTACGTGTTCATCAACACGTAGTGGTCATCGGCATGAGCGATCATGACTCCCGCGAAGTTCGGCTGATAGATCCAGCTGAGCAGCGGGCGGGCGTCGGCGGGATAGAGCCCGGGCGCACGAAAGAATGCGCTTCCCATGCGGGCCAGCACCGGACCATGCATTTCTACATTCGCGAACTCGCGGATATCGCTGTTGGCGCCGTCTGCACCGACAAGGTACCGCGCAGCCACGGTGGCACCGGTGCTCATCTGCGCGGTCACTGCGTCACCACGCTGCTCGACGCGCTCGACGCGAGTGTTCCTGCGGAAGTCGATCAGTGGTTCCCGGTCGAGCGCCGTCCACAGCACAGGCATCAACTGGTGCTGTCCGATGTGCGAGATCAGAAAGTCACTGTGCGACTTCACACGAGCGAGTTGTTCCGGACGCGATGACAGGTCGATCTCGCCGAGAGCTCGCCCGCTCAGCTCGGAACACCAGCGGATGAGACTCACATCCTCGATCGGGGGTGCCAGCGCGGCGATGTCGCGCGCCAGAGCCGGATCCGCCTCGCGCCAGATCTCGAGGGACCTGCCGTGGATGACGTGTGCCGCGGGATGAGTCAGTTCGTCCGACCTGCGGTCGACGACGATGGACGCGATGCCTCGACTTGCGAGCAACAGCGCCGCCGTGGCGCCGGTCGAGCCGGCCCCGGCGATGAGGACGGGCGCCGGATCGGAGGTGCTCACAGCGTACGAAACGTGATGGCGCGTCGGTTGACTCGCGGAGTGGTCCCCGGTCTTACGCCGGCGTCACGTCGTAGCAGCGACTCCGCGGGGGCACCGTCACGGAGTCGTTCGAGCAGGTAGGACGGGTCGATGGTGATTCCGATCGGGTTGCTCGCGAACTCGTCGCTGGAGAAGAACCGAGCGGTGTCCTCGGCTGCGGAGAAATTCTCCGTCTGGAACTCCAGACGCGTTCCGTCGGGATCCTCGTAGTAGAGCGACGTGGTCGGGCCGTGATTGATAGCCCACACCGGGGTGATGCCCCGCGCGGCCAGTCGTTCGTAGTTCAGCAGCAGCGGCTCGAGCGTGGCGTAGGTGAAGGCGAGGTGGTCGACGCCGTAGATCTTGCGTCGAAACCTGGCCAGCGGGAACAGGTATCGGAGCATTCGAGGCACCTTGACCAGGGCCAGACGGTGACTTTCGTCGTCCCAGGTGAGGAAGGCGATCTGACCGTCCTCGTGCACGACGTGGGCGCCGAGAACGGCGGCGTACCAGTCGATCATCTCCTCCGGACGCGCTGTCTTGACGACGAAATGGGCGATGAGGTCCGGGGCGAGCGCTGTCGTTGTCGGAGCGGGGCTCGCAATGGGCGATGGCATGGAAGTCTCCTCGGTGTCAGTTCGGTGCGATGATCGGCGTACGTTGCTCACCGAGATCCAGGGCGCCGTCGGACGATCGGATGGTGCTGGTGACGGTGTCACCCGGGCTCAGGAACGGGCCGGCGAGGTTGCGGCGGACGAAGAGTTTCCACATGACGTGCTCGGGCAACAACGCGGTCGCGAGCCGTCGCACGATTGCGGGTGGCGACTTTGCCGCGGTGCCGTGCGGGGTCCCCGTCAGGAGCACGTCGCCCACGTCGAGATTGCTGAAAGTGCTGAGCTCGGTGAGTGATTCGGCGGGACGGTAGACGAAGTTCGCGGTGGTGTCGGTCTGACGCAGATCACCGTTGACGTGCAACCGCAGTACGAGGTCGTCCAGGCGGTCGTAATCTGCATCGTCGAGGACCGCGAGCAATGGGCCCAGCGGGCAGAAGCCGCGGTAGCTCTTGCCTTTCAGATACTGCCCTTGCGGGAGCTGCACGTCACGTGCCGACAAGTCGTTGGCGATGGTCACCGCGACGACGTACTCGCGTAGCGAGTCGTCGGTGATCGTGACCGGCTCGGTGATCGCCTTGCCGATCACCAGCGCAAGCTCGATCTCGTGGTCGAGCAACCGGACGTGCGACGGGCGGGTGACGGCCGAGTGCGGGCCGGTGATCGAGGCGTCGGTCTTGTCGAAGAAGAGGTTGAACGCCGTGTTGTCCGGATCCATCCCGGAGTCGATGGCATGTTGGCGAAAGTTCGCGCCCTGGCACAACACTCGGCACGGAGTGGTGATCGGAGACAGCATCTGCACGTCGTCGGCCACGTGGGTGGGCCGCCGCGATGCCGCGGCCGTCCAGTCGTCGCGTCCGTTCTCGAGAAGTTCACCGGTGGTCGCGTAGTCACCCTCGAGCGCGATGATCCCGCCGGCCGTCACCACACCCCACAGCTCGGCCTTGTCTGTCGTGAAGCGGCTGAGGTAGGTCGCCATCGTCTGAACTCCGTCCGTCGTGGCTGGGAGTGTCAGACTAACGTGTTCGCTGAACAACAGTCAACGAATCGTGTTCAGTCGGATCGGCCGTGGTCGTCCATAGTTGCGGCGGCGGAGAGTACGGCGATCTGTTCACGCAGGTCCGGACAGCCGTCGATGGCCTGAACACCCCTCAACGCGCCGATGCCGATCTCGATGAACGAGGTGACGAGGGCGTCGACAGGCAGCGGATCGGGGTCGTTCAACCACCACGACGACGCCTCGTCGAATGCGGCGACCAGGGTCGTGCCGACGAACTGGATGAGCTTGTTGCCGGGGTCGAGATCCAGGGCGTGCGCCAACGCGGTCAATGCCCGCGTACGTCCTCGGTCCGACGCGGCGACGACGGTCGGGTCCGGGTGTCGCCGCCCGACGATCAATCGCAGCGCGACTCCGCGGTGATTCTCGAGGTAGCTCAGATGAGTGCGCAGCGCGGCCCGGACGACCCTCGGGACGTCCGCGTCGTCAGGAATGCTGAACGCGGAATCCATCTCTGCAACAACGTTATCGAGGACGGCTCGATAAATTCCCTCTTTGTTCGAGAAATGATGGAACAGCAATCCGTGGGCGACACCGGCCCGTTTGGCGATGTCCGCGATCGTCACATCGCCGTAGTCCCGCTCGGTGAACAACTCGGAGGCCGCCGTCAGCAATCGTTCCCGTGTGGCGGCCTTCTGCTGCGCTCGTGTCGTCAACGAACAATCCTGGAGGTCACTCGACGAGACTACCCGGGGCTGTCACATGGGTCGTCCGATCACGACCGTTCGGCGAAGGCGTAGTCGTTCAGGTCGAATCGTCGGCTCCGCCACGACGCCTCGAGCGTGGTCGACGCTCTGAATGGCACATCCCCGTTCTTGGTGAAGTAATAGCTGTTGGCGCTCGCACAGCTCGGGTCGGTGAACACCTGCAGCGGCCGCCGCTCCAGGATGGCGCTCATGTACTTCTCCTGCGCCGCCGGTGTCACCTCGGCAACCGACGCCCGGAGGCGGCGAGCTTCGCTCAAAACCCGCACGATGTGGGCGGCACTGTTCTCGACCAGGGTGAAGAACGACGCGCCGTTGTAGCCGTAGGGACCGAAGACGGTGAAGAAGTTGGGGAAGCCTGCTGTCGTCACGCCCTGGTAGGTGTGGAACCGCGCAGCGTCCCAATGCTCGGCGAGGTCTGTTCCGTCGTCGGACGTGAGCGGGTACGTCGGCAGCGCGTCCTTGTCGGTCACCTTGAATCCGGTGGCCAGGATGAGCACATCGAGCTCGTGCAGATCGCCGTCGGCCGTGCGAATCCCTGTCGGCGTGATCGCCTCGATGGACGCCGTCTGCAGAGCGACGTTCTCGCGATTGAACGTCGAAAGGTACGAATTGTGGAAACTCGGCCGTTTGCATCCGAGGGCGTACTTCGGGGTGAGCGCCTCCCGCGTCGCCGGATCATCGACCTGCGCGGCGATGTATCGACGCGCGGCGACCTGCAGGGCGGCGGTGCCGGGAACCCATCGATGGAAGTGGGCCAACACCGGAAACGTCGCCTCGACGAATGTCTGGCTCGCCAAGCGAGCGACCTGCCGAACTCCGGGAACTCGCCCGAGGCCGGCGCGTCCTACCCGGCCGAGCGGGAAGTCCGGTTTCGGCAGGCACCAGATGGGCGTGCGCTGGAACACGGTCAGGTGCTCGACCTCGGGTGCGATTTCCGGAACGACCTGCACAGCCGTCGCGCCGGTGCCGATGATGCCGACCCGCTTGCCCGCCAGCGATACCTCGTGGTCCCAGCGGCTGGTGTGCATCGTCGCGCCACCGAAGGAGTCGATGCCCGCGATATCGGGCAGTTTCGGTTGGCTCAGCGGCCCGCCTGCGTGAATCAACCAGCGGGCCGTGACATCTCCCCCGCTGGTCGAGATCGACCACTGGGCAGACTCAGCGTCGAACGAGGCTCCGTGCACCCTGGTACCGAATCGAAGGTGGGCACCCAAGCCGTATTCCTCCACGATCTGCTCGGCGTAGGCACGTAACTCGCTGCCCGGGGCGTAGCTGCGGGACCAGGTCGATCGTTGAGCGAAGGAGAATTGGTAACTGAAGGACGGGATGTCGACAGCCACACCCGGATAGGTGTTCCACTGCCAGGTACCACCGGGACCGTCACCGTCGTCGACGATGAGCACGTCGTCGAAACCGGCTTTCGCGAGAGCGATCGCGGTCCCCAGACCGGAGAAGCCCGCACCGACGATGACGATCTCGTGGTGTGGGCGGGCTGAAACGTCAGGCACCGACGGTTCCCTTCTGCACTGTGCGTCGCGGCGAAGCACTCGGACTGATCATGCGACCGTACAACCGCGTCGCCGGTCCTGGTACGGACTCTTCCATCCCCGGTTGCGCCGAACGGTTCCTCGCGGGTACCGATGTGCAGATGAAGACCTTCGACCTCCCCGGCACCGACCTGCACGCCTCGAGCATCGTTCTCGGACTCATGCGTATCGAGTCGCTCGACGACGAGCAGATCCGCACACTCGTCGGAACCGCCCGTGACGCCGGTGTGTCGGTGTTCGACCACGCGGACATCTACGGCAGCGAACGTCATGCGTGCGAGCGACGGTTCGGTGATGCAGTGTCGTTCGCGTCCGACCGCGACGATGTGATCATTCAGAGCAAGGTCGGCATCCGCGAGGGTTACTACGACTTCTCGGCCGAGCACATTCTCTCCACTGTCGACGAGTCTCTCGCTGCGCTGCGCACGGACCACCTCGACATGCTTCTGCTGCATCGACCGGACGCCTTGGTGGAACCCGCCGAGGTGGCTCGGGCCTTCGACACCTTGCAGTCCGC
The DNA here is from genome assembly GCF_001426185.1 of Rhodococcus sp. Leaf247. Lineage (GTDB taxonomy): Bacteria > Actinomycetota > Actinomycetes > Mycobacteriales > Mycobacteriaceae > Rhodococcoides. Next base: position 34,715 of record NZ_LMRP01000004.1, on the reverse strand, counting down.
GGGAAAGGTCCGACACTTCGGCGTCTCGAACCACACTCCCGGTCAGATCGCCGTGCTGAAGACTGCGGTGCAGCAACCCCTCGTCGTGAATCAGGTGCAGCTCAGCATCACTCATGCACCGCTCGTCGCGGCAGGCGTGGCCGCCAACATCGCCGGGCTCGACCAGTCCGTGGATCGGGACAATGGACTTCTCGACCACGCACGCGTGCACGGCATCACGCTCCAGGCGTGGTCACCGTTCCAGAAAGGTACGTCGGACGGGGTCTTTCTCGGCGACCGTGAGAACTATCCGGACCTCAACGATGCACTCGACGACCTCGCCGACCAGTTCGGAACCACTCCCACCGCCATTGCCACAGCCTGGTTGACCCGGCACCCGGCGAATATCCAGGTCGTTCTCGGTACGACCACACCGTCACGGGTCGCGGAGGCGGCGGCCGGCTCCGACATCGAACTCGATCGTCAGCAGTGGTACCGGCTCTTCAGGGCCGCGGGCCACACGCTGCCGTGACCAGTGCACGTCCGAGCAGCGGGGTATTGACAGCACTCCTCACTCGTGGAGGTTTTCGGACGTCCGGTCGTGGACGTCTACCCCCGCCCCACGGTGGTGGAAGTCCACGATCACCGGGCCGAAATCGGGCCTGGAGGCATCCCTGGTTCACATCGAATTGCTACCTGCCCACAAAGATTTCACTGAATCACTCAGTCCTCGTCGGCCTCGAACTGCTGCTTGCGTCGACGGCTGCGAAAGATCGCCAGAGCAGCTCCACCGCCTCCGATCACGGCTCCGACGATCAGGCCGGCCCATGTGCTCGTATCTGCACGCCCCGGCAGATACTCGTCCGGAGCGAGGGTCACCCCGATGCCGACGAAGGCCACCAGCAGGAGGACGGCGCTCACGTTGCCGCGGGCGGTGAACCACCGAGTCTCCGCGAACAGGTCCACATCCCTGGACTTGGCGTAGGCGAGGGTCGCGCAACTCACGACTCCACCGAAGATGATGATGCCCAGTGCAGTCCACGCCCCGGGGCGTCCACCGACCCACGGGAGAACAGCGGCGGCCACCAGCCCACCGAAGGTGTGCAATTGCAGCCCGACGGCAGCGGCTTCGTTCCATACGTCCCGCTGACGCTCGTCGCGATAGAACTCGGCGTCGAGATCGCCGACGAACCGCATCGATGTGGTGAACGCACTCATCAGGACTCCTTCTCGCTGAAGCTCGGGGTGTCGGACTTCGGGGTATCTGACTGCGGGGTGTCGGTGTCGACCGGGAACAGATGCTCGACCGTGGAGTCGAGCGCTCCCGCCACTTTCAGTGCCAGATACACACTGGGGGCGTAATCCCCGCCTTCGATCGAGACGATCGACTGTCGGCTGACTCCGCAGACGCGGCCCAGCTCGGCCTGAGTCATGCGGGATGCCTTCCGGAGGTCTCGCACTCGGTTCGTCACGACCATGTAAGAAGTCAACTGTACTTGTCATTTAATGTCAAGGGTCGTTGACATTTGCTCGATCGGTATCGATCGGGGCCAGTGCGACGTGGGGCCATCACGGCATGCGCCCATCGCTGAGTCTTGCGTTATTTGCATATTGTGTGCAGTCTTTGCAGCACGCACGGGGACGAACCGGGTGCGGACACCGAAGGGGGTTTCATGATCACAGTGACCAGTGCCGCAGGCGGTGTCGGACGACTGCTCGTCCGACAGCTCGCACAACGCGGTGTTCCGGTGCGCGCGGTGGTGAAGAACATCGACCAGGAAGGTACGACGCGACGGGACGGCGCAACAGAGGTCGTCGTGGGCGACCTACGATCTCCGCAGACACTGGACACGGCCTTGGTCGGCACGACCGTTCTGTACCACGCGGCTCCCACCCAGATCATCGACGAGCGACCCATCATCGAGCACCTCATCGCCTCGGGACCGTCCCAGGGATTGCAGCACATCGTTTTCCACTCGGTGATCCACCCGGATCTGCACGAGCTGACCCATCATCGACAGAAGGATGTCGCGGAGGGGCTGCTGCGCGACAGCGCTCTGCCCACCACAGTCCTGAGACCGTCGCACTACATGCAGAACTATCTCGAAATATGGGATCTTCTGCAGGCGGGCGTCATGCCCTACCCCGTCTCGCCGAACAGCGTCATGGGCGTGGTCGACGTCGCCGATGTCGCCGAGGCGGCAGCCACCATCGCGCTCGATCCGACACCGCACACCGGACGCACCTACGACCTGTCCACCGTCGAACTGACGCGTCACCAGATGGCCGCGATCTGGGCGAAGGTGTTGGGACACGGCGTGACTGCGGTGCGCATTCCCCCGTCGTCGCTGACACAGAGAGCAGCCGCACTACCTGCACTCGGGGCGGTGGTGACCCATGCGGTGCGGGCCACCGGGCTCCGTTCGGTCGGCCACCTCGTTCGTGGCGCCGGCGCAGCCTCGAATCCCCGCGGCATGAACGACTGGCCACCCGATGCCCGCGTTGCGTACCGAACGATGATGTCGCACTACGACCGCCACGGACTTCCCGCCGGCGACCTGACCGTACTGCCGGCGCTGCTCGGCCGTGAGCCCACCTCGTACGAGGACTTCGCCCGACGAGCCATCGCAGAACACGACCAGCAGAGCCGGAGTGACCGCGGATGAAGCAGGCGCCGCACCGATTTCGCCCCCGACGGTCCCTGGTGACCGGCGCGAGCTCCGGCATCGGAGCCGAATTCGCCCGAGCCCTTGCTGAGCGCGGCTCGGACCTGGTGTTGGTGGCGCGGCGCGAGGACAGACTCGTCTCTCTCGCAGCCGAACTAGGACGCGAGCACGGAGTCCACTGCCGCATCGTCTCCCACGATCTGTCGAAACCGGCGGCCGGACGTCACTTACGAGACCTGGTGCCCGAAAGACTGGACCTTGTCGTCAACAATGCCGGCTTCGCTGTTCAAGGCACCTTTATCGACAACGATGCCGACGATCTCGCACGGCTACTCGCCGTCGACGTCGCGGCCGTCGTGGACATCTGCTCGGCGTTCCTCCCCGACATGATCGCTCGCGGCACAGGATCCCTCGTGAACGTCGCCAGCACGACGGCATTCCAGCCCGTCCCGACCCTCGCTGTGTACGCCGCAGCCAAGGCGTTCGTCCTCAGCTTCACCCAATCCTTGTGGTACGAATCCAAGCGCCACGGTGTCCGAGTGTTCGCGCTCGTCCCGGGTCCGACGCGCACCGAATTCTTCGACGTCATAGGCGAGACGGCCGCGGTAACGGGCTCACACCAGACAGCGACCGAGGTCGTCGCCACCGCGATGCGCGCCCTCGACGCGAAACACTCGCGCCCGTACGCAATCTCGGGCCGTAAAAACTCGATCCAGGCTGCGACGGCGATGTTGACTCCACCACGGATACTGCTTCCCGCCGTGGCCCGTCTGCTGCACTGAAATCCGTCGTCCCTCGCGCCGACACGGCTGTACTGTCACCACTATGGCCAGGGTCTCGAGATTCACGGCGGCCGACCGTCGCGACGCGGTGGAACGTGCATTCACAGGAACAGAAAGTCCGGCCGCTGTCGCCGCGGCCATGGGCATCCACACCACAACGCTGTATCGATGGGCTGCGTCCGACGCTACGGACGACTCGGGTCCTGCCACGACCCGGCTCGTCCGCGCGACCCAGGAGCTCCTGAGGCACGCCGACTACGGCGACATCACCGTCGAAGCCGTGGCACAGCAGTGCGGCCTCTCTCCCAGAACTGCGTTCCACCACTTCCCCGGCAAACGCGACCTGTTCCAGGCGGCGGTCAACGACGCCGCCACCACCCTGATCGACCGCATGGCAGCACGGTCCGCGAAAGTGGAGTGGCCGGACGATCCTCTGGGGCAGCTTCAGTCGTTTCTACACATCGCCGCAGCCACCATCTACGACACCCCGGCGACCCACGTCCTGTTCCGCGACATCGGTGTTCCTCGCAGCGAGGGAACCGCTGAACGGTGGCACACCGACTTCGTCCTCGCGATCGAACAACTGCTGCACCGCGCGGCCGACGCCGGCCAGATCGATCACCGGACCGATGTTGCTGCAGCAGCGCAACTTCTGACCGGCGCCATGCGCGGGATTCACAAGGCAGTGTTCGACGGCGCTTCCCCCGGTGTCGCGCTCGACCTCGTGGATCGCGTCCACCTGCTGGTCCCCGTCAACCAGCGAGCGAGCGCCGTGTCGACATGTTCACGCTGAAGTTGTGCCCGGTCGACCCGATGTGAGAGTCGTGATCCTGTCGGCGACAGCTCGAGCGGCCGACAATGGTCTCACCATGACGGTGAAGTCGTCGATGAGGCCGTCGTCGTCGACATGCACGATGTCGCATCCGTGCACGGCGATATCGCCCACCCGGGCGGTGAACACCAGTACGTGGTCGCGGCCACCGACATCGTCTATGACGCGGACATAGTGGAAGTCCTCGAACACACCGGTGATGGCGGCGCCCAGCAGCGGCGCTGCAACCTTCTTGCCCCGGTACGGGGTGAAGGCCACGGGTGAGTTGAACAGAACGTCGTCGTCGAGCAGAGCTGCGATGGCGTCCGCATCCTTCGCCTCGACTGCGTCACGGAGTTGCTTCATGGCATGTCCTTCGATAGTGATGGTGGATGTCGGGAACAGCACGCTCACGCGGACGGAGTCGCGACGTCGAGTCGAGGCCTGCTCTGCCGAGTCGCTCGTGCAGCCGCGAGCGAATCCCACCCGCTGGGTACGGCGGCGATGGTGCCGGCGGGTACCAGAGGACGACCGTCGCGGAACTCTGCTACCAGGTTCCGGCCGAGAATTGCGCCGGCCGTGACGATTCCGGACAGGAGAACGCCCTCGGTGGCAGGCCCCGTGCGGCAGCTCGCTCCCGCCAGGAACAGTCCGTCCACGTGCGTTCTGGGACCGGGCCGTGACACACCGGTCTGCTTCATGTTGAACTCGATGCCGTAGGACGCTCCCTCGGTGGACTGGGTGTACCGCTCCTGAGTGAGAGGCGTTGCAGCTTCGCGGTGGATGATGTGGCCGTCGAGTTCGGGAAGTGCGGACTGCGTGCGCGCCACCATCAGGTCGGTGAGTGTGGTCTTCATGGTGTCGTAGGTCGCGCTTCCCGCATAGCCGTGATCGCGTCGATCGACATCGTCTGCGCCCCAGAGTCGGTGGTCCATCACGATGGGGAACATCGACTCAAGGGAACTGCAGCCGTCGGGTGCATATCTTTTCGCGGTCGGATCCTTGATGTCGGAGCAGTGGATGTAGGCAGGCAGGACGGGACAGATCCGGTCCAGCCAGCTCTGCGCAGTGTCGCCTGGCCGGAACCGTTGCCCTCTTTCGATGTCGGACAGCGAGGTCCAGGAGGGCACCGAAAAGCTGTCCTGATTCGGCCTGGTCGCGGCGAGGTCGACATCGGCTCCGAGGAAGGCGTTGAAGAACGGCGCCGACATCCGAAAGCCGTCGACACGCTTCATGGTCGAGGCGTCGACTGCGCCCGCGGGGAGGAGGACGTTGTACGTCTTCTTGATGTCGGCCGTCGAGATCACGGTGTCGGCGCGGTACGTCGCTCCCCCGGCCAGTCGTACACCGGCGGCTCGGCCGTGTTCGATGATGATCTCCTCGGCGAAGGCGCGGGTGACCACCTCGCCGCCGAAATGCTCGATGACCCTGAGCAGGTTCGAGGCGAACGTCTGTCCGCCGCCGTGGGGGAACCAGGCACCTCCACCGACGAATTCCGCCAGGAACGAGGCGTAGGCGAGAAACGGCAGTCGGTGCGGAGGGCAGTTCATACTTCCTGACGGCGACATCGACAGCAGAATCTGCAGGCGTGGGCTCAGTCCGAAGTGGTCCATCACCGCGGTGAGCGATGATCTGGCCAGTGGCGCATGGCGTCCGAGTTTCCACGCTGTCTTCGCCATTCCGGTCACCGACTCCGCCGACGCGACGCGATCGACGGCGCCGCCGAACTTGCGGGTGACTTTGACGAAGCGTTCGATGGCCCGTCGCTCGGCCGGAAAGAGCGTCGTCAGCCGGATGCGGTATTCGTCCCAGTCGGTCGGCACCTCGAATTCGAGATCGGGGAACACGAAACGTTCGTACCCGTCGCGGCTCATCGGCTCGAACGTGATGTGCTCACCGAGCCCGAGGCCTCGGAACATCGTCGGCATGTCGCCGTCGGGACCGCAGTCACCGAGGTGATGCAACCCGACCTGCCACTCCCACTGACCCTTTCGCCGGAACACGTGCGTACTCCCACCGACGACCGAATACTGCTCGAGGACAACTACTTTCTTGCCTGCCGCGGCCAGGGCAGCTGCGCTGGTCATGCCCGCCAGGCCGCCGCCGATGACGACGACGTCGTAAGTCGACACGTGAGACGTTCCTTCCGTCGCGCTCACCGCCCCGCAGTCGATAGCTCGCGTGGCGATGGCCGATGAGAGGTGAACCGATCGGTTCACGTGGTTCATTGGTAGCATGGACCGATCGGTTCACACAAGGACAGCGGAGGCCGGACATGACGGGACCACGGGAGCGGATGATCACCTCCGCGATTCACCTGGTCTGCGAGCGCGGCGTTTCCGCGACGGGACTGGCCGATCTGTTGTCGCGCAGCAAATCCTCGCGCAACTCGCTCTATCAGCACTTCCCTGCCGGCAAGAGTCAGTTGATCGAGACCGCTGTGCGCGCAGCGGGTACATCGATGAATGTGGACCTCGGTGCGGCCATGGCCGACGCGACACCCGCCGAGGGCGTCGGTCTCATCGTCGACGACTGGAAGCGGCGCTTGACGACGTCGGAGTACACACGGGGGTGCCCCGTCATGGGTGCGGCCCTGGCCGAGTCCGAACTCGCCGTCCAGGACGCCGCAGCGGATGCCTTCGAGCAATGGCGCGACACATTCGCGAGCGCCTTCGCAGGTCGTGGTCTACCGCTCGATCGCGCCGGAGCGCTGGCAGGATTCGTCGTCAGCGCGATCGAGGGGGCGATCGTGCAGTGTCGCGCCAAGAAGAGCACTGTTCCACTGGATGACGCGCGAAGCGAGTTGATCCTGCTGCTCGACACCCACTTCCGAGAACGACCCTGACATGCGAGGCCGCACCGACTACCGATGAACCGTCCATCGTCAGTGTGGTGAATGTCAGGCATGGCTACTTCTTGTGCATGCCGCTCGCGTCGTCGACGGATTCCGCTGCCCAGCTGGCAAGGAGTTGCAGACCGTCGTGCGAGGGCGTCCCGACCGCAGCAGTGAAAGCGATGAGCATCAGCCCGGGGGCAGAATTGACTCCGAACGCCTCGTAGGTCAGATCCAGGTCGCCGACGACGGGATGGTGTATTTGCTTTATCCCCGTCTCGTGGACACGCACGTCGTGCGCCGCCCACATCTGACGGAACTCGTCACTGCGAGTGGACAATTCTCCGACCAGATCAGTGAGCGCACGATCATAGGGAGCACGACCGGCTTCGCCACGAAGCAGGGCGACGATCTGCTCGGCAGAGTCGAACCAATCTCTGTAGAAATCGGCCGCTGTCGGATCGAGAAAGACATATCGAGCGAAGTTCGTCGGCCGACCCTCGTCACCTGACATCTCCGAGAACAGAGCGGACCCGAGGCGGTTCATCGCCAGGACGTCGAAACGCCCGTTCTGCACGATGACCGGCACATTCGTCATCGAGTCGATCGTTTGTCGCACGGCATCACTGACTTTCCGCGCGGAAACCGGGCGGCGCTTTCGCCGCGCACCGCCACGTTCATTCGCTGTGCGCACCAGCTCGTGCAGATGGAGCCGCTCCGCGTTGTCGAGCTGCAGTGCTCGGGAAAGGCCCTCGAGTATCGATTCCGAGATGCCGGTGGCGTCACCGCGTTCGAGACGGATGTAGTACGCCGTGCTCATCCCTGCCAGCAGTGCCACCTCCTCGCGCCGGAGACCCGTGACGCGCCGTATCCCACCGAACAGGGGTAGACCGGCCGCTTCGGGTGTGAGTCGGGCGCGCCTGGTCATGAGGAACTCACGGATGTCGTCCTTGTTGCTCATCCCCCGAATATAAGCCGATCACCGTGCACCCGGGAGTTACTGGCGTTACCCCCGAAGTCCGGGACTCCCCGACGGTCGCAGTGTGCGCTTCACTGGATGTCGGCCGGAGCGTCCCGGCTGATCGGACATCCTCGGCAGCCTATCGACGCGGCTGCCCGTGGAGTTCGAACACGCTGCACCACAATGACACTGCGCCGACTGCCGGCGCACGGAAGGACATCATGAGCAAGGTCATCATCGTCACCGGAGCAGGGCGGGGACTGGGCGCAAACATCGCCCGCGAAGCACTCGCAGCAGGGCACCGTGTCGTGGCCACCGGCCGACGGCCCGCGGAGGTCGAGAAAGCACTCGGGGGACCGCAGGCCGACCTGCTCGTCACCGAACTCGACATCACCAGCGTCGAAGACGCCGAGGCCACTGCACAGGCTGCCATCGACACGTTCGGGGCAATCGACGTCCTGATCAACAACGCCGGCAACCTGTACACCGGCTACTTCGAGGAAATTTCCCCCGAGCAGTTCCGCCGACAGTTCGAGACCAATGTGTTCGGCTCCATGAACGTCACGCGTGCGGTCCTGCCGTTTCTCCGCAAGCAACGATCGGGCCATGTCATCACTGTGACGTCCACGGCGGGATTGGTCGGCATGGAGTTCACGTCCGCGTACGCATCATCGAAGTTCGCGGAGGAAGGGTGGATGGAGTCGTTGCACTACGACGTCGAGCCGTACGACGTTCACACCACGATCGTGAATCCCGGCTACTTCCGCACCGAACTCCTGGTCGACGGATCCACCATCTGGCCCGAAATCTCCCTCGACGATTACGCCCCGCGCACCGCGCCACAGATCGAGAGCATGAAGAGCATGAACGGCCGTCAGCCCGGCGATCCCGCCAAACTTGCTCGCGCCCTTCTGACCGTTGCCGATCAGAGCACGCCGGTACGCCGATTCATCGCCGGCTCGGACGCAATCGACGCTGCCGTGACCAAGGCGCAGGAACTCCTCGCGGACGCGGAGGCTTCCCGTGAACTCGGAGAGCGACTGTCGTTCGACGACGTCGCCTGACGTCGCCCTCTCCCCTCGAACACTCGATAACTCTCTCTCAGTGAAGGGTTCACCATGTCCAAGATCCTGCTGATCGTCGCGCATCCCGACCTGGCCGACGCCTCCAAGGCCAACGCCGCGCTCGTGAATGCGGTGAGCGATCTCGACCACGTCACCGTGCACGACCTGTACGCCGCATACCCCGATTTCGCGATCGACGTCGAAGCCGAGCAGAACCTGCTTCTCGATCACGACGTCATCGTCTTCCAGCATCCGGTCTACTGGTACAACGTGCCCCCACTGTTCAAGCTGTGGCAGGACAAGGTCTTCACGATGCCGTTCGCCTTCACCCCGGATCGGTCCCCCTCACAACTGTCGGGGAAGAAGGGCATCGTGGCCGCCACGACAGGCGTCCCGGCAGAGCACTACACCCTCGAGGGCGCCAACCGGACGACACTCGAGGCGCTCCTCGAAAACTGGACCGCGACCCTACGTCTGTGCCAGTTCGACGTTCAGCCCCTCTTCAAGGTTCACGGAGTGGCATTCGGAGGCACCGACGAAGACCTTGCGACGTCAGCGAAGGACTACCGCGAATTGATGCTCTCGTACGCGGACTGACCGGTCGCGCACCCAGGGGGATCCTGGCAGTAACCCCACTGACAGGACCTTCCTGCGGTGCGCCGAGTGCAGTTCACTGGACAGCGGACGAACCATCGGCGAAGGAGAGAGCCTGACATGAAGACTGCACGCCTCGGTGACCTGACAGTCTCGCGCATCGGCCTGGGCGCGATGACGATGGCGGGGACCTACACGACCGGCGTCACGCTCGACGACGGCGAATCCATCCGCACCATCCGGAGAGCGCTCGACCTCGGTGTCACCCACATCGACACAGCAGAGATTTACGGCCCCTTCCACAGTGAGGAAGTCGTCGGGCGAGCGATCGCAGGTCGACGCGACGACGTCATCATCGCCACCAAGTACGGCCTCGTCTCCCATGCCGGCGGCGGACCCGGAAACATCGACAGCAGTCCCGACAACATCCGCGTCGCCGTCGAGGGTTCACTCTCGCGACTCGGGGTGGACCACATCGACCTCTACTACCAGCATCGAGTGGATCCGGCCGTCCCGATAGAAGACACCATCGGAGCTGTCGCCGACCTGGTCGAGGCGGGCAAGGTTCGACACATCGGCTTGTCCGAGGCAGGCGTGGCGACTATCCGACGAGCTCACGCCGTCCACCCCATCGCAGCACTGCAGACCGAGTACTCGCTGTGGAGCCGCGAACCCGAGACCGAGCTGTTCCCGACGCTTCGGGAACTGAACATCGGGTTCGTCCCCTACTCGCCGTTGGGTCACGGTCTGTTGACAGGCCGGATTCGTAGCGTGGACGACTTCGCCGACGACGATTGGCGCAAGGACAACCCCCGCTTCGTGGGCGAGAACTTCCGACGCAACCTGGCACTGGTCGACGAAGTGCGCCATATCGCCGAACAAGCGAACGCCACACCGGCTCAGGTTGCCCTCGCGTGGATCCTGCTCCAAGGAGAGGACATCGCACCGATTCCGGGTACCCGCAGGGTCGATCGGGTGGAGGAGAACACGGCTGCCGATGGCATCGAACTGTCCCCGGAACAGGTGCAGCTTCTCGACGATCTGACTCCTGCGGCCGGCGCACGCCACAACGACGCGAACATGGCCACTATCGATTCGTGACGACGGGGTTGGAGCACCTCGTCGCGTGAACGACGCCTCGACGGACGAGACTCCGACAGCCGTCCTGATTGTCTAGCGGGTGCTGAACTTCTCGACGTACTTGTTCATGGTGTCGAGTTGTCGTCGGGAGACGTCGTGGGCGTTCTCGTTCTCGGCGAAGACGCTCGAGACCATGACGGTGTCCTTGTCGTAGAACCCGAGTTCGCCGAGGCCGCCGAAGAACTGGTCCCAGTCGACGTCCCCGTCCCCGATCTCGAGGTGCTGATGCACCCGCACCGCGTTGCCGGGTGGGTTGGTGATGTACCGCAAGCCGTGCGAGCGGTGATGGTCCATCGTGTCCGCGACGTGGACGAGGCGGATCATGTCCCCGGCGGTGGCCATGATCGCCGGCAGGTCACCGCCCATGTGGAACTGGTGGCACGCCACGATGACCATCCCGATGTTGGGGGAGTTGATTCCGCGGATGGTGCGGATCGCGGCGAGCCCGTCCTCGACGAAGTCGTCCGGGTGCGGATCGATGAGGACGTCGAGTCCTTCGCGTTCGATGATGGGGACCAGTTCTTCCATCGACCGGTAGAACGCCCGCTCGGATTCCTCCGGCTTCTCCGGTCGACCGGAGAACTCGGTGTTCATCGTCGACACGCCGAGGTCGACGGTGATCTGGATGGCCCGCTTCCAGTACCGCACGGCCGCTTCGCGGGCGTCCTCGTCGGGACCGGACCAGCGCAGCACCGGCAGCACCGAGGCGATCCCGACGCCGGCGTCAGAACAGGCTTTGCGGAACTTCGCGACCAACCCGTCGTCGGCCTTGGGGTGGTTGAAGAACGGGATCATGTCCACGTGCGGGGTCAGCTGCAACCACTCGTACCCCAGATCGGCGACCACGGCGGGCAGCTCGAGCAGTGAATGCGAATGATGGAACGGCGTCGGATCGAGAGCGATCTTCATAAATAGTCCTGTACTGGTCGGGAGTGAACGCCGGCGTGAACTCGTTGGTGCACAGCAGTAGTCACGAGGCGAGCGACCGAGCGTCGTGCCGTGGGGTTCTGGCGACCAGGCCCCCGGATTCGACTCGCTGTGCGTAACCGTCTCGGACGAGTACGCGCTGAGCATGGATGACGGTGTCGCGGGAGACTCGCAATCTCCGCGACATGGAGCGTGCGCTCTCCAACGCGCCGCCGTCATCGAGTGCTCCGGAGTCGATCAAAAGCCGAACCTGTTGCACCATCTGGTGATAGATCGGAACCGGGCTCGACGTGTCGAGTTCGATGCGGTGATGCGACATGGCTGTCTCGCTCCTACGGTCCTAGCGAGTGCCGCCGGCGGCGAGGTCGGCGATGGCGTCGATGTTGGTGGCGTCGATGAATGACGGTCCCGTCAGCACGGCCTGCCCGCCGCCGAGCGTGTTCTTGTTGTTCAGGTAGAGCCAGAGCGAGTCGACCGCCAAGTATCCCTGCAGGTAGGGCTGCTGGTCGATGGCCCAGGCCACGTCCCCGGACTTCACGGCGTCGACGAGCGCACCGTTGGTGTCGAACGTCGCGATCTCGGCGTCACTACCTGCGGCGCTGCGTGATTCGACGGCGGCGAGCGCGATGGGCGCGCCCAGTGTCAGGACTGCGTCGATGGTCGGATCCTGCTGCAGCTTCGCCTGGATGGTGGCCTGCACGGACGGCAGATCCTGGCCGTTGACGTTGAGATTCTCGATCTTCCCGCCGAAGCCCTCCGCGACACCGGCGCACCGCGCTTCGAGCGACACCGCTCCCTGCTCCTGGATGACGCAGACGGCATTGGTCGCACCGTCCGCCTTCAGGCGCTCACCGGCGGCGATCCCCGAGGTGCGCTCGTCCTGACCGAAGTACCCCTGGACTCCCATGTCCTTCCAGTTGTCGTAACCGGAATTGAAGGCGACGACCGGTACCCCGGCCGCGACCGCGGCTTCGACGTTCGGTTGCATCGCATCGGGTTTGGCCAATGTGACCGCCATGGCGTCGACGCCGGAGTCCAGCGCGTTCTGCACGAGGTTCGCCTGATTCGGCGCCTCTACCTCACCGTTGTATTGCAGGTCGATGTTGTCCTTGGCGGCAGCCGCTTCCGCTCCGCGCCGGATCAGATCCCAGAACGTGTCACCGGGAGGGGCGTGAGTGATCATGGCGATCGTGGCACGCGGAGTGTCGGCGACGCCGGCGTTCGCACCTCCGTCGGCCTGGTCGGGAGCGCCACCGGAGCTGCTGCACGCGGTGAGTGTGGTGGCGGCAGCGAGTGCCATGGCGACCGCAGCGCGACGTGTGGAGATCACGAGGAGTCCTACTTTCCAAGGAGGTAGACGGATCTATTTGACCGGTCTAGTAGCAGAACTATGACGTGGCACACAGGGCGCTGTCAAGAGGTGGGTCAGGTCAGGACGGGACGGGACCCGACGTCGAACGTACGACCAGACGTGGTCGCAGCACGACGGACCGTGGTTCGGTCCGTCCGTTGTCGAGTCGATCCACCGCGGCGTCGACGGCACTGACGGCCTGCTCGCGTGCCTCCTGGCTCACCGATGTGAGATCCACGTGCGCGAGCTGGGCCAGCACGCTGTCGTCGTATCCGGTGACCGACATCTGTTCCGGCACAGTGATTCCTGACCGTTGCAGTGCGTCGAGGAGACCCACTGCACTGCGGTCGTTCGACGCGACGACGGCCGTGGGGCGCGTGGCTCGCCGCATGACGGCCGCGGCAGCAGCCACGCCCGAGGCCTCGGTGAAGTCACCCTCGATGATGTCCACGTGGGCGTCGAGGCCGTGGCGGTGCATCGCTCGCACGTAGCCGGATCGCCGGTCCACCGCGATCGGGTTCGACCCGCCCGTCAGATGAGTGATGCGCTGATGACCGAGCCCCACGAGATGGTCGACCACCGAGCTCATCCCGCGGAGATCACCGGCGCGGACCACGTCCACGTCGGGCCGGGCCAGGCGCCGACCCACCGACACGATGGGCACGCGGGCGTTCCACAGGCTCAACAGCTCGGACTCCACCTCGGGACCGAGAAGTACGACTGCCTCGCAACGGAAGTCGAGCAGGGTGTTCATCACCGCCTCTTCCCCGTGCGTCGGAGTGAGTGCGCCGAGGACCACCTCGTATCCGCGTTCCGACGCGTGCTCGACGAGGTGCTCGACCATCTCCGCATGAAAGGTGTTGCGAATGTTCGTCATCACGCCGAGGAGGTGCGTGCGACGCAGTGCGAGCAGTGCCGCACTGCGGTTCGGCCGGTAGTCGAGCTCCGCCGCAACCTCCATGACCCGCTCACGCGTCGCCGCGCTGGGCCCCTGCACGCCACGAAAGATCATGCTCACGAGCGCTTTCGACACCCCTGCTCGATCGGCTACGTCCTGCATCGTCGTGGTACGGGAACGGCCTCCGCCGCGGGACACCGAGCTGTCGGACACGCGGATCCCCTCATCGGTCGGCGGGCAGCACCCTTGACAGGGGCGTGATGCGACTCTCATAGTAGACCTACTAGACCGGTTCAATAGACCGAGTCAGTGTCCCCCCACCACGAATCTCGAGAGAGCAGTTCTCATGACCCACGACTCGATCGGCGTCGCCGTCATCGGCGGCGGTATGGCCGGCCGCGCCCATGCTGCCGGATACCGCATGGCCTCCACTCTCTTCGGCACCGACCGGCCCGACGTCCGCCTCGTCGCCATCGCCGACACGAATGCCGCAGTAGCCGACGACACTGCGAAGCGTTACGGGTACGAGCGCGCCGAGTACGACTGGCAGTCGATCGCCGTCGCCGACGACATCGACGTGGTCAGTGTCGTCGTCGCGAACCATCTGCACCGCGAGATCGTCGAAGGTCTGCTCGCCGCAGGCAAGAACGTGCTGTGCGAGAAGCCGCTCGCCGGGTCGATCACCGATGCGGAGGCGATGGTTGCCGCCGCGTCGATGTCGTCCGGTATCGCCACCGTGGGGTACACCTACCGCCGCTCCCCTGCCGTCCAGGCCATCGCCGACGAACTCGCGGCCGGCCGCCTCGGCGACATCGTGCACTTCGACGGCCGCTATCGCGCCGACTATTCACTCGACCCCACGGGTCCCATGACCTGGCGTTACCGAGGCGGCCCCGGCACCGGTGCGCTCGCCGACGTGGGCAGCCACCTGATCGACCTCGCCGAGTACGTCGCCGGGCCCATCACCGAGGTGCGCGGCGCCCAGTTCGCCACCGTGATCGGCGAGCGGCCTGTTCCCGTCGGCGTCACCTACGGACACACCAAGGCCGAGACGACCGGCGACATGGCCTCCGTCGAGAACGAGGACGTCGCCACCTTCACCGCGGCGTTCGCCGGCGGCTTCGTCGGCACCTTCTCCGCCTCACGTGTCTCCCATGCCAACCCCGACGGACTGTCCTTCGATGTCTTCGGCACGACAGGATCGGCCTCCTGGGCGCTCGAGCGCGCTGCAGAATTCCACATCTCGACCACCGACATCGACGACGCCGTCAACGGCCGTCGCCAGGTGATCGTCGGACCCCAGCACCCCTACATCCGGGGCGGACTCCCGATGGACGCCGGCGGCGTCGGTCACGGCAAGGCCGAGTTCTTCGCTTACCAGGCACGCGCCTTCCTCGACCAGGTCGCGGGGATCGACGGCCTGCCGCCTCTCCCCGACTTCGCCCACGGGTTGCGCGGTATGCAGCTCGTCGCCGCGATCACCGAATCCGCAGCGAACAACGGCACCGCCGTCAAGATCTGACCACTCGACCACCACACACTGAGGACCAGCCATGAAGCTCGGCGTCTACAACGCGATCCTGCACGACAAGCCACTCCCGGAGGCGCTGGCGACCATCGCCTCCCTCGGGCTCGAGGGCATCGAGATCAACTCCGGCGGGTTTCTCCCGCCGGTCCACATCCCCGTCGACGACCTCCTCGCCGGAACCGTCAGTGCAGCTGACTATCTCGCGACGTTCGAGGGAACGGGCGTCTCGATCCAGGGACTGAACTGCAACGGAAATCCGCTGCACCCCGATCCCGAGGTAGGACCGGAGGACGCCGACGATCTCCGCAAGTCCATCCGCGTCGCCGGACTGCTCGGCATCGACCGCGTCGTCACCATGTCCGGCCTACCCGCCGCGCACGCCGGCGGCACCTGGCCCGCGTGGCACGTCAACACCTGGGACTCGGGCTATCTCGACTCGCAGGACTACCAGTGGGACGAGGTCGCGGTGCCGTTCTGGAAGGAGATCGACGCCCTCGCCCGCGAGCACGGTGTCAAGATCGCCATCGAGATGCACCCGCAGAACCTCGTCTTCAATCCGCCGACCATGAAGCGACTCGTCGACAAGGTCGGCGCCACCAATGTCGGCGCGGAGATGGATCCCTCGCACCTGTTCTGGCAGGGCATCGACCCGGTCAAAGCTGTCGAATGGCTGGGGCCGTTGGTGTTTCACGCCGCTGCGAAAGACACGCGCATCAACCCGAACTGCGAGATCTACGGCGTACTCGACGATCGCTTCACCCGCATCCCGGAGGATCAGAACCCAGTGGGCCTCGGCGGCAAGCACGTGGTCAACAAGTGGCCCGAAGACTCGGCGTGGGACTTCGTCGCCGTCGGCAACGGACACGACACCGCCTTCTGGGCACGCTTCCTCCAGGCCCTGCACAAGGTCGACCCGGACATGGCCGTCAACATCGAGCACGAGGACACCGCCTACGGACCCATCGAAGGCCTACGGATCGCGGCGGAGACGCTGAAGGATGCAGCCCGTACCGCTGGGATCTGACGCCCTCGCATCGGTCGTGCTCGTAGATTTCCGGATGCCGCTGCGGTGCGCGGCATCGGCCAGATCGGCGGTGACTTGGAGGGAGATTCCTCAGGTTGAAGTCGCGCCTCAGTCTGAAGGCCGAGGAACTCTATCCGTGGCTCGACGAGCAGTTGGCCGGGTTCACCCCCTGACGAACGGCCGCGTGGCACGCTGACCAACTTCGCCTCACCGACAAGGGTGTGGTGGGCTTACCCACTGATCGGTGCGGTAACGGCACCGGTTCTGGCTGCGCCGTGTGCGATCGCCGACGTACGACTGGTTCGGCAACGCCGGCGTACGACTGGTTCGGCAACGCCGGCGACCGATGGTCGACCGGACGCAGTGAACGACCGCTCGACGGTGAGTTGGCGCCGTCACGCTCTTCTGTGGCCGGCGATCTGCTGCGCTCTCGCATCGATCTGCGCCGTCCTGTGGGTCGCGGCGCTGGGTGGGTCGACCACGACCTGGGGTCGATTCTCGCGGTGCCGGCCCGGGTGCCGATCGCTGTGGTGGTGTCCGTGTTCGCTTTCGGCATCGTCGCCACGCTCGCGTCGAGTATCTACGCGCGTGATCTTTTCGCCGACGTGCCCGCACCCATCGACTGGGATCGCGAAGTCTGATTCAGCTGATTCCACCACGCTTCGGACGCTGATCCGGCGCATACTGTTCGCCATGGCAACCGTCGCAGACCACTTCGTGCAGACCCTGACCGAGAGTGGCGTGACCCACGTCTACGGTCTTCCGGGTGATTCGCTGAACGGCTTCACCGACGCGATCCGTCGGCACGACGGCATGACGTGGCAGCACGTCCGTAACGAGGAAACTGCCGCCTTCGCCGCAGCCGGTGACGCCGCGATCACCGGTGAACTCGCGGTGTGCGCCGGCAGTTGCGGTCCCGGTAATCTGCACCTCATCAACGGGCTGTTCGACGCGCACCGCAGCCGGGTACCCGTGCTCGCGATCGCGGCGCATATCCCGCGCAGCGAGATCGGATCACAGTACTTCCAGGAAACCCACCCGCAGAACCTCTTTCAAGAGTGCAGCGTCTTCTGCGAGCTGGTCAGTGACCCGGAGATGGCGGAGCACGTGTTCGCGATGGCGATGCGCGCGGCGATCGAGGAACGCGGAGTCGCGGTGGTTGTCGTTCCGGGCGAAGTGCTGCTGGCGCATGCCGAACAGAGAAAGGCCACCCCGGCAATCCGCGCCACGACGTCCCACGTGCGTCCTGACGACGTCTCGCTCGACGAGGCCGCGTCGATCCTCAACTCGTCGGACAACATCACCATTCTGGCCGGCGCCGGTGTAGCAGGCGCGCATCGGCAACTGCTCGAGATCGCCGGCGCCCTGCAGGCTCCGGTCGTACACGCGCTGCGCGGCAAGGAGCATGTCGAGTACGACAATCCCTACGACGTAGGAATGACGGGTCTGCTCGGCTTCGCCTCCGGATACCGTGCAATCTCACATGCCGACGTCCTTCTCATGCTGGGCACCGACTTTCCGTACCGCAATTTCTACCCCGACGACGCGAAGATCATCCAGGTGGACATCCGTGGCCAGAACCTGGGCCGCAGAGCGACCCTGGACCTCGGCTTGGTGGGTACCGTCGCCGATACCGTGGACGCTCTGCTCCCCCGTATCCACGCGAAGACGGACAGCAAGCATCTGGACACATCGGTCAAGCACTACCGCAAGACACGCAAAAATCTCGATTCGTTCGCCGTGGACGACCGGCACCGCACACCCATCCGGCCGGAGTACCTGGCACGCATGGCAAACGAGCTGGCCGACGATGACGCCGTCTTCACCGTCGACGTGGGATCGCCCGTCGTATGGGCCGCCCGGTACCTGACGATGAACGGCAAGCGCCGGCTGCTCGGGTCGTTCAATCATGGATCGATGGCGTGCGCTCTCCCGTTGGCGATCGGTGCGCAGACCGCACAACCCGGACGGCAGGTGGTCGCTTTCGCCGGTGACGGCGGTTTGACGATGGGCTTCGGGGAGCTGATCACCTTGATGCAGAGTGGTCTGCCGGTCAAGGTCATCATCTTCGACAACTCGTCGCTGAATTTCGTCGAGCTCGAGATGAAGGCTGCCGGCATCGTCAACTACGGCACCGACCTGAAGAACCCCGACTTCGCAGCTGTAGCAGAGGCTTTGGGAATGTTCGGCCGACGAGTGGAGAAGCCGGAGGATCTCGAGGCGGCCCTGACCGACGCGTTCGCGTACGACGGTCCCGCCGTCATCGACGTCGTCACCGCGGCGCAGGAGCTCTCCATCCCTCCCAAGATCACCCTCGAACAGGCGAAAGGGTTCACACTGTACGGAATTCGGACGATCCTGTCCGGCCGGGCCGACGAACTCGTGGACCTCGCGGACACGAACGTCCGTCGCCGAATTTTCGACTGAGAGATTCGTCGCCTGTCCCCCTGGTCTGGCTGGTCGACACCGATGGACGTGCAATGTTGGCGGAACTGCCCCGCGAGCGCGAGAACGGGCTGGTCGCACCGCCCGCACTGGTAGCGCTGGACGCAGTGACACTGGTTAAGGCACTGCGGCTGGGCGTCTGTGAATATCTGTCGTATGACGGTGCGGCCCACCATGAATAGCGCTAGGCGTGACTTGCGGCAACCACCCGCAGCCCTTCCGGTGGCACTTCCCGGACGATGAACTCGTTCTCCACCGCGGTCACGACGGCAACGTAGAACATCGGGTTACCGTCGATCTGGACCGAGCAGCCGATGCTGAACCCTTCGAGCCTCGGGATTCGCCGCAGGGCGGGCTCGACGTGCCCAACCATGTCCGGGCCGTGCAGGCGCACCGCCTCCGCTGTGACCGCGCGCCGCACAGCCTCGCGGTCGACGAGTTCGTCGTCGTCGGTGAGCGACGACAGCGACACCATCTCGGGGGAGATGAAGGGAACCTCCAGCACCGCCGACGGGTCGGCGCCACCGTCATGCACCTGCTGATCTGTCGGCGGAAGGAACTCGAGTCGATAGGCCGCCAGGGGCCGGTGGGAGCCCACGTCGAGTAGGAACGCCCAGTGCGCGCCGTGCACGGGCACCGAGCCGTGCAGTGCCGGCCCCCCTCGGGCCGCGACCTCACGGAACTCGTCATACCCGACGAGCTCGGTATCGGTACGGCTGTCGTAGTCGGCCGCCAGCAGTTGGGTGTGCACGTCGGCCATCTCCGGCTCGAACAGCTGGATCGGGTACGGGTACTTCCAGCCGTCGATCTCGCGGTGGAAACGTCGTAACGCGTCGGTGTGCAGATGACCGGCGATCCACCCGGCCACGTCCCGAGTAGTCACCGACGCGACGGGTTGCGCAGGTTCCGGGAAGCCGCGGAAGACGCCGTCTGCGTCGACGCTGTCCGCGAAGTCGTCGAAATCCATGTTGGCGAGCGACAGATTGTTCTCGATGCTCCACATCTCCGACGGAACTACTCGGAAGGTCTTTCCGCGCGGACGCTCCGGATCGTCGTCGGCGGTCTCGACGACGACAATGGGATGTTCATGGTTCTGTACCGCTTCGGTATCGGCGACAAAGATGTAGTACGGCGGCGGGTCACCCAACGCCAGCAGAAGTTGCTCGATGGACCAGCCGTCATGATCGGAGTTGTCGATACATGTCAGTACGGCTTCGAACTCCATGTCGTCGCCTTGGTCGACAGGTGCCATAGCGGCGAGCGCGACCTCACGCCAGGCCGCGTCGTCGGAAAAGTCGGTCCGGATGAGGAGCGACTCCCCCGTCAGGTGATCGGCGAGCACACGCCCCGTTCCGAGCATCTCGCGAATCTCCGCTTCGCGTCGTGCGTGCGCTTCTTGGTCGATCTCGGCCGTGATGTCTGCGGCATCGCGTTCCGGCGGGTCTACGGGCACGATCGACTCGATGATGCGCTCGCAGTCCTCCTTGCGCATCTCCTCGTAGGAACGGATCTCGTAGGTCCATTGACCGATGCCTCGACGATGACGGGCCGGGGTTTGGTCGTTCGGCCAGGTCACCTCGGGCTCACCGATCGCGGTCACCCAACGGCGAAGCGTGAAGTGCGCAGTTTGTCCCCCGACTGCCAGAACGAGTTCACCTGTACGAGGATCCCCCGATTGAGGCGTGGTGGTGATCGTCATCGGCAACCAGGTAGGAACTGCTCGGGCGATGCCTGCCAGGGCCTGCTCTCGCTCCTGCTGCTCGCGTTGCATGCGGGCCATCTCGTCGGCTGCCGGGCGTGACGGTCCCGACCAGCGGAACAGGTCGGTGTCGAATTCCTCGTCCAGGACCGGGTTCTCGAGTTCCATCCACTGGTCGCCGTACTGCCACCGCAACGCAACTCCCAGTTCGGCGTCGATCACGTACGTGATCTGTTCGGTGGAGTGTGGATCGGCGGCAGTCACTTCCCACCCGTCGCGCCCGCGCACGGTGACCGGTCGCGGAGCGGTCGGATCGGTGAAACGTGAGTCATCGAACCCGTGATTGCTCCTCTGGGGGAACGCGTCGTAGGCGCGCAGCAACGGGGACGGCGACCCCATGTCCATGTAGAACGTGTTCGCATTCTTCACCGCGTGGACCATCCCGCCGTCCGCGTCACGCGACCACCGGTTGTCAGCGTTCTCGATGAATGTCGGTGATCCCGACTCGTCCTCGTGGCGCCACGACGTCGTTTCCGGCTCGTGGCGGACAAGCTGTCGAGATCCATCGCTTCGGTGCACGACACCGCGGACGGTGCGGCCCATCGTGCCGTAGTTCTGTGCTCGGACTTGTTCCCACTTCGGAGCCATGAGCAGAACGTACTCGAAGGTACGAAGTGTCGCCCCTGCCTCCGAAGTCCGGTGACGTTCTTCGTGGTGTGTCGACTGCGGCGAGCAGTACTCGAGCACGGGCGTCGAATCGGTGTTCCGTGCACGGGCGGCTTACGTGTGTCGAGGGCTTCTCACGCGCTGAGGTCGACCTCCATCCCGAGTCCGCGTTCGCGAGCTGCGGTGATGACGAGGTGGGCGACGGCGAGGTCTTCCGCTCCGATTCCGGTGGAGTCGAACAGTGTGATCTGCTCGTCCGATGACCGACCGATTCTCCGGCCGGTGATGACGTCACCGATTTCAGTGCTCAGGTCGTCTTCGGTCACCGCCCCCTCGGCGAGCGCCAGCACAGCGTCCCCGGACTTCGACAGCGCAGTGCTTCGACTGTCCACGACGACCCGCGACCGCGCCATGGCCTCCCCGTCCACTTCACGCTCGTTCGGGCGTGGCGCTGCACCGACCACGTTCAGATGCGTTCCGGTGGTGAGCCATTCGCCGCGCAGGATCGGCTGTACCGACGGGGTGAGAGTGCAGACGATGTCGGCGCAGCGGGCGATCTCTTCCACCGACGTTGCCGACCGCACCGGGAGATCGTCACCCTCGAGGGCCGTACGGAACGTCTCCACCGTGCTCTCAGATCTGGACCACACCAGGACACTGGTCACGTCCCGCACAGTGCGGATCGCGCGGACATGCTCGACCGCGAGCGCGCCGGCGCCGACGACACCCAGCACAGCCGGCCCCGGCCGTGCCAGGTACCGGGTGGCGACTGCACTGGCGGCTGCGGTCCTGATGGCAGTGATCGCACGTCCGTCCAACAGAGCGACGCATTCTCCGGTGCGAGTCGAGGTGACCAGCATCGTCGACCGCTGACGAGGAAGTCCGCGCGCACGGTTCGCGGGTGCGTCGCAGAGCACCTTGGCCACCGCCAGTTCCGCGACACCGGACTGGGCCACCATGGGGATGATGCAGGCGTCGTCCGTTCCGTTCATCGACGGCGGAACCGGGTTCTGGGCGCTGCCCTGACTCAATTCCACGAACATCCGCTCGACTGCTTCCAGGACGGTCGTGCGGTCCAGCAGCGCAGAGATCTCCGAGTGACGCAGTACCAGTGTCATCGTTCAGCCGACCGTCGTCAGTTCCGCAGCGTCGACGATGCGCGAGGTGACCAGGTCCTCGAACGCGGGGGCACGACCGACCATCTTCTCCTCGTGGAGGATGCGCATCCAGCGGTCGCTCGCAGCACCGTCGATGCGCACCGTGTCCCAGGTGCGGGACTGCTGAATCCTGGTGCAGGCGGCGGACAGAGTGGACAGCGGCATCGTGGGCCAGTGCTCGGCGAGCAAGGGTTCGAGTTCACTGACCGGAGTCGCCTTGACCGTTGCCATCGCAGCGTCCAAGGCGGATGTGAACGCGACCAACCGGTCCTGCAGTTCGTCGACACGATCGGTGCGGCAGTAGTACACACTGTTCGGGCCGAGCCCGCCGACGTCCGCGTACTCGACGACGATGTGTCCGGTGTGGCGGTCCGACATCGACTGAGCGGTCGTGATGTCGAGAATGATCGCGTCACCCAGTCCGTCCTCGAACAGTTCGACGAACATCGGCGTGGAGAGGTCGCGGAGGAACGTGGTGGCGGCGGAGTCGATTCCCGCTTCCCGCATCATTCCCGCGGTGATCGCATACGGCGCGCTACCACCGATTCCCGGCGCCAACACGGTCTTTCCGGTCAGCATCGACCAGTCGAATCCTTCCGGTGTCGACTCTCGCATGACGAGCGCCTTGGGGAACTGGTGATTGAGCTGCGCGAACACGGTGAGCTGACGAGATGTACCCCAATACATTCCGGGAACCCACAATCCGCCGAGCGCGATGTCCGCAGCACCGCTGTCGAGATCGTCGAGCACGCCGGTCCACGGGTCACACGCCTTCGCGTGCACCGACAGACCGCGCTCGGCGAACATGCCGGCGTGATCGGCGTAGTACTCGGGAAGGTAGTTCAGCCCGTGCGCGGTGGCGGAGACGAACAGTGACTCGGTCATGATGGATGTTGCCTTTCTGTTGTGGTGCACTGTGTTCGAGTGTCAGGCTGCGACGAGTTCCTTCTCGTTCACTTCCTCGAGGGACTGTCCGAACGTCTCGGGTCCGAACCGGGCGACGACGACCAGGAGGACGTACATGGCCGCGATCATGAAGAACACTCCGGCCACTCCCGCGCGGTCGAAGAAGAAGAGAGCTGCGAACGGCATGACAGCGCCGGCTACATTGCCGATTCCGTTGACGATGGACGTGCCCATTCCGCGGATCGAGGTGGGGAACAGCTCCGGCGTCCACACCGACAGCATGGTGTTGAGCATCATGGTGAAGAACTGGAAGACGGCACCGAGAACGAGGATGGTGGCCACACTGTTCGCGAGAGTCGCGAACGCGACCGCAGACACGCATCCGAGTACGGCCGCTGTCATGACAGTGGGTCGCCGCCGGACTCGACCGGCGAGATAGCACGCGGCACAGGCACCGAAGAGACTGCCGACGTTCATGATCATGGTGAACAGCAGAGAGTCCGTGAGCGAGTAGCCCCGCGAGACCAACAGGATGGGCATGAGGAACAGAAGGGTGACCTGGGCACCGAACGACATCCACGAGGCGGCTCCGACGGCCGCGGTGCGGCGCAGATTCTGCCCGCGGAACACCTCGGCGTACGACGTCGATGCGGTGGTGGGCAGGATGTCGGCATCGGTGACGAACTGCTTCGTCGGCCCCGGGTCGCGAAGCCCCGCGATCGAGCCGCTGGCCAGACGCGTCAGACTCCGATTGGCTTCGTCGACACGCCCTTTGGACAACAGGAACCGCGGCGATTCAGGAAGGTAACGCCGGAAGAACACCACCAGCAGCGCCGGCACGGCAAGGATGACATAGGTCCAGCGCCACGATGTGTCGTCGCCGCCGAGCACGCCTCCGAGCGGACCGAGCACGAGCATGAAGAAGCCGAACGATGCGATGTTGCCGATGCCTCCGGACGAGATGTTGAGAGTCGCCAGGAGGGACCCGCGGTGGCGGGTCGCGACCAGTTCGGCAAGAATCGCCAAGCCGACCGTGAACTCGCCGCCCAGACCGATGCCCACGATGAATCGGCTCGCGAGCAGCATCTCGTAGCTGACGGATGCGGCACTGATCAGTCCGCCGAGGGTGTAGACCAGAAGGTTCAGGCTGAGCGCCACGCGCCTGCCCCACCGGTCGGCGATGTAGCCACCGATGAGGCGGCCCACGAGCCCACCGATCACGGTGGCGGTGTTGATGAATGTCAACTGCGCGTTGCCGATTCCGAGAGAATCCTTGATGAGTGGGCCCATGGCGCCGGTGGAGTTCTGCTCGAGACTGTCGAAGAACAACCCCGCCATGAGCAGAAGGATGACGGCCCCCTGGACGCGGGTGAAACCGATGCGGTCGAGGGCGCTGGACAGCGCCGATGCCGGTACAGGATCGACGCCCGGTGGGATAGACGCCGGAGTGGATGTGGACATGGTGTGCTCCAGGGGACTGGACGGCACCGGGAACGGATGTCAGCCGGCGAGTCGCCTCTCCACGTGCTCCGAAACGACTGCCTACTTTGTATACAAATCATGTGTCATTCCGGTTGCTGACAGCTACGGACGTGTTAATCCCCTGATATACATCCTAGATAGTATACGAAACAGTGGTCGTCGACTCAGGTGCCGGTCTCGTCGCGCCGGAGATGCTCGTCCATGAGGAACCCCGCCTGGACGGGTGCGCCACCGAGGATGGCCGAGGCAAGCGCCGCGTGGTCGTGAACGGTGGCATCGGGATCGTCACCGAGACCCCACTCGACGCGCCGATTGACACCCGCCAACATCTCTCTGAGCTGGTCGTTTCCCGAGGCAATGGCGATGAGGTCGTGGAACGACCGGGCGCCGCTCCGGTCCGCGGGTGGTCCCCCGCCGCACTCCCGCGCCCGTTCGACGACGCGCGCCAGCTCGTCCGCCACCGAACCACCCCGGTTACGGGCAGCGAGCTGGGCGGCGAGAACTTCGAGCCCGTGCCGAACTTCGAGCAGCTCTCGATTGTCCTTGTGGAGAGTGGTCGACACCGTCGCACCGCGATACCGCACGGTGGTGACGAAACCTTCGGCTTCCAACTGCGCCAGAGCCTCTCGAACCGGCACGCGGGACACACCGAAACCCTTGGCGATGGTCTCCTCGACCAGCCTCTCCCCGCCGACACGGCGACCAGAGAGGATCTCCTCCCGCAAGTGTGCCGCGATCGTGTCGCCGGGTGACCTGTCATCCCCTCGATCCGCATCCACACGCGCAGTCTAGTTCTCCGCTTCCTCCTGTCCGGGACCGTGCCGATCAGCGATGGCACACCCGTCGACGGGCGGACAATGGTGTTCTCGTCATCGACACCTCGAGACTCGACGTGGCGCGGAACAGTTTCTCGGTCGAGATGGTTGACTTGTAAACTAACCAAGGGTCGACGTCGTGGCCCCGACCGAGAGGCTCAGCAATGCATGTAGGTGTGGACAGCTTCGTATCCTCCGTGACCGACCCGACCGACGGACGCGTGATCGGCGCTGCCGAGCGAATGGAGCATCTGCTCGAGGAGATCACCCTCGCCGACCGGGTGGGTCTTTACTCGTTCGGGATCGGCGAGCACCACCGCAGCGAGTACTACGATTCTGCTCCGTCGATCATCCTGGCGGCCGCGGCAGCTCGCACGGAACGAATCCGGCTGGGCAGTGCGGTCAAGGTACTCAGTGCGGACGATCCGGTGCGAGTCTTCCAGGAATTCGCCACCCTGGATCTGATCTCGAAGGGGCGGACGGATCTGGTCGTGGGCCGCGGCTCGTTCACCGAGTCGTTCCCCCTGTTCGGTCTGGACCTGGCCGACTACGACTCGCTGTTCATCGAGAAGCTCGAGCTGCTACTGCAGATCCGGGACAACGTCGAGGTGACCTGGTCCGGCAAGCACCGGCCGGCGCTGACGCGGCAGAGCATCTATCCGCGTCCCATGCAGGATCCTCTGCCGATCTGGGTGGGTGTCGGCGGCAGTCCCGAATCATTCGCTCGCGCAGGTCTGTTGGGGTTGCCGCTGATGATTGCGATCATCGGCGGTGAGCCGCGCCAGTTCGCGCCGCTCGTCGATCTGTACCGCCGCGCGGGTGCGCAGGCAGGTCATGCGCCGGAGAAGTTGAAGGTGGGCCTGCACGTGTTCGGGTTCGTCGCGGAGAGCACGCAGGCGGCGGCGGACACCATCTACCCCGGGTGGAACGAGATGTTCACGAAGATCTCGCGGGAGCGAGGATTCGCGCGACCGACCCGAGCGCAATTCGATGCCACGTCCGGACCGAACGGTGCCTTTTTCATGGGTGACCCGCAGACGGTGGCCGACAAGATCGCGCGAGTGGGCGAACAGCTCGGCGGTGTGGATCGATTGTCTCTGCAGATGACCAACCCCCGCTTGGCTCACAGTGATCTGCTCCGCGGCATCGAGCTGCTGGGAACGGAGGTCGCACCGCTGGTGGCCGATCTCTGACCGTGGGCTCGGTCACGACGAGCTAGCGGACCTGCGGCCGGCTCTGCGGAATTGCTCGGGCGCGTTCGACCTCGATTCCCAGCCGACGTAGATTTCGTGGAACTTCGCCCGCCGTCCAAGTTCGGACGGCGGGCGTTGGCGCTGGATTGCATTGTGCCCCGCACGGAGAAGATTCGATTCACAGTCGCCGATCCCTCGACCGGTAGGGCGACCGGCCGGGCCGGCCTTATCTGAGGTGCCGGGTGAAGAATCGGTCTGCCTCGTCACTGGCGTATTCGGGGACGCCGGTGTGCCTACCCATATCGGCGTGCAACGTTCGGTGGTGGTCCACAGTGCGGTGATGAGCTCGTCGCCCCCGGTCGAGATCGGAGTTCGACGGTGTAGATGTACGGCAGGCGTTCCCACGATGCACAGCAACTCCCACTCCGCCCAGGGGACGATGTCGCGTCCGAGTTCTCGATGTAGCGGACGGTGGCACCCCAGGCGTCGCAGTAGGCGCGAGCAGCCTGCACCGCAGGTCTATCGGACCCGGTACAGACAGCTTTGCAGCCGCCTGAGCAGGCACATGCGCCGTTCGATATTGCCGAGAGGACCCGACACCGTGAGTTTCGAGTTCACAGTCATGAATAAGTAGTGAGTGGTACCGAAACCAGAAGAGCCCCTGACCAGCATACCGCTGATCAGGGGCCCTTTTTGGTGCGCCCACAGGGACTCGAACCCCGGACCCAGTGACTATGCCCGGCCAAACCTAGGAACCCGAGTGGAACCACGAAAGTCCACCTGACCAGCGCGGATTAAGAGTCGAATGACCACACGGGACCATCACGGTGCAGGTGGGATCAGAATGAAAGTCATGAATAAGTCGTGAGTGGCTACCGCGGTGTTGAGTGACGACGCAGGCGCTCGTAAGTGGCCCACCGACAACCACTGCCGTGCTAAAACCTAGCCATGAAACGCAGTATTGTTGCGCTGCCGATCTCGGCATCGATGCTGGGACTGGTCCTCTCGTGCGGATCCCCGGCGCCCACTGTCGATCCACCCGCCCAGACGTTCGATCAGCCCACCAGCCAACCGCCAACCATCAAGACCGGTGCGCCAACGAACTCGCGCGGAGCGATCGAGAAGGAATGGCTGGAGTTGGCGGGTGCGGGCTGCGACGTACCCTCCGACTGTGACGTGCTCTTCTCGATCGACGCACCGCAATCTGCAACGGAGTGTCTCGCGCAACTACCGCCTGAGAACGGGACCTTGCTGGCGTTCCCCAGCATTCTGCAAACGGGCACCAAATTCGACCCCGCGACATACGGTGCATTCCTGCGAGCATTCGACTTCAAAACTATCGACGCATCTGGCTACACCGTCGCGGGACTTTCAACGGACGCGTCCATCAATTGCGCGGAGTCCGACACGATCCCGGCCAACCTGGCCAAGAACTCCAAGTACAGCGGCTTCGTGGTCCTTGATGTGCCGGCCAACGCCGTGACCTTGACCTACGACCCGTTCGGTGACGGTGGCTGGGAGTGGAAGCTGAACGGCGGGATCATCTGACACTCGCACCGTCCGACCCAATGTCAGCACCGACCACTCATCCTCAACGACGAACTTCGCGCGCATCCCCTGGAAACTAGTTTCAGGCCTTTCCGTAAACCCATACCAAACAGATTTTGACGATCACCACGTCAATCAACGTGCGTACACGGTGCAGACACAAACTGGCAGCAACCGGCGGATCAGCAGTGAACCGGTTCCCTGAAGCTAAGTCCGCCATGATGATGCAACTGCGTGGTGGCCGCGAATGTCGTTGGGCAGCACTACACTGTTGACGTGACCGGCACCTCTCAACCCTCCCGGCCCAACGGGGGCATCGAGGAATCCGGGCAGTCGAGCAAAGCGTCGTATTCCACGCCTCAGCACCCGAAACGGACCCGCATGCTAGGCGCCAGTGGTGGCGTGGCAGACAAGCTGGGTAACAAGTACGAGTTGGGCTGGGCCATTCGTCACGCATTGCTCTGCATCCGGGATGAGCGCCGCAGTCTTGTTCTCGAAGAGATCGACCCTGATCTGGCTTGCGGCTCGGAATTCACCTACATCAACGAACACGGTGTGACCTCGGTGACCCAGGTGAAGCGCCAGAACAACATCACCGATCACTGGACCATCGCAGCCCTTAGAAGCCTTGGAGTCTTGGCGGCAGCTGCCCATCACGTAGCCGCGGGCCGTGAATTCCACTTCAGCTCGATGACGCCGAGCGGGGCACTTCGCGTCATGGCTGACCTGTCGCGACAATCGGAGAACGTACAGCAATTCGTTGCGCATCAGCTCACGAGCAAAACGAGGCCAGTCTTCGATGAGCTCACCGCTCCGAACGTCTTCGAAAGCGCAGACAGGGCTTGGCAGACCCTGCGCGGAATGTACATCGAGATCGAAGTCGAAGAGCACCTATGCATCACAAACTCGACGCTCGCCGATCTGATTCTGGAAGGCGCGACCGGCGATCTCACAGCGGTCGCCATAGGTGCGGTACTGCTTGACAACCTGCGCAGGCGGATGACGCAACGCGAATTGCTCGACGCTCTTGCCCGCGACGGCATCACACCGCGCGGAGCCCAGGCCACGCTGACGTCCCATGAGCAGGTGGCGACAGCTACCCAAAGCTGGCGCGGCACGATCGAGCGCGAACTGCTCACGCCGACGATCGAGAGGCAGGAAGCTGCGACTCTCATCGACCTGATGACTACTACCCGGCTTGCGCTTGTCGTCGGGGCCGGCGGCGGTGGGAAGAGTTCGGTATTATATCAGGCTGCGCGCAAGTTGGAGGCACGGGACGCAGAGGTCTTGGCGTTCCGGCTCGACCGCCGTGGCGCCTTCGGTTCGACAATGGAACTGGGCGTCCAGTTGGGCCTCTCAATCTCGCCCGTTGCGGCGTTGCGCCAGGCAGCGGATGGCCGCGACGCCTTCCTGATTATCGACCAACTCGATGCCGTATCCCTTGCTTCCGGGCGCCTTTCGGAGCGCTATGACGTCATTGCTGATCTGATCCAAGAAGCAACCGCAGTTGAAGGTGTGCGCGTCATCCTGGCCTGCCGACAGTTCGACGTCGAGAACGACCACCGCATCCGCAAACTCGACGCGCGGAACGACGTCGAGCGACTCACCGTCGAGCCACTATCAGGCGAAGCCACAGCGCACGCTGTCGCAGCCATGGGTCTCGATCCCGGCCTTCTAACCGTTACGCAACGTGCGCTCCTCCGGTCACCGATGAACCTCGTCTTGTTGGAGACAATCGCCGATCAGCCGGGTGCTCTGAATTTTACCTCTCGAGGATCGCTCTTCGAGGCTTTCTGGTTGCGCAAAGAACAGACCTCGGAGGAGCGGCGACCTGGAACGTTGTTCAACGACGTGCTGGCGCGAATCGCCAATAACGCGAGCGAAAACCAGACGCTGTCCGTCCCCGTCGATATCCTTGGTCCCGGTGACTTCATCAAACACGCGCGAGTTCTGGCCTCCGAACAGGTCATCGCAATTGATGACGATCGAGTCTCCTTCTTCCACGAGACGTTTTTCGACTTCACATTCGCTCGGCAGTGGCTGTCGAGACAGCAATCAATGGTCGACTTTCTCTGCGCCCAAGAGCAGGAACTGTTCCGGCGCGCGCAGGTCCGGCAGATCCTTGAGCTCCTCCGGGAGCGAGATCCCAATCGGTTCCGAACCGAAGTCGAGGCTGTGCTGAACAACGAAAACGTCCGTTTCCACATCAAGGAGACGGTCGCTGCGGTCTTCGCCAACATCGGTGCTCCGACAGTCGAGGACGTCGACCTTGCACTGCGCCTGACCGTCGGGGAATCTACACTCACGAATCGGCTGTTGTTGCAGCTCGCACGGCCTGCCTGGTTCGGCCCCTTCGATTCCCAGGGTCACATCGAAAGCTGGCTCGACAGCGACAACGCAGAATTACGCAACAGAAGTGTCAATTGGATGGGCAACGCCGGCGCCGAGCACGGCGACAGGGTTGCGGAGCTTCTGCAGAAGCGGCACAGGTCACCCGACTACGTGGCATGGCTTCGCTCGGTGACCTGGCGCGTCGAACTGCACCAACACCGGCGGTTGTTCGAGTTATTTCTGAAGGCAGTCCGCGCCGGCGACATCGACCCAGCCGATCAGAACGTCTGGTACTCAGTACACGATCTTGTAAATCACAAGCCACCTTGGGCAGTTGAGATGCTAAAGGCGTGCTTGGCAGACAGTCCGTGTGCACTTGCCCTCGGCGACGACGGCAAAGTAGCCCTCCTCGGCATGCAGGAATACGGTGTGACGGAAATGATCAAGGCAGCGTGCAAAGCGGAGCCGCAAGCTTTCGCCGAAGCGTTCGTGCCGCACCTGCTGATGGTAATGGAGGCCACCGCCGACGACCGACACGAACAAGAACTATTTCGTGATCGACACTTCTGCATGAGACTCCCAATGGAGCCGGGGTACGGCGACGTCGATGACGCGTTGTTCAACGGCGCGGCGGACGCGTTGGGACAGTGGGCGCAAGTGTCACCGGACACCGTCGAGTCGATGCTGCAACTCCTGGCCGCGAGCGAATACGACGCCGCGCAGTCAGTGTTGTACCGAGCCCTGGTTACGGGGGCCGAGAATTTCGCCCCGTGGGCGGCTGAGCTGGTCCTGCAAGGCGGCAACCGCCTGAAAGCAGGCTACATATCCGATGTCCACTGGCTTGCGCGCGAGGTAGTTGAGGCCATCGCGCCGATCGTCAGCGACGAGGTCCACCTGCTACTCGAGGAGCTTTTTCGAGACCTCCCCGCGACATACATATCTTCCGACCTCCACCACAGGCTCCGGTCGTACGGTTACACGGCCTTCGAGTTCCTATCGGCGCTCGACCGCAGCCGTTTATCACCGTTGGGACTGCGACGGTTACAGGAGTACCAGCGCAAGTTCGACCGTGATTCGCCCGAGCCACCGACCGGCATCATCTCCTACGTGGTGGGGCCGCCGATTAGTAGCCCATCCACAGGCAAGATGAGCAACGCGCAGTGGCTTCAGGCCATGGCAAAGCACGACCATGACGACCGTGACTTCGGTAGCGAGACGGGCGGTGCTCGTGAATTGGCGCAGCAGCTCGAAATGCTGACGGCTGAGGATCCTCGTCGATTCGCTGGATTGGCAATGCAGTTGACGCCGGATATCAACGAGGCCTACCCCAGCGCGATCCTAGGAGGCTTCGGAGAGGCTTCCATTCCAGACGAAGCACTGCCCGCCTTATTCGACGCCATCCGTCACGTTATGAACCTCGGACACGACAACTGTGACCGCTGGCTTGGCTGGGCGGTCCGCCAAGTCTTGGACGAGACACCTCTGGACATTGTCGAGCTGGTCCTCGATCGGGCGCTGCACGCGTCCAACCCCGTCGACAACTCACCAATCTTCGTACGCCAGGACGACCACAAACCCGGACGTGACCTGCACAGAAACGGAATCAACACTTCGCGAGGAACCTTGGCCGAGTCCCTCGGCGACCTCTTGGTTCACGACCCTGATGGCGCCCGCACGGAACTTGTGGCTCCGCATCTCGCCAAACTAGCGAACGATCCGGTGCTGAGTGTCCGCGCCTGTGTCGCCCACACCATCGCCGCTTGTTTGCGAAATGCGCGGTCGGCGGCCTACGCAGCCTTTGAACGTCTCATCGACGCCAACGATCTCCTGCTCGCCTCGGACAGGTTGGACGTCTTGATGATCTATATTGGCAACGCCAATCCCGAAGTGATTGACCCAGTCATCGGTCGCATGCTCAGCTCACCGGATGCCGAGGTTCGCAAGGCAGGCGGGCGCATGGCGGCATACGGCGCTTCGCAATGGGGGCGTCCCGCGCTCATGGAGCGAGCCCTGGCGGGCGATGTCGATGTTCGAAGGGGATTGGCTGAGATCTGCGCCGCGAGGGTTGACATGTCCGCCGATTCAGAACTTGTGTTGTCCACTTTGCGCCAGTTGATGCACGACGAGGACGATGACGTCCGCAAATTGGTCGGCACTCTTGCTGGTTATCTGCGTGGGGCGAGTTTGCGCCCCTATGCCGACGTCCTATCTGATTTGATCGTCTCGCCGAGCTACATACACGCGACGCCGCAGCTGTTCATCACGCTGCAGCATGCACCGGACAGGGTCGACGATCTAGCTGACCTTGCTGCACATCAATTTCTGAACGTCCACGGCGAAGACGCCGCCAACTTTACGACTGGTGCTGCCGGCGATGCCCACTACATCTCAGACCTGGTGATCCGCGGGTTGGCGCAAACGCGCACTCAGGAACGCGTCAAAGCGCTACTAGATATCCTTGATCGGATGCTCGCACTCGGCGTCTACGGAGTAGACCGAGCAATTGA
Organism: Rhodococcus sp. Leaf247; assembly: GCF_001426185.1. Classification (GTDB taxonomy): domain Bacteria; phylum Actinomycetota; class Actinomycetes; order Mycobacteriales; family Mycobacteriaceae; genus Rhodococcoides. The sequence continues at coordinate 1,408 of NZ_LMRP01000004.1, read as the reverse complement.
TGAAGCCGTTCGCAAATAGACCTGAACTGGTGGTAAAAGGCAGGCGCAAGGCGTCGTCGGACCTGTCGAGCTCGTTCAGCTCGCTCGCAAACTGCACGATGCACCGACGAAGCCTGCCGCCGGTGATCCAGAGGTCGAGTGCTTGTCGGTAATACCGCTCGGCGGGGCCTGCTGCCCATCCGCATCGAGGGCGTTCGCCAGCTCGAACAGGGCAGGACCGTGAGCGGGGTAGGTCTGTGCGAGATCGGTGAACTCCGCGACGGTCGGCGCCAAATTCTCGCGGTCGCGGTCGCGGTCGCGGTCGCGGGCGGCGTGCAGCGCGTCCGTCGCGAGTCGTCGTCTGTAACCCGCTCCGCGCGGGGACACGTGATCACCAAAGTCGCGGCGATCGAGTCGCTGCGCGCCGACTGAGCACGACGCGTGACCCCGTAACCGAGACAGGCTGCAGCCCGTCGTGGAGAGCGGGCCGATGGCCAAACCGTGGTGGAGCGCCACAGCTACACGACTCTTATAACGACCGTCTATTGGAACCGGTACAGACTCGAGCGCGAGGCTCTGACCAGCAGCTACGCGTCGCAATTGTCCGGCCGAGGGGCCTGAAACCGCCGGTCTGGAGTTGAAAGTCATGAACAAGTAGTGAGTGGCACCGGAACCAGAAGAGCCCCTGACCAGCATAACTGCTGATCAGGGGCCCTTTGTGGTGCGCCCACAGGGACTCGAACCCCGGACCCAGTGACTATGCCCGCCGAAGACAAGGAATCCCGTTGGAACCACGAAGGTCCACCTGACCAGCGCGGATTAAGAGTCACATGACCACACGGGACCACCGCAGTTCATGTGAGACCGGAACGAAAGTCATGAATAAGTGATGAGTGGCTGTTCGAGTGTCTAGTCATGCGTTCGCCGCGTCTGATCGTGGGCGGACGACGCCTGTCGACACTGCCTCCCGCTGGCGTCGATGACGTCGGTGGTCCAGGACGGACCCACCCGACGTTGTGCGAGGCTTCGCGAGCCGTGACCCATTTGCTGCAAGGAGCGCGACACGCTTCCCGGATTGACTCTTTGCGGGACCAGACGCAAAACGCACCGCGACGCCGTTGTCGGCGAGCGATCCAAGCCCGATTGACGTGCACGGAGTTGGAGTGATTCGTTCACGTTGCGTGGGAACGGAGCTCGCAACGAAACGGACCATCCAGGCGTGACGGTCATGTGGAGGCATCAAGTTTGCAGCTGTCCGGTGCAAACCGCGCGCAGGCGGCAAGTGCACGTATATGATCAAATATTACAATACAACTGATGGGTGGACATGGTGGCACAGGCATTGAAGCTGGGATACAAGGCATCGGCCGAGCAGTTCGGCCCCCGCGAGCTCGTGGAGATCGCCGTTCTCGCGGAGTCGTCCGGCATG
>NZ_LMRP01000003.1 GCF_001426185.1 Rhodococcus sp. Leaf247 | reverse complement strand
ACCACAAAGAAGCTACGCGTCCACTGTGCAGTATCTGAGACAACACACGAGTTGTTCAGCAGATAACTGAAACCCGCACCACAACCACCACACCACCCCTACGGGTGAATGTCGGTGGGAGTGTGTGCCTCGTGCTCTGTTGTTTCACAGAGTTTCGGTGGCCATAGCGGAGGGGAAACGCCCGGACCCATTCCGAACCCGGAAGCTAAGCCCTCCAGCGCCGATGGTACTGCACCCGACAGGGTGTGGGAGAGTAGGACACCGCCGAACAACTTTTGCCGAAAGGGGACCCATTCATTTGGGTCCCCTTTCGTGTTTCTGCAGTACATCCATGTCGGCACCCACTGTGCGAGTGCGGCATGATGACATCACCGGTGACGAGCGGTAGTGCTCGATCGCCGAACCGATCGAAAGGACCCACCCGTGCCGGAAGATCCGTCATCGGAAGGTCGGGCATCCGATCCGGACTCCCGTCCCCCTGCGCGTGACAGCCGACCGCCGGCACGCGACAACCGTGCGCCTCGCCGTGACAATTCCGGTGACCGCAGCTCGTTCCGGTCGTCCGGATCTCGCGGTGGCGAAAGGTCGGGCAGCCAGGACGACCGCCGGCATTCGGGCGATCGCCGACATGGTGCCGACCGTGGGCAGTCTCCGGATCGCGGTCGCGGACAGGGCGGTCAAGGAGCGCAGGGTGGCCCGCGCCGCCGCGGTGGTGAAGGCAGCTTCGGGCCGCGTGCCGGTGGTGGCCGCGGTCCCGACGCTCGCGCACCTCGCCCCGTCGAGCCCGATCTGCCGGACGATATCGATGCCAAGGATCTCGAGCCCGGAGTGCGCCGGGATCTACTGAGCCTCGACAAGAGCAATGCAGAAGCCGTTGCGCGACATATGGTCATGGTCAGTCGGCTCATCGGCGACGATCCCGCCGCCGCGCTGCTCCACGCACGTGCCGCCCGTCAGCGAGCCGGCCGTATCGCGGTAGTTCGTGAGACTGCAGGCATCGCCGCGTACCACGCAGGCGAATGGGCCGAAGCCTTGTCGGAGCTTCGGGCAGCACGGCGAATGGCAGGTGGACCCGGACTGCTGTCCGTCATGGCGGACTGCGAGCGCGGTCTCGGCCGGCCCGAGCGCGCGATCGAGCTCGGCCGCAGCGACGAGGCTCGCATGCTGACCGGAGACGACGCGTCCGAACTGCGGATCGTGGTTGCGGGTGCTCGGATGGACATGGGTCAGTACGACCAGGCAGTGGTGACGCTGCAGACGCCGGACCTCGAGGGGGATCGCACCGGATCGGCCGCGGCCCGGCTGTACTACGCGTATGCGGATGCCCTGGTCGCGGCGGGCCGTGCGGACGACGGAGTGCAGTGGTTTCTCCGAGCCGCAGGTGCCGACGTCGAGGGCGAGACGGATGCCGAAGATCGAGTGGACGAGCTGACCGGTCAGTGACCCGTCTGGCCGACGAGCACGACGCGCTGCTGCTGGACCTCGACGGAACGCTGTACCGAGGCCCTGACCCCATCGACGGCGCCGTCGATGTCCTGCGCGAATGTTCGTCGAAACTCTGCTACGTCACCAACAACGCCAGCAGGTCGCCCGCAGACGTCGCCCGTCACCTTCGGGACCTGGGCTTCGTCGCCCCGGAGGAATCCGTCGTGACCAGCTCACAGGCCGCGGGACGTCTCCTGGCTCGACTGTTGGCGCCGGGTTCCACTGTGCTGGTCGTCGGGACGGACGCGCTCGAGGCAGAGGTGAGCGCGGCCGGTCTGGTGCCGGTGCGTTCCGCCGATCCGACACCGGATGCCGTCGTACAGGGGCACAGTCCGGAGACCGGGTGGTCGAACATCGCCGAGGCGACCTATGCAGTACGGGCGGGTGCCCGATGGGTGGCCACGAATGCCGACACCAGTCTTCCGACCCCACGCGGTCTCGGCCCGGGCAACGGCGCCATGGTCGCTGCCGTTGCGGCGGCGACAGGTGCGCGGCCGACGGTCGCGGGCAAACCCGAAGCTCCGCTGATGAACGACGCGCTCGAGCGCAGCGGCTCGACGTCGCCGTTGGTGGTCGGAGATCGTCTGGACACCGATATCGCCGGTGCTAACGAGGTGGGTATTCCGTCGCTTCTCGTCCTCACCGGAGTCAGCACCGTGCCGGACGTGTTGGCCGCCGTACCCCACGAGCGACCCACCTACATCGCATCCTCGTTGTCCGCGCTGCTGGAGTCCTCGGCTGAATCACGGGTGCCGGGAGAGGACGAACCGTCGTCCTGGTCCGTGTCGGTGGACGGTTCGACGCTTCGACTCGACGGCGGACACGGATCCGACACGTCGGACGACTGGGTCTCCGTTCTGCGGCAGGTTCTGCCGAAGGTGTGGCGACTGGGCCCGTTCGAGTCGATCGAGGGTGCCTCGGGGGCTGCGGCCGACATCGTCGCGCACTGGACGTCCTGACGCGCAGGGAACCGACACCCCTGGCGTCGGCCCGGCTGCGGGACCGGAGACCGCGAACCGCTCACGTCGGATGCATCGGCTAGCGTTGTCGACGATGAGCACCCCCGTTCCACGCCCAGGACAACACCTCCCGTCGCACTCCGGTGCCGACGCGGTGGTCGTCGATCCCGGCGCTGTCCTGACCTCCGTCGACGCGCTCGTGGCGGAGGCCGACGAGGCAGCGGAGCAGCCCTTCGGCGAGGGAACCACGGATCCGCACGGACTGGTCACGCTGACGAGGCAGGCTCGGATCCTCGAGCGGGCGCACGACATCCTCGTCGACGCACTGTCCTCGGTGGACAACACGGCCGCAGGTAAGAACTGACGTGGCACGTCGCGCTCGAGTGGACGCCGAACTGGTCCGACGCGGTCTCGCGCGGTCTCGTGAACAGGCGTCGGAATTCATCGCGGCAGGCCGCGTCCTGATCGCCGGGACCGTCGCGACCAAGCCGGCCACGGCGGTCGAGGCGGGAACCCCGTTGCGAGTCGTCGACGTGTCCGACGAGGTGTCGTGGGCATCGAGAGGCGCACACAAACTGATCGGCGCTCTGAACGCGTTCGAACCCGCAGGACTGACGGTCGAGGGTGCTCGGTGCCTGGATGCCGGCGCGTCGACAGGCGGCTTCACCGACGTTCTGTTGTCCAAGGGCGCTCGTGAGGTCGTCGCGGTGGATGTCGGGTACGGGCAGCTGGTCTGGCGACTACGGACGGACGAGCGAGTGAACGTGCTCGATCGTACGAACGTCCGCAACATCGATGCCGAGGCCATCGGCGGACCGGTGGATCTGATCGTCGCGGATCTGTCGTTCATCTCTCTTGCCCTCGTTCTTCCGGCATTCGCAGCCTGCGCGCGGCCCGGGACGAGCATGGTCCCCATGGTGAAGCCGCAATTCGAAGTGGGGAAGGACCGCGTCGGTTCCGGCGGAGTCGTCAGGGATCCCGCGTTGCGCGCAGATGCCGTCCTGGGTGTCGCACGAGCTGCCGCCGCCCTCGGGCTCGTCACCGCGGGCGTGGCGCCCAGCCCTCTTCCCGGTCCGTCGGGGAATGTCGAGTACTTCCTGTGGTTGACGGTTCCGAGCCCGGGGGAGTCGGCGACCGATACCGATCCGGGGGCACTCGAACAACTCGTGGCCGATGCAGTGGAGAAGGGACCCCGATGAGCGACGACGTTCCGGAGCGCACCATCCTGGTCGTCGCCCATCCGGGCAGGCCCGACATCGAACAGACCGCGCAACGTGTGGCGAAGGTGTTCCACGAACATGGCATCGCGCTGCGGGTCCTCGTGGACGAACACGACTCGTCGCGTCTCGAGTCGACGTCGGGAATCGACGCTCTGTCGTCTCCGCAGTCGGATGTCTCCGTCGTAGAGTTCGGTCCGTCGGCGGCAGTGGGCTGCGAGCTGGTCCTGGTACTCGGCGGTGACGGAACGTTCCTGCGTGCAGCAGAGCTCGCTCGCGTCGCCTCCATTCCTGTCCTGGGCATCAACCTCGGGCGTATCGGTTTTCTCGCCGAGGCGGAGGCCGACGACCTCGAAGAGACGCTCGGGATGGTGGTGCGGCGCGAGTACCGAATCGAGCCGCGGATGACGTTGGACATCACGGTGCACGTGGACGGTGAGGTCATCGAGCGCGGGTGGGCACTCAACGAGGCGAGCATCGAAAACGGCTCCCGGCTTGGCGTGTTGGAGGTGGTGCTGGAGGTCGACGATCGTCCGGTGTCGTCCTTCGGTTGCGACGGCGTTTTGTTGTCGACGCCGACAGGGTCGACCGCCTACGCATTCTCGGCCGGTGGCCCCGTGGTGTGGCCCGAGCTCGAGGCCATCCTGGTGATCCCGAGCAATGCGCACGCACTGTTCGCGCGTCCGCTGGTCACCAGCCCCGAAAGTCATATCGCGGTCGAAACCTTCGACGGCGGTCACGACGCGGTGGTGTTCTGCGACGGCCGACGCACCATGCGCCTACCCGCCGGAGCCCGGGTCGAGGTGGTGCGAGGATGTGAGCCGATCAAGTGGATCAGGCTCGACTCGTCGCCGTTCGCCGACCGTCTGGTCCACAAGTTCGCCTTGCCGGTCACCGGCTGGCGGGGGAGGGTGACGTAACCCACGTGTTGTCCGAAATTCGAATCGACGGTCTGGGTGTCATCGCAGAGGCGACGGCATCGTTCTCCGAAGGACTCACGGTGCTCACCGGTGAGACCGGTGCCGGTAAGACGATGGTGGTCACCAGCCTGCACTTGCTCTCCGGTGCACGTGCCGACGCCGGCCGTGTGCGACTGGGCGCCGATCGCGCCGTCGTCGAGGGACGATTCACCACCGATCACGTCACCGATCAGGTTCGCGCCGACGTGGAGCAGCTCCTCGAGTCGACCGGCGGTCGCCGCGACGAGGACGACAGCATCATCGCGTTGCGCACCGTCGGAAGTGACGGACGCTCGCGAGCGCATCTCGGTGGGCGGAGCGTGCCTGCGGGCGTGCTGTCGGAATTCACCGGTTCCCTTCTGACTGTGCACGGACAGAACGACCAACTGCGTCTGCAACGCAGCGATCAGCAGCTCGCCGCGTTGGACCGGTTCGCCGCCGACACGATCGGGCCGCTGCTCGAGACCTACCGGACTCGCCGAGCGACCTGGATCGCCGCGGTCACCGAGCTTCGGGAACGCACCGAGAAGGCGCGCGAACTGGCACGGGAAGCCGATCAGCTGACCTTCGCCCTGAACGAGATCGACGCTGTCGCGCCCGAACCCCACGAGGATGCCGAGATCGCGGCAACCGTGCGCCGGCTCAGCGACCTCGATTCGCTGCGGGATGCCGCGGCCGGAGCGCAGACGGCGTTGACCGGCGGCGACGATCCGAGCGACGTCTCGGTCATGGCCCTGCTCGGCGAAGCTCGCGACCGCCTGGCCTCCACGGACGACGCGGCACTGGCCGCGGTGGGACCGCGGCTCGCGGAGGCCATCGCCGTGGTGACCGACGTGGGTGCGGAACTCACGTCGTACCTGGAGGGGCTTCCCGCCGACCCGGAGTCGCTGGATACTCTGCTCTCCCGCCAGGCCGAACTGAAGAACCTGACGCGGAAGTACGCCGCCGACGTGGACGGAGTGCTGGCCTGGGCGGACGACGCTCGCGAGCGACTGTCCGGTCTGGACGTCTCGGCCGATGCGGTCGCGGCACTGACGGAGCGCGTCACCACGACGGGAGCGGCGGCCGCGGAGACCGCCCACAAACTCACGGTGGCACGTACCAAGGCGGCGACGAAACTGTCCAAGGCCGTCAGTACCGAGCTCGCCGGACTTGCGATGGGCAAGGCCAAGCTCGAGGTCGAGGTCCGTCCACGGCCGGCCGGCCCGGACGACCGTGCCGCGCTGTCCGTCGGAGGTGAGAACAGGCACGCCGGGTCGTCCGGAACAGACGACATCGAGTTCCGACTGTCGGCACACAGCGGCGCCCAGTCGCTGCCGCTGAACAAGAGTGCGTCCGGAGGTGAACTGTCCCGGGTGATGCTGGCGCTCGAGGTCGTGCTGGCCCGCTCGGACACGGGCGCCACGATGGTCTTCGACGAGGTCGACGCCGGAGTGGGAGGCCGTGCGGCCGTCGAGATCGGTAAGCGGTTGGCGCGACTGGCCAGGACGCACCAGGTCATCGTCGTGACGCACCTCCCGCAGGTGGCGGCCTTCGCCGATACCCATCTGGTGGTGAACAAGACCGACGGCAAGCACGGCGGCCCGAACAGTGGAGTGCGGACTCTGTCCGATTCCGACCGCGTCGTGGAGTTGGCGCGGATGTTGGCCGGTCTCGACGACACCGAGACCGGTCGGGCGCACGCCGAGGAACTCCTGCGTACCGCGACGGCCGAGCGGGAGGCCGCTGCGACGTAGTGCTGGTGTGACTGATGTGAATGATGTGGTAGTTGTTACGGCGCGCCTCCGACTGTGCTGCCGTGTTGTTGTCCATCATCGAACACATGAAGATGCCGGCTCTGCTCTCGCGTAGTCATGACTCACTTCCCGGGGTCACGGGAATCGCTCGGGTCGATCGCTCCACGGCCAAGCTCCTCCGCCGTGTCGGTCCGGGTGACATCGTCGTTCTCGACGAACTCGACCTCGACCGGATCACCGCCGACCTGCTGGTGCAGGCCGGCGTGACGGCGGTGGTCAACGCGTCGGCGTCGATCTCCGGCCGTTACCCGAACCTCGGCCCCGAGGTGCTGGTCGCCAACGGCATCGAGCTGATCGACGAGGTCGGCTCGGACGTCTTCAAGAAGGTCAAGGACGGCTCGAAGATCCGTCTTCACGACGGGCACGTCTACACGGGGGAGCGACGACTCGCGTCGGGCACCGAGCAGACGGAAGCAGACATCTCGGATCGCATGATCGAGGCGAAGTCCGGTCTGATCGACCATCTGGAAGCGTTCTCCGGGAACACGATCGAATTCATCCGCACCGAGTCGCCGCTTCTGATCGACGGTGTCGGGGTCCCGGACGTCGACGTGGACATGACGGGTCGACACGTGGTGGTCGTCGCTCAGGGTGCGGACCACGTGGCGGATCTGAAGAGTCTCAAGCCCTTCATCAAGGAGTACTCGCCGATCCTGATCGGAGTCGGCGCCGGAGCCGATACGTTGTCCGAGGCCGGCTACCGTCCGGATCTCATCGTCGGTGACCCCGACGACGTCAGCAGTCGCACACTGAAGTCCGGCGCAGAGGTCGTTCTTCCCGCGGACTCCGACGGGCACGCCAAGGGGCTCGAACGCATCCAGGACCTCGGAATCGGCGCGATGACGTTCCCGGCCACGGGAACCCCTGCAGACCTCGCTCTGCTGCTCGCCGATCACCACGGAGCGTCGCTGATCGTCACGGTCGGGTGCGCCGCGTCGCTCGACGAATTCTTCGATGCCAGCAAGCGGGCCGACACTCCGTCCACCTTCATGACCCGGCTCAAGGTCGGTCCGAAGCTCGTCGACGCCAAGGCCATGGCGACGCTCTACCGCAGTCGGGTGTCCGGAGGCGCTGTGGCACTGCTGGTGCTCGCCGCTCTCATCGCGGTCATCGCTGCACTGGTGGTCACCAACGGAAGTGGCGCGACGCTGGACTGGGCGATCGAGACATGGAACAGCTTCGCCCTGTGGGTGCAGGGGCTGCTTCAGTGATTTCGCTTCGCCAACATGCCATTTCGTTGATCGCAGTCTTTCTCGCCTTGGCGGTCGGAGTGGTGCTGGGCTCGGGTCTGCTCTCGGGCCGGGTCCTGTCGGGTCTGCGCGACGACCGGGACGACCTGCAGACCGAAGTGAACGATCTGCAGTCGAGCAACAACGCACTGGGTGAACAACTGAACGCCGCGGACGGCTTCGATGCCGCCGTGGCGGGACGCGTCGTCGCCGGCAGCCTCGCCGATCGGTCCGTCGTCATCATCACCACCCCGGACGCGGATCCGGCCGACGTCGAGGGCGTCCAGCGCTCGGTCACCGACTCCGGCGCCTCGGTGACCGGCCGCGTCGGGCTCACCGAATCGTTCGTCTCGGCGGCCAGCGGCGACGACCTGCGTACCCGGTTGACCAACGTGGTTCCGGCCGGAGCGCAGCTGCGCACCGGGTCCGTCGATCAGGGCAGTCTGGCCGGGGATCTTCTCGGTACGGTCCTGCTGCTGAACGCGCAGACAGCACAGCCGCAGAGCACGCCCGAGGAGCTGGGGCTCGCCCTCGACACGCTGCGCGGCGGCGGATTCATCACCTACGACGACGGGGCTGTCGCTCCCGCCCAGCTCGCTGTCGTCGTGACGGGTACCGCGGCCGACTCCGGTGCCGACGGCAATCGCGGCGCCATCGTGGCCCGCTTCGCGGGTGCGCTGGATTCGCGCGGTGCCGGCACGGTCCTCGCGGGAAAGCCGGGATCCGCCGAGGGCAGCGGTCCTATCGCCGTCGTCCGATCGGATGCGGCGTTGGCAGCGGGCACCAGCACCGTCGACAACGTGGAGAGGATCTCCGGGCGGATCACCGTCGCGCTCGCTCTGGGCGAGCAGCTCGGCGGCGGAGCCGGCCGGTACGGAACCGGCCCGGGTGCCACAGCGGTGACGGTCGGCGCGGCTCCCAACTGACGGCTGTTCCGCGTGGTGTCGCCCTGAACGGCGAAGAGGTGTTACCGTGAAGTCCCGTGGGTCGGCAGCAACCGAACCACTCGATGTTCAGCGAATTCTTCGCCGTCACCATCGGGTCGCACCGTCACGGGAGTCTCTTTGCAGTCACGCATTCATTCGCGGGCCGACATCAAGCACATCTTCGTCAGCGGCGGAGTCGCGTCGTCGCTCGGCAAGGGGCTCACGGCCTCGAGCCTCGGTCAGCTCCTCACATCGCGCGGACTCCGCGTCACGATGCAGAAGCTCGACCCCTACCTGAACGTCGATCCTGGAACGATGAACCCGTTCCAGCACGGCGAGGTCTTCGTCACCGAGGACGGCGCCGAGACCGATCTGGACGTCGGCCATTACGAGCGCTTCCTCGACCGTGACCTGTCCGGCTACGCCAACGTGACCACCGGCCAGGTGTACTCCACGGTGATCGCCAAGGAACGACGCGGCGAGTACCTGGGCGACACGGTCCAGGTCATCCCGCACATCACCGACGAGATCAAGGCCCGCATCCTCGCGATGCGTGGACCCGACCTGCAGGGCCAGGAACCCGACGTGGTCATCACCGAGATCGGCGGCACCGTCGGCGATATCGAGTCGCAGCCGTTCCTCGAGGCCGCGCGCCAGGTGCGCCACGACGTCGGCCGTCAGAACGTCTTCTTCCTCCACGTCTCGCTGGTTCCGTTCCTCGCTCCCTCCGGTGAGCTCAAGACCAAACCCACCCAGCATTCCGTCGCGGCGTTGCGCAGCATCGGCATTCAGCCCGACGCGCTGATCCTGCGCTCGGATCGCGATGTGCCGCAGGGCCTCAAGGCCAAGATCGCGCTCATGTGCGACGTGGACGTCGACGGCTGCATCTCCACCCCCGACGCACCGTCGATCTACGACATCCCCAAGGTTCTCCACGGCGAGGGCCTGGACGCGTATGTCGTTCGGCAACTGGGACTTCCGTTCCGCGACGTCGACTGGACCGTCTGGGGAAACCTGCTCGAGCGTGTGCACCAGCCGCGCGAGACGGTGCGTGTCGCGCTGGTGGGCAAGTACGTCGACCTCCCCGACGCGTACCTGTCGGTCACCGAGGCGCTTCGCGCGGGCGGTTTCGCCAACCGGGCGAAGGTCGAGTTGGTGTGGGTCCAGTCCGACGACTGTGACACCGCGGCCGGTGCGAAGCTCGCGCTCGCCGACATCGACGCCGTCGTGATCCCCGGCGGATTCGGTATCCGCGGCATCGAGGGCAAGCTCGGCGCGATCACCCACGCCCGCACCCAGAAGATCCCGACGCTCGGTCTGTGCCTCGGCCTGCAATGCATGGTCATCGAGGCGGCCCGTTCCGTCGGCCTCACCGATGCGAACTCGGCGGAATTCGAACCCGACACCACGCAGCCCGTCATCTCGACGATGGCCGATCAGGAACAGGCCGTCGCCGGCGAAGCCGACCTGGGCGGAACAATGCGTCTCGGCGCGTACCCGGCCACTCTCGCCAAGGGGTCCGTCGTCGCCCAGGCGTACGGCAGCGAGTCCGTGTCGGAACGTCACCGTCACCGCTACGAGGTCAACAACAGCTACCGCGACCGCATCGCGGACAGTGGCCTGCAGTTCAGTGGCACCTCGCCGGACGGTCACCTGGTGGAGTTCGTCGAACTACCGAAGACGGCGCACCCGTTCTTCGTCGGAACGCAGGCGCATCCCGAGCTCAAGAGTCGCCCGACGCGTCCGCATCCGCTGTTCGCATCGTTGATCTCCGCAGCACTGTCGTACAAGTCCGAGGAACGCCTCCCCGTCGACGTGCATTACGACGACAAGGGTGCCGGCGATCAGAAGACCGGAAGCCAGGGCGAGGTGCCGGTCGACGGCTCCCCGGCCACCGCGACGAAGGGCTGACCGACATGAGTGATCGGCACGAGTTCGAGATCCTCGATTCCCGCGTCGAGTACGAGGGAGCGATTCTCGCGCTGCGACTCGATCAGGTGGCGATGCCCGGTGGTCGAACTGCCGAGCGCGAGGTGATCGAGCATCACGGCGCCGTCGCCGTGGTCGCGCTGGATGCCGAGGAACGCATCGTGCTGATCAGTCAGTACCGACACCCACTGGGACGTCGGTTGCTCGAGCTGCCCGCCGGGTTGCTCGACGAGCCGGGGGAGGACCCGGTCGATGCCGTCAAGCGTGAACTGACGGAGGAGACGGGGCTCGCTGCCGAGACGCTGTCACTCCTCGTCGATGTCGCCGCGTCGCCGGGCTTCACCGACGAAACGGTGCGGATTTTCCTGGCCGAAGGCCTCACGGAAGTTCAGCAGCCCGAAGCCCACGACGAGGAAGCGGACATCGAACTGGTGCGCGTCCCCGTCGACGAGGCGGTGACTCGCGTCTTCAGCGGCGAGATCGTCAATGCGTCCGCTGTCGCCGGCATTCTCGCGGTGGCTGCGATGCGGTCGCGGTCGGTTCCGCTGCGGCCGAGCGACGCGCCGTGGCGTGACCGACCGACGGCCTTCGACCAGCGCAAGGGTGCGAGTGGGAGCTGACTCGCCCGGCGAGGTGATCGCGACGTACCTCGATCATCTCGCCGTCGAGCGCGGGTCCGCTCGCAACACGATCACGTCCTATCGGCGTGATCTGTCGCGGTACGCGAGCTATCTCGGCGAGCTGGGGCGCGACAGTATCCGCGACGTGACAGAGGTGGACGTCGCGGACTTCGTGACCGCACTGCGGCTGGGAAACGAGTTCTTCCCACCGCTGGCGGCGAGTTCGTCGGCGCGCACCGTCATCGCGGTGCGGGGCGTACATCGGTTCGCTCTCGCGGAAGGGATCGTCGAGGTCGACGTCGCGTCCGGGGTCAAACCGCCCACGCCGGGTCGGCGGTTGCCGAAGTCGCTCCCGGTGGACCAGGTGTTCGCACTGCTCGACGCAGTGTCCGGCGAGGCCGCCGACACCCCGCGCGGCTTGCGGGATCGGGCGTTGCTGGAACTGCTGTACTCGACCGGCGCGCGTATCTCCGAGGCCGTCGGACTCGATGTGGACGACATCGACGCAGAATCGCGCTCGGTCGTCCTCCGAGGCAAGGGCAGCAAGGAACGCGTCGTTCCGATCGGCCGCCCGGCGATCGACGCTGTCGACGCATACCTGGTGCGTGGCCGGCCGTCGTTGATCTCGCGGAGTACTCCGGCGTTACTGCTCAACGTCCGCGGCGGCCGCCTGTCGCGTCAGAGCGCCTGGCAAGTCCTGCAGACCGCGGCCGAGCGCGCCGGGATCGGAGCCAGCGTCTCTCCTCACACGTTGCGACATTCCTTCGCGACGCATCTTCTCGACGGCGGCGCGGACGTGCGTGTGGTGCAGGAACTTCTGGGCCACGCCTCCGTGACCACGACGCAGATCTACACGCTGGTCACCGTCACGACGCTGCGCGAAGTGTGGGCCGAGGCGCATCCGCGCGCACGGTAGCGTGTCGCACGAAGCTTCCGCCCGTAGGCGGTAGCGTTCAGGCGAGAACCGGCAGTACGAGGTCAGGATGGAGGTCCAGTGGTGTCAGCGGCGCACGACGACGGAGCACTCTTCCGCACTCGTCAGCCCGAGCCGGACCGTTCGACTGCGACGGATCCGTCGGGCATCGGCCCGACCGGCCGCCCGTATCGCGACATCCCGGCCCCCCGACCGCTGACGTCGCACGGACCCGCGACCGTGATCGCGATGTGTAATCAGAAGGGTGGGGTGGGCAAGACCACCTCGACCATCAACCTCGGGGCCTCGCTCGCGGAGTACGGCCGACGGGTCCTACTCGTCGACCTCGACCCCCAGGGCGCGCTGTCCGCGGGGCTGGGCGTCCCGCACCACGAGCTCGACCTGACCGTGCACAACCTCCTCGTCGAACCGCGCGTCGCGATCGACGATGTCCTGATGCGCACCCGCGTCGAGGGTATGGATCTGCTGCCCAGCAACATCGATCTGTCGGCCGCGGAGATCCAGCTGGTCACCGAGGTCGGTCGCGAACAGACGCTGGGGCGGGTGCTGCATCCGATCCTCGACCGCTACGACTACGTCCTGATCGACTGCCAGCCGTCGCTGGGTCTGTTGACCGTCAATGCCCTGGCGTGCGCCGATTCCGTCCTCATTCCGATGGAATGCGAATACTTCAGCCTCCGCGGTCTGGCGTTGCTCAACGACACCGTCGACAAGGTGCGCGATCGCCTCAACCCGCGTCTCACGCTCGAGGGCATCGTCGTGACGATGTTCGACGCTCGCACCCTGCATTCACGTGAGGTCATGAACCGGGTCGTCGAGGTCTTCGGCGACGTCGTGTTCGACACCGTCATCACCCGGACGGTTCGTTTCCCCGAGACCAGCGTCGCCGGCGAGCCGATCACCACGTGGGCGCCGAAATCGGCCGGCGCGGATGCGTACCGTTCACTCGCCCGCGAGGTCATCCATCGGGACACCTCGCCTCAGCACATGCCGTCGCACAACTCGTCCCCCCAGAGTTGACCGATACAGAGTTGACCGATACAGAATTGACCGACACGACAACGACCCGAGTCGTGTCGTCCGACGCAGATGCGGTGGTGCCGGCGGGGTTCCGGGTACGGCTGACCAATTTCGAGGGCCCGTTCGACCTCCTGCTCACTCTCATCGGTCAGCACCGGCTCGACGTCACCGAGGTCGCTCTGCACGTGGTGACCGACGACTTCATCGCGTACACCCGCGAGATGGGGTCGGAGATGGGTCTGGATCAGACCACCGAATTCCTGGTCGTCGCCGCGACCCTGCTCGACCTCAAGGCTGCTCGGTTGCTGCCGTCCGGGGAAGTGGACGATGCGGAGGATCTCGCCCTTCTCGAGGTGCGCGATCTGCTGTTCGCCCGGTTGCTCCAGTACCGGGCCTACAAGCAGGTGGCCCAACTCTTCGGAGAACTCGAGAAGGCTGCACTGCGTCGGTATCCGCGGTCGGTGGCGCTCGAGGACGGATTCGCCGAGCTGCTTCCCGAAGTGCTGCTCGGCGTGGACCCGCGTCGATTCGCTGAGATCGCCGCCGCCGCGTTCCAGCCGCGCGAGATACCGACCGTCGGTCTGGACCATCTGCACGCATCGTCGGTGTCCGTCCCGGAGCACGCCCGCACCATTCTGGCGTTGCTCCGTGATCGCGGCGCGGGAGAGTGGGCGACCTTCGGTGATCTCGTGCTCGACTGCGAGGTCACGGTCGAGTACGTGGCACGATTCCTTGCCCTGCTCGAGCTGTACCGCGAGAAAGCGGTGGCGTTCGATCAACCCGAGGCGCTGGGGGATCTCCGGGTGACCTGGACCGGAGACGACGTCGGGCAGATGGACGTCGCCACGATGGAGGATTACGGATGAGCATCGAGCCGGACGACACGGCAGTCCAGTCCGACGAGCCGGACGAGGTGTCTGAGGTCGAGCTACGAGCAGCGTTGGAGTCGGTGCTCTTGGTGGTCGACAGTCCGGCATCGGTCTCACAACTGTCCTCCGCGCTCGGGTGTGACGAAGCCCGCATCGGCGCCGCCCTGGTCGAGATGGCCGCCGACTACACCGCCCGCGGAAGCGGCATCGACCTGCGCTTCGCCGGAGACGGATGGCGCTTCTACACGCGCGCGGAGTACGCGCCGTACGTCGAGCGACTGCTCCTGGACGGTGCCCGGTCGAAGCTGACGCGCGCGGCATTGGAAACCCTCGCCGTGATCGCCTATCGTCAACCGGTTACCCGCGCACGTGTGAGTGCAGTGCGCGGAGTGAATGTGGACGGCGTGATGCGGACTCTCCTCGCGAGAGGTCTCATCGCCGAAGCGGGTCCGGACCCGGATTCGGCGGCGACGCAGTACGTCACCACGGAAATGTTTCTCGAGCGGTTGGGGTTGGCGTCACTGTCCGACCTCCCCGAGCTTGCTCCGCTGCTTCCGGGCGTGGACATGATCGACGACATCGAAGGCAGCATGGACACCGATCCACGGGTCCTGCGCGCCGAGCGTCGACGAGAGAACACCGAGTCGAACTCGACCATCGAGTTCGGCACCGACAACACAGACGAATAGGTAACAACGTGAACGACTCCGCTCGCCGTGATGGCACACCGGACCGGGACGAGACTCCCGAGGGCTCGCCCGAACGTAAGAAGAAGCGTCCCAACAAGAAGGTCGCCGCCGCTGCGTACACCAAGCGCACGGAGGGCCGTAAGCCCGGCGGGAAGTCGGGATATCCCCGTCTGGCCCCCAAGAATTCCGCGGCCGCGAAGGCCGGCAAGAAGCCGAAGCCGGAGCGCAAGACGACCGCCGCTCCGACCATCAGCAACGCCAAGCCCGCCCGCCATCAGCACACCGACAACTCCCCGCGCCCGCATGTGGCGCCCGAGGACGGCGTGCGGTTGCAGAAGGTGCTCGCCCAGGCCGGGGTGGCCTCGCGCCGCGCGGCCGAGCAGCTGATCGACGAGGGTCGGGTCGAGGTGGACGGTCGCATCGTGCGCGAGCAGGGCGTCCGGGTCGATCCCGAGGTCGCCGTGGTGCGTGTCGACGGCACCCGCGTCGTCATCAAGGCCGACCTGGTCCACATCGCCCTGAACAAGCCGCGCGGATGGCAGTCCACGATGTCGGACGACCTCGGTCGACCGTGCATCGGCGACATCGTCTCCGAGCGGGTGCAAGCAGGTCAGCGTCTCTTCCACGTCGGACGCCTCGACGCCGACACCGAGGGACTGATCCTCCTCACCAACGACGGCGACCTGGCACACCGCCTGATGCACCCGTCGTTCGAGGTGTCCAAGACGTACCTCGCCACCGTGCAGGGTGTCCTCGACCGCGACGCAGGAAAGAAGCTGCGCTCCGGAGTCGAGCTCGACGACGGTCCCGCCAAGGTGGACTCCTACGCGGTGCTCGACGTCAACGAAGGCAAGACGCTGGTCAAGGTGGTCCTCCACGAGGGCCGCAAGCACATCGTCCGCCGGTTGTTCGACGAGGTGGGGTACCCGGTCAAGCGGCTGGTGCGCACCGACATCGGTGCCGTCGCCCTCGGTGATCAGCGACCGGGAACGCTGCGCGTCCTCGGCCGCGGCGAGGTCGGCAGCCTGTACGGGGCGGTGGGCCTGTGACCGCCGGCGATCGCCTGATCGTGGCGATGGACGGCCCGTCCGGTACCGGCAAGTCGTCGGTGTCGCGGATGCTCGCGTCCCGGCTGGACGCGTCGTACCTCGATACCGGAGCGATGTACCGGGCCGCGACCGTGTGGGTTCTGAAGAACGACGTCGATCCGTCCGACGCGGACGCCGTTGCCGCCGTCACCGACACTCTCGACCTGACCATCGGGACCGATCCGTCCGGTGAGAGTGTCCGGGTATCGGGGGAGGACGTCACGGGACCCATCCGTGGCGACGCAGTCACCGCGGCCGTCTCGGCCGTGTCGGCGGTACCCGCAGTGCGTGACAGACTCGTCGCCCTGCAGCGCGACATCGCGGAGTCCGCTGGGCGCATCGTCGTCGAGGGCCGAGACATCGGCACCGTCGTCCTGACGGACGCCCACATCAAGATCTATCTCACGGCGTCGGCGGAGACACGGGCCGCACGACGCAACGACCAGAACGTCGCCGAAGGCCGTGGTGACGACTACGCCGCCGTCCTCGCCGACGTGCAGCGACGCGACCACGCCGACTCCACGCGCGTGATGTCGCCTCTGCGCCCCGCCGACGACGCGGTCACCGTCGATACCAGCGACCTGGGCAAGGACGCTGTCATCGACGAGCTCCTCCGCCTGGTCACCGAACTCCCGTCCGATGCCCCGGAAGGAGCACGATCATGAGCGACGACACCTTCGACACGACCCGGGTCTTCACGGCCGACGCCACCGAGGTCTTCGCATCCGACGGCATCTGGTCCGAGGAATCCGACTGGGAGGGCCTCGATTTCGACGACGACGGTGACGCCGAGGCCGAGATCGCCGTCCCGACACTGGCAGTGGTGGGACGGCCCAACGTCGGCAAATCGACGCTCGTGAACCGCATCATCGGCCGTCGTGAAGCGGTGGTCGAAGACGTGCCCGGCGTGACGCGTGACCGCGTCTCGTACGAGGCGAACTGGGCCGGACGCCGATTCATGGTGCAGGACACCGGTGGCTGGGAGCCGGACGCGAAGGGGATGCAGCAGTCCATCGCCCGTCAAGCAGAGATGGCCATGCAGACCGCCGACGCGATCCTGCTGGTGGTCGACGCCGTCGTCGGCGCCACCGCGACCGACGAGGCCGTGGCCCGCGTTCTGCGTCGATCGAAGACTCCGGTCATCCTCGTGGCCAACAAGGTCGACGACGAGCGGACCGAGTCCGAGGCCGCACTCCTGTGGTCCCTCGGCCTCGGAGAGCCCCGCCCGGTCAGCGCGACCCACGGCCGCGGTACCGGCGACCTGCTCGACGACGTCCTGGCGGTGCTGCCGGAGACACCTCGCGAAGGCACCGGTGTCGCCGGACCCCGTCGCGTCGCCCTGGTGGGCAAGCCGAACGTGGGTAAGTCCAGCTTGCTGAACAAGCTCACCGGCGACGAGCGTTCGGTCGTCCACGACGTCGCCGGCACGACCGTCGACCCGGTCGACTCACTGGTCGAACTGGGCGGAAAGGTCTGGCGCTTCGTCGACACCGCCGGCCTGCGCAAGCGCGTCAGTCACGCCAGCGGTGCCGAGTTCTACGCCTCGCTGCGGACGAAGGGTGCGATCGACGCCGCGGAAGTCGCGATTCTGCTGCTCGATGCGTCCGAGGTCATCTCGGAGCAGGACCTGCGGGTGCTGTCGATGGTGGCCGATGCAGGTCGCGCCCTGGTGATCGCGTTCAATAAGTGGGACCTCGTCGACGACGATCGCCGCGGCCAGCTCGAGAAGGAGATCGACCGCGATCTCATGCGCGTGCCGTGGGCTCAGCGCGTGAACGTCTCGGCCAAGACCGGTCGCGCCGTCCAGAAGCTCGTTCCGGCACTCGAGACGTCCCTCGCGTCGTGGGACAAGCGCATCTCGACCGGTCAGCTCAACTCGTGGCTGAAGGAGGTCGTCGCCGCCACACCGCCGCCGATGCGCGGCGGTCGCCTTCCGCGTGTCATGTTCGCAACGCAGGCAGGGACGCGCCCGCCGACGTTCGTCCTGTTCACGACGGGCTTCCTCGAGGCGGGCTACCGACGGTTCCTCGAGCGTCGCCTGCGTGAGGAGTTCAACTTCGACGGCAGTCCGGTGCGCATCTCGGTGCGTATCCGTGAGAAGCGGGACCGCAAGAAGAAGTAGGGGACTGCCCCGGTGGTGCTGCTGAGGCGATTGGCGTCCAGCGTCGCCACTGGGGTAGTGTTTCCTCGTTCCCTTCGGGGGATTGCGGGCTGTGGCGCAGCTTGGTAGCGCACCTGACTGGGGGTCAGGTGGTCGCAGGTTCAAATCCTGTCAGCCCGACAATGAATGGCCTCGGACACTGTCCGAGGCCATTCTTGTCTGTTCGTCGAGTGCGGTGCGTCGTCAGCTCCCGAACGGTGCTGCTGCGGGTCCGACGGGGTAGGCCGCGACGTTCATGGTCACGTCGCCGTTGCACGGGCCGCCCGTGATCGTGGTGGTCCAGGCTCCGGTGAAGGTTCCGTCCGGCTGCGGGGTGTAGTACGCCTCGGAATGCGCCGGCGCGTAGACCTTCTCGACCCCTTCGCCCATATAGCAGTCCCACTGCCAGTCGTAGACGTGCACCCAGCTCGTCCCGTTCCAGGTGTAGACGGGCGGCTGGGGGAGGGTCGCATTCTTCGGTGCCGGTCCGCCCGTCACCACAGCGCTGCAGGTCCCGCCCAAGCACATCGATGTGAAGGTGTAGGTGTCGGAGAAGTCCGGCTCACCCTGTCGCGCGGCGAGGCTGGTGCCGGTCTTGCTCGCGGCGGATCGCTCGAGCGAGTACCGGCCGTTCCAAGCGGGCTCCGCCGCACCTGCGGGAGCCGTGGCGACCAGGCCGCCACCGACGATCATGGACACTGCGGTCAGGGCGAGCATCGTGGTCCGTCGTCTCATGAGCGTCACGTTATCGCCTGTGATGCCTGATCCGTCGGGTTACGCCGTCGACCGGTTGCGGGTCAGCGGATCCCGAGAATGGTGTCGAGAAGTGACGGCACCTGCGGCATCGGCACGATCGACGGGGCCGTGAGATCGAACGGAGTCAGTGCTGTCAGGACGTCGTCGCTCTGGTCCGCCGGTCCGCCGTAGGTGTTCGAGGCGACGGTCCATCCGGGGCCGATCGAGGCCGAGGCCACCACGCTGGAGCTGTCGTCGGCCCATCCCCACTTGGTTCCGGTGGCGCCCGGGAGCAGGCCGGTGCCCCAGTTCTGGGCGGTTCCGTCCGCGGCTACCGGTTGCGCCGTCGTCATCCAGCCGAGGACGGGGCTGGCCGGATCCGTGCGCTTCTTGGTGTCGAGGAAACGGACCGTGTCCGCGGTGCTGGTGTAGGAGTCACCCCAGAAACTTCCGCGTGAGGTGGACGTCAGGTCGTATTCGGCTGCTGCGGAATCGATGGCGCTCGGGTATTTCGCGTCGAGTTGCGATGCCGCCCCGTCGTCACTGGCCTGGATCATCCGTGCTGCGAGATCCCGGTCCTCCTGCGAGGAGTCACCGCGCCGCAGGGCGTAGTCCGCGATGTAGAGCTTGACCGTGGACAGGCCCGGACGCGCGTCGTTCTCGTTGGCCGTGCCCACATGGACACCGGTGGACGAGGTGTACGACAGCGAGGTGCGACTCGGGACTGCGTCGAGATCTCCCGGGCCGAGCAGCGGAGCCGCCTGTGCGGGTGACGCGACGGCCAGGAGTGCAGCCATGCCCGCCAGCGGTACGGCAAGCCGCCGCAGGTGTCGTCCTCGTCGTGTCGTGCTGCAGCCGCTCATCGCCATGCCCCTTGCATCCCCGTGCCGTCGACGGACGACTGTTCCACCCGTGAATCTATGGGTGCGCGAACACTTGTCGCGTCTCGCCGGTCGATGTCGTGTTCGTTATCACACATGGTTCGGAGCCGGAGATGTCTCCGATGACCGATCTCGCTGAGAAGAATCTGTGACTACTCGGCGTGTTCACCGAACCGCCATCGAGTTGTCGGTCCGATGGGCAATACTTTCCGACGTGACGCGCACTCCCTTTCCCGCTGCCTCCCGGTCGACGACGCCCGGCGCAGCAACGATGTCGTCCGATCCGACTGCTCCGTCGGACGACGATCTCGCCATGATCGCTTTTCTCCGACGCTGGTACGTCTACGGCGGCGGCCGAGCCGAGGACATCCTCGTGGAGTTCGGCATCGCCCCTGTCGACTACTTCGCCAGGGTCCGGACCCTGCTCGAGACCGGCAGTCCAGTGACCGACCGCACGGTGTCGGACGGAATGTTGGCCGTGTGCCGCAAGCGACTCTGGTTGGGCCAGTAGAGAATCAACGAACCTCGAGCGTGTCGGCCGTCTGACGGGCGAACCACGCTTCCCATCGGTCGCCGGTCCACGACCGCTCGCCGGTCAGTCTGAGCCACACCGACCGGGACGCCAGGATCCACAGCGCGTCGGTCATGTGATCGGCCGGTGGAACTCCGAGCACCAATCCGCCGGCCCACCGCACCTCGTCCCATCGTGTGCGCTCACGTTCGGCCAGGCGCGTGGCGGCGACCGGGTCCATCACGGCTGCCTCGTCGAGGACGTGTTGGATCGCGGCCGACCTCTCGTGAGCTCCGCGCAGCCATCGGGCAGCCGCTGCGACGCGTGTCATCGGATCGCCGTCGGCCATGGCGCGATACTCCGGGAGTTCCCGCACGGCGACGTATCGGCCGTCGGACAGTGCGGCGTCGATGCAGGCGTCGAGAAGCGCCAGTTTGCCCTCGAAGCCGGCGTAGACGGTCTGCCGAGTGAGCCCGGCGGCGGACGCGACGTCGGCCATGGTGGTCCCGGCCCACCCGCGTCGGAGGAACGAGTCGGTGGCCGCTGCGACGACCGCGTCGCGACTGGCCCGCGCACGCTCGGCGCGCACGTCTGACGTATAGGTCCTCGGCATCGATCAAGTGTAGACAGGTTTGATCTTACGCCGTGTAATGTGAATTACGACGACGGAAGGTTTCGCATGACACGCACGATGGATATCGACACCGATCTCGGGCGGCTTCACGTCACGATCGCCGGGGACGGGCCACCACTTCTCGCATGGCACAGCCTCTTCGTGGACTCGACCAGCTGGAATCGTGTGCTTCCCGCTCTCGCCGGTGAACGGACCGTGTACATGATCGATGCGCCGGGGTGCGGGGGCAGCGAGTCCGTTCGCGAGCCGACAACCATCGAGGCGTGCGCCGCAGCGGCGGCGCAGGTCGTCGAGGAGGTCACCGGGCGCGTCGGAGTGCCGACGGTGGACTGGATCGGCAACGCGTGGGGTGGGCACGTGGGAATGGTGGTCGCCGCGACGATGCCGGAGTCCGTGCGCAGCCTCGTCGCAATCAGCTCCCCGACCCATCCGCTCGGCCCCGATCTCCGCCGGAAGATATCCGTACTGCTTCCCCTCTACCGACTGATAGGCCCGCGCGGTCCCGTGCGCTCCGCCATCGAGGACACCCTCTTCACCGAGGCGACGAGGGCGTCCGACCCGGAAGCGGTCGACCTCTACCGCGCCGCCGTGAGGCGTGCCGGTCGGGGAAACGTGATCACCTCGGTACGTACGGCCGCCATGAATCGCACGGACCTGTCCGCCGCCGCGCGCAGCATCGCGTGTCCCGTGTTGTTCCTGACGACGGACGACCGCGGGGAGTGGACTCCGGACGAGGCTCGGGCCGTGGCCCGGACGATGGTCGATGCCAGGGAGGTGACGATCGCCGGGTCGAGGGTGCTGCCGGCCGTCGAGCAACCGGCGGCGGTCGCCGATGCCGTCCTCCACTTCTGGAAGACGACACCGGCAGTTCGACGAGATGCTGATCAGCTGAGGTGATGGACCTCCTGCCGCCCGTACACGGGGGTGTCCAGGCCTTCGTACCGAGCCTTCAGCTGCAGGCCGAGGTAGAGCGAGTAGTGCCGCGACTGGTGCAGGTTGCCGCCGTGGAACCACAGGTTGTCCTGCTGGGTCGGCTTCCACATGTTGCGCTGCTCGCCCTCCCACGGGCCGGGGTCCTTGGTGGTGTCGGAACCGAGGCCCCAGCACTTGCCCACCTTGTCGGCCGTCTCCCGGTCCACCAGGTCGGCCACCCAGCCGTTCATCGATCCGTAGCCCGTCGCGTAGACGACCAGGTCGGCCTCGAGTTCAGTCCCGTCGGACAGCACCACCGCGTTCTCCGTGAGGTGATCGACCTGGCCGCCGACGAGGTGGATGCTGCCGTCCGCCACCAGCTCCGAGGCACCGACATCGATGTAGTAGCCGGAGCCGCGCCGCAGGTACTTCATGAAGAGTCCGGAGCCGTCGTCGCCGAAGTCGTGCTGGAAGCCGGCCTTCTCGAGGCGGTCGTAGAAGTCCTTGTCCTTCTCCGCGATCTGCTGATACACCGGGATCTGGAACTCGTGCATGATCCGGTAGGGAAGTGACGCAAAGGTCAGATCCGCTTTCTGCGTGGTCATTCCGGATTCGACGGCGCGCTCGGAGTACAGGTCGCCGAGAGCGATCTCGCACAGCGAATCGGATTTGACGATGTGCGTGGACGATCGCTGGAGCATCGTCACGTCGGCGCCCGTTTCGTACAACGCCTTGCAGATGTCGTGCGCCGAGTTGTTGGATCCCACCACGACGACCTTCTTGCCGACGTAGGCGTCGGGGCCGGGGTGCTGACTGGAGTGATGCTGTTCGCCCTGGAAGACGTCCATGCCGGGGAAGTTCGGAATATTGGCTTTACCGGACATGCCGGTCGCCATCACCAACTGCTTCGGTCGCAGCGTCACCTCCTCGCCGTCGCGATCGACCACGACGGTCCACTCGCCGGCCGTCTCGTCGAAGCTCGCCGACACCGCCGTGGTCTTGGTCCAGTACGGGACCTCCATGACCTTGGTGTACATCTCGAGCCAGTCGCCGATCTTGTCCTTCGGCGCGAACACGGGCCAGTTGTCCGGAAACGGCAGATAGGGGAGGTGGTCGTACCAGACCGGATCGTGCAGACACAGCGACTTGTATCGACCCCGCCACTGGTCACCGGGCCGCTCGCCGCGGTCGACGACGATGGCGGGAACGCCCATCTGACGCAAACGCGCGCCGAGAGCGATGCCGCCCTGACCGCCGCCGACGATCAGGGCGTAGGGCTGGATACCGTATCCCAGGTCCTTCTCCTCGGCCTCGCGCCGCTCGGCCCAGGTCTTCGTCTCCGTGTTCGATCCGTGCACGGCACCCATCGGTCGCGAGTGCCCTCGCGGTTCCTCGTACCCCTTGAGTTCCTGCATCGTCGTGAGCAGCGTCCACCCGAGGGCCGTGCCGGTGTCGGCGTCCTCGCGAAGACGTAGATGGCCCTTACCGCGCGCAGCCGCCGTCTCGAACTCGATCCAGGCGGAGATGACGCCGTCGGCCTCGTCCGGGGCCTCGGTGGTGTGGAAGCCGCGCGGGTCGACATCGTCCAGACGAGCCGTCAGCATGTCCGCGATGCCGTCGCGTCCCTCGACGGTCTTCAGGTTCCAGGTGAACGTCACGAGGTCGCGCCAGAAGCTGTCGACGGCGAACATCGCGGCGACGCGGTCGACATCGCGTGCTGCGAGCGCTTCTTCGAAGTCGGCCAGCCATGTATCCACTCGCTCCTGCGGTGTGGTCTGCGTGGGTGGCTCGAGGGTCTGGGTCATGAAAACTCCGATTTCCGTGCGTTGAGCTGTGTTCGTACCGGTGTGATGCACAGCACACGCCACGCAGCGGCCGGGAGGAAGAGTTGCAGCGGGTTGCAGTCACGGGCGAGTGGCACGTGCAACCGACTGCAACCCTGTCCTGCTGTGCTGCGTGTCACATAGAACGGTGACCACGGCCGTCGCTGGGACGGCCGGTGAGGAGTCGAACGATGCGCGCAGCGGTGTACCACGGGCCCGGCAAGGTCGAGATCGCCGATGTCCCGGAGCCCCATCCGGGACCGGATCAGGTGAAGATCGCCGTCGGTGCCAACGGCATCTGCGGTACCGACCTGCACGAGTACTACGCCGGTCCGATCTTCATCCCCACCGAGCCGCACGCCCTGACCGGTCAGCAGATGCCGCTGATTCTCGGACACGAGTTCTCCGGCACCATCACCGAGCTCGGCGCGGGAGTAACGGGGTGGTCGATCGGCGACCGCGTCGCCATCGAACCGCTGTACCGCTGCGGGCACTGTGGTCCGTGTCGAGCCGGCAACTACAACGTGTGCCAGTCGATCGGCTTCCACGGACTGATGTCCGACGGCGGTATGGCCGAGTACACGGTGGTGCCGACCGACATGCTGCACGCGCTGCCGGACTCGGTGTCCCTCGATCTGGGTGCGCTGGTGGAGCCGATGTCGGTGGCGTACCACGCCGCGACTCTGGGTGAGGTGCGCGAAGGCGACACCGCGATGGTGTTCGGGGCGGGACCGATCGGCATCGGGCTCTGGTTCGCGCTGCGCGGCAAGGGGCTCGACGACATCCTCGTGGTGGAGCCGTCCGCGACCCGGCGGGCGGCGATCGAGGCGCTCGGTGCACGCACTCTCGACCCCACGTCCGTCGACGTCCCCGCGCTGGTGGCCGATGAGACGGACGGGCGCGGTGCCGACGCCGTGTACGACGCGGCCGGTGTCGCGCCGGCGGTGGCGACCGCGCTGGCGTGCGTCGGGTCCCGCAAGCCGATGGTCAGCGTGGCCATTTACGAGAAACCGCTCACCACACCGCTTCTCGACCTGGTGATGAAGGAGGCCCGCATCCAGGGGTCGCTCTGCTACACCTCCGCCGACTACGACGCCGTCATCGCACTGATGGCCGACGGCGTGTACGACCCCACCGGGTGGGTGTCGCGCATCGGGATGGACGCGGTGATCGACGACGGCTTCGAGGCACTGCACGCCGGCACGAAGATGAAGGTCCTCGTCGATCCATCGCTCTGACCTCCGTCCCCGACACCCACCATCACACGAGAAGGAGACACGCATGAGCATCGACGGACAGGTCGCACTCGTCACCGGCGCAGGACAGGGAATCGGGAGGGGAATCGCTCTCCGACTCGCACGGGACGGCGCGGACGTCGCCCTCGTCGACGTACACGACGACGGCATCGGCCGGGTCGCCGACGAGGTGCGGGAGCTCGGTCGCGCAGCCACGACGATCGTCGCCGACGTCAGCGATCGCCGTCAGGTGTTCGACGCCGTCGACCGGGCCGCCTCGGAGCTGGGAGGCCTCGACATCGTCGTCAACAATGCCGGGATCGCACTCGTCGGCCCGCTGTCCGAGGCCACGCCGGAGGAGGTCGGCCGAATCTTGTCGATCAACGTCGAGGGTGTGCTGTGGGGTATCCAGGCGGCTGCCGCGAAGTTCGTCGAGCTCGGTCGGCCCGGCCGCATCATCAACGCGTCGTCCATCGCGGGGCACGACGGGTTCGAGATGCTCGGTGTGTACAGCGCCACCAAGTTCGCCGTGCGCGGTCTCACGCAGGCCGCCGCCAAGGAGTACGCCTCCGCCGGGATCACCGTGAACGCCTACTGCCCGGGTGTGGTCGGCACGGACATGTGGGTCACCATCGACAAGCGGTTCGCCGAACTGACGGGCGCGGAGGAGGGCGCGACCTACGAGAAGTTCGTGGGCGGTATCGCGTTGGGCCGTGCCGAGACTCCCGACGACGTCGCGGGATACGTCTCCTACCTTGCAGGACCGGACGCGGCGTACATGACCGGTCAAGCTGGTCTCATCGACGGTGGACTCGTCTACCGATGACCGATCGGAGAAGACCCGGGGATGACGCCATATGTGATGTGGAGCACAATCGGTGTCGATGACTCGAACCTCCGAACCCGAGCCCGCCGTCGCGGCGGGCGAGGACCCGCGTCGATACGCCCAGTTGCTGACCCGCGTCTACGACGCGACGATGTCCGGCACACGCGCACCGGCCCGCCCCCGCGGCGTCATCGGAGACTCCTGGCAGCGGGTCATGGATCTGGGCGTCGATCCCGAGAACGACGGACCGGCCGCGGCGGTCGATGCATCTGCACTGGAACAGATGCGTCGTGAATCCGGGTTGGTCGACATCCTTCCCGACCTGACCGGAAGTCTCCGGTCCGTACTTCAGGACTCCGACAACCTGCTGGTCGTCGCCGATCGGCTCGGCCGAGTCCTGTGGCGCAGCGGTTCGCCCGCGGTGCTCGACCGTGCGGACCGGTTGGGATTCGTCGACGGTGCCGACTGGTCGGAGGACAGTGTCGGAACCAATGCCATCGGCACCGCGCTGGTCTCGCGTTCGGCCGTGCAGATCTTCTCCGCGGAGCATTTCGTCCGCTCCCACCACGCGTGGACGTGTGCGAGTTCTCCGATCAAGGATCCGCGGACGGGACGGGTGCTGGGCCTCGTCGATGTCAGCGGACCCGCCGCGTCGGTTCATCCCACGACGCTCGCGCTCATCGACGCCGTGTCACGCCTCGCGGAATCGCAGCTACGAGAGCAGCACCGACTGACACTCGACAGCCTCCGCTCCGTCGCGGCGCCGATGTTGGCCGGCACCGGCCGCCCCGCGTTGGCCGTGGACAACCACGGGTGGGTGGCCGCACTGGCTGCGGTGCCGATCTGCAACCGGGTCGCGCTGCCCGACGACCTCACTGCCGGCCGGGCGTGGGTCCCCACCCTGGGCGTGTGCGACATCGAGCCGCTCCCGGGCGGGTGGATGGTGCGGCCGTCGAGCTCGGGGGAGGACGTGATCACCGGAACCGACGCCACACCGACGACGGTGCGTATCGACGTGTCGGACCCGCGGCAGACCGTCGTGGAGGTTCGCGGCGAACTGGGGCGATGGTCGTACCGTCCCAGCCCACGGCACGCCGAGATCCTATTCCTCCTTGCCGTCCACCGCGGGGGTCGCACCGCCGCGGAACTGGCCACCGACCTCTTCGGCGACCACGGCCGTTCCATCACGGTCCGTGCCGAGATGTCTCGACTCCGGAAGACGTTCGCCGGGTTGGTCTCGACGCAGCCGTATCGAGTGGACGACTCGGCGGCAATCGAACTCACGCTGCCCGACGACAGGTCGAGAATCCTGCCGTTCTCGGAAGCGCCGGCGGTGCGCGCCTTCCGTGTGCAGCCCTGACGGGTCTCGCTAGTCTCGGTCGATGGACACAAGGCTCGAACGTGCGGAGATCACCAGGGCGCTCGGCGCCTTCGATGCACGCGTGATCGAAGGCGGCGACGAACGACGCGCCTCGGTGGCGGTCGCCATCGGCGGAACGCCGGGCTCGCGGCACATGGTGCTGACCAAACGGCCCTCCCGGATGCGCGCGCATCCGGGACAGTTCGCCTTGCCGGGAGGTCGTGTCGACGACGGTGAATCACCGGCCGAGGCCGCTCTGCGCGAACTCGACGAAGAAGTCGGCGTCCGTGTGGGAGCGGAGCAGATCCTGGGCACGCTCGACGACTACCGCACACGGTCCGGGTACGTGATCCGCCCGTTCGTCGTGTGGATCGCCGATGTCCCCGGCGAGTTGACGCCCAACCCGGACGAGGTCGAGTTCCTGTATAGCGTGTCCGCCGACGAACTCGACGTGGACGCCCGCTTCGTCGACATCCCGGAATCGCCACGGCCGGTGGTCCAATGGCCGTTCCGCACCACCCTTGTCCACGCTCCGACCGGCGCCGTCGTCCATCAGTTCCGGGAGGTCGTCCTCGGTGGCCGGAGCACTCGGGTACACGACTACGAGCAGCCGGTGTTCGCGTGGCGGTAGGCCCCGCTCCGGCGGTGAGGTGTGGAAAGCTCGGAGCATGACCGATCCGGTGTCCGACACCGCACGACACGTGATCGCCGACGTGGCGCACGATCGCATCGTCACGGTGCCGAACGCCCTGAGTCTCGTCCGGCTGATCGGCGTGCCGGTGTTCCTGTGGCTGCTGCTCGTCGAGCACGCCTACGGGTGGGCTCTGGTGCTGCTGTTGGTCAGCGGTGCGACCGACTGGTTGGACGGCAAGCTGGCGAGACTGCTCGATCAGTCCTCCGCGCTCGGTGCGCTCCTCGACCCGTTCGTCGACCGCCTCTACGTCGTGACGACGCTGGTGGGGTTCGTCATCGCCGGGATCCTCCCGTGGTGGGTGGCCCTCGTGCTGATCGGACGCGACGCGATCCTGGCGGCGACACTGCTGCTCTATCGACGTCGAGGTCTGGCGCCACCGGAGGTCATCTACCTCGGCAAGGCCGCCACGTTCGTCCTGATGAGTGCCTTGCCGTTCCTCCTCGCGGCGCGCGTCGACTGGTCCGGCGCCGACATCATCGAGGTTCCGGCGCTGGCGCTGCTGGTGTGGGGGACCGCGCTCTACATCTGGACGGGGGCGCTCTATCTCGCGCTCGCCCTGGGGCCCGTACGGCGGCTGCCTCTCGTCGGACGGTGACTCCCGCCTTGCGGACGGGGAAAGGACGCCAATACGCTCTGCGCAGAGCGTTTCTCGTCAGGACACATCGTTTCTGCCACTCCCACGACGTGTGGGCCGCTCGTGACGAAAGGACCCGGTTCACGTGAGCCAGACCGACATTCCCACCGAGTTGCGGTACACCGCCGAGCACGAGTGGATCCAGCGGACCGGCCCGACGACGGTGCGCGTCGGTGTCACCGATTTCGCGCAGTCCCAGCTGGGCGACGTCGTGTTCGTCCAGTTGCCCACCGAGGACGACGCGGTGTCCGCGGGGGAGTCCCTCGGCGAGGTCGAGTCCACCAAGAGCGTGTCGGACATCTATGCCCCGCTGTCCGCCAAAGTGGTTGCGGTGAACGGGGAGTTGGACGGTGACCCCGAACTGGTCAACTCCGACCCCTACGGCGCCGGATGGCTCGTCGACCTGTCGGTGGACTCCGAATCCGAACTCGACGACGCCCTCGAGTCCATGTTGGACGCCGAGGGATACGCGTCGATCACATCCACATAACAGCGGGGCAGGACGGCCGCGTAAGCGTGCCCACCGGGGCCGGTCCGCAAGGTACGGTCGGTAAGGTCCTCACGTGGTTCGCGCGGCACCCCGGTCGGGGAACCGCAGAACCGTCAGACAAGCGTGACAAGAGAATGTGCTGAATCGTCCCGTGGGTGAGGGGCGGTCAGATCGAGGAGGAGAAACGTGAGCGATAACGGCAACGACGGCGTGTACGGAGAATCCCCCGCGGAGACCACATCGGTCTTCCGAGCGGATTTCCTGAACGAGATCGACTCCGCAGCAGCGCCCCAGGGATCGTCCGAAGCACCGGTGTCCGGTGTCGAGGGCCTGCCTGTCGGTTCCGCCCTGCTGGTGGTCAAGCGCGGTCCCAACGCCGGGTCCCGTTTCCTGCTCGACCAGCCCACGACGTCCGCGGGACGCCACCCCGACAGCGACATCTTCCTCGACGACGTCACGGTCAGCCGTCGCCACGCGGAGTTCCGTCAGGACGACGAGGACTTCCAGGTCGTCGACGTCGGCAGCCTGAACGGCACGTACGTCAATCGTGAACCGGTCGACTCGGCCGTCCTCGCCAACGGCGACGAGGTGCAGATCGGCAAGTTCCGTCTCGTCTTCCTCACCGGCCCCAAGGGCCAGGCTGCAGGCGGACAGCTCGGCGAGACGTCTGCCGGCGCAGGTAGCTGATGACGGCTGTCGGGCAACAGTCCGGTGGTGGCATGTCGATCGGGTCCGTACTCGATCGACTGCGCCCCGACTTCCCCGACGTCACCATTTCGAAGATCCGTTTTCTCGAGGCCGAGGGACTGATCTCCCCGGAACGAACGGCGTCGGGTTACCGCAGGTTCTCCATCGAGGACTGCGAGCGGTTGCGGTACGTACTCACGGCTCAACGTGATCACTACCTTCCGCTCAAGGTGATCAAGGAGCAGCTCGACGCTCTTGACAGTCGGGCGACCGTCGCGGTGGTGGACGGTACGTCCGCACCTCGGAGCGCCCGGATCCTGGCGTTGGCACCCGGCAGCGTGTCGCCGACGGAGTTCCTGGGGGAACGACGTGTCCGGATGAGCAGGGACGATCTGCTCACCCGCACGGGCGTCGAGGAGAGCTTCCTGCTCGAACTACAGAAGAGCGGACTCCTCTCGGCCGGGCCCGCCGGCTTCTACGACGAGGAAGCGGTGGTCCTCGTGTCCACCGCGGCGGCGATGGCGCAGTACGGGCTCGAGGTCCGTCATCTGCGCGCGTTCAAGCTCGCCGCGGACAGGGAGGCGACCCTGCTGGCTCAGGTGGCAGGGCCCGTGGCCTTGGGCCGCGACGCGGGTGCCCGGGATCGCGCCGAAGAGTTGATCCGTGAACTCGCGGCTCTTTCGCTGTCGCTGCACACGTCGTTGGTCAAGTCCGCGGTCCACGGAATACTGGACAAGTAACTCCGGTCCACCGCACGGTCCGTCGCCGGATCGTTT
The DNA here is from genome assembly GCF_001426185.1 of Rhodococcus sp. Leaf247. Classification (GTDB taxonomy): domain Bacteria; phylum Actinomycetota; class Actinomycetes; order Mycobacteriales; family Mycobacteriaceae; genus Rhodococcoides. The sequence continues at coordinate 558,825 of NZ_LMRP01000003.1, read as the reverse complement.
GTCGGATCGGTCGTCGGCGGTGCGGTCGATACACTGGAGTAGACGTCCGCGAGTCTGGTGAATCACGGTCGAGACACAGCAGCTGGGAGGCGGCGCAATGGGTGAGATGCGCGTGATCGGTATCCGGGTGGAGCAGCCGCAGAATCAGCCGGTCCTTCTGTTGCGGGAGTCGGATGGTGAACGCTACCTGCCGATTTGGATCGGTCAGACCGAAGCCACGGCCATCGCGTTGGAGCAGCAGGGTGTCCAACCCCCTCGTCCTCTGACGCACGATCTGATCGGTGACATCGTCACCGCTCTGGGTCGATCCCTGAAGGAAGTACGCATCGTCGACCTTCAGGAGGGCACCTTCTACGCGGACCTCGTGTTCGACCAGAACGTGCGGGTCTCGGCGCGCCCGTCGGACTCCATCGCGATCGCTCTGCGGGCCGGAGTTCCGATCTACGCGGAAGAGCCGGTTCTGGCCGAGGCCGGGCTCGTCATGCCGGACGAGCGCGAGGACGAGGTCGAGAAGTTCAAGGAATTCCTGGACACCATCTCGCCGGACGACTTCAAGGCGAGCGGCGGTTCATAACGATCGAGTCTCACCCTTGAGTTGAGGTTGAGGCTTACCGCGTGGCGCGTTGAATTCGCCCGATTCTGTCCATAGCGTTCGGGTCGATGAAGGACGTGTCGTTCTTCTCGACGGGGGCGTATTCTCGACCTCGCCGTACGCCACGGACGTCGTCGTCGCACTCACCGATCTGGGGAGTACGACCACAGTCGTCCGAGAGGGAGAAAAGCACGTGGCAGATCAGCCGCAGGAGCCGGAGCAGACGAACCTGCCGGCATCGAACGACGTGGACGAGGCCCAGCCAGGTCTGTTCCCCGACGATTCGGTTCCGGACGAGTTGGTCGGCTACCGGGTTCCCAGTGCGTGCCAGATCGCCGGCATCACCTACCGCCAGCTGGACTACTGGGCGCGGACCGGGTTGGTCGTACCGTCCATTCGTGGTGCTGCCGGTTCCGGTAGTCAGCGTCTCTACTCGTTCAAGGACATTCTCGTCCTGAAGATCGTCAAGCGGCTCCTGGACACCGGTATCTCGCTGCAGAACATCCGCGTGGCCGTCGACCATCTGCGCCGACGCGGCGTCGCCGATCTGGCCCGCATCACGCTGTTCTCGGACGGCACCACGGTCTACGAATGCACCTCTGCCGAGGAGGTCGTCGATCTCCTGCAGGGCGGTCAGGGCGTCTTCGGTATCGCCGTCAGCGGTGCGATGCGCGAGCTCACCGGTGCCATCGCCGACTTCCCGGCCGAGCGCGCCGACGGTGGCGAGGCCCAGCCGACCCCCGAGGACGAGCTGGCGTCACGCCGCAAGAACCGCGCGAGCCGCAAGACCGGCTGACCGCCCGCACGCTACTTCCGGCGCCGGTCACATATACTCGACTCTGCGTCGACGCCGCACGGGAGAGCTTCGACCGGACACGTTCTTTCACCGAACGAGCCCGGGCGAGCGCCGAAGGAGCAGCACCTCTCCGTCAATCTCTCAGGCACCCGGACCGTGCGGGCTCCGACGCCTCTGGAAAGTGGTGGAATCGACCACCCGCCCACGGGGAAAGGCGCCGCTCGCGGTGACCGAATCTCTCAGGCGCCCCGCTGCGGCAGGGCATCGCGACAGAGGGAGAGGGGCGCCTCTCCCTGCGTGGGGGGCGTGCACCTCGCCACCACCCCGGGAGTACACGTGACCGCCGAACCTCGCACACCCGAACTCCGCACGTTCGTCGACCGGCACATCGGTCCCGACGCCGACCAGACCGCACGTCTGCTCGATGTCATCGGGGTGTCGAGTCTGGACGATCTCGCGGCTGCCGCCGTTCCGGCCGACATCCTCGATGCAACGACCGACGGTATCGCCGCCGGGCTCGACGCTCTGCCGACTCCGGTGTCGGAGCACGAGGCGCTCGCCGAACTGGCTGCGCTCGCCGCGAGCAACACCGTCGCGACGTCCATGATCGGGCAGGGATACAGCGACACGCTGACGCCGCCGGTGCTGGTCCGCAACATTCTCGAGAACCCGGCCTGGTACACCGCGTACACGCCGTACCAGCCCGAGATCAGCCAGGGCCGACTCGAAGCCCTGCTCAACTTCCAGACGATGGTGTCCGACCTGACCGGGATGGACATCGCCAATTCCTCCATGCTCGACGAGGGCACCGCCGCGGCCGAGGCGATGACGCTGCTCCGCCGCGCGGGCAAGTCGAAGTCCCCGCGCCTGGTGCTGGACACGGACCTGTTCCCGCAGACGCGCGCCGTGATCGCGACGCGCGCGGAGCCGCTCGGTATCGACCTGGTCGACGCCGATCTCGCCGTGGGTCTGCCGGACGGTGACTTCTTCGGCGTCATCTCACAGACTCCGGGAGCGTCCGGACGAATCGTCGATCTGACGTCCGTGATCGCCGACGCGCACGAGCGTGGTGCCCTGGTCGCCGTCGGAGCCGACCTGCTCGCCGCCACCCTGATCCACTCACCGGGTGAACAGGGTGCAGACGCCTGCTTCGGCACCTCGCAGCGCTTCGGCGTCCCGATGGGGTACGGCGGACCGCACGCCGGCTACCTGGCCGTGCGTACCGCTCATGCCCGTCAGCTCCCCGGCCGCCTCGTCGGAGTCTCCGTCGACGCCGACGGTGCCCCCGCCTACCGCCTCGCCCTGCAGACTCGCGAGCAGCACATCCGCCGCGAGAAGGCGACGTCGAACATCTGCACCGCACAGGTGCTGTTGGCCGTGGTCGCCGCGATGTACGGCAGCTACCACGGCGCCGACGGACTGACCTCGATCGCACGCCGCGTCGCCGGCCACGCAGCCTCGCTCGGCGCCGCGTTGACCGCCGGTGGCGTCACCGTCGTGCACGCGCACTACTTCGATACGGTGCTGGCCCACGTTCCCGGACGCGCGGCCTCCGTCGTCGCCTCTGCCAAGTCCGGTGCGGCGATCAACCTGCGTTTCGTCGACGACGACCACGTCGGTATCTCGTGCGACGAGGCGACCGTCGATGCGCATATCGACGCTGTGCTACACGCCTTCGGAGTGACGGCACCTGCCCAGCCCGCGGAGCCGGCGATCCCCGCGGAGTCGACGCGCACCACGGAGTTCATGACGCACCCGGCCTTCACGCGCTACCGCACCGAAACGGCCATGCTCCGGTACCTGCGGGCGTTGTCCGACAAGGACATCGCGCTGGACCGCAGCATGATTCCGCTGGGGTCCTGCACCATGAAGTTGAACGCGACGGCCGAGATGGAGCCCATCACCTGGCCGGGCTTCAACGGGGTGCACCCCTTCGCTCCCGCGGACGATGCGCCGGGCATGGCGCGGATCATCTCCGATCTCGAGGAATGGCTGGTCGCCGTCACGGGATACGACGCGGTCTCCCTGCAACCGAACGCCGGCAGCCAGGGCGAGTACGCGGGACTGCTCGCCATCCGCAACTACCACCGCAGCCGGGGCGACGACGGACGGACGATCTGCCTGATCCCGTCCAGCGCACACGGGACCAACGCGGCGTCCGCCGTGATGGCGGGAATGAAGGTCGTCGTCGTCGCCTGCCGTGTGAACGGCGATGTCGACGTCGACGACCTCCGCGCCAAGGTGGACCAGCACGCGGCGGCCCTCGCGGCGATCATGATCACCTACCCGTCCACCCACGGAGTCTTCGAGCACGAGATCGGCGACATCTGCGCCGCAGTGCACGACGCCGGTGGCCAGGTCTACGTCGACGGAGCCAACCTCAACGCGCTGGTTGGTGTCGCACGGCCGGGTCGTTTCGGCGGCGACGTCAGCCACCTCAACCTGCACAAGACGTTCTGCATCCCACACGGCGGCGGCGGACCCGGAGTGGGTCCCATCGGTGTGCGGTCGCACCTCACGCCGTTCCTGCCGGGTCACCCGTTCGTCGAGGGTCTCGGCGAGACGGGCGCGATCTCCGCAGCTCCCTACGGGTCCGCCTCCATCCTCCCGATCACGTGGGCGTACATCCGGATGATGGGTGCTGCCGGCCTGCGCCGCGCGACGCTCACCGCCATCGCGTCGGCCAACTACATCGCGCGTCGACTCGACGAGTACTTCCCCGTGCTCTACACCGGTGACCGCTCGATGGTGGCACACGAGTGCATCCTCGATCTGCGGCCGATCACCAAGCGCACGGGCGTCACAGTCGATGACGTCGCGAAGCGGTTGGCGGACTACGGGTTCCACGCCCCGACGATGAGCTTCCCGGTGTCGGGAACCTTGATGATCGAGCCGACGGAAAGCGAGAACCTCGACGAGATCGACGCTTTCGTGGACGCGATGATCTCCATCCGCGCCGAGATCGACCGCGTCGCGTCGGGTGAGTGGACCGTGGACGACAATCCGCTCCGGGGTGCACCGCACACCGCGCACTGCCTGGTCACCGAGTGGGACCACGCCTACTCGCGGGAAATCGCCGTCTACCCGGCGGGAACGTCTCGGCCGAAGGTGTGGCCGTCCGTGCGTCGCATCGACGGTGCACACGGCGACCGCAACCTCGTCTGCTCGTGCCCGCCGATCGAAGCCTTCGCCTGACCTTCGGGTCCGACCGTCAGCGCGCCGTCCGAAGCTCCAGCACGGAGATCTCGGGCGGCGCGCCGATACGCACCGGAGGACCCCACGCGCCGGCGCCGCGCGTGGTGAACAGGGTGGTCCTTCCCACCGTGTCCAGCCCTTCGACCGACGGTTGCTGCAGCGGAACGAGATACACGATCGGCCAGATCTGACCGCCGTGCGTGTGCCCGGACACCTGCATGTCCACCCCGAGCTCCGACGCCTCGACAGCCTGCTTCGGCTGGTGCGCGACGAGCAACTGGAAATCGTCGGGGTCCGTGCCCTCGAGCGCCGAGGCCAGGTCGGGTTCGTACGGTTCGGGTGCGGTGAGGTCCTCGATGCCGACCAGGTCGATCGAGTCCACACCTCGATCCAGTGACAGTGTCTCGTTGCGGAGCACGGTCAGTCCCAGCGAGTCGTACAGGTCCAACCAGGCGCCTCCGTCACCGGCATAGAACTCGTGGTTCCCACTGGTGACGACGACGCCCTGCGGAGCCGACAGCTGGCTCAGCGGTTCGAGCGACGGCCCCACCAGGTCGACGGTGCCGTCGACGAGATCGCCGGCGACGATGATCAGATCGGGCTTCTCCGCCATCAGCGAGTCGACGACACTCTGGACGAACGCGCGTCCTCGCGCCGGACCGACATGCAGGTCGGAGACGAGCCCTACGCGCATCCCGTCGAAGGACGGCGGAAGTGCCGACAGCTCGACGGTCGTCCGGGTGACGCGTGGTGTGGCGGCCTCGACGACTCCGTACGCCACTGCCGCGACGGTGCCGAGTACGAGCACCGCCGTAGAGCGGCGCAGGAACGTGGCCCGCGCGCGAGAGGTGTCACGGCGGGAGAGTCGTCCGGCGATGCGGACGACCAGCGCGCCGAGCGCGAGCACGATCGCCCCGAGCGAGAGATAGAGCAGCGCTGCCAACCAGGTCAGACCGGGGTACGCGACGTAGCGTGCCCAGGACGGGTTCAGCACTTCGCCGCTCCCTATTCCGATGACGGCCGCGGCCCAGAACAGGACGAGTACCAGGTCGGCGCCGTGGCGGGCGGTACCGGACAGCCGTGTCGCCACGACGAGGCGTCGGTGGAGCACGTAGGTGACGATCGCCAGAACGACGGCGAAGGTGAGCATGCGGATCACAGGGGGTGCCCTTCGGGAGCGGGTAGGGCGACTTACCGGTCGGTCGAGAGTCGACCGAGGGTGGCGGCGAGCGTCGGATCGGACGACGACACCTCGACGAGTTCTCCACCAGTCTGCTGGGCAAGTGTGCGCAGCGTGTCGATGTCGGTGTTGTCCGTGAGGGAGACGACGTCGACGCGCACCGGCCGAGCCGGGTCGGACGCGTCGGCGATGGATTGCAGGAAGCGTGCGGACGAGATGGAGGTGTCGTCGTTGGGCCCGTCGGTGATGAGCAGAACCGAGTCGATTCCGTCTCCACCCTTGTTCTGAACTGCCGACGCATAGGCAGCTTGCACCGACGCATAAGTCGACGTCGCGGTGGCGGGCGTCAGCGAGGACAGTGACGCGTCCAGGGCAGCACGCGTGTCGGCGGTCAGGTCACCGAGCGGTTGTTCGACACGGTACGGGCGCGGTCCGTCCAGTGCTCGGCTGTAGGTCCACAATCCGACTCGTCCGACGTCGGGCACCGAGTCGATCGCTCCGCGAAGTGCCGCGGTGACATTCGCCAGCCGTGTCGAACCGCCGTCGAGGGATTCCATCGACCCCGACACGTCGAGAAGCACGGTGGTGCTGGACGGACGCGTCGGCGATGCGAGGGTGGCCAGCACTGCTCGACGCGCGGCGGGATCGGTCACCGCTGCCGGTTGCCCGACGGCCGGGAATGTGAGGCCGGCGACGGGGGCCGGCGTGGTGTCGGTACCGCCGGAGGCAGCCGGGATCCGGAAACCCCGGTCGAGGAACGTCCGGTGCTGATCGGACGCGCGGGCGAACTCGGCGAACTCGGCGGCCGCGGCACGCTGCGTGTCGTCCGATCCGGACAGCACGACAGCGGGATGATCGGCGACGGGTGTGGCGCCGGCCGGCCGGAAGGCAGCAAGTTGCTGGCCTTCGGAGATGCGGCCGAAGAGCTGTTGCTCGGTGACGGGAACGGCGTGGACGGGCGCTGCCGCGGGATCCCCGGCCTGCACCATCGCATCGAGCGCGGCGTCGGTATCGGCAGGCGGGGTCGACGCCGCCGACGAGGCGGCGCGGGACAACTGGGAGATCGCGGCGACGACGGCCGGGCTCGCGGCTTGTTCCGCGCTGGGAGCGCCGGTCGCCGCCGGATCCGCGGTCGCCGCAGCGATCGCCTCCACGGCTGCGGTCGTGGAGGGTGACGAGGGCAGTGCAGGACGAAGCGACCCCCAGCCGGTTGCCCCGATGGCATCGAGGGATTGCGACTGTGTGGCGAGACGTGGGAGATCCGCCCATCCCACGGCGGCGCCGCCGAGGGTGTCCGCGAGTCCCGGTGCGACCCCGAGTACGACGGGGCTGGTGGCGAGGGACCGCGGCGTGCTGTCGACCGAGCGGGCCGCAACGACCTCGGCGGCATCGCCCGACGACGTCGGGATCCACAGCGACGGTCGGGGACCGGCCTGCGACTCGTCGTAGTTCTCGGACGCCAGCGCCTGCGCGACCGCAGCGGACGGCGTCGCGGTGACCGTGGTGCTCACGCAGTGATCGCGTACGACCGGTGCGGTCGCGTCGTAGGCCGCGGCGACGCTGCGCACCGCGTCGACGATGTCGGGGTCGGCGGTGACAGCCAAGGTCGCAGGCCCCTCGACACACGCCTTGGCTGCCTGCTCGCCCTCGTTCACGATGCGATCCCGCAACGCGAACCACCCGAAGACGGCAGCCACGATCAGCACGAGGACGACGAGGACCACGATGGGCCCGCGGCTCACGCCGCGTCGCCCTACCGTCGTGGATCCCGCCCGACGGTGCTCACCCATGTCGTCCCCGTGCCCTCTCGTGATGTCTGTGGAGACCCGGCTGCCCCCGGGTCTCCGTCGACCTCGAATCTACGGGTCAGGACGCCTCGGCAGCCTTGAACTCGCGGCGACGCGCGTGCAGGATCGGCTCCGTGTAGCCGTTGGGCTGACGAGTGCCCAGCAGGATCAGATCCTTGGCCGCGTTGAACGCGATGTTGTTCTCACTGTCCTGAGCCAACGGCCGATACGTGGGGTCGTCGGCGTTCTGACGGTCCACCACCGGCGCCATCCGGTTCAGCGATGCGACGACGTCGTCTTCGGAGACGATGCCGTGACGCACCCAGTTGGCCAGCAGCTGGCTCGAGATGCGAAGCGTGGCACGGTCTTCCATGAGTGCGACGTCCTCGATGTCCGGCACCTTGGAGCAGCCGACACCGTGGTCGATCCAGCGAACGACGTAGCCGAGGATCGACTGGCAGTTGTTGTCCAGCTCGTTCTGCTTCTCGGCATCGGTCCACGACGTGTCCGACGCCAGCGGGATCTCGAGGATGTCGTCGACGGATGCCCGCCTGGACTTCGCGATCTCTTCCTGGCGCGCGAACACGTCGACCTGGTGGTAGTGCGTCGCGTGCAGAGTCGCCGCGGTGGGAGACGGAACCCACGCGGTGTTGGCACCCGCCTTCGGGTGGTTGATCTTCTGCTCGAGCATGTCGTGCATGAGATCGGGCATCGCCCACATGCCCTTGCCGATCTGAGCCTTGCCCTCGAGGCCGGCAGCGAGGCCGGTGTCGACGTTCCAGTCCTCGTAGGCGGCGATCCACGTCTGCTTCTTCATCTCGGCCTTGCGCACGACGGCGCCCGCCTCCATGGAGGTGTGGATCTCGTCGCCGGTGCGGTCGAGGAAGCCGGTGTTGATGAACACGACGCGTTCCTTCGCCGCGAGGATGCAGGCGGCGAGGTTGACCGTGGTGCGTCGTTCCTCGTCCATGATGCCGACCTTGAGGGTGTTGCGAGGCAGCTCGAGCACGTCCTCGACGCGTCCGAACAGTTCGTTCGTGAAGGCCACCTCGTCGGGGCCGTGCATCTTCGGCTTGACGATGTAGAGCGATCCCGTACGGCTGTTGCTCAGGGCCACGCCCTCGGCGAGACTGTGCTTTCCGGTGAGCGAGGTCAGGATCGCGTCGAGGATGCCCTCGGGGATCTCGTTGCCGTCCTTGTCCAGGATCGCGTCCGTGGTCATCAGGTGTCCCACGTTGCGGACGAACAGCAGCGACCGACCGTGCAGGGTGAGCTCGGATCCGTCCAGGGCCGTGTACACCCGGTCCGGATTCATCGTGCGTGTGAAGGTCTTGCCACCCTTGGTGACCTCCTCGGCGAGGTCTCCGCGCATCAGTCCCAGCCAGTTGCGGTAGCCCAGCACCTTGTCGTCGGCGTCGACGGCCGCGACGGAGTCCTCGAAGTCCATGATGGCGGTGACAGCGGACTCGAGCACGACGTCCTTGACGCCGGCTGCGTCGGTCTTACCGATCGGGCTTTCCGCGTCGATCTGCAGTTCGAAGTGCAAGCCGTTGTGCACGAACAGGATTCCGGTGGGCGCGCTCGGGTCGCCGGTGTATCCGAGGAGAGCGTCGGGTGACGCGAGGCCCACCGTCTCACCGGAGGACAGCGTGACGGCGAGCGTGGATCCGTCGATCACGTACGCGGTGGCATCGACGTGCGAACCGGACGTGAGCGGGACGGAGTCGTCGAGGAAGCCGCGCGCGAACGCGATCACCTTGTCGCCGCGCACCTTGTTGTAGCCGGTGCCCTTCTCGGCACCGTCGGCCTCGGAGATGGCGTCGGTTCCGTAGAGCGCGTCGTACAACGATCCCCAGCGGGCGTTGGACGCGTTGATCGCGAACCGTGCGTTCAGCACGGGCACGACCAGCTGCGGCCCGGCGGTGGTGGTGATCTCGGTGTCGACGCCCTCGGTGGTGATGTGGAAGGCGGCCGGCTCGTCCTGCAGGTAGCCGATCTCCGACAGGAACGCCTTGTACTTCGCCTTGTCGTAGTCCGCGCCGGGATGCTCGGAGTGCCAGGCGTCGAGCTTGCCCTGGATGTCGTCGCGGACGTCGAGCAGCGCACGGTTCTTCGGTGCGAGGTCGGCGATGATGGAACCGACACCGGCCCAGAACGCGTCGGAATCAACTCCGGTACCCGGCAACGCCTGCTTCTCCACGAATTCGTGCAGCACAGCCGCCACCTGCAGATCGCCGACCTGAACGCGTTCGGTCATCACAGCCCCTCACTAGAATCGTCTACCGCGGCCACAGTGCCGCGCTGGATCGCCCCGATGTTACCCAGAGGTAGATCTCGCTCGTCGCGTCACCCGAGGTGCAGCGGAATAGAAGTCGTCCGCGCGGCGTCGTAACGCCTATGACTTCTTCCGACACCACAGCCCCGGCCCGCTCGTCGGGCACCTTCCTGCTCGGCGGCGACCTCGAGGTCGTCCGACTCGGATACGGCACGATGCAACTTCCCGGTGAGGGCGTCTGGGGTCCTCCTCGTGATCGGGACGAGGCGATCCGCGTCCTGCGTCGCGCGGTCGAACTCGGCGTCACCTTCTTCGACACCGCCGACAGCTACGGGCCCGAGGTGGCCGAAGACCTTCTCGCCGAGGCGCTTCATCCGTACGCGGACGACGTCGTCATCGCGACGAAGGCCGGCCTCACGCGGCAGGGACCGGGCCAGTGGTACCCGGTCGGTCGCCCCGCCTACCTCCGCCAGCAGGCCGAGCTCAGCCTGCGTCGTCTCGGACTCGACCGCATCGACCTGTTCCAGCTGCACCGCATCGACCCGGAGGTTCCCGTCGAGGATCAGGTCGGCGAGCTCAAGGCACTGCAGGACGAGGGCAAGATCCGCCACATCGGGTTGAGTCAGGTATCCGTCGACGAGGTGAAGCAGGCGCAGAAGGTCGCCGAGATCGTCTCCGTGCAGAACCTCTACAACCTCACCGACCGGTCCTCGCAGGAACTGCTCGACTGGTCCACCGAGCAGAACATCGGCTTCATCCCGTGGTTCCCGCTGGCCACCGGTCAGCTGACCGGCGAGGGCAGCCCGCTCACCGAACTCGCGACGCGTCACGGCGTGTCGCCATCCCAGCTGGCACTGGCGTGGCTGCTGCGTCGCTCGCCCGTCATGCTGCCGATCCCGGGGACGTCCAGCGTCGGCCACCTCGAGGACAACGTGGCGGCCGCGGGGATCGAGCTCACCGACGACGAGTTCGAGGAACTGTCCGCGATCGGAGCCTGACCTGTCAGGTGGTCGAGCGAGGTAGGGCGTCCAGCGCCCTGCCGAGCCGCCGCCGGAGATCCGAGCCGGACTCGGCGATCGCCGACTGGGCGCGCACGTACTCCGCGCGTCCGGTCGGCGTTTCTATGCGCACGGGGGAGTAGCCGTACTCCGTCAGGTCGTACGGGCTCGCCCGCATGTCGAGTTCGCGGGCAGTCATCGAGACGGCGAAGCAGTCCAGCAGCAGGTCCGAGGGCAGCAGCGGACCCAGCTTCGCGACCCACTTGTACAGATCCATCGACGCGTGCAGGCATCCGGGCTGCTCGGTGAGCAGACGGTGATCCGGAGTCAGCTCGAGCGCGTTCCTCGGAACCGCCTCCGGGGTGAAGAAGCGGAACGCGTCGTAGTGCGTGCACCGCAGCGGCATCGACTCCACGACGGCGTCGGTGCCGTCGTGTCCCAGCCGTAGCGGGACGTCGTGACGCAGAGCAGCGTCGCCCCCGCGGTAGACCATCGCCCATTCGTGCAGACCGAAGCAGCCCAACTGGGCCGGCCGAGCCGCCGTTCGCCGGACGAGTGTCGAGACGAAGTCGACCGCGGACCCTCGGCGTTCCAGGAGATCGGACGTGACCGTCACCGCGGGAACTCCCCGCACCGTCGTGTCCCCGTATCCGGAGCGCCCTCGATAGTCCTCGATGCCGTCCCCGATCAGTGCTACTCCGAAGCCGGGATGCCACCGCCGCAGATGCGCCGGTTTCAGGCTGTAGTACGTGAAGAGGAAGTCGAGGACGGGGTGCGCGTGCCCGGCGGCACGACGGTCGAGGTACTGCCCGACCAGGTCGTTCACCCCATCGACGTGCGCCGCGCGACGACCGTGCCACTCGGCGGCGTCCAGCACGTCGAGGGTCTGCGCCGGCGCCGTCATGCGTTCCCGTCGGGTCCCGGCACGACGTCCTCGACGAGATGCGTTCCGTCGCGGACGGTACCCACGAATTCCTCGACGAGATCTTCGAGTGCGACGATGCCGATGGTGCCCTTACCGGACTCGACGACGGCGCCCAGATGGCTACGGCGTCGACGCAGCCCTGCGAGCGCTTCGTCCAGCGGCGTACGGGCGTCGATGATCGGCAGGAGGCGGACATCGGAGCGGGGGATCACGGTGTCGCTGTCGGCGAGTGGGTCCGCCATCAGGTCCAGGACGTCCTTGATGTGCAGGTAGCCGATAAGACCGTCGACCTCGTCGCGGACCGGGTATCGGGAGAACCCGGTCTCGCGGACGGCGTCCTCGATGGCGCCGAGTGTCGGCCCCTTCGGACCGCAGACCACCGTTCGGGCCCGGTCGAGCGGGATGAGCACCTCGCGGACCGTGCGTCCCGACGTTTCGAGAGCCTGCGTCAGACGACGGTGCTCCTCCGCATCGATGAGGCCCTCGGACCGCGACTCGCCGATCATGTCCGACAACTGGTCGGCCGACACGGCGGATTCGAGTTCGTCCTTCGGCTCCACGCGCAGCAGCCGCAGCGAGCCGTTCGCGCAGAGGTTGTAGAACGAGATCAGGGGTTTGGCGGCACGCAGCCACCACAGATGGATCGGGACCAGCAGCATCGCTGTGGCCTCCGGTCCGGCGATCGCGATGTTCTTGGGAACCATCTCGCCGATCAGGATGTGCAGGATCACCACGATGGCCAGCGCGAGTGCGAAGCCGATGGGGTGCAGAAGGGATTCGGGCACACCGAGTACGTCGAACGGCTTCTCGATCAGGTGCGCGACAGCCGGCTCACCGACTCGACCCAGCAGGATCGAGCAGATCGTGATGCCCAGCTGAGCTGCGGCGAGCATCATCGACAGGTTCTGGCCCGCTTCGATGACCGTCTGTGCGCGCTTCTTCCCCTGGACGACGAGACTCTCGAGCCGGTCGCGGCGCGCCGAGATCAGAGAGAACTCTGCACCGACGAAGAAGGCGTTCAACAACAGCAGCAGCACGGCGAGCAGCACCGCGTAGACGTCACCCATCGTGAGCCTCCCTCCGTGTGTCCGTCTCCGACCGCAATCGCGCGATCTCGTCCTCGGCTGCGGGACGGACCAGGATCCGGTCGATGCGGCGGCCGTCCATCGAGTCGACGCGGGCGATCCATCCACCGGCATCGGTGGACTCGAGATCACCACTCGGAGCCGGGAGGACGACCTGGTCACCGGCGTCGGGTATGCGCTCGAACTGCGTCAGCACCAGGCCCCCGAGGGTGTCGTACTCGCCCTCGGGCGCCGCGTATCCGGTGAACTCGCCGACCTCGTCGATGCGGAGCAGTCCGGAGCACAGCCACCCGTCGGCGACGCGTTGCACGTCGACTTCCGGGTTGTCGTGCTCGTCGCGGACGTCGCCGACGATCTCCTCGATCAGGTCCTCCATGGTCACGATGCCGGCGGTGCCGCCGTACTCGTCCACGACGATGGCCACCTGCATACCGTCGGCACGCACCCGTTCCATGACGGTGTCGCCGTCGAGGCTGGCGGGCACATTGGGCACCCGCTGGGCCAGGGACCGCACCGTGGTGGTGGCTCGCTCACCGGACGGGACGGTGAACGCATGCTTGATGTGGACGACGCCGAGAGTGTCGTCCAGATCCCCTGCGACGACCGGGAACCGCGAGAAACCGGTGCGCGCTGCGGTGTCGATGAGATCGGCGACCGTGTCGTCCGCTGCGAGGGTCTCGATCTTCACGCGCGGAGTCATCAGTTCTTCCGCGCTGCGCTCACCGAACTGCAGTGATCTGTCCACGAGGAGCGCAGTGCGCTCGTCGATGGAGCCGTGTTCGGCGGAGGTCCGCACCAGCGATCCCAGCTCCTGCGGGGAGCGGGCCGAGCGCAGTTCCTCCGCCGGTTCGACGCCCAGGCGTCGGACGACCCAGTTCGCGGATCCGTTCAGACCGTTGATGGCCCACTTGAACACCAGCGAGAACCCGGCCTGCAGTCCGGCGGTGGCCCGGGCGACCTTCATGGGATTGGAGATCGCCATGTTCTTCGGCACCAGTTCTCCGAAGACCATCGACGCCGACGTGGCGATCAGCAGCGCAGCCACCAGAGAGATGACTCCGGCGACCGACTCCGACGCTCCGAGAGCCTCCGCCACGGGCGTGATGAACCGGGCGAGTACCGGCTCGGCGATGTATCCGGTGATCAGCGTCGTGATCGTGATGCCCAGCTGCGCACCGGAGAGTTGGAACGAGAGGGTCTTGTGCGCGTGCTGGACCTGCCGCGACCTCATGTCGCCGTCGCGAGCCGCAGCGTCGACCGTGCTGCGCTCGAGTGCGGTCAGAGAGAACTCCGCGGCGACGAAGATGGCTGTGCCGACTGTCAGAGCGACGAAGCCGACCAGGGACAGAACGGTGATCAACGCGGTCATGTGCTCGTCACCGCCGCGCGGACTCGCCTGTAGATGCCGGGTAGACCCGGCGACCTAGAGGATCCCTCCGATCGGGAACCGTCCTCGGCGGGGCTGTCGCCGCCGAGCGGGGGTGGGGACGTGGGGCCGGACCCTGCGGTCGGCGTCGTCGTGGGTGCCTCGGGCACCGGTGTCCTTCCTGTCGGAGTGCGGCTGCTCCTCGAGTGGAGGAGTCGGCACCGGCAAGTGCCGCGCACGCGCATCACAGCTGTACCCGCGAACGGGTGCCGCTATCGCCGTCATCGTATCGTCGCTGCGCCCTCGGCACCGACTCACCGGGGTGTGGCCGGTCGGTCACCAACCGGAGGGCAGTGGCCGTCCCTCCGCGAATCCCGCCGCGGACTGGATTCCCAACACGGCGTCGCGGTGCAGTTCCTCGAGCGAGCGTGCCCCGGCGTAGGTGCATGTGCTGCGCACTCCGGCACAGATGTGGTCGATCAGATCCTCGACGCCGGGACGTTCGGGGTCCAGGCGCATCCGCGAACTCGAGATGCCCTCTTCGAACAGGCCCTTGCGCGCTTGGTCGAAGGCGCTGTCCGCGGCGGTCCTGGCGGCGACGGCGCGCTTGGACGCCATGCCGAAGCTCTCTTTGTAGGCGACCCCCGCGGAGTCGACACGCAGGTCACCGGGCGACTCGTGCGTACCGGCGAACCAGGATCCGATCATGACGTTCGATGCGCCTGCGGCGACAGCCAGAGCGACATCGCGCGGATGTCGTACGCCGCCGTCCGCCCACACGTGCTTGCCCAGAGCGCGAGCGGCGGCAGCGCACTCCTCCACCGCGGAGAACTGCGGGCGGCCGACCCCGGTCATCATGCGAGTGGTGCACATCGCACCCGGACCGACACCGACCTTCACGATGTCGGCGCCGGCCTCGATCAGATCCCTGGTGCCGGCTGCGGACACCACGTTGCCCGCGGCGAGGGGAACACCGAGATCGAGAGCGGCGACGATGCGCAGGGCGTCGAGCATCTTCTGCTGGTGACCGTGCGCGGTGTCGAGCACGAGCACGTCGGCGCCGGCCTCGACCAGTGCCGCCGCCTTCGCGCCCACGTCGCCGTTGATGCCGACGGCCGCCGCGATGCGCAGCCGACCGTCGGAATCGGTTGCGGGACGGTAGATCCCGGCCCGGAGCGCTCCGGTGCGGGTCAGCACACCCGCCAGAGTCCCGTCGGACGCGGTGAGCACGGCGAGATTCTCGTGCCGAGACTCGAGCATCTCGAAGATCTCGCGGGGGCCGGTCTCGACGGAGGCCGTGACGAAGTCCTTGTCCATGACCGTCGACAGGCGCGCGAAGCGATCGACATCGCTGCAGGCGGCGTCGGACACCACGCCGACGGCCCGACCGTTCTCGACGACCACGACGACACCGTGCGCGCGCTTGGGCATCAGCGCCAGCGCATCCGACACGGAGTCCTCGGGCGTCAGCACCACGGGGGTGTCCGCCACCAGGTTGCGGCTCTTGACGAAGGCGACTGTCTCCGCGACCGCGGCCGTCGGGAGGTCCTGCGGGATGACGACGATGCCGCCGCGGCGAGCGACGGTCTCGGCCATCCGGCGACCCGCGACAGCCGTCATGTTCGCCACGACGATCGGAATGGTCGTTCCCGAGCCGTCGACGCTCGAGAGGTCCACATCGAAGCGGGAGGTGACGGTGGTGTGGTTCGGAACGAGGAAGACGTCGTCGTACGTCAGGTCGTAGGGCGGCCGTTGGTCACGAAGGAAATGCACGGGGCACAAGAGTACGCGATTCAGCGGTGGCGAGTCGCCGCGTCGGGCGTGGGTGCGTGCTCACGCCCCTGCTCACGCGAGAGGACCACGGTGGTGACGACCATCGCGAGTGCCGCCGCGACGACGATCGGCCCCCGCGCGCCGTCCATCGTGATGCGCTCGTCCAGCACGACGACCCCCAGGAACACCGCTGCCGACGGCTCGCACACCGTCACGGCCGGGAGCGAGGCCGCCAGCGGACCGGCCTGGAAGGCCCGTTGTTGGAGATAGAAGCCGGCCACGCCCGACGCCACCAGCGCGTACGTCTGCCAGGCGGCGAGGGCTCCCAGGGGATCTGCCTCCACCAGGTCCGTCACGTACTTGGTGAACGCCACCGCGACACCGAACAGCAACCCGCCGCCTATCCCGAGGAACAGCGCCGCGCGGCCGCTGTCGTTCACGGCGGCACCGGCTACCGCGCCGATCAGCGCGATCACCACCACGGCCGCGACGGGAAGCGCCCACTCCGACAGCGGTGCGTTCGAGTTGCCCTCCGTGGGATCGCCCACCGCGACGAACGCGACGAGGGCGGTGGTGAGGCCGACTGCGGACAGCCACGTGGCCCGGCGCATGCGGAGCCCCGAATACTTGGCCGCCAGGGGAAGCGCGAAGAGCAGCATGCTGACCAGGAGAGGCTGCACGACGCTGACCGATCCCACCGCCAGGGCGGCGACCTGGACCAGATAGCCACCCAGATCACCGACGACCCCCGCCCACCACCGAGGGCTGGTGGCGAGGCCGGACACGAGAGAACGCCCGTCCTGGACTGCCGAGGCCGCGCTTTGCTGCGCCACCGCGGCGCAGGCGAAGAGGAACGCAGCCACCAGCGACAGCAGAACTGCCAGGACGGGCGAACTCACGGGTGTGTCAGGCGTCGATCTCGGAGCGGTCCTCGCTCCACAGCGTGTGGAACTTGCCCTCGGCGTCGATGCGCTCGTAGGTGTGCGCGCCGAAGAAGTCACGCAGACCCTGCGTCAGCGCGGCAGGCAGACGCTCCGCGCGCAGTCCGTCGTAGTACGACAGGGCGGATGCGAAGCCGGGCACCGGGATGCCGAGAAGTGTCGCCGTGGACACGACACGGCGCCAGCTGTCGACGGCGTTCTCGATCGCGTCACGGAAGTACGGCGCCAGCAACAGTGCGGGCAGTTCCGGGTTCTCGTCGTAGGCATCCTTGATGCGGTTGAGGAACCGGGCACGGATGATGCATCCACCGCGCCAGATGGTGGCGAGGTCGCCGGGGTGCAGGTTCCAGTCGTATTCGGCCGAGCCTGCGGCGATCTGGTCGAAGCCCTGTGAGTAGGCGACGACCTTGGAGGCGTACAGCGCGGAGCGGATGTCTTCGGTGAAGGTCTCGATGTCCTCGGGCTTCGCCGACAGCGTTCCCGACGCCAGACCCTTGGACGCCTCGCGCTGTCCGCGTGCGCCCGACAGCGCGCGGGCGAACACGGCCTCGGCAATTCCTGTGACCGGGACGCCCAGGTCCAGCGCTGCCTTGACGGTCCAGCGGCCGGTGCCCTTCTGCTCGGCGGCATCGACGATGACGTCGACGAGAGGCTTGCCCGTCTTCGCGTCCTTGTGGGAGAGAACCTGCGCGGTGATCTCGACCAGGTAGCTCTCGAGGTCGCCCTCGTTCCACTGCCGGAACACGCCGGCGACGGCATCGGGGTCCATGCCCAGCGCGTCGCGGAGAAGGTTGTAGGCCTCACCGATCAACTGCATGTCGGCGTACTCGATGCCGTTGTGCACCATCTTGACGAAGTGGCCGGACCCGTCCGGGCCGATGTGGGTGCAGCACGGGGTGCCGTCGACATGGGCGGAGATCGATTCCAGCAGCGGTCCGACCGACTCGTAGGACTTCGCGGGTCCGCCCGGCATGATCGACGGGCCGTTCAATGCGCCCTCTTCACCGCCGGAAATTCCGGCGCCGATGAACAGAAGGCCGCGGTCCTTCAGCGAGGACTCGCGGCGGATGGTGTCTGTGTAGAGGGCGTTTCCGCCGTCGATGATGATGTCGCCCTCGTCCATGACACCGGCGAGTTCCTCGATGACGGCGTCGGTGGGGTCTCCGGCCTTGACCATGATGACGACCTTGCGCGGCTTCTCGAGACTTGCGACGAAGTCCTTCACGCTCTCCGAGGCGACGAAGGTTCCGTCACCACCGTGGGTGTCCAGGAGCGTCTGCGTCTTGGCGTAGCTGCGGTTGTGCACCGCCACCGTGTGTCCGTGCCGGGCGAAGTTGCGCGCCAGGTTCGATCCCATGACCGCGAGTCCGGTGACACCGATCTGAGCGAGAGGAGTGGATTCAGAGGAAGTCATTCCCCCAGCTTTCCCTGCCCGGCCCCGACGCGAAAGTCGGGGCCGGACAAGGAGGGTGTAGCTGTCAGTCGCGCGCGGTGCCCGCAGCGCGGCTGCGGAAGCCGCCGGAGCGTGAATCCGTTGCGCCCGAACGGTTCTCGTCGCGTCCGCGGTAGCCGCCACTGGACTCGCCGCCGCGGTAGCCGCCGGTACGGTTCTCGTCGCGGCCCTTGTAGCCACCACCGCTGGACTCGCCGCCGCGGTAGCCGCCGGTGCGGTTCTCGTCGCGGCCCTTGTAGCCACCGCTCGATTCGCCGCCGCGGTAGCCGCCGGTGCGGTTCTCGTCACGGCCCCGGTAACCACCGGAGTCGCCGCCGCGGTAGCCACCCGTACGAGGTGAACCCGATGCGCCGAAACGCGACGGGCCGCTCGGACGCTCGCGACGCGGTGCCTCGCGCACCGGCTCGCCGGACGGCGCCTTGGCGCCGGTGATCGAGCCGAGTTCGGCCGAACCGGGGGAGACGTCGACGGACTTGACCTTGACGCCGGCCTGACCGGTCAGGCGGCTGATGATGCGTCGCTGGTTGGGCAGCGCGATGGCGACGACGGTGCCCGCAGCGCCGGCGCGAGCCGTACGGCCGGCGCGGTGCATGTAGTCCTTGTGATCCGCGGGCGGATCGACGTGGACGACCAGGTCGATGCCGTCGACGTGGATGCCGCGTGCAGCGACGTCCGTGGCGACGAGCACCGGGGTGCGACCGCTCTTGAAACGATCGAGAACGCGAGTGCGCTGGTTCTGCGCCTTGCCGCCGTGCAGCGACTCGGCGTGGATGCCGACGGCGCGCAGACGGTCGGTGATGCCGTCGCAGCCGAGCTTGGTGCGGGCGAACATGATGGTCCGGCCACCCTCGCGAGCAGCGATCTCGGACAGGACGATGTCCTTCTGACCGCGGCCGACGTTCAGGATGTAGTGATCCATCGACTCGACGGCAGCCTTGCTGTCACCGGTCGAGTGCTGCACGTGGTCGGCCAGGAACTGGCGGACCAACGACTGCACCTCACGGTCGAGCGTGGCGGAGAACAGCATGCGCTGGCCACCGTTCGCGGTCTGTCCGAGGATGTCGCGCACCTCGGGCAGGAAGCCCATGTCGGCCATCTGGTCGGCCTCGTCGAGTGCGGTGATCTCCACTGCCTCAAGGACGCAGGTGCCCTGACGCAGGTGGTCGCCGAGGCGTCCGGGGGTGGCGACGAGAACGTCGACGCCGCGACGGAGCTGATCGGCCTGCCGACCGAAGGGGGTGCCGCCGACAGCGGGACGGACGCTCAGTCCGAGCACCGTGGCGTAGGACTGCAGCGAATCGACCACCTGGAAGGCGAGCTCACGGGTGGGAACCAGAACGAGTGCACGGGGGCGCTTCGCGGCGGGCTTGACGCCGGCTTCCGCGAGGCGGGTGAGCATGGGGAGACCGAAGGCGAGGGTCTTGCCCGAACCGGTCTGCGCACGGCCCAGGACGTTACGTCCGCCGAGTGCGTCGGTGATGGCCATCTTCTGGATGGGGGAAGGAACGGTGATGCCGTTCTTCGCGAGTGCCGCAACGATGGCTGCGGGAAGACCGAGATCGGAGAACGTGGTCTCGGTGCTGGTCGCACCTTCGGGGGTGCCGTCGACGGTGGTGGTGTCGACCGACTCGGCCACGGGGCCGGTGGTGCTGGTAGCAGAATCAGAAACGGGTGTAGCGCTGGTCAACGCGGTGGTACCTCTCGGGGTTGCAGGCGCGTCGCCACGCAGCAACGAATGATCACCGCGCAGCAGTAACGAGCCAGGGCACACATCACCTGGTCATCGATGCGCAAGCGGAGCTCGGGCGCAATGTGAGGTGTCTTGTCGTCCGTACGGTGCGGGAGTTCGATGAACTCGCGCTGTCCGACGGCGAAGTTTGTGCCATATCGACTAACGGATGGTTCTGATGAACCGAGGTCAACCCTACGCGATGGGCGCTCCACATGCCGACTCGTGTGAGCCAGTCGACTCCCGGGGTGTCAGGGGACGGAGTGTCAGGGTCGGTGCTGGAGAAGCCGGTTCAGCTCGGTCAGCCACGGCACGGCGACGTAAATAGTCGGGACCACGAGGATGGCGGCCGACGCCAGGTACGCCAACGGGGCGACGCCGGGCGTCGAGCCCGGGGTGGCGAGGCGGCGGACACGGACCAGCGTGCTGGGACCACCCGCCGCAAGCGCACCTCGCGGAGCCGAGGATCCCGAACATGCGACCAGGGCTCGAGCGAGGGGCCGGGGCCCGGTGACGCGGACCGCGGAGTCGTCCGCGAGAAGTTCGACGAGCAACTGGACCGAACCCAGGGCCGAGCGACTACGCACGAAGTACGGGAACGCCTGGTTGACGGCCATGAAAGCTTCGAGGACCAGGTCGTGGCGCGCGCGCAGGTGCGACCGCTCGTGGGTGAGGATGGCGGCGAGCTCGTCGTCGTCCAGGTTGGACAGTGTGCCTTCGCTCAGGACGACACGTTGCCGGAGCCCGGGCAGGCAGTAGGCGATGGGATCGAGAGTCTCCAGGACGCGGACGTCGGTGCCGTGCGGACTGACCTGATCGGCGCTGCGGTCGAGGATGTCGACGAGTGTGCGGTGCCGAGCGCGCCGTCGCCTCGTCTTCACGGCCACCAGGGACGTGGCCCAGAGCAGTCGAGCGCCGATGACGAGGGTGATGGCGAGCACCGAAACGTAGAGGATCCACACGGGAAGTCCGAGAGCGTCGATCTCCGCCGTGGGGGAGGTGGTGGGGCGACCGTCCGCCCCGGGAACGAGCAGCTGACTGGCGATGGCCAGCCCCGAACTGAAGGCGGAGAGCACGGCGGCCAACGCGATGGCCTGCCAGAGGACGAGAGCTGCGCGCGGAGTGCGGTGCGGCCAGGTGGCGCGGGCCAGCAGTGCGGGAACGGGGCCCGCCAGAATCAACGCGAGTACCGCGAAGATCACTGCTGTCGGTGCGTTCATGTCCTCACCGTCGGTGCCGAAGTGGTGATGAGCCTGCCTGGTCGCTCAGACGGTCCCGCGTCGGGAGTCGTCCTGCTTCTCCAGCGCTGCGAGCGCCTCACGGAGCGCAGCGGCCTCGTCGGCGCCCACCTGCCCGACGAAATGCACGAGCGCAGCAGCGCGGCCTCCGGATCGATCCGCCTGTTGGAGAGCGTCGACCATGAGACTCGCGACAAGTTCCTCGCGCCCATGTACTGGAGCGTACCGATGGGCGCGGTCGTCTCGCTGCTGGGTGACGAGCTTCTTCTTCGCCAGACGCTGCAGCACGGTCATCACCGTGGTGTAGGCGAGCTCGCGCTTCTCCGCGAGTGCCTCGTGCACCTGGCGCACGGTCTGTGGCTCCGAACTCGACCACAAATGTTCCATCACTGCTCGTTCGAGATCGCCCAGGCCTGCCATTCCGGAAATGATACGTCTCCTCCGACGCGAATGCGTACTACAGGGTGTAGCAGCGGGTCGTCGCACGTGAACGCGGCGCGGCGCGCTCGCAACGCGCGCCGTCGGACGGGCGCCGCGGCTACTGTTGCGCCGTGGCAATCCTGGACACGTCGTTGGTCAGCGGACCCGTTCCGATCGTCGTCACGGTGGCCGGTGTCCTGGGTCTGGTGTGGCTCGTTCTCGCCCGCAGTCGACGGCATCTGACCCGTGCCGTGCCGATCACCCTCGTGATCGCCGCAGCACTGACCGTCGCATCCTGGGTGATCATCGAGAAGATCTGGCGCGTGTTTCCCGATCCGGTGGAGATATCCGTCTACGTGTGGGTCGGACTCGGAGTGTTCGGGCTGCTGCTGACGGTTCCTCGCCTGCTCGCCGCAGCACGGTGGTGGTCCAAGGTGATCACCGTCCTCGCGCTCATCGCGGTCGTCGCGACCGCGGCAGCTCAGGTCAACCTCGTCTTCGACGCCTACCCGACCGTCGGCACCGCCGTGGGCATCTCGTCGGTCGAGGAGGTCGGCGTCGACGAGGTGACCGGGCGCACCGCCGATCCTGTGACCGGTACTCCGCTCGAGGCATCGTGGACCGCCCCCGCCGAGATGCCGGCGGGAGGCCGCATCCTGGACGCGCCGATCCCCGGTACGGCATCCGGCTTCTCGGCCCGCGACGCCAAGGTCTACCTGCCGCCGGCCTATTTCACCGACCGGCGCCCACTGCTCCCCGTCCTCGTCCTGATGGCCGGACAACCGGGCTCACCCGACGACTGGCTCACCGGCGGGCGCCTGGTGTCGACGATGGATCGCTTCGCGGAACAGCACAAGGGTCTGGCGCCGGTGGTGGTCGTCGCCGACGCCACCGGGTCGACCATCGCGAATCCTCTGTGCGTCGACTCGCCGCTCGGCAATGTGGCCACGTATCTGTCGAAGGATGTGCCGGCCTGGGTGAACTCCACGCTGCAGGTGGATCCGGACCCGAAGCACTGGGCGGTCGGTGGACTCTCGTACGGCGGCACGTGCGCGCTGCAGATGGCCACGAACTACCCGGCGATCTATCCCACGTTCCTGGTGCTGTCCGGACAACTCGAGCCGACGCTCGGCGACAAGCAGCGCACTCTCGACGCGGCGTTCGGAGGTAGTGAAGCCGCGTTCGAGGCCGTGAACCCGATGAACCTGATGGCATCGACGCAGTTCCCCGACACCGCCGGCGTCTTCGTCGTCGGTGCGAGCGACCCCGACTACCAGAAGTCGGCGCAGCAATTGCTCGCCGCCGCACAGAAAGCCGGTATGAACGTGCAGTACGCGGAGGTCCCCGGGGGACACAGCTACGAGACCTGGTCGGCCGGGTTGGAACTCGAGATCGGCTGGTTGGCAACGCGTCTGGGGCTCACCTCGTGACCGCGACCTCCACGGACGACGGCGACCCCACCACCGATGCGCCGAGCCGCCTCGGCCGTGTCCGCACGGACGTCGCCGCCTGGTGGGCACGCACGCGCCGGCAGGGTGCGCGGGTCGGTTCCACTGTCGCGTACGGCGCGAAGGGTGCGCCCGTCAGCCTGACGCTGCTCGCCGCGATGTGGATCGGCGTCGTCGTCATCTCGCTGACCACCCGCAGCTACCGCAGCTTCCTCGACCACCACATCGCCGTGGGCATAGTGCCGATCGAGAACGTTCGACTCTGGACCCCGGTGACGTCCGGACTGTTCGCTCTCGGAGTCGCGGCGCTGGTCGTCTCCACGCTTCTGTTCCTTCTCGTCGCGGCGCCGGTCGAGCACCGGATGGGCACCCGGCGCTTCGCCGTGGCGGTCCTGGTGACGCAGATCGGTGGGTCACTGCTCGGTCTGGCTCTCGCTGCGCTGGGCCAACTTCTCGACGAGGGGTGGGGTTTCCAACTTCATCTCGGTGTCACCTCGGGACCGACGGCCTGGATCCTCGGAACCCTGATGGTGGCCAGCTCCGACATGGGCACCTTGTGGCGTCGTCGAGTGCGGGTGGGTCTCGTGGCCCTGACAGTGGTCATGGCTCTCTTCGGTGGCCACCTCACGGACATCACGACACTGGGATCCGTCCTGGTGGGCGGGCTCGCCGGACCGCTGATCGTAGGCAAGTCTCCCCGCGCGTCGAGGTTGGCCGGTACGCGCCGCGAGGGTCGCGTCCTGGTCGCGTTGATCGTCGCGGCCAGCGCCGTCGGTCCGATGATCGCGGCGTTCTCGCCCAACGCGGTCGGCCCGTTCGCTGTCCTGCGTGAGCTGTTCCGCAGTCAGCAGTGGACCGTCGACGAAGTCGACCTGGTCTGCGGCGCCGACCCGGGGTCCACCGATTGCCGACGCGGTCTGCTCGACCTACGCCTCGGCGGTGTCGGCCCGACCGTCGCCAGCGTGCTGCCGTCGCTCTATCTGCTCGTTCTTGCCGACGGCCTACGTCGCGGGCGACGGTTCGCGTGGATCGGCGCGGTGTTGTCCCAGTTCGTCCTGGTCGCCCTCGCGCTGGCCAACTACCTCATCAGATTCGCGGACCTCGACAACGGCGAGACGCTCTACTACGGCGTCGGCGATGCGACGCTGTACCGCACGGCGGTCCCGTTCCTGGTGCCGCTGGCCGTCCTGACGTTGCTGGTGGTCACGAGGAAGAACTTCGACGTGCGGGCACCGGCCGATACCTATCGCCGTGTGTGGGTCGGGACCGCGTCGGCTGCGGTGGCGTTGGCCGTGATCTACGTGGCCGTCGGGACCCTGGTGCGCGGGGGCTTCGACGGCAGTCCGTCCGCCCTGGCGCTGCTGGGAGACTTCCCGCAGCGGCTGGTACCCCCGATCCTGCTGCAGTGGTTCGACCCGCCGTTCCTTCCGGACAGCGGACTCGCGACCGTCCTGTACGAGTGGACGGGCATCGCCTTCTGGGCGACGTTGATCGTGTTGACGGCCGGATCGTTCGTGAAGCCCGCGTACGGCGTCGACACCGATGCGACCGAGCGTGCCCGCGCAGTGCTGTCGGCGAGCAGCGGCAGCGCGTTGTCCTGGATGACGACGTGGAGCGGCAATCGCTACTGGTTCTCCGGCGACGGCCGAAGCTACGTCGCGTTCCGCGTGATCTCCGGTATCGCCCTGACGACCGGAGATCCGGTCGGGCCCCCGGCGGACCGGAAGGCGGCCATCGTCGGCTTCTCGGAGTACGCGTCGGCCAACGGCTGGTCTCCCTGCTTCTACTCGGTGACTCCCGACGTCGCGTCCATCACCGGCGCGCTCGGGTGGGAGAGCATCCAGGTGGGGGAGGAGACCGTGCTCCCTCTCGACGGTCTCGCCTTCACGGGCAAGAAGTTCCAGGATGTGCGTACAGCCGTCAACCGGGCCAAGAAGGCCGGCGTGGAAGCCGAGTGGATCAGCTTCCCGACCGCGCCGCTGGCCATCACCGATCAGATCACGGCGATCTCCGAGGAGTGGGTGGCCGACAAGGGCATGCCCGAGATGGGGTTCACTCTCGGCGGTCTGGACGAGGTGGACGATCCGCAGGTCCGATGCCTCATCGCGGTGGACGAACACCGCACGGTGCACGGCATCACGTCGTGGATGCCGGTCTACCGGGACGGCGAGGTGGTGGGATGGACGCTCGACTTCATGCGTCGACGGTCCGAGGGCTTCCGGCCGGCGATGGAATTCCTCATCGCCTCGGCCGCCCTGTCGTTGCAGGAGGAGGGCGCGCAGTTCCTGAGCCTGTCGGGTGCGCCGCTGGCGAAGGTGGGCGACCCCACCGAGGAGTCGCCGGCGACCTCGACCCTGTCGGCTCTGCTCGAACGGTTGCTCGACGTCGTGGGGCGCACCCTGGAACCGGTGTACGGGTTCCGGTCGCTGCTGGCCTTCAAGTCGAAGTTCCAGCCCGTGTACGAGCCGATGTACATGACGTTCCCCGACGCGGTGGCCCTGCCCAGCATCGCCAACGCGATCGGCCGCGCCTACCTGCCCGACGTGTCCCTCGGGCAGGGCGTCAAGTTGGTCAGGACGATGATCGAACGGTGACGTGCCGGGTGCCGATCGGGACGATCAGGGGGCGGTCCGAGACCGGGTCGTCGATGACGGCGGCGGTCAGGCCGAACACGTCGGCCAACATCTCCTCCGAGATGACCTCGGACGGCGTGCCGCTGGCGACGATTCTGCCTTCGTGCATGACGACGAGTCGGTCGCTGTAGCGGACGGCGAGATTGAGGTCGTGCAGGACCATGACGACGGTCCTGCCCATCTCGTCGTGCATCCTGTCGACGAGATCGAGCACCTCGATGGAGTGGGCGAGGTCGAGGTACGTCGTGGGCTCGTCCAGGAGCAACACGTCCGTCCCCTGCGCGAGCGCCATCGAGATCCATGCTCGCTGCCGCTGTCCACCGGAGAGCTGATCCACGGGACGCTCGGCCAGATCCTCGATGCCGGTGAGCTGGAGTGCGCGGGCCACCTCGGACTCGTCGTCGCGGGACCACTGGCGGATCCACGACTGGTGCGGGTGCCTGCCGCGGGCGACGAGGTCGGCGACGGTGAGACCCTCCGGTGCGATGGGCGACTGGGGGAGGACGCCGAGGGTGCGGGCCACGTCCTTCGTCTTCATGTGGCCGATGGCCTTGCCGTCGAGAGTCACCTGCCCCTGCCGCGGCGACAGCAGACGGCCCAGCGCGCGGAGCAGCGTCGATTTACCGCAGCCGTTCGGCCCGATCACGGTGGTGATGACTCCGGTGTGCACCTCGAGGTCGAGGCTGTCGATGACGATGCGGTCGCCGTAGCCGACGGAGATGTTGTCGGCGACCAGGCGATGGGGATGCACTGCCTCCGCCGCACCGGCCTGTGTGTGCGCACTCATATCGTCGCCTTTCGGTTGACTCGAACGAGCAGGTAAAGCAGGAAGGGTCCGCCCATGACGGAAGTGACGATGCCGACGGGCAGTTCCACGGGAAGCACGGTCCGCGCCACCAGGTCGGCGCCCACCACGACCAGCGCCCCGGTCAGTGCCGACGCGATCAGGGGCGGCTCTGCCGACCGAGTCAGTCGCACTGCGATCTGCGGCGCGGCGAGCGCGACGAAGCCGATGGGGCCTGCGACGCTCGTCGCGATGGCGGCCAATGCAACGGAGATGACGAGCAGCACGGCCTGCGACTTCTGGACGTTCACGCCCAGCGACCGGGCGGTGTCCGGGCCGAGTCGCATCGCGGTGAGTCGGAAGGACATACCGACCGACGCGGCGCCGAGGACGACGACCGCCGCCGTGACGGGCCAGACCTGAGACCACGTCGCGCCGGACAGCGTGCCGGTGAGCCAGAGCTGAGCGCGGGTGACATCGGTGATGTCGGCGTTGACCAGCATCCATCCGATGAGCGCCACCATCATGGCGTTCACGGCGATGCCTACCAACACCAGCCGCATTCCCTGCACGCCGCCGCGCCATGAGAGCAGATAGACGGCCGCGGCAGTGAGCAGTCCGCCGACGAGAGCGGCGATCGTGAGACCGAGCGTCGCGAACACTCCCACGGCGGTGCTGGTTCCCGACAGCACGATCAGCGAGATCGCCGCGACACTCGCGCCGGAGGTGATGCCGAGGATGTCGGGACTGGCCAGGACGTTGCGGGTGATCGACTGCATGAGAGCGCCCGACACCGCCAGTGCCGCCCCGACGAGCACGCCGGTGAGCGCGCGGGGGAGTCGCAGATCCATGACGACGAAGCGCTCGATCCGGCTACCTCCACCGAGCAGGACCTGGACGACGTCCGGGATGGACAGTGGGTAGTCGCCGCGCCCGACGTTCAGGCAGAACACCAGGAACAGTGCTGCCGCGAGAGCGATCGCGACGATCACCCGGGCCGGTCGACGCACCGTCGAGAGAGGGCCCAGCCGGAACGCGGGCCTGCCTGCCACCGCCGACGACGTGACGTCGGCTTCCAGAGCGCGGGTCACAGCGAGACCAGCGTTCTGCGGCGCACCAGGGCGATGAAGAAGGGTGCTCCGACCAGGGCGAGCACGATGCCCACCTGCAGCTCGCCGGGCCGCACCAGAACCCGGCCGATGACGTCCGCGAGGACGAGAAGCACTCCGCCGAGGGCGCCGGCGAACGGCAGCAGCCAGCGGTAGTCGGGTCCGGTGATCGCTCGCGCCACGTGCGGGACCACCAGTCCGACGAAGGCGATGGGACCGCAGGCGGCCGTGGCAGCACCGGTGAGCAACGTGATCGCGACGATGCCGACGACTCGAGTGAGCGTGATGTTGGTGCCCAGCGACCGCGCGACGTCGTCTCCGAGGCTGATGGTGTTCAGGGCGGGAGTACCGGCGACCGCGATGATCAGGCCGACGACGATGAACGGCAGCACGGTCCAGAAGATGTCGAGTCCTCGTCCGGCCACCGATCCGACGACCCAGAAGCGGTAGCTGTCCAGCGTGGTCTGATCCAGCAGGACGACGGCATTGGTCATGGCCTGGAGGAAGAACGCGATGGCCGCGCCCGCCAGCGCGAGAGACAGAGGGTTGGCGCGAGCTCCGCCGAGCGAGGCCGTGCCGAACACGACGACGCTCGCGGCCGCCGCACCGGCGAACGCGAACCACAGGTATCCGCTCGGGGACGTGATGCCGAACAGGAAGATCGCGATGACGACGAAGAACGCGGCGCCCGCGTTCAGTCCCAGCAGGCCGGCGTCGGCAAGCGGGTTACGGGTGTGTCCTTGGATCAACGCACCCGCGACGCCGAGCGCGATGCCGACGACCAGTCCGAGAACGGTGCGCGGAAGTCGCAAGGACCGCACGATCACGTCCGTGTCGGTTCCGGTGGCAGAGAACAGCGCATGGAAGATCTCGGCGAAGGTGAGAGGTCGCGCACCGACCGCGATGCTCATCAGGGCGACCAGGACCAGCGCCGCGGCAAGGATGATCAGTCCGGTCGTCCGGCGCCGGCGCGCCGCGGCCGACGACGTGTCCTGCTCGATCGGTCGGAAGCCGTCGGCGACCGCCACGGACAGTCGGACGGTGGTGATGCGCGAGCGCGGCCGGTGTCCCAGTGCTGCGCGTACACCGGTGGCGTTGCCGTCGCTGGTCCGCAGAATCAGCGCGAACAACGACTTACCGACGCTCTGACCGGCACGCCCGTCGCGAACCCCGCGATTCCACACCAGGACTGCGACGGCGGCGAGAACGGAGATGGCGGCGAAGACGACGCGGTCGACCTGGCCGCCGCCGTTGTCGTCGGCCAGCGATCGCACGATCACCGCACCGATGGCGAGAGGAAGGAGGGGGAGGGCGATGTCCACGGCAGTTGCCGCGACGACCGACGCGGCGCTGGGTGCCTGGCGGGTCTCGTCGAGCGTGGAGTAGTCGCGGTCCGCGCGGACGGTATCCGCGGGTTCCGGGAGTGCACCCGAGTCGGGAGCGTGCGCGAGGGGTGCAGTGTCACTCACGCTGAATCCCTCCCGTCGAACGTCGTTCTCTTCACGTCTCTCCTTGGAAGGTTACGCAATCCTAAGCACTTGCGTACGCAGGGTCGGTCGGTGACGCGCACCACAACCGGTTGCACGTCGAGTATTGGTTAGGCTTACCTTATGGCGCAACGCCGTCCCGTCCGATCATGAGGAGCGCACACCGATGACAGTTCTCGCCGACATCGTCGTCTCGCCACCGGACCGCCGAGCGACCGTCGGTGCCGAGTTCCGTCGCACGATGACCACGCTCCGCCACCTCGATGCGAACGCTCCTCGCGTCTACGCGGTCGCCGACATGGCAGAACAGAGCAAACGTCGGTGGTGGTCCTTCGCCACCGGATGCGAGTCGGGCCGCTTCGCCGCACTGCACGGGCGTGCCCTGCTCGACCACCCCGATCCACATCGGGCGATCGAGCAGGTGTCGGCGGCGCTGGTCCACGCCGTCGTCGGACGCTCCGCTGCAGCGTTCGTCGCGTGCGCTCGGTCCTGGGACCCGGGCCCCGAGAACCTGTGGATCCATCTGGACAGCGACGTCTGCGTCGACTGGGCGGGAGTTCGCGACACCACGTTGCGCTCGGTGTCGTCGGCGTCGGTCGGGCGAAGTAGCGGCACGGTGGGTCTGCCGTGCGACGAGGCTCTCGCAGCCTGGATCGCGCATCGCGCGTCCCGATCGCTGGACGTCGCCGCTCAGGGACTGTCGACGCTCGGACCGATCGACAGAACCGGGCTGGGGCGCATCGTCGGAGACTCCGTACTGGGTGCATCCGCGCGGGTTCCGATGCTGGGTACCGACCACGACCAGGAGGCGGGATGGCGACGCGGCCAGATGCTTCTCGACGCCCTGGCCGGCGCCGGGTGGCAGGTCCGCCGTCGTCGATACCCGTGACTTAGGCAAGCCTGTCCTATATGCTGAATCCGTGCCGACGAGCACACATCGACTTCGGACCGTGCCGGTGACCTGAGGGCTGCAGCGACACCGGCATCCGTGCCCCGGCGGGCCTCGCACACCACTGCGAGGCCCGCCGACTTTTCGGTCGGACCCTGTTGGTTCACTGGGACTCCCATCCCGGCAGCCACGAGGAGTCTCCCGATGACCGAACCCACGACGTCCCTGGACGACATGAGAGCGCAGCTCGACACCGGTTTCGGCAAGCTCATCGGGCTCGAGTTCCACGATCTCGAACCCGATCGCGTCACCGCGCGGTGGACGGTCCGCGACGAGCTGCTGCAGCCGTTCGGCATCGTGCACGGGGGAGTGCACTGTTCCGTCATCGAATCCGTCGCCAGCACCGCTGCAGCATTGTGGCTCGGCGGCCGCGGCCACGTGGTGGGAGTGAACAACACCACCGACTTCATCCGCGCAGCTCGCGCCGGAGTCCTCACCGCGGAAGCGGTTCCGGTGCACCGCGGACGCACACAGCAGATCTGGACGGTCACGATCACCGACGAGTCGGACCGGCTGATCGCACGCGGTCAGGTGCGGCTGCAGAACATCGAGGACACCGCGGCCATCGGCGGAGCCTGAACCCGGGCGATTCCCGCCTGCCGTGCGCGATGCCCCGCCGCGTGCCAGCATTGCGGAGCCGCAGTCGCATTCCCGAAAGGACGTCACACCAGTGAGCAGGGTCGAGGCATGAGACTGTCGCCGCACGAGCAGGAGCGACTGCTGCTCAGTTACGCCGCCGAACTCGCGCGTCGGCGACGTCAGCGCGGTCTGCGGCTCAATCACCCCGAAGCGATCGCCGTCATCACCGATCACCTCCTCGAAGGTGCACGTGACGGGCGGACCGTCGCCGAACTGATGTCGTCGGGACGCGAGGTGCTCACCCGGGAGGACGTCATGGACGGCATCCCGGAGATGCTGCCCGAGGTGCAGGTCGAGGCGACCTTCCCCGACGGCACCAAGCTCATCACCGTCCACGATCCCATTTCATGAAGGGCGCCGAGCGCATGGATGACGGCAGAATCGTTCCGGGTGAGATCCTCGTCGAGGACGGTGTCATCGAACTCAATGCCGGCCGGGCAACCGTCACGCTGGACGTGGTCAACGACGGCGACCGTCCCGTGCAGGTCGGCAGCCACGTGCACTTGCCGCAGTCGAACGCCGCCTTGACGTTCGACCGCGAAGCGGCACACGGCAAGCGGCTCGACATCCCTGCGGGAACGGCCGTGCGTTTCGAACCGGGTATCGCGCATCGCGTGACCGCCGTCGACATCGGCGGATCCCGTGAGGTGTATGGAATCTCCCTGACACCCCCCGGTCGGCTGGATGCTGTCGAGACGGGCGGACTCTGATGTCCTTTCTCGACCGATCGCGGTACGCGCAGCTCTACGGGCCCACCACCGGCGATCGAATCCGGTTGGCGGACACCGATCTCGTCGTCGAGATCACCGAGGACCGTTGCGGCGGGCCGGGTCTCGCCGGTGACGAAGCCGTCTTCGGCGGCGGCAAGGTGATCCGCGAGTCGATGGGTCAGTCCCGCGCCACCCGTGCCGACGGCGCGCCGGACACGATCATCACGGGCGTGGTCGTGCTCGACCACTGGGGAATCATCAAGGCCGACGTCGGTATCCGCGACGGCCGTATCGTCGCGCTGGGCAAGGCGGGCAATCCCGACACGATGTCCGGGGTGCATCCGGACCTCGTCATCGGACCCTCCACCGAGATCATCGCCGGCAACGGCAGGATTCTCACCGCCGGAGCCATCGACTGCCATGTGCACCTGATCGCACCGCAGTTGATGGAGGAAGCGCTCGGCGGAGGCATCACCACGATCATCGCCGGCGGCACCGGTCCCGCCGAGGGGACGAAGGCCACCACGGTCACTCCGGGCGCATGGCACCTCGCACGCATGCTCGAGGCTCTCGACGGATGGCCGATGAACGTGGCGCTGCTGGGCAAGGGCAACACGGTCTCACCCGATGCGATGTGGGAGCAGTTACGCGCCGGCGCCTCGGGGTTCAAGCTGCACGAGGACTGGGGATCGACACCTGCCGCCATCGACGCCTGCCTGACGGTGTGTGATCAGGCGGGCGTGCAGGCCGCACTCCATTCGGACACCCTCAACGAGGCCGGTTTCGTCGAGGACACGCTCGGTGCGATCGCCGGTCGAGGAATCCACTCGTATCACACGGAGGGAGCCGGAGGCGGTCACGCACCCGACATCATCACGGTCGCCTCGCAGCCCCACGTACTCCCCAGTTCCACCAATCCCACTCGGCCGCACACGGTCAACACTCTCGACGAGCACCTCGACATGCTGATGGTGTGCCACCACCTCAGTCCGTCGATTCCGGAGGATCTCGCGTTCGCGGAAAGTCGGATCCGACCGTCGACGATCGCCGCCGAGGACCTGCTGCACGACATGGGAGCGATCTCCATGATCGGGAGCGATTCCCAGGCCATGGGCCGGATCGGGGAGGTCGTCCTGCGGACGTGGCAGACCGCGCACGTGATGAAGAAGCGCCGCGGCTTCCTTGCCGGCGATTATCGCGCAGACAACAACCGCGCCATGCGGTACGTCGCCAAGTACACGATCTGCCCCGCCGTGGCGCACGGTCTCGATGCCGAGGTCGGTTCGATCGAACCCGGCAAGCTGGCCGACCTGGTGTTGTGGGAACCGGCATTCTTCGGTGTCCGTCCGCACATGGTGATCAAGGGCGGCATGATCGCCTGGGCGACGATGGGCGACGCGAACGCGTCCATCCCCACACCTCAGCCCGAGCTCCCTCGGCCCATGTTCGGTGCGACACCGAAAGCCGCGGCGGCCACGTCCGTGCACTTCGTTGCGCCGCAGGCACTCGAGGACGGTCTCGCGAACCGGCTCGACGTCTCCCGCCGTCTGGTGCCCGTGGGCAACGTCCGCGGCATCGGCAAAGCGCAGATGGTGAACAACGACGCGGTGCCGCGCATCGAGGTGGATCCCGACACGTTCACCGTGCGTATCGACGGCGACGTGTGGACCGAGCAGCCGGCGACCGAACTGCCGATGGCGCAGCGGTACTTCCTGTTCTGATGACGACACTGGATCCGAGGACATCACTGTCTGCACCGTCCGGGCTCGCGATGCTCTTCACCCTCGCCGACTCCCGGTTGCCCATCGGGGGTCACGTGCACTCCGGTGGAGTGGAGGAAGCGATCACGGAAGGCCTCGTGCGCGACGTGGTGACTCTCGACGCGTACCTGCGTCGTCGGATGAGAATCAGTGGTGCGGTCGCGGCGTCCCTCGCGGCGGCCGTCTGCGCGGGCATCCTGTCCCCGGTCGACGCCGATCACGAGACGGACGCTCGCACACCGTCTCCCGCCGCGCGCGCGGCCTCTCGGTCCCAGGGACGGGGACTGCGCCGACTCGCCGAGACCGTGTGGCCCGATCACGACTGGTCGACGCTCGGTCGTCGTCCGCATCTTCCGGTCGTCGCCGGTGTCGTCGGTGCGCTCACCGGGTCCACCCCGTCGGAGACCGCGTCCGTTCAGATCTACACCGCGATGACCGGCGCGGCGATCGCCGCGCAGCGGCTCCTGGCTCTCGACCCCGGTGCCGTGGCGGCCTGCACCATCGGCCTCGCGAGCGAGTGCGACCGCATCGCCGACTCGGTCACCGCCGGCCTCCCTCGACTGGAGAACCTGTCCGACCCGCTGCTCGACTTCCTGGGCGAACGCCACGTACAGCGTGAACGACCACTGTTCGCGTCCTGACCGACAACACCGAAGGAGCCTTCACGATGCCTCCGCATCTCATCGACGGGGAACCGCACACGCACGACCTGGACCGCCCGAAGCGTTCTCGCACACCCGGCGAGGCTCTGCGGGTCGGCATCGGCGGCCCCGTGGGATCCGGCAAGACGGCGCTCGTCGCTGCTCTGTGCCGACAACTGCGGGACGAGCTGTCTCTCGCGGTGCTGACCAACGACATCTACACCACGGAGGACGCCGACTTCCTCCGTCGTCACGCGGTGCTGCCCGACCAGCGCATCACGGCCGTGCAGACCGGGGGATGCCCGCACACCGCTATCCGCGACGACATCACAGCGAACCTCGACGCCATCGACGATTTGATCGAGGCGAACCCGCCGCTGGATCTCATCCTCGTCGAGTCGGGTGGCGACAACCTCACCGCGACGTTCTCGTCCGGACTCATCGACGTCCAGATCTTCGTGGTGGACGTGGCCGGCGGCGACAAGGTGCCCCGCAAGGGCGGTCCGGGGGTGACGTACTCGGATCTGCTGGTCATCAACAAGACGGATCTGGCTCCGATGGTGGGAGCGGATCTCACGGTCATGGAGAACGACGCTGTCCGAGTGCGCGAAGGGCGGCCGACCGCGTTGATCTCACTGACTGAGGATCCGGCCGCGACCGACGTGCTGAGGTGGGTGCGAGATCAGCTCGCCGCCGTCGCTGTCTGAGTCGACGGCCCCGGTCGGCCGCGGGACGCTGCAGTCCGTCGTGACCATCGTGGCGTCGCGTGCCCGCACACCGCGGATCGAGGCCCGCGGTGGGTTGGCGGTGCGGCGGACAGGAGCGCATCGGGTGCACCTGATCGGCTCTGCCGCAACACCTCTCGGTGGGGACACGATCGAGGTTCGCATCGTCGTAGAGGCGGGTGCCCGACTCGAGGTCTGCACCGTCGCCGCGTCGGTGGCCCTCCCTGGACGCATCACCGACGTCTCACACGCGCGGTGGTCTCTCGAGGTGCACGACGGTGGAAACCTGGTCTTCGACCCGGAGCCGACCATCGTCGCGGGTTCGGCCGAGCATCACTCGACGGTCGGTCTGCACCTCGGGACGGGGTCGCGGGCAGTGGTTCGCGAGCGGGTGCAGCTCGGCCGCACCGGCGAACACCTCGCGCGATGGACGGGAACGTTCGACGTCGATACCGGTACGACGCCGGTGCTCCGTCACCGGCTGGACCTCGGGCCGGGAGCCGACGGTCACGACGCCCTGTTCGCCCCGATGGCGGCGATGAGCACTCTCACGTGCCCCTCGACGGCCTTGCCGGACGCCACCGGTGATGTGCGATCGGGCCTGCACACGACGATGCCGATGGCCGGCGGTGGAACTCTCTCCACCTGGCTCGGCCATCGGCTACCGGTCGTTCAGCCTGCGCGCTTGGCTCCTGCGGACTCCGCCGAGGACGGTTCTGCTCCCTGACGTTCCTCCGCAGTGGGGGACGCACCCGACGCGGCACGCTTCTCGGTGCTGTCCTGCTGCTTCTGCCGACCCTCGGCGTCCACCGTGACGCCGGACTCGCGGTCGGCGGCCTTGCTGGTCGCCTCGACCGTGCGCGTCGGGATGGAGATGCCCTCGACGCGGTTCTCCTTCTCGAGAGTGTGCAACTGCTCGATCGCGAGACGGGCGAACACCTGCTGCTCGGTCGACGCCATCTGCGCGCGACCGCGACCCAGGAAGGTCACGAACCACGAGATGACCGTCGTCAAGCGGTTGCGGTATCCCACCTGGTAGAAGAGGTGCAGGCCGAGCCACGCGACCCATGCGATGAAGCCACCGAACTCGAGCTTGCCGACCTTGCACACCGCGCTGAAACGCGACACGGTGGCCATCGAGCCCTTGTCGAAGTACGAGAACGGCTTGCGCTCTGCCGGGCTCTGACCGTCGAGCGACGCCTTGATCTGCTTCACGGCGTACTTCGCACCCTGGATGGCGCCCTGCGCCATGCCGGGAACGTCCTTCACCGACATCATGTCGCCGACGACGAAGACCTCGGGGTGGCCCTTGATGGTCAGATCGGGCTCGACGACGACACGTCCGGCCCGGTCCACCTCGGTGCCGTCGGACTGGTCGGCGAGCTGCTTGCCCAAGGGGCTGGCCTGCACGCCGGCCGACCACACCTTGCACTGGGCCTCGATGCGACGCTCGGTGCCGTCCTTCTCCTTGACGGTCAGACCGTCGTTGTCGACGCCGGTCACCATCGCGTTGAGCTGGATGTCGACGCCCAGCTTCTCGAGGCGCTTGGCTGCCTTCTCGCCGAGCTTCTTGCCCATCGGCGGCAGAACGGCAGGCGCAGCGTCGAGGAGGACGACCTTGGCGTCCCTGGCGTCGATGTTGCGGAACGCTCCGTCGAGGGTGCGGTTGGCCAGCTCGGAGATCTGGCCGGCCAGCTCGACACCGGTGGGGCCTGCGCCGACGACGACGAACGTCATCAGACGCTCGCGCTCCGCAGGGTCCGTCGACAGCTCGGCCTGCTCGAACGCGCCGAGGATCCGGCCGCGCAGCTCGAGGGCGTCGTCGATGGTCTTCATACCCGGCGCGAACTCGGCGAAGTGATCGTTGCCGAAGTACGACTGCTGGGCACCCGCCGCGACGATCAGGCTATCGAAGTGCGTCACCGTCTCGCGCTCGAGCAGACGCGACGTGACCGTCTTGCTCGTCAGATCGATGGTCTCGACGTCACCCATCAACACCTCGGCGTTCTTCTGCTTGCGCAGGATGACGCGGGTGGCGGGGGCGATCTCGCCGACGGACAGGATGCCGGTGGCAACCTGGTACAGCAACGGCTGGAACAGGTGGTGGGTGGTACGCGCGATGAGCGTGACGTCCACATCGGCTCGCTTGAGGGCCTGCGTGCCGAAGAGGCCACCGAATCCGGAACCGATGACGACGACGCGGTGACGCTTCTTCTCGTTCGTCTCGACGCTCATGTGTCCACTCCTAAAATGTCTGTGTTCTCGGGGACAACGGTAGTCTGCTGCGGCCCGACCTGCCGGTCAGGGTTCGAGAACGTACTTTCCGCGCGGGTGATTCGTGCCCAGTTCGCGATGAGCCCTCGCAGCCTTGTCCAACGGGTACTTCGCGGCGATCGTCACGGTGACCACGGACCCCGCGAGGTCGAGCAACGTCAGGCGGGCACGTTCACGACGGGCTGCGCTCTCCGCGTTCCCCCCGCCCACGGACGGGAAACCTTCGTCCGCGGCCCGGCCGAAGGCCGCGATGGTGACGATCCTGGTGCGGTCCTCGACCAGGGCCAGCGACACGTCCACCGCCTCGTCGGTTCCGACGGTGTCCAGCGCCACGTCGACTCCGTCCGGTGCGGCAGTCCGGACACGGTCGAGCAGACCGTCGCCGTAGGGAACGGCCACGGCGCCGAGTGCACGCACCGCGTCCAGATTGCGAGGACTCGCGGTACCGATCACCTGCGCACCGCGATGGACGGCGAGTTGGATCGCCTGTGAGCCCACGGACCCGGACGCGCCATGGATCAGCACGCAGTCGCCCTCGCCGACGCCGGACAGTTCGACGATGTCCCAGGCGGTGGCAGCCGTGAGGAGATACGACGCCGCCTCGGCCCAGTCGAGAGAGGCGGGCTTGGGCAGGATCGAGCCCGCCGGGGCGATGATGCGCTCGGCATACGCGCCGTCGGCGAGAACGATGACCTCGTCTCCGACCGACACGGGACCCGCGGGGCCGTCGGCATTCGCGCTGACGGCCAGCACGACACCGGATGCTTCGGCACCCAGCGGCATCGGAAGGCGACTGGAGTCGGTGCCGAACGCGCCGCTGTAGAGCTTGTAGTCGATGGGGTTCACCCCGGCCGCCCGTACCTCGACGAGAACCATGCCGTCGCCGGGTTCGCCCAGGTCCACCTCACGTAGCTCGACGACCTCAGGGCCGCCGAAAGCCGTTGCCACTACTGTCCGAGTCGGAGCCGATTCATTCACACTCCGAACAACGCGCGACGACCCCGAATGTTCCCTCGCCGTGGCTTCCGACGGTCCGGAACCGTACGCAGGGACGAAGTAGCAGCAGATCCGTTGCGAGAGACGAACGAGGAGACCCCATCGTGCAGTTGGCCGTTCATTATCCGTACTTCACCCTTCCGGGCGGGGCCGCCGCGACGGCCGGACTGCTCTCGGACAGCGCACGCGCCGCGGAGGACGGGGGGTGCACTCTGTTCACGCTGATGGATCACTGGTTCCAGATGGAGAACCTCGCCACCGCGCAGGACCCGATGCTCGAGGGCTACACCTCGCTGGGGTTCCTCGCGGGACGGACCGAGAGCATCAGGCTGGGCCTGCTGGTCACCGGCGTGACCTACCGTCATCCGGGTCTGCTGGCCAAGACCGTCACGACGCTCGACGTCCTGTCCGGGGGTCGGGCGATGCTGGGAATCGGCGCAGCCTGGTACGAACGCGAGCACAAGGGGTTGGGTGTCCCGTTCCCCTCCATGGCCGAGCGATTCGAGCGGCTCGAGGAGGCCGTGCGGATCTGCAAGCAGATGTGGAGCGACGACGACGGTCCGTTCGACGGACAGCACTACTCGTTGGCCGAGACGATCTGTGAGCCGAAACCGCTGCAGCGCCCCGAGCCGCCCATCATGATCGGCGGGTCCGGGGAGAAGAAGACGCTGGCCTTCGTCGCGCGGTACGGCTCACTCTGCAACCTTTTCGCGCCCGACCAGGACACCGTCGCCCACAAGCTCGACGTCCTGCGCGGTCACTGCGAGCGCGAGGGACGCGACTACGCGGATATCGAGAAGACCATCATCACCTCGCTCGATCCGGTCGCGGACGGTGCCGGGTTCCTCCGTGAGATGGAAGGATTCGCCGCCCTGGGCGTCGACACGGTGTGTGTGAGCCCGCAGGGGCAGGATCCCGTCGCCTGGACGCGGTCGGCCACCGCGGCGACCGTCGGCTCGCTCTCCGAGATGGGCGTCTGACATGGAACTCGCCGGTAAGCATTTCCTGGTCACGGGCGCCTCGGGTGCTCTCGGCTCGCGGATCACCGCGCGTCTCGTCGACGCGGGTGCGACCGTGACGATCTCGGGACGGTCGGCGGACGCGCTGTCCGCGCTCGGCGTGGACGGGGCGCACGTCGTGGCAGCAGACCTGGCCCACCCCGGTGCACCGGAGGACCTCGTCGTGCAGGCGACGTCGCACGTCGGCCACCTCGACGGAGTCGTGATCGCGTCGGGGATCGTGGCGTTCGGGCCGGCCGCGGAGGTGGACGACGACACGGTGGACGATCTGTTGCTCGTCGACCTGCTGGCGCCGCTGCGCCTCGTGCGGTCCGCCCTGACACGCGTCGAGGCCGGGGGCGTCATCCTGAGCATCAGTGGGGTCATCGCCGAGAAGCCTGTCGGCGGGATGGCGGCCTACTGCGCGGCGAAGGCCGGTATCAGCGCATTCGTCGAGGCGGTACGACCCGAGGCGCGTCGGCGCAAGGTGCGGGTGGTCGATGCCCGTCCGCCCCACACCGAAACCGGACTGGCGACGCGTGCGATCTCCGGCACTGCGCCGTCGATGCCGGCGGGACTCGATCCGGACGACGTCGCCGCGCGCATCGTAAGTGCCATCGTGGACGACGAGAAAGAGCTTCCGTCCAGCGCTTTCAGCTGAGCCGTCGTCCGTCGCCGGGACTGTGGCGACGGACGTCGGTGGGAGTGAGGTCCCACCATCGGCGGCACGCGCGGGTGAACGTCGACTGCTCGGACAGTCCGACGGCGGCGGCGATCTGACTCATGGGCAGCGATGTCGTCGTCAGGTAGCGGAGCGACTCCTCGCGTCGGACCTGGTCGACGATCGCCGCGAACGTGGTGTTCTCGCCGGACAATCGGCGTTGCAGCGTGCGTGGATGCAGGCTCAGGAGGCGCGCCGCGTGGTCGATGTGCGGGGGAGTGGTCCCGAGTGACTGCTGCAGGATGGTCCGGACCCGCGGAGTGACGTCGGTGGTCGGTCCGGCGCCCTGTCGGGCCAGGAACGCCAGCGCCAACCGGTGCAGGTTGGAGTCGCCGCCGTGCATGGGCCGGTCCATCAGGGACGCCGGCACCCGCAGGATGGCGGCGGGTCGGCCGGTTCGGACGGCGACGCCGAAAAAGTTCTCGTACACCGACACCGGAGCGACGGGTACGTACGGGAGCTCGACGGACCTCAGACCGTACGGACCACCGACCAGCGCGATGGTGGCCCGGTGCAGGAATCCCAGTCCCATGTCGGTGCCCTGGATCGGCGCGATGATGCCGGGCCTGGTGCCGTACCTCAATCCGACGATTCCCGGTGTTCCGTAGGGGTCACGCTCGGGGTGCAGAGACAGCGACTGGGCATGGATGAAGAGGTAGTGCTCCGTGCACTCGAGGGCCTCACCCACGGTCGCCGAGTTCTGGATAGCCAACGCCAGAGGACCGAGCATCCCGAGGTCCTGTCGGCGGGCGATGCGGAGTCCGAGATCGGGGCAGTCGAGTTCCGCGGCCGCGATCTCGAGCACGCCGGCCATGGCGACGTCCTCGACCAGGAGGTCGTCCGCGTCCAGCGCGGCAACGGGAAGTCCGGCGGCGACCGCGTAGCTCTCCGCGTCGCCCCCCAGTTCGGCCACCGTGGCGCGGAAGCCTCTCAAACCGGCGGATCGAATGGCGGGCATGTCGCCAAGAATCAAGGACATGTCGTCCAGAGTCAAGCAATGTCGCGTCGGAGTCGGGAGACTGGTCGTATGACATCCACAGCCGATCATCTCGATCCGTCGTTCACCGATTCGACCCTCGAGCACGTCGACGTGGTCGTCGTCGGGGCAGGACTGTCCGGAATCGGCGCGGGCTACCGCTTGTCGACGGAGCATCCCGGCAAGACCTGGGCGATTCTCGAGGCGCGAACCAGCATGGGCGGCACGTGGGATCTGTTCCGCTACCCGGGGGTGCGCTCGGATTCCGACATGTACACGTTGGGTTACCAGTTCAAGCCGTGGCGCGCGGAGAAGTCCATCGCCGACGGCGAGACGATCCTGGACTACATCAAGGAGACCGCCGCCGAGTTCGGTATCGACCGTCGTATCCGGTACGGCACGAAGGTCGTCGACGCCGACTACAGCACGGCCGATGCGACGTGGACTCTCACGCTGCAGGTCACCGACGAGTCCGGCGTCTCCACCACGCAGATGACGTGCGGCTTCCTGTACTGCTGCGCCGGATACTACGACTACGACAAGGGGTACAACCCCGACATCGCCGGCCTCGACACGTTTGCCGGAACCACGGTCCATCCGCAGTTCTGGCCGGAGGATCTGGACTACGCGGGCAAGAATGTCGTCGTGATCGGAAGTGGTGCCACTGCAGTCACTCTCGTGCCGTCCATGTCGCGCACGGCGAACCATGTGACGATGCTGCAGCGCTCGCCCACCTGGATCAGTGCGGTGCCCGGCAGGGACAAGCTGGCCGACAGGATTCGCAAGTACCTCCCCGCGGGCATGGCGCACAGCATCATTCGCACGAAGAACATCCTGTTCAGCACCGGCTTCTACCAGTTCTGCCGGCGCCGGCCCGAGTCGGCGCGCGCGCTGCTGACCAAGTTCTCCACCAAGATCCTCGGTGACGAGAAGCTGGTCGCGGAACACTTCACGCCGGAATACAACCCGTGGGATCAGCGCCTGTGCGCCATCCCGGACGCGGACCTTTTCAAGGCGATGAAGAAGGGCAAGGCCTCGGTCGTCACCGATCACATCGACACTGTCCTCCCGGACGGCATTCGCCTGAAGTCCGGAAAGACGTTGCCCGCGGACGTCATCATCACCGCAACGGGACTGCAGCTGTTGGCATTCGGCGGAATCACGCCGCACGTCGACGGGGTGGCCGTCGACCTGTCGAAGCAGTTCGTCTGGCAGGGCGCCATGATGACCGGCGTTCCCAACTTCGCCATCTGCATCGGCTACACCAACGCGTCGTGGACCCTGCGGGCCGATCTGACGTCGCGTCTCGTCTGCCGCGTGCTCGAGTACATGGACAAGAACGATCTCGCCTCGGTGGTGCCGTCACCTCGGGGCCCGCTCGAGGAACGTCCCCTGCTCGATCTGCAGTCGGGGTACGTGCAGCGATCCATCGACGAGTTCCCCCGCCAGGGTGACCACGGTCCCTGGTTGGTCCGTCAGAACTACATTCTCGACTCGATGTCGACGCTCCGCGGCGACATGAGCAAGACGTTGAAGGGCACGGCGCGCAGCGCTGTGCGGAAGGTGGCGAACGTTCGCTGACGTCCCGTCGGTGCGAACCCCGCCCGTCAATCATGTGTTGACGGTCGGGGTTCGTCAACTTAGAGTTGACGCATGACGGACAAGACAGCAATCACGAACGTTCGACTCGACGACCTCATCGAAGCGATCTCACGGTCGAACGACGACGCACTGAGCCAGCTCAGCGGTGCGATGGTCGTCGCCGATCACCTCGGGGACGTGGCCGACCACCTCATCGGCCACTTCGTCGACCAGGCCCGTCGGTCGGGTGCATCGTGGACGGAGATCGGCCGCAGTATGGGCGTCAGTAAGCAGGCCGCCCAGAAGAAGTTCGTGGCCAAGCCTCGCTCGGAGGAACCGCTGAACGCGAGCCAGGGCTTCTCCCGATTCACCACGCGCGCTCGCAACGTCGTCGTCTCGGCGCAGACAGAGGCGAGGGACCGTAGATCCGCCACCATCACGCCAGGGCACCTCGTGCTGGGCATGCTGGCCGAGCCGGACTCGTTCGGCGTGCAACTGCTGGGGAAGCAGTCCATCTCGGTCGACGATCTGCGGAGTGCCGTGGGCACCGAACCGAGCCCTGTCGCTGCCGATCTACCTACCCTGATCCCGTTCGATCAGGACGCCGCGAAGGCGCTGGAGTTGACGTTCCGGGAGGCGCTCCGGCTGGGCCACGACTACGTGGGGACCGAACACATCCTTCTCGCGCTGCTCGAACACGAGAACGGCTCCGGGCTGTTGCACGGCCTGGGCGCGAACAAGGCCAGGGTCGACGCCGATCTGGCGGAGGCCCTGGCCCTGTCGTGAGTGACGCTGCTACATGGCGCGGCGCATGACCGAGAAGTAGGTCGCCGGGAACAGTCGCGCCAGGATGTCGACGGAGTGCGCACTCGCCGCGATCAGAACGCGGCCCTTGCGCTTCTCCACACCGTCGAGGATGCGTAGAGCGGCCTTGTCTGCCGGGTAGGTGAGCAGCTTCGCGAAGGTGGCCTTGCCCGCCTCGATCTCCTTGTCGGTGGCACCGGCGGCCGATCCGGCGGTCTCGGCGATCCGGGTCTTGATGCCGCCGGGA
The DNA here is from genome assembly GCF_001426185.1 of Rhodococcus sp. Leaf247. GTDB lineage: Bacteria > Actinomycetota > Actinomycetes > Mycobacteriales > Mycobacteriaceae > Rhodococcoides. The sequence goes on along the minus strand of NZ_LMRP01000003.1, from coordinate 515,590 downwards.
TGCACGGACGTGACGCCGATGTTCGGAGCGAGTTCGTGGCGCAGGCACTCCGTGAAGCCGCGGATGGCGAACTTGCTCGACGAGTACGCCGACTGGCCGGGAGGGGCCACGATCCCGAACAGGCTGGACACGTTGACGATGTGCGAGCCGGGCGAGCGACGCAACGTGGGAAGCAGTCGACGTGTGATGTCCACCGGCGCACGGAAGTTGATGTCCATCACCGTATCGAAATCCTTGGCCGACAGCTGCTCGAACGACCCGCCGAAGGCGATGCCGGCATTGTTGATCAGCAGATCGATGCGCTTGTGCCGCTCGACGATGCCGTCGATGGCGATACCCAGACGGTCCAGATCGGACAGATCGGCGACCACGGTGTCGATGGACCGGGCGGGGGAGGCCGCACCGATGGCCTGCGCGACGTCTGCGAGACGCTCGGCGTCCCTGTCGAGAAGGATGAGATCGGTTCCGCGGCGGGCGAGTTCGTACGCCATCTGTTCGCCCATTCCACTGGCTGCGCCGGTGACCAGCGCGGTGGCGCCCGGGAAACGGAAGGGGGGGAGGGACGGCATGAACACTCCTGGAAGTAGGTGACGGTGTGCAGTCGACTCTGCACGACGTAGGCCGGTCCTTCTTGACTCTGTACGACACCGCGTCGGAAACGGCATTCTCCGGTGGCGGCCTCGATACGGTGGCGCGGTGACCGAATCTTCCACACCCGCTCTCGCGTCGGGAACCGTCACGGTGCGCGCCGACGCCGACACCGTGTACGCCGCCGTCACGGACCTGGACCGTCTCGCCGACTTCGCCGACGAGGCCCACACGATGCGCTGGAAGAGCGGCTCGTCGGCGGGAGTCGGTGCGACGTTCGTCGGGAGTAATCGCAACGGCCTGCACCGATGGTCGACGACGTGCACCGTGACCGACGCCGATCCGGGGCGCGCGTTCGCCTTCGACGTCGCGTACGGACCTTTCTCCATCCCGATCGCGCACTGGCGATACGACGTGGAGCAGTCGTCGGACGGAACCGTGGTCACGGAGCGGATGTGGGATCGACGTCCGGGATGGTTCGTGGGCATCGGCGGGCTGGCCACGGGCGTCCGTGATCGTGCCACCGCCAACACCGCGAACATCGCGGCGACACTCGACAGGCTCAGGCAGTCGGTCGACCGGGTCTGACCCCGCCGCGTGCACACTGGTGAACATGACTTCCGACGCGACCATCGGCCTCTGGACGGGAACTCTCGACGGCGTGCCCGTCACCGACGTCACGGACGTGGTGAGGCAGGTCGAACAGCAGGGGTGGCACTCGCTCTGGTTCGGTGAGGCGTACGGGCGTGAAGCACTCACCGCGGCTCAGCTCTACCTCGGCGCCACGTCCTCGCTGGTGGTCGGAACCGGTATCGCCAGCATCTACGCCCGTGATGCCGTCGCGACGGCGTCCGCCGCGCGGACCCTGCACGCCGTGTCGGGCGGCCGCTTCGTCCTGGGTCTCGGTGTCTCCCACGCACCCCTCGTCGAACGTATGCGCGGGCATCTCTACGCGAAACCTGTTGCAGCGATGAGGGAGTACCTCGACGCTCTGGACGCTGCACCGGCCGCGGTGGCGGGGGAGGAGGAGAACCCGCCGCGGCTGCTCGCGGCCCTCGGTCCGAAGATGATCGAGCTGTCGCGGGATCGCACCGCCGGCGCTCATCCGTACCTCGTGACACCGGAGCACACGTCGATGGCGCGCGAGATCCTCGATGCGGGCGACAGCGAGCACCGTCCGGAACTCGTGGTCGAACAGGCCGCCGTGGTGGACCCGGCCGCGGACTCGGACGAGTCGGTGTGGAGCGAACGGGCTCACGCCCATCTGAACATCTACACGGGACTTCCCAACTACCGGAACAACTGGGAGCGACTGGGTTTCGGGCAGGACGACTTCGTCCGAGGCGGGAGCGCGAAGCTTGCCGATGCCATGGTCACGCGGGGCCTCGAGGCCACCACTCGACGCGTCCAGGAGCACATCGACGCCGGCGCGACGAGCGTGGTGGTCCAGGTGCTCGGCGCCCGGATGGACGTTCCACCGGTCGGGGACTGGGCGCGGCTCGCGGGTGCACTCGGGTTGGGTCGGTAGACGGGCGCAGCGCCTCTGAGGTTAGCCTTACTTCAAACGATCTGATCTCTCGAAGGGTGTCTCATGCGCGTCTCCGTCGGTGTGTCCGTCGCGGCCACGGTTCTACTTCTCGGCACGGCGGCGTGCAGCTCGTCGGACACCGACTCCGCACCGACGGAGTCGAACGGTGCCTTCCCGGCGCAGATCACCGACAAGTTCGGCACCGTGACGGTCGACGCCGCGCCGGAGCGCCTGGTGACCGCCGGGTACAACGATCAGGACTTTGCGCTCTCGCTGGGCGTCACGCCCGTCGCCACACGCGGTTTCTCCGGGTACGACTACGCGACCCGCCCGTGGGCGCAGGATCAACTGGCCGGCAACACCATCACCGAGGTCGGCAGCGACACACTCGACGTCGAAGGCGTGGCGGCGGCCGAACCGGACCTGATCATGGCCACCTACGCGTACCTCGAGGAGCCGGAGTACCAGCAGCTCGGTCGGATCGCGACCACGGTGGGCGATATCGCCGGTTCGGACGGGTCGGAGACGCCGTCGTGGCGGGATCAGCTGGCGGCCTACGGAACTGCGCTCGGCAAGACCGCCGAGGCGGACACCGTGCGCACGGAGGTGGACGCGAAGTTCTCCGACGCCACCGCGCAGAACCCGTCGTTCGAGGGTCGCACCGCCGCGGTCGCTCTGTACCTCGACGGCACGTTCTACATCCTCGACAGCGGAGATCCCCGCAACCGCTTCTTCACCGACCTCGGATTCACCACTCCGGAGACCACCGGACTCGTCAGCGCCGAGCGCTACGACCTGCTCGATCAGCAGACACTCGTCCTCCTCGGTGTCACACCCGAGGATGTCGCGGGCAACGCGTTGCTGCAGAGCCTGAACGTCGTGAAGGACGACCGGACGGTGTACGTCGGTGAGTTCGGCACACCGGTACCCGCTGCACTCGGCTTCGCGAGCCCGCTGAGCCTCCCGTACGCCGTGGATGCACTGGTTCCGGTGCTCTCCCGCGCATCCGACGACGACCCGTCGACCCGAGTCGGCACGGTGGAGGGCTGAGCGCACGGGTTAGTGTGACCCGACGACAGGGGTAACCGTAGGCATGAGTATCGAACAGCACCAGCGGGACGTGGATCCGCCCGAGACCGAGCACTGGTCGGAGGGACCCGTCACGACGCCGGAGCGGGACCCGTTCTACCTCCCTCCCGAGGGCTTCGAGAACGCCGCCTGCGGTGATCTCCTGAGGTCGCGTCCCGTGCGCATCGGGGTGTTCGGCCGAGTGCGCCAACGTCTGCAGGCGTGGCAGTTGCTCTACCGCACGCAGGACCTCGAGCGGCATCCCCGTGTCGGCGTCACCACCGTGCTGCTGCCGGCCGGTGCTCGCCCGGATGCACGCCGTCCGTTGTTGTCGTACCAGTGCGCCATCGACGCGGTCTCGGGCCGGTCGTTCCCGTCCTACGCACTGCGTCTGGGATCGCACGCGCGCGGCTCGGTGCCGCAGTACGAATTCCTGCTGGTGCTGCACGCGCTACGCCTGGGGTGGGCCGTGAGCATCCCCGATCACGAAGGTGCGGAGGGTCATTGGGGCGCTCCGCTCGAGCCCGGTTACTGCACCCTCGATGCCGTCCGGGCTGCCGTGTCGTTCGACGAACTGGGCCTCGACACCTCCACGCCCGTCGGCCTCTGGGGCTACTCCGGTGGTGGACTGGCCTCCTCGTGGGCCGCCGAGGCGGTCGACGAGCATGCCCCGGAACTCGACGTGGTCGGAGCGGTCCTCGGGTCACCGGTGGGTGACCCGGCATCGGCATTCTTCCGCCTCAACGCGACCCGCTACGCCGCGCTACCTGCCCTCGTCATCGAGGGGTTGCGGCTGACGTATCCCGACCTCGACGCGGTGATGCAGGAATTCGTGAACGACGAGGGCCTGGAGCTGCTCGCGTCGACGAACAAGATGACGACGATGCAGGCGATCATCGCGCTGCGCGGGTTCGACCTGGATCGCTACGCGACCATCCCCATCGCCGACGTCATGGCGAAACCCGAGATGGTGACGATCTTCGAGGAGATCCAACCCGGGCGTTCGGCTCCCGAGTTCCCGCTCCTCGTCCTGCAGGCGACGCACGATCAGATCATCGCGGTGGACGACGTCGACGGTCAGGTGACGCGGTACCGCGATGCGGGTGCCTCCGTGCAGTACATCCGCGACCGGACCAGCGAACACATCACCTTGCTGCCACTGTCGGTGCCGTTGACGCTGCGCTGGCTCGACGACCGGTTCGCCGGACGGCCGACGGGGGAGCAGTCGACCACGACGGTGTGGTCGGTCGCCTGGTCGCTGCGCAGCGCGGCGGGGTATCTCGCGCTCGCCGGGTCCGCAGCGAGAGCGCTCGTCGGTCTGCCTATCTCGACCCGCCGCTCACGCCGCTGAGACGACACCACCCCCGCACCGAGAACCGATGCGGGGGCGGTGATGGTCAGGAGAGATCAGGCCAGTTCGAAGCGATCCAGCATCATGACCTTGTCCCACGCGGCGACGAAGTCCTGGACGAACTTGTCCTTCGCGTCGTCGCAGGCGTACACCTCGGCGATGGCGCGGAGTTCGGAGTTCGAGCCGAACACCAGGTCGTTACGGGTGCCGGTCCACTTCGTCTCACCGGTGGCAGCATCCTTGGCCTCGTAGATGCCGTCCTCGGACGTGGGAACCCACTCGGTGCCCATGTCGAGGAGGTTCACGAAGAAGTCGTTGGACAGTGTGCCGACCTTGTCGGTCAGAACGCCGTGCGACGAGTTCTGGTAGTTGGCGCCGAGGACACGCAGACCACCGACGAGGACGGTCAGCTCGGGTGCGCTGAGCGACAACAGGTTCGCCCGGTCGACGAGGGAGTACTCCGCCGGCAGCTTCTGGCCCTTGCCGAGGAAGTTACGGAAGCCGTCGGCCTTCAGCTCGAGGTCGGAGAACGAATCGACGTCCGTCTGCTCCTGCGTGGTGTCCATGCGGCCCGGGGTGAACGGAACGCTGACGCCCGATGCCTTCTCGAGTGCCGCGACGCCGCCGAGGACGACGAGGTCGGCGAACGAGACCGTTCCGGAGAACGACTCCTGGATGCCCTCGAGCACGCGGATGACCTGTGCCAACTCGTCGGGCTCGTTGACCTCCCAGCCGGCCTGCGGCTGCAGACGCAGGCGACCGCCGTTGGCACCGCCGCGCTTGTCGCTGACGCGGAAGGACGACGCTGCGGCCCACGCGGTCGAGATGAGCTGCTCGGTGCTCAGCCCGGAATCGAGGATCGCGGACTTGAGCTCGGCGATCTGTGCGTCACCGATCAGCTCGTGGTCGACGGCCGGGATCGGGTCCTGCCACAGCAGGGTCTCCGACGGCACCTCGGGTCCGAGGTACCGGCTGACCGGTCCCATGTCGCGGTGGGTCAGCTTGAACCACGCCTTCTGGAACTCTTCCGCGAGCTCCTCCGGGTGGTCGAGCCAGCGACGGGTGATCTGCTCGTAGATCGGGTCGACGCGCATCGCGATGTCCGAGGTGAGCATCGACGGATGGCGACGCTTGGTCGGGTCCGCGGGATCCGGAACCAGGTCCGCACCCTCACCGTTCTTCGGACGCCACTGGTGAGCGCCGCCGGGGCTCTTGTAGAGCTCCCACTCGAAGCCATAGAGGGTCTCGAGGAAGGTGTTGTCCCACTGGGTCGGGGTCGGGGTCCAGATGACCTCGAGGCCACTCGTGATCGCGTCCGCGCCGACACCGCTCTGGAAGCTGTTCTTCCAGCCGAGGCCCATCTGCTCGATCGGGGCGCCCTCGGGCTCGGCTCCGATGTGCGCATCGGGGTCGGCCGCACCGTGGGTCTTGCCGAAGGTGTGTCCGCCGACGGCCAGTGCTGCGGTCTCGACGTCGTTCATGGCCATGCGGCCGAAGGTCTCGCGGATGTCCAGTGCGGACTGCACGGGATCCGGGTTGCCGTTCGGGCCTTCGGGATTGACGTAGATCAGACCCATCTGCACGGCGGCCAGCGGGTTCTCGAGGCTCGTGCGATCACCGTTGTAGCGCTCGTCACCCAGCCAGGTCTGCTCGGGGCCCCAGTAGACATCCTCGTCCGGCTCCCAGGCGTCGACGCGACCGCCGGCGTAGCCGTAGGTCGGCAGTCCCATGGACTCGATGGCGACGTTGCCGGTGAGCACGATCAGGTCGGCCCAGGAGAGCTTGCGGCCGTACTTCTGCTTCACGGGCCAGATCAGGCGACGGGCCTTGTCCAGGCTGGCGTTGTCCGGCCAGCTGTTCAGCGGTGCGAAGCGCTGCATGCCGGCTCCGGCCCCGCCGCGTCCGTCCTGCTTGCGGTACGTGCCGGCAGCGTGCCACGCCATGCGGATGAAGAAGGGGCCGTAGTGGCCGAAGTCCGCGGGCCACCAGGGCTGCGAGTTCGTCATGACGGCTTCGATGTCGCGCTTGACCTCGGCGAGATCGAGCGAGTTGAACTCGGCCGCGTAGTCGTAGTCGGCGCCCATCGGATCACCGACGGCGGGGTTCTTCTTCAGGATCTTGAGGTTCAGTGCCTTGGGCCACCACTCGTGGTTGGTGCCACCCTCGACCGGCATCGGCATCTTGTCGTGCATGACAGGGCAGCCGCCGGACGCGTCCTGCGGCTGGTCCTGGTTCATCTCTTTTTCGCGTGTTGTGTGGTCCTCGGACACGAGTTTCCCTCCAAGAGAAGATGAATGAACTGATCTCGGGCGCCTTCGCGCCACGGGATCAGGGGCTGACGCTGGTGGAGCAGTTCTCGCACACGCCCCAGTAGATGACCTCGGCTTCGTCGACGACGAAACCATGGGCCTCCGACGGAGTGAGGCACGGAGCCTCGCCGACGGCGCATTCCACATCGGCGATGGTGCCGCACGCGCGGCACACGACATGGTGGTGATTGTCGCCGATTCTGCTCTCGTACCGCGACACCGAACCGGACGGCTGGATGCGCCGGACCAGTCCCGCGGAGGTGAGGGCATGGAGCACGTCGTACACGGCCTGGCGGGACACGTCGGGCAGGGTGGCCCGAACGGCTCCGTAGACCGTGTCGGTATCGGCGTGCGGGTGTTCGTGCACCGCGTCGAGCACCGCCAGACGAGGGCGGGTGACTCGGAGCGCGGCACCACGCAGCATCTCCGGGTAGTTCGACGATGGGCTCACGTCGACCAGTATGCACGACTTATCTGGAATGAGTCAGGAAACGGGGCGCGAACACCGGCCGAACGGCGTGTCGTGGTGCCGTGGCACAGGCATGATGCGAGGCGACATCCATCGCTCGCAGGGGGACCGAAGATGACCGCATTCCAGACCGTCGCCAACGCCGCCAACACGATCGTCAGGCCCCTGATGGGCCTGCCGGTGCTCTCGTCCGTCCTCGGCCGCGGGCTCGCCACGCTCACCTACGTGGGCCGACGCTCGGGCAAGACCATCTCGCTGCCGGTGTCGTATCGGAAGTCCGGATCGACGGTCACGGTGATGGTCGCCGCACCGAGCCAGAAGTCGTGGTGGCGCAACTTCCACCCGGACGGCGCTCCGGTCACCGTGGACATCGCCGGCAGAGAGCATCAGGGAACGGCAGTGGCGACTCTCTCCGAGAAGGGTGGGGTGCGGGTCACCATCGACCTCGCGACGACGTCGTCGTGACTGCCTAGGAACCGTCACGTCGGTTGGCCGCGTGCGCCTTCCAGTTTCCTGATCGCCGCGGGACCCACCCCGTGAAGTGCTCGCAACTCGGCAAGATCTGTCGGCAGGTCGCTCACCGTGCAATAGCCCGCGTCGATCAAAGCGCCCACCGCCGGCCGACCGATGCGGACACCGTCGAACACGGGACCACGGTCGACCGGGTGGACCTCCATCAGCTGACGCCGAGGACCTTGATCGCGAAGATCAGCGAATCGCCGGCCTCGATGCCGGCGCGCGGCTGACCGTTGGGGTAGCCGTCTGCGGAGGTCACCGCGACGCCGATCGTGGATCCCACGGTCTGACCGGCGATGGCCTTCTGGAAACCGGCCACGACACCGTCGAGGGGGAATTCGACGGGGGCACCGCGCTCGTAGCTGCTGTCGAAGGTGGATCCGTCGCGTCCGTTCACGCCCATGTAGCAGACGGAGACGGTGGCATCCGCCGCGACGACAGGGCCGTCGCCGGCCTGCAGCGTCTTCACCTGCGTCTCGGCCACACCGAACGGGGCCTGCACGGTGACCAGGGGAGCGGCGTCGTCGGTGGATCCGGTCACCGCGATGCTGCCGGTGTCCCCGTCGAGCGTCCACTCGGCGGCAGCACCCGACTCGGGCGCGGCGGTGGGGCACGACTCCGCAGCGGCGGTCGACGATGATCCGGAGCCGGACGACGCGGTGGTCGAGGTGCCGGCAGACGTCGTGTCCGCATCGGAACTGCATCCGGACAGAACCAGGACGAGAGACGCGGACGAGGCCAGCAGGACACCGAGAGTGCGAGAAGAGTTCACGCACGACACGCTACAGCCGTCCGACTACTCGACCGCCCGGGCGAGTGCAGCGGTGACCGGGTCGAGCGATGACTTTCCCGGGGTCCATAGGTCATTGTGTTCGTGGGGCCGAACGGCGTCCACGGAGACCACCCGGAAGGAGTTCACCGATGCGCACACTGATCGTCACCGCGTTCGTCTCACTCGACGGCGTGATGGAGGCGCCCGGTGGAGAGGCCGGCTACCGCAACGCGGGCTGGACCTTCAACGATGTCGAGTTCGACGCGGCTGCGTACGAGATCAAGGGTCGTGAGCAAGGAGAGTCCACCGCACTGTTGCTCGGTCGACGGTCGTACGAGGCATTCGCGCCTGTGTGGCCGACGATGGAGGACTTCGCCGGGTACAACGCGATGCCGCGGTACGTGGTCTCGACGACCCTCGACGGGGACGACTCGCGCTGGCCCGCAACGGTTTTGCGGTCGGTCGACGACGTGGCCGCGTTGAAGGAGGCCGACGGCGGACCGATCATCGTGCACGGGAGCGCAACCCTGGGACGGGCATTGGCCGATGCCGGGTTGGTCGATCGGTACCACCTGCTGGTGTTTCCGTTGCTGCTCGGTGCAGGCAAGCGCCTGTTCAGCGACGCGGACAAGGATGCGACACTGCTGACACTGGTCGAGCACGAGGTCTACGGCAACGGGATACAGAAGCAGGTCTTCGATGTACGCAACTGATCGGTGGGGACACGGATGAGCAATCCGATCACGGTGACGATCGGCCGTGAAGAACTGATCATCAGACAACGGTGGGAAGTCGTCAGCATCATCAACGACATCCTGGTCGCCGTGTGGTTCATCGCCGGCAGCGTTCTGTTCTTCCATGAATCGACCACCACGGCGGGAACGTGGCTGTTCCTGATCGGCAGCATCGAACTGTTGATCCGGCCGGTCATTCGACTCGCACGTCGGGTGCACCTGACTCGCCTGCACGCGCCGGCCGACGACAGTGACGGCGGGGAGTACTGATCCACGACCGAATTGCCATAACCTGACATAATGTCGATTATCGGCAGTTATTGTCGGTGCCGATCAACTCCATCGGGCGTCGCCCTTCCTGCGCAACCCGGCCTAGTCGTCACTGCGGCGGCTCCATGAATTCGATGGTCTCGCCATCCGGGCCCACTGCGTACACGACTCGGGTGCCCACCTTGGTGCCGCCGGCGATCGGTTGTGGAGTTCCCTGCGCCCTCCATCCGAACTCCGCGATACGCGTCAGGACCGCATCGATGTTGTCGACCTCGAAAGCCAGATGTGCGAAACCCGGATCGTAGGGTCGAGACGACCCCCGCTGTCCCTGCACGTTGCGATATTCCAGCAGCTCGATCGTCTGACCCGCAGCGGAAACCACCGCCATCCGGACTGCGGCCCCGTGCGCTCCGGTGACCTCTCCGAGAAAATCTCCACCCATCTCACCGATGCGTTCGAGGGTCGCTCCGAGACCGTCGATCCAGAACCGAAGGGCGTCATCGAGCACACCGACGGAGAATCCGACATGGTCGGAGCGGTGTAGTCGAAACGACGTCGTATCAGCCATGGAACCAATTGTCGCCCACAGCGATTGTGCCGATAGCGCCGGGCGCGCTGGGATTCGAACCACTTGTTCCGTGACACCCGCCCCGGAGAACGTCGAGGCTGCATATCGTTCCGAAGCTCTGACGGAGGTCACCTGGGCATCCCGCAGTGGTCGTCCTTGGCGTCGATGCTTCACGACATTCGAAGTGCTGTCGTCTCGGGCGAGCCGATCGGCGACTGGAACCCTGTTCTGGCCGATGGAACTCTCGACTGGGACGTCCGGGGCCGGCGACGGCAGGCAAAGGCGTCGACAGTTCGCACAGCCGTCTCCCGTCCGCTTTTCGAGCGCAACCCGATGTCGGAAACATCTGGCGCGCATCTGTCGTCGACCCGGGTCCTATGCCGTACGGCTCCGCCCGCAGTACCAGGCATTGACGTCGCACTTGTATTTTGCAAGTGTATCCCACATGAGCCTCTTCATCACCTGTCCGGTCGAGAGCGTCGAGCGCGCGACTACCTTCTACCGATCCCTCGGTTGGCCTCTGATCGAGCAAATGTCGGATGACAACGTGTCGTGCTTCTCGATCGCCCCGGAGCAGTACGTCATGCTCGGCAGCCGCGAGATGTACGCGAGCGTCGGCGGCGTCGAGGACCTTGTCGGGGATTCTCGTACCCCGTCGAAGGTCACGGTGTCGTTCGATCTCGGCAGCCGCGAAGCGGTCGACGAGCTCGTCGAGCGCGCCCGTGCCGCCGGTGGGCGGATCGGCGATACCGACGATTACCCCTTCATGTACCAGCGGCAGTTCGACGACCTCGACGGCTACCACTACTCACCGTTCTGGATGAAGCCGGACGCCGATTCGGCGGAATGAGCGATCTCGCTCGGGCCCTCGACGTCGTCGGAGCGCGATGGGCGTTGCTGATCGTGGAGCGTCTACTCGACGGGCCGCAGCGTTACGGCGATCTCCAGCGCGATCTCGGAGTGCCGACCAACATGCTGGCGACCCGCCTCCGTGAGCTGCAGGAAGCCGGCGTTCTGACTCGACTCCCCCTGCGCCACAACACTCGGGCCTACGCGCTGACCGATCGTGGACTTGCCTTGCGCGACGCGATCGTCGCACTCGGACTCTGGGGCGAGGAGAACTCTTGAAAGCTGACATGAGCGAGCGCACCGTCCCCGTCACAGTCCGCACAACCCGCAACCGTTGCGGGAAGGTCGAACCTGCTCCGCTTCCAGCAAGGCTCTCCGGTTACAACCGGAGCAGGTTGCCGAAACCGGAGGATGTGGGTCGATCGTGTGCTGCGCGTGTTCTACACCTTCGCCGTGCCGCACTTCGAGGACGTTGTCTACCGGTTCGACTGATGCGTGACCGCGCACCTAGCGAGCCGGGTCGCCGATACCGCTGTCGTCGTCGCCCTCGGCCTGATCGGGCTGGTGGGTTGTGGATTCGAGCATGTCGGGATCTGCGTCCGGGTCGTAATCGTCGGCCTGCTTGTCGGACGGGCTACTCATCATAATGTCTCCTTGTCGATTCCTCGGGCACAGGTACCCGAGGGTCGCGCGGTGAAACCGGAGAGCGACTACTGCTGCCGTTGCTGGATGCGGATCAGGTTGCCGGCGGGGTCACGCACTGCGCAGTCCCGGATGCCGTACGGCTGATCGATGGGCTCCTGCACGATGTCCGCGTCGGCGGCCTGCAGCGCGTCGAAGGTCTTCTCGAGGTCGTCGCTGGCCAGCAGGATTCCGCCGTACGTGCCCTTGGCCATCATCTCGGTGATGACGCGGCGCTCGTCCTCCGTGATCGCCGGATCGACGGCGGGCGGGGTGAGGACGATGGCGGTGTCCGGTTGTCCGGGAGGGCCGACGGTGAGCCAGCGCAGATTTTCGTAGCCGACGTCGAGTCGCACCTCGAAGCCGAGCAGGTCCCGGTAGAAGGTCAGCGCCGCTTCCGGGTCGTCCTGGGGAAGGAAGCTGGATGCAATGGAGAGTGTCATGGCGACGACCCTAGAGAGCCTTGTGGCCGCTCGCTTCTCGATTCCTGATCGGTCGGGTGACCACCTTCTCGATGCAGGAGGGCGCCCCGGCTTCGGTGGCGCGGTTCTGCTGCCGGTACGCACTCGGTGGTGATCCGACCAGCTCGGTGAAACGAGTGCTGAAGGTACCCAGCGACGAGCATCCGACGGCGAAGCAGATGTCCGTCACCGACAGATCGCTCCCGCGCAGGAGCGCCATCGCACGCTCGATGCGTCTCGTCATCAGGTAGGAGTACGGCGATTCGCCGTAGGCGGCGCGGAACTGCCTGCTGAGGTGGCCGGCGGACATGTGTGCGCCCTCCGCGAGCGCCTCCACGTTCAATGGCTGTGCGTAGTCGCGGTCCATACGATCGCGCACGCGGCGTAGTCGTCGGAGGTCCTCGAGCCGCTGCGCATCGGACGTGGTCATGGAATCTCGATCACTCGGGAGCGTGGAGGAGACCGTGGAGCGCGCGCATGCAGAGCGCGTGCACATCCTCCGCCGAGATCGAACGACGGTCCACCCAGTCGACGCACACTGCGCGGACGAACGCTACCCATCCCCGCACGGCCGCCCTGGTCACCTCGTCCGCACCGCCTTCGGGACCCAGTGCAGCGAGGATGCGCTCCTGCTGGATCTCGAGCTCCGCGGTCAGGGTGGCTTGTATCTCGACGTCACCGGACATGGTGCCGCGGTTGAGTGCTCGCAAACCGTGCGCATGGTCGGCGGAGTAGCGGATGTAAGCGGTGAGGCCCGCCGCGACCTGCTCGTCGACGGGAAGTGTGGTGTCCGGCGCGGTCATCTCGACCATGCGCGCCGATTCGAGCCGGATGATGTCGGCGAAGAAGTCACGCTTGGAGTCGAAGTAGTGGTACATCAGACCGCGCGAGACGCCCGCGAGGTCCGCGACTTCCTCGATCCACACCTCGTCGTACGGCCGTTCGGCGAACAGCCGTGACCCGATCTCGAGCAGCTGGTGCCGACGCTGATCGGGCGAGAGGCGCTTACGTGGGGTGGTCATGACGTGGGTCATTCTACGGGAGTGAGCGTGATACTTGACACGCGTTCAGTAGCGCGTAGCGTGCCTTGTTGCATGCCGGTTCAGTAAGCCGGATCCTCTGCCGAAAGGTCCGACCGTGGCCACCACGATCCCGTCCGTAACCCCCGCACTCCCCCACCCTCGTCGACGCCTTCCCCTGCTCGGCGATGTGCTCGGAGTGCACGCGACGACTCCGGTGCAGGATTCGGTGGCGCTCGCACGAGAACTCGGTCCCATCTTCGAGCGCGTCGTCTTCGGACGTCGCTTCGTGATCGTGTCCGGCGCTGACCTCGTGGAGGAGATGAGCGACGAGACACGCTTCGTCAAACACGTGGCGCCCGCGGTGGCAGGTCTCCGGTCGATCGGCGGGGACGGGCTGTTCACGGCGTACTCGCACGAGCCGAACTGGCGCAAGGCCCACGATCTGCTCCGACCGGCGTTCACGCAGTCGGCCATGCGCAGCTATCACGACATCATGCTCGACGTGGCAGGACAACTGGTGTCGCACTGGTCTTCTCGTGACCGAGTCGACGTCTCGTCGGACATGACGAAACTGACACTCGAGACCATCGGACGCACCGGTTTCAGCTACAGCTTCGACTCCTTCACGCGCGCCGAGACGCACCCGTTCGTGCGTGCGATGGTCCGTACTCTCCAGCACAACCAGCGGCGCGCACTCCTCCCTGTTCCCGGCAGTGATCTGTTGTTCCGGAGGAGGAATCGTCGCAACGACGAGGACAAAGCCTTCATGGCCGACCTTCTCGACGACATCGTGCGGGCACGCCGTGACGGTGAGACTCACGGGGACGGCGATCTGCTCGACATCATGTTGCAGGCGGCGCGGGACGGTGATCCGAACGCTCTGGACGAGGTCAACATCCGGCACCAGATAATCACCTTCCTCATCGCCGGCCACGAGACGACGTCGGGCTCGTTGTCCTTCGCGCTGTACTACCTCTCACGGAACCCCGAGCTGTGGGCGCAGGCCCGCGCGGAGGTCGACGAGGTCTGGGGATCGAGCGCCCCGTCGTTCGAGCAGGTCGGCAAGCTCCGTTTCGTGCGTCGGGTGCTCGACGAGGGGTTGCGTCTGTGGCCGACCGCGCCCGGGTACGCCCGCGAAGCCAGGACCGACACGACGGTGGGAGGTCGCCGAATGGCCGCCGGCGACTGGGCGCTGGTGCTGATCCCCGGGTTGCATCGCGATCCGGTGTGGGGCGCCGATCCGGAGAAGTTCGATCCCGACCGTTTTCTGTCGGCCAACGTCAGGGCGCGCCCCCCGCACGCCTACAAGCCGTTCGGTACGGGCGAGCGCGCCTGCATCGGCCGGCAGTTCGCGATTCACGAGTCGCTGATCGTCCTCGGCACGATCCTGCAGACGTTCGACGTGGCGCCCGATCCGGACTACGAGCTCGTCATCGAGGAGCGACTGACCCTCATGCCGAAGGGCTTCGAACTGTCCTTGACACATCGGGCCGGAACTGTCTAGTTTCAGGACGCCTGCCGGGGGGTCCGTGCGGTGGAGAGGGTCCTTCATGAAGTTGTCCCGTCGGTTCGTGGTGCTGACCGTCGCCGCCGCGCTGGTCGTAGTCGGCGCGGCACCCGCGTATGCCTCTCCCGCGGACGATTTCTACACCCCACCGACCACGCTCACGAGTGCTCCCGGCACCGTGATCAAGACGGAGCCGATGCCGCTCTATCTCGCGGCGCCCGGTGCCGGTGGGTCGTATCCGGCTGTGGCACAACGCGTCATGTACACCTCGCGAACCGAGAACGACGAGCCCGTCGCCGTCACCGGGACGTACATCGACACCGCCGTGCCGTGGCGCGGCTCCGGTCCGCGGCCCACCGTCGTGGTGGCACCGGGCACCGTAGGGCAAGGAGATCAGTGCGCGCCCTCGCGAGCGTTTCCTCTCGCACTGAACCTCACGACGGACCCGCTGTCGCTGTCCGCGAACCAGGAGCTCGTGTCCTCGACCCTGTGGGGATCGATGGGCGCGCGGGTGTTCGTCACCGATTACATCGGACTCGGAACGCCCGGCGTGCACACCTACGTCAACCGTCCTGAGCAGGCGCACGCGGTGTTGGACGGTGCCCGCGCTGCCACTGCACTGGCCGGCGACCCGGACTCCCCCATCGGGCTCTGGGGATACTCGCAGGGCGGCGGTGCCACGGCAGCCGCGGCCGAGTCCGCTGCGTCCTACGCACCGGACCTGAACATCAAGGGAACCTGGGCGGGCGCACCCACCGCCGATCTCCTCGACGTGTTGAACCGGGTGGACGGCACGTTGATCGGCGGGGTCATCGGGTACGCCCTCAACGGAGTTCTCGAACGCAACCCGTCGCTGCGCTCACGGGTCGAGGAGCGTGTGTCCGACTACGGCAAGGCCGTTCTGAGCGACCTTTCCACCGAGTGCATCGCCGACACGATCCTGAAGTACCCGTTCCTGCGCACCGAGACGCTGACGAAGGACGGGCTGTCGATGTCCGAGAATCTACGGTCCATTCCCGAGGCGGGGCCCATCTTCGACAAGCTGCGCACCGGCGCACTGACACCGTCGGCCCCGGTCTTGATCACCAGCGGCATCAACGACGACACGGTGCCGTACGGACAGGCTCGGGACCTGGCGAACGAGTGGTGCGGGCAGGGTGCGTCGGTGACGTTTCGATCGAATCCGTTGCCGCCGATTCTTCCGGGGGCGGTGTTGCCCAACCACTTCGGGCCTCAGATCATCGACGGCTACGGCGGCGAGGCCGCGGCGTACCTGATGGACAGGTTCGCCGACGTCCCGACCGCCGGGTGCAGCATCGACTGATCGGTCAGCGCCTCAGAGTCGTTCGATGATCATCGCGTTCGAGCGGCCGCCTGCTTCACACATCACCTGCAGTCCGTACCGGGCACCGCGGGCTTCCAGAGCGTGCAGCAACGTGGTCGTGAGCCGAGCTCCGCTGGCGCCCAGGGGGTGCCCCAGGGCGATGGCACCGCCGTGAACGTTGACCTTCGCGAGATCGGCACCGGTGTCCGTCGCCCAGGCCAGGACGACGGATGAGAACGCTTCGTTGACCTCGAACAGATCGATGTCGTCGATGCCCAGGTTCGCGCGGGCGAGGACCTTGCGGGTGGCCGGGATGACAGCTGTCAGCATGTACAGCGGGTCGTCGCCGGCGACGGCGACGGAGTGCACGCGAGCTCGTGGTCGTAATCCGAGACGCCGGGCGTTGTCACTGGTAGTCACCATGACGGCGGCGCTGCCGTCGTTGATCTGGCTGGCGTTTCCGGCGGTGACGTTCCAGTCGATCTGCGGGAATCGGACGGCCATGTCGGGATCGAAGAACGCCGAGCGCAGGCGCGCCATCGAGTCGAGGTCGGACCCGACGCGGATGCCCTCGTCCGTCTTCAGTTCGCCCACAGGGCTGATCTCTGCCGAGAACAGTCCGCTGTCCCTCGCCGTTGCCGCCTTGGCGTGGGATGCGAGCGCGAACTCGTCCAGTTCTGCCCGGCTCAGGCTCCACCGCGCGGCGATCAATTCCGCGCTGATGCCTTGAGGCACCAGACCGTCGGGGTAGCGCTCGTCGAACGCGGTGCCGTTCAGGTCCTCCGCGCCGACGACCGAGGCGCCCATCGGCACCCGGCTCATCGACTCGGATCCGGCGGCGACGGCGAGGTCGTACGCTCCTGCGACGACTCCCTGAGCGGCGAAGTGCAGAGCCTGCTGACTACTACCGCACTGCCGGTCGATGGTCGTCGCGGGCACCGAATCGGGGAAACCGGCGGCGAGGACGGCGCGGCGAGTCATGTTCAGTGACTGCTCCCCCACTGCCGTCACTACCCCACCGATCACGTCGTCGATCTCGGTGGGATCGATCCCGCTGCGCTGCACCACCTCGCGCAGGCTGTGGGCCATCAGATCCACGGGGTGCACGTCGTGTAGTCCCCCGTTCGCCTTGCCCCTGCCCAGCGGGGTTCGAACTGCCTCGACGATCACTGCATCTCTCATCAGAATTCTCCGAATGCTCTCTGCCGGTGCGTGCTCCGATGCCGCACAGGTCGACTGTACGAGCTGACTATAGTTCTATCAAGTCAGTACACTGGTGGCATGGCTCTCACCTTGGACGGACCCCTCGCCGACAGAAGCGCCTGGGCAACCGGTGAGCGATGTTCTATCAGTCGCGCGATGGGGGTGATCGGCACGCGGTCGACCATGCTCATCATCCGCGAGGCCTGGTACGGCACAACGCGATTCGACGATTTCGCAGCACGCGTAGGGATCACCGATGCGATCACCTCGGCCCGACTGAAAGAGCTGGTCCAGGCCGGAATCCTGGTCAAGAGGCCCTACCGCCCCGACAAGGGCAGGACGCGCCACGAATACGTGTTGACGCATATGGGTGACGATCTGGTGCCTATCGTCCTGAGCCTGATGCAGTGGGGCGACACGTATCTCCAGGAATCGGCTCCGCTGTCGGTTGTCGACGAGGACAGTGGCGACACGGTGCGAGTCTCCGTGACGACAGCGTCGGGAGCGCCGGTCGACATCGACCGTCTGCACCTTCGCGTTGCTCAGGAGTCACCGACCACGGTCGGCTCGGTCATTGTTACGGACGCAGAAGAGTCATAGTGTCACCGATCACAGTGGTACACCCGCGCGATCGAGGGATATAGATGACCGTCCAGCACTCTCCGGACCGCACGACCGAGACATCGCCCGACGGGGAGGTGACAGCCGCCGTCGCCCGCGCCCGCGATGCGTTCCAGTGGTGGGGTCGGTTGGACTACGCGGACCGCAAGGGCTGGCTGCTCGAGTTCCGATCGACGATCGCGCGGACCTCCGCTTCTCTCATCGACACGATGCGGGAGGAGACGGGCAAACCGAAGGACGACGCCCTCCTCGAGGTGATGCTCGCGGTCGAACACCTGACATGGGCGGCCAAGAACGCGCGCCGTGTGCTGCGGGAGCGATCGGTGTATCCGGGTGTCGTCAGCATCAATCATGCTGCGTCCGTGCGCTATCAGCCGATGGGTGTCGTCGGTGTCATCGGCCCGTGGAACTACCCGGTCTACACGCCGATGGGCTCGATCGCGTACTCCATGGCCGCCGGCAACACGGTGGTGTTCAAGCCCAGCGAGCTGACTCCCCGCACCGGACTCTGGCTTGCCGACGCGTGGGCGTCGCTCGCGGCACCGCACCAGGTGCTGCAGACGGTGACCGGTGACGGCCGAGTCGGCGAGGCGCTGTGTCGATCCGGCGTGGACAAGCTCGCGTTCACCGGGTCGACGGCGACGGCCAAGAAGGTGATGGCGGTATGCGCGGAGACGTTGACACCGATCGTCGTCGAAGGTGGGGGCAAGGACGCGCTCATCGTCGACGCGACCGCCGACATCGAGGCGGCGGCCACCTTCGCGGCGTTCGGCGCCATGGGCAATGCGGGTCAGACCTGCGCGGGTGTCGAGCGCATCTACGTCGTCGACGAGGTGGCCGACAAGTTCATGGCGGCCCTCACCTCCCGTGTCCGCGGACTACGGGTCGGCGACGCGGACGACTCGCAGTACGGACGCATGACGTTGCCGAAGCAGGTGGACATCGTGCGCGATCAGGTCGAGGACGCTCTCGCACGCGGCGGCCGCGCCGTGGTGGGTGGAATCGACTCGATCAGGGCACCGTTCGTCGACCCGATCGTGCTGGTCGACGTTCCCGAGGACAGTTCGGCCGTCGCCGAGGAGACGTTCGGCCCGACCGTGGTGGTGAACCGGATCCGCGACCTGGACGAGGGAATCGAGAAGGCCAACGCCTCGAAGTACGGCCTCGGCGCCTCCGTGTTCACGGCGTCGGCAGCAGCGGCAGAGCGCGCGGCGGACCGATTGCGGGTCGGTGTCGTCACGATCAACTCCGTCCTGGGCTTCGCCGCCGTGGGAGCACTTCCGTTCGGCGGTGTCGGCGACTCCGGGTTCGGTCGCATCCACGGCGCCGACGGACTCCGCGAATTCTCGAGGGTCAAGTCGGTCACCAAGCAGCGTTTCGCAGCCCCGCTCGGCCTGGTGACGATGACGCGGAAGAAGCGCGATGTCACAGTCGCTCGATTGCTGCTGACGAAGGTCTACGGCCGATGACCACGGTCCTCCCGCGGCCCCGACGGGGGCGCGGCGGGTGGGCGCAGGTGATCGACGATCTGGATCCGGTGCGCGATGCCCCCACCATCGTGAAGATCACCGCCGGGTGTGAATTCCCGTGGGACTACCAGCGATCGCTCGAGTTCGCCCTCTTCCGCACGTACTGTGTTCCCACGATCTCGAACCTGCTCCGGCGGACCGGCGAGTTCGAGAAGCGCCCGCAGAAACGGTACGACGACACGGCGCTCCTGATGGGCGAACTCGTGGAGCACGGGTACGACTCGGAACGCGGACGTGCGTCGCTCCGCACGGTCAACCGCATGCACGCGCGCTACGACATCTCGAACGACGACATGCTGTACGTGCTGTCGACGTTCGCGTTCGATCCCCTCGACTGGATCGACCGGTACGGCTGGCGCCGACTGCGTCCGAACGAGCGCCGCGCCGGAGTCGAGTTCTACCGCCAGGTGGGCATCCGTATGGGTATCCGGGACATCCCGACATCCGACGAGGAGTTCCACGCGTTCAAGCTCCGGTACGAACGGGAGCAGTTCCTCTTCTCCGACGACAACCGTGCGGTCGGCGAGTACACCCGTGACCTTCTCGCATCGTGGTACCCGAGGCCGCTGGGGCCGGTGGTCCGCACCGCCGTCCACTCGATGATCGACGCCGACATGACGGCAGCGTTCGGATTCCCGCCGGCACGCCCCGCTGTCACCTCGACACTCCGCGCGGCCTTGCAGATGCGCTCCGGACTGGTGCGGGTACTACCGAAGCGGACCGTCTCGCGGTCCGGTCGAGATCCTCGTAATCGCACCTATCCCGGGTATCCGGACGGGTACCACCCCACCGATCTGGGGGTCCGGGCCTAGTCGGCCTGGAGGGTCATCGCAGTCGCTCGGCGTCCTTGGCCAAGGTTACGAGCTGTTCGCACAGTTCCGCCAGCTCCTCGGCGTTCGCGCCTTCTGCCACGGCGGTAGCCACGTCCTCGGCGGCGCAGCGGACCCCGAACGCCCGGTCCGCGGCGGCGACGACCTCGTCGTTGCTGAGGATCATCGCGTCCGCCGGGATCGTCGTGTCCTTGACGGATTCGCGCTGTTCGTAGGCTCGCTGTCGGCAGGACCGTCGGCAGTAGCGACGTCGCCGACCGAGGGCGACCTCGGCGACGGGGCGGCCACACCAGACGCAGGTCCCGGGTCGGCGCGAGCGTGCAGATCCGTCTCGTATCGCACTGTCGGTGACCGCCACGGTGGTGACGATACCGACAGCGCCGGACGGGGTAGAATAGGCCGTTCGTGTGCGGGAACGTTTCACCCGCGTCGTGCGTTAATGCTCTTCGTAGCGTGTTGTTCGTCGAGCTCGGTGCACGCTGACACGCATACGTTCCACGATCGAGAGAGGACTCCACCATGGCAGATCGCGTATTACGAGGTAGTCGACTCGGAGCGGTGAGCTACGAGACCGATCGCGACCACGATCTCGCACCCCGTCGGATGGCCAAGTACCGCACCGACAACGGCGAGGTGTTCGAGGTTCCCTTCGCCGACGATGCGGAACTGCCCGGAACCTGGTTGTGCCGCAACGGCATGGAGGGTGCCCTGCTCGAGGGCACCGCACCCGAGGCCAAGAAGGTCAAGCCTCCGCGTACCCACTGGGACATGCTGCTCGAGCGTCGTTCGGTCGAGGAGCTCGAAGAGCTGCTCAAGGAGCGGATGGATCTGCTCAAGGCGAAGCGCCGCGGCGCCGGCGTCTGACAGATCCGTTACGCCGACAAGGGCCCCGGAGCATCCGATGCTCCGGGGCCCTTTCGTGTGTGTCGGTCAGCGACCGCCGAGATGGCGGGCGACGACCGGCCCCATGACGGCGAGGGCTTCGGGGTCCGTCATCGCCGTGTGGGAGCACGGGACGGCGTAGTCGAAGATTCCGCCCGTCACGTGGCGACGCCACGCGGAGGCCGTTCGCCGCAGGTCCTTTCTGTTCACCTCGTCGTCGACGGCACTGAAGAAGAGGACATCGCACTCGGCGACACCGGGTTCGTACCCGTGCGCCAGCGTCGTCCCGTTCACGTAACCGGCGTACAGGCGCTCGAGGGTGTCGACAGTCAGTGCCGCGGCCGCGCCGCTCCGCTCGTCACCCAGCGCTGCCGCCGCGTCGGCCACCGTGAGTTCGACACCGTCGGGA
Source organism: Rhodococcus sp. Leaf247 (assembly GCF_001426185.1). Taxonomy (GTDB): domain Bacteria; phylum Actinomycetota; class Actinomycetes; order Mycobacteriales; family Mycobacteriaceae; genus Rhodococcoides. Next base: position 494,099 of record NZ_LMRP01000003.1, on the reverse strand, counting down.
AGCTCGTGACCGGTGAACTCGTGGACGAGGTCCCGCACCGACGGTGTCGATTCCAGGTACTCGTCGGCCAGCACGTAGCTGTCGAGCATCGTCAGGGTCCCGACCTTCTCCCCCACTCTCTGCAGTTCGACGGTCATCGCGTGCGCGATCAGACCGCCCAGGGACCACCCGAGCAGGTTGTACGGTCCGTGCGGCTGGATCGACCGGATCTCGCGGACGTAGTACCGAGCCAGCTCCTCCATCGTCCCGAACTCCTCGGTGCGACCCGAGATGACCGGCGACTGCAGCCCGTAGACCGGTTGATCGGCGTCGACGTGCGCCAGGAGTCCGCTGTAACTCCACGAGAGCCCGAATGCGGGGTGGATGCAGAACACGGGTGACGCGGTGCCCTGCGGGCGCAACGGCAACACCATCTCCAGTGATCCTGTCGCCGTCGCGGTCACTTCGTCGGCGGACAGGTGTGCATTCTCGTCGATCCGCTGTGCGAGCGCGGCCGGTGTCGAATCGGTGAACAACCACTGCATGGGCACCGTCGCCCCGAGTGCCTCCTCGAGCCGCGCGACGACGCGCGTACCCACCAGCGAGGTGCCGCCGAGCTCGAAGAAGTTGTCGTCCAGTCCGACTCCGTGAGCTCCCAACACGTCCTGGTAGATCGCGCAGACTGCTCGTTCGGTCTCCGTCACGGGCTCGCGATGCTCACCGTTCACGGCGAAGACCGGGGCCGGCAGTGCACGGCGATCGAGCTTTCCGACGGCCGTCAACGGCAGCTCGTCGAGCAGCGTGATCGACTGCGGGACCATGTAGGCGGGAAGTCGTTCCTGCAGGTGTCGACGCAGCGACGCGGCGTCGACAGCCGAATGGCTGTGTCGCAGAACGTAGGACACCAGGGCGGTGTCCCCCGACGGGAGAACGTGGCCCATCGTGGTCGAGAAGTCGACGCCGTCGTGGGCGTCGAACGCGGCGTCGATCTCGCCCAGTTCGATGCGGAAGCCTCGGACCTTGACCTGGTGATCGGAGCGGCCCACGTAGACGAGGCTCGGGTCGGCGTCCGGTGAGAACCGCCAGCGCACCAAGTCGCCGGTGCGGTACATCCGCTCACCCGGCTTGCCGTGCGGATCGGCCACGAACCGGTCGGACGTCAAAGCGGCGCGGCCGAGATAGCCCCGAGCGAGCTCGGGCCCGGCGAGGTACAGCTCGCCGACGACACCGAAGGGCACGGGTTCGAGCTGACGGTCCAGGACCTGGGCGGCGACGCCGCGGATCGGTCCGCCGATGGTGACGGGTGCCTTCGGTTGCATCGGTGCACTGATCGTCGTGACGATCGTCGTCTCGGTAGGACCGTAGACGTTGTAGAGACGACGTCCGAGTGCCCACCGTTCCACGAGCTCGGGCGGGCACGCCTCACCTCCGACGAGGATGTGGCGCAACGACGTCGCCCGCGCCGGGTCCGCGGTGGACAGCGCCGCGGTGGTGACGAATGCGTGGGTGATCCGTTCGGAGCCCAGCAGCTCGGACAGTTCGCGGCCCCCGTACACCCCGGGCGGGGACACGACCAGTGTCGCGCCGGAACCGTAGGCGAAGAGCTGGTCCATGACCGCGGCGTCGAAACTCGGTGTGGCGAAGTGCAATACCCGTGAGGTGGCATCGACATCGAAACGATCCCGCAGTTCGCCGGCGAAGTTGGAGATGCCGCCGTGCGTGACGACGACGCCCTTGGGAACTCCCGTCGATCCCGAGGTGTAGATGACGTAGGCGGGATTCGCCAGGGACGCGGTGCCGAGCAGTTCCGCCGGGACCAGGGGTTCCGACGACGTGCCTGCCAACTCGGTGGTGATCTCGTCGTCGTCGACGACGATCCACTGTGTCGATGCCACACCGTCGAACGTCGACCGGTGCTCGAGTGTGGTGAGACCACGAGCCGCGTGCGAGTCGGTGAGCATGTGCTGCACACGGTCGACCGGGTACGTGGGGTCGACGGGCAGGAACGCGGCGCCGGCCTTCGCCACCGCGAGAACGCCGATCAGGGACGCGAACGACCGCGTCGACCCCAGAGCGACGAGCGTCTCCGGCCCGACGCCTCGACGTATCAGCGCGCGTGCGAGAGCATTGGACCGGCGGTCGAGGTCCTCGTAGGTCATCGACGACCCGGCGAACTCCACCGCGACGCGGTCCGGGAACCGGTGCGCGGAGCGCTCGAAGATCTCGGCGAGCGACAACCTCGGGTCGGGGTCCGTCTCCGTGCCGTGGACGGGCACCAGGCGAGCGCGCTCCGCGGTGGTCAGCATCTCGACCCGCCCGACGGTGCGGTCCGGTTCGGTGGCGAGCACCGCGAGCACGTTGACGAGACGTTCGAGCATTGCCTCGACGGTCGATGCGTCGAACAGGTCCGTCGCGTAGTCGGCCGTGACGGTCAGACCGGCAGGCGCGCGGTCGTGCGTCCGGTGATCGGTGATCGTGAACTGGATGTCGAACTTGGCGATCGCGACGTCCACCTCGGCGGCGTCGACCTGCACGTCGCCCATGTGGGCGGACGTGGGCATGTCGTCACGCAGGGAGAGCATGACCTGGAACAGCGGATGGTGGCTCGCTGTCCGCTGCGGGTGCAGGACGTCCACCAGTCGCTCGAACGGCACGTCCGGGTGTGCGAAGGCATCGAGGTCGACACGTCGGACATGACGCATCGCGTCGACGAGCGTGGACGCGGGTGACACTCTCGTCCGGAGAACGAGGGTGTTGACGAACATGCCGACGAGTCGATCGAGCGCTTCCTCGCCGCGGCCGGCCACGGCTGTGCCGACGGTGGTGTCGAATCGACCGGCAAGGCGTCCGAGGACGATCGCGAGTGCGGTGTGCACGGCGATGAACAGCGTCGAGTTCTCGTCCCGTGCGAGGTCGAGGAGTCGGCGATGGGTGTCCGCGCCGACGGCAGCGGATGCCGTCGCACCGCGATAGGACGGTGTACCCGGTCTTGGGCGATCCGTCGGGATGTCGATGCGGTCCGGCGCGCCGGACAGTGCGGACGTCCAGTAGGCCAGTTGGGAGGACAGCAGACTGGTCGGATCGGAGTCGGATCCGAGTCGATCACGTTGCCATAGTGCGTAATCGGCGTACTGGACCGGAAGGGCGTCCGCCGTCGGCGGGTGCCCCTGCGTCCGTGCGGAGTAGGCCGTCATCATGTCGGCGGCGAGGGGGGCCAACGACCATCCGTCGGCGGCGATGTGGTGCAGCGTGACGACGAGTACGTGAGTCACCTCGTCGATCTCGAACAGTCGCACCCGCAGCGGGGCCTCGGTCGTGACGTCGAATCCCCCCGAAGCGGACGCGACGACCGAGGCGGTGACGTCGTTCTCGGTGATCGTGGCCGGGTCCAGTCGTACCGACACCTCGTCCGGTGACAGCACGACCTGGTGCGGACCGGCAGCCGAATCCGGGTAAACCGTGCGCAGGATCTCGTGGCGCTCCACGAGGTCGTTCAGGGACATCTCCAGCGCACCGACGTCCAGCGGTCCTGTCAGTCGGACGGCGAACGGAACGTTGTAGGCACCCGATGTCGCGTCGAAGCGGTTGAGGAACCACAGACGCTGCTGCGCCGAGGAGAGCGGCACGACATCCGGACGGGGACCGGCCTGCAGGATCGGGCCGACCGATGCGGCCAGCGTGCCGATGTGCGCAGCGAGCGCGGCCACCGTCGTGTGCTCGAAGAGAGCGCGGACCGGGACACGAACTCCCAGTTCGGATCCGAGCCGCGATGCCACCCGAGTGGCGAGCAGCGAGTTGCCGCCGAGCTCGAAGAAGCTGTCGCCGCGGCCGACCGGCTCACCGGTACCGAGTACGACGGACACGACATCGGCGACGGTGCGCTCGAGGTCCGTTGCGGGCGACTCGTGCACCGTGGTGGACGCGGTGACGGCCGGAACCGGCAGGGCGCGTACGTCGAGCTTGCCGACCGGGGTCAGCGGGATCGACTCCAGTGTGGTGAGCGACGCGGGGACCATGTGGGCCGGTAGGACAGCTCGGACCGCGTCGAGCGTTGCGTCCGTGTCGATGTCGGAGCCGGCCGCCGGAACGACGTAGGAGGCCAGGGAGCGCTGACCGGCCTCGTCGGTGTGGACGATCGTGTGGGCGAACCCGACGTTCTCGACGCTGGTCAGAGCAGCGTCGATCTCGCCGAGCTCGATGCGGAACCCTCGGATCTTGACCTGGGTGTCACTGCGCCCGACGAAGTCGAGACTGCCGTCGGCAGTCCAGCGGACCACGTCGCCGGTGCGATACATCCGCTCCCCCGGCGCCCCGAACGGGTCGGCGACGAAGCGGCTCGAGGTGAGCGCGGTGCGTTCGAGGTAGCCCCGCGCCACCCCGACTCCCGAGAGGTACAGCTCTCCGGTGACCCCGACGGGGACCGGATGCATGCGGGCGTCGAGGACAGTCGCCCGCACACCGTCGATCGGTGAGCCGATCGTGACGGGAGCGTCGGCACGCAGCGAGGCGACCGCGGCGACGATCGTCGCCTCTGTGGGCCCGTAGCCGTTGAACATGGATCGTCCGACCGACCAACGTCGCACCAGATCGGCCGAGCAGGCATCGCCGCCGACCACCACCGTTGCGAGGGTGGGCAGCGATCCGGGGGCGACGTCGACGGTCGCCAGTGCAGCGGGTGTCACGAATGCGTGGGTCACCTGCTCGCGGTCGACCAGATCGGCGAACTCCTCACCGCCGTAGACGTCGGTGGGAGCGACGACCATCGTCGACCCGGCGCCGAGGGCCATCAGCAGTTCCAGCACCGACGCGTCGAAGCTCGGCGACGCGAAGTGCAACGTCCGAGAGGACTCGGTGATGCCGAATCGTCGACGCTGGACCTCGGCGAAACTGGACAGGCCGCGATGAGTGACCGCCACACCCTTCGGGCGACCGGTCGAACCCGAGGTGAAGATCACGTACGCCGGGTGATCGAGCCGCACCGGGCTGATCCTGTCGTCGTCGGTGACGGGGTTGGCTGATCGGCTCTCGATGTCGGCGACGCTGTCCGCGTCGTCGAGCAGAACCCAGTCCACCGGCGTCGCCGTGTCGTCGGGACGATCGGAGGAGACGGTGATGCCGAGGGCGGCGCCGCTGTCGGCCAGCATGTGCGCAACTCGATCCGCCGGGTAGCGAGGATCCACGGGGACCCACGCCGCACCGGTCTTCGCCACCGCGATCATCGCTGCGACGGACTCGAGCGAGCGGCCGAGTGCGATGGCCACGACGGACTCGGGGCCGGCGCCGCGGTCGATGAGCAACCGTGCGAGGCGGGAGGTGGACGTGTCCAGTCCCGCGTACGTCAGGGCGCGTCGTGCCGACGGATCGGTTCCGTGCGAACGGTCGTGCACCACGGCCACGGTGTCGGGATGCTCGCGCACCGCCGAGGTCCACAGTTCCGGAAGCGACACGGCCGCGGTGGGAGCGTCGCCGACACGGTGTGTCAGGTCGACCGTCTCGTCGTGCGAGAGCATGGCGATGTCGCCGACTGCCGACTCCGGGTGCTCCGACACGCGACCCAGCACCGCCGAGAAACGACGGGAGAAAGCCTCGATCGTGCTGTGCTCGTACAGGTCTCGCGTGTAGGTGACGCGGAAGCGCCAGGACCGCTCCCCGGCGTCGGACACGCTCTCGACGACGGCGAGCTCGACGTCGAACTTGCTGCGCTGCAGATCGATCTCGGAGGCGGTGACGGTGAGATCGTCGAGTGAACCCGACGTGGCGCCGTCGCTCTGGAACGCCAGAACGACCTGCACGAGCGGATGTCGACCACCCGCACGGGACGGTGAGACGGCGTCGACGATGCGCTCGAACGGCAGATCGGCATGCGCGAACGCGTCCAGGTCCACGCCGCGGACGCGACGCAGTACCTCGTCGAAGGTGTCCGCGGGAGAGACGTCCGACCGGAGAACGAGCGTGCCGACGAACATGCCGACCAGCTCGTCGAGAGCCGAGTCGCGACGGCCGGCGATCGGGGTTCCGATGACCACGTCGCGGGTGTCCGCGAGCCGGGCGAGCACGACGGCGACCACGGCGTGCATCGCCATGAACACCGTGCTGCCGTTACGGTCGGCCACCTCGGCCAGGCGAGAGACGACGGCAGGATCCACGGCGAACTCGTGGGTGCCCGCCGTGTGCGTGGGAATCGCGGGACGCACATGGTCGCCGGGCAGCGTGCACTCGTCGGGCAGGTCGTCGAGCGTCGAGGTCCAGAACGCCAGTTCCGTTGCGGCGCGGCTGGACTCGTCGGTCTCGTCACCCAGCATCGCGCGTTGCCACAGGGTGAAGTCGGTGTACTGCACCGGAAGTGGGGTCCACTCGGGAGCGTGTCCGCGGGTGCGGGCCGAGTACGCACCCATCACGTCGCGTGTCAGAGGTCCGAGCGACCAGCCGTCGGCGGCGATGTGGTGCAGCACGAAGCCGAGGACGTGCTCGGTCTCGGACACCGACAGCAGGGTCACGCGCAGCGGTGTCTCGACGGTGAGGTCGAAGCCGCGTCGGGCGAACGACATCAGGGCGTCCTGCACGGCACCGGCCGAGGTGGGCGCAGGATCCAGATCGAACGGTTCCGGGGCCCGGACGACCTGGTGCGGGCCGTCGTGGCTCTCGGGGAACACCGTGCGCAGTGTCTCGTGGCGGGCCACGACGTCCGTCAGCGCGGCTTGCATCGCGTCGATGTCCAACGGCCCGTCGAGGGTCACGGAGAACGAGATGTTGTAGGCGTCCGAGGTCGGGTCGAACCGGTTCAGGAACCACAGGCGCTGTTGGGGCAGTGACAACGGAATCAGGGCCGGACGGTCGATCGGTGCGACCGCGACCAGGGGCACCCGACGAGCGGTGCCGGTATCGGCATCGAGACGCGCGGCCAGTTCGCCGACGGTCGGAGCCTCGAAGACGGTGCGGACCTCGACATCTCGCTCGAGCGACGCGGCGAGTGCGGACGCGACGCGGGTGGCCATGAGCGAGTTGCCGCCCGATTCGAAGAAGTTGTCGTCGAGACCGATCCGGGCTGCCCCCAGAACATCGGCGAACGCGCGTGCGACAGCGAATTCCGTTGCCGTCCGCGGCTCCCGATACGTCGACGACACATCGAGGGCCGGCGTGGGGAGCGCGGTGCGATCCACCTTGCCGGAACGTGTGAGCGGAACGTCGTCGAGAACGACGACGGCGGAGGGAACCATGTAGGCGGGCAGCGAGGCACGGACGTGCTCGGTCAGCGTCGCGACGGACGGAGCGCCCTGCACCGTCACGTAGGAGACGAGGTGCGCGTCGGCGGAATCCCCGGCCACCACGGTCACGGAGAAGTCCACGTCCTGATGGCGCTGCAACGTGGCGTCGATCTCGGCGAGCTCGATACGGTGACCACGAATCTTGACCTGGTCGTCGGCGCGCCCGCGGAACGCCAGATGGGTGCCGTGCGCGGTCGCCGACGCGACGACGACGTCGCCCGTGCGGTACATGCGGTCGCCGTCGGATCCGAAGGGGTCGGCGACGAAGCGTGAGGAAGTCAGGGCGAGCTGACCCAGGTAGCCGCGGGCCAGCGCCGGGCCGCTGAGATAGAGCTCTCCCCTGGCTCCGGCAACCACGGGGCGCAGACGACGGTCCAGAACTCGGACGTTCACGCCGCGGCGCGGTGCGCCGATGGTGACCTGCTCACCGGGACGCATCGGCGGTGTGAGTGTCGCGACGACCGTGGCCTCCGACGGGCCGTACAGGTTGAGCATCCGACGATTCGGGGCCCACCGGTCGACCAGGGCCGGCGGGCACACGTCGCCGCCGACACCGACGAAACGGAGATCGGCGAGGTCCGACGAGTCGACGGTCTCGAGGGCAGCCGGTGTGACGAACGCGTGTGTCACCCGCTGATCGCGGAGCAGACGGGTGAGCGCGTCGCCACCGAAGACGTCGGTTCCCGCCACGACGACCGTCGCCCCGGCGGCGAACCCCATGAGCAGTTCGAGCACCGACGCGTCGAAGCTGGGTGACGCGAAATGCAAAGTGCGCGAAGATGAATCGAGGTCGTAGCTGGACACCTGTTCACGGGCGAAGTCGGCGAGGCCGCGATGCGGCACCACGACGGCTTTCGGTCGGCCCGTCGAGCCGGAGGTGAAGATCAGGTATGCGGGGTTCTCGGGCCGGACGGGCACGGGCAGTGTGACGACAGGAGCGTCGTCATGACCGTCGACGCCGATCCACCGCACCGTGCCCGGCAGATCCGCGTCGGCCGACGCGATGCCCAGAGTCGAACCGGCGTCGTCGAGCATCGCCCTGATGCGGTCGGACGGGTAGCGAGGATCGACGGGGAGGAACGCTGCTCCGGACTTGGCCACTGCCCAGGTCGCGACGATCGACTCGACGGAACGTTCGATGCAGATCGGCACGATCGACTCCGGTCCGGCACCGTGAGCGACGAGCGTGTGGGCCAGTCGATCGGACGCGGCGTCGATGTCGCCGTACGTGTGGGTCGCGTCGGCGGTCACGACGGCGATCGCCGCCGGATCGCGACGAGCGGCCGAGACCAGGATGTCGGCGAGCGACGCCGTCGGTCCCGGTGCGGCGCCGGGCACGATCGTCGCCACGTCGGTCGATGCGGCGATGTCGATGTCTCCGACCGCGGTGGCAGGTTCGGCGGCGACGGCGTGCAGCACGGAGAGCAGCCGACCGGACATCGACTCGATCGTGCGCGCGTCGAACAGATCGCGGGCGAACCCGAACCTCGCGTCGAGTCCGCCCGGCCGACCGTCCGGGGTCGTGCGCTCGGACAGTTGCAGGGTGAGGTCGAACTTTGCCGTGTCCGAGGCGATCTCGCCCACCTCGACGACCAGTCCGGCCATCTCCACTCGCACGGGCTCGAGGTTCTCGAAGGACAGGACGACCTGGAACAACGGATGGCGCGACGTGGAACGCTCGGGTGCGACAGCGTCGACGATCCGCTCGAACGGTACGTCGGCGCGGGCGAACGCCTCGAGGTCGTTGTCGCGGACCTCGCGGAGCAGATCGGTGAACGGGACGTGCGGCGCCGGTGTCGACCGCAGGACGAGGGTGTTGACGAACATGCCCACGAGGGGATCCAGTGCGCGGTCGCCTCGGCCGGCGATCGGCGATCCGACGGCAACGTCGTCGACATCGGCGAGTCGCCCGAGCAGTACCGAGAGTGCAGCGTGCACGACCATGAACAGGCTGGCCGAGGCGTCGGTGGCGAGTCCGACCAGCTGTGTGTGCACGTCGGCGTCGATGGTGAAGTCGTGGGTTCCGCCCAGGTACGACGGTGCCGCGGGTCGCGGGCGATCCGTGGGCAGATCCAGGACGTCGGGCAGGCCGGCGAGACGCGTCGTCCAGTAGTCGATCTGTGTGCTCAGGATGCTCGTCGGGTCGTCCTCGGACCCCAGGACCTGGTGCTGCCACATGCTGAAGTCGGCGTACTGGACGTCGAGGGGGGCCCACTGCGGCTCGCCCCCGGCGCGGCGTGCGGCGTAGGCAGTCATGACGTCGGTGGCCAGAGGGCCGAAGGAGAAGCCGTCGGACGCGATGTGATGCAGCACGACGGCGAGGGTGTGGCCGGTATCCGAGGTGCGGAACAGTCGGACACGGACCGGATGCTCGCGCGTGACGTCGAAACCGCGTGATGCGAACGCGCGCAGCGCATCCCCGAGTGCCGCAGGATCGACTGCCACGGACGTCAGGTCGTGGTCCGCCGGTTCCTGCACCAGCTGACGAGGTCCGTCGGCCGAATCGGGGAAGATCGTCCGGAGGGTCTCGTGGCGACCCAGGACGTCGCGCAGCGCGCTCTCGAGGGCTGCGGTGTCCAGGTCGCCGTCGAGGGTGATCGCGAACGGCATGTTGTAGGCCGGCGACGCCGCGTCGAAACGGTTGAGGAACCACAGGCGCTGCTGGGCCAGCGACAGGGGGATGTGATCGGGACGCGGAAGCGGCACCAGGGGCGCACGGTTCGTGGACACGGGTGCGTGCGCGACGCGATCGGCGAGGCGTGCGACGGTCGGCGCTTCGAAGAGATCCTTGATGCCGATGTCCGCACCCAGTTCGGCGCTCAACCGGGAGACGACGCGCGTTGCCAGCAGCGAGTTGCCGCCGATGTCGAAGAAGCTGTCGTGGACTCCTGGCACGGGCACGTCCAGGACCTCGGCGATGGTGTCGGCGATGCGACGCTCGACTGCGGTACGCGGGGCCACCGACGGCACGTCGGACTGGCGACGGACCGGCTCCGGCAACGCCTTGCGATCGACCTTGCCGTTGGCGCTGAGGGGAAGTTCCGGAAGAACGATCAGCAAAGACGGCACCATGTACGACGGAAGTCGTTGTCCGACAGTCGACGTGACGTCGGAGACATCGACGGACCCCGTCGGGGCACCCGGCTCGGGTGCCACGTAGGCGATGAGTGCGGTCTCCCCGCGCTCGTCGACGTGCGCGACTGCGACAGCGTGATGCACGGACGGATGCGCCACCAGGGCGGCTTCGACATCGCCGAGTTCGATGCGGAGACCGCGGATCTTGACCTGGAAGTCGGTGCGCCCGAGGTATTCCACGGCTCCGTCCGCGCGCCAGCGCGCAAGGTCGCCGGTGCGGTACATCCGGCTGCCCTCGCCGGCCAGGGGCGATGCGACGAAGCGGTCGGCTGTCAGGTCGGGTCGGCCGACGTAGCCGCGGGCGAGTTGCTCACCCGCGAGGTACAGCTCACCCGCGGTGCCGACGGGCACGGGTTCGAGGCGGGCGTCGAGGATGTGGAGTGCGGTGTTCCAGACCGGGCGACCGATCGGCACGGTGACACGGTCGGCGTCGGTGACCTGCTGGTAGGTGACGTCCACCGCGGCTTCGGTCGGCCCGTACAGGTTGTGCAGCGCAGCCGATGTCAGGGCCCGGAACGCGGAGGCGGTTTCCGCAGGGAGGGCCTCGCCGCTGCAGAACACGAGCCGCAGCGTTTCGACAGAGCCGGCACCGGCGGCCTTCAGTTCGGCGGTGAAGGCGCCGAGCATGGAGGGCACGAAGTGAGCGGTGGTGATGCCCGCGTCGGCGATCACCCGAGCGAGGTAGCGCGGATCACGGTGACCGTCGGGTTCGGCGACGACGAGTCGTGCTCCCACCTGCAACGGCCAGAAGAACTCCCACACGGAGACATCGAACGTCGCGGGTGTCTTCTGCAGGACCGCGTCCCCGGAGTGCAGCCCGTACTCGTCCTGCATCCACAGCAGCCGGTTGACGATCGCCTGGTGGGACACGCCCACACCCTTGGGACGACCGGTGGACCCCGAGGTGAAGATGACGTAGGCCAGTGACTCGGGACGCAGCGACCCCGTGCGCTCGTCGTCCGTGACGGGCGAACTGTCGACGCCGGCCAGGTCGAGAGTGTCGACGTCGACTCGGACAGCCGTTTCCGGCAGGTCGACGCCCTGCGTGGACACTGTGAGCACGACTGTCGGGCGAGCGGTGTCGAGGACGTGCTCGAGCCGCTCGACAGGATGGTCGGGGTCGAGAGGTACGTACGCTCCCCCGGCTTCGGTGATCGCGTACAGCGCGACGACCAGGTCGATCGACCGGTGCATCGCGACGCCGACCAGCGAGTCGGGACCCACTCCGCGAGCGATGAGAGCCCGTGCCACGCGCGACGAACGTCGCTTCAGCTCCGCGTAGTCGATGCTCTCGCCGCGGAACTCGAGTGCCGCGGCGTCCGGAGTGCGGCGCACCTGTGCGTCGAACAGATCCGTGAGAGTGGTGTGCGGAACGTCGACGTCCGTCGCGTTGAACTCCGTGACCACCTGCTCGTATTCGTCGGGCAGGATGACGTCGAGTCCGGAGACGCGGGTACGCGCGCCACGGCCGATGAAGTTCTCGAAGAACGCCATGTAGCGGCGATGGTGCGCAACGAGCGTCGCCTCGTCGTACAGCGCCGGGTTGGCCTCGAAGTCGATGTTGAGGCTGTTGCCGCCACCGCTGTTGTAGACGTTGAAGGTGAGGTCTTCGATCGGCCCGCTCGAGAGCAGGTGCAACCGGCCCACCAGGTCTCCCAGACCCACGGTCCAGTCGAACAGCATGATGTTGACCATCGGCCCGAAGAATCCACGGTGCATCGTCGAGCTGCCGTGATCGCGTCGGATGTCCTCGTGGCGGTACTTCTGGTGGCGCAGTGCGCCGGTGATCTCGAGCGTCACCGACGACACCAGGTCGCCCAGATTCGTCTCCGGCGTGATGTGGATGCGGATCGGGACGACGTTGGAGACCATGCCGCCCGAGCGGCGCAGCGCTGCGGTGGTGCGCACCGAGACCGGGAGGCTCAGGACCACGTCCCGGCGGCCGGTGATGCGGTGCAGGTATGCCGCGAACGACGCTGCGACCACCGCGGCGGCGCTGGCTTCGAACCGCGCCTCCGCAGCGGTCAGCAGCTCACCGACCTCGTCGCCGAGGAAGCCGTTGATGCGGCGGCGAGAAGGCATGGCCGACGACGTCCGATCAGCGAGGCCGAAGGAGTCGGGCAGGCCGGCGAGCTTGTCCTTCCAGAACTCCCGGTCCGTCTCGAAGCGCGTCGACGATCGGTACGTGCGCTCGGCGGCGTACAGCGCCGACAGCTCGCCCGCCTTGCTGTCGGGGGTGTCGACGCCGGCCGATTCGTTGGTGTAGAGCTCGGCCACGCGCTTCATGGCGGTCACGGCGCCGTAACCGTCGCCGGCGATGTGGTGCATGCGGGTGTACCAGAAGTAACGGTGATCCTCGACGCGGAACACCACGTTGACGGTCAGCGGATCGCGGTCCAGGTCGACGGGGTTCTTCATCTCGTCCTGCATCCACTGCAGGGCGGACGCGACGGGGTCGGCCTCGGCGCGGAAGTCGAGGCGGGTGGTCCTGACGGTCGCCGCGGGATCGATCACCTGATAGGGCTGGCCGTCGATCTCGACGAGCCTGATCTGACCGGACTGCAGCTCGGCGGCGGCGATCGCGCCGACCCTCTCGAGCAGGTCGATATCGAAATCGCCCTGCACATCGACGTACTGCGCTACGGTCAGAGGAACTTCGGGCGCAAGCTTCTGCGCGAACCACAGGCTCGCCTGGGCCGGCGACAGCGGAAAAGGCTCCGATGCGGTCGAGATGTTGCGATGGTCGTCGGTGCGCTGGGCGTTGTCCGCGGACGTCATGGTAGCTCCCGTTAGCTCGTCGGTCCCGTACCGAGACGACGCACACCTACCACCGAACAAAAGCATGAACTAGCCGACGACGAGGCAGACGCATCTGCCGCTCGTAGCGTGTATGTGTGACTTCCGGTGTCCCCGACCGTGGTCGCACTCATGTCAGATCAAACTGTGTAGCTCTATGCCGAGCCTTGTATGTGGCATTCGCTCAACCGCATCTTGTGGATGGGTGAGACTTACCAGTATCTCGCAAAAGGACCACAAAACGTTACAAGAATGGTGGTGACGAACCACCAAAGCGTCACGACGACTGCGCTGACCGCACAGTCCGGTGTCGACGGTTGATTACAGTGGCGCCGATCACGCCCACAGCACCGAGCGCGACCAGTATCCACTCCGGAATCGGTCCGAGTCGGGTAGCCAGGGTGGTCTCGGTGCGCAGGCCTACCGTGGACACCAGGTAGCTGGCGTCGAACAGCTCCGTCCGCGACGTCACGGACCCGTTCGGGGCGATGATCGCGCTGACCCCGCTGGTCGCGGCGACGATGACGGATCGGGAGTGCTCGACCGCGCGAACGCGGGACATGGCGAGTTGCTGGTAGGTCATCTCGGTGTCGCCGAAGGTCGCATTGTTCGTGGGGACCGCCAGGATCTGCGCGCCCGCACGCACGGCCTCCGTCGGTGCTCGGTCGAAGGCCACCTCGTAACACGTCGCGACGCCGACGGCGAGGGCGATCTCGTCCCTCCCGGCACCTGCTGCCACGTGCACGACACCGTCACCGTCGCCCGGCACGAAATTGCCGGCGGAGTCCGCATACGAGGAGAAGAGTCGGAAGAAGCTGCGATACGGCAGGTATTCGCCGAAGGGCTGCACGATCTTCTTGTCGTGTCGTTCGCCCGGTCCGGCCGTCCCGTCCCACGCGATCACGGTGTTCGTCGACGTCCCGTCGGCGTTGGCCAGTACGGCGCCGACCAGGATCGGCGCACCGATACGCACCGACGCGGCCGTGATGTCGGCGGCTGCCGTGCTGTCCCGAGTGGGGTCGACGTCGGACGCGTTCTCCGGCCAGATCACGACGTCGGGCTTCGGCGCACGGCCGGCGTCGACGTCCTCCGCCAGCCTGACGGTTTCCTTCACGTGGTTCTCGAGCACCTGTCGCCGCTGCGCATTGAAGTCGAGCCCCAGACGCGGCACACTCCCTTGGATCGCGGCAATCGTGATGGTGCTGTCGCCGTCCTGCGGACCGGCGAGACCCGGGCGCAGGGCGAGTGCGACGACCGGACCGACCGCCGCGAGCACGACGAGTCCGAGGACCGCGAGAGTGCTGCGCGATCGCGCCGCCCTCCACGCCAGTGCCAGGCACATCCCGACCAGCGCCACCGCGGCACTGAGCAGAGGTGCCCCGCCGACGGATGCCAGTGGGAGAAGCACCGACTCGGACTGGCCGAAAGCCAATCGGCCCCAGGGGAACCCGCCGAACGGCACGGTGCTGCGCAACCACTCGACGGCGGAGAACACCGCGGTCAGCCACACGGCCGCGAACGGCAGCCGGGACACCACGACTCCGGCCACTCCGAACAACCCCAGGAACAGTGACTCCGCCGTGGCGAGCGCGATCCACGGCAGTGGACCCACGTACACACCGATCCACGGAAGAAGTGGGAGGAAGAAGCCGAGTCCGAACGCGAGGCCGTAGAGGAAGCCACCCTTCTTGGACACGTCCTTCTCGGTGAGCACGTACCCGATCAGGGCCAACGCGACCGGGGCGAGGAACCACAGTGGGCGCGGCGGGAACGATGCGAACAGCAGGGCGCCCGCTCCTGCGGACAGCAGGAGCCGCGCGAGGGCGATCACGCTCGGAACACCGTGCTGCCGCGGTGGACCGTCTGCAGACACGTCGGATCCGGCGTGTCCGCATCGAGACGCGGAAGGGCGGGAACGCGTGAGCGCGGGTCGGTCGACCACCGCTGGACGGTGTCGCTGGGCGCGCTGACCACGAGCTCGCCTGCCTCCCACACCGCATAGCTGGCGGGTGCACCGGGCACCAATGTCCCGGCGAGCCCGTCCCGGACGCCGCCGGCACGCCACGCTCCACGCGTCGCGGCCGAGAACGCGGCACGTGGGGAGATGGCACTACCGGGTGTGCGATGAGACATGGCGGCGCGGACGCCGCGCCACGGCTCCAGCGGCGTGACCGGCGAATCGGATCCGATGGCCAGGGACACTCCCGCCGACGCCATCATCGCGAGCGGGTTGAGGGCGAGTGCACGGTCGCGACCGAGTCGCGCGCTGTACAACCCGCTCTCGCCGCCCCAGTAGGCGTCGAACACCGGCTGAACGCTGACGATGACGCCCCACGACGACAGCTTCGCGGCCTGATCCTCGGTGACCATCTCGATGTGTTCGAGTCGGTGCCCTCGCGACGCCACCGCGGGCCCGCCGAGTTCGGCGACGACGCGGCCGAAGGCCTCGACCACCGCATCGGTGGCTGCATCGCCGATGACGTGGAAGCCGGCCTGGATCTTCGCCTGCGTGCAGGCCGAGACGTGCGCCGCGATCGCGTCGACATCCAGGTACGAGCGGCCGCACCCCTCGTGATCCGCGTAGGGCTGATTCAGCCACGCGGTGTGCGAGCCGATCGATCCGTCGACGAAGAGATCGCCGCCCAGAGCGTGCGCTCCCGTCGCGGCGAGCAGATCCCGCGCGCCGTCGGCTGTCGTGACGGCCTCGCCCCAGTACCCGCGGACCTCGACGCCGTGCTCGAGGGCCAGCAGTTCCGCCAAGTCGGTGCGACCGGAGATGTCCGGGCCCGCGCACTCGTGCACCGCGGCCACACCGTGGGCGGCCGCGTGATCGAGAGCCGCGATGCGGGCCCGCTGACGACCGGCAGGACTCAGGAGTTCGAGTGCCGTGGTCCGCGCGGCATGGTGAGCCTCGGCGATCAACGGCAACTCCGGATCGGCCCCCACCACGTCGTCACCGGATGCACGCCGGAGCACCGTCGAGCACGCCGCGGAATGCGCATCGATGCGGGACAGGTAGATCGCTCGGCCGGGTGCCGCGTCGTCGAGCTCGCTGGTCGTCGGTGCCCGGCCTTCGGGCCAGGCCGACTCGTCCCAGTTCTGGCCCCAGACGAGGGCACCGGGCTCGCGGGCGGCGTACTCGGACACTGCTCGCAGGCAGTCGGCGAGAGAGCGGGTGTCCGTCAGGTCGAGGCCGATCAGCGCGAGTCCCGTTGCCGTGGTGTGGACGTGGGTGTCGACGAAGGCGGGAGTCACGAAGGCGCCGTCCAGGTCGACCACCTCAGCACCCTGGTGAAGAGCGAGGCCCGGACGGTCCTCCCCCACCCAGACCACGACGCCGTCCGTGACGGCCATGGCCGTCGCATCGGGAGCGAACGGACTGTAGATGCGTCCGCCTACCAGCAGTTGCGTACTCACCGACGCCAGTGTGCCCGGTGCTCGCGCCGCGCTGTCCGGCCGGGTCAGCGTTCGTCGCGGCCGGTTGTGCCGTCGATCACCTGGAAGGTCTGGGGCGGTGTCCGCCGGGGGTCTTCCTGGACCACGTCACCGTCGATGACCACGTGACCCGCGGAGAATCCGCGAGGGCCGAAGGCTCCGGGTGGGAAGGCGCGACCGGAGGCGACTGCCGTCTCGACGCGCTTCGCGGCCGACCGGGCGATGATCGGACGCAGCGCGGCGCGGGTCAGCGGAATCATCAACAGCAGACCCAGCACGCTGGACACCAGACCGGGGATGGTCAGCAGCACCGACCCGAGCGCGACCAGTGCGCCGTCCGCGACGGCTCCACCGGGCGAGCGTCGACCCGCGTTGGCCGACCGGAGTTCCGAGAGCACCCTCCTGCCCTGGGAACGGATGCTGACCAGTCCGACGGCCGACAGCGCGATGACCGCGAACACGGTCCACAGGATGCCGACCGTCGAGGCCAGCCACACGAGGGCGCTGATCTCGACGACGAGGTAGAGGAAGAAGTAGAGAAGGGGCATCGTGGGAGTCCTTTCGGCGACTGGTCGAACCCGTCTTGCCTGTCCAACGGTCGAGGCCCTGCTTTTTCTCCCCGGCTCGGACTCGGTCCGATAACGGCTCAGGCGCCGGGCGTGACGAGGCCGAGCTCGTAGGCCAGTACCACTGCTTGCACACGGTCCCGCAGGCCCAGCTTGGTGAGCACGCGCCCGACGTGAGTCTTGACCGTGGCCTCGGACAGGAACAGGTGTGCCGCGATCTCGGCGTTGGAGTTCCCGGCCGCGATGAGTAAGAGGACTTCGCGTTCGCGGTCGGTCAACGATTCGACCTCCGCAGACGTGCCCGCCGTGGTCCGCCGCTCTCCGTCGACCATCCGGGAGATCAAGCGTCGGGTGACGCGCGGCGACACCACGGCGTCGCCCGCGGCGACACTGCGGACGGCGGACACCAGATCCTCCGGCGGAGTGTCCTTGAGCAGGAATCCGCTGGCCCCGGCACGGAGCGCACCCAGGGCATGCTCGTCGAGGTCGAAGGTCGTCATCACGATGACCCGCACACCGGGTTGCGACGCGATGATGCGCTCCGTCGCCGACACTCCGTCGATGCCGGGCATCCGGACGTCCATCAGGACCACGTCGGGGCGGAGCCGAGCCGCGGCGGCGATCGCCGAGGCACCGTCCGCAGCCTCCCCCACCACGTCGATGTCGGTCTGGGCGCCGAGAACCATCGACAAGCCCATGCGCATCAGTTCCTGATCGTCGACGAGGAGCACCGAGATGGACACGGGTGACAACCTAACGGTCGAAGGCCACCTGATCGACCGGAAGTGTCGCGGCGACGCGCCACCGCCCGTCGGGCAACGGGCCGGCGCGGAGCTCACCACCGAGGACGGCGACCCGCTCGCGCATGCCGATCACGCCGAACCCGGAGCTTTCGTGGATGTCGCGGACCGGGGAGTCGCCCTCGGACGAGTTGACGACCGACACGGTCACCGCGCCCGGTTCACGCCGCACGGCCACCGCTGCGCGCGGTCGTTCTCCGCCGTGCCGCAGAACGTTGGTCAGGGACTCCTGCACCAGCCGATGTACGCCGAGCGAGACCGCGGGTGGGAGGTCGTCGAGTTCCCCCGTCTGTTCGATGGACACGCGCAACCCGGCGGCGCGCATCATCTCCACGATCTTCGCCAGCGCCGCGGTGCCGTACTCGGGATGCGACTCGGAACTGTCGTCGGTGCGCAGCAGCGACACCGTCCGGCGTAGTTCCGTCAGCGCGGTGCGCCCGGTGGCGGAGATGTTCGCGAGCGCGGCTTCGGCACGGTCCGGGTCGGACCGCAGCGCGTACGACGCTCCGTCCGCCTGCACGATCATGACGCTCACCGCATGCGCGACGACGTCGTGCAGTTCGCGGGCGATACGGGTGCGCTCGGCGGAGACCGCGTCGACTGCTCGTCGATCGCGGTCCGACTCCGCGACCGCGAGTCGCGCCCGAACCTCCATGACGTAGGCGCGGCGAGTCCCGAGGAACTCCGCCGTGATGTAGGCCAGGGCGTAGAGCAGAACGAAGAAGATCGTGGAGGTCCAGTCGGACCCGAGCACGAGTCGAACGACGACGATGTCAGCCGCGAGGCCTAGCGCGAAGAGCAGGGTCGTGCGCCGGTCGGTGTACACGGCCAACGTGTAGAGCATCACCACGAAGCCGAGCTGCCCGGGCGGGAGCGTGCGTGGTTCCTCCGATGCCCACACCATCAGTGTCGCGACCTGGCCGAGAGCGAGCGCCGTCCAGGCGGCGGCCACCGGGTAGCGGCGGCGCCAGGCGATCGGCGTGGACACGGCGACCGCCATCGCCACGTAGACGAGCGGTTGTCGCACGGCAGCGACGGCCGTGAGTTCGATGAGGAAGAGTGACACCGCCAGCGCACAGTCGACCCCGAACGGACGGTCGCGGAGCCACTCACTGAATCGGCGCATCGTGGGTGAATCGTAGTCCCGCAGTCGTGATGGAATGGCCGCATGGGTGTCGGTGATTGGTCGTTGTTGCTGGTCGCCGCACTCGCCGCGGGATGGGTGGACGCCGTGGTCGGTGGCGGCGGCCTGATCCTGCTTCCCGCGCTGTTGTTGGTCACGCCCGCGGCCACGACGCAGCAGACGGTGCTGGCCACCAACAAGTTGGCGTCCGTCGCCGGGACCACCGCGGCGGTGTTGACGTTCTCGCGCAAGGTCCCGATGGACTGGCGACTTCTCGCACCCGCCGGCGTCGTGGCGGCGGTGGGGTCCGCCTTCGGCGCCGCGACGGTCAGCCTCATCGACAAGGACCTCTTCATCCCGATCGTGTTGGTGGTGCTCATCGGCGTCGCAGTGCTCGTGACGGTGCGCCCCACGGTCGGAGTGGTGGTCGGTGATCCGCCGACCCGGCGCAGGATCGCGATCGTCGTGGTCACTGCTGCTGTGGCCATCGGCTTCTACGACGGAATCCTGGGCCCGGGTACGGGCACCTTCCTGATCATCACGTTCGCGACACTGCTGGGCACCGAATTCGTGCGCAGCGCGGCCATGGCCAAGGTTCTCAATCTCGGTTCCAACATCGGTGCCCTGCTGTACTTCTCCGCGACCGACGACGTGCTGTGGCTTCTCGGTCTGGCCATGGCGGTGGCGAACGTGGCCGGTTCCCTCGTCGGATCGCGCATGGCCATCTCCCGCGGCGCCGGGTTCGTGCGCGTGGTTCTTCTGGTGGTCGTCTTCGCGCTCGTCATCCGACTGGGGTGGCAACAGTTCGGCTAGCGTGACGCAGGTGAGAGATGTCGACAGCGATTTCGTCGCCCTACCGCTTCACGCGCTCGCGGACGCGGCACTGACCGCGGCCCGTGCCGCCGGTGCCACGCACGCCGACCTGCGGGTGCATCGGCTCCGGACACAGTCGTTGAGTCTGCGCGACAGTGCCGTCCAGTCCAGTGTCGAGGGCACGACAGTCGGCATGGCTGTGCGCGTCGTCGTCGACGGCACCTGGGGCTTCGCGTCGGGTGTCGTGCTGACGGTCGACGAGGCGGTGGCCGTGACATCGCGGTCGGTGCGGGTGGCGCAGGCTCTGCGTGATCTCAACCGTGAGCGCGTCGTTCTGGCGGCCGAGCCGGTGTACGAGAACGCGACATGGGTGTCCGACTACGCCATCGATCCCTTCGATGTCTCGACCTCGGACAAGGTGGGCCTGCTGAGCGAGTACTCCGGTCGGCTGCTGGCCTCCGACGGTGTCGACCACGTGAGTGCGTCCGTCCTGCAGGTCAAGGAGCAGACGTTCTACGCCGACCTCGCCGGGTCCCGCATCACGCAACAACGGGTACGTCTCCACCCGCAGATCGAGGCCGTGAGCGTCGATTCGGCGACCGGTGGCTTCGACTCCATGCGCACTCTCGCACCGCCTGTCGGGCGGGGATGGGAGTACCTGACCTCGGCCGGTACGGGCGGCGACGGACTGTGGGACTGGGACGACGAACTGGCCCGGATACCCGAGTGGCTCGCGGAGAAGTCGAAAGCTCCCAGCGTCGAGGCCGGGCTCACGGATCTGGTCATCGACCCGACCAATCTGTGGCTCACCATCCACGAGTCCATCGGCCATGCCACGGAGTACGACCGAGCCATCGGCTACGAGGCCGCCTATGCGGGAACCTCTTTCGCGACGCCGGATCAACTGGGGACCCTGCGCTACGGAAGCGCGATCATGCACGTGACTGCCGACCGGACCGAACGCCACGGCCTGTCGAGCACGGGATGGGACGACGACGGTGTCGCGGCGCAGTCGTGGGACCTCGTCGACAAGGGTGTGCTGGTCGGGTACCAGTTGGACCGAGTGTTCGCCCCACGGTTGGGTCTCGAGCGGTCCAACGGCTGCGCCTACGCGGACAGCGCGCACCACGTGCCGATCCAGCGGATGGCGAACGTGTCGCTGCAACCCGATCCGGAGGTCGATCGCAGCGTCGACGATCTGATCGCGGACGTCGAGCACGGCATCTACGTGGTCGGCGACAAATCGTGGTCGATCGACATGCAGCGCTACAACTTCCAGTTCACGGCGCAGAGATTCTTCCGCATCGAGAACGGCGCTCTGGCCGGTCAGGTACGCGACATGGCGTACCAGGCCACGACGACGGACTTCTGGGGCTCGATGGACGCGGTCGGCGGTCCGTCGACCTGGCGGCTGGGCGGGGCGTTCAACTGCGGAAAGGCTCAACCCGGTCAGGTCGCTGCGGTGTCGCACGGGTGCCCGGCGGCACTGTTCCGCTCGGTCAACGTCCTCAATACGCGATCGGAGGCAGGACAGTGAGCGCGAACATCGTCCTCGGCGGCCACGACCTAATAGAACGTGCACTGTCGTACGCCACGGTGTCCGACACCGTCGTCATCGTCGCCGACACGTCGGAAGCGTCGTTGCGGTGGGCAGGTAATTCCATGACCACCAACGGTGTCGGCGACTCCCGCTCCTGGATCGTCGTGTCGATCGTCCGCGACGGCGACACTGCCCGGGTGGGCACCGTGTCGTCGACGAGCATGGATCCGGACGATGTCGCCGGTGTCGTCCGTGCCGCCGAGGACGCAGCGCGCGCCGCTCAGCCGGCTACCGATACGATGCCTCTGATCACGGCCGACGACGTGGACGCCGGCTGGGGCGACGTCACGGCACGGACCGGCATCGAGGTGTTCGATTCTGTCGTTCCGGGACTTGCGCAGGGCTTCGACGGGGCCGACGCGCTGTACGGGTTCGCGCACCACACCGTTCGCACCATCTGGTTGGGGACCTCCGCCGGTGTACGCCGCCGCCACGTCGAGCCCACCGGATCATTGGAGATCAACGGTAAGCGGGGCGGGCTCGCACACGGATCCAGCGCCTGGGTCGGCACCGGCACACGGGACTTCGTCGATATCGACATGAATGCGGCGCTGGCGGAACTCTCTCGCCGGCTCGACTGGTCCGCTCGCAGAGTCGAATTGCCTGCCGGACGGTACGAGACCCTGCTCCCGCCGTCCGCGGTGGCCGATCTGATGATCGACCTGATGTGGATGATGGAAGGCCGCGGGGCTCACGAAGGGCGAACGGCTCTGTCGGCCCCCGGCGGCACGCGTATCGGCGAGCAGTTGGGGACGCTGGGTTTGACCATGTACTCCGACCCGGCCGAGCCCGGCCTCGAGTACGCACCGTTCGTCGTGACGGGCTCGTCGAGCGACTCCGTATCGGTGTTCGACAACGGCATGAGCGCCGACCGTGTCGACTGGCTCCGGGACGGCGCCATCACCTCGTTGACGTATCCGCGTTCCGCGGCGGTCGAATTCGGTACCGCTGCAACAGCTCCGGGCGACAATCTGATCATGACGGGCGGCTCGGGTGGTTCCATCGACGCAATGGTCGCGCGCACCGAGCGGGGTCTGCTGTTGACCACCCTCTGGTACATCCGCGAGGTCGACCCCACGACGCTGCTGCTCACCGGTCTGACCCGGGACGGCGTGTACCTCGTGGAGGACGGTGCAGTGACCGCTGCTGTCAACAACTTCCGCTTCAACGAGAGCCCGCTGGACCTGCTGCGGCGCGCCACGGAGGCGGGCACGACGGTGCCCACCCTGCCGCGTGAGTGGTCGGACTGGTTCACCCGCGCGGCGATGCCTCCGTTGCGGGTCCCGGACTTCCACATGTCCTCCGTCAGTGAGGCTCAGTAGTCCGCTCATTCGCCGGGTGCGGTGAGGTAGTCGTTGCCGTGTGAGTCGCGGATGTGGACGATGCCGTCGCGGAGCATGCGGTAGTGCCATTGTCTGCGGGTCTTCAGTCCGTGGTGTCGGCGGCACAAGGGTTCGAGGTTGCCCGTTACGGTCCAGCCGCCCCTCTGTGGGTCGGTGTGGTCGAACGGGACGACGTGGTCGAGGTCGCAGTCCTCACTCGGCACCGCACACCCCGGGTGGACGCACGTCGGATACAGCGCTGTCACCAGCGCTGCGGTCGCCTCCGACGGCCGGTAGACCAGTGCACCGTCCGGAGGCACGACGAAACCACCGTGACCGTCGGGATTCTCGACGGCACGGTCCAATGCTGATGGTGGGAGCGTGCGAAGGTACTCGACCTGCTCCCTGACCTTTCTGGCTCTCGTGCTGCCCAGTTTCCCCGAAGTGGGTGTCCAGCCCGGCGGCATGCGGCGGGTGCGGCGAACCTCCCTGCCGTCGACCGGAACCGGTGGATCGGGTTCCGGGTCGGGTGGGTGGTGTTGGCTGTCGCGCGCGGCGGTGATGAGCCCTTGCCACGTCGCATCCTCTGCGATCGTGCGGGCCACATCGGCCGGGACCGGTCCCCAGCCGACGAGGTGACCGGGTTCCCCCGCCAACCCCGCCGCCGTGGCGGCATCGAGGACGATCACGGCACGGTTCGTGCATTCCCCCGACACGGCTCCCGTCAGGAGAGCGTGGGCGGCGTCGAACAACCGCGCCGGCAACGACGTCGGATCTGTCACCCCCCGCGCAGCAGCAGCGGCGATGTTCCGCCACATCCCGGCGACCTTCTCCGCCGGACCACGGATTATCAGCTCCGCCTGACCGCGCGGGAGTTTCCGCACGGTCGCGGCCCGCTCCAGCGCCGCACGCTCCCGGACGATCCGGTGCCACTCGGCGTCGAAGTCGGCGAGGATCCGGTCGATCGCCGACGTGACCGCACCCGGGGTGCCGGTGCCACTCGGCGTCGAAGTCGGCGAGGATCCGGTCGATCGCCGACGTGACCGCACCCGGGGTGCAGCGGGATGCGGCAGCGATCACCCGCTGCAGCAGCGCTTCGGTGGCGTTCGGAACCCCGGCAAGTGATCGGCAGACCGTGCGGAACGCTGTGTACGCCAACCTGCCCGCATCGAAGGCTTCCTGCACCGCCGGACGGGCGGTACGAATCAAGAACAGCCACTCGGTGATCGTCCCGGTGGACACCGACAGCGCCGACGCGACTTCGGCGACCGCGCACGCTTCGGCGGCATCGGCGTCGAACACTCCACCCGGACCGAGCACCGCGGGGCGCCGCGATTCCTCGTGGATGTAGGAGCACGACGCGGCCACGGTGCGGGCGAACGAAGCCTGGGCGTCGACCTTCGCCGACACCAGCACATCGACGGAAACTGGTGCGTCGTACACGAATTCACCCCCCGGTGATGCCCGATCAGGTCGCCCCCGACGACCTGACCACACAGTAACCTACACCACCGACAGAAACTCGAACGCATGTTCGAACCGGGGTCGCAGCTTCTCGCGGACGTTCCACGTTCCCGCTGATGCTGCAACTCCTCCGGGAACATGGAGTGTCAGCGGGAGCCGGCAGATGTTCGGTGAGGTCTACTCGACACCGGCTGCGGGTGTCAGGCGACGCGGAGCGCCAGACCGACAGTGCTGTTCTTGCCCTTGAACAGGGAGCTCATCGTGACGGCGATGCGTCCGGTGATGCCGTACTTCTGTATCACCACGTCGCGTGTGCGGGCGGTACCCGCGTCGTCGAGAACCTCGGCGACAGCCTCCATGGCCGGGCCGACATTCTTTCCACTGCGATCGCAGGTGGCCACCGTGACGCGGGGAGTGTTGCGGATCCGCTTGACCTTCCACGACTCCCGCTGAGTCCACATGAGGAGCCGATCCCCGTCGAGGGCCGCCCAGATCGGTGTCGGCTTGGGGGTGCCGTCCTTGGTGAACGTGGTCAGGAGAACGTACTTGGCGGTGCCGACATCACCGAAGGGATTGGTCATGCCCGCCAGCCTAAGCCGTCACTCGCCCTCGAGCTCGCCTTCCGTCTCGAGGTACACCGATCGGAGCTCCGCCAACAGCGCCGGATCGGGCTCTGCCCACATCCCGCGCTCCACCGCCTCGAGGAGACGCTCCGAAATGCCGTGCAGTGCCCAGGGATTGGACGTGGACATGAACTTGCGGTTGGTCTCGTCGAGGACGTATTCCTGCGTCAGCTTCTCGTACATCCAGTCCTGGACGACGCCGGTGGTGGCGTCGTACCCGAACAGGTAGTCGACCGTTGCCGCCATCTCGAACGCGCCCTTGTAGCCGTGGCGACGCATCGCGTCCATCCACCGTGGGTTGACGACGCGAGCGCGGAACACCCTCGAGGTCTCTTCGTGCAGCGTTCGGGTGCGCACGGACTCGGGCCGAGTGCTGTCGCCGATGTACGCCTCCGGTGCGGTGCCGGTGAGAGCACGCACGGTTGCGACCATGCCGCCGTGATACTGGAAGTAGTCGTCCGAGTCGGCGATGTCGTGTTCGCGGGTATCGGTGTTCTTCGCCGCCACCGCAATCCGGCGGTACGAGGACCGCATGTCGTCGGACGCCGGCACACCGTTGAGCCCACGGCCGTACGCGAAGCCGCCCCAGGTCGTATAGACCTGCGCCAGATCCTCGTCGCTCCGCCAGCTCTTGCTGTCGATCAACTGCAGCAATCCGGCGCCGTAGGTACCGGGCTTCGAGCCGAAGATACGGGTGGTGGCGCGGCGGTCGTCGCCGTGTTCGGCCAGGTCCGCCTGTGCGTGCGCACGCACGTAATTCTGCTCGTCGGTCTCGTCCAGGCCCGCGACCATGCGCACCGCGTCGTCCATCATGGCCAGCACGTGGGGGAACGCGTCCCGGAAGAATCCGCTGATCCGCACAGTGACGTCGATGCGGGGACGCCCGAGCTCGTCCAGAGGGATCGGCTCGAGGTGGGTGACGCGTCGTGACGCTTCGTCCCATACCGGCAGGACTCCGAGCAGGGCGAACACCTCGGCGATGTCGTCGCCGGAGGTGCGCATCGCGCTGGTTCCCCAGACCGATAGACCGACGGATCGGGGGTACTCGTCGTGATCGGCCAGGTAGCGGGCGACCAGCGACTCGGCCATCGCCTGGCCGGTCTCCCACGCCAGCCGCGACGGCACGGCCTTCGGGTCGACGGAGTAGAAGTTGCGCCCGGTGGGCAGCACGTTGATGAGGCCACGGAGCGGTGATCCGCTGGGGCCGGCCGGAATGAAGCCACCGTTCAGAGCATGGAGAACGCGCTGCACTTCCTGGTCGGTGCCGCGCAGTCGCGGCACCACCTCGGTGGCAGCGAACCGGAGGATGTCCCCCACCGTGTCGGGCAGTCCGTGAGTGATCTCGTCGACGGCATCGACAGACCAGTCGGCGCGATGCAGCGCCGCGACCAGACCTCGAGCCTGTTCCTCGACGGCGTCCACGGACGTGCGGGCCTCGTCGCCGTCCTCGCTGAGTCCCAACGCTTCACGAAGACCCGGAACGGTGCGTTCGCCGCCCCACATCTGCCGG
Source organism: Rhodococcus sp. Leaf247 (assembly GCF_001426185.1). GTDB lineage: Bacteria > Actinomycetota > Actinomycetes > Mycobacteriales > Mycobacteriaceae > Rhodococcoides. The sequence goes on along the minus strand of NZ_LMRP01000003.1, from coordinate 467,668 downwards.
GCTCGCAACATGGCGAGAACCAGATCGACTTCGGCCTCACCGCGCGGTGACTCCCCCAGGATGTGCAGGCCGTCACGGATCTGGACGTCCTTGATCTCGCACAGCCATCCGTCGACATGCAGAAGCATGTCGTCGAATACCTCTTCGTCCGGACGTTCCTCGAGCCCCAGATCCTTGTGCATCTGCGCCGCCGTCATCAGCGTCCAGATCTGCTGACGGATCGCCGGCAGCTTCGCCGGGTCGAGGGTCGAGATGTTGGAGTGCTCGTCCAGCAACTGCTCGAGGCGGGTGATGTCGCCGTAGCTCTCGGCCCTCGCCATCGGAGGTATCAGATGGTCGACCAGGGTCGCGTGCGCGCGACGCTTGGCCTGTGTCCCCTCCCCCGGGTCATTGACCAGGAACGGGTAGATGAGCGGCAGATCGCCCAGCGCAGCATCGGTGCCGCACGAGGCGGACATGCCGAGAGTCTTGCCGGGCAGCCATTCGAGGTTGCCGTGCTTGCCCAGGTGCACGACCGCGTCGGCGGCGAACCCGCCGTCCTCCTCGGGGGCGGCGAGCCACCGGTAGGCGGCCAGATAGTGGTGGCTGGGCGGCAGGTCCGGGTCGTGGTAGATCGCCACCGGGTTCTCGCCGAACCCGCGTGGGGGCTGCACCATCAGCACGACGTTCTCGAATCGCAGAGCAGCGATGACGATTTCGCCCTCGGGATCGGCCGAGCGGTCGACGTACAGCTCGCCGGGAGCCTCACCCCAGTGCTCGGTCACCCCGGACCGGAGATCCTCCGGCAGCGTGTCGAACCACCGGCGGTAGCGCGCAGCCGAAATGCGGATCGGGTTGCCTTCGAGTTGCTCGGCGGTGAGCCAGTCCGCATCCTGACCACCCGCGGCGATGAGCGCGTGGATCAGGGCGTCACCGTCCTGTGCCGCCAGGCCCGGAACCGCGTCGTCGCCGTCGACGGGGCCGATGTCGTACCCGTGCTCGCGCATCTGTGTCAGCAGCCTGATCGCCGATGCCGGCGTGTCCAGGCCGACGGCGTTGCCGATGCGCGCGTGCTTGGTGGGGTATGCCGACAGCATCAGCGCAATGCGCTTGTCGGCTGCGGGAATTCGGCGCAGTCGAGCGTGCCGGACCGCGATGCCGGCGACACGCGCACAGCGCTCGTGGTCGGGTACGTACGTGCTGAGGCCGTCGGCGTCGATCTCCTTGAACGAGAACGGCACCGTGATGATGCGACCGTCGAACTCGGGCACCGCGACCTGGGTCGCGACATCCAGGGGTGACATCCCGTCGTCGTTCGACTCCCACGTCGACCGGGAGCTGGTGAGGCACAGGCCCTGAAGGATCGGCACGTCGAGCGCAGCCAGTTCCGCGACGTCCCATGCCTCGTCGTCACCGCCGGCGCCCACGTTGGCCGGACGGGTGCCACCGGCCGCGAGAACGGTCACGATCATGGAGTCGGCCTCGCGCAGTGCCTCGAGCAGTTCCGGCTCCGCGCTGCGCAACGACGCACAGTAGATCGGGAGTGCGCGGGCGCCCTTCGCCTCGATGGCCTCGCAGAGCGCGTGGATGTAGTCGACATTGCCCGCGAGATGCTGGGCCCGGTAGTACAGGACGGCGATCGTGGGCTCGGACGACCCCGTGCTCGCACGGGTGTGGAGCACACCCCAGGTGGGGAGATGGGCGGGCGGCTCGAATCCGTGACCGGTGAGCAGAACGGTGTCCGACAGGAACCACGACAGCTCGCGGAGGTTGTCCGCGCCACCCTCGGCCAGGTACTGGTGCGCCTGCGCTGCCACATTGGCGGGCACCGTCGACAGTTCCATCAACTCGGCGTCGGGGGCCTGCTCGCCGCCGAGCATGACCACGGGTACCGGACCGCCGAGTACGGCGTCGATACCGCTCTCCCACATCCGACGCCCACCGAGGATGCGCACGATCACCAGGTCGACGCCGTCCATCAGCGTCGGCAGGTCGGCGTCGACGAGGATGCGGGACGGGTTGGCCCAGCGGTACTCGGCGCCGGACGCACGCGCGCTCAGCAGGTCGGTGTCGGATGTCGAGAGCAGCAGAATCACGGTGGTGGAGCCTTCCCTGGGGTTTTCGCGCCCCGTCGGCGTCAGTGTGCACCCCAGGTCTGACTTCTCCAGGAATGCTGGAGTCACAGTGGCGCGACCGCGCCGGAGTCTCACCGGCTTCCGGGGTGCTTCGCAGTGATCGTACGTCGTAGCCTGGACTGCATGAGTGATGTCGGGGACAGGAGCAGGCGGGACGCCTGCCCCGGGGCTCTCCAGCTGCACGAGGCGAAGGACGGTCTGCTGGCGCGGGTGCGTCTGCCCGGCGGTGTGCTCACCCCCGGGCAGATGGGCGTGCTCGCGGCGGCGTCGACGGACCTGTCCGACGGCGAACTGGTGCTCACCTCCCGGGGCAACATCCAGCTCCGCGCGGTACGCGATCCCGACGACCTGGCCGACCGTCTGGCGGCCGCGGGCCTGCTGCCGTCGGAGACCCACGAGCGGGTGCGCAACATCCTGGCCTCACCGTTGTCGGGTCGGCTCGGCGGAACGGCCGACGTCCGCGGTCTCGTGTCGTCGCTGGACACCTCGCTCACGAGTGACCCCGAGCTGGCGGAACTGCCGGGCCGGGTGCTGTTCTCCCTCGACGACGGTCGCGGCGACGTGACGGGTTTCGGTGCCGACATCGGTGTCCACGCCGTCGGCGAAGATTCCTTCGCCCTCATCCTCGCGGGCGCCGACAGCGGCGTCCGGGTGCGGCGTGCGGACGCGGTCGCGGTGATGCTCGATGCAGCGCGCGGATTCCGCCGCGAGCGGCTGGGGCACTGGCGCATCGCGGAGATGCCGAACGGCGTGGAGGCCGTGCTCGGTCACATCGATCACGCTGTCGGCGACGACCCGCGGGTCGCCGTCGAGACTGCGGTCGAGCCGCCGATCGGGTGGTTCGTGCAGGACGACGCCACCGTCGCGCTCGGCGCCGCCCTCGCTCACGGTGTGCTGCCGGCCCGCACCGCACTCTTCCTCGCGGCCGTCGAGAAGCCCATCCACGTCACGCCGTGGCGCGGAATTGTGCTCGTCGATCTCGACGAGGGCGTCGCCGAGCAGGTCGTGCGCGTGCTGGCCCCGATGGGTCTGATCTTCGACGCGGAATCGCCGTGGGTCCGGGCGAGCTCGTGCGTCGGCTCTCCCGGCTGCGCGAAGTCGCACTCCGACGTGCGCGCCGATCTCGACGCCGCCGTGCAGAACGGCGAGGTGGGCGACGGCCGGGAGCACTGGGTGGGGTGCGAGCGCCGGTGCGGCCGACCCCGCGGCGAGGTCACCGACGTGGTTGCGACCGACGAGGGGTACGAGCGAGTCCCACCGTCGTGACCCCTATCGTGGAGCCATGCACGACTACATTCGCGACGGCGACGAGATCTACCGGCGCTCCTTCGCGACCATCCGAGCAGAAGCCGACCTGTCGGCGTTCTCCGACGATGTGGCGCAGGTCGTCGTGCGCATGATCCACGCGTGCGGAGAAGTGAATCTGGCGCAGTCCATCGCGTCGACCGCCGATGTCGTGGCAAAGGGCCGTGCTGCGCTACGTGCGGGCGCCCCCATCCTCTGCGACGCCACCATGGTCGCGTCGGGCATCACGCGCCGACGGCTCCCGGCGGACAACGAGGTCATCTGCACCCTGAACGCACCCGATGTTCCCGAGATGGCACGTGACCGTGGCACCACCCGTACTGCCGCCGCCGTCGACCTGTGGGTCGATCACCTCGATGGCGCCGTCGTCGCCATCGGGAACGCGCCCACAGCGCTCTTCCGACTCATGGAACTGATCAAGGACGGAGCGCCGCGTCCGTCCGCGATTCTCGGTGGCCCGGTCGGATTCATCGGCGCCGCAGAGTCGAAGGACGATCTGGTGGCGTCGGGTCTGGGACTCGATCACCTGCTGGTCCTCGGTCGTCGAGGCGGCAGTGCCATCGCGGCTGCTGCTGTCAATGCGATTGCGACGGAGAAGGAATGACCGGAAAGCTCTGGGGCGTCGGTATCGGTCCCGGTGACCCCGAACTGGTCACGGTCAAAGCCGCCCGGGTCATTTCCGACGCCGATGTCGTCGCGTTCCACAGCGCCCGCCACGGCAAGAGCATCTCGCGGCGTACCGCTGAGCCGTACCTGCGCGAGGGGCAGATCGAGGAGCACCTCGTCTACCCCGTGACCACCGAGGGCACCGACCACCCCGGCGGGTACGACGGAGCGCTCGCGGACTTCTACGTCGAGGCCTCCGAACGTCTGGCGGCTCACCTCGAGGCGGGCCGCTCGGTGGCTCTGTTGGCAGCCGGCGACCCCATGTTCTACAGCTCGTACCAGCACATGCACGTCCGGTTGGCGCACCGATTCGAGACCGAGGTCATTCCTGGCGTGACGTCGGTGAGCGCCGCATCCGCCGCCGTGGGTGAGCCGCTGGTCGAGGGCGAGGAAGTCCTCACCATCCTTCCCGGCACGCTTCCGCAGGCCGAGCTCACCAGGCGACTGCGGGACACCGACTCGGCGGCGATCCTGAAACTGGGTCGTACGTACCCCGCTGTGCGCGAAGCACTTCGCGACAGCGGGAAGCTTGCCGAGGCCCGGTACGTCGAGCGCGCGAGCACCGTCGGCGAGCGGGTGCTCGCCGCCGAGGACGCCACCGATGTTCCCTACTTCTCCATCGCCGTCGTCTCGAGTCCGTCGTACGTCGTCCGCGACCCGGCACCGTCGGGTGAGGTCGTCGTCGTCGGACTCGGCCCGGGCGCCGACGCATGGACCACGCCGGAGGTGCGCGAGGAGTTGGCGCACGCCACCGATCTGGTCGGCTACACGACGTACATCGACCGCGTTCCGACGCGTCCCGGACAGCGTCGGCACGCCAGCGACAACAAGGTGGAGTCCGAGCGTGCCGAGATGGCGCTGGATCTGGCATCGCGCGGCTCACGTGTCGTGGTGGTCTCCTCGGGAGATCCGGGAGTCTTCGCGATGGCGTCGGCCGTCCTCGAAGTCGCAGCTCAGGAGCGCTGGCGCTCGGTCCCGGTGCGCGTGTGCCCCGGTGTCACCGCCGCCAACGCCGTCGCCAGCCGGGTGGGTGCTCCCCTGGGCCACGACTACGCCGTCATCTCACTCTCCGACCGCCTGAAGCCGTGGGACGTCGTCGAGCGGCGCATTCGCGCAGTGGCGGCCGCCGACATGGCCTTCGCCGTCTACAACCCGGCGTCGCGGACCCGGACCTGGCAGGTCGAGGCTCTCAAGACGATGGTGCTCGAGCACCGCGGACCCGACACCCCCGTCGTGATCGGTCGCGACGTCTCAGGGCCCGAGGAGTCGGTCACCGTCGTGCGTCTCGGCGATCTCGACGCGTCGAGCATCGACATGCGGTGCCTTCTCATCGTCGGTGCGTCGACCACCACGGTCGATCACACTCCCGACGGTCCTCGGGTGTTCACCTCACGGCGTTACGGGAGCGACCTGACCGTCACGTCCACTGCCGGCGTCGCGGCGCGTCCGTAGCCAGGTGGCGCACGCGTCGACCGTCGACACGACGTCGACGCCCTCGGGCACCGGGGGACGATCCACCATGATCACCGGAATTCCGCGCTCGCGAGCGGCTTGAAGCTTGGCGGAGGTCAGCTTTCCGCCGCTGTTCTTGCTGACCAGAGCCTCGATGCGGTGTTCGTCGAGCAGTTCGCTCTCGCCCGCCAGATCGAACGGACCGCGTGCCTCGAGGATGCTCGAATGCTCCGGCACCTCGCCCTCGGGTGCGTCGATGCACCGCACGATGAAGTGCTGGTCCGTCAGATGTGCGAAGTAGTGCACGCCCTGGCGTCCGATGGTCAGCAGGATCCGGGTGAGGGCGGGCCGCTCCGTGAGGGCATCCGCAGCGGCTTCCATGGAGGGAACCGTGATCCACGAATCCTCGGCCAACGGCCGCCACGGCGCCCGGTGCAGCACCACGAGAGGAAGTCCCGCGTTCGCGCACGCCTGCACGGCGTGCTCCGTCATCGTCACCGAGTACGGATGAGTCGCATCGACGACGTGCGTGATCTCGTTCTCGGTCAACCAGGTGGTCAGTCCGTCGACGCCGCCGAAGCCGCCGACACGTACCTCGCCGACAGGGAGGACGGGATCGGCGACGCGGCCCGCCAGCGATGACGTCACGGTCGTTCCGTGTACTCCGTCGAGCCGCGCGGCCAGTTGACGTGCTTCGGATGTGCCACCGAGAACCAGAACATGCATTCGGGCGACCTTACCGGCAGCGACGACCCTAGTGATCCAGCCGCCGGCGGGCAGCCGAGTACAGGAAGCTGTCCGGGAAGCCTTCCGCGGACAGGACTCGCCCGACGACGACGACAGCCGTCTTCACGATTCCGGCGGCTACCGTCGCGTCGGCGATGTCGGCCAGGGTGCCGCGCACGATGACCTCGTCGGCTCGGCTCGCGAACGCGACTACCGCTGCGGGACAGTCGGTTCCGTAGTGAGGGCTCAACTGCTCGACGATGGTGTGGATCTGCCGAGCGCCCAGGTGGATCACCAACGTTGCCCCGCTCTGCGCCAGGGTGGGGAGGTCCTCACCGTCGGGCATGGCCGTCGACAGGGTGGAAATGCGTGTCAGGACGACACTCTGTGAGATCCCGGGCACCGTGAGTTCTCGCCCGAGCGCGGCAGCCGCGGCGGCGAAGGCCGGGACACCGGGAACGATCTCGTAGTCGACTCCGGCGGCGTCGAGCCTCCGGGCCTGCTCGGCTACCGCGCTGTACAACGACGGATCACCCGAGTGGACGCGCGCGACATCGAGTCCCGCGCGAGTGGCGGTGATCAACTCGTCGACGATGGCATCGAGGGTCATCCGGGCGGTGTCGACGACGCGCGCATCGGGTGGGCACGTGTCCAGCAGTTCGCGAGGCACCAGCGAACCGGCGTACAAGCACACGGGGCTGGTCGCGATGATGCGAGCGGCCCGCACGGTGACGAGATCGGCAGCGCCGGGTCCCGCACCGAGGAATCTGACGGTCACCTAGTTCTCCTGCCGGGTCTTGCGGACGATCCATTGAGTGACGGGCATCTGGGGACGCCATCCGGTGAATCCGCCGAGGGGTTCTCCTCGATGGACCTGCAGTCGTCGGAGGGATCCGCCGTGACGTGAGTACCACTGCAGCAGCAGCGCTTCCGACTCGGCAGTGACGGCATTCGCGACGAGCCTGCCACCGTGCCCCAGCGCGTCCCAGCACGCGTCCAGCATTCCCGGTTGCGTGACGCCGCCGCCGACGAACACGGCGTCGGGCCGTGGGGCATCGGCGAAACTGTCGGGTGCGGGTCCGCGCACGGTCAGTGCCGGCACGCCGAGCGCGAAGGCATTGGTGCGGATGGTCTCGGAGCGACTCTCCACCCTCTCGAAGGCGTCGGCCCGGCAACTCGGATGCGTCCGCATCCACTCGATCGCGATGCTTCCCGATCCCCCGCCCACATCCCACAAGCGCTCCCCCGGCGCGGGGGCGAGGGCACTGATCGTCAGAGCACGTACCTCACTCTTGGTCAGCTGACCGTCGCCGATGTAGGCAGCGTCGCTCAATCCGGCGACACGGGTCAGGCGTGGACCGGCGTGACGCACGTCGAGACCGATCACGTTCAGCGGGTCCACGTCGGACGCGCCCCGCCAGGTATCGACCGGTGCGGTGCGCACCTGCTCCTCCGGTCCCCCCAGCTGCTCGAGGACCATCATCGTCGACTCGGCGAAACCGTTGTCCGTCAACAGCTTCGACAGCGATCCGACGGTCTCGGCGCCTTCGCTGAGCACCAGCACTCGTCGGCCGTCCGTCAACGCGGGCAGGACCGACTCGACGGGTCGGGCCACGACCGACACGACTTCGACATCGTGCAGCGCCCATCCCAGGCGTGCGCAGGCCAGCGACGCCGACGAGGGGTGCGGGAAGACGCGGACGGCGTCGGCACCCAGTAGCCGGACGAGCGTCACGCCGATTCCGTGGAACATCGGGTCGCCGCTGGCGAGTACGCACCGGCGTCGGCCGGAGTGCACCGCGAGGAGTTCCTGCATCGCGGGGATCAAGGGAGTCGGCCAGGCGACCCGCTGCGCATCGAGTGATCCGAGTGCCTCCAGTTGGCGTGCGGAGCCGAACACCACGTCCGCGGTGTCGACGGCGTTGCGGGACGCGGGAGCCAGGCCGTTCCACCCGTCCGCGCCGATGCCGACGACATCGATCACGTCGGTCGTCATCGTGGCATCCGGCGCCACACGGCACGGGGCAGGAGACGCATGACGAAGAACACGGGCCGCAGTCGGCCGGGAATCCACACCACGTCCTTGCGCGACGCCAGGGCGGACACGACCGCGTCGGCCACCTGCCCCGGCGTGCTGGACATCGGGGCCGGGGACATGCCCTCGGTCATCCGCCCGACGACGAAGCCCGGCCGCGCCAGGATCAGACGGACCCCACTGCCGTGCAGGGCATCTGCCAGTCCGGATGCGAACCCGTCGAGTCCGGCCTTCGCGGACCCGTAGACGTAGTTCGCTCGGCGCACCCGCGCTCCGGCAACCGAGGAGAACACGACCAGCCGTCCCGATCCGCGGGCTCGCATGACCGTCGCGAGATGCGTCAGCATGCTGACCTGGGCGACGTAATCGGTGTGCACGACGGCGACGGCATGGGCAGCGTCCGTCTCTGCTCGTGTCTGGTCGCCGAGGATGCCGAAGGCCAGTACCGCCGTGTCGAGCGGTCCGTGCTCGCGGACGACGTCCGCCACGAACTGCTCGTGGGTGTCGACCCGGTCGGCGTCGAACTCGGCGGTCGCCACCGATCCTGCGCCGGCAGCCAGCACGCGGGCTGTCTCGTCGTCCAGGTCCGACGACCGGCGCGCAGCCAGCACGACATGTCTGCCGGGTGCCATCCGTGCCGCGATCTCGAGACCGATGTCGCTGCGGCCGCCGAGGAGGAGAAGGGTTCCTGGCGCGGAAGGTTCGACCGAGTGGCGAGTCACGTAGTCAAGTGTCCTCGATTATCGTGACGGTCATGCCCGCCACCCCCTCCTCGCTCAATGCCGACGCCGGCACGTTCCTCACCGAGCGTCATCTCGCGACCCTGGCGACGAAGCGGCCGGACGGTACGCCGCACGTCGTCGCGGTGGGATTCACGTGGGACGCCGAGGCCGGACTGGCTCGGGTGATCACGCGGGAGGGGTCGCAGAAGGTTCGTAACGCCGAGCGCGGCGCGTACGGGGCCGTCACCCAGGTGGACGGCGCCCGGTGGCTGACGTTGGAGGGTCCGGCACGGATCCTGCGGGATGCCGACAGCGTGCGGGACGCCGAGAACCGCTACGCACAGCGGTACCGGACACCGCGGGAGAACCCGGAGCGAGTGGTCATCGAGATCACCGTGACCCGCGTGCTCGGGTCCCAGTCCCTGCGGGACTGAGTCAGTCCAGCAAGCGCGCCGCGGCGGCCTTGGCAGCTCGCGCCGTCTCGCCCGACCGGGTGATGGCCGCGGTGGTCTGCGCGCCCTCGGCGAGCAGCGCGATCTGCAGGCCCACGCCCGGTGGATGCCCCGATGCCACGGCCAGTTCGGTGACGTGGTCGATGAAGGCCAGCTTGTGCGTGCGTGCGGCGTCGGACACCGCGGGCATCGTCGCCCCCAGTTCACCGAACGAGTTGATGAACGCGCATCCGCGGAAGTCGTCCTCGGCGAACCAGTCGTCGAGGAAGTCGAAGATGGCAAGAATTTTCTCCCGCGGTGACTCGTGCGCCGCCTCTGCCTGGTCGATGCGGGTATTCCACACAGCGGTGCGGCCGTCCAGGACGCCGGCCACGATCGCCGCCTTGGACGGGAACTGGGCGTAGAGACGCTTCAGCGGCACGCCGGCGGCAGAGCGCAGTTCGTCCATGCCGACGCTCTGGATGCCGCGGGCATAGAACAACCTGTCGGCCGCCGTCAGGATGCGGGCGCGGTCGTCGGGTTCCATCGCTCCTCCGTTCGGTCGAACACTTGCGGTGAGAACCATCGTTCTCTACTGTAGGCGACACGAGCCGAGAACGATCGTTCTCGATTCGTGTCCCGTTCGATCACATCAGTCGAAAGGCGCCATAAGGCCATGGCTCACATCACAGTCGGTACCGAGAACAGCACACCCGTCGAGGTCTACTACGAGGACCACGGCACCGGACAACCCGTCGTCCTGATCCACGGCTACCCGCTCGACGGACACTCCTGGGAACGGCAGTCGGCCGCCCTTCTGGACGCCGGCTATCGCGTCGTCACCTACGACCGGCGCGGGTTCGGACAGTCGAGCAAGACCACCGAGGGGTACGACTACGACACCTTCGCCTCGGACCTGAACGAAGTCCTGGAAGCACTCGACCTCCGCGACGTCATCCTCGTCGGCTTCTCCATGGGCACAGGGGAACTGGCGCGCTACGCCGGCCGCTACGGCACCGATCGCGTCGCCAAGTTCGCCTTCCTCGCGTCGCTCGAACCGTTCCTGCTGCAGACCGACGACAACCCCACGGGCGTCCCGCAGTCCGTGTTCGACGGCATCGAGGAGGCTGCCAGGGGCGACCGCTTCGCATGGTTCGACGCGTTCTACAAGGACTTCTACAACTTGGACGACACCCTCGGCACGCGCATCAGCGAGGCCGCCGTGCGCAACAGCTGGAACGTCGCCGCATCGAGCGCCCCCGTCGCGGCATACGCGGTGGTCCCGACATGGCTCACCGACTTCCGCGCCGACGTGCAGACCGTCCGGGAGTCGGGCAAGCCGACGCTGATCCTGCACGGCACCGCGGACAACATCCTGCCGATCGACTCGACCGGTCGCCCGTTCCACGACGCCTTCCCCGAGGCGACCTACGTCGAGGTCGACGGTGCACCGCACGGCCTCCTGTGGACCCACTACCAGGAGGTCAACGCGGCACTTCTCGACTTCGTGAAGTGAGGTCAGAAACGGGACGCGTCGAGCAGTGACTCCGCGACCGAGGTATCACCGAAGACGGTGACCACGTCGAGAGGTCGACGACGGCAGAGCACCAGCAGCAGGTGCTCTGCCGTACCCCGCAGCGCCACATCGGCTTTCCCGTGCCCGCGCGTACTGGCGAGGCCGTCGGCGCCGAGGGTGAAGGTCCATTCGAGGTCGTCGACATCCGTGCCGTGCACGTGCACCGTGCGCCCGATCGAGTCGGGCGTCAGACGGTCTAGAAGCAACCGGTGCGGATACTGCACCTCCGTCAGCTCGGCCACGGCGTCCGCGGCCGCCTCGGGATCCATGGCTTCGGGCGCCGGTCCCCCGGCGGCGTGTACGGCGTCGGCGGCGTCGATCCGATGCACCGCGACCTCGTGTGCCTGCCGCCGGAGCCACCAGGCGGCCGTCCGGGCGCCCACGAAAGTCTCCACGGTCGACTCCGGATCGACCTGCTCGAACGTGGCGACGACAGAGTCCAGCGCCGCCCGATAGGCGGGAAGGCAGTCGGGGCCCTTCGGCAACGACTCGACCTGACTCTTCGCCACCGCGCCGGTGTCCGCGCCCGGCCCCGCCAGGATTACCGCGTTCGCCCACCGATGGACCTTGCCCGTGTGACGGACCACGTGCTCGACCGTCCATCCCGGCACGGTCGGCACGGGCGACGACAAGGCGTCCACCGGCATCGACGCCAGGCGGTCACCCTCGCGCCGCAGCGCGGCGAGCAGGTCGAGGCTCATCGGACCGGCAGCACGGTCAGACCGTGCGGACGCGTGTTGACCGACTCGCAGCCCTCCGGCGTCACGACGACGATGTCCTCGATGCGAGCGCCCCACTCGCCGGTGAAGTAGACCCCCGGCTCGATGCTGAAAGCCATCCCCACCTCGAGCGGAATGTCGTTGCCCGCCACGATGTACGGCTCCTCGTGCACCGACAGGCCGATACCGTGCCCGGTGCGGTGCACGAAGACGTCGCCGTACCCGGCGTCCACCAGGATGTCGCGCGCCGCGGCGTCGATCGCCTCTGCGGTGACCCCGGGACGAACTGCATCGACGGCTGCCTGCTGTGCGCGTTCGAGGACCGCCACGGTCGCCGCAACGGCGTCCGTCGGCTCGCCGATGCTGTAGGTCCGCGTTGAGTCGGAGTTGTAGCCGGGCTCGACCGGACCGCCGATGTCGATGACCACCACGTCGCCCTCCTCGATGACGCGTTCGGACACCTCGTGGTGCGGATCGGCGCCGTGCGGCCCCGAGCCGACGATGACAAACGCCGCCTCGGTATGCCCCTCCTCGAGGATGGCGGCCGAGATATCCGCTGCCACCTCCGCTTCCGTCCGGCCGGCCGCGAGGAACTCCCCCATTCGCGCGTGCACGCGGTCGATCGCCGCACCCGCGGTGCGGAGTGCGCCGATCTCCGCGTCGTCCTTTGTCATACGCAGCTCGCGCAGAACCGGTGTCGCGAGGACGGGCAGTGCGCTCAGGGCGTCGGCGAGCGGGATCAGATGCAGCGCCGGCATCGCGTCCGTGACGGCTGTGCGTGCGGGGCTCGGAAGCAGCGAGGCCACCAGGCCGTGCGGGTTCACCCCGTCCACCCAGTCGCGCAGCTCGATCCCCAGTTCGGCGGCTGCCGAATCCTTCAGCGCGGCCAGCTCGATGCGGGGCACGACGACAGACGCCGGCGTCCCGTCGGCGGGAATCACCAGGCACGTCAACCGCTCGAACGACTCTGCGCGAGACCCGAGGAGGTAGCGCAGGTCCGGCCCGGGCGTGATGAGAAGGGCGTCGAGACCGGCCTCGGCGGCGAGAGCGGCCGCCCGGTCGAGTCGAGTGCGATACACGGAAGAGGGGAACCGAGAGGTCATACCGCCAGGCTATCGACCGGTGGCGACATCCGATGCGGCAGGATGTGGCGCATGACGGCCGAGAACAGCGACACGGTACTTCTCCTCGACGCGGCAAGCCTGTGGTTCCGCGCCTTTCACGGAGTGCCCGAGTCGATGACCTCGCCCGACGGCAGGCCTGTGAACGCCGTGCGCGGCTTCACCGACATGGTCGCCTCGTTGATCACCCGCACCGGTGCGACCCGACTCGCCGTCTGCCTCGACCTGGACTGGCGCCCGACGTTCCGTGTGGACCTGGTCCCGTCGTACAAGGCGCACCGCGTACTCGAGGTGTCCGACTCCGGTCCCGATGCCGAGGAGGCACCCGACGCCCTCGGGCCGCAGGTGAACCTCATTCTCGAAATTCTCGAGGCGGCGGGCATCGCGACAGCCGGAGCCGAAGGGCTCGAGGCGGACGACGTCCTGGGCACGCTCGCCGCCACGGAGCGGACCGACCCGGTGGTCGTCGTCAGCGGCGATCGCGATCTGCTGCAGGTGGTCTCGGACGACCCGGTGCCGGTGCGCGTCCTGTACGCAGGCCGGGGACTGGCCAAGGCCGAACTGTTCGGGCCCGCCGAAGTGGCGGAGCGCTACGGCGTACCGGCCGACCGACCGGGCCCCGGATACGCGGAACTGGCTCTCCTGCGTGGGGATTCGTCCGACGGTCTGCCCGGAGTCAAGGGAATCGGCGAGAAGACCGCGTCGTCACTCATGACACGATTCGGCTCGCTCGAGGCGATCCTGGCGGCGGCGGACTCGGGCGACAAGGAGATGGCCGCCGGAGTACGCGCCAAGATCATGGCCGCACGCGACTACATCGAGGCGGCGCTCCCCGTCGTACGCGTGGTCACCGACGCGGACATCATGTTCTCGCGATCCGACGCCATTCCGCGCGAACCCGTCGATCTGCCGCGGTTGACTGCCATCGCCGAGGACCTCGGTGCTCAGAACTCGATCGGTCGACTGATCAAGGCCATGGCCCGGTAGGACTTACTGGGGACGACCCACCTCGTACGTGCCCTGGTCGTCCTTCACCGTCACGGTGACGGACCGCGATTCGCCGTCGACCGTCAGGTCGCACGTGAAGATGGCGCCGGTCTCGACCTTCTGGCCGGACGGGCACGACACGTCGGACACGTCGATCGCGCCGAACGACTGGGTGACGATCCTCGCGACGCCGTCCTGCACGGCCGAGTTGTCGAACGTGTCCCCGCCCAGCGTCGTCACGCCGTAGACCACACCCGCCGCGACGATGACCGCGATCACGACCCCGCCGACGATGAACGGCACCTTCGACGACTTGGCCGGCGGCGTGGCGTTCCACTGCTGATTGCCCTGCGGGTACCCCTGCTGCGGCTGCTGATATCCGTAGGGTTGCTGCCCGTACGGTTGCTGCCCGTACTGGGGCTGCTGGCCGTAGGGCTGCTGCCCGTACTGGGGTTGGCCGTACGGCTGTTGTCCATACTGAGGCTGGCCGTACTGGGGTTGCTGACCCTGGGGTTGCTGACCATAGGCCTGCTGCTGACCGTAGGGATCCTGCCCGTACGCGTTCTGGCCACTGGGGTACTGACCGGCGGGGTACTGGCCACCGCGATACTGACCAGCGGGGTACTGGCCGGTCTGGTCGGGGTCAGGGGACGAGGACCGTTCGTCGGGGTTGTACGGGCCGCTCATCGTCGCCTCCGGTGGTATCGGGTTGTCGAACTGGTCGTCGTGCAGGGTGTCGGAGACACGGTAGCCGCGTCGGACATGTTCATCATGCGGCATCCACGGCGACGACTCCGCGCCGTATGGCCGAGATCGCCTTCGTCGCTGTCGCCGTCACCTCGTCGTCGGGCGACGCCGACCGGATCTGGTCCAGCAGATCGATGACCTGGCGGCACCACCGGACGAAGTCGCCTCCCGACAACGCGCGGCCTTGCTGACCGGCAGCGAACAGCACGTCCTCGAGAGATTCCTTACGGGCCCACTTGTAGACGGCGAGCGCGAAGCCGGTGTCGGGCTCACGCGTGGGAGGCAGTTTCAACCGGATCTCGTCGGCGCGCAGGTCGTGCCACGCGGCCACCGTGCGGGAGAGCGCATGTCGGATGTTGCCGGTCGGGCCCTGTTCCGAACTCTCACCGTCCTGACGCGATTCGTACACCACCGTGGACACCACGGCGGCCAACTCCGCCGGTCCGAGTCCCCGCCAGATGCCCTCGGCCAGGCACTCGGCGACGAGCAGGTCCGACTCGGAGTAGATGCGACCGAGCTTCGAGCCCCGCTCGGTGACGGCGACGTCGCCGTCCGCCCCGGCCGCGAGATAGCCGCGTTCGGTCAGCAGTTCCAGGATGCGGTCGAACGTCCGCGCCAACGAGTTGGTCGTCGAGGCGACCTTCTGGCGCATCGACTCGGTGTCGCGTTCCACTCTGCTGTACTTCTCGGCCAGCCGTGCGAGGTGCTCTCGGTCCGGCCAGGTGTGGCACGGATGCGAGCGGACGGCGCGACGCAGGACACCGAGTTCGCGATCGTCTCCGGCAGACGACTGGTGCCGACGACCGCGTCCCGGCGGGGTGATGCCGGTTCCCCGCAGCGCCGACGCCAGATCGCGACGGGTGCGCGCGGTCCGGTGGTCGACGTGTCGTGGCAGACGCATGTGCCCCAACGCGGACACGGGAGTCGGGAAGTCCGCGGACGACACACGACCTGCCCACTTGTCCTCCGTGAGCACCAACGGTCGCGGGTCGACCGCATTCGCGTCCGTCTCCAACACGACCGCCAGGCCCGAACGGCGACCGGACGGTATCGAGATGACGTCGCCACGGCGGAGCGAGACCAGTGAGGTGACCGCGTCGTTGCGACGGTCGCTACGGCCCTGACGTTCCAGTTCGCGTTCGCGGTCCTTTAGTCGTGCACGCAGGTTCGTGTACTCCACGTACGGCGAGTCGGCGCCGCCGAGCTTGCTCAGCAGTTGCGTCCTGGTGGCCTCGTTCTTCTCGATGCCCCGCACCAGACTCACGACCGACGCGTCGGCCTGGTACTGCGCGAACGACCGCTCGAGCAACATGCGGGACGCGTCGACACCCATCCGATCGACCAGGTTGACCGCCATGTTGTACGACGGCCGGAACGAACTGCGCAGCGGAAAGGTGCGAGTGGACGCCAGGCCGGCCACTTCGGTGGGCTCGACACCCGACTGCCACAGGACGACGGCGTGACCCTCGACGTCGATTCCTCGGCGGCCCGCCCTGCCGGTGAGCTGGGTGTACTCCCCCGCCGACAGGTTGGCGTGCGTCTCCCCGTTGAACTTGACCAGTCGTTCCAACACGACGGTGCGGGCAGGCATGTTGATGCCGAGGGCCAACGTCTCGGTCGCGAACACCGCTCGCACGAGTCCTCGCACGAACAGTTCCTCGACGGTGTGGCGGAAGACGGGAAGCATGCCGGCGTGGTGTGCGGCAATGCCGCGCTCGAGCGCGTCCCGCCACTCCCAGTACCCCAGGACCTCGAGGTCACTGCGAGGAATCTCGGCGGTGTGTCGGTCGATCACCTCGCCGATCACCTGCGCCTGCTCCTCGGACGTCAGTCGCAGTCCCGATCGCAGACACTGGTTGACGGCACCGTCGCAGCCCGCGCGGCTGAAGATGAACGTGATGGCCGGAAGCAGGCCTTCCTCGTCCAGCAGCTTGATCACGTCGGGTCGAGGGATGGGTCGACTTTCCGGTCGGCCGGGTCGCCCGCCCCCACGCCCCGATCGGGGACCACGCCCTCGCGGTGCCTCCCACGACCCCATCCGCTCGGCCTGGACGCGTTCCTTGACGTGGCGGACCAGATTCTTGTCCACGACGACTCCGCCGGGGGCCCCGTTGTTCGCCTCGACGTCGAACAGGTCGAATAGTCGGCGTCCGACGAGGATGTGCTGCCAGAGGGGAACGGGACGGGTCTCGTCGACCACCACGGTGGTGTTGCCGCGCACCGTCTCCATCCAGGCGCCGAACTCCTCGGCATTGCTCACGGTGGCCGACAGGCTCACCAACCGCACGTCCTCGGACAGATGCAGGATCACCTCTTCCCACACGGCCCCGCGGAACCGGTCGGCGAGATAGTGCACCTCGTCCATGACCACGTGCGAAAGACCGCGCAGCGCAGGCGATTCCGCGTACAGCATGTTGCGCAGCACCTCGGTCGTCATGATGACGATCGGGGCGTCGGAATTGATGCTCTGATCACCTGTCAACAAACCGACGTAGCCCTTGCCGTAGCGGGCGACCAGCTCGGCGTACTTCTGGTTGCTCAGGGCCTTGATGGGCGTCGTGTAGAAACACTTGGCGCCGCTGGTCAGCGCGAGATGGACGGCGAACTCACCGACGACGGTCTTGCCCGCGCCCGTGGGCGCGCACACCAGCACTCCGTGTCCGTCCTCGAGGGCGGTGCAGGCGCGTATCTGGAATGGGTCGAGCGGGAACGGCAGCGTCGACGCGAACTCCGCCAACTTGGGCCCGGTCGGTTCACGATGCCCGGAAATAGTGGCCACGTCTCCAGGTTAGTGCGTATCCCGGAGTTGCCGCCGCCAGGTCAGAGAGTGTCGGAGTAGTCGGTGCCCGCGTCGTGGCTGCCGACGGGTGCGGGACGCGCGACGGGGGTGGTCGTCGTGTCCAGCGGGGTGGCCTCGTCGTCGTCGACGTCGTCCCACTTCTCCGGGTCGCGCTTCGCGCGTCGGCGGTCGTTGACGCGGGCGACCTGGATGGCGACCTCGACCAGGATGCTCAGTGCCACGGCGAGCGCGGTCATCGAGAAGGGGTCACCGCCCGGAGTGACGACTGCCGCGAACGCGAACATCGCGAAGATGAGTCCGCGCCGCCACCCCCGCAGCTTCTCGTAGCGCAGCACTCCGACGGCGTTGAGAGCGACGATCAGCAAGGGAATCTCGAAGCTGACGCCGAAGATGATCAACAGATTGATGACGAAGCCGAAGTACTCGGCACCGCTGAGGGCGGTGATCTGGACGTTGTCACCGATGGTGAGAAGGAAGTGCAGCGCCTTCGCGACCACCACGTAGGCGAGAATCGCGCCGGCCACGAACAGGACGGCCGCGGCTGTCACGAACGCCACCGCGTATCGACGCTCGTTGCGGTACAGACCGGGGGTGATGAACGCCCAGATCTGGTACAGCCAGATGGGGCACGCCAACACCACACCGGCCGTGATGGCCACCTTGAACCGCAGCATGAACTGCTCGAACGGACCCGTTGCCAGCAATCGGCAGGAATCGTCCTGGGTCAGGTTCGCGCGGCTTTCCTGCGGAAGCGAGCAGTACGGACCGCGCAGCAGATCGCCGAGCGACTCGATCCCGAGAATCGAGTGCGAGTACCAGAAGAAGCCCACGACAGTGGTCAGCACGATGGCGAGCATCGACCAGAGCAACCGCGTGCGGAGCTCGTACAGATGGTCGATGAGCGACATGGTGCCGTCGGGGTTGACGCGACGCTTGCGCTGACGCGGATCGAACGGAATGCGCACGGTCACTCTCTGTGTAGATCAGCAGGAACGATCAGGCAGAGCGCGGGTGCTGCTCCTGCGTCGGATCGGCGACAGTCGGGTTCACGACGCCGGGGTTGGCGACAGTCGGGTTGGCGACAGTCGGGTTCGCGGGCAGCTGGGTCTGAGGTGCAGGCGCGGCCGACGTTCCCTCGGACTTCTTGCCGTCGTTCTGCATCTCCTGCACCTCACTCTTGAAGATGCGCATGGAACGACCGAGACCGCGAGCTGCCTCGGGCAACTTCTTCGATCCGAACAGCAGCACGAGCACCACGATCAAGACGATCCAGTGCCAGG
This sequence comes from Rhodococcus sp. Leaf247, assembly GCF_001426185.1. Classification (GTDB taxonomy): domain Bacteria; phylum Actinomycetota; class Actinomycetes; order Mycobacteriales; family Mycobacteriaceae; genus Rhodococcoides. The sequence goes on along the minus strand of NZ_LMRP01000003.1, from coordinate 448,987 downwards.
GTTGTAACGCACCCATTGAAAAACCTCCCAGTTTCGTTGGACCCGATGCTACCGGACCTACTGTCGTTCGCCGGGCTCCCGCAGCCGCTCGGAGCTGACGGTTTCCCGTCTGTTCACCCTCCGCTTCCCGAGGGTGTCCGTCAGATCTGCGCCGCTGCGCGGTAGACGTCCAGAGCATCACGCGCTCGAACGGTGACTTCCCGGACCAGCGCCGGCGGACCCAGGACCCGGACACCCGAGCCGAGGCCCAGCGCCAGACGGGACATCCAGTCGAGGGTGGCGAACCGCATCGACACCTCGATCGATCCGTCGGCCAGCTCCGACGTGCGATTCATCGGGTAGTAGTCCAGGATCCACACGTGATCGGGCGCAACGACCAACCGCGCGAGCGGAAGCGACGGATCGTCGTGGAACAGGTCGAGCGCGTCGCCGTCGTTCATGGCCCCGGCCGGAGGTGACGACGCATCCTCCCGTTCGGTGGCGGCGTCGATCCGGTCCAGTCGGAACAACCGCACACCTTCCGCGGCCCGACACCACGCCTGCAGATAACTCTGGTCGTCGACGAGGACGATGCGGATCGGATCCACCGTCCGCTCGGACACGACGTCGCGCGATGCGGAGTAGTACGTGATGTCCAGGGCGTGGCTGCGGGCGAGCGCGCCGCGCACCGTCGACACCGTGGGGCTTTCCGACGGCGGATCGACTGTCTCGTCCGACGGATCTCCGGATGCTGCGACACCGGCTGCCGCCTCGATCTTCGCGATAGCACGGTGCGCGGCCGACGGGTCCACCATGCCCGGCATCTCGACGAGAGAACGCAGGGCGATGAGAAGCGCGGTGGCCTCGGTCGACGTCAGACGCAGCGGACGGTCGATGCCCGCGGAGAACGTGACCTCGATGCTGTCCTCGGAGAAGGACAGGTCGATCAGGTCACCCGGCCCGTATCCGGGAAGGCCGCAGAGCCACAGCTGGTTGAGATCGTCCATCAGTTGCTTGGTGGTGACGCCCAGCTCCGCGGAGGCGTCGGCGGCACTGATGCCGGGATTGGCGATGAAGTAGGGCACGAGATTGAGCAGTCGCGCCAATCGCGACGACAGTCTGACGCTCATGCGAGTCCCCCCGTCGAGAGCGAGCCGGCATCTGCCGGGGCACGGTGCGCCGTCACCGACAAGGTCGCGATCACGTCGTCGCGCAGTTCCTTCGGCGACAGGACGATGGCATCGGCGCCGTGTCCGGCCACCACACGGGCGATCCAGTCCCAGGAGCGGACGGGGATGCGGACGACCGAGCCACGCCGACCGGCCAGCAGCCGCGAGTCGACCTCGTCGCCCAGGCGTCGCAGTTCGAGCCCGCGGCTTTCCGACACCCAGACGTCCGCGGTGCCGGCCACGTCGCCGCGGTCTGCGGCGCGGGCGACGATGACCGCGAGATCCACGTCGTCGGGCTTCTTCACCGACCCGACGGGACCGAAAGCCGTCACGTCGTCACCGATGCGCGACAACCGGAAGGTACGCACGGCGTCGCGGTCGGTGTCGTGGCCGACGAGGTACCACCGGCCGGAGTAGGTCACGACGCCCCACGGCTCGACCGTTCGTTCACGGAACTGCGCCGTCGGACTCGCGCGGTGCGCGAAGCGGACCGATCGGCCGGCGTCGATGGCGGCGAGCAGTTTGCCCAGAGCGGGCTCCGACCCTCGGCTCCGCGACGGGATCGCGGTGACCGCGGCCGGCGAATTGTCGGTGTCGACCTGAACTCCCACGGCCCGCAGCTTGAGCATCGCGCTCTGCGCAGCCGACGTCAGTTCCGGGGACTCCCACAACTGGACGGCGACCGCGACGGCGGCAGCCTCGTCGCTGGCCAGATCGATGTCCGGGAGTTCGTACCGATCACGGTTGATGCGGTAGCCCTCGACGGTGGAGAACCGCGAGATCTGTCCGGTCTCGAGCGGGACGCCCAGATCACGGAGCTCGTTCTTGTCGCGTTCGAACATGCGACTGAACGCTTCGTCGCTCGCCGAGTCCTCGTAACCCGCCACGGACTCGCGGATGCGTTCGGCGGTCAGGTATTGCCGCGTCGAGAGCAGGCAGATGACCAGATTCATCAACCGCTCGACTTTGGAGATCGCCACCGCACCAGCCTAGTGGCTCGCGGCGGTCGCTCCCCTGCGCATCGCCGGGCTGTGGACGAACGGCTCGACTGCGCCGGCCTGTGGACGGACCGGCGCTACATGGAGGCGATCAGTCGCTCCACGCGCTCGTCGACGGACCGGAAGGGGTCCTTGCACAGCACGGTCCGCTGCGCCTGGTCGTTCAACTTCAAGTGCACCCAGTCGACCGTGAAGTCACGACCCGCTGCCTGCGCCGCGGAGATGAACTCGCCGCGCAACTTCGCGCGTGTCGTCTGCGGCGGCGTCTCGACGGCCTCGTCGATCTGCTCATCCTCGGTAATCCTCTTGGCGAGTCCCTTGCGCTGCAGGATGTCGAACACGCCGCGGCCGCGCTTGATGTCGTGGTACGCCAGGTCCAGCTGGGCGATCTTCGGGTCCGACAGGTCCATCGAGTACTTGTCCTGGTACCGGTCGAACAGTTTCCGCTTGATCACCCAGTCGATCTCGGTGTCGACCTTTGCGAAGTCCTGAGCCTCGACGGCGTCGAGCGTGCGACCCCACAGGTCCACCACCTGCTCGACCTGAGGATCGGGCTCCCGGTTGCGCAGATGCTCGACTGCCCGCGAGTAGTACTCGCGCTGGATCTCGAGCGCACTGGCCTGGCGACCACCTGCGAGACGCACGGGACGTCGACCGGTCGAGTCGTGGGAGACCTCGCGGATGGCTCGAATGGGGTTGTCCAGAGCGAAGTCCCGGAACGAGACGCCCGCTTCGATCATCTCGAGGACCAGGGCCGCGGTGCCGACCTTGAGCATCGTGGTGGGTTCGGCCATGTTGGAGTCGCCCACGATCACGTGCAGGCGCCGGAACTTCTCGGCGTCGGCATGGGGCTCGTCGCGGGTGTTGATGATGGGCCTCGAGCGCGTGGTGGCCGAGGAGACACCTTCCCAGATGTGCTCGGCGCGCTGGGACAGGCAGAAGGTCGCAGCCTTCGGGGTCTGCAGAATCTTGCCGGCGCCGCAGATCAACTGGCGGGTGACCAGGAACGGGAGCAGGACGTCGGAAATGCGCGAGAACTCCCCTGCGCGGACCACGAGGTAGTTCTCATGGCAGCCGTAGGAGTTGCCCGCGGAGTCGGTGTTGTTCTTGAACAGGTAGATGTCCCCGCCGATACCTTCCTCGGCGAGGCGCTGCTCGGCGTCGATCAGAAGATCCTCGAGGACACGCTCGCCTGCCCGATCGTGGGTGACGAGCTGCAGGAGACTGTCGCACTCCGCGGTGGCGTACTCGGGGTGGGACCCGACGTCGAGGTACAGCCGTGCGCCGTTCCGCAGGAAGACGTTCGAGCTACGGCCCCAGGACACGACTCGCCGGAAGAGGTACCTGGCCACCTCGTCGGGGCTCAGTCGGCGATGTCCGTGGAACGTGCACGTCACACCGAACTCGGTCTCGATCCCCATGATTCGTCGCTGCACACTTCGACAGTACAACGGCTTCGAGTGCAGCATCGGCTGTCGCCCGTAGTGTTGCGCGGGTGAACCCCCGATCGCTGCGCGGCCGTACTCGTTCTCTCGATCTGGCGCTGGTGGACGCCAGTTTCGCGCGGCGGCCGTCGGTGGTCGATCCCGTTCTGCGCACCCTCACGGGGCTGGCCGACCACAGCGTTCTGTGGGCACTCGTCGGGGGCGCCCTGGCGGCGTCCGGTGGTCCGCGTCGACGCGGCGCGGTGCGCGGTCTCCTCGCCGTCGTCGGTGCCAGCTCGCTCGCCAACGGTGTTCTGAAGCCGCTGCTCCCCCGTGCTCGCCCCCTGGCGGCCGACGTCCCCGCGTTGCGACGGCTCCTCGCACCTCCCGTGTCGTCGTCCTTCCCGTCCGGGCACGCCGCGTCGGCGGCAGCGTTCGCCACCGGAGTCGCACTGGAGGCCCCGGTCGCGGGGCTCGTCGTCGCACCGTTGGCCGTCGCGGTGGCGTACTCGCGTGTGCACGTCGGCGTGCACTGGCCGTCGGACGTCGTCGCCGGTGCGGCGCTCGGCGCAGCGGTGGCCGTGTCCACCCGTCGTTGGTGGGCGGTGCGGTCGGCGGCGTCCGCCGAACTGGGCGCACCCGGATCGGCGCCCGCACTGCCCGCGGGTCGCGGCTTGCTGGTCATGGTCAATCCCGGTGCCGGAACGCACAATTCGGACGTGGTCGCGGACGTCGCGACAGCCCTGCCGGACGCCGAGTTCTTCGAGCCGGATCCGGATCGGGACTTCACCGAGCAGCTGACCGAGGCTGCCGAGCGGACGGGGAGCGTCGCGCTGGGAGCGTGCGGCGGAGACGGAACCGTCGCGGCCACAGTCGCCGCGGCGGTCCGGACCGGACTCCCGCTCGCGGTCTTCCCCGGTGGAACCCTCAACCACTTCGCCCGAGACGTCGGTGCGGTCGACATGACCGTCACAGCCGACGCCGTCACGCACGGGGACTCGTACCGCGTCGACGTCGGGAGTGTCAGCGTCGACGGCGCGGACGCCACCCTCTTCGTCAACACCGCCAGCATCGGCGGGTACCCGGATTCGGTGCGGCTGCGGGACAAGTGGAGCCCTCGCATCGGCAAGTGGCCCGCCGCCGCCGCGGCGATGATCGCGGTTCTGGCGGTCGCCGAACCGATGGATGTCGACATCGACGGCAGCCCGGATTCGGTGTGGATGCTCTTCGTCGGAAACGGTACGTACACCCCCGGCGACCAGATCCCCATGTCGCGACCGTCGATCGCGGGCGGTGTCCTGGACGTCCGCTATCTCCGCGCCCGGATGCGCTTCTCCCGCACTCGCTTGGCCATCGCTGCCCTGACGGGAACCCTGGGGTCGTCGCCGACCTACCGTCACCTGCGCGTGCCCGCCCTGTCGGTCGCCAACAAGGGCACGCCTGTCGCCGTCGCGGTCGACGGGGAGGTAGCGAGCGAAGGCCGGACCTTCGACTACCAGGCCCGGCCTTCACTGCTCACGCTCTACGGTCCCGGTACGCCTGTCGTCGCTCGGGGCTGATCGCGTCGGTCTACTCGGCGCTCGGCAGCAACGCGTCGAGTGCACCGCCGGAGATGCGTCGGAAAGCACGACGGGGGCGAGTCTGTTCCAGCACGGCCACTTCCAGGCTCGCCACTTCGAGAACCCGCTTCTCCGCAGGTTCCGCCGCTGCCCCGTTGGTCGGCGTCACGGACGTGGTGTCCTGCAGAGCGTCGACCGCCAACGCCACCGCTGCCTCGAGCCCGAGACCCGGCTGGTACTTCTCCTTCAGCGCCGTCGAGATGGGCTCGGTCGCCCCACCCATCACCACGAAGTCACGTTCGTCGACGATCGAGCCGTCGTACGTGATCCGGTACAGCTGCGCCCCGGGGGCCTCACCGAAGTTGCCGACCTCGGCGACGCAGATCTCCACTTCGTACGGCTTGAGCTGCTCGGTGAAGATCGTGCCCAGCGTCTGCGCGTACGCCTTGGCCAGCGAACGACCGGTGACGTCCGCCCGGTCGTAGGTGTAGCCCTTGGTATCGGCGTGGACGATGCCGGCACGGCGGAGATTCTCGAACTCGTTGTACTTGCCCACCGCGGCGAAGCCGAGACGGTCGTACAGCTCGCTCACCTTGTGCAACGCGGACGACCGGTTCTCCGCGACGAAGAGCACACCGTCGGCGTAGGTCAGGACGACGACGCTGCGTCCGCGCGCGATGCCCTTACGGGCGAGCTCCGAACGGTCGCGCATGATCTGTTCGGCTGACGCGTAGTACGGCATGGTCATCGGCGCGGTCCCCCTTCTTCCGAACGGTCCTGCAGGACCGCGCGTGCCAGTGCCTCCGAGCGCTCGGAGGTGACGAAGTTCGCTCCCCCGGCACCGATGACGACCGCCGTCGGGTAGATCCCGCGAGTCACGTCGGGACCGCCGGTGGCCGAGTCGTCGTCCGCGGCGTCGTACAGAGATTCGACGGCGACACGCAGCGCCTCGTCCTCGGTCATGCCGTCGCGGTAGAGCTTCTTCATCGCCGACTTCGCGAACAGCGAGCCCGATCCCACCGCGTGATATCCGGCCCGTTCCTCGTACCGTCCGCCCACTACGTCGTACGAGACGATGCGGCCGGCCCGACGAGCATCCGCTGCATCGAGGTCGTATCCCACCAGGAGGGGAACGACAGCGAGACCCTGCATGGCCGCACCGAGATTGGCGCGCACCATCGACGAGAGCTTGTTCGACTTGCCGTTGAACGTCAGCGAGACGCCCTCGATCTTCTCGTAGTGCTCGAGCTCGACGGCGAACAGGCGGACCAGTTCGATAGCCATCCCGGCCGTGCCGGCGATGCCGGCAGCCGAGTAATCGTCGGTGATGTAGACCTTGTCCACGTCACGGCTCGCGATCAGGTTGCCCATCGTCGCGCGTCGATCACCGGCGAGAATGACCCCGCCGTCGAAGGCGACAGCGACGATCGTCGTGCCGTGCGGTGCGATGTCGGACTGCATGGCGGCCTCCGCCGTCAGGGCGAGGTCCGAGCGGAATCTGTTCTCCGGCAACAGATGCGGCGCGTACGCACGCAGGTGGTCACTGAAGGACGAGAAGGGAGACCCATAACGGAGGGACGTCTCGCTCTCGTAGGGACGGGAACCGGAATTGCCGTCCGTCACTGGCCACCCTTTTGCACGTAGGCGCGGACGAAGTCTTCCGCGTTCTCCTCGAGCACGTCGTCGATCTCATCGAGAAGATCGTCCGTCTCCTCGGCGAGCTTCTCGCGGCGTTCCTGGCCGGATGCGCCTTCGGCCGAACCTTCGTCGTCGTCTCCACCGCCGGAGCGTGTGGTCTGCTCTTGTGCCATAGCCGACCTCCTCGTACGTGCTGCGTGTTCTCTCGACACGCGGCGAAACTTCAGCCTACCGAGCGTGCGACCGTAGAGGGTGACAACCCACCGTGCGGTCGCGGAACCGTCGGATCAGGTGGTCAGCTGATCCACCAGTTCCGCAGCGGAGTCCACCGATTCGAGCAGAGCGCCGACATGCGCCTTGCTGCCACGCAACGGCTCCAGCGTCGGGATGCGCACGAGGGAGTCGCCTCCCAGATCGAAGATCACCGAATCCCAACTGGCGGCTGCGATGTCCCGACCGAACTTGCGCAGGCATTCGCCCCGGAAGTACGCGCGTGTGTCCGTCGGCGGGTTCGAGACGGCGTCGAGCACCTCCTGCTCGGACACCAACCGCTCCATCGAGCCGCGGGCGACGAGTCGGTTGTACAGACCCTTGTCCAGCCGGACATCGGAATACTGGAGATCGACCAGGTGCAGACGGGGTGCTGACCATCCCAGGTTCTCGCGGTTACGGAAGCCCTCGAGCAGTCGTAGCTTGGCGGGCCAGTCGAGCAGGTTGGCGCAGTCCATGGGGTCGCGCTCGAGCTTGTCCAGGATCATCGCCCACTTCTCGACGACGTCCGCGGCGCGCGGATCCTGCTCGTCCTGTCGATCGAGATGAGCCGACACCCGCTCGAGGTAGATGCGCTGCAAGGCCAGAGCCGTGAACTCACGACCGTCGGCCAACGCCACGGTCCGTCGCAGCGTCGGATCGTGACTGATCTGGTGGACGGCGGTGACGGGGCGAGCCAACTGCAGATCCGACAGATCCACTCCCGCCTCGACGATGTCGAGGACCAGCGCGGTGGTGCCCACCTTGAGGTACGTCGCCATCTCGGCGAGGTTCGCGTCCCCGATGATCACGTGCAGTCGGCGGTACTTGTCGGCGTCGGCATGGGGTTCGTCGCGTGTGTTGATGATGCCGCGCTTGAGGGTGGTCTCGAGGCCGACCTCGACCTCGATGTAGTCCGCCCGCTGCGACAGCTGGAAGCCGGGCTCGTCTCCCGACTGACCGATACCCACGCGTCCGGAACCGGTGAAAACCTGGCGGGACGCGAAGAACGGGGACAGCCCGGCGATGATCGCCGAGAACGGCGTTTCCCGCGACATCAGATAGTTCTCGTGCGTGCCGTACGACGCGCCCTTGCCGTCCACGTTGTTCTTGTACAACTGCAGCTTCGGCGCACCGGGCACGCTGGAGGCGTGGCGTGCAGCGGCTTCCATGACGCGCTCGCCGGCCTTGTCCCAGATGACGGCGTCCAACGGGTCACGTACCTCGGGAGCCGAGTACTCCGGATGCGCATGGTCGACGTAGAGCCGCGCACCGTTGGTCAGGATCATGTTGGCCGCGCCGACCTCGTCGGCGTCGATGATGGGGGCGGGCCCGCTGAATCGGCCGAGGTCGAATCCCCGGGCGTCGCGCAGCGGCGACTCCACCTCGTAGTCCCACCGGGTCCGCTTCGCCCGAGGTACACCGGCAGCGGCGGCATAGGCCAGCACCGCCTGGGTGGACGTCAGGATCGGATTGGCGGAAGGTTCGGTCGGGGAGGAAATTCCGTACTCGACCTCGATGCCGATGATGCGCTGCATGATTTCGAGCCTATGCTATCGGCCCTGTGTGCCCCGATCGAGTGCGAACGCCGACGACTGCTTCCGACGACGAGATGGTCACGGTCTTCGACGAGAACGCGACCGTCGTCGGCTCCGCCCCACGCTCCACGGTCTATGCCGACGGGCTGTGGCACGCGAGTGCGGGAGTTCTGGTGCGGTCCACCGACGGTCGCCGCGTCTACGTGCATCGACGGACGGAGACAAAATCGGTGTTCGCCGGCATGCACGACTGTCTGGCGGGAGGTGTGGTCGACGCCGGCGAGACACCACACGACGCCGCGGTGCGGGAACTGTCGGAAGAGCTGGGCATCACCTGCGACGTCGTCGGCTCGCCCGTCGTCGGACGCTGGACGGGACGGTCGGGGTCCGCTCGCATCCGCTGCCATCTCTTCGCCTACGTGATCCACCACGACGGCCCGATGCACCACCAGCCGTCCGAGATCTCGGACGGCTGGTGGTGGACGGACCTTCGACTTCGAGAACACCTCGACGATCCCGAATGGCCCTTCGTTCCGGACACTCGAGCAATCGTCGAGGAGCTACTGCGTCGGTGACACGGTCGACTACAGGTACTGACCCGTATTCGACTCGGTGTCGATGGAACGACTGGCGCTCGCGTTCTTCCCGGTGACGAGCGTGCGGATGTAGACGATCCGCTCGCCCTTCTTGCCCGAGATGCGTGCCCAGTCATCGGGATTGGTGGTGTTGGGCAGGTCCTCGTTCTCGGCGAACTCGTCGACGATGGAGTCGAAGAGGTGTCCGACGCGCAGACCCTTCGTGCCCGTGTCGAGAACGGCCTTGATCGCGTACTTCTTGGCGCGGTCGACGATGTTCTGGATCATGGCGCCCGAGTTGAAGTCCTTGAAGTAGAGAACTTCCTTGTCGCCGTTGGCGTACGTGACCTCGAGGAAACGGTTGTCGTCGCTCTCGGCGTACATGCGCTCGACGACCCGCTCGATCATCCCGCGGATGCACGCTGCACGGTCGCCGCCGAATTCGGCGAGATCGTCCGCGTTCACGGGCAACGAGTCGTCCAGGTACTTCGAGAAGATGTCCAGGGCGGACTCCGCATCCGGACGCTCGATCTTGATCTTCACGTCGAGACGTCCCGGTCGCAGGATCGCGGGGTCGATCATGTCCTCGCGATTGGATGCGCCGATGACGATGACGTTCTCGAGGCCCTCGACGCCGTCGATCTCCGCGAGGAGCTGCGGAACCACGGTGGTCTCGACGTCGGACGACACACCCGATCCACGTGTACGGAAGATCGAGTCCATCTCGTCGAAGAACACGATCACCGGGGTGCCCTCGGAGGCCTTCTCGCGCGCCCGCTGGAAGATCAGGCGGATGTGACGCTCGGTCTCACCGACGAACTTGTTCAGCAGTTCCGGGCCCTTGATGTTCAGGAAGTAGGACTTGGCGTCGCGAGCATCCTGACCGCGTGCCTCGGCGATCTTCTTCGCCAACGAGTTGGCCACGGCCTTGGCGATGAGCGTCTTGCCGCACCCGGGAGGACCGTAGAGCAGCACGCCTTTCGGCGGCCGCAACGAGTACTCGCGAAACAGATCCTTGTGCAGGAACGGCAGTTCCACGGCGTCGCGGATCTGCTCGATCTGCCGGCCCAGTCCACCGATGTCCTCGTAGCCCACATCCGGGACCTCTTCGAGAACCAGGTCCTCGACCTCGGCCTTGGGGATGCGCTCGAAGGCGTAGCCGGCCTTGGTGTCGACCAGAAGCGAGTCGCCGGGACGCAGACGACGGGACGGGCCGTCCGGATCCTCCGGTGCCTCGTCGTCGGCCATCTCCTGCAGGGGCTTGGCCAACCACACGACGCGTTCCTCGTCGGCGTGTCCGACCACCAGTGCGCGGCGACCGTCCTCCAAGATCTCACGCAGCGAGCTGATCTCACCGACGCGCTCGAACTCGCAGGCCTCGACGATGGTCAGCGCTTCGTTGAGGCGCACCGTCTGACCTGGACGCAGAGCGCTCGAGTCGACGTTCGGCGAGGACGTCAGTCGCATCTTGCGGCCGGAGGTGAAGACGTCGACGGTCTCGTCCTCGTAGACGTGGACCAGGACGCCGTAGCCGCTGGGCGGCGCACCGAGCCGGTCGACCTCCTCGCGGAGTGCGATCAGCTGTTGGCGTGCTTCCTTCAGCGTCTCCATGAGCTTGGTGTTGCGGATGGACAGCGTGTCGACCCGCGTCTCCAGATCACGGACGTCCGATGTTCCGGACGATCCGCTGCGCGCGGCGTCGAGCTTGCGGCGAAGTGCAGTCGCCTCGGCGCGTACCGCGTCGAGTTCTGCCAGTAGCGACGTGCGGTCGGTGTCGGCAGTGTTGTCCGGCGTGTCTGTAGGGCTCATGTAGGACTCCTCCCAAAGCGATTTCTCAACGCTACCGGGCGAAACGCAAACGTGTGTGACGTCCGTGCTCAGAGGCTACGAGGAGGGTCCGACAACGTCCGGATGAACGGCCGGTGTCAGGCGGGTTCCACCGGCGTCTTGCCCGCTCGGCGCTGGGGTTTGGGCGTGACCGTTCCCTCCGCGAGCCGCCGCGCGCTGACGAGGAAAGCGGTGTGACCTTGCATCCGATGCTCCGGGCGCACCGCGAGACCGACGACGTGCCAGCCGCGGACGATCGATTCCCATGACCGCGGCTCGGTCCAGCACTCCTGCGCACGCAGAGCCTCGACCACCTTGGAGAGCTGAGTGACCGTCGCCACATAGACGATCAGAACGCCACCCGGGACGAGCGCCCTTGCAACGGACTCGAGCGCGTCCCACGGTGCGAGCATGTCCAGGACCACCCGGTCGACCATTCCCTCGTGGCGTGCGACGTCGAAGTTCGCGACGTCGCCGATCACCAGATCCCAGTTGTCGGGTCGCCCGCCGAAGAAGGTCTCCACGTTGCGCACCGCGTGCTCGGCGTGGTCGTCGCGCACCTCGTACGAGATGACGCGCCCTTCCGGGCCCACCGCCCGCAGCAGCGAACAGGTCAGAGCGCCCGACCCCGCGCCGGCCTCGAGAACCCGTGCGCCGGGGAAGACGTCGCCTTCGTGCACGATCTGCGCGGCGTCCTTGGGGTAGATGACCTGCGCCCCACGGGGCATCGACAGCACGTAGTCCACCAGCAACGGCCGCAGAGCGAGGTACGGAGTGCCGTTGACCGACTTCACCACGCTGCCCTCGTCGACACCGATGAGGTCGTCGTGACGGATGCCGCCGCGGTGGGTGTGGAACTCTTTCGCCGCGTCCAGGACCACCGTGTAGTGACGGCCCTTGCCGTCGGTCAGCTGGACGCGATCGCCGACGCGGAACGGTCCGCTCGCACGGGGCGACGGGTCGGAGTCGGTCGGTTCCACGGTGGTCCTCGTTCCTGCACAGGTGTGTGCACGCCACGCGACGTGCCCAGGGAACTGTAGGGCAGATGCAGGCGCGTCCCGGAATTCGGGCATGTCGCGAATCCGGAATGTCGGGGGTCGGGCATAGTGTCGCCGGCGTGAGCATCTCCACCGAACACCGTCCGTCCGTCGAACCCGCTGCTGCGACCGGCGACTCACGCCCGCGTCGACGCCCGGCACTGTCTCCGTCCCGTGCCGCCGACTACAAGCAGTGCCCGCTGCTCTACCGCTTCCGGGCGATCGATCGGCTGCCGGCACCACCGTCCAAGGCGCAGTTGCGGGGCACGCTGGTCCATTCCGCTCTGGAGAATCTGTACGGCCTGCCCGCAGCGGATCGGGTCACGGCCCGCGCACTCGCTCTGGTGGACGATGCGTGGGCCGAGATGCTCTCGACGAACGAGTTCGCGTCGGGGCTGGTCGCGGACGAGGACCGCGCCGGCTTCCTCGCCGAGGCGCAGGCTCTCGTCGCGTCCTACTACACGCTGGAGGATCCGACGCGCTTCGATCCGGAGTCCTGCGAGCAACTCGTCGAGACCGAACTGGACGACGGGGTGCTGCTGCGCGGCTACATCGACCGCATCGATGTCGCGCCTACAGGACAGGTCCGCGTCGTCGACTACAAGACGGGGCGTGCTCCGCGCGAGATCGCCGAGGCGAAGTCGCTGTTCCAGATGAAGTTCTACGCAGTGGTCCTGCGCCGCACGCGCGGGATCGTGCCCGCCCAGCTCAGGCTCCTGTTCCTGAAGGACGGTCAGATTCTGACGTACTCGCCGGACGAGGACGAGTTGCGCCGCTTCGAGCGCACTCTCTCCGCCATCTGGACAGCCATCCGCGCAGCCGGGGAGACGGGCGACTTCCGGCCCAAGCCCGGAAAGCTGTGCGGGTGGTGCGACTTCCAGGCTTTGTGCCCGTCGTTCGGCGGCACCCCGCCCGAGTACCCGGGGTGGCCGAGCGAGCCGGTGGAGGTCACCGCGTGAACGAGGACGCACTCTTCGTCCGTGTCGTCGACGGCGCGGAGCGCTTCCGCGCCACTCGGCTCACCACCAGCGTGTGGGCGGAGACGATGCAGCACGGCGCTCCCCCGTCGGCACTGCTGGCGCGTGCGCTCGAGCAGTGCTCGCCGACGCCGGGCACGCGTCTGGCGCGGGTCACCATGGAAATTCTCGGACCGGTTCCTGTCGGCGAGATCACCGTGTCCGCCCGCGTCGAACGCCCCGGTCGTCGGGTCAGCATGCTGTCTGCCGAACTGGTCGCGGACCTGCCGGACGGGTCCACGCGGGCGGTCGCGCGCGCCACAGCCTGGCGAGTGGCCATGACCGACACGTCCTCGGCGGGACAGACCCTCGACCCGCCGCTGGTTCCCGGCCCGGACGAGTCCGAGGCGGGCTGGGCCTTCCCGGATCACTGGCACGGCGGTTTCCTCGACAGCCTGGAGTTCCGGGGTGCCCGGCCGGTCACGGACACCGAGCCCGGGCGTGTGTGGGCACGCCCGAGGTACCCCGTGGTGGCGGGAGAGTCGACGTCGCCGATCGTGAGACTCTTCGCCGTGGCCGACATCGCCAACGGCGTCGCCGCGCTCCTCGACCCGACCGAATGGACGTTCCTCAACACCGACCTGACGGTGCAGATCGTGCGGGAGCCCGTCGGCGAATGGGTGGGCGTGCAGGCCCGTACGGCGATCGGCGACGACGGTATCGGGCTGTGCACCTCGACCTTGTACGACGCGACGGGAGCGGTGGGTCGCACGTTCCAGACGCTCGAGGTGCGCGCCCGACGCTGAGCGGAACTAGAACGCTCGGCAGGACCTGATGTCGGACGCCAGGATCGCCTTGGCACCGAGGTCGGCGAGTTCGTCCATGACGGCGTTGTGGCCCTTGCGGGGAACCATCGCGCGGATCGCGACCCAGGCTTCGTCGGCCAACGGCGACAGCGTCGGCGACTCGAGGCCGGGCGTGATCTTGACGGCATCGTCGAGAATCGTTCGCGGGCAGTCGTAGTCGAGCATCAAGTACTGCTGCGCGAAGACCACGCCCTGAACACGTGCGATCAGTTGGTTGCGCGCCTTGTCGTCGGTGGGTGAACCCTCCCGTTCGATCAACACACCTTCCGAGTCGCACAGCGACTCACCGAAGGCCACCAGATTGTGCTGTCGCAAAGTGCGTCCCGAACCCACCACGTCGGCTATCGCGTCGGCGACACCGAGCTGGATCGAGATCTCGACGGCGCCGTCCAAACGGATCACGGTGGCCTCGAGGCCACGCGCTGCGAGGTCACGACGAACCAGGTTGGGGTACGAGGTGGCGATGCGGAGGCCCGCCAGATCCTCCGGCGTCCATTCCTTGCCGGCGGGCGCGGCGTAGCGGAACGAGCTGTTGCCGAAGCCCAGAGCGAGGCGTTCCGCCACGGGGGCGCCGGAATCGAGCGCGAGATCCCGACCGGTGATGCCGAGATCGAGTTCACCCGACCCGACATAGATCGCGATGTCCTTGGGGCGGAGGAAGAAGAATTCGACGTTGTTCGACGGGTCGAGCACGGTGAGGTCCCGCGAATCCGCACGGCGGCGGTAGCCGGCTTCGCTCAGGATTTCACCGGCGAGTTCGGACAGGGAACCTTTGTTGGGCACTGCTACGCGAAGCATGATCTACATCCTGTGGTGAGAGAGGTGGGTGAGGAACGCGGACGTGCTCACAGATGTCGGTAGACATCCTCGAGCGACAGGTTCTTGCCCACCATCAACACCTGGACCCAGTACAGAAGCTGCGAGATCTCCTCGGCGAGAGCGTCGTCGCTCTCGTGCTCGGCGGCGATCCACACTTCGCCGGCCTCTTCGAGGATCTTCTTGCCCTGCTGATGCACTCCCGCGTCCAGCGCGGCGACGGTGCCGGAGCCCTCAGGCCTGGTGGCAGCGCGATCGGTGAGCTCGGCGAACAGGGACTCGAAGTTCTTCACGGGTCATGATTGTTCCACGGCGGCGCCGACCCACCGCCATCAGTGTCCTCGAGCGCGCGCAGACCTCAGGTCGTCCAGCGTCAGCCCTTCGAGCGTCGTCCGGAAGGTCCTACCCGGACCGTCGGGCACCCGGACCTCCGACGGCACCACCACGACCGCGCACCCGGCAGCGATCGCCGATTCGGTACCCGTCGGCGAGTCCTCGACGGCCACGCACGACCCCGCGTCCACGCCCAGCAAGTGGGCACCCCGCCGATACGGATCCGGAGCGGGCTTCGCATGCTCGACCTCGTCGCCGCACACCGTGGCGTCGAAGCGGTGCCGTCCGAGCGTCTCGAGTGCGATCTCCGTCAGCATGCGCTCGGTGTTGGTCACCAACGCGCACCCCAGACCGGCCGACTTCACCAGATCCAGCGCTGCCTCGGCACCCGGGCGCCACGGCAGCCCCTCACCGAACAGCTCGACCACCCGAGTGTTCAGCCACTGCGCCGCCTCCGCCAGATTCTCCGGCGTCGCCTCACGACCGACATGGGCGAACACCTTCGCCAGGGCACCCATCATGGAGTTGCCCAGAGTGGACTCGCGCACCTCCGGCGTCAGCTCACGGCCGAACGACGCCGACAGCTCGTACACCGCGATGTCCCACAGGCGCTCCGAGTCCAACAACGTCCCGTCCATGTCGAACAAGACGGCCTGGAGCTCAGACATTGAAGTACTTCGCCTCCGGGTGGTGCAGAACGAAGGCATCCGTGGACTGCTCCGGATGCAACTGCAACTCGTCGGACAGGTCCACTCCGATGCGCTGCGGCTCGAGCATCGCGACCAGCTTGATGCGGTCCTCGAGGTCGGGGCACGCACCGTAGCCGAACGAGTAGCGCGCACCGCGGTACTCGAGCTTGAAGTACCCCTCGACGTTCGACGGATCCTGATCCACCAGCGACCTGCCGTCGGGAAGGACGAGCTCCTCGCGCACACGGCGGTGCCAGTACTCGGCCAGGGCTTCCGTGAGCTGGACGCCGATGCCGTGCACCTCCAGATAGTCGCGGTACGCGTCTGCCTTGAACAGCTCGTTGGCGAAGTCGGCGATGGGCTGACCCATCGTCACCAGGTTCATCGGGAGCACGTCGACGACGCCGGTCTGCCGAGCAAGTTCGCGGGAGCGCACGAAGTCGGCGATGCACAGGAACCTGCCGCGGTCCTGACGCGGGAAGGTGAAGCGGAAACGTTCCGCCGCATCGGGTTCGGGAGATTCCAGCACGACGACGTCGTCACCTTCGGACACCGCCGGGAAGTACCCGTAGACCAACGCGGCGTGCGCCAGGATGCCGTCCGTGCTCAGACGGTCCAGCCAGTACCGCAGCCGCGGCCGGCCTTCGGTCTCCACCAGATCCTCGTACGTGGCGCCCTCCCCCGCGCGGGCTCCGCGCAGTCCCCACTGGCCGAGGAAGAGTGCACGCTCGTCGAGCAGACCCGAGTACTCGGACAGCGAGATCCCCTTGACGATGCGGCTGCCCCAGAACGGCGGCGACGGCAGTTCCTTCTCGACGGAGACGTCGGACCGCTCGGGGATGACCACGGGTGCTTCGGCGGCCTTGCGCTTCTCCGCGATGCGCCGCGAACGCTCGTGACGTTCCTTGCGCTCGGCGGTCTTCTGCTTCGCGGCGAGCGCTTCCTCGCTGTTCTCCGCCGGTGCCACACCACGCTTGGTGTTCATGATGGTGTCCATCAGGCGCAGACCCTCGAAGGCGTCACGCGCATACGACACGTCACCGTCGTAGACCTCGGCCAGGTCGTTCTCGACGTACGAGCGCGTGAGTGCTGCGCCTCCCAGCATCACCGGGAACTGCTCCGAGACGCCCTTGGCGTTCATCTCGAGCAGGTTCTCCTTCATGACCACTGTCGACTTCACCAGCAGACCGGACATCCCGATGACGTCCGCCCGCTTGTCGACGGCGGCGTCGAGGATCGCCGAGATGGGCTGCTTGATGCCGAGGTTGACCACCTCGTAGCCGTTGTTGCTCAGAATGATGTCGACGAGGTTCTTGCCGATGTCGTGGACGTCGCCCTTGACGGTGGCCAGGACGATGCGCCCCTTGCCGTCCTCGTCCGACGCTTCCATGTGCGGCTCGAGATGTGCCACAGCAGCTTTCATGACCTCGGCGGACTGCAGGACGAACGGCAACTGCATCTGTCCGGATCCGAACAGCTCACCGACGGTCTTCATACCGGACAGCAGGGTCTCGTTGATGATCGCGAGCGGCGGCTTCTCCGTCATCGCCTCGTCGAGATCGTCGCCGAGGCCGGCGCGTTCACCGTCCACGATGCGACGCTCGAGCCGGTCGAACAGCGGGAGTCCGGCCAGTTCCTGGGCGCGTGTCTCGCGAGCCGATGCCGCCGAGACGCCCTCGAACAGCGCCATCAGCGCCTGCAGCGGGTCGTATCCCTCGCGGCGACGGTCGTAGACGAGGTCGAGAGCGACCTGGCGCTGCTCCTCGGGAATGCGCGCCATCGGCAGGATTTTCGAGGCGTGCACGATGGCCGTGTCCAGACCGGCCTGCGTGCACTCGTGCAGGAACACCGAGTTGAGCACCTGCCGTGCCGCAGGGTTGAGCCCGAACGAGATGTTCGAGATGCCCAGGGTGAAGTGGACCTCGGGATGACTCTCGTGCAGCCGGCGGATGGCTTCGATGGTCTCGATGCCGTCGCGGCGGACCTCCTCCTGGCCGGTGGAGATGGGGAACGTGAGCGTGTCCAGGATGATGTCCGACTCGGGGAGTCCCCAGTTGTCCCGGATGTCGGCGATGAGGCGCTCGGCGATGCGCACCTTCCAGTCGGCGGTGCGGGCCTGGCCCTCCTCGTCGATGGTCAAGGCCACGACAGCGGCACCGTGCCGCTTGACCAGCGTCATGATGCGCTGGAACCGCGATTCCGGGCCGTCGCCGTCCTCGTAGTTGACGGAGTTGACCGCGCTGCGGCCACCGAGATGTTCGAGGCCCGCTTCGAGCACGGCCGGCTCGGTGGAGTCGAGCATGATCGGCAGTGTCGAGGACGTGGCCAACCGTGATGCCAGGGCGGACATGTCCGCGGCGCCGTCGCGGCCGACGTAGTCGACGTTGAGGTCGAGCATGTGGGCGCCGTCGCGTGTCTGGTCCTTCGCGATGTCGAGGCACTTCTGATAGTCCTCGGACAGCATGGCGTCGCGGAACGCCTTGGAGCCGTTGGAGTTGGTGCGCTCACCGATCATCATGATGCTGGCGTCCTGCTCGAACGGCACGGCCGCATAGAGGGACGACACGCCTCGCTCGGGCTTCGGGTTGCGCACACCCTTGCGCGCATCGTGCACGGCGTCGGCGACCTGGCGGATGTGCTCCGGCGTGGTGCCGCAGCAGCCGCCGACGAGCGCGAGCCCGAATTCGGTGACGAAGCCGCTCAGTGCCTCGGCCAGCTCTTCCGGACCCAGCGGGTACTCCGCGCCGTGAGCTCCGAGCTGCGGCAGTCCTGCGTTGGGCATGACCGAGATCGGCAGTGTGGAGTGCTTGCTCAGATGGCGGAGGTGCTCGCTCATCTCGGCAGGACCCGTGGCGCAGTTCAGGCCGATCAGGTCCACCCCGAGCGGCTCGATCGCCGTCAGAGCCGCGCCGATCTCACTTCCCAGGAGCATGGTGCCCGTGGTCTCGACCGTGACGTGGGTGATGATCGGGATCCGGATGCCGAGCTGCTCCATCGCGGCCTGGCTGCCGAGGATGGCTGCCTTGACCTGCAGCAGGTCCTGGCACGTCTCGATCAACACCGCGTCGGCGCCGCCGTCGATCATGCCGAGCGCCGCCTCGGCATACGCGTCGCGCAGTGCGCGGAACGGTGCGTGCCCCAGCGTCGGGAGCTTGGTTCCGGGGCCCATGGATCCGAGAACGAAACGGCCCATGCCGTCGCGACCGGGTCCCATCTCGTCGGCGACCTCACGGGCCAGAACAGTGCCCTTGTACGACAGTTCACGGATGCGGTCCGAGATGTCGTAGTCCGCCAGGTTGGGCAGGTTGCAGCCGAACGTGTTGGTCTCGACCGCGTCGGCGCCCGCCTCGAAATATGCGCGATGTATGTGACGGAGCACATCGGGGCGGGTGTCGTTGAGAATTTCGTTGCAGCCCTCGAGACCGTTGAAGTCGTCCAAGGTCAGGTCCGCTGCCTGCAGCATTGTTCCCATGGCACCGTCTCCGATGACAACGCGCTGAGAGAGCGCATCGAGCAGGCGTGAACGGAATTCGACTGGCATGTGCTCAACAGTAGTGGTCGGTCCCGACACCTCTGGTCGTAGGCTGGGTGGGTGAGTGCGCCAGAAACGCCCCAGGGCGATTCCCCCGTGGTTCGAGACCCCAGTGAGATCCAGGAAACGGTCGATTCCGAGCTGGGCGAGATCCTCCCTACCCTGCGCGCCCCGATTCTCGTCGCCGCCTTCGAAGGGTGGAACGACGCGGGTGACGCCGCGAGCGGTGCCGTCGAGCATCTCGAGCTCATCTGGGACGCGACACCTCTGGCGGAGCTGGACTCCGAGGACTACTACGACTACCAGGTGAACCGGCCCACCGTGCGCCAGGTCGACGGTGTCACCCGCGAGATCGAGTGGCCGTCGACGCGGTTGTCGGTGTGCTCGCCTCCCGGCAGCGACCGCGACGTGGTTCTCCTGCGCGGTATCGAGCCCAACATGCGCTGGCGGAGCTTCTGCGACGACCTGCTCGAGTTCATCGACCAGCTCGGCGTCGAAACGGTCGTCATTCTCGGCGCGCTGCTCGCCGACACACCGCACACCAGGCCCGTTCCGGTGACCGGCACCGCGTACAGCACCGAGTCGGCGGAGCAGTTCAACCTCGAGCAGACCCGGTACGAGGGCCCGACCGGCATCACCGGAGTGCTTCAGGACGAATGCGTCAAGGCAGGCATCCCGGCCGTGTCCCTGTGGGCAGCGGTTCCGCACTACGTCTCGCAGCCGCCCAACCCGAAGGCCACCGTCGCCCTGCTGCAGCGCGTCGAGGACGTCCTCGACATCGAGGTGCCTCTCGGCGAACTTCCTTCGTTGGCCGAGGACTGGGAGGAGTCGGTCACCGAGATGACCAAGGACGACGACGAGATCGCCGAGTACGTCCGCACTCTCGAAGAGCGCGGCGACGCCGAGGTCGACATGTCCGAGGCCGTCTCCAAGGTGGACGGTGACGCGCTGGCCGCCGAGTTCGAGCGCTACCTACGCCGACGGGGTCCCGGAAGCTTCGGGTTGTGACGCGCGCTCGTCACCGGTGAGCTCGCGACTCGCACGGCTCCGCATCGGCGCTCTGTACGCCGGCGGCTTCCTCGGCCCGTTCGGCGGCGGAGTGGTGTCGTCGATGCTGCCCGAGATGGGGGCAGACCTGGGTGTGTCCACCGGGTCGGCGGCATCCACCCTCAGTGCGTACCTGTTCCCGTTCGCGCTGGCCATGCTCGTGTCGGGCACCCTCGGCGCGCGGTGGGGCCGCGTGCGCACCGTGCGCCTCGCCTACCTTCTCTACGTCGTCTCCTCGCTCCTGTGCGCGGTCGCGCCCACGCTCGACCTGCTGCTGGGTGCGCGCGCTCTCCAGGGCATCGGCAATTCCTTCACGACGCCGTTGCTTCTCGCGTCACTGGCTGCCGTGACTCCGCGCGAGCGCCTGGGACGGGTTCTCGGCACGTTCGGCGCCCTGCAGGCAGCAGGTCAGACCAGCGCTCCGCTGGTCGGTGGCCTCGCCGCGGAGTTCGACTGGCGGTATGCGTTCGTCGTGCTGGCCGTCGTCGCTGCGATCCTCGGATTCGTCGGACTTCCCCCGGCGACATCGCCGTCCACCCCCGGCGGTCGTCCCGAACGCCTCCGCGACGCCCTCACCGTCCCGGTCCTGCGCGTGGCGGTGGTCGCGCTCCTCGGCTGGGGCGCCCTGGGAGGCCTCAACTTCCTCGTCGCCTTCCGCGCCGAGGACACGTTCGGCCTGTCCTCCACCCAGCGCGGACTGCTGCTGACCGTGTTCGGCGTCGCCGGAATCCTGGTGGCACGACGCGTCGGTGGACTGATCGACCGCATCGGTCCACGTCGAGCGATCGTGGGCGCCGCTCCTGTCGGCGCGGTCCTCGTCACCCTCGCCGGCACCATGCCCAGCCTGGTGGTTGTCGGCCTCGTCTGGGCAGCAGCGGGTGTCGCGAGCCAGTTCATCCTGGTCGGCGTCAACGCCGCAGTCCTCGGCTCGTCGGGGGCGAACCGCGGCGGCGCCGTCTCGGTCGTCCAGTCGTTCCGGTTCTCGGGGGCGGCCTTCGCTCCGCTCGCGCTGACCCCGCTGTACGGGGTGCACCCGACGCTGGCGTTCGTCATCCCCGCCGTCCTGTTGGCAGTCGTCGCGCCGCTGGTGATGACCGGGCCGAAGACCTGACAGAGCGCCGGTCGCGCTCGAGAGTGAATGATGACGCCGCCGTAACACGAGCGCAGCAGTGCCGTCACCGCGTGCACGGACAGTCGTCCCATGGCCAGCACTCCGAAGTTCATCCAAGGCGTCTTCCCCTTCGTCGGGCACGGCCTGGGTAAGTCCGAGCTTCTCGACGCCGCCACGGCATACACCGTTCCGTCGGGCCTGACCGCCCAGCCGCTCTACTTCCGCGGCGGTAACTCCTCCGACGAACTGGTCGTCGTCACGCTCACGCGCGACGGAGAGTCGATGCGCGTGTTCCCGATGGGCGCGAAGGCGAGCGTCAACGTTCCGCTGCGCGTCGTCGAGGACGTCGATCCGGACTCGGTTCTCGAACTCACCGTCGCCGCACCCGACGGCTGCAGCGGCGAGGTCGTCGTCGACTTCGGGATGATGATCTTCTGATGTCGCCTGCAGCAGGACGGCACCGACTGCTCGTCGTCGGCAACGGAATGGCGGGGGCTCGCACCGTCGAGGAGATCCTCGGCCGCGACCCCGACAAGTTCGACGTCACGATGATCGGCGACGAGCCGTACGGCAACTACAACCGGATCATGCTCTCGCACGTGCTCTCGGGTGAGTCGTCCATCGACGACGACGATCTGATGCTCAACCCCATGGCCTGGTACCGGGAGAACGGCGTCACCCTCCACGTCGGTGACCGGGCGGTCGCGCTGGACCGATTCGCCAAGAACGTGACATGCGAGAGCGGGCGAGTCGTCCCGTACGACACCGTGATCATCGCGACCGGGAGCACGACGTTCTTTCCCAACATGGACGGACTTCGAGAGGCCGACGGCAGACTGGCGCGCGGCGTCTTCGGTTTCCGGACGATCGAGGACACCAACGGGATGCTGCAGATGGCGTCCTCCCGCGACGGCATCCGCGCCGTCGTCATCGGTGGCGGACTGCTGGGACTCGAAGCCGCCTACGGTTTGCGCACTCAAGGCATCGACGTCGACGTCGTGCACTCCCCCGGTCACCTGATGAACCAGCAGCTCGACGAACGTGGTGGACGCGTGCTGCGCAACAAGATCGAGGACCTCGGCGTCGGCGTCTACACGTCCAAGCGCACCACGGCGGTGCTGCGGGACGACAGCGGCGCAGTCACCGGGGTCGCGTTCAACGACGGTTCCACCCTGCCCGCGGACATGATCGTCGTGACTGCCGGCATCCGCCCCAACGTCGACCTCGCGCGGCGTGCCGGACTGGTGATCGAGCGCGGCATCGTCGTCGACGATCAGATGCGGTGCGAGGACGAAGGGGCGATCCACGCGGTCGGAGAATGCTGCCAGCACCGCGGTGAGGTGTACGGCCTCGTGGCTCCCTTGTGGGAGCAGGCGTCGGTCCTGGCCGACGTGCTGACCGGTGCGAATCCGGCTGCGGCATATCATGGTTCGCGGCTGACGACGAAGCTCAAGGTCGCGGGCGTCGACGTCGCCGCGATGGGCGTCAAGGGCCCCGAGCGGGACACCGACGAGTTCGTGCAGTTCTACGAACCCCGAAGCGGCACCTATAAGTCGGTGGTCGTGCGCGACAACAAGCTGATCGGCGCGATGCTGCTGGGTGACATCAGCAAGGTGAGTTTCCTGACCCAGGCGTTCGACGAGAAGGTGCCGCTTCCCGACGAGCGCATCAGCATGCTCTTCGACATGGGCACACCCAGCGCCGAGACCGGCGCGGCCGAGCTGTCCGACGACGTGCAGGTGTGCAACTGCAACGGGGTCACGAAGGGTGACATCGTCGCGTGCGTGCACGGCGGGGCCACCACTGTCTCCGAGGTCGTGGGAAAGACCCGTGCGGGCAAAGGATGCGGATCCTGCAAGGGCTTGGTCGCGGACATCGTCGCCTGCGCCGCCGGTGGGGCACTCACCGTCGATCCTGCGGCGGACTGGTACGTCCCCTGCATCCCGATGTCCAAGCCCGAGCTCATCGAGGCCGTCCGCTCGCAGAACCTCCGATCCGTCTCCGCAGTGTTCGATGCGCTGGCCGATGCCGAGGACGCGACAGCGAAGATGCCGCTGGCCTCGTTGCTGCGCGTGGTCTGGGGACCCGACTGGGTCGACGAGCGAGGCGCGCTGTTCATCAACGACCGCGTACACGCCAACATCCAGCGCGACGGCACCTTCTCCGTCGTTCCACAGATGAAGGGCGGCGTGACCACCCCGGACCAGCTGCGGAAGATCGCGGACGTCGCGGACAAGTACGGGGTCCCACTGGTCAAGGTCACCGGTGGTCAGCGCATCGACCTGCTCGGCATCAAGAAGGAAGACCTGCCGAACGTGTGGGGCGATCTCGACATGCCGTCCGGATACGCCTACGGCAAGAGCATGCGCACCGTGAAGACGTGTGTCGGTAGCGATTTCTGCCGCTTCGGGCTGGGCGATTCGACAGCACTCGGCATCGCCATCGAGGAACGGTTCCAGGGTCTCGAAACGCCCGCGAAGCTCAAGTTGGCCGTAGCCGGATGCCCCCGCAACTGCTCCGAGGCGCTCTGCAAGGACTTCGGTGTGGTGGCCGTCGGCGACGGCCGGTGGGAGATCTACGTCGGCGGCGCGGCCGGCGCACATATCCGCAAGGGCGACGTTCTCGCGACCGTCGACTCCCCCGAGGAAGTCCTCACCCTCGCGGGCCGGTTCATCCAGTACTACCGCGAGGAGGCCAAGTGGCTCGAGCGGACCTACGCCTTCGTGCCGCGGGTCGGCCTCGAAACGCTGCAGCGACTGCTCGTCGACGATGCCGAGGGCCTCTGTGCAGGACTCGACGAGCGCATCCAGATCTCCATCGACGGCTACACCGATCCGTGGAAGGAACGTGCGGCGCCGCGGTCACCCGCCCAGTTCGCACCCTCCCTCCCCCTGCTCCCGCTGCCTCAGGTGCCGGTTCGACCCCGACCGGCCTCCGGCCTTCCCGCAATCCGATGACGACAGCACAGGCGACCGTCGTGGGGACCGTCGACGATCTCACCCCCGGCGAAGGCCGTACGTACGTCGTCGACGGGCGACAGATCGCCGTCTTCCTCCTGACCGACGGGACGGTGCGCGCGATGGACGCGGTGTGCCCACATCGCGGCGGGCCGCTGGCGGACGGGCAGATCGACGGAGCAGTCGTCGTGTGTCCCCTGCACCAGTACCAGTTCTCCCTGGACACCGGCCGGTGCACCACCGAGGGCATCGGAACGGTCGCGACCTACAGCGCCGACGTCGTCGACGGGCAGGTGGCTGTCCGACTGTCCTGACCGCCTACCCTGTTGCAGTGACCGAATCCGCCGACTCCTACGTGGTGGACGACAGGCTCCGGCTCTTCTCGTTCGCCACAGCCGAGAAACGTGCCGACTACCTGCGGGTTCTTCGAGCGTTCGACCATGCCCGCGCCGGATACGTCGTGCTCCTGCACGCCGGTGAGGTGTCCGACATCCTGGCCCGCACCGAGGGCGCCGACGTTCTCACCGGTGTGGAGATCAGCCCGCTGCTCGAACAGCTGCACACCTGGGGAGTGCTCGAACGGAGCTACGACGGCACGCGCGCGGCGACCCTCGCCGAGTACCGCAACCGGCATTACGTCTACCAGTTCGGACAGGTCGGATATCAGGCATACCGCGCAGTCGAGGACGTGCTCGCGGCTCGTCCCGAGGACGCCTCGTTGTCGCGGCTGGTCCTGCCGGAGTTGCTCGGAGACCTCGCCGAGCTGGCCGCGGCGAACAGCGCCGGCGATGCCGATCTGGTCTACCGCAAGCTGAACCGGTTGGACACGGCGCTGGGCGACATGGCCACTCGCGCCGCGCACTTCTACCTCTCACTCGGTGACCTGGTGCGGACGACGGATGTCACCCCGGAATCGTTCCTCGCGCACAAGGACGCTCTGCTCTCGCATATGCGCGAGTTCAGCCTCGACCTGGCTCGTTTCGGACCCAAGCTCACGGCGGCGATCGAGAAGGTGGACGCCACCGGGCTCGAGGCCCTGCTCGATCGCGCCGCTGCGAGCGACGAGAGAGTGTTCCTGACCCCCGACGAGCGGCGCGCCGACTGGGCGGGGCGGTGGACGGGACTCGTTCACTGGTTCAGCTCGACAGACGGTGATCCGACCGAGTCGGATCGACTCCGCGAGGGCACGATGAGTGCCATCGCGGCGGTGCTGTCGTTGCTGCGCCGCGTCACCGAGACCCGCAAGGGCGGGGTCAGTCGCGAGTCCCAGCTGCGACATCTGGCCGGGTGGTTCGCGTCCGCACCCACCGAGGACGCCGCCCACGCCCTGTTCGGCGCCGTGTTCGGGTTGGGGAGACCACGCCACCTCTCGATGGTCCACCCCGACGACGACATCGTTCCCGTGTCCCGGTCGTGGTGGGACGCACCGCCGGTGGAGATCTCGCGCACGCTGGCGGAGACCGGTCGACCGCCCGCAGCCGGTGCACCGGCGCGAGTGCAGCGCAACGATTCCGGTGTACGACGCCTTCGCGAACAGCAGTTGAGCGTGCAGAGGCAGCGAGCCGACGCCGCCCGGTCCCTGGCCGATCACGGTGTGTACGACCGCGACCTGACCGGTGAGGAAACGGACGTGCTGCTCGGCCTGCTCAATGCTGCACTGACTGCCCGTGTTCCCGTGTCCGGTCGCGTCGGCTCCTCCACCGGCTCCGAGGGCGGCGTGACCCTGACTCTGGCTCCGCACGAGCGGTCCACCGTCGTCCGCACGGAACGTGGACTGCTGCACCTCGATCGACTGTCCCTGACCATCGGTACGCGGCGATGAGGGCGCGGACGATCCCGAGCCTCGCGCTCGACTCGTACCAGCGTGCTGCGCGAACAGTGTTGTCCCACCACCTGATCACCCGCACGTATCCCGACCGCATCGCCTTACCCCTGGTCCGCCGCTGGGCGACGGAGTTGCGGGAGGACATGCTGGAGATGTTCGGGTACCGGCTCGAGGTCACCGAGACCACGGCTCGGCTGTACCCGGTGCTGGACCGCCTGGACCCGACCCAACCTGCTCGCACCGCGTCCGACCGGGTCTTCGACCGCCGCCGGTACTCGTTCCTCGCGTTGTCCCTCGCTGCCCTGGGCCGCGCCGGTGACCAGATCACGTTGTCGGAGTTGGCAGATCACGTTGCCGCCGAAGCCGGCCGCGTCGTCGGCGTGGACCTGGACACCGAGCGTGCCGCCGATCGCGACGCCTTCGTCGATGCCGTCGGTTGGCTGTCCGCCCGCGGCGCCATCACCCTGGCCGACGGAGACGCCGGTGGCTGGGCGAGCAATCCCGACGCCGGCGAAGCCCTGTACGACATCGATCGATCCGTCGTCGTCGCGTTGTTCCGACCACCGCGCGCCGTCCAGCATCTGCGCAGCGCCGCAGGGCTTCTGGCCGACCCGACGGACGACTCTCGACGGGCCAGGCGGGCGTTGGTCGAACGGCCCGTGGTCTACCTGACCGACGCTGTACTCGACCCCACATCGATCGACGACGTGCGCCTGCTGACCGGGCTCGCGGCGGAACGTCGCGCCGAAGGAGTGGCCCTGATCGACACGTCGGGCCGACTGTCGGACACCAGGTTCCCGTCCACGGGCACCGTCGCACAGGTCGCTCTGCTCCTGGCCGGCGAGATCGCCGACCGCGTGCTCGACCCCGACGTCGAGGACGGACGCACTGTCGAGGCGCCTGCCGACCGCACCGCGGAGTTGATCGACGCCCTCGACTCCGCCATCCCCGACGGCAGCGTCTTCGATTCTCTCGCAGACGATCTCGCCGACGACGAGTCCGAGCACGACGCGGACGACATCGAGCCCGGCCGGCATTCGTTCCTCGCCGACGAGTGGATCGACGACACGGTCGGAGCGCTCGTCGACGCGTACGGCCGTACCTTCGCCGCCCAGTGGCAGTCCGACCGTCTCGGAGTTCGCCGAGCGGCAGTCCGACTCCTCACCGACCTGTCGCTCGTCGCGCCGGTCCGCGGTGGAATCGTCGCCCTCCCTGCCCTCGCTCGCTACCGGGGCGTCGTCGTCACGGTCCGCGAGCACGCCACGATCCAACTTTTCCCACCGTCCGGCATCGGGCAGTCCGAGTTCCAGGAGTTCACCCCGTGACGTCGAGTACCAGGTTCAAGCCCACGCGCGCCGGAATCGTCAACCTGTGGGACTACCGCGATCAGGAGTTCTCGTTCGCCGACGGTCGCCTCGTGCTCCGCGGACCCAACGGATCGGGCAAGACCAAGGCGCTCGAGGTGCTCTTCCCCTTCGTCCTCGACGGCCGTATCGAACCCCGTCGACTCAACCCGTTCGCCGGCGAGGAGCGGACGATGAAGTCCAACCTCCTGTACCGGGGCCAGGATTCGGCGCACTCGTACGTGTGGATGGAGTTCGCCCGAGGTGACCGTGACGATCCTGAAGCGGTCACTGTCGGTATCGGCATGCGCGCCACCAAGTCCGCGGACAAGGTCACGCGCTGGTATTTCGTCGCGGAGGGGCGCGTCGGGGTCGACTTCTCCCTGTTCGGCGCCGACGACCGCCCGCTGACCAAGAAGCAGCTCGCAGAACTCATCGGCACCGACGCCATCGTCGACCGCCCGGTGGACTACCGGGCCGCGATCGACGCCCGCATGTTCGGACTGGGCGCGGAACGCTACGACCAGTTGATCACCCTCATCCTGACCTTGCGCCGCCCGCAGCTGGCCAAGAATCTGGACCCGAAGGGATTGTCGCGCGCGCTGTCGGACGGCCTCCGCCCCCTCGACGAACACCTCGTCCTGGAGGCGGCACGGTCGTTCAGCGACATGGAGGAGGTCGGCCGCGCCCTCGAGGGCCTGGTGCAGGCGGATCTCGCGTCGAAGCGTTTCGTCGGCGTCTACTCCACCTACCTCGGCGTCCAGGCCAAAACCGACGTCGACCAGGTCACGCGTCGGCTCGAGGCTGTCGACCACGCCACCGTCGCGCTGTTCGCCGCGAAGGAGTTACGGGAGCGGCGTCGAATCGAGCGGGTGGAGGCGGAGACGAGGTTCGAGGCAGCCGAGCGCGCACTCGATCTCGCGGTCGCCGATCAGCAGACCCTGCAACGGTCGACGGCGTACGAGGGCAAGCAACAACTCGACGATCTGGCCGACGCGGTGCGCAAGCTCGAGGTGTCCACCGGGCAACAACGGGACAAGGCGAGCAAGGCACTCGAGTCGGTCGATGTCCGGCGTCGTGAATCCGAGGCTGCGGCAGCGTCGTTGCGTGAGGCCACCGCCGCCATCTCCCGCGCCGAGGACGAACTTCTGGCAGCCGCCGAAGACGCCGGCATCGCCTGGACGCCGCTCCCCCGCGACGCCCGAACGGATCAGATCACCGCGGCCGTGCGCGGTCATGCGGAGGAACGGGACGGCGACGTCCGCGCCGTGCGTGCAGCGCTGGCGGTCGTCGACCGCGCCACTACCGAACGCACGCGAACCGAACGCGCAGCGTCGCGTGCCCACGAGTCGCACGATGCGTCGTCGGCGGCGGTTCACGAGGCGGAGGCAGCCGTCGAGATCGCCCGATCGACGTACGCGGAATCGTTGCGCGCGTGGTGGTCACAGCATTCGGCACGACTCGGCGTCCCCGGACTGATCGAGTCGGTGACCGACGCGGTCGCGACCGTCGGGCAGGACGACGCTCCGTCACCGGCCGAGGTGCTGAGCGACGGTGTGCGCGATCTTCTCGACACCGTGCGTGATCGACGATCAGCAGCCCTGCAGACGCGTGACGACGCCGCGAGCACCATCGCCGACCTGACGGCCGAACGAGCGTCGATCGCAGCCGAACACGACGATGCTCCGGCGCCGCCGGCGACTCGGACCGGTGACAGGTCCGGGCTCTCGGGCGCCCCGTTCTGGACGCTCGTGCGGTTCGCCGACAGCGTCCCGGCCGACGAGGCAGCGGGCGTCGAGGCGGCGCTCGAAGCCTCCGGGATGCTCGATGCGTGGGTCGCCGAGACCGTTCCGGCGGGCTCGGAGTCCGAACAGTTCCTCGTTCCGGCCGATGCCGTCGACGGACCGTCGCTGGCGGACGTCCTGCTCGTCGAAACCGACATCTCTGTACCGCATGATCTGGTGCAGCGCATCCTCACGTCCGTATCGCTGTCTGCGGACGGCGACCGGGTCCGCGTCGGACGCGACGGAACCTTCCGACACGGCGTCGTCCTCGGTCGCCACCACAAACCGACCGCCGAATACATCGGTGCAACGGCTCGCGCCGCACGTCGCGCGGCGCGCATCGCCGAGATCGATGCGGCTCTCGAGGCGGCCGAATCGCGCCGTGACGACGCCGAACGCATCGCCGAGGACGCCCGCGCGCATCTCGACGGAATCCGCGCTGCGGTCGGCGCAGTGCCCCGTGCATCGACCGTCACCTCGGCGTTGCGCACCGTCGCGTCCGCTGCGGGCGCACTGCGCTCGACCGCGGACGCCGCGACCGCAGCCGACCGGGAACTCGATCGTGCCGTGGCCGACCTGACCGCTGCCGAGCGTCGCCTTCGCAGTGACGCCGTGGCCCGTCGTGCGCCGTACACTCCTCGCGACCTCGATGCACTCGCCGCTGCGATCCGGCATTTCGAGAACACCGGGTCGTCGATACTGCGCTACCGGGGCGACTCCGATCGGTCCGCCGAGCGCGACCGTGAGGCGTCCGGTCGCCTCGACGAGGCGCAGATTCTCGCGGAGGAATACGCCGAGGAAGCGGCGATAGCCGAGACGGAGTACGAGCAGCAGTTCACCAAGCTGGAGACCTTGCGGGATGCGCTGGGTGCCGGAGCCGAGAAGATCGACGCCGAACTCGACGCGGTACGCCGACGGATCGAGGCCTGCAAGGCGGAGCAGCGGGCCGCGACCAAGGCGGACCGTGAATCGGGAGAAGCGATCGGCAAGGCAGAGGGAGCCCACGAGACCGCCGTCGCCGGGTTGACGACGGCGCTCACCGAAGCCCTGACCGATGCGGGCCGGCTGGCACCGTACGCACACCGTGATCTGCTGACCGTCCTCGGCGCGGCCCGCGACTGCACATGGCCTGCGAGTGATGCGGCATGGTCCACCGTCGAGCAACTCCTGTACCGCATCGACTCGGCCGCAGGCCCCGACGATGCTCCGGACGTGCTGCCGGTCGA
Organism: Rhodococcus sp. Leaf247; assembly: GCF_001426185.1. Classification (GTDB taxonomy): domain Bacteria; phylum Actinomycetota; class Actinomycetes; order Mycobacteriales; family Mycobacteriaceae; genus Rhodococcoides. Next base: position 418,509 of record NZ_LMRP01000003.1, on the reverse strand, counting down.
AGTCCGCCGTCTGCACCTCGAGCTGAGCACCGCAACCGAGCGGGTGAAGGCCGGCGACGCGTCGCGGCGGTCCACACGCAGCGCACTCACGGCCGCGCTCCAGGAATTCGACGCCCAGCTCGCGGCATCCGGTCAGGACTTCCGCCTCAGCTGGGACGCAGCGGACGGCGTCACGGTCGTGCGAGTACAGGACGAGCAGGGACATGCGACCATCGCCGACTTCGCCGATCGCATCGATGCGGCGCGACGAGACCAGGAAACCCTGCTCACCGACGCCGAGCGCCGCATCCTCGAAGATGCCCTGCTCACCGGTCTCGCTCAGCAGATCCACGAGCGCACCGTCGATGCCCGCGAACTGATCGCGCGCATGGGGTCGGAGATGAAGCAGCGGCGGATGTCCTCGGGCAACACCATCGGTGTGCACTGGGTCCTGGCCGACACTCTCGACGACAGCACCCGCGCGGTGTCGAAGTTGCTCGAGCGCGACGCGTCGGCTCTGGGACCGGACGAACTCGCCGAGATGCGCATGCACTTCGCCGCGCAGATCCGGACCGCCCGTGCACAGCACTCTGAGCGTTCGTACCCCGAGATTCTCTCGACCGCACTGGATTACCGGCAGTGGCGTGTCTTCGCGTTCACCCTCATCGGCTCGGACGGCGCCGAGGACCGACTGACCGTGGCACGCCACAGCGCACTGTCGGGCGGCGAACAGTCCGTCTCGCTGCACCTTCCGCTGTTCGCGGCAGCGCACGTGATGCTGTCGTCGGCCGATCCGCACTCCCCCCGGCTGCTCGCTCTCGACGAGGCCTTCGCCGGCGTCGACGACAACGGCCGCAGCGAACTTCTCGGTCTCAGCGTGCAATTCGACCTCGACCTCTTCATGACCGGCTACGACCTGTGGATCACCTACGGCGACGTTCCCGGCTGCGCGCACTACGACCTGGCGCACTCCACCGCCGAGAACACCGTCAGCGCAGCCCTTCTCGTCTGGGAGAACGGGGAGCTGCTCGCCGAGCACGACGGCAGCGACCTGGCCGCGGCACTCGGGTCGCCGCTCACCCGACGCGTGACGGCGCCGGCGGTGGGTGGACTGGACTTCGCGGAGGTGTAGGTGGCGTCAGCGGTCAGCACCACGGCGCAGTCGATCAGGGTCTGCTCCCGGGTGGTGACCGGTAGCCCCAGCACCTCGTCGCAGGCACCCTGCGTGCGTCCGCGGAGAGTCAGCCACCCCGGCGGCCGCAGTCTCGCGGAGGCGTCGACAAGGGCCTCGACGGTCGTCGGCTCGTCGATCCACCCGTACAACCTGGCGGCAGTCCTGTGGCTGAGGAGGGCGTCGGGACGCCACAGAGTCACGGCCATGCAGCGGTCGAACCAGGTGGGCTCCTCCTGGCAGAAGACCCCGGGCAGGATGCGGTGGAAGCGTCGGCGAATCGTCGTGGCCGACATACCGGCAGCCAGCAAATCCGAGAGCGAGGAGACCCGTGGCGTCAGCATGTCCTGAACGCTGGCTCGTCGGCGCTCGGCGGCGAAGACCGCGACCTGCGGCGATCGTCGACCCGGGGATCAACGATCTATCTGTGGATGCGGTGTTTCTGCTCCCCTCGCGCCCGGAACCGGCGGGATCCCGCTCGGACGCGCGCCGAGAGGAGCAGAAACACCACCCTGCGAGCTAGAGCGTCACACCCAGCAACGCATCCACTGCCAACGCCACCAACCCCGGCGCTCCGGAGTCGGATCCGCCGAGCGACAGGGCGTCGCGAGCCCACGCATCGAGGGCGTCGAGGGCCTTGGCGGAGTCCAGATCGTCGGCGAGGTGCTGACGTACGCGGGCGATGGTGTCGTCCGCGGACGGGCCCGACTCGAGCGCGACGGCCTTGCGCCACAGGGCGAGTCGATCCTGCGCGTCGGAGAGGATCTGATCGGTCCACGTGCGGTCCTGCCGGTAGTGACCGGCGAGGAGGCCCAGGCGGATGGCACCGGGATCGACACCGGCGGCCGTCAGCTTGGACACCAGGACGAGGTTGCCGAGCGACTTCGACATCTTCTCGCCGTCGAGACCGATCATGCCCGTGTGGACGTAGTGACGCGCGAATCGTTCTGCACCGGTGAGGGATTCGGCGTGCGCAGCCGAGAACTCGTGGTGCGGGAAGATGAGGTCGCTGCCGCCACCCTGCACGTCGAAGCCGGAGCCGATGCGGTTCAAGGCGATAGCGGCGCATTCGATGTGCCAGCCGGGGCGACCGGGGCCGAACGGCGACGGCCACGACGGCTCGCCGGGACGCTCGGCCTTCCAGATCAGCGCATCCAGAGGGTCGCGCTTGCCGGGGCGGTCGGGATCTCCGCCGCGTTCGGCGAAGAACGTGTCCATGGTGGCGCGGTCGTAGCCGGACTCGTACCCGAACTGCTCGGTGGCGTCGGCGCGGAAGTACACGTCGGGGTACTCGGCATCGTCCACGACGTAGGCGGCGCCGGAGGCCACCAGCTTCTCCACGAGCTCGACCACCTCGGTCACCGATTCGACGGCGCCGATGTAGTCGCGGGGCGGAATGACGCGCAGAGCGGTCATGTCGGACCGGAACAGATCCGTCTCACGCTGCCCCAGCGACACCCAGTCCTCGCCGTCACGTGCCGCACGCTCGAAGAGCGGATCGTCGACGTCGGTGACGTTCTGGACGTAGTGCACGTCGTGTCCGGCATCGCGCCACACACGGTTGATCAGATCGAACGTCAGGTAGGTGGCCGCGTGACCGAGGTGCGTGGCGTCGTACGGCGTGATGCCGCAGACGTACATGGTGGCCGTCGAGCCGGGCGACACCGGCCGGACGGCACGATCGGCCGTATCGAACAGGCGGAGCGGCGGGCCCTCGCCCGGCACGCTGGGAACGTCCACTTCGGGCCACGACTGCATGCCGCCAGACTATCCGGTGGCGCTCACCGGTTCCGCGCGTGCCCGGTCAGAACGCAGGCCACGGAATGGGGCGACTGGACGACGGCGCCGGCATGACGGGATCGGCGAGGATCCCGGCCACGCGAGCGGCGAGTGCCGCGATCTCTACATCGGTGATGTGGGGCGCCAGACGATCACCGAGATCGCCGCGCAGCTCGCGGGACAGCTCGACCAGATCGGCGACGAGGGCTGCGTCGATGGGCCGACCTGCCCACCCCCACAGGACGGTCCTCAACTTGTTCTGGCTGTGCATCGCGATGCCGTGATCGACGCCGTAGACGCTCCCGTCCGGGGACTCGAGAACGTGGCCGCCCTTGCGGTCGGCGTTGTTGATGACGACGTCGAGCACGGCCATCCGGTTCAGCCGCGGATCGTCCGCGTGGACAAGCGCGACCTCGTCGCCGTTGTCGTCGTACGCACGGAGCACCGGAATGTAGCTCGACGGGACGAGGTCCGGGCGGCACAGGTCGACGAGGTCGATGCCCTCACCCTTCTCGGGGAGCCGCTCGACGGTGTCGATCCAGCGTTGCACCATGCCCGGCCCGATGGGGCCGTCGCGCAGTACCGTCGTCGGCACCACGTCCCAGCCGAGGGCGTCGGAGATCATGTACGACGACACCTCCCGCCCGGCAAGGGTGCCGTCCGGGAAGTCCCACAACGGTTGCTCGCCGCGAACCGGTTTGTAGACACACCGGAGAGGCACGTCGGATTCGGCTCGCGGAATCTCGCACACCAGCGTGGCGTTGCTCGCCTGCACCACTCGGCCGACGATGGTCATCTCCCCGTCCGCGAGGAGAGCGGCGTCGTCGGCGGTCCACGTGGTGGCGCCGTCGCCGGACGTCAGGACTCGTCCCCGAACTCGGTGGTATCGGTGCCGAGCGTGATTCCCCGGCGGTACCCGTTGGTGCGGATACACATATGGCCCCCGGGTGCGAGCGGTTCACCGCACAGTGGACACGGCGGTCGGCCTGCCGCGATCACACGTTCGCTGCGGGCCGCGAACTCGCGGGCCTGCTCCGGGCTGAGGAAGACGCGGACGGCGTCCGGCCCCTCGTCGGTGTCGTCGAGAACGACCGATTCGTCGAGCTCGGTCTCCGTGACGGCCAGCAGTTCGACGACGACGGCACCCGCGTCGGCATCCCAGCCGAGCCCCATGGTGCCGACGCGGAACTCCGCGTCGACGGGCATGACGAGAGGGTCGATGTCCGTCGGGTCCGCTTCCTCGGGCGGAACGTCGGTGCCGAAGCGCCGCGCCACCTCGTCGAGAAGCAACCCGACACGATCGGCCAGGACCTGGACCTGCTGCTTCTCCAGGGCTACGGACACCACTCGGGCATCGTGGACGGCCTGGAGGAAGAAGGAACGGTCGCCGGGCTCACCCACTGTTCCGGCGACGAACCGGTCGGGGGTGCGAAAGACGTGAATCGCGCGTGGCATGCATGCACCTCCTGAGATCGCGCCGCACGAACTACAGCGGCTGTTGAATCCATTATCCGCGTGCTGTCTACCTACCGGTGGAACCACCGGGCACGGCGTCCGATTCCGAGGCCTCGGTTTTGTCCGCGTCGGTCTTGTCGTCGTCGGACGGCGGCTTCGGCACGAATTGCGACAGATCCCCGCCCAGGTCGCCGACCCGGTGCACGAACGGCCTTGTCTCGGTGTACCGAACGATACTGATCGACGCGGGATCGACCACGATGCGTTGGAACTGGTCGAGGTGCGAGCCGAGCGCATCGGCGAGGATCGACTTGATGACGTCGCCGTGCGAGCACGCCACCCAGACGACGTCCGCTCCGTTCTCGGCGGCGAGTCGCGCGTCGTGGTCACGGATCGCGCGGACGGCACGGGTCTGGACGTCGGCCAGCCCTTCGCCCGACGGGAACACCGCGGCCGACGGGTGCTGCTGGACGACCTTCCACAGCGGCTCACCGAGCAGGTCCTTGATGGGCTTGCCGGTCCAGTCGCCGTAGTCGACCTCGAGCAGGCGGTCCTCGACCACGGGCTCGAGGCCGAGGGCTGCGGCCAGCGGTGCCACCGTCTGCTCGCACCGCAGCAGCGGCGATCGCACGATCGCGCCGATGGTCAGGCCCTCCAACCGCGTGACGACGCGGTCGGCTTGCTGCCGACCGAGATCGTCCAGCTCGACGCCCTCCGATCGGCCGGCGAGGGTGCCGGCCGTGTTGGACGTGGAACGTCCGTGGCGCAGGAGGATGACGGTCATGAGTCCAGCCTAGTGTCAGTTGGCTGCGACGACGCCCGTCGCCAGGAGGCCGAGAACCGCTGCGCCGACCGCGATGCGGTATCCGACGAACCAGTAGAGCGAATGGTTCTCGACGAACCGCAGCAGCCACGCGATGGAGGCGTAGCCCAACGCGAAGGCCACCAGAGTGGCGACGATCAACTGGGCTCCCGATGCCTGCAGTCCTTCTCCGGCCGGTTCGAACGCGTCGGGAAGCGAGAAGAGGCCGGAGGCCGTCACGGCGGGAATGGCCAGCAGGAAGGAGAAGCGGACGGCCGCGGCGCGGGTGAGCCCCATGAACAGTCCTGCGCTGGTGGTGGCGCCCGACCGAGAGACACCGGGGATCAGGGCGAGGCATTGCGCGGCGCCCATGACCAGGCCGTCACGAGTGGTGAGCTTCTCGATCGGTCGGGTCTGGCGACCGACCTTCTCGGCGATCGCGATGACCACGGCGAACACGATGAGCAGCGTCGCCGTGATCCACAGATTGCGGGCGCCGGTGCGGATGGCGTCCTTGAACAGGAACCCGAGGACACCGATCGGGATGGTCGCGAAGATCACGTACCACCCCATCCGGTAGTCGAGGGTGTCCCGCTGCGACTTGTCCGCGATACCGCGGAACCACGCCGCGATGATCCGACCGATGTCGCGCGCGAAGTAGAGGAGCACGGCGGCTTCGGTGCCCAGCTGCGTCACGGCCGTGAACGACGCGCCGGCGTCGTCACCGAAGAACACCTCGGACACGATGCGCAGATGCGCGGACGACGACACGGGAAGGAATTCGGTCAGTCCCTGCACGGCACCCAGGACCAGTGCCTGGACCCAGGACATGGACTCGGCGATCATCGTGCACCGGCCCGGAGCGAGGAGTCGAGCCGGGCGATGCCATGTCGCACATGGTTTCCTGTCGCAGTCACGAGGGACGACCGTACTAGGGTCGTGCCTCGACCATCGTGTCGGCAGGACATGACACGACCGAAAAACGGCGAAACGGATGCGTTGCCCTCATGAAGCACAGAACGGTCGGGACCAGTGGGTTGCGCGTGTCACGGCTCGGGCTCGGGACCGGCGAGTGGGGTCGCGGCGTGGACGGTGACGACGCGGCCGCTCAGCTGACGGCGTTCGCCGAGGCGGGCGGAAGTCTCGTCGACACGTCGGCGGCCTACGGCGACGGCCGCGCCCTGCGCGTTCTCTCCGAACTGCTCGACGACGTCGTTCCCCGCGAGAACCTCGTCCTCAGTGTCGACGCGGGGGTGTCCCGTCCGGACGAGACCGGGCGCTGGACCGTCGACTGCTCCCGCCGAGCTCTCCTGCGCGAACTGGATCACACGCTGCGTGACCTCGGGACGGACCACCTCGACCTGTGGAGTGTCGGCGCGTGGGATCCGCAGACGCCGCTCGAGGAGGTCACGGCCACCGTGGACTACGCGGTGACCTCGGGTCGGGTGCGATACGCGGGTGTGCGGGGCTTCACCGCGTGGCAGGTGGCGACAGCTGCAGCGCAGACGCCGATCGTCGCCGCGCAGGCGGAGTACTCGCTGATGGCCCGCGGCATCGAGGACGACCTGCTTCCGGCTGCCGAACACCACGGTGTCGGTGTGATCGCGGTGGCGGCGCTGGCGGGCGGAGTGCTCACCGGCAAGTACCGGGACGGCGTTCCGGCCGATTCGCGAGGTGCCGACGATCAGCGGGTGCGCTCGTTGATGCCCTTCCTGGGTGACGACGCCGCGAAGGTCGTCGAGGCCGTCATCACTGCCGCCGACGGGCTCGGGACGTCCCCGCTGGCCGTCGCGGTGGCCTGGGCGCGTGACCGTCCCGGCATCTCCTCGACCGTCGTCGGAACGCGCAACATCGGTCAGCTCACGGGCGTGCTCGCGGCCGAGGACGTCGAACTGCCGACGGCGATCACCTCGGCGCTCGACGACGTCAGCTCCTGATCAGGACCCGCCGAGCCGTCCCCACAGCGACCGGATCAGTGTCGTGTCCGGGGAATGGGTCGGATCGACAGGTCGGGCCGTCGGCGCCAGATCGCGCACGGCCGCGACGATGGACCGTTCGTCGCAGAGATCGACGTCGGTGACGTCCGTCTCGGCGACCGCCTCGAGGTCGGTCGAACTGGGTACGGCGTCGACCATGTCGGCCCGGTACACCTCCAGGTGGAGCGTCTTGCCGCGCACGCGGAACGCGAAGTTCCGGCCGTCCGCCGTGGTTCCGAAACCGTGGGCATGGGCACCCGGGGACACGTCGTCCACGGTGAAGTCCCCCTGTGAGTCGTTCATCACGATCGATGCTCCTGACACCTGCGTCATGGTCCTCTCGGACGGTACTGAACTGTGATCGCGGTATCCCCCGCCATCCCCCGTGATTCCCCCACCCCGGTCGGGTGATCGGATAGGAACCGGCGCAGCCGACCCCCGCGCCGACGATCGGAGAACTATGCCCCTCGCGCGCCCCCGTCGCGTCAGCCGTACCCGTTTCCTCGCCGTCACCCTTGCGGTAGTGACGACGGTCACAGTCGGGTGTTCGTCGAACGACGATCCGGAACAACTGAACACGCGTGAGCCCGAGACCGCTGCCGTGTCTCCGGACGCGGTGGTGACCCCGGCCGGCGTGGTCGCCGATCCCCGATTCGGCCCTGCGGGCACGGTCGATGCTCTCACCGTCGAGCCGTCCACGCGCACCGTCGCCGTCCTCACCGACGACGGCACGACGCTGACACTGGCCGATGCGGCCGGCGACGGCTCGCCCCGCGTCGTGCGCCTGTCCGCGGCGGGCACATCGGTCTCGCCCGGTCGGGACGGCGAGGTCCTCGTCACCACACCGGACGGGATCGTCCGGGTGAACGTCGAGTCCGGCGAGAGCACGGACGTTCCGGTCGACGGCGGGGCGGCGTCGGCCGTCGTGTGGGACGACGGTTATGCCGTCGGAACACCCACGGGCACCGTGGTCATCCTCTCCGCCGACGGATCGGTGGACTCGACCGTCCCCGGTCAGGCATCGGTGGACGCCCTGGTGCGCGCCGGGGACGAACTGGTGTCGCTGGACACCCGCCAGACGTCGGTGACGGCCGTCGACGTCGACGCGGAGCGACTCGGCGAGGCACTGCGAGCCGGTGACGGTGCGACCAGGATGACGGGCTGCGCGAACGGCGCGATCGTCGTCGCCGACACCACCGACGACGAACTGCTGATCTTCACCGGGGACGACCTGATCATGCGCCAGCGCTTCCCCGTGCCGGGATCGCCGTTCGCGGTCGCGTGCAGCGACGACGGCACCGTCTGGATCACCGCGACGGCGCTGAACGAGGTGATCGGCTTCGACATCTCGTCAGGAATGCCCGTCGAGTCGGCACGGTTCCCTACGGTGCGCCAGCCCGATTCGCTCGCCGTCGATTCGCAGAGCGGCAATCTTTTCGTAGGCTCGAACACTGGTGCCGGAGTCCAGGTGATTCCGACTCGTACGTAACCCTGATGAGAGTGGGACAGGTGAACCGACACAACCGGGCGCTGCCCGTGGGCTGGGAGACCCAGTCCGACGACTGGGAGTACGTCCCCATCAAACTTCCCCCCGACGTCACGCGCGTCACGGCGTCGATGCGATTGGCGATCTCGGCCGAATTCGGCGGCTGGGAACTTTCCCGCGTCCGTCTCTACACCGATGGAAGTCGACGAGTACTTCTCAAGCGACGCAAGACGACTCAGCACATCCCGGAACCGGGAATGTGACCTCGAGATGAAAAGGTGACCCGGTTGTGAGCCCCTACCGGCTGTTGTTGCGCACGATGTTCCTGCTGCCTCCCGAGCGCATCCACCATCTCGCCTTCGCGGCGATGGTGTGGGTGACGCGGTTCGCTCCCCTGCGCGCTCTGGTGGCACGAGTACTCGCGGTGCGCGATCCGGCCCTGGTGACGACCGCCTTCGGTGTCACCTTCCCGACGCCCGTCGGGCTGGCCGCCGGATTCGACAAGAACGGTCACGGTGTCGACGCGTGGGGTCCGCTCGGCTTCGGGTTCGCCGAGGTCGGCACCGTCACCGCGCAGGCCCAACCGGGCAACCCGCAGCCGCGACTGTTCCGCCTGCCGGACGATCGCGGTCTGCTCAACCGCATGGGGTTCAACAACCCGGGCGCACATGCCGTCGCGGACAGGCTCCGCCGCCGGCGGGGCGACATCCCGATCGGCGCCAACATCGGCAAGACGAAGATCGTGGCCGCGGCCGACGCCGCTGTCGACTACACCACCAGTGCACGATTGCTCGGACCGTTGTCCGACTTCGTCGTCGTGAACGTCAGCTCACCGAACACGCCCGGCCTCCGCGACCTCCAGGCGGTCGAGTCCCTGCGACCGCTCCTCGCCGCCGTGGCCAGTTCGGTGTCGGTCCCGGTTCTGGTCAAGATCGCACCCGACCTGTCGGACGAGGACGTCGACGCTGTCGCCGATCTCGCGCTCGAACTGGGATCGGCCGGCATCGTGGCGACCAACACGACCATCGGCCGCGAGGGGTTGTCGACACCCGGTGCGGCAGACCTGGGCCCCGGCGGGGTGTCCGGCCCGTATGTCGCGGACCGGTCGCTCGCGGTACTGCGTCGACTCCGCACACGAGTCGGCGACAACATGACGCTGATCTCCGTCGGCGGGATCGAGACCGCAGACGACGCCTGGGAACGCATCCTCGCCGGGGCCACCCTGGTGCAGGGGTACACCGGATTCGTCTACGGAGGGCCGTTCTGGGCCCGCCGAATCGCCGTGGGTCTCGCCCGGCGAGCACGGGCCGCCGGGTTCGCATCCGTTGCCGACGCTGTCGGCACGGGCGCGAACGACCGGCGGCCCGCGTGAGGACCTACTGCTCGTAGGTTCCGACGATCACGGCGCGCGCGATGGCGTGCGAGAAGAGGTTGAAGCCGAGGTAGGCCGGCGACGCCGTCTCGTCGATCTCGAGCTTCTCCACGTCGACCGCGTGCACGGCCACGAAGTAGCGGTGCGGCCCGTGGCCCTGCGGGGGTGCTGCACCGATGTAGCGAGCCTGACCGGCGTCGTTCTTCAAGGTGATCGCCAGGTTCGGCAGCCCCGTCGAATCGTCGTCCCCGGCACCGGCGACCAGGGTGGTCGTGGTCACCGGGATGTTCGCGACGGCCCAGTGCCAGAAGCCGGAGGCCGTCGGCGCGTCGGGATCGTAGACGGTGACGACGAAGCTCTTGGTCTCCTCCGGGAAGCCCGACCACGACAGATGCGGGGAGTTGTCGTGACCGCCGGCACCCATGATCCCGCTGGCCTGGTCGTCGTGCAGCGGCTGACCGTCGGTGAAACTGTCGGACGTCAGGTCGAACGAGGGCAGAGCGGGGAGATCGGCGTACGGATCGTGCGGCATGAAGGGTCCTTTTCGGGATCGGTGGAGCAGGCTGCTGGTCAGCTGTGCATCAGGAAGTGTTCGAAGACCTTCGTCCCGAAGATCAACGACTCGACGGGTACCCGTTCGTCGACGCCGTGGAACAGCGCCGCGAAGTCGAGTTCCGGGGGCAGTTTGAGGGGCGCGAATCCGAAGCACCGGATGCCCAGTTTCGCGAAGGCCTTCGCATCGGTTCCTCCCGAGAGCATGTACGGGACGGTGCGGCCGTTGTCGTCGAACGCCAGGATCGCGTCGTTCATCGCGTCGACCAGATGACCGTCGAACGTGGTCTCGTACGGCTCGAGGTCCGTGATCCAGGACCGTTCGACGTGGGGTCCGATGAGAGCGTCGACCTCGCGTTCGAACTCGGCCTTACGGCCCGGCAGGACCCGGCAGTCGATGGTGGCCGACGCGGTCTGCGGGATGACGTTGGCCTTGTATCCGGCCGAGAGCATGGTCGGGTTGGCGGTGTCGCGCAGCGTGGCACCGACGATGCGCGCGATGCTGCCGAGCTTGGCCAGGGTGCCGTCGATGTCCGGCGACGCGGGATCGAACTCGAGGCCGGTCTCCGAGCTGACCGCGGCGAGGAACTCGGTCACCGAGTCGGTCATGACGAGGGGGAACTGATGATTACCCAGTGCCGCAACGGCTTCCGCGAGGTACGTGACCGCGTTCTCCTCGTGCAGGAACGACCCGTGTCCGGCGCGGGCCTTCGCCGTGAGACGCATCCAGGCCAGGCCCTTCTCGGCGGTCTCGACGAGGTAGAGCCGTCGCTCGTCGCCCTCGGGTGTCGCGACGGTCAGGGAGAACCCGCCGACCTCGCCCACCGCTTCGGTGACTCCGTCGAACAGGTCCGGGCGGTTCTCGACGAGCCAGTGCGACCCGTACTTGCCGCCCGCTTCCTCGTCGGCGAGGAACGCGAAGACCAGGTCGCGCGGCGGAACGGTGCCGGTGGATTTGAACTGGCGAGCCAACGCCAGGGCCATGCCGACCATGTCCTTCATGTCGACGGCGCCGCGGCCCCACAGGTAGCCGTCCTCCACGGCACCCGAGAACGGGTGAACGCTCCAGTCGGCAGGTTCGGCGGGAACGACGTCGAGGTGGCCGTGCACCAGCAGAGCGCCGCGGGAGCTGTCCGCGCCCGACAGCCGTGCGAAGACGTTGCCGCGGCCGGGCGCCCCGGATTCGACGTACTCGGTCTCGTACCCGACGGCCTCGAGCTGCGAGGCCACCCATTCGGCGCACTCGCGCTCCCCCACCGTGGTCTCGAGCTCACCGGTGTTCGACGTGTCGAATCGGATGAGCGAGGCGACGAGGTCGACGACCTCCTCCACCGCCACGGTGGCGCCGTTCGGTGCAGCGTCGGGCAACTGTTCTCCGTGTGTAGGCACAGCTCGTTCCTACCATTCGAACGCGTCCGGCGCGCCTCCGACGTGCGGTTTTGGTCCACAGCCGCGCATCGGCTAGATTTAGCGACCGCACCGAGAACATGGGTGCGGCGCGGTCACGAGCATCATGTGACGCGTGATGTCCGAGTGGCGGAATGGCAGACGCGCTAGCTTGAGGTGCTAGTGTCCTATTAACGGACGTGGGGGTTCAAGTCCCCCCTCGGACACCGAAAACGACAGCCCCGATTCCTCCCGGAGTCGGGGCTTTGTCATGTGACGGTCCTTCTGCGAAGGGTGAGGAAGAGATGACGGGTATCGACCCCGACGAGTTGGCAGCCTGCATCCGCGTTCTCGACCGCGCCGCCGCTCTCGACGAGAACCACCCCGATTCCGTCGCGGTGCGGCGAGCCACCGCCGGCCTCTTCAAGGCCGTCAAGAAGCGTCGGCGGCTCGACTCGCGCGCGAGGGTGGCCGAGGCGGACCGCGCCGTCGTGGCCGCCACGGCTACCGGCTCCCCCGAACGGATCGACGACGAGACCGCGGGTCTGGCGTTGACATCGGCCACCACCAGCGACAGCGCGGGCACGTTGCAGCGCGCTCGACCCTGCTACATCTGCAAGCAGCGCTACACCGTCGTCGACGCGTTCTACCATCAGCTCTGCCCCGCGTGCGCAGCCCTGAACCACCGGAAGCGCGATGCGCGAACGGATCTCACCGGTCGTCGGGCGGTGCTCACCGGCGGTCGCGCCAAGATCGGCATGTACATCGCCCTGCGTCTGTTGCGCGACGGCGCCCACCTCACCATCACCACCCGCTTCCCCGCCGACGCTGTCCGCCGCTTCTCGTCCATGCACGACAGCCACGACTGGATGCATCGGCTGTCCGTGGTCGGTATCGATCTGCGCGACCCTGCCCAGGTGGTGGCCTTCGCCGATGCGGTGGCCGCCGAGGGCCCGCTGGACATCCTGATCAACAACGCCGCGCAGACGGTCAAGCGGTCCGCCGGTTCCTACACCGCCCTCGAGGACGGTGAGCACGGCGTCGATCTCGCCGCGCTCGGGGTGCGCACGTTCGGCGCCACGAGCGATGCCCACCCGGCCGCGCTGGTCGGGGCTTTCGGCGAGACCGACGGAGAGAGCGTCGCCCTCGACACCGCTGTCATGGCGAACATGGGGCCGTCGCAGGTGACCTCCATGGCGCTGGTCGCCGGTTCGTCCTCCCTGCAGCGCATGGCTGCCGGTACGGCGATCGACGCCGGCGGACTCGTTCCGGACGAGGCCCCCACCAACAGTTGGGTGCACACCGTCGATCAGGTCGACCCGGTGGAACTGCTCGAGGTGCAGCTGTGCAACTCCGTCGCGCCGTTCATCCTGGTCTCCCGACTGCGTTCCGCGCTGGCTGCGTCGTCGTACCGCAGGGCCTACATCGTCAACGTCTCGGCAATGGAAGGGCAGTTCGGGCGCGGCTACAAGGGTCCCGGCCACCCGCACACGAACATGGCCAAGGCGGCGCTCAACATGCTGACCCGCACCAGCGCGAACGAGATGATGGACGACGGCATCTCGATGAGCGCGGTGGACACGGGGTGGATCACCGACGAGCGTCCGCACCCCACCAAGATCCGTCTGGCCGACGAAGGGTTCCACGCTCCGCTCGATCTGGTGGACGGCGCCGCGCGTGTGTACGACCCGATCGTCCAGGGCGAGCTGGGTCTGGATCTGCACGGCAAGTTCCTGAAGGACTACGCAGCCTCACCCTGGTGATCCGTCACATGGTGTGATGAGAGAATGGGCGACGAGGTCGAGCAGCGCACGTTCAGCCGTCAGGACCGGCAGCGGTTCCGGCACAAGGTGCAGGAGTGTCTGGACGCGTTGGCATCGATGCTCGCGGACGACAGCTTCCAGGTCGACGAACCCCGGCTGGGCATGGAGATCGAACTCAACCTCGTCGACGAGGACATGCAGCCGGCCATGGCGAACGCGGCCGTCCTCGAAGCCATCGCCGACCCGGATTTCCAGACCGAGCTGGGTCAGTTCAACATCGAGATAAACGTCGCCCCGGAGCCACTCGCGGGCGACCGCATGCACCAGCTCGAAATGGGGCTGCGCGAATCCCTGAACACCGCGGATGCTCGCGCGAAGGAATCGGGCTGCGCTCTGGCCATGATCGGCATGCTGCCGACCCTGACCTCCGAGCACTTCGCTCACCAGTGGCTCTCCAGCAACCCTCGGTACGACCTGCTGAACCAGCAGATCTTCGCGGCACGCGGCGAGGACATCGAACTCTCGATCACGGGTGTGCCGCTCCCGGGCGGCACCGACGTCGAGTCGTTGAAGGAGTTCTCGGACACCATTCTTCCCGAGGCGGCGTGCACGTCGGTCCAGCTCCATCTGCAGGTCGCTCCGGCGGAATTCCCGGCCCATTGGAACGCGGCCCAGGCGCTCGCGGGTGTCCAGGTGGCACTCGCCGCGAACTCCCCGTTCCTGGGTAGCAAAGCGCTATGGCACGAGACGCGTATCCCTCTGTTCGAGCAGGCCACCGACACCCGTCCGCCGGAACTGATCAATCAGGGAGTGCGGCCGCGTGTCTGGATGGGTGAACGGTGGATCACCTCGATCTTCGACCTGTTCGAGGAGAACTCCCGCTACTTCCCCGCGCTGCTCCCGGTGGTCTCCGACGAGGATCCGATGGCGGAGCTGGCGGCCGGTCGCACCCCGGCCCTGACGGAGCTGCGGATGCACAACGGCACGGTCTACCGGTGGAACCGGCCGATCTACGACACCTCGAACGGCGAACACCACATCCGACTCGAGAACCGTGTTCTGCCCGCCGGCCCGTCCGTGCTCGACGTCATGGCCGATGCCGCCCTGTACTACGGGGCACTGCGCGCACTCGTCGACGCCGACCGGCCGGTGTGGACCCAGATGTCGTTCGATGCCGCCGTGGAGAATCTCCACTCGGCGGCGCGCAGCGGGTTCGACTCGCGCCTGTACTGGCCCGAGGTCGGATGGATCTCCCCGCAGGAACTCGTCCTGCGTCGTCTGCTTCCGATGGCGGAGGCGGGACTGGCGTCGTACGGGGTGGACACCGAGGTCCGCGACCGGTACCTCGGCGTCATCGAGGGCAGATGTCTGCGTCGGCAATCGGGGTCCGTGTGGCAACGCAACGCCGTCGTGGCCCGTGAGCGGGCGGGCGAGAGTCGGGAACGGGCCGTCGCCGGCATGCTGTCCGATTACCTGGAGCTGATGCACGAGGGCGAACCGGTGCACACCTGGTCCTGGTGACCGGCTTGTAGGGTCGGGGAATGACCGACACATCGCATACGAGCACGCACGATCGCGAACTCGACGTCGTCGTCTACGGCGCAACAGGATTCGTCGGAGCGCTGACGGCGGAGTACCTCGCGAACCACGCTCCCGCCGACGCCAGGATCGCTCTGGCAGGGCGTTCGCGGCAGAAGTTGGAGTCGACCAGGTCCGGCCTCCCGGCGCGAGCAGCCGACTGGGAGCTCGTCGTGGCCGACGCCGACGACGAGGCCGCTCTGACGGAGATGGCCTCGCGCACGCAGGTCGTCATCACCACCGTGGGCCCCTACGCGAAGTTCGGACGCACCTTGGCGCACGTGTGCGCGGCCGGCGGAACCGACTACGTCGACCTCACCGGCGAGGTACTGTTCGCCCGCCTCAGTGCCGACGAGAACCACGAGCTGGCTCGCACGACGGGTGCCCGCATCGTGCACTCCTGCGGGTTCGACTCGGTGCCCTCCGATCTGGGCGTGCACGCGCTGTACTCGAAGGTCAATGGCGACGGCGCCGGCGATCTGACCGACACCACGCTGGTGGTCACGTCGATGAGCGGCGGTGTCAGCGGCGGCACCATCGACTCCCTCCGCGGCCAGATCGACGAGATCACGAAGGACCGTGCTGCCGCGAAGATGGCGGCGAGCCCGTACTCGCTGAGCCCGGACCGGTCGATCGAACCCGACCTCGGCCGTCAGAACGACATGCCCCTCAAGAAGGGGTCCGACATCCACCCGTCGCTGAAGGGCTGGAAGGCGCCGTTCGTCATGGCGTCCTACAACACCCGCGTGGTGCGGCGGTCGAATGCGCTCCGCGGCTACGCGTACGGCAAGAACTTCCGCTACAGCGAGGTCATGAGCGTGGGCTCGTCTCCCGCGTCGCCGGTGATCGCCGGTGCGGTGCTGGCGGGTCTCGGCGCCTTCGTGGCCGGTATGGCGTTCAAGCCCACTCGGTTCCTGCTGGACAAGGTGCTCCCCAAGCCGGGTGACGGCCCGAGCGAGAAGACCCGCCAGAAGGGTCACTTCACCATCGACATCTACACCACGACCAGCACCGACGAGCACTACGTGTCGCGGGTCAAGGCCAAGGGCGACCCCGGATACGCCGCGACGGCGATGATGCTCGGCGAGTCCGCCCTCGCGTTGGCGCTCGACCGCGACGCATTGCCGTCCCTCGGCGGCGGCGTGCTGACACCGGCGTCGGGAATCGGTGACGCGCTGGTGGACCGACTGCGCGGGGCAGGCATGGAGATCACCGCACGCAAGGTGTGACCGCGATGTCGCTCGTCGGTCGGTACCAGGCCGATCTCGGTCTCGAACCGATCGGCGAGATCGCCGTCACTCCGGTGTCCGGCGGCGTGCTCGCCTCGACCCTGCCCGTCGCCGAGCTCGCCACCGGATCCGTAGCCGCGCTGTGCACGGCGGTGGACCGCTACCGGAGCGTCGTCGGGCTCGAGTCGCGCGCCTGGTCGATCTCCGGTGACCGGGTGGCGGCATCGTTCGCGGGCGACCGACTTCTACGTGTCGACGGTCGCGCCGTTCCCGGCTTCGCCGAGTTGTCCGGGTTCTTCCGCGCGGCCGACGGGTGGGTCCGCACGCACGCCAACTACGACCACCACCGTCGACGCCTGCTGTCGGTTCTGGGCTTGCCGGATCCGTCCGATCGCGACAGCGTGGCTGCCGCGGTGGCGCGCGCACCGGCGTTCGAACTCGAGCAGCGCGCTGCGGACGCCGGCGCTCTGGTGGTGGCGGTACGCACGGAGGCCGATTGGTTCGGGACTCCAGCGGGCAGATTCTCGCGGACCGGCCCCCTGGTCGCCTCGACCGTCAGGCCCGATGGTGCACCGTCCCCGATCGACCCGTCCACCGACACACGACGTCCCCTCGCCGGACTGCGTGTCCTGGACTTCACGCGGGTCATCGCAGGCCCCGTGGCGACGCGGGACCTGGCACTGCTGGGCGCATCGGTCCTGCGGGTCGACTCCCCCGCGCTCCCGGAAATCGTCTCGCAGCACCTCGATACCGGGGCCGGCAAGTTCTCGACATTGCTCGACGTGCTGACCGAGGACGACGACGACCGTCTGGCCGCACTGCTGTCCTCGGTCGACGTGGTGGTGTGCGGCTACCGGACCGGCTCCTACATCGACGACTACGTGCGGTCGTATCGGCCCAGCGGCGCCGTCATCGGGACCGTGAATGCTTGGGGCTCCCGCGGTCCGTGGGCGCGGCGGCGAGGATTCGACTCGTTGGTCCAGGCTGCGTCGGGTATTGCCGCCGTGTGCGGCGGCGGGAAGGCCGGAGGCCGGTCGGTCGACGGGAAGGCCGACACACCGGGTGCGCTCCCGGTGCAGGCGCTCGACCACGCGTCGGGTCATCTGCTGGCTGCCGGCATCGTCGATGCGCTCGCGGCGAGAGAGGACGGCGGCATCGGACGCACGGTGTCCGTGTCTCTGGCGCGCACGGCGGCATGGCTCCTCGATGCGGGCGGCCGCGTCGAGGAGCCCCCGGATCCTGTACTGCCGCAGGGCGATCACGTCGTCACCGTCGGTGGGGTGAGCACCTCCCGCCCGGCATTGTCGGACTACACCGACCATCCGTGGCCGGCGCGGCCGTGGGGACGCGACGAACCCCGCTTTCCGACGCTGACACAATGAGCCCATGCCTTCTCGGACGCGCCTGATCGTCGACGTCGACACCGGTATCGACGACTCGCTCGCCCTCGTGTACCTGGCGGCCAGTGCCGACGCCGAGGTGGTCGCGGTATGTTGCACCGCCGGCAACGTCCCCACCGCACAGGTCACCCGGAACACCCTGGCGTGGTTGGACATGTGCGGGCTCTCGGGCGTCGAGGTTGCGGTGGGAGCGGACGGTCCGCTGGTGGCGCCGCTGATGACCACCGAGGACACCCACGGTCCACTCGGTGTGGGATACGCGGAGCTCCCGCAGAGCAGCAGGGCGGTGTCGACACGGTCGGCGGCGCACGCCTGGGTGGATCTGGCCCGGGAGAACCCCGGCGAACTGGTCGGCCTGGTCACCGGTCCCATGACCAATCTTGCTCTCGCCCTTCGCCTCGAGCCCGAGCTGCCCACGTTGTTGAAGCGCGTCGTCATCATGGGCGGCAGTTTCGACCATCCCGGCAACACCACCCCGACCTCCGAGTGGAACGTCGCCGTGGACCCGGAATCCGCGAAGGAAGTCTTCGACGCGTTCGAGTCCGTTCCGGGCGGTCGCGAGCCCATCGTGTGCGCGTTGGGTCTGACCGAGCGTATCGAGATGCACCCCGCCCATGTCGCCCGGCTGGCCGAGATCTCGGGAAGCGTTCCGGTGGAAGACCTGTCGATCGACGACCGTGGCCGGCGCTCGCAGGCATCGGTGCCGATCGTGCGTCATCTGACGGATGCCGTGCGGTTCTACATGGAATTCCACCATGCGCAGGGTGAGGGCTATCTCGCTCACATGCACGACCCGTTCGCGGCCGCCGTGGCGCTGCACCCCGAGATGGCGGAGTACGCACTCGCGACCGTCGACGTGGAGCTGACCGGAACCCTGACTCGCGGAACGACTGTCGCGGACCGGCGTGGGTTCTGGAACCGTCGTCCCAACGCAGCGATCGCCGTGGCGACGGATCCCGAGGCGTTCTTCGATCATCTGCTGGAGACAGTGGGCACCTTCGCAGCCACCCGCTGACTCAGCTGTCGAACGCCGTCAGAATTTCCTGCGCGCCCAGAGCTGCGGTCAACGATCCGTCGGCGACGCGCCGCTCGACATCCGCCTTCACCGCGGTGACGGAGGCGTTCGATGCCAACCGCCGCATCAGCTGATCCTGCACCATCGTCCACACCCACTGGACCTGCTGATCGCGTCGACGAGCCTCGAATTGTCCTGCGGCCGTGAGCACGTCGCGATGTCGGCAGACCGTGTCCCAGAACTCGTCGAGCCCCGTCTCCTCGATCGCGCTCATGGTCAGCACGGGCGGCTTCCACAGCGCGTCGTGCGGGTAGATCAGGCGTAGCGCCCCCGCCAGTTCGCGTGCCGCACTCTTCGCATCCCGCAGATGCTTGCCGTCCGCCTTGTTCACCGCCACCACGTCGGCCAGCTCGAGAACACCCTTCTTGATGCCCTGCAGCTGATCTCCGGTGCGCGCGAGCGTCAGGAAACAGAACGTGTCCACCATGCCCGCGACCGTGATCTCGGACTGGCCGACACCCACGGTCTCCACCAGGACCACGTCGTAGCCCGCGGCCTCGAGCAGCACGATCGTCTCGCGTGTCGCCTTGGCCACCCCACCGAGCGTCCCCGACGTCGGAGACGGCCTGATGTACGCGTTCTCGGCCACGGTCAGCCGCGCCATCCGGGTCTTGTCGCCGAGGATCGAACCACCGGTGCGTGTCGACGACGGGTCCACGGCCAGCACGGCGACGCGGTGGCCACGCTCGATCAACGACATTCCCAGGGCGTCGATGAACGTCGACTTGCCCACGCCGGGGACACCCGTGATGCCGACGCGGTGAGCGCCGCCGGCGTCGGGAAGCACCTCGAGGAGGAGTTGCTGCGCCAGATCACGATGGTCGGTGCGTGTGGATTCCACCAGGGTGATCGCGCGGGCCAGACCGGCACGCTCACCGGCACGGATGGACGCCGCCAACGCGGCCACGTCCACCGGCGGGCGGCGGGAGGCTGCAGTCACCATGCTCAGGCGTTCGCTCCTGCGTCCGCCGCTGCCTCGCGGTGACCGAGCGAGACCGCGAGCTGCTCGATCAGATCCACGGCGGCGTCGGCGATCACGGTGCCGGGCGGGAAGATCGCCGCGGCGCCGGCCTCACGCAAGGCCTCGAAGTCACCGGGCGGGATGACACCGCCGACGACGACCATGATGTCCGGGCGACCGACCTCCGTGAGCGCCTCCCGCAGGGCGGGAACCAGCGTCAGGTGACCCGCGGCCAGGGACGAGACGCCGATGACGTGCACGTCGTTGTCCGCGGCCTGGTGAGCCACCTCGTCGGGCGTCTGGAACAGCGGGCCGACGTCGACGTCGAAGCCGATGTCGGCGAACGCGGTGGCGATCACCTTCTGGCCGCGGTCGTGTCCGTCCTGCCCCATCTTCGCGACCAGGATGCGGGGGCGACGTCCCTCGGCGTCGGCGAAGGCACTGGCGAGCTCACCGGCGTGGACCATGTTCTTCGCCTTCCCTGCCTCGTCGCGGTAGACACCGCTGATGGTGCGGATCTCGGCGCGGTGACGGCCGTAGACCTTCTCGAGGGCGTCCGAGATCTCCCCCACCGTGGCCATCGCGCGGGCTGCGTCGACGGCGAGGGCGAGCAGGTTGTTCTCCATTCCGCCCTCGGTGGACGCGGCGGCAGCGGTCAGCGCGGACAGCGCCGCCTCGACGCGGCCCGGATCACGTTCCTCGCGCAGTCGCTCGAGCTTCTCGATCTGCTCGGTACGTACGCGCGAGTTCTCGACCTTGAGCACCTCGATGGTGTCGGGCTCGTCGGGAACGTACTTGTTGACCCCGACCAGCGGCTGACGGCCGGAGTCGATGCGGGCCTGGGTGCGTGCCGCCGCTTCCTCGATGCGCAGCTTGGGTATTCCCTCGCCGATGGCCTTGGCCATGCCGCCGGCCTCCTCGACCTCGGCGATGTGCGCGCGGGCGCGATCGGCGAGCTGATGTGTCAGCCACTCCACGTAGTACGAGCCGCCCCACGGGTCGATCGGCCTCGTCGTGCCGGACTCCTGCTGCAGCAGCAGCTGGGTGTTACGGGCGATGCGCGCGGAGAAGTCGGTCGGCAGCGCCAGCGCCTCGTCGAGCGCGTTCGTGTGCAGTGACTGCGTGTGACCCTGCGTCGCCGCCATGGCCTCGATGCAGGTACGCGAGACGTTGTTGAACACGTCCTGCGCCGTCAGCGACCACCCCGATGTCTGCGAATGTGTGCGCAGGGACAGCGATTTGGCACTCGACGGGTCGAACTTCTGCACCAACTCGGCCCACAGGAGACGCCCGGCGCGGAGCTTGGCAACTTCCATGAAGAAGTTCATGCCGATGGCCCAGAAGAAGGACAGGCGCGGAGCGAACGTGTCGATGTCCATGCCCGCGGCGAGCCCGGCGCGGATGTACTCCACACCGTCGGCCAAGGTGTAGGCCAGTTCGAGATCGGCTGTCGCACCGGCCTCCTGGATGTGGTAGCCGGAGATGGAGATCGAGTTGAACTTCGGCATGTGCGTGGAGCTGTAGGCGAAGATGTCGGAGATGATCCGCATCGACGGCTCGGGTGGGTAGATGTAGGTGTTGCGCACCATGAACTCTTTGAGGATGTCGTTCTGGATGGTGCCGGCGAGCTTCTCGGGTCCGACGCCCTGCTCCTCGGCCGCCACGACGTACAGCGCGAGGATCGGCAGCACCGCACCGTTCATGGTCATCGACACCGACACCGACCCCAGGTCGATCCCGTCGAACAGTTGGCGCATGTCGTAGATGGAGTCGATCGCGACGCCCGCCATACCCACGTCGCCCTGCACGCGGGGGTGGTCGCTGTCGTAGCCGCGGTGCGTCGCCAGGTCGAACGCGACCGAGAGACCCTTCTGACCGGCCGCGAGGTTGCGACGGTAGAACGCGTTGGACTCCGATGCCGTCGAGAACCCCGCGTACTGACGGATGGTCCACGGCTGATTCACGTACATCGTCGGGTACGGGCCGCGGAGGAACGGCGCCGTGCCCGGGTACGAGTCCAGCGGGTAGCCGGCCTCGGCCGCCTCCGCTCGGTCGGCACCGGTGAAGATGGGCCGGACGTCGATGCCCTCGGGCGTCGACCAGACGACCTGCTCCGGCGTGTATCCGTGGGCCGATGCTGCGGCCTCGACGTGCGCGCGGGCATCGTCGGCGCCGGGTGCGGCGACGTCCGACGCCCCGGGGTCGGTCAGCGGCACGTCCGCGAAACTGCCGACGGTTCCCCTGTCGTCGTCATGGTCGGTGGTGCGGTTGCCGGTCATGCGGTACGTCCTTCCGTGCGGACCTCGCCCGCGAGCGTGTCGAGGAGCGAACTGAGCTCCGCGACGGCGTCGATGGTGAGACCGAGGTATCGGTCCGGGGTCTGCTCGTCGGTCGCGTCCGCGAATGCCGACTTCCCGCCTGCCACGAGAACCGTCTCGACGCCGGCCTGCCGTAGCGCGGCGACGGCGGCGGGGCCCTCGGCGGCGTATCGCTTGTCCGAGCCGCACAGGACAGCGATCGGCGACCCTGTCTCCCGCGCCACCGCGGCGAGGTCCGCGTCGGCGCCCGGGTTGACGGCCTCGATGCCGCCCGACGCCATCAGGTTCGCGGCGAAGGTGGTACGTCCGTTGTGCTCGGCGATGCTTCCCAGGGGGGCCAACAGGACGACCGGCCGACTTCCCTTGTCCCGCAGCACCGCATCGCTGCGATCGCGCAGCGCCTCGAAGTCGGCGGCGTAGCGGTGAACGGGGCGACCGGCGACCGTTCCGTCACCGGACGCGGCGGGCGACGGTTCCTGGAGGTTGGGGAACTCGTTGACTCCGGTGACCGAGGTGCGGCGGTGCGCGATGTCCGATGCACGGCTGAGACGGGTCTCCTCGACCGTCCGGGCGATCTCGCCGGACTCGAGCGCGGCGCGGTAGCCACCTGCACGGTCGATGTTCTGCAACACCGACCACGCGGAGTCCGCCAGGGCGTCGGTCAAGGATTCGACGTACCAGGAGCCGCCGGCGGGATCGAGGACCCGCCCGAGGTGCGATTCCTCGAGCAGCAGCAGTTGGGTGTTGCGAGCGATGCGGGCGGCGAACGTCCGGGACACGTCGGCCGCGCCACCGGGAACCGCGGCGTCGAACGGGAGGACCGTGACCGAATCCGCGCCCCCGACGCCGGCACCGAACGCTGCGAGAGTCGTGCGCAGCATGTTCACCCAGGGGTCACGCTGGGTCATCATCGCGGCCGAGGTGACGGCGTGCTGGGGCGCACCGCCATGGTCCGGGGCCCCCAGCACGTCGGCGATACGAGCCCAGACGCGGCGTGCGGCACGGAACTTGGCGATGGTCTCGAACTGCTCGTCCGTCGCGGCGAGTCGGATCTCGATCTGGTCGAGTGCGTCGGCCGCGGACATGCCGGCGGCAGTCGCTGCTCGGAGATAGTCGAGGCCGGCCGCAGCGGCCAGCCCGATCTCCTGCGCATCCCCCGCTCCCGCGGCGTGGAACACGGTGCCGTCGAGGGTGATGGCGCGGATCCGCTCGGGGCGGGCCGATGCCCGACGGGCGAGGTCCAGGGTGTCGTCCAGGCTCGCTCCGGTCAGCCCGGCGAACGAGTCGGTCAACGGTGAGGCACCCAGACGGACGTCCGCGGACGTGCCCCGCTCGTCGAGGAGGGCGAACAGTGCCTCCGAGACCGCGACGACGTCGGCTCCCGCATCGAGGGTGAGCGGCGCGAGGTCCAGCAGGACACCGTCGAGCGCACCGGTCAGACCCTGCGCGCCGATTCCCGTCGTGGTGAGCCACAACGCGCTGGTGCCGTTCTGCAGGCCGTCGAGTATCAGGGAGTTGAGGTCGTCGGTGTCCGCATGACCGAAGCGGCCGGCCACCAGCCATCCGACGGTGACGTCGCGGTGGGCGTCGCTTCCGCGGGTGAACGGGTAGGTGCCGGGCAGCGGCTCCTCCGCCGTCTCGTCCAACGGGCCGTACAGGGGACGGACGGTCACTCCGTCGTACGTCGTCTCGTCGAGGAGCGTCTCGGGATGCTCGGGCAGCTCGGAGACGTCGACGCGGCGGGCTTTGGCCAGGACGCCGGCGACTCCGCGTCGCCAGGTGGTCAGACCTTCCTCGGCGCTGCTCACGGGAACAGCGGCGCCGACGTCGTCGGTAGCGACGGGGCTCGGTGTCCCGGTGTGTGAGGTGGCCATGTGTCCCTTTCGCGCCTGCGGATGGTGTGATGTTAACCGCACCTCGAGGCACGGTATCGCGACTCTCGACATGGTGACCTGAGACAAACTTCACAGAACTAGGGCGTCCGAGCATCGGGCCTCCTAGTAGCGCGTGGAGCGGTGCTCGCTGCCACGTTCGGTAGCGTGAACTGTCGTGACGACACCGGGCCTCGCGCCGCGCTCCGACGGCGAGGTTCGCACCCCGCGGAACCGCCGCGCCGTCCTCCTCCGCGTGCTGCTCGCCGTCGTGGTCGTCGGTGGACTGATCGCGATCGCCGTGCTCGTTCCGCTGCCGTCGGTCGACCGGATGCGCCACTGGGCTACCGCTGTCGGCCCTCTTTTTCCGCTGGCCTTCTTCGTCGCCCACGCGGTCGTCACCATCGCTCCTGTCCCTCGAACCCTGTTCACGGTGTCGGCCGGGGTGCTGTTCGGGCCGGTGACCGGCGTGTCCGTCGCGGTGTCGGCCACGACCGTCAGCGCGGTGCTGGCGTTCCTCCTCGTCCGCGCTCTCGGACGCGACGTGGTGGCGACGCGCTTGAATCACCCCCTGATCCGCGCGGTCGACGCTCGACTCGCGCGACGCGGATGGCTGGCGGTGGGGAGCCTGCGCCTGATCGCTCCGGTGCCGTTCTCGGTCGTGAACTACTCCGCAGGCCTGTCGGCCGTTCGCCTGGTGCCGTTCGCGCTGGCCACACTCGTGGGCGTGATTCCCGGCACCGTCGGCATCGTGCTGCTCGGCGACGCACTTGCCGGCAACGGGGACCCGATTCTTCTCGCCGTCTCGGCGGTCTGCATCGGAGTGGGCATCGTGGGTCTCGTCCTCGACGCGCGGTTACCGGTGCTCGAGACGGCGCTTCCGATCACCGACTCCACAGAATCGGACAGCGATATCAAGCGCTGAACCTTGATATGGATCTATCAAGTTCTGAAACTTGATCTTGAACGTAGTTATCAAGACTGAGGGCTTGATGTGAGCAGATCAAGCTTCTAGGGTTGATAGATGTTCGTACTGACCGTGGACCAGCGAGGCAGTCGACGCGACGTCGATCGCGTCGCCGACATCCTGGGCCGCTCCACCACGCTGCTCCGCCCGTTCGAACGCACCGCCGGGGACGAGGTCCAGGCGGTCTCCGACGACGCGACCGACACCCTCGACACCGCCCTCGCCCTGGTCGAGGACGGGCACTGGAGTGTCGGCATCGGCGTGGGCAGCGTGGAGGACCCGCTGCCCGCCTCCACCAGGGCCGGCCGCGGACCGGCCTTCGAAGCGGCGCGCGAGGCGGTGGACAGCGCGAAGAACTCCCCCGCCCACATTGCCGTGCGCGGACGCCACGGCGCCTCCGCCGCGGACGCGGACGCCGTCACCACGCTGCTGGCCACACTCCTGGTGCGCCGCAGCGAGCAGGGACGCGCCGCCGTCGACAGCGTGCGTCGACTCGGTTCCCAGACCGCCGTCGCCGCGGAACTGTCCATCACACCGCAAGCAGTGTCC
The DNA here is from genome assembly GCF_001426185.1 of Rhodococcus sp. Leaf247. Classification (GTDB taxonomy): domain Bacteria; phylum Actinomycetota; class Actinomycetes; order Mycobacteriales; family Mycobacteriaceae; genus Rhodococcoides. The sequence goes on along the minus strand of NZ_LMRP01000003.1, from coordinate 392,840 downwards.
CAACGACTGTCCGTCGCGGGGTGGCATGCCGAGCGAGCGGCACGTCCGGTCGTCGCCCGACTGCTCGCCGATGCCGATCGCCACGCCTGCGACGAGGGGTCACGCGCATGACCGTGATCGCTCTGGTCGCCCTCGTGATCGCCGCGTCCTCCGTGACCGTTCCCGCGGCCCCCGTCCCGACCGTTCCCCGCGCGAGAAGAACGCACCGTCGTGCGCCGTGGTGGTTGCCGGCCGTCATCGCGGCGCTGGGGCTCGCCGTGGCGGGATGTGCCGCGGCCGCAGCGCCCGAACCTGTCACCGGCGTAGCACTCGTCGCGGTGCTCGCTCTGACGGTCCTGGCTGCCGTCGCCGGCGGCGCCGCGGTGGTCCCGGCCGTGTTCCATCTCTCGCGCCGGCGACCCGAACCCGGAGACGACAGTGCCGACGACGATCGCCCCGTTCTTCGCGGGGGTCTCGTCATCGGCACTCTCGAACGCATCGCCGTCGTCGTGTCGATACTCGCCGGATGGCCGGAAGGCATCGCCGTCGTCCTGGCCGTCAAAGGCCTGGCGCGCTACCCCGAACTACGCGATCCCCGCGCATCCGAGTACTTCATCATCGGCACCTTCACCAGCGTTCTCTGGGCGTTGGCCGCCGGCGGAGTGGGAGCAGGTCTGGCGAACTGACCGACCGTCAGACGTCCAGCTCCCGCTGCCCGTCCTGATTCTCGATCGCGGGCGTCTCCACGTCCGTCGCCTCCTGCTTCGGCGGGGCCGCCGCGGACAGGGACGTGTCGACAGGCTTGCGCGCCACTGCCTCAGCGTCGGCGACAGCGCGAGCGATGGCCGGGTCGGTCGTCGTGTCGAACCAGTCGGCGACCTCCTCGGTGTCGTCGGCGGCCTTGGTGTGTCCGGCGCCTTGATCGCTGGGCTCGAACCGGAACACACCGTCGTCACCCGGCGCACCGAGATTCTTCGCGAAGCCCTTCAGCGCATCCCCGAAGTCGGACGGAACGACCCACATCTTGTTGGCATCGCCCTGCGCCATCTTCGGCAGCGTCTGCAGGTACTGGTACGCGAGCAACTCGGGCGTCGGCTTGCCCGCCTTGATGGCGTCGAACACCTTCTCGATGGCCTTCGCCTCACCCTGCGCGTTCAGGTACTTCGCAGCGCGCTCGCCCTGCGCACGAAGAATGCGGGACTGACGCTCACCCTCGGCGGCCAGGATCGCGGCCTGCTTGGCGCCCTCGGCCGAGAGGATCTGGGACTGCTTGTCACCCTCGGCCGTCTTGATGGACGACTCCCGGTGTCCTTCCGCCGTGAGGATGGTGGCGCGCTTCTCACGGTCGGCCTTCATCTGCTTCTCCATCGACTCCTGGATCGACGGAGGCGGATCGATGCTCTTGAGCTCGACGCGGGCGACGCGGAGGCCCCATCGACCGGTGGCCTCGTCCAACACCCCTCGCAACTGGCCGTTGATCGAATCACGAGACGTCAGAGTCTCTTCCAGCGTCATGCCACCGACCACGTTGCGCAAGGTGGTGGTGGTGAGCTGCTCGACACCGACGATGTAGTTGCTGATCTCGTAGACCGCGGCCTGCGGCGTCGTCACCTGGAAGTAGACGACGGTGTCGATGGACACCGTCAGGTTGTCCTGCGTGATCACCGGCTGCGGGGGGAACGAGACGACACGCTCGCGCAGGTCGACCTTCGCGCGCACGCGATCGACGAACGGCACGAGGAACGTCAGCTGCCCGGACACCGTCTTGGAGTAACGGCCCAGTCGCTCGATCACCGCGGCCTCGGCCTGCGGGACCAGCGTCACCGATTTGGCCACCACCACGGCCACGAAGAGTACGACCACGGCAAGGGCGATCAAGGCGGCATAGTCGGCCATCTAGGGTCCTTTCCACACGACGGCCGTGGCGCCGTCGATCTTCATCACGGTCACGGTCGTTCCGGCCGTGTACACCTCGGTGGGATCGAGCGGACGAGCCGTCCACACGTCGCCGTCGAGCTTCACCGTTCCCGAATGCTCACCCACGGCGTCGATCACCCGGGCATGACGTCCCGTCAGGGCCGCGATACCGGTGGGCGTCGGCGGCGGCGTGGAGAACCGGCGGGTGAGCGCCGGCCGGACACCGAGGATCAGAGCCGCGGACAGCGCAGCGAACACGAGTGCATCGCCCCACACGGGAAGGTCCGTCAGGGCCGAGACGCCCGCGGTGCCCAGGGCGCCACCGGCCAACATCAACAGGAAGAAGTCTCCGGACAGTGCCTCACCGGCAGCGAGAATCACCGCTCCGACCAACCACAGAAGTGCAACCACGCCACCCACAGTAGCCACGAACACCGACGCCGTGGGGTGCTGAACAGCGTCGTGCACCGATCGTTACCGACCGGGTCACCCGTTTTCGTCGGGGACGGTGACGAAGTCGACGAGACGCTCCACGGCACCGATTAGCGGCGCTTCCAGGTCACGGAACGTCGACACCGCACCGTAGACCTTGCGCCACCCGTCCTGCGGTGTCCCCCAGCCCAATTCGCGACAGACGCCCGTCTTCCAGTCCGTTCCGCGCGGGATGCGCGGCCACCCGTCGATGCCGAGCGACGCGGGCTTCACCGCTTCCCACACGTCGATGTACGGGTGTCCCGTGACGGTCACGTACGGACCGAGGGAGCGCGTGAGCCGGTCCTCCTTGGATCCGTCCACGAGGTGGTCCACCAGTACGCCGACCTTGCGGCCGGGGCCGGGGCCGAACTCCTGCAACCGGTCCGCAAGGTTGTCGAGCCCCTCGAGATGCTCGACGACCACGCCCTCGACCCGCAGGTCGTGGCCCCAGACCCGTTCGACGATGGCGGCGTCGTGAATGCCCTCGACCCAGATACGGCTCGGCAGAGCAACTTTCGCGCGCACATTCTGCACCGTGGTCGAGCCCGACGCGGATCGTGTTGCGGTGGTGGCCGCGACCGGCCTCGGCTTGGTCAGCGTCACGGGTGCGCCGTCGACGAGGAAGGCGGCCTCTCTCATCGCGAACAACCGACGGACTCCACGGCGGTCCTCCAATCGGACGAAGTCACCGTCGTACGTGCGCTCGAAACCGACCACCGCGCCGCAGAAACCGGTCGCCGCGTCCTCCACGACCAGATCGCGCTCGGCCGCCACCGTCGGTGCGACACGACGCACGGTTCGCGGATGACCGGCGAAGATGTCCCCGCCGTAACGGTCGTTCCCGGACATGACCACCCTCGCTCGTCGACTCTGCTGCACATCGTTCACACCGCTCCGGCAGACCGCCGGAGCGGCTCCACGCTACCCAGTTCGGGTACCGCTCGACGGGCAGGCACGCCGGTCGAACACGACTCCGGCGCCTATGATCGACAGGTGTCGTCCCCATCCTCGAGCCTTGCCATCTGGTGCGGCGCCTGGCTCGCCGGAGCCGCGTCCCCCGACGACGTCATCGACGCCGTCACCGAATGGGGTCCGCTCAGTCTCGTCGTCGCCGGAGATCCGGACACGGCGGACAGACTGTCACTGCCCTGGCCCGTGCCCCGCGACGTCGGGGTGGCGGAACTCCTCCGCACCGTCCGTGATGCCGCCCCCGTCGGACACCGCGATGTGACCGTCGATCTCGTGCTCCCGGCGCCGGGCGACGTCGCCGGACTCCCCCGCGACCGCAAATTCCGCTCTGCTGCAGTGCTTGCCGGTGAAGGCGTCGTCGTCGGCGTTCCCGGTGGATCCGGCGTCGCCTTCGTACCCACCCACGAGGGGCCGGATGTGATGCGCTGGACCGTGTTCACGGTCACCGTCCCCACCACGTACCAGGAACTCTCGCTGGGTGAGATCGAGTACTCCATGCGAGACACCGTTCGTGGTGCGGCGGAAGCGTTGTCGGCCCTGCAGACCGTCGCGACCGGGCGAGGGGACGATCCGCACACCATGATCGCGGAGCGCCTGGCCCTGGTCGGGCGTCACCGCTATCCCCCGCTCCCGGAGCGCACGACGCGAGTGCTGGACACCGCCGACCGCGTCGACGCCATCCTGGATGCAGCGCGCACGTCCGCACCGTCACAGGCGGCGAGCAGCACGGGCGCCGAGGCGCGCGAAGCGGTCCTTCGACCCTTGCAGAGCGCCGTCCGTACCGCACGGCGCGCAGCCGTTCGCGCTGCCATCGACACCTATCTGGCGTCCGACCCGCGCTAGATCTACCCCCGGCGAGTACGTCCATAGTGTCGTGATCCGGGCCCGGATCACGACAGTTTCGGCGTACTCACGGGGGGGTGTTCGGGGTGTCAGGCGGGGCGGCGTCGCACCGGAGGCTCGCAGCATCCGGGGTTGCACGGGGATCCGTCGACGGTCGTGCCGAAGGCCGGCTCCGACCCCAGCCGCTGCGGGGCGACATCGGCGGTACGTTCCTGGACCAACGTCCGCACGAGGGTGGCGAAACGCGGGTCCGCGCCGGGTGTTCCCGCTCGCTCGAGCGCCATTCCCAGTTCCTCGGCCTTCTCGACTGCTTCCGTGTCGAGGTCCCACACCACCTCGAGGTGATCCGAGACGAATCCGACCGGGCAGATGACCACGGCGTCGACACCGGAGGCGGACAGGGCCTCGAGGTGGTCGCAGATATCGGGATCGAGCCACGGGATCTGCGGCGGGCCCGACCGCGACTGCCACACGACATCGAACTCGTCGACGCCGGCCGCCGCGGCGCACAGCCGGGAAGCCTCGGTGACCTGACGGCTGTAGAGATTACCGCCGGCGAACGGTGGGCCGGCTGCCTCGTCGGCCGACACGGGCACGGAGTGCGCGGTGAACACCACGCGCGCACCGTCACGGCGATCCGCGGGAAGTCTGCTCAGGGCGGCGCGGATCGCGTCCGCGAAGGAGTCCACCATCAGCGGGTGGTCGTAGTACTGGCGCAGCTTGGTCAGCTGCGGCGCCCCGTCACCCACAGCAGCGCGAGCACGAGCGATGTCCTCGTGGTACTGGCGGCACCCGGAGTACCCGCCCCACGCCGACGTCGGGAAGACCAGGGCGTTGCGCACTCCGTCGGCCTTCATGGCCGACACGGTGTCCTCCACCATCGGGTGCCAGTTGCGATTGCCGAAGTAGACGGGCAGGTCGATGCCCGTCAGGGCGAACTCCGTCTCGACCGCGGCGATGATCTCGCGGTTGAGTCGGTTGATCGGCGAGACGCCACCGAAGTGCAGGTAGTGCTCGGCAACCGCATCGAGACGCTCCGGAGGAATGCCCCTTCCCCGAGTGACGTTCTCGAGGAAGGGCCGCACCTCGTCAGGCCCTTCGGGTCCGCCGAAGGACAACAGCAGAAGAGCGTCGTAGGTCATGACCTCATTGTGCCGCGACCTCGCGCGGGCACCGCAGGCGCCCTACTGGCTCAGAGGTTCTCGGGAAGCCAGGTGTTGTGGCTGGCGCCGCCGTCGACGTAGACGATCGAGCCGGTGGTGGCCGGCAACCAGTCGGACAGCAGCGCGCAGATCGACTTCGCCACGGCGGTGGGGTCGTTGAAGTCCCAGCCGATGGGCGATGCGCCGTTCCAGTACTCGTTGAGCTGGTTCATCTTGTCGGCGTCACCGGTGGCGGTTCCCGCGATGGCCTTGGCGGCCAGCGTCTTGATCGGTCCGGCAGCGACGAGGTTCGACCGCACCTTCTTCGCTTCACCCACCTCGCGGGCGACGTAGCGATTGACCGATTCGAGGGCCGCCTTCGCGACACCCATCCAGTTGTAGAACGGCATCGCCGTGCGCGGATCGAAGTCCATACCGACGATGGAGCCGCCTTCGTTCATGACGGGCAGCACGGCGCGTGCCAGCGACGCGTAGCTCCACGCGGAGATCTGGAAGGCCGCGGCGGCGTCCGGGCCCGGTCCCTCGAGGAACGGCTTCGATCCCGGCCCCATCAGGGTGCGCGGCGCGAACGCGATGGAGTGCAGCACTCCGTCGATTCCCTCGGGTGCGACCTCGGTGATGCGATCGGCGAGAGCGGCGAGATGCTCCTCGTTGGTGGCGTCGAGTTCGATGGCCGGCGGGACCGGCTGCGGCAGACGCTGAGCGATGCGGTCGATCAGACGCAGACGGTCGAAGCCGGTGATGATGACCTTCGCGCCCTGTTCCTGCGCCATCTTGGCGGCGTGGAACGCGATGGACGCGTCCGTGATGATGCCGGTGACCAGAATGGTCTTTCCTTCGAGCAGTCCGCCCATGATCGATGTGACCTTTCGGTGAGTGAGAGTGGAATCGGGTGACGGTGAGTCGGCAGAACGGGTCAGTGACCCATGCCCATGCCGCCGTCGACCGGGATGATGGCGCCGGAGACGTAGCTCGAGTCCGGGGACGCCAGGAAACTGACCACTGCGGCCACGTCCTCGGGCGTTCCGAGACGCTTGAGCGGGATGTACTCGCGCGCCTGATCGCGCAACTTGTCGTCGAGTTCGGCGGTCATGTCCGTCTCGATGAAGCCCGGAGCCACGACGTTCGCGGTGATGGACCGTGAGCCCAGCTCGCGTGTGAGCGACCTGGCCATACCGACGACTCCGGCCTTCGACGAGGCGTAGTTGATCTGACCGGGGCCACCGGCCTGCCCGACGACGGAACCGAGGAAGACGAACCGGCCGAACCGCGCCCGGAGCATGGACCGACTGGCCCGCTTGGCGACGCGGAACGCGCCCGTCAGGTTCGCGTCGATGACCGACGTGAACTGCTCCTCCGTCATGCGCATGAGCAGGGTGTCGTCGGTGATGCCGGCGTTGGCGACGAGGACCTCGACCGGACCCTGATGCTTCTCGACCTCGGTGAACGCGGCGTCGACGGACGCGGAGTCGGTGACGTCGCACTGGACGCCGAACAAGCCCTCCGGCGCACCGGAACTGCGGTGCGTCACAGCGACCTTGTGGCCGTCCGCAGCGAGACGACGCGCGACGGCGAGGCCGATGCCCCGGTTGCCTCCGGTCACGAGCACGGACCTGGAGACGAACGCTCCGGCGGACGCCGCGTCGGGTGTGGAGGACTCGGGAACAGAGGACATTCGAGTGGACCTTCTCTCGGAGCACGGTGGAATCGACGGTGGGCGGGCCGACGTCGTGAACAGGACATCGCTCGGCCCGGCAGTACTCTACCGATCCGGCTCAGGGCACTCGCTGACGTAGGGACAATGCTGTGACAAGTCCCGCCGTGATGAACAGGACTCCGGCGATGAGCCAGGGCCGGCTGGCATCGCCGCGCGTCGTCTCGTACCCGATCTGTTCCTCGAGGGTGTCGTAGACCTCGGTCAGCTCCTCGAGACTCGACGCGGTGAAGAAACTGCCGCCCGACAACTGCGCGATCTCCTCGAGCGACGGATCGTCGACAGGCACGGCGACGCGCTGGGTGTCACCCTGCTCGTCGGTGATGTCGACGGTGCCGTAGCTGGTGCCGAACGAGATCGTCGAGATCGGGATCCCCTTGGTCTCGGCCTCACGCGCCGCGGTGTACCCGCCGCGCTGGTCGTCGGGATTCTCGGGGACGGTCTGCTTGCCGTCGGACAGCAGCACGATCCGGGCGGGCGGTGCCGCGTCGGAACCACCGAGCACGGCGCCCAGGGTCTCGATCGACTGCATCGAGGTGAAGATCGCCTCGCCGGTGGCCGTGCGTTCTGCCAGCTGCAACCGGTCGATGGCCGACTTCGTCGCCTCACGATCGGTCGTCGGTGACACCAACACCGAGGCCGTGCCGGCGAACGCCACGAGACCCAGGTTGATGCCCGGAGTCAGACCGTCGGCGAATTCCTTACCGGCCTGCTGCGCCGCGGCCAGACGCGTCGGCTCGACGTCCGTGGCCTCCATGGACAACGACACGTCGATCACGAGCATGACTGTGGCCCTGTTCCGCGGCACACGCTGATCGGCCGTCGGGCCCGCGAGGGCGACGGTCAGGAACAGCAGACCCGCGAGAATCAAGGCGGTCGGAACGTGGCGGACGATGCCCGGGCGACGGGGAGCCACCTTCTCGAGCAGCTCCATGTTGGTGAAGCGCATCGTGTTGCGCTGGCGTCGGCGCTGCGCCAGCACGTAGGCGGCGACGAGGCCGGCGACGACCGCGAGGAAGAGCAGCCACCAGGGCGACGAGAAATCCTGCAGGCTCACCGCGTACTCGCTCCCAGACTGGCGCCGTGGCGACGGCGTGAGACGAAACGGACGACGTCGGCGATCCAGTCACCGTCGGTCCGCAGCGTCAGACGGGGTGCGCTGCACCCACGAAGGATCTTCTCGACATCGCTCCGATGCGCCGCGGCGGCGCGGGCGAAGTCGGCGCGCAGTTGCGGAGTGGTACTGAACTCGCGCGTGCGCCCGGTCTCAGGATCGTGCAGAACCACGTCACCGACGTCGGGCAACTCCAGGTCGCGGGGATCGAGTACCTCGACCGCCAACACGTCGTGGCGAGCCGCGAGAGCACGGAGAGGACGTTCCCACTCGGTGGTGCCGAGGAAATCGCTGATCACCACGACCATTCCCCGTCGACGCTCCGGTCGACGCAACGCGTCGATCGCGCCGGCGAAGTCGCCGCGAACCCCGTCGGAGGCGTGCGGGGTCGTCGCGACGGTGCGGAGCATCGACTGGATGTGGGCACGGCCCCCGCGAGCCGGAACACGCGTGATGTCGGCACCGTTGGCGATGACGGCGCCGATGCGATTACCGCCGCCACTGGTCAGGTGCGCGATTGCGGAGGCCGCAGCGACCGCCAGATCCCGCTTCTCGCACCCGGCCGTCCCGAAGTCCAGCGACGCCGACAGGTCGACGGCCATCCACGTCTCGAGCTCGCGATCGGCAACACTCTGCCGCACGTGCGGGTGTGTCGTCCGGGCGGTGACCGACCAGTCCATCTGCCGGACGTCGTCGCCCGGCTGGTACTCACGTGCGTCCCCCGGTTCCGATCCCGGTCCCGGGATCAGGCCGAGGTGGTCACCGTGGAGCACGCCGTCCAGCCGACGGCGCACCGTCAGTTCAAGGGTGCGCAACGCGACGGACAGTCGCGGATCCTCGAGAGTGCCGGACGCGAACGACGGGGGCGCACCACGCTGAGCGCGCGGCGGCGTGCCGGAACCGGCGCCTGGAGACGCCACGCTCACCTCGTGGGATCGGAAGCAGGAGCCTGTTTCTGCATCCACGGTGCCGGACCACCCTGCTGGGGCGGCTGGGGATTCTGTTGCTGCGGTCCTTGCTGCTGGGGACCTTGCTGCTGCGGTCCCTGCTGCTGCGGTCCTTGCTGCTGGGGCGGGAACTGTTGCGGCGCAGCACCGTTGTTCGGATTCTGCTGGGGAGCTTGCGGCTGCTGGACCGGCTGTGCACCCACCTGCGGCAGTCCGACCGTCTGCAGGATGCGGGTGATGACCTGTTCCGGGGTGACCTCGTCGGCCAGCGCGTCGTACGACAGGACGAGCCGGTGGCGGAGAACGTCCGGCACGACGTCGAGAACGTCCTGAGGCACCACGTAGTCGCGGCCGCGCACGAAGGCGAGGGCGCGGGAAGCGCTGATGATTCCCAGCGTGGCGCGCGGTGACGCGCCGTACGCGATCCACCCGGCCACGTCTTCGAGACCGATGTCGCGGGGCGTACGGGTGGCGGCGATGACGCGGACCACGTAGTCGACGAGTGCATGGTGGACGAAGACCGAGGCGGCCACGTTCTGCAGGCGCACCAACTCGACGGGGTCGAGGATCTGTTTCGGCGTGGGCGCCGCGACACCCATGCGGTACACGATCTCGCGCTCTTCCTCGACCGACGGGTAGTCCACGACGATCTTGAACAGGAAGCGGTCACGCTGTGCTTCGGGAAGGGGATACACACCCTCGTTCTCGATGGGGTTCTGCGTCGCCATGACGAGGAACGGGTCGGGCATCGGGTACGTGTGGCCACCGATGGACACCTGCCGCTCCGCCATGACCTCGAGAAGCGCGGACTGCACCTTGGCCGGCGCGCGGTTGATCTCGTCCGCCAGAACGAAGTTGGCCACGACGGGACCGAGTTCGGTGTCGAACTCTTCCTTGCCCTGCCGGTAGATACGCGTACCGATGAGGTCGGTAGGGACGAGGTCGGGAGTGAACTGGACGCGCGAGAACGACCCGCCGACGACCGTCGCGAAGGTCTCGACCGCCAGTGTCTTCGCCACGCCGGGTACACCTTCGAGCAGAACGTGTCCTCGTGCGAGAAGCCCCACGAGAATGCGTTCCACGAGCCGGTCCTGCCCGACTATCACGCGCTTGACCTCGTAGACGGCCTTCTCGAGTGTCTGCACATCCCGAGAGATATCGGTCGTGTCGGTCTCTCGTGACGTCACCTGTGGAACCACCGCTTTCTGCCCGGAACGTTTCCTGCCGGGTTCCACTATGGCAGGTGACGAGGACACACGACGTTCTACCTGCTCGGACGGGGTGTCACTCGACCATGCGTACGGCGTACGGCGTCATGCCGTCGAACCGCACGGGTGAGACCTTGACCACGGAACCCGACTGCGGAGCTTCGAGCATCTTGCCGTCCCCGAGGAACAGGGCGACGTGTTGGGATGCGCCGGGGCCGTAGAAGATCATGTCCCCGCGTCGCATCTGGGACGACGGCACCTGCTTACCGGCCGTGTACTGGTAGCCGGTGTAGTGCGGCAACGAGATGCCGAGTCCACCGAAGGCGTACATCATCAGGCCGGAGCAGTCGAAACCCACCTTGTTGTAGTCGCCGTAGCTGTCGGCGACACCGCCGTCGCGGATCCCCTTGGTCGGGCCGTTCTCGTTGCCGCCGCCCCAGGAGTAGGGCGTTCCCAGCACCGACATGCCTCGGTCGATGACCAGTTCGATGGCAGCCGACCCCGTCAGCGACGGATCCTTGCCGCTGCTGCCGCGGCCCCCACCCGAACTCGTAGCACCCGACGAACTCGTTCCCGACGACGTACTTCCCGACGAACTGGTGCTGCCCGACGAACTGGTGCTGCCCGACGAGGTCGTTCCGGTGGAGGTCGTTCCCGACGAGGTCGTGCTGCCGGCCAGATCGGTGTGGTCTCGTTCGCCCGTCACCAGTGCTGCGGCGCGATCCGCGGAAGCCTGGTCGGCCGCGACCCGAGCGGCTGCTGCGACGGCTGCCTGCTGGGCGGCTTCGGCCGCTGCTGCCGCAGCTGCTTCCTCCGCCTGACGCTGCTGGTCCCACTGCGAGTAGGCATCGCGCTGACCCTCGAGGCCGGCGGCCGCGTTCCTGGCCTGGTCGAGTTCGGCAGCGGCGCTGTCACGCTGCGACTCGACGGCCGCCTTCTGTGCGGCCTGTTCCTGCTGAGCCGTCACGGCGGCGGCGATGGCGTCTTCCGCCTCGGACTTCTTGGCATCGGCTTCGGCGGAGGCGCGGTCGGCTTCGAGCTTGCTCGCGCGGGCCGTGGAGTCGCGGTTTGCTTCCTCGGTGCGCGCACGCTGCAGGCCGTCAAGCGTCGCGTTCTGCTTCGAGGACAGCATGCGGAGGATCTGCGCACGGTCGAGCACGTCCTGGGGACCCTGCGCGTCGAGAAGCGACGAGAACCCGGCGGATCCGGTGCCCTTCACGTAGTCCGTGACGGCGAAGGCGTCGAACTTGGTCTGCGCGTCGGAAATCATCCGGCCCGCGTCGCGAAGTGCCTGCTGCGCGATGCCGACGGCGGCGGCCGCCGCGTCTGCGACGGTTCGCGCGTTCTGCAGATCGACGAGCGCCTTGTTGACGTCTTCCCTCTTGATGGCGACCTGCGCGTCGATCGCGGCGAGTTGCTGGTTGGCCGACGCGACCTGGTCGATGAGTTGGCCGACGCGCCCCAGTTGATCTCCGACACGGGCGCCGGCGGCGGCGATGTCGGAATCGGACGGGTTGGGCGGCGGCGGAGGGACCGCGGACGCGAGTGTGGGCGTCAGAAGACCGGTACCGGACAGCATCAGAGCCGTCGCGACGACTACTCCCCCGACAGTGCGACGAACTGCACGCGACCGCATCGATGAGCGTCGGTCGTATCGCTTCAACTGTGTCTCCCTCACGTCCGCAGAGCGGAATCACCCACGTGCATACGTGGGGAGGCATGGCGCAGCGCGACGCGATCCCGAACAACGGCCGTGCGTGGCCGACCCCGGGAGCAATGATCAGCCCCTCTGCGACACTTCTTCCCCAAGCAGTGCCTTGCGAACCGTACGACACTTCGAACGCTTACGGAACTCCAGTCACAAATGACACAGTTGGGATTCGGCATACGACATCCGCCCTGATCAGGACGTTGTACGAAAAAGATTCGTTCGGACTTTTTTCAGGAATGGTCACAGATCGTCGGCGGGAATGGCCCCGCCGTCGGTGACCTGTCCTCGAGCGCGCCGGTCTGCTGTCACCCGGGCGGCGTCATGACGACGGGCGTTCGCCCACCAGGTACCGGACAGAACCGCCGCGACGACCAGGACGAGAGCAACGGTCAGGGCGGTCCACGGCGTACCGGGCTCGAGGACGACGTCCAGGAAATTGTTCGCGGACGCCACCGGGTCCCCCGTGTAGGCCTGATCCTGCCCGGCCTCGAGTGTGACCCGGTCGATCGAATCGCTGAACGTTCCCACCTGGCCCGGCCCGAGGACGAGAACGGTGCCGCCGTCCGTCGCGCCGACAGACGTCGCGAGGTCGCGGAGCTGGGAGTCGAGGGGTGCGGGCTCGTCCACCACGACGATGGACAGGTCGATACCGTGCTCGCTCGCCCGAGCGACGACGCCCTCGAGACCGGCGATGTCCTTTCCGGGAGCGGCGACACCGTCGTCGGCGACATCCGCCAGCGTCGACGACAGGTCGACGAATGTCGGCACCTCCGCGGGCGCCGGCATGGACAGGATGTGGTCGCTGGGTGAGGGTGACATCGTCCGTCCGGGATCGAGCATCTTCTGTCGATGCGTGACTCGTACTTGCGAGCGAAACCCTACGGTACGAATCCCGCGGCCCCTCGGAGGCGCACTCGGTTCCGCGGGGCGGTGATTGCGCGTGCCGGGACTGTAGAGAACGATGACGTCGTACGCGGTGAGAAAGACATCGGCGATCTGCCCGCCATTCTCACAGGACAAGCGTACTGTTAGAATCGAACACAGAGACAGCGGCGGACTCGACGCCGCCGGGTGCACCCTCACCCGGCCCACCGGCGACGCCCGCCTGCTCTCGTAAGGCCGTCGACACAGCCCCGTCGACGGCAGCCCTGAAGACGAGTGGAGCTGACGTGACCTCAAGTATCGATTCGTTCGGCGCGAAGGGAACGCTGGAGGTCGGAGAGAACTCGTACGAGATCTTCCGACTGAACGCTGTTCCCGGCACCGAGAAGTTGCCCTATGCCCTCAAGGTGCTCGCAGAGAACTTGCTGCGCACCGAGGACGGCGCCAATATCACCAAGGACCACATCGACGCGATCGCTGCGTGGGATCCGTCCGCCGAGCCCAGCATCGAGATCCAGTTCACGCCGGCGCGCGTGATCATGCAGGACTTCACCGGAGTCCCCTGCATCGTGGACCTCGCCACCATGCGTGAAGCCGTCACCGCCCTCGGTGGCGACCCGGAGAAGGTCAACCCTCTCGCTCCCGCCGAGATGGTCATCGACCACTCCGTCATCATCGACGTGTTCGGCCGCGCCGACGCGTTCGAGCGCAACGTCGACATCGAGTACCAGCGCAACGGCGAGCGCTACCAGTTCCTGCGCTGGGGCCAGGGCGCGTTCGACGACTTCAAGGTCGTCCCCCCGGGCACCGGCATCGTGCACCAGGTCAACATCGAGCACCTCGCGCGCACCGTCATGGTGCGCAACGGCCAGGCCTACCCCGACACCTGCGTCGGCACCGACTCGCACACCACCATGGTCAACGGCCTCGGCGTGCTGGGCTGGGGCGTCGGCGGCATCGAGGCCGAGGCGGCCATGCTCGGCCAGCCCGTCTCCATGCTCATCCCGCGTGTCGTCGGCTTCAAGCTCAACGGCGAGATCAAGCCGGGCGTCACCGCGACCGACGTGGTGCTCACCGTCACCGACATGCTGCGCAAGCACGGCGTCGTCGGCAAGTTCGTCGAGTTCTACGGCAAGGGCGTGGCCGAGGTCCCCCTGGCCAACCGCGCGACGCTGGGCAACATGAGCCCCGAATTCGGCTCCACCGCCGCGATCTTCCCGATCGACTCCGAGACCGTGGACTACCTGCGCCTCACCGGACGTACCGACGAGCAGCTCGCTCTCGTCGAGGCGTACGCCAAGGAGCAGGGCATGTGGCACGACCCCGAGAACGAGGCGACGTACTCCGAGTACCTCGAGCTCGACCTCGGCGACGTCGTTCCGTCCATCGCCGGACCGAAGCGTCCTCAGGACCGGATCCTGTTGTCGGAGTCCAAGATCGCGTTCCGCAAGGACATCCACAACTACGTGGGTGGCGAGGACGTCGACGCGACTCCGTCCAAGCTGGACGAGGCACTGGACGAGACGTTCCCGGGCTCGGATCCGGCCACGCTGTCCTTCGCCGACGACGATGCGGCTCCGCTGCACTCCGCCGCCGGTAACGCCGAGGGTCGCCCGACCAACCCGGTGCGCGTCGACTCGGACGAGCAGGGCTCCTTCGTGCTCGATCACGGCGCCGTCGCCATCGCGTCGATCACCTCGTGCACCAACACCTCCAACCCGTCGGTCATGCTCGGCGCTGCCCTGCTGGCCAAGAAGGCCGTCGACAAGGGCCTGACCAGCAAGCCGTGGGTCAAGACCTCCATGGCGCCGGGTTCGCAGGTCGTCACCGACTACTACGACAAGGCCGGCATGTGGCCGTACCTGGAGAAGCTCGGCTTCTTCCTCGTCGGATACGGCTGCGCCACGTGTATCGGTAACTCCGGTCCGCTCGATCCCAAGATCTCCGAAGCCATCCAGGACAACGACCTCACGGTCACCGCCGTCCTGTCCGGTAACCGCAACTTCGAGGGTCGCATCTCCCCCGACGTGAAGATGAACTACCTCGCGTCCCCGCCGCTCGTCATCGCCTACGCGTTGGCCGGCACGATGGACTTCGACTTCGAGCACGACGCTCTGGGTCAGGACAACGAGGGCAACGACGTCTTCCTGAAGGACATCTGGCCGTCCCCCAAGGAGATTCAGGACACGATCGACTCGTCCATCTCCAAGGAGATGTACACCAAGGGCTACGCCGACGTCTTCAAGGGCGACGAGCGCTGGCGCGGACTGCCCACCCCGGACGGCAAGACGTTCGAGTGGGATCCGCAGTCGACCTACGTGCGGAAGCCCCCGTACTTCGACGGCATGCCCAAGGATCCGGAGGCTGTCACCGACATCTCCGGTGCACGCGTTCTGGCGTACCTCGGAGACTCGGTCACCACCGACCACATCTCCCCCGCCGGCAACATCAAGGCAGGCACGCCGGCCGCGCAGTACCTCGACGAGCACGGTGTCGAGCGCAAGGACTACAACTCCTTCGGCTCGCGTCGCGGCAACCACGAGGTCATGATCCGCGGAACGTTCGCGAACATCCGACTGCGCAACCAGCTCCTCGACGACGTCTCGGGTGGCTACACCCGCGACTTCACACAGGACGGTGGCCCGCAGGCCTTCATCTACGACGCGTCGCAGAACTACCAGAACGCCGGCATCCCGCTGGTCGTCCTGGGCGGCAAGGAGTACGGCTCCGGCTCCTCGCGTGACTGGGCTGCCAAGGGCACCCGCCTGCTCGGCGTCAAGGCCGTCATCACCGAGTCGTTCGAGCGCATCCACCGCTCCAACCTCATCGGCATGGGCGTCGTCCCGCTGCAGTTCCCCGCCGGTGAGTCCGCGGCGTCGCTGAAGCTCGACGGCACCGAGACCTTCGACATCTCGGGCATCACCGAGCTGAACGAGGGCCGCACGCCCAAGACGATGCACGTCACCGCGACGAAGGAAGACGGCTCGGCCGTCGAGTTCGACGCCGTCGTCCGCATCGACACCCCCGGCGAGGCGGAGTACTACCGCAACGGCGGCATCCTGCAGTACGTGCTGCGCAACATGATCGGCTGATCACCTCCGTGAACAGCACCCCGTGAGGGGAGCAGAACGCGCACGACCGCGCCGCGATACCGCGTGTATCGCCGGTTCGGCCGTGCGCGTTCTGCGATCGGCACTATGTCCCCCCAGCACACGACAGGAGCACCGAGTGCCGAAGGTCAGCGACGACCATCTGGCCGCACGCCGGAGTCAGATCCTCGACGGTTCCCGGCGCTGCTTCGCCGAGTTCGGGTACGAGGGCGCCACCGTGCGTCGGCTCGAGGAGGCCACCTCGCTGTCGCGGGGCGCGATCTTCCACCATTTCAAGGACAAGGACGGGCTGTTCCTCGCCCTCGCGCGCGAGGATGCCCGGCGCATGGCGGACGTCGCCGCCGAGCAGGGCCTGGTGCAGGTCATGCGCGACATGCTCGCGGCGCCGGAAGAGTTCGACTGGCTCGGCACACGCCTGGAGATCGCGCGTCGCCTCAAGACGGACGCGGAATTCCGTGCCGGGTGGTCCGAGCGGTCCGTCGAGCTGCAGGACGCGGTGCTCTCACGGCTCGAACGTCAGAAGTCGGCAGGTCGCCTGCGGGACGACGTCCCGACCGACGTGCTGCTGGGGTATCTCGACCTCGTCATGGACGGACTGGTCACCCGCATCGCCTCGGGCCAGAACACGGAGAACCTCTCGGCGGTGCTGGATCTGGTCGAGGAGTCGGTCCGCCGCGACCGTTCGTGAGCCGGGTCAGGCGAGCTGAATGAGCTCCAGGTAGTCCTCGGACCAGTGGTCCTCGTTGCCGTCGGGCAGCAGGATCACGCGTTCGGGTGACAAGGCCTCGGCCGCACCCGGATCGTGCGTCACCAGGACGACGGCGCCCTTGTAGCTGCGCAGCGCCTCGAGAACCTGTTCGCGCGAGATCGGGTCGAGGTTGTTGGTGGGCTCGTCGAGGAGCAGGACATTGGCAGCGGACGACACCAGACCTGCGAGCGCGAGGCGCGTCTTCTCACCACCGGACAGTGTTCCTGCCGGCTGCTCGAGCTGAGGCCCGGTGAACATGAACGCGCCGAGCAGCGATCGCAACTCCTGCTCGGGAGTGTCCGGCGCTGCGTGACGCACGTTCTCCCACACCGATGCCATGTCGTCCAGAGTGTCGTGTTCCTGCGCGAAATAACCGATGCGCAGGCCGTGCCCGGGTTCGATCTGTCCCGAATCACTCTTCTCGGTGCCGGCGAGAATGCGGAGCAGCGTGGTCTTACCCGCACCGTTGAGTCCGAGGACGACCACGCGTGACCCACGGTCGATCGCGAGATCGACGCCCGCGAAGATCTCCAAGGAGCCGTACATCTTGGTCAGGTTGGTGGCCATCAGCGGTGTCTTGCCGCACGCAGCGGGCTCCGGGAATCGGATGTGCGCCACCCGATCGGACACACGCTCCTCGTCCAGGTTCGCCATCAGCTTGTCGGCGCGCTTCGCCATGTTCTGTGCCGCAACAGCTTTCGTCGCCTTGGCGCCCATCTTGGCAGCCTGCACGCGCAGGGCACCGGCCTTCTTCTCGGCGTTGGCGCGTTCACGACGGCGACGCTGCTCGTCCGTGGAGCGCGCGTCGAGGTACTTCTTCCACCCCATGTTGTAGACGTCGGGCTCACCGCGCACGGCGTCGAGGAACCACACACGATTGACGACGTCGGCCAGCAGCTCGACGTCGTGGCTGATCACGATCAAGCCGCCTTCGTGGTTCTGCAGGAACCCGCGCAGCCAGGTGATGGAGTCGGCGTCGAGGTGGTTGGTGGGCTCGTCGAGCAGCAGTGTGGTGCCGGAGCGGCCACCACTGCCGTCGGACGCGGCGAAGAGGATGCGGGCCAGTTCGACGCGACGACGCTGGCCGCCGGACAACGTGCGCAGCTGCTGACCGAGGATCCGATCGGGCAGTCCGAGGCTGTTGCAGATGCGCGCGGCCTCGCTCTCCGCCACGTATCCGCCCAGCGAGGCGAAACGCTCCTCGAGCTCTCCGTACTTCCGTACGGCCTTGTCCAGTCGTTCCTCGTCGGCCACCTCGGCCATCAGCGCCTGCTGCTTCTCCATGTCGTCGAGCAGAGTGTCCAGACCACGCGCGGACAGCACGCGGTTCTTGGCCAGCAGATCGAGGTTGCCCTCCTTCGGATCCTGGGGCAGATATCCGAGCTCACCGGACCGCGTCACCGAGCCTGCGTAGGGCTCGCCTTCACCTGCCAGGATGCGCAGGGTGGTGGTCTTGCCGGCGCCGTTGCGCCCGACCAGACCGATGCGGTCACCGGCCTGCACGCGTAACGCGGGGCCGGGAGCGGACAGAAGAGTACGCACGCCGGCACGAACCTCCAGGTCGGTGGCGGTGATCACGGTGCTTGACTCCTCAGACTTCGACGTTGCCACGTGGGACGACAACCGCGGCAAACCTTCATTTTAACGCCTCCCCGGCCGGTCGCGGGCCACCAGGAAGTGACTCCGCTAACGTTCGAGCCATGGACAAGGAACAGGATCTGCAGGGCCGCGTCGCACTGGTCACCGGCGCGAGTCGCGGTATCGGCAAGGCCGTGGCGGCGAATCTGCTCGCGCGGGGCGCATCGGTCACCATCACCGCGCGCAAGAAGGAGCCGCTCGACGCCGCGGCCGAGGAACTGCGCGCCGAGGTACCCGGTGCGCGCATTCTGACCATCGCGGGCAACGCCGGAGACGACGATTCACGACGCGAGACCGTCGACCGGACCGTCGCCGAACTCGGGTCGCTCGACATCCTGATCAACAACACCGGCATCAACCCGGTCTACGGGTCCCTCATGGACGCCGACCTCGACGGCGTCAGGAAGATCTTCGAGGTGAACGTCGTCGCGTCACTCGCCTACATCCAGCAGGCGCACCGAGCGTGGATGGGCGAACACGGCGGCGCCGTCGTCAACCTCGCCAGCGTCGCGGGCATCCGGTCGACCGGTGTCATCGCGGCATACGGTGCGTCGAAGGCGGCACTTATCCGCCTCACGGAGGAGCTCGCCTGGCAGCTCGGACCGTCGATCCGGGTCAACGCGGTGGCTCCCGGCGTCGTCAAGACCAAGTTCGCCGAGGCGCTCGTCGCCGGGGGCGAGGAGGCCGCGGCCGCGGGCTACCCCATGAAGCGGCTCGGAACTCCCGAGGATGTCGCCGAACTCGTCGGCTTCCTGGTGTCCGACGCATCGTCGTGGATCACCGGAGAGACGGTGCGCGTCGACGGCGGACTGTTGGCGACGGGGTCCCTCTGACCGACGTCCTGGTCCTCGGGGCCGGCCCGTCCGGCCGTGCTGCGGCTCATCGCTGCGCGCGAGCGGGGGCGTCGGTGACCCTGATGGATCCCCATCCCGATCGGCGGTGGATCAACACCTACGGGACGTGGGCGGACGAGGTGCCCGGCTGGGTACCCGCGTCCGTCCGCGCGAGCACAGTCGACTCCCCCGTCGTGATCGGTGAGCGACGTCACGTGGTGGGTCGTAGCTACACGGTCCTGGACACCTCGCGGCTCCAGGATTGCCTGACCCTCGACGGGGTGACGGTCGTCGCGGCGCACGCGGCGGCCGTCGACTCGCGATCGGTGACCACCGCCGACGGGACCGTCGTGACGGCCGGAACAGTCGTCGACGCCCGCGGTTCGGCCGTCGGACCGGGGATACCCGAACAGACCGCCTACGGGATCGTCGTCGATGCCGACGTCGCGGCCCGGACCATGGACGATGCGCCCACGTTGGTCATGGACTGGCGTCAGGACAACGGTTCGGTGGTCGGTGCGACCCCGTCCTTCCTCTATGCGGTCCCGCTCGGCGACGGCTCGGTACTGCTCGAGGAAACCTGTCTGGTCGGCCGACCGGGCCTGCCGTTCAGCGAGCTGTCGCGTCGACTCACGGTTCGTCTGGAGGGCCGCGGGCTGTCCCCCACGGGCGACGAACCGGTCGAACGGGTCCGCTTCGCGATGCGTCCGCCGGCAACCACCGTCGCGGGGGTGCTGACCACGGGCACGCGGAGCCCCGCTCTTCACACGGCCACCGGATACAGCGTGGCGGCGTCGCTCCGGCGCGCCGACGCCATCACCGGCGCAGTCCTGACCGGAGGCCGCGTCGACACGGTTCGGTCCCGCACCGTGAATCGGCTGAGGTCCATCGGCGCCGATGCGCTGTTGGATCTTGCCCCGGGCGCGATCGCGACGTTCTTCGACACGTTCTTCGACATGAGCGACGCGTCGCAACGCGCCTACCTGTCGTCCGACGACGACGTGACCGGTATGTCGCGCGCCATGCTGACGGTGTTCTCGCGCATCGACCACGCGGACAGACGAGTCATCCTGGGGGCGGTCCGGCGCACCGTGATGTCCGCTGTTCCCGGCGCGGCATCGGAATCCGGGTGACGGGTGCTGGAAATGTGACCGCGCGTGGCCCAAGATTGGACACATGCGATCGATCTGGAAAGGCGCCATCGCCTTCGGCCTGGTGAACGTGCCGGTCAAGGTGTACACCGCCACCGAGGACCACGACATCAAATTCCACCAGGTCCACGGCAAGGACGGCGGGCGCATCAAGTACGACCGCAAGTGCTCGGTCTGCGGCGAGTCGGTCCAGTTCGCGGACATCGACAAGGCCTACGAGTCGCCGGACGGTGACCGGGTCGTCCTGACCGATCAGGACTTCTCCACGCTCCCCGCAGCGGAGAAGCACGAGATTCCGGTACTCGAGTTCGTGCCCACCGAGCAGATCGACCCCATCCTCTTCGACAAGAGCTACTACCTCGAACCGGACTCCACCTCGCCGAAGGCGTACGTCCTGCTGCGGGAAACGCTGGCCGAGACCGATCGCACGGCGCTGGTGCACTTCACTCTCCGTCAGAAGACGCGATTGGCTGCGCTGCGCGTGCACGAGAACGTGCTCATGATCCAGACATTGCTGTGGCCCGACGAGGTCCGCGCGGCCGAGTTCTCGTCCCTGGACGACGTCACCGCTCCCCGGCCCCAGGAGCTGAAGATGGCCGGTGCGCTCGTCGAGAGCATGTCCGGTGACTTCGACCCGTCCGAGTACACCGACGACTACCAGATCGAGCTCCGCAAGGTGCTCGACGAGGCGATCGAGAACGGTGGCGAGAAGGTCATCCACGCCGAACGCGACGACGACGCGGACTCCGGCGAGGACGCCGAGGTGGTCGACCTCGTCGCCGCGCTGCAACGCAGCGTCGAAGCGGCCGGTCGCTCCGGCAAGGGTCGCAGCGACACCTCGGGCGGCGAGTCGTCGAAGGCTCCGGCCGAGAAGGCACCCGCCAAGAAGGCTCCGGCGAAGAAAGCGGCCGCGAAGAAGGCTCCCGCCAAGAAAGCCCCCGCCAAGAAGACCGCGGCGAAGAAGGCCGACTCGCAGGAGCAGCACCGCAAGGGAGCCTGACGACGATTCCGCCCCGACGTGCACGCGAGCACGACCTTCACAAACGCGGCGCCCTGAATCCGTGTGGCTCACAACGCCGAACGCGGTTGGTCTCCCGAACGACGCTCCTACTGTCGTCGTAGAAGAAATCGTGCGTCGTATCGCACATGCACCACTACTCGGGGGAGTCACATTGTTCGACGACTACACGTTCACCACCGTTGCCAACGACGGCCACCTCGTCAGCCCTGTCGTACCGCTGACGGCCGACGCACCGTCGCTGCTGTTCTCCCGGAAGTACGCGGACATCGCCGCGCTCAGCGCCGGCTCCCCCGAGCTTCTCCGGCCGGTCGTCGACCCGGCCACGGTGGAGCTCGTCCAGCAGATGGCCGCCCCCGCTGCGGAGGTCGCCCTCGTCTTCGGCGCGAACGGATTCGTCGGCGCTCACCTCGTCGCCGAACTGTCGACGCGTCCCGAGGTGACACGCGTGTACGCCGGCGTGCGGTCCGCGGGCGACTCCACCGCGGTGGAGCGGTTCTACGAGACGGTCGAGAACTACTCGATCACGGCGATCGACCGCTCGAAGATCGTCGTCCTCGAGGCGGTGCCG
Organism: Rhodococcus sp. Leaf247; assembly: GCF_001426185.1. Taxonomy (GTDB): domain Bacteria; phylum Actinomycetota; class Actinomycetes; order Mycobacteriales; family Mycobacteriaceae; genus Rhodococcoides. The sequence goes on along the minus strand of NZ_LMRP01000003.1, from coordinate 370,850 downwards.
ACGCGGTCGCGGTTCGGTCTGGACGAGGACACCTACCTCGAACTCCGCGGAACCGTCGACCAGGTGTTCAACTCGGCCAGCTCGACCGACTACGACTCCTCCTACGTCGAGCTGCGCCAGGACTGGTTCGAGAGCCTCCTGCGCGTCGTCCAGTTCACTCTCGAGGACCGTCGCAAGCATCTGACGTACATGGGGTCGATCGGTGCCTTCATCTACACCAGCCCCGAGGACTTCCAGCGACCCGATTCCTGGTGGTACTCCGGCTACTGCCAGATGAAGTGGATCAACGGTGAACTCCTGGGGTGGCTCGCACGCGACGGCGTCGCGTCCGTGACCCTGGCGCAGTCCCCCTACGTCCTGGGCAGCACGACGGTGGGTAAGGACCCGGGTCGCGTGTACAGCTTCTGGCGCGCCATCGAACTCGCGAACGCCGTCGGAGTCATGTGGGACGGACCGGGCATGAACTACGCCCCGGTCGACGTTCTCGCCCGCGTGCTCACCGACAACGCACTCGGCGACGACACGATGCACCACCTGGTGCCGTCGAATCCCGTCGAGTACAGCAATGCGGTGATCGCGAATGCACTCGGACTGAAGCTGGTGCCGTGGACGGAGTTCAAGGCGATCGTCGACAGCAAGATTCCCGTCGAGAAGACCGCATCTCTGTTGGGCTCCGACGTCAACGACCTCATCCGGCGGTCCAACGCCCCGTCGCGTATGCCGGCCGGCTTCGACGGATCGACGTGGGATCACGACGCGCTGTTCGCGCTCTACCTGTCGAAGATCCAGTTCCGTCACGCCGGCACCCGGACGCGGCTGGTCACTGCGTGACGGTGCGCCCCACTCCCCGGCCGGCACGCGCCGGCCGGGTGCCCCCTCAGCCGGTCTTCCTCGAGTCGGGCCTGCGCTACCGCGTACGCGTGTTCGCCGGCGACTTCGTCGAGTTCACCCTGGGCCTTCTCTACTACGTCGCCCTGGGCACACTCGGACTCGCAGCGGTCGCACTCGACAGCGTCCTCCGCACACGGCTGTACGACGCGTTCATCGCGCTCGTCGAACGGATCGATCACGGAAAGAGCCCCTCGTGACATCCCGACTACCCGCAGTGGGGGTCCTCGGATCGGCCGCCGCCGCGCTCCTCGTCGGCGGCTACTCGTATTGGCGGACCGCGGCGTTCCTGCGCGACCCCGACCGCACACCGCCGGCAGACCCGTCGTCGATCGTGTCGGCGGCCGACGGCTACGTCACGTACGTCAAACGGGTCGAGCGCGGCGAACTGCCCATCGCCGTGAAGAAGCGACGCTCCATACGGTTGTCCGAGTACGCGGGCGTCGAGTCCGATGCCAGCGGGTGGCTGATCGGGACGTACATGACGGAGCACTCCGTCCACCGCAACCGCGCCCCCGTCGGAGGGACAGTCGTGCTCCGTGAACATCGCGGCGCCGCCCCGTTCAACAGGTCGATGGCCCGCATGACGGCCAATCTGGTGTTGCACCGCACCCCGTACGACGAGGGGTGCGACTACTTGCTGACCAACGAACGCCTCACCATCGGCATCCGACACGACGCCGGTTCCACGGTCTTCGTCACTCAGATCGCAGACCTGTGGGTCGACCGGATCGTCGCCCACACCGACGTCGACGACCGACTCGAACGCGGCGAGCAGTACGGCCTCATCCGATTCGGCTCCCAGTGCGACGTGTTCCTGCCCGACGACCTCCTCGACGGCGACGACGCGATTCTGGTCCGACCCGGCCAGTACGTGTGGGCCGGGGAGTCGGTGGTGGCCCGCGCTCGCGTCCAGGCACACGAACAGGTACTCGGAGGAGTGTCATGACAACGAAGACCGACACGGCCGTCGGCACGGTCACCGTGACGCCCGTCCGTTCTCGACGGGACTGGGCAGCGTTCTCGAAGGTCCCCTTCGTCGTGTACGCGTCGGATCGCAACTGGATCCCCGGCGACATCGCGGACGTCGGCACGATGTTGCGGAAGCCGTCGGAGAAGACGAGCGGTCGCATGACCAGCCAGGCTTTCCTCGCCTACCGCGGCTCGACACTGGTGGGGCGCATCGCCGCCATCGCCGACCTGGTGTTCATCGCTCACTACGACGAACCCACGGCGTACTTCGGGTACTTCGAATGCCTCGACGATGTCGAGGCGGCGCACGCGCTGCTCGATGCGGCAGCCGAGTGGGCCACTGCGAAGTCGCTGACCACACTGGTGGGACCCATGAGCCCGTCGCTGTTGTGGAGCGCGGGAATACTGGTGCACGGCAACGACATTCCGCCGTTGGTCGGCATGCCGCACAACCCGCCGTACTACGCCGAGCTCGTCGAGAGCTGGGGCATGACGAGCATCAAGGAGTTCCACAGCTTCTATCACGACGATCCGCACAGCTTGGTCCAGACGAAGCCGTTCGAACGCAAGTACGCGATGGGCCAGCGGTGGAAAGCTCGGTCGTCGGTGACCATCCGACCGATGAACGACGCCACCTTCGACGAGGACGTCGAGAAGCTGCGCGTGCTCTACAACTCGGCGTTCAGCTCGTTCTGGGGATTCACCCCGGTCGAACCCGACGAGATCCAGGAGCTGGTCGCGACGATGCGACCGATCCTCGACCGCGAGATCGTGCTCTTTGCCGAGCTCGACGGCACGGTGGTCGGTTTCGTCATGGGCATTCCAGACGTCAACAAGGCTGCGCTCGGGGCGGTGCGCTCACGCTTCGGCGTCCTGCGAGATCTTCACACCATCGCGCGGTGGCGTGGGCCCGGCGGTCGCAAGCACCGCTCGCACGTGCGTCTGGACATGATGTTCGTCGATCCCGAGTGCCCGGACAAGGGCACGTCGGCGTTACTGATCTTCGAACTGTTCCAGCGCATCCACGACCGCGGATACGACTCCATCGAAGCTGCACCGGTACTCGCTGACGGCGGCTGGTTCCGCTCGGTGCGGGCGTCCTACCCGGTGGACCCGAGCAGGACGTACCGCATCTTCAGCAAGACGGTCAGACCGTGAATCCGAGGGCGCGAAGCTGTTCGCGTCCGTCGTCGGTGATCTTGTCCGGACCCCACGGCGGCATCCAGACCCAGTTGATCTTGAGTTCCTCGGCCAACCCGCTCCGCACCAGGGCCGTGCGGCTCTGATCCTCGATCACGTCGGTCAGCGGGCACGCCGCGGACGTGAGCGTCATGTCCAGTGTCACCACTGCCGCGTCGTCGATGGAGATCCCGTAGACGAGACCCAGGTCGACGACGTTGATGCCCAGTTCGGGGTCGACGACGTCACGCATGGCCTCCTCGAGGTCCTCGATGACGGAATCGGGCGCCGCTGCGCTGCTGTCGGTATCGGTCATGATCGTCCTCCACTGTTCGCGTGCTCGTCCTGAGTCTCCACAGTACGAACAACGGCGTCCTTGAATGCCATCCATCCGAGCAGCGCGCATTTCACGCGTGCCGGGTACTTCGCCACGCCCGCGAAGGCGATGCCGTCACCGATGACGTCCTCGTCACCCTCGACGGTTCCACGGCTGCCGACCATCGCCGAGAAGGCATCGACCGTCGTCAACGCGTCCTCGACGGTCAGACCGACGACCTGGTCGGTGAGCACCGACGTCGCGGCCTGGCTGATCGAACATCCCTGCCCGTCGTACGACACGTCCTTGACGACTCCGTCGACCAGGTCGACTCGCAGGGTGACCTCGTCACCGCAGGTGGGATTGACGTGATGCACCTCGGCGCCGAACGGCTCACGCAGACCGCGGCCGTGCGGATGCTTGTAGTGATCCAGGATCACTTCCTGGTACATCTGTTCCATTCTCATGCGGCACCACCGGTGACACCGAAGAACGACTGCGCGGTACGGATCGCGGCGCCGAGAACTCGCACCTCGTCGACGGTGTTGTACACCGCGAACGACGCACGTGCGGTGGCGGCGACTCCGAAGCGACGATGCAGCGGCCAGGCGCAGTGATGTCCCACGCGGATGGCGACACCCTCGTCGTCGAGGATCTGCCCGAGATCGTGAGCGTGGATGCCGTCGACGACGAACGAGACGGCCCCACCGCGATCGCGGGTGTCCGTCGGGCCGATGATGCGCACCCCGTCGATACTGCCGAGTTCGGCGAGTGCCGCCTCGGTGAGGGTGTGCTCGTGGGCGGCGACCGCATCCATGCCCAGGGCGTTCAGGTAATCCACGGCAGCACCGAGACCGACGACCTGCGACGTCATGGGTACCCCGGCCTCGAAGCGCTGAGGAGGAGCGGCGTACGTGGTCTGCTCCATCGTCACGGTCTCGATCATCGAGCCACCGGTGATGAACGGAGGCATCGCGGCGAGCAGGGCGGCCTTGCCGTACAGGACACCGACACCGGACGGACCGAGCATCTTGTGGCCGGAGAACGCCGCGAAGTCCACGTCCAGCGCCGCGACGTCGACCGGCATGTGCGGCACCGACTGGCACGCGTCGAGCACGACGAGGGCGCCGACGGCGCGGGCGCGCCGGACGATCTCTTCCACAGGTGCCACGGCGCCGGTCACGTTGGACTGGTGCGTGAACGAGACCACGCGGGTCCGCTCGGTCAACTCGAGCGAATCGAGGTCGATGCGGCCTTCGTCGGTGACTCCGTACCACCGCAGCGTCGCACCGGTACGACGCGAGAGTTCCTGCCACGGAACGAGATTCGCGTGATGTTCGAGCTCGGTGATCACGATCTCGTCGCCCGGACGCAGCGATCGGTCGAACCGATCGTCGCCCAGGACGTACGTCACCAGGTTCAGCGATTCGGTGGCGTTCTTCGTGAACACGATCTCGTCCGGCTGCGCTCCGACGAACGCGGCGATCGCCGCGCGAGCACCTTCGTACGCGTCGGTGGCTTCCTCGGCGAGTTGGTGCGCACCTCGGTGAACCGCGGCGTTGCACGTGGTCAGGAAGTGGCGCTCCGCGTCGAGTACCTGAACGGGGCGCTGCGAGGTCGCGCCGGAATCCAGGTACACGAGAGGCTTCCCGTCCCGGACCGTGCGGCCCAGGATGGGAAAGTCCTCACGCAGCCGCGCGACGTCGAGCGTCCCGACTGTCGCGGCGGCCGTCATGCGCCCGCGGTGGTCTTCGTGAAGCGCTCGTACCCGTTGGTCTCGAGCTCGTCGGCCAGTTCCGCGCCGCCGGACTCGACGATGCGGCCGGCCGAGAACACGTGGACGTGATCGGGCGTGATGTAGCGCAGGATGCGGGTGTAGTGCGTGATCAGCAGGATGCCGCCGTTCTCGCGCTCCTTGTACCGGTTGACGCCCTCCGACACGACGCGCAGCGCGTCGACGTCGAGGCCCGAGTCGGTCTCGTCGAGGATGGCGATCTTCGGCTTGAGCAGACCGAGCTGCAGGATCTCGTGACGCTTCTTCTCACCACCGGAGAAGCCTTCGTTGACACTGCGCTCGGCGAACTTCGGGTCGATCTCGAGCTCGGTCATCGCCTCTTTGGCTTCCTTGACCCAGTGGCGCAACTTCGGGGCCTCGCCGCGGACGGCGGTGGCGGCGGTACGCAGGAAGTTCGACATCGAGACGCCGGGCACCTCGACCGGGTACTGCATGGCCAGGAACAGGCCGGCGCGAGCGCGCTCGTCGACGGACATGTCGAGAACGCTCTCCCCGTCGAGCATGATGCTGCCCGAGGTGACGCGGTACTTGGGGTGGCCTGCGATCGCGTAGGACAGCGTGGACTTGCCGGAGCCGTTGGGGCCCATGATCGCGTGCGTCTCACCGGACGAGACCGTGAGGTTCACACCCTTCAGGATCTCGATCGGCTGCGAAGCGTCGTCGGTGTTCGCGACGTCGACGTGCAGATCGCGGATTTCGAGAGTGGACATGAAGTTCCTTGCCTGTCGGAAATGGTGACGAGAGTGTGGTGGGTCGAGCGATCAGACGCCGGTGATGGCGAGTTCTGCTTCGACCGCGTCGGACAAGCGTGTCCGGATCGAATCGACGGGGATCTTGGCGATGATGTCGTGGAAGAACCCACGCACCACGAGCTTGCGCGCCTGATCCTCGGGGATACCGCGCGACCGCAGGTAGAAGAGCTGCTCGTCGTCGAACCGTCCGGTGGCACTCGCGTGCCCGGCGCCGGCGATCTCCCCTGTCTCGATCTCGAGGTTCGGCACGGAATCCGCGCGCGCACCGTCGGTCAGGATCAGGTTGCGGTTGAGCTCGAAGGTGTCCGTGCCCTCCGCCTTGGCGCCGATGACGACGTCGCCGATCCACACAGTGCGCGTATCGGGCTTCTTCGACGCGGGGTCACCCTGCAGCGCGCCCTTGTAGACGACGTTCGACTTGCAGTTGGGCGCCGTGTGGTTGACCAGCAACCGCTGCTCGAGGTGCTGACCGTCGTCGGCGAAGTACAGGCCGAGCAGTTCGGCGTCGCCGCCCGGACCGGTGAAGTTGACGGTCGGGGTGAGCCGCACCAGGTCTCCACCGAGACTGACCGAGAAGTACCGCAGGACACTGTCGCGTCCGACCGAGGCGTGATGCGACGCCACGTGCACGGCGTCGTCGTCCCACTCCTGCAGCGCCACGACCGTGAGCTGTGCGCTGTCGGCCACGAGGAACTCGACGTTCTCGGCGTAGGTGCCGCCGCCGCGCTGCTCGAGCACGACGGTGGCGCGAGCGAACGCCTCGACCCGGATCTGGAGGTGTCCGTAGGCGACCGAGTCGGCGCCGGGGCCGTCGACCGTGATGGTGAGAGGCTCGGAGAGCTCGGCCTCACCGGCGACGGTGACGATGGTGGCGGACTCGAACGACGAGTAGGCCTGCGCCGCGACACGGTCGGCGGGCACGCCGGCCTTGCCGAGACGCTGGTCCTCACGACCGACGGTCTCGACGCGCACCGACTCCGGAGCGTCGGACACCGTCACACGGGCGGTGCCGGTCGCTGTCGCCGACCCGTCGTGCAGACCGCGGAGTCGACGCAGCGGCGTGAAGCGCCAGATCTCGTCGCGACCGGACGGGATCTCGAACGCCTCGACGTCGTACGACGAGAACTGCGCGCCCTTGTTCGCGACGATCTCACGCTTGTTCTCGCCGACGACGGCGCCGATCACGCCGGCAGAGCCGGTGGTGACATCACTGTGGGGCGAGGTCATCCGACCGATCCCTCCATCTGCAGTTCGATCAGGCGGTTGAGTTCGAGGGCGTACTCCATGGGGAGCTCCTTCGCGATGGGCTCGACGAAGCCGCGGACAACCATGGCCATCGCCTCGTCCTCGGTGAGCCCGCGGCTCATCAGGTAGAAGAGCTGGTCGTCGCTGACCTTGGACACGGTGGCCTCGTGACCCATCGTCACGTCGTCCTCGCGGATGTCGACGTACGGGTAGGTGTCGCTGCGGCTGATCTGGTCGACCAGCAGGGCGTCACACTTGACGGTGGAGCGAGACCCGTGCGCGCCCTTGTTGATCTGGATCAGACCACGGTAGGACGTGCGGCCGCCGCCGCGTGCCACGGACTTGCTGACGATGTTCGAGGACGTGTTCGGCGCGAGGTGCAGCATCTTGGACCCGGTGTCCTGGTGCTGACCCTCACCGGCGAACGCCACGGAGAGAACCTCGCCCTTGGCGTGCTCACCGGTCATCCAGACCGCGGGGTACTTCATGGTGACCTTGGAGCCGATGTTGCCGTCGATCCACTCCATGGTGGCGCCGGCCTCTGCCTTGGCGCGCTTGGTCACCAGGTTGTAGACGTTGTTCGACCAGTTCTGGATGGTGGTGTAGCGGCACCGACCACCCTTCTTGACGATGATCTCCACGACGGCGGAGTGCAGCGAGTCGGACTTGTAGATCGGCGCGGTGCATCCCTCGACGTAGTGCACGTAGGCACCCTCGTCGACGATGATGAGCGTCCGCTCGAACTGGCCCATGTTCTCGGTGTTGATGCGGAAGTACGCCTGCAGCGGGATGTCGACGTGGACGCCCGGGGGCACGTAGATGAAGGATCCACCGGACCACACGGCGGTGTTCAGCGCCGAGAACTTGTTGTCTCCGGCCGGGATGACCGAGCCGAAGTACTCCTTGAAGATCTCCGGGTGCTCACGCAGGCCCGTGTCGGTGTCCATGAAGATGACACCTTGCTCCTCGAGGTCCTCGCGGATCGAGTGGTAGACGACCTCGGACTCGTACTGTGCCGCGACACCGGACACGAGGCGTTGCTTCTCCGCCTCCGGGATGCCGAGACGGTCGTACGTGTTCTTGATGTCCGCCGGCAGGTCGTCCCAGGTCGCGGCCTGCTTCTCGCTGGAGCGCACGAAGTACTTGATGTTGTCGAAGTCGATGCCGTCGAGGTTCGAACCCCAGTTGGGCATGGGCTTGCGGTCGAAGGTCTTGAGGGCCTTCAGACGCGTCTCGAGCATCCACTCGGACTCGCTCTTCTTCTGCGAGATGTCACGCACGACGGCCTCGGAGAGGCCTCGCTTCGCGCTCGCGCCGGCGACGTCGGAGTCCGACCAGCCGTATCCGTAGGTACCCAGCGAGGCGATGGTCTCGTCCTGCGTGAGTGTCGCGGGCACCGTGGGGGTCACCTGGTCTGGTGTGACGGTCATGCGGGCTCCTTCCGGAGGCGATCGAGCGTGAGACTGACTGTGGGGTCGGTGGCGGCGTCGTCGTGTGCGACTTCGCCTGGTGCAACACCGACGTCGTCGTCGGTATTGCCGGAATCGGGGGTCGACAGTGTGCGAAGGGGCACATGTGTCGTGCACGCGCAATCGCCGTTGGCGATGGTCGCGAGGCGCTGGACGTGCGTTCCGAGGAGGTCGGCGAAGGCTTCCCTCTCCGCGGTGCACAGTTCCGGGAACTCTGCGGCGACGTGCGACACCGGGCAATGGTGCTGGCAGATCTGGACGCCGTTCCCGACCGGCCTGGTGGAGGCGGCGAATCCGGAGTCCGTCAGCGCCTCGGCGATGGCATCGGCCGTGCGTGACACCGATTCGTGCGACGAGGTGTCCGCGGGCTCGACGTCGGCGACGATGGACTGGATGCGACGACGCGCGAAGGTGCGGACCGCATCGTCGCCGCCGATCTCCCGGAGGTGACGCATGGCCGCGCCGGCCAGGTCGTCGTACGAGTGCCCCAACCGTGATCGTCCTCGGGCGGTGAGCGAGAACATCTTGGCCGGACGGCCACGCGTGCGGGAGCCGGGCCGCGGCGTCATGGTGACGCGCGCGTCGCCCGCGTCGATGAGAGCATCGAGGTGCCTGCGCACTCCGGCCGCGCTGATCCCGAGCCGGGAACCGACGTCGGTCGCGCTGATCGGCCCCTCCTCCAGGAGAAGGGTGATGACCGACGAGCGCGTGCGCCCCTCGGCGGCGACCGCAGATCCGGCTGCGGAGGTGACCGACGGGACGTCGTCGCGGGCGCCTGCGCGCTCGCTGGAACGTTCGGTAGTCGTTTTCACAACACCAGTGTGACCGAATTACCGGACAGGTTCCAGCAAGGGCACCCTGGGTCGACGGACGCCGCCCTCGCACGGGCGCGACATCGGCCGTTGTGGTGGCGGTGACCGAGGTGTCGATACGCTTCGCCCTGTGCCCCCCTCCGACGACAACGTCCCGGTGACGGAGTCGCGCGTCGCGCAGTCGGCGAGGACGACCCGGACGACGGTCGTTCGCGTGACGCGCCGCGTCCTCGGCATCGACGGCTCCCCGCGCAGCGACCGTGTCGCGGTCCTGCACGACAACGAACCCGACCGTCCGGGTCTGAACGCCGCGGAAGAGCGCGACCTGAGCCACATCCGCCGATTCGGTGCCACCGGAGCCGCGATGATGGCGCTCGGCGCTCTGGGGGCCGGCGCGCAACCCGTCCTGCAGAACCCCGTCCAGGGCGTCCGCGTCCTGGGCCTGTTCGCTCGCGCACTCCCCGCCGCGCTGACCGTGACGATGATCGGCACGGCGATCGTCGTGCTCGCGTGGCTCCTGCTCGGCCGGCTCGCCGTCGGCTCCTTCGGAGCGGGCTCGTCGCCGCGACGTCTGTCCAGGTCGCAACTCGACCGGACACTCGCACTGTGGATCGTTCCCCTGTGCGTCGCTCCCCCGATGTTCAGCAAGGACGTCTACTCGTACCTGGCGCAGAGCGAGATCACGGCCCGCGGACTGGATCCGTACTCCATCGGACCGCAGGCCGCGCTCGGCGTCGACCACGTCCTCACCCGGACGGTTCCCAACATCTGGCGCGACACCCCGGCGCCGTACGGGCCGTTCTTCCTGTGGATCGGGCGGGGTATCACCGCGATCACCGGCGACAACATCGTGGCCGGCATCTTCTTGCACCGCATCGTCGCCCTGGCCGGAGTCGTCCTCATCGTGTGGGCGCTGCCCAGACTCGCGGCCCGGTGCGGGGTGTCGAGCGTGGCTGCGCTGTGGCTCGGCGCCGCGAACCCGTTGCTGCTGTTCCATCTGGTCGCCGGGATCCACAACGAGGCGGCCATGCTCGGCCTGATGCTCGCCGGCCTCGAAATCGCCTTCCGTGCCATCGAGTCGGCCGGCCGGACCGGACCGATGAATCGACGGGAGATCGGACTGCTTCTCGCCGGGGCGGCGATCATCGCATTGTCCGCGACCATCAAGATCCCGTCGATCCTCGCCCTGGGCTTCGTCGGCATGGCGCTGGCACGACGGCGCGGCGGCAGGGCGCGCGACGTCGCCGTCGCCGCGGCGGTGCTCGGGGCCGTCACCCTGGTGGTGTTCCTCGCGGTGAGCACGGCGAGCGGCCTCGGATTCGGATGGCTGGGCACCTTGAACACGGCCAGTGCCGTACGCAGTTGGATGTCGTTGCCCACACTTCTCGGTCTCGCGACCGGAGGCGCCGGGGTGCTGCTGGGTATCGGCGACCACACCACGGCCGTGCTGTCCCTCACCCGTCCGATCGCATCGTTCGTCGCGGCCGTCATCATCGTCCGGATGCTCGTCTCGGTGCTCCTCGGACGGTTGCATCCGATCGGTGCTCTCGGAGTGTCGCTCGGCGCTCTGGTGCTGCTCTTCCCCGTCGTCCAGCCCTGGTACCTGCTGTGGGCCGTCACCCCGCTCGCGGCCTGGGCCACCCGGCCCGCGTTCCGAGTACCGGTGATCGCCTTCTCCGCCTTCGTCTCTCTCATCGTCATGCCGACGGGAGGCGAGGTGCAGCCGTTCGTCATCGTGCAGGCGGCCGTGGCCACGGTTCTGACCGTCGCCCTGATCATCGCCGCGACCAGAAGAATCCTTCCGTGGAGAGCACGCGACGGGGCGGCGGCGTCCGAGCCCTCCTCGGACGCCTACGCTGGATCATCGTGACCTCGCGACCCGCCTCCCCACCCGCGTCCGGTTCGTCCGCGACGCTGACGCCTGCGGTGTCGCTCACGAACGTCGTCCGCCACTTCGGATCGACGACGGCGGTCGACGGTCTCGACCTGACTCTCCACCGCGGCCGCGTGCTCGCTCTGCTCGGACCCAACGGCGCCGGCAAGACGACGACCGTCGAGATGTGCGAGGGGTTTCTCTCCCCCGACTCCGGCGACGTCCGCGTTCTCGGGCTCGATCCCGTCGGAGACGCGGAGCGTGTCAAGCCCCGCATCGGTGTGATGCTCCAGGGCGGCGGCGCCTACCCGGGCTCCCGTGCGGGCGAGATGCTGAACCTGGTCGCGTCCTACTCTGCCGATCCGCTCGACCCCGCGTGGTTGATGGCGCAGCTCGGTCTCACCGACGCCGTCCGCACCCCGTACCGACGCCTGTCCGGCGGGCAGCAACAGCGACTCTCCCTCGCCTGCGCGCTGGTGGGACGACCGGAACTCGTCTTCCTGGACGAGCCCACCGCCGGACTCGACGCACAGGCGCGACTCCTGGTGTGGGACATGATCGATGCCCTCCGCCGGGACGGCGTCAGCATCCTGCTGACAACCCACCTGATGGACGAGGCGGAGCAGCTGGCCGACGATCTGGTGATCATCGACCACGGCCGCGTCGTGGCGTCGGGGACACCGACGGAACTCACTCGACGTGGAGCCGAGGGGCAGCTGCGGTTCTCCGCACCGGCCGGACTCGATCTCTCGTTGTTGCAGATGGTGCTGCCCGAGGGCTTCGACCCCGTCGAGAGCTCGCCGGGGTCCTATCTGCTCGAAGGAACCATCGACCCCCAGGTACTGGCGACGGTGACCTCGTGGTGTGCTCGACTCAACGTGCTGGCCACCGATCTCCGCGTGGAGCAGCGCAGCCTCGAGGACGTGTTCCTCGATCTGACGGGGCGGGAACTGAGAGGGTGAGCGTGACATCACGGTCCGAACGCACGACGGACAGATTCGAACCGGGGACGTTCACACCGAATCCGCAGGCGGCGCCTCGCGGTCGCATGCTCGCGGCGCAGTCCCGACTCGAACTCGTCCTGCTCCTCCGCAACGGTGAGCAGTTGCTGCTCACCATGTTCATCCCGGTCACGTTGCTCATCGGTCTGACACTTCTGCCGTTCGGCGACTTCGGCTCCGAGCGCGTCGGAACAGTCGTTCCCGCCGTGATGATGGTCGCCGTGATGTCGACGGCTTTCACCGGTCAGGCCATCGCTGTGGGCTTCGATCGACGCTACGGCGCCCTGAAGAGACTGGGGGCGACCGCTCTGCCGAAGTGGGGCGCGATCGCGGGCAAGTCGATCGCCGTCCTGATCGTCGTTGCCGCGCAGTCGGTTCTGCTGGGTGTCATCGGGCTCGTCCTCGGATGGCGTCCGACTCCCGGCGGGCTGCTCCTCGGGGCCGTCGTCATCGCCCTGGGCACCGTGACGTTCGCGACGATGGGCCTTCTTCTCGGCGGAACACTTCGAGCAGAGATCGTGCTCGCTCTGGCCAACATCGCGTGGTTCGTGATGCTCGGTATCGGCAGTGTGATCTTCGCCGACGACTCGCTTCCCGGGGCCGTGCGGATGATCGCGCGTCTCGTGCCGTCGGGCGCGATGGCGGAAACACTCGAGCAGGCCGTGGTGGGGCGCGTGGACCTGTTCGGCGTCCTGGTGCTTGCCGTGTGGGCCGCGGTGTGCGGGTTCTGGGCCACCCGCAAGTTCTCCTTCACCTAGGCGAACCGTCCGGCCGGACGCGGGCCAACTACACCGTGTAGGACTCGGCGTCTACGATCGAGTCGTGCTTTCTCGTGCGTTCCTGTCCCTGGTCGATCGCCTGCCGCTGCCCTCCGTGCGCGTGCAGCGGATCATCGCGTTCGTCGTGATCGTGACCCAGGGCGGCATCTCCGTCACCGGCGCCATCGTGCGCGTCACGGCATCCGGCCTGGGGTGCCCCACGTGGCCCCAGTGCTTCCCCGGCAGCTTCACTCCCGTGGGCGTGTCCGAGGTCCCGGTGTTGCATCAGGCGGTCGAATTCGGCAACCGCATGCTGACCTTCGCCGTCGTGCTGACAGCCGCGGCCATCGTGCTCGCCGTCATCCGCGCACGGCGTCGGCGCGAAGTGGTCGTCTACGCGTGGCTGATGCCCGCCGGAACCGTGCTGCAGGCCGGCGTCGGCGGAATCACCGTTCTCACCGGTCTGCTGTGGTGGACGGTCGCCGTGCACCTGATCATCTCGATGCTGATGGTGTGGCTGGCGACTCTGCTGTTCCACAAGATCGGCGAGGCCGACGACGGTGTGTCCGTGCCGTCCGTTCCGGCTCCCCTGCGGTGGCTGACCGTTCTGTCGGCGGTCCTGCTCACCGGTGTTCTGGTGGCGGGCACGATGGTCACCGGAGCCGGACCGCACGCCGGCGACGCGGACGTGGCACGACTCGAGGTGGAGATCGTCACCCTCGTGCATCTCCATGCGGAACTACTGGTCGGCTACCTGGCCCTGCTCGTCGGACTGACCTTCGGCGTCTACGCGGTCAGCCCCTCGGGAGCGACTGCCGTGAAGAAGCGGCTTCACATCCTGATCGCGCTGGTGGTTGCGCAGGCGTCGGTCGGCATCGTCCAGTACTTCACCGACGTGCCTGCCGCGCTGGTGGCGGTGCACGTCGCGGGAGCCGCCGCGTGTACCGCGGCGACTGCTGCGGTCTGGTCGGCGTCACGTCACCGGGAGTCCATCCCGGCACCCGACGCCGAGAACGTGCGACCCGAGCACGTTCGCTGAGCAGTCCCTACTGGCCGTTGCGTGCCTTCGGGAACTTGGTCTGGCCCGCGACCCACCCGGCCATCTGCGCGAAATGACCCTTGCGGGGGGTGACGATGCTCGTCAGTTCGCGATCCCACTCGCCGATGGTCACCGAATCCAACGAATCCACCACCGCGTGCGCGGTCGCCAGATCGGCGGCGACGCGGTCCCCCAGGACACCGTCCTCACCGACCAGTGTGATGCGAACGCCCGCACGCCCCAGGGGCTGCAACACGACCGTCGCCGAGCCGCCGTGGGCGGCAACGAACGACTCGATGGACGACACCAGACTCGACGGTGGTGCAGCCGTCTCGGTGCTCATGCCGGACGAGCCCTTGGGTGCGTTCTCGATGCTCTCGGTACTCATGCCGTGAGAATACCCGGTGCCTCCGCCGCACTCCTACCCATCGGTAACCTCGTGTCCCGTCCCCCGCGTCCGCGCCGGTAGTGCAAGACTCCGGTGATGCGAGCAGTGGTGATCACCAGGACCGGCGGACCCGACGTTCTCGAGTACACCGAGGCCCCCGATCCACGTCCCGGCCCCACCGACCTCCTCGTCCGAGTGCAGGCCGCCGGCATCAACTACATCGACACCTATTTCCGGAGCGGGGCCTACCCCCGAGAATTGCCGTACGTTCCCGGCGACGAGGGCGCCGGGGTCGTCGAGGAGATCGGATCCGACGTCACCGACATCCGGGTCGGTGACCGGGTCGCATGGGCCAGCGCGCCCGGTAGCTACGCCGAACTCGCGGTCGTGCCCGTGGCCGCGGCCGTCCCGGTTCCCGACGGCGTCGATTTCCCTCGAGCAGCGTCGGTGCTGCTGCAGGGGATGACGGCGCATTACCTCGTCGAGTCGACCTACGCGGCCGTGTCCGGGGACACCGTGCTGGTGCACGCCGGGGCCGGCGGAGTCGGGTTGCTGCTCACCCAGCTCGCGGTCGCGAAGGGGGTCGAGGTGATCACGACCGTCTCGTCGGACGACAAGGACGCCTTGTCCCGCGACGCGGGAGCGTCCCATGTCCTGCGGTACGACGACGACATCGCAGCCCGGGTACGCGACATCACCCGTGGCGAGGGGGTGGCGGCGGTCTACGACGGCGTCGGCAGGACGACCTTCGACGCAAGTCTCGACAGCGTGCGGATCCGCGGCACCGTCGCCCTGTTCGGGGCGGCCAGCGGACCGGTTCCGCCGGTCGACCCTCAGCGGCTCAACAAGGCCGGATCGGTATTCCTGACTCGGCCGACCCTCGCCCACCACATTCGCGACCGAGCCGAGCTCGAGTGGCGCGGTGGGGCCGTCATGGGCGCCGTCGCGAACGGGACGTTGTCGGTGCGGGTCGAGCACCGCTACCCGCTGGCGGAGGCCCGCCGGGCGCACACCGAACTCGAAGCACGCCGGACCACCGGCTCCTTGGTTCTGGAGCCCTGAGTCACGGCTGTCAGGAGAAGAACTGCGACACGGTGTTCATGCCGAGCACCGAGTCGACGGCCAGGCCGATGAAGACGACGGCCAGGTAGTTGTTCGACTGGAGAAACAGACGCAGGGGCTTGACCGGCTCGCCGCGGCGTACACCCGCGTAGAGCTGATGAGCCATCAGGAGGAACCAGGCGCCCGCGACGAGTGCCACCGCGGCGTACACGACACCCGCGGCGGGGACCAGCGCGGCGGTCGCGGCGACGGTGAGCCAGGTGTAGATGACGATCTGTCGTGTGACGACCTGCTCGGTGGCAACGACGGGAAGCATGGGCACACCGGCTGCGGCGTAGTCGTCCTTGTAACGCATGGCCAGGGCCCAGGTGTGCGGCGGCGTCCAGAAGAAGATGACCAGGAACAGCACGACGGCTTGCCAGCCGACGGTTCCGGTGACCGCCGACCATCCCACCAACGCCGGCATGCAACCCGCAGCACCGCCCCAGACGACGTTCTGCGAGGTCCGACGCTTGAGGCCCATCGTGTAGACGAACACGTAGAACAGGATGGTCACGACGACGAGAACGCCGCTGAGCAGGTTCGCGGCCCACCACAACCAGGCGAACGACGCGATGCCGAGCAGTGTGCCGAAGACGAAGGCGTGCGACGTGGGCACTGCCTCACGGGCGAGGGGACGGCGCGCCGTGCGCTTCATGACCTTGTCGATATCGGCGTCGACGACGCAGTTCAACGTGTTCGCGCTGGCTGCACCCATCCAACCGCCGAACAGTGTGGCGAAGAGCAGAGGCAGGTCCACCGAACCACGATCGGCCAGCAGCATCGTGGGGATGGTGGCGACGAGGAGCAACTCGATGACACGAGGCTTGGTCAGTGCGATGTAGGCGCCGGCCCGCGCGAGGAGTCGTCCCGGGAGCGTCGTGGGCGCCGGAGACGAGTCCGCGGCCGGACTGTCGGCGAACCCGTGTCCGCTCGGGCTCTGCCGCATCCCCACTCGAATCTCCCTCACACGACCTGCGCTTCACCACCGAACAGGTGGCGCTACTACAAGCGATGGTAGACGCCGCCTGTGTCATCACCCCAATCGGCGGGTAGTCCTGAGGTCGGAGTCACCACGTCGATCTGCGCGGGCGTTGCTCGTACGAGTCGGCGGGGGGTCCCCGACGGAACTAGGCTGGGCCCCGAACCGGGTATCTCCGACGGATCCGTCGGGGAACTAGGCTCCACCCGCGGACGATGCGATCAGTCGCGCCGTTCGCACGCAGGTACTGGCCACACACCCCGACAGTGTCAGGAGATTTCCGCTCGTGTCGATCACAGACGACATCACCGTTCTCACCAGCGCTCACCATCCGAGCGACTGGACCGATCTGGACACGCGGGCGGTGGACACTGTTCGAGTGCTCGCGGCCGACGCCGTGCAGAAGGTCGGCAACGGCCACCCCGGTACCGCGATGAGCCTCGCGCCTCTCGCCTACACGCTCTTCCAGCGCACCATGCGCCACGACCCCACCGACACGACGTGGATCGGTCGCGACCGGTTCGTGCTCTCGTGCGGCCACTCGAGCCTCACCCTCTACATCCAGCTGTACCTCGGCGGCTTCGGGCTCGAACTGTCCGACCTCGAGGCGCTGCGTACGTTCAAGTCGAAGACTCCGGGCCACCCCGAGTTCCGCCACACCAAGGGCGTCGAGATCACCACCGGCCCGTTGGGGCAGGGCCTGGCCTCCGCCGTCGGCATGTCGATGGCGTCACGCCGCGAACGCGGACTGTTCGACCCGGAGCCCGCCCTCGGTGAGAGCCCGTTCGACCACTTCATCTACGTCATCGCCTCCGACGGCGACATCGAGGAGGGCATCACCTCCGAGGCGTCGTCACTGGCCGGTACGCAGCAGCTGGGCAACCTGATCCTGTTCTACGACGACAACAAGATCTCCATCGAGCACTCGACGGACATCGCCCTGTCCGAGGACACGGCCAAGCGCTACGAGGCCTACGGCTGGCACGTTCAGGTCGTGGAGGGCGGCGAGAACGTCACCGCCATCGAAGAGGCTGTCGAGGCCGCGAAGGCCGTCACCGACAAGCCGTCGATCATCGTGCTGCGCACCATCATCGGCTTCCCCGCGCCGACGATGATGAACACCGGCGCAGTGCACGGCGCGGCTCTCGGCGACGACGAGGTCGCCGCGGTCAAGAAGGCGCTCGGCTTCGATCCGGACAAGACCTTCGAGGTCACCGACGAGGTCATCGCGCACACCCGCTCGTTGCAGGAGCGCGGCCGTGCGGCGCACGCCGCCTGGACCGAGCAGTTCGACGCCTGGGCGGCACGCGAGCCCGAGCGCAAGAAGCTGCTCGACCGCCTCACGGCGGAAGAGCTGCCCGAGGGCTGGTCCGACGTCCTCCCCACCTGGGAGCCGGGAAGCAAGGCCGTCGCCACGCGTGCCGCGTCCGGTGACGTGCTCAGTGCCGTCGCGCCCGTGCTGCCCGAGCTGTGGGGCGGCTCCGCCGACCTGGCCGGCAGCAACAACACGACGATGAAGGGCGCCAAGTCCTTCGGCCCCACGTCGATCTCCACCGACGACTGGGACGCCGAGCCGTACGGGCGCACCCTGCACTTCGGTATCCGTGAGCACGCCATGGGCGCGATCCTGTCCGGCATCGTCATGCACGGACCGACCCGCGCCTACGGCGGCACGTTCATGCAGTTCAGTGACTACATGCGCCCGGCCGTCCGACTCGCGTCACTGATGGACATCGATCCGATCTACGTCTGGACTCACGACTCCGTCGGTCTGGGCGAGGACGGCCCGACCCACCAGCCGGTCGAGCACCTCGCTGCGTTGCGGGCGATCCCGAACCTGTCCGTCGTCCGTCCCGGTGACGCCAACGAGACCGCACACGCATGGCGCGCCGTGCTGGCGAAGTCCTCCAGCAGCGGCCCGGTCGGTCTGGCGCTGACGCGTCAGGGCATCCCCGTGCTCGAAGGCACCAGCTACGAGGGCGTGTCCAAGGGTGGCTACACCCTGGTCGAGTCGTCGAAGGCTGCTCCCGACGTCATCCTGATCGCCACCGGATCCGAGGTGCAGTACGCCGTCGAGGCCCAGAAGCTGCTCGAGGCGCAGGACATCGCCGCACGCGTGGTCTCCATGCCGTGTGTCGAGTGGTTCGAGAGCCAGGACCAGAACTACCGCGACCAGGTGCTGCCGCCCACCGTCAAGGCACGCGTCTCGATCGAGGCCGGCATCGCGATGCCGTGGTACAAGCTCGTCGGCGGTTTCGGCGAGATCATCTCGCTCGAGCACTTCGGCGAGTCCGCCGACGCAGCCACGCTGTTCCGCGAGTACGGATTCACGGCCGAGGCCGTGGTCGCCGCCGCGCAGCGCTCCATCACCAATGTGAAGGGATAACCGCCATGACCCAGAACAAGAATCTCGCAGATCTGTCGGCCGCCGGAGTGTCCGTGTGGCTCGACGACCTCTCACGTGACCGCATCTCGTCCGGCAACCTGACCGAGCTGATCGAGGGCAAGTCGGTCGTCGGTGTCACCACGAACCCGTCGATCTTCCAGGCTGCGCTCAGCAAGGGCACCGCCTACGACGATCAGGTCAACGAGCTCGCGGCCCGCGGCGCCGACGTGGACGCGGTCATCCGCACCGTCACCACCGACGACGTCCGCAACGCGTGCGACATCTTCGCACCCGTCTACGAGGCGTCCAACGGTGTCGACGGCCGCGTGTCCATCGAGGTCGATCCTCGCCTGGCGCACGAGACCGACAAGACCGTGGCGCAGGCGATCGAGCTGTGGAAGATCGTCGACCGCCCCAACGTCCTCATCAAGATTCCCGCGACCGAAGCCGGCATTCCCGCGATCGCCAAGGTCATCGGCGAAGGCATCAGCGTCAACGTCACGCTGATCTTCTCGGTCGAGCGGTACGAAGCCGTCATGAACGCGTACCTCGAGGGACTCGAGTCCGCCAAGGCCGCCGGACATGACCTGTCCTCGATCCACTCGGTGGCATCGTTCTTCGTCTCGCGCGTCGACACCGAGATCGACAAGCGTCTCGATGCCATCGGCACCCCCGAGGCCACCGAGCTGAAGGGCAAGGCCGGACTGGCCAACGCGCGCCTCGCGTACGTCGCCTACCAGCAGGTCTTCGAGGTCGGCTCGCGGTTCCAGGGCCTCCTGGAGAGCAATGCACGTCCGCAGCGCGCGCTGTGGGCCTCGACCGGCGTCAAGGATCCGACGCTCCCCGACACCCTGTACGTCACCGAACTCGTCGCACCCAACACGGTGAACACGATGCCGGAGAAGACCATGGACGCGGTGGCGGACCACGGTGAGATCACGGGCGACACGATCTCGGGCAAGGGTCCCGAGTCGCAGGCCGTGTTCGACGCGATCAGCGCCCTCGGCATCGACCTCACGGACGTGTTCCTCGTCCTCGAGAACGAGGGTGTCGAGAAGTTCGAGAGCGCCTGGGCCGAACTCAACGAGGCCACTCGCCAGCAGCTCGATCAGGCACAGAGCAAGAGCTGACACATGACGACGACGGAGGACGCCCCCTGGGTCAATCCGCTTCGTGACAACCGGGACAAGCGTCTCCCGAGGATCGCCGGGCCCTGCAGCCTGGTGATCTTCGGGGTGACGGGCGATCTCGCGCGCAAGAAGCTGATGCCGGCCGTGTACGACCTGGCGAACCGCGGGCTGTTGCCCCCCGGCTTCGCCCTCGTCGGTTTCGCACGACGCGAATGGGAGGACCAGGACTTCTCGACCATCGTCCACGATTCGGTTCGCGAGCATGCTCGCACGCCGTTCCGTGAGAGCGTCTGGGAGCGTCTCGCCGAGGGCATCCGCTTCGTCCAGGGCACCTTCGACGACGCCGACGCCTTCGACCGGTTGGCGACGACGCTCGCCGAACTCGATGTCCAACGCGGAACGGGTGGCAATCACGCGTTCTACCTGTCGATCCCGCCCAGCGCGTTCCCCGTCGTCCTCGAGCAACTCTCCACGTCCGGCCTGGCGACAGGTCAGGTCGTCGAGGGTGGGCCCGACCAGTGGCGACGCGTCGTCATCGAGAAGCCCTTCGGCCACGATCTGCAGAGCGCGAAGGAACTCAACGCCGTCGTCAACCGGGTGTTCCCGGAGGACCGGGTGTTCCGCATCGACCACTACCTGGGCAAGGAGACGGTCCAGAACATCCTGGCGCTGCGCTTCGCGAACCAGTTGTTCGACCCGATCTGGAACGCCCACTACGTGGACCACGTGCAGATCACGATGGCCGAGGACATCGGTCTCGGCGGCCGAGCCGGGTACTACGACGGCATCGGCGCTGCCCGCGACGTCATTCAGAATCACCTGCTGCAGTTGCTCGCCATCACCGCGATGGAGGAGCCTGTCAGCTTCAGCCCCAGCGAACTGCAGTCCGAGAAGATCAAGGTGTTGTCGGCGACGCGGTTGGCGGAACCGTTCGCGGAGACCGCGGCACGCGGCCAGTACACCAGCGGATGGCAGGGCAGTCAGAAGGTCAAGGGACTCAAGGAAGAAGAAGGCTTCGACGCCGAGTCCACGACCGAGACGTACGCGGCCATCACGCTCGAGGTCGACACCCGACGGTGGGGCGGAGTCCCGTTCTACCTGCGCACCGGCAAATCGCTGGGACGACGGGTCACCGAGATCGCGATGATCTTCAAGCGTGCTCCCCATCTACCGTTCGACGCGACCATGACCGAGGAGTTGGGTCAGAACGCCCTGGTGATCAGGGTGCAGCCGGACGAGGGCGTGACGCTTCGCTTCGGGTCGAAGGTGCCGGGTTCGAGCATGCAGGTGCGCGACGTCAGCATGGACTTCAGCTACGGGCAGGCATTCACCGAATCCTCCCCCGAGGCGTACGAGCGTCTCATTCTCGACGTCCTGCTCGGTGAACCGTCGCTCTTCCCGGTCAATGCCGAGGTCGAGCTGTCCTGGAAGATCCTCGACCCGATCCTCGAGTACTGGGCGTCGGGCGGCACCGCCGACCCCTACGAGGCCGGGACGTGGGGTCCGGACTCCGCGAACGAGATGATGCAGCGCACCGGACGTGAATGGAGAAGACCGTGATCGTCGACCTTCCGGCCACCAGTACCCGCGCCGTCTCGAAGAAACTCGTCGAACTCCGCGAGTCGGGAGGCGCCGTCACGCTCGGACGCGTCCTCACTCTCGTGGTCGTCATCCGTGACCCGTCCAAGTTCGAAGCGGCGATCGAAGCAGCCAACGAAGCCAGCCGCGAGCATCCGTGCCGCGTGATCGTGTTGGCGCGCGGCGAGCGCAGTGACGAGGACGGTCTCGACGCGCAGATCCGCGTCGGAGGTGACGCGGGTGCCTCCGAGGTGGTCGTGCTGCGTCTGCGCGGCGAGCTGTCCGAGCACGAGCAGAGCGTGGTGCTCCCCTTCCTGCTGCCGGACACACCCGTCGTCGCGTGGTGGCCCGGTGGGGCGCCCGACGTGCCCGCCAAGGACCCGGTGGGACGCCTTGCCATCCGACGGATCACCGACGCCACCATGGCCCCCGATCCGCGGGCCGCGATCGCGTCGCGGCTCGAGTCCTACTCCGAGGGCGACTCCGACCTGGCGTGGTCGCGCATCACGTACTGGCGAGCGTTGCTCACCACCGCGCTCGACCAGCAGGCCGAGGCCGTGCGCTCGGTCACGGTCTCGGGACTGCGGGACGAGCCGGCGCTCGACATCCTCGCCGGATGGCTCGCCGGCCGTCTGGGCGTTCCCGTGCACCGCAACGTCGGTGATCTGCGCGTCGAGATGGTGCTGGCGGACAGCACCGTCTCCATCAGCCGTCCGCAGACCGGAACCACGGCGACGCTGATCAGGACGGGACAACCCGACACTCTGGTGTCTCTCGCACGACGGGAGACGCGTGATTGCCTGGCGGAAGAGCTACGGCGCCTCGACCGTGACGAGATCTACGAAGAGGCACTCGCCGGCCTCGCGAAGGTGACCTATGAGTGAGATACACCGCTCCCCGGACACCGCGGCACTCGCACGCGCCGCGGCCGAACGATTCGTGGCCGTCGTCGTCGACGCACAGAAGACTCGCGGCAGTGCGTTCGTGGTGCTGACCGGTGGCGGTACCGGCGTCGCCACGCTGAAGGCCGTCAAAGATCTCGGCGGTGACATCGACTGGTCGGCGGTCGACGTCTTCTTCGGCGACGAACGCTTTCTTCCCGAGGGCGACTCGGAGAGGAACTACGTCCAGGCGAAGGACGCGTTGCTCGATCACGTCGGCGTCGACGAGGCACGCGTGCACGTCATGGCGCCGTCGGACTCCCCGCTGGGTGACGACGTCGACGCGGCCGCCGTGGCCTACCTTCAGGCCGTCGCCGCATTCGGCGGCACCGACGGCCCGGTGTTCGACGTGCACCTCCTGGGCATGGGCCCGGACTCCCACATCAACTCGCTGTTCCCCCACAGCGATGCGGTGCGCGAGGACAGCAGCCTCGTCCTCGCCGTCACCGACTCCCCCAAGCCGCCGCCGGTCCGCATCACCCTCACCCTTCCGGCGGTGAACCGTTCCCGGCACGTGTGGTTCCTGGTGTCGGGTGAGGGGAAGGCCGACGCGGTCGCGGCATGTGTCGGCGGCGCGGATCCGATCGAGCACCCGGCTGCCGGTGCCCACGGCACCGAGTCCACCGTCTGGTTCCTCGACGAGGGGTCCGCCTCGCGTCTGTGACCGTCATGCCGGCGATCGACCCGGGCGCTCGTCGGCCGGGCCGTCCTGGCGTACCTGCGTGGGAACCGGCGCGTGGCGACGACGGGGAATTCCGCGCCGCCACGCGGATGCTGGTGCGTCGCAACGGTTGTCGCTGAACTGCTTCATGTCGAGGTGCCCTCCCGGCGTCGAATGTGGTCCTGCTCTGTTCGACGCCGGGAGAGCCCCGACGGTTCCCTCTAGCCGCTGTTCCGCAGGGCCGTCGCGAGACCGTTCATCGTCAGCAGGATTCCGCGCTTCACCTGTTCGCGGTCGTCGCCGGCACGCAATTGCTTCAGCAGTTCGACCTGCAGGTGATTCAGCGGCTCGAGATACGGGAAGCGGTTGAACACCGACCGGGCGAGAGCCGGGTTGTCGTCCAGCAGACCGTCGTGACCGGTGATCTTCAGGTACATCGACACCGTCTTCGCGTGCTCGGTCGAGATCATGTCGAACACGGTCTTGCGGAGCTTCTCGTCCGGAACCAGTTCCGAGTAGCGCGCGGCGAGACCGAGATCGGACTTCGCCATCACCTGCGCCATGTTGGACATCACGGTCCGGAAGAACGGCCAGCGCCGGTACAGATCGGTCAGCGTCGCCAACCGGTCGTCGTCGCCGCCCACCCAGTCCTCGAAGGCCGTACCGACTCCGTACCAACCCGGAAGCATCACGCGCGACTGGCTCCACGACATGACCCAGGGAATGGCCCGCAGGTCGTAGACGGAGTTGGTCGGCTTCCGCGAGGCGGGCCGGCTGCCGATGTTGAGCTCACCGATCTCGGCGACGGGCGTCGACATCCGGAAGTACTCGACGAAGCCCGGAGTCTCGTGCACCAGCGCGCCGTATGCGGCTTGCGCGCGCGCTGCCAGATCGTCGAGAAGTGCGTAGGCCGGTTCGGCGTCGTCGCCCAGTCCCTCGACGTCGAGGAGTGTGCTCTCGATCGTCGCCGCGAGCAGAGTCTCCAGGTTGCGACGTGCGAGGCGCGGCTCCGCGTACTTCGCGGCGATGACCTCACCCTGCTCGGTGATGCGCAGCGACCCGGTGACAGCACCGGTGGGCTGAGCGAGGATCGCGTCGTAACTCGGGCCGCCGCCGCGACCGACGGTGCCACCGCGCCCGTGGAAGAGGCGCAACCGGATCCCGGCGTCCCGAGCGGCCTCGACGAGGTCGAGCTCGGCACGGTAGAGAGCCCAGTTGGCCGCGAGGTACCCGCCGTCCTTGTTCGAATCCGAGTACCCCAGCATCACCTCCTGGTTCTCGCCCCGCGACGTCACCAGAGCGCGGTACACCGGAACGGCCAAGGTCGCGGTGAGCGTCGCCGCGCCCTGCTGGAGGTCGTCGATGGTCTCGAACAGCGGCACCACCCCCACCGGGGACGACGGACCGGTCTCCGAGTCGCCGGGATCGAGGATGCCGGCCTCCTTCAGCAGCACCGCGGCCTCGAGCATGTCGCTCACGGACGTGCACATGCTGATGATGTAGTTCGGCACGGCCCCACCGCCGAACGTGCGCACGGCGTCGGCCGCCGAGGCGACGATCGCCAGTTCCTTCGTCGTCTGCTCGCTGAACTCCGCGCGAGGCCCGATCAGCGGGCGCCGAGTCTCGAGCTCCGCGGACAGGATCGCCACGCGCTCGTCCTCGGAGAGCGACGAGTAGTCGGAATGCACACCCGCCCACGCCAGGAGTTCGCCGACGACCTCTTCGTGGATGTCGGAGTTCTGACGCATGTCGAGGCCGGACAGGTGGAACCCGAACGTCTCCAACGCCTGGCGCAGCGTCGCGAGCCGGTCGTCCGCGATGACACCGTTGGCTGTACGACGCAACGAGCGATCCAGCAGGTCGAGGTCGTCGAGCATCTCCTGCGGCGACGAGTACGGCTCCAGCTCGGGAGTGTCGAGGGTGTTGTCGGGCACCACGTCCAGCATCCGGTGCGCCGTCGCCGTCAGACGGCCGCGGATGCCGCGCACCGCGCGTCGGAACGGCTCGTCGGACCGGAACGCCGAGTCGTCCTTCGACGCGTCGGCCAGAGCCTGCAGGTCCGCGTCCACATCGATCAGTCGCGCCGACATCGAGAGCTCGTGCTCCAGGCCGACGAGATCGGCGAGGTACCGGGTGAAGGCGACCTGCGCCGCACGGTTGGTCGCCCGGTGCACGATCTCCCCGGTGACGAAGGGGTTGCCGTCGCGGTCGCCGCCGATCCACGACCCCGGACGCAGCATCGGCTGCGCCAGCAGATCCGCATCGGGCCACCGGCTGCGCAGCGCCGCACGCAGTTCGGTGTTGATACGGGGTATGACGTCGAACAGCGACATGTCGTAGTAGCGCAGGCCGACCTCGATCTCGTCCTGGATACGGAGCCGCGACAAGCGGATCAATGCGGTCTGCCACAGTGCGAGGATCTGCCGCTCGATCTTCGCCTCGGTGTCGGCAACCTCGACGTCGTCCAGTTCCGTGCGCTCACGGAATCGCATCAGATCGGTGATGCGGCTCTGGATCTCGGAGACCGTGCGGCGACGGGTCTCGGTCGGGTGCGCGGTGATGACCGGCGACACCAGCGCGTCGCGCAGCAGGTTCTGCACGGTCTCGGCGTCGAGGTTCGCCGCATCGAGTTTGGCGTAGGTGGAGGCCAGGCTGCTGTCCTGGGGAGGCTCCCCCGCGCGGACGTGCACGGCCCGCCGGCGTTCCCGGTGGATGTCCTCCGCCAGGTTCGCGAGCAGGGAGAAATGACTGAACGCGCGGATCACCGGAATGGCCGACGCGATGTCGATGCCGTCGAAGAGGTCGGTCAACACACCGCGGTCGATCTCCGACCGCCGGACGCGGAAGGACTCGACGCGGGCCTTCTCCACGAGGTCGAACGTCGACTCACCCTCGTGGTCCCGGATGACGGAACCGAGGATCCCTCCGAGGAGCCGAATGTCCTCTCGCAGAGGTTCGGTGGCGGGCAGACCTGGATCGACGACTGTCATGGGAACAGTATTGTCGGCCTCGCTGTCCGGCGCAGCGCAGGGATGTCAGGCCCGGCGTGTCAGGCGAACTTGATCTCCAGGCCGATGCCGAGGATGCAGATGAGCCACACGACGCCGGTGAACACGGTGACGCGGTCGAGGTTCTTCTCCACGACGCTCGATCCGGACAACGACGACTGGACGCCGCCACCGAAGAGGCTGGACAGGCCGCCACCCTTGCCGCGGTGCAGCAGGATGAAGACGAGCAGGCCGATGCTGGTGATCACCAGCAGGATGTCCAGGAACGTGCGCATGATCGGCAATCCTACAGGTCGGAGCGGGCGGGACGACGAAGGGCACGTCGCGTGCGCGACGTGCCCTTCGATCGGTGATGCGCGGTGTGTCAGGGAAGCGGTCCCCCGGCAGCGATGGCGCACAAGGTGGCGAATTCGTCCGCCTTGAGCGACGCTCCGCCGACGAGTGCCCCGTCGACATCGGTCTGGCCGACGATCTCGCCGACGTTCTTGGAGCTGACCGAACCTCCGTACAGCACGCGAACCTTCGCGGCGGTGTCCACGTCGGCCAGGGAGACCAGCTCTTCTCGGATGGCCCCACAGACTTCCTGGGCGTCCGCAGCACTGGCCACACGGCCGGTCCCGATGGCCCACACGGGTTCGTAGGCGACGACGATCTTGGCGATCTCGTCCGCCCCGAGTCCCGCGAGCGAACCGCGGAGCTGCTCGACGTTGAAGGCCACATGCTCGCCCGCCTCGCGGACCTCGAGGCCCTCGCCGATGCACACGATCGGGATCAGTCCGTGCTTGAGCGCAGCCTTGGTCTTGGCCAGCACCGTCTCGTTGTCCTCGCCGTGTCCGGCGCGACGCTCGGAGTGACCGACCACGACGTAGGTGCATCCCAGCTTCGCCAGGAACGCGCCGCTGATGTCACCGGTGTACGCGCCGGAGTCCTGCGGCGACAGGTCCTGCGCACCGAAGGTGAGCAGCAGCTTGTCGCCCTCGATCAGCGTCTGGACGCTGCGGATGTCCGTGAACGGCGGGATGACCGCGACGTCGACCTTCTCGAAGTACTTCGCGGGCAGTGAGAACGCGATCTTCTGCACCAGCGCGATGGCTTCGAGATGGTTGAGATTCATCTTCCAGTTGCCGGCGATGAACGGGGTCCGTGCCATGTGTCAGCCCTCCAGGATCGACAGGCCGGGGAGCTGCTTGCCCTCGAGGTACTCGAGGGAGGCACCGCCACCGGTGGAGATGTGGGAGAAGCCGGCATCCGGGAGACCCAGAGTGCGCACGGCCGCGGCGGAGTCGCCACCACCGACGACACTGAACGCGCCCTTCGTGGTCGCCGCGATGATCGCCCGGGCGATACCTTCGGTGCCCTTCGAGAACTTCTCGAACTCGAAGACTCCGGCGGGACCGTTCCAGAAGATGGTCTTGGCGTTGCTGAGCACCGCTTCGAACCGATCCACCGAGTCGGGTCCCACGTCCAGACCCATCCAGCCGTCGGGGATCTCCGACGCCTTCACCGTCTTCGACTCCGCGTCGGCGGAGAAGCTGTCGGCGACGACGAAGTCCGTCGGGAGGTGGATGACGTCACCGAAACGCTCGAGCAGGTCCTTGCACGTCTCGATGCGATCTTCCTGCAGCAGGGAGGTTCCGACCGAATACCCCTGTGCCGCAAGGAACGTGAAGGCCATGCCGCCGCCGATGACCAGGGTGTCGACCTTGGGAGCGAGTGCCTCGATGACACCGATCTTGTCGGACACCTTGGAGCCGCCGAGCACGACCGCGTACGGCCGCTCGGGGGTCTCGGTCAGCTTGGTGAGCACGTCGACCTCGGTGGCGACCAGGTTTCCCGCGTAGTGCGGGAGGAGTGTCGCCACGTCGTACACCGACGCCTGCTTGCGATGCACGACACCGAAACCGTCGGAGACGAACGCGGCGCCGTCGCCGGCCAGCGTGGCCAGTTCCTTCGCCAACGCCAGCCGCTCGGCATCGTCCTTGCTGGTCTCACGAGGATCGAAGCGGATGTTCTCGAGGAGGAGAACGTCACCGTCGGTCAGACCCTCGGCGCGAGCCTCGGCGTCCTGGCCGACGACGTCACCGGCGAGCTGGACGTGGCGTCCCAGCAGTTCACCCAGCTTGGCGGCCACCGGTGCCAACGAGAACTTGGCGTCCGGAGTGCCGTCGGGCCGACCGAGGTGGGCGGTGACTATGAGCTTGGCACCGGCTTCGAGAAGCGTCTGCAGCGTCGGGAGCGACGCCTCGATGCGACCCGCGTCGGTGATCTGCCCGTTCTCGAGCGGAACGTTGAAGTCTGCCCGCACGAGGACGCCACGTCCGTCGACGCCCTCGTCGATCAGGTCCTGCAGTGTCTTGACAGCCATCGGGTCAGAGCGACTTTCCGACGAGTCCGATGAGGTCGACGAGACGGTTGGAGTAGCCCCACTCGTTGTCGTACCAGGAGACGATCTTGACCTGGTCGTCGAT
The DNA here is from genome assembly GCF_001426185.1 of Rhodococcus sp. Leaf247. GTDB lineage: Bacteria > Actinomycetota > Actinomycetes > Mycobacteriales > Mycobacteriaceae > Rhodococcoides. The sequence goes on along the minus strand of NZ_LMRP01000003.1, from coordinate 342,108 downwards.
GACCTTGGTCAGGCCCGAGTCGAAGATGGACGAGTGCGGGTCCGTGACGATGTCGGAGGACACGATCGGGTCCGAGGTGTACTTCAGGATGCCCTTCAGCGGACCCTCGGCAGCAGCCTTCATCGCGGCGTTGATCTCTTCGACGGTGGCGGACTTCTTCAGGTTCGCAGTCAGGTCGGTGACCGAGCCGGTGGGGATGGGCACGCGCAGCGCGTAGCCGTCCAGCTTGCCGAGCAGCTGCGGGAGAACCAGGCCGATGGCCTTGGCGGCGCCCGTTCCGGTGGGGACGACGTTCAGGGCTGCGGCGCGGGCGCGACGCAGGTCGCTGTGCGGGCCGTCCTGCAGGTTCTGGTCCTGGGTGTACGCGTGGATCGTGGTCATCAGGCCCTTGACGATGCCGAACTCGTCGTCGAGCACCTTGGCGATGGGGCCGAGGCAGTTCGTGGTGCACGAGGCGTTGGAGATGATGTTCTGGCTGCCGTCGTACTTGTCGTCGTTGACGCCCATGACGATGGTGATGTCCTCGCCCTTGGCGGGCGCGGAGATGATGACCTTCTTGGCACCGGCGTCGATGTGGCCCTGAGCCTTCGATGCGTCGGTGAAGATGCCGGTGGACTCGACCACGACGTCGACACCCAGATCGCCCCACGGAAGAGCCGACGGGCCCTCACGGAGCGAGAGCGCCTTGATCTTCTGATCGCCGACGACGATGGTGTCCTCGCCCTCCAGCGAGACGTCGTACGGCAGGCGGCCGAGGATGGAGTCGTACTTGAGCAGATGAGCGAGCGTTGCGTTGTCGGTGAGATCGTTCACCGCAACGATCTCGATGTCCGTGGTGCCGAGCGCCTTCTGCGCATCGACCGCCCGGAAGAAGTTACGACCGATACGACCGAAGCCGTTCACGCCAACCCGAACCGTCACTGTTCGCTCCTTAGTGTTGAAACTGGTGTTCCGCGTCGGTGCACGGGTCGTGCACCGTTTCGTCTCCCGCACGTGGTGGTGCGGACGTCTGCGTCACGCGAGCGTGCCGGCCCGGGGGCGGTGCGCTCGATCTGTGACGTGTCCACCCTAATGGTTCGGGGTGGTGCATCTCTCGGTCAGCCGCCTCGTCCCGCTCAGGCGTCGTCGAGCAGGTCCGCGGTCACGGCGGACTCGGTGTCCGGGATGCCCGTGTCCTTCGCCTTGCGATCCGCCATCGACAACAACCGGCGGATCCGACCGGCGACGGCGTCCTTGGTCATCGGCGGGTCGGCCAGCTGACCCAGTTCCTCGAGCGACGCCTGCCGATGCTCGACGCGCAGATGACCGGCCGCGGCGAGATGGTCGGGGACGTCTTCCCCGAGGATGGCCAACGCCCGTTCCACGCGCGCGGCGGCGGCGACGGCGGCCCGCGCGGACCGGCGCAGATTGGCATCGTCGAAGTTGGCGAGCCTGTTGGCCGTCGCCCGCACCTCGCGGCGCATGCGTCGCTCCTCCCAGGTCAGGCGAGTGTCCTGGGCGCCCATGTGGGTGAGCAGCACGCCGATGGCCTCACCGTCGCGAACGACGACGCGGTCGGCGCCGCGGACCTCGCGCGCCTTGGCGGCGACACCCAGCCGACGAGCGGCACCGACGAGAGCCAGCGCTGCCTCCGGTCCGGGGCAACTGACCTCGAGAGCCGAGGAGCGCCCGGGTTCGGTCAGCGAGCCGTGTGCCAGGAAGGCGCCTCGCCAGGCGGCTTCCGCGTCGGCGACCGTGCCGCCGACCACCTGCGCCGGGAGCCCGCGAACGGGACGGCCGCGCATGTCCAGCAGACCCGTCTGACGCGCGAGCGCCTCACCGTCCTTGGCGACGCGCACGATGTAGCGCGTCGATTTCCGCAGTCCGCCCGCGCCGATGGAGTGCACGTCGGCGCTGTACCCGAACAACTCGAAGACCTCGCGCTTGAGGCGTCGGGCGATGGACAGCTGGTCGACCTCCGCCTCCACCACGACGCGCCCGGCCACGATGTGCAGGCCTCCGGCGAAGCGCAGCAACGCGGCGACCTCTGCCTTGCGGCAGCTGACCTGCGTGATCGTGAGCCTGCTGAGTTCGTCCTTGACATCGGCTGTCATGGCCACGATGTCGGTTCCTTCCTGCTGTCACTGCTGGTGTCGCCGTCGTTAGGGCGCGTGTCGTCGACCGCGGACGCGGGTCTACCCGCGCCCAGAACGGCGCCGAACACGGCCGCGAGCTTGGCGACGTCGTGTGCGTGTGGTGTCGCCCCCGCGACATCGGCGTAGATCACGTCCGCACCGAAGACTGCGGCGGCCCGTGCCAGATGTTCGCGCTCGGAACCCGGCGGTACCGACGCCGAGTCGACCACCACGTGATGCACCCGAAAACCCGGTGCGTGTTGGGACAGTACGTGGAGATGGCGCTCCGCCGAGAATCCTGTGGTCTCCCCCGGCTCCGGTCCGAGGTTCAGTACCAGCACCTTGCGGGAGTCTGTTCTGCGCAGAGCCGCCGCCAGGTCGGGAACGAGAACGTGGGGCAGAACACTGGAGAACCACGATCCCGGTCCGAGAACGACGAGGTCGGCGCGTTCGATCGCGCGCACCGACTGTTCGGTCGCCGGTGGATCGACGGGCAGCAGACGCACTCGTCGGACCTTGCCGGGCGTGGTGGCCACCGCTACCTGACCTCGGATGACCCGGCTCACTCGCGGATCCGACTCGAGCCCGGAGACATCGGCCTCGATGTCCAAGGCGATGGGCGACATCGGCAGGACACGTCCGTCGACGTCGAGGAGGTGGGCGACCTCGTCGAGTGCGACCACGGGGTCCTTGACGACCTCCGTCAATCCGGCGAGAAGAAGATTGCCCACGGAGTGTCCTGCGAGTGCGCCGCTTCCGCCGAACCGGTGCTGGAGGACGTCGGCCCACAGCGCGCTGCGGGGATCCGACGCGGCCAGCGCAGCGAGCGCCATCCGGAGGTCACCGGGCGGGATCATTCCGAGCTCGGCCCGTAGGCGCCCGGACGACCCGCCGTCGTCGGCGACGGTCACGACAGCGGTGACGTTCCTCGACAGAGTTCTCACGGCGGACAACGTGGCGTACAGCCCGTGCCCACCTCCCAACGCGACGATGCTCGGGGAGTTCTCGTCGCGTGGTCCGGCCGCACTCACTCGCGGCCCAGGTCGCGATGGACGACGCGCACGCTGGTGTCCGCGTCGTCGCGCAGGCGGTCCGCGAACGCCTCGGCCATCGCGACACTGCGATGTTTGCCGCCGGTGCACCCGATGGCGATGGTCATGTATCTCTTGCCCTCCCGCCGGTAGCCGGCGAGCGTCATGCCGACCAATCGGTGGTACAGGTCGAGGTACTCCTCGGCGCCCGGTTGTCCGAGGACGTAGTCGCGCACTCCCTCGTCCTTCCCGGTGAGCGCCCTCAACTCGGGAATCCAGTGGGGGTTGGGCAGAAACCTCATGTCGCACAACACGTCCGCGTCCAACGGAACGCCGTACTTGAAACCGAAGGACTCGACCGTGACGGCGATGGTGTTCGCCATGTCGGTGCCGAAGCCTGCTGCGATGCGGTCCCGGAGACCGTGCACCGACAGGGACGTCGTGTCGATGACGATGTCGGCCGCTTCCTTGACCGACGCCAAACGCTCGCGCTCGTCCGCGATGCCTTCGGTGAGGGTGCCGTCGAAGCCGTAGTTCTGCAGCGGGTGGCTGCGACGCACGGATTCGAACCGTCGGATCAGCACACCGTCGGACGCGTCGAGGAACAGCACGCGCGGGCGCACACCCACCGCCGTCAGATCCGACAGCAGGGTGGCGACATCACCGTTGAACAGGCGGCTGCGGACGTCGACGACCAGGGCGAGGCGCTCGATGCCCGGTGTCGACGTGCGACCGATCTCGATCATCCGTGTGATGAGTTCGGGCGGCATGTTGTCCGCCACGTACCACCCCAGGTCCTCGAGGACCTTGGCCGCCGTTCCCAGTCCCGCGCCGGACAGCCCTGTCACCAGGGCCACGTCGATGTCGGCGAGCGACTCCGGTTCGGCGGTGAACCCCACCTGCTCTCGCTGCATGTTCACTCGCCCGGGTGTCCTGTTCCTCGCTGCGTTGCCGTCACCGTGTCGCGGTACGCCGTCCCGCCGGCCTCGTCGGTCGCTTCATCATTGCCTACTGCGACCGCATCCGCTCCGTTCTCGTTTCCGACAGAACCGACATCGGGAGTCTCCGCGGGCACCCCGAGCGCCTCCAGCACGGCGCGGGCGGTGGTCTCCCCGATGCCCGGCACCTCGACGATCTCCGAGACCTTCGCCTGCTTCAGCTTGGCCACCGAACCGAAGTGCGTGACCAGAGCCGTGCGGCGGGCCTCGCCGAGTCCTCGGACCGAATCCAGAGCCGACGCCGTCATGCGCTTCGAGCGCTTGCTGCGATGGAACGTGATGGCGAACCGGTGGGCCTCGTCCCGGACGCGCTGCAGCAGGAACAGTGACTCGCTGGTCCTGGGAAGGATGACCGGATCAGCTTCGCCCGGTACCCACACCTCTTCGAGGCGCTTCGCGAGACCGACGACCGCGACGTCCGTCACACCGAGTTCGCCCAGCACCTCGGCGGCCGCCGCGACCTGAGGAGCGCCGCCGTCGACGACGAACAGGTTGGGCGGATACGCGAACCGACGGGGACGCCCGGTCTGCGGGTCGAGCGACGCCTCGGGAGCGAGGTCACCGCCGGAGTCCTTGCCGTGCCGCAGGAAGCGGCGGCGCGTCACCTCCGCGATGCTGGCGACGTCGTCGGAATGGCCGTCCCCGGCAGCTTCCTTGATGGAGTAGTGCCGGTAGTCGCTCTTGCGCGGGAGACCGTCCTCGAAGACCACGAGGGACGCGACGACGTCGGTGCCCTGCACGTGCGAGATGTCGATGCACTCGATGCGGAGAGGCGCACTGTCGAGGTCGAGAGCTTCCTGGATGCCTTGCAGTGCGGCCGATCGAGACGTGAAGTCACCCGCGCGCTTCATCTTGTGTTGCTGCAGGGCCTCGATCGCATTGCGGTGCACGGTCTCCGCGAGCGCCCGCTTGTCTCCACGACGCGGAACGCGCAGCTGCACGGCACTGCCGCGCAAGGAGGACAGCCACGCCTGCACCTCGTCGGCGTTCGGCGGCAGCACCGGAACCAGCACCTCACGCGGCACCGCGTTGGTCGCTCCGTCCTCCGTCGACGCCGACAGCGATGCCTGCTCGCCGTAGAACTGGGTCAGGAACTGCTCCACGAGAGCCGGAAGGTCCGATGCGGTCGCCTCGTCCGTCGTCGCGTCGGCCTCGTCGTCCACTTCGTCTGCGGCAGGCGCGGCGGCGTCGATGACGTCACCGGCCTTCTCGACCACCCATCCACGCTGACCGCGCACTCGGCCGCCGCGCACGTGGAACACCTGGACGGCCGCCTCGAGCTCGTCGCTCGCGAACGCCACGAGATCCGCGTCGGTGCCGTCTCCCAGAACGACGGCCTGCTTCTCCAAGGCGCGGCGCAGCGCCCCCACGTCGTCGCGCAAGCGTGCGGCGGCCTCGAAGTCGAGGTTTTCCGACGCGGTCTGCATCTTGCCCTCGAGCTCGCGCACCAGCTTGTCCGTCTTGCCCGAGAGGAAGTCGCAGAAGTTCTCGACGGTGGCGCGATGTTCGGCGGCGGACACACGGCCCATGCACGGTGCGGAACACTTGTCGATGTATCCGAGCAGGCAGGGACGACCGATCTGGTTGTGCCGCTTGAACACTCCGGCCGAGCACGTGCGCGCGGGAAAGACTCTCAGGAGCAGGTCCAGCGTCTCGCGGATGGCCCACGCGTGGGCGTACGGGCCGAAATACCGGACACCCTTGCGACGCGGCCCGCGATAGACGAAGAGCCGCGGGTACTCCTCGTTCAGAGTGACGGCGAGCATCGGGTAACTCTTGTCGTCCCGGTAGCGGACGTTGAAGCGAGGATCGAACTCCTTGATCCAGTTGTACTCGAGCTGCAGCGCCTCCACCTCGGTGGTGACCACCGTCCACTCGACGCTGGCCGCGGTCGTGACCATCTGCCGCGTACGGGGGTGCAGACCGGCGATGTCCGCGAAGTAGGAGTTGAGGCGGCTGCGCAGGCTCTTGGCCTTGCCGACGTAGATCACTCGACCGTGTGGGTCGCGGAATTTGTAGACACCTGGCTCGACCGGAATGGTTCCGGTGGCCGGGCGGTAGGTAGCAGGGTCGGACACACCCCCACGGTAGTCGCCGGGTGTGACACCGTGCCCCGGGGCGACGAGCACCTCGGGCGGCAGCGATCGGTCCGATACCCGGCGGCGCCGGCCGGTTCGCGGTTTCATGGACACGTGACCGGACTTCCTCTGCGCCTAGTCGCCCTGACCGCCGCGACCGTGCTCGTCGCCACCGCGTGCTCGTCCACCACCGACACCGCGCGGTACGCGCCGACGTGTGTCGTCGGCGGCGGGGGAACACCCGTGACGGCAGAGCCGGGAACGGGTGCGGACGGCGCACCGGAAGTCGCTACCGGTTACCGCAGCGGCATGACTGCCGTGAGGACGGCGACGTACGCGGTGTCCACCGCGAATCCCGTCTCCACCGAGGCCGCCTGCGAGGTGCTCCGCGACGGCGGCACGGCAGCCGATGCGCTGGTCGCCGCGCAGACCGTTCTGGGCCTGGTGGAACCGCAGAGCTCCGGCCTCGGCGGTGGCGCGTTCCTGCTGTACTACGACGCGGAGTCGAAGAACCTGCAGGCCTACGACGGCCGCGAGACGGCGCCGGCCTCGGCCACCGAAAACTATCTCCGGTTCGTCGACGACGCGGCCGCCCCCGGAGCCCCGGCGAACCTGTCCGCTCCGCTGCCCGACGCGCGAGGAAGTGGCCGGTCCATCGGCGTGCCCGGTGTGGTGCGCATGCTCGACGACGTTCACCGCGACTACGGCGACAAGGATTGGAAGTCGTTGTTCGATCCTGCGATCACATTGTCCGACAACGGGTTCGAGATCAGTCCGCGGATGGCCTCGTCCATCGCGGACTCCGCGCAGAAATTAGCGCTCGATCCCGCATCGGCGGCGTACTTCCTCGAACCGGACGGCGCACCGAAAGCCGTCGGCACCGTCCTGACGAATCCGGCAATGGCCAAGACGCTCGGTGCGATAGCCACCGACGGCGCCGACGCGTTCTACACCGGCACCATCGCCCGATCGATCGTCGACGCGACCGCCGACACCACCGGCGGACGCACGCCCGGTCGGATCACGCTCGACGACCTGGCCGCGTACGAGGCCAGGGAGCGGGATGCGATCTGCACCCCGTACCGCGACAACGACATCTGCGGGATGCCGGGGCCGTCGTCCGGTGGCATCGCGGTCGCGTCGACGATGGGCATCCTCTCGAACTTCGACATGGCGAAATACGCACCCACCACGCTCGATGCCGACGGCGGGGTTCCCACCGCGGAGGGCGTTCACCTAATCGCCGAGGCAGAACGGCTCGCCTACGCCGATCGCGACAAGTACGTGGCCGATCCGGACTACATCCCATTGCCGGGCGGAAGCCCCGACCCTCTGCTGGACCCCGACTACCTCGAACAGCGGGCGAAGTCCATCGATCCGGAGCGCAGCATGGGCACCGCGCAGCCGGGAGACTTCGGTCCCGTTCCTCTGAGCAGCTACGCCGGTCCCGAGGCGGGCACGAGTCACATCAGCGTCGCGGACAGCTACGGCAACGTCGCCGCCATGACGACCACCGTCGAATCGGCGTTCGGCTCGTTCCACATGACCGAGGGGTTCGTCCTGAACAACCAGCTGACCGACTTCTCCGCGCAACCCGCGGGACCCGACGGAGTGCCGGTGGCCAACCGAGTCGAACCGGGCAAACGTCCACGGAGTTCGATGGCGCCGACCATCGTCTTCGAGCGTGGCGACGACGGCAGTCGAGGGGACGTCCGTCTCGTCACCGGCTCACCGGGCGGATCGGTGATCATCCAGTTCGTCGTCAAGAACCTCGTGAGCATGTTGGACTGGGGACTCGACCCGCAGCAGGCGGTTTCTGCGCCGAACGTGGGTGCGGCCAACGCCCCGACGACCAACGTCGGTGGCGAGCACCCGAACATCGACGCCGCAGCCGACGGGGCCGCCGATCCCCTGGTCACGCAACTGCGCGCCATGGGCCACCAGGTCTCGGTCGCCGACCAGTCGAGCGGGTCGAGCGCGCTGGTCAGAACCGACGACGGATGGACGGGCGGAGCGGATCCGCGTCGCGAGGGCGTCGTGATGGGTGACGGTGTCGGGTGAGCGCCTGATCGCGCGAACGGCAGGTCAGGAGACGGGCGTCGCGTACTTCTTCTCCAAGGCGCGGAACGTCCGAGCCGCGTGCACCGCGTACTCGCGGTCGTTCGCCTGGATCGCCATCACCGGCACGTACTCGTCGTCGGGCAGTTCGACTCGCGCCCACGTTGCGCCGGCCGAGAAGGACAAGCCGCGCACCAAGTCCCACGGGATCAATTTCTCGGTGACCAGATTGCGCACCAGCACTCCCTGCGCCCCGACCTTGATGCGAGGGCGCGTGAGCAGCAGAACACCGCCGGCCAGGCCGCATCCGATGGCGATCATCGCGACCTGATCGGCCCGCTGGAAGAACACACCGGTGTTGCCCGTCCTGAGCAGGATGCCGAGCGTCGTGTGGATCACGACGAGAAGGACGGCGACCGCGATCGCATACTTGGCGCTCTTGCGCGGGTGCGCTTCGAGTTCCCACTCGTCCGCGGTCGGCGCGGCGGATCCCGACTCGGTCATGCCGCGTCACCTCGACGAAGGCTTTCCAGTGTCAACGCCGTGTCCACTGCGGCGGCGACCGCCTGCGCGCCCTTGTCCTCGCGCGAGCCGGGCAGACCCGCGCGGTCGAGTGCCTGCTCCTCGTCGTTGACGGTCAGGACGCCGTTGGTGACCGGCGTGGACTCGTCGAGGGACACCCGCGTCAGTCCCGCGGTGACTGCGTCGCACACGTACTCGAAGTGCGGTGTCCCGCCCCGGATGACGACGCCGAGAGCGACGACGGCGTCGTGGGTGCGCGCCAACTGCTGGGCGACGACGGGAATCTCGATGGCACCCGCCACTCGCACGAGCGTCACGTTCTGCAAGCCCACCTCGTTCGCTTTGCGCAACGCACCGTCGACCAGAGCCGTGCTGACCTTCTCGTGCCACTGCCCGGCCACGATGGCCACCTGGAGCTTCTCCGCGCCCTCGAGCTGGAGCGACGGTTCACCCGCGCCACTCATCAGAGACCTCCCGCGTCGGGAGCCTCGACCGGCGTGTCGTACGCGTCGAGTCCGACGAGGTCGTGACCCATCCGGTCGCGCTTGGTCTTGAGGTAGGTCAGGTTCTCGGCGTTCGCCCGCAGCGGCATCGGGACGCGCTCGGTGATGTGGAGGCCGTACCCGTCGAGGCCGACACGCTTGGCCGGGTTGTTGGTCAGCAGCCGCATCGACGAGATGCCGAGATCGACCAGGATCTGGGCGCCTATGCCGTAGTCGCGAGCATCCGCGGGCAGACCCAGCGCGAGGTTGGCGTCGACGGTGTCGGATCCTGCGTCCTGCAGTTGGTAGGCCTGCAACTTGTGCAGCAGTCCGATGCCCCGACCCTCGTGCCCACGCATGTAGAGCACGACTCCGCGACCTTCCTGCGCCACCATGTCGAGCGCCGCGTCGAGTTGCGGACCGCAGTCGCATCGCATCGAGCCGAAGACGTCGCCCGTCAGACACTCGGAGTGCACGCGGACCAGCACGTCGCTGCCGTCGCCGTCCGGGCCGGCGATGTCGCCGCGCACCAGCGCGACGTGCTCGACCTCTTCGTAGACGCTCTGGTAGCCGACGGCGCGGAACTCGCCGTGCGAGGTGGGAATGCGTGCCTCGGCGATGCGGACCACGTGCTTCTCGTGCTTGCGGCGCCACGCGATGAGGTCGGCGATCGAGATCAGGGCCAAGTCGTGGTCGTCGGCGAAGACGCGGAGCTCGTCCGTCCGCGCCATCTCGCCTTCGTCCTTCTGACTGACGATCTCGCAGATGACGCCGGCAGGACGGAGATCGGCCATCCGGGCGAGGTCGACTGCGGCCTCGGTGTGACCCGGACGGCGGAGCACTCCGCCTTCCTTCGCGCGCAGCGGTACGACATGTCCGGGCCGGGTGAAGTCGTTCGCCCCGGTCTCGGGGTCGGCCAGCAGCCTCATCGTGGCGGCGCGGTCCGACGCGGAGATTCCCGTGCCGATGCCGACGCGTGCGTCGACGGTCACCGTGTACGCGGTTCCGTGCTTGTCCTGGTTCGTCGAGTACATCGGAGGTAGACCGAGGCGGTCGCAGTCCTCACCGGACAGCGGCACGCAGAGGTATCCCGATGTGTACCGCACCATGAAGGCCACCAACTCGGGTGTTGCCTTCTCTGCGGCGAAGATGAGATCGCCTTCGTTCTCGCGGTCCTCGTCGTCGACGACGACGACGGCCTTGCCGGCGGCGATGTCGGCGACAGCGCGCTCGATGGTGTCGAACCTGGTCACGCCGTGCGCTCCCCACGTCTGCTGTCCGCAGTCTCGGACAGATCTGTTTCTTGCTTCCAGCCTACGACCCCTACGCGAGGGGCCCTTCCTCTACTCGGCGGTCTGCAGCCGCTCGACGTACTTCGCGATCACGTCGACCTCGAGGTTGACCGGCGTCCCGGGCTCGGCCGTGCCCAGCGTGGTCAGGGACAGGGTGGTTGGAATCAGGGAGATTTCGAAATACTGGTCGTCACCCTGACCGCCCAGCGCCGACACCGTCAGCGATACTCCGTCGACCGTGATCGATCCCTTGTGCACGACGTACCGGGCGATGTCGCGCGGCAGCGAGATGCGCACGACGGTCCAGTTGTCCGACGGGTTGCGGGAGAGCACGATGCCGGTTCCGTCGACATGTCCCTGCACCAGGTGTCCGCCGAGCCTCGACGCCAAGGACGCCGCACGCTCGAGGTTGACTCGACTGCCCACCGCCAACGCCTGGAGCGACGACCGATCGAGAGTCTCCTGCATCACGTCCGCGGTGAACGCTCCGTCGACCACGTCCACGACGGTCAGACAGACTCCGTTGACGGCGATCGAGTCCCCGTGGGACGCATCCGACGTGACCAACGGCCCGCTGACCGTGAAACGGGCTGCGTCCGAGAGGTCTTCCTTCGCGGTGATACTGCCGAGTTCCTCGACTATTCCGGTGAACATCCGTCCATCCTTACAGCACTCGCGGGACGAGCTCGAGGAGGATGTCCTCCCCCAGTTCCTGCATCGACACTCGTCGGAACCTCAGTGCGTCCCCGATTGTTCCGACGCCCGTGCCGCGCACCGCCGAGGGGCCCTCGCCCAGCACCATCGGCGCGATGTAGGCCATGACGCGGTCGACCATTCCGGCCCGGAGGAATGCGCCGACGAGAACGGATCCGCCCTCGATCAGCACGTCGTTCACGTCGGACAGAGCAGCCACCACCTCGAGCGGATCGCGGGTCCGGATCAGCCGGGTAGGCGCGGAATCGTCCAACACTCGTGCCGTCGGCGGGATGTCGCGGGTGCCGACGACGACGCGCAACGGCTGACGCTGCGCCGGTGACCCGTCGGGCATCCGAGCGGTGAGCGCCGGGTCGTCGGCCAGCACCGTGCCGGTTCCCACGACGATGGCGTCGATCCGCGATCGCTCGGCGTGGACGTGCTCGCGCGCCGTCACCCCCGTGATCCATTTGCTGGTGGAGTCCGGCGCCGCTGTCCGTCCGTCGAGAGTCGCCGCGTACTTCCAGGTGATCATCGGTCTCCCGGTGCGCTGGCGGTGCAGCCACGCCCGGAGTGGACCCGCCGCAGCCTCTTCGGCACGAAAGCCGGAGTCGACCACGACGCCCGCACGAGCGAGAGTGCCCGCGCCTCCCGCCGCGAGCGGGTTGGGGTCCGACAGCGCGTGCACGACGCGAGCGATCCCTGCGTCGACGAGCGCGACCGAGCACGGTCCCGTGCGTCCGGTGTGGTCACAGGGTTCGAGAGTGACGACGGCCGTACCACCGCGCGCCCTCTCGCCGGCCTGCGCCAGCGCCACGATCTCTGCGTGGGGGCCGCCTGCAGCCGACGTCGCACCGACGCCCACGATCCGGCCGTCCGCGTCGAGAATCACCGCTCCGACGGGCGGATTGGGCGTGCTGATTCCCCGAGCCGACTCCGAGGCGAGGATGGCTCGGCGCATCGCCGCCTCGATCGGGCTGTCGGTCGGGAGCGGCATCACGGCGCGCTGAGGTGCGGCGATGCGGCTGCGGCAGCGGCGCGCAACGACCGCACGGCCTGCGCCGGATCTTCGGTGGAGTAGACGGCCGATCCCGCGACGAAGCAATCGATTCCGGCCTCGGCGGCCTGCTCGACGGTGTCGGCATTGATGCCCCCGTCGATCTCGACGACGAGACGGAGTTCACCGGAGTCGACCAGGCGCCGCACGGTCCGGGCCTTGTCGAGCACGGACGGCATGAAGCTCTGTCCGCCGAATCCTGGTTCGACACTCATGATGAGCAACGTGTCGAAGTCGCGCAGGATCTCGAGGTACTGCTCGATGGGGGTTCCGGGCTTGACCGAGAGGCCGGCCTTCGCGCCGGCCGCCCGGATGTCGCGGGCCACCGCCCGCGGGTCGTCGCTTGCCTCCGCGTGGAACGTCACGTTGTAGGCGCCGGCCTCTGCGTAGGGCGGGGCCCAGCGGGCCGGATCCTCGATCATGAGGTGGCAGTCGATGGGGATGTCGGTGGCCTTCAACAGGCTCTTCACGACGGGCAACCCGAGAGTCAGGTTGGGAACGAAATGAGCGTCCATGACGTCGACGTGCAACCAGTCGCTGCCGGCCACGGCAGCGGCCTCGTCAGCGAGCCGCGCGAAATCCGCGGACAGGATGGACGGAGCGATCATCGGGTGCGCTGGAGTCTGGTCGGCCACGAGCGGTCAGCCTAATAGATCGGGGTCCACACCCAGAACGGCGTCGTCGATGTACCCGGCCAGCAGATACTGTCCCTCGTCGGTCGGATGGTCACCGTCGTCCTGGATGATCGTCGGGTCGGCCAGCCACCCGGCGTCGAGGGTGTCGACGTAGTCCAGTCCCGCGGTCAGCGCGGCCGTTTCCACGGCGGCGTCGACGTCGAACATCGCGTCGCTGACATCGCCCCCACTCCAGATCGGCCCGATCACGACGATGCGCGAGCCGGGTGATCGCTCCTGCAACTCGGCGTACAGGTCACCCGCGTTCGACAGCACGTCCGACGGGTCCGCGTCGGCGTCGTTCTCACTGCCCACCACGAGAATCACCGACGGTTCGCCGTCGGTCGCCAGCGGCACCTGGTCGGCGAAGGTCCCCAGGTAGTCGTCACCGGCGACGTATCCCGCGCCGCCGAGACTCGCATTGGTCACCGCGAAGTCGTGTTCCTCGGCGAGGATGTCGGGCCACACGACGTCGTTCATCGACCCGGCCGAGAACGAGTCGCCGATCACCGACACGGTCACTCGTCGAGTCGTGACGGCGTCCTCGGTGGCCGCCGCGGTCTGCTCGGCCATCACGCGATCGACGTGATCGGTGGGACGAGGCTGACTCTGACCACCCGTCGAACACGCAGCCGACACCAGCACTGTCGCCCCCACCACCGCGGCGCGAGGCCACCGGTGTCGGTGGGAACGTCGGGACGATGTCACTCCCCTGTTGTACCCCGCGGTCGTTACCGACCCGTGACGACCGCGCGTCACACGGCCTTCCGCAGTGCCGCGAAGAACATCGCGTCGGTGCCGTGCCGGTGCGGCCACAGCTGCACCGAGGTCCCCGACGCCGCGCGGGGCACCTCCGGCACCAACGTCGACGTGTCGAGGGGGGTCAGTCCGTGCCGCCGGACCGCGTCCGCGACGACTCCCACGGTCTCCGAGAGGTGCGGTGAGCACGTGGAGTAGACGATCACGCCGCCCGGACGCACCAGGTCGACCGCCGCCGCGAGCAACTCCCGCTGCAGCGTGACCAGTCCGGTCACGTCCGACGCCTGCCGACGCCACCGAGCTTCCGGGCGGCGCCGGAGAGCGCCGAGACCGGTGCAGGGGGCGTCGACGAGGACGCGGTCGTATCCGGCCTCGAGGCCACTGTCCCGACCGTCGACGGCGTGCACGGTGACGGGCAGATCGCGCACCGTCTTACGGACCAGATCTGCCCGGTGCTCGGAGGGTTCGACGGCATCGACGGTGGCACCGTCGATCGCCGCGATCGCGCCCAGCAGCGCAGCCTTCCCACCCGGTCCGGCACACAGGTCGAGCCATCGACCACCGTCCGGCCCGTCGAGCTCGGCCAGAGTCAGCGCGCGTGCGACCAGCTGGCTGCCCTCGTCCTGCACGGCCGCCAGCCCTTCACGGACTGCGTCGAGGCGACCGGGGTCTCCACCACTGTCGAGGTGTACCGCGTAGGGAGACCACTGTCCCACCTCGCCGCCCGTGATCGACGCCAGCTCGTCCGCGGAGATCTCACCGGGCCGGGCGACGAGGTGCACCAACGGCCGTGCGTCGTCCGCCGCGAGCGCATCGTCGAGTTCGCCCGCATCGGCACCGAGCGCGTCGTTGAACGCCTGCGCGATCCAGGTGGGGTGAGCGTGACGGAAGGCCGAGTGCGCGACGGGATCACGATCGGCCGACGGCGCGAGCAGCTCGATCCATTCCTCACTCGTACGCTCCGACACCCGTCGAAGGACAGCGTTGACGAAACCTGCCTGGCCCTGGCCCGCCTCGCTCCGGACGATGTCCACCGACGTGGCAACGGCAGCGTGGGGCGCGACACGGGTGCGCAGCAACTGGTACGCGCCGAGGCGGAGGACATCGAGCAGTCGACCATCGATGTCGGACACCGGCCGCGACGCCGCGTGCTCGATCACGGCATCGAGAATGCCCTGTGCGCGCGCCGAGCCGTAGGCCAGCTCCGTGGCCAACGCCGCGTCCCGCTCGTCGAGCTTGCGGTCGCGCAAGAGCCCTGGCAGAACCAGATTCGCGTACGCATCCCGCTCCCGCACCGCGCGCAACACATCGCGCGCCGCGATCCTCGCCGGATCCAGACCCGCATCGGCCGGATTCGGGCGACCGGGTTGCTTCGGCCGGGAATTCCCCGACCGCGACTTCCCGCCGGCCTTCCCGCTGCCCCCTCCCGGCCGGCCTCCGGCCTTCCCGCCCTCTCCCGGCCGGCCTCCGGCCTTCCCGCCGTTCCTCTTCCGCTGGCCGCCACCGCCGGCTCCGGGCGTCTGTTCGCCACTCATCGCGCGATCGCTCCGTTCACATCGCGGGCGCCGCGCGCCCAATCCGTCGCTGCCATCTGCTTCTTCCCGTGCGGCTGCACCGTTCCCAGTGCGACAGCCGTCGTCCCGGTGCCCACCAGCACCACCTTCTTGCGCACCTCGACCACACCGGGTTCGAGTACGTCCTCGGTCATCGTCACCGGACCGACCTTGACGCGGACGTCACCGATCTCCGTCCACGCGCCGGGCGCCGGTGTCACGCTCCGGATGTGGCGGTCGACCAGATGCGCGGCGCGGGAGAAGTCCACCCTCGCGGAGTCCACCGACACCTTGGGCGCGTGCGACACACCATCCGTCGACTGCGGAACACCCTGCAGCGCACCCTCTTCGAGCCCGTCGAGCGTCGACTCGAGCAACACGCTCCCACTGTCGGCGAGGCGGCCGAGCAGATCGCCGGCAGTGTCGGTGGGTCGCACACGTTCGGTCACGATGCCGAACACCGGCCCCGTGTCGAGGCCCTCCTCGATGAGGAACGTGGAAGCACCGGTGACGTCGTCGCCTGCCGCGATCGCGGCCTGGACGGGCGCCGCACCGCGCCACGCCGGCAGCAACGAGAAGTGCAGATTGACCCAGCCGAACCGTGGGATGTCGAGCACCGAACGCGGCAGCAGTGCGCCGTACGCGACGACGGGGCAACAGTCGGGGGCCCATTCACGCAGAGTCGCGAGGGCCTCGGGATCGGACGGCTTGGCGGGCTGCAGGACCGGAATCCCGTGATCGTCCGCAAGCTGCGCAACAGGTGAGCGTACGACCTTGCGGCCTCGCCCCGCGGTGGTGTCGGGCCGGGTGAGGACGCCGACCACCTCGTGCCGACTCGACTCGAGGAGTCGTCGCAAGGACGGGAGAGCAGGCTCGGGAGTACCGGCGAAGACGAGGCGCACGCCGTTCACCCTATGCGGAGCGGATCGACCTGGATTCGCAGCGCCGACGCCGTCTTCTTCGCGCCCACCACAGCGCGCGCTTCGCCGAGCGAGCGCGACAGTGCCCCACCCGAACCCCGAGGTACCCGCACCAGCATCCGTTCGATGGCCGCCGACGAGTCCGCATCCACCTCGCTACCGAACGGCAGTCGTTCGCCCGGAGGGAGATCCACCGGGCCCAGGGTCACGGCGTCGTCCGGCAGCCGGGCGGAGTCGAGCAGCGCATGCAGCGCTTCCGACGTTCCGTCCACCGCGGCGATGTGCACGGCGGGCGGGAATCCGACCTCGGTGCGTTCGGCCAGTTCGACCTGAGCATGTCCGACCGGATCCCACCTGACCAAGGCCTGGACGGTGGCTAGCGACGAGTCGGCGACCACGACGACTTCCCCGCCGTCCGACGACGGTCGGACCAGAGCGGCCGCGCCCATCCAGCGACGCAGAGTCTGTTCCGTGGCACGCAGATCGGCTCGGCCGAGCAGGGCCCACCCGTCGAGCAACAGTGCTGCTCCGTAGCCGCCGTCGGCGACGGGTTCGGCGCCGACGGTGGACACGACGATGGCGGGACCGGCGGGCACGGTGTCCAACACCGCGGAGCCGCCGGACTGCCGCACGGTGACCCCGCTGAACGCGCGACCCAGTTCCTCCGCGGTACGTCCGGCGCCGACGACGACGGCACGCAGGGCGCGGGACCCGCAGGTGGGGCACGAATAGGCGGGATCGGCCGTGCCACACCACTTGCAGGTCGGGCTGCCCGCGCCGTCGGCACCGGCTGCCGACGGGAGCGCCAGCGGTCCGTGGCACCGACGGCAGCGAGCCGGGGTTCGACACTTGCTGCATGCCAGGGACGGAACGTATCCGCGCCGTGGAACCTGTACGAGTACCGGATGTCCGGCCGTCAAGGATGCTCGGGCTGCGGCGAAGGCGATGGCCGGTAGTCGGGCCGCCCGTGCGCCGGGGTCCCGCGCGAGTGCGTGATCACTGTCCGCCAGCGCCACGATGCGCGGAACCCGCGCGCGTACCGTGTCGCGAGTCGCGATCAGATCGTGTGCCCACCCGGTGTCGACCAACGCCTGGGCTTCCGCGGTGCGCGAGATTCCGCCGACGACGGCAGCGCAGCGACTGCGGTGAGCACGCAGAAGCGCCACCTCCCGAGCATGGGGGTAGGGAGCGCGTGGCTCGGACAGCGAATCGTCTCCGTCGTCCCACACGACGACGAGGCCAGGATCACGTACCGGCGCGAAGACCGCGCTGCGCGTACCCAGAACCACGCGCGCGCTTCCGCGTGAGGCGGCCAGCCAGCGTCGGTAGCGTTCGGCCGGCCCGAGACCGGCCGCGAGTGCCACCACGGAGGAGTCGTCGAGGACAGCACGGCACGCAGCATCGACGCGGTCGAGGTCGCGTTGGTCCGGCACCACGACGATCGCGCTGCGGCCGACGGATGCGGTGACCGCCGCAAGATCGGCCAACCGGGCGGGCCAGTCCTCCCCCGGCAGTGCCTGCCACACCGCTCGGGGCGCTCGGTCGTCGGCGAGCGCGTCGAGGAACTCGCCGCCGTGCCGGTAGGCGCTCCACGCGTCGCGACGCAGGCTCGGCGTCGCGTGGACGCCCTGCGAGACCATCTCGTTCTCGACGCGAGCATGCCGTGGAGGAATCGCCAGACGCAGGACGTCCGAGCGCGTTCCGGCATACCGCGCCGCCACGGCCTCGGTGAGACCGAGCAACTCGTCGTTCAGAACGGGTTCCGCGGACACCACTTTGTCGAGGAACCCGAGTTTGCCAGGATGCTCGCTGGCATCCATTCGTTCGAGCAGGAACCCGTCGACGAGCCGACCCGCGAAACGGACACGCACTCTGACGCCGGGCTGCGCCACCTCGTCCAGGTCGGCGGGGACAAGGTAGTCGAAGTCGCGATCGAGGTGGGACAGCGCGAGCATCGGAAGCACCCGCGCCACCGGTGCGGACGGGGCCGGTGCGCGCACACCACCCGCGGCGGCTGCACTCACCGACCCCGACCCCCTCAGCTCTCGAACACTCCTCGTGGAATCGACCGGACTCGGCTCACAGGCCGGCGGCGGACCTCAGCTTGTCCGCGCGGTCGGTGTTCTCCCACGGCAGATCGATGTCGGTGCGGCCGAAGTGGCCGTACGCGGCGGTCTGCGCGTAGATCGGACGCAACAGGTCCAGGTCACGGATGATCGCGCCCGGACGCAGGTCGAAGACGTCGTTGATGGCCGATTGAATCTTCACGGGGTCGACGTTCTCCGAGCCGAAGGTCTCGACGAACAGGCCGACCGGCGCTGCCTTGCCGATGGCGTAGGCGACCTGGACCTCGACGCGCTCGGCCAGATCTGCGGCCACCACGTTCTTGGCGACCCACCGCATCGCGTACGCGGCACTGCGGTCGACCTTCGACGGATCCTTGCCCGAGAACGCGCCGCCGCCGTGGCGGGCCCAGCCACCGTAGGTGTCGACGATGATCTTGCGGCCGGTCAGGCCCGCGTCGCCCATCGGTCCACCGAGAACGAACTTGCCCGTGGGGTTGACGAGCAACCGCACCGACGAGGTGTCCAGCGAATCGTGGGAGAGCTCGGACAGCACCGACTCGAGGACGTGCCGACGGATGTCGGGAGTCAGCATGTTGTCGAGGTCGATGTCGGCAGCATGCTGGGTGGAGATGACGACGGTGTCGAGGCGGACTGCCTTGTTGCCCTCGTACTCGATGGTGACCTGAGTCTTGCCGTCCGGACGCAGGTACGGCAGCACCTCTGTCTTGCGCACCTCGGTGAGCCGACGGGACAGCCTGTGCGCCAACGCGATCGGCAGAGGCATGAGCTCCGGCGTGTCCTTGATGGCGTAGCCGAACATCAGGCCCTGGTCACCGGCGCCCTGACGGTCGATCTCGTCGTCGGTCAGACCTTCGACGCGCGACTCGTGCGAATTGTCGACGCCCTGAGCGATTTCGGGCGACTGTGCTCCGATGGCGACGTTGACGCCGCAGGAGTTGCCGTCGAAGCCCTTGGCCGACGAGTCGTAGCCGATCTCGAGGACCTTCTCGCGCACGATGTGCGGGATGTCGGCGTATGCCGTGGTGTTGACCTCGCCGGCGACGTGGACCTGGCCGGTGGTGACCAGTGTCTCGACGGCGACGCGTGCGCGCGGATCTTCGGTCAGGAGCGCGTCGAGAATCGAATCGCTGATGGCGTCACAGATCTTGTCCGGATGCCCCTCGGTGACCGATTCGCTGGTGAAAAGCCGACTTGCGGACGTGCTCACAGATGTTTCCTCTCGTACACGCATGACTGAGTGTGTCGACATGATCGAACGGCTCCCCGAGCTGATTGTCGACGATAGCGGGGCCCACCGACGTCTCGGGCGGTGCGGGTCACCTCGAGTCGTCGGCGCTCGTACAGTCTTCACACAGGGACGACGAGTCCGCGACGGGAAGAAGCGCCACGAGCGCATCGAGCACTCGCGACGACATCAGGGCTTTGGATCCGTGTTCGAGAGCCGTCTCGGTCCCGTCCGCGGACAGAATCCACCCGTCGTTGACATCCATCTCGAAGGCTTTACCCTCTCCGACTGCATTCACAACCAGGAGATCGCACTTCTTGCGTGCCAACTTCGCGCGGGCATGGGTGAGGACGTCGCCGTGCTCGTCGCCGGTCTCGGCGGCGAAGCCGACGATCGCGAGGTCGCCCGGCAGCTCGCCGGAGTCACGGGAGGCCACCAGACCGGCCAGGATGTCCGTGTTGCGCGTCAGCGCGATGGTGTCGGGCTCGTTCGCGCCCTTCTTGATCTTGCTCAGCGCGAGGGTGGTGGGACGGAAGTCGGCGACGGCGGCGGCCATGACGACCGCGTCGACTCCGACCGCTGCCGCGGTGACGGCTGCGCGCATGTCCTCGGCGGTGCGGACCGTCTCGACTCGCACTCCCGCCGGCGGCGCGAGGTCGCTGGTGTAGCCACTGATGAGCACGACGTCGGCACCGCGTTGTGCGGCCACCCGGGCGAGGGCGTAGCCCTGCTTGCCGGAACTGCGGTTACCCAGGAAACGCACCGGATCGAGGGGTTCGCGTGTGCCGCCGGCGGAGACGACGATGCGGCGGCCCTCGAGGTCACGGGGCAGTGCATCGGGCCGTTCGAGCAGGAGTTCGGCGATACCGGCGATCTCGTCGGCTTCCGGGAGGCGGCCGGGGCCGGTGTCCTTGCCGGTCAGACGACCCGATGCGGGCTCGATGACGGTGACGCCGCGCCGGCGGAGCGTGGCGACGTTGTCGACCGTCGCGGGGTGTTCCCACATCTCGGTGTGCATCGCCGGGGCGAACACGACCGGGCATCGAGCGGTGAGCAGCGTGGCCGTCAGCAGATCGTCCGCGCGACCCGCCGCGGCGCGCGAGAGAAGGTCGGCCGTGGCCGGAGCCACGACGACGAGGTCGGCGTTCTGGCCGAGCCGGACATGCGGCACCTCCGGAACGTCGGCGAAGACTCCGGTGTGGACGGGATTACCCGACAATGCTTCGAATGTGGCTCTGCCCACGAACTGCAGAGCCGATTCCGTCGGTACGACGCGGACGTCGTCGCCCGCCTCGGTGAAGTGTCGGATGAGGCCGCACGCCTTGTAGGCGGCGATTCCTCCCCCGACTCCGACGACGACGTGCCGCCGCGGCCGCTGCGCTCCCACCGAGGGAGACAGGGAACTCACTCGCCTTCGACGTGCTCGAGAAGGTCGGCGTGGATCTCGCGCAGGGCGATGGACAACGGCTTCTCCTGCAGACCCGGCTCGACGAGGGGTCCGACGTACTCGAGGATTCCGTCACCGAGCTGGTTGTAGTAATCGTTGATCTGACGCGCGCGCTTGGCTGCGTAGATGACCAGTGCGTACTTCGACGACGTGCGCTCGAGCAGCTCGTCGATGGGCGGGTTGGTGATGCCCAGCGGGGTGTCGTACGTCGCCACGTCGATACTGGTGAAGGAATCGGACACATTCGCCAAGGGACTACTCACAATGCTCCTGAAGATTGACCGGGGCGGATGCTCCGGACATGAAAACTGAACGACTTCCGTGGGTGACGGCCCCGAACTAAGCGTCCGGAGCGCCACCGACCAACAAGGATACCAACTCGGCGCAAGCCCGCTCGACATCGTCGTTGACGATGACCGTGTCGAACTCGCTCTGAGCCGCCAATTCCTCGCGCGCCGTCTCGAGTCTGCGCTCGATGACGTCCTGCGGTTCGGTGCCCCGTCCGGTCAGTCGACCCACCAGGGTCTCCCAGGACGGCGGTGCCATGAAGACCAGCAGCGCCTCCGGTGCTGCGGCTCGAACTGCCCGCGCACCTTGGAGATCGACCTCGAGCAGAACGGGTTCACCGGTGGCGAGAGCGTCGCGCACCGGCGCGGCGGGAGTGCCGCTGCGATGCAGTCCGCGATGGATCTCGGCCCACTCGAGCAGCTCTCCGTCGGCGATCATGCGATCGAACTCGGCGGAGTCGACGAACCGGTAGTCCCGGCCATGGATTTCACCGGGTCGGGGTGCGCGTGTCGTCGCCGACACGCTGAAGTACAGATCGGGAAGCTGCTCGCGCACCTTCGCGACCACACTGGACTTACCGACGGCGGAAGGGCCGGCCAGTACTACCAGCCGACCCCTCCTGAACGACGTGTTGTCGCTCGACACTGCCGTCGACTCGTTATCTGTCGACACGGTCCTCGTCAGGCTTCGAAATCGAACCTGGCGAGAAGCGCCTTGCGCTGACGGTCGCCCAAGCCACGCAGGCGGCGCGTCGGCGCGATCTCGAGCTCGGTCATGATCTCCTGAGCCTTGACCTTGCCAACCTTCGGCAGGGCCTCGAGCAGTGCGGACACCTTCATCTTGCCGAGAATCTCGTCCGTCTCGGCATCCTTGAGTACCTGCTTCAGGTCGGTGCCGCCGCGCTTGAGGCGCTCCTTGAGCTCAGCCCTGGCACGACGTGCAGCTGCCGCCTTCTGCAAAGCAGCAGCGCGCTGCTCGTCGGTCAACTGGGGAAGGGCCACGGTTCCTCCGTCTCGTCGGTGAATCTCTTGTGCGTTCGTGCTGCGCCACGGTGTGGCATGCATCACTTGTTCTGGTGGATCCAGTCACTGCCACCGGATTGACCAGCGGCGATAGCGACCGTACCCGTCGGAGGGCGCCGATTGCGAACCCGCCCCCCGCGGCCGTGTCGGTCCGGCGGTGGGCTAGGCGAGCGCGTCCTCGACCTGCTCGCGCACCCGTCTCGCCGCGTCCCGCAATTCCGCGACGTCGGGTCCGTGCCGAAGCACGTCGCGGGAAGAGTTGGGCAACAACAACTCTGACGATCCGCCGAACAAGCCCGGCAATTCCGCCGCCGTCGCCCCCTGGGCGCCGAGACCCGGCGCCAGAATCGGCCCCGAAAAATTCTCGAGATCGAGCCCGTGTCCGCGTGTCGCGCCGACCACGAGGCCCATGACGTCGTCGTTCAGGCGGGTGTTCACCACCACGGCCTCGTCCACGACGGACTGCCCGACGCTGGCTCCGCCGTCCGTGACGGCCCGTTGCAGGCCCGCGCCGTCGGGATTGGACGTCCGCGCGAGCACGAACAGCCCGCAGCCGTGCTCAGCAGCCTGCTCCACGAACGGGGACAGCGCACCGACCCCGAGGTAGGGCGAGACCGTGACTGCGTCCGACGCGAGAGGTGACGACGGTTCGAGCCATGCCCGCGCGTATGCCTCGGAGGTACTGCCGATGTCGCCGCGCTTGGCGTCGGCGATCACCAGCACACCCGCCGAGCGCAGATCGGCGATCGTGCGCTCGAGTACGGCGAATCCGCCGGACCCGAACCGCTCGAAGAACGCCACCTGCGGCTTGACGACGCCGATGTCGTCGGCGAACGCCTCCACGCAGATCCGTGAGAATCGCTCGAGCCCGTCGACCGAGTCGTCGAGACCCCACGAGTCGAGCATCGCTGCGTGCGGATCGATGCCGACGCACAGTCGGCCTCGCGCCCGGACGGCGGCCGTCAGACGCGAACGCCAGACGCCGCCGACGGGCGTCGCCGGAGTCACCGGGCCGTGACCGGCTCGGTCGTCGCCGACGGTCCGGTCCCGGCGCGCTCGTACGTCGACAGAGTCCGATGCAGGTCCTGCAACGACTGCACACCGATGTCGCCCCGGATGCTCGCCTCGATGCCCTGCACCGCGGCCGCGGCGCCCTGCACGGTGGTGATGCACGGGATGTTGCGCGCCACCGCGGCACTGCGGATCTCGTAGCCGTCGACGCGGGGCCCGGAGTTGCCGAACGGTGTGTTGAACACCATGTCCACCTCGCCCTCGCGGATGAGATCGACGATGGTGCGCTCGCCCTCGGCCAGCACGTCCGAGTGCTTGCGCACGACGTCGCTACGGATTCCGTTGCGCCGCAGCATCTCTGCGGTGCCCTCGGTCGCGAGGATCCGGAAACCCAGATCCGCGAGTCGCTTGACGGGGAACACCATCGACCGCTTGTCGCGGTTGGCGATCGAGACGAAGATCGACCCCGTCGTCGGCAGCGAGCCGTAGGCGGCGGTCTGTGACTTCGCGAACGCGGTACCGAAGTCGGCGTCGATACCCATGACCTCGCCGGTCGACTTCATCTCCGGGCTGAGCAGGGTGTCGACACCGCTCCCGTCGGCCTTGCGGAACCGGTTGAACGGCAGCACCGCTTCCTTGACGGCCACGGGAGCGTCGAACGAGGAGTGCCCGCCGTCGCCCGTCGCGGGCAGCACACCGTCGGCACGCAGTTCGGCGATGGTCGCTCCCAGCGCGATGCGCGCGGCAGCCTTGGCCAGCGGCACCGCCGTCGCCTTGGAGACGAACGGGACCGTTCGGCTGGCGCGCGGGTTGGCCTCGAGCACGTACAGGATGTCGTCCTTGAGCGCGTACTGGACGTTCAGGAGTCCGCGGACGCCGATGCCGAACGCCAGCGCCTCCGTCGAGCGGCGGACCGCGTCGATGTCGGTCCGACCCAGCGTGATCGGCGGCAGCGCGCACGCCGAGTCGCCGGAGTGGATGCCGGCCTCCTCGATGTGCTCCATGACTCCGCCGAGGTACACCTCGGTGCCGTCGCACAGCGCATCCACGTCGATCTCGATGGCGTCCTCGAGGAACCGGTCCACCAGGACCGGGTGCTCGGGTGTCAGCTCGGTGGCACGCGAGATGTAGTCGTCCAGCGACGCCTCGTCGTAGACGATCTCCATGCCGCGCCCACCCAGGACGTACGACGGGCGGACCAGCACCGGGTAGCCGATCTCACCGGCGATGCGCTTGGCGCCCTCGAAGGTGGTGGCGGTACCGAACTTCGGCGCGGGAAGCCCCGCCGCGACGAGGACCTCGCCGAAGGCCTTGCGGTCCTCGGCCAGGTCGATCGCCTCGGGCGACGTTCCGACGATGGGCACACCGGCGTCCTGCAGGCGCTGCGCGAGACCCAGCGGGGTCTGACCGCCCAACTGGCACAGCACGCCGACGACTCCCGGTCCGCCCTCGCCGGACTCCTTCTCCGCGAGATAGACCTCGAGCACGTCCTCGAACGTCAGGGGCTCGAAGTACAGACGGTCGGCAGTGTCGTAGTCGGTGGAGACGGTCTCGGGATTGCAGTTGACCATGACGGTCTCGAACCCGGCCGCGGACAGTGTCGTCGCAGCGTGGACGCACGAGTAGTCGAACTCGATGCCCTGTCCGATGCGGTTGGGGCCCGAGCCGAGGATGAGCACCTTGCCGCGCTCGGTCTGCGGCGCCACCTCGGACTCGGCGCCGGGATCGAGCTCGTACGTCGAGTAGTGGTACGGCGTCCTGGCCTCGAACTCGGCTGCGCAGGTGTCGACGGTCTTGAACACCGGCCGCACGCCCAGGCGGTGCCGCAGCGACCGCACGCCGTCCTCACCGGCCAGCTCGGGACGCAGTGCGGCGATCTGCCCGTCGGACAGTCCGGAGTGCTTGGCGCGGCGGAGCAGGTTCTCGTCCAGAACAGGGGCGTCGAGCAGGCGACCTCGCAGCTCGACCAGACCGGCGATCTCGTCGACGAACCAGGGGTCGATCCCTGACGCGGCGGCGACCTCCTCGACGGTGCCGCCGAGGCGCAGGGCCAGTTCCGCGTCGTAGATGCGTCCCTCGGTCGGAACCTTCAGATCGGCGAGCACGGCGTCGAGATCGCGCGCGCGATCCCCCGCCAGCACGTCGTCCGACAGTGTCCAGAAGCCGGCGGCCTTGGTCTCGAGGGACCGGAGAACCTTGCCGAGCGCCTCGGAGAAGTTGCGGCCCAGGCTCATCGCCTCACCGACCGACTTCATGGTGGTGGTCAGCGTGGGGTCCGCGCCGGGGAACTTCTCGAAGGCGAAGCGGGGCGCCTTGACGACGACGTAGTCCAGCGTGGGTTCGAAGCATGCCGGAGTCTCGCCCGTGATGTCGTTGACGATCTCGTCGAGCGAGTAGCCGACGGCCAACTTCGCCGCGATCTTCGCGATCGGGAAGCCGGTGGCCTTCGACGCGAGGGCGCTGGACCGGGAGACACGCGGGTTCATCTCGATGACGATCAGGCGACCGTCCTTCGGGTCGATCGCGAACTGGATGTTGCAGCCACCCGTGTCCACCCCGACCTCGCGGAGAATGGCGATGCCGAGGTCGCGCATCGTCTGGTACTCGCGGTCGGTGAGCGTCATGGCCGGCGCGACAGTCATCGAGTCGCCGGTGTGCACGCCCATGGGATCGACGTTCTCGATGGAGCAGACGATGACGACGTTGTCGCGGTTGTCGCGCATCAGCTCGAGTTCGAATTCCTTCCAACCGTAGATGGACTCCTCGATGAGCACGTTGGCCGACGGCGACGCCGCGAGGCCGCCGCCGGCGAGGCGGTCGAGATCCTCCGTCGTGTACGCCATGCCGGAACCGAGACCGCCCATGGTGAAGCTGGGGCGGATGACGACGGGGAGGCCGAGTTCGGCGACGGTGTCGTGAACCTCGTCCATCGTGTAGCAGACGCGCGAGCGTGCGCTCTCGCCGCCGACCTTCGCGACGATGTCCTTGAACTTCTGCCGGTCCTCGCCGCGCTGGATGGCCTCGAAGTCGGCGCCGATGAGCTCGACGTCGTACTTCTCGAGGATGCCCTGCTCGTGCAATGCGACCGCACAGTTCAGCGCGGTCTGTCCGCCGAGAGTCGCGAGGACGGCGTCGATCGGGTGACCTTCCGCCTTCTCCTTCGCGATGACCTTCTCCACGAATTCCGCGGTGATGGGCTCGACGTAGGTGGCGTCCGCGAATTCCGGGTCGGTCATGATCGTCGCGGGGTTCGAATTGACGAGGCTGACTCGTAGCCCCTCCTCGCGCAGCACGCGGCAGGCCTGGGTGCCCGAGTAGTCGAACTCGCAGGCCTGGCCGATGACGATGGGTCCCGATCCGATGACCAGGATGTGCTGGAGGTCTGTGCGCCGTGGCATTACTGGCCGGCTTTCTTGTCGAGGAGCTGCAGGAAACGGTCGAAGAGGTACTCGGCGTCGTGCGGACCGGCCGCGGCCTCGGGGTGGTACTGCACCGAGAAGGCCGAGTCGTCGAGCAGGCGGACACCTTCGACGACGCCGTCGTTGGCGCACGTGTGGCTGACCACGGCGCGTCCGAACGGGGTGTCGAACTCCTCCCCTGCCTCGCCTTCGAGCGCGAAGCCGTGGTTCTGCGCGGTGATCGAGATGCGGCCGGTGCCGTGTTCGATCACCGGGATGTTCATGCCGCGGTGTCCGAAGGTCATCTTGTAGGTGCTGCGGCCGAGGGCGCGACCGAGGATCTGGTTGCCGAAGCAGATACCGAACAGCGGTGTTCCGTCTCCCAGCACCTGCTCGGTGAGCCGCACGACGGAGTCGGCGGTCGCGGGGTCACCCGGCCCGTTGGACAGGAACACCCCGTCCGCACCGAGCGCGCGCACCCGATCGATGTCGGCGTACGCCGGAACGACGTGCACACGGATACCGCGCTGGGCGAACATTCTGGGGGTGTTGGACTTGATGCCGAGGTCGACGGCGACGACGGAGTAGCGCGCCTCGCCCACCGGCTCGACGGTGTACCCGGTGTCGGTACTGACCTCGCCGGCGAGGTCGGCGCCCGCCATGCTCGGCTGGTCGCGCACCGTCGCGACGAGGGAGTCGACGTCGGTGAGGGCGTCACCGGAGAAGATGCCCGCTTTCATCGACCCGCGGGTGCGGAGATGGCGCACCACGGCGCGGGTGTCGATCTCGGCGATGCCGACGACGTTCTGTCGCTCCATCTCGTCGCCGAGGGTTCCGCTGGACCGCCAGCTCGAGCTGCGTCGACTGACGTCCCGGATCGCGAATCCGGCGACCCAGATCTTCGAGTCGTCGGCCTCTCCTGTCGGTCCGACGGACTCGTTGTCCTCGCCGTTCCACCCCGTGTTGCCGATCTGCGGCGCGGTGGCCACGACGATCTGCCGGTGGTAGCTGGGGTCGGTCAGTGTCTCCTGGTAGCCGGTCATCCCGGTGCAGAACACGGCCTCGCCCAGGGTGGAACCCCGGGACCCGAACGCGGTTCCGCGGAAGACCCGCCCGTCCTCGAGGACCAATGCCGCAGCGTCCTGAGTGCTCACGCGGTCTCCTTCTCGTCTTCGCTGCTGAAAGTGGTGTCGTCGACCCAGTCGGGGTAGACGGATTTGTCGTCGGCTCGGAAGCCGGTGTCGATCTCGGTGCCGGTGGGCAGTTCCCATCGCACGACCAGCAGGCCGTCCTTGGTCATGACCTTCCCGGCCAGCCCGCGCTCGGTGCGTATCGCCCGCAGGGCGTCCTGCGGCATCCAGATGTCGGTCTCCCCGTGACGTTCGAGGAGGATGCCCGTCTCGTACCGCGTGAGGGTTCCGGTGGCGCGATGGCCGATGTCACCGACAGCGATGCGGTTCTGCCAGCTCGGAGCCAGCGTCGAGCCGACGTAGAGGCCGGTGCAGGACGCCACGCGAACGTCGCCGAGGGCGTCCGGTGCGCTCGGAAGCTCACCGATCGCGTCGCTCTGACGCTTCTGGCGGTTTCTCCACCCCCACAGGATGAGGGCGATCATCGCGGCCCAGAACACCAGGAATCCGGCGACCAGCAACACTCTGTCCATCTAGTTCGCGCCTCCTGAAGGAGCAGCGGCGACACCGTCGCGGCTGGTGATGCGGCCACGCAACAGGGTTGCGGTGACCTTGGCAGGCAGTTCGAGTGCCTCGAACGGGGTGTTCGACGACAACGACGCCAGGGCGCGCGAGTCGACCGTCCACCGGACGTCGGGATCGACGACGGTCAGGTTGGCCGGCTCCCCCACGGCGATGGGCCGGCCCTGATCGGTCAGTCCCACGATCTCCGCGGGACGCTCGCTCATGACCCTCGCGACGCCGCGCCAGTCGAGCAGACCGGTCTCGACCATCGTCGATGCCACGATGGACAACGCCGTCTCGAGTCCGAGCATGCCCGGACGCGCCTGCGAGAATTCGCAGCACTTGTCCTGCTCCGCATGCGGCGCATGGTCCGTGGCGACGCAGTCGACGACGCCCGAGGCCAAGGCCCTGCGCAGCGCGTCGACATCGCTGCTCTCGCGCAGTGGGGGGTTCACCTTGTTCACCGCGTCGTACGTCTCGAGGCGGGAGTCGTCGAGGAACAGGTGATGCGGGGTGACCTCGGCGGTGATCGAGATTCCCTGCTTCTTCGCCCAGTCGAGAAGTTCGACGGTGCCGGCGGTGGACGCGTGGCAGATGTGGACGCGCGCTCGCGCATCACGAGCCAGGATGGCGTCGCGCGCGACGATGGATTCCTCCGCCGAACGAGGCCACCCGGCCAGCCCCAGCCGCGCGGCAGTCGGACCCTCGTGTGCGACAGCGCCTTCGGTGAGTCGAGGTTCCTCCGCATGCTGCGCGATGAGCACGCCAAGGCCGGCCGAGTACTCGAGCGCACGCCGCATGAGCAGCGGATCCGCGACGCAGTGCCCGTCGTCGGAGAACATCCGCACGGCGCCGACCCCGGCGTTCATGGTCGCCATCTCCGCGAGGGCGGTGCCTTTCAGACCTACCGTCACGGCACCGACGGGGTGCACGTCGACGAGGCCGACTTCCTGTCCGCGTCGCCACACGTGGTCGGTGACGACGACCGAATCCGCTACCGGCGACGTGTTCGCCATCGCGAAGATGGCGGTGTATCCGCCGAGTGCTGCTGCCGCGGAACCGGTCTCGATCGTCTCGGTGTCCTCGCGTCCCGGTTCACGGACGTGCGTATGCAGGTCGACGAAGCCCGGCAGGAGAACTCCCCCACCGCCCTCGACCACCTCGGCGTCGTCGGGTGCGGACAGGTCGGCACCGATGGCGTCGACGATTCCGTCGGTGATGAGCACGTCGACCGGCTCGCCCTGGCCGTACGGTCGCACGTCCCGGATGATCACGGAGCCGCTCATCACGACACCCCCGATGCGGTCGTGCCCGAGACGTCGGACCCGATGAGGAGACGGAACAGCACGGCCATGCGCACGTGGACTCCATTCTGGACTTGTTGGAGGACAGCGGTTTCCGGCGCGTCGGCGACGGAGAAACCGATCTCCATTCCGCGCAGCATCGGACCCGGGTGCAGCACCACCGCGTGACTCGGGAGCATGTCGAACCGCTTCTGGGACAGCCCGTAGCCGATGGAGTACTCGCGGGCCGACGGGAAGAAACCGCCGTTCATCCGCTCGGCCTGGACACGCAGCATCATGACGGCGTCGAGGGCGGGCAGTTCGGCGTCGAGTGACGACGCGACCGTCACGGGCCACGTCTCGATGCCGACCGGCAGCAGAGTCCTCGGCGCGACCACGATGACGTCCGCGCCCAGCGTCGCCAACAGGAAGGCGTTGGACCGTGCGACGCGACTGTGCAGCACGTCGCCGACGATCGCGATGCGACGGCCCTCGATCCCGCCGAGGCGCTGACGCAATGTCAACGCGTCCAGCAGTGCTTGCGTCGGATGTTCGTGGGTGCCGTCACCGGCGTTGATCACGGCCGGTCCGGAACCGTCGGGAAGCGCGGTCCATTGCGCGATGCGATGCGCCGCACCCGACGCGGGATGGCGGACGATCAGAGCATCCGCACCCGCCGCGCGCAGCGTCAACGCCGTGTCCCGCAGGGATTCGCCCTTGGACGCGGACGAACTGCTCGCGCTGACGTTGATGACGTCGGCACTCATCCACTTGCCCGCGACCTCGAAGGACACGCGTGTGCGTGTCGAGTTCTCGTAGAAGACGGTCATCACCGTCTTGCCGCGCAACGTCGGCAGCTTGCGGACGTCGCGTCCCAGCAGTGCCTGTTCGAACCGCTCCGCCTCGTCGAGGATGTCGGTCGCATCGCTGCGGCTCAGATCCATCGTCGACAACAGGTGCCTCGTGGTCACGAGATCTGCACCCCGTCTCGGCCGTCGTGCTCGTCGAGCAGTACCGAGACATCCTCGGTGCGCGCCGTCGGCACGTTCTTGCCGACGTAGTCGGCCCGAAGCGGAAGCTCGCGGTGTCCACGGTCGATCAACACGGCCAACTGGACAGCGCGGGGACGACCGAGGTCGCGGAGCGCGTCCAGCGCGGCGCGGACCGAGCGACCCGAGAAGAGGACGTCGTCGACGATCACGACGAGGGCGCCGTCGACACCCGTATCGGGGACGGACGTGCGCTCGAGGGCGCGGTGCGGCTTGCTCCGCAGGTCGTCGCGGTAGAGCGTGATATCCAGGGATCCGACCGGAGGACGGGTTCCGGAGAACTCCTCGATCCGATCCGCCAACCGCGTGGCCAGAATTGATCCGCGTGTCGGAATGCCGATCAACACGAGAGGCGCGGCGTCGGGCGAGCCGTACGCGGTCTTCTCGATGATCTGATGGGCCATCCGGGCGACCGTGCGGCCGACGTCTGCCGACGACAACAGTTCCCGGGGCTGGGGTGGGGTACCTGGCTCGTCTGAGGACACGAGAGTGGGTGACCTCCTTCTCCGCCTCACTGGACGGATCGTTAAAGGAAATCTTGCGCGATCAGCATAGCAATGCGACCGGCCCTCGACTCAGCTCGAGGTGCTCGGCCGGGCGTCGTCGTCGGTGGTATCCGTCACGTCGTCGGTGGTGACGGCTGCCCGCTCGGAGGCGGGCCTGGCTGCGGCGGCGGCACGGACCTGCGGAGCAACCAGCACGATCTGCCCCAGAACACCGTTCACGAAGGACGGCGAATCGTCGGTGGACAGCTGCTTGGCCAGTTCGACCGCCTCGTCCACCGCCACGACCGGAGGCACATCGGTGGCGTTGAGCAGCTCCCACACCGCGACCCGCAGAATCGCGCGGTCGACGGCGGGAAGCCTCGCCAGAGTCCACTGATGCAGGTGATCACCGATCACCGAGTCGACACGGTCCAGGTTCTCCGCGACACCCGTCACCAGAGTCGTAGTGTAGGCGTTGACCGGGGCCACCGTCTCCTCGTGGGCGGACAGCTCGCTCCGCTCGGTCGCCAGAGTCACGGGATCGAGATCCCGCGCCTCGGCCTCGAACAAGAAGTCGACGGCGCGCTTACGCGCCTTGTGACGCGCGCCAAGTTTCTTCGTCGCCGGCTTGCCCGCGCCCGCGGACCGGTCCGGAGTACCAGCAGTCTCGCTCACTCAGGAATTCACGCGCCCGAGGTAGTTGCCGTCACGCGAGTCGACCTTCAGCTTGTCGCCGGTGTTGATGAACAGCGGGACGTTGATCTCCGCGCCGGTCTCGAGCGTGGCCGGCTTGGTGCCACCCGTGGAGCGGTCGCCCTGCAGGCCCGGGTCCGTGTGCTGCACGATCAGCTCGACGGTGACGGGGAGCTCGACGTAGAGCGGCACACCCTCGTGCATCGCGACCTGGACCTTCATGTTCTCGAGCAGGAAACGCGAGACCTCGCCGATGGTGGCCTCGGCCACCGAGATCTGATCGAACGTGTCGCCGTCCATGAACACGAAGTCGGTGCCGTCGTGGTACAGGTACGTCATGTCGCGTCGGTCGACCGTCGCGGTCTCGACCTTCACGCCCGCATTGAACGTCTTGTCGACGACCTTGCCGGACGTCACGTTCTTGAGCTTGGTGCGCACGAAGGCCGGACCCTTGCCGGGCTTGACGTGCTGGAACTCGATGATGGACCACAGCTGGTTCTCGATGCTGAGCACAAGACCGTTCTTGAAATCACTGGTGGAAGCCACTTGCTTCGCGTCTCCTCTGTCATGTCGGTTGTGCGTGTCGTTCGTTGAAGTTCCCGCGAGGCCCCGCGAGAGGCCTACAGAACGGTGAACTCTTTGCCGGTGAGTGTGAGCAACTCCGGCTCGCCCTCTCGGACGATGAGCGTGTCCTCGATCCGTACGCCTCCGCGACCGGAGAAGTACACGCCGGGCTCGACCGTCACCGCTGCACCGCAGAGCAGTGTACCGGTGGATGTCGCACCGATTCCCGGCGCTTCGTGGATCTCGAGCCCCACGCCGTGGCCGAGGCCGTGCAGGAACTTGTCGCCGTGGCCGGCCGCGACGATCACGGACCGCGCCGCTCCGTCGACGGCCTGCACGTCGGCGCCCGGCGCGACAGCGTCACGTCCGGCCGCCTGGGAGCGGGCGACCAGGTCGTACAGCTCACGCTGCCAGTCCGCGGGCTCGCCCAGAACGTAGGTCCGCGTCATGTCCGAGTGGTACCCGTCCACGGTCGCACCGAAGTCGAGTTTCACCAGATCACCCTGCTGGAGAACGGCCCGCGTCGGACGGTGATGGGGCACCGCCGAGTTGGCGCCGGCCGCGACGATCGTCTCGAAGGAGATGGCGTCCGCACCGAGTTCGATCATCAGGAACTCGAGATCGGTCGCGACCTGCTTCTCCGTACGTCCCGCCGAGATGCCGCCACGTTCGATCAGGGCTGCCAGAGCCGCGTCGGCAACGCCGCAGGCAGCGCGCAGCGAGTCGATCTCCGACTCGTCCTTGACCACCCGCAGCTTCTCCACCAGACGCGGGAGTCGACGAAGCTCGACGCCTGCTGCCGCGTCCGTCCACGACTGGTGCTCGTCCACGGACACCACGTGCGACTCGAAGCCGACGGTGAGCGCGCGGTCCCCCGCGGCCCGGCCGTCCAGGGCGT
Organism: Rhodococcus sp. Leaf247; assembly: GCF_001426185.1. Classification (GTDB taxonomy): domain Bacteria; phylum Actinomycetota; class Actinomycetes; order Mycobacteriales; family Mycobacteriaceae; genus Rhodococcoides. Next base: position 308,733 of record NZ_LMRP01000003.1, on the reverse strand, counting down.
CCTGCAGCAGACGCGTCGGACCGGCCCGATCGATGACGGCCCGGAGATCGGGGACCTGCTCGCCGATCTGGGTGACGTACCGACCGTCGGTGCACAGGACCGTCCCCGACTCGTCCGACGCCGAATCGTGCGTGTCGATCAGGAGAGAGGCGTTGCTGCCGGTGAACCCCGTCAGGTACCGGATGTTCAGCAGATCGGTCACCAGCAGCGCGTCGACCTCGCGCTCGCGGACCAGTTCGCGAAGGGCATCGCGTCGTGCGACGCGGTCGGGAGAAGACATCCTTCGAACTTACTGACCGATCACCGTTCCGCCCGGAGCGCCCCGCGGGAGACGAATATGTGGGCAGACACACATGGCCGCGGCGGTGGTGATTACTGTGTGCAGCATGACTGGGTGGGTTGTACGTGGTGTGGGGATGGCGCTGGTTCATGTGGTGGCGCGAGTGCTGCTGGCGCTGGCGGTGAGCTCATGGCCGTCGCAGGGGTCCGTTCTGCGGATGATCACACTGGTCGCGGTGATTCTCATCGCCTTCGTGTGGGGCGGAATCGACGGAATCTCCTCGCACCGGCGCGGTGAGGACGGCGACAACCGCACCGACTTCACCATGCTGTGGTTGAAGGCCTCCATCGTCGCGGGCCTTCTCGCCGGGCTGGTCTCGTGGCTCTTCACTGCTGTCGCGAACATCGCGGTGAGCAGCAACACCATCTTCTTCGAACTGACGTCCGGGGCCGCCTTCACCATCCTGCTGGTCTTCGTTCCGGCCGTCATCGCGGTCACCACCGGCCGCTGGCTCGCGGGCCGCGGGGACAAGAAGTCCGAGAACCTTCGCCCCGGCAAGACGGAGAAGTCCGACGACAGCCGTGAGCGTGTCGGCGCCGGCGCCCCTGCCGGTGCAGCGAGCCGTCGCGGTGAGTCCGATGCCGACACCGAGGTCTTCGCGCCCGTCGGCGACCAGCGTTCGTCCTCGCAGGGGCCGAACCTGTCGAAGGGCGACCAGCAGCGATCGGCGTGGCAGGAACCCAAGTAGAGCGTGCAGAGCGAAGACACCCCGACCGGCATTCCGGTCGGGGTGTCTTTCTGTTCGGGGTCTGTGGACCGTCGGGTCTGTGTATCGGCAAGTCAGAGGAAGACCGAGGCGGTGGACGGACCGTCCTCGCGAGCGATCGCCGAGTAGGCCGCCGCCAGCAAGGCCGGGTCCGGCCCCTCGAGGCGCCCCGGCTTGGCCAGGTCGTCCAGCACGACGAAGCGCAGCAGACCGTTCCGGTTCTTCTTGTCCGTCTGCATTCCCGACAGGAGATGGGAGAACGCGTCCGGGTCGTACGTCACCGGCAGACCCACGGACTGCAGGACCGTCCGGTGGCGGTCGGCGACGGCGTCCGACAGTCGGCCCGCGAGTCGGCCGAGTTCGGCGGCGAACACCAGACCCACCGACACAGCGGCACCGTGACGCCACTTGTACTTCTCACGGCGCTCGATCGCGTGCCCCAACGTGTGGCCGTAGTTCAGGATCTCGCGCAGATTCGATTCACGCAGGTCCGCCGCGACGACGCGCGCCTTCACCTCGATGGATCGACGAATCAGTTCCGGCAGGACATCGCCCTTCGGATCGAGCGCCGCTGCGGGATCGGCCTCGATCAGGTCGAGGATCACCGGATCCGCGATGAACCCCGTCTTGATCACCTCGGCCAGCCCCGCGACGATCTCGTTGTGGGGCACAGTTTCCAACGTCACCAGATCGACCAGGACGGCGGCCGGTTCGTGGAACGACCCGACCAGGTTCTTGCCCGCGTCGGTGTTGATGCCGGTCTTTCCACCCACCGCGGCGTCGACCATCGCCAGCAGCGTCGTCGGCACGTGGACGATGCGGACTCCGCGCATCCAGGTCGCGGCCACGAACCCCGCGAGGTCCGTCGCGGCGCCGCCGCCCAGGCTGACGACGGCGTCACTGCGGGTGAGGCCGATGCGCCCCAGCACTTCCCAGCAGAAGCCGGCCACCGCGAGATCCTTGCCGTCCTCTGCGTCCGGGATCTCGATGCGATGGGCGTCGATCCCCTTGTCCGCCAATGCCGCCCGGACCGCCTCGGCGGTCTCGGCGAGCGGCGGCTGATGGAAGATGGCAACGGTGCGGGTGCCGTCGAGTTGTTCGACCAACTCGGTCAGCAGACCGCGGCCGATGATCACCGGATACGGGTTCGCCGTCCGGACATCGATGCGTACGGGTTCTGTCACGAGCGCTTCTCCTCGGTTGATGGCGGGTCGTGCGGGGGGCGGGATCCGGTCGGTCGTGCCGCACTCGGCGGTGGCGTCCGAGGATCCGTCGGAATCGGTCGACCACCCTTACGCCTGATCCGACGGCGCGGCGTCGAGCGGGTGGGCGGGGTGGGTGCGGTATCCGCACGGTCCACCGACGACACACCGAGACGACCCAGCACGGTGGTGACGACGCGGGCCGGGCTGCGACCGTCGGTCCGGATGCGATGCGTAGCCACCGCCCGGTACAACGGCCGACGGATGCGCATCAGTTCTCGGTACTTCGCACGGGGATCCGCACCCGCGAGAAGCGGACGCGTCGCGGAGGCAGTGGTGGCTCCGGTCCGCCTCAGGCCCTCGCCGATGCTGATCTCGAGGTACACCACGGTGTGCCCCCGTAGTGCGTCGCGGGTCCGCGACGACAGGATGGCGCCTCCACCGAGCGACACGATGCCCGGGTACGACCTCAGCGCCTCGATGACGACGCGTTCCTCGATCGCACGGAACTCCGCCTCGCCGTCTTCGGCGAAGATCTGCGGGATGGTACGGCCGGTCTCACGTTCGATCGCCACATCGGTGTCGTAGACATCGGTGCCCAGCGCACGAGCCAACCGACGGCCGATGGTGGATTTTCCGGCACCCGGCGGACCGATCAGGACAGCCCGCGGCACGACAGGCTGCCCGGCCTCACCGGGAACATGCGGCCGGCCTCCGGCCTCCCCGGGCACATCCGGCCGGCCTCCGGCCTCCCCGGTCATCGGGGTGGTCGAGCGTGCGCGTTCTCGATGTAGCGAGCGACGTTGCCGGCGGTCTCGGAGACGGAGTCGCCACCGAACTTCTCCAGCGTGGCCCGGGCGAGCACGAGCGCGACCATGGTCTCGGCGACCACACCGGCCGCGGGGACAGCGCAGACGTCGCTGCGCTGGTGGATGGCCACCGCGCCCTCGCCGGTCGACATGTCCACCGTCGACAGGGCACGCGGCACCGTCGAGATGGGCTTCATCGCCGCACGGACACGCAAGGGGGCGCCGTTGGTCATGCCACCCTCGATACCGCCCGCACGGTTGGTGCTGCGGACGATGCCGTCGGGTCCGGGCAGGATCTCGTCGTGGGCCGCGCTGCCGCGGCGGCGGGCGGTCTCGAAGCCGTCGCCGACCTCGACGCCCTTGATGGCCTGGATGCCCATCAGCGCTGCCGCGAGCTGGGCGTCGAGCTTGCTGTCACCGCTGACGAAGGATCCGAGTCCGACGGGCAGACCGTGGACGACGACCTCGACGATGCCGCCGAGGGTGTCGCCGTCACGCTTGGCCGCTTCGATCTCGGAGATCATCGACTGCTCGGCCACCGCGTCGAATGCGCGGACCGGGCTAGCGTCGATCGCCTCGAGGTCACCGGCGGACGGCTCCGGCCCCTCGTACGGGTCGGAGGCACCGATGGAGATGACGTGGGAGAGAACGTCGACGCCGAGCACCTGCTTGAGGAACTGTCGCGCGACCGTACCCACGGCGACACGCGCCGCCGTCTCACGGGCACTGGCCCGCTCGAGGACCGGACGTGCATCGTCGAAGCCGTACTTGAGCATTCCCGAGTAGTCCGCGTGGCCGGGGCGAGGACGGGTGAGCGGAGCGTTACGCGCCAGGTCTGCGAGGACAGCAGGGTCGACGGGATCCGCGGCCATCACCGTCTCCCACTTGGGCCACTCGGTGTTGCCGATCTCGATGGCGACCGGGCCACCCAACGTCGACCCGTGGCGGACACCACCGATGACGGTGACCTTGTCGGCCTCGAACTTCATCCGCGCACCGCGGCCGTAGCCCAGGCGTCGACGTGCGAGCTGAGCTCCTATGTCCTCGGAGGTCACCTCGACTCCGGCCACCATGCCCTCGATGATCGACACCAGGGCAGGGCCGTGAGATTCTCCGGCAGTGATCCATCGCAGCACGGCTCGATCTTTTCACGAGCCGACGCTCACCCACGCCACCAGGGTCGCCGCGCACATCGACGGGCCGTGCGGAACAGCACGATCGACGGGGCCCGACGAGCCTCGGCCGGCTCCGGAACCGGCAACCCCCAGCACTGCGGTAGCCGTCGGCGCCAGCATTGCGGCCGCCGACCAGCTGCTGCCCCCGGCCGACGCCGCGAACGCACCCAGTGGGAGGGCGAGTTTGACGTCGCCGAATCCGACGCCGCCTCTGCTCACCAGATACACCGCGACGTACATCGCGACCAGTAGTCCACCTCCGACCAGCGCCGCGACGAAGAATCCGTCCCACACCGCAGCGGCCAGAACGGCCCCGGCGCCGGTCAGCGTCAGCATGTCGGGCAGCCGGCGGCACGAGTAGTCGACGAGCGAGAGGCAGACGCACCAGTAGCCGATCGCGGCGAACGCGTCACCGGATCGCACGACGCAGGCGACGGCGAACACCGCAGCGCAAGCCACCGCACACACCAACGCCGCCGCTTTGCCGGCCGACCCGATCCACTGCGCGACGACGGTCGGAGCGAACCAGCCCGCCCCGAAGCCGATCAGTGCGACACACGCGACAGTCATCGGGCGACTCTCGCACGAGCGATCCGGTGAACCACCTCGCCGAGAGGGTGCCTGTGGATAACTCGCGAGTGGTGTTTCTGCTCCCCTCGCACGAGGTTTCGGCGGGATCCCGCGCAGCACTGCCCCGAGAGGAGCGGAAACGCCACAGGTCGGACTACCGCCGGTCCGTCCGTCAGACAGCCGCTGCGAGCGCCTCCGCCATGTCCCGACGAGGTGCCGGCATTCCGGTGAACTGTTCCACCTGACCGAACGCCTGGTTCAGCAACATCGACAGACCCCCGACCACGACTCCCCCGGCGCGCGTGACGGCGTCGGCAAGCGGGGTCGGCCACGGGTCGTAGATCGCGTCCAGCAGGAGCGGCGCCGCGGACAGCGCCTCGGCGAAGGGCGCGGCGCCGTCCGCGGGAACCGTGGACACCACCGCAGCGCAGTCCGACACGGCGGTGGAGATCGCCGCTTCGTCGAAGCCGACCCACACGACGTCGAGTCCCACGGCGTGACCGCACGCGATCGCACCCTGTGCCCTGCTCTCGTCGCGGGCGATCACCCGCACCGACCGAGCTCCGAGCGACGCCAGCGCCACCAATGCCGGCCTGGCGGTTCCACCGGCGCCGACCACGACCGCGGTCCGTCCGGTCAGGTCCGTCAGACCGGCGTCGGCGAGTGCTCCGGTGACACCGTCGACATCGGTGCAGTCCGCCCGCCACCCGGACGAAACCCTGACGAGCGTGTTCGCCGATCCGACGATCTCTGCTCGTTCCGTGCGTTCCGTGGCGAACTCGAGGGCGGCGAACTTGTTCGGCATCGTCACCGACAACCCCACCCATTCGGGACCGAGACCGCTCACCAGGCCGGGGAGCTGCTCGGCGGTGCACTCGATCCGGTCGTAGGTCCATCCCGACAGGCCGAGTGCCGCATAGGCCGCTCCGTGCAGGATCGGCGACTTCGAATGCTCGATCGGCGATCCCAGGACCGCCGCTCGGCGATCGTCCGAGGTCACCGGCCGCTGTCGAGGAATCCGCCCTCGACCTTCGTGATGTTGTCCAGGTGCACCTGGTAGTCGTCCGTGAACAGCGTTTCCCCCGCCGCGTTGATGGTGACGAAGTAGAGCCAGTTCCCGGCCTCGGGCGCTTCCGCTGCCTGCACTGCTCCCACACCGGGCGAGCAGATCGGCGTCGCCGGCAGGCCTTCCTTGGCATAGGTGTTCCACGGCGTGACGCGCGCACGGTCGTCGTCCGTCGTGGCCACCTCGGTGGTGTCCAGCGAGTAGTTGACGGTGGAGTCGAACTCGAGACGCTGGCCGATGGCGAGGCGGTTCAGGATGACCCTGGCGACCTTCGCGAAGTCCTGGGGCAGCGCTTCACGCTCGATCAACGACGACGCGACAAGCACCTGGTACGGATCGAGACCCGATGTCGCACCGGCGTCGAGAAGGCCGGTGTCCTCGTACACGGTGGCGCTCTCGGACACCAGCTGACGGATGATGTCGGTGGGAGACGCACTGGGATCGAAGTTGAACGTGCCCGCGGCGATGAGGCCCTCGAGCTGACGGTCCCGATCCGGAACCTGGCGAACCGCGTCGGTGGCCCAGTCGGCGACACCGAGTGCCGACGGGTCCTCACCGGCTCCGGCCAGGTTCAGGTCGTCGTAGCTCACACACGGAATGCCCTCTCCGACAGCACAACTGGCCTCGGAGATCAGAGTGTAGATGCCTTTACGGAGCGCACCGGTGTTGACGTCGGTCGAGTCGTGGAGCTGCCGACCCTCCGCGATCTGGATCTGACCGACGCGGGAGGTCGGATCGACGAGCGTGGCGACGGCGTCGGCCGCGGTCATCTGGGACTGCAGCCGGTAGAAGCCGGGCTGTACAGCGTTCATGGCCGTGTTCTGCACGGCGGCTTCGTAGAACGCGGCGGAACTGGCCGTCACGTCCTTGTCCGCCATCGCGGTCGAGATCTCCTGAGCTGTGTCACCGGGGTTGACCTCGACGACGACTGCGGCGCCACCGGGGCCCGGATAGTCCTCGGCCTGCGCGGCGTCACCGCCGAACACCTTCGACACTCCCCACACCCCTCCCACGGCGACGAGCCCGAGGAGCACCACGGCTCCGAGGACCCCGATGATGCGCGAACGACGCTTGCGGTTGCGTGCAGCACGGTCGCGACGGGAGGCTGCGCGACTGGTGCCGCCCGCCTCGGCTACGCGGCTGGGACGGGCGCGCCCCGAGCCCGTGCCGGCGCGACTCGCCTCGCCGAGCGGCGTGCGTCGGAGATCGTCCACCGGGAGGTCGAGCTGATCGGTGTCCCACTCGTCTCGCCGTCCACGACGATGCGGGCGATCGTGATCGCTCACTGCGTCGACTCCGGACCACTGCTGCGTTCCTCGGGCACCGTTGCCCCTCCCTCGTTCACACCGTCGTCGTTCCGCGTCTGCGTCAGAACACGACGACGTTCGTCGAGCCATCCTTGCAGGATCGCGACTGCCGCCGCCTGGTCGATCATGGACCGTTGGTCCTTTGCGCGGATTCCGCTGTCGCGAAGACCACGCGCGGCACTCACGGTAGTCAAACGTTCGTCGGACAGGCGCACCGGCACCGACGGCAGCGCACGCTGCAGGACTCGGGCAAATCGGACGGCCAGCTTCGCTGCGGCCCCCCGTTCGCCGCGCAGCGTCCGCGGCAGCCCGACGATGATCTCGACGGCCTCGTACTCCTCGGCCAACGCCACGATGCGCTGCACGTCGTCGGAATCGGAGTGCGTCTTCGACGAGCGAGCCACGGTCTCGACGGGGGTCGCCATGGTGCCGTCGGGGTCGCAGGACGCGACACCTACTCGGACGGACCCCACGTCGACCGCCAATCGACGGCCGCGACCGGGGTCGTCCGCGCCGGGGCGGTCGGGTTCGTCACCCGTCACCGTCAGGAGTCCCCGGCGATCTCGGTGACCCGGGCCGTCAGTGCCTCGATCGCCGCGGGGATGCCCGACGCGTCCGACCCTGCACCCTGCGCGGTGTCCGCTTTGCCACCTCCGCGCCCACCGATGCTGGGCCCGAAGGCAGCCACCAACTTCCCGGCCTCGATGCCGAGTTCCTGAGCCGCCTTGGTCGCCGAGACGACGAACGGAACCCTGCCGTCGGTGTCCCCGAACAGCGCGACCAGCGCCGGTTGCGTTCCGAAACGCCCACGGACGTCACCGACGAGGGTGCGCAGATCGGCGGCACTCACGCCGGCGGGCGCGGGTTCCGCGACGACCAGCACGGAGCCGATGCGGCGGGCCTTGTCGACGAAGGAACCGGCCGAGGACAGGACCGCGGCCGCGCGGGTCGCGTCGAGCTCCTTCTCGGCGACACGAAGTCGTTCGACGAGTGTCTCGATGCGGGCGGGCACCTCCTCGGTGGGCACCTTGAGGGACGAGGCGATGCCGGCGAGAAGCGCACGTTCCTTGGCCAGGTACTTGTAGGAGTCGAGGCCGACGAAGGCCTCGACCCGACGCACACCGGATCCGACGGACGATTCACCGAGGATCGTGACCGGGCCGATCTGCGACGAGTGCTGCACGTGGGTACCGCCGCACAGTTCCATCGAGAACGGTCCGCCGATCTCCACGACGCGTACCTCGTCGCCGTAGTTCTCCCCGAAGAGCGCCATCGCGCCCATGGCCTTGGCGTCGTCGAGGTCGGTGACGAAGGTGTTCACCGCGAAGTCCGCACCGACGGCGTCGTTGGTGACGGCTTCGATGTCGTTGCGCTGCGACTCCGACAGTGCGCCCTGGTAGGTGAAGTCGAACCGCAGGTAGCCCGGCTTGTTGAGCGATCCGGCCTGGACCGCGTTGGGCCCGAGGATCTGTCGGAGCGCGCCGTGCACCATGTGCGTTCCGGAGTGACCCTGGGTCGCACCGCGGCGCCACTGCTGGTCGACGTGTGCGACGACGACGTCACCCTCGGTGAGCTGACCCTCGTCGACGGTCACCTTGTGCACCCAGACGGTCTTCGCGATCTTCTGCACGTCGCCGACGGTGACGGAAACGCCGGGCGCGGTGAGCGTTCCGATGTCCGCGAGCTGGCCACCCGACTCCGCGTACAGCGGACTGCGATCCAGGATGACCTCGACCTTCTCCCCCGCTGCTGCGGTCGGTACCCGGACTCCCCCGGAGATGATCGCGAGAATCGTTGCCTCGGAGTCGAGTTCGTCGAAGCCGGTGAACTCCGTGGGGCCGCGGTCGACGAATTCCTTGTACACCGACAGGTCGGTGTGTGCGTGCTTGCGCGCCCGGGCGTCGGCCTTCGCGCGGTTGCGCTGCTCCGCCATGAGCGTGCGGAACCCGGCCTCGTCCACCTCGAGGCCGGCTTCCGACGCCATCTCCAGCGTGAGGTCGATGGGGAATCCGTAGGTGTCGTGCAGGACGAAGGCCTCGTCGCCCCCGATCCTGGTGCCACCCGACGCTGTGACGGCCTGAGCGGCGTTCTCGAACAGTCGCGATCCCGAGCTCAGAGTCGACAGGAATGCCCGCTCCTCGCCCACCGCGACGGACTCGATGCGATCGAAGTCGGCGACGAGTTCGGGGTACGACTCGGCCATCGTGTCCCGGACGACGGTGACGAACCGCGCCATCGACGGGTCCTCCGCGCCCAGCAGCCGTGCGCTGCGGACGATTCGCCGCAGCAATCGGCGCAGCACGTAGCCGCGACCGTCGTTACCGGGAGTAACGCCGTCGGCGATGAGCATGACGGCGGTGCGGGCGTGGTCGGCGATCACGCGGAAACGGACGTCCGCCTCGTGGTTCTCTCCGTATCGACGCCCGGACAGCGCTTCCGCCTCGGTGATGACGGGCCGCACGAGGTCGGTTTCGTAGACGTTGTCGACGTCTTGCAGCAGGAAGGCGACGCGCTCGACACCCATACCGGTGTCGATGTTCTTGCGCGGCAGCGGTCCGAGGATCTCGAAGTCGTCCTTGCTCGTGCCCTGGCCGCGCTCGTTCTGCATGAAGACGAGGTTCCAGATCTCGATGTAGCGGTCCTCGTCCGCCTCGGGGCCACCCTCCTTGCCGAATTCGGGGCCGCGGTCGTAGTAGATCTCCGAGCAGGGGCCGCACGGGCCGGGGATTCCCATCGACCAGTAGTTGTCCGCCATGCCGCGCCGCTGGATCCGCTCCTCCGGCAGTCCGGCGACGTCCTTCCAGATCTGGATCGCCTCGTCGTCGTCGAGATAGGCGGTGGCCCAGATGCGTTCGGGGTCGAAGCCGTATCCGCCGTCCTCCACGGAGGAGGTGAGCAGCGTCCAGGCGAAGCCGATGACCTCGCGCTTGAAGTAGTCACCGAACGAGAAATTGCCGGCCATCTGGAAGAACGTGTTGTGACGCGTCGTCACGCCGACGTTCTCGATGTCGCCGGTCCGCACACACTTCTGGACGCTCGTCGCGCGGGAGAACGGCGGCGTGCGCTGGCCGAGGAAGTAGGGCACGAACTGGACCATGCCGGCATTGATGAACAGCAGATTCGGGTCGTCGAGAACCAGGGAAGCACTGGGCACGGGGGTGTGTCCCAGCTTCTCGAAATGGTCGAGGAAACGACGGCGGATCTCGTGTGTCTGCACGGATGCACCCTATCGCGCGGGAGACGTGCGATCAGGTACGCCTCGTCAGGAACCCGACGGTCGACCGCGAACGATCCGACGCAGTTTGCCCAGCCGCGTCTCGAGCTCGCGCTCGGCTCCGTGCGTCGTCGGACGGTAGTAGTCGGTGCCCACCAACTCGTCCGGCGGATATTGCTGCGTCAGGACGCCACCGGGATCGTCGTGCGGGAACTTGTATCCGACGGCACTGCCCAGCGCCGCGGCACCCGCGTAGTGGCCGTCGCGCAGATGCGGCGGCACCGCACCGGCTTTCCCAGCAGCGATGTCGGCCATCGCTGCGGACAGCGCGGAGGTGACCGCACCGGACTTGGGGGCGGTGGCCAGATGGATCGTCGCCTGCGCGAGGGCGAGACGTGCCTCGGGCATGCCGATCATCTGCACCGCCTGCGCCGCGGCGGTGGCGGCCAGGAGTGCCGTCGGGTCGGCCATACCGATGTCCTCGCTCGCGTGCACCACCAGGCGCCGCGCGATGAACCGCGGGTCCTCCCCCGCGGTGATCATCCGCGCCAGGTAGTGCATCGCCGCGTCGACGTCCGAGCCTCGGATGGATTTGATGAACGCGCTGATGACGTCGTAGTGCTGGTCACCGTCCCGGTCGTAGCGCACCGCTGCGCGGTCGACGCTCTTCTCGACCGTGTCGAGATCCACGGTCCCGCCGGGTCCGGCCGTGTCGGTGGCCGCTTCGAGTGCCGTGAGTCCGCGCCGCGCGTCGCCACCGGCGAGCCGGATCAGATGACCGATCGCCTCGTCCGTGACGGTCACCGAGCCTGCGAGTCCCCGCTCGTCCGCCAGGGCACGGGTGAGTACCTCACGGATGTCGTCGTCGGTCAGGGATCGGAGTTGGAGCACCAACGATCGGGACAGCAGCGGAGACACCACCGAGAACGACGGGTTCTCCGTCGTCGCCGCGACGAGGAGCACGATGCGGTTCTCCACCGCGGCGAGCAGAGCGTCCTGCTGGGTCTTGGAGAAGCGGTGCACCTCGTCGATGAACAGCACGGTCTGCTCGTCGTTCAGCAACCGTCGACGCGCCAGGTCGATCACCGCGCGCACGTCCTTGACTCCCGCCGACAATGCCGACAGTGCTTCGAACTTGCGACCCGTGGCGCCCGAGATCAGCGACGCGAGCGTGGTCTTGCCGGTCCCCGGCGGGCCGTAGAGCATGACCGACGCGGCGCCGGAGCCCTCCACCAGGCGGCGCAGCGGAGCGCCGGGTGTCAGCAGGTGGCCTTGACCCACGACCTCGTCGAGAGTGCGCGGTCGCATCCGGACCGCGAGGGGTGTGGTCGGCCCACCTGCTCGTCGAACCGGAGGCGCGAGAGACTCGACAGCATCTCCGTCGTACTCGGAGTCGTCGCCGAACAGGGAATCGTCGCCGGTCATGGCGCCGATCAGGACGTGGTGTCGGACCAGCGGGCGGAGAGCCCACCGACCACGGCGCCGGCGAAGTCCGCGATCTCCGTGTGCCCGACGAACCTCGCGTACTCGGACAGGATCGACCAGCGCGCGGTCAGCGCCACCGAGCGGGGCACCGACAGGTGGTGCCGACGCAGTGCCGCGTTGCGGGTGTCGTCGTCCGGGAGGAACCAGTGGGTGGTCAACCATGCCCACACCAACTGAGCGTCCAGCAGGGTGGAGTGCAGAACGTCGTCGTCGGAGAGGTGCGGCCAGATGCCCACCACCTCGGCGCGCCACGCGTCGACCATGGCCTCGGCCCGCTCGGGTGTCAGATCCAGGCGGCAGAGGCATCCGGGATACGACATCAGCGTGTAGGCGACGTCCAGGGTGGCGTCGCGGAATCCGCCCCACTCGTAGTCGAGGAAACGAACACCCTCGTCGTTGACGATGATGTTGTCCGGGCAGAGGTCCGACGGACTGAACGCGCGGTGTCCGCCCGATCCGAAAAGCTTCGCGGCACGGGTGACCGCCTCGGCGATCCGAGGCGGTACCTCGATGCCCAAGTCGGCGGACAACATCGTCGGAACGTCGGCGACGGCGTCCGCGACCTGGTCGCTCAAGCCGTCGCGGGTATGCCCGACGCCCGCACGGCCGAGCAGTGCACCGAAGTCCTCTTCGCGGCCGAACGTGGCGGCGTGCATCCGGCCCAGCGCCTGAGCGAGAGCCATCAGGGAATTGGTGACCGACGCCGGGTCGGGATGGGCGATGAGACTGGTGAACGGCGCAGCATCTCCCAGATCGCTGAGGACGAGCAGTCGTTCCTTCAGGTCGTACGCGATGAGCGCCGGACCCGGTCGCGTGTCCGTCGCGAGCGCGGTGGCGAACTGGTACGACACCGCTTCGCGGAGGAAGGCCGTGTCGTCGCCGGCGCCCAGGCCGGTGCGGGTGACCGACTCGGTCGCACTGTCGCGAACCTGTTTGATCACCAGCGTGCGCGGAAGTTGGAACGGGTTCTCGGCGACGCGAACGCGGATGACGACCGTACGACCGCTACCACCGAGGTCGACCGGATCGACCAGCGTCACGGAAGCACCCGTGCGTCTGGTGAGGAGTTCACGTGCTGCGGCGACCGCCTCGGTCACCGGATCTGCCAACATTGCCGTCATCGATGTGCCGACCCGGCCGCGTCCAGGAGGAGCAGCAGGGTCTTTCCTCGTTTCCGTACTCGTGCCGGCCCGAGGGCCGGATGTATCAGGTGCGAACAGCGAGAGCAGAACAGTGTTCCCCACGTCGCGTTCGACGAAACAGGCTCGTCATGCGGTTTTTCGACTCTATCGCACGACCCTGACAGCAAGGTGAGTCACCGTGCGGCGGAGATCGGCGCCACGTCGACGGAGACGGAGATCCTGCTGCTCGAGGACTCCGTGTAGATGATTCCGCGCAGCGGCGGCACGTCGTCGTAATCGCGCCCCCACGCCACCGTCACGTAGCGCTCGTCGACCCATTGATCGTTGGTGGGGTCGAACGCCAGCCACTGCCCGCCCGGCATCCGCACGGAGGCCCACGCGTGCGTGGCGTCCACGCCGATCATGCGTTCCTTGCCCGGCGGCGGCTGTGTCGCGAGGTACCCGGAGACGTAGCGCACCGCGAGGCCGTGCGAGCGCAGGCATGCGGCGGCAACCCTCGCGAAGTCCTGGCACACACCCGTCCGGGCCGCGAAGACGTCGGCGACCGTCGTGGTCACCGTCGTCGATCCGGACAGGTACGTGAAGTCGCGATGGATCCGACGGTTCAGATCGAAGACCGCCTCCGCCAGGGGACGACCCGGCGTCAACGACTGCGCCGCATAGGCGCGAACCTCGTCGGTGATCTCGGCAGGGACCAGGTCGAGGACGAAGTCGACGTCGAGCGCGCCGTCGGCCGAGGTCGGTCGGGCGTCCTCCCACGGTCCGACGGCTCCGGCGCTGGTCAACCGGGCCGGATCGGGGGGCCGGACGGAGACCAGCGCACGTCCCGTCACGCACAGATGATCGTGATCGGTGGTGACGTGGAAGTAGAGGTCCTCGTTCCCGTACAGGTCGACACCGGTCGACCTGTCGGTCGGTGTCGGCGTCACCGTCACCGACGCGTCGAGGCAGAGCTGCTCGGCCGTCGTTCGCGGAAAGATGTGGCCCCGGCCGTACGACGACGACACCACCGACGAGTAGGCGTACTCCGTGCGGTGAGTGATCGCGTACCAGCGCACATCGGGCGCGGCGGTCACGAGAGCACCCGCCCGCCGCCGCTACCCCACAGCGGCTGAGTTCCACCGGGGAGAGTCAGGTGGGCGGCGGTGATGGTTTCCGAGAGATCCAGCAGGTCGGCATGGACCGCGCGGACGACCTCGTCGAACTCCGACCGCGTACCGGTGGCGTCGACGTCCTCGAGGTCCGCCGGATCCACTCGTCGAAGGGTGGAGACGATACGTTCGAGCGCCCGGTCGGTCTTCGACGTGCCGGTGGCGCCCGGCAGTGCCGCGAGATTCGTCGCAGCTCGCTGCACCTGGTACATCACCGACCGCGGGTTGCCGCTGTCGAACAACACGAGTTCGGCGACGGCCCCCACCTCCGGCGCGCCTCGGTACCGGCGTCGATACGTGACCGACGAGTCGGCCGCGCCCAGAACGGCCGAGAGAACGACCTGCTCGACGCCGGGTGGACGAGCCGTTCCGACGGTCTCCGCCAGCAGTGCGGTGATCTGCAGCGCGCGCTCGACGCGCTTGCCGGTGTCCATCAGGAACCAGCCCGGGTCGTGGACCATCGACTCGGCCGACAGACCGGACACCGCCGACATCGACCCGACGACGCGGCTCTGGGTCGCCCACAGGCCGGCCTCGTCGGAGGCGGACGACTGCGCGCACTCGGCCAGTGCGGTGTCGAGCCTGTTGAAGACAGCCCACGTGTCCTCACCCAGCTGGTCACGCACGGCGCGCGCGCAGGTCTGCAATGCGGCGACCGAGTGCGCGAGCGTGCCCTGCCGCCGCGCGTCCACGGTCAGCGACCGGAACTCTGCCAGCGTCCGAGCGCGTGTCGGTGCGTCGTGGAAGCCCGGTCCGGTGGCCGTGACATCGGTCAGTGCCCCGAGCACGATCGCCGAGGCCACGGATCCGTCGTCTCCTGCCACCCCGCCGTCGTTCTCCCGGAAACACCGACTGGCCGCGACCAGGAGGCGCCCGGTGGCTTCCGCACGTTCGCCGTATCGGCCCATCCAGTAGAGATCGTCGAGGACGCGAGGTGTGCTGACCGAATCGATGACCCGCAGGCGCCGCGTACCGATCACCCGATCCGGAATCCCGTCGATCGGGCGCGCCGAAACGGACTCCGCCGGGGCGCGCCGCTCCGAGAGCACCCAGACGTCCTTCGCCGCCGTGGTGGCCATCGGTTCGGAGAGGGGCTCGGTCACCAGTACCTGCGCGAGACCACCCGTCATCGGGGTGTATCCCACGCGTTGAGCGACGTCGAACAGTCGGATACCCACCGCAGCCGGCAACACGGCGGCGTCGTGTCGCCGATGTCCGACCGGGCCCACCGGTGACGTGGCGAGGTCGGGTATCTCCCGCGCGGCCCAGCCGCCCGGATCGGCCTGCACTCGTCGGAGCAGGTCTTCGCGCGCCGTCGTGGTCAGCATGGGCCCGACGAACGACTCGTCCGACCCGACGGCGGTCACGACCAGCGAGTTGATGCGAGAGATGATGTGGGACAAGCCGAGTCGATCCCCCGCCCAGTACGACGGAACGGACTCCAGCAGCGCGTCCTCCCCCAGCAGTTCGCGACCCAGTGCCGGCAGCCGTCCCAGCAACGCGACGTTCTCCAGCACTCCGCTGCCGATGGTGTTGACGACGGTCACCGCCCCTCGGCGTGCCACCTCCAGGAGACCGACCACGCCGAGTCTGGAGTCGGGACGCAGATCCAAGGGATCGGCGTAGTCGTCGTCGACGCGTCGCACCACGACGTCGACGCGGCGGAGAGTCCCGAGCGAGCGCATCCACAGCGCACCGTCGCGCACCACCAGATCGGCCGACTCGACCAGCGGGAAGCCGAGCACCGTCGCGAGGTGCGCCTGGTCGAACGCCGTCTCGGACCACACGCCGGGACTCAGCACCACCACCAAGGGGTTCTCGGCAGCTGCGGGCGCGACCTCGACAAGGGCGACCCGCATGGCGCCGACGAACGTACTCGCCGGAAGGGGCGCGATTTTCCCGAACGTGGTGGGAACCGCGCGAGCGACGATGGAGCGATCGGCCAGCGCGTATCCCGCGCCCGACGGTGCCTGGGTCCGGTCCGAGAGAACCCGGAACTCACCGTCCGCGCAGCGCGCGACGTCCGCGGCGTGGAAGAACAGTTGATGCGGGCCGGGGATGGTGATGCCGTGCGCTGCACGCAGATACCCACGGTGACGGAACACGATCTCCGGGTCCAGCAGACCGCGCGAGAGCACCGTGCGTGCACCGTAGAGGTCGGTCAGGACCGCGTCGAGGATGCGGGAACGCTGCACCATGCCGGCCTCGAGTCGAGTCCAGTCCGCCGCCGACACGACCGTCGGGACGACGTCGAGTTCCCACCGAGATCCGGTGCGCCCGAGTTCCCCGGTGTCGTTGTAGGTGATGCCGGAGTCGTCGACCAGCCGACCCACCCGCAGTTGGGCCTCGGCGACGGCGGCAGCGTCGAACCGGCCGCTCTCGGCCAGTGCCGACCAGCGTCGACCGAACTCGCCCCCGGCCCGGAGTTCGTCGAAGACACCGGGACGCAGATCGGCGAGATACGCCGCGAGGAGAGGATTCTCGGGCGGGCGGGGGTCCTCGCGCACCGGGGACGACTCCCTCTGCTGCACCTCACGCCCCTTCTCGCCGGCACCCGCGCCGGGTCGGCGAGCTACTCGGCAGAACTTACCCTCCGGTGCGACCCGCGGCGGACCGCCGGTGCAGTGACAGGACGAACGTGGCGGCGACGACGATCCCGACCAGGTTGATGCCCAGCTGACCCGCGGACAGCGCAGCGATGCGCCACGACCCCACGGTGGCGGCGACGACGGCGAAACCCGCAGCGGGGACCGTCGTCACGGAGATGAACACGCCCACCAGCGCCGCGGATTTCGCCGACACGAGAGCCAGCATCCCGGCGGCACCGGCGAGCAGCGCGATGATGAACGAGAACGGGCCCACCTGGTAGATGAAGTCGACCTGCTGGAGATCGTCGATCGAGTCCGGCGCGATCCACCCCAGCGACTCCGCGACGACGGCGCCGATCGTCGTGATCACCATGGCCGTCGGGAAACCGACGAGCAGGGCCAACAACGACCGCCGTACCAGCGACCGCTGACGCCGCACCAGACCGACCGACAGCGCGGCCAGGGGCCCGAACTCCGGCCCGACCACCATGGCGCCGACGATCGTGACCGGTGAGTCCGTCACGACGCCGATGGCCGCCAGCAGCAACGCGATGCTGAGGAACGCGACGAACGTGACCGTGAAGGACGACTCCTCACGGGTGCGTCCGATGAGCTCGTCCCACACGATGGCGTCGTCCGGGTCGCCCGGTGCGTCCTTCTCGGCGCTCCGAGCGGCGTCCGACAGCACGGTCTCGACCGGTTGCATCGTCACCGCGCCGTCGTGGGTCAGCTCGAGCGAGCGCAGACCGGACAGGACGTCGTTCGCACACTCACGCACGACGACGGCATCGACGACATCGCCTTCGGGCCGCACCGCGGCGCCGCGCATCACCACGATGTGCGCGACGCCCGGGGTGTCCTCGAGGACGCGCAGAACCTCGTCCGTCCTGTCGGCGGGAGTGACCACCCGAAGGTTCTGCATGCACTCTCCCTCGCACCGCGTCGGCCCGGCCCTGACGAGCCGGGCTCGAGCCTAGGTCGCGGGAGTGTCCGACGCGGGCTTCTCGCCCGATCCACCGCGCGGCACCGGCTTCGCGTCGATGCCGGACTCCTTGCGCTGCGCCGGGGTGATGGGTGCCGGCGCGTCCGTCAGCGGGTCGACGCCGCCACCGGACTTGGGGAACGCGATGACCTCACGGATCGAGTCGACACCGGCGAGCAGGGCCGTGATGCGGTCCCAGCCGAACGCGATACCGCCGTGGGGCGGCGCACCGAAGGCGAAGGCGTCGAGGAGGAAGCCGAACTTCTCCTGCGCCTGCTCCGCGTCGATACCCATGATCGCGAAGACGCGCTCCTGAATGTCCTTGCGGTGGATACGGATCGAGCCGCCGCCGATCTCGTTGCCGTTGCAGACGATGTCGTAGGCGTAGGCCAGGGCGTTGCCGGGATCGGTGTCGAAGGTGTCCATCGACTCGGGCTTGGGCGAGGTGAACGCATGGTGCACCGCGGTCCACGATCCCGAGCCGACCGCGACGTCGCCGCTGGCGGTGGCATCGGACGTCGGCTCGAACAGCGGCGCGTCGACGATCCAGACGAAGGCCCACTCGTTCTCGTCGATGAGTCCCTGCTTGCGCGCGATCTCGCCGCGGGCGGCGCCGAGCAGTGCGCGCTGCGCCTTGGCGGGACCGGCGGCGAAGAAGACGCAGTCGCCGGGCTTCGCGCCGACGTGGGCTGCGAGGCCGTCGCGCTCGGATTCCGACAGGTTCTTCGCGACGGGTCCGCCGAGCGTCCCGTCCTCCTGGATCAGGACGTAGGCCAGACCCTTGGCGCCGCGCTGCTTCGCCCAGTCCTGCCACGCGTCGAGCTGACGACGCGGCTGCGACGCGCCACCGGGCATGACCACGGCGCCCACGTAGGGCGCCTGGAACACGCGGAACGGCGTGTCGGCGAAGTACTCGGCGCACTCGACCAGCTCGACGCCGAACCGCAGATCGGGCTTGTCGGATCCGTATCGCCGCATCGCGTCGGCGTAGGTCATGCGCGGGATCGGGGTGGTGATCTCGTAGCCGATGAGGTTCCACAGCGACGTCAGGATCTCCTCGGCGAGGACGATGACGTCGTCCTGCGTCACGAAGCTCATCTCGACGTCGAGCTGGGTGAACTCGGGCTGACGGTCCGCGCGGAAGTCCTCGTCGCGGTAGCAGCGAGCGATCTGGTAGTACCGCTCGATGCCGCCGACCATGAGCAACTGCTTGAACAGCTGCGGGCTCTGCGGGAGTGCGTAGAAGCTTCCCGGCTGCAGTCGCGCGGGCACCAGGAAGTCGCGGGCGCCCTCGGGGGTCGAGCGTGTCAGCGTGGGCGTCTCCACCTCGACGAACTCGTGGTGGGCCAGGACGGACCGTGCCGCCGCGTTGACCTTCGACCGCAGCCGGATCGCGTGACCGGGTCCGGCGCGACGCAGGTCCAGGTAGCGGTACTTGAGCCGCGCTTCCTCGCCCGGAGTCTCGTCCAGCTGGAACGGCAGCGGCGCGCTCTCGCCCAACACCTCGAGCTCGGTGACGTTCACCTCGACGGCGCCCGTCTGGATCTCGTGGTTCTGGTTGCCCTCGGGGCGGAGCTCGACGATGCCGGTGATCTTGACGCAGAACTCCGACCGCAGGCGGTGCGACTGCTCGGCCGCCGGGCCGTCGCGGAACACAGCCTGGACCACTCCGGAGGCGTCACGCAGGTCGATGAAGATGACTCCGCCGTGATCGCGCCGGCGAGCGACCCAACCGGTCAGGGTGACGTGTCGGTCCGCGTGCTCGGCTCGAAGCGAACCGGCGAGGTGCGTGCGCAGCACAGGAGTCCTTCCAGAAGTAGACGAATACAGCTGGTGATCCTACGGACCATCCAGGCTCGTCCCGACGCCGGTAAGAAACAGCGATGTGTGGGTAGTGCTGCCGTGCGAAGCTGTGTGCCGCACACGCCTGACGAAAGTGGTGACCCATGACGTTCGACCCCAACGCTCGGATCGACTCCTCGCGAGTCTCGAGAAGCTCCGGGGGCCGCGGAAAGGGAATCGCCGTCGGTGGTGGTCTCGGTGGCATCGTCCTCGTCGTCATCACGTTGCTGCTCGGTGGCGACCCCTCGTCGGTGATAGGCCAACTGGGCGGCGGCGAATCCGCCTCGCAGGAGCAGGGCGTCGGAACCATCGAGAACTGCGACACCGGAACCGACGCCAACTCGAACGTCGACTGCCGCGTCACCGCGACGGTGAACAGCCTCGATCAGGTGTGGGACGCGGAGCTCGCTACCCAGACCGGAGTCGCCTACCAGCAGCCGGAGGTCCGTGTGTTCACCGGCTCGGTGGACACCGGTTGCGGCAACGCAACATCCGACGTCGGCCCGTTCTACTGCCCCGCGGACTCCACGGCCTATTTCGACACCGGCTTCTTCCAGGTGCTCGTCGACCAGTTCGGCTCCAGCGGTGGACCTCTGGCGCAGGAGTACGTGGTGGCCCACGAATTCGGCCACCACATCCAGAACCAACTCGGTGACATCGGACGGGCACAGGCCGATCCGAACGGTCCCGAGTCCGGCGCCGTCCGCACCGAACTGCAGGCCGACTGCTACGCCGGCATCTGGGCCAACTACGCGGACGACCTGCCCGCTCCCGGCTCCAGCGAACCGCTACTCGAACCGCTGACGGAGCAGGACGTGTCCGACGCGCTCTCGGCGGCGTCGTCCGTCGGTGACGACAGGATCCAGCAGGCGTCGACCGGGCGGGTGAACCCCGAGGGCTGGACCCATGGGTCGTCCGAGCAGCGTCAGGCATGGTTCAGCGCGGGCTACCGCACCGGCCAGGTCGCAGCCTGCAACACCTACGACGCCTCGGATCTGAACAACCCGTCGTCCGTGCGCTGATGTCCTCGCGATCCACGCTCCCCGTCTGCGTGACGTGTGGAGTGCAATTCGACGTCGTCGACTCCGACGAGTGCCCGGTGTGCACCGACGAACGGCAGTACGTCGGCGCCGACGGTCAGCAGTGGACGACGGTTCACCGACTTCTCGACACGCACCGCACCGTGGTTCGTGAAGAGACACCCGGCTTGTGGGGCGTGGGAACGGAACCCTCGTTCGCCATCGGTCAGCGCGCCCTGATCGTTCCGGGCGACGGCGGAAACGTGTTGTGGGACTGCGTCTCCACGATCGACGATGCGGCGATCGACCGCATCCGTGAGCTCGGCGGAATATCGGCGATAGCGGTGTCGCACCCGCACTACTACAGCGCCATGATCGAGTGGAGCGAGGCGTTCGGTGGAGTACCCGTCTACATCCACGAGTCGGACAAGCGCTGGCTGCCGCGCGACGGCAACGTCAGGACGTGGAGCGGCGACACCCTCGAGATTCTCCCCGGCAGAACGCTGATCAACACCCGCGTGCATTTCGCCGGAGGATCGGTCCTGCGGTGGGCAGGCACGGACGGTCGTGGCGCGCTCTGCACGGGAGACATCATCGCTGTTGCCGCGGACCGACGGTGGGTGTCGTTCATGTACAGCTACCCGAACATGATCCCGGAACATCCCGACACGGTCCGGCGCACGGTGGCGCTGCTGAAGGACGTTCCGTTCGAGCGCATCTACGGCGCGTGGTGGGGGAAGGTCGTCGAGCAGGATGCGCACGGCGCTGTGGTCCGGTCCGCTCGTCGGTATCTCGAACACATCGGGGTCGCGCCGGGCTTCTGACCGGAGCGGAGTCAGAACAGGGTCATGGCCGGCTCCGGCGTGCTCTCGACGGGCGCGGTGGACTGCACGGCGTGAACCGCCATCGGATCGAGACCGAGCAGAGAGTGCTTCTCCCGCAAAGGTTCCACCTTGCCGCGGAGCCACGCTTTGTACTCGGGGCTGACGTACGCACCCCGTCCGTACAGCACGCGATAGCGACGCACGAGAGCCGGATGATTCTCGGCCAGCCAGCTCATGAACCACTCCTTCGTGCTCGAGCGCAGGTGCATCGGCAGCGCCGTCACGCCCGTCGCACCCGCTGCCTGCAGGGCCCCCATCAACGCGTCGAGGTGCTTCGGACTGTCGGTCAGGAACGGGATGACGGGGGCGATCAGAACATGACACGGCAGGCCGGCGTCGGTGACGGCGCGGATGAGGTCGAGGCGAGCGCGCGGCGACGGCGCCCCCGGTTCCAGCGACTTCTGCAGTTCCTCGTCGTGGAACGCGAGGCTGATGCTGACCTGCACGTTCACCTTCGTCGCGGCCAGGGTGAGCAACGGCAGATCACGCCGCAACAACGTTCCCTTGGTGAGTATCGAGAACGAGGTACCGGACTCGGTGAGCGCTCGGATGATGCCGGGCATCAGCTCGTACCGTCCCTCCGCCCGCTGGTAGGGATCGGTGTTGGTACCCAACGCCACCGGTTCCCGCTTCCACGACGCGCGTGCCAGTTCCTTACGCAGGACGGAGACGATGTTCGTCTTCACCACGATCTGGGAGTCGAAATCCCGACCCGCGTCCAGATCGAGGTACTCGTGCGTCGGACGCGCGAAGCAGTACCGGCACGCGTGCGAGCAGCCGCGCGCCGGGTTGATGGTCCACTTGGCCGGCAGCGCCGACTCGTCCGGAACGCGGTTCAGTGCGCTCTTGCACAGCACCTCGTGGAACGTCACCCCGTCGAACTCGGGTGTCCGGACCGTGCGGATCAGCCCCGCCTTCACCAGGCCGGTGCGTTCGAGACCCGGGAGCGCCCCGTCGGGCGCGTCGAGTGTCTGGCCGTCCCACCTCACGAACCCTCCCATCCCCGAGCCCACCGGAGCCGCGGTCGTCATCGAACACGTGGTCGAATTCGGCTCCCGCCCACAGTCGAACATCCGTTCTAGTAGAGTGTCAACTCATGGTGCAACTACCGACTCCCCCGTCCGTCGCGGACGGCGCCGACACGGCGGACGTCGTGAAATGGGTCGCGGAGCATCTCGGTGATCTGACGCGGGAAGGGCCGGCCGGCGTCCGCGCGGGCGGCATGAGAGGCGGTCAGACGGCGGCCGATGCTGCGTTGGCCGGCCTCGACATCGCCGGGTATGCGCGCTCGCGCAGCACCGTCCTTCCGGAGTCGCGGCGCGGCGCCAGCCGGATGTCCCCGTACATCCGTCACGGCCTGCTGTCGCTCCGCGAGGTGTGGGATCGCGTCGAGGACGCTGCCGGGCGCGACCGCTCCCGCTACCGCGACGAGTTGATGTGGCAGGAGTACGCGCGACACCTGTACGCCCGCGTCGGCACCGACCTCGGGCAGTCGCTCACCCGCGAACAACCCTTCGCCTCGGGCGGCGATGTTCGAGCCGACGATCCGTGGCCGACCGAGATGAACTGCATGTCGTCGGTGACGACCGAACTGCACGACGACGGCTGGCTGGTCAATCAGACACGCATGTGGCTGGCGTCGCAGTGGGCCGTCCGTGCGGGAGCAACCTGGCGTGACGGTGAGGACGAGATGTTCGCGCACCTGCTCGACGGTTCTCGCGCCGCCAACCGCCTCGGCTGGCAGTGGACTGTCGGAACCGGGAGCGGCAAGGTGTACGGCTTCAGTCGGTGGCAGGTCGAGAAGCGCGCCCCCGCCCTCTGCCGCGGGTGCGCACTCGCCTCGGCGTGCCCGATCCAGGACTGGCCGAGCGCGGAACTCGGCCCCTCGGTCGACGGCCCCGATCTGACCACGGCGGACATCCCCGCCGGTCCCGCGGAGGCGAGCGGTAGTGCCGCCGAGCAGGTCTGGTTGACGGCCGAATCGCTCGGCACCTCCGATCCGGCACTCTCGGCCGACGAGTCGAGGCCGGCAGTCTTCGTCTTCGACGAACCCCTTCTGCGACGGCTCTCGTTGTCGGGTAAGAGGCTGGTGTTCCTGGCCGAGACGCTGGGCGAACTGGGCGCCATCCGCGAACTCGAGGTTCGCCGCGGGGTCGTCTCGGAGGAGCTGGCAGGCAGGAGCCTGGCTGCCACCTACGCGCCGGTGCCCGGCTGGGCGCGCATCGCCCGAACACTCGAGCCCGTCGAAGTCCATCCCTGGCCGTGGTTGGTCCGACCCGGCCGGTCGTCCGTGCGGTCGTTCAGCGCGTGGCGCCGTGGGCATTCCGATCCGCTACCGTCGACCGCGTGACCGAACCCCTTCCCACGCACGAGTCGTCCGATCCCACTCTGCCGACGCTCGAACCTCTGTTCCGCATCGTGGTTCGGACGTCCGACACGGTCCATCTCGGCGACACGCAGTCGGTGGCGACTGTGGTCGGCGGCGTGCTCAGCGGGCCCGGTCTCGAGGCCGTCGTCCGCCCGAGCGGCGCGGAACACGTCCGGGTCCGCGCGGACGGCTCCGCGGCCTACGAGATCGACCTTCTCGCGGATGTCGACACCGACGACGAGAGTGCTGTCGTCCGTCTGACGTTGACCGGCATCCGCTTCGGGTCCGCGGAGGTGACGGAGGCACTCGACCGGGGTGAGGACGTCGACACCGCGCTGTACTACTTCCGCGGAACGCTGGCCGTCTCGACGTCGATCCGCTCCCTCGCCTACCTGAACAGGGCCGTCGTCGTGACCTCGGGTTCCCGACGCGGTACGGACACGATCGTCGACGCGTTCCTCGTCACCTAGGCCGCGCGATGACGACGACCGGCGCCGGGCGCCCCCGGCTCACCACCCGCAAGCGGCCCGGCGCCACGGCGCGGGAGGAGATCCTCGACGCCGCCGCGGAGCTGTTCACCACTCGGGGGTTCACCAGCACCTCGACCAGGATGATCGCGGACGCGGTGGGCGTCCGCCAGGCGTCGCTGTACCACCACTTCGCCACCAAGGACGACATGCTGGCCGCCCTGCTGGTCGGCACGGTGGATGCGCCTCTCGCCTGCGCGGTGGCGCTCCGCGACGTCACGGTCGACGCCCCCACCGCCCTGTATGCGTTGGTGTGGTTCGACGCCGGCCAACTGATGACGTCGCGATGGAATCTGGGCGCGCTGTATCTGATCCCGGAACTGCGGACGGAGCGCTTCGAACATTTCCGGGCTCGGCGCATCGATCTGATGGCGCTGTATGCGGAATTCTCGCGCGCCGCCCTCGAGTCGATCGGCACCGTCGATTCGGCCGACGACACCGTTCGGCTGCCGTTCCGCATCGTCGAAACGGTGATCAACGCTCGGTCGGATCTCGAATCCCAGTCCGCCGAGGTGGTGGCGACACCCGACGCCATCGCCGACGCGGCAGTTCGAGTGCTGGGGTGGCGGGACCCCACGACCACGCTCAACTCACGTGCCCGCGACGTGCTCTCGGAGATCTCCGCGTAGCACGGTCAGGCTGTCAGCGCCGCGACCTCGGCATCGGTGAGGACGGTGGCGGGAGCCCGACCGGACTCCCGCACCACACCGATCGCACGGAACAGCGGTCGTTCCAGCAGCCCGGCTTCCCGTGCCTCCGCGCGCAATTGGGTCACCAGCACCGACGACACGGCGAGCGCGGAGGCCAGCGCCGAGCGGGACAGCGCGTCGGCAAGTGCCCGGAGCGCGATCGGCTGGAGTTCACGTCCACCGTCGTCGGTGTACATCGCGACGCCGACGGTGACGTCGCCGGACGAGTCGCCGACGCGCAGCAGCACCTGGCTCACCCGAGCGACCCGCACGATGATCTCGACCCTGGTGGCGTCGGACATGTTGACCCGTCGCACGCGCAGCGCTCCTCGCCTGCTCACCACGCCGTGGTCGATCCAGACACGGCGCCGTCCGCCCGACACCACCGCGAACGCGGCCGTGGCGACCAGTGCGATGCCCAGCACCACTCCGACGACGGGATTGATGAGGAACGCCGCCACGGCACCGAGCACGGCGCCGACCAGCGCGAAGACGGCGCCCGCCACGCGCAGTCTGGGCACGATGAGCTCGGTGGGCACCAGATCCAGTGCCACCACGCCGCGATCGACCATGACTACCTCACTCCGACAGCGCTGCCCGCACGCGGGCGACGACCTCCGACAGCGGGACCGACGTCTGCGAACCCGTGGAGAGGTCCTTGACGCCGATCTCCTCCGATTCGAGGTCACGATCTCCGAGGACGAGGGCGATCCGTGCACCCGAACGGTCGGCGCCCTTCATGGCGCCCTTCATCCCGCGGTCGCCGTAGGACAGGTCGACCCTGATCCCCTCGGCGCGCAGCTGATGCGCGATGACGGACAACCGCAGCTTCGCGTCGGCACCCATGGGAACCCCGTAGACCTCGCACCGCGCGGTGGACGCAGGTGAGACCCCTTCCGCGGCCAGGGCGAGGACCGTGCGATCGACTCCCAGACCGAAGCCGATGCCCGACAACGGTTGTCCGCCCAGTTGAGCCATCAGGCCGTCGTAGCGGCCGCCGCCACCGATACCGGACTGAGCGCCCAGGCCGTCGTGGACGAACTCGAACGTGGTCTTCGTGTAGTAGTCGAGGCCACGCACCATGCGGGGATTGACGACGTACGGCACGCCCATCGCGTCGAGGTGCGCGCGAACGGTGGCGAAGTGCTCGTTCGCCGACTCCGAGAGGTGGTCCATCATCAGGGGCGCGTCGGCGGTCATCTCCCGCACGTGCGGGCGTTTGTCGTCGAGCACTCGCAACGGGTTGATCTCCGCGCGGCGCCGAGTCTCCTCGTCGAGAGGAAGGTCGAACAGGAACTGCTGCAGCAACTCTCGGTACTGCGGACGGCAGGTGTCGTCGCCGAGAGAGGTGATCTCGAGCCGGAATCCGGTGAGACCGAGGCTGCGGAATCCTGCGTCGGCGATCGCGATGACCTCCGCGTCGAGGGCGGGGTCGTCGACACCGATCGCCTCGACGCCGACCTGCTGGAGCTGACGATATCGGCCGGCTTGGGGTCGCTCGTAGCGGAAGAACGGCCCGGAGTAGCTCACCTTGACCGGCAGAGCGCCGCGATCGAGGCTGTGCTCGATGACTGCCCGCATCACGCCCGCTGTGCCTTCCGGGCGCAACGTCACACTGCGGTCGCCCTTGTCCGCGAAGGTGTACATCTCCTTGCTGACCACGTCGGTCGATTCACCGACGCCGCGCGCGAACAGCGCGGTGTCCTCGAAGATCGGCAACTCGATGTGGCCGTACCCGGCCGCCCGGGCAGCAGCGGTCAGGCCGTCCCGTACGGCGAGGAAGGTCGCCGAGTCGGGCGGCAGGTAGTCCGGGACACCCTTGGGAGCTGCGAAGGGGTGGATCTTCGTGCCGTCGGCGCTCATCGCGCACCGCCGAGGCCGGTCAGGAACGGATTGCCGGCCCGCTCGGCGCCGATGCTCGTCGTGTCACCGTGACCGGGGAGGACGGTGGTCTCGTCGTCGAGACACAGCAACGACGTCTCGATGGACGCGAGGAGCTGTTCGTGATTCCCGCCGGGAAGGTCGGACCGACCGATGGAACCGGCGAACAGGGTGTCCCCGGAGAAGATCGCTCTGTGCTCCCCTGTGTGCACACCGAACACCACCGAGCCACGGGTGTGACCGGGAGTGTGGGACACCGTGATGTCGATCCCGGCCACGGACAGCTGGTCGTCGTGAGCCAGTTCGATGACCGCCGCAGGTTCCTCGAAGGTCGAGTTCGCGATCAAGGGTGCGAGCACCGGACCGATTCCCGACGCCGGGTCCGTCAGCATGTGCCGGTCGTCCGGATGGACGTACAGCGGAATGTCGAACTTCGCGCACACCGGCGTGGCGTCCCACATGTGGTCGAGGTGACCGTGGGTCAGCAGCACCGCGACCGGAACGAGTCCGGCCTCGTCCAGGAACGAGTAGAGCGGCGCGGCCGCTTCCTGGCCAGGGTCGACGACGAAGCATTCGGCCGAGTCGTCCAGGGACACGACGTAGCAGTTCGTCTGGAACATGCCGGCGGGGAATCCGGTGACACGCACAGTGAAGGACTCCTCAGGAGTGATCGGGAGAAAACACCAGACTAGGTGGTCACCGTCACGGGACGACAATCCGGGCGAGAAGCCGGTGACCGGGTCAGGACGCTCTCAGGAAAGCCTGGCACACTTTTGCTGCTCACCCGCTCCAGCGAGAAGAGGAACGCCAACCGTGCCGACGAACGAACAACGACGTGAAGCTGCCAAGCGGAAGCTCGAACGCCAGCTCGAATCCCGAGCAGCGCGCGCTCGCCGACGCAAGCAGACCACCATCGCCGCCGCGGTCATCGGACTCGTGGTCGTGATCGGTGGCGTCGCGATCGCCGTAGGTGTGACCCGCGGAGGGGACGACGCGGTCGAGGCTGCCGATGCACCCACCAGCGAGTCGTCGACTCCCGAAGGCATGCTGCCCGCCGGGAGATCGGAGCCTCTGCCCGAGACCGTGACCTGCGCCTACCCTGCCGGCGGCCAGGCTGCGAAGCCCGCGAACGCCCCGCAGACCGAGAACGTGCCGACGACGAACGAGAACGTCAGCGTCAGCATGGACACCAGCCAGGGCCCGATCGGATTGTCCCTGAACGCCGCCGAGGCGCCCTGCACCGTCAACAGCTTCGCGTCGCTGGCGGGTCAGACGTACTACGACAACACGCCGTGCCATCGACTCACCACCGCGGACAGTCTGAAGGTCCTGCAATGCGGTGACCCCACGGGCGCCGGAACCGGTGGTCCCGGGTACCAGTACGCCAACGAGTTCCCCACCGATCAGTACGCCGACGACCCGTCCGCGCTCCAGTCCCCCGTTCTGTACCCGCGGGGAACGATCGCCATGGCCAATGCCGGTGCCGACACAAACGGCAGCCAGTTCTTCCTGGTCTACGGCGACTCCCAGTTGCCGCCGAACTACACCGTCTTCGGCACCATCGACGAGGCCGGGCTGGCGACCCTGGACAAGATCGCCGCTGCCGGAGTCGAGGGTGGCGCCCAGGACGGCGCTCCCGCGCTTCCCACGACCCTGAACACGGTCCAGCTCGACCTGGTCTGACCGCTCACCCTCGCAACCTCCCCGTGAGCCCCCAGCGAGTACGCCGACAGTGTCGTGATTCCGTACGGGATCACGACACTTCGGACGTACTCGCGGGGAGGGTTGCGTCAGGCAGCCGAGGTCAGGCGATACACGTCGTAGACACCCTCGACGTTGCGGACCACGTTGAGCACGTGCCCCAGGTGCTTGGGATCGCCCATCTCGAAGGTGAACTTGGAGATGGCCACTCGATCACCGGACGTGGTGACCGACGCCGACAGGATGTTGACCTTCTCGTCCGCGAGCGCCTTCGTGACGTCCGACAGCAGGCGGTGACGGTCCAGCGCCTCGATCTGGATCGCGACGAGGAACACCGACGACGGTGACGGGGCCCACTCGACCTCGATGAGTCGTTCCGACTGCTGTTGCAGCGATCCTGCGTTGGTGCAGTCGGTGCGGTGCACGCTGACGGAGCCGCCGCGCGTCACGAAGCCCATGATGTCGTCGCCCGGCACCGGGGTGCAGCACTTCGCCAACTTGGCGACGACGCCCTCCGCACCCGAGACCATGACACCGGCGTCACCGACACGACGGGGACGCGTCGGAATCGTCGACGGCGTGGAGCGTTCTGCCAGCTCCTCCTCGACGTCGCCGACGCCTCCGAGATGCGCGACGAGCCGTTGCACGACGTGCTGCGCCGAGACGTGGTTCTCACCGACCGCCGTGTACAGCGCGGACACGTCGACGTACCGGAGTTCGTGAGCGATGGCCGACATCGACTCGCCGTTCATCAGGCGCTGCAACGGCAGTCCCCCGCGCCGCACCTCCTTGGCAATGGCGTCCTTGCCGGCCTCGAGGGCTTCCTCGCGGCGCTCCTTCGCGAACCACTGACGAATCTTCGTCTTGGCGCGCGGCGACGCGACGAACGTGGCCCAGTCGCGACTCGGTCCGGCTGTCATGGCCTTCGAGGTGAAGACCTCGACGACCTCGCCGTTCTCGAGTTGGCGTTCGAGCGCAACGAGGCGTCCGTTGACGCGAGCGCCGATGCAGCGGTTACCCACCTCGGTGTGGACGGCGTACGCGAAGTCCACCGGACACGACCCGGCGGGCAGTGTCACGACATCACCCTTCGGGGTGAAGACGAAGATCTCCTTGACCGCGAGGTCGTAGCGCAGCGACTCGAGGAACTCCCCCGGGTCGGCGGCTTCACGCTGCCAGTCGAGCAACTGGCGCATCCACGCCATGTCGTCGAGCTCGGTGGCGTCACCGGAGTGGCGACCCTTGGTCTCCTTGTAGCGCCAGTGCGCCGCGATGCCGAACTCGGCAGTGCGGTGCATGTCGCGCGTACGGATCTGCACCTCGAGTGGCTTGCCCTCGGGGCCGACGACCGTGGTGTGCAGCGACTGGTAGACCCCGTAACGCGGCTGCGCGATGTAGTCCTTGAACCGCCCGGCCATCGGCTGCCACAGCGAATGCACGACGCCGACTGCGGCGTAGCAGTCACGGATCTCGTCGCACAGGATGCGCACCCCGACCAGGTCGTGGATGTCGTCGAAGTCGCGACCCTTGACGATCATCTTCTGATAGATCGACCAGTAGTGCTTCGGACGCCCCTCGACGACGGCACTGATCCGCGACGCGGAGAGCGTCGCATTGATCTCCGCGCGCACCTTGGCCAGATACGTGTCGCGGGACGGTGCGCGGTCGGCGACCAGACGGACGATCTCGTCGTACTTCTTGGGATGCAGGATGGCGAACGCCAAGTCCTCGAGCTCCCATTTGACCGTCGCCATACCCAGTCGATGAGCGAGTGGCGCAATGACTTCGAGAGTCTCCTTGGCCTTGCGTGCCTGCTTCTCCGGAGGCAGGAAACGCATCGTGCGCATGTTGTGGAGACGATCCGCGACCTTGATCACCAGAACCCGTGGATCACGCGCCATCGCGATGATCATCTTGCGGATGGTCTCGCCCTCGGCCGCAGTTCCCAGCGCGACCTTGTCGAGTTTGGTGACGCCGTCGACCAGATGCGCGACCTCGTCACCGAACTCGGCGCGCAACTGCTCCAGCGAATACCCGGTGTCCTCGACGGTGTCGTGGAGCAGGGCGGCGACCAGAGTGGTCGTGTCCATTCCCAGCTCGGCCAGGATGTTGGCGACGGCCAGAGGATGCGTGATGTACGGATCGCCGGACTTGCGCATCTGAGTCGCGTGACGCTCGTCGGCCACGTCGTAGGCACGCTGCAGCAGCCCGAGGTCCGCCTTCGGGTAAAGAGTGCGGTGTGTGCCGGCCAACGGCTCCAGCACCGGCTTGACCGCGGTGTTGCGCTGCGCGGTGATGCGTCGTGCCAGGCGTGCGCGCACTCGCCTGGATGCAGACGACGGCGCGGTCGGCGTGACGCTCGCTTCGGGCTGCTCGACGGGCGCAGCCGCGGCGTCCTCGATCGGGACGGATGATACGGGCGCAGTGGAACCGGAGCCATCGGGAACCGGGACATCGGGAACCGGGACGCCGGGAACCGCGGCGTCGGGATCGGGGGCGTGGGACTCCGGCGCGGTAGGACCGATGTAACGCGTCATGGTCGACACCTCCTCAGCTGCTCGACTGAAACTTTAGCCGTCGGCACAGCCGTGCACCGGGCACGGTCGTATTTCGTCTCGAGCGGGACTGGTCAGACCACGCCGAGCGTGGTCAGGGGACCATGCTTCCAACGCGCGCGACCCCCCAGAACTTCCACCTCGAGAACCACGGCCGCACCGACGACTATGGCGCCGCACCGGGTGAGCAGTTCGGCGGCCGCCTCGAGGGTGCCACCGGTGGCGAGAACGTCGTCCACGATCAGAATGCGTCGCCCGTCGAGGTCGATGCCCTCCGCGGAGATCTCCAGCTCGGCGGTGCCGTATTCGAGCTCGTACGCCTGGTGGTGGACCGGCGGAGGCAGCTTGCCGGCCTTGCGGACCGCGATGACTCCGGTGCCCAATGCCAGCGCGACGCCCGCACCGAGAAGGAATCCACGCGCATCGATTCCGGCGACGGCATCGACGTCGCGACCGGCCTCGGCCAACGCGTCGATGACCGTGCGCAGACCCCGGGCATCGGCGAACACGGGCGTCAGGTCGGCGAAGCGGACACCCGGCTCGGGGAAGTCGTCCGCCCAGCGGGTGAGCCGTGCGACGACGTCCGCCCCGGCCTCGTCCACGATCACGTTGTCACTCATCCGACCAGTATCCATTTGTCCATGTTCCATCCCGCGCCGGCGACGGTCGGATTCGACTCGACACCGCGCATTCCCGACGCCACGGCCGTGACTCTCGGAGCGTTGTAGAGAGGCAGTGACGGCATGTCCGTCCACAGGATGTTCTCGGCCTCGACCGCAGCGGACAACACTGTCGCGTCGGACTGGTCGACCGCGAGCTGGTCGACCAGTTGATCGATCCTGGGGTTGGCGTATCCGCCGACATTGACTCCCTGGCCTCCGCGAAGCGCGAAGCGTGCTGGGTCCGCGGACGACGTTCCGGTCGCGCCCGCCTGACCGGCCGTCGACGCCAACACCACATCGACCTGGCCCGCGCGCAGAGCGGCGGGCGTGAACGTCGCCGACGCCGAGTCGACGACGTCGATACCCATCGGTGCGCACGCGGCAGCGATCTGCGCGACGACGGCAGCGCGTCGGGTGTCGGGTCCGAGGTAGCCGATGCGGACCACCGGATCGGTGAGGCCCGCCTCGGCGAGACCGGCCGTGACACCGGCGACGTCGGGTGCGCGGTATCGCTCCGCGGCAGTGCCCGCCACCGTCCGGTACGCCAGTGTGGACGGCAAGGTGGTCCGACTGTCGACGATGCTCGATCCCCTCCCGGTCGCCTGCTCGTACCCGGGGTGCCCGTGCTGCGCGAAGAGGTCGCCGCGGGGAACGCACGCCGCGAAGGCGCGACGAGCGGCGGGATCGGCGAAGACACCCGACGTCGCCATCACCAACTGTTCGATTCCGAACGACGGCTGCGAGGTCGCGGTGAACCCGTCCGGGGTGGCCGTGCCGCCGTCGGCGTCGACCACTTCGATGTCGCCCGACGCAGCCTTGGCCGCGATGTCGGCTCCCTTGGGCCAGACCACGATGCGATCGGTACCGGCGGGGATTCCCCACCATTTCTCGTTCGGCACCAGGACCAGGCCGTCGTCGACGGAATAGGCGTCGACACGGAACGGTCCGGCGGAGACGAAGACTGCGGGATCGAGCGTTCCGGGCTCCCCGGAGGGTGCCGGCGTGAGGGTCCACGCCGTGTTCCACGCTGCGCCGACGCGACCGAGAGCCTCCTGGTCACCTCCGGCCAGAGTGCCGACGATGTCGGGCACTCCTGCGATCCGGGCAGCCACATGAGCGGGCATCATCGACCCGGCCCCGAAGAGGGACCGCCAGTCGACGTAGCTGCGGCCGGATCGGAACGTCACGGTGGCGACCTTGTCGGCGGGCGCGCAGTCGATCCGCTCGATGTCGGCGTATCCGGCCGTGGAGGCGGCGTCGAAGACCGGCGCACCGGCGACGTCCGTCCGGCCGCTGCGCGCCGCCCAGGCGAGAACCATGTCGTCGCAGGTCATCGGCACACCGTCGGACCACACGGCGGGCGCGGCGATGGTGTACGTGATGACCTGCTGCTCACCGGGCACCTCGACGGCTGTGCCGATGTCGGTGTCGCTCACCGCGCCACCGCTGGGCGCCGTGACGCTGAAGCCGGGGAGCACGCGCGCGAACGCCTGCACCGCGCCGGAGGACGAGCCCTCCGTCGTTCCGGCGTTGTAAGTCGAGATCGTGTTGTCGACGGCGTACCCGATGGACGGAATCCGGGTGTCCTCGGAACTGCACGCCACGAGCGTCGATCCGACGACCGCGGCGAGTGCCACTGCAGCGATCCCGGTTCTGGAGAGCGTCGACCCACCCATGTCAGCTCCTCCGCTTGCCGCGCTTACCTGTCGGTCGCGCGCCCGCTCGGGGCGCTGCGGCCGGTGTCCGTGCGGGACGGGCCGCCACCGGGGACGCCGCAGCACCCGCGGCGACGCGCTCTCCGGCGGGACGGGCGACGCCCTCGCGCTTGGCCAGCACCTTCTTGGTGTGTGCGGCCACAGGTCCCCACTTCTCCTTGAGCGTGACCACGAGGGGCGTCGCGAAGAAGATGGACGAGTACGCGCCGATGATGATGCCCACGAGCTGCACCAGCGCGAGATCCTTGAGGGTTCCGACTCCCAGCAGCCACACCGCGATCACGATCAGCGCGATCACGGGGAGCACGCTGATCACCGTCGTGTTGATCGACCTCATCAACGTCTGGTTGACCGCAAGGTTCGCCTGCTCGGCGTACGTGCGCCGGTTCAGGTGCAGGATGCCCCGAGTGTTCTCCTCGACCTTGTCGAAGACGACCACCGAGTCGTACAGCGAGAATCCGAGAATCGTGAGGAGGCCGATCACCGTGGCAGGCGTGACCTCGAATCCCACCAGCGAGTACACGCCGGCGGTGACGAAGATGTCGAAAAACAACGCCGCGATACCGGCGAGGGCCATGTCCCGCTCGTAGCGAACGGCGATGTAGATGCTGACGATGACCAGGAAGACCACCAGCGCGATCAGCGCCTTGTTCGTGATCTGGGAACCCCAGGTCTCACTGACGTCGGTGAAGGAGATCGCGTCTCGCGTCGTCTCGCCCTCCGCGTTGGTCGGCGAGTACGCATCGAACAGCGCGCTCTGCAGCGACGACGCCTGACCGGGGTCCAGCGCCTCCGAGCGGATCTGGACGGTGGCGCCGGATCCGGTGCCCACCGTCTGCACGGCGACGGCGTCCTGGCCCAGCGTCTCGGTGTAGATCTGCTCGACCTGAGCTGTGTCCACACCCCCGTTCGGCGCGGGGAACTGCACCCTGGTGCCGCCCTCGAAATCGATACCGAGGGTGAATCCTCGGACCAGGATCGACAGCAGCGAGACCAGGACGAACGCCGCGGTGATGCCGTACCAGAGGCGTCGGCGTCCGATGATGTCGAACGCTCCGGTGCCGGTGTAGAGGCGCGAGAGGATGCCGCGTCCGCCCTCGGCAGTCTCAGGCGCGGTATCGAGCGTGGTGTCGGTGGTGGTGTCGGCCATGACTCAGGCCTCCTTGTTCGATCCGGCGGCAGCCGTCTCACGGGTGGATTGGGCGGCTGCTCGCTTACGGGCGCGGGCGATCTCCTGCACCGCGCCCAGACCGTTGATGGACGGCTTGGACCAGAACTCGGTGCGCGAGGCGAGGTTGACCAGCGGCCACGTCACCAGGATGACGATGACGATGTCGAGAAGCGTCGACAGGCCGAGCGTGAAGGCGAACCCGCGAACCTGTCCGACGGCGAGCACGTACAGCACGGCGGCGGCGATGAAGCTGACCGCGTTGCCGGAGAGGATGGTCCGGCGCGCTCTGGCCCACCCTCGCGGAACGGCGGAGCGGAAGCTGCGGCCCTCGCGGATCTCGTCCTTGATGCGTTCGAAGAACACGACGAAGGAGTCTGCGGTCATACCGATACCGATGATCAGACCGGCGATGCCGGCGAGATCGAGCGTGAACGAAATCCATCGGCCGAGCAACACGAGGATGCCGTAGATGGCGACCAGGGACAGCACCAGCGACAGCGCCGTGAGGATGCCGAGCATGCGGTAGTAGAGGAGGCAGTAGAGCAGGACGAACACCAGACCGATGGCGCCGGCGATGAGACCGGCCTGCAGGGACGCCAAGCCCAGTGTCGCGGAGACCGTCTCGGCTTCGGAGGCGGCGAAGGACAGAGGCAGCGAGCCGTACTTCAGGGTGTTGGCCAACTCCCGTGCACTGTCCGCCGTGAAGTTGCCGGTGATCTGAGTGGCACTGCCGGCCGGTGTCGCGCCCTGGATGACGGGTGCGCTGACGACCTTCGAGTCGAGCGTGAACGCGGCCTGCTTGCCGATGTTGGCCGAGGTGAACTGGGCCCAGGTGTTGCCGCCCTCGGTGGTGAAGCTCAGCGAGACCACGTTGCGCGACTGCTGCGAGTCGAACTGCGAGCTGGCATCGGCAATCTGCTGACCGTCGATGATCGACGCGTCGAGAACGTAGACGGCGGTGCCGTCCGTGGAGCAGGCGACCAGCGGCAGCGCCGGGTCGTCGTTGCCCTGCAGCGGGTCGGGAGCGGAGCAGTCGATCGTCGCCATCGCCGTCTGCTGAACGGCCGGGTCGGTGCTCTGACGTAGCGCCTTCGCCTCGGTGATCGCGTCGGCGGTCTCGTCCGCGGATCCCTCCGTCGGCGCGGTTCCCGGCTCCGAGCCGGTGTCCTGGTCCGACGGAGCTGCGGAGTCGGTCGGCGCAGCGGGGTCGGTCGGGTCCTGCGCGGGGAAGGGTCGGTTCTGCGGAGCGGGCGCCGCGGGATCGACGGCGGCGGGGTCGGCTGCCGCCGGATCTGCAGCTCCGGGAACTGCCGCTGCCGGATCTGCGGCGGGGTCCGTCGCCGCCGGGGCCTCGGGCGTGCCGGCCGGAGTCGGCGCCTGCGAGGTGATGACCGGGCGGATGTAGAGGCGGGCCGTCTGGCCCAGGGTGCGAGCCTGCGAGCTGTCGTCGCCGGGAACCGTGATGACCAGGTTCTGACCGTCGATGACCACCTCGGACCCGGAGACACCCAGACCGTTCACGCGGGTCTCGATGATCTGCTGGGCCTGCCGGAGGCTGTCCTGACTCGGCGCGCTGCCGTCCGGCGTGCGGGCGGTCAGCGTCACGCGCGTGCCGCCCTGCAGGTCGATACCCAGCTTGGGTGTCGGGGACTTGTCACCGGTGAAAAAGACCAGGACGTACACGAGGGCGATGAAAACGCCGAACACGGCGAGATACCGCACCGGATACGAGGATCCGCTGGATGGGGCCACGGTGAGTACTTCTCCTGAGTGGGACGGACCGGCTGGGTGGAACGACAGCTGGAGGACTACGGCTCGGTGTAGATCGGCTTCTTAGGTCGTACGAGGGCGGGCCGCGAGCGACACGGACCGGCCGAAGCCTGACCGACCGTACCCTCTCCACAACGACGCACCGCCCCCGAGGACGACCTCGGGGGCGGTGAATCCGCTTTGTCTCAATCCTTGGTGAGGCGAGCCTGCGAACGATCGGTGTCGGTCGATCCGAGACCGGTCTCCAGGCTGTCGACTCGGCTCTGCACATCGGCGTCGTCGGTGTAGTCGACGGCCGCGTCATCGCTGGTCACGTCGTCGTCCTCGTCGGGGAGAACCTCGCGCACGACGGCACGCGACCAGGTGGTGATGATGCCGGGGGCGACTTCGAGATCGACGGTCGTCTCGGTGAGCCCGTCGACCAGTCCGTGCAGTCCGGACGTGGTCAGAACGCGGTCACCCACGGCCAGCGAGTCCTGCAGCTCGGCTGTCTTGGCCAACTCCCGCTTCTGACGGCGCATGCCGAGAAACATCGGGACCAGCAGGGCGAGCACGAGAAGCGGAAACAGCAGTTCCATCGGAGACGTCAATCCTTGATCGAGGGGCGTGGAACCCCCAGTGTGCCACGTCCGCTGTGAAGCTCGGGCGTGTCAGGCACCCGTTTCGTCCGATTCGACGGGATAGGTGGCCGGTCAGCTCTCGTCGAAAAGGGTGCGTTGCGGCTCGTTCGTCCGCACGGAGATGCCGCCGACCGCGAGGTCCGGCGGAGGAGTCAGACCCATGCGCTCCCAGGCAGCGGCAGTCGCCACGCGCCCACGCGGAGTCCGGGCGATCATGCCGGCACGGACCAGATACGGCTCGCACACCTCTTCGACCGTCGCGGGCTCCTCCCCGACCGCGACGGCCAACGTCGAGACACCGACGGGTCCGCCGCCGAAGCTGCGGACCAGGGCGCCGAGGACCGCGCGGTCGAGTCGGTCCAGGCCGAGCTCGTCGACGTCGTAGACCTCGAGAGCAGCCCGTGCGACCTCCAGGGTCACCACTCCGTCGGCGCGTACTTCCGCGTAGTCGCGGACGCGGCGGAGCAGGCGGTTGGCGATGCGCGGAGTGCCCCTCGAACGGCCTGCGATCTCGGCGGACGCGTCGACGTCGACACGCACACCGAGAATCCCGGCGGATCGGGTGATGATGCGCTGGAGCTCGCGCGCGTCGTAGAAGTCCATGTGTGCGGTGAAGCCGAAGCGGTCGCGCAGCGGCCCCGTCAGAGCTCCCGACCTGGTGGTGGCGCCGACGAGGGTGAACGGCGCGACGTCGAGCGGAATCGACGTGGCACCGGGCCCCTTGCCGACGACGACGTCGACCCGGAAGTCCTCCATCGCCAGGTACAGCATCTCTTCTGCCGGCCGTGCGATGCGATGGATCTCGTCGATGAACAACACGTCGCCCTCGACCAGATTGCTCAGCATGGCCGCGAGGTCACCGGCGCGCTCCAGCGCCGGACCGGAGGTGAGCCGCAGCGCGGACCCGAGCTCCCCCGCGATGATCATCGCCATACTGGTCTTCCCCAGTCCGGGCGGACCGGACAGGAGGATGTGGTCGGGTGTACTGCCTCGCTGAGTAGCCCCCTGCAGGACGAGTTGCAGCTGTTCCCGCACGCGGGGCTGCCCGATGAAGTCGTCGAGAGACTTCGGGCGGAGGCTGGCATCGAGGTCGCCGTCGTCCGGAACGACCTCCGCGGTCACCAGGGAGTCGTCACCGTCGTCCGTCCAGTTCTGATCGGTCACCGCGACCTACCCAGACTCACCAGAGCCGCTCGCAACGCCTGCGCAGTTCCCGTCGTCGGGTCCTCCGCCAACACGGCGTCCACCGCAGGCTCTGCCTGCTTCGCGGGGAAGCCGAGACCGAGCAGTGCCTCGACCACCTGATCCCGCACCGGTCCGGCCGACGGCCCGGACACCGAGGACCCACCTGGTGCCGACACCACGGCGTCCACCTTGTCGCGCAACTCCACGACGAGCCGCTCGGCGCCGCGTTTGCCGATACCGGGGACTCGCATCAGCGCCGTCACGTTGCCGTCCGTCAGCGCGGAACGCAACGCGTCGGGCTCGAGAACCGCGAGCACCGCCATCGCCAGGCGCGGACCGACGCCCGACACCGTCTGTAGGAGGCCGAAGAGGTCGCGCGAGGTGGCGTCGGCAAATCCGTACAGCGTCATCGAGTCCTCGCGGACGATCATCGAGATGACGAGACGTGCCTCGGTGCCGCGGGTCAGGCCGGCAAGTGTCGCGGGTGTCGCGTTGACGCGGTAACCCAGCCCGGCCGCCTCGACGACGGCGTGATCGAGTGCGATCTCGAGGACGTCGCCTCGTATCGAGCTGATCATCGCGGCTGCACTCCCGTCTTCGCGCCGGCGCGAACCGCGGCGCGTTGCTGTTTCAGTTTCTTCTCGTACGACGCCTTCGCGGCGGCCGCCTGCGCCTCCGCGGCCGCCATCCGGGCCATCATCGGGGCGCGCCAGCAATGACAGATGGCCAACGCGAGAGCGTCGGCGGCATCGGCAGGCCTCGGTGCCTGCTGCATTCCCAGAATGCGCGTGACCATGGCCGTGACCTGCGCCTTGTCGGCGGTGCCGTTCCCGGTGACCGCTGCCTTGACTTCCGAAGGCGTGTGAAAGGCGACGGGGATCCCACGGCGGGCCGCGGCCAGCGCGATCACTCCCCCGGCCTGGGCAGTACCCATGGCGGTCCGCACGTTGTTCTGGGAGAACACCCGCTCCACCGCGACCACGGTGGGCTTGTGAGTGTCCAACCAGTACTCGGCGGACTCGGCGATCAGGAGCAGGCGTTGGGCGAGGTCCATGTCCGAGGGAGTACGCACCACGTCGACGTCGAGCGCGGTGACGGCCCTACCGGCACCGGACTCGACCAGGCTCAACCCGCACCGAGTGAGTCCCGGATCGACTCCCATGACACGCAACGCCCACTCCCTCACCGGATTCGACCAACCTACGAACTGTTGTTCGATACCCTAGCGGCGAGAAGCGGGCGTGTGCGTGCGGCGCGCTGGAGTCAGTCCTCGTCGAGCTGCGCGAGCACCTCGTCTGACAGATCGACGTTCGACCACACGTTCTGCACGTCGTCGCTGTCCTCGAGCGCGTCGATCAGCTTGAACACCTTACGCGCTCCGTCGACGTCGACGGGCACGCTGACAGACGGCTGGAAGCTGGCCTCGGCGGAGTCGTAGTCGATGCCCGCCTCCTGCAGCGCGGTGCGCACGGCCACCAGGTCGGTCGGCTCGGAGACCACCTCGAAGGTGTCCCCGTTGTCGTTGACCTCCTCGGCGCCCGCGTCGAGCACGGCCATCAGGACGTCGTCCTCGGACTGACCGTTCTTCTCGAGCGTGACGACGCCCTTCCGGGAAAACAGGTACGACACGGAACCCGGGTCGGCCATGTTGCCGCCGTTGCGGGTCATCGCGACACGGACCTCGCCTGCCGCGCGGTTGCGGTTGTCGGTGAGGCACTCGATGAGGACGGCGACACCGTTGGGCCCGTAGCCCTCGTACATGATGGTCTGCCAGTCGGCTCCGCCCGCTTCTTCACCGGCGCCGCGCTTGCGTGCGCGCTCGATGTTGTCGTTGGGGACCGAGGTCTTCTTCGCCTTCTGGATGGCGTCGTACAACGTGGGGTTACCGACGGGGTCACCACCACCCGTGCGCGCGGCGACCTCGATGTTCTTCACCAATTTGGCGAAGGACTTCGATCGGCGGGCGTCGACGACAGCCTTCTTGTGCTTCGTGGTCGCCCATTTGGAGTGGCCGCTCATCGGCAATAGCCCCTTTCGTACCGGCAGAGAACGTGCCCAGCTTACGCGGGCGTGGACAGGGTTCTTCGCTCCCGCACCATGTCGGCGAACAGCGCGTGCACTCGTCGGTCTCCCGTGACCTCCGGGTGGAAGGACGTCGCGAGCACGGCTCCGTGGCGGACGGCGACGACGCGGCCGGCCGCGGGCCCGTCCGGAACCGTGGCCAGGACCTCGACGTCGTCTCCCACGCGCTCGACCCAGGGAGCTCGGATGAACACGGCGCGGATCGGGTCGCCGTCGATGCCGGTCATGGCGAGATCGGTCTCGAACGAGTCGACCTGTCGGCCGAAGGCGTTGCGACGCACCGTCATGTCGAGACCGTCCAGGTGCACCGCGTCGGCGGTGGTGTCGAGGATGTCGGACGCCAGCAGAATCATCCCCGCGCACGAGCCGTACGCCGGCATTCCTGCCGCGAGCCGTTCCCTGACGGGGTCGAGGAGGTCGAAGATCCGGAGCAGTTTGCCCATGGTGGTCGATTCCCCACCCGGGATCACCAGACCGTCGACGGCGGCCAGTTCCTCCGGCCGACGGACCGTCACCGCGTCCGCGCCCGACGCGGTCAGCGCCTCGAGGTGTTCACGGACGTCGCCCTGCAGGGCGAGAACTCCGATGAGGGGCCGGGTCACCGCGTCGTCTCGAGGCCGGGAGTGTGCTGCGCCGAGCGGTCGTACCGCATCAGGCCCTCCTGCGTGACGGCGGCGACCATGCGGCCGGCGCGGTCGTAGATCCTGCCCTGGGTGAGCGCACGACCGAGGCCGGCGGACGGGGACGTCTGGTCGTAGAGCAGCCACTCGTCGGCGCGGAACGGCCGCAGGAACCACAGCGCATGGTCGAGGGAGGCCGTCTGTGTCGCGACGTCCTCGTGTGGGACCTTCGCCGAGCCCAGCAGTGTCATGTCCGACATGTAGGCCAGGGCGCACACGTGGAAGACCTGGTCGTCGGGGAGCGGATCCCGGTAGCGGATCCAGACCTGCTGCTGCGCCGCCAGATTCGAGCTGCGGGCGATCTTGTCGTGCGGCACGAGACGGACGTCCCACCGATTCCACTCCTTGTAGAACATCTTCTGACGCAACGCTTCGTCCTCGGCGACGTCGGGGAGATCCTCGGGGCCCATCACGTCGGGCATGCGGTCCTGATGCTCGATGCCCTCGTCCTCGACGTGGAACGACGCCGACATCGTGAAGATCGCCTTGCCGTCCTGGACGCCGGTGACCCGCCGCGTGGCGAAGGAACGGCCGTCGCGGACACGGTCCACCGTGAACACCGTAGGTTCGTTGGGGTTTCCGGGGCGCAGGAAGTATCCGTGCAGCGAATGCACCCGGAACGACGCGTCCACCGTCTTGGCCGCCGACACCAACGACTGCCCTGCCACCTGGCCACCGAATGTCCGCTGCAGTTGGCTGGGAATGGAGCTCCCGCGATAGATGTCGTTCTCGATGCGTTCGAGTTCGAGGATCTCTTCGATGCCCGCCATGATCACCCTTTCCGGTCGGCGCAGACGTGCCCTGCCCCGCGAGTACGGCTGAAGTGTCGCAGAATCGGCCCCCTGAACGACACTTCGGCCGTACTCGCGGGGGGTGGAGGCATTGCGTCGGGCAGGATCGAGACCGTGCCCCGCTTCTCCCCCACGACTCCCGACGCGGTGGTGGACCTCGTCGTCGACCGCATCGCCACACTCGAGGGACGATGCGTCGTCGCCGTGGACGGTGCCGACGCGGCATCGCCGATCACCCTGGCGGACAACGTGTCCGGACGCCTGCGGGCCTCGGGGCGCGCGGCCGCCGTGATCTCGCTGCACGGGTGGGTTCGGCCGGCGTCGCTCCGCCTCGAGTACGGCCACGAGGACGAACTGTCGTATCGCACCATGTGGTTCGACTACGACGGGTTGCGTCGTGAAGTCCTGGAGTCGCTGAGACGTCACGGCCGCTGGCTACCGGCGATCTGGGACGAGCGCACCGACCGCTCCGCACGCGTCTCGATGGTCGACGCCTCCGAGAACCAGGTGATCCTGGTCGCCGGGCCGATGCTGCTGGGCCGGGGTCTGGAGTTCGACCTGACCGTCGCCGCCACGCTCACGGAGCGGACGGCGTCGAGACTCACACCCGAGAACCAGCGGTGGACGGTGCCCGCGCTGACGACGCACGCGGCACAGTCCGAGCCCGCCGACATCGAGGTGAAGATGGATCACCCCGACCGGCCGGCGCTGTTGGTCGAGCGTTGACCTACGTCACCCCTTCACGCCCGCGAGTACGCCGATATCGTCGTTAATCCAGGTCGCGTCACGACACTTCGGACGTACTCGCGGGGTCGAGTGACGGTGGTGTCAGATCACCACCCGCGCTCGGCGAGACGGTGCGGCTGCGGGATCTCGTCGACGTTGATGCCGACCATGGCCTCGCCGAG
This sequence comes from Rhodococcus sp. Leaf247, assembly GCF_001426185.1. GTDB lineage: Bacteria > Actinomycetota > Actinomycetes > Mycobacteriales > Mycobacteriaceae > Rhodococcoides. The sequence goes on along the minus strand of NZ_LMRP01000003.1, from coordinate 265,946 downwards.
ACCACGCGAGACCTTGGCCAGCACATCCGGGTCGTCGAAGAACGTGGTGGCCTTGACGATGGCGGCGGCGCGCTGCTCCGGGTTCCCGGACTTGAAGATGCCGGATCCGACGAAGACACCCTCGGCGCCGAGCTGCATCATCATCGCGGCGTCCGCGGGAGTGGCGATGCCGCCTGCGGTGAACAGGGTGACGGGGAGCTTGCCGTTGCGGGCGACCTCGACGACCAGATCGTAGGGAGCCTGCAGCTCCTTCGCCGCGACGTACAGCTCGTCCTCGGGCAACGATGTCAGGTGACGGATCTGGTCGCGCAGCGTGCGCATGTGGGTCGTTGCGTTGGAGACGTCGCCGGTGCCGGCTTCGCCCTTGGACCGGATCATCGCCGCGCCCTCGGTGATGCGTCGCAGCGCCTCACCCAGGTTGGTCGCACCACAGACGAACGGAACGGTGAACTTCCACTTGTCGATGTGGTTGGCGTAGTCGGCCGGGGTCAGGACCTCGGACTCGTCGACGTAGTCGACACCGAGGCTCTGCAGGATCTGCGCCTCGACGAAGTGGCCGATACGTGCCTTGGCCATGACGGGGATGCTGACAGAGGAGATGATGCTGTCGATCATGTCCGGGTCGGACATCCGGGAGACGCCACCCTGGGCGCGGATGTCGGCAGGCACGCGTTCGAGAGCCATGACGGCCACGGCACCGGACTGCTCGGCGATCTTCGCCTGATCAGCGGTGACGACGTCCATGATGACGCCGCCCTTGAGCATCTCGGCCATGCCTCGCTTGACGCGGGCGGTGCCGGTGGACGGTGTGGAACCGTTCTGCTCGGATGTGGGGACGGCAACGGTGGTCACGAGATTCTCCTCAGACGTGCGGGAACGAGTGCACCGCGAGCCTAGGCTCGCGCTGGACCTTCTCGCGATAACCACTTGATCCACACTGGCCCACTATGGCCGGTGTCACAGCAGGTCAGTGGATGGCGCGGACGTCCGGGTCCGTCCGCAACGCCAGCACGGTGTCGGCCTCGTCGAGCAGTTCCGCCATCGCCCGCGGATACACCGCGTCGCCAGACGACGCGAGCGCACGGATGTCGTCGGACGTGCACCATCTGTGCCCGGTGACGACGCGTCGCTCGAGCTCGGTGAAGCCCGTCCGAACCGGTTCGAACGCCTCCGCGCGCAGCGCGAAGAACAGTTCCTCCGAGCGGATGACGACACCGTCGAAGGCGAACGTCGCGGTGCGGCGCCACATGGGTCCGCGCAGATCCTCGGCCGAAGCGATCAGACCGGTCTCCTCCTGCAGCTCGCGGACTGCCGCGTCCCGCAGCGTCTCCCCTACTTCCACCCCGCCGCCGATGGTGAACCAGAAGTGCACGTCGGGAACCGCAGGGTCGTGACCGCGCAGCAACAACACCCGTCCGCGCCCGTCCAGGAGGACGACCCGCGCCGATGTCCGTGTCGACGCCGAATCGACGTCGTCGTCGGCGGTCTCGCTCTCGGTGATCTCGAAGTAGGTAGGCATCGGCGCCGTCCCGCCGAGGCGGAGCAGCCGTACCGGCCGACGTGACCGCAGCGCGAGGGTGTCGCGGACGGCGTCGTTGTGGAAACGACGGGCGATCTGAACGCGCGCTTCGGCGTCGGCGAGCTCGGAGATCATCTGAGGGTTGAGTCGAGCCAGATCGACGCGTCCCAAAGCGACCGACACCGCGTTCTCGGCACGCTCGCGATCGGCCCGCTTCGCCCTCTCGGCGCGGTCCGCCAACTGGGTGAGCGTGCGACTCTCGACGGAGCCGGGAGCGTCGAGCGCGGCGGCGACAGCCCTGGTGACCACGGAGCGGCGAGCGAGGGCGGACTCGAGGGATTGCCAGGACCGGTCCGACCGGACGTGGAGGCGGTCGAGTCGGCGCGCCGTGGAGTACGCCCAGAACGCCACGAGAAGCACCAGCACGAGCAGCACCACGAGTGCCGTGACGACCCAGAACGACGCAGACATCAGTCGATCACCTTCACGGTCCGGCCGGGCACGGCAACGGTTTCGTAGACGCGCACGATCTGCTCGGCGACGACCGGCCAGTCGTACGTGACTGCCGTCCTGCTCGCCTGCCGCACCAGCTCCGCCCGTTCGTCGTCGTCCGAGAGCACCCGGATGACGGCGTCGGCCATGGCCTCGGAGTCACCGACCGGGAACAGCACACCTGCCTTGCCGTCCCGGAGGACGCGGCGGAACGCGTCGAGATTGCTGGCGACGACGGGAGCGCCGGCCGCCATGGCTTCGACCAGCACGATGCCGAACGACTCCCCGCCGGTGTTGGGCGCGCAGTAGATGTCGGCACTGCGCAGCGCCGACGCCTTCTCCGCATCGGTGGTCTGGCCGAGGAAGCGGAAATGCTTCGCCAGGTCACCGGCCTCCTTGCACAGCTTCTGCTGGTCGCCCCGTCCGACGACGAGGACCTCGACATCGGGGAACCGAGCAGCGATCGGGCCCAGCGCGGCAAGCAGGGTCTGCATGCCCTTGCGGGGCTCGTCGTAGCGTCCGATGAAGACCAGCGTGCGGCCCGGCCGCGGGTAACCCGGCAGCACCGGGGCAGTCGCGAATGCGGGTACGTGCACACCGTTGGGAATCTCGACCGCGTCGGACCCCAGGGCTTCCACCTGCCACCGACGCGCCAGCTCGGAGACGGCGATCCGGCCCGCGATCTTCTCGTGGTACGGCCTGAGAACACCTTGGAAGGTGCTGAGCAGCAACGATTTCGTCGTCGACGCATGGAACGTGGCGACGATGGGACCGTCGGCGATCTTGAGCGAGAGCATCGACAGGCTGGGTGCGTTGGGCTCGTGGATGTGCAGGACCTCGAACTCGCCCTTCTCGATCCACGCCCGGATACGGGTGTAGGTCACCGGCCCGAACGCCAGTCGCGCCACCGAGCCGTTGTACGGGAAGCTCAACGCTTTCCCGGTGGAGACGACGAAGTCCGGCAGGGCCGTCTCGTCGCTCGCGGGCGCCAGCACACTCACCTTGTGACCGCGCTGGATCAGGACTTCGGCCAACTCGGCGACGTGCGCCTGCACTCCGCCGGGCACGTCGAACGAGTAGGGACAGACGATGCCGATCTTCACCGCTGCGCCTCGCCGGTCATACGATCGCGCCGTCCTTGCGAGAGGTCCGACCACCACAGCGGCTGGAGCATGTGCCAGTCGGCGGGATGACGGGAGATGTTGGCCGCGAACCGATCCGCGAGCGACTGGGTGGCCTTCTCGACACCGCCGGACACGTCCACCGGCGGCTCGATGGAGAAGCCCCACCCGTCCTCGGTGAACCAGCAGTGCACAGGGAGAAGGGCCGCCCCGGTGTCGATGGCGAGTCGCGCCGGTCCGGCGGGCATCCGCGTCGGCTCGCCGAAGAAGGTCACCGGTACGCCGTGTCGCGCGAGGTCGCGTTCACCGAGCAGGCAGACCACCTTGCCGTCGCGCAGACGTTCGGACAGCTGCTCGAACGGAGGCCGCTCGCCGCCGCTCAGCGGGAAGATCTCGAAGCCCAGGGATTCGCGGTACTCGACGAAACGTCGGTACAGGGATTCCGGCTTCAAGCGCTCCGCGACGGTCGTGAACTGACCACGGGTTCTGGTCAACCACACTCCGGCCATGTCCCAGTTCCCGCTGTGGGGCAGCGCGAGGATCGCGCCTCGACCCGTGGCCAGCGCCGCGTCCAGGTATTCCTGGCCCACCACCGCATCGTCGATCGACGCGGCCTGCGCGGCCAGGTCCATGGACGGAAGCCGGAACGCCTCGCGCCAGTACCTCGCGTAGGAGCGCACCGAGGCACGGATGAGCTCGTCCGGGACGTTCTCCGGAGTGGTCCCCAGGACGCGAGCGAGGTTACGACGCAGTTGATCCGGGCCGCCGTTCCGCCGCGCCGCGAGATCGGCGCCGGCATCGAACAACCGGGTCGCGACGCCCTCGGGCAGTGCCCGGACGACGCGCCACCCGGCGATGTATCCCGCGGCCCCGGCCCGCTCGGACAGACTCATCCAGCCGAGCTGTCCGGCTCGATCCGGTTGGCATCGGTCCGGATCGGGATGACGTCCCGAGCACCCGGTGAGTTGCGGACTGCAAGCACCCGCTGGAACACCGTGACGATGCTCGCTACCGCCAGGAAGTAGGTGGCGACGGGAAGCGCGTACTCGAGCCACTCCAGGCCTGCGAGCTGTCCGATGCCGGTCAGTCCCGACCCGACCAGGACGATGACGAGCCTGTCGGGGCGCTCGATGAGACCACCGTCGGCGGTGAGCCCGCTGGCCTCGGCACGAGCCTTGGCGTACGAGATGACCTGAGAGGTGACCAGGCAGACCAGCATGGCCACCAGCAACGGGCGGTCGTTCTGGTGATAGATCGCCCACCACGAGAGACCGGCGAAGATGGCGCCGTCCGCCACACGATCGCAGGTGGCGTCCAGCACTGCGCCGTACTTGCTTCCGCCGCCGCGTGCTCGCGCCATGGCCCCGTCCAGCATGTCGAACATGACGAACAGCCAGATCACGAGCGTCCCGACGAACAGGTGATCCATGGGGAACAGTGTGACCGCGGCGGCGACACTGGCGACCGTGCCGATGATGGTGACGGAGTCGGGGGTGAGCCCGGTGCTGTTGAGGGCGCGACCCAGAGGTGCGGTGACCTTGGACGCGGAGGCCCTACCGAAGATGCTCAGCACGTCGGCGTCAGTCCTTCCAGGCGTCGGCCAGCAGCGCGCGCGTGTCTCGTAGTAACTGGGGCATGATCTTGGCGCCGCCGATCACGGTGATGAAGTTGGCGTCTCCGCCCCACCGCGGGACGACGTGCTGGTGCAGGTGTTCCGCCAGCGAACCGCCGGCCGGCGCACCGAGATTGAGCCCGACGTTGAACCCGTGCGGGCGCGACACCCGCTTGATGGTGCGGATGGCGTGCTGCGTGAACTGCATCAGCTCGAGGCTCTCCTCGGCCGTGAGTTCCTCTAGGTCGGCCACACGTCGGTACGGCACGACCATCAGGTGGCCCGGGTTGTACGGGTAGAGGTTGAGCACCGCGTACACGTGCTCACCGCGCGCCACGATCAGCCCGTCCTCGTCGTCGAGGGTCGGGATCTGCGTGAAGGGTTCCGACGCCATCTTGTCGTCGGTCTTCGGCGCCGTCGCGATGTAGGTCATCCGGTGCGGCGACCACAGACGCTGCAGCCGATCCGCGTCCCCTGCACCGGTGTCGACGATGGCGCCGTCGGTGTCCTCGGTACTCATCCTTCGTCGCCCCCGGCCGGGAATGCGCCGCCGAAGATCTCTGCGGTCGGCGACTCGTTGCGGCGAGCAGCCACCCACTCGGTCAACGCGGTCACGGCCTGGTCGACGGGGATTCCGTTGATCTGGGTGCCGTCGCGGAAGCGGAAGCTGACCGCGCCGGCGTCGACGTCGTTCTGCCCGGCGAGGAGCATGAACGGCACCTTCTGGGTGGTGTGGTTGCGGATCTTCTTCTGCATCCGGTCGTCGCCCGCGTCGACCTCGGCGCGAAGGCCGGCCTTCTTCAGCGCCGCCACGACGGTGAACAGGTGATCCTCGTACGCCTCGGCCACCGGAATGGCCACGACCTGCACGGGGGCGAGCCACGCCGGGAACGCGCCCGCGTAGTGCTCGGTGAGGACACCGAAGAAGCGCTCGATCGAACCGAAGAGCGCGCGGTGGATCATCACCGGACGCGTCTTGACGCCGTCGCTGCCGGTGTACTCGAGGCCGAAACGGTCCGGAAGGTTGAAGTCCAGCTGGATGGTGGACATCTGCCAGGTGCGGCCGAGGGCATCCTTGGCCTGCACCGAGATCTTCGGACCGTAGAACGCGGCGCCGCCCGGATCCGGCACGAGGTGCAGACCGGACGCGGTGGCCACCTCGGCGAGTGTGGTCGTCGCTTCTTCCCACACCTCGTCGGAGCCGACGGACTTGTCGGGGTTACGGGTGGAGAGCTCGAGATAGAAGTCGTCGAGGCCGTAGTCCTTCAACAGGCCGAGCACGAAGTTCAGCGTGTTCGTGAGCTCCTCGTGCATCTGCTCGCGAGTGCAGTAGATATGAGCGTCGTCCTGCGTCATACCGCGCACACGGGTCAGGCCGTGGATGACGCCCGACTTCTCGTAGCGGTAGACCGACCCGAACTCGAACAGCCGCAACGGAAGTTCGCGGTACGAGCGGCCGCGGGAGTCGAAGATCAGGTTGTGCATCGGGCAGTTCATCGGCTTGAGGTAGTAGTCCTGGCCGGGCTTGCGCACCGTGCCGTCCTCGGCCAGTTCCGCGTCGAGATGCATCGCGGGGAACATGCCGTCCTTGTACCAGTCCAGGTGACCCGAGACCTCGTACAGCGTGCTCTTGGTGATGTGCGGTGAGTAGACGAACTCGTAGCCCTGCTCGACGTGCCGCTGGCGCGAGTAGTCCTCGAGCTCCTTGCGGACGATGCCGCCCTTCGGATGGAAGACCGGCAGGCCGGATCCCAACTCGTCGGGGAAGCTGAACAGGTCGAGTTCGGATCCCAGCTTGCGGTGGTCGCGACGCTCGGCCTCCGCGAGCAGCTCGAGGTAGGCGTCCAGGGCCTCCTGCGACTCCCACGCGGTGCCGTAGACGCGCTGCAGGTCTGACTTCGACTGATCGCCGCGCCAGTACGCGGCCGAGCTGCGGGTGAGCTTGAAGGCCGGGATGTACTTCGTGGTGGGAACGTGCGGGCCACGGCAGAGGTCGCCCCATTCACGATCTCCGGTACGCGGATTCAAGTTGTCGTAGGCGGTCAGCTCGCCGCCGCCCACCTCCATGACCTCCGGGTCGTCCACCGAGCCCTTGTCGTCCACCAGTTCCAGCTTGTACGGCTCGTCGGCCAACTCGGCCTTCGCGGCATCGAGCGAGTCGTAGACCCGGCGGGAGAAGCGCTGACCACTCTTGATGATCTGCTTCATCTTCTTCTCGAGCTTGGTCAGGTCCTCCGGGGTGAACGGATTCTCGACGTCGAAGTCGTAGTAGAAGCCGTTCTCGATGGGCGGACCGATACCGAGCTTCGCCGACGGGAACATCTCCTGCACAGCCTGGGCCAGCACGTGGGCGGCGGAGTGACGGATCACGCCGCGGCCGTCCTCGCTGTCCGCGCGAACGGGCTCGACCTCGCAGTCCTGCTCCGGCGCCCAGGACAGATCGCGGAGACGGCCGTCCTCGTCACGCACCACGACGATGGCGTCGGGACCCTTGTTGGGGAGGCCGGTGTCGCGCAACGCCGTTCCGGCGGTCGTCCCTGCGGCCACGCGGATGCGGGGTGCGAGGACAGCGGAATCGGGCATGCTCACGGTGATGCGCTCCTGGTGTGGGGTGGGAGGACGAGAGAGTTGTCGATGACAGCGTATCGGGAGGACCGACACGCCAGATACCTCACCCGACGAGGGCGGACCACCGGTGGGCGCGATCTGCCGGTGTACGACGCGGGCAACTCGTGCACATCGACTCCCCCGCCTCGAAGACGAGACAGCACGAACTCCGCCGCAGGAACCGCCTGGTGCCCGCCGCGGGGGGCCCGTCGTCGGCCGGCGTGACGCTCCCGTCGCGTGTCACATCGACCAGCCGGGGCTCCGGGAACCGCTGCGCGCGCGGCCTCGAGGTCAACGACGCGATCAGCGGTGACGCGTCCTCGATCCGCCCCAGCGCGGAGACGGCATCGAGCGTGCGATTCGCCACGGAGTCCGACGCGACGGCCCACAGGCTCGGCGCCGACAGTCCCGGCACGCGGGCACAGAGCGTGCGGACGACGAGATCGACGACGTCCGCCAGTGCGTCGGGCGCATCGACCGCGTCCACGATCGACGAGGACGTCACCGCCTCGAGAGTTCCCGTACCGCCGATCGACACCGTGGACACGGACGCGCCCGGATCGATGCACTTTCCCGTGACGAGAAGCTGTGACGCGACGACGAGAGCGAGGGTCGAACTCGAGCCGTACCACCACAACGTCGCGCACGTCGTGGCCGACACGTCGGGCCATCTCCGTGCGGCACGCGCGAGGGCAGCGTCGACGGTGTCCGGGTCGCCGAGGCGTCGAGCGTCGGGTGGGTCGACCGTCATCAGGCCGACCGTCCACGGAAGGGCGTGGCCCGTTGCGGACACCACGTCCGAGACGTGACTCAGAGCGGACTCTGCAGCCACGCCCAGTCCAGGCCGACCCACCCGGCCACCAGTTCCAGTGCGCCCAGGAGCCACAGAGTCGCCAGCACGACGGCCACCGTGAAGAGAAGGCCGATCCCCTTGACGACCAGGTTCTGACGTCCGAACCATTCCATGAACGCGTCGTATCGCACACGCACCCAGCGGAGGACCTTCTTCGCCCACGCGAATTCCGAGGCGAGAATGCCGAGACCGGCGAAGACGATCAGCCAGCCCGGTCCGGGGTACGGAATTGCCACGATGCCCAGGAGGAGAACGATCGTGCCGACGACTCCGACCACGATGCGGTAGATCCGGTCCGCCCCCGGTCGGGCGGCAATGCCGTCCCGGAATTCGCGGTAACGGCTGCGCTCCTCGTCGCGGGAGGCTCGGGCGGGGGTAGCGGCCTCGCGTGAAGGTGCGTCGTCGGTACTCACCGGGCCACTTTAACCGGGGCGACGTCCGCGGGGGCCGGGACGCGGCGGGCCGGAGATGACGGAAGGCCCCCGCCGTGTGGCGGGGGCCTTCCGATGTGTGGTCCCGGCTGGGTTCGAACCAGCGACCTTCCCGGTGTGAACGGGACGCTCTTCCACTGAGCCACGGGACCGTACGGCCTGCGTGAGCGCCGAACGAGGAGAAACGGTAACACGTCGGTGGAAGTGCTCCCAACACGGACCGCAGCCGGCTCGGTGACCGATGGGCGTGACTGGTGTGACGCCAGGGAAACACGGTGTGAACAGCGGATTTGTGACTTCCGGGCGACGTGGGCTAATGTTTCGAACCGCACCACGGAGGCGGAAACGCAGCCGAGGAGTGTGCGGACGTGGCGCAGCTGGTAGCGCACAACCTTGCCAAGGTTGGGGTCGCGGGTTCGAATCCCGTCGTCCGCTCGAGGGTATCGAAATCCCGGTTCACAGGGCTTTCGTCACCACGGTGGAGTGGCCGAGTGGTGAGGCAACGGCCTGCAAAGCCGTGCACACGGGTTCGATTCCCGTCTCCACCTCGTTACCCGGCACCGGGTCCCGCGCGATTAGCTCAGCGGGAGAGCGCTTCCCTGACACGGAAGAGGTCACTGGTTCAATCCCAGTATCGCGCACCACATCGAAAAGCCCCCTTCTTCGGAAGGGGGCGTTTTCGTGCGTTCAGCCCACCCGATATCGCTCGAACAACTCGTCCACGTGTCGGGTGGCTGCCTGATCGTCGACGTACTCGACGCCGTCCCGTTCGGTCACGTGAACGTGGTCGTGCGCGTACTGGATCCACTCGAAATCGGCCACCAGCTGATCGCTGCCGTAGGCGCCGGCCTCGTCCACAGCCGTCTGGATGGCCGCCTTCACGCGGTCGACACGTCCGGTGAAGTACTGCGCCGTCATCTGCTCGGTCATGTCTGTCCTTCCCTCGGGTCGTGTCCCATCCTGCGCGCCCGGACGGCTCCGGTGTTGCGAACGACACGTCTCGGCGGTGACGGAGGCCGAAGACACAACGGTGCGGACGGTGGCGATCCGCCGAACCGGGTCGGCTCCCCCGTCGTTGGTGATTGACTGTTCCCATGCCTAGTTGGGGATGGTTCGTGGTCGCACTCGTGATCATCGACCTGGCCGTCGTCATCACGTGGTTCGCCCTGCGTCACCGCACTCGTTCCGCTCGACTGGACGTGGCTGCCGACCGCCATCCGGTCGACCCCGACACTCGTACGGCGGCCGCCGCGCTGGTGCAGGCCAAGAAGCCCGCACAGGCGATGGCACTGCTGCAGAAGAGCACCGGGATGCCGCTGCGGCAGGCCAAGGATTATGTGGACGCGATCGGCGTCGAGGATCGGGCCCACGCGCTCCACAACGAATCGGCGTGACGATGCCACCCGTCGCGTCGGCGGCGACCGCAGCGGACCTGACAGCCCTCGCAGCGTTGGCGGCGCGCACCTTCCCTCTGGCGTGTCCGCCCGGCACGCTCCCCGAGGACATCGATCACTTCGTCGCGACGGTGTTGTCCGAGGCAGCGTTCGGTACGTACCTCGAGGATCCGGACCGCATCGTCACCGTCGTACGCGGAGACGACGGTCCGGTCGGGTACACGATGCTGGTCTCCGCGGCTCCTACGGACCCGGACGTGGTGTCGTCGCTGACGGTCACACCGTCGGTCGAGGTGAGCAAGCTGTACGTCGACTCGGCCGAACACGGGTCGGGAATCGCGGCAGCACTGATGGACTCGGCCGTGCAGGTGACCCGGGACCTCGGTCGGCGAGCCTTGTGGCTCGGTGTCAACCAGCAGAATCTCCGAGCCCTGAAGTTCTACCGCCGCAACGGGTTCGAGCAGGTCGGCGAGAAGAGATTCGCTCTCGGCGCGGTGCTGCACGAGGATTTCGTCATGCAGCGTGTGCTCGACTGATCAGACGGACGCGAACCTCGACAGGGCGAGGAGTCGGGACGTCGCGCGCAGGTACTTCTTGCGGTAGCCGCCCTGCAGCATCTCCTCGGTGAACAGCTCGTCGAGCTTCGCTCCGGACACGGTGACCGGCGTTCCGGCGTCGTACAGACGGTCGGCGAGGACGACGAGTCGCAGGGCCACCGACTGGTCGGGCGCGGCGTGCACGTTCTCGATGAACACCCCCGTGACACCCTCGATGAGCTTGCCGTAACGGGACGGATGCAGTGTGCTGAGATGCTTCACCAGCTCGTCGAAGTCGTCGAGCGTGGAGCCTTCGACCGCCGCCGCGGCGGCCTCGATCCGGTCGGCCGCCATCGGATCGGGGGCGGGCGGCAGATCGCGGTGACGGTAGTCCGGACCGTCGACGCGAATGGACTCGAAGATCGAGCCGAGCTTCTTGATCTCCCGGAGGAAGTCCTGGGCGGCGAACCGACCCTCGCCCAGCTGGCCGGGAAGCGTGTTGGAGGTCGCGACGATGGACACGCCCTTCGACGCCAGCTCGGTGAGCAGACGGGAGACCAGCATGGTGTCGCCCGGATCGTCGAGTTCGAACTCGTCGATGCACAGGACGCTGTGGCCCGACAGTTCGTCCAGCGCCTTGGTGAATCCGAGGGCGCCGACGACGTGAGTCAGCTCGACGAAGGTTCCGAACGCCTTGGGCTCCGGCGACGCGTGGAAGATCGACGCGAGAAGGTGCGTCTTACCGACGCCGAAGCCGCCGTCGAGGTACAGACCGGCGCCCGATGCAGGCGTCTTCTTACCGAACAGGCCACGCTTGCCACCCGAGCGGATCTTCGCCACCTTGCCGGCGAACTCCTCCGCCTTCGCGACGGCTTCCGCCTGCGTGGGCTCGTTCGGGTCCGGGATATAGGACGCAAAACTGACGTCGTCGAACATGGCCGGCGGCACCATCTGTGCGATCAGCTGATCGGCGGGCACCACGGGATTGCGATCGACGAGACGTTCCGGCATGGAAAGAGGTTAACGACGTGGTGTGATGGCTTTTGTGCAGCGTATCGATAATGGGACCTACCTCACAGTGAACAGTGACGATCTGGTGGAGCTCTACGCCTACCCGACGGACCCGGGCACGCCGTGGATCAGGGTGAACTTCGTGGCCAGCATCGACGGAGCGGTGTCTCAGGACGGCGTGTCCGGCGGCCTGGGCACCGACGCGGACAAGGCGGTCTTCACCGCGCTCCGCGGATTGGCCGACGCGGTGCTGGTGGGCTCCGGCACCGTCTCCGCGGAGAACTACGGCGGGGTGGTCGTGAGCGACGAGGTGCGCGCAGCGCGTGTGGCACGTGGCCAGCAACCGGTCCCGCCCGTGGTGGTGGTGACGGGCTCGGCCAACGTCGATCCGACGGCGGCCGTCGTCACCGATGCCGAGGTGCCCCCGATCGTGCTGACCACGTCCGACGCACCCGAGGATCGCGTCCGCGCACTGACCGACGCTGGGGTGACGGTGGTGCGGGGCGGCGAGACACTGTCCGGACACGCGGTGAAGTCCATGCTCGACGAGCTGGGCCTGTACCGGGTGCTGTGCGAGGGCGGGCCCGGACTGTTCGGCTCACTTCTCGAGGCCGACGTGGTCGACGAGCTCTGCATCACGACGTCGCCCACCATGGCGGCGGGATCTGCAGGACGAGTGTCCACATCGGACAGTGCTGTCGATCGGCCCATGCTTCCCGCGCACATCCTCGTCGACGACGACGGCACGATGCTGGTCCGATGGGTGAGTAACCGCACGTCGTGACCTCGAACGATCGGAATGTCCGCCGGGGATGGCACTCTGGCGTCATGCAGCTGTCGAGTGTCGGGGGGCGACTGGCCGTCGTGGTGATGGTCGGTGTCGTCGCCGCAGCATGTGGCGCCGGCCCGTCGACGCGGCCGGACGTCGCGGTCGAAGGCGGTTCGACGGGTGGCGCCGTGCCGTCGTCGGACTCGGCCCCCGCCGATGCCGAACCGTTGCCGCTCGAGGCACCGATCACGGACCTGAACTGGTCGGACTGCACAGCGAGGACGACGGGCTCCTACGGTGTCGTGGCGGCGGCTGGAGTCGTCGTGGACTGCGCGACGTTCGCAGCGCCCATCGACCGGAACGTCGCGTCCGACGGCACGTTCGAGCTGTCCGCAGTCCGTGTGCGCCTGTCCTCGACACCGGCGGACGCGGTCCCGCTGGTCTACACCTCGGGTACCGATCGACCGTCGTCGGCAGACATCGCGGCTATTGCGGCTCAGCCCGACTCGTCGCTGCTGGCCACGCACCCGATCGTCGGCGTCGACCGCCGCGGGATCGGCAACTCCGCGCCGTTCGACTGCTACTCGGGGCTGTCCTCGACGCGCGACGCGCTGTTCGATCTGGGCCAGTTCTCCCCCGGCACCGATCCCGCCGACCGCGTGGCGACGCTCGCCCGCGACGCAACGATCGCGTGTACCGACTTCCTCCTTCCGGAGGCGCTGATCTTCGCGACCACCAACAGTGCCGATGACCTCGAGGCGCTCCGCGAAGCGTGGGGCGTACGGGCGCTGTCGCTGCTCGGGTCGGGCAACGGTGCGCTGGTCGCACTGGCCTACACGGCCGCCTACGGCGATCACGTCGCCAGACTGGTGCTCGACTCCCCCACCAGCGTGGTCACCGACGCCGTCAGTTCCGCCGAACAGACGGTGCGCGGCGAGGAAGCTGCACTGACCGCGTTCTCGACCCGCTGCGCCGCGATCGGATGTTCCCTCGGTGCGGATCCCCGCGCGTCGGTGGTCGAACTCTTCCGGCGGGCCGACGCGGGCGAACTCGCCCCGCTGTCGGGAGCGACCGTCCGCGAGGCCGTCGTCCACCTGCTGTCGTATCCGTCGTCCGGGGACTCCGCGGCGCTCATCCGGACGGCATCCGACACTGTCGCGGGCGCTCTCGCCGGCAACATCGCCGCTCTGGACGACACCGTGAACCTGGTGCGCTCGTTCACCGAGACCGACGGCCACTTCGTCAGCGTCTGCACCGACGGGCAGCAGTGGCCGGCGCCCGATCGCGTCCGTGAGCTCCAGTCGTCCTGGGCCGGGCAGTATCCCGCGTTCGGTGCGACCGCAGCACTGGACCTGCTCACCTGCTCGGCATGGCCGGCCACGAATCCCCCGCCCGTTCCGTCGACGATCGGTGTGCCGGTCCTCGTTCTCAGCGGAACCGCGGACGCGATCACCGGAACCGAACCGCTGCCGGCCGTCACCGGAGCGCTGGGGGCCGCCGGTGCGGCGACGACGACGGTGACGTGGGACGGCATCGGTCACCCCGTCACGGTGGGCTCGGGGTGCGGGCGTTCCGCCGTCGGTTCGTACCTGGCCTCGGGCGACTTGCCGGGAGGCGGGAATGCGTGTCCGGCCTAGCGGCCGGGGTACCGTCTCCGGGTGTCGTTCCGTCATCTCGAGCCGCGAACCGGTGAGACCACCGCCCAGGTGATCCGCTTCGCGTTGTGGCCCATCGCCATCCTGACGGTCCTCAATCGCGTGATCGTCAAAGCCGTCAACGGCAACATCACCGACGACTTCCGTCCGGTCTACAACGCGGCGTTCGCCTTCCTGAACCGTCGCGAGGTGTACACCGCGAACTTCGACTCGGTGGACCCGCACTACCTCTATCCACCGAGCGGAACGCTGGTCATCGCACCTCTCGCGATTCTGGATCCGGAGCGCTCCCGGTGGATGTTCATCGGCGTCAACGCCCTTGCGGTCGTCGTCGCGCTGTACCTACTGCTGCGCATGTTCGAGCTGAGCCTGTCGTCCGTCGCCGCGCCTGTCGTCTTGTTGGCGGCGTTCTCGACCGAGACCGTCACCAACACCCTCATCTTCACCAACGTCAACGGGTTGATCCTGCTCGGCGAAGTGCTGTTCATGATGCTGCTGCTCCGGCGTCGCTACTACCTCTCGGGTGCCGCCATCGGGCTCACGATCGCCGTCAAACCCACTCTCGCACCGCTGCTGCTCCTGCCGCTCGTGCGCAAGGAGTGGCGCGTGTTCGTCACGGCCCTCGGCATTCCGCTGGTCCTGACACTGCTGGCACTGCCGCTGTCCGTCGACGCGGGCGCCTTCATCACGCACACGCTGCCGTACCTGCTCGAGTCGCGGGACTACTTCAACAGCGCGATCGTCGGGAACGGCCTCTACTACGGCTTGCCGACAATTCTCGTCCTCGCGCTCCGCGCCGTCTTCGCCGCGATGGTGCTGGTGTCGCTGTGGCTGCTGTGGAAGTACTACCGGCACGACGAGCTGTTCTTCGTCGTCACCGCCAGCGGGGTCTTGCTGGTCGCGTCGTTCCTGCTGACCTCCCTCGGCCAGATGTACTACTCGATGATGCTGTTCCCGCTGATCATGTCGGTGGTGCTGCGCAACTCGGTCATGCGGAACTGGCCCGCGTGGTTGGCCGTGTACGGATTCCTCAGCTACGACAGTTGGCTGGTGGGCAGATTCCCCGAGTTCGGGCGCGCCATCGAGTACCTGCGCTCCACCTGGGGATGGTCGTTGCTGATCATCGTCGTCTTCGCCGTGCTGCTCGGCCGCTACCTGACCGCGCGTCGGGAAGGCCGACTCGATCAGGGCATCGATCCGGCGTTCCTGCTCGACCAGCCGCGGACCACCACAGCGACGCCGTCACCTGCGGCGACGGCAGAGTCCGCGCCCACGCATTAGCGTGGGGGCATGAGTTCTGCACCGGAGAAGAAGCCCACCTACGAGCTGTCCGACGACGAGTGGCGCACGAAGCTGAGCGCCGCCGAGTACGCCGTGTTGCGCAAGGCCGGAACCGAGCGTCCGTACGTCGGCGAATACACCGACACCACCACCGAGGGTGTCTACAAGTGCCGCGCATGCGACGCCGAGCTGTTCCGCAGCACCGAGAAGTTCGAGTCGCACTGCGGCTGGCCGTCGTTCTTCGACCCCAAGGACACCGACGCCGTCATCCTGAAGGTCGACCGCTCGATGGGCATGAAGCGCACGGAGGTGCTGTGCAGCAACTGCCACAGTCACCTGGGCCACGTCTTCGAGGGCGAGGGTTACCCGACGCCGACCGATCAGCGGTACTGCATCAACTCCATCTCGCTGACTCTGGCGCCGTCCGAGTAGGTCGTCAGAGCGACAGGTAGTACGTGCTCTGGGACGGGTAGTAGTCGTCGAACGACGGCAACTGCCCGTCCTCTCGCGCTGCCACCAGCATGTCGAGGTAGTACTCCCACCCCGGCCCGATGTCGCCGATTCCCTCGTCCGACTCGAGGTGGTGGACGAACGTCAGCGTCGTCACGGCGTCGGTCTGCGCCAGGGTGATCTCGAAGTGCCACCCGCCGGACTCGACGGCCACATGGTTCGGCGCCCGGCAGCCGACGATCGTCATGTCGGACACCGGCGAGTTCTCCTCGAAGCCCATCGTCACGCGGATCGTGCCACCCTCGCGGCCCTCACCCTCCCAGCTCCCGTACCAGCGAGCGGTCCGATCGCTCTCGGTGACACTGGCCCACACATCGTCGATCGGTGCGCGGAAGGTGCGCCGGAGTTCGAGGTCGACGCCCGTGTCGGTGCGGTGGAGCCTGCCGGTGGGTTCCGGATGTCGCGTCATCGGCGCATCGTACTGCGCCGCCGTTGCTCACAAATCGGGCCCGCAGGGCCGAATGTGCCGCCTCGGCACCGGTTCTGTGCAGAACGGCTCGCCGCCGCTACTGTCGGCTCCATGCGTACCTTCACCTCTGCAGACGACATCACCTCCGCCATCGGCGAGACGATCGGCACCAGCGACTGGTTGGAGATCACCCAGGAGCGTGTGAACCAGTTCGCCGATGCCACCGGCGATCACCAGTGGATCCACGTGGACCCGGAGCGCGCTGCGAAGGAGAGCCCGTTCGGCGGCCCCATCGCACACGGCTACCTGACTCTGTCGTTGCTGCCGGCGTTGTCGTGGCAGACCTACACGGTGGAGAACTCCACGATGGGCGTCAACTACGGCAGCAACAAGGTGCGTTTCGTCAATCCCGTCGCCGTCGGGTCACGCGTGCGCCTGGTCGCCGTGCTGGCCGCGGCGGACTCGCTTCCGAACAACGCCGTCCAGATGACCGTCGACTCGACCATCGAGATCGAGGGTGTCGACAAGCCTGCGCTGGTCGCCCAGGTGATCAGTCGCGTCTACTTCTGAGGACGCGGCACGAACGTCGGCTGATCGTGCGCGCGGACGGGCGGTAGTTCGCCCGTCCACTTCTCGATCTCGACGAGCACGTGCTGGCCGGTGGAACCCTGTGCGAGCGAGGATGTTCCGCGATCCGCCGTCAACACGTTCGGGTTTCCATGCACGCACATCGACCGCGGGTCCGACGGATCCAGCGGGTCGTACCAGGCACCGGTGGAGAGTTGGACGACGCGTATCCGCATCGCGTCGTCGACGATCAGACCGGCCAGGCACGACCCCCGATCGGTGAACACCCGGACCACATCGCCGTCGACGAGTCCCCGCTGATCGGCATCCACGGGGTGCATGCGGAGGGGTTCCCTGCCCTGGATCTTGGACGCCATGCTGACCGCGCCGTGGTCGAGCTGACTGTGCAGTCGCGTCTTCGGCTGGTTCGCGATCAGATGCAACGGGAACTGCGCTGCGCGTGAGCCACCGAGCCACTCGTCGGGTTCGTACCAGGCGGGATGTCCGACGCAGTCGTCGTACCCGAAGGCGTCGATGTCGGCGGAGAAGATCTCGATTCGACCGCTGGGCGTCCGCAGCGGCGCGCGCTCGGGGTCGTCGCGGAAGTCCGACAGCAGAGTCAGGTTCTCCTCGGTGTCCATCCGGAAGGAGCCGTCGGACCAGAAGCGGTCGAACGTCGGCGGCTCGACGCGGCCGGCGTCGCGGACGAAACGCCGCCACGGCTCGTACAGGTGCCGGAGCCAGTCCGCGGACGTCCGACCCTCGGTGAACTCGTACTCGACTCCCAGTTCGCGGGCCAGCAGCGTGAAGGTGTCGTAGTCGTCCTTGCTGTCGGCGAAGGCGGGCACCGCCGCCTGCATCGCCACCAACAGCGGATCGTTGCGCGTGCAGCTGAGGTCGTCGCGCTCGAGAGTGGTGGTCGACGGAACGACGAAGTCCGCGTGACGCGCCATCGGTGTCCAGTACGGCTCGTGCACGATGATCGTGTCGGGTCGGCCGAGCGCGCGGCGGAAACGACCGATGTCCTGGTGATGGTGGAACGGGTTCCCGCCCGCCCAGTGCACCAGTCGGATGTCCGGGTACGTCCCCGTCGTACCGTCGAACTCGAACGATCCTCCCGGGTTCTCCAACATGTCCGAGATCGCCGCGACGGGGATGGATGACGCCACCGCATTGAGGCCCTGCGGAAGCGTCGGCAACGGGTAGGGCACCGGGCCGATTCCGGGTTCGTTCATCGACCCGTAGCCGTGGCCGAATCCTGCTCCGGGGACTCCGATCCCGCCGAGCATGGCCGCGAGGGTGATGCCCATCCACGGAGCCTGCTCACCGTGCCGGATCCGCTGCAGCGACCACGTGACCGAGACGAGGGTCGTGCTCCGGGCCATCCGCCGGGCGAGGTCGACGATGTCCGACGCGGGCACGCCGGTGACGCTCTCGGCCCATTGCGCCGACTTCGCGACGCCGTCCGACCGCCCCAGGAGATAGTCCTCGAAGCGGTCGTACCCGGTGGTGTAGCGCTGCAGGAAGGCCGTGTCGTGCAAGCTTTCCGACGCGAGGACGTGTGCGAGCCCCAGCATCAGCGCGACGTCGGATCCGGGGACGGGCGCGATCCACTCGGCCGCACCGTCGGTGTCGTCGCGGATCGGTGAGATGCTGACGATGCGTCCGCCGCGCGCCCGCAACCGCTGGAGTCCGTCCCGTGCCGGGTGGTTGCTGGTGCCTCCGTGGTTGACGGAGGTGTTCTTCAGCGGCACACCGCCGAAGGCCACCAGCAGATCCGTATGGTCGGCGATGACGTCCCAGGACGTCGAGCGGGAGAACATCTTCCAGTGCGTTCCCATGACCCGCGGCATGATGGCGCCGGTCGCCCCCAGCGAGTAACTGCCCACCGACCGCGTGTAGCCGCCCAGGGTGTTGAGGAATCGGTGGACCTGGCTCTGGGCGTGATGGAACCGACCAGCGCTGCCCCATCCGTACGAGCCGCCGAAGACGGCCTCGTTGCCGTGCTCACCGATGACGCGCCGCAACTCGCCGGCCAGCAGGGGAACGAACTCGTCCCAGTCGAGTTCGACGAAGGAGTCGTTGCCACGGTCCGTGGACGGACCCGGTCCGTTCTGGAGCCACCCACGCCGCACCGAGGGGCGGCGCACACGTGCTCGGTGAGTCACCGATCCGGGGACGTTGCCCAGGATCGGTGACGGATCGGCGTCGCCCACCGGCGGATGCACCGCGACGACATCGCGGCCGTCCGTGTCGGCCGTGAACATGCCGAAGTGGGCCATCTGCTGAACGCCGGTGCGGCCGAGTCCCATCGGACGTCAGTCGATCCGGAGGCCGTGCTCGGTCACCACATCGACCAGCGCGGACGGGCGCTGGTCCGTGGGAAGCGGATCGACGAGGCCGAAGGACATGCCGAGCGCCCTCGCTCCGCCGTCCGCCTCCTCGCTGTCACCGACCATGAGGCACGACTGCGCCGGGACACCGAGCGCGTCGACGGCTGCGCGGAAGATGGCGGGGTCCGGCTTGACGGCGCCCACCTCGAAGGACAGCGAGTAATACGTGATCAGGTGACCGACGCCGAGGTGGTCGAACGCGGGGCGCAGGTCGAAGGCGATGTTGCTGACGACGGCGATCGGGATGTTCTTCTCGGCCAGGCCGCGCACGACCCGCGCGGTGTCGGGGTAGGCGGTCCACGAGTCCGGGTCGATCACCTTGTCGTACAACGACTCTGCATGATCCTTCCGCCGTACGCCCGACGCCTCGAGCACGGCGAGGTACGCGGCCCGGTGCATGGCCGGGTCCAGATCGCGCGCTTCCCAGGCACGGTGGCCGTCGTCGTCGAGTGTGACCACCGACCCGACAGGTTGAGTCATGCGCCGCATCAGTTCCGCCTGGAAGTGCCCGTCGACCTTCTCGTCGTCGCCGACGCGGAGATCGGTGAACCAACTCTCGTCCTCCTCGAGCCGGAAGAGCGTGCCGGAGAAATCGAAGAGAACGGCGGCGGGTGTGCTCACGGAAGCGACTCGACGAGGGCCTCGACGCTCACCCGGGGGCCGCTGAAGAACGGGACCTCTTCGCGCACATGCCGTCTCGCCTCGGTCGCACGGAGGTCTCGCATGAGGTCGACGATGCGGTCGAGGCTCGGCGCCTCGAACGCCAGGATCCACTCGTAGTCACCGAGGGCGAACGACGGAACCGTATTGGCGCGGACGTCCTTGTACCCGCGCGCGGCCTTGCCGTGATCGGCCAGCATCGTCCGTCGTTCCTCGTCGGGAAGCAGGTACCAGTCCAGCGATCGGACGAACGGGTAGACGCAGATGTACGCGCCGGGCTCCTCGTTCGCGATGAACGCGGGAACGTGCGACTTGTTGAACTCGGCGGGCCGATGCAGGGCCGCGTTGCTCCAGAAGGTGTCACAGGCGCGCCCCAGTGCCGTGGAGCGGCGGAACCGCGAGTACGCCGCCTGAAGATCCTCGATCCGCTCGGCGTGCCACCAGATCATGAAGTCCGCGTCGGCGCGCAGCCCGGCGACGTCGTAGATGCCGCGCACCACGACATCGGTGTTCTCGAGACCGTCGAAGAACGCCTGTGCCTCGGCGAGCACGGCCGCTCGGTCCTCACCGAGTGCGCCGGGTCGGGCCGTGAACACCGAGTGCATCGAGTACCGGAGGGTGGAGTTGAGTGCTGCGAAATCGAGACGTGCCATGAGCCCATCGTGCCACCCGACGCGCCGACGTCACGAACGGGTCAGAGCGCTGCAGCCAACCGCAGTGCCGCGGCGGACGCCGTCGCCACGCAGGCGGGGACCCCGACGCCGTGCAGGTAGGCGCCCGCGAGTTCGAGCCGAGGGATGGCGGCTGCCGCCGCGTCGATGCGGGCGATCCGGGCGACGTGGCCGGGCCGGTACTGCGGCAGGCCCCCGTGCCAGCGCTGCACGAACGCCGTCGTCGGCACGTCCGTGATTCCGAGTACGTCCTGCAGGTCTCGACGTGCGGCGTCGATCAGGACGTCGTCGGGTCGGTCGACTATCGCGGAGTCCCCGAACCGCCCGAAGGACACGCGCACCAGTTCGCCTCCACGCTCGGCAAGGTGCGGCCATTTCCTGCTCGACAGCGTGAACGCCTTCGCGCGCAACGGGACACCGGTGGAGTCGAGTTCTCCGGTGGCCACCAGCACTCCCGAGTTCTCGGGCAGGTCGCACGCGTCGTACCCCAGTGCGACGACGGCCGACGACGCGAGCGGTAGTGCGCCGAGTTCCGTTCCCAGCGCCCGATCGACACCGACGAGCAGTCCCGACGCGACCGGCGCGGGCACCGCCAGGAGGACACCGTCCACGGCGCCGACTCCGGGAATCACCCACTGCCCGCCGGAATCGCGCGTGAGGTCCGCGACGTCGGCATGCACCTGGTCTGCGCGCGACGACGCCAGCAACGCCTCCAGCAGCACGCCGTATCCGCGGCGTAGGCCACCGAAGACGGGCCCGGGCGCAGGAGTCGGCCGAGCACGCTCGACAGCCTCGCCGAGACTGCTCGCGCCACCGTCGAGGGCTGCCGCGAGCGTCGGCAGCGCCGCCCGCACGCTCGTGGTGTCGGACAGGCCCGAGTACACACCGCCGAGCAGCGGGTCGACGCTGCGGGCGGTGACCTGCGGACCGAACCGTTCGGAGACGAGGGCGCCGACGGCGGCGTCGTCACCCGGCGTCCAGGCCAGGGGTCGCGATCGCTCGTCGTCGATGCGTCGGCAGGTCTCGTCGTCGACGATCGACCGCACGGACTCGGAAGTGGCCGGGATCCCCATCAGCGTTCCCACGGGCAGGCTGTGCAGCGCTCCCCCGGTGCGCAGCAGCGGCCTCGCGGTCGACGACGGTCGGACCAACTCGTCCGACAGGCCCAGCTCCGCCAGGAGTTCGGGCACCTCGGGTCGCCGCGCGATGAACGCTTCCGCGCCCACGTCGACCGGGCCGGAACCCATGTCGACGGTGCGCAGTTTACCGCCGATCCGCTCGGCGCTGTCGACGATCACGATGCGGGCGTTCTCGCCCAGCAGCCGACGCAGACGATGGGCCGCGACCAGGCCGCTGATCCCGGCTCCGACGATCGCGACCGAGGTCACAGCTGGTGCACCATCTCCACCACCGATGTGACGACGCCGGGATCGGTGGCCGGCAGGACGCCGTGTCCGAGGTTGAAGACGTGTCCGGTCGCGCCGAGGTCGAGGGCCGCGTCGGCTTCGCCCACGATGCGAACCACATGGCGACGCAGTGCGTCCGGGCCGGCGAACAGGACGGCGGGGTCGAGGTTGCCCTGCAGTGCCTTGCCGGGGCCGACCCGTCGTGCTGCCACGTCGAGGGGGATCCGCCAGTCGACACCGACCACGTCGGCGCCTGCCTCACCCATCGCGCCGAGCAACTCACCCGTGCCGACACCGAAGTGGATCGTGGGGATACCCGCCGATGACACCGCGTCGAACACGCGTGTCGAGTGCGGAAGGACGAACTCGCGGTACTCGGCCAGCGACAACGCGCCTGCCCAGGAATCGAAGAGCTGCACGGCGTCGACGCCGGCTCCGATCTGCGCCTGCAGGAAGCCGATGGTGGTGTCGGCGAGGGCGGACAGCAACGCATGCCACGTGTGCGGATCGGAGTGCATGAGCGCCTTGGTGCGCTCGTGATTACGACTGGGGCCGCCCTCGACGAGGTACGACGCCAACGTGAACGGCGCTCCGGCGAACCCGATCAGCGGCACGTCACCGAGCTCGGTGAGGAGCAGGGACACCGCCTTCGCGACGGGTTCGACCTGCTCCGGCAGCAACGGCGGCAATGCCTCGACGTCGGCGACCGTCCGCACCGGGTTCGCGATCACCGGTCCCGTACCGGCCACGATCTCGAGATCGATGCCCGCCGCCTTCAGCGGTACGACGATGTCGGAGAACAGGATGGCGGCGTCCACGCCGTGGCGGCGCACCGGTTGCATCGTGATCTCGGTGACCATCTCCGGGTCGAAGCACGAGCCGAGCATCGTGGTGCCCTCGCGCAACTTCCGGTACTCGGGCAGCGACCTGCCCGCCTGCCGCATGAACCAGACGGGCCGACGCGTCGGCACCCGCCCGGTCGCCGCCGCGAGAAACGGTGCGTCGGGCAGCGAGCGACGCGGGGTCGTATCGCTACCGGTGAGGGCGTCGTCAGGCGTCGTGTTCATCGCCGACCATGCTGCCACGCCGCCGCCCGTCCCCCTACGGCGCGCCTCTGACCACGGCGTCGGCAACCGGGCTAACGTCCGCTCTCGTGACCACGTCCGAGACCGCCTCGCAGCCTGCGCCCTTCCGCGCCGCCATCGACGCGATGCACCGGGCGACGGTCCACCCCAGCATCGAGGTCGGCCCCATCCGACCGCCGCAGCGTCTCGCACCGTTCAGTTACGCCCTCGGGGCGGAAGTTCGGCACTCGGAGACCGAGTCGGTTCCGGAGCAGAGCGACGGCGACGCGTTCGGTCGATTGATCCTGCTCTACGACCCCGACGGTGACGAGGCGTGGAACGGCACGATGCGTCTGGTGGCGTACATCCAGGCCGACGTCGACGCCTCCCTGGCATCCGATCCGCTGCTGCCAGAGGTCGCGTGGAGCTGGTTGGTCGACGCCTTCGAGTCGCGGTCGGAACCGCTCACAGCTCTCGGTGGCACCGTCACGTCCACCAGTTCCGTCCGCTACGGCGACATCGCCGGGCCGCCGCGCGCCCACCAACTCGAGCTTCGGGCGTCCTGGACTGCGCTGAGCGAGGAGCTGTCGGTGCACGTCGAGGCCTTCGGCGAAGTGCTGGCGTACGCGGCGGGCCTGCCGCCGGCCGGCATCACCGCTTTGGGTACACGCGGCGACTCCGGCTCGTCCGGCGCCTAGAGTTCGGGGAATGTCCGACCCGACCGCTCCCGACTCGATCTCTCCCGACGCGGCGTCACCGGACGTGACCGATCCCGCCGAGCCCGAACCTGCCGAACCACTCCTCGCTCCACGGGACGGGGTGCCGCCGCTGACCGACACCGCCGAGGCCGTGCGTGCGGCGGCCGAACTCCTGGCGTCGGGAACAGGTCCGCTCGCCGTCGACGCCGAACGCGCGTCGGGGTTCCGGTACTCGGCACGGGCGTACCTCCTGCAATTCCGTCGGCGTGGCGCGGGCACCGTGCTGCTGGACCCGATCCCCGTCGTGCAGAGCGGCGGCGTCGAGGCACTCGCCGTCTTCGCCGACGCGATCAACGGCTTGGAATGGGTCCTGCATTCGGCCGATCAAGATCTGCCCGGACTCGCTGAACTGGGCATGACCCCGGCGAAGCTGTACGACACCGAACTGGCCGGTCGACTGGCGGGCTTCGAGCGTGTGGGGCTGGCTGCAATCGTCGAGCGCACCCTCGGGCTGTCCCTGCAGAAGGGCCACGGCGCTGCCGACTGGTCCACCAGGCCGCTTCCCGACACGTGGCTCAACTACGCGGCGCTGGACGTCGAAGTTCTGGTGGAGCTGCGCGACGTGATGGCCGAGGAACTGGCAGCACAGGGCAAGACCGAGTGGGCCGCAGAGGAATTCGAGTACATCCGCACCGCCCCGCCGGCGACGCCGAAGCCCGATCGTTGGCGTCGCACGTCCGGTATCCACACCATCAAGAACCCCCGCACGCTAGCCGCGGTCCGCGCTCTGTGGACGGCGCGGGACGACCTGGCACGTCGCCGCGACATCGCCCCGAGCCGCGTTCTTCCCGACTCCGCCATCGTCGCCGCGGCCCAGAAGAACCCCGGGTCCGTCGCCGAACTGTGCTCCCTGCCCGTGTTCGGCGGTCCGCGTCAGCGTCGTCAAGCCAAGGTGTGGCTCGAGGCCCTCGACCGTGCGCGCGCACTGCCCGACGACGCGCTTCCTCCCGTCACGCAGCCGTTCGTCGGGCCGCCGCCCGTCAGCCGGTGGGCACGCCGCGATCCGGACGCCGCGGCGCGGTTGTCCTCGGTGCGGGAGGCGATGGCCGCACTGTCGGCGGAGGTATCGGTGCCGGTGGAGAACCTCCTGACGCCCGACGTCGTGCGTCGCCTGTGCTGGGAGTGGCCGACCCTCGTGTCGGGCACACAGGAGCCGGACGACGCGGTGATCGAGTCGTTCCTGCTGTCCCACGGGGCGCGCCCCTGGCAGCGCACCCTCACGGTCCCAGTTCTGGCAGCAGGCCTCGCGCACATCCCCGCGGACGCCGACGAGGCCGAAGTTACCGACGAGTAGGGCCGGGTTAGAGTGGGCGCGCGAGCCGGAGGCCCGGCTCGTTCCAGCGCCTGCCGGAAGGAACCATGTCTTCTCCGAAATCCGCACCCGCTCGCTCCGCGTCCAGTCGCGGTGTCGCGTTCGTCGACGGCGTCCGCACACCGTTCGGCAAGGCCGGCCCCAAGGGCATCTACGCGGATACCCGTGCGGACGACCTCGTCGTCAAAGCTATCCGCGAACTCCTGCGCCGTAACCCCGAGCTTCCCCCCGAGCGAGTCGACGAGGTTGGCATCGCTGCCACCACGCAGACCGGGGACCAGGGTCTGACCATCGGCCGCACCTCCGCGCTGCTCGCCGGACTCCCCCGCAGCGTCCCCGGCTTCGCCGTCGACCGCATGTGTGCGGGTGCCATGACCGCCGTCACCACCACCGCGTCGGGAATCGGCTTCGGTCAGTACGACGTCGTCATCGCCGGTGGCGTCGAGCACATGGGCCGCCACCCGATGGGCGAGGGTGTCGACCCGAACCCGCGCTTCCTCGCGGACAAGCTCGTCGACCCGAGTGCTCTGGTCATGGGCAACACGGCCGAGAACCTGCACGACCGCTACCCGTCGATCACCAAGGACCGCACGGATGCCTACGCCGTCGCGAGCCAGGAGAAGTACGACGCGGCCAAGAAGTCCGGCCTGATCGCCGAGACACTGGTCCCCGTCGCCACGAAGTCCGCAGCGGGCTGGGGTCTGGCCACCGAGGACGAGCCGCCTCGCCCCGGCACCACGCTCGAGGACCTGGCGAAGCTCAAGACGCCGTTCCGCCCCGCCGGACGCGTCACCGCCGGAAATGCCGCCGGCCTGAACGACGGTGCGACCGCCGCGATCCTCGCCGGTGAGGACACCGCCGCCGAGCTCGGCCTGAAGGTCGGCATGCGCATGGTGGGCTTCTCTTTCGCCGGCGTCGATCCCGCCGTGATGGGAATCGGTCCCGTCCCCGCCACCGAGAAGTTGCTGTCCCGCACCGGATTGTCAATCGAGGACATCGGCCTCTTCGAGATCAACGAAGCCTTCGCGATCCAGGTTCTGGCGTTCGCCGAGCACTTCGGCATCGCCGACGACGACGCCCGGATCAACCAGTGGGGCGGCGCCATCGCCTGCGGGCACCCGCTCGCGTCCTCCGGTGTCCGGCTCATGACTCAGCTCAGCCGGCAGTTCGCCACCCGTCCCGATGTCCGCTACGGCCTGACCACCATGTGCATCGGCCTCGGCATGGGCGGCAGCGTCGTCTGGGAAAACCCCGCCTACGACGGAAGCAAGTGATTGCCATGACTTCTGCCTTCTCCGATGAAGTGGTGACCCACGCGTTCACCAAGATCGTCACCGTGCCCGGCCTCGACGGCCCGGTCGCCATCGTCACCCTCGACAACGGTTTCGACCACACCAAGCCGTCCACCTTCGGACCTGCCGGACTCACCGAGCTCGATGCCGCCCTGGATGCGGCCTATGCCGCAGATCCGGTGGCCGTCGCGGTGACCGGCAAGCCCTTCATCTTCGCCGTCGGCGCAGACCTGAACGGCGTGCCGAACATCTCCGACCGGTCGGTCGCCCTGGAGATCGGCACGTTGGGACACAAGGTGTTCCGACGTCTTCGCGAGTCGACGGTTCCGACGTTCGCGTTCGTGAACGGCGCCGCTCTGGGTGGTGGACTGGAGATCGCGCTGCACTGCCACTACCGCACCGTCGCGGACAACGCTGCGGCACTGGGGCTCCCGGAGACATTCCTGGGTCTGGTTCCCGGCTGGGGCGGAACTCAGTTGCTGCCCAACCTGATCGGGCCGGCCAATGCCGTCACCGTGGTGATCGAGAACGCGCTCAACCAGAACCGGATGCTCAAGCCCGCGGACGCACTGAAGCTGGGCATCGCGGACGAGGTCTTCGGCGGAGCCGACTTCCTCGAGCAGTCCCTGCTGTGGGCCGCGAAGGTCGTCTCCGGGGACGTCACCCCGACCCGCCCCGAGATCGACCGCGGCCAGGGCTGGGACGACGCGATCGCCCGGGCCAAGGCCATCGTCTCCGGCAAGACCGGCGACCACGCACCGGGCCCGGTGCGCGCCGTGCAGCTTCTGGAGCTGGCGAAGTCGACCGACATCACCGACTCCGCGTCGCTCGACACGGCGTTCGCTGCCGAGGACGAGGCGCTGGCCGACCTCCTCATGGCCGACGAGTTGCGCGCCGGTCTCTACGCCTTCGATCTGGTGCAGAAGCGTGCCAAGCGGCCCGCCGGAGCGCCCGACAAGTCGCTGGCTCGAAAGGTCACCGGCGTCGGCATCGTGGGCGCCGGCCTCATGGCCAGCCAGCTCGCGCTGCTGTTCGTGCGTCAGCTGAAGGTGCCGGTGATCCTCACCGACATCGATCAGGAGCGGATCGACAAGGGCGTCGGTTACGTCCACGCCGAGATCGACAAGCTGCAGGGTAAGAAGCGGCTGTCCCCCGACGCCGCGAACCGCCTCAAGGCACTGGTGTCCGGATCGCTCGACAAGGCCGCGTTCGCGAGGACCGATTGGGTCATCGAGGCGGTCTTCGAGAATCTCGACGTCAAGAAGAAGGTCTTCGCCGAGCTCGAAGAGTTCGTCTCCCCCGAGACGATCCTCGCGACCAACACGTCGTCGCTGTCGATCACCCGCATGGCGGCGGAGCTCAAGCACCCCGAGCGGGTCGTCGGATTCCACTTCTTCAACCCCGTCGCCGTTCTTCCGCTACTGGAGATCGTCCGCGGTGAGAAGACGGACGACGCCACTCTCGCAACGGCATTCGCCACGGCGAAGTCCTTGAAGAAGTCAGCCGTGCTGATCGCCGACAAGCCCGGCTTCGTCTTCAACCGCCTCCTCACCCGCGCCCTCGGCGAGGTCATGAACGCGATCGACGAGGGCACTCCCTTCGACGTCGCCGACAACGCCATCAGCGAGCTCGGCATGCCGATGAGTCCGCTCACGCTGCTCTCGCTCGTCGGCCCCGCCGTCGCACTGCACACCGGTGAGACCATGGCCGAGTACTACCCGGAGCGGTTCCACGACTCCCCCGGCCTGCAGGCGATGGTCGCGAACAAGAAGTCCGCGGTGTGGACCTACGGCGCCGACGGAGCCAAGACCGTCGACCCCGAAATCGCCGATCTGTGGCCGCAGGGCGACTCACCGTCGACGTCCGAGCAGGTGCTCGATCGCACCCGCCGCGCCTTCGCGGAGGAGATCGACATCATGCTGCAGGAGGGCGTCGTCGCAGCCGCCCAGGACATCGACCTCTGCCTGATCCTCGGCGGCGGCTTCGGGTTCTGGAACGGCGGCATCGTGCCGTACCTGGACCGCACCGGAACCTCCGAAGCCGTCACCGGTCACCGGTTCCTCGACAAGGGTGTCGCCAGCCTGTAGTCGTACCCGGCGCCATACCGCCCGTGCGCCCTCCACGTATCCCCGGATACGTGGAGGGCGCACGGGCGTTTGCGTAGGTTAGGCTACCCAATGTGAAACGTTCTCGACTTCTCCCCGCCATCGCGGCCACTGCCGCGCTCGCCCTCGTCGCCGGATGCTCGTCCGACACCGATTCCGACGCGCCCGCAGCCGCGTCCGGGGGCGCGTTCCCCGTCACCGTCGACCACGCCTTCGGCTCGACCGTCGTCGAGGCTCAGCCCCAGCGCATCGTCACGATGGGATGGAACGCGCAGGACATCCTCGGCGCTCTGGACGTCACGCCCGTCGGGCAGCCGAAGTACACCTACGGCGCCGACGAGAACGGTGTGATGCCGTGGGCGCAGCAGTACTACGACGCCGACGCGACGACGTTGTACGACGATCCCGCAGCCGGAGATCCCGACGTGGAGACCATCGCGACACTGACGCCCGATCTGGTGCTAGCCCCCTACGAGGGCTTCCCGAAGTCCTACTACGACACGCTGTCCGCCGTCGCACCCGTCGTGGCCTACCCCGGCGAAGCGTGGCAGACGACGTGGCAGGAGCAGACCACGATGATCGGCGAGGCCGTCGGGAAGCCCACGGAGGCGCAGGCTCTCATCGACGGAATGGGTGAACGACTCGCAGCGGAGGCCGACGCCCATCCCGAGTTCGCCGGGAAGACCGTCGCGGTGGTCAACCTCGACACGGACTCGGGGCAGGCGAACGTCTACATGCCGTCGGATCCTCGGGTGCAGGTGCTCACCGAGATGGGCTTCGTCAACGCTCCGGGTGTCGTCGCGTTGGACGAGTCCGACGGAGCGGACGCCTTCTTCTCGACCATCTCGTTCGAGAACGTGAAGAGCATCGACGCGGACGTCATCGTCGCGTTCACGCCCGAGGGCTTCGACTTCTCCTCGGTTCCCGCGCTGACGACGCTGCCGGCGGTGTCGCGCGGTTCGGCGATCTCCCTGACCGACACGCAGGTGGTCGCCGGACTGAGCAACGTCAACCCCGTCAGCACACCGTGGGTTCTCGACCGCATCCTGCCGCGACTGAAGGACGCGGCCGACAGAGCAGCCTGAGCTCAGATGTCGCCGGGCTGGTGGCCGATCCACCCGCACACCCGCCCGGCGATGTCCGCCGGAGTCAGGCCGATGTCGGCGTGGATCCGGTCACGCGAGCTGTGATCCAGAAACTGTTGCGGCACACCGAGATCCCGGCACGGAACGTCGACGCCACCGGCTCTGAGCGCCGCCGAGACGGACGCGCCGATACCGCCGTGCAGGCCGCTGTCCTCGAGCGTGACGACCAACCGGAAGTCCGCCGCGAGCTTGACCAGCGAGTCCGGCACGGGCAGAACCCATCGGGGATCCACCACTGTCGCCTGCACACCGCTCGCGGCCAGCTCCGCCACCGTGTCCAGAGCCAGGGACGCGAACGGACCGACAGCGACGAGCAACACGTCCGCCTGCCCCTCCGGCTCGTGCAGGACGTCGACGCGATCGTCGAGTCGACGAACTGCCTGGATGTCGGCGGGGATCGCACCCTTGGGGAACCGCAGCGCTGTCGGCCCGTCGGACACGGCCAGAGCCTCGCCCAGCTCCTCGCGCAGCGTGGCGCCGTCGCGCGGAGCTGCGACCCGCATGTTCGGCACGATGCCGAGCAGCGACATGTCCCACATTCCGTTGTGGCTCGCTCCGTCGGACCCCGTGACGCCCGCTCGGTCGAGAACCAGCGTGACGGGGAGTTTCAGCAGCGCGACGTCCATCAACAACTGGTCGAAGGCGCGGTTGAGGAACGTCGAGTAGATCGCGACGACGGGATGCAGTCCGCCCAGGGCGAGCCCGGCCGCGGACGTCAGCGCGTGCTGCTCGGCGATACCCACGTCGAAGAACCGATCGGGGAACTGTTCGCCGAACGCAGCGAGACCTGTCGGGCCCGCCATGGCCGCGGTGATCGCGACGACGTCCGTCCGTTCGGTGCCCAGCGCGATCAGCTCACGCGAGAACTCCGACGTCCAGTCCGGCGCCGAGATGCTGGTCGCCAGACCGGTCAGCGGGTCGATGACACCCGTGGAATGCATCTGATCGGCGACGTCGTTCTCGGCGAACGAGTAGCCCATGCCCTTGCGGGTGACCGCATGCACGATCACCGGACCGCCGAATGCCTTGGCTCGACGCAAGGCCGATTCCAGAGCCGCCTGGTCGTGGCCGTCCACCGGTCCCAGGTACTTGATCCCGAGGTCGGTGAACATGACCTGCGGGCTGATGGCGTCCTTGAGGCCGGCCTTCATCCCGTGCAACATCGCGTAGGCGGCCGAGCCGACCACGGGGAGGTTCTTCACCATGTGCCGACCTGTGTCCAGCGCGCGCTCGTAGTTCGGCTGCAGGCGCAGAGTCGCGAGGTGATCGGCGAGGCCGCCGATGGTCGGAGAGTAGGAGCGGCCGTTGTCGTTCACGACGATCACGACGGAGCGGTCCTTGCCGGCGGCGATGTTGTTGAGCGCTTCCCAACACATACCGCCGGTGAGAGCACCGTCTCCGACGACGGCGACGACATGGCGATCGCCTCGGCCGGTCAGCTGGAAGGCCTTGGCCAGGCCGTCGGCGTAGGACAGGGACGCCGACGCGTGCGAGGACTCGACCCAGTCGTGCTCGCTCTCGCTACGGGACGGGTAGCCCGACAGGCCACCCTCCTTGCGCAACGAATCGAACCGATCAGCTCGACCGGTGACCATCTTGTGGACGTAGGCCTGATGACCGGTGTCGAAGATCACGGGATCACGGGGCGAATCGAAGACGCGGTGGATGGCCAGAGTCAGCTCCACCACACCGAGATTCGGCCCCAGGTGGCCACCTGTCGCGGATACTTTCTCGACCAGGAATCGGCGGATCTCGGCGGACAGCTCCGCGAGCTCCTCGGGGCCGAGAGCGCGCAGGTCGCTGGGCTCGTGCACGCGATCGAAAACACCCAACGAAATCGCTCCCTCTCCAGAAGTGCCTGACGCTCACCGGGCAGGACGCACGGTGAGCAGGCGAGTTCTCACGAGTCTACGTGGAGGCCGAACGGCGGGTTACCGTACGAGCGCCGATTCACGGCGCAACCGGGAAGAGTGGTGACGATGACCGACGTGGTGCAGCAGATCCTGGAGGAGGTCCACGCGATGTGTGTGGCGGATACCTCCGGCGCCGTCGCCGACTACATCCCCGAACTCGCGGCAGCCGACCCGGATCGTTTCGGCATCTGCCTCACGACAGCGGACGGCCACGTCTACGAGGTCGGCGACACGGACGTACCGTTCACGATCCAGTCGGTCTCGAAGCCCTTCACGTACGCG
Organism: Rhodococcus sp. Leaf247; assembly: GCF_001426185.1. Lineage (GTDB taxonomy): Bacteria > Actinomycetota > Actinomycetes > Mycobacteriales > Mycobacteriaceae > Rhodococcoides. Next base: position 234,178 of record NZ_LMRP01000003.1, on the reverse strand, counting down.
CTGGCGCTCTCCGACAGGGGCGAGGACGACGTGGCGAGTCGCATCGACGTCGAACCGTCCGGTGAGCCGTTCAACGAGATCAGCCTGGACCCGGTGACGGAACGGCCGCGGAACCCGATGATCAACGCCGGGGCGATCACGTCCGCGTCGCTCGTCGCCGGCGACACGCCGAGCCTGCAGTTCGGCCGCATCCGGGAGTCGTTCTCGCGCTACGCCGGTCGGGAGCTGACGATGAACGCGGCCGTCCACGCGTCCGAGTCACGCACCGGACACCGGAACCGAGCCATCGGTCACATGCTGCGCTCGTTCGGCATCATCACCGACGATCCGGACTCGACCGTCGATCTCTACTTCCGGCAGTGCTCGCTGGATGTGACGTGCCGCGACGTCTCGATCATGGCCGCCACGCTCGCCAACAACGGTCTCAACCCGTGCACCGAGGTGCGCGCTCTCGATCCCGTCCTCGTCGAGCGTGTGCTGAGCGTCATGACGACCTGCGGGATGTACGACGGCGCCGGGGACTGGGTGAACCGCGTCGGTCTTCCCGCCAAGAGCGGTGTCGCGGGCGCCGTGATGGCCGTCCTGCCCGGCCAGCTCGGCATCTCCGTCTTCTCCCCCCGGCTGGACGCACACGGCAACAGCGTCCGCGGCGTGATGGCCTGCCGAGAACTGTCGCGGAGGTTGGAGCTGCACTTCCTCCACGTCGGACGCGCCGCGCGCAGCGCGGTGCGAGCCGAGTACTCCGTCGGCGACACACCGTCGCGTCGGCGTCGCACCGCGGCGGAACAGGAAACTCTCGCCGCCCGCGGACGTCGGGTGCGTGTGTTCGAGCTACACGGTGACCTGCTGTTCGCAGCGGCGGAGAGCGTCGTTCGAGCCGTGTCGACGGCTGTCGACCAGGGTCGCGACGCCGGCACGGCGATCGACGGCGTGATCCTGGACATGCGCCGGGTCGACGACGTCAGTGGTGTCGCACGATCGATGCTCGATGCACTCGCGGCCGGGCTGCGACGCGAGAACTGCGCGGCCGTTCTCGTCGATCCGCGGTCGACGATGGCACACACGGTGTCGTCGCTGTCCGAGCACGACGGGACCGGCAGAGTGTTCGACGATCTCGATTCCGCCCTGCGATGGGGTGAGGACACCGTCCTCGATCGATGGTGCGGCGGCGCGCGTCAGCCGACCGAGGTGACGCTCGACGAGCATCCGATCATCGCCGGTCTGGACGAGATCCACCGCCGTGCGGTCACCTCGCGGACCACCGAGGCGCGGTACGACCGAGGTACGGTCATCGCCCGCATCGGAGACCCACCCCTGGGCCTGGCGATGGTGCTGTCGGGCCGGGTGGCGGTGGACTTCGTTCTCCCGGACGGCACCGTGAGGGCCGTGTCGACACTGTCGGCCGGCATGAGCTTCGGCGAGATGCCCCTGGTGCGCCGCTCACCGTTCGGACTGCGGATCACCGCGGCGAAGGACACCGAGGTGGCACTGCTGAGTCCGAAAGACTTCGACGCACTCACCGAGACCGACCCGCACGCCAAGTCCGCACTGCTCGAAATTCTGCTGGACCGTGCCTACGAGCAGGCGGAATCGATCGTGGCAGCGCTCCGGCGCTCGGGAATCGTTTGACGCGTCAGGCGTCGAGCGTGACCGCGGCGATGGGGGTCGTGGTCGGTGCGTCGGACCCGGACTCGGGCTCCACCGTCACCGCCCACGTCGTCATGCCGTCGAGTCCGCTCACGACATGTTCGTCGGCGGCAGTCGCGGACGACTCGGGAACGAGTCCGGCCGGACGAGGTGCGGGATCGCTGCCGATCAGCCACATCTCGAAGACCTTGCCCTCGCCCGGAGACGCCAGCCCGTCCAAGGTGACGACGGCAGCATCCTGCGAACGGGACCATCGCACCGTCGCGGTGCCGCCGCCGGCGACCTCGACCGTGCTGGACCGCACATCGTCCGATGCGAGCACCTGGGACGTCGGGGACGACGACGGTCCGGACAATTGTTGGGTCACGACGGTTCCGCCGACACCGACGACCACCACGGCCGCGGCGGCGGCAGCGAGAACGCGGAAACGCTTCCGTCGGCGATCGTCGAGCGAGACGACGGGCGCGAGCTCCGGGCTCGGATCGCCGGACGGCTCCGACCGGACACGGTCCTGAGGTGTCGACTCGAGGGCGTCCAGAATGCTCGACCGCAAAGTCGAGGGAGGTTCGGCGGCGGACGTCGCCGCGGAGAGCGCCATCGTCTCGTCGACGGAGGCGACGATGCTCTCGAACCAGGCACGGGTCGCGTCGTCGGACCGCGCGAGGCGACTCTCGATCTCCGCACGCTCCGACAGGCTGACAGCGTCCAAGGCATAGGCGTAGGCGTCGTCCACCACGGATGTTTCGTCGTCGTCGCGACGATGGCGACCGATCTCGTCACTCACCGGTGTCCACCCCCAGACAATTCTTCAACTTGATCAGTCCATCTCTGATACGGGACTTCACCGTCGGGACGGCGACGCCGAGACGCTCGGCCACTTCCCGATAGGTCAATCCGCTGTAGTACGCCATGCGGACGGATTCGCGCTGCGTCTCCGTCAAGGTGTCCAGGCACCGGACCACGGACTCCGACTCGAGCGTCTGGGTCACCGACTCCAGAACCTGGTCGTGTGCGGGGCTGTGCGTGGAGGATCCGTAGAGCGCTTCACGGTCCGTTCCGGACTGTTCCGACCGGACCCGGTCGACGGCGCGGCGGTGGGCCAGCGTCATCATCCACGCGAGCGGCGAGCCCTGGGCCGGGTCGTAACGGTCGGCCGTCTTCCAGATCTGCAGGAACACTTCCTGAGCAGTCTCTTCGCTGAAACCGGGATCCCTGAGGACTCGCAGAACCATGCCGAACACACGCGCCGAAGTCGCGTCGTACAGGTCCGCGAACGCGCGTCGATCACCGTCGGCGACGCGCGCGAGCAGTCCCCGGAGCACGTCCGCCTCGGCGAGTCGTCGTCGCTTGAGATCCGGATCGGGCACCGGACACGACGGATCGGAGACGGACTCGCGACGGTGTCGCGCGTCGGACGAGCCGGCGTCGTCTGCGGTCGTTCCCTCGGCACTCACAGTGCGCAGGCCGTCCGCGAAGAGTTTCTGGTCGAGTTCATCGACCATGAGACTAGTGCTCATCGATCGCACATCCTCACTACCTCGATGATCTCGCTCGCCATGTCGCCGCCTCGTACGTCGAAAACGAGCGTCGCGACCTTCCACAACGTGATTCGTCACCGGTGCCGACACGGATCGGTAGACCCGTACGCGGCAGAAAACCCGTTGCGTCGACACGAACCCTGCGTCACGATTCGCGGCGAAGTCGATACCTCCGATTTCCGGACATACCGATGAATTCGGGCTGCCGGAAGAGTCAGGACACTCATGACGACGACACGAGAGACCGCTATCGAGGCGGACGGGTTGATCAAGAAGTTCGGGGACACCGTCGCGGTCGACGGCGTCGACCTCTCGGTACCGCGCGGCGGTGTCTACGGCGTGCTCGGGCCCAACGGGGCCGGGAAGACGACGACGATGCGCATGCTCGCCACCTTGACCGGCATCGACGGTGGTCGGGCACGTGTGCTGGGCCACGACGTCGCCACCGAACCGGACGCCGTGCGCTCGAAAGTGGCGTTGACAGGCCAGTTCGCGTCCCTCGACGAGGACCTGACGGGAGGCGAGAATCTGGTCCTGCTCGGTCGGTTGTTCGGATTCACCCGTCCGGCGGCGCGTGACCGCGCCGAGCTCCTGCTCCACGTCTTCGATCTCGTGGAGGCCGAAAAGAAACAGGTCAAGACGTACTCGGGCGGGATGCGTCGTCGTCTCGACATCGCGGCGAGCCTCCTGGTCACACCCGAACTGATGTTCCTCGACGAGCCGACCACGGGGCTCGACCCTCGCAGCCGTAACCAGGTGTGGGAGATCGTGAGGTCACTCGTCGCGGGTGGCACCACGGTGTTGCTGACCACGCAGTACCTCGATGAGGCCGATCAACTGGCCGATCGGGTCGCGGTCATCGACCGGGGCAAGGTCATCGCCGAGGGCACCACGGCGCAGCTCAAGGCGTCGGTCGGCACGGGGTCCCTGCACGTCCGCGTCGCCGACGCGGTGCAGCGCGACGATGCCGCGCGGATTCTGCGGTCGACGCTGGGGACGGACATCACGCAGGAGTCGGATCCGTCGACTCTGACGGCCCTCGTCGACGACACCGCACTGGTCGCCCGCGCCCTAAGTGCGCTGACCGAGGCCGGGGTCGACGTGTCCACCTACGCCCTCGGGCAGCCGAGCCTCGACGAAGTGTTCCTGGCTCTGACCGGTCGCACCACCGAACTGGAGGCATCCTGACATGACGACCACGAACGATCCGACCACCGCACGCGTGTCGGCGCCGACCATCGCGGACCTGCTGCGCGATTCGGGTCCGCGACCGCCCCGGCCGTCCTCGACGTCGGCAGCTCTGTCCTTCGGCTGGCGGGCACTGCTGAAGATCAAGCACGTGCCGGAGCAACTGTTCGACGTCACGATGTTCCCGATCATGTTCACGCTGATGTTCACGTTCCTGTTCGGCGGCGCGCTCGCCGGCTCCACCAGCGCCTACATCCAGTTCCTACTACCCGGAATCCTGGTCCAGACGGTGGTGATGATCACCATGTACACCGGTATGACCTTGAACAAGGACATCGAGAAGGGCGTCTTCGACAGATTCCGGTCGCTGCCGGTTTGGCGTCCGGCGCCGCTGGTCGGGGCTCTGCTCGGGGACGTGGTTCGCTACACCCTGGCCTCGACGATCGTTCTCGCGCTCGGCCTGGCACTGGGATTCCGTCCCGCCGGCGGTGTCGTCGGCATGGCGGCGTCGGTGGGGCTCCTGCTGGTGTTCTCGTTCTGCGTCTCGTGGGTCTGGACGATGTTCGCCCTGATGCTGCGCAGCGAGACGGCTGTCATGAGCGTGTCGATGTTGGTGCTGTTCCCACTGACGTTCGCCAGCAACATCTTCGTCGACCCCACCACCATGCCGGGCTGGCTGCAAGCCTTCGTATCGGTCAATCCGGTCTCGCACCTGGTGACGACGCTGCGAGGGTTCGCCGACGGCGTGATCGACACCGATGCCCTCATGTGGACGGGAATCTGGTCGCTCGGCCTGCTCGCCGTCTTCGGACCCGTCACGATGCGTCTCTACAACGCGAAGTGAGTCAGCGGACGAACAGTCCGATGCATTCGACGTGGCTGGTCATCGGAAACGCGTCGAAGGCCCTCAGGTTCTCGAGGCGGTAGCCGTTCGAGAGATACAGGCCGGCATCCCGTGCGAAGGAGGCCGGGTCGCAGCCGATGTGCACGATACGACGCGGCTGTGCCCCGGCGACAGCGGCGACGACCTGCTTGCCGGCGCCCGATCGTGGCGGGTCCAGGACGACGACGGACGGACCGGCGGGCAGAGTCGACACCGCGCGCTCCACCGGCGCCGCCTGCATGGCCACCCAGGGAAGGTCGGGCATCGCGGCGCGGCCGTCCACGACGGCCTTGTGCGAGAACTCGACGGCCGCGACGGCACCCGTCGAACCCACCTGCTCGCCGAGAGCCGACGCGAATGTCCCGGCTCCCGCGTAGAGGTCCCATGCCGTGTCGCCGCTCTCGGCCCCGGACCACGCGCGGACGACCTCGCCGTATCGGGTGGCCGCGGCCGTGTGTGCCTGCCAGAACCCCGAGGAATCGACAGTCCACTGCCTGGTTCCGACGCGCTCGACCGCGCGGCCGGTGCCCTCCTTCACGCGGTGCGCTCGGTCTCCGGACGACGCGGCTCGACGTGACGACGCTCCGCGGCGGCCCGTGTCGGCACGCACCCGACGCGCCGGCGCCGGTGCGATCTCGACGACGTGCCGCACCCCGTCGGCGTCGATCGCCACGGCGAGATCCGCATCGGGTGTCCACGTCCGGTCGGCGAGACCGTCGTACATGCCCGGAACGGCCTGCGGGCAGGCGAGTTCGGTGACGATCTGCGAACTACGGAGACGATGGAATCCCGCTCGGCCGTCGTCGTCGACTCCGAGACGTATACGTGTCCGCCATCCGGTCTGCTCCCCCAACGACTCGACCTCGACGGTTCGCGTGATGCCGGCGACGCGGTCCAGTTGCTCCGCCACGACGGACGCCTTGATGTCCCGGACGGCCTCGGCCGTACCGAACGAGAAGTCGCAGCATCCCGAACCGCCGGGGCCGGCGATCGGACACAGCGGGTCGATCCGGTCCGGCGACGCCTCGATGATCTCGACGGCGTCCGCCCGGCAGAACGACTTGCCCTGATCCTCGGTGACCTGCGCACGGACCAGCTCTCCGGGCAGGCTGTGACGGACGAACATCACTCGTCCGTCGTGACGTGCGACGCAGAAACCTCCGTGACCCGGCTTGCCGACGCGGACCTCGATCACCCGGCCCACCCACGAATTGATCACGTGTCCGACCGCCGTCGCTCGGCCGTGGACTCGTACCCGCGTCGTGACGATCCCGGGGCGTTCTCGAGCGTCTCGCGCTTCGCGCGTTCCGAGGAGTTCAACTGCCACGGCACGCTGGTGACCATCACGCCCGGCTGGAACAGCAGCCGACTCTTCAGGCGCAGGGCGCTCTGGTTGTGCAGCACCTGCTCCCACCAGTGCCCCACCACGTACTCGGGGATGAACACGGTCACCACGTCACGCGGGGAATCCCGCTTGACCCGGCGCACATAGTCCAGCACCGGCTTGGTGATCTCGCGGTACGGCGACTCGACCACCTTGAGGGGAACGCTGAGGTCGCTCTTCTCCCACTCGCGGACCAGTTCGCGTGTGTCCGTCTCGTCGACGTTGACGGTCACGGCCTCGAGCGTGTCCGGTCGCGTCGCACGGGCGTAGGACAGCGCGCGCAGCGTCGGGCTGTGCAGCTTGGACACCAGCACGATGGAGTGCGTGCGGCTCGGGAGGACGCCGTCCCATTCGAAGTCGGCGAGCTCCGTGGCCACCGAGTCGTAATGCTTGCGGATCAGCTTCATGAGCCCGAAGATGCCCACCATCGCGACGATGGCGATCCAGGCCCCGGCCAGGAACTTGGTCAGCAGGACGATGATCAGCACCGCACCGGTCATGCCGAGGCCGATGCTGTTGACCACGCGTGAACGCTGCATCGATCGGCGCTGCACGGGGTCGGTCTCGGACCGCAGCAACCGCGTCCAGTGCCGCACCATGCCTGTCTGGCTGAGGGTGAACGAGACGAACACTCCGACGATGTAGAGCTGGATCAGCTTGGTCACCTCGGCGCCGAACATCACCACGAAGAAGATCGCCGCGGCCGAGAGGAACAGGATGCCGTTGCTGAAGGCCAGGCGGTCGCCACGCGTGTGGAACTGGCGAGGGAGGAACCTGTCCTGCGCCAGGATCGATCCGAGCACCGGGAAACCGTTGAAGGCCGTGTTGGCAGCCAACACGAGGATCAGGGCAGTGACGATCGTGATGAAGTAGAAGCCCGGAGTGAAGTGTCGGAACACCGCTTCCGCGAGCTGCGCGATCAGCGTCTTCTGCTGGTAGTTCTCCGGCGCACCGATCAGCTGCGTCGCCGGCTCCGCCGCGTACTTCACGCCGATCTTCTGCGCGAGCACGATGATGCCCAGCAGCAGCGTCACACCGATCGAACCGAGCAACAACAGCGTTGTGGCGGCGTTGCGTGACTTGGGCTTCCGGAAGGCCGGGACACCGTTCGAGATGGCCTCGACACCCGTGAGCGCCGCACATCCGGAGGAGAAGGCGCGGGCGAGGAGGAACGCGAACGCGATGCCGTAGAGGTGACTGTCGTCGGCCTTCAGCTCGAAGTCGGACGACTCCGCCGACACGTCGTCACCGAGAACGAAGACCTGGACCAGACCCCAGATCAACATGACGAACATGCCGACCATGAACGCGTAGGTCGGAATCGCGAACGCCGTTCCCGACTCGCGGACACCCCGCAGGTTGATGGACGTGATCAGCACGATGGCCGCCACGGCGAAGAGCACCTTGTGCTCCGCGACGAACGGGAGCGCCGACCCGATGTTGGATGCTGCTGCCGAGATGGACACCGCGACGGTCAGCACGTAGTCCACCATCAAGGCGCTGCCGACAGTCAGTCCGGCCGTGGGGCCGAGGTTGGTGGTCGCCACCTCGTAGTCGCCACCGCCGGACGGGTAGGCGTGCACGTTCTGGCGATAGCTGGCCACGACGACCGCCATCACGACGGCGACCGCGAGCCCTACCCAGATGGAGAACGAATACGCCGAGATCCCGGCGACGGAGAGAACCAGGAAGATCTCTTCGGGCGCATAGGCGACGGACGACATGGCATCGGACGCGAACACCGGGAGAGCGATTCTTTTGGGCAGGAGCGTATGTCCGAGCGTGTCGCTACGGAACGGCCTACCCAGCAGCAGCCTCTTGGTGGCCGTCGAAAGCTTGGACACATCGCAAAGAGTAAGCCGTACCGGGCTCGACCGGAGGGCAGGGTGACCGATAGCGTTGCCCGCAGTTACCGACACCGTGTTCGAGAACCCCGAATGGAGCGTCTGTTGTACGTAGTCGTCATGGGGTGTGGTCGGGTCGGGTCGTCGCTCGCCGGCGCCCTCACCCGCATCGGCCACGAGGTGGCGGTCATCGACCGCGACCCCACGTCGTTCCACCGTCTCGGCCCCGATTTCACGGGCCGTCAGGTGGTGGGCATGGGATTCGACAGGGACGTGCTCATCGAGGCGGGGATCGAGAAGGCCGACGCGCTGGCCGCAGTGTCCTCGGGTGACAACTCCAACATCATCTCCGCACGCGTCGCCCGGGAGACGTTCGGCGTCGAACGCGTCGTCGCCCGGATCTACGACGCGAAGCGCGCAGCGGTGTACGAGCGCCTGGGAATACCGACCGTGGCGACCGTTCCGTGGACGACGGATCGCTTCCTGCACACGCTCATCCACGACAACGAGCTGACCAAGTGGCGCGACCCGTCCGGCAGCGTCGCCGTCGCCCGGCTCGACATCGGCGAAGGATGGGTGGGCAAGGGCGTCACCGCACTCGAATCCGCCACCAAGGCCCGCGTCGCGTTCATCATCCGCTTCGGGACGGGTCTGCTTCCCGATCGTAAGACTGTCCTCCAAGCGGACGACGAGGTCTGGATCGCCGCCGTCGACGGCATGGTCGCCGAAGCCGTTGCGCTCGCGAGCAACCCGCCGCCGGAGGACTGAGCGCAGTGCCGAGGATGTCCCCGGCCGCCCGAAATCGGTGCGGCCACCACCCGTTCAGTAGCCGTCACACCATGCGAAGGACTGTGCAGTGAGAGTCGCCATCGCCGGAGCGGGAGCCGTGGGTCGGTCGATCGCACGCGAGCTCCTCAGGTCCGAGCACCATGTCCTGCTCATCGAGCGCAAAGCCGATCACGTCGACCCCTCGTCCGTCACGGCGGCCGAGTGGGTTCACGCCGATGCCTGTGAGCTGGCCACCCTCGAAGCCGCCGGAGTCGAGTCCTACGACGTGGTCATCGCCGCGACCGGTGACGACAAGGCGAACCTGGTGCTCAGCCTCCTGGCCAAGACGGAGTTCGGCGTCGACAGAGTGGTCGCGCGCGTCAACGATCCCCGCAACGAGTGGCTTTTCGACGCGTCGTGGGGCGTCGACGTGGCGGTGTCGACTCCCCGGATGTTGGCGTCGCTGGTCGAGGAAGCCGTGTCCGTCGGAGATCTGGTGCGCCTGATGACCCTGCGTCAGGGCAAGGCGAACCTCGTCGAGATCACCCTGCCGGCCAACACTCCCCTGGCCGGGAAGCCGGTCCGCAAGATCACGCTCCCGAGGGACGTCGCGCTGGTCACCATTCTCCGAGGTGGACGAGTGATCGTTCCGGAGAAGGACGATCCGATCGAGGGCGGAGACGAACTGCTGTTCGTCACCACCGTCGACGTCGAGAACGAACTGCGCGAAGCGCTCGGCCTGCTCCAGCGGTAACCCGGAGCGGCGTCAGGCCTTGTCCGGCGTGGCCGTCTCCGTGGTGGCCTCGGCGACGACGGCGTCGGCACGTCGGACGGCCCAGAACGTGATGGCGAACGCGACGGCGGCCAACGGCCATCCCATGGCGATGCGGGCCACGGCGAGCCAGCCGGTCTGGTCGGAGTCGTAGAGCTGGGACTGGACGACGTACCGAGCGACGAAGACCAGCACCCACGCGGCCGTCGCGACGTCGTAGGCACGCACGGCGGCCGTGTGGTCGCGCCACGCCTTCCCGGTCCCGTTGAGGAAACCCCAGACGATCCCCACGAGCGGACGTCGCACGAGGATCGAGACGAGGAATACTCCGCCGTACGCGAGGGACGTGTAGATGCCGAAGAGGAAGTATCCCTTCGCATCTCCGGTGCGGTATGCGATGAACGCGCAGATCGCGACTCCGAAAAAGCCCGAGATGGCGGGTTGGATGGGGTCCCGCGTGATCAACCGCCACACGAGGATGGCGACCGCGAGTCCCAGCGCGGACCAGATGGCCGCTGTCAGACCTGCGAGCGAGTTGACCGGTACGAAGACCAGCACCGGCAGCGTCGAGAAGACGAGTCCGCTCACGCCGCCCAGCTGGGACAGCACCGTCTCGGGCGCCTCGGCCTCGGAGGTAGCAGGACCGGGAGGGACGTCCTCGGATACCGGATCTTTCGGCGACTCGCTCATGGGAGTCCAGGGTGCCAGACGGCGACGCCGTCCAGCGACACTAGTCCTCGGTGCGCAGCTCGTAGTAGGGGTTGTAGATGACCTTGCGGCCTTCTCGCTCCCCCACCCGTCCACGGACGAGAAGCTGTGTGCCGGACTCGATTCCGGCGATCTTGCGTCGGCCGATCCAGATGAGGGACATCGTGTCCGTCCCGTCGAAGAATTCGGCCTCGACGATGGCGTTGGCGGCCTTGCTGCATGTCTCGACGCTGCGAAGACGGCCCACCATGGTGACCTCGTCGCCGCGCGTGCAATCGCAGGCGCGTTGTGCGCCCGACGCCTTCGACGCCGACTCCATCTCCTCGGCATCGAGTTGTTCGATGTCCTCGGTCAACTTCCGAGCCATACGGCGGAAGTATCCTGCGGCAGCGGGTGCCATGAGTGCTCCTGGAGCGGTTGCGCGGACCGTCCGCGGCTGGGGTTTTCGGTTCTGTCAGCGCCACTGTAGACCTTTTGCGACACCCCGGACACACGCGGCCACGCCAGTCGATGAACGTCACAGGAAGATGCGGAAACCATGGAACCAACACTGGTCGTGATGCTGCCGGGAACGGGCTCCGACGCCCGATTCGTCGAGGACTCCTTCACCGACGCGGTGACATCACGGGGGTGGACGCTGCGCGCCGTGGACCCGGACCCGAGGAACGTCGTCGCCGGGTACCGGGACGCGCTCGACGCCGCAGTGCACGAGCGACGCGAACCGATCGTCGTGGGCGGTGTGTCCCTGGGCGCCGCCGTTGCCGTGCAGTGGGCCCTCGATCATCCCGATCGGGTGACGGGCGTCGTCGCGGCCATGCCGGCCTGGTCCGGGCCGGCCGACGGATCACTCGCCGCGGTCAGCGCGTCGACCACGGCGCGGGCGTTGCGCGACCGAGGCCTCGAGGCGACGCTCGCGGACATGGCCGCGTCGGCACCCGCCTGGTTGTCGCGGACCTTGACTCGCTCGTGGCGGGCTCAGTGGCCGGATCTCCCCGTCGCGATGGACGACGCCGCCGCGTACGTCGCTCCGACCGCGGCGGCTCTCGGCACACTGGCCGTCCCTGTGGGCGTGGTCGCCGCGGTGGACGACCCGATCCACCCTCTTCACGTGGCCGAGTACTGGCACGGCGCGTTCCCGCGAGCGCGGCTCGAGACGTTCGTGTTGGCCGTGCTGGGGTCGGAACCGGGCGAACTGGGCCGCAGGGGGCTCCGCGCGCTCGATCGAGCGCGCGAGCAGACCTGACCGGGGTCAGTCCAGCTGCTGCATCGCCGAGCCACCGGGTCCGCGACGGCGCCGGACGTCCTCCTCAGGATCTGCAACGGGTGCCGGAGACTGCTGGGCGGGTGTGGGCTGGGCGGGTGCGGGTGCGGACTGGGCGGGTGCGGGCTGTGCTGCCTGTGCCTGCGCCGCCGCCATCTGCTGCTGCTGGGCTGCGGCGAGCTGCTGCGCGAGAGCCTCGGGCAACGTGATCGGCAGAGGAGTACGGACCGGGTGCGGGTCCGTCCCGCGATCGACGATCGTGCCGGCGATCACCGCGCGCGCCTCCTGGACCAGTGGCGATGATGCGTCGACGCTGCCGGCCGGGCCCGTCGCGACTCCGCGGATCATCCAGCGGTACCCGTCCACGCCGATGAACCGGAGGTCGCCTCCCGCGGTCGAGCCGACGACCTCGCGGCCCCACGGGCCGGTTTCGATGGAGACGTTCGCGTTGTCCCTGCGCAGGGTGTCGGCCAGTTCCGTCGCCACGTCGCGCCACTGTCCGGGTGACTTCGGAGCTGCGAAGGCTGCCACCGTGATGCGACCGTTCGGTGTCACGACGTGCACGGCCTGCGGCGCGCCGGCCTGCGTCATCTCCACCTGCAGCTGACCGCCGGCAGGGAGGGGCAACAGGACTGAACCCAGGTCGAGCCGACTCGCGGCAGCCTTCGCACGGTCGTCGTCGAGGTCCTCCAGCGACCACGGCCCCGATCCGTCACCGGCCGAGCCGTCGACCTCGTCGAGCTCGTCGACTTCGTCGATGTCCGCGACCTCGGCAACGATCGTCTCGTCGGCCGGGAGGTCGGCGTCCTTCTTCTTGCGTCCGAACATGCTCAGTTCTCCTTCTCGGCCGCGAGGACGGCATGTCCTCCGCTGGAGCCGTATCCGCCGGCACCACGCGCGGTGGTGTCCAACTCGGTGACTTCGACGAACGTGGGCAGCTCCACTCGCTGCACGAGCAACTGTGCGATGCGATCGCCGCGCTGCAGTTCGATGGGCGTCCGCAGATCGTGATTGATCAGGCAGACCTTGATCTCTCCCCGGTATCCCGCGTCGACGGTTCCAGGAGTGTTCACTACGGACAGTCCTGCACGAGCAGCCAGTCCCGATCGCGGGTGGATGAGTCCCACGGTGCCGATCGGGAGCGCCACCGCGATGCCGGTTCCGACCATCGCGCGCTCACCGGGAGCGATCACCACGGCTTCGGTCGCACACAGATCCACACCGGCATCGCCGTCGTGCGCCCTGGTGGGAAGCGGGATTCCGGGATCGAGCCGCTTCACCGACACCGACGTGACGCGGTCGCTGTCGTACGGCGACGCGGCGCCTGTCGGGGACGTCTCGAACTCGGGCTCACTCACGTCGGTCGAGATTACTCGGTGCCTGTGGCGGATCCGCCGGACTCCGGGGTTTAGCGGGCAGTCTCGCCGGACCACTACTCTGGAGGTGTGTCCGACGTAGCCCCCGAACGAAGTGCCCGGTCCACGGGCGAGACCGTCATCTACAGCGAACGACTGCGAGTCCCCGTCTGGTACTGGGTCGCCGCCATCGGTGTCGCGGTGATTCTCTCCGCCGAGGTGCACATGGGATCGCCGGGCGTGATGGCGTGGCTGCCCTACGTCGTCCTGGTTCCGTTCGCCGTCTGGGTGGTGTCGTACCTGGGTCGCATGCGCGTGATGGTCGTCGACCGCGACGGCGAGCGACTCCTGCTCGCGGGCAAGGCCACTCTTCCCCTGTCGGTGATCGACCGGGTCGCCGAGGTTCCGGGAACCGCCAAGAGCGCGGCCCTGGGACGCCAGCTCGATCCCGCGGCGTTCGTCCAGCACAGGTCGTGGGTCAAGCCCATGGTGCTCGTAGTCCTCGACGATCCGAGCGATCCCACCCCGTACTGGCTGGTCAGCACCCGTGATCCGAGTGCGGTGGCTGCGGCGTTGTCTCCGCAGCCACCCTCGTAGAGCCGGTACTCAGGCCGCGCAGTCGCGGCACATGAGAACGCCGCCGTTGTCGGTCGCCAAGCGCGAGCGGTGGTGCACCAGGAAGCAGCTCGAGCACGTGAACTCGTCGGCCTGCTTCGGTACCACTCGTACGGACAGTTCCTCGCCCGAGAGATCGGCGCCCGGAAGTTCGAAGGACTCCGCGGTATCCGTCTCGTCGATGTCGACGACAGCGGACTGTGCTTCGTTGCGTCGTGCCTTCAGTTCTTCGAGCGAGTCCTCCGAGACGTCGTCGGACTCGGTGCGGCGCGGTGCGTCGTAATCGGTAGCCATTGTGTTTCCCCTTACCTTCCTACTGAGACCGGGTTCCCCGTATCTCTTTCGATCGCCTCAATGGGGATGTGCAAGACGTCGACCGCTTCTTGTTCGACGAACTCGTCCTCGTGTCGGACTCACACCCTCGGATTCGATGTGGGTCGTTCGCTGTCCTCGACTCGTGTTCGTCACAGAACATCGATCCGGTCGTAGTTCTTCCCGGTTTCCACCGATGTAACTCCGGTGTCCCTCACCTGTCCGCTCACCTATTCGCAGCCGTCGCCCTTCCGGATGACGGCCATGATGTGCGGTGGCCGGGCGTGCCGTGTGAACGTCCACTGCGGTCGAAGAGCCCGACCGAGCCGTGTGTTCGATCCTCCGGGCCGCCAGACAATAGCCGACCGTGACCCCCGATGGAAAACACCCTGCTCCCACCGCGTGTCACGGCCTCCGAACGGTGCTGCAGACCTGCACTTGTCCCACTGTCATCCGCCCCAACGCACGCAGTGTCCCGTCCGTTCCCGGACGCCGTGCGTCGCGCGTCACAGGCGGGTGGCTCCCACTACAGTGATCGGGACACGCGGTCGGGACATCCCGCCGGCGCCATGCATCAGCAGAAGGGCACGCTTCCGTGGTCTCACTCATCACTCACGGCTCGTCGACGGACGACAAGGGTCGGCCGTTCGCCCACCGTCGTCCCGCCCCGATCCTCATCGTGCTTCTCGTCCTGGCGCTCGCCGGCGCCGCGGTGTGGATCCGCGTGTTGACCGCGACCGAGACCAGCACGGACGCCGTGGCGTGCAACGCCCCGCAGGCCCCCTCGGATCCGGCCGCACCCGCCCCCGCGGAACCCGGCACCAAGGTCGACGCCACGGTGGTCACCGACACCCAACCGGCGCCGCTGGCGAACACCCGCGTCCGCGTGTTCAACGCGAACGGTCAGGGCGGGCAGGCTGCCGAGATCGCGGCGGACCTCAGCGATTTCGGATTTGCGAGCGCTCCGGACGTCCAGGTCGGTAACGACCCGGTCTACGTCGACCAGAACATGCAGTGCATCGCCCAGATCCGCTTCGGGCCGGCCGGTATCGCGGCCGCCGGAACGGTCGCCCTGGTCGCGCCGTGCGCGGAATTCGTCCAGGACACGCGCGAGGACGACACGGTCGACCTCGCACTCGGTACGAACTTCCGTGCGCTGCAACCGAACACGGACGGCGAGGAGGTCGTGCGCTCACTCGCCGACGTGGCTCCGGGTGCACCTGCTCCCACCCTCGACATCGACCTGCTGGCCGCCGCGCACACCGTCGACTGCTGACGGTCAGCCCTTCGGAATCGCCTCTCGCCCACCGAGTCGCACCAGCAGCTCCACGAACTTCTCGGACACACCAGCGGCGACGGCGACGGTCACCTCGCCGTCGTCGCTCCTCGAATGCGGGGACGGAGTGATCACACGCGCCCCGGCCTCGGCCGCGATGAGCGCTCCCGCTGCCCAGTCCCACGGGCTCAGGCCGTGCTCGAAATGGGCGTCGACACGGCCGGCAGCGACCATGCACAGGTCGAGCGCCGCCGACCCGATGCGGCGGACGTCCCGAACCTCGGGAAGCAGGTCCGCGATGATCGCCCCCTGGCGACGTCGACGCGCCGAGTCGTAGCCGAACCCCGTCGCCACCAACGCCAGCGCGACGTCGTCGATGTCGTTGGCCTGCAATCTTTTCCACTCACCGCCGTCCTCGGATTCCCACGCGCCGGATCCGGTGGAGGCCGCATAGGTCCGACGCCCGACGACGTCCTCGACAGCTCCGGCGACGGACGTGCCGTCGATCTGGGCCGCGACGGAGACCGAGTAGGCCGGGATGCCGTAGAGGAAGTTGACGGTGCCGTCGATCGGATCGAGGACCCACCGGACACCGGACGGGGCGACCGAGTCTCCGCCACCCTCCTCGCCCAGGACGGCGTCGTCCGGTCGCAGACGCGACAGCAGGTCACGGATGACGTGTTCGGTTTCGGTGTCCACCACCGTCACGGGATCGGTGGGGGTCGACTTGGACTGGACGGCGTCGGCGGCCACGTCGACCTCCTGCCCGAACAGTCCACGACCGAACACCTCGGGCCGCCGGCGACGGACGTGCGCGCCGGCCTCGCGGGCGATGTCGACGGCGATGCGTCGCAACACCTCCGGATCCAGCGATGTCGCGGAGTCGTCCCGGGGCTCGCCCGTATGCGAAGTCACCCGTCCATCCGAACACATCCGACCCTCGATCGGTACGCCACCGTCGGCTGCCGGACGTCGCGTGACCACGGCTACGGGAAACAACTACTGTGATTCTCGCGCACCAGGATCGACCCCGACACGCCGTCCAGCCACGCTCACGCACGCCACCAGGAGTTCTGCCATGACGAACGACCAGCCAGCACCCGGTCCGGTGTCCATCGCCGACAAGACCGGCTCGCATCCCGAGGGACACGGCTTCGGCGTCGACGTGGGCGGAAGCGGCGTCAAGGGCGGCATCGTGGATCTGTCGACGGGCGAACTGGTCGGTGAGCGTTTCAAGATCGAGACTCCCCAGCCGTCCACACCGAAGGCCGTCGCCGAGACCGTCACGACGATCGTGGAGCACTTCGACTGGAAGGGCGACGTCGGCATCACGTTGCCGTGTGTGGTCACCGGAGGCGTGGCGCGCACCGCGGCCAACGTCGACAAGGGGTGGATCGGCACCGACGCCGGCGCCCTGTTCCGTGAGCACCTCGGCGGTCGGTCGGTGACGGTTCTCAACGACGCCGACGCCGCCGGGATCGCCGAGGACAAGTTCGGTGGCGGCAAGGATTCGAAAGGCGTCGTCATTCTGCTGACCTTCGGAACCGGAATCGGATCGGCGATCCTGCAGAACGGCATCCTGCTGCCCAACACCGAACTCGGCCATATGGAAGTGCACGGCAAGGAAGCGGAGCACCGCGCCGCGTCGTCGGTCAAGGACGACAACGGTCTGTCCTACAAGGCGTGGGCCAAGGAGGTCTCCCTCGTCCTCGAACGCATCGAGGACCTGTTCTGGCCGGACCTGTTCATCGCCGGCGGCGGCATCAGCCGGAAGGCCGAGAAGTGGATCCCGTTGCTCACCAACCGGACGCCTGTCGAAGCCGCGACACTGCGCAATGCTGCCGGCATCGTCGGAGCCGCACTGGCCGCGCAGTCGGGCGTAGCCCCCTGACCTGCAGCGACGACCTGGCCCGTCCCGAGATGTGATCCGAGCATCACCCGTCGGGCATCGGGAACTTCGCGGCCGTCACGCGCGTTGGTGCTGCGTACTCGCGGCGGTCGTTACAATGGTCCACGCCCCGGCTTCACACCGGGAAATCCACAGACCTCTCCGCCGGAAGAACACTCTGGCGTGACGCCGCACGACACCGTCACGAAAGGGCGTACGTGGCAGCCACCGATATCCGTCTCCCCGCTGATCCCCGGCCGACCTCCGGTCTGCCCGCAGAAACCGAGTCCGCGACCGGCAACGAGAGCGCGTCGACCGACGGAACCGCGGCCGGCATCGCACCCGCGAAGGCCCCCGCCAAGAAAGCCGCGCCCCGCAAGGCCGCGGCGAAGAAGGCTGCGCCTCGCAAGGCCGCAGCGAAGAAGACTGCCGCCAAGAAGGCGACGGCCCCTGCCGGCGACGCACCCGACGACGCGGACGAGCCGTCCGCGGACATCGCCGACCTCGACGTGCCGGAAGGCGAACTCGCCGCCGAGTCCGATGTCGTGGAGGTCGTCGCCGTCGGTGACGAGGCCGAGGACGACACCGCGACCGACCCCACGCCCGAGGACAAGGCGTCGGGCGACTTCGTCTGGGACGAGGAAGAGTCCGAAGCGCTCCGTCAGGCTCGCAAGGACGCGGAGCTCACCGCATCCGCCGACTCCGTGCGTGCCTACCTCAAGCAGATCGGCAAGGTCGCCCTCCTCAACGCCGAGGAAGAGGTCGAGCTGGCCAAGCGCATCGAGGCCGGTCTGTACGCCGTGCAGCTGATGGCCGAGTCGACGGAGAAGGGCGAGAAGCTCCCCGTCGCCCAGCGCCGTGACATGAACTGGATCTGCCGCGACGGAAACCGCGCCAAGAACCACCTCCTCGAGGCCAACCTGCGCCTCGTGGTCTCCCTGGCGAAGCGCTACACCGGCCGCGGCATGGCGTTCCTGGACCTCATCCAGGAAGGCAACCTGGGTCTGATCCGCGCAGTGGAGAAGTTCGACTACACCAAGGGCTACAAGTTCTCGACGTACGCCACCTGGTGGATCCGTCAGGCCATCACCCGCGCCATGGCCGACCAGGCCCGCACCATCCGCATCCCGGTGCACATGGTCGAGGTCATCAACAAGCTCGGTCGCATCCAGCGTGAGCTCCTCCAGGATCTGGGCCGCGAGCCCACTCCCGAGGAACTGGCCAAGGAAATGGACATCACTCCCGAGAAGGTGCTGGAGATCCAGCAGTACGCTCGCGAGCCGATCTCCCTCGACCAGACCATCGGCGACGAGGGCGACAGCCAGCTCGGTGACTTCATCGAGGACTCCGAAGCGGTCGTTGCCGTCGACGCGGTCTCCTTCACGCTGCTCCAGGATCAGCTGCAGTCCGTTCTCGAGACGCTGTCCGAGCGCGAAGCCGGCGTGGTCCGTCTCCGGTTCGGCCTCACCGACGGTCAGCCGCGGACCCTCGACGAGATCGGTCAGGTCTACGGAGTGACGCGTGAGCGCATCCGTCAGATCGAGTCGAAGACCATGTCCAAGTTGCGTCACCCCAGTCGCTCGCAGGTTCTGCGCGACTACCTGGACTGACCTCCAGTCCGATCGGACCACCTCACCCGGCGGCGACGAACGTCCCGTCGTCGCCGGGCAGGTAGGGCTGCACGTCGACCACCGCAGTGAGCGGGATCGGTCCGTAGGCGTGCGGGAACAGCATCGATTCGGGATCGCCGGGAACGCCCGGCTCCCACTCCAACCGCGCGTTCAGCCGTGCGGGTTCCACTGCCAGCAGCACGATGTCGCGGCGCCCGGAGAACAACCGGTTGGCCGGAAGATGCACCTGCTGCGGTGTCGACAGATGCACGAAACCCTGCTCCTGCAGCGACGGCGGTGCCACCACTCCCGCAGTCACGCTCTCCTGCCACTCCGCCTCTGTGCACATGTGGACGAGTATCTCGGTCATCGTGGTTCCTTCTCCGGTGTCGGGTGCGTGATCGTGTCGTGGTCGGGGACCGCTCGCCGTTCGATTCCGCTCAGCACGACAGCGACGACTACCAAGGCGATACCGAGGAGTTCCCCGGCGGACGGCACCTGCCGCAGCACCACCACGCCGACCACCGTGGCCGTCGTGGGGAGCAGAGCGAGCAGGAGCGCGAAGCGTGCGCGGCCGATGGTCCGCAGCACGACCTGATCCAGCGCGTACGGGATGACGCTGGACATGACTCCGACGCCGAGTCCGAGCAACCACGTCCACGGGGTGAGGAAGACGCCGGCGTCGTCGAGGATCTGTGGCGTCAGCGCCAGCGGGGCCAGCACGACCGACGCGACGGCCATTCCAACCGCCAGGGAATCGAGTCCGTCACCCGCATCGGCGACGCTCTTCCCCAGCAGGATGTACCCCGCCCACAGTCCCGCGGCGAGCAGCGCGAACCCGACACCGGGCAGTCCGACATCGAACCGCGCCCCGGCCACCAGCGCGACGCCGGCCACGACCAGGAGCAGTGCCGCCACGTCACGGGCGCGCCGCGAGCCGAGCGCTGCCACCAGGACCGGCCCGAGGAATTCGATCGCCACCGCGGTGCCCAACGGGATTCGCGCGATCGCTTCGTAGAACGCGAGGTTCATTCCCACGGTGACGACGCCGAAGCCTCCGGCCACGACGATGGTCCGCCGCGTCCATCGCGTCCGCCAGGGGCGACGCCAGGCCAGCAGAACCACCGCGGCGCCCGCGGCGCGCAGCCACGCGACGGCGGCAGGTGAGGTGGTGTCGAACAGGAACACCCCGATGGCCGCGCCGAGGTACTGGCACACTGCGCCGACGACGAAGACGAACGGCACCGACCACGGAGGGAACACGCGGGTCGACCCTGCGCGCCGTGTCGTCCCCGTCTCCACCACACGAGCACCGTATCCATCGACGCCGACACGGCGCCCGGCGACCGGTCGTCGCCCGGCCGTTTCTGCCCTGAGCGAACGGACATCGACCGATACCGGCTCGACCAGTGTGTTTCGTGTAAGTGACAACACACAGTTACCTGCGTGGGAACAACGCACGAAGCCCATACGTCTGTAAGAGTGAACGAACCGC
Source organism: Rhodococcus sp. Leaf247 (assembly GCF_001426185.1). Classification (GTDB taxonomy): domain Bacteria; phylum Actinomycetota; class Actinomycetes; order Mycobacteriales; family Mycobacteriaceae; genus Rhodococcoides. The sequence goes on along the minus strand of NZ_LMRP01000003.1, from coordinate 213,634 downwards.
GTCGAACCGACGTGGCGGACCGACCCCAGGACCGTGAAGTCACGGTCAGTACGGAGGAGTCATGCCCGGATTGTTGACCGACACCACCCTCACCGCTGCCGACAGGTGTGATCGTTGCGGAGCGGGAGCACGGGTTCGCGCCGTCCTCCCCGGCGGTGGAGAACTGTTGTTCTGCCGCCACCACGGGAACGAGCACGAGGCTCGTCTGCTCGAAATGAACGCGACGATCGTCGCGGATGCGGATTCCGACGCCATGGCGTGATTCACGTGTGACCACGGTCCGACTCCTGAACGACACGCGAAGGGCGATCACCATTACGGTGATCGCCCTTCGTCATGCCTGCAGGGTTCTGGGCAGAGCGGTGGTCACCACGCCCGCAGGGCAGCGATCCGTTCGGTCAACTGCTCTGCCGTGGCGATGGCCGTCGGCGGTCCCCCGCAGGTGCGACGCAGTTCGCCGTGGATGATGCCGTGGGCCTTGCCGGTCCGGTGATGCTGCATGGCGACGAGGCCGTTGAGCTCCTTGCGCAGCTCGGCGAGACGCGCCGCGTCAGCACTGCGGCCCGACGGCGGAAGCGACACCGGGGGCGGAGCGGTCTCGGGTGTCGGGGTGGCCAGCTGGGAGTCCTGACGCTTGCGGAGCAACGCGCGCATCTGATCGCCGTCGAGCAGGCCGGGCAGACCCAGGTAGTCGGCTTCGTCGTCGCTTCCGGAGAACGTCGCGGTGCCGAACGACGACCCGTCGTAGATGACCTGGTCGAGCTCCGCGTCCGCGCCGAGCGACGTGAACGCTTTCTCGTCCTCCCCCAGCTCGTCCTTCTGCTTGTTGGCGTCGGCGAGGAGGTCGTCGTCGAGTCCGTCCTTCTCCCGGTGCGGCTTGCCGATGACGTGATCACGCTGGGCTTCGAGCTGACTGGCCAGGTCGAGCAGGACCGGCACCGACGGGAGGAAGACGCTCGCCGTCTCGCCCTTGCGACGGGAACGCACGAAGCGACCGACGGCCTGGGCGAAGTAGAGAGGCGTCGAGGCGCTGGTGGCGTAGACGCCGACAGCGAGGCGCGGTACGTCGACGCCTTCCGACACCATGCGCACGGCGACCATCCAGCGGGACGTTCCGGCGCCGAACTCGGCGATCCGGGCCGACGACGTCGTCTCGTCCGACAGCACCAGCGTGGGCGTCTCCCCCGTCACCGCTTCGAGGATGCCCGCGTAGGCGCGTGCCGTCGTCTGGTCGGAGGCGATGACCAGACCGCCGGCGTCGGGGATACCGCCCACCCGGAGCTGGTGCAGACGGGTGTTGGCAGCCGTCAGGACCGACGGAATCCACTCACCCGAGGGGTCGAGGGCGGTGCGCCATGCGCGAGCGGTCTGTTCGGCGCTCAGCGGCTCACCGAGTCGCGCGGCGAACTCCTCGCCCGCGTTGTTGCGCCAGCGCGCTTCTCCCGAGTAGGCGAGGAACACGACCGGGCGGACGACGCCGTCGGCGAGAGCGTCCGCGTAGCCGTAACTGTGGTCCGGACGCGAGCGCGGTAGTCCCTCGTCGTCGGGCTCGTAGTTCACGAACGGAATGGGGCTGTCGTCGCTGCGGAACGGAGTTCCGGTCAACGCCAGGCGACGTGTGGCGTCGCCGTACGCCTCCCGGATGCCCTCGCCCCAACTTTTCGCGTCGCCGCCGTGGTGGATCTCGTCGAGGATCACCAGTGTCTTGCGATTCTCGGTCCGCACGCGGTGGCGGGTGGGGTGCGAGGCCACCTGTGCGTACGTGACGACGATGCCGTGGAAGTCGCTCGACGTCTGACCCGTGCTGTTGGAGAACCGTGAATCGAGCGCGAGACCGACGCGCGCGGCTGCCTCGGACCACTGGTGCTTGAGGTGCTCGGTCGGTGCGACGACGGTGATCTGATCCACAGTGCGGTCGCTGAGGAGTTCGAGCGCGACCCGGAGGGCGAACGTCGTCTTTCCGGCACCGGGCGTCGCCACCGCCAGGAAGTCCTGCGGTCCGGCCGACAGGTACTTGGTCAGCGCCCGCCGCTGCCAGGCTCGCAGTGGCGGAGGGGTGACACCCGACTGCGCGGCCACCGGCAAACCTGCTGCGCCGCCGAGCTTCTCGCCTGTCTCGGCTGTCATGAACGTCCTTCGATCCGAACATCGTCCGGAAAAAGGATGTGGTCCACCCGTGGCATGGAACTCCCGTTCGGTTCGTCGTCTCGTGTGCACATCCGTCGGCCAGCGTATCGCGGACACCGGCACGGAACCCAACCCGCAGATCACCCGCGGGACGGTGCCGACACCGCGAATTCGCACGATCGTTCGCGACACACCCGGCGGTCGGGCATGCCTGCCGCAGCCCGGTGGGCCATGCTGGAGGTCATCATGGACTCCCCCGCCGACACATCCGACGCGGCAGACTTCGACCGCACGTCGGGACCTGTCGCGGGCAGACCGCTGCGCACAGCGTGGCGCGTCGTCGCGCGGACCGCGGACAAGGCGTGGGACGACTCGATCTTCGGTAAATCCGCCACGGCCGCGTTCTGGCAGACGCTCTCGCTGCCGCCCCTGGTGCTGGCGCTGCTGGGAAGTCTGACCTACATCGCCGGATGGTTCGGGCCCGACACTCTCGACATCATCGAGTCGAAGATCGTCACCTTCAGTTCGACGTTGTTCAGCGACAACGTGGTGGACGAGATCATCGCCCCCACCCTGACCGACATTCTCAACAGCGGCCACGGCCCGGTGGTGTCCGTGGGCTTCCTGCTCTCACTGTGGGCCGGGTCGTCCGCCATCTCCACCTTCGTGGATTCCATCGTCGAGGCACACGGGCAGCAGGACGCGCGCAACCCGATCTGGCAGCGCATCTTCGCGTTGCTGCTCTACGTGGCATTCCTGGTCGTCGCCGTGTTCGTGCTGCCCCTGGTCGCGCTGGGCCCCACGATCGTCGGGCGGGTGCTGCCGCCGTCGTGGTTCGAGATCGGCTCGCGAGTGATCGACGTCGCGTACTACCCGGGCGTGGGACTGCTGCTGATCGTGGGCCTGACGACGCTGTACAAGGTGGCGCTGCACAAGTCCCTGCCGTGGCATCGCCTGCTGGGCGGGTCGTTGCTGGCCGGCGTGTTCTTCATGCTCGCGAGCGCCGTCCTGCGCAGTTACCTCGGCTGGGTCACCGGCACCGGATACACCTACGGCGCGCTCGCAGCACCGATCGCATTCCTGCTCTTCACGTTCTTCCTGGGGTTCGCCGTCGTGTTGGGCGCAGAGTTCAACGCGACCGTCCAGGAGTTCTGGCCGGCGCGCGCGACTCGACTCGAACAGGTGAAGGGATGGATCGCCGACAAGGCGATCGACCCGAGTTCCACCGCGGCCACCGCACTCGGGCGCCTTGCCACGGGCCCGATCCGCATCACTCGTGCGGATCGGACCGGAGACGACACCGGGTCGGCAGCCCCAAGGTCGACAACTTCGGGGTCGACAACTCCAGGGTCGACAACGTCGGGTGCTGGTCATTCGCCCTTGCGCAAGCCGTCGTAAACCTTCTTGCAGTCGGGGCACACCGGTGAGCCCGGCTTGGCCGACTTGGTCACCGGGAACACCTCCCCGCACAGGGCGACGACGTGGGTGCCCATCACCGCGCTCTCCGCGATGCGGTTCTTCTTCACGTAGTGGAAGAACTTCGGCGTGTCGTCGTCGGTCGTTTCGTCGGTACTGACGTCGGGACGTTCCTTGGTCTGCGTGCTCATTCATCGATTATGACGTGTGTTCCCGTCTCGGGCGTCGGACATGTCACCACCAGGATTACTGCACAGTTCGTTCAGTAGTGACAGAGTGGAGTCATGGCACAAGACGGCTCTTCTCGTCAGTCCGCTCGCGACAGTGTTCGCGACGCCGTACTGATCACCGAGGCACGAACGTCGGTCGAAGAACAGCACCGAGCGCGCGTGCGTAAATACCTGTTCATCATGTCCTTCCGCATACCCGCCCTCGTGCTGGCCGCATTGGCCTACAGCGCGTGGCAGAACCCGTGGATCGCCATGGCGATCGTCGGTGCGTCCATCCCGCTTCCGTGGATGGCCGTGCTGATCGCCAACGACCGTCCGCCGCGGACGTCCGACGAACCGAGCCGGTACGGCTGGAGCGCGACGGATTCCTCCGCGCTCGAAGCACGCAGCCACCCGGTCGTCGACGTGGAGACGATCGATGTGGACTCGTCCGAGATCACGTCCCCGGCGATCGCCGAGCGCCGCACTCTCCACTGACGGCCCGCCCGGCTCCTGCTGAGAGACTTCAGGTGTGACGAGCCTCAGCGATCCCTCCGGCCCACCCGCCTCCACGCCGGTCGACGCCGACCTGCTTCTGGAACTCGCGCCCACGCTGCGACGAGCCTTCGATCGGGTCGGCTTCACCGCGGACGGCATTCTCGACGCCCTCGGCGAGGACGTGCATTCCGCGATGGGGCGGGGGGAACCGACTCCCGTCCGCCGGACGTGCCGTGGCCTCGGCGACCTCGGCACCCTGATCCGACTCTTCCTGATCGCCGACGACCTCCCGCGTGACGACGTGTCGGCGGCGCTCGCTCCTCTCGACATCGATCTCGCTGCCCGCGCCGGCGTCCTCGAGGTGCACGGCGACACGGTGCGCAGCCTTCTCGACATCCGGCCTCTCGATCTGGGATCCGGCACGCGGTGGGTGGTGTCCGACATCGACGGGAGTACCCGCGCCGTCGACATCGGTTCCGACCATGTCCTCGGAGTCGGTCAAGCATCGCTGTCGCTGGTCCGCGGCACACCGACGAGAGTCGACGGCCCGGCGCCCAGCGTTCTCGACCTGGGCACCGGGTGCGGAATCCAAGCGGTGCACGCCGCGCCCTACGCGTCGGCCGTCACCGCGACCGACGTCAGCGAACGCGCAGTCGCTCTGACCCGCATGACCGCCGCCCTGAACGAACTCGACATCGAGACCGTCGGCGGTTCGTGGTTCGAGCCGGTCGCCGGACGAAGGTTCGACCGCATCGTGGCCAACCCCCCGTTCGTCGTCGGCTCCGGCGCGGTGACCCACTCCTACCGCGACTCCGGTCTCGACCTCGACGGCGCGAGCAGGCTCGTGGTGAGCACCGCGCCGGACCATCTGGCGCCGGGTGGTGTGGCATCCCTTCTCGCGTCATGGCTGCACGTGGACGGCGAGGACTGGCGTTCCCGGGTGTCGTCGTGGCTCCCGGCCCACGGCATCGACGCGTGGATCGTCCAGCGCGACGTCGCCGACCCCGCCCTGTACGTCGGCACCTGGCTTCGTGACGGCGGACTCGACCTGCGCGACCCCGCCGTCGACGTCACGGCGTCCCGATGGCTCGACCATCTGGACGACGCCGGCGTCACCGGCATCGGATTCGGCTTCGTCTACCTGCGTGCGACAGATCGCCCGACGAGCGTGCTGGCGGAGAATCTCACGCACGGCTTCGTCGACCCCCTGGGCGACGAAGCGCTGGACGTCCTCGACCGTCTCGAATGGCTCCGGACCCACGACATCATGGACGAGCGATTCGTCGTCTCCGGAACCACCGCACTGGAGGATGTGGCGACGCCCGCGGACGAGGGTGGGTGGAACACCGTCGTGCGCCGCGTCCACCGAGGCGACGGCCCCGCGTGGCACCACGAGATCGACGAGGACGGCGCAGCACTTCTGGCGGGAATGCGGGCGGACGGTCTGACGCTGGGAGATCTGACCGAGCTCCTCGCCGCGGCTCGGGGCATGGACGCCGCGGAGCTCGCCGAACCGGTCACCCGCCTGGTGGCCGGTCTGGTCGTCCACGGCCTCGTTCTGCCCGCTGGTGGTACGTCCTGAGCGCTGGGGGTCGTTTCTCTCAGCAACTTCTCAGGGCTCGGATGCAGAAACCGCAGCTCAGGGCGTTTGGTGGCCGCGCCGTTCGGGAACTTTTCTGTCGTGTCTCAGCGTTGGAATCAGTGAGACACCACCGATCAGGAGGCACGTCATGACCAGCCCCACCACCGTTCGCCCTCGACCGAGTGACGCCGACCTCGATGCCCAGAGCCCGGCTGCAGACCTCGTTCGCGTCTACCTCAACGGGATCGGCCGCACAGCACTGCTGACTGCCGCCGAAGAGGTCGATCTGGCGAAGAAGATCGAGGTGGGCCTCTACGCGACCCATGTTCTCGCCACCGCCAAGCGCCTGACCCCCGCCAAGAAGCGTGACCTCGCGCTCGTGGTGCGAGAGGGACGGTCCGCACGTGCGCACCTCCTCGAAGCCAACCTCCGACTCGTGGTCTCGCTGGCCAAGCGCTACACCGGCCGCGGAATGCCGCTTCTCGACCTGATCCAGGAAGGCAACCTCGGGCTGATCCGCGCCATGGAGAAGTTCGACTACGCCAAGGGCTTCAAGTTCTCCACCTACGCGACGTGGTGGATCCGTCAGGCCATCACGCGCGGCATGGCCGATCAGAGCCGCACCATCCGGCTCCCCGTCCACCTCGTCGAGCAGGTCAACAAGCTCGCCCGCATCAAGCGTGAGCTGCATCAGCAGCTCGGCCGTGAGGCGACCGACGACGAGTTGGCCGAAGAGTCCGGCATCCCGGTCGAGAAGATCGCTGACCTCCTCGACCACAGCCGCGACCCGGTGAGCCTGGACATGCCGGTCGGCAGCGACGAGGAAGCGCCTCTCGGCGACTTCATCGAGGACTCCGAAGCGACGTCCGCCGAGAACGCCGTCATCGCCGGCCTTCTGCACACCGACGTCCGCAGCGTCCTGGGCACACTGGACGAGCGTGAGCAGCAGGTCATCCGTCTCCGCTACGGCCTGGACGACGGTCAGCCCCGCACCCTCGACCAGATCGGCAAGATCTTCGGACTCTCGCGCGAGCGTGTCCGTCAAATCGAGCGTGAGGTCATGGGCAAGCTGCGTCAGGGCGATCGGGCCGAGCGCCTGCGCTCCTACGCCAGCTGACACATCGATCACCGAAGGCCCCGGCAATTGCCGGGGCCTTCGTCGTGTATCACCGCAGTCTGCGTGGGCCCAGATCGATGCGGCTGGGCTCGGGTCCGATGCGGATGCGTGCATCCGTGGTCTCGGCGCCGCTGGGTGATGCCAACACCGGATCACACACCAGTTCGCGCACCTCGCGCAGGTCGTCGGCCAGCGTCGATACTCGCAGCATCACGTCCACCAGAGCGTTCTTGTTCACCGGTGACGCGGTTCGGTACCCGGACAGCATCGGAGCGGCTCTCGGGGCATCGACGAGTTCCGCGGCCTCGCGCTCGGACAGCGGCAGAACCCGGTATGCCCGATCCCCCAGCAGGTCCGACATGATCCCGGACAGTCCGAACGACACCAGCGAACCGAACGACGGATCGTCCTGCACGCGGATAAGGCAGCCGATCCCCTTCGTGGCCATCTTCTGCACGTGCATCACCGGCGTGCCCGATGCCTCGAACAAGTCCCGGTAGGCGCGGCCGACCGCCTCCGAACCGACGACGTCGAGGCGCACCCCGCTGAGGTCTGGTCGGTGCCGCCACTGGTCGCCGGTGGCCTTCACGGCGACGGGACCACCCAGTTCACGTGCCGCCTCCACCGCGTCGGACTCGTCGGTCACCGTGCGGAAGTCGGCGATGTCGACCCCGTAGCACCGGAGCAACTGCGCCGCTTCGACGTCGGACAGCCAGCGTCCCGACGGACTCGTCTCCATCCAGCCGGCGACCAACGCACGCGCGGCGTCGGCGTCGACCCCGGCGGGGCGGGTGGTCTTGTCCGCGGGCCGATCGACCCAGGCCGCGTATCTCCACGCCTTGTGCAACGCGTTGATCGCCCGAGCGGGATCTGGGTAGGACGGCACCGACCCGCGGATCGGTGTGCCGTCGTCGCCGCGGACCGCGAGGACGTCGGGGATTCCCTCCGCGGCCAGAAATGTCGTCAGGACCGGCTTGGTGGCGCCGCGCACCGCGGTGGCGAGAGCCTCCGCGAACGACTCGACACGCACGGCGACCGGAGGCACGAAGACGGCGAGCACCGCGTCGACGTCGTCGGACTGCAGTGCGGTCGTGACGGCGTCCGCGAACTCCTCGGGCGTGGCCTGTGCGCCGACGTCGACGGGCTCGGGTGCCTGCATGCCGCTGTCGCGCGCGGCGTCGACTCCGAGAACTCCCAACGCGGTGGAATTGCCGACGACGGCGACGCGGGGCCCCGCCGGCAGCGGTTGGTACCCGAGCAGGATCGCGCAGTCGAACAGTTCGGGAATCGAGTCGACCTGGATGACCCCTGCCTGCTCGAACAGCGCCCGGACGATCGAGTCGTCGATATCGTGTCCGGTGGCCAGAGCGGGCGGTACCGCGCCTCGGCCGCTCTTCACCGCGACGATCGGCTTGGTCCTGGCCACCCGCCGTGCCAGCCGCCAGAACTTGCGCGCATTACCGAAGCTCTCGAGATAGAGCAGAACCACCTCGGTCGCTTCGTCCTGGTCCCAGTACTGCAGCAGGTCGTTGCCGGACAGATCGGCACGGTTGCCGGCGGAGACGAACGTGGACAGCCCGAGAAGTCGCTTCGACGCCTGCGCGAGAATCGCGATCCCCAGGGCACCGGACTGACAGAAGAATCCGACACGTCCCCGGCCCGGCAAGTTCGGCGCCAGAGTCGCGTTGAGCGACACGGCGGGATCCAGATTGGCGACACCGAGGGCGTTGGGGCCGACGAGACGCATGCCGTGCGCTCGCGCCGAGTGCACGAGTCGCCGTTCGTTCGCGCGACCGTCCTCGCCCGTCTCGCCGAAGCCCGACGACACGACCACGAGGGCCTTCACGCCTTTCGCGAGGCAGTCGTCGAGAACCGCATCGATCTGGTCGGACGGCACCGCGGCGACGGCGAGGTCCACCTCGTCGGGGATGTCGCGGACGGTGGCGTAGGCGCGGACGCCCCGCACCGAGGTGTGTTCGGCGTTGACCGGATAGACCGGACCGGTGAACGACGCGCGGAGCAGATTGGTGAGCACGGCATTGCCCACCTTCTCGGGGTCCGTCGACGCTCCGATGACGGCCACGGATCTCGGCCGGAGGACGTTGCGCACGCTGCGCGCCTCTGCGGCACCCTCGCGGGAGTTACGGACCTGGACCAGTGCGTCGGTGGGGTCGATGTCGAAGTCGAGGCTCAGCACGCCGCCGTCGAAACTACGGTTGACCTGATAACCGGCCTGCCGGAACACCGTCACCATGTTGCGGTTCTCGGCCAGTACCTCCGCGACGAACCGGCGGACTCCGTTCTCCGCGGCGGCGCCCGCGAGATGCTCGAGCAGAATCGGCCCCAGTCCTCGGCCCTGCTGGGTGTCGGCCACGACGAAGGCCACCTCGGCGGAATTGCCGTCACCCTGCGGGAGCCGCTCGTAGCGTCCGACGGCGATGATCTCGTCACCGAGAGTCGCCACCAGGGCGACGCGGGACGAATGGTCCACGGTGGTGAAGTTCAGGATGTCGCGCTTGGGCATGGTCGGGTACGGGCCGAAGTAGCGCAGGTACCGCGTGCGTTCGGACAGCTTCCCGTGGAATTCGACCAGGGCGTCGGCGTCGTCCGGAACGATGGGCCGCAGGTGCACGACGCGTCCGTCCGACGCGAGGACGTCGGCGGCCCAGTGACGCGGGTAGTTCGCGGCCCGCTCCCGCTCGGCGGCCTTGGGATCCACGGACTTCTGCTCGGGGGGCGGCCGGTTCGTGTCCGGCACGGTCTCGTCAGTCACGAGGATCCTCCGGGTCGAGTCCGAGAAGTGGGAAGACGGCACGCCGGGTAGCGACGATCGCGGTGTCGATCCGTTGGATCGCACGGTCGATGTGCTCGATTCCCGATTCGGGAGATCCACCCGGACCGTCCCACGGCGGGTACTCCACGTCTCCGTCGTCGCTCATCGTCGACGGGAGGTCGATGCTGGGGGCAGCGAGGCGCACCTTCTCGTGCCAGTCCTCGGGAATCGCAGTGCCGGGGTCGATGTCCCGGTCGAGCACGGCGGCGAGCAGATGTGTCCACGCTCGCGGCACGACGCGGACGAGGCCGTAGCCGCCTCCACCGACGGCCAGCCAGCGCCCCTCGCACACCCGGTCCGCCAGATCGCGCATGGCGACGAACGCTGCGCGCTGCCCGTCGACTGTCAGCCCGAGATCTGCCAGCGGATCCTCGCGGTGACTGTCGACCCCGCACTGGCTGACGATGATCTGCGGCTTGAACGCAGCCACAGCGCCCGGCACGACGGCATGGAAAGCTCTGAGCCACAACCGGTCTCCCGTTCCGGGCAGTACCGGAACGTTGACGGCGGTCCCCTCGGCCGACTCGGCTCCGACTTCCGTGGACCATCCCGTGTTCGGCCAGAGGGTCGCCGGGTGTTGATGCACCGACACCGTCATGACGCGAGGATCGGCGAGGAACGCCGCCTGCACACCGTCGCCGTGGTGCGCGTCGACGTCGATGTAGGCGATGCGGTCGTAGCCGTTGTCCAGCAGCCACGAGATCGCGATGGCGGCGTCGTTGTAGACGCAGAAGCCCGATGCCCAGTCGGCCATGGCGTGGTGCATTCCGCCGCCGATACTCACGGCTCGCCGCGACCGTCCCGAGGCGATGGCACGCGCGGCGGTCAGGGTTCCGCCCGCGATGACCGCACTCGCCTCGTGCATGTCGGGGAAGACGGGGTTGTCCTCGGACCCGAGCCCGTGCAGGACGTCGGTAGCCCGCGCACCGAGGGGCAGATCGGTCGGGGCTCGCTTGACCGCGTCGACGTAGGCAGGCGTGTGGATCCTCAGGAGATCACCGTCCGTCGCCGCGACCGGTGGGACCAGTTCCGCACCGTCGAGCAGTCCGATGCCGCGCGCGAGGTCCATGGTCAGGGCCAGGCGGGTCGGATTCATGGGGTGGTCGTCGCTCCACCGATAGTTGAGGTAGTCCGCGCTCCAGACCAGAGCGGGCTGTCCCGGTGGCGACTGCGTGCTCGGGGACTGCAGGGTCATGTTCCTCAACCTACGTGTCCGATTCCACGTTCGTCCGCAACTCGCGGACACCCGATCGACGACCGCCCGCGTGGCCGACACGGCGCACCACGGTGCGCGGCTCCGTACCGGTAGAATCACACACCGACGAAGGGTGTGATTGTGAAGGATCTGGTGGACACCACCGAGATGTATCTCCGGACCATCTACGACTTGGAAGAAGAAGGTGTCGTACCGCTGCGCGCCCGCATCGCCGAGCGCCTCGAGCAGAGTGGCCCCACGGTGAGCCAGACGGTGGCTCGCATGGAGCGGGACGGACTGCTGCTGGTCGCCGGTGACCGGCACCTGCAGCTCACGGACAAGGGCCGCGAACTCGCGGTCTCGGTGATGCGCAAGCACCGCCTCGCGGAGCGACTGCTCGTCGACATCATCGGGCTGCGGTGGGAAGACGTTCACGCGGAGGCGTGCCGTTGGGAGCACGTGATGAGCGAAGAGGTGGAACGCCGACTGGTCGAGGTGCTCGACAACCCGACCACCTCGCCGTACGGCAACCCGATCCCCGGCCTCGATCTGCTGGGATCCTCGCGTCCGACGGAACAGCCGGAGGACCTGGTGCGGCTCAGCGACATCCCGCCGGGATCGCCCACGGCCGTGGTGGTTCGCCGCCTCGCCGAGTACGTGCAGTCCGATCCCGACACGATCGCGCGGCTGCGCGAAGCAGGTGTGGTTCCCGACGCCCGCGTGACGGTCGCCGTCTCGTCCGGTGTCGTCACCATCACCGTGCCGGGTCACGACGACGTCGACATCTCGGAGGAGATGGCGCACGCCGTCCAGGTCCGTTCCCTCTGATCCGTTCTCTCTGTCACTGCTGCAAGGAGTTTCGACGTGAAGTTCGTGGTGACCGGCGGCGCAGGCTACGTAGGTAGTGTCTGCGCCGCAGTACTGATGGAGAACGGTCACGACGTCGTCGTGGTCGATGATCTGTCCACCGGAAACGCCGACGGTGTTCCGGACGGCGCCACGTTCGTGGAGGGCAACGTCGCGGACGTCATCGCCTCCGTTCTCGCGTCCGACACGTTCGACGGTGTGCTCCACTTCGCGGCGCAGTCCTTGGTCGGCGAGTCGGTGGAGAAGCCGGAGAAGTACTGGCGCGGCAACCTGGGCGCGGCACTGGAACTCCTCGACGCCATCGTGGCGAACGGCGTTCCGCGGCTCGTGTTCTCGTCCACCGCAGCAACCTACGGCGAACCCGAGAGCACACCGATCACCGAGGACTTCGCGACGCGTCCGACCAATCCGTACGGTGCCAGCAAGCTCGCGATCGACAACGCGATCACCGGTTACACGGCGGCGCACGGCTTCGGTGCGACCAGCTTGAGGTACTTCAACGTGGCAGGCGCGCACGCGGGTCTCGGCGAGAACCGCGTCGTGGAAACGCATCTCATTCCCCTCGTTCTGCAGGTCGCGGCCGGGCATCGGGATGCGATCTCCGTCTTCGGCACCGACTGGCCCACCCCCGACGGCACGGCGGTGCGCGACTACATCCACGTTCGGGACCTGGCCGACGCGCACCTGCGAGCGTTGTCGCAGAGCGTTCCGGGCAGCCACCGCATCTTCAATCTGGGAAGCGGCGAGGGTTTCTCGGTCCGTGAGGTCATCGACTCCTGCCGTCGCGTCACCGGCGTCGACATCCCGGTGAAGGATGCGCCGCGTCGTGCGGGTGATCCTGCCGTTCTGGTCGCCTCCAGCGAGAAGGCGATGGCGGAACTCGGATGGAAGCCCGAGTCCACCGATCTCGATGTCATCGTCGCCGATGCCTGGGAGTTCCTCCGATCGCTCGGTGACAAGGCTCATTCCGCGCGGTAGCCCCCTGGGTCCGGTTCCGGATCGGGGAGCACGGGGTCGTCGGCCAGGTCGTGCGCCGAGGCGATCAACTCGCGGACCACGTCCGGCCTCACGCCGTTCTGCAGCGCAGTGTCGAGAAGCACCGCGAAGCTGTACTCGGGTGCCGCTTCGAGGGCGCTCTGTAGTGCGACACCGGCCAGCGGGCCGTCACCGCGCGCGTAGGACCACACCCCCACCATCGTCGCTGCCGGCGCTCGGTCGGGCCCGGTAAGTCGGCGAGTGAGGTACACCCAGACCTGCTCGGCCGCCTCCGCGTGATCCGAGTCCGCCAAGGACAGGAGAGCGTCGCGAACCGTGATCACCGTCAGGGCCACCGCGAGGAACGCCGCCTGACGGTCCTCGACGTGTCCCGCACGGTGGACTGCCGCCACGATCGCCGTCGCCCGCGAGAGCAGCCGGCCCGGCGTCAGGTCCTCGGTCTCGGCGGCCGCCATGTCCACCTCGTGCGCGAATCGCTCGCGCGTGACCGTGTCGAGCAGGCTCAGCGACCGCTCGATGTCGCTGCGCGCTCCTCTGATCTGTCGGCCGGCCACGACGCGGGACGCTGCGCTCGGTGACGCCATGGGGTCGGGAAGGACGCCGCGTCGGGTGTCGCCGGGTGCGCTCGTCCACCGCTCCCCCGTCACGAGGTGCGCGATGCGGTGGACGCCGAGCAGCTCTATTCCGCAGGGCTCTAGTGCTGCAGCGAGGGTGGACGCGATCGTACCGATCCCACGAGCGGAACGAGTCCCGGTCACCAGGATGGCAACCACTCCGAGGACGCCGTCGCGGACGCAGACCTCGGCGCACCGGCCGGCCAGCTCCTGGACCACCAGGTGTCCTCCGACAGGCGGAAGATCGTGGCGCATCACCACCTCGACGGTGGTGGCGGCGCCTGTGCTGCCCGGGCCGAGGCAGACGAGGACGATCGACTGCTCCGGGACGAAACCGAGCAGCGCGGGCAGAGCGGCGATGAGGTTGCCGACTCCGCTGACGCGATGAACCGGGCCCTCCTCGTCGGTGTCGGATCGGGATGGGCGAGCGGGATACGGTCGTCGAGTCATGCCATCGGACTGTCCTCGCCGATCGTCGAGGGGCTCGACCCGTGACCTGGGCGGAAAATTACCCCGGGGATGAACGAGGTGCCCCGGGGACGAACGCGGTCCACGGGTTCCGGCAGGCGGGATCGCTAGACTCCGGAAGCGACGGATGCCCTGCTCGCCGATGGAGACCACACCGATGAATACGACACTGTCCGACGGCGAAACGGAAGCCGGGACGATCCGACGCGCACCTGCCCTGGCGTGGGTGATGCTGATCGGCGGAGTGATCGGATTCGCCGCCGCCGTGGTTCTCACCGTGGACAAGTTGAGGCTGATCGCAGACTCGTCGTATGCGCCGTCCTGCAACATCAACGCGGTCGTGAACTGCGGGTCTGTGATGGAGTCGGCGCAGGCCTCCGTGCTCGGATTCCCCAACTCGTTCATGGGAGTCGGCGGCTTCGCCATCGTCGCCATGATCGGCGCAGCACTGGTGCTCGGTGTCCACCTGGAACGCTGGTTCTGGGTCGCGGTGCAGGTCGGCGTCACCGCGGCGGTGCTGTTCGTGCACTGGCTGATCGTGCAGAGCCTCTACCGGATCGGCGCCCTGTGCCCGTACTGCATGGTGGTGTGGGCGGTGACGGTTCCGGTGTTCTGGTACGTCACGCTGCACAACGTCGCCCTCTTACGCCCGACGCGCCGTCCCGTGTCGTCCGCGTGGCACCGCGTGCCCGTGGCGGTGTGGTTCGTGGTGGTCGCCGCGCTCGTCGTCCAGCGCTTCGTCCTCACGTCGGACTGATCTATCCGCCTGCCTTCACCTTCTGCACGGCAGCAGTGAAGAGCTGATCGAGGGTGGCCGCGTCGGGGTCGAGTTCACCGAACGACATGTAGGTGGCCGTGATCCGCACGTCGTCGACCTGCGCGATCAACGAGAGCATGGACTGCGTGACGTCGCCCGCCTGACCGCCGGAACTGACGATACGGCGAAGCGCGAGCGTGTCGTCGGCCCCGATCGGAGGAGGCGGCACCAACTCCGTCGACACCATGGTCTCCACACCGTTCGATGTCGCCGTCACCTCGGAGCACTGTTCCCACAGCGCTTTCCGATCCTCCAGCGACGTGGTCACGCGAGCCAGCTCGACGGAGATCGTCGCCCGATCGGCTGGATCGGTTCCGACGACGAGCGACGTGGAGTCAGCGTCGGTGCCCCGTTGTTCGGGCTTGCACCCCGCCGGATCGACCGAGGCGCCGGAGGCGATGCCGTCGAGATCCTGGGATGCCTGAGCCACGGCCTGAGGCGGAAGGACGACTGCTTGATACGTCGACGGGAAGACAGACGGATCGATCGTCAGGGCGGAAAGCGACCCGGACCCGGGCGTGGCACCGGTGGTGGGTGTCGCCGACGTGCTGGTCGCGGAGGTCGAGGGCGCGGACGACGTCGCCGTCGACGGCCTCGAACTCGACCCGGCCTCCGGCACACCGGACACTGTCGTTCCCCCGCACCCGACCAGAGCCACGATCGACAGTCCGGCCAGCGCGGCGCCGACGCCCGCTCTGCGCGAACGCGGTGCGTCGTCGGGGCGGGTCGGCATCGTTGCGTGGCTGGTCACGATGCCGACCCTGTCATATCCCGTGTGCCCGACCGCCGACCCCACACCGGGCAGACATCAACCTGTTATCAGGAACCGCGCGCGATCCATTCCTCGAGATGGGGTGACTCGTCGCCGATCGAGGTCCCGTCCCCGTGACCGGTGTTCACGATCGTCTCGGGCGGGAGTGCGAACAGACGTTCCCGGATGCTGCCGATGATGGTCGGGAAGTCGGAGTACGACCGCCCGGTTGCGCCTGGTCCACCGGAGAACAGTGTGTCGCCGCTGAACAGGTGACCGGCTTCGGGGAGGTAGAGGCAACTGGACCCCGGTGAGTGACCGGGGGTGTGCAGGACCCGGATCTCAGTGCCCGCGACAGAAATACGGTCGTCGTCCGCCAGATCGCGGTGCGCCACGTCGGGATGGGTCTGCTGCCAGAGGACGTCGTCCGCCGGGTGCAGCAGGATCGGTGCGTCGAGCCGCTCCGACAGCTGCGGGGCGACGGTCACATGGTCGTTGTGCCCGTGCGTGCACAGCACCGCGACGACCTTCCGGCCACCGACGGCGTCGACGATCGGGCCGGCGTCGTGAGCCGCATCGATCACCACGACCTCGGAGTCGTCGCCGACGATCCAGATGTTGTTGTCGACGTCCCAGGATCCGCCGTCGAGCTCGAACGTGCCCGAGGTGACGACCCTTTCGACCCGGAAGCCGGAAGGCGTGGTCACAGAACCACCACCGAACGCAGGACCTGACCCTTGGCCATGGTGTCGAACGCCGCTTCGACGTCGTCGAGCGAGATGCGCTCGGTGACGAACTTCTCGAGTGGCAACCGGCCCTGCTGGTAGAGATCGACCAGCATCGGGAAGTCCCGCTCGGGCAGGCAGTCCCCGTACCAGGACGACTTGAGCGACCCACCGCGGCTGAAGAAGTCGATGAGCGGCATCTCGAGGGTCATCTCCGGCGTCGGGACACCGACGAGGACGACGGTGCCGGCGAGGTCGCGGGCGTAGAACGCCTGCTTCCACGTCTCCGGACGCCCGACGGCGTCGATGACGACGTCGGCGCCGAAGCCGCCGGTCAGTTCCTGGATGGCCTCGACCGCATCCACGTCGGAGGCGTCGACAGTGTGTGTGGCGCCCAGATCGCGAGCCCACTCCAACTTTCCCTTGTCGCGGTCGACCGCGATGATCGTGCCTGCGCCTGCCAGCCGAGCCCCGGCGATCGCGGCGTTGCCGACGCCGCCGCATCCGATGACGGCGACGGAGTCACCGCGTCCGACGTTGCCGGTGTTCATCGCCGCGCCGAGGCCTGCCATCACGCCGCAGCCGAGCAGTCCGACGACGGCGGGGTCGGCGGAGGGGTCGACCTTGGTGCACTGGCCCTCGTGGACGAGCGTCTTGTCCGCGAATGCTCCGATGCCCAGGGCCGGAGACAGTTCGGTTCCGTCCTCGAGCGTCATCGTGCGGGAGGCGTTGTGGGTGTCGAAGCAGTACCAGGGCTCACCGCGCTTGCAGGCACGACACTGTCCGCACACTGCGCGCCAGTTCAGGACGACGAAGTCTCCGACCTCGACGTGTGTCACCGCATCACCGACTGTCTCCACGACACCCGCGGCTTCGTGGCCGAGCAGGAACGGGAACTCGTCGTTGATTCCACCCTCGCGGTAGTGCAGGTCGGTATGGCACACACCACACGCCTGGATCGTCACCACGACGTCGTTGGGACCGGGATCCGGAATGACGATGGTCTCGATGGACACCGGAGCACCCTTGCTCCGAGCGACGACGCCGCGGACCTGCTGTGGCATTTCTTGCCTCCATCTGTCGGTACTGCCGGGTGCTGTGAACCTGACCGTCACCCTAACGATGCACAGGTGCGAACTGCTGCATCGGACAGGTGTTCACCCAG
This sequence comes from Rhodococcus sp. Leaf247, assembly GCF_001426185.1. Taxonomy (GTDB): domain Bacteria; phylum Actinomycetota; class Actinomycetes; order Mycobacteriales; family Mycobacteriaceae; genus Rhodococcoides. Next base: position 196,254 of record NZ_LMRP01000003.1, on the reverse strand, counting down.
TCGTGACACGTACGGCACACCGGATTCTCCTCATGGGACTACATGTTGGGGCATGTCGGACCAACTCGAATACGACCTGGTAGTCATCGGTTCCGGACCGGGAGGGCAGAAGGCCGCGATCGCGGCGGCGAAACTGGGCAAGCGCGTCGCCATCATCGAGAAGGGCAGCATGCTCGGCGGCGTGTGCGTCAACACGGGCACCATCCCGTCGAAGACGCTGCGCGAGGCGGTTCTCTATCTGACAGGCCTCAATCAGCGGGAGCTCTACGGAGCGAGCTATCGGGTCAAGGCGAACATCACGCCGTCGGATCTGCTGGCCAGGACATCCCACGTGATCGGCAAGGAGGTCGAGGTCGTCCGATCGCAATTGCTGCGCAACCGAATAGAGATGATCACCGGCGAGGGCCGGTTCCTCGACGCGCACACCATCGCGGTGGACGACCGCAGTCGCGGCGAGCGCATCACGGTCGGCGCGCGGAACGTCGTGATCGCCACCGGGACGGCGCCCGCCCGTCCCGACGACGTCGAGTTCGACAACTACCGCGTGCTGGACTCCGACGGCATTCTGGATCTGCAATTCATCCCGTCGTCGATGGTGGTGGTCGGAGCCGGCGTCATCGGGATCGAGTACGCCTCCATGTTCGCGGCGCTCGGATGCAAGGTGACCGTGGTCGAGAAGCGCGACACCATGCTCGACTTCTGTGACCGCGAGATCGTCGAGTCGCTGCAGTTCCACCTGCGTGATCTCGCGGTCACATTCCGCTTCGGAGAGGCGGTCACGGCTGTCGACGTGGGTCCGTCGGGAACGGTCACCACGCTGGCGAGCGGGAAGAAGATCCCGGCCGAGACAGTGATGTACTCGGCCGGACGCCAGGGCATGACCGACGGTCTGGATCTGGAGAAGGCCGGACTGGAGGCGGACGCCCGAGGACGGATCGACGTCGACGACGACTTCCAGACCAAGGTGGACACCATCTACGCGGTCGGCGATGTCATCGGATTCCCCGCGTTGGCCGCGACGTCGATGGATCAGGGTCGACTGGCCGCGTATCACGCCTTCGGCGAGCCGGGGAACAAGCTCACCGACCTCCAACCCATCGGCATCTACTCCATCCCGGAGGTGTCCTACGTCGGCGCGACCGAGGTGGAACTGACGAAGAACTCGGTTCCCTACGAGGTGGGCGTGTCCCGATACCGCGAACTCGCGCGCGGACAGATCGCGGGAGACTCCCACGGGATGCTGAAACTGATCGTGTCCACCGTCGACCGACGGGTCCTCGGCGTGCACATCTTCGGTTCCGGCGCGACCGACCTGGTGCACATCGGCCAGGCGGTCATGGGGTGCGGGGGCACGGTCGACTACCTCGTCGACGCCGTTTTCAACTATCCGACCATGTCCGAGGCGTACAAGGTCGCGGCGCTGGACGTCGCCAACAAGATTCGGGCTCTGGAGGCCTTCACGCGCTGACCGGCGACAGCGGGGAATGTCGGGGTGCCCGCCGTCGTTGGGAGGAGAAACGGGTGAAGCCCGGTCGCGCAGGGTCGCTGTGGGAAAATGGGGTAACCGCACAGTGGTGACCCGGCGGGACACGCACGGCGACGAGGAAGGACACCGGCATGGACGAGAAGTCGAGAATGTACGAGCTGGAGTTTCCGGCGCCCCGAGTGGCGTCCGAGGACGGGGTGGGTCCGGTTCTGGTGCATGGCCTCGAGGGCTACTCCGACGCCGGTCACGCGGTGAAGCTGGCCACCACGCACCTGCGCGAGACGCTCGAGACGGAACTGGTCGCGTCGTTCGACGTCGACGAGTTGCTGGACTACCGCTCGCGCCGACCGATGATGACGTTCTCCGCGGACCACTTCTCCGACTACGACGAGCCGTACCTCAACCTGTATGCGGTTCAGGACGCCGTCGGCACTCCGTTCCTGCTGCTGGCGGGTCTGGAACCGGATCTGAAGTGGGAGAAATTCACTGCCGCCGTGCGACTGCTGTCCGAGCAGCTCGGCGTCCGTCGCACCATCGGTCTGAACTCCATCCCCATGGCGGTTCCGCACACCCGTCCGCTGGGTGTGACAGCACATTCGAGCGACACCGATCTGGTCGGCGAGCACCACAAGTGGTCCGGCGAGCTCCAGGTGCCGGCCAGTGCGTCGTCGCTTCTCGAGTACCGGATGGCGCAGCATGGTCACGAGTCGATGGGCTACTCCGTGCACGTTCCGCACTACCTCGCGCAGACGGCGTACCCGAGTGCTGCCGAGACGCTGCTCGAACTCGTCGCGGAGTCGTCCAAGCTCACCATCCCGCTGGGTGCGCTCACCGAGTCGGCGGCCCGCGTGCGCGAGCAGGTCGACCAGCACGTCGAGGGCAACCCGGAGGTCCAGTCCGTGGTCCAGGCACTGGAGCGCCAGTACGACACCTTCGTCACGGCGCAGGAACAGCAGTCCACACTGCTCGCCGCGGATGAGGAACTACCCAGCGGAGACGAGCTGGGCGCCGAGTTCGAGAAGTTCCTCGCGGAGCAGACCGCCTTCGTCGAGGACGAGCCCTCCACGCCTCCGTCGGACGATTCCGACGGCGATACCGACCATTCCTGACGTTCGGTGTTCTTACCCAGTCGTAACGTGAGCGACGCCTCGCGGACGATGCCTCGGGTCTAGGCTCGGTCGGCGGCATGCCCTGTGTCGCCGATCGAGAGGGGCTCGGATGTCGGACAAACGTCGGCGTGTTCTGCGCCCGGTTCCCGACGCGGAGCCCCGACTGCACTTCCGCACCATCCACGGCTACCGACGCGCGTTCAGGATGGCCGGCGAGGGCCCCGTCCTTCTGCTGATCCACGGGATCGGTGACAGTTCCGAGACGTGGCTGGACGTCCTGCCGCACCTCGCGTCGAAGTACACGGTCATCGCGCCGGATCTTCTCGGTCACGGTCTCAGCGACAAGCCTCGCGCCGATTACTCCGTGGCCGCGTACGCCAACGGCATCCGCGATCTGCTGGTCACGCTCGGCCTCGATTCGGTGTCCGTCGTCGGACATTCACTGGGCGGCGGTGTGGCCATGCAGTTCGCCTACCAGTTCCCCGACATGGTCGAGCGCCTCGTCCTCGTCTCCGCGGGCGGCGTCACCAAGGATGTGCATCCGGCGCTGCGCCTGATGGCGACGCCCGTGATCAACGAAGCATTCAAGCTGCTCCGCATCCCCGGTGCGATGACTCTGCTCCGCGTCGCGGGCTCCGCCATCGACCAGCTCGACGGCACTCCTCTGCATCCCGGTGCCGTGCTCCACGACACGCCGGACCTCGTCCGCGTCCTGGCCAACCTTCTCGACTCCACCGCGTACGACGCCTACCTGCGGACTCTGCGCGCCGTCGTCGACTGGCGCGGCCAGGTGGTCACGATGCTGGACCGTTGTTATCTGACCGAGAACCTGCCCGTGCAGTTGATCTGGGGCGACCAGGACACCGTCATACCGGTGGCCCACGCCCACCTCGCGCACGCGGCGATGCCCGGATCGTCCCTGACGGTCTTCCGCGGCGCCGGGCACTTCCCGTATCGCGACGACCCGATGCATTTCCTCGAAGTCCTCGAGGACTTCATGAACAGCACGATGCCACTGAAGTTCGACGAGCAGAGGTGGCGTCAGATGCTCGTCTCGGGAGTCGGCGAGGACGCGATCACCGGGAGCGCGGTCACCCGCCAGGCCGTCCTGGGTGCCATGGGTTCGGACGAGCGGTCCGCTACGTAGCCTGTAGGACATGCTGCTGACCGAGATGGTTCCTGACTCCGCGTCGGCCGACGATCTGTACGACGCGTTCACCACCTGGGTCACCGACCGCGGACTGGAGCTGTATCCGCTGCAGGACGAGGCCGTCATCGAACTGGTGTCCGGTAACAACGTCGTGCTCGCCACCCCGACCGGCTCGGGGAAGTCGATGGTGGCCATCGCCGCTCACTTCGCCGCGTATGCCGCCGGCATCCGGTCTTTCTACACGGCGCCGATCAAGGCACTCGTCAGCGAAAAGTTCTTCGCGCTGTGCGAGATCTTCGGCGCGGACAAGGTCGGCATGGTCACCGGTGACGCCTCGGTGAATGCGTCGGCACCCATCATCTGTGCGACCGCGGAGATCGTCGCCAACATGGCACTGCGCGAGGGCGCCGACTCCTCCATCGGCCAGGTCATCATGGACGAGTTCCACTACTACTCCGAGCCCGATCGCGGCTGGGCGTGGCAGGTGCCGCTCATCGAACTCCCCCACGCTCAATTCCTGCTCATGTCCGCCACTCTCGGCGACGTCTCGTTCTTCCGCGACGACCTGACCCGGCGCACCGGCCGCGTGACGACGGTCGTCGAAGGATCCGAACGGCCTGTGCCGCTGATGTTCTCGTACCGTCTCACCCCGGTGGTCGAGACCATCGAGGAACTCGTGTCCACTCACCTGGCGCCGGTCTACGTCGTGCACTTCACGCAGGCGTCCGCGCTGGAACGGGCGCAGGCGCTGACATCGATCACGGTGGCGTCGAAGGAGACCAAGGCGGCGATAGCCGAGGCCATCGGCGGCTTCCGCTTCACCACCGGATTCGGAAAGACGTTGTCCCGGTTGGTCCGTCACGGGATCGGCGTACACCACGCGGGCATGCTCCCGCGGTACCGACGCCTGGTCGAGAAGCTCGCCCAGGAGGGCCTGCTGGCCGTCATCTGCGGGACCGACACGCTGGGAGTGGGTATCAACGTGCCCATCCGCACCGTGCTGCTGACCGGCCTCACCAAGTACGACGGCGTTCGCACCCGCCAGCTACGAGCCCGCGAATTCCACCAGATCGCCGGTCGCGCAGGCAGAGCCGGCTACGACACGCTGGGTACCGTCATGGTGCAGGCACCCGAACACGAGGTGGAGAACGCCCGGTTGGTGGCCAAGGCCGGAGACGATCCCAAGAAGCTCAAGCGGATCCAGCGCAAGAAAGCACCGGACGGCTTCGTCTCCTGGGGCAAACCGAGCTTCGAGCGACTCGTGGCGGCGAGCCCCGAGCCACTGACGTCGAAGTTCACCGTCAACAACTCGATGTTGCTCAACGTCATCGCACGACCCGGCAGTTGTTTCGACGCGATGCGGCACCTGCTCGAAGACAACCACGAGACCAGGGCGAACCAACGCCGTCATATCCTGCAGGCGGTGCGGTTGTACCGCGGATTGCGTGATGCCGGCATCGTCGAACAGCTCCCAGAGCCCGACGAGGACGGTCGCACCGCGCGCCTGACCGTCGATCTGCAACGCGATTTCGCGCTGAACCAGCCACTGTCTCCGTTCGCCCTCGCGTCGTTCGAGTTACTCGACCAGGAGTCGCCCTCGTACGCGCTCGATGTCGTGTCGATCATCGAGGCCACACTCGACGATCCCCGGCAGATCCTGATGGCGCAGCAGCACGCGGCGCGCGGTGAGGCCGTGGCGCAGATGAAGGCGGATGGCCTCGAGTACGAGGAACGCATGGAGTTGCTCGAGGAAGTCACCTGGCCCAAGCCGCTCGAGGAGCTGTTGCGGCCGGCCTTCGAGATCTACCGCGGCGGCCATCCGTGGCTGTCGGAGTTCGGGCTGTCGCCCAAGTCCGTGGTGCGCGACATGATCGAGAAGTCCATGACGTTCACGGAGTTGATCTCGCACTACGGGCTGTCCCGCTCGGAGGGGTCCGTCCTGCGATACCTCGCGGACGCGTATCGCGCACTGCGACAGACGGTTCCACCGGAGGCGCGCACCGAGGACGTCCAGGACATCACCGAATGGCTCGGTGAAACGGTGCGCCAGGTCGACTCCAGCCTTCTCGACGAGTGGGAGAACCTCACCGACCCCACCTTCGACGAGGAGGGCACGCCCGTCGTCGCGTACGGTGCCGACACACCGAAACCCATCTCCGCGAACCCACGAGCGTTCCGAATCATGGTGCGCAACGCCCTGTTCCGACGCGTCGAGCTGGCGTCGCGACGCCGGTGGGACCTCCTCGAGGAGCTGGGCGACGACGTCGATTGGCAGGACGAACTCGAGCCCTACTTCGAGGAGTACGGCGAGATCGGTATGACACCGACCGCGCGCGGACCCCACCTGTTCTCGTTCGTCCAGACCCGCGACGAGACCACCGCACGGCAAGTTCTCGACGACCCCGAGGGCGACCACGGGTGGTCCTTCGACGCCACAGTCGACGTCGAGGAGTCCGACGAACTGGCCGAGGTCGTGTTCGACGACATCACCGTCACCGCAGGCTGAGAGGAAGACCATGCCATTCGACGTCCATGTCGTGCGGGTGTTCACCGACGCCCAGGGCCGGTGGGGCAACCCTCTCGGCATCGTCGACGCTGCGTCCGTTGCCCCGGCCGATCGCCAGTCAGTGGCGCACGAGCTGCAGTACAGCGAGACCGTGTTCGTCGACGTTCCGGCCGGCCCGGCGCAGTCCACGGCCCTCCGCATCCACACGCCCGCCGTCGAGTTGCCGTTCGCCGGGCACCCCACGGTGGGCACCGCCGCATGGTTGGCCGATCGCGGTACACCGGTGGATGCGTTACTGGTGCCCGCAGGCGAGGTTTCAGTCCGATTCGCCGACGGCGTCACGTACGTCCGGGCGCGCCCGTCATGGGCGCCGCAGTTCGAGTTCCATCCGGTCGCCACGCCGGCCGATGTGCTCGCCGTGGACCCGTCCGATTTCACCGACGGTCACCACTACGTGTGGGCGTGGGTGGACGAGGGCCGCGGCGCAATCCGTTCCCGCATGTTCGCGCCCGACATGGGCGTCCCGGAGGACGAAGCAACGGGCGCGGCCGCCGTTCGTGTCACCGAACTGCTCGGGCGCGATCTGAGCATCGTGCAGGGCCGAGGCTCGGTCCTGTCGACCACCCTCTCCGACGACGGATGGGTGGAGCTCGGTGGGCGCGTGGTGGCGGAAGAGTCCCGAACGCTCTAGTCCAGGACCACCGCGATCTCGCGCCCCAGTTCGACGCCCTCCGCCAATGGCAGGTGATCACCGCTCCAGAACCTGCCGGGGTCGTACCAGTTGGCTCGTCGGCGCGGCGGTTTCAGTCCTACCCGGTCGAACGGCTTCAGCGGCGTCGGTGATTCGCGCGGATCGAGCAGACCCATCGCCTCGTACGTCAGGGCCACCACCTCCGCGCAGTAGGCGGTCTCGAGTCGACGGTCGTCCTTGGCCGACACTGCCGGGAGTCGCCCCGCGAACCATCTGCCCGCCAGCCTTGCCGTGGTCGGGAACGCGGTGCCGTCGAGCCGCGCGATGGTCCGCATCAGGTCGTCTTCCTGCGCGTGCGTGATGGGCGACTGCAGTTGCCGGAACCAGCATTTCTGGTCGTAGCGCTCGCCCCAATGGGTGACCGCGTCGCGGAGGTCGTGCAACTGCACACCACGCTGGTGCCGCCCGGTCCACATGTCGGGCAACGATTGCCCCAGCTCCGCATGCCACATCAGGGGCGGCAGATCGTCGAGGACCACGGCCATGCCCACGTGGTTGACCGGGCTGTTCGTCAGCGTCTGGATCGCACGATCCGCCGCCGATCGTCCGCGGAAGATCCAGAGATCGCCTGTCCGCGTGGTCTCCACGGCGGTGGCGAGGTTGACTGAGGACACTCCGTCGACACTCCGTCGACGCTCATCGACGACGAGCCTAGTTCGTGGCGCTAGCCTTCATGAATGGCTGCACGATCCCGAAAGATCTCCATACGTGGTCTGCTGAAGGTCGCAGGCCTCGCCGGCGCCGTCGGCGTGGCAGCGTCCGGTGTCCTCGTCGCCCGCAACGAGCGCCAGCGTCGACAGTACGAACCGGACGAGGTGCGCGAGCGGTTGCACCAGCGGCTGGCCGTCGCCACGTCCACGAAGCACTAGCGTTCGATCGTCACCTCGTAGCTGATCGGCGTGGTGATCGAGCGTGCGATGAAGCAGTAGTCGGCGACTCGATGATGCACCTGTTCGGCAAGATCCGCGTCGCTCGACGCGTCGATCCGCACCACAGGTCTCAGTGTCACGGACTCGAATTGTCCTGCCCCACCGGGTTCTTCGATCATGACCGCGATCGGCGCGTCGACGTACGAGGTCACGATGACACCCGCCTGCGCTGCCAGCCCGAGATACCAGAGCATGTGGCACTGGGCGATGGACGCTACGAACAACTGCTCCGGATTCCACCTCGACGCGTCGCCACGAAACGCGGGATCCGACGACCCTGCGATGGTGGGAACTCCTGGCGCTTCCACATCGTGGTCGCGGGAGTACTCGCGAAGGGACGCGGTTCCCGCGCCGGTGTTTCCGGTCCAGGTGACAGCGATCTCGTACTCGTGGCGAATGCTGGTCACGAGGCGCTCTCCTCGTCCGGTGCTGCGCGGAACCGCTGGTCGCGCCGGTAGTCCCGCAGTCGGCGCGCGAGCGCCTCGGCAACCTGTCCGGGCGCGTCATCGCCCACCAACAGTCGCAGCCTGTCGTCGTCCGGGCTGCGGACATGGTCGACGATCACCGCCGCAGCATCCGCAGGCGCCGTTCCGCCGCCCGTCCCCTCCCGCGGCCACGGTACGTCGGGGGTGCCGAACACCGCGGTCCGCAGATCGTCGTAGTCGGGAGACGGAGCGCTGAATCGCATGCTTCGTGTGCCCCACTGGGTATCGACCGCGCCGAGCTCCGCGATGCTCACGCGAATCCCGAAATCCTTCACCTCGGCTGCCATCGCCTCACTGAAGGCTTCGAGCGCCCACTTCGACGCGGCGTACAGGCCCAGGGTGGGCATCGTGCCGACGGCTCCGACGGTCGAGATCTGCACGATGTGGCCGGACCGCCGAGGCCGCATGACCTCGACGGCTGCCTGACTGAGCCAGAGCGCACCGAAGAAGTTCGTGTCGACGATGTCGCGGGCCTCATGCTCCGTCGTCTCCTCGATGGCACCCACCGCCCCGTGACCCGCGTTGTCGACCAGTACGTCGAGGCGGCCGAACTTCTCGACGACGGAGGAGACGACCGCCCGCGCCGCGCCGCGATCGCGCACGTCCAGGTGATCGACGACGAGTCGCTCGTGAGCGGGAAGGTCTGCCTCGCTCCTCACGGTCGCGATCACGGTGTCCCCCACGTCGAGCACACGGTCCACCAGCGCGCGACCGAGCCCTCGACTCGCACCGGTGATCAGCCATACCCGGCCGCTCATGATCCGACCCCCGCTCGACGGGTGTACTCGGCGATGACGACTCCGGAGTCGAACGCCCGCAGTCGGGTGCGCTCGAACGGCCGGTCAGCGTATCGAGCACCGGCGAACAGGCGCACACCGTCACCGAGAACCACCGGGTTGATCTTCAGGACGAGTCGGTCGATCCGGTCGACGAGGTCACCCGCCAGCGCTCCCCCACCTGCCAGCCAGATCCCGGCGCCGTCCTCCCCACGAAGTCGGTCGAGGGTGGCTGCCGGATCGTTCGTGACGGTCACGTCGTCGGACTCGGATCGGCGGTGCCGGGACGCCACGAACTGCCGCAGGTGCGGATAGGGGCTGACGATTCCCACGTCCAGGGCCGCGGAGTATGTCGTCCACCCCATGATCACCGTGTCGAACATCATTGCGTCCGAATGGATCCCGAGCGCATCCTGCACGTGTCCGGGAAGCGTGTCCGCGAACTCGTCCACGAGCACTTCCATATGGTCGCCCTCGTCGAGGAACGCGCTCCAGGTGCCGTCGGGAGCCGCGATGAATCCGTCGAGACTCGTCGCCACGTAGTACGTCACATCGCGCATGGGTGAATCCCCTTTCGGTCGGCCCTTGCACGGTAGGTGCTCGACGGCCCCGCGTGCGACCCATTTCCGCAGTGAGTGCAGGTCCCTGGCCGCACCTCATGCCACCCGATCGTGGTCAATTGTGCCGATTGGCAGAATTTCCGACGATCGGGTGCCGAAAAGTGCACGAGTACTACGTGTTCGAACACACGTATCCCGACGTGCAGGAGTTTCGTACGGTCTAGCGGTGCGGCTTCGTCGATCTGTTCGAAACAACCTAATCGCCCCCGGGGCGATCCGTGCGGCCGCGCACGCCGACGGCCTCACCCTGGACATGTATCAACTCGCCGCGGCCGACGCGCTCGAACAGCTTCGACATTGCGGCGTCTACCTGTGGGGTCCGCCCGGTCGCGGCAAGACGTGGTTGATGGACACCTATTCCGCTCTGGCGTCGACCGACCGGAAAGTGCGCACTCACTTCCATAGCTTTCTCGCCGACCTCCATACGGTTCTTCACAAGAACGGCCACGACCTGGCTGCCGCACTGGACCGTCTCGTCGGTGACGTCGATGTCCTGTGCTTCGACGAACTGCACGTCCACGATCCAGCGGACGCGATCTTCGTCAGTCGACTCCTGACAGCGCTGTTCGAGCGTTCGACGGTTGTCGTTGCGACGTCGAACTACCCACCCAGCGGCCTGCTCCCGAACCCGTTGTTCCACGGCATGTTCGAGCCGGCCATACGGCTCATCGAGCGGTCGATGTCAGTCGTGTGCGTCGACGGACCGATCGATTACCGCACGGTGGATCCCACGTCGACACGCACGGGATTCGCTGCAGGTCGATGGATCATTCTCCGGGAGCCGGACCCCAGCGGGTTGAAGTCTCCCGAACCTCGGGAGGCCGAGCGTCTCACGATCGGCGGCCGAACCGTCGAGGCACTCGCCGTGCGCGCAGACCTGGTGTGGTTCACCTTCGACTCGTTATGCGTCCGGCCTCACGCCCCGACAGACTTTCTCGCCCTGGCAGAACGTTTCCCTCGGTGGGTGATCGACGGCATTCCGGGGCCGTCCCGACTCGGCCGCGACGCTGCTCATCGTTTCGGCTCTCTCGTCGACGTCCTGTACGACGCGTCCATCCGAACGGACTTCCTAGCGGATGTCCCACTGAAGGAATTCCTCGGCAGTCGACATTTGCCCATCGACGCCAGTCGCATGGCCAGCCGGCTGGGTTCGGTCATCCGCTCCGACGCGGGTGCGCAAGGCAGTCGATGACAGTTCTGGCCACATCGTCGGCCGGTTCGAGAGGAAGACTGTGGTGAGATGCACTGTCGAGGACGACCACCCGCGCTCGCGGTAGAACCTCGTGGACCTTGCGAGCCACGTTCGACGCCGAGTGAGCCTTGCTCCGGCCTGCCAGGACGACGCTCACATCAGCTGTGATCGCAGCGAATTCGACCTTCGAAAGCTTCTTCGGTACGACCGGACGCTGCCGTGGGAAATGTGCAGCTCCGATGGTAAGGACGGACATCCACATCGGATCAACGCCGATGCCGGCGCACTCCCACTCGACGAACGCACGTTGTCGACGTTCTGTCGGCATCGTGAGTAGCGGGACCGCACGCAGGAGATACGAAGCGCTCAGTCCCGTGAATACCGACGTGGGATCCACGAGGATCAGACGTGCAATTCCGCTACCCGGTGCGACAGCCCTGGAAGCGGCCACCATCGCTCCGTACGAATGGGCGACAACATCGACATCGTGCACACCCAGAGCACCGATCACTGCGTCGAACCACCCGTGAAGCTCTGCGATCGACGCAATGCGATCCGCGTGGGGAACACTTCGGCCGACGTCGCCCATCAGGTCGATCGCAAATACTCGGTGCGTGCGTCCCAATCGCCCAGCCAGAGAACCGAATACGGCCGAGGTTGCGCCGGCACCGGGGAGCAGGATCACGGGGCGGCCGTTCGGCGATCCGCACACGTTCACACGTGTGGTTCCGTGCTCTGTCAGCACGTCGCGCGTCTCCGTGTCCGGTGGCCAGTGTTCGAGCAGCGAGTCGTATGCATCGAAAAAGCGCTCACCCGCGGACGAGTCTGCGAACTGTCGAATGGTCTGCCTGCTCATGGCACCCTCACTTTATCTCGATCATCGAGACACTAGATCAGCGAGATATGCTTGTCCAATGGCGCAGGAACCTCGGACGAACGATGCTGGTTCGGACCCTCACGTGCTGATCCACAAATTGAGGGAGGTCGTGGTCAGCCTCGACTTGCTCGGCGCCCGGTTCGCGCGCGTACACGATCTGCACCCGACTGATGTGCGCGCGCTGATTCTCCTTCTCGACGCCGAGCGCGCCGGCCACCCTGCGACTCCAGGGTGGCTCGGGAGTGCGCTCGGCGTAAACTCGGCATCGACGACAGCGTTGGTCGACCGGATGCAATCACGTGACTTGGTGTCCAGGACACGGGACACCGTGGACCGACGACGCGTGCTGCTCGAGGTGACGTCCACCGCGAGAACGCTGGGTGAGTCGTTCTTCGGTGATGCGATCGGTCGCGCAGTGGTGTCGATGAAGTCCCTGTCACCATCCGACCGCAGAGTCGTCGACAGATTTCTCACCGACGTGAACACGGCGATCTCTGCGGAGTGACGGTAGCGCCTCAGCGAGTAGGACCTTCGTGTAGCTCGGGCCCTGCAGGGAAGGCGAGGACGACCTCTTCACCCACGTCACCGACCGCGTCCGAGACTGCCGTGGTCACGACGATGCGGTGATCGTCGACGGTCCGGATCCGCACTTCTCGACCCTGATAGGTGAACTTGTCCATCAGGAATCGGAGGCCGCGGCGCTCGAGCGCCACTTCGGCCTCCGGCCACTCCGATACCGCGGCCAACGTTCGGCCGAGCCGGTCGACCGGCACCAGATCAGGTGCCTGTGACTGCATGTCGATCCACCCGATCACCTCGCCGTCGTCACGGCCGTGCGGGATCCAGTGATCGGGTACGGCCATGTCAGCTCGCGGTAGCGTCCAGAGCCCGCGACATGGACGCTGCCATCTGCTCGACCTCGTCGTCGGTCATGACGAACGCGGGCGAGAACTGGATCGCGCCGTTGCCCGCCGCTCGGGCGGACACGCCCTCACGGCGCAGCGTCTTGACGAACGGCATCGCGTAGGTCGGGTCGGCGAACTGCACCGCCGCAACGACGCCCATGCCGCTGCGCACCTCGCTGATCAGATCGTGATCTGCCAGGGGTGAGAGATGCTGGTGCAGAGACGCTTCGAGCCGAGAGGCATGTGTCAGCAGGTCTTCGTCCTCGATGATGTCGAGGTTCGCCATCGCGGCTGCGGCCGCGCCCGCATGTCCGCCGTAGGTGTAGCCGTGGCGCCACCATGCGCCACCCTCGTAGAAGGGTGCGGCGACACGAGGGCTGACGAAGACGGCTCCCATCGGTACGTACCCGGACGTGAGTCCCTTGGCAGTGCACATCATGTCGGGCTCGAGATCGAACTTCGCCGACGCGAACCACGCTCCGCCGATGCGGCCGAAGCCCGTCACGACCTCGTCGGCAACGAACAGGATGTCGTGGTCGCGGCAGATCTGGCGCACCTCGTGCAGATATCCCTCGGGCGGCAGGTAGACCCCACCGGCGCCGATGATCGGCTCCGCGAAGAAGGCGGCGATGGTGTCGGCACCTTCCTTCTCGATCAGTTCGAGGAGTGCTTTGCCCTCGTCCCAGGCAACCGTGCGGGCGTCCGACATGAGCTCGCCGTAGTTCTCGCGGTTCAGCGGAAGTCCCGACAGAGCCGTTCCGGCGACGTGCATACCGTGGTACGCCTTCTGTCGGCCGACGACGATGGTCTTGCCGGGCTTGCCCACCTGGTGCCAGTAGCGGCGAGCCAGCTTCGCCGCGGTGTCGATGGAGTCCGATCCACCCGAGGTGAAGAAGATCTTGCTACCGGCGACGGGTGCGATGGCGGCGAGACGGTCGGCGAGCTCGAGCGTCACGTCGGGAACGACGTCACCGAACGTGGAGTAGTGCGCGAGGGTGGACAGTTGCCGAGCCACGGCGTCGGCGATGGCCGTCCGGCCGTGACCGACGTTGGTGAACCACAGTCCCGCGGTCCCGTCGAGATACCGGGTGCCCTTGTCGTCCCAGATGGACGCACCGTCGCCGCGAGCGACGACGAAGCGTCCCCCCGACTCGACGGTGTGCATATCGGCGAATCCGTGCCAGAAGGCGGATGACGTGTGCTGTGGCGAGGTCACGAGGGATCAGACTAGGCCACGGGACGCGCGGATTCCCGACCGGCGGGAGGTCGCCAACTCCCCCACCCGATCCACCGCGAGCGCGATCAGCAGGAACGCCACGACGAGAACGACGAGCCCGATGGCGAGAGGGACGTACCCGCTTCCGCGGGGGTCGAGGAACGGGTACGGGTACCAGTCGACGATGGGGCCACGGATCAGGCTGTAGACGCCGTAGACCACGGGGAACACCAACCACACCAGCGGTGCGAACTCACTGTTCCGACGCCGTGGTGGGTCGAGGACCCAATCGACGACGATGAGGACGGGGACGATCCGGTGCAGGACCGCATTGGTCCACGCGTCCTGGATCTGCACGTCGACGTTCGACAGCAACACCGCGTACACGATCCCGGTGATCACCATGTAGGTCGTGGCCGCCCCGCGGACCTTGTCGAAGGTCTCGGAACGGGGATCGACGACCCCGCCGACCAGGAAGACCACGACAGCCAGCACGTTGCTCAGCACGGTGAAGTAGCTGAAGAAGTTGGCGAGCGAGAACCCGGCGACGTCCGCGGACCGGACAGGGATCCAGATCAGCGCGGCCAGCCCGAGCAGAGCGGCGACGACACGGAATACACGCAGCGCGACCGGGGTGTCGACGCGAGCGTCCGGCGAGGTCATGAAGCGATCCTCACACGAGCGCGGTCCTCCGCGCCGAGCAACGGAACACTAGATCGCGACGCGGTGCTCCCTGTCGCCCTGCCACGCGTCCACCGCGTCGGACACCGGCAGTCCCAGTGCCGCACAGATCTGCAGCACAGTCCCGAAGCTGGGGCTCGCAATCCGCCCCACCTCGATCTTGCGGAGCGTCTCGGGTGAGATGCGGGCGTCACGGGCGACGATCTCGGGGTCTCGTCCCGCCCGTGCGGCACGCAGGACTGCGCCGAGGCGACGACCGGCCTCGACCTGCTCGGGACTCAGAGGAATGCGGACCACAGGGTCAGCATAGCGGTATTCCTGTACCGGTCTGCTACCGTTCGTTGGTATTGAAATACCGACAGGAAGCGATGGACGGATGATCGAGCTCAAGGGCCCTGCCGAAATCGACAAGATGGCGGTGACCGGCGCATTCGTGGCCGAGACACTGACGACGCTGTCGGAGCAGGCGCAGCCCGGCGTGAACCTGATGGATCTCGAACATCACTGCCGCGACCTCGTCGCCACCCGCGGCGCAGTGTCCTGCTACTGGGACTACGCCCCCGAGTTCGGCAACGGGCCGTTCCGCAACGTCATCTGCCTGTCGGTCAACGACCGTGTGCTGCACGGCCTCCCGTTCGACCACACGCTCGCGGCAGGTGACGTCCTCAGTCTGGACTTCGCAGTGTCCATCGACGGATGGGTCGCCGACTCGGCACTGACCGTCGTCGTCGGCGACAACCCTGATCCTGCGGATGTCGAACTGATCGAGAGCACCCGGCGCGCGCTGGATGCCGGCATCGCCGCGGCCGTCGTCGGTGGGCGACTCGGGGACATCTCGGCGGCGATCGAGAACGTCGCCCGCGAGACCGGAAAGCAGGTCAATACAGATTTCGGTGGTCACGGCCTGGGCCGGACGATGCACGAGGACCCGCACGTGGCCAACGTCGGTCGTGCGGGATCGGGATTGAGACTCAGGGCCGGGATGACCCTCGCGCTGGAACCGTGGTGGTCGCGCGGAACGGCGAAGCTCGTCATGGACCCGGACGGATGGACCCTCCGGTCGGCCGACGGAACCATGACCGCCCACTCCGAGCACACCATCGCGATCACGGACGACGGGCCACGCATCCTGACCCAGCGGTGACGGATAAACTGGCGTGAGCCATGTCGACATCTGCTCCCCCGTCCTCCGGACACACCCGCCGCGACCTGACGGCCCGCCTGTCCGACCTCACCTTCCGTGATGCCCACAGGCTGCGCCGTCGTCTCGACCGCAGCCGTAAGCCCGCCGAACTCGAGTCGATCGCTGCCGAGATAGACCGCGCCGAGGCCACGATCGCATCGCGTCGCGCATCCGTTCCCGCGATCACCTACCCGGAGGCGCTGCCCGTCTCCGCGCGCAAGGACGACATCGCCGCCGCGATAGCCGAGAACCAGGTGGTCATCGTCGCCGGAGAGACGGGATCGGGAAAGACGACGCAGATTCCCAAGATCTGTCTCGAACTCGGTCGCGGCGTCCAGGGAGTCATCGGACACACGCAGCCCCGGCGACTGGCGGCCAGGACCGTCGCGGAACGTATCGCCGACGAGCTCGGTCAGGAGATCGGCGACGCTGTCGGTTACACGGTCCGCTTCACCGACCACTCCAGCGACAACACGCTGGTCAAGCTGATGACCGACGGCATCCTGCTGGCCGAGATCCAGCGCGACCGGCTGTTGCGCCGCTACGACACGATCATCATCGACGAGGCTCACGAGCGCAGCCTCAACATCGACTTCATCCTCGGCTACCTCGCGCGCCTCCTGCCGCAGCGTCCCGATCTGAAGGTCATCGTCACCTCCGCCACCATCGACCCGGGCCGCTTCGCGCACCATTTCGCGGTGAACGGCGTCGACGCGCCGATCGTCGAGGTATCGGGCCGGACGTTCCCCGTCGAGGTCCGGTATCGGCCGCTCACGGTCGAGAACGGCGAGCAGACCATCGAACTCGACCCTGTCGACGCCACGTGCGACGCCGTCGAGGAACTGCTCACCGAACCCGAGGGCGACGTGTTGGTGTTCCTGTCGGGCGAGCGCGAGATCCGCGACACTGCGGACGCGTTGAAGGATCGCCGACTGCGCAACGTCGAGATTCTCCCGCTCTACGCCCGGCTGTCCGCGGCAGAGCAGCACCGCGTCTTCACCGGCCACACCGGGCGACGAGTGGTGTTGTCCACCAACGTCGCCGAGACGTCGCTCACCGTGCCCGGCATCCGGTACGTCGTCGACCCCGGAACGGCGCGCATCTCGCGCTACTCGCTCCGCACCAAGGTGCAGCGTCTGCCGATCGAACCGATCTCGCAGGCCTCGGCTCGACAGCGCGCCGGCCGCTGCGGACGTGTCGCGGACGGGATCTGCATCCGCCTGTACTCGGAGGAGGATTTCGACGCCCGCCCCGAGTACACCGACCCCGAGATCCTGCGCACGAATCTCGCATCCGTCATCCTGCAGATGGCCTCGCTGGGACTGGGCCGTATCGACGCGTTCCCGTTCGTCGAAGCCCCCGACCCGCGCAGCATCCGTGACGGCCTGGGCCTGCTCGACGAACTCGGCGCTCTCGAGTCGCAAGGCGAGGACGGGCCGGTCCTGACCGCTCTCGGCAAGGAGCTCGCCGGCCTCCCGGTCGACCCGCGTATGGCGCGCATGTTGGTCGAGGCCAATCGCAACGGATGCCTGCGGGAGGTGCTCGTCATCGTGTCCGCACTGTCCATCCAGGACGTGCGCGAACGCCCCGCCGAGCATCAGCAGGCGGCGGACGAGATGCACAAGCGTTTCGTCGTCGACGGTTCCGACTTCCTGGCGCTCTGGGAGTTGTGGACATATCTCCGCGAGCAGCGACGAGACCTGTCCTCGAACCAGTTCCGTCGTATGTGCCGCTCGGAATTCCTGCACTACCTCCGCATCCGCGAATGGCAGGACCTACACGGACAGCTGCGGCAGATCACGCGCGGCCTGGGATGGACGATGCCCGACGCGAGCGACTCCTCCGAGCCTGACCACGCCGTGATTCATCAGTCACTGTTGCCGGGACTGCTGTCCCACATCGGTGTTCGCGAGGGCGACAAGAAGGACTTCCTCGGAGCGCGCGGGTCGTCGTTCGCCGTGTTCCCCGGCTCGTCGCTGTTCCGTAAGCCTCCGCGGTGGATCATGGCGGCCGAACTCGTGGAGACGAGTCGACTGTGGGCGCGCATGGGTGCGCGCATCGAGCCCGAGTGGGCCGAGAAGTTGGCGCCGCACCTGATCAAACGGCAGTACTCGGAGCCGCACTGGTCGACGAAGCGCGAAGTCGCGATGGCCTACGAGCGCGTCACGCTGTACGGGATTCCGCTCGCTGCTCGCCGCCCGGTCACGTTCAGCTCGATCGATCCCGAGATCTCGCGGGATCTGTTCATCCGGCACGCCCTCGTGCAGGGCGAGTGGCGCACGCACCACCGCTTCTTCCACGCGAACCAGGAGATGCGCAGCGATGCAGAGGAACTGGAGTCGCGTGCTCGTCGCCGCGACATCGTCGTCGACGACGACACGCTGTTCGCGTTCTACGACGAGAGGATCCCGGCCACCGTCGTCTCGGCACGTCACTTCGACCGGTGGTGGAAGAAGACGTCGCGGACGACACCAGCTCTGCTCGACTTCGATCGGACGACCGTCGTCAACCCGGCGGCGGCTGCCGTCCTGGGCGGCGACTACCCGGACGCGTGGCGCCAGGGTGAGTTGCAGTTCCCGCTCACGTATCAGTTCGAACCCGGACGTGAGGACGACGGCGTCACCATCACCATTCCGATCGCTCTGCTACCGCAGGTAGCGGACGTCGGATTCGACTGGCTCGTTCCCGGCATGCGCGTGGAACTCATCACCGCCCTGATCAAGACACTCCCGAAAGAGCTGCGGCGCAACGTCGTTCCCGCTCCGGATCATGCGGCGGCGGCAGTCGCGGCGATGCGTCCCCGCACGGAGCCGTTGCTGGCTGCGCTCTCGCGTGAGCTCACCCGCATGGGCGCCGTACCGATCCGGCCGGCCGACTTCGATCCGTCCGCTCTGCCGCGACACCTGAAGATGACGTTCGTCGCCGTGGACGACGCGGGCACCCGTCTGGGCAAGGACACATCCCTGACCGCCCTGCGCGCACGGCTGGGTTCTGCTGCCGCCGCCGCGGTAGGAGCGGCGGCGAAGGATTCCGAGCGAGCCCCCGCGACCCGGTGGACCTCCGAGACCATCGGCACACTCGAACCCACCGTGACACGGACTGTCAACGCGCAGACGGTCACCGGGTACCCGGCGTTGGTCGCGGAGAAGGGTGGCGTCGCGGTGCGGGTCCTCGGATCGGCGGCCGAACAGCGCGCGGCCATGCGGAACGGCACCCGCCGACTGCTTCTCGACGCGATCCCGGTGGCGGGCAAGAACCTCCTGACCGGCCGCTCCCCCGCGCAGCGACTGGCCCTCGGCCAGAATCCCCATGGCAGCATCGAGGCGTTCATCGACGACTGCCGCACACTCGCGGCGGACGAACTGATGATGAAGCACGGCGGACCGGTATCGAGCCCTGATGCCTTCGCGGCGCTGGAGAAAGCGGTCCGGGGCGAACTGGCCGGACGAACCGCGGCGGTTCTCCGCCTCGCCGAGCCGTGCCTGGCTGCGGCTGCGCAGGTCCGACTCGCACTCGACGGAGCTCGAGGAGACGCAGCCGACGATGTCCGTCAGCAGCTGGAAGGTCTGATCTTCCCCGGTTTCGTCTTCGAGACGGGCGAGTCCCATCTGCCGCATGTCCCCCGCTACCTACAGGGTGCGGAACGCCGACTGAGAGCCCTTCCGTCGAGCGCCACTCGGGACGCCGCCGGCATGGATGCCCTCGATCGTGTCTACGCCGACTACGACGCGCTCCTCGAAGCCGTATCGGACTCCGTCGCCCGTAGCGATGCGGTGCGCGACATCGCGTGGATGATCGAGGAACTGCGAGTCAATCTGTTCGCTCAGACTCTGGGAACCGCGTACCCGGTGAGCGAGAAGCGTGTCCGCAAGACCATTGCGGACGTTCGGCGCGCAGCCGGACGCTAGGTTGCGGGCTCGGCTTCGGGGACGTCCAGACCGGCACGGTGCCGACGGAGATCGTCGATCTCTCGCTCGAAGTCGTCGGCACTGCTGAACGAGCGGTAGACCGACGCGAAGCGCAGGTACGCCACCTCGTCGAGGTCTCTCAGCGGGCCGAGGATGGCGAGCCCTACCTCGTTGCTGGGGATCTCGGCGGACCCGGACGCCCGCACGGTGTCCTCGACCTGCTGGGCAAGAAGCACCAACGCGTCGTTGTCCACCTGGCGACCCTGGCAGGCACGACGGACACCCTTGATGACCTTGTCGCGACTGAACGGCTCACTGACGCCGCTGCGCTTGACCACGGACAGCACAGCGGTCTCGACCGTCGTGAAGCGTCGACCGCATTCGGGGCAGGATCGGCGCCGCCGGATCGCCTGGCCTTCTTCCGCTTCGCGCGAATCGACGACGCGCGAGTCGGGGTGGCGGCAGAACGGGCAGTGCATGGGTAAGCGACCCCTCGGTAGCACGGACAACTCGGACGCCGTGTCGGCATCCGACCTGTCGAGGATACCGCCAGGAGCAGACCGCGAAGTCGCCGCGTACCCCAGCGTCGTCACCGTCCGGCGACGACGCCCGCGTCGATCTGCTGGGAGACGGACGGCTGCGTCGGCGCGTCTGCCGATCGCATGTTCGCGAGCCCCACGAGCCCCAGAGCGGACACCGCTGTGATCAGCGCCACAGCAACCATCGACGCGAATCCGTGCGACCGACGGGTGCGGTGTTCGACCTGCGACACGCCCGGCGAACGACGCCGGTAGTCCGTCGCGCCCGCGTCGGGACGGCTCGAATCCCGCGGAGCGGTCCGGCGACGAACCGGTGTGCGGCCACGGGTCTGCGTCGACGCACCGTGCGTCCGGGCGGGCACCTGGCCCCAGTAGGACTCGTCGTCGCAGGTCCAGCGATCGGAGACGGGAGAATCGAGATCGATGGACCGTGCGGTGTCGATGGTCAGAACGTCACTACGAGTCACTGCAACCACTCCTCGTGGATAGCCGGTGGCCTCCGCGACGCTCTCCCACCGAAGTGTTCGAACGTCGCACTCGACCACGCGTTCGAATGAACGCATGTTCGATGTATAGCAGGGCCCACCGACAAAGTGCATCGAACACGCGACACGAATCGAACAGGTGTTTGATCCGAAGGGTGTTTCGGTTTAGGTTCGACACACGCACCACGGACGTGACACCAGCATCATCTGCACCACGGAGCTGGTTGTTCCACCCGCATCCACCGATGGAGGTATCTCGATGAAGGACGACAGCTCATCCGGCTCGGCTGGAGGGCGCACGACCGCTGGCGGTTCCCCCACCACGGCCGACACAGACTCGGGTCTCACCGAACGTCAGCGGCGCGTTCTCGAGGTGATCCGTGCGTCCGTCACCGAGCGCGGGTATCCGCCCAGCATCCGCGAGATCGGCGATGCCGTCGGCCTGACGTCCACGTCGTCGGTCGCCCATCAGCTCCGCACTCTCGAGCGTAAGGGCTTCCTTCGACGCGATCCCAACCGTCCCCGTGCAGTCGACGTGCGATTGCCCGGCGAGAACGGGCGGCCCGAGACTGCACCTGCCGTCGCGCAGGACGACATGGTCGCGTCGGACACCACCAACCACCTCGACACGTCCACGTCGAACGGTGACGACGACCGTCTACCCGTGCCGACGTTCGTTCCCGTCCTCGGCCGGATCGCCGCCGGCGGTCCGATCCTTGCCGAGCAGGCTGTGGAAGACGTCTTCCCGTTGCCGCGCGAGCTCGTCGGGTCCGGCTCTCTGTTCCTGCTGCGCGTCGTCGGTGAGTCGATGATCGACGCGGCGATCTGCGACGGCGACTGGGTCGTGGTCCGCCAGCAGAACGTCGCGGACAACGGCGACATCGTGGCCGCCATGATCGACGGCGAAGCCACGGTCAAGACGTTCAAGCGCACCGGTGGCGACGTGTGGCTGCTCCCCCACAATGACCTGTTCGAACCCATTCCCGGTAACGATGCCGTGGTCCTGGGCAAGGTCGTCACGGTGATGCGCAAGCTCTGATCCACGACAGACGAAAGCCGGCGCTGGACATCCAGCGCCGGCTTCGTCGTGTTCGGTGTGGTTACAGATCCAACCCGCGACCGATGATCTCCTTCATGATCTCCGTCGTACCGCCGTAGATGGTCTGCACACGAGAGTCCATGTACGCCTTGGCGATCGGGTATTCCTTCATGTAGCCGTAGCCACCGTGCAGCTGCAGGCACCGGTCGATGAGCTTGACCTGGTTCTCGGTGGTCCACCACTTGGCCATGGCAGCTTCCTGCACCGACAGCTCGTTCGCGTTGAGCTGCTCGATGTACTTGTCCACCATGATGCGGACGGCGGTCGTCTCGGTCGCGCACTCGGCGAGCACGAAGCGCGTGTTCTGGAACTTGCCGATCGGCTTCCCGAACGCCTTGCGGTCCTTGCAGTACTGGATCGTCATCGCCAGCGCCGACTCCATCGCGGCAGCCGCGACGACGGCGATCGACAGACGCTCCTGAGGCAGGTTCTGCATCAGGTAGATGAAGCCCATGCCCTCCTCGCCGAGCATGTTGGCGGCGGGAATGCGGACGTCGGTGAAGCTGAGCTCCGCGGTGTCCTGCGCCTTCATACCGATCTTGTCGAGGTTGCGGCCGCGCTCGAATCCGGGCATGTCGCGCTCGACGACGAACAGACTGAAGCCCTGCGCGCCCTTCTCGGGGTCGGTGCACGCCACCACGATGATGATATCGGCATTGATGCCGTTGGTGATGAACGTCTTCGAGCCGTTGAGCACCCAGTCGTCACCGTCACGGACGGCCTTGGTCTTGATGCCCTGCAGGTCGCTACCGGTACCCGGCTCGGTCATCGCGATCGCGGTGATCAGCTCACCGGAGCAGAACCCGGGCAGCCAGCGCTGCTTCTGCTCGTCGTTCGTCAGCTCGATGAGGTACGGAGCGACGACGTCGTTGTGCAGCGTGAACCCGATGCCGCTGTAGCCACCGGCCGTGGTCTCCTCGGTGACGATGGCGTTGTAGCGGAAGTCCTTGACCCCGCCGCCGCCGAACTCCTCCGGCACGGCCATGCCCAGGAAGCCCTGCTTACCGGCCTCGACCCACACGCCGCGGTCGACGATGTTCTGGGTCTCCCACTCGGCGTGGTGCGGCGCGACATGCTGCTCGAGAAATTTCTTGTACGAGCTGCGGAAGAGGTCGTGCTCGGCCTCGAACAACGTGCGCTTCATGGTTCTCCTCGTTAGGCGTACGGCGGATCTCACTCGAGAGTAGAACCCGAGTGCACGCTGGGTCGATGACCAGTGCGAGCACGTTCGGTGACTGCGGTGCCGTCGCCGGGCGGAGTTCGGTGCGGTGAGCCGCGGTATCCGCGGCTCAGCGCACCCTGCGGCCTCAGAACTCGAGCACCCACCGGTGCCCGACGCGCTCGGCGACGACACTTCCGCTGGTCGCCGACGCGAGGACACCGTCGAGCCGGTCACCGTCCCCGATCACCCGCAGGCGCACGTCGGACCCGTAGGCGACGTCGTCGATGACGAATCCGTGCACGCGCAGAACGCCCTCCACCCGACCGGCGTCCGCATGGGACAAGGCCATCTCGAGAACGTCGACACGCGCGAGCTCGCCCACCTCCGCACGGTCGAGCGCCGCACTCACCGCACCCGAGTACGCGCGCACCAACCCACCGGCCCCCAGCTTGACTCCCCCGAACCAGCGGCTGACGACAGCCACCACATCGACGAGATCGCGGCCGGTCAGCACGCCGAGCATCGGAACGCCCGCCGTGCCACCGGGTTCACCGTCGTCCGATGCGCGCTGACGGCGGTGCTCCTGATCTGGGCCGACGACGAAGGCCCAGCAGTGGTGGCCGGCGTCGGGGAACTCTGCAGTCACCGCGGCGACCACCTCGAGCGCCGCGGACTCCGTGCGGACAGCGACCACACGGGCGAGGAACCGGCTCCGTTCGATCACCGTTTCCGCATCGACGGGTCGGGGCGAGACGAGGGTGTGCGGCACGAAGGCAGCCTAGATCCGACGGTTGTGGCGGGCCTGCAGGACGAGAGGCGGCAGAACCCAGACGACGACCGTCGCGGTCACCCACCAGTACCAACCCGGAACGGCATTCAGCGCCAAGGCTCCGACGAACAGAGCAGATCCACTGCAGCTTTGCAGCAGATCGACGTCACGGCGACGCACCGCAGGCCCTCGCAACCAAAAGATGCGCTGGTCACCGCTCTCTCGCACCGTCCGCCTCGTCGACGCAACGGCGAGAACCACGGCGACGATCACGGCAACAGCCGCAACGGTCACTCGCGCAGCAGTATTCGGGAGCGCGAGCGTTGACGCGGCTGCCGAGGCAGACACTGCGAGGACCAGCAGTGTCTTCCACGCAGGCACGGACTGCCACTGGTCGGGCGCCACACTGACGGGGCGCATGGGCTCCAGCGGCGGGTGACTCACCACCTCAGCGTCTCACGGACCGATCAGTCTCGTCGGCGCTCCGACAGCACACGCAGCAGTGGGTAGGCGACGAGGATGCCGAGCGAGCCCCACACGATTCCGCCGAGTTCGACGGACCCGATGGTCAACGTCAGGTCACCGACACCGGCGACGAGTGCTGCGGCCGCGACCATGAGGTTGACGGGTTTGGTGAAGTCGATGCCCGCCTCCTGCCAGATGCGGACGCCGAGAAGGCCGATCAAGCCGTACAGCACCAATGTCGCGCCGCCGATGACTCCGCTGGGGACGGTGAAGATGAGGGCGCCGAACTTCGGCGAGAACGCCAGGACCAGCGCGGTGATCGCAGCAACCCAGTAGGCGGCGGTCGAGTACACGCGCGTCGCGGCCATGACGCCGATGTTTTCCGCGTAGGTCGTGGTGCCTGATCCGCCACCTGCTCCGGCGAGCGCCGTGGCGACACCGTCCGCGATCAGGGCGTCGCCGGCGACGTCGTCGAGAGGCCTGCCGGTCATCGCGGCGACGGCCTTGACGTGTCCGACGTTCTCGGCAACCAGCACCACGACGACGGGCAACGCGACCAGGATGGCCGAGAGCTGGAAGGTCGGGCCGGTGAACTCGGGAGCACCGAACCACGACGCCTCGCGCAGGGCATCCATCCGCAGGGGGTCCACCGCACCGGTCAGTGCTCCGAACACCCACCCCACGACGACGCCGACCAGGATGCCGAGGCGCCCGATGAGCCCCGGAACCGCGACGGTCACCAACAGGACGACGACCAGCGTCACGGTGGCCACCAGCGGCTGAGCTTCGTACGACGTCGTGGCGGTGGACGCGAGGTTGAAGCCGATCAGCGCGACGATGGCGCCGGTGACCAACGGAGGCATCACAGCGTCGAGGGCTTTGCTGCCCGCGATCTTGACGACGACGCCCACGGCGGCCAGCGCGACGCCGACCACCAGGACTGCGCCGAGTTGCACGGCAGCACCGTCGCCCGCCGTGGCGGCGAGCGGTGCGATGAAGGCGAACGACGACCCGAGGTAGCTGGGCAGCCGGCCGCGTGTGATCAGCAGGAACAGGGCGGTACCGAGTCCGGAGAAGAACAGCGTCGTCGTGACCGGGAACCCGGTGATCGTCGGAACCAGCAGAGTGGCGCCGAACATCGCGACGACGTGCTGCATCCCGATTCCCACCGTGCGCGGCCAGGACAACCGCTCGTCCGGTGCGACCACGGCGTCGGGTGCCACGGTGCGACCGTCGCCATGGACGGACCAGCGAGGGAAGAACTGCCTGGATCGAGTTGTCGTCACGGCGGAAATGATGTCACGCGGGAAGGCCGGAGGCCGGTCGAAGGGGGTCGGGCCTCGTCACCCCAGCAGGCTGGACGCGATCTGACGTGCTTCGGCGGGGCTCGAGGTGGACAGAACGGCCTCGGCCGCCGCGCGGCACTGGTCGAGGGTGACCGTGCCGAGCTTCGCACCGACACCGGCGACGGCGGCCGACGCTGCCGAGAGCGAGGTGACCCCGAAGCCGACGAGGACGCAGGCGAGAAGCGGGTCGGCTGCGGCCTCACCGCAGACCCCGACGGGCTTGTTCACTGCTGCACCGGCTTTCGCTGCGTGCGCGACCAGCGTGAGAACAGCGGGCTGCCACGGGTCGGTCAGCGCCGCGAGATCGGCGGACATCCGGTCGGCTGCCATCGTGTACTGCGCGAGGTCGTTGGTGCCGATGGACAGGAAGTCGACGTGATCGAGGATGCGGTCCGCGAGTAGCGCTGCGGCGGGGACCTCGATCATGACGCCGGGAGTGAGTCCGCGCTCGCGCACGTCGGCGGCGAAGGCCTGCGCCTCGGCGGACGTGGCGATCATCGGGGCCATCACCCACGGGGAGGACGCCGTCGACGCCGCGGCGGCCGCGATGGCGTCGAGTTGGCGATGCAGGATGCCGCGGTTGCCCTCGGCGATCCGGATGCCGCGGACGCCGAGCGCCGGGTTGGCCTCGTCAGCGTGGTTCGCGAAGCGCAGCGGCTTGTCGGAACCGGCGTCGAGCGTGCGGACGACCACTTTCGATCCGTCGAAGGCGTCGAGTACCTCGGCGTAGATGGAGGCCTGCTCGTCGACGGTGGGCTCGACGTCGCGGTCGAGGAAGCTGAGCTCGGTGCGGAACAGGCCCACACCGTCGGCGGCGGTGGACCGGGCCGCTCGTGCTCCCGCGCCGTCCTGCACGTTGGCGAGGATGTCGACGCGGTGGCCGTCGGAGGTCTGTCCGGGACCGCTCCAGCCGGCGACCTCGGCGAGGTGCACGGACGAATCTTGTACGGCGGCACGCGCTGTCGACGGATCGGGCTCGATGTCGATGCGCCCGGTGGTGCCGTCGACCATGACGAGCGTTCCGACGGCGACGTCGTCGAGGCCGGTCGCCGCGACGATGCACGGAATACCGAGCTGGCGGGCGATGATCGCGGTGTGACTGGTGGGGCCGCCGAGCGAGGTCGCCAGTCCGACGACGAGAGACGCGTCGAGACCGGCGGTGTCGGCGGGCGCGAGGTCGTCCGCCAGGAGCACGGACGGCTGGGACGGGGTGGGGATGCCCGGCTCGGGGAGGTCGGACAGTTCGGCGATCACGCGGTCGCAGATGTCCATGAGGTCGGTGATGCGCTCGGCCATCCGGCCACCGAGCTTGGCGAACATCGCGACGAACTGATCCGTCGCGGTGACAGCGGCGAAGGCGGCGTCCGAGCCCTTGCCGATGGCTTTGACGCCGGCGCCGATCCACCCGCGGTCCTCGGCCATCGCGGCGTTGGCGGCGAGTACCTCGGAGGCCGATCCTGTCGCCAGCGCAGCGCGAGCCTGCAGGCGTCGGCCGACCTCGGCTGCCGCGGCACGGAAGCGCTCCTTCTCCGCGTCGCGTGCGTCCTCGGCGATCTCGGTAGCCGTGTCGGGCCGCGAGGGTCGCGGTGCCGGGCGGACGACGGGCCCGTATCCGACCCCGGGCACGACCGGCGTTCCCTGCACGTGCGCCGTCGGCTGTGCGTCGTTCACGGTGACCGATCCCGTCATCTGGTTCCTCCTGCTACCGAGTGGGTGCGGGGGCGTCTCGCCGACCGCTGTGTGTCGCGTCTCCCGCGACAACTTCTGTGATTCAGATTACTCGAACCTCTTGACATGTCAACAGAGACGGGCGTAAAACAACATAAACCAACAGTGAAACAACGGGTCGGACGGAGGGGCGGTGAACACGATGTACGCAGAGGAACGCCAGAACGCCATCGCCGGCCTCATCGGTCAACGCGGCCGCGTCTCCGTTGCCGACCTGGCCGACACCTTCGGGGTGACCACCGAGACGGTGCGTCGCGACCTGGCCTCGCTCGACCGCATGGGTGTCGTACGCCGCGTCCACGGGGGCGCAGTTCCCGCCACGTCGGTCACCGCCGTCGAGCCCGGTATGGCCGAGCGCGAGCACACCCGCACCAGGGAGAAGGACCGCATCGCTGCTGCAGCCGTCGCGTTCCTTCCGCCCGCGGGTGGGTCCATCGCCCTCGACGCGGGCACTACGACGGGCCGTCTGGCCGCGCTGATCCCGGTCGACTCGGACCTGACCGTCGTCACCAACTCGCTGCCCATCGCGACCCGACTCGCCGCGGTGCCCTCGCTGGACCTGCACCTGCTCGGTGGTCGGGTCCGCGGCGTCACCCAGGCCACCGTCGGCGAGGACACACTCCGCGTCCTCGGAACCGTTCGCGTCGACGTCGCCTTCATGGGCACCAACGCGATCAGCGTCGCGCACGGCCTCTCCACCCCCGACACCGACGAGGCCGCCGTCAAGCGCGCGATGGTCGGGTCCGCGGATCGCGTCGTCGTCGTCACCGACTCGGCCAAGATCGGCCTCCAGTTCTTCATGTCCTTCGCCGCACTGGACTGTGTGGACGTCCTCGTCACCGACGACGGCATCACCGACACCGACTGCACCCGTCTGCAGCAACACGGATTGGAGGTGGTGGTCGCATGATCCTCACCCTGACGGCCAACCCCAGCATGGACCGCACGGTCACTCTCGACGCTCCGCTCGTGCGCGGCTCCGTGCACCGCAGCGCGACGACCACGACGGAACCCGGCGGTAAGGGCGTCAACGTCGCGCGAGTCGTCACGTCCGCCGGTCGAACGGCCACGGCCGTGCTGCCGTGCAGCGGGACCGATCCGCT
Organism: Rhodococcus sp. Leaf247; assembly: GCF_001426185.1. Lineage (GTDB taxonomy): Bacteria > Actinomycetota > Actinomycetes > Mycobacteriales > Mycobacteriaceae > Rhodococcoides. The sequence goes on along the minus strand of NZ_LMRP01000003.1, from coordinate 167,784 downwards.
GCTCGGAGCTCTCGGCATCCTGGGCGTGCGTTACCACGCGGTGCCCACCTCGGGTATCGCACGCACCAACCTGACCATCAGCGAGCCCGACGGCACGACGACCAAGATCAACGAGCCGGGCGCCGGCCTCGCTCCCGAAACCGTCGACGCGCTCATGGCGTCGGTACTCGATCTGGCGCAGCGTGCGGACTGGGTGGTCCTGTCGGGCTCGATTCCGCCGGGAGTCGACGCCACCTGGTACGGCCGCCTGGTCACCGCGCTTCGCGAGGTGTCGGCGAAGGTTGCCGTGGACACCTCCGACGATCCCCTCACCGCGCTCGCCGCCGGCTTCCCGTCGACGGCACCCGATCTGATCAAGCCGAACGCGGAAGAACTCGCGCACCTCACCGGTCACGACGGCGCCATGCTCGAAGCCAGTGCCGCACAAGGTGACCCGTACCCCACCGTCGAGGCCGCGCGCGTGCTCGTCGACCGCGGAGTGGCTGCCGTCCTGGCGACACTCGGTGGGTCCGGGGCCGTTCTGGTCACCGCGACAGGGTCGTGGTTCGCCACCCCTCCCCCGATCACCCCGCGAAGCACCGTCGGCGCGGGCGACTCGTCGTTGGCCGGATACATCCTGGCCGATCTCGACGGCGAGGACGGTGCCGGTCGACTCGCCCGGGCCGTCGCCTACGGATCCGCAGCCGCGGCCCTACCCGGCACCCGATTGCCGACGCCGTCCGACGTCGACATCACCGCCGTTCCCGTTCACACCCTCGACTCGTCACCCGCCGTACCCCAGTCCTGATCCCGCCGCTCCACTTCACCTACAGAGGAAACGACATGTCCAGTCCCACCACGGCTCACGATGCCAAGCCCGGCATCATCGCCGAGGACCTCATCCTGCTCGACGCCGATCTCGGCTCGACGAAGGACGATGTCATCGCCCGCCTCGCTCGCGTCCTCACCGATGCGGGCCGTGCATCGGATGCCGACGCCCTGCGCGACGCCGCGATGGCTCGTGAGGCGCAGTCGGCCACCGGCCTGCCCGGCGGCATCGCGATCCCGCACTGCCGGTCCGCCGCCGTCACCACGGCATCGCTGGGCTTCGCCCGACTGAACCCGAAGGTCGAGTTCGGCGCACCCGACGGCGACGCAGACCTCGTCTTCCTCATCGCCGCACCGGACGGCGCAGGCGCGGAACACATGAAGCTGCTGTCCTCGCTGGCACGCGCCCTGGTCAAGCCGGCGTTCGTGACGTCGTTGCGCGAGGCCGCCACCCCCGCCGACGTCGTCGCACTGGTCGAGGGCGTCCTGGCCCCGAAAGCCCCGAAGGCCGCTGCCCCCGTAACCACCACGAAGACCGCGCCTCCCGCTCCGACCGCCACGGCGGACGCTGCCAAGCACATCGTCGCGATCACCGCATGCCCCACCGGCATCGCTCACACCTACATGGCTGCCGACTCCCTCAAGGACGCCGGCGACCGTGCGGGCGTCACCGTGCACGTCGAGACGCAGGGCTCGAGCGGCTCCACTGCTCTGGACCCGGCACTCATCGCCTCCGCCGAGGCCGTCATCTTCGCCACCGACGTGGGCGTGAAGGGTCGCGAGCGTTTCGCGGGCAAGCCCGTCATCGAATCCGGCGTCAAGCGCGCGATCAACGAGCCCGACAAGATGGTCGCCGAGGCTCTGCGCGCCGGCGGTGACCCGAATGCCGCACGTGTCTCGGGCACCGCACCGGGAGCGTCGGCTGCCGCCGCTGCCGGTGGTCTCGGCTGGGGCACCCGGTTGCGCCAGATCCTGCTGACCGGTGTCAGCTACATGATTCCGTTCGTCGCTGCCGGCGGACTCCTCATCGCCCTCGGCTTCCTTCTCGGTGGATACGAGATCAAGGGTGTCGCCGAGGACATCATGACCAACAACAGCCTGACCAACCTGCCCGACGGTGGACTCCGCATCTTCATCGGCGCGGTGCTGTTCCAGCTCGGCGGCTTGGCCTTCGGCTTCCTGGTCCCGGCCCTGTCCGGCTACATCGCCTTCGCCATCGCGGATCGTCCCGGTATCGCCCCCGGCTTCACTGCCGGTGCGGTGGCCCTGTTCGTCGGCGCCGGCTTCATCGGTGGCCTCGTCGGTGGTCTCATCGCCGGCTTCGTCGCACTCTGGATCAGCCGGATCGCGGTGCCGCCGTGGCTGCGTGGCCTGATGCCCGTCGTCATCATCCCGCTGGGAGCGACCCTCGTCGTCGGCGGTCTGATGTTCCTCGTACTGGGTCGCCCGCTCGCCGCCATCACCACCGGCCTGACCAACTTCCTCAACGGTCTCTCGGGCTCGTCGGTCATCATCCTGGGCATCATCCTGGGTCTCATGATGTGCTTCGACCTCGGTGGACCCGTGAACAAGGCCGCCTACGCCTTCGCCACCGCCGGCCTCAGCGTCGACAACGAGGCATCGCTGCGCATCATGGCCGCCGTCATGGCTGCCGGCATGGTTCCCCCACTCGCCATGGCTCTGTCGTCCACCCTGCGTCCGAAACTCTACAGCGAGGCCGAGCGTGAGAACGGCAAGGCTGCATGGCTTCTCGGAGCTGCGTTCATCTCCGAAGGTGCGATCCCGTTCGCCGCGACCGACCCGCTGCGCGTCATCCCCTCGATGATGGCCGGCGGTGCCGTGACCGGTGCGCTGATCATGTCCTTCGGCACCACGCTCAGCGCGCCCCACGGCGGACTGCTCGTGTTCTTCGCCATGAACAACTTCTTCCTGTTCCTGCTGGCACTGGCGATCGGCACCGCGGTTTCCGCGGCCCTGATCACTGCCGCCAAGCAGTTCGCCGGCAAGAAGCCCGCCGAGATCATCGACGAGCCGGTCGCCGTCGCAGCCTGACACCCACGTCAGCACCCTCGCAGCTGGCACTATCGACAGCAGCACTCACCAGACGAAGAAGGAGATCACCACGATGCCCAGCACCACGGTCGCAGTCGGATCCGCCATCGGCCTGCACGCTCGCCCCGCCGCCGTCATCGCCGAAGCAGTCGCCGATTCCGGTGTCGACGTCACCCTCGAGGTCGACGGCGAAGAGGCCGTCGACGGAGGATCGGCACTGATGATCATGACGCTCGGAGCCACCAAGGGCACCGAGGTGACGATCACCAGTGACGACCAGGCGACGTTGGACAAGATCGCGGGCCTCGTCGCCTCGGATCTCGACGCCTGACCTCACCGGCACAGCAGCCGAGCCCCACTCCGAACCCGGAGTGGGGCTCGACTGCTGTCAGCGGGACCGGAAGAGGCGACGTACCAGCAGGGCCGTGACCAGCACGACGACGCCTACCGACGCGGCAGCGGCGATCAACGGGATCAGGATGGACCCGGTGGGTTCGGCGGGGGCGTCCGTCGACATCTGCTCTGGGTCGGAGGCAGACGTGGCGGATCCGGCCAGGGACACCGCGTCCCTGACGAAGAGCACCGCGGGCAGCGCCGCTGCCGTGTCGACACCCTGCTCCGAGCCGAGCAGCAGGTCGCCGTCCTCGGTGAATGCGAGGGCCTCACCCTGCGGCTGCGGCGGGAGCGCGGTCACGGACGACGGTGCTGTCGACAGAGCTTGTGCGACATCGCCGTCGGACACCGGCCACAGGTAGAGATCGGTGTAGGTACGCACCGCGGCGACCGTCCCGTCGGAACTCACGGCGCCACCTGTCACCAGTCGACTGCCGTCGAGAAGCGGCGGGCCGCCGGGGCTGGTGGTGGCGGCCGGGGCGAAGTCCGCGACGCGTCGCAAGGGGGTGGGGCCGGGACTCGCGAGATCCGACACCCGCGTGTCCGTGGTGTAGACACCGCCGGTACCGAGACCGTCCTTGGTGACGACGACGGGTCGGCCGTCGCCACCGATGAGCAACGCTTCGGCGTCGTGCGCCCCGTCCGGATAGGTCAGGCGGTGGAGTTCACCCGCACCGCCCTGCGCCGGATCCATGCGCGTCAACGCCACAGCGTCACGACGTCGGTCGTTGTCGCCGATGTCGGCCAGCCACAGCGACCCGTCGTGGGAGGAGAGATCCTCCACGTCGTAGGGATCGACGGGGTTCGGAAGCCACTGGGCCACAGCGCACTCGGCATCCATCCGGGCGACGCGATCGTCCGCGCCGCTGTCGCCGATGCCGTACAGCGACCCGTCGAGAACGGTCAGACCGGACAGCTCCGACAGACCCGGATCGGTGGGGAGACAGTACTGCTCGGCGCCGCCGTCATCCGTCTGCGCCGCGGCCGGGGACGCCACGAGCAGCGTCACTGCCGCCGCGCACAGGACGGGGACGACGCGGGGCGTCAAGCGCTGTACGCGAAGCTCGTGAGCTGCGACGCCAGAGCCGTCGGCACGGTCGCATCGATGCGTGTGCCTCCGTCCTCGTGGGTCGTGCTCGCGATGCGGCCGTCCGCGTGGATCCGCGACACCAGGTCACCCCGGTCGTACGGGACCAGCACGCTGACCGAGACCTCGGGCGGACGCACCAGCTCACCGAGACGTGTGCGCAGCTCCTCGATGCCCTCACCGGTCTTCGCCGACACGAACACCGCGCCGGGAAGCAGCCCGCGGAGCTGAGTGAGCGTCACCGGATCGGCGGCGTCGATCTTGTTGACCACGATCAGCTCCTCCGGAGCAACCGTGTTCTGCTCGCGCACGACGGAGACGATCACCTCCCGCACCGCTTCGATCTGACCCACCGGCAGAGGATCGGAACCGTCGACGACGTGGAGCAGCAGGTCGGCGTCGGTGACCTCTTCCAAGGTCGACCGGAACGCTTCGACCAGTTGCGTCGGCAGATGCCGCACGAATCCGACGGTGTCGGTGAGGACGCACTCGCGTCCGTCCTCCAGGGTGGCCTTGCGAGTGGTCGGATCGAGCGTGGCGAAGAGCGCGTTCTGCACCAGCACACCGGACCCGGTGAGCGAGTTCAGCAGCGAGGACTTGCCCGCGTTCGTGTACCCCACGATGGCAATGGACGGCACGTTGCTGGTCAGCCGACGCTCACGCTTGGTGTCGCGCGCCTGCTTCATCCCGCGGATCTCCCGACGCAGCTTGGCCATGCGCTCACGAATGCGTCGTCGGTCGGTCTCGATCTTCGTTTCACCGGGACCACGCAGACCCACGCCGCCGTTGCTGCCGGCGCGACCACCCGCCTGGCGCGACATCGACTCACCCCAGCCTCGGAGTCGGGGAAGCATGTACTCCATCTGAGCGAGAGCGACCTGCGCCTTGCCCTCACGGGACGACGCGTGCTGAGCGAAGATGTCGAGGATCAGTGCAGTCCGGTCGATGACCTTGACCTTGACGATCTTCTCCAGCGCCGTCAGCTGCGCGGGGGTCAGCTCACCGTCGCAGACGACGGTGTCGGCGCCGGTAGCGATGACTACCTCGCGCAGTTCCTTCGCTTTGCCCGAACCGATGTAGGTGGACGCATCGGGGCGGTCGCGTCGTTGGACGAGTCCCTCGAGCACCTCGGACCCTGCGGTCTCGGCCAGTGCTGCGAGTTCGGTCATGCTCGACTCCGCCTCTTCGGCGGAACCGCTGGTCCACACACCGACCAGCACGACGCGCTCGAGGCGCAGCTGGCGGTATTCGACCTCGGTGACGTCGGTGAGTTCGGTGGAGAGACCTGCTACGCGTCTGAGCGCGCTGCGGTCGTCGAGCTGCATGTCGCCGGTGGACCACTCGGCGTCGTGCTCGGAATGGGGTTCTGTCGTGTCGGCCGCTGTCGTGTCGGACTTCGGGGCCGATGCATTCGTTGTCGTCATACGAGATCCATGATCCACGAAAAACCCCCGTTGCGCACTGTCATTGTTCGAGGCCTACCCACCACGAGTCGGAAATCTCGCCCGAGGCCACCAGAACCGACGGACCGCGCATCCACGCCGCTCCGTCCGAGACGCGCACCGACACCGTCCCCCCGGGGACGTGCACGGTCAGCTCTCCGTCGCCCGACCCGTCGTGGCGCAGGGCCGCCACCGCTGCGGCGACTATTCCGGTCCCGCACGACCGGGTCTCTCCGACGCCTCGCTCGTGGACTCGCATGCTCACGTGGCCGTCCTTCGGGACGGTGACGAACTCGATGTTCACACCGTGCGGGTAGACGGCTTCGTCGAAACCGGGCTGACGGCTCAGATCCAGCGATCCGAGCGCGTCGCCCTCCAGGTCCGCGGACACACAAACCAGGTGGGGGTTCCCGACGTCGACTCCCAGGCCCGTGAACGTCCGCTCGCCGACGACGGCCTCCGAGGACTCGAACACCCGCACGGCGCCCATCTCGACCGTCACCTCGGCGTCGGTGGCGTCGTGGGAATGCACGACCGCCGGCTTCCCGCCGGCTCGCGAACCCACCACGAACCGGTCGGAGGTGACCAGACCCGATGCGCGCACGTAGTGCGAGAAGACCCGCACACCGTTGCCGCACATCTCCGCGATCGATCCGTCGCCGTTGCGGTAGTCCATGAACCAGTCGTCGGACGAGACACCGTCGGGCAGCGCATCGAGGATTCCGCGCTCGACCAACGCGCCGCTGCGTGCGACCCGGAGGACACCGTCCGCTCCGATGCCCGCAGGACGGTCACACAGTGTCGCGACACGACGAACGGTCAGATCGAGGAGCGCATCCGGGTCCGGCAGCACGACGAAGTCGTTCTGCGTCCCGTGTCCCTTGGTGAACTGCATGCGTCCAGTCTCCCATCAGGTCAGCGCCGAAGGCGCTGCCGGGCGATCTCGTACAGGCCCACCGCGCCGGCGGACGGCGCGCCGAGCGAACTCGCCGACCCACCGATGGGGATGGACACCACGACGTCGCACGCGTCGCGCCATGCGGCACTCATCCCCCGCGTCTCGTTCCCGACCACCAGAACGGTGCCTCCGGTGAAGTCGTGCTCGTCGATCGCGACCTCACCGCTCTCGTCGGTCCCGACGACGGTCATCGGGGTGCCCCTGTCGCGGAGCCGTCGGACGAAGGCGAGCACCTCGTCCGGGCTCTGGACCGATGCGACGGGCATCGCGAACAGCGATCCTGTGGTCGCGCGGACGCAGGCGGGATCGAAAGGATCGGCCGCGTGGCCGCTGACCAGCACTCCGGCCGCGGAGAACGCGTCGGATGATCTGATGAGGGTGCCGAGGTTGCCGGGTGACGACGGTCTGTCGAACGCCACGACGACGGGAGCGTCACCGTCGGGTGTCCACCGGGCGAGGTCCTCGAGCCGGGAGTGCGCGACGAGGAGCACCTCGGGCGGCTGGTCCGGCCGCTCCCCCAACTCGGCCATGAGTTCGGGAGCCACGGCGACGGCGTCCGCACCGGCGGCGCGGCACGTGTCCACGGTCGCGGTCGCCCACGCCGACAACGACCCGCCCGATCGGTACAGCACCGATTCCAGCGGCCAGTCCTGCTCGACCGCCACGGTGATCGGGCGCACTCCCTGCACGAGGAAGACCCCCGCCTTCGACCGCTTGCTCCGCGTCACGAGGTAGGACTGCCACTGCTGGAACCGTGCTCCACGCGACATGACCACCGAGTCACTCATGCATTTTCCGACCTTCCGATGTGCCCCAATGCCGCGCCGAGCAGATCGGCGTCGCCTCCGCGCAACCACGTGATGCGCGGGTCCCGATGGAACCAGGACCGTTGGCGCCGAACATAGCGTCGGGTACCGACGAACGTCAGTTCGCGTGCCCGATCGATGTCGATCGCGCCGTCCAGGAGGTCGAGTATCTGGGAGTAGCCGATCGCGCGGCGAGCCGTCACACCCTCGCGGAGACCGGAGTCCACCAGCGATTCCACCTCCGCCACGAATCCCTCGGCGAACATCTCGTCGGTGCGTCGAGCGATACGTGCGTCCAATTCCTCGGTCTCGCGGTCGATCCCGAGCAGGACCGTGCCCCACCGCGGCGGCGCACCGATGACGGGTGCCGACGCGGCGAAGGGCTGCCCGGTCAGCTCGACCACCTCGAGCGCCCGCACGATCCGCCGACCGTCCGTCGGGAGGATGGACGACGCCGCAGCAGGATCGACGAGTGCGAGCGCGTCGTGCAGGGCGGTCACACCCTCGGCGGCGAGCCGCTCCTCGAGGGACGCTCGGAGCGTTGCATCCGTTGCCGGGAACTGCCACTGATCCACCAGGGCCTGCACGTACATCATGGAACCGCCGACGATCACCGGCACGATGCCGCGAGAGAGCAGATCCTCGATCCGGCTCACGGCGGCGTCCTGGTACCCCGCCACCGTGGCGGTCTCGGTGACGGACAGAACGTCGAGGAGGTGGTGCGGGATCCCTCGCCGCTCCGCGACGGCAGTCTTGGCCGTACCGATGTCCATACCCCGATACTGTTGCATCGCATCCACATTGACGATGTGTCCGCCCAGGTGCTCGGCGAGATCGAGCGCCAGCGCGGACTTTCCCGTCGCCGTCGGGCCGATCACCGCGACCGGCGCCGTCACGCCGCCCACACCGCGACGTGGTAGCCGACGCCGTACGGCGCATCACGGTAAAGCGTGCGGGCCGTCGCGGAGGTGGACCCGACGACGGCGGCCGCGACCTGCAACGCTGCTCGTCCTGCCACCCCCAGCTCGCGGCAGAGCTCGATATCGAGAGCGCCCAGCGCCGCGGTGTCCGCTGTCGCCACGGCGTCGTCGATCACGCGTTGCAGGCCCTCGGCACGGTCGTCGAAAGCACCGGGTGCCTTGTCCGTCAACATCGTCGAGCCGTCGGCGATCACCAACAGGCCCACCGGACCCGGTGCCTCGTCGATCGCCGCGCGGACCGACGCCGCGACGCGAGCGCACTCCTCGGCGTCCGCATCGACCGCGACGAGGTACGTCGGGACGGACCGATCCGGAGCGCACCGACCGCGCACCAGTCCCGCAGTGAGGGCAGCGAGCTCCATCGATCGATCCGGCTCGCCCTGCGCCGGCGACAGCGAGACCACCACGTCCACACCGAAACCGACGTACGTTCCGACGGACGACGCATCCACGACCGACGTCGCCGCGGCCGACCCGACGGCGATCCACGTCTGCGATGCGCTCCGGAGCTCGTCGCCGGCAGCTCGCACCGCCGCGCGGAGATCGGCGAGTTCGGCGCTCGCAGCGCCCGCGAGGGCCTCGGACAACAGTGGAGTCGAGGGGACGACGGCAACGGCGGACAGCACGGACGCCACGGTAGTCGACCGGTCTCGGGCGGCCGTTTTGTCGCCGTCGACAGTGTTTCGATGGTCGTCCCGGCGTCGAGGGGGTTGAATGGGGGCGAGTCGACACGCCGCCGACCTCGTCGGAGGTCTTCGCCGGCCATCCGATGACATGCGTACCAGGCAGCCGTGACGCGCGGCAGAGACGGAGAACACCATGACCGACACGAATTCACCCGAGCCCGCGACGTCCGACACCACGGGCGCGACACCGTCGGCCGCGCCCAGGCCCGGCCCGCGACCGGGACCACGCCCCGGTGGTGCACCCCGACCGGCGACGCCCCGCACCGAACCGGCAGCGGACTCGTCGGGCCCCGGGTCCTCCGGCACCGAGTCGTCTCCGTCTCACCCCACCCCTCACGTGCCCGCACACCACGCGCCGCATCCCGTCGTCACCCCCGTCGTGACGGACCCCGCCAGGTGGGGTCGCGTCGACGAGGACGGCTCGGCGTGGGTCCGCACCGCGGACGGCGAGCGCACCGTCGGGTCGTGGCAGGCCGGCGACGCCGCGGAGGGCCTCGCTCACTTCGGTCGGCGATACGACGACCTCGCCACCGAGGTAGCTCTTCTCGAAGCGCGGCTCACGTCCGGCGCGGGCGATGCCAAGAAGACGAAGTCGGCCGCGGTGTCGCTGGCCGAGACGTTGCCGACGGCTGCGGTGATCGGCGACATCGATGCCTTGGCGGCTCGGCTGCAGGCGGTCATCGAGCACGCCGACCTCGTCGCCGTGGAGCACCGCAAGCGCAAGGACACCGAGCGCACCGAGTCGACCGCGCGCAAGGAGGCTCTCGCTGCGGAGGCCGAGACGATCGGTAACGAGTCCACGCAGTGGAAGGCCGCCGGAGATCGGCTGCGCCTGATCCTCGAGGAGTGGAAGACCATCCGCGGCGTCGACCGCAAGGTCGACGACGTCCTGTGGAAGAGGTACTCGAAGGCCCGCGAGGCGTTCAACCGCCGTCGCGGTGCGCACTTCGCGGATCTCGATCGCGAGCGCGGCTCCGCGAAGGTGCGCAAGGAAGAGCTCGTCGCCAAGGCCGAGGAGTTGTCGTCGTCCACCGACTGGGTGGGTACGGCGCAGGTGTTCCGCGATCTGTTGACGGAGTGGAAGGCGGCCGGACGTGCGCCGCGCGACGCCGACGACACGCTGTGGCAGAAATTCAAGGGCGCACAGGATGTCTTCTTCGCTGCGCGCAACGCAGCTCAGTCCGAGCAGAACGCCGAATTCGAGGCCAACGCCGAGGCGAAGGAGCGGTTGCTCGCGGAGTCCGGGCACATCGATCCGGCCAAGGACATGGACGCCGCGAAGGCCGCTCTGCGCACCCTGCAGGACAAGTGGGACGCCATCGGCAAGGTCCCGCGCGAGAAGATGCACGACCTCGAGGGCAAGCTGCGGGCGATCGAGAAGCGTGTGCGCGACGCCGCGGACTCGGAATGGCGGCGCACCGATCCCGAGGCGATGGCCCGCGCAGCTCAGTTCACGGAGCGCGTGGCGCAGTTCGAGGAGCAGGCCCAGAAGGCGGAGGCAGCGGGCAAGGCGAAGGACGCCGAGAAGGCTCGCGCCCAGGCTCGCCAGTGGCAGGAATGGGCGGACGCCGCAGAGGGCGCACTCGGCGAACTCTGACGGACGATCAGTCGGCGCGGCGCCGGGACGTGTCCAGCACGTTCTCGCGCCGCGCGTCGTCCATGACGGCGGCGTCACGTCGCGCAGCCGCAGCAGCCCACTGAGCGTTGGACCGGTTCCACACCACCTTGAACCAGTGGAACGCGAGCACGATGACGAGCAGCCAGCCCAGCACCAGGCCGATTCCGGGTCCCGCACCGACTACCGTGGCCGGCACCGTCTGCCGTGACCAGATGGCGAGAACACCGAGCACCGTGGCGACTCCCGAGCCGTAGAGCGCTACCCAGGCCAGCGCCCATCGCTGCGTGACCAGCGCCAGAGCGGAGAAGCCGACCGCGAAGACCAGGGTCAGCCACACGAAGATGCGTGAGGGCAGCGCCACCGACTCGGCGACCGCGTCGTCGTCGTGGACGAGTACGTCCCACGCGTTCGCGGCGCCGGTGTGCGGCAGGGCGAAGGACAGCAGCAGCAACAGCACGACGACGGCCACGACGACCGCGCGGACACCGGGATCGATGCGCCCGGAGATCTTCTTCTCCGCGGCGGCCGTATCGGACCCGACTGTCGGATCTGTACTCACAGTGAACATCCCATCGTCGTGACCGGCTCGGCCGCGGGCGCGCCGATGGACGGCAACCCCAACCCGACTCCGACCGGTGCTGTCTTGGGCATGGTGCCCGCTTCGTGGCGATCTCCCGCCGTGGTGCGGCGGTGGACACGCACGGGTACATCCGCCACGAGGTGGTACGGCTTGGCGTCGGTCACGGTCGTGACGACGATGTCTCCGGGACGGATCGACCTGTCGACGGCTCCGGTCGGAAGGAAGTGGACGAGCCGACCGTCTCGGGTCCGACCGCTCATCCGCTCGGTGGCCGCATTCTTCCGGCCGGCGCCGTCGGCGACGAGCAGTTCCACCTCGGTGCCCACGACGCGGCGGTTCTCCTCGTGGGAGATCTCCTCCTGCAGAGCGGCGAGCCGCTCGTAGCGTTCCTGCACGACGGCTTTGGGCACCTGATCGGCCATGTCCGCGGCGGGGGTTCCGGGACGCTTGGAGTACTGGAACGTGTACGCGCTGCTGAAGCGGGCGCGGCGCACCACATCCAGGGTCTCCTGGAAATCCTCTTCGGTCTCGCCGGGGAAGCCGACGATGATGTCGGTGGTGAGCGACGCGTGCGGAATCGCGGTGCGCACACGCTCGATGATGCCGAGGAACTTCTCCTTGCGGTACGAACGCTTCATCGCCCGAAGAATGCGATCGGAACCCGACTGCAGCGGCATGTGCAGCGTCGGGCAGACGTTGGGTGTCGACGCCATGGCCTCGATCACGTCGTCGGTGAACTCGGCCGGGTGCGGCGAGGTGAAGCGGACGCGTTCGAGCCCGTCGATCTCTCCGCACGCGCGCAGCAGAGAGGCGAAGGCTCCGCGGTCACGCGGCTGCTCCGGATCGGCGAACGACGCCCCGTAGGCGTTGACGTTCTGGCCGAGGAGGGTCACCTCGAGGACGCCCTCGTCGACCAGCGCCTGCACCTCGGCGAGGATGTCGCCCGGCCGGCGGTCCACTTCCTTCCCGCGCAGCGCGGGCACGATGCAGAACGTGCACGTGTTGTTGCACCCCACGGAGATGGACACCCACCCCGAGTAGGCGGAGTCGCGCTTCGCCGGGAGCGTCGACGGGAACGCCTCGAGCGACTCCAGGATCTCGACCTCGGCGCGCTGGTTGTGCCGCGCCCGATCCAGCAGAGCCGGGAGGGAGCCGATGTTGTGCGTTCCGAACACGACGTCCACCCACGGCGCCTTCTTCACCACCGTGTCGCGGTCCTTCTGCGCGAGGCATCCACCCACGGCGATCTGCATGTCCGGGTTGTCGTCCTTGGCGGGCCGCAGCTGACCGAGGTTCCCGTAGAGCTTGTTGTCCGCGTTCTCGCGCACGGCGCACGTGTTGAAGACGACGAGATCGGGCGCCGTACCGGAAGGAGCCTTCGAGTAGCCCGCTTCCTCCAGGAGCCCGGACAGTCGTTCGGAGTCGTGCACGTTCATCTGGCAGCCGTAGGTGCGCACGTCGTAGGTGCGCCGAGTAACGAGGTCGATCGTGTCCACGACCTCCAGGGTACGGCGGCAGCTCACCTGGCCCGACCGAGCGGTCCGAGTAAAGTTTCCATTACATATCTGCGGTCCCGCGACCGAAACGAACGATGGCGGTGGAAACTACCTCTAGGGTCATCGCCATGACCCACCCTGACGGCGAGCGCGAACATCGCTCGTCCACAGCATCGTCTGCCCCCATGATCGCGATGCACGGCGTGCAGAAGCACTTCGGTGATCTGCACGTCCTCAAGGACATCGAACTCGACGTTCCCAGCGGCCAGGTCGTCATCGTCCTCGGCCCCTCCGGGTCGGGTAAATCGACGTTGTGCCGCACCATCAACCGGCTCGAGCCCGTCGACGAGGGCACCATCGAGGTCGACGGCAAGGCCCTCCCCTCCGAGGGCAAGTCGCTCGCCGCGTTGCGTGCCGACGTCGGCATGGTGTTCCAGTCCTTCAACCTCTTCGCGCACAAGACGATTCGAGAGAACGTCATGCTCGGACCGACGAAGGTCCGCAAGATGAAGAAGGACGAGGCCGAGAAGACAGCGCAGCGTCTGCTCGAGCGCGTCGGCATCGCCAACCAGGCGGACAAGTACCCCGCACAGCTCTCCGGCGGCCAGCAGCAGCGCGTCGCCATCGCTCGTGCCCTCGCGATGAATCCCAAGGTCATGCTCTTCGACGAGCCGACGTCCGCCCTCGACCCCGAGATGGTCAACGAGGTGCTCGACGTCATGACCTCGCTGGCCAAGGAGGGAATGACCATGGTCGTGGTGACCCACGAGATGGGCTTCGCCCGCCGCGCCGGCGACCGCGTCATCTTCATGGCCGACGGTCAGATCGTCGAGGACACCGATCCCGAAACCTTCTTCACCACACCGAAGTCCGATCGCGCCAAGGACTTCCTCGGCAAGATCCTGAGTCACTGATCTCCCACCCGCTCGTCACAACTTCTGGAGGATCTCGATGAGAATCACCCGTACCGCCCGTGTCGGCGTCGCCGCACTCGCGCTCGCCTTCGCCGCCACCGCGTGTGGCGGCGACGAGGCCACCAGCGCATCGTCCAGCGCCGAGAGCGGCAAGCTGACCGTCGGCATCAAGTTCGATCAGCCGGGTCTGGGTCTGCGCACCCCGGACGGCTCGTTCACCGGCTTCGACGTCGAGGTGGCCAAGTACGTCGCCGGCAAGCTCGGCGTGACGCCCGAGAACATCACGTTCAAGGAGTCGCCGTCCGCCCAGCGCGAGACGCTGATCGAGAACGGCGAAGTCGACTACGTCGTCGCGACCTACTCGATCACCGATGCCCGTAAGGAGAAGGTGGACTTCGCCGGACCGTACTTCGTCGCCGGACAGTCGCTTCTCGTCGCCGACGCCAACACCGACATCACCGGCCCCGAGTCGCTCAGCGGCGGCAAGCGCCTGTGCTCGGTGTCCGGATCCACCCCCGCGCAGAAGGTCAAGGACCAGTACGCGCAGGACGTCCAGCTCCAGGAATTCGACACCTACTCCGCCTGCGTCGAGGCTCTGCGCAACGGCGCTGTCGACGCTGTCACGACCGACGACATCATTCTCGCCGGTTACGCAGCGCAGTACCCCGGTGAGCTCAAGGTGGTCGGCGAGCCGTTCACCGAGGAGCGCTACGGCATCGGCCTGGCCAAGGGCGACGACGAGACGCGCACCAAGATCAACGACGCCATCCAGGCCATGATCGACGACGGCTCGTGGCAGAAGGCGTTCGAGGACACCGTCGGACCGTCCGGCTACCCGCTGCCGGCAACCCCGACCGTCGATCGCTACTGATTCTCTTCTCTTTCCTCGAGACCCGAACGGGCGGTTCACACCGGTGAACCGCCCGTTCGACTCGTCACCGCTCCCGGAAGGAGTCACCGGTGGACATACTGAGTGACTACGCGCCCGACCTCCTCGACGCGTTCTGGATGACGATCAAGCTGACGGTGCTCTCCGCCGTCGGTTCTCTCGTCCTCGGCACCCTGCTCGCGGCGATGCGGGTCTCCCCCGTTCCCGTCGCACGATGGATCGGTGCCACCTACGTCACCATCTTCCGCAACACCCCCCTCACGCTGATCCTGCTGTTCTGCGCGTTCGGGCTCTACCAGACCCTCGGCATCTCGCTGGCGGATCAGGCGTCGCCGACGGGGCAGGCGGACAACAACTTCCGACTCGCCGTCCTCGGCTTGAGCATCTACACGGCCTCGTTCGTGTGCGAGTCGCTGCGGTCCGGCATCAACACTGTGAACGTCGGCCAGGCGGAGGCCGGACGGTCGCTCGGTCTGACGTTCTCGCAGAACCTGCGCTTCATCGTGCTGCCTCAGGCGTTCCGGGCAGTCATCGGACCCCTCGGCAGCGTGCTGATCGCTCTGACGAAGAACACGACGGTCGCCGCGGCGATCGGCGTGCTCGAAGCGGCGATCCTGATGAAGGAGATGATCGAGAACGAGGCGGCGATCTTCGTCGTCGGCGGCATCTTCGCCCTCGGATTCGTCATCCTGACCTTCCCCACCGGCCTTTTCTTCGGCTACCTCGGTAAGCGATTGGCGGTTGCCCGATGACCACAGCGAACGCACCTCTGAGTACGGAGGCTCCCCCCAAGAAGGTGGCCTCGGCCGAACGCGCGACCGTTCTGTACGACGCGCCCGGCCCACGCGCGAAGGTCCGCAACCACATCATTTCCGCGGTGGTAGCGGTCCTGGTGTTGCTGGTCGCCTACGTGATCTACGCGAAGCTGGACGAGAAGGGCCAGTTGACGTCGGAGAAGTGGAGCCCCTTCACCGAGTCCTCGACCTGGACGACATATCTGATCCCCGGCATCCAGGGGACGCTGATCGCCGCGTTCCTGTCCATCGTGTTCGCGCTGATCCTCGGCGCGGTCCTGGGCATCGCTCGCCTGTCCGACCACCGGCCGGTGCGACTGGTCGCGGGATTCTTCGTCGAGTTGTTCCGCGCCATCCCGGTGCTGATCCTGATGATCTTCCTGTACCAGTTCTTCGCCGAGTACCAGGTGTTCAAGTCCCGCTACCTCGCTCTGGCTGCAGTGGTGACCGGCTTGACGCTCTACAACGGTTCCGTGATCGCGGAGATCGTGCGATCCGGCATCAAGTCGCTGCCCAAGGGGCAGACCGAGGCCGCCATGGCGATCGGTCTGCGCAAGGGGCAGATCATGCGCATGATCCTGCTTCCACAGGCGGTCACGGCGATGTTGCCGGCGATCATCTCGCAGATGGTGGTGGCGTTGAAGGACTCCGCGCTCGGGTACATCATCGGCTACGTCGAGGTGGTCCGGTCGGGACAGCAGGTCGGTGCCTTCTACGGCAACTTCCTGCCGGCGCTGATCATCGTCGCGATCATCATGATCATCCTGAACTCGTTGTTGACCTACCTGGCCACGAAGGTCGAGAAGCGACTACGCCGGGCGAAGAAGAGTCCGGTACCTGTCGATCAGGGCGCCGCCATGGGTGGCGCGACGATCTGACGTTCTAGTACTCGAGGCCTTCGGAATCGTTTCCGAGGGCCTCGAGTTCGTTCTTGACCACCTCGAACGCCATTCCCTGGGCGAAGCCTCGGCGCGCCAACATCGACACGAGCTTGCGAACTACCTTGTCCCGCTGTGCACGGCGTTCCCGCGGGTCCTCGATGTCGTCGCCGAGACTCGACCGCAGAGCCGGAGCCCGCAGCTTCTTGACCACCAGGTCGCGGGCGCGCTCACGCTCGTCCTCCGGCTCGATGGTGTCCAGCGCTTCGGCGGCGATACCGGGTTCGATTCCCTTGGTTCGGAGTTCGGTGCGCAACGCCTGCTTGCCGCGTCCCGAATACGTGTGCCGTGACTGCACCCATTGATGCGCGAAGTCGCGATCGTCGACCAGCCTGATCTCGGTCAGTCGATCGAGCACCGAGGCGATGATGTCCTCGGTGAAACCCTTCGCGGTCAGACGCTGCTCGAGTTCGGCGCGGCTCCGCGCACGATCGGTGAGCAGCCGGAGCGCCGCATCCTTGGCTTGGACGGCGGTGCCGCCGCCCGGCTGCTCCGCGGGCTTCCTCGACCGCTCTCCGGAACGGGACCGGGCGCCCGACTGTCGTCGGGCGCCCGGTTCACGTGAGTCCGACGACTCCCTGCCGTTCACTGTCAGAATTCGACCGGAGCTGCTGCGGCAGCCTCGTCGGTGGAACGGACGTCGGCGCCGATGCCGAGCTTCTCCTTGATCTTCTTCTCGATCTCGTCGCGGATATCGGTGTTCTCGAGCAGGAACTTGCGAGCGTTCTCCTTGCCCTGTCCCAGCTGGTCACCCTCGTAGGTGAACCACGAGCCGGACTTGCGCACGAAGCCGTGCTCGACACCCATGTCGATGAGCGAGCCTTCCTTGCTGATGCCCTTGCCGTACAGGATGTCGAACTCGGCCTGCTTGAACGGCGGCGACACCTTGTTCTTGACCACCTTGACGCGTGTGCGGTTACCGACTGCGTCGGTGCCGTCCTTCAGCGTCTCGATGCGACGGATGTCGAGGCGAACGGAGGCGTAGAACTTGAGAGCTTTACCGCCCGTGGTGGTTTCGGGCGAGCCGAACATGACGCCGATCTTCTCGCGCAGCTGGTTGATGAAGATCACCGTGGTGCCGGACGAGCTGATGGCACCGGTGATCTTGCGCAGCGCCTGGCTCATGAGGCGGGCCTGCAGACCGACGTGGCTGTCACCCATCTCGCCCTCGATCTCGGCGCGGGGAACCAGGGCGGCCACGGAGTCGACCACCAGGATGTCGATGGCACCGGAGCGGATCAGCATGTCCGCGATCTCGAGAGCCTGCTCACCGGTGTCGGGCTGGGACACCAGCAGCGCGTCGGTGTCGACGCCCAGCTTGGCGGCGTAGTCGGGGTCGAGCGCGTGCTCGGCGTCGATGAAGGCGGCGATTCCGCCGGCAGCCTGCGCGTTCGCGACAGCATGCAGCGCGACGGTGGTCTTACCCGATGATTCCGGGCCGTAGACCTCGACGATGCGTCCACGCGGGAGCCCACCGATGCCGAGTGCGACATCCAGCGCGATGGAGCCCGTGGGAATGACGGCGATGGGCACACGGGCCTCGTCGCCGAGGCGCATGACCGATCCCTTGCCGAAGTTCTTGTCGATCTGCGCGAGCGCGAGATCGAGCGCCTTGTCCCGATCGTATGCAGCTGCAGCCATGATGGTCTCCTTCTCGAAAAGTTCTTGTCCCCTGCTTGTCTGCCGCCAAGGTAGAGGGGGGTACCGACAAGAACCGCCGCGGCGGTTCTCCTCGTCTCTGGGTCGACTATAAGCGAACAGGTGTTCGAGAGTGGGCGACACGCCGCGCGGTCACCAGAGAGAGCGCGGCACGTCGAATTCTGCGCACAGAGCGCGCCAGACATCGCGCGGATCCTCGCCGTCCTCGATGGCCTGTGCGGCGGTGCGGTTGCCCAGGCTCAGCAGGAGATGGTCGACCAGCATCGAGTCGCCGGTCACCGTTCCGAACTGCTGGGCGATTCGTTCGTGGAAGTCGGTCAGGCGCACCTGTCCACCGTAACCGGACATCTCCCACGGCCGTATCCGGCCGCCTGTCGGTGAATCAGGCGAAGGTTCCTCGACAGACCGCGACCGGGTCGTCCACTGCCCGTGCACCGTCGGCCGCCCTCGTGGCCGCCGCGGCGTAGGCCGGATCACTCAACACGGTCCGCACGGCGTCCGATATCGCATCCGCCGACACCGGCCGCACGATGACGGCACTCCCCTGCCGTGCCGCCCGGTTGGCCAACTCCCATTGGTCTCCGCCGCCCGGAACCACCACGACGGGCACACCCGCGAGCAGCGCTTTGGCCAGCATGCCGTGACCTCCGCCGCACACGACGACGGACGCATGACGCAGTAGTTCGTCCTGCCGTCCCAGGCCGCCGACGGCCCACGGTGGCAGGTCCGCGGGCACGTCATCGACGGTGCTGATCGCCAGGCGGCACGGTGCACCGCTCTCTCGCGACAGAGCCAGCGCATCCAGCGTGGCGTCCATCATCGAGACGGCGCCCGTCGCAGCCGTCGACGGCGCCAGCATCACCAGTGGGTCGTCCCCGACAGGGGGTTCCAGGACCGCCGACGTGGGCTCCCACAGCAACGGCCCGACGACGTGCGCTTCCGCCGGCCAGTCGACACGCGGCACCTCCAGAGCCGGGATCGTGGCGACGAGTCGACGAGCCGGACCCGGGTCGACGGACGGGAGTCCCACCGATTCCCGCGCCCGTGAACGCTGCTCGAGCCCGGCCCGCACCGATCGAGCGGTCAAGGCGCGCATGACCGTGTCGCGCAACCTCCCGCGGATCCCGGTGCCGGGCGCCAGTCCACTCCCGATCGGGGGCAGCGACCGAGACGGTCGATAGAGCGGGTGCGGGGCCAGTTCGACCCACGGCACACCGAGGCGTTCCGCTGCCAGCGACCCTCCGGCGGTCAGGATGTCCGAGACGACGAGGTCCGGTCCCAGGTCGGACAGGACGGGCACGAGCTGGGTCGACATGTACGCAGCGCGTTCGTGGATGCGCCGTCCGGCGTCCGCGTCGTCGTCCTCGGGCCGTGGTTCGAGTCCGGGCAACGACCGGGTGTCGACGCCCGCGTCGCGCGCTGCGTCGAGCCAGCGGCGGCCGGTGTAGACCACCGCGTCGTCGCCTGCGGCGGCCAGTGCCCGGGCGAGGGCGATGGCGGGAAACGCATGCCCGGCGTCAGGTCCTGCCACTACCGCCACTCGCATCGCACGACCCTATGTCAGGGCTGCGGGACGTCAGAAGGTGGACTTCGCAGAGTCCCGGTCACCGGAGATGGCGCGAAAGAGGAAATAGGCGGCGGTGCCGACGACAGCGAGGGCCAGCAGCGGGAACAGTGCCTTGACGATCGCGCCGAGGACGATGACGGCGATCCACACCGCGATGATGACTCCGAGAACTTTCCAGAACATGGGCTTCTCCTGATCGACGACGGTGTCACGACGTCTCGGCGTTCTCGCCGACCGTGCACCGGTGATTCCGACAGTGCCAGAGCAGATCGTCGAAAACACGCTTCCGGCAACAACTTCAGGGTCGATACCAGGGTGCACCCCGAGACGGTTCAGGGTGTGGTCAGGGGCGCTGGAGACGCTCGAGGCCGTAGGCCCAACCCTCGAGGCGGTCCGAGGCGAACTGCAAGGCGTCGCGGCGCGAGTCGAGGGCGGACAGCGACCCCGATGCACCGGGCGTCGTGAGAAGGGCGGCAGCGGCGACCAGGCCGTCGTACTGCTGCACGCCGTCGGCCAACCTCGCGGCCGTGGACGATATGGACGTCGACAGGTGGACGGCAGCGCCGGTACTGCCCACCGCGGCTCGTTCCATCGCAACGATGTCGTGGGCCACGGCGGTGAGCGACGCCGAGGCCGCAGCCGCGATACGTGCGGTGTCGTCGACGTCCTCGGCTGCGACCACACCCGACCGGGTGAGTATCCCGAGAAGTTCGTGCAGGCTTCGCTCCGACGCGGCAAGACGTTCGACCGGTGCGCGAGCGGCCGACCCGACCGGTGGCAACGCGCGACGCGCCGGCGCCGACGGGGGAAGCGGAGTGGTGCGTAGCCGTCGGTAGGCCGCCACGGCAGCCACCGCCGGTATCCCGAGAAGAACAGTGGTGCCCGTACCGCCCACGATCAGCCAGTCCGGAGCGGACGTCGCCGCCACCGTCATGGTCGCGACACCGGTCGAGCCCGAGGCAGCGCCGAAGATTCGTGCTCGTCGACGTACCCGGCGACGCTTGCGTTCCGCTTTACGACGCGGGTCGTTCCATGACCGAGCCGCGTCGAGGATGGGACGCGTGGCCTCGATCGCACCGAGCGCACGGGCACCACGAGAACCCGAACGGGAGACCCGGGAGGACGCAGCGTCGGCAGCCTGCGTCACCCACGGATGCTGGAAACGGTGCCCGGACATAGCTGATCGGCCCCGACAGCCGACTCAGTTGGCCTGAGGAGGTTCGGGGATCGCCTGCGAGGGCGCGGCGTTCTTCTGCAGGGACGCGGTGTCGCCGGAGGTCAGCGAGTCGCCCTTCATCGAGGCGCGGATCTGCTCGAGACGGCTGTGACCCGCCATCTGGACGCTGGCCTGCTGCACTTCCATCATGCGGCCCTGGACCGAGTTCTGGGCGAGTTCAGCGGACCCGAGCGCGTTGGCGTACCGACGTTCGATCTTGTCCCGGACAGCGTCGAGGCTGGGCGTGTTGCCCGGCGCGGACAGCGTGGAATCCATCGACCGCAGCGACTCGCTGACGCGCTCCTGCATCTTGGCCTGCTCGAGCTGACTGAGGAGCTTGGTGCGCTCGGCGACCTTCGCCTGCAGCGTCATCGCGTTCTGCTCGACAGCCTTCTTGGCCTGCGTCGCGGCCTGGAGCGCCTGGTCGTGGAGCACCTTGAGGTCCTCGACGCTCTGCTCGGCCGTGACGAGCTGGGCGGCGAATGCCTCGGCGGCATTGGTGTACTGGGTGGCCTTCTCGACGTCGGCTGCCGCGTTGGCCTGGTCGGCGAGGGTGACGGCCTGACGCGCGTTGGCGTTCAGCTTCTCCACCTCGTCGAGCTGGCGGCTGAGCTTCATCTCGAGCTGACGCTGGTTTCCGATGACGGAGGCGGCCTGCTGCGACAGAGCCTGGTGCTGGCGCTGCGCATCCTCGATGGCCTGCTGGATCTGGACCTGGGGGTCCGCCTTCTCGTCGATCTTCGAGTTGAACAGAGCCATCAGATACTTCCAGCCCTTGACGAAAGGATTGGCCATCGGTTCTTCCTGCCTCCATGAGATACGCCGCCTACGCGACCCGGCTGGCGACCGTCACCGCCGGTAGTTCGTGTCGAGAGAGTGTGTCTGTACTCGGTACCCGTAATGGTGCTCTATCGAACCGGACAGTCCGACCGGTACGGCATATCCGATCAGGCTGCGGCCAGTGCCCGAGCGCTCGGAGCCGGAATGACCACACGAGTGTCGTCGGAGATGTGGGTGGCAGACGAGGCGGCGTCGCGCGCCGGTGCGGCGTCCACTGCACCCGCAGATCCCGCCATGGTGTCGGTCAGCGACTCGCTCACGTCGAACAGAACGGTCGACAGAGGAACCGCGAGCGCGTCACAGATCGCGTTGAGCAGTTCGCTCGACGCCTCCTTGCGGCCGCGTTCGACCTCCGACAGATAACCGAGACTCACCCGGGCGGTATGGGAGACCTCACGCAGCGTGCGGCTCTGAGCGACCCGCGTGCGGCGAAGACTGTCGCCGAGTGCCTCACGCAAAAGCAGCGCCATGTGGCCCCTCCTTCATCGTGTCCCAACGTGTCGGGACGTGTCGTGCCATCCAGACGTGCTGTTCCTTCGAGACGTGCTGTTCCATCAGTGACTACAACGCCGAGCGGACCCGATCGGTTCCCGCGACGGAAAGAGATTCCCTCACCGTCACCGGTGGAAGCACCCTAACCCGCTCGCGCGACCCGCACGCGCCGTAGGACGTCCGACACGGCCGCCCCGAGCCGTTCGGATCGTGTACCCGGTACGAACGGTTCCCACATCCGCATCGTCATGGGATTCGGACCCGCGACAGCGGATCGGTCATCGGCCGTCGTGAGTCGACCGGACACGGGGACGCGCGGCCTGCACGAGATAGTCGAGCCCGGTCACGACCGTGAGCACCACGGCCACGATCATGACGACCATCGCGGCCGGCATCACCGCGTCCGGAAGCGGCAGCACGATGATGCCGATCGCGACACTCTGCACCAACGTCTTGAGTTTGCCGCCGCGACCGGCAGGGATGACGCCGTGCCGCAGCACCGCGAACCGTAGGAGTGTGATCCCGATCTCGCGGACAGCGATGACCACGGTGATCCACCAGGGCAGGTCGCCCAACAGCGAGAGACCGACGAGAGCAGCACCGATGAGCGCCTTGTCCGCGATGGGATCGGCCATCTTGCCGAACTCGGTGACCAACCCGTGCTTGCGCGCCAGCTGACCGTCGACGCGGTCGGTGATCGCCGCGACGACGAAGATTCCGAAGGCGGCCAACCGCCACCGCGTGTCGTGGCCTCCGTCGGCGAACAGCGCCCACAGGAACACCGGGACGAGCGCGATCCTCAGCACGGTCAGAACGTTGGCGATATTGAGCAGCGGGGCCGCACCCACCGGGCTGGACCCGACCACGGCATCTGCACCGGGAGCCGACGCGTCACCGGGACCACGACCGACGTCGTACTGCGCGCTCACGTCGACGCGTCCGCTCGGGAGGCGTGATGTGAGTAACCGGCGCGCGACACACGGTCACAATATCGGTACGTCCGATGACTACTGTTCACCCCATGACTTCCGACCTCGATCCGGACACGGACTCACGGGCGGCGCACGACCACGACGACGTCAGCGACGCCCCTGCAGCGGCCACCGATCGCGTACACCTGCGTCGAGCGCGCACCTCCGACATCCCGGAGATCAAACGGCTGATCGACATCTACGCCGGTCGCATCCTGCTCGAGAAGAACCTGGTGACCCTCTACGAGGCGGTCCAGGAGTTCTGGGTCGCCGAGGTCGACGGTGTCGTCGCCGGGTGCGGCGCGCTGCATGTGCTGTGGGCGGACCTCGGCGAGATCCGCACCGTCGCGGTGGACCCGTCGGTCAAGGGACACGGAGTCGGCCACCTCATCGTGTCGACCTTGGTCGACGTCGCGCGCGAACTCCAGCTGTCCCGGATCTTCGTCCTCACCTTCGAGGTTCCGTTCTTCGCACGCCACGGATTCTCCGAGATCGACGGCACTCCGGTCACGGCCGAGGTGTACGCGGAGATGTGCCGGTCCTACGACACCGGTGTCGCGGAGTTCCTCGACCTCAGTTACGTCAAACCGAACACCCTCGGCAACACTCGCATGCTGCTCACGCTCTAGTTCCCCCACCACCCGATCACACACCGCAGGAGAACATCGATGGCCCACTTCCTCGTCAACTACACGTACTCGTCGGCCACTGCCGAGGGACGCGACCGCGTCCGTGCCGAGCACCGCGACTGGCTGCGGGATCTGCTCGCTCGCGACATCGTGGTGGTGGCGGGGCCGTACGCGGACGACAGCGGCGCCACCATCATCGTCAAGGGTGAGAGCGCGGACCAGGTGGGCACGCTGTTCGCCGAGGACCCGTTCGCGGTGGAGAAGCTCGTCGACGCCGTGGCGATCCAGGAGTGGAAGCCGGTGATGGGCGTCCTCGCGGAGTGACCCGAGCCCCGCACCCACCGGATACGCGAACAGCCCGGCACCTCTCGGTGCCGGGCTGTCGTCGTGCGGGACGGATCAGCGCGAGTCGCGCTCGGTGTCCGTGACACTGGTCGACGTGGTGCCGGTCGACGTCGTGCCGGTCGAGGCGGCCGTGGTGTCGTCGTCGCCGAGGACCGGGCTTCCGGTCTGGTCGCCCTTCGCCGCGGGCTTCGCATCGCCGCGGGTCTTGAGCAGGCTAGCCACGGTGGTGACGATCAGGATGCCCATGATGACACTGAGCGAGAGGCCGGTGCTGATCTCGGGCACCTTCAGGTTCTCGCCGCCGTTGATGAAGCCGAGCTCGTTCTCGTGCAGGGCGTGCAGCACCAGCTTCACACCGATGAACGCGAGGACCAGCGACAGACCGTAGGACAGGTACACCAGGCGATCGAGCAGTCCGCCGATGAGGAAGTACAGCTGACGCAGACCCATCAGTGCGAACGCGTTGGCGGTGAAGACGATGTAAGGCTCGGTGGTCAGGCCGTAGATGGCCGGGATCGAGTCGAGCGCGAACAGGATGTCGGTGAAGCCGATGACGACCAGGGCCAGCAGCATCGGGGTGACCACGCGCTTGCCGTCGATCTTCACCGTCAGACGATCACCGTGGTACTCGTCCGTGGTGGGGAGGATCTTCTTGGCGAACTTCATGATCTTGGTGTCCTGCTGGACTTCGTTCTCCTCCTCTTCCCCGGCTTCCTTGATGAGCTTGTAGGCCGTGTAGATGAGGAATGCACCGAAGAGGTAGAAGACCCAGCTGAAGTTGTTGATGGCCGCGGCACCGAGGGCGATGAAGCCACCGCGCATGACGAGTGCCATCACGATGCCGATGAGCAGCACCTTCTGCTGGTACTGACGCGGCACGGCGAACGTCGTCATGATGATGAGGAAGACGAACAGGTTGTCGACGCTGAGCGCCTTCTCGGTGACGTACCCGGCGAAGTACTCACCGCCGAAGGTTGCGCCGTACTGCCAGAACACGATGCCGCCGAAGATGATGGCGATCGTGATGTAGACGACGGACCACGTCGCCGATTCCTTGAAGGTCGGCTCGTGGGGCGTCTTCACGTGAGCGAAGAAGTCGAAGACGAAAAGTCCGAGAATCACCACGATGGTGACGATCCAGACTGTGGGTGAGACATTCATGTGGCAACTACCTCCGGTAGTCCATGGTTGGGCTCCGGAGGTCTCTCCCACAGTGTCGAACGGTGATGTCTCGTGACCGTCGATACTGCCGATGACCCGGATCGAGGCAGGGCTCGATCGTGCTGACGGGTCCTTCGCAAGCTGGGGATACTCCCCTCCTGTGGACAAGAGTGCCACAGCCGAGCAGCGATTTGCGCCCCCTGAAGGTAATGCACAGGTAAAACTCAGGCAGTCTGAGAGTCAATTCACATCAGACCACAATCATTCGTCCGGGTTGTCCGATTCGGCAGGATTTCCGCCCTTGATCGACCACAACAAGCCGTCCAGCTCGTCCGGCTTGACCAGAACATCACGAGCCTTCGATCCCTCGCTGGGCCCGACGACGCCTCGGGTCTCCATCAGGTCCATCAGACGGCCGGCCTTCGCGAAACCCACCCGCAGCTTGCGCTGCAACATCGACGTCGACCCGAACTGGCTGGTGACCACCAGCTCGACAGCCTGGAGCAGCACGTCGAGATCGTCGCCGATGTCGGCGTCGACGTCCTTCTTCTCCGCGGCCTTCTGCGCGGTCACACCCTCCTGGTACTCCGGCTCCGCCTGGTTCTTGGCGAAGTCGACGACGGCCGTGATCTCCTCGTCGGTGATGAACGCACCCTGCAGACGGGTGGGCTTGCCGGCGCCCATCGGCAGGAACAACGCGTCACCCATGCCGATCAGCTTCTCGGCGCCCTGCTGATCCAGGATCACGCGCGAGTCGGTCAGCGACGACGTCGCGAACGCCAGGCGCGAGGGCACGTTGGTCTTGATCAGGCCCGTCACCACGTCGACCGACGGTCGCTGCGTCGCCAGAACCAGGTGGATACCGGCCGCGCGGGCCTTCTGCGTGATCCGCACGATCGCTTCCTCGACGTCGCGAGGCGCCGTCATCATCAGGTCGGCGAGCTCGTCGACGATCGCGAGGATGTACGGGTAGGGCTTGTAGACACGCTCACTGCCGAGCGGTGCGGTGATCTCCCCCGACTTCACCTTCTTGTTGAAGTCGTCGACATGCCGAACCCGATTGGCCTGCATGTCCTGGTAGCGCTGCTCCATCTCCTCGACCAACCACGCCAGGGCCGCGGCGGCCTTCTTGGGCTGCGTGATGATCGGGGTGATGAGGTGCGGAATGCCCTCGTACGGCGTGAGCTCCACCATCTTCGGGTCGATCAGGATCATCCTGACCTCTTCCGGCGTCGCGCGCGCCAACAGCGACACGAGCATCGAGTTGACGAAGCTCGACTTACCCGAGCCCGTCGAGCCGGCGACCAGCAGGTGCGGCATCTTCGCCAGGTTCGCACTGACGAAGTTGCCCTCGATGTCCTTGCCGAGGCCGATGACCAGGGGGTGATGATCCTTGCGCGTCGACGACGCGGTCAGCACGTCCGCCAGGCGCACCATCTCGCGGTCCGAGTTGGGCACCTCGATGCCCACGGCCGACTTGCCGGGGATCGGGGCGAGGAGTCGGACGTTGTCGGTGGCCACGGCGTAGGCGATGTTGCGCGCCAGGGCGGTGATCTTCTCGACCTTGACGCCGGGGCCGAGCTCGACCTCGTACCGGGTGACCGTGGGTCCACGGGTGAACCCGGTGACGGCCGCGTCGATCTTGAACTGCTCGAGAACCTCGGAGATGGCCTCGATCATCGTGTCGTTGGCCTGGCTCCGAGTCTTGGGCGGATCCCCGGCGATGAGCAGCGACAGCGACGGAAGGACGTAGTCGCCGTCGACGACCCGGTCGACGACCAGCTTGTCCTCGTCCGCGGGCTTCGGCGGCGTGGCCGCGACGACCGGTGCGGGTTTCGGCTTCGGGGCCGGAGGGGGTGTCGGGGCCGGTACGGGCTTCGCCTTCGCAGCAGGCGGCGCCACGGGAACGTACTCGGTCGGCTCGTCGACCGGATAGGCAGCGTCGGGATCGACCGGAGCAGCACCTCGACGGCGCCGAGTCTTCGGCTTCTCGTCCACCGGGTATCCGTCGGCGTCGAACAGCGCCGGGTCGTAGTCGTCCCGGCTGTCGTCCGAACCGTAGGAGTCGTAGGACCGGTCGTAGCCGTCGGGTGCGAACTCGTCGTCGTAACCCTCGTCATAGCGAGCGTCGTACTCGCCGTACTCGTCACCGCGGTCGCGAGTGCCGAACAGCGTCCGCAGCCGCGCGGGGATGTCGCGGACTGTCGTACCGGTGAGAAGCAGGACTCCGAACAGGATTGCGAGGAGCAGCAGCGGCACCGCCAACCACACCGTGACACCACTGCTGAGAGGTCCACCGACGACGAATCCGACGAAACCACCGCCCGACGCGCGTCCGGTGGCGTCGTCGGGAGATCCTGCGCCCAGATGCCACAACCCGAGCATGGGAAGTCCGACGAGGACGGAACCGAGTACGAGACGTGGCCGGGTGTCCGGCTTGGGCTCGGTGCGCATCAGCGCCACGGCGACGGCGATACCGAGCAGGGGCAGAACGACGGCTGCGCTGCCGACCACGGCGCGCAACCCGATCTCGATCCACTCTCCGACGGGCCCACCTGCGGAGAACCACAGTCCGGCCGCGACGACGACGCTCACGGCGAGAGCGCCCAGCGCGAGCCCGTCCCGACGGTGTCCGTGCTCGATGTCCGCTGCTTTGCCGACGGTGCGCGTGGTGGCTCCGAGTCCGCGGGCAGCGAGTGACCAGCCCTTGCCGACACCGCGACCCATCGAGTTCAGCGCAGCCATGCCCGGCGATACGGACGACCGCTT
The DNA here is from genome assembly GCF_001426185.1 of Rhodococcus sp. Leaf247. GTDB lineage: Bacteria > Actinomycetota > Actinomycetes > Mycobacteriales > Mycobacteriaceae > Rhodococcoides. Next base: position 139,695 of record NZ_LMRP01000003.1, on the reverse strand, counting down.
GGCGGCGGGCCGCGCCCGCGTCCCCGACGAGGTGCGAGGAGCCGACTGCCGGGCACCGGACTGCCGTGGTGCGGTGGGCTTGCGCGGCGTGGTGACCGTCCGCCCGCGTCCTGTCGACGTGGCACTGCTCTTGCCTGTGCCTGCCCTGGTCGATCCGGTACTCCCGGATCGGGACGCGCGCGTACTCGTCTTGCCTGCCATGACCGTCAGGCTAGTCGGTCGACACCATCAGGACCATCCGCAACACCAGTAACACCGAGCCCGGGTCGGTGTCACACGCCTCGGTCGAGACCCTTCACCGACGCGATGTCCTCCGCTTCACCGTCGAACTCCAGCACGACCGCGTCGCGCCCGAAGGCGTGGAGCACCAATTCCGCCGGTTCGCCGCGCAGCGTCACGGTCCGCGACGCCGACTTCTTGCCGAACGCTCGGCGCCGACCGTCCGGGGTCTCGACCGCCACCCTGACCGGAGCACTCCGGTAGGCGATGCGGCCGAGCAGTCCCAGCAGACCCCACAGCGCACTCTGCATCTCGGGGCTCAACTCCCGAGGGCTCGGCGCCGCCGTGCCGGCGCGCCTGATGTCCTCGTGGTGGACGAACATCTCGCCCAGGTTCACCTGCGCGTCGAGCAACTTGTACGGGGACCACACGGGAGGACCGGTGCGGACGTCGTCGACCAGCGACACCCACTCCCCCGCGGCGACACCGTCCTGGACCTTGCGCGTGTACCCGGCCAACGGCGGCAGGAAGATGCCCGGCGCGGCGTCGAGCCGTCGTTCGCGGATGACGAGGTGCGCCGCCAGATCGCGCACCGTCCAGTCGCCGCACAGTGTCGGGGCATCGGGTCCGACCTCCGCCATGGTGTCCGCGAGGTCCAGACGTTCGTCGTGTGCGAGGCTCATGAGATACGAATCTAGCGTCTGTCGTACGGTCGCCGGTGTGCCCGTGACCGAAATACTGCTGATCCTGCTGGCGGGCTTCGCCGCGGGAGGCATCAATGCCATCGTCGGATCGGGAACGCTGATCACGTTCCCCACCCTCATCGCCTTCGGGTATCCGCCGGTCACGGCAACCATGAGCAATGCCATCGGCCTCGTCGCGGGCAGCGCGTCGGGCGCCTGGGGTTATCGCCGAGAACTTCGGGGACAGTGGCCGCGCCTGCGATGGCAGCTCCCCGGTTCCCTGCTCGGTGGACTGCTGGGTGCGTGGCTCCTCCAGCATCTGCCCGAGAAGACGTTCACCGCAGTGGTTCCCGTGCTACTAATTCTGGCGCTGGTTCTCGTCGTCACCGGACCTCGTATCCAGGCCTGGGCCCAGAAGCGGTCGTCCTCGGAGACGTCGGAGACGTCCGAGTCGTCGGCGGGGCTCGGCCGCGGCCGATTCGTCCTGCTGGTCATCGGCACGTTCGCGGTCGGCGTCTACGGCGGATACTTCACCGCCGCACAGGGAATTCTGCTGATGGGCGTCATGGGCGCCCTGCTGCCGGAGAACATCCAGCGGATGAATGCCGCCAAGAATGTTCTGTCGCTCGTCGTCAACATCGTCGCCGCGGCGTCGTTCATCATCTTCGCGTCGGACCGGATCAGTTGGGCCGCAGTCGGATTGATAGCCGTCAGCTCGCTGGTCGGCGGCGCCGTCGGTGCGCGGTACGGCCGTCGGCTCTCGCCGGGGGTACTGCGTCTGTGCATCGTCGCGCTGGGCCTGATCGGCCTGTACAACCTGCTCGCCTGACGCGGCCTCCGATGATTCGGAGGCCGCGTCAGCGGGTGGATCAGCCTTGATTGACCTCGATGACGGTGGGCACGATCATCGGCTTGCGGCGGTACTTGTCCGCGACCCAGCGACCGACGATGCGACGCACGGACTGTGCGACGCGATGCGTGTCCCGGACACCGTCGTTGGCGAGGCGCACAACTTCCGCCTCGACCAGCTTCGCAGCCTCCTCGAGCGCGCCGGGGTCGTCGGAGAACCCGCGACCCGACACCTCGGGGGTGCCCACCGAGCGACCGGTGGCGCTGTCGATGGCCATCGTGATGGCGATGAAGCCGCCCTCACCCAGAACCAGTCGATCCGACAGAGTCGAGTCGCCCACGTCACCGACGGACAACCCGTCGACGTAGACGTGTCCGACCGGCACCTGACCGACGATCTCTGCGAGACCGTCGACCATGTCGACGACGACGCCGTCCTCGGCCAGCACGACGCGCTCCTCCGGGACACCGGTGGAGATCGCCAGAGCGGCGTTGGCACGCAGGTGCCGCCACTCGCCGTGGACGGGCATCGCATTGGTCGGACGCACCGCGTTGTAGAGGTAGAGGAGCTCGCCCGCCGACGCGTGTCCGGACACGTGCACCTTGGCGCTCTGCTGCGTGACCACCTTGGCGCCGCGCTTGGCCAGCCCGTTGACGACGGCGAACACGGAGTTCTCGTTGCCGGGAATGAGCGAGGACGCCAGGACGACGAGATCGTCGGCGCGGATGTTGATCTGACGGTGCTCACCGCGGGCCATGCGGGACAGAGCCGACAGCGGCTCGCCCTGCGAACCCGTGGACACGAGCACCAGCTTGTCGTCCGCGAGCTTCGTCGCGGTGTCCATGTCGACCTCGACACCGGACGGGACGGTCAGGTAGCCGAGCTCCTGCGCGATGGCCATGTTGCGCACCATCGAGCGACCGACGAACGCGACCTTGCGGTTGTAGCGGTGCGCGACGTCGATGACCTGCTGGATGCGGTGGACATGGCTGGCGAACGACGCCACGATGACGCGGTTCTTCGCCTTGCCGATGACGGTGTCGAGGACTCCGCCGATCTCACGCTCGGGTGTGACGAACCCCGGCACCTCGGCGTTGGTGGAGTCGACCAGGAACAGGTCGACGCCCTCGTCGCCCAGACGCGAGAAGCCTCCGAGGTCGGTCAGGCGACCGTCGAGCGGCAGCTGATCGAGCTTGATGTCGCCGGTGTGCAGCACGACGCCGGCGTCGGTACGGATCGCGACGGCGAGCGCATCGGGGATCGAGTGGTTGACCGCGAAGTACTCGAGCTCGAACGGTCCGTGGTCGGTGCTCTCGCCCTCGCGGACCTCGACCAGCTTCGGCTTCTGGCGGTGCTCACGGCATTTCGCAGCGAGCAGCGCGAGCGTGAACTTCGACCCGATGACCGGGATGTCGGGGCGCAGGCGCAGCAGGAACGGCACGGCACCGATGTGGTCCTCGTGGCCGTGCGTGAGAACCAGGGCGACGACGTCGTCCATCCGGTTCTCGATGTGGCGGAAGTCCGGGAGGATCAGGTCGACGCCGGGCTGGGCGTCCTCGGGGAACAGCACGCCGCAGTCGACGATGAGCAGCTTGCCCTGGAACTCGAAGACGGTCATGTTGCGACCGATCTCGCCGATACCGCCGAGTGCGACGACGCGGAGGCCGTTCTTCGGCGCCTTCGGCGGAGCGCCGAGGCGCTGCGTCTTGTCGACGGCGGTGCGGGCGTCGGGTCGCTGGATCGCCGACGAGCTCTGCGGGGTGCGCGGAGGCCGTGAGCGAGGCCCGCGTCCACCGCGGCCACCGGACTGGCTGCCACCGCCGGACTGGTTACCGCCACCGGACTGGTTACCGCCACCGGACTGGTTACCGCCGCCGGACTGACGGCCCTTGGGGGCGTCGGACTTCGGGGCGCGGTCGGTCTGCGGTGCCTTCTCGGCTCGTGTCGCGGGCGCCGCGGGGGCGTCGGCTACGGGGGGCGGAGTCTTGGGTGCCTTCGGTGCCTCGGGAGGCGCCTCGACGGGAGGTCCGGCGCTGCGTGTGGCACTGCGCCGCCTGGGCGGACGGGTCATGTGAGAACTCCTGCACGGTGGAGATCGGCTGCGAGAGCATCGATCTGATCGGTGGACGGTGGAACTTGCGGAAGACGGGGGTCGCCGACGTCGATGCCCAGCAGGCGCAGGCCCGCTTTGGAACCCGTGACGCCGCCGAGTCGGGCGAACGAGCGCACGATCGGAAGCAGGCTGACGTTGATGGCCTGCGCGGCGGCGATGTCGCCGGCGGTCCAGGCGGCATGAAGGTCGCGCAGCTTGCCCGGCACGAGATGGCCGATGACGCTGACGAATCCGACGGCGCCCACGGACAACCACGGGAGGTTGAGGGGGTCGTCGCCGGAGAAGTACTCGAGGCCGGTGGACGCGATCAGCTCGGCGCCCGCGGCGAGATCGCCCTTGGCGTCCTTGACGGCCAGGATGTTGCGGTGCTCCGCCAAGCGGCGCAGCGTTTCCGTCTCGATGGGAACGACGGAGCGGGGCGGAATGTCGTAGAGCATCACAGGCAGATCAGTGGCGTCCGCGACGGCGACGAAGTGGGCGTACAGGCCGGCCTGGGGTGGGCGTGAGTAGTACGGGGTCACGACGAGGAGGCCGTGAGCGCCCGCATCCGCGGCGGCCCGAGCGAGTTGGATGCTGTGCGCGGTGTCGTTGGTGCCGGCGCCGGCCACGATGCGGGCCCTGTCCCCCACGGCCGCGACGACCGCACGCAGGAGGTCCGCCTTCTCGCGATCGGTGGTGGTGGGCGATTCACCCGTCGTGCCGGAGATGACGAGGCTGTCGCAGCCACTCGACACGAGGTGCGACGCCAAGGACACCGAGGTGTCGATATCGAGTGCGCCGTCCGGGGTGAACGGAGTCACCATCGCGACGGACACCGCTCCGAACGGCGAGGGCGCCGTCGTCGTCTGCTTCTGCCGTGCGGGGTCGACAGTCTCCGCAGTGCCGACAGTCCTCGCGGTGTCACCGATGGTCATGGTCAGGAAGGTTACCCGGTCCGATTCGGACCGCCGGACCCCCACGACGCTGCCGACTCGTCGGGCGCGCCGTCATTCTCCGGGGTACGAGCTCCGCGCCACTTCGGTGCCGTCGGGCAGAGTCTCGATCTCGAAGTCCGCGAAGACGTCGGGAGCGACATCCTTCAGGCGTCGCAAGCACTCGACCGCGAGGCGACGGATCTCGAGATCGGCGTGCTCGGACGCCCTCATGACGACGAAATGCCGCCAGGAGCGGTAGTTGCCCGTCATCACCAGACGCGTCTCGACGGCGTTGGGAAGCACGGACCGCGCAGCCTGACGCGCTTGCTTGCCCGCCACGACGGCGGGCGCGTCGGGACCGCTCACGTTCTCCAGCGCGGTCAACAACGCGTCGTACGCGGCACGGGAACTGTCGGTCGCATTCTGGAACAAGTCACTCAGCGTCGGGTCGGCTTCGAGAGCCGGGGGAACGACCATCCGCGCGTCACGTTCGGACACCGACCGTTGCGAGAGCTGCGAGAACGAGAAGTGCCGGTGCCGGATCAGTTCGTGACTGCACGAGCGGGAGATACCGGTGACGTAGACGCTGGCCGAAGCATGTTCGAGCACCGAGTAGTTGCCGACGGCCAGCAGATGGTTGAGGTACCCGGCGTTGGTCGCGGTGCGCGGATTGGGCTTCGACCAGCTCTGGTAGCAGGCACGGCCGGCGAATTCGACCAGGGCCTGTCCCCCGTCGGCGTCGGTCTCCCACGGCACGTCCGGTGGCGGCACGAACGAGGTGGCGGCGATCAGCCGAACGGACAGCGGAGCTTTCTGCACCCCCGAAGACTATTCGCTCGCGCGAGCGAGATCGGACGCGAGATCCCCCCGATCGCCGACGACGACATCGTCGACACCCAGCCAGTCCGCCATCTCACGTATCGACGCCGAGAGGGCCGTCGTGACCTCGGCGCGTCTTCCTCGGGCGTCGACGGACGGTTCGGAGAAGGCACCCGGAACGGTGAGGACTCCGGCGGCGCGGTCCACCCGGATGTCCACACGCCCGACGAGTTCGTCGTTCAGCAGGAACGGGAAGACGTAGTACCCGTACGCTCTCTTCGGTTCGGGCGTGTAGATCTCGATGCGGTAGTGGAAGTCGAAGAGCCGTTCGGTGCGGGGCCGCCCGAAGATCAACGGGTCGAACGGACACAGCAGAGCTGCCGTCTCGACCGACCGCGGTACTCGGGTGTCGCGGTGCAGGTAGGCCTGATCCCGCCAGCCGGTCACCGTGACGGGCACGAGGACACCCGCGTCCACCAGATCGGCGACGGCACGGGTGGTCTGCACCGACGACAGGCGATAGTGATCGCGCAGGTCCGCCGCAGTGGCGACGCCCATCGCCTCGGCCGACTTCTCGACGAGCTGTCGGACGGCATCCACCTCGTCCACCCGCCGCCCCACGACGTCGGCCGGCAGCACTCGCTCGGCGAGGTCGTACAGCCTCGTGAACCGCTCCCGCCGCGGTACGGACAACACACCGCCGGCGAACAGTTGCTCGCACACCACCTTGACGTCGCTGTGGTCCCACCACGGACCCTTCGGACCCGGTCGACGACGGTCCAACAGGTCCTCGAGGTCGCGCGCGGTCACGGGCCCCTGGTCGCGGATCGCGTCCAGCACCTCGTCCACCAGCCCGGGGTTACGCTCGGCCACCCGGGCAGCGCCGCCCCACCGGCCGTGCTCGTACTGGTCCATCCGCCACCGCATCAGCGGCCAGTCCGCAACGGGGAGGAACGCTGCCTCGTGCGCCCAGTACTCGACGAGCAGTCGCGGTGATCGCGCCGTGTCGGTCCACGCCGCGTCGTCCAGTGCCTGCCGGTCATAGGGTCCGATCCGACTGAAGACCGGCGCATAGTGCGCGCGCACCGCCGCGGACACCGAATCGATCTGCAGGAGCTTCGTCGAGCGCACGACACCCGCCACCGCTCGCCTCCCCGACACCGCGCCGGACCGCGGGCGACCGAATCCCTGTGCCGCGACGGCAGTACGACGCGCGGCGGCGGCGGACAGCTCACGCATCGGGAACGGCCCTCTCGCAGCAGGTCTTCACCGTCAGGACGGTACCCGTGACAGAGGTCGCTGCTGGATCGCCCGGTGGTGTTTCTGCTCCTCTCACACCGGATATCGGCGGGAACCCGCGGTGTTCGGGCGCGAGGGGAGCAAAAACACCACTCACCGGCTGAACGGCAGGGTCGTCCGGCCGGACGGATACTCTCGGGTCATGCATCGGTCGAGGCTCGTTCCCCTGATCCTGTCGGCCGCCCTTCTCGGCGCGGCCTGCGGATCGACGATCGAGGGGCGCCCCACGGCCGGCGAGTGGGTGCCCACCGCCGAGAATCCCGACCCGTCCCTCGCCCTGGACGGTATCGAGGTGGTGCAGTACCCGCCCGCGTTCCACGCGCTCGCGAACTACCGTGTGGCGTATAACTATTCACCCCCGATGGGCGGCCGGCACGACGCCGCGTGGGCCACGTGTACCGGGATCGTGTACCCGGAACCCGTGCGGACCGAGAACATGGTCCACTCCCTCGAGCACGGCGCCGTCTGGATCGCCTACGACCCCGACGCTCTCGACGACCAGCAGGTCGCGGCACTCGCCGACAGGGTCGACGGCGCGCCTTACACGATGCTGTCGCCGTATCCCGGAATGGACCGCACCATCTCGCTGCAGTCCTGGGGACACCGATTGGCCGTGGACAGCGCGGACGACGAGCGCATCGACCAGTTCATCTCGGCACTTCGTCTGAACCCGAACACGTTCCCGGAACCCGGCGCTACGTGCGCGACACTGCCCTCCACGTTCGACACGCTGAACCCGCCGCCGTTCGTCGAAGGCCCGCCGGATCCCGCGTCGCCGCTGACCCTTCCGGAATGATCAGGCAGGCATGATCGTCGCCGCGAGGGTGCCGCCGAGGTCGACGAGCCGCTCTCGAGACGTCGCATCGAACGCCGTCAGGTCGACGGGGGCAGCGGCCTGCTCGAGACCCCAGCCGCTCACGATGGATGTCAGCGCCCGCACCGCGCCCACCGTGTCGTTGTTCCCGTAGACCCAAGCGCCCCAGGGTTTCCCGTCGACGGCGCCCAGTGTCGGGTAGTAGACGGAATCCAGGAAATGCTTCAGTGCACCGGACATGTAGCCGAAGTTGGCCGGCGTACCGAACAGGAACGCGTCGGCATCGAGGACGTCACCGACGGTCGCCCCGAGCGCCGGGCGGACTCGAACGTCGACTCCGTCGATCTCGGGATCCCGCGCCCCGGCCAGGACCGCCTCGAGCATCTCGTGCATCGGCGGCGAGACCGTATGGTGCACCACCAGGAGCAGCGTCACGCGCTCTCGGCGCGCTCGAGTTCGACAGCGCGGCGCATGGTTTCGCGAGCACGCCCACGGTCTCCCGCGTAGTCGTAGGCACGGGCCAGCCGGTACGAGTTACGCCAGTCGTCCGGCGCCTTCTCGTACTCCGCTTTGACGTCCGCGAACAACGCATCGGCTGCTGCGCGTTCGATGCGGCCGGACGGACGGCGAGGAAGATCCTCCACGTCCAGCTCGAGATTCTCCTCGTGGATGCGTCGCGCGAGATGCTGGTGCCGCAACCCGGCTCGGAGCGTGGCCACGACGATCCAGATTCCCAGCAGCGGCAGGATCAGCACACCGATACCGAGGCCGATGTTGACCGGACCACCGAGCTGGATGAAGTCGATCCCGCGACTTCCGAGAATGACGAAGTAGACACCGAGTACGACGACCATCACCACGATGATCGCCACCACGCGCGAATACTTGCTCATGCCGACCCGAGGTCCATCAGCGGTTCGATGCCCAGCGTCAGACCGGGTCGGGACCCGATTGCTCGAACCCCCAGCAGCACACCGGGAGTGAAGGACGTGCGGTCGATGGAGTCGTGCCGGATGGTCAGTGTCTCGCCCTGCGTGCCCAGCAGCACTTCCTGGTGCGCGACCAATCCCGCCAGCCTGACCGAATGCACTCGCACACCGTCGACATCGGCACCGCGCGCACCGTCGAGCTCGGTGCTGGTCGCATCGGGGCTCGGTCCCACGCCGGCCGCCGCGCGCGCCTCGGCGATCAGCGCCGCCGTGCGATACGCCGTGCCGGACGGTGCGTCCGCCTTGTTCGGGTGATGGAGTTCGATGACCTCGACGGAGTCGAAGAACCGCGCGGCCTGCTGCGCGAACGCCATGGACAGAACGGCACCGATGGCGAAGTTCGGGGCGATCAGCACACCGGTCGTCGGAGACTCTGCGAGCCACCCGCGCACACGATCCAGACGCTCGTCGTCGAAACCGGTGGTTCCGACGACAGCGTGGATACCGGCCCCGACGAGATACTGGAGGTTGTCCATGACGACGTCCGGATGCGTGAAGTCGACGACCACCTGCGCGCCGTTCTCCGCGAACGTCTCCAGCCGGTCACCCTTGTCGACGCGAGCGACCAGCTCGGTGTCCGGCGCGGCCTCGACGGCGTCGCACACCGCCTGTCCCACCTTGCCGGCTGCGCCGAGCACTCCGACGCGAATTGCCTCTGTCACCGTCAACATCCTCCACTTCGAACTGTCGCAGGACAGCCTAGTGGTCGAACTCGATGACCTGACGTATCGCCTTGCCGTCGGCCAACTCGTCCATGCCCTCGTTGATGTCATCGAGAGTGATACGCGAGGACACGAGCTTCTCCACCGGGAATCGACCTTCGCGCCACATCTGCTCGTAGGTCGGGATGTCGCGCTCGGGAACGGCCGACCCCAGGTAACTTCCGATGATGGTTCGCGCCTCGGCGACGAGCGTCAGTGGCGAGATCGACGCGCGGGCGTCGGGTGACGGGAGCCCGACGGTGACGGTGGTGCCACCGGGCGCCGTCGCTGCCAGCGCCGTCTCGAACGCGCGCGCGTTGCCCGCCGCTTCCACCACGATCTGCGCCTTCACACCGGACTCGAGCAGTTCCTGCGGTGTGTAGACCGCCGTGGCCCCCAGATCACGCGCCATGTCGAGCTTGTCGGGCATGGAGTCGACGCCGATCACGTCGCCGAGCCCCAACGACGCCGCGGTCAGGATCGCTGCCATACCGACGCCGCCCAGCCCGACCACCATGATCGTGTCCCCGCTCGTCGGGGACGCGGCGTTCAGCACGGCGCCTCCGCCGGTGAGAACCGCGCATCCCAGCACGGCAGCGACCGCGGGGGGAACATCGGCGCCCACCGGGACGACGGATCGACGATCGACCACCGTGTGCGTCGCGAACCCCGAGACCCCGAGGTGGTGCTTGACCTCGGTGCCGTCCCGCCGCAGTCGGACGTCGCCGTTCAGCAGGGTGCCGGCGTTGTTCGCCGCGCTGCCCGGTACGCACGGTGTGCGCCCGTCGGACAGGCATCCGGCGCACTCCCCGCAGCGCGGCAGGAACGTCATGACGACGCGCGTGCCGATCTCCAGATCGACTCCGGCGCCGACTTCCTCGACGATGCCGGCGGCCTCGTGCCCCAACAGCATCGGTACGGGCCGTACCCGGTTCCCGTCGACGACGGACAGGTCCGAGTGGCACAACCCGGCAGCTTCGATCCGCACGAGGATCTCTCCCTCGCCCGGCGGGTCGAGGTCCAGTTCGGACACGGTCAGAGGACGGGATTCGGCGAACGGACGCTGACGACCGATCTCCTCGAGGACGGCACCGCGAATCTTCATACCGTCACGTTAACCCGGCGGCGTCGGCGGCCTCGGCACTCTGGGATTGAGAAGATGCGCTACCAGCGCCGTCCACCCGGTCTGGTGACTGGCGCCGAGTCCCTCACCGGTGTCCCCGTCGAAGTATTCGCTGAACGTCGGATGCTGCGACCACAACGGATCGTCGGTCGATTCGATACGGCCACCGTCCGACGGTCGACCGGGTGATGTGCCCGTCCCGGCGCGGAACAGGTCGGCCAGTCCGCCCTCGATGATCGCGGCGGCCTCGACCAGCGTGTGCTGCTTCCCGGAGCCGGTGGGAATCTCGATGGTGAACGTGTCGCCGAAGTACCGGCCGTAGGCCCGAAGTTTGTCGGCGAGCAGCACGTTCACCGGGAACCACACCGGCCCACGCCAATTGGAGTTTCCGCCGAACATCGAGGTTCGGGACTCCCCGGGTTCGTACTCGATGGACAACGATCGTCCGTCGACGTCCATGCTCACGCCGTCGCGGTACGACGCGGACAAGGAGCGGATACCGAACGAGGACAGGAACTCCTCCGAGTCGAACATGCGCTCGAGGATGCGGCGCAGTCTGTCCGGGTCGACGAGGGCCAGCAGCATGCGCCAGGTCCCGTTGTCGTTGCGGGACATCATCGGTGAGACCAGGTCGGGGCGGCGGTGCTGCAGCCAACGCAGCCGGGACGTCAGGTCCGGACATTCCTTCGGCACCCACGACGGGATCTCCGTGGCACCCAGGATCGGCAGCAGTCCCACCATCGACCGCACGCGCAGCGGCACCGCGTCACCGTGGGGCGGAGCGAGCACGTCGTAGAAGAAGCCGTCCTCCTCGTGCCACAGCGACATCTGCGCGGAGCCGAACGATCCCACGGCCTCGGCGATGGAGAGGAAGTGTGCGAAGAACTTGGTGGCGACGTCGTCCCACGCGGAGTCGTAGCGGGCAAGCTCGATCGCGATCTTGAACATCTGCTGGCAGTAGAAGGCCATCCAGCTGGTGGCGTCCGACTGTTCCAACCGGAACCCGGGCGGCAAGGGTTCGGAACGGTTGAACATTCCGATGTTGTCCATTCCGAGGAATCCACCCTCGAAGATGTTGGAACCCCCGGCATCCTTGCGGTTGACCCACCACGAGAAGTTCAGCAGCAGTTTGGTGAAGACTCGTACCAGGAACTCGCGATCACGGTGCCCGTCGATGCGGTACACCTGCCACACCGCCCATGCATGCACGGGTGGGTTGACGTCACCGAACTCCCACTCGTACGCCGGCAGTTGGCCGTTGGGATGCATCGCCCACTCACGACACATCAGGACCAACTGCTCCTTGGCGAAGTCCGGGTCGACGTGCGCGAGGGGAATGGTGTGGAACGCCAGGTCCCACGCGGCGAACCACGGGTACTCCCATTCGTCCGGCATCGAGACGACATCCGCGAGCGAGAAATGTGACCATGCATGGTTACGCGCCGATGCGTCCAGTCGCGATCCCGGCGCCGGCGCTCCCACCGGGTCTCCCTGCGCCCACTCCCGAACGTCGTACCGGTAGAGCTGTTTACACCACAGCAGGCCGGCGTAGGCCCGTCGCGCGACATGCCGGTCCTCGTCGGACAGGTCGGGGCCGATCACGTGGTCGTAGAACTGGTCGGCCTCCTGCGCACGGTCGGCGAGCACCGCGTCGTACCCGGGTCCGAAGGTGAACGAGTCGGGAAGGGTCGTGCCCAGTCGCAGCTTGATCCGCCGCGTCTCACCCGGCTCGATGTCGTCGAGGGAATACCAGAAGGCGCACTTGGTGCCGGTGCCGTCGGGATTGACGGCCGACTCGTCGCCGTCGACGATGCGTCGACCGATGCCGTCCTTGGTGTACTCCGACAGGTTCTTCTCGGCGCCGAACAGATCGACCGCATTGGTCTCGTTGTCGCAGAACAGAACTCGTGGCGTACCCTCCGCCGCGAGGTGGTACCGGCCGAGGAAACCGTGGTCGGCACGGACGGCCGCCAGGTGCCCGGGGATGCTGTCCTGCGTGATGTCGACGATCGACGCCGTCCGGTCGTCGCGACCCCAAGACCATGTGTTGCGCAGCCAGAGGTGCGGTACGACGTCCACCGACGCCGCGTCCGGCCCGTGGTTGGTGACGTCGATGACGATGCAGACGTCCTCCGGTGACGCCTTGGCGTAGGTGATGGAGACGTCGAAGAACCGGTTCTCGTCCAGGATGCCGGTGTCGGCCAGTTCGAATTCCCGCTCCAGACGACTGCGGGCGAGGCTTCGTTCCCGCAGTTCGTCGTACGGGTACTCGGCCTGCGGGTAGCGGTAGAGCCACGACATCCAGCTGTGGGTAGGTGTCCCGTCGACGGCCCACCAGTACTCCTTGGCGTCCTCGCCGTGGTTGCCCTCACCGTTGGTGAGTCCGAACAGCCGTTCCTTGAGTATCGGGTCGCGACGGTTCCACAGCGCCACCGAGAAGTTCAGGAACCCGAACCGGTCGCAGATTCCGCCGAGTCCGTCCTCACCCCAGCGGTAGGCACGCGACCGGGCGTGATCGAAGGGGAACGACTCCCAGGCGTTGCCGTCCTCGGAGTAGTCCTCCCGCACGGTCCCCCACTGTCGACCCGCGAGGTACGGCCCCCAGATGCGCCACGCACCCTGGGCTCCGGGCGACTCCGCCAATCGGGAGTGCTCCACCGTCGGATGACGAGGTGGATCGGTCGGCGACGTTGCGACGTCTGGTGCGTTGAACGGTGGAGCGGCGTCGGTCACCGCAACAGTGTGCCCCCACCGGTGCCGTCGTGCATCGCGCCGACCGTGGAGCCGGTGACGAGACCGGCGACGAGGGAGACGAATCCCGCGATCGTGGACGCCGGACGCGACATGTCGTATCCGGTTCCCGGCGCGAGGCCCACGCGCATCCCGAGGTCGGTGGCAGCGAGCATCAGCTCCTCCTGCGTGACCGTCACACGACCGGACGTTCCAGGCCCGATCACGACGAGAGCGGGACGCCAGCTGTCGAGGGCGGTGGGGCTGCCTCCTTCGGTCATTCCGCGGTCCCATGCGGGCGACTCCCACCAGACGCCGTCATCCGTAGCGGACGGTACGGGTGTGTCCTCGAACATGACCGATGCTGCGGGCACCGCGCCGGCTGCCGCGACGAGAGCATTCCTCGCGACGAGAGGAAGATCACCGTCGACGGCGAACAGTGGGTGCCCGGACGCGAGGACGCCGATCATAGAGATGACCGAGTCGACGCTTCCGTCCGAGACCACGGCCAACGGAGCCCGACCGGTGCGATCCCCTGCGTGTGCTCGAGCGAGGGCAGCGCCGCGGTTGTGCACGGCGACGACGAGTTCTCCGTACGTGATGGAGTCGGACCCGGAGACGAAGGCCGCGGATGCCGGAGCGACACGGGCGATGCGGTCGACGGCATCCACGACGGACGCCCGGGAGAGCGCGACACCGCGCGACGCGGGCCGGACATCGGCGATTTCGAAGGGAGTTGGAGCGGACATACAGGGCACCACCCACTGCCGAACCGGTCGGCCATCAGGTCAAGGACTCCGAAAGCGTACCGGGAGTATGTTCAGGCCCGGTTCACCCGCCGCGAACCTTGTTATCACTCACGAGGACTGTGAGCCCGCGTACCCCAATCGACGGCTGATATCCATCGCCGCGGTCATGGCATCCGCTGCCACCGCGGCGAAATCCTCCGGCTCCAGTCGATAGGCCGGACCGGACACGCTGAGCGCGGCGACCACTGTTCCGGTGTGGTCCCGAACAGGGGCGGACACGGCGTTGAGCCCCACCTCGAGTTCCTCGCGCACCGACGCCCATCCGACCTCGCGAACGGCCGCCAGCTCCGCTTCGAGGGCCGACAACGACGTCACCGTCGTGTCCGTGAACGACTCCAGTCGTGTCGGGAGGCGATCGCGACGATCGTCCGCCGCCAGCTCGCTCAGCAAAATCTTGCCGCTCGACGTGGCGTGGACAGGGCTTCCCTGACCGACCCAGGTCCGCAGTGCCACTTCGGACTCGGATCTCGCCTTCACGATGTTCACCGCGCGATCACCGTCGAGAACGGCAAGGTTGGTCGTCTCCCCGACCTTCTCGGCGAGGCGGTCACAGATGTCCTGCGACGCCTTCGACAGGTCTCTCTCCGCGGTGGCAGATCCCGCAAGGCGCACGATCGAGAACCCGAGTCGGAACTTGCCCCGCTCGCCGACCTGCTCGACGTACCCACGGGCGTCGAGGACGCCGACCAGGCGGGACACGGTGGACTTGTGCACCCCGAGTTCGTCGGCGATGGCCGTGACACCGGCGCTTCCGTGACGGGCGATGATCTCGAGAACCTCGAGCGCTCGATCCACCGACTGGACGGCACTCTTACCGGGATCGCTCGTCTTCGCCATGATGGTGTCCGATTCTATCGTCTGTCACAGACCGGGCAGTCCGACGGTGGCCGCCACGTGTCCTACGCGCCGCTGCACTGCCGCGATCTCTCGGATCGCGTCCATCACCAGGCTGCGTTCGAGCGGCGTCAGCTCCTGGAGCACCACCACGTCCGTCGGTGTCCGTCCGTCGACGATCATGGAGACCTGGTGGTCGAGGCGAAGATGCTGGAGGCGGTCGAACACGTCCGTCAGCCCCGACACGTCGCGCTCCGACAGCAGGCCGTTGCCCGCCGCGGCGCGAAGCCGCGCGGGCGTCGACGCGCAGGCGACTCCGACGCTCAACCCTCCCCACCGCGCGAGGTTCACGATCGCCGACACGGCATGCGACTTGAGATCCACCGTGGTGCCCCGCCGAGCGAGCACGTCCTTCAGGGATCGGACCCGTGCGCGGGTTCCCAGCGCGTCGCGCAGTTGGAGGCGGAGCGCGTCCGGGTAGTCGGCCGCCATCGTCGAATAGGCGTCGGGCACCGTGTGCAGCCCGGGGTCGCCCCAGACGACGCGTCCGTCGACCATCAACGACGACATGACGATGCCGCGGTCACCGAGTGGGTCGTCGAGCCACCCCCGCGCCGCGGTGCGCCACTCGCGGGCGGAGCGGGAGAACCGGGGGCTGGCCGCGACGGCGTTGTTCGTGTCGGCCGGGAGTCCGCACGCATCGAGGGTGCGGTGCACGGCACGGGCGACGTCGCGCAGCGCGCCGGCGTCACTGTTCGATGTATCCGCCCACGACAGTGCGCTGTCGACATCGGACGACGGCATCGCCTCGCGCCGCCCCACACTTCCGAGGGACAGCCATGCGACGTCTCTCCCGGTGATCGGGACGGGTGACCCGGTGATGGCGAGCTCGACCGCACGTCGGACCACCGCGTCGACGACGACGGACAGGATGCCGGTCGCGGCGCTCGCGGTCGTTCCGGTCGTCCACAGGTCCACGATCAACGCGCGGATGCCTGCACTGGCCTCGATCAGGGCCGCCTCGGTCTCCGCCGCATCGAGGTCCCGACGCAACGAGAAGCTTCTCGCGGTCGAGTTGGCCAGGAGATCCGCGCTCTCGAGAACGCCGATCAACGTGCCCCTGGTATCGATCACCAGCATGTGGTGCAGACCGAGTTCCAGCATCTCGAGCAGCACACCCGTCGGGGTTCGATCGGCGTGCACCGAGCGTGCGGGCGAGCTGATCACGAGGTCGATCGACGCGTCCACGGACACCCCGACCGCGACGACCCGGGTCCGCAGGTCCCGGTCGGTGAAGATGCCGAACCGTCCACGCGGCAGCGGGACGACGACACACGAGGACGACTGCTCCGTCATGACGCAGACGGCATCCCGGATCGACGTTCCCGGTTCCACCGTGACGGGAGGTCTGCGGACGAGCGCTCCCACGGTCCCTCCCGCTCCGTCCGGAACGGGCGAGACGATCGACCGACCGCCGAAGGATGCGGCGATGGTGCGGGCGAGGAAGGCGACACCTGCGGGCCGGCCGAAGAACGGACGAGCGGCCGGTCCGGCGACTCTGATCACCGTGGAGTCGCGCGATGCTTTCGCCCAGAACGTGGTCCGCGCACCGACGAGCATCGCCGAGAACCCGAAGAGGCCGCCCGGCTCGATCGTCTCGAGCGGCGCGGCCCCGTCGACGTCGTCCGGATGCAGCAGGTCGACCTCGCCGGACTGCACCACCCAGACCGCGTCGATGTCGTCCACGGAGCTACCCACTACGGTCTCGCCCGCTCGGTAGGTGCTCACCGCGGAATCCTCGGCCAGCTGTTCGAGCTCGCTCGCGGTCAGCGCGTCGAACGGCGGGTGGGCGGCGAGGAAGTCCGCCGTACGTCGGATGTCGGCCCGGTCAGCCCCTGACGAGATCGGCACACCGTTCCGCCATCGTCATGACCGTGATGTTGGGGTTCACGGCGGGCAACTTGGGCATTGCCGACGCGTCGACCACGCGCAGGTTGTGGACGCCTCGCACCCGCAGTTCGGGGTCCAGCACAGCCATGGGGTCGGTGGATGCACCCATCTTGGCCGTCCCCGCCGGGTGATAGACGGTGTTGTGCGTCTTGTGGACGTAGTCGAGCAGATCGTCGTCGGTGACGGCGTCCGGGCCCGGTGCGAGCTCGCGGGCGATCCACTCCTTCAGCTGCGGCTGTTCGGCGATGCGCCGGGCGAGCTTGAGCCCGGCGAGCATGACGCGGTCGTCGTGGCCCTCGGAGTCGGTGAAATACCGCGGGTCGACCTTCGCACGGTCCCGGAAGTCCCGTGAGCGGAGTCGAACTGTTCCCCGCGAACGGCCTTGTGTCACATTGGGAGTGAGACAGAAGCCGTTGTCGGTGGTCGGGTAGCCCCAGCGCAGAGTGTTCATGTCGAACGGGACGCTGCCGTAATGCATCATCACGTCCGGATACGTCAGATCCTCCTCGGTGGTGGCGAACACTCCGATTTCCCACCATTGCGACGACGACGTGACCATCGGCCGGGAAGCCTCCCAGAACACCAGTCCCTCGACGTGGTCGTCGAGGTTCGCGCCGACTCCCGGAGAGTCGACGCGGACGGTGATCCCCATTTCGCGGAGATGTACGGACGGGCCGATCCCGGACAGCATCAACAGTTTCGGTGTGTCGATCGCGCCGGCGGTGACGATGACTTCGCGGCGGGCGGAGACCACGTCGTGGCCCGTCAGGTCGGGACGCTGGTACCGCACACCGGTCGCCGTGAGGGAATCGTCGATGACGATCTCGCTGACCCAGCACCCCGTACGCACCTCGAGGTTGGGGCGCTTGTCCATGATGGGGTGCAGGTAGGCGTGCGAGGTCGACATACGCAAGCCGTCGTCGGAGGAATTGATCTGGAACCACCCGGCGCCGTTGAGCACCGTCTCACCGCGGTTGAACTGCACGGTGGGCAGTCCCACATCGGCAGCCGACTCGAGGAGAGCCGCACCGCAGGGATCCAGCGGAGGCACATCGCGCAGGGTCACCGGTCCCGTGACGCGGGAGACGTACGGCGTGATGGCCGCCGCATTCCATCCCGTGGCCCCCATCGCTTCCCAGTCGTCGAGGATGCCGGCCGGCGGATGGAACGCGATGCACGAATTGTGAGAGGAGCAGCCGCCCAACACCTTCGCTCGTGCATGACGCATGAAACTGTTGCCGCGCTCCTGAGGCTCGACCGGGTAGTCCCAGTCGTAGCCGGAGTCGAGGAGGTGCATCCATCGGTCGAGGACGAGGATGTCGTCGTTGCCGACGTCAGTCGGTCCCGCCTCGACGAGGCACACCGTGACCGACGGGTCCTCGCTCAGCCGAGCCGCCAGCACGCACCCTGCGGTGCCGCCTCCTGCGATCACGTAGTCGAACACGGTGTCCGTCATACTTCGTCACCTTTCGAGGTCGCCGCGTGGGACTTCAACGTACCGATATGGGACCGGCCGACGGTGAAGTACCACAAATACCCGAGGCCCAGAATGACTCCGATGTAGACGAAGGCACCCCACGTGTTGAACCACGGTGTGCCGTAGACGGATTCGCGTGGCCAGGCCAGGTTCAGTGCCATCGCGGCGCCCCAGACCACGGCGAAGATGTTCACCGGCAGGCCCCATCGGCCCATCGTGAAGTAGCCACCCTCCTTCAGATCCTTCGGTGGCCACTCTCCGCGGAGGCGCTTCTTCAGCAGCGGACCGGTGACCATCAGGTAGGCGAGATAGATCATGATGATCGCGATCGAGGTCAACACCGTGAAGATCTTGGGCTGAGCGATGTTGATGACCAGGATCAGGATGGACAGCAGACCGATCACGACCGCGGGAACGACCGGCGTCTGGTACTTGGGGTGCACGGTGGCCAGCCGCTCACCGAACGGTAGGGCATTGTCGCGTGCCATCGCGAACGTCAGGCGGATCGCCGCGGTGTGGACGGCCAGCGAGCACACGGTGACGGCGATGACGATGCAGATCAGGAAGACATTGCCCAGAGGTCCCCACATCACCTGTTCGACGATGCCCTGCAGGCTGCCCTCCGGAGTTCCCAGAGCGGGATCGTTCAGATCCGGCGCCGCCATGATCGCGAACACCAGGATCGCCCCGCCGATGACGAAGGACGCGAGGATGGCGCGAAGAATCGCCTTCGGCGCGGTGCGGCGAGGCTCGACGGTCTCCTCGCCCAACGAACTGGCCGTGTCGAATCCGTACATCACGTATCCCGACGCGAGCGACGCGACGAGGAACGCGCCCAGATATCCGCCGCTTTCCCCCGCGCCGTATCCGTTGGTGGAGAAGAAGACGTCGGGTCCGCGAGTGATGTTGGCAGCCAGGATGATCGCGATCAGGACGGCAGCGATGAGCTCGATGAACACGCCCGTGCTGTTGATCGCCGCCATCAGTCGCACGCCGGCCGCGTTGACCACCGTCGTGAACAGGATCATGATCGCGCCGAGCACGACGGCGTTGGCGGCGTAGTCGTACTGGCCGGTGCCGTCCCCGATGATCTGGAACCCGGGCCACAGCCTGGGCAGGTTGATCTGCAGAGCCAGCACCACCGCGGACAGCGTGACGATCGACGCCGTCAACATCAGCCATCCCGACGTCCACCCGACGATGCGACTGCCGAGCAGTTTCGCCCAGTTGTAGACCGACCCGGCCACCGGGTACTTCGCGGCGAGCTCCATGAAGCACAGCGCCACGGCCATCTGGCCGACGAACACGATGGGCCACGACCACAGATAGGCGGGTCCGGCCGTGCCGAACCCGAAGTAGAACAGCTGGAACGTGCCGGTCAGGATCGAGATGTAGCTGACGCCCGCGGCGAAGCTGGCGAACTTGCCCAGACTCCTGTCGAGCGATTCCTTGTACCCGAAGTCGTCGAGACCGCCGTCGCCCGGCGACGCGCCACCGGGTACGGGGGATCCGGACGGAGTAGTCGATGACACCATGTCGCCTCGCTCGTGTGAGAAGTGAATGAACGTCCGATTCCGGCCGGCCTCCGGCCTACCCGCTTGCCGAATTCCGGCCTACCCGCCGGCGCCGAACCAGTCCGCTCGCGGCGACGCGGTGTTGTTCCAGATGTGCTTGGTCTCCTGGTACTCGTGCAACCCCGCGGGTCCCAACTCGCGGCCGTTACCCGACTTCTTGTAACCACCCCACTCGGCGGCGGCGGTGTAGTACCCGAAGTCGTTGAGCCACACGGTTCCGTGGCGCAGCCCGCGCACCATGCGCTCGCCGCGCTCGGGATCGTTGGTGCGAACGCCCGCCGCGAGTCCGTACGCGGTGTCGTTCCCCAGCCGGAGCGCCTCGGCCTCGGTGTCGAAGCGCTCGACCGTCAGTATGGGCCCGAACGTCTCGAGCTGCACGATATCCATCTCGCGTGAGCAGTGGTCGAACACGGTGGGGAGGAAGTAACTTCCGTCCGCGAGCGCAGGATCGGACGGGGCTCGTCCACCCGTGCGCAGCTGGGCACCCTCGGCGAGGGCGGTCTCGACGAACTTCTCCATCTTCTCGCGTTGTGTGGTCGAGACCAGAGGTCCCGTCTCGCTGGCGGGATCGATGCCCGGGCCCATCCTGATGGCCTCGGCCCGTCGCACGATCTCGTCGACGAATCGATCCGCCACCGAGCTCTCGACGATCAACCTCGTTCCCGCCGAACACACCTGACCGGAATGCAGGAACACACCGGTGAGCACCTGGTCGACGGATGCGTCGAAGCTCGCCTCGTCGGCTGCGTCGGCGAACACGATGTGGGGGTTCTTGCCGCCGAGTTCCACGGCGACCTTCGTGACGTGGGGTGCGGCGCTCGCCAGGATGGCGCTGCCGGTGGCAAGTCCGCCGGTGAAGGAGACGAAGTCGACATCGGGGTTGTCGGTCAGCGACGAGCCGATGGTGGCGCCGCTCCCCTGCACCAGATTGACGACGCCTGCCGGCACGCCCGCCTCCTCCAGCAGATGCGCGAAGGCGATGGTACTGAGCGGGGTGACCTCACTGGGCTTGAGCACCATCGTGCAGCCCGCCGCGAGAGCGGGAGCAATCTTCCAGGAGATCTGCAACAGGGGGTAGTTCCACGGCGCGATCATCACGCAGACACCGATGGGCTCGTGCACGACGCGCGAGATGACGGCGGGGTTGCCGACGTCGACGAGTCGATCGCTCGACACGGCGGCCAGCTGGGCGTAGTACCGGAAGACCGACGTGACGTCGTCGATGTCTATCCGGCTCTCCGCGAGGGTCTTTCCGGTGTCGAGGGTTTCGATGAGCGAGAGTCGCTCCTTGTCCCGCTGCAGGAGATCAGCGACCCGCTCGAGCAGCGCGCAGCGATCGGCCATCGGCGTCGCCGGCCAGTCGCCGACGTCGAACGCGGACCGAGCAGCCGCGACCGCAGCGCGCGCGTCGTCCGGCGATGCTTCGTCGACGGCGACCAGAACGCTGCCGGTGGCGGGGTCGACGAGGTCCCGTGTCTCACCCGACGTGGCGGAGACCCACTCACCCCCGATGAGGAGTACGCGGTCGAACAGTGTGGCATCGAAGTCGGTGTCGTGCTCGTTCTCCAGGTTCACTGCCCCACCCTCTCACCGATCGGTCACCCCTGCAGTCGTGCGACGAGCCAGTCGTGGAAGAGGCCGATGTGATGCTCGGCAGGAACCAGCACGCCCCCGTCACGGTAGGCCCGTGAGCTCATCGCCGGTTGAGTTCGCTCACATGCGTCGAAATCCTGCAGATTGACGCGATGGAACAGCTCGACCGATCGACTCACGTCCCTGCCCGACGCGACGACGTCCCCGGTGTAGAGCCAGTCGCACTCGACGATGGTCCGGTCCGCCGAGACCGGGAACATCCGGTGCAGGATGACGTGGTCGGGCACGAGGTTGACGAAGACGGTGGGCTTGACGGTGATGGCGTAGTACCGACGGTCCTGATCTTCGGTCAGCGTGGGCAGCGCGTCGAACCCCGGGGACCCGTCCACCGTGAATCCCTCCACGTCGGCGCCGAACTCGGCGCCGTGTCCGACGAAGTACTGGGCGGCGAGCCCGTCCGCGAACTCGGGCAGGACCTCCGTCAGTTCGGGGTGGATGGTGGCGCAGTGATAGCACTCCATGAAATTCTCGACGATGAGCTTCCAGTTGGCCGCCACGTCGTAAGTCTCGCGTCGTCCCAGTTCCAGCGACGCGATGTCGTATCGGTCGATCGCCTCCGCCTCGCCCAGCCGCTCGGTAACCGCACCGATGACGTCCTCCTCGAAGGACGGCGGATCGTCGGAGACGCACAACCACGCGTATCCCGCCCATTCACGCAGGGCGACGGGTGTCAGGCCCCATTCCGTGCGGTTCAACGGAGCACCCTGTGCGTCGGACAGCGACGACAGGTTCGGTGCGGCAACGAGTTTGCCGTCGAGCCCATAGGTCCACGCGTGGTACGGGCACCGCAGGTTCCTGGTCACCGTTCCCGACTCTTCGGTGCAGATCTGCGCGCCGCGGTGCCGGCACACGTTCAGGAACGCGCGCAGCTGCCCGTCCCGCCCGCGGACCACGAGGACGCTCTCCCGTCCGACGTCGACGCGTCGGAAAGCGCCGGGAGTGGGAAGGTCGGCACTGCGCACGGCGCAGAACCACATCGCCTCGAAGACGTGCTCCTGCTCCGCCGCGAAGATGTCCGCGCTCGTGTACCAGGAACCGGGCAGGGTCCGGATCAGCGATCCTGTTCCGGCAGTTCCGGTGTCGAGCGTCGTCATGTGGTCACCATTCTCTGAGTGTCCAGGCCCGAAGAGTCGAGGCGCCGAGGGTCGAAGAGTGCGATGGGATGATCGGTGGAACCGGTCGTCGCGAGGTCCGCCAGGATCTCCCCGACCACGGGTACGAACTTGAACCCGTGGCCCGAAAAACCGCACGCCACGGTCACATTCGTGGCTTCGGGATGACGCGCGATCACGAAGTGTTCGTCCGGAGTGTTGGAGTACATGCATGTGGCCGAGTGGATATGGGGCCCGTCGAGACCGGGGACCGTCTGCAGGACCCGCGCCTGCATGTCCTCGATCTCGTGCGGATACACGGTCCGGTCGATGGTGTCCGGAGTGCATTCGATTCCCTTGCGGAAGAACGCCACCTTCACACCGCCGTCGGGACCGTCGATGGCGGGGAACCCGTAGTCCTGCATGCCGTCGGTCGCCTCGTGGATGAAGATCGGATTCTTCTCGTACGCGGCGGTTCCCGCGGAGGGACCGAACCAGTGCAGGAGCTGCCGTTCCACGACGATGGGGACGGAGAACTGCTCGAGCAGGCCGGGCGCCCAGGCGCCGGGGCAGATGACGACCTGCCCCGCGGTGTAGGTCCCCTTGTCGGTGACGACGGTGACGCCTCCCCCGGACTCCTCCCAGGACAGCACCGTCTCCCCGAACCGCAGCGTGGCCCCACGGTTCTCCGCCAGATCGAGGTGAGCCTGCACGGTCAGCTCGGGCCGGGCGAATCCCGCGGCGGCCTCGTACAGCGCCACCTCGTCGGAGTTCGGATCGAAGGTGGGGAATGCATCGCGCACCTGCTGGGCGTCGAGAATTTCGTGCGGCAGCGACCACTGGCGTGAGGCGAGCAGCGACCCGGCGAACGTGACGGACGTTTCCCGCCCGATGAACAGTCCCCCGGTCACCCGGTAGACCTCACGGGCCGACTCCTGCTTCAACTGCTCCCACAACTCGTAGGACCGCAGCAGCAACGGGACGTAGGCCGGGTTCTCGAAGTACGACTGGCGGATGATGCGCGACCCACCGTGGCTCGAGCCCTTGTCGTGCGCGGGTGTGAACTTCTCGAGGCCCAGGACGCGTTGCCCACGGTCGGCGAGGTGGAAGGCGGCGGCGCTGCCCATGCCGCCGAGGCCGATGACGATGACGTCGTAACTCACGGTGCTCATCTCCTGATCAGGTGGCCGGCGGGGTCGACGACGGCGTCCTCGGCGACCACCGCGTCGTACTGTCTGTCGAAATAGGACACCGTCACCGCGGCGCCCGGCTCGGCGCCGATCGGCAGCCACGCGTAGGCGATGCACCGACCGATCGTCGCCGACCATCCCGCGCTGGTGACGTATCCCACCACCGAGTCGCCGATCGAGACCGGTTCCTTGCCCAGGACCACGGAGTCGGCGTCGTCGAACACCAGGGTGCGGAGTCGCTGCGTGGCCTCGCGCGTCGCGAGCGCCGCCTTGCCTACGAAGTCCTTCGACGACTTCACGGCGAACTCCACGCCCGCCTCGATCGGAGTGTGCTCCGAGGTCATGTCGTGGCCCCAGGCCCGGTAGCCCTTCTCGAGCCGCAGGCTGTCGAATGCCAGACGGCCGGCCGCGATCACGCCGTGCGGTGTCCCGCAGTCCCACAACAGGTCCCACAGCGCGCCGCCGTACTCGGCGTCGGTGTAGATCTCCCACCCCAACTCGCCGACGTACGACACGCGGAGCATCGTCACCGGGACGGCGCCCAGGTACGTCTGCACCGCGCGGAAGTACCCGAATGCCGTGTGCGAGAGATCGGCGTCGGCAACGGGTGCCACCATGTCGCGCGCCCGCGGTCCCCAGACGCCGATGCAACACGTCGCTCCGGTGACGTCGCGGACGGTGACGGCGCCGTCCGTCTCCCGTGCCCGACGCGTCAACCAGTCGAGATCGAGAGGTCCGTTCGCGCCGACCCGGTAGTGGTCGGGAGCCAGCCGGGCCACGGTCAGATCGCTGCGCACGCCGCCGTTGTCGTCGAGCACCAGCGTGTACGTCACCCGGCCGACGGTCGTGTCGACGTTGTTCGTGGTCACGTCCTGCAGGAACTGCGCGGCTCCGGGGCCCTCGACGTCGTAGCGGGTCAGCGGTGTCATGTCGAACATCGCGACCCTGGATCTGGTGACGACGGCTTCGGCGACCGCGATGTCCGAGAAGTGACGCGCCGACCACTCGTCACGGGCAGGGATGTGCATGCCCCGAGCCACGAGGTCGTCGAGTTCGGATCTGTTGCTCTCGTACCAGGCGGGCCGCTCCCAGGCCCCGCCCTGCACGAATTCGGCTCCCAGGGCCACCTCTGCCGCGTGGAACGGGCTGCGGCGCAGACCGCGCAGAGCCGATCGCTGCTGACGGGGGTGGATCACGTCGTACACCTCGACGAAAGCCTGCGCGCTGGTCGTGGCGATGAACGCGGGACTGCGCTCGGCGGCTTCGAAGCGGTACAGGTCGGACTCGTGCAGGTCGACCTCGGAGCTGCCGTCGATCATGGTCTGCGCCACCGCTCGTGCGATGCCGGCCGAATGCGTGACCCACACGGCCTCGGCGACCCAGAACCCGGCCAGGTCCCGGTGTTCGCCGACGATGGACTGCCCGTCGGGTGTGAAGGAGAAGATGCCGTTGAAGCCCGACTCCACCTTCGAGTCCCCCAGGGCGGGCAGCAGGCCGGTCGATTCCAGCCACGCGGGCGCGAAGTCGTCCTCGGTGAACGGGAGCATCGACGGCATGGGTGGCGGCAGGACGGACGAGGAATCGCCGTCGTCGGCCCAGGAGAGGGTGCTCATGTCCGCCGGCATCGGGTCGTGTCCGTAGTACCCGATGCCGATGCGGTCACCGTGCTCGCGGTAGTAGAGGTCGCCGTCCTGGTGCCGAAGGATCGGCAGGCTCGCATCGGAGTCGCCGTGGTTGCGTCCCACCAGCGCGTCGATCCGGCCCGTGTACGCGTACTGGTGCGCCATGGGGACCAGGGGAACGGTCAGTCCGACCGTGCGGCCCAGTTCGGCTCCCCAGAAGCCGGCAGCGGACACGACGATGTCGGCGGCGATGTCGCCGTGGGGTGTTCGCACTCCCGTGACGCGCCCGCCGGCGGTGAGGATCTCGGTGACCGGGCTGTGTCCTCGGAACACCGCGCCACGCGCGGTGGCCGCCGTGGCCTGGGCGGCGGCTGCCCTGACTGCGCGTGCCAGTCCGTCGGTGGGAGTGTGGAAGGCACCGAGTACACGGTCACGGTCGAGAAGTGGGTGCAACTCCGCTGCGGTCGCCGAGTCGACGAGGTGTCCGTCGATGCCCCACGATCGAGCCCAGCCCGCTTTGCGCTGCAGGTCCGCCCAGCGCGCCGGCGTGGTGGCCACCTCGAGTCCGCCGAGCGTGTCGAAGCACGGTTCGCCCTCGTGCGTGAGTCGTCGGAACTTGTCGGCGGTGTAGGAGGCGAAGTGCGCCATCGAGCGGGACGGATTGGTCTGGAAGACCAGCCCGGGTGCGTGCGAGGTCGAGCCGCCCGTGGAGAACAGCGGACCCTGGTCGAGGACCGTGACGTTGCACCATCCGCGCATCGTCAGTTCGTCCGCCAGCGAGGTCCCGACGATTCCCGCGCCGATCACGACGACGTGGGGTGTGACGGTGCGTGGTGCCACGAGTGTCCTCCGAGTGCTGATCCTTGTAGTTGCGATGGACGCAACGCATGCTGGATTACGCAACAGACGATCGGCCTTCGCGACTCCTCTGTCAACCCGGCACGCTGTGGTCCGACACACCGACTCAGCGATTGACGTGTGGACTCTCCTGGTGCAAGGTGTTGCGCAGTTCGATGATTGTTGCGCCGACCGCAACTCGTCGATCGACATCAGGGAGGCCTTCATGCCGGACACCGTTCATCGCGTCGCCGTCTGTTCCACGTCGGCGCTCCCGCCGGGCGAGGTGGTCACCGTGACACCGCCGGGCCACACCCCCATCTCGGTCTTCCACACGGACGACGGCATCTTCGCCATCGACGACACCTGCACCCATCAGGACGCGTCGCTCGCCGACGGCTGGGTCGAGAACTGCGCCGTCGAGTGCCCTCTGCACGAAGCATGCTTCGACCTGCGCACCGGCGTTCCGTCCGGCGCGCCCGCGAAGACGCCGGTGCGGACCTACGCGGTGCACGTGGACGACGGCTCGATCGTGCTCGACCTTCCCTCCTCGTGACGGCAACCCGGTCCGTCCTCGTCGTCGGCGCGTCCCTCGCCGGAGCCACCGTGGCGACGGAGTTACGCGAGCGGGGCTTCTCCGGCAGCATCACCGTGGTCGGCGACGAACCTCATCGGCCCTACGATCGGCCTCCGCTGTCCAAGGCCTTCCTGAAGGATTCGACCGCCGACCCGTGGTTGACGCCCGACGCCGACACGTCCGACATCGAGTGGATTCTCGGCACCGCGGCGGTGGACATCAGCGGACGCACGGTGACGTTGTCCGACGGTCGCGAACTGTCGGCCGATGTCGCGGTGATCGCGACGGGCGCGAGAGCGCGGACACTGCTCGGCGCGGCCGAACTCCGCGGTGTCCACACGTTGCGAACCCTCGACGACGCGACGGCCCTGCGTGAGTCGATGGCCACGGCGCGGACGATGGTGGTGATCGGTGCCGGCTTCATCGGAGCCGAGGTGGCATCCACCGCAGCATCCCTCGGGATCACGGTCACGATCGTGGAAGCATCGACCCAGCCACTGTCCGGTCCCCTGGGACTGAACATGGCGGCGATCTGCGTCGACCTCCACCGTGCGAACGGCGTGACCGTGCTACTGGGTGCCGCCGTGGATTCCCTGCAGGGGCACGGCGGCGCCGTGTCGTCCGTCCTCCTGGGCGACGGCACCGAACTGCAGGCCGACGTCGTCGTGATCGGAATCGGCGCTGTTCCCAACACCGAGTGGGCGGCGGCGTCCGGTCTGGCGATCGACGGCGGGTTCGTCACCGATGCGCAGTGCCGCACCACCGTGCCCGGCGTCTACGCGATCGGTGACTGTGCCCGCACGTTCGACGACGTGCTCCAGGATCACCACCGCAGCGAGCACTGGTCGCACGCCGTCGCCCAGGCCCGTCATGTCGCCGGATCCATCGTCGGCGAACCACCGCCGGAGGGAGCGACCCTCCCGTACTTCTGGTCGGATCAGTACGGTGCGCGCATCCAGTTCGCGGGACGTCGTCAGGCCACCGACGACGTGCGGGTGGTCGAGGGCAGCCCCGACGACGGCTCGTTCGTCGCGGTATACGAGCGAGCCGACCGTGTCGTCGCGGTCCTGGCGATGAACAATGCGCGATCGTTCACTCGCCGACGGAAGGCGTTGGCGGCCTCGATGACGACCGACGCATAGCAATCCGTTTCCCGGTTTCGGTGGTCGTTACCAAACCTGGAGTCGTTTCACTGTGACTCACCCGAAGTCGACGGTCGTTCCGTCATCGGACGCCACAGCAGCGATAGGTTGCGATCATGACTGCTGAGACTCTCGCATCCGACGCCGTCGCCACCGACGCGGCGTTCGACCCGTCCCAGCACGCCCTCGACATGGTGGGTTACCACTACCGCATGGACGACTACTACGAGGTCGGCCGCGAGAAGGTCCGCGAGTACGCCAAGGCCGTCCGCGACTTCCATCCGGTGCACTGGACCGAGGAGGGCGCTCGGGAGCACGGATACGACGCGCTGATGGCTCCCCCGACGTTCTTCTCGTTGGTCGGAATCATCGCGCAGCAGAAGCTGCTCGAGCGCATCGCGACCGGGTACGACCTGAGCCGCATGCTGCAGACCGACCAGCACGCCGAGTACTACGCACCGGTCCTGGCCGGTGACCGTCTGGTGTGCGACGTGTCCCTCGACTCGTTCCGCAAGGTCGTGGGGCGCGACATGATGGTCACCAAGACCGTCATCACCAACCAGCGCAACGAACTCGCGCAGATCACGTACACGACTCTGCTCATCGGGCGCGCCGACGACGGCGACAACTCGATCGCCGACGTCGCCCGCGGCATGGTCATGAACGGCATGTTCACCTTTCCGGCGGCCTCGAGCGATCCGGAGGGGGTCAACCCCAGTGGCGACGACCTCGAGACCGTGTTCGACCCGCCCGTTCTGGTCCCGAATCGCGGCCACGCACGACAGCGTTTCGAGAACGTGTCCGTCGGAGACGCGCTTCCGACCCGGACGATCGACCTGTCCCGAGGCGACCTGATCAACTACGCAGGTGTGGTCGGCGACAACAACCCCGTCCACTGGAGCGACCACTTCGCGTCTCTCCTGGATCTCGACACCGTCGTCGCCCACGGCATGCTCACGATGGGTCTGGGTACCGGATTCGTCTCCGCGTGGCTGGGAGACCCCGGCGCACTCAAGGAGTGCACGGTCCGCTTCACCAGCCCCGTGATGGTGCCGCCGATCGAGCACGCCACCATCGTCGTGAACGGCGTCGTCAAGTCCATGGACGCCGACGCCCGCACCGCCGAGGTGTCGATCGACGCTCGCTACAACGGCAAGCGCATCCTCGGCCACAAGGCCAAGGCGATCGTCTACCTCGCCTGAGTGCGGGCGGGTCAGCCCGCGACGGCTCCCCGCACGGACGCGGGAAGCGACGACACCTTCTTGAACGGCCCGACCACCGACGCGGCCATGGGGCGCGCCAGCAACACTCGTGCCACCTCACGGACCTCGTCGTTGGTCACCTGGTCGATCCGTGCCAGCGTCTCCTCGACGGAACGATGGTCACCGTAGTTCAATTCGCTGCGACCGATGCGCGTCATCCGCGATCCTGAATCTTCCAGTCCCAGTACGAGTCCACCGCGCATCGAGCCCTTCGCCCGCGCGCATTCGGCGTCGGTGATCCCGTCCGCCGCGACGGAGGCGAGGACGTCGCGGATCACAGCGGCGACCTCTCCGAGGTTCTCCGGCTGACAACCCGCGTACACCGAGAACGCCCCGGTGTCGGAGAACGTGTCGACCGACGAGTACACGGAGTAGGCGAGTCCGCGCTCCTCCCGGATCTCCTGGAACAGCCGTGAACTCAGTCCACCGCCGATGGCCGTGTTGAGCACCGACAACGCCCACCGATGACCCTCGTGGCGTCCGAACGCGCGCACCCCCAGGCACAGATGCGCCTGCTCGCTGTCGCGTGTGGTCAGACTCAGCGCGGGTCTGGTCGTGATGCGCCCGGTTCCCCCGCGGCGCGGTGCCGGCTCGGCGTCTCCCGCAATCCGGTCGGCGAAGCTGCGTCGAACGCCCGCGACCACGTCGTCGTGATCGATGTTGCCCGCTACTGCCACGACCATGCGCGGCGGCGTGTATCGCCGAGTGTGGAAGGAGTGCAACTGGTTCCGCGTCATCGCTTCGATGGACTCCACCGAGCCGATGACCGGACGACCGATCGGATGGTCACCGAAGAGCGCCGTCAGGAACGCATCGCCGAGAAGATCCTCGGGATCGTCGTCGCGCATCGAGATCTCCTCGAGCACCACCTGACGTTCGACGTCGACGTCCTCGGTCCTGCACCGTCCGCGCAGCACGACGTCGGCCACCAGATCGAGACCCAGATGGAGGTCCTCGTCGAGGACATGGGCGTAGAAGCAGGTGTGCTCCTTCGAGGTGAAGGCGTTGAGTTCACCGCCGACACCGTCCATCACCTGGGCGATGTCGAGGGCCGTGCGAGTGGGAGTCGCCTTGAACAGGAGATGCTCGAGGAAGTGGGCGGCACCGGCGACGGACCGACCCTCGTCGCGCGATCCGACGGCGACCCACACTCCGACGGAGGCCGACCGCACCCCCGGTACGAACTCGGTGACCACACGGACGCCGCCCGGAAGGACCGTGCGGCGAACGCCTGACGTGCTCGGAACGCGCGAGCGGCGCAGCCGAGAGCCCGTGAGCTCGGTCGACTGCGCCGCGGCGTTCGAATACTTCTTACTCAGCGCTGACCTCTGCCGATGTGTCGGCCTGGTCGTCGGCCGGCGCAGCGGCTGCTGCGTCGTCCTCGACCGGGACGAGGCTGATCTTGCCGCGGTTGTCGATGTCGGCGATCTCCACGCGGAGCTTCGATCCGACGCTGACGACGTCCTCGACCTTGTTGATGCGCTTGCCGCTGCCCAGCTTGGAGATGTGGACCAGGCCGTCGCGACCGGGGAGCAGCGAGACGAACGCGCCGAATGCCGTGGTCTTGACGACGGTTCCGAGGAACCGCTCGCCGACCTTGGGCAGCTGCGGGTTCGCGATGGCGTTGATCATGTCGATCGCGGCCTGTGCGGACGGGCCGTCCGCAGCACCGACGTAGACGGTGCCGTCATCTTCGATCGAGATGTTGGCGCCGGTCTGCTCGGTGATCGAGTTGATCATCTTGCCCTTGGGCCCGATGACCTCGCCGATCTTGTCGACGGGCACCTTGATCGCGGTGACGCGAGGTGCGTAGGGGCTCATCTCGTCCGGCTCGTCGATGGCCTCGGCCATGACGTCGAGGATGGTGACACGAGCGTCCTTGGCCTGCGACAATGCGCCGGCGAGCACCTGGGAGGGGATGCCGTCGAGCTTGGTGTCGAGCTGCAGGGCGGTGACGAACTCACGGGTTCCGGCGACCTTGAAGTCCATGTCGCCGAACGCGTCCTCCGCACCGAGGATGTCGGTGAGGGCGACGTACCGGGTCTCACCGTCGACCTGGTCGGAGACCAGACCCATGGCGATACCGGCGACGGGGGCCTTCAGCGGCACACCGGCGTTGAGCAGTCCGAGGGTGGATGCACAGACCGAACCCATGGACGTCGAGCCGTTGGAGCTGAGCGCCTCCGAGACCTGACGGATGGCGTACGGGAACTCTTCCTGGCTGGGGAGCACGGGGAGCAGGGCGCGCTCCGCGAGGGCTCCGTGGCCGATCTCGCGACGCTTCGGCGACCCGACGCGACCGGTCTCACCGGTGGAGTACGGCGGGAAGTTGTAGTGATGCATGTAGCGCTTGCTGGTCTCGGGTCCGAGCGAGTCGATCTGCTGGGCCATCTTGACCATGTCGAGGGTGGTGACGCCCAGGATCTGGGTCTCTCCACGCTCGAACAACGCGCTGCCGTGCGCGCGGGGAATGACGGCGACCTCGGCGGAGAGCTCACGGATGTCCGTGATGCCGCGGCCGTCGATGCGGAACTGGTCGCGCAGGATGCGCTGACGCACGAGCTTCTTGGTCAGTGCGCGGAATGCCGCACCGATCTCCTTCTCGCGGCCGGCGAACGAATCGCCGACAGTGGTCAGGACCTGGTCCTTGACCTCGTCCAGCTTGCTCTCACGCTCGGTCTTGCCGGCGACGGTGAGTGCCTCGTTGAGCGGGATCTGCGCAGCACCCTCGACAGCGTCGAACACGTCGGACTGGTACGCGGGGAACAGCGGGAAGTCACCGGTCGGCTTCGCAGCGGAGGCGGCGAGCGCCTTCTGTGCCTCGCAGAGCGACGCGATGAACGGTTTCGCAGCTTCGAGACCCTCGGCGACGATCGCCTCGGTCGGAGCCTGGGCGCCACCCTCGATGAGCGAGATGACCTTCTCGGTGGCTTCCGCTTCGACCATCATGATCGCGACGTCGGCGTCGGCTCCCGAACCGGAGACGACACGGCCGGCGACGACCATATTGAACACGGCCAGCTCGAGCTGCTCGTTGGTGGGGAATGCGACCCACTGCTTGTCGATCAGTGCCACGCGGACACCGCCGATGGGACCGGAGAACGGCAGTCCGGCGAGCTGGGTGGACGCGGACGCGGCGTTGATGGCCACGACGTCGTACAGATCCTTGGGATCGAGGCTCATCACCGTGATGACGACCTGGATCTCGTTGCGCAGGCCGTCGACGAACGTCGGACGCAGCGGCCGGTCGATCAGGCGGCAGGTGAGGATGGCGTCGGTGCTGGGACGGCCTTCACGACGGAAGAACGATCCGGGGATGCGACCGGCGGCGTACATCCGCTCTTCGACGTCCACCGTGAGGGGGAAGAAGTCGAAGTGGTCCTTGGGATGCTTCGAAGCGCTGGTGGCCGAGAGAAGCATGGTCTCGTCGTCGAGGTAGGCGACGACGGCTCCGGCCGACTGCTTGGCCAACCGGCCGGTCTCGAAACGGATGGTGCGCGTTCCGTACGACCCGTTGTCGATGACGGCGGTGGTTTCGAACACGCCCTCGTCGACCTCGGTGGCTGCTGCTGTGGTGTTGTCAGACATGTAAGTGTTTTCGTCCTCTCGTCTTCGCCGTGCCCACCCGGGCGCGCAGCGAACCCGGTGGCTCGCGTGCGGCGTCCCCGACTTCCCGTGCGAGCGGAGGCGGCCCACGATCGAAGTCCCGCGGCGCACGCATTTCCCTGCGCCGTAGGACCACTACCGAAGACCGACACCGCGACGTGTCGGAGACGAACGGCTGTCGTGCTGTCTAGCTGGTGTACTCGATCACGAGTACAGGTGAAAGCGTACCGGGCCACGCCGAACGGCCGACGAGGAACAGCTCGAAGCTGCCTCGCCGGCACGTCCGGGTGAACTCGATGGTGGGAATTATCGACGCAGTCCCAAACGCTCGATGAGCGAGCGGTAACGCGCGACGTCGATCTTCTGCACGTACTTGAGCAGACGACGACGACGTCCCACGAGCAGCAGGAGGCCGCGGCGGGAGTGGTGATCGTGCTTGTGCACCTTGAGGTGCTCGGTGAGATCCTGGATGCGCTTGGTGAGCATGGCCACCTGCGCCTCGGGCGAACCCGTGTCGGTCTCGTGCACGCCGTACTCGCCGAGGATCTGCTTCTTCTGTTCGGTGGTCAATGCCACAGTGATGCTCCTGATGCGTTGCCGTCCGCGCGTGAATGGTGCCGAACCCTCACGGGTGCGGTGTTGCAGCCGCCGCGGACCGCAGCGAACAACAGTCGATGAGTCTAACAGTCCGGAGCGGTGAGGATTTCCCTGGCGCGATCGACGTCGCGGCCCATCTGTTCGATCAGCTCGTCGACCGAGGCGAACGCTTCCATGCCGCGCAGCCTCTCGACGAAGTCGACGGCCACGTGCTGTCCGTACAGATCGGCGTCGCCGTCGAGCACGAACGCCTCGACCGTGCGGGTACGCCCGGAGAACGTGGGGTTGGTGCCGACTGATACCGCTGCCTGGCAGCGTCTTCCGGGCGAGACGGTACCCATCACGGGGCCGGGGCCCAGAACGGTGAACCACGACGCGTAGACGCCGTCCGCCGGGATCGCTGCGTGCATGGGGGGTTTGACGTTGGCGGTCGGGTATCCGATGGTCCGGCCGCGGCCGTCGCCGTGCACCACCACGCCCTCGACGCGGTGCGGCCGCCCGAGTGCGTCGGCCGCGGCCGCGACGTCACCTGCGTCGACGCACGAGCGAATGTAGGTGGAGGAGAACGTGACCGCGTGTTCCGCGAGGAGCGTGACTCCGTCGACGGCGAAGCCGAAACGCTGACCGGCTGCCCTCAGCAGCGGGACGTTGCCGGCGGCCTTCTTGCCGAACGTGAAGTTCTCGCCCACGACCACTTCGGCCGCGTGCAGGCGTTCGACGAGGATGTCGTAGATGTACCGATCGGGAGTGAGCTTCATGAACTCCGGCGTGAACGGCATGACGCAGAAGACGTCGATCCCCAGCTCCTCGGCCAGTTCGGCACGTCGGGTGAGCGTGGTCAGCTGCGCCGGATGGCTACCGGGGCGCACGACCTCCATCGGGTGCGGGTCGAACGTCATGAGCACGCTGGGCACCCCGCGCGCCGCCGCCGACTTCACGGCTCGATCGATCAATTGCGCATGTCCGCGGTGCACTCCGTCGAACACGCCGATCGTCAGGACGCACCTGCCCCAGTCGGCAGGAACGTCGTCGAGACCTCGCCATCTCTCCACGCAGCCGAGCCTACGGGCCACGCATCGACCGGTCACGTCCGGCGCATCGGTTCGCCGCTAAGCTGTCCCCGTGACATCCCCTGCCCTCACCACCGTCGCGCAGGACTACCTCAAGGTCATCTGGACCGCGAGCGAATACTCGGACGAGCCGGTGAGCACCAAGATGCTCGCATCGAAGATGTGCGTTTCACCGTCGACCGTGTCCGAGGCCATCCGCAAGCTCGCCGACCAGGGTCTGGTGGACCACGCGCGCTACGGCGCGATCACGCTGACCGAGGCCGGCCGCCGAGCGGCGGTCTCCATGGTCCGTCGGCACCGGCTGATCGAGACGTGGCTCGTCGAGGAGATGGGGTACGGCTGGGACGAGGTGCACGACGAGGCCGAGGTGCTCGAGCACGCGGTGTCCGACCTGCTGGTCGGGCGGATCGACGCGAAACTGGGACACCCGTCCCGCGATCCGCACGGTGATCCGATTCCGACGGTGGACGGCACCATTCCCGCTCCCCCGGCGATGCCGCTCAGCGACTTCGTCGCCGGCCAGAAGGGGCACGTCACCCGGATCTCGGATTCGGACCCGGACATGCTGCGCTACTTCGACTCCATCGGCATCACGCTCGACCTGTCCATCACGATGGTCGAACGTCGGGACTTCGCCGGCACCGTCGCCGTCGAGGCAGCGGGAACCGTCCTCGACTTGGGACATGTTGCCGCCGAAGCCATCTGGATGACGACGGACTGACCGCCCGCTACTGCCGGAGCGTCGCGGGCCGCACCACCATGACCGTGCTCGCACGCTTGCCGCGTTCCTGCACCAGTGCGATGGCGTTGCCGTCGGTGTCCAGAGCGGCGTAGATCCCCGGCAGACCGATCGGGTCGAGCCAGCGTCCCTGGCTGAGCGACTCCGCTTCCTCGGGTGAGACGGTTCGGTGCGCGAACGCCGTCTTCGCGGCCGCGTCGATGTCCAGACTCACCTGCGGGTCGTCGCGCACCTCGTCGAGTGTCCGTGCGTGCTCGAGCGTGAAAGGACCGACACGCGTGCGGCGGAGAGCCGTCAGATGGCCACCGACACCCAGCGCGGCGCCGAGATCGCGTGCGAGTGCCCGGACATACGTGCCCGACGTGCACTCGACGTGCACGTCGAGATCGACCGTGGAGCCCTCGCGGTGCGTCGCCAGCACATCGAAGCGGGACACGGTGACCGTCCGTGGCTCCAGGACCACGGTCTCCCCGTCCCGCACCAGCGCGTGAGCACGCTTCCCGTCGACCTTGATGGCGCTGACGCTCGACGGAATCTGGCTGATCGTGCCCGTCAGCTCGGCCACCCGCGCCTCGATGTCGGCGTCGGTCACGGCGGTGGCGTCCGCGGTCGAGACCGACTCGCCCTCGGCGTCGTCCGTCGTCGTGGCCACGCCGAGGCGGATGGTCGCCGTGTACTCCTTGGTGGTCAGCGACAACAGGCCGAGCATCTTGGTGGCCCGTTCGACGCCGAGAACCAACACTCCCGTCGCCATCGGATCCAACGTCCCCGCGTGACCGACGCGACGCGTCTTCAGGGCCTTGCGGCACGCGGACACGACGTCGTGGCTGGTGACTCCACCGCTCTTGTCCACCACCAGGAGTCCGGCGCCGTCGAGTCCAGTGGGGGGTTTCGGGTGAGCAGGCACGGGGAGTCAGTCTGCCATGTGGTCAGAACACCGTGATCGCGGTGACGACCAGACCGTTCGACACGGTCCACCGTCCGTCGAACGACGTCAGCGGCGAGCCCGACGTCGTGTCGCCCGGCACCAGCAACCGAGAGTGGAACGACCCGGCGACCTCGGCCGATCCGGCATCCCGTTCGAACGTGATGTGAGCGTCCTCGAACCCCAGCCAGCGTCCCGTCAACGGGTACCACGCCTTGTAGGTGGCCTCCTTGGCGCAGAACAGAAGCTTGTCCCAGTGCACCTCGTCGTCGGTACGGGTGGCCAGAACATCGCGTTCGGCGGGCAGGCTCACCGCCCCGAGCACCCCGTCGGGCAATGCCTCGTGCGGCTCCGCATCGATGCCGACCGAGCGGATCTGCAGAGCGAATCCCACCGCGGCGGCGCGGTAGCCGTCACAGTGCGTGAGGCTCCCGACGACACCGTTGGGCCACACAGGGGAGCCCATCTCGCCCCGCATGATCGGAGCCGGCTCGAGACCCAGTCTGCCCATCGCCACGCGGGCGCAGTGCCGGGCCGAGGTGAATTCCCGCTTGCGCTTGTCCACCGCCTTCTCGACCAGGTGTGCTTCGCGCGGATGCGGCGCCAGGCCCGGCGGGTCCTCGAACAGTTCCTCCGCGACGACGCCGCGGGCGAGCAGCCCGCCGAGCAGTGTGGACTCGGGTGCCGTCGTCACAGTCGCTTCTCCGCTCGCATCTTCTCCACTTCCGCTTCCATCTCCGGCGTCACGGTGAAGTGACCGCCGAACTTGTTGAGCGATCCCGGCGGGTACTCCGGGACCGGAAGTATCTGCCGCAGAATTTGATCCGGCAGGCCACGACGCTTCCACTCGCGTGGATAGCCGACCGACACCTCCTCGAACCGCACCCCGTCGTAGTAGGTCGTGCGTGGGATGTGAAGGTGCCCGTAGACGGCGCAGAGCGCGTTGTACCGCGTGTGCCAGTCGGCCGTACGCGTCGTTCCGCACCACAGTGCGAACTCCGGGTAGAACAGCACCTCGGTGGGCTGACGTACCAAGGGCCAGTGGTTGATCAGCACGGTCGGGATGGACGTGTCGACCTCCGCCAACCGCGCCTCGGTGATCTTCAGTCGAGCCGCGCACCACGCGTCCAGCGAGACGTACGGGGTGGGGGTGATCAGGAATTCGTCCGTCGCCACCACGTTTCGACTGCGTGCCAGTGCCAGACCGTCGATCTTGTTCGTGGTGCCCGCGGGCAGGAACGAGTAGTCGTAGAGCACGAACATCGGCACCAACGTCACCGGTCCGCCGTCGCCCTCCCACACCGGGAACGGGTCCTCCGGCGTCAGCACACCCAGTTCCCGACACATCGTCACCAGGTAGTCGTACCGAGCCTGGCCGTGCATCTGCACGGGGTCCTTCACCGTCGTCCACAATTCGTGGTTGCCCGGTACCCAGATGACGGTGTGGAACTTGGCCTTCAGTTCCGACAGCGCCCAGCGGATGTCATCGGTCTTCTCCGAGACGTCGCCCGCCACGATGAGCCAGTCCTCGGGGCTCTCGGGCTCGATCGACTCGGTCACGGGGCGGTTGCCCTTGTGGCCGACGTGGATGTCGCTCACGGCCCACAGTTTCGCTGGCACTCCCACGACCCTTCTGTTCACTTACGTCCTACCGACGGTATCGGTACCCGTGGTCGTCCACGCTCCCGACATGGTCCGCCAGACGACGGCCACCGCTCTCAGGCTGACGAACACCGTCAGTCCCACCCAGATTCCCGGCAGTCCCCAGTCGAACGCTGCCGACAACCAGATCAACGGCAGGAAGCCGACGACGGCGCTGCCGAGCGTCGCCGTCCGGAGGAACGCGGCATCTCCCGCACCGAGAAGGACGCCGTCCAACGCGAAGACGATCCCGGCGACGGGGATCAGCGCGACGAAGAGCCACCAGATGCTGTCGATGCTCGCGAGAGTCGACCCGTCGGAGGTGAACAGCGGCGGCAGAACGCCGTGCAACGCCGCGAACAGTGCAGCGAGCAGCACCGAGAAAGCCACGGACCACGCGGTGACTCGTGCCGCGACCCCCGTCGCGGCCCGAGCACGCCCGGCACCGAGCGCAGCGCCGACCAAGGATTGCGCCGCGATCGCCAGGGAATCGAGGGTCAGCGAGACCAGGTTCCACAACTGCAGGACCACCTGGTGCGCACCGACCGCGCCGGCGCCGAACCGCGATGCCACCGTCACCGCCGACAGGAAGCAGGCCTGGAACGCGAACGAGCGCAGGATCAGGTCCCGTCCCAGCACCAGCTGCCGGCGGATGACGGTCGGATCCGGCCGCAGCGAACGCTGCCGCGGGCCGACCAGCGCGCGCAGGAACAAGACCGCAGACACCGACTGACCGACGACGTTGGCCACCGCCGAACCGACCAGACCCATTCGAGGCGCGCCCAGGAGTCCGTGCACCAGGAGCGGACACAGCACGGCCGACAGAGCAAGACCGGCGACGACGTAGCGCAACGGGCGCACGGTGTCCTGCACGCCGCGCATCCACCCGTTCCCGGCCAGCGTGATCAGGATCAGCGGGACACCCAGGATGCCCACCCGTAGCCACGTCGTCGCCTCGGCGGTGATGTCTCCCCCGCCGCCGAGAACGGTCAGGATCGGGACCGCGAGAACCTGGACGACCAGGACGAGCAGCAGCCCCAGGACCACCGCGAGCCACGTCGCCTGGACGCCCTCGTGTCGAGCGTCGTCGTCGCGTCCGGCTCCGTGCAGACGCGCCGCGCGTGCCGTGGTGCCGTAGGAGAGGAACGTCAGCTGGGTGCTGACCTGGGCGAGCACCAGTCCGCCCACGGCCAGACCGGCGAGGGGCAGTGCGCCCAGCCTCCCGACGACGGCGGAGTCGAACAGCAGGTAGAGCGGCTCGGCCACCAGCACGCCGAGCGCGGGGAAGGCCAGGCCGAACACGGTGCGGGCGGACACCCGACCGTTCGGGTCGTCGGCGGCACTCACCCGAGCGCGGCGACCAGCGCGTCGATGTCGTCCTCGATGTCACCGGTCGCGGTGTATCCGGCCGAAAGCCTGTGTCCGCCTCCACCGAGCGCCGTCGCGACGACGGACACGTCCACCTCGCTCTTCGCACGCAGGGACACCGCCCATCCCTCGGCGTTCTGCTTGAACACGGCCGCCACTTCGGCCTCGGCCGTCGTGCGGACGATGTCCACGACGCTCTCGATCTCCTCGGGACGCAGCCCGCGCGAGTCGTCGAGCCGGACGATCGCGCAGACCAGGCCGAGCCCGTCGGCAGCCGAGGGAATCAACCGCGCGGACCCGAGTACCGAGCCGAGCATGGGCAGCCAGGCGAACGGGTGGGTGTCCAGGAGTCGGCGCGAGATGGCCGCTCCGTCGATCCCGGTGGCGAGCAGGCGTTCCGCGAGTGTGTGCGAACCCGGTCGTACCCAGCGGAACGATCCGGTGTCCGTCACCAGTCCCGCGAAGAGGCAGTGAGCCAATTCGGCGTCGATGTCGACACCCCACTCGTCGAGCAACGCCGCCACGACGGCCGTCGTCGACTCCGCCGACGCGTCGACCACGTGGTGGGTTCCGTAGAACGTGTTGGACCGGTGGTGGTCGATGACCAGCGACACGGCTCCGTCGAGCAGCACGCCCAATCGACCGAGACGGCCCCGACTACCCGCGTCCACCGTCACCACCAGGTCTGCGTCGGCACGCACCTGCTCGGGCGGGGTCAGGAACTGCAGCCCGGGAAGACCGATCATCGACTCCGGCAGCTGGGCCGGGGCCCCGAACGACACCTGCGTCGTCACACCGCGACGATCGAGCGCGATCGCCAGCGCCAGGGCACTACCGATCGTGTCCGCGTCGGGTTGGACGTGCGACAGCAGCGTGACGGATCGTGCGTCCGCGAGCAGACGCACGGCCTTCTGCATGTCGGCGTGCAGGGTGTCGGTCACGAGTGGATCAGATCTCGCGCTCGTCGGTCCGAGGAACCTTGTACGGGTCGGGGTCACCGGCGGGAGTCGCGCCGGCCGCCACCTCGGCGACCTTGTCGTCGATCTGACGGGCGCGTTCGAGCAGTTCCTCCATGTGCCGCGCGGTGTCCGGGACCGTGTCCGGCCGGAACGTCAGGGACGGGGTGAACCGCACTCCGGTACCGGCGCCGACCTTGGTGCGCAGCGCACCCTTCGCCTTCTCCAGACCCAGTGCGGCAGCCTGGAAATCGGGCTCGGCATCGAGAGTCTCACCGCGAACCGTGTAGAACACGGTCGCGTCGTGCAGGTCCGGTGTCACCTTGGTGTCGGTGACCGTCACGAACGCGAGCCGGGGATCCTTGATTTCGTGATCGATGGCCGTCGCGACGATCGCGCCGATCCGCTTGGCCAACTTACGAGCACGGGCTTGATCGACCACGATGCGTCTCCTTCGTTCTCAGTCCTCGGGCCCGAACACTCGGCGCCGTACAGCGAGTAATTGTATTTCGGGCCTTTCGGCCACGTGCCGTTCACAGCTGTCGAGCACCTCGTGGAGATGCGAGACATCCGCGGTGGCGAGCGCTACACCCACCATCGAACGACGGTATCGTTCCTGCTCCCCGGTCTCCGCGACGGACACTCCGTAGCGTTGCAGGGCAGCGATGACTGGCTTGATCACCGAACGCTTCTCCTTCAGCGAATGTACGTCGCCGAGAAGGATGTCGAGTTCGAGAGCGCCGAGAAACAATCGATCACCTCAGTGTCGAGGGCGGGCAGAGATCGAAACGGGGTGTGGCCCGCGGACTGTGTTCCGCGGGCCACACCCGTTCGTTCCGTTGGATCAGTCGCGCGGCTTCTCGCGAAGCTCGTACGCCTCGACGACGTCGCCGACCTTGATGTCGGAGTACGTCACCGTGAGACCGCATTCGTACCCTTCGCGGACCTCGGTCGCGTCCTCCTTCTCGCGCCGCAGCGACGAGATGGTGACCAGCTCGGCTACCACGTTGTTGTCGCGAAGCAGACGTGCCTTCGCGTTACGACGCACGAGACCGGAGGTGACGAGGCAACCGGCGATGTTTCCGACCTTGGAGGACCGGAACAGCGCACGGATCTCGGCCTGACCCAGCGTGACCTCTTCGTAGACCGGCTTGAGCAGGCCCTTGAGCGCCTTCTCGATCTCGTCGATGGCCTGGTAGATCACCGAGTAGTACCGGATGTCCACGCCTTCGCGGTTCGCCAGCTCCGTCGCCTTGCCTTCGGCGCGGACGTTGAAGCCGATGATGATCGCGTTGGATGCCGACGCCAGGTTGACGTTGGTCTCGGTGACGCCACCGACGCCACGGTCGATGACACGCAGTTCGACCTCGTCGTCGATCGCGATACCGACGAGAGCCTCTTCCAAGGCCTCCACGGTTCCGGAGTTGTCGCCCTTCAGGATCAGGTTGAGCTGCGACGTCTCCTTCAGTGCGGCATCGAGATCGTCGAGGCTGATCCGCTTGCGCGACTTCGCGGCCAACGCGTTGCGCTTGCGCGCATTGCGGCGGTCGGCGATCTGACGGGCGATACGGTCCTCGTCGACGACGAGCAGGTTGTCGCCTGCGCCGGGCACCGACGTGAAGCCGATGACCTGCACGGGCCGCGACGGAAGCGCCTCGATGACGTCCTCACCGTGCTCGTCGACCATGCGACGAACTCGGCCGTAGGCGTCACCGGCGACGATCGAGTCACCGACACGCAGCGTTCCGCGAGCGATGAGCACGGTGGCCACCGGTCCGCGACCGCGGTCGAGGTGCGCCTCGATGGCGACACCCTGCGCGTCCATGTCCGGGTTGGCGCGCAGATCGAGCGCCGCGTCGGCCGTCAGCAGCACCGCTTCGAGAAGGGCATCGATGTTCGTGCCCTGCTTGGCGGAGATGTCGACGAACATGGTGTCGCCGCCGTATTCCTCGGCGACCAGACCGTATTCGGTCAGCTGCTGCCGGATCTTGTCCGGGTTCGCGCCTTCCTTGTCGATCTTGTTGACCGCGACCACGATCGGCACGTCTGCTGCCTGCGCGTGGTTGATGGCCTCCACCGTCTGCGGCATGACGCCGTCGTCGGCCGCGACCACGAGGATCGCGAGGTCGGTGGCCTTCGCACCACGGGCACGCATGGCCGTGAAGGCCTCGTGACCGGGGGTATCGATGAAGGTGACCAGACGCTCGTTGCCTTCGAGTTCCGTGAGGACCTGGTAGGCGCCGATGTGCTGCGTGATACCGCCGGCTTCGCCCTCACGCACGGTGGCGTTACGGATCGAGTCCAACAGGCGCGTCTTGCCGTGGTCGACGTGACCCATGACGGTGACCACGGGGGGACGCTGCTCGAGCTCGTCCTCACCGCCCTCGTCCTCGCCGTAGGTCAGGTCGAACGAGTTCAGCAGTTCGCGGTCCTCGTCCTCCGGGCTGACGACCTGCACGACGTAGTTCATCTCGCCGCCGAGCAGCTCCAGCGTCTCGTCGTTGACCGACTGAGTTGCCGTCACCATCTCGCCGAGGTTGAACAGCGCCTGCACGAGTGCAGCCGGGTTCGCGTCGATCTTGTCCGCGAAGTCGGACAGCGATGCGCCGCGAGCGAGACGGATCGTCTCACCGTTGCCACGGGGCAACCGCACGCCACCGACTGCGGGAGCCTGCATGGATTCGTACTCGGCGCGCTTCGCCCG
Source organism: Rhodococcus sp. Leaf247 (assembly GCF_001426185.1). Taxonomy (GTDB): domain Bacteria; phylum Actinomycetota; class Actinomycetes; order Mycobacteriales; family Mycobacteriaceae; genus Rhodococcoides. The sequence continues at coordinate 96,817 of NZ_LMRP01000003.1, read as the reverse complement.
CTTCGACTTGCGTCCACGACGGACTGCGCCGCCGGGACGACCGAATGCACCTGCTGCCGCGCCGCGCTGGCCGGGACGGCCACCGCCGCCGGGACGACCACGGAAGCCGCCGCCTGCGGGAGCACCCGCGGGAGCGCCGGGTGCACCGGCACCGCCACCGCGGTAACCGCCGCCGCCACCGGCACCGCCGGGACGACCGCCCGGTGCGCCGCCGGGACGACCCGGACGACCGCCGGCTGCGGGAGCCGGACGAGCCGAGCGGCTCGGCATGGCACCCGGGTTCGGGCGAGGAGGCATCGAGCCGGGATTGGGACGGGGTCCGCCGGGGCGAGGTCCGCCCTGACCTGCGGGCGGACGACCTGCTCCACCGGCTGCGGGAGCGCCGGGTGCGGGACGAGGTCCACCCTGTCCGGGAGCCGGACGGGGAGCACCGGGGCGAGGGCCGGCCTGTCCCGGTGCGGGACGGGGAGCCGGGCGCTCGACAGGTGCGGACGAGTACGGGTTGTTACCGACGCGAGGCGCCTTCGGACCCGGCTTGGGACCGGGACCGGCAGGAGTCGCGGGTGCGGACTGCTCCGGTGCTGCGGGAGCGGCCGATGCAGCGGGGGCCGCCGGTGCTGCCGGGGTGGGAGCCGCCGGAGCGGGTGCTGCCGGACGGCTGGGTGCGGGCGCGGCGGGTGCCTGCGCTGCGGGAGCTGCCGGGGCCGCGGGTGCAGCCGGAGCGGGAGCCGCGGGTGCGGCCGGGGCTGCGGGTGCGGCCGGAGCTGCGGGTGCCGGCTTGGGTCCGGGCCGGGGTCCACCCGGCTTGGGGCCGTCGCCGGACGGACGTGCGCTGGGTGCCGGCGAATCGCCGGACGGCGCGGACGGGAACGACTCCCGGAGGCGTCGAGCGACCGGGGCTTCCACGGTCGACGACGCGGACTTCACGAACTCGCCCTGCTCCTTGAGCCGTGCGAGTAGATCTTTGCTGGTGACACCGAGTTCTTTAGCCAACTCGTGCACGCGGGCCTTGCCTGCCACTGCTCTCCTCACTGAGAGGTCGAGCGCGGCTCCTTGGCAGGTGCCCGCACGACCTCGGGTTATCTGATAACGATGTTCATCGTCGGTGCTTCACGGTGTGCTCATGAATTCGTGTACCTGTTCTCCTCGTGGCGCGGCGAGGTGCCGCGACCGTTCGGCCGGTCGATCACTGGACGGTTCGCCGGAACTGCGCGAACTCCCGGGCAAGCGCGGACAGGTCCATGGGACCGGTCACGCGCAAGGCACGCCCGAAGGCTCGACGTCGTTCCGCCAGCTGCAGACAGTCCGGATCGGGATGCAACCATGCACCCCTGCCGGGCAATCTGCGGCGATGATCGACCACGGCGGAGACCGTGCCGACATCGGAGACGTCGGCGACGATTCGCACCAAGGCGGAAGGCGACTCCCGCTGTCTGCATCCTACGCACGTCCGAACCGGACTCACCGGTGCGGACGTGGTCTCTTCGGACAACGTGTGTCGAGCCACTTCACAGTCTAACGCGGATTCGCGGCGGTTCGGAACGTCGACCCGTTCGGCGCGCCCGTGAGGCGCGGTCGGTCCCCGACTCAGTGATCGTCCTCTGTCGGCGCGGCGTCGCTACGGATGTCGATGCGCCATCCGGTGAGACGGGCGGCCAGTCGAGCGTTCTGCCCTTCCTTGCCGATGGCGAGGGAGAGCTGGTAGTCCGGCACGATCACGCGCGCGGCGCGTGCAGCCTCGTCGACGACGGTGACCGAGACCACCTTGGACGGCGACAGCGCGTTGCCGACGAAGGTCGCGGGATCGTCGTCGTAGTCGATGATGTCGATCTTCTCGCCGGCCAGCTCGCTCATCACGTTGCGGACTCGCTGCCCGACGGGGCCGATGCACGCACCCTTGGCATTGAGGCCCGCCACGGACGACCGCACGGCGATCTTCGAACGGTGACCCGACTCGCGGGCGACCGAGACGATCTCGACCGAGCCGTCCGCGATCTCGGGAACCTCCAGCGCGAACACCTTGCGCACCAGGTTGGGGTGCGTCCGCGACAGCGTGACCTGCGGTCCCCGGTTGCCGCGGGTGACTCCGACGACGTAGCACTTGATGCGGTCACCGTGCTCGTACGTCTCACCCGGCACCTGCTCCGCCGGCGGAATGGTCGCGTCGACGCCGCCCGACTCGCTGCCGACCCTGACCACGACCGTTCCACGAGCATTGAGCCTCGCGTCGGCCTGGATGAGCCCGCCGACGATCTCGCCCTCGTGCATGGCGAACTCACCGAACGACTTCTCGTTCTCGGCGTCGCGGAGACGCTGCAGGATGACCTGGCGGGCCGTCGTGGCGGCGATGCGACCGAAACCCTCGGGAGTGTCGTCCCACTCCGAGATCAGGTTGCCCGCCTCGTCCTTCTCGCGCGCCATCACCTTCACCTCGCCGCTCTTGCGGTCGACGCTGATGTACGCGTCGGACTGGTGCCCGGCCGTGTGCTTGTACGCGGTGAGAAGCGCGGACTGCAGCGTCTCGATCACCGCGGAGATGGTGATGCCCTTTTCCGCCTCGATGGCGCGCAGGGCGGTCATGTCGATATTCACGTGTCTATCTTTCGTCGTCTGTGTCGTCGTCGTCGTCGAGCCCGGTCACGGGCTCTTCCGGTGGATTCAGCGGGTCGAAACGTCCCGGAGCCACGCCGCCGGCCATCTCGAGCTCGACCGGATTCGGCTTCTTGAACTCGACCTGGACCGCCGCGGACACCACCTCGCCCAGCGCGAGCGTGCGCACCGTCGGACCGGTGCGCGACCGCAGGACCAGATCGAGCTCCGCGCCGTCCGTCGAAGATTCCGACGATCCGGGTCGGAGCTCGCCCACGCGGCCGTCGATCGTCTCGTCGGCCGTGGTCACCGTCACCATGCGGCCTCGTGCGCGTCGCCAGTGCCGGGGCTCGGTGAGGGGGCGGTCGACTCCGGGGGTGGTCACCTCGAGGTTGTAGGCCGTGTCGCCGAATTCGGTGGCGGCGTCGAGAATCTCGGACACCTCGTGACTCAACGTCGCGAGAGCGTCGAGCTCGAACCCGGAATCACGATCCACGATGACCTTGACGACGCTGTGGCTCCCCGCCTTGGAGACGGTGACGTCCTCGAGATCCAACTCGCCGGCACTGAAACCCGGCCCTGTCGGCTGCATGTGCGCCGAGAGGAGTTCGACGACCCTCTCCCTTGATGGAACCGGCATCGCTCGACTACTCCTCGTTCAGTTGTGTGGAGGTGCCACGATACCGCGTGACGGCGTGTCCTCACGACACGCTGCGTCGGCGCTGTCTGGCACGATGACCGGGTGTCACCGACCGTTCTTCCCGTTTCCCGCCGAACCGTCCTGCGCGGTGTCGGTCTCTCCGTCGTCGGCAGCACCCTTTCGCTTTCCGCGTGCGGGACCTCGTCGTCCGGTGACGACGCCCCCGAGCCCGATCCGCTGCTGGCCGAGTCGGCGCGAGCGCGGGCCGACAGCGTCTCGGCCACCGCGGCCATCGCGCAGTTCCCTGCATCGTCGGACACGTTGACGGTCGTCTCGGATCAGCGTCGCGCGCACGCCGACGTGCTGGACGCGGAGATCGCCCGCCTGACTCCCCCGCCGCCCACCGGCACCACCACTCCCACCGCGACACCCGAGCCTGCACCGGTGGCGGCACCCACGTTGACCGAACTCGCGGAATCGCTGTCCGCGTCGAGCCGCTCGGCCGCGGACCTCGCGCGCACACTGTCGGGCTACCGTGCGGGTGTGCTCGGATCCGTCAGTGCCGCATGCGCTCTCGCATCCTCGGCGGTGTCGGCATGAGTGAACTGGGCCCGGAACAGCAAGCCCTGGTCGATGCGCTGAACGTGGAGTTCGCCGCCGTCTTCGCCTACGGCGTCGTGGCGGCGTTCTCCAATCCCACCCGCGATCCGATGGTCGCCCAATACGCGGCGGAACACCGCGCGCGGCGCGACGGCACCATCGACGCCCTGACCGCTGCGAGCGTCACGTCCCCCGAACCCGCCGCCGGATACACCGTGCCGTTCCCGGTCACCGACGCCGTCGCCGCGGCCCGACTCGCGGCGCAGGTCGAGGACGACTGCGCCGTGGCATGGAGATCGGTCGTGGAACGGGCGCAGTCCGGCGCGACGCGAGATCTGGCGATAGTCGCCCTGACGGATTCCGCACGCCGCGGCTCCGCGTGGCGTGCGATTCTCGGGATCTTCCCGTCGACGGTCGCGTTCCCCGGTCAGCCGGCTCCCTGAGGTCAGCGCTGGTCGGTGAGGACCGCGACCGCCAGCGCACTGTCCCCGGTGTCCCAGGATGCCGCGTCGATACGCGGGTGGCGGTCGAGCGCGACGCGCACCGCGGTGAACGCATCTCCCGAGCCGGCGACCACCAGTGCGGTCCCCGGCCGTCCCAGCACCAGCGCCCACTCGATGTACTGGAGAGCGTCCTCGATGGATGCCCTGGTGACGTCGACGGTGACGACTCCGAACGTCGTGTCGTCGTCGGTACGCAGATGGGGCAACGACTCGACGGGGTCGCCGACGACGACCTCGACACCGTCACTCCACCCGGCCGCCCCGTCCCGTACGAGGACGACGACCGATCCCTGCGGTCCGACCGCCGCCGCCGCACGACGAGCGGGCTCCGACGTCGACGGATCGACCATCAGCACCCGACGCGCACCGACCAGCGTGACCAGCACCGCGGGCAGGTTGTCGCCTGTCACACGGGACGCCCGACAGCGCGAAGAACCTCCTGGCCGGCCGAGTCCGCGGGAACGTCCCGGGTCTCGCCCGTGAAACGGTCCTTCAGCTCCACGGTGCCGTCGGCCCAGCCGCGCCCGAGCACGACGATCAACGGGATACCGATCAACTCGGAGTCCTTGAACTTGACGCCGGGTGAGACCTTGGGGCGATCGTCGAGGACCACCTCGAGACCGTGCGCATCGAGTTCGGCGGCCAGAGCCTCGGCACCCTCGCGCGCGGCAGCATCCTTGTTGGCGATGACGATGTGCACGTCTGCGGGCGTCACGGACGCGGGCCACCGCAGGCCCTTGTCGTCGTGCATCTGCTCGGCGATGACGGCAACGAGGCGTGAGACACCGACGCCGTACGACCCCTGCAGCAGCCGGACCGGCTTCTGGTTCTCACCGAGGACGTCCACCGAGAACGCGTCGGTGTACTTGGTGCCCAGCTGGAAGATGTGACCGATCTCGATTCCGCGGGCGGTCACCAGCGGACCACGGCCGTCGGGCGACATGTCGCCGTCACGGACGGCGGCAGCCTCGATCGTGCCGTCGGGGACGAAGTCTCGTCCGACGACGAGGTCGACGACATGCTTGCCCTTCTCGTTCGCTCCGGTGATCCAGGCCGTTCCGGTGACCACACGGGGGTCCACCAGGTATCGGACACCGTTGTCCTGCAACGCCTTCGGGCCGATGTATCCCTTGACGAGGAAAGGGTTGGCGGCGAAGTCCGCGTCACCGAGCATGACGAACTCGGCGGGGGCGAGAGATGCTTCGAGTCGCTTCTCGTCGACGTCACGGTCGCCGGGGACACCGACAGCCAGCAGTTCCCAGTCCCCGCCGGGGATACGGGTCTTCAGCAGGACGTTCTTCAAGGTGTCCGCCGCCGTGACGGTCCGGCCCAGGTCCGCGCCGTTGGCCCACTCGACCAACGTGGCGATGGTCGGGGTGTCTCCGGTCTCGTACACCGTGGACTCGGGCAGGCCCTCCAGTGACGTCGCTTCCGGGGCCGGGGTGATCACGGCCTCCACATTGGCGGCGTAGCCGGACTCGATGCACCGGACGTAGGTGTCCTCGCCGACGACGGACTCGGCCAGGAACTCCTCGGACGCGCTACCGCCCATCGCGCCCGACGTCGCGGCCACGATGACGTAGGAGACACCGAGCCGCTCGAAGATGCGCTGGTAGGCCTCGCGATGCGCCTCGTACGACGTCTTCAGGCCGGCCTCGTCCAGATCGAAGGAGTAGGAGTCCTTCATGACGAATTCGCGGCCACGCAGAATGCCCGCGCGGGGCCGTTCCTCGTCGCGGTACTTGGTCTGGATCTGATAGAGCGTGACCGGCAGATCCTTGTAGGAGCTGTACTCACCCTTCACGGTGAGAGCGAACAACTCTTCGTGCGTGGGCCCGAGCAGCATGTCGACGCCCTTGCGGTCCTTGAGACGGAACAGCCCGTCGCCGTACTCGGTCCACCGGTTCGTCACCTCGTAGGGCTCGCGCGGCAGCAGCGCGGGCAGCGAGATCTCCTGGCCACCGATGGCGTTCATCTCCTCACGCACCACCTGCTCGACGCGTCGCAGGACGCGGAGTCCGAGCGGCAGCCACGAATACACGCCGGGGGCGATGCGGCGGACGTAGCCCGCACGCACCAGCAGCTTGTGGCTCGGCACCTCGGCATCGGCAGGGTCGTCGCGGAGAGTGCGCAGGAACAGGTGGGACAGACGCGTGATCACAGCCGCAAATCCTAGTCCGTGCGCGAGTGGGTACCGTTCGGGCCGTGCTGGTTCTTCTCCCCCCGTCCGAAACCAAGTCGACCGGCGGTCGCGGCGGTCCGCTCGACCTCGACCAGCTCTGGCTCCCCGAACTCACGGCGACGCGCTCCACCCTGATCGATGCGCTGGTCTCCCTCGCCGACGACGTCGACGCGTCGCGGTCGGCTCTCGGCCTGTCCCCGAAGCAGGACGACGAGATCGAACGCAACGCCGCGCTCACCGTGTCGCCCACCAGGCCGGCACTCGAGCGCTACACCGGCGTGCTTTTCGACGCCCTCGACGCCGCGTCGTTCACGCGCGCTCAGAAGGCCAGGGCGCAGGCGCGTCTCGCGATCGGCTCCGCGCTGTTCGGAGCCGTGCGGGCCCACGATCACGTACCGGCCTACCGGCTGTCGGGCGGATCAGCGCTACCGGACCTCCCGACCCTGCGTGCCCTGTGGAAGCCCCAGCTGCCGGCGGCCATCTCCGCCGCCGCGGACGGCCTCGTCGTCGATCTACGGTCCGGTGTCTACCGCGATCTCGGGCCCGTTCCCGGCGCGATCACCGCCACGGTCCTCACCGAGCAGCCCGACGGCTCGCGCACCGTGGTCAGCCACTTCAACAAACATCACAAGGGTCTGCTCGCACGAGCCCTGACGGTGACGCGCGCAGAGCCGACGACCGCCCGAGCTGTCGCTCAGGTCGCATCGAAGGCCGGCCTGCGGGCCGAGGTCGCGTCGCCGACCGAAGTCGTCGTGGTGACCCGATGAATCCGGTACCCGAGCTCCTGAGGCGCGGTGCGAACGCCGCGTTCGGACGCGGAATCGACATGAGAGCCGTCGACGACGTCGCGGACCAGCTGATCGCCTACCAGCAGTTCGATCCGCTGGGGCTGGGCTCGCACGAGCTGACGACGACGATCGACGCGGCGTACGAAGCCGGCTGGCAGCCGCTCGACCTCCTGCACGTCGTCCGACGGCAGCAGAGCGCCGCGGTGACGACGCTTGCGGCCGCGGCGATCCTGCACGACGCCGATCTGACGCGCGCCGCGACCCGCGCACCCGAGGAATGGCTGCGGCACCTCCATGAGATCGCCGACGCGCATCCCGATGCGGTATCGCCAGGAAAGCCCGACCCGAATTTCCTGGCAGCCCGCCTGCGGGTCGGTGGGAAGAGCGACTACATCGCCGTCAACGATCAGTGGATCGCCGTGCTGTCCTTGCTCGGCCAGTGGCAGTCGCTCCCGCACTGGCCCCGCATCGGTTCGCTGCCCTCGCAGTGGCCGGCACGCCGGACGGCGGGAGGACCGACCGGTGACCGCCGGCCGACGGGAAGCACCGACTCGAAGATGCTGGGGCGTATCCGCGGCCTCCTGGCCAAGGCGGATGCGACCGAGTTCGAGGACGAGGCCGACACGTTCACCGCGAAGGCCCAGGAGTTGATGACGAAGTACTCCATCGATTCTCTGGTGCTGACCGAGGGCCGTTCCGACATCGTCAGCAGGCGCATCCACGTCGACAATCCTCACTCCGCTGCGAAAGCGCAGTTGCTGCATGTCGTCGCGACGGTCAACCGCGTCAAGACCATCTGGGATCAGGACTTCGCGGTGGGCACGGTCGTCGGGTCTCCCGTGGACGTGGAGCAGACCGAGATCCTGTTCACGTCACTGCTGATCCAGGCGACCAGAGCGCTGTCCCATTCCCCCAAGGCGAAGAAGCGAAAGGGCGCGTCCTCGGGCGCGTTCGGCAAAGCCTTCCTGTACTCGTATGCAGTCCGCATCGGCGAACGCCTCGAGGAAGCCGATGCCCACGTGCTCGAAGAAGCGAGCCGGGAGACCGGTGACCTGCTTCCGATGCTGGCCGCCCAGACGGTGGCCGTGGACGCGGAGTTCGAACGGCTCTTCCCGCGTGTGCGTACGGTGCGCGGCCCACGGCTCGACGCGGAGGGCTGGGAATCGGGGCACGCCGCCGCGAACGACGCCGACCTGCACCGTCAGCGGTGAACGGCGTCCTGGGCAGCCTTGGCCTGGGCGACGTCGGCAGCGCTGTAGCGGATGAACAGCGCCGCGATCGCCGCGATCGCTGCCAGCACGGCGCAGCCCAGCAACGCGAACGTGTACCCCTCGCCCAGGGCGACGATCTCCGGCCTGGTCATGTCCACGGCGGATCCGGTGCGGCCACCGAGTGAGAGCGTCTTCGACGCCGCCAGCGCGCTGACCACGGCGAGGCCCAGCGGTCCGCCCAGGTTCTGGGCGACCAGGGAGATGGCGGTGAGCGGCCCTATGTTCTTCTGATCGACGTTGGCGATCGCGCAAAGAGGGAGAGCGATCACCGCGAGCCCGACGCCGAAGCCGATGCCGCCGATCGGGAGGAACAGGTTCTTCCAGTACGTCGAGTCGACGGTGATGGTCGACGCGAAGAACAGGTACCCCACCGTGAGGACAGCGCCGGTCGCGATGATCCACCGGGGGGCGACGCGCGGAGCGAGCCACGCGGATGCGATCGCCGCGAGGGCCATGCCGCCGCCGAACGGAATGAAGGAGATACCGGCGCGCAACGGGCTGTAGTCCAGGACGTCCTGGACGAACACCGCGACGATCACCGTCATCGCGAACAGGGCACCGCCGGAGAAGAAGATGGCGACGAAGGTCGCTACGCGATCTCGGTCGCGGAACAGCTCGAACGGCAGCAGCGGGTTCCGAGCGCGACGCTCGACCATGAGGAATGCCAGCAGCAGGAGCAGACCGGCCAGGATCGCCGTGACGGTGACGACGTCGGTCCACCCGCGCTCGGGTCCCTCGACGATGCCGAACACGACCCCGGTCGACCCCAGCGTCGCGAGGATGGCGCCGGGCACGTCCAGAGGAGCTCGCTCCCCCGCCGTCTCCGTCAGCGCCCGCGACCCCAGCACCAGGATCGCGATGCCGATGGGGACGTTGATCAGGAAGATCCACCGCCACGACACCTCGGTCAGGGCGCCGCCGATGATCAGGCCGGAGAAGGATCCGACGCCGGTCATGGCGGCATAGATCGCGATGGCCTGATTACGAACGGGACCGGGCGCGAACGTGGTCGCCACCAGGGCGAACGCTGTCGGTGATGCCACTGCGGCGCCGGCGCCCTGCACGACGCGCGCCAGCACCAGCATCGCCTCGTTCTGCGCGAGTCCACAGGCGGCGGAGGCGATCGTGAACAGCGCGACTCCGAGAAGGAACATGCGTTTACGGCCGAATGCGTCACCCATCCGTCCGCCGAGGAGCATCAGGCCACCGAACGCCAGGACGTACGAGGACACGACCCAGTTGCGTCCGGCGTCGCTGAGTCCGAGTTCGGCCTGCAGCGGAGCAAGCGCGAGGTTCACCACGGTGCCGTCGAGCACGGCCATGAGCTGCATCCCGGACAGGGCGATGATGGCGAGGCCGAACGCGCGCTCGGTCACGGGATAGGTCATGGGTCGGGTCACGACGCTGCTCCGATCGCGGCCGCGGCATCGAAGCCCGCGACGGGTCCGATGACGATGATGGCGGGTGGGCGCACGTTCTCCTCGCGGACCCGATCGGCGACGGTGGACAGATCGGCGCGGACGACACGCTGCGACCGCGTCGTCCCCTCCTGCACGACCACGACGGGTGTGTCCGCCGAACGGCCGTTCTCGACCAGCACGTCCGCGAAGGCACCGATGCGCTCGACGGCCATCAACAGCACGATGGTGCCGCGGAGGCGTCCGAGTGACGGCCAGTCGATCAGCGAGTCGGGGTGGTCGGGACGCAGATGACCGCTGACGACGACGAACTCGTGGGTGACGCCGCGGTGCGTCACGGGGATGCCGGCGGCCGACGGGACCGAGATGGCACTCGTGATCCCGGGCACCACGGTCACCGGGACTCCGGCAGCGGTGCACGCCTCGAGTTCCTCGTAACCGCGACCGAACACGTACGGGTCACCGCCCTTGAGCCGGACGACGAACTTTCCGGCTCTCGCGTGGGTGATGAGCGCGTCGTTGATGGCCTCCTGAGCCATGAACCGGCCGTACGGGATCTTCGACGCGTCGATGACCTCGACGTGCGGCCCCAGTTCGGCCAGCAGTTCCGGCGGCGCGAGCCTGTCCGCGACGACGACGTCGGCGCGGGCGAGGAGCCGACGGCCGCGCACGGTGATCAGGTCCGGATCACCGGGGCCGCCGCCCACGAGTGCGACACCGGCGACCGACTTCTCGGGAGCGTCCGCGATGGCACCGGACTGCAGACCGTCGAGAACGGCGTTGCGGACGGCAGCGGATCGGCGGTGTTCTCCACTCGCGAGCACACCGACTGTCAGACCGTCGTACTCGGCACTGGCCGGGGTGACGGCGGTGCCGTCCTTGGCGACGTCCGCGCGGACGCAGAAGATGCGGGACCGGGCGGCCTCGGCGACGATCGCCGCGTTGGTCTCGGCCTCGTCGGTGCAGGCGATGGCGTACCAGGCCTCGCCCAGGTCCCCGTCGCGGTAATCGCGGAGTTCGAGGTCGATCTGGCCGAAGCTGGCCATCCCCTCGACGGCAGGCGTCGCCTCGCGTGTGATGACGGTTACCTTCGCGCCACACGACACCAGCAGCGGGAGTCGCCGCTGCGCGACGCTGCCTCCACCGACGACGACCACGCGACGACCGGCCAGATCGAGCCCTGCCAGGTAAGGAGATTCGGTCGCGTCCACGTCGGGTGACCTTACCGGCAGTGCAGTCAGCGCTCCCGCACCCCGGACGGCGTGAGGTCGTACCGCGCGGTCGTCCGCAGAGTCTGGCGACCGTTCACCACGGACGCGTGGTCGACCTCGAGCCGCAGCGCCTGCGAATCGGTGGTCAACGACATGACTCCGTTGTCGAACCAGGGTCCGGCCTCCGCGCTCCACTCCGCGTGCACCGGTTCCGCCTTGGCACTGCGCGCCAGCCGAGCGAGCATCTTCGCCACCGGACGACGGATGGCGAGCCGGTTGACCGCCCGGATCGGCAGGTTCAACGGGTTCCGGAACGGCGACATCGTCAGCTGGTAGAGCGAGGTGGACGTCGACACGCGGGTCTGCGCCTTGGCCACGTAGGAACAGTGCACATCGCCGGACAGCCACACCACGGACTTGGGTGCGGACGGTCCGACCACGACCTCGTCGACCAGATCGACCATGTCTCCGAACGATTTGCCGAAGGCGGCCCAGTGCTCGAGGTCGAGTGCGATGCGCAATTTCTCGCCGAAGCGGGCGACGCGCGGACCCCACGCGCCCTGGGCGACTGCTTCGTTCCACTGCTCGACCGCGTGGAGCCCCGGCAGCATGAGGAACGGCAGCGACGACCCGAGCAGCACGTGCTCCTTGCCGGAGTTCAAGGTGTGCTCCCGCACCCACGCCCACTCGACGTCGTCGACCATGGCCCTGCGTTCTGGCGAGAGATCGCGCGAGCAGCGGCTGTCGATCATGATCAGACGGGTGTTGCCGATGTCGCGGTGGTAGCTCCACCGGGCGGAGGACGGCTCGGAATCGGCCTTCAGCGCGAAGTCGGCGAGCAGCGCCTCGCGCTCGGAATCGCTGGCGGCCGACCGGACGGCCGCGTACATCGCGTCGTTCTCGAGTTCGCGCGGCGACAGGTTCCCCAGGTGCTGGTAGACCCAGTAGGACGAGAACGCGCCGATGACGCGGTCCTCCCACCACGGCTTCTGCGTGATGTCCCGGCGCCAGTCCGCCGACGAGTTCCAGTCGTCCCGCAGGTCGTGGTCGTCGAGGATCATGCAGGTGGGAACCGACGCCATCAGTCGGCGGACGCGGTCGTCTCCCCAGGACTCCTGGTACAGCCAGGTGTATTCCTCGAAGTCGCAGATCTCGTCCTCGACGTCCTCCGAGCGCGCACCCGCTGCACGCTCGCCGGCTTCGCGCCGCGCATGGAGGCGCTCCACGATCTCGGGCGACGGATCGTCGGCGTAGACCTGATCGCCGAGGAAGACCAGCAGATCCGGCCAGTCGTCGGGCTCCTCGCCGGCGACTCGATCGGCCAGGCCCACGAGGGCGTCCGCACCGATGCGGGTGAGCGCTTCCTCGCTGTACGTGTCACCGCGTCGGCAGGACCCGAAGGCGACGGTGATCGGCTCGTCTTCGCACATCGTGTGCACGACGGACGGGTGGCCGTCCGTCGGCCAGACCTGTCCGCCGTCTATCGACACGGTGTAGTCGACGGTGGAATTCTGCGGCAGACCTTCCACGGCGACGAGCGCGTAGTGGTGACCGTGTACTCCCCAGGTGTTCTCCTCGACCGAGGCGCCGCTCGAGGTGGTGACGGTGACGGTGCAGGACTGGGACGTCTCGACCCAGAACGTCGCACGATCGGTGCTGACGTAACGGACGAAGGGCCCCAGGATCAATCTCGGGTCTGTGACGGTCATTCGTCCCAGGTTGCCACTCTTGCCCTGATTTCGTTGGATTCGCACGTACATGTCCCAATTGACGTGCGGGACAGGGGATGTTTAACGTTGTTTGTGTGACAGTGCGGATGTATTCGGTCGACGATGTAGCCGACATGTTGGGTCTGCATGTACGCACGGTCCGCGGGTACGTGCGGTCCGGGCGGCTTCCCGCCGTCCGCATCGGCAAGCAGTACCGCATCTCGGCCGAGGACCTCGAGACGTTCACGGGCCAGTCCGCGTCGACACTGCGTACCGACCATCGCGTGGAAGTCACCTCCATCGTCGACATCGACACCGTCGATCGCGAGACCGCGGATCGACTCAGCGCACTTCTGGCCAGAGCGTCCACCGACGCCCGCCCCGACGGTGAGCCGCTCCGCGTCAACACCGCATACGACGCCCAGCGCGATCGGATGAAGATCGTCGTCCTGGGAGCTCCCCGCGAGGTCTCACGTCTGCTCGACTACCTCGAGGGGCTGCTCGCGGCCTGAGGTGTCTCTCGAGTCGGACGGCTCGCCGCGACGAACCGAGCGATGCCGGCGGCCGTCGCGACCGGGTGCGTGTGGAGGTACGACGCGTGCACTCGCCCCCCTGATGCCACTGCACCCTCCATGAGCGATGCGCCGTCGCGCCGCCATCCCCACGCGTTGTCGGCCGTTCCGCGTCGGGAGACGGATGTGCGGTGGAACTCGTGCCCGGTCACCCTGGTCCCCGCATCGAACATGACCGAGTCCGTCACGGCGACGGCGTCCCGGTATCCGAGTGTCAATCGACTCCCGAACTCCACGTCGAGGTCCAGCACGCCTGCCATCCGATGTCCGTCGAGCGACTGCGCCAGGTAGAGCAGCCCGGCGCACTCGCCGTGCACGGGGTGCCCCGCGTCCACGAGGTCTCGAATATCGTGCAGCAGAAGCTCGTTCGCGGCCAGCTCGGCGGCATGGAGCTCGGGGAATCCGCCGGGGACGACGAGACCGGACGTTCCCTCGGGGAGTCGGTCGTGACGCGGATCGAACACGGCGACATCGGCGCCGGCCGCCCGCAGAACCTCGACGTGCTCGGCGTACCCGAACGTGAACGCGGGTCCGCCCGCCATGGCGATCACGGGCGTGCCGGCGTTCGCCGTCGGTCCCGCGGCCTCCCTGGGGTCCCAGGCGGTGCCGGCGGGCACGTGGGCGGAGTCGGCGATGCGGGACAGTTCCTCGAGGTCGACGTGCTGCGTCGCGAGCGCCGTCATGGCGGAGACTGCATCGACTGCGGCGGATCCATGCTCGGCCGCCGTGACGAGGCCCAGGTGCCGTGACGGGACCTCGAGCGCGGCGGCGCGGGGAACGGACCCGATGACCGGAACGCCGATCCGATCGCAGGCCTGTCTCAGCACCGCCTCGTGGCGGGGGCTGCCGACTCGGTTGAGGATCACACCGGCGATACGGACCGACGGGTCGTACGTCGAGAATCCGTGCACGAGTGCGCCGATGCTCTGGCTGTGACCGCGGGCGTCGACGACGAGCACGACGGGCGCGCCGATGGCCGATGCCACCGCGGCGGTCGACCCTTCGGCGCCCGGCTCGGTGGCCGCACCCTCGGACAGGTCGATCCGACCGTCGAACAGGCCCATGACACCTTCGACGACCGCGATGTCGCACCCCGCCGACCCCCACCGGAGTGAGGGCACCATGGCGTCGCGGCCCATCATGACGGCGTCGAGATTGCGGCCGGGCCGCCCCGCGGCGACAGCGTGGTAGCCCGGATCGATGTAGTCCGGTCCTACCTTGAACGGCGCGACTCGACGCCCTGCCGCTCGCAGAGCGCCCATGATGCCGGTGGCGACGGTGGTCTTCCCGCTTCCCGACGACGGCGCCGCGATGACGACCGCGGGCAGGTCGTTCACCATTCGATCCCGCGCTGACCCTTACGGCCCGCGTCCATCGGATGCTTGACCTTGGTCATCTCGGTGACCAGGTCGGCCGCGTCCATCAAGGCCTGCGGCGCGTTGCGGCCGGTGATGACGACGTGCTGGTTGCCGGGCCGATCCGCCAGAGTCGACACGACCTCGTCGACGTCGATCCACCCCCAGTGCAGCGGGTACGTGAACTCGTCCAGCACGTAGAACCGGTGCCGCTCGTCGCGGATACGCGAGGCGATCTCGGCCCATCCTTCGCGCGCATCCTCCGCGTGGTCGACCTCGTCACCGCGTTTACGCGACCAGGACCAGCCCGAACCCATCTTGTGCCACTCCACGGCGCCGCCGACGCCTGTGTCGTCGTGCAGATCTCCGAGCGTGCGGAAGACGGACTCCTCCCCCACCTTCCATTTCGCGCTCTTGACGAACTGGAAGACGGCGACGTCGAAACCCTGGTTCCACGCCCGCATCGCCATTCCGAACGCTGCCGTGGACTTCCCCTTGCCGGGGCCGGTGTGCACGGCGAGGACGGGAAGGTTGCGACGCTGACGCGTGGTCAGACCGTCGTCCGGAACGCTGCCGGGCAGCGGAACTCCCTGAGGCATCGTTATCTCCTCACGCCGCCGCGCGGACGACGCCTGCCACACCGGCCGACGACAGTTCCGGCAGCGAGATGTAGGTGCCGCGGAGGGCCGTCGCGAGGTCCCGAGCGAGACGGAGCCGGATCATGCCCGACTCGCAGTCGACGACGACGGAGGCCACCTTGTCCTTGGCCAGCAAGGACGCCGCATAGCGGGCGCGGCCGACCGGGTCGGGTCCGCCGGTCGCGCGACCGTCGGTGAGGGTGACCACCAGAGCGCGTCGTCCCGGCTCTCGGATGCGTTCACGCGCGATGACGTCGCGGGTCGCGAGGAACCCGGATGCGAGCGGCGTCTTCCCTCCGGTGCGGACGCCGTTCAGTCGGGTGACTGCCACGTCCACCGATCGAGTGGGCGGGAGAACGAGTTCGGCGTCACTGCCGCGGACCGACACGACGGCCACGCGGTCGCGGCGACGGTAGGCGTCGCGCAACAACGAGACGACGGCGCCGGTGACGGCGGACAGCCGATCGCGTGCAGCCATCGACCCGGACGCGTCGAGGACGAAAACGATCAGATTGCCTTCTCGCCCTTCGCGTTCCACTCCTCGCAGATCGCTGCCGGCGATCGTGAGACGCCCCGCCGATCCCCCGCGTCGCTCCGCGGCTCGTAACAGCGTCTGGACGAGATGCAGTGAGCCGCCGGTGAAATCGGTGCCTCGCACGACTCGGCCCGACGAGACCCGGGCGCGGGAACGTCGGCCGGGAGCTCCCTCACCGACCCCGTCGATCTGCAGCAGACGCGCGTCGAATCCGTCGCCGGCGTCGGCGGTGCCCGAGTTACCGGAGCCTGCCGGAGCCGGCTCCTGTCCGCTGTCCGATGTGCTCGTCCGGTCAGCGCTCGCGTCGTCGTCGGGTGTC
The DNA here is from genome assembly GCF_001426185.1 of Rhodococcus sp. Leaf247. Classification (GTDB taxonomy): domain Bacteria; phylum Actinomycetota; class Actinomycetes; order Mycobacteriales; family Mycobacteriaceae; genus Rhodococcoides. The sequence continues at coordinate 80,487 of NZ_LMRP01000003.1, read as the reverse complement.
GAGGACGACGGTTCGGCGGAGGGCGGCTCGGGAGCGCCTCCACCGTCCGGGTCGGGATCGGGTTCGGGTTCGTTGTCACGGACATCGTCGGCCGCGCGTTGCATCGCGTCGTCGAGTTCGTTCTCCGCCATCCCGGGTGCGTCGAACGGATCGCGGCGGCGACGGTGTGGAAGGGCCAGTTCGACGGCGACACGGACGTCGTCCTCGGTGACCGAGTCCGCTCCACGCCACGCGGCGTGGGCGGTGGCCGTCCGAGCGACGACGAGGTCCCCGCGCATGCCGTCCACGTCGAAGGCCGCACACACGGCTGCGATGCGGCGCAGTTCGGTGTCGGGCAGATCGACGTCGGGGAGTCGCTGTCCCGCTTCCGCGATGCGACGTGCGATGTCCGCATCGGCGTCGGCGTAGGTCCGGGCGAAGTTCTCGGCGTCGCGCTCGTAGTCCAACCGGCGACGCACCACGGTCATGCGGGTGTCCACGTCACGGGAGGCCGCGACGTCGACGGCGAGACCGAAGCGGTCGAGCAGCTGCGGCCGCAGCTCCCCCTCCTCCGGGTTCATGGTGCCGACGAGGACGAAACGCGACGCGTAGGAGTGGGAGATGCCGTCGCGCTCGACGTGGACGCGGCCCATGGCGGCGGCATCGAGGAGCAGATCGACGAGGTGGTCGTGCAGGAGATTGACCTCGTCGACATAGAGAATCCCTCGGTCTGCCGCCGCGAGGAGTCCGGGTGTGAACGCGCGCGTGCCGTCCTGGACGATGCGCTCGAAGTCGATCGATCCGACCACCCGGTCCTCGGTGGCACCGACGGGGAGTTCGACCAGCCGTGCCGGCCGCGCACCGGACTGGTCGACGACAGGGGGCAGCAGAGCGGTCAGCGCGCGCACCGCGGTGGACTTCGCGGTGCCCTTCTCCCCACGCACCAGAACACCACCGATGCCGGGGTGTACGGCGCTGAGGGCGAGCGCGAGGAGCAGTCGGTCCTGACCGACGATGGCAGAGAACGGAAATCCGGGATTCAACGAGTGTCCTGTTCGACCTCGGTGACCGCGCCGAGGAATCGAGACGATGCAGCGTGTGGTCTTCTCACGCAGCGTTGTCGCGAGCACCCGGCGATCTGGCTTCGTGGGTCGGAGGACTCACGTCACAGTGGCGGGACCGCGCCCGAATCTCACGGGCTTCTCCGGCAGTGCTCGCGGTGGATCGGCGTGGGTCAGGCCTTGTCGCCCTCGCTCCACGGAGTTCCGCCGCCGCGTCGCATGGGCGTGTGCGGAATACCGTCCTCGAGAACTTCCTCGCCGTCGGGCGCGAAACCGTGCTTGGCGTACATGTCCACGAGGTAGCTCTGCGCGTTGATCCGGCAGGGCGAGGATCCGACCTCGGCCAGCGCGGCGCGCAGGATTCGTGTGGTGTGACCCTGTCCGCGCGAGGACCGGTGCGTGCACAACCGGCCGATACGGAACGACTTCTCGCCGTCGTCGTGCTCCTCGAGCAGGCGCAGCGTGCAGACCACGTTGCCGTCCCGCTCGAGCCAGAAGTGCCGTGTGTCGGAGAGAAGATCCTTACCGTCGAGTTCCGGGTAGGCACAGGCCTGTTCCACCACGAACACCTCGACGCGAAGCTTGAGAAGTTCGTAGAGGGTCTCGTTCGACAGGTCGAGTGCCCAGGATCGCTTGAGTGTTGCAGTCGCCGTCGTCATCTGGTTTTGGTATCACACCGTGCCGGAGTGCGCGACCTGCCGACCACCGGTGGTGGTCGTGTCGAGCTGCAGGACTCGGGTGGTGTGCGACCAGATCTCGTCGAACAGACGCGAATTCTCGGCGAGCTTGGTGCCCAACGACGGCACCATGTCCTTGAGAATCGGCTCCCACGAGGCGTAGCGGTCGGAGAAGCAACGCTGCAGGACGTCGAGCATGGCCGGGACGGCAGTCGAGGCGCCCGGAGACGCACCGAGCAGTCCCGCGATCGTTCCGTCGCCCGCATTGATGACAGCGGTGCCGAATTCCAGGACGCCGCCGCGGCCCTTACGACGGATCACCTGGACGCGCTGTCCCGCGGTGACCATCTCGAAGTCCTTGCCCTGCGCCGACGGCATGAACTCGCGCAGCGTCTCCACGCGATCCGTCTCGGACTGCAGCAGCTCGGTGACCAGGTACTTGGTCAGCGCCATCTCGGTGACTCCGACGCCGAGCATCGAGAACAGGTTGTTGGGCTTGACCGAGTTGATCAGATCGGTCATCTTGCCCTGCTTGAGGAACTTGGGCGACCAGCCCGCGTACGGCCCGAACAGCAGGCCGGGCTTGCCGCCGATGACGCGCGTGTCGAGGTGCGGAACCGACATGGGCGGTGCACCCACCGACGCTTTGCCGTACACCTTGGCCGAATGCTGCGCGACGAGTTCCGGGTTGGTGCATCGCAGCCACTCACCGCTGACGGGGAACCCGCCGAAGCCCTTGGCCTCGGAGATGCCCGACTTCTGCAGCAGATGCAGCGCGCCGCCGCCGGCGCCGACGAAGACGAACTTCGTGACGATCTTGCGCGTGACGCCCGTGCGGCCGTTGTAGACCTTGACCGTCCAGGTTCCGTCCGAGTTCTTGGACAGGTCGCGGACCTCGTGGCCGAAGTTGACCGACGCACCCTCGGTGGCCAGGTGGTTGAGCAGCTGCTTGGTCAGGGCGCCGAAGTCGACGTCGGTGCCACCCTCCGACCAGTTGAGGGCGATGGGGTCGCTGTAGTCGCGGCCGGCAGCCATCAGCGGGAGACGACGTGCGAACTCGTCCTTGTCGTCGATGTACTCCATACCGGGGAACAACGGGTTGCCGGACAGCGCGTCGTAGCGCGCCCGGAGATACTTCACGTTGTCCTCGCCGTGGACGAAGCTCACGTGCGGGATGGGGTTGATGAAGTTCTTCGGGTCGGCGAGAACGCCGGCCTCGATGGCGTGCGACCACCACTGGCGCGAGACCTGGAACTGCTCGTTGACGTTCAGCGCCTTCGCGATGTCGACGGTGCCGTCCTTGTTCTGCGGCGTGTAGTTCAGCTCGCACAGGGCGGAGTGGCCGGTGCCCGCGTTGTTCCAGGGGTCACTGCTCTCGGCGGCGGCGGCGTCCAGACGCTCGAAGATCGAGATGGACCACGTCGGCTCGACCTGGCGCAAGAGGGTGCCGAGCGTGGCGCTCATGATGCCCGCACCGATCAGGACGACGTCGGTCCTCTCCGTTCGAGAGGACCCGGACTGCTGGTTCTGATCGTGTTCGCCCACTGCTAGATCGACTTCCTTCGTCCATCGATGCCCCGAACGGAGCATCGTGCGGATGGTTCATCACGCGCTGTGTACCCGATTGTGCCCCTCGCCACCGCTGCGACAAGCCCATTACTGTGTGAGTGTGACTACATGGGAGCCCGACGTACTCGGTGACGAATACGAGCAACTGACCATACCGCTCGGCTCCGACCCCGACGGCGAGGGAGATGTCCGGGCGACCCTGGTCCGCCTGACCCGCTCGGTGACCGGCCCGACGGCGCCGACCAGAGCGGTTCTCTACGTTCACGGCTTCACCGACTACTTCTTCCAGCGACACCTGGCCGAGCACTTCGCCGACCTGGGATACGCGTTCTACGCGCTCGACCTCCGCAAGTGCGGCCGGTCGATCGGGGCGAACCAGTCGCCGCACTTCATCTCCGATCTCGCCCTCTACGACACCGAACTCGACCGCGCGCTGACGATCGTGCGCGACGAGACCGGAGCGGACGTTCTGATGGCGGCGCACTCCACCGGCGGACTCATCGTCCCGCTGTGGTTGGACCGCCTCGAACGCACTCGCGGAGGTGCGGTGAACGCGGGTGTGACCGGTCTGATCCTGAACAGTCCGTGGTTCGACCTCCAGGGTCCGCCGGCCGTCCGCAGCATCGGCACCGTCGCCATCGACCTGATCGGCCGCGTCGCGCCGAAGCGCTCGCTCCCCGGCGACGGACTGGACACCTACGGGTTGTCGATCAGCTCCGGCGGCAACGGCGACTGGGACTACGACCTGTCGTGGAAGCCGCTGGCCGGGTTCCCGATCAAGCTCGGATGGATCCGAGCCGTGCGCCGCGGACACGCCACCTTGCACAGGGGCCTCGACATCGGTGTGCCGTCGCTGATCCTGCGGAGCAAGGTCACCCGGTTCTCGAAGACCTACATTCCCGACGTGGACGCCGCCGACGCGGTCCTCGACGTCCGCCAGATCGCCCGGTGGGCAGGATGTCTCGGCAACCGCACGACCATCGTGCCCATCGAGGGCGCCCGCCACGACGTGTTCCTGTCGACGACCGACCCTCTCGCGCGCGCATTCGCCGAGATGGACGACTGGCTGCGTCAACGCCGTGACGGGCACCTCGAGGCCGCGCCGTCCGGCGGCGACCACGCAGAACTGGCGACAGGCTCGTGACGACGGAGCAGCACTTCGACCTCGCCATCATCGGATCCGGTTCCGCCAACACCATTCTCGACGAGCGCTTCGACGGACTGTCCGTGGCCATGTTCGAGGAGTCGATCTTCGGCGGCACCTGCATCAACGTCGGGTGCATCCCGACCAAGATGTTCGTCTACGCGGCCGAGGTAGCTCGCGCGATCACCACCGCGTCGAAGTACGGCATCGATGCGCACATCGACAAGGTGCGGTGGACGGACATCGTCGACCGCGTCTTCGGCCGCATCGACCCCATCGCCGAGGGAGGCGAGAAGTATCGGCGCGAGGGCAGCGCCAACGTGACGCTCTTCAGCAGTCACGCGACGTTCGTCGGCCCGAGGCGCATCGACACCGGCGACGGGCGCATCATCACCGCGGACCGCGTGGTCGTCGCCAGTGGATCACGCGCCACGGTGCCGGATTTCATCACCGAGAGCGGGGTGCCGTTCCACACCAACAACGACATCATGCGTCTGCCCTCACTGCCCGAGCATCTGATCGTCCTGGGATCCGGATACATCGCTGCCGAGTTCGCACACGTGTTCTCCGCGTTGGGTTCTCGGGTCACGATGCTGGCCCGCAAGGAACGGCTGCTTCGGAAGTCCGACGCCGCGATCTCGCAGCAGTTCACGGACCTCGCGCAGAAGAAGTGGGACGTCCGGCTCGGTGTCGACGCCACCGCGGTCCGCCGGGACGGAGACGACGTCGTCGTCACGCTCTCGGACGGCGCGGAGGTTCGGGGTGACGCACTTCTGGTCGCCATCGGACGCGCACCCAACAGCGATCTCATCGGGGCAGCCGAGGCCGGTATCGACGTGCATCCCGACGGCCGCATCGTCGTGGACGAGTTCGGCCGGACGACGGCGGAGGGGGTCTTCGCGCTCGGCGACGTGTCGTCGCCGTATCAGCTCAAACACGTCGCCAACGCCGAGGCGCGGGTCGTTCAGGAGAACGTCCTGAAGACCTCGTGGACCGACACCACCGGATGGTCGAGGTTCGACCACCGATACGTTCCGTCCGCTGTCTTCACCGATCCCATGATCGCGGAGGTCGGCCTCACGGAACAGGAAGCGCGCGACCAGGGATACGACGTTGCCGTCAAGGTCCAGAAGTACGCCGACGTGGCGTACGGCTGGGCGATGGAGGACGACGAGGGTCTGTGCAAGATCGTCGCCGATCGTGCGACTCGAAAGATCCTGGGCGCTCACATCATCGGCGAGCAGGCACCGACCGTGATCCAGCCGTTGATCCAGGCGATCACGTTCGGTCAGACGGTCGACGAGGTCGCTCGCGGCCAGTACTGGATCCACCCGGCCCTTCCCGAGGTCGTCGAGAATGCCCTCCTCGGACTCGATCTGGACTGACGAGACGTCCCCGCCCACTGTCCTCGCTGCGGGCCGCCGACATTCCGTCGGAGTGCGCGCCGACGGCTCGGTGGTGGGCGCGGGCGATCTGTCCCAGCACCGCCTCGAGCACTGGACCGACGTCGTCGCGGTGGCCGCGGGAAACGTGCACACGGCGCGCAACACCGGTCGGTCGCACACCGTGGGCGTCCGGTCCGACGGCTCGGTCGTCGCGACAGGGTGGGATGCCCACGGCCAGTGCGACGTCGCCGACTGGTCCGACGTCGTCGGAGTGGCGGCCGGGTGGAGACGCACCCTCGGAGTGCGTGCCGACGGCACCGTGCTCGCCGTCGGTCGCCGCACCGAGGGCGGCTGCGCGGTCTCCTCGTGGGCGGATGTCGTCGCCGTGGCCGCCGGTGACTGGCATTCGGTCGGACTTCTCTCCGACGGCACCGTGACAGCCGTCGGGAACAACCAGCGAGGCCAGTGCGCCGTCGAGGGGTGGTGCGGCGTCAGGGCGGTTTCCGCCGGCTACCTGCACTCCGCCGCTCTGCATGATGACGGACACGTATCGATCGCCGGCGACCATTCCTCGGACGTGTCGGGCTGGTCGGGCGTCGTGGGCATCTCGGCCGGGAGCAGCCACACGGTCGGCCTGCTCGAGAACGGTCGCGTCGTCGCGGCCGGTGACGACAGTCGCGGACAGTGCGACGTCGGACCGTGGCGGGACATCGTTGCGATTGCTGCGGGCTCGGCGCACACCCTCGGCCTGCGCGCGGACGGCACCGTGGTGGCTGCAGGCGACCACGGCGACGGCCGGTGCGACGTCGGGATGTGGCAACTCGCGCCACACTGATTCGTGTCGGTGGGGTGAGTTACTGTGTGGTCAGGTCGTCGGGGGGCGGCTTGATCGGGCATCACCGGGGGGGGTGAATTCGTGTACGACGCAACAGTTTCCGTCGATGTGCTGGTGTCGGCGAAGGTCGACGCCCAAGCCTCGTTCGCCCGTACCGTCGCCGCGTCGTGCTCCTACATCCACTTGGAATCCCGGCGTCCCGCGGTGCTCGGGCCGGGTGGAGTGTTCGACGCCGATGCCGCCGAGGCGTGCGCTGTCGCCGAGGTCGCGTCGGCATTGTCGGTGTCCACCGGGACGGTCACCGAGTGGCTGTTCCTGATTCGTACGGCCCGTCCGGCGGTGCAGGAAGCGTTCGATGCGGGCCGGTTGGCGTACGCAGCGTTCCGCACGGTGTGCCGATCCCTTGCCGGGGTCCCGAACGCCACCGAAGCGCTGCTGCAACGGGTGATCGTTGCCGCATCCCGGTGCACCCCGGGTGCGGTCGCGGCGGCGATCGACCGGATCCTCGCCGACTTCGACGCCGAGTGGCACCGCATCGTCCGGGAGCGGGCGGCGCTGGAGCGCGCGGCGACAGTACGCAAACTGCCGCGCGGTCAGGCGGAGCTGATCATCCGCGGTCCGGCGGAGAAGGTCGCCGGCATGTGGCGGAACATCGCCGCTGCCGCGCGTGGGGTGACGGATCCGACGTCGCTGCCGGCGCGGCTGTTCGACGCCGCGCACGCACTCCTGACCGGGGCCGTGTCGAATGAACCGGCCAACCATGCCGTGATCGTCCTCGACGCCGCAACCGCAGCCGGGTTGGCGGGGGAACCCGGCCACCTCGTCGGCTGGGGACCGGTCCCGGCCGATGTGGCCCGGAGAATTGCCGAAGATGCGACGTGGCAAGCACTCATCACCGCCGCGCAGGACAGCGAACACCACCCACCCGACCCGGAACCCGATCCACCGGCTCCGGTCGACGGCAGGGAAGTTCGCCGCACCCGCCACATGCCGCCGGGCTGGACCCCGACCACGGGGAAACTGGGAAGCACGAAAGCCAGGAAGGTGAGAGAGCAGGTCGAGTACCTCCGCACGCTCCCACCATCAGCATTGGACCGTGCCGTCGACAACCCCGACGGCCACGGGGTTTCGTCGCGCCTCCGGACGGGGCGCTGACCTACCGGCCGTCGGAGGCGACCGCAGCGGTGGTGACAGCGCTGTATCCGACGTGCGTCCACCCCGGGTGTGCGGTGCCCAGCGAGGACTGCGACCTCGACCACGTCGTCCCGTTCGACCACACCGACCCACAGAAGGGCGGCTGGACCGTCACCGGCAACCTCGAACCCCTCTGCCGCCGGCACCACGGATTGAAGACCCGCAGACAGTGGCACTACCGCATGCTCCGCGACGGCATCGTCCACATCCGCGACTCCCACGGCAACGACTACCTCACCGCACCCGGCGAATGAGTCACCAGGCGCTGGTACGCATCACGATCTCCGTCGCCAGTGCGGCTGCAGCGGCGTCGGGGTCGGCAGCGTCGAGCGTGATCACGCGGTAGTCACCGTAGACGTACCGGCTGCTCGCGGACGCGTCGTCACGGAAGGTGGGGTCGGCGACGACCATCGTGGTTCTCAGTTCCACTGCGGGGCAACTTTCGCCGCGTGTAGCCGGGTGCCCACGGTCGATGACGACGAGGCTCGACACTCGACCGAACGTCCGCGCTGCGAGAGACCATGCGCGGTCCGCGCCCGCTCCCCTCCCGACCAGATTGACCCAGGGAAGTCCGAGCTTGTCGAGCAGTGCGATCAGATCCGTATCCGACGGGTCCGCACCCGGTTCGAGGACCACGGTGCGCAGATCCGACGTGGTCAGCCGGGCTGCCGTGTCGTCGAAGGAGTCGGCAGCGTCGTCGGTGGCGGGAAGCAGAAGGACGGCGTGACCGCTGTCCGGCCCGTCGAGTCGCACGACGAGATCACCCGAGGGCAGTGTGACGGTCTGCTGCTGCATGGGGATGGACGCTACCCGAACGCTGACACCGGCTCGACACGTTCACCGCACCTCCAGGGTCCGCAGTGACGGCGGAGCACCCTCCGCCACGAGCGACAGGACCGCCTCGATGTCGAGCGAGTTCTCGACCAGGTCGGCGAGTAGGTCCACCTGGGCGTTGCGCATCGCGTCGACGTCCGTGTCGGGAGCTACGACGAAGCCGCGGCGGCCTGCCTGATCCGCGACGTTCGTGAGATAGGCACGGCGGAAGTCGTCGTTCTCCAGCAACCCGTGCCAATGCGTACCGCGAACACTCCCCCGGACACTCCCCTCGGGCTCGTCGTCGCCGCCGGTGAACCAGGACGCGTCGCCGGTGCGGACGACCCGACCATGGTGGATCTCGTAGCCGCGCAGCACCTTTCCATCGAGCGAACCGGTGACCTGCGCCAACACCTTGTCCGCGCCGAATTCGATGTCGAGGTCCAACAGCCCGAGCCCCGCGACGACGCCCGCATCGGACTCCACCGAGTCGGTCACGGTTCGGCCCAGCATCTGATAACCACCGCAGATTCCGAGGACCGGCGCACCGCGCTCGGCGCGGCGCGCGAGTTCGTCGGCGATACCGGTGCGGCGCAACCAGTCCAGATCGTGCACCGTCGCTTTCGATCCCGGGACGACCACGAGGTCCGCATCGGTGAGCCGGGACGGATCGGTGGCCCAGTGCACGGTGACACCCGGCTCACAGGCCAGAGCCTCCACATCCGTGGAATTCGAGATACGCGGCAAGCGGATGGCCGCCACGCGCAGCCACTGCGATCCGAGAGGGGCGGCAGGTCGTCCGAGCGGCGCATCGGCCACCGTCCCCAAGGAGTCCTCGGCGTCGAGCCACAGACCCTCGCTGAACGGGATGACTCCCAATGTGGGCCGACCTGTTCGCTCTGCCAGCGTGTCCAGACCTGGTTGCAGCAAGGAGGGGTCCCCCCGGAACTTGTTCACCACGAAGCCTGAGATCAGCGCCTGATCCTCGGGTTCGAGTACTGCGAGCGTCCCGAAGAAATGCGCCAGTACACCGCCACGGTCGATGTCGCCCACCACGATCACCGGGAGGTCGGCCGCGCGCGCGAGACCCATGTTGGCAAGGTCCGTGACACGGAGGTTGATCTCGGCCGGAGATCCCGCACCCTCACAGACGACGACATCGAAATCGTCACGCAGCGACCGCAGTTCGTCCGCGACGACGGTCCGTAACCGGTCGCGGTGCGTCATGTAGTCGGCCGCCCCGACAGTGCCGGTGGCTCGGCCACGCACCACCAGCTGCGAGGTCCTGTCGCCACCGGGCTTGAGAAGTATCGGGTTGAATCGAACACTGGGTTCCAGTCCGCATGCTCTGGCCTGAAGTGCCTGCGCCCGCCCGATCTCACCTCCGTCGAGAGTGACGACGGAATTGTTCGACATGTTCTGCGCCTTGAAGGGCGCGACCCGCACCCCGCGCCGCGCGAGCAGTCTGCACAGGCCGGCCACGACGACACTCTTGCCGGCATCGGAGGTGGTTCCGGCGACGAGGATGGCGCCGCGAACGGTCAAGGGAGGGTGAGAATCTCAGCGCCCGTGTCGGTGACGACGAGGGTGTGCTCGAACTGCGCCGTCCACGACCGATCGCGCGTGACGACGGTCCAGCCGTCGTTCCACTGATCCCACTCCACACCGCCGAGATTGATCATCGGCTCGATGGTGAAGACCATGCCCGGCTCGAGGACCGTCTCGACGGACGGCTCGTCGTAGTGCAGCACGACGAGGCCGTTGTGGAAGGTGGTGCCGATGCCGTGCCCGGTGAAGTCACGGACCACGCCGTATCCGAAGCGGTCGGCGTACGCCTCGATCACTCGGCCGACGACGTTGAGCGCGCGACCCGGCTTGACCGCCTTGATGGCGCGCATCGTGGCCTCGTGGGTGCGCTCGACGAGCAGTCGGGCCTCATCCGAGACGTTGCCCGCGAGGAACGTGGCATTGGTGTCCCCGTGCACGCCGTCGATGTATGCGGTGACGTCGATGTTGACGATGTCCCCGTCCTGCACCACCGTCGAATCCGGGATGCCGTGGCAGATGACCTCGTTCAGCGACGTGCAGCAGGACTTGGGAAAACCCTTGTAGCCCAGCGTCGACGGATACGCGCCGTGGTCGATCATGTACTCGTGCGCGACGCGGTCGAGCTCGTCCGTCGTGACTCCGGGAGCGACGGCCTTTCCCGCTTCCTGCAGAGCGCGAGCGGCGATACGACTGGCGAGCCGCATCTTCTCGATGGTCTCGGCCGTCTGCACCCACGGCTCGTGACCCTCGCGGACGGTCTTCTTCCACGCGTACTCGGGACGCTCGATGTTCTTGGGAACATCGAGAACGGGTGAGACGGTGCCGGGTTCGAGAGCGGTGCGGACGGACATGGCTCCCAGCGTAGTCGCCGCCGGTCGCGGTCAGTATCCGGCGGGCAGGGCGGTGATCATGTCGCGAGTCACCGCGACGGCGTTGTCGGAACTGCCGCCGCGCACCACCAGTGTCGCGAACGCGAGATCGCCGCGATAGCCGACAAACCAGGCATGGGACCCGCCCTCGACCTCTGCTTCGCCCGTCTTGCCGTACACCTCGCCCTGGTCGGCGATGCGCTCGGCGGTACCGCTGGTGACCACGGATCGCATCATGCCGCGGAGCCCGTCGACCATGGCCGGCTCGATCTGCGGATGGTCACCGTCGATCGTGGTCTCCTCCCCCTGGATCAGGGTGGGAACCGGGGTGGAGCCGTGTGCGACGGTGGCCGCGGCGAGCGCCATGCCGAACGTCGACACCAGCACCTTGCCCTGGCCGAAGCCGTCCTCGGTCCGCTGGACCAATTCCTCGGCCGGCGGCACCGATCCCGACTCGGTGGGGAGCCCGACCACGCCGTACTCCGGCCCGATCCCGAACATCGACGCGGCGTCGGTCAACGCACCGGCCGACATCTCGCTGGCCAGCTTGGCGAAGGAGGTGTTGCACGACCTGGTGAACGCGGTGCTCATCGACACGTTCCCCAGCGAGAACTCGTTGTAGTTGGGCACACTGCGCTCGCCGATGACGATGCGGCCGGGACACGGCACCGTCGTCTCCGGCGTTGCGATGCCTTCCTCGATCGCGGCACCCGCGGTGACGATCTTGAAGGTCGATCCCGGCGGGTAGAGGCCCGTGGACGCGACCGGGCCGTCCTTGTCGGCGGCCGCGTTCTGCGCGACTGCGAGGATGTCTCCGGTCGACGGCTGGATCACCACCATCATCGCCTGGTCGCGCGAGACGTTCACGGCATTCTGTGCGGCGACCTGCACCGGACGGTCGAGACTGATGCTGATGGACGGGACCGGCTGCGGGGCCGTCTCGGTCAGGATCCCGGTGTCCGCGCCGTTCGTGTTCACGGCGACCACGCTCCACCCGGCAGCGCCGTCCACGCGGTCCATCACCGTCTTCTTCACCTGGCTCACCAGGTCGGGCGCGAAGGTGCGATCGGTGGACACCAGGTCGGACTGCTCCGACACCGTGACACCCGACAACGCGAGCAGTCCCGGTGCCACCGCCTCGTAGTCCTCGTCCCTCAGCGTGACGACGCGATAGGGACCCGGTGACGCGGTCGCCGATTCCACGATGGACTGGGCGGTGATCGAAGCGTCGAACGGAGCGAGGATACGTTCGAGCGTCCGGGCGCTGCCGACGACGTCGGTCGCCTCCGATGCATCGAACGAGACACCATGCACGACACCGGGAACGAGAACGTCCGAGCCGGCGTGCTCGTTCACCCTGGCGCGCTCCGCGGCGGTGGATCGCAGAACCATCGACTGGGTGTCTCCGAGCTTCGGGTGCAGATCCGTCGAGTTCCAGCGGACCACCCAGTCGCCGCCGCGACGCCCCATCTGCAGTGCGCCGTCGTAGGTCCAGGTGCGGTCCTTCGGCAGATGCCACGTGTAGGTGTAGTCGACGGTCGCAGTATCGCCGTTGACGGACACGGCCCCCGTCTGCGCGTCGAGCGACTCGGCCTGCAGTCCGTCCCATGCCTTGTCGACGGCGGACGCCGCAAGATCGGCCCTGTCCGTCACCTGCCCGGCAGCCGCACTGTCACGCTGAGCGAGCGCTGCGACGAAGGTGTCGGCGGCGGACTCCGGTCCCTGCGGCTTGGGGGTACACGCGGTTGCCGACACCACCGTCGTCGTCGCGACGACTGCGAGAAGTACGCGGGTGATTCGGCTGTGCGTTCGGAAGATCATCGATACTCATCGTAGAGCGGCGAGCTCTCGTTCTAGTCGAGCAACACCGTGGAGAACGTCGCTACTCGTTCGAAACCGACACGCTCGTAGGCCCGTCGCGCCGGCACGTTGAAGCTGTTGACGTAGAGGCTGGCTGTCCTGCCACTGTCCACCACGGCCGCGGCGACGGTGGCGGTGCCGGACGTCCCCAGCCCGCGACCGCGGAACAGTGGATGCACCCAGACACCCTGGATCTGTCCGACCGACGTGGACATCGATCCGACCTCCGCCTTGAAGATGACGCGCCCGTCCTCGAACCGAGCCCAGGCGCGCCCGGCGGCGATGAGCCCGGCGATCCGACGCCGGTATCCACGTCCACCGTCTCCGGCTCGGGGGTCGACGCCGACTTCCTCGATGAACATGGCTACAGCGGCGGTGAGGTAGACGTCGAGCTCGTCGATCGTGACGCGTCGGACGTGGACGTCGACGGCGGTGGGAATAGTCGTCAGCGCCAGCAGTGGCTGCTCGGCGCGGACCTCGCGAGGCGTACCCCACTCGCCGGACAGCATGTCCCACAACGGGAGTGTCAGCTCGGCGCGGCCGACGAGGGACGAACACACCCGAGGTGCCCGGAGAGCGCGCTCGGCGAAACTCCGGAGATCGTCGTACGTCCCGAACAACGGCACCAGATTGGCCCCGGAGAAGCACAGCGAGGACGCCGGACCGCCCCGCGACCACATTTCGCCGTAATTGGTCCGGGGTTCGATCCCGGCTTCCTCGACGCGTGCGAGAACCATGCACGACGCGACGGGATCACGACGCAGAACACGAACGACCTCGTTCGTGTCCCGGCTCGTCAGCGCCTTCGCGCCGAGCAGTTTGAGCATCCCGCCACCTCCGTGACCCTGAACTTTGCCAGCAAAAGCGGTTCCGTAGGACCGAATCAGCTGACGGACACCACGGGTGCGCCCGGTCCCGCCTGCTGATCGGCCTCGTACGTCTCGGCGATACGCATGGCTTCCTCGATCAGGGTTTCCACGATCATCGCTTCCGGCACGGTCTTGATGACCTCGCCCTTGACGAAGATCTGGCCCTTGCCATTTCCCGACGCCACTCCGAGATCGGCATCACGCGCTTCGCCCGGTCCATTGACGACGCATCCCATGACGGCGACGCGCAGCGGGATGTCCATGCCTTCGAGTCCGGCGGTGACCTGATCGGCGAGGGAGTACACGTCGACCTGAGCACGGCCACACGACGGGCAGGACACGATCTCGAGCTTGCGCGGGCGCAGGTTCAGGGACTGCAGGATCTGCGTTCCCACCTTGATCTCCTCGTTCGGCGGAGCCGAGAGGGACACACGGATGGTGTCGCCGATGCCGTCGGCGAGCAGCGATCCGAAGGCGACAGCGGACTTGATGGTTCCCTGGAACGCCGGGCCGGCTTCGGTGACGCCGAGGTGCAGCGGGTAGTCGCACTTGGCGGCGAGCTGGCGGTATGCCTCGACCATGATCACCGGGTCGTTGTGCTTGACGGAGATCTTGATGTCGCCGAAGCCGTGCTCCTCGAACAGACCGGCTTCCCACAGGGCCGACTCGACGAGCGCCTCCGGAGTCGCCTTGCCGTACTTCTGCATGAGCCGCGGGTCGAGAGATCCGGCGTTGACGCCGATCCGGATCGGGATACCGGCGTCACCGGCCGCTTTCGCGACCTCCTTGACTCGGCCGTCGAACTCCTTGATGTTGCCGGGGTTGACGCGGACGGCGGCGCATCCTGCGTCGATCGCGGCGAAGATGTAGCGCGGCTGGAAGTGGATGTCCGCGATCACCGGGATCTGCGACTTGCGCGCGATGGTCGCGAGCGCGTCCGCATCTTCCTGCCGAGGGCAGGCCACACGCACGATGTCGCAGCCCGAGGCAGTGAGCTCGGCGATCTGCTGCAGCGTGGCATCGATGTCGTGAGTCTTGGTCGTCGTCATCGACTGCACCGAGATCGGCGAGTCGCTTCCGACGCCGACAGTTCCTACCTGCAGCTGGCGGGTCTTCCGTCGCGGTGTGAGCACCGGTACGGGTCCGGCCGGCATGCCCAGTCCAACGGTCACTTCGTTCCTTTCGTCGTCTGACGGCAACTACTGCCGTCTGACATGCACCACTGTAGTTACTGGAACAGCTGGATGGGATTGACGATGTCCGCGGTGAGGGTGAGCAGCATGAATGCACCACCGATGACGATGACCACGTAGGTCAGCGGCATCAGCTTCATGTAGTTCACCGGCGCACCCTTGCCCAACCCGCGCACCGCCCTGATCTTGTTGCGGATGCCCTCGTAGATCGTCACCGCGATGTGACCGCCGTCGAGAGGCAGCAGGGGCAACAGGTTGAACGCGCCGAGGAAGAAGTTCAGCGTCGCCAACAGACTGACGAACACCTGCCACAATCCCAGTTCGGCGGCCTGACCACCGATGACACTGGCCCCGACGACGCTGACCGGAGTGTCGGCGTCGCGTTCACCGCCGGTGACGGCCGTCCACAGCGCGCCGACCTTGCTGGGCAGATCGACGATCGCGTGGGCTGTCTGCCCGGCGATGAAGCCCGTGTACGAGACCGCGCCCGGCACGGCCGACAGCGCGTTGTAGTCGATGGTCAGGGGCGTGCGGGCCACACCGATCGCGCCGGTGGTGCGCAGTTCCAGGGGCCCGTCGGCCGAATTGTCGAGCGCGAAGAGACGCTCGGTCCGCTGAACCGTGACAGGAAGCGTGAGCGTGTCGTCGCCGCGCTGGACGGTGACGTCGACGGACCCGGTCGCGCCCTGGATCTTGTCGACTACGTCGGCGAACGTCGCCGTGTCGTCGCCGTTCACCGCGGTGATGACGTCACCGGCCCGAATGCCGGCGTCACCTGCCGGTCCGAGACCGGAGCAGGAATCGAACGTTCTGTCCTCGTTCTGCGCCGCGACGCACTGGACCCCGGCCACCGTCGCCGACGTGTCCCGGTTGGGCAGACCCCACCCGAGCGCGAGCGTGTAGACGAGAACGAAGGCCAGCACGAAGTTCATCGCGATGCCGCCGAACATGACGGCCAGACGCTTCCACGTCTTCTGCTTGTACATCGCACGATCGACCTCGTCGGGCGCGAGTTCGTCCACTGCCGTCATGCCGGCGATATCGCAGAAGCCGCCTGCCGGAACGGCTTTGAGACCGTACTCGGTCTCACCGCGCGTCCAGGAGAAGATCTTCGGCCCGAAGCCGATGTAGTACCGCCGGACCTTCATGCCGGTGGCCTTGGCCACCCACATGTGACCGCACTCGTGCAGTGCAATGGAGATGCCGATGCAGATCGCGAATGCGACGACACCGAGAACGAACACCATCTTGTCGTTCAGCCTTTCGATCGCGCGAGCGTGCGGGCGCTGTCACGGGCCCACGAGTCCGCCGCCAGAACATCGTCCACGGTAGACGGTTCCGCCGACCATTCGGCGGATCCGGCATCGACCACCTCGGCGACGACGTCGACGATCTGTGGGAAGCGCAGCGCGCCCGCGAGGAAGGCTTCCGCGGCGATCTCGTTCGAGGCGTTGTAGACGGCCGTCATGCAGCCACCCAGCTCACCGGCACGACGCGCGAGTGCGACGGCCGGAAACACGGCGTCGTCGAGGGGTTCGAAGTCCCACGTGTGTGATCGCGTGAAGTCCAGGGCCGCCGCGGCGTCGGCGATGCGGGCGGGCCAGCCGAGCGCCAACGCGATGGGCAGCTTCATGTCCGGGGGGCTGGCCTGGGCGAGCGTCGAGCCGTCGGTGAACGTCACCATCGAGTGGACGATCGACTGCGGGTGCACCGTGACGTCGATGCGGTCGTACGGGATCCCGAACAGCAGGTGCGCCTCGATCACCTCGAGGCCCTTGTTCACCAGCGTCGCGGAGTTCAGGGTATTCATCGGGCCCATGGACCAGGTGGGGTGCTTGCCCGCCTGGTCGGGGGTGACGGACTCCAGACCCTCGCGGTCCCACCCGCGGAACGGGCCGCCCGATGCCGTGACGACCAGCCGTGCCACCTCGTCCGCGCGGCCTCCGCGGAGGCACTGCGCCACCGCGGAGTGCTCGGAGTCGACGGGGACGATCTGACCGGGCGCCGCAGCGGAGGTCACCAACGACCCGCCCGCCACCAGGGACTCCTTGTTGGCCAACGCCAGCCGGGCGCCCGATTCGAGGGCCGCCAGTGTCGGCGGCAGACCCAGCGAGCCGACGAGGGCGTTGAGGACGACGTCGGCACCCACCTCGCGGACCAGGTCGGTCGCGGCGGTGGCGCCGGACCGGACACCGGGACGGTCGAGCCGTCTCGCCGCATCGACATCGGCCACCGCGACCTCGGTGACGCCGGTCGCGTCGATCTGTCGTCGCAGGAGGTCGATGTTGCCGCCGCCGGCCGCGAGTCCGACGACCGTGAACTTGTCGGGGCGTGCTGCCATCACCTCGAGCGCCTGGGTACCGATCGATCCCGTGCTGCCCAGAACGAGCACCCTCGTCTTCGCGTCCGTCACCAGGACAGTGTGAACGACCGCGCTGAGAGGAACGTGTGCGGGCGCAGTCGCTCCCCTCCGTGCCAGGATGGCGTGATGCCGTTCCTTCCGTCCGCGGACCCCGACACCTACATCGGAACCCCGTTCACGTACTCGGAGGTCGGCGGAACGGCGCGCGAGGTGATGCCCGCCGGCTACCACCATGTCGATGTCGAGGAACCGATCGGTACCGGCGTCGACCTGTTCGAACGAGCCGCCGCGAAGATCCTGGCCTGGGACATGCACCGCGGTGCAGGCCTCACGGTTCGGGCGACCTCGCCGAGGGCCGTCGTCGACGCCGTGGTGGTGTTGCGACTCGGTCCGGTCCGCATCCCCTGCAGAGTCGTCGATCTGATCGACGAACCGCATCGCCGCGGATTCGCCTACGGAACGCTCCCCGGACACCCCGAGAGCGGCGAGGAGAGCTTCTCGGTGCGCCGAGATGTCGAGACCGACACCGTGTACGCCGTCATCCGCGCCTTCTCCAGGCCGGGAAATCGACTGGTCGCCCTGGGCGGCCCGCTCAACCGGGCCACCCAGCGCATCGCCACCGGGCGTTACGTGGCGGCGTTGAAGGATTGACGCCATCCCCTACGACAGGCGGTCGTACCGCGCGCTAGGGTGACGTCACCATCTGCACCAGGATCACAGAGCATCAGGAGGATCGGCCGTGACCGACATCAGCCGGAACCACGCTTCCGACGTCGACCGCGTTCCCACGACGAACGTGAGCACCGCCGAAGTTCCGTCCGCCGAATGGGGATGGAGCGGCGAGGGCCCCCGCACGTCCCGTATCGCCGGCTGGGTGACCGTCGCGATGCTTCTCGTGATGATCATCGGCAATCACAGCGGACGCGTCGAGGACCTGTGGCTGATCGGCTTCGCCGCCGCCATCGCGTTCATCCTCGTCCGCGACGTCCTGCGTCGACGCAAGCCCCGCCACTCCTGAGTCAGTTCTCCGCGGCCAACTGACCGCAGGCAGCTGCGATCTCCTGGCCGCGCGTGTCGCGCACGGTGCAGGAGACTCCCTGCGCGCGCACCCGCCGCACGAACTCCTGCTCGACCGGCTTCGGGCTGGCATCCCACTCGCTGCCCGGTGTCGGGTTCAGCGGGATCAGGTTGACGTGCACCAACGCGCCGAGTGCCTTCTTCAGCTTCTTGGCGAGCAGGTCGGCACGCCACGGCTGATCGTTGATGTCGCGGATCAACGCGTATTCGATCGAGACTCGACGGCCCGTGGTGTCCGCGTAGTACCGCGCAGCGTCGAGCACCTCGGAGATCGACCAGCGGTTGTTGACCGGTACCAACGTGTCGCGCAGTTCGTCGTCCGGGCAGTGCAGCGACACGGCGAGCGTGACGGTCAGGCCCTCGTCGGCGAGCTTGCGAATGGCCGGCGCGAGGCCCACCGTCGACACGGTCACCGAACGCTGGGACAGCCCCAATCCTTCGGGCGCAGGTGAGACGATCCGCTTCACCGCTGCGACGACCCGCTTGTAGTTGGCCAGCGGCTCCCCCATGCCCATGAACACGACGTTCGACAGGCGTCCCTCGCCGCCTTCGACGGCCCCGTCCCGAAGGTCGGCTGCGGCGGACCGCACCTGGTCGACGATCTCCGCCGTCGACAGGTTGCGCTGCAGTCCCGCCTGGCCGGTAGCGCAGAACGGACACGCCATCCCGCACCCCGCCTGGCTCGAGATGCACAACGTCGCACGGTCGGGGTAGCGCATCAGAACCGACTCCAGCAGCGTGCCGTCACCGGCCTTCCACAGCGTCTTCCTCGTGTCGCCTCCGTCGCACGCGATGTGCTTGATCGGGGTCAGGAGGGTCGGGAAGAGTGCCTCGCCCACCTTCTCGCGTACCGACGCCGGCAGATCGGTCATCTTCGCCGGGTCCGCCTCGAGGCGCGAGTAGTACTGACGGGCCAGCTGATCCGCTCGGAATGCCGGCAGGCCCAGGGCCACGACAGCGGCACGACGCTGGTCGGCGTCGAGGTCCGCGAGATGCTTCGCGGGCATGCCGCGACGGGGAGCGTCGAATACGAGAGGGAGAGCGATGGGTGCCATAGTGCCTCCATTGTCTCACTGTCCACGTACTACCTGCGGACACCGCCGATCGGGACGTGCATTCGACACGTCGGTGCAGCATGATCGACACATGGCTCGCTCATCGCACGACGCATCCGATCCGACCGCCGGCACCGGCGCGGACGCCCCTCTGACCACCTCGGCACCTTTCGACGGCCCGGGCGACACGGTGGACACCCGCATGGCGGCCGGGAAGACCCCGGACGGCGTCAAGCACACGCGCGCCGCTGCGCTTTACACAGGTCTGGTCGTCGGCGCGATCATCCTGGTCGTGCTGATGGTGTTCATCCTGCAGAACCTCGACAGCGTGCCCATCCACCTGTTCGGCTGGACGTTCGATCTCCCCATCGGTATCGGCATGCTGCTCGCCGCCGTCGCCGGAGCACTCGTCATGGCCACTGCCGGCGGAGTGCGCATCCTCCAGGTACGACGGGCCGCCAAGCGTAAGTGACATCACAGTCACAGCCGCTCTGTCCGACCGCTCACGTGAACACTATTGACAGAACCTTCACGTGGGCGGTCGAGCCGTGCACAGTGGGGATCGACCGGTAACCGCGAGCGATCCACCGACAGGACATCCGCAGTGACGACCTTCATGGAGAACCCAGTGCTACCCGTAGTGGCTGCAGACAAAGCACGCTCGTGGCTCCTCGTTCCCGCGAGCAAGCCCGACTTGTTCACCCCCGCTGCCGAATCCGCGGTCGACGCCATCATCCTCGACATCGAGGACGCGGTGGCACCCGGTGCGAAGCCGGCAGCACGCGACGCCGTGGTGTCCTGGCTTCGCGCCGGTGGACGCGCATGGGTGCGCATCAACGACGCGACGACCGAGTTCTGGGCGGACGATCTCGAGGCTCTTCGCGGCATCGACACCCTCGAGGGCGTCATGCTGGCCAAAACCGAGAGTGGCAGCCAGGTCGAGGCCACGGCCGCGCGTCTCGGCGAAGGATGCCGCATCGTCGCACTGGTCGAGTCCGCGATGGGCCTGGAAGCCGCACCGGAGATCGCCCGTGCCGAAGCCACCTTCCGCCTCGCGTTCGGAAGCGGCGACTTCCGTCGTGACACCGGGATGAGCGACGACCCGATGGCGATGTCCTACCCCCGCGCCCGGCTCGTCGTCTCCAGCCGCGCAGCACGGTTGCCCGGCCCGATCGACGGACCGACCCTGGCCGTGAACGACAGCATGCTCAGCCGCGACAGTCAGCTGACCGTGTCGATGGGAATGACCGGCAAGCTCTGCATGCATTCCGATCAGGGCCCCATCGTCAACAAGGAACTCGCTCCCAGCGTCCAGGACGTCGCGTGGGCGAAAGAGGTCATCGAGCAGCTCGGTGAAGACGGCTCCGGCGTCCGTGACGGAAGCGATCTGCCTCGCCTCGCGAAGGCGAAGAAGATCACCGCTCAGGCAGCCATCTTTTCGATCGGCTGACTCTCAGCGCCGCACGTAGGCCGCCAGATGTTCACCCGTGAGGGTGGATTCGGCGTTCACGAGATCCGCCGGCGTGCCCTCGAACACCACGGTTCCACCGTCATGACCGGCACCCGGACCGAGGTCGATGATCCAGTCCGCGTGGGCCATGACGGCCTGATGATGCTCTACCACGATCACAGACTTTCCGGCGTCGACGAGACGGTCCAGCAGCGCCAGCAGCTGCTCGACGTCCGCCAGATGCAGACCGGTCGTCGGCTCGTCCAGGATCAGAACACCGCCCTTGTCGCCCATGTGAGTCGCCAGCTTGAGCCGCTGACGCTCACCACCGGACAACGTCGTCAGAGGTTGCCCGAGCGTCATGTAGCCCAGGCCGACATCGGCCAGCCGGCTCAGGATCTTGTGCGCAGCGGGCAGAGCCGCATCTCCCTCCCCGAAGAACGCCGCGGCCTCCGCCACCGACATGGTGAGGACCTCACTGATGTCCTTCCCACCCAGCCGGTACTCGAGCACCGATGCCTGGAAGCGTTTGCCGCCGCACAGTTCGCAGACCGTGGCGACACCGGCCATGATCGCGAGATCGCTGTAGATCACACCGTTGCCGTTGCAGGTGGGACACGCACCCTCCGAGTTGGCGCTGAAGAGTGCGGGTTTCACGCCGTTCGCCTTCGCGAACGCCTTCCGGATCGGCTCGAGGAGACCCGTGTACGTCGCGGGGTTGCTACGACGCGAACCGCGGATCGCGCCCTGGTCCACCGACACGACGCCGTCGCGTCCGGACAGCGATCCGTGGATCAACGTGCTCTTCCCCGAACCGGCCACGCCCGTGACGACGACCAGGACGCCCAACGGCACGTCGACGTCGACGGACCGGAGATTGTGGGCGTCGGCACCTCGGATCTGCAGGGAATCCGTCCATGCCCGTACGTTGTCCTTCACCGACACACGGTCGTCGAAGTGGTGCCCGGTGACGGTGTCGCTAATGCGCAGGCCGTCGACCGTCCCCTCGAAACAGATTGTGCCGCCGTCGGTTCCGGCGCCCGGGCCGAGGTCGACGACGTGGTCGGCGATCACGATGGTCTCCGGCTTGTGCTCGACCACCAGGACCGTGTTTCCCTTGTCGCGGAGACGGAGCAGGAGGTCGTTCATGTTGGCGATGTCGTGCGGATGCAGACCCGTCGTGGGCTCGTCGAACACGTAGGTCACATCGGTCAGTGACGATCCGAGATGCCGGATCATCTTGGTGCGCTGCGCTTCTCCCCCGGACAGCGTTCCGGCAGGGCGATCCAGACTCAGATATCCCAGGCCGATCTCGACGAACGACGCCAGGGTCTCCGCCAACGACTCGAGCAGCGGCCCGACCGAACTGTCCGTCAGACCGCGGACCCACACGGCGAGATCGCTGATCTGCATGGCGCAGGCGTCGGCGATCGAGACGCCGTCGATCGTCGACGAGCGTGCACCCTCGTTCAGCCTGGTCCCGTCGCACTCGGGGCAGACGGCGAAGGTGACCGCCCGCTCCACGAACGCCCGGATGTGCGGCTGCATCGCATCGACGTCCTTGGACAGCATCGACTTCTGCATCTGCGGTATCAGTCCGGAGTACGTCAGATTGATGCCGTCGATCTGGATCTTGGTCGGCTCGCGATAGAGCAGATCCTCGCGTTGACGCTTGGTGAACTTCGCGATCGGCTTGTCCGGGTCGAAGTACCCGCAGCCCCGGAAGATACGGCCGAACCACCCGTCCATGCTGTACCCGGGAATGGTGATCGCGCCCTCGTTCAGCGACTTCGACTCGTCGAACAGCGCGGTGAGGTCGATGTCGGACACCGCACCGCGACCCTCGCATCGCGGGCACATTCCTCCGGTGATGCTGAACGAGCGCTTCTCCTTGGTCTGCCGACCGCCCTTCTCCACGGTCACCGCGCCGGCCCCGGAGATGGAGGCCACATTGAAGGAGAACGCCTGCGGGGAGCCCAGGTGCGGGGTGCCGAGTCGACTGAACAGGATGCGCAACAGCGCATTGGCATCCGTCGCGGTACCGACCGTGGATCGCGGATCGGCGCCGAGACGCTGCTGATCGACGATGATCGCCGTCGTCAGACCGTCGAGGATGTCGACATCGGGGCGGGCCATCGTCGGCATGAAGCCTTGCACGAACGTGCTGTAGGTCTCGTTGATCATCCGCTGCGACTCCGCAGCGATAGTGCCGAACACCAGGGAACTCTTGCCCGATCCGGACACCCCGGTGAAGACCGTGAGCCGGCGCTTCGGGATCTCCACGCTGACGTCCTTCAAGGAGTTCACGCGGGCGCCCTGGACACGGATCATGTCGTGGGTGTCGGCGATGTGCGCCGGGGTCGTTGCCATGAAAAGATGCTGCCCTTCGTCGTACCGGCCTGATGTGGCTCAGCGGTCACCGTAGCGGGAAGAACGATCGGGGCGCTTCTCGATTCCTGATCCGAGTTCCACGCCCGTCGGTCTGCGACGAGTGTGCACCCGATAGCCGACATCGAAGGACAATCCGGTGACGGCCCGCACGGCAGCGGCTGCCACTCGCGGCGAGAACTCGATCCCGAGAACGGCGTCGAGGGTACGACGGTCGTGGAACGCCCACCGCGTGACGACGCGTGTCGTGTCGAAACCCTGGGCGTCGAAGAAGCGCTCCACCGCGGCCGGGTCGTATCGCGGAAGGTCACGTCGCATCCACTCGCCGTACGGGGCCACTGTCGCGTCGATATCGACCACGACGAGTACTCCCCCGGGCCGCAGGACGCGCATCGCCTCGGTGATTCCCGGTCCGCATCCCGGGCCGAAGAAGTAGGCGGTGCGTGCGTGCACCACGTCGACCGACGCGGCGTCGAGAGGAATCGACTCCGCCGTTCCCCCCGTCACACGGGTACGCGCCAGCCCGGATGCGAGCGCGGCCGCACGTGCCTGAAGCGGAGGGTGGGGCTCGACACCGACCACGCTGCGGGCGTCCGCAGCGAACATCGGAAGGTGGAAGCCGGCGCCGCACCCCACGTCGACGACGTCGCGGTCGGTGAAGGGCGCCACGGAACGCAGCACGCGAGCGATCTCTCCGGTCACGTCCTGGGCTCGGTTCTCGGCTTCGTAAAGATCCGGCCAGTTCCAGATGTTCGGACTGGCGATCACGCCCCGCACGGGAATCAGACGAAAGCGGTCAGGACGAGCCACGCGACCAGGATGCTCGGCAGCACCGAGTCCAGACGATCCATCAGACCGCCGTGGCCCGGCAGCATCGTTCCCATGTCCTTGATCCCGAGCTCGCGCTTGACCTGGGACTCGATCAGGTCGCCGAGGGTGGACGAGAACACGACCAGCACGCCGAGCAACGCACCGACGAGCGGATTCGCGTCGAGAAGGAACGACACGGTGAGGACGCACCCCACCACGCTGAACAGGAGCGATCCGCCGAGTCCCTCCCAGGACTTCTTGGGGCTGATGGCGGGGGCCATCGCGTGGCGACCGAACAGGACGCCGGCTGCGTACCCGCCGACGTCGGAACACACCACCGCGATCATCAGCACGAGAACGCGGAACCCACCGTCGTCCGACAGGGTCAGCAACGTGGCAAAGGCACCGAACAGAGGCAGCCACGCGAGCACGAAGATCGAGATCGCGCAGTCTCGCAGGAAGTTCTTCGGTGCCACGTCGAGCCCGCCGGAGAGCAGCCGCCACACCATCGTCACCAGGACGGTCGCCGCGAACGCGCTCAGACCGCCCAGCGCACCGAACGGCCAGGACAACCAGATCATCGCCTGACCGCCGAGGATGACCGGAATTCGCGGTACCGAGATGTCGGACTCGCGCAGACGTTTGGTCACCTCCCACGAGGCGACCGCGACGGCGACAGCAGCGATGGGAATGAAGACGAGCGGCACGAACACCAGGACGACGATGAGGCCGACACCCAGGCCACCACCGACGGCGATCGCCGCCGGGAGGTCGCGTCCCGCACGTGACGTCTTCGTCGGAGCGGGTTCGGGTGCCGAATCGCTGTCGGCCGATACGGACACTGCTTCTCGTTTCACTTCGCCGGAGTCACCGGAACCGGAGGAGGTCACACCTCCATCAATTCCGCTTCCTTGTTCTTCACGATCTCGTCGACCTGGGCGACGTACTTCGCCGTCGTCTTGTCCAACTCGGCCTCGGCGCGGGTGACCTCGTCCTCCCCCGCCTCGCCGTCCTTCTGGATCCGCTTGAGCTCGTCCATCGCTTTACGACGCACGTTGCGAATGGATACTTTCGCATCCTCGCCCTTGCTCTTGGCCTGTTTCACGTATTCACGGCGACGCTCTTCGGTGAGCTGCGGAATGGAGATACGGATGATGTGGCCGTCGTTGGACGGGTTGAATCCCAGGTCCGAATTACGGATCGCCGTTTCGATGGCACCGAGCTGCGCCTGTTCGTACGGCTTGACGATAACCATGCGCGCCTCGGGCACGTTGATGCCGGCGAGCTGGGTGATGGGGGTCAGAGCACCGTAGTACTCGACCAGCACCTTGGAGAACATGCCGGGATTCGCGCGACCCGTGCGGATGGACGACAGGTCGTTCTGCGCGACCGTGACGGCCTTTTCCATTCTCTCTTCTGCGTCGAAGAGCGCTTCGTCGATCACGACCGTTCCTTCCGAAAACCTCGAGTGTGCAGCGACTGCACGTGGTGACTCACTTGACCAGTGTTCCGATCTTCTCACCCGACACCGCGCGGGCGATGTTGCCTTCGGTGAGCAAGTTGAACACCATGATCGGCATCCCATTGTCCATGCAGAGGCTGAATGCTGTGGCATCGGCCACCTTCAACCCCTTCTCGATGACCTCGCGGTGCGAGATCTCGGTGTACAGGGTGGCGTCGGGATCTTCGCGGGGATCGGCGGAGTAGACGCCGTCGACGCCCTTCGCCATCAGGACGACCTCGGCACCGATCTCGAGCGCGCGCTGTGCCGCCGTGGTGTCGGTGGAGAAGTAGGGCATGCCCATGCCCGCGCCGAAGATGACGACACGGCCCTTCTCGAGGTGGCGTTCTGCACGTAACGGTATGTACGGCTCCGCGACCTGGCCCATCGTGATGGCGGTCTGGACGCGGGTCGTGATGCCCTGCTTCTCCAGGAAGTCCTGCAGTGCAAGACAGTTCATCACGGTGCCGAGCATGCCCATGTAGTCCGAGCGGGACCGGTCCATACCGCGTACCTGCAGTTCGGCGCCGCGGAAGAAGTTGCCGCCGCCGATGACGACGGCGACCTGCACGCCGGAGCGCACGACGTCCGCGATCTCCTCCGCCACCTTCTGCACGACGTCCGGGTCGAGTCCGACCTGACCACCGCCGAACATTTCACCACCGAGCTTCAGCAACACTCGCCTGAAGCCGGTGCGTTCGGATGACGACTCGGTCATGACAACTCCTGTCCGTGGGGCTTGCGCCTGATCTTGCCCCATGGGGGCGCAGACGACCGTGCCGCCCACTCGATTCGAGTGAGCGGCACGGTCGGGTGAAGCAGGGGCTCAGTTGGAGCCGACCTCGAAACGCACGAAGCGGGTGATGGTGACTCCGGCGTCGGCGAGAAGCGCCTTGACGGTCTTCTTGCTGTCCTGAACCGAGGACTGCTCGGTCAGCACGACGTCCTTGTAGTACCCGTTGACGCGACCCTCGATGATCTTGGGCAGAGCCGCTTCCGGCTTGCCCTCCTCGATGGCGGTCTGCTCTGCGATGCGACGCTCGCCCTCGACGACGTCCGCGGGGACCTCGTCGCGCGTGACGTACTTCGCCTTGAGTGCTGCGACCTGCATGGCTGCTCCACGCGCTGCCTCGGCAGCGGCCTCGCCCTCGCCGGTGTACTCGACGAGAACGCCCACGGCGGGCGGGAGGTCCGAGCTGCGCTTGTGCAGGTAGGTGGCCACCGGGCCGTCGAAGGAGACGACGCGACGGATCTCGAGCTTCTCGCCGATCTTGGCGGAGAGCTCCTGGAGCGCGACGTCGACCGTCTTGCCGTCGAGGTCGAGCGCCTTCAGGGCGTCGACATCGGCGGGCTTGCCGGCCGCGGCGACGTCGGCGATCGACTGCGCGAAGCTCTGGAACTCCTCGTTCTTCGCGACGAAGTCGGTCTCCGAGTTGATCTCGACGAGAACGCCGTCCTTGGCGACGACGAGGCCTTCGGCGGTGGACCGCTCGGCGCGCTTGCCGACGTCCTTGGCGCCCTTGATACGAAGCTGCTCGACTGCCTTGTCGAAGTCGCCGTCGTTGTCGGCGAGAGCGTTCTTGCAGTCCATCATTCCGGAGCCGGTGAGCTCACGGAGCCGCTTGACGTCGGCGGCAGTGTAGTTCGCCATCGTGGGCGAGCCTCCTTGCATTGCTCGAGGAAATGGGGGGAGAGAAAAGAGTGGCGATTCACGACGAGACCCGGCGCACCGTCGACTGGGCACACCGGGTCTCGTACGTCGTCAGCTCTGTGAAGCGGGAACTTCTGCGACCGGAGCCTCGGTCTCGGCGGGAGCGGCTGCGCCGTTCGCACCCTCTGCGGCCGGTGCGTCGGTGACCGGCGCGTCGGTTGCGGCCGGGGTCTCCGCGGCTGCCTGCTGCGTGGCCTCGGCGGCCGGGGACGCCTGTGCGAGCTGCTCGAGCTCCCACTCGGCGAGAGGCTCGCCTGCGCCGACCTCGGGCTTGTCGTCCGAACCGGAGTTGCGTCCGGCACGCGACTGCACGCCCTCGGCCACGGCGGTTGCCACGACCTTGGTCAGCAGAGCGGCGGAGCGGATGGCGTCGTCGTTGCCCGGGATCGGGTAGTCGACCAGGTCGGGATCGCAGTTGGTGTCCAGGATCGCGATGACCGGGATGTTCAACTTGCGCGCCTCGGCGACTGCGAGGTGCTCCTTGTTGGTGTCGACGATCCAGATGGCCGACGGAACCTTGGCCATGTCCCGGATACCACCGAGGGTGCGGTCGAGCTTGGTCATCTCACGCGTGAGCATGAGGATTTCCTTCTTGGTGCGACCCTCGAAACCACCGGTCTGCTCCATCGACTCGAGTTCCTTGAGTCGGATGAGGCGCTTGTGAACGGTGCTGAAGTTGGTGAGCATGCCGCCGAGCCAGCGCTGGTTCACATACGGCATACCGACGCGCGTGGCCTCGGCTGCGATGGATTCCTGCGCCTGCTTCTTGGTACCGACGAAGAGGACGGTGCCGCCGTGGGCGACAGTCTCCTTGACGAACTCGTAGGCCTGATCGATGAAGGTCAGCGTCTGCTGCAGGTCGATGATGTAGATGCCGTTGCGATCGGTGAAGATGAATCGCTTCATCTTCGGATTCCAACGGCGGGTCTGATGCCCGAAGTGTGTGCCGCTGTCGAGCAGCTGCTTCATGGTCACAACAGCCATAGCTGTAGTTCTCTCTTTCGTATGCCGGTTGATGCGCGGACACAGTCCCTGGCAGACCGTGGGTCCGACAGGTGTCGTGTTCCGTGCCCTGGCGCTCGTCGTTCGGCGGACCTGCACCGCAGGACCAGCCGCCGAACATATGCTCGAGCGCGCGAAGTCGACCCGTGTGGACAGGCCGCAGTAACAAGTGTACGTCGGCGATGCCGCAGGTCATAACCGGGTCACGAGACCTGTGGACGGCCGACGACTCGTCCCCGGGGCGCGACGTCGGTCCGCGCACGCACCGCCCCCGGCGGGAGACGCTGACCGGATGCCTTTGCGTCGCACGGCCGCCGTGCTCGTCCTGACCGCGCTCTGCTCGACCGCGAGTCCGGTATACGCCGATTCGGCGCGTCCGTTCGAGTGGCCGTTGCACCCTCGGCCCACGGTGGTCACTGCCTACGATCCTCCCCCGCAGCGGTGGCTGCCCGGTCATCGCGGTGTCGATCTGGATGCGAGCCGGGATCCGACCCGTACCGTCTTTGCCGCCGCCGACGGCGTCGTCGTGTTCGTCGGCGACGTCGCGGGACGGGGCGTCCTGTCCATCGAGCACGCGGGTGGATTACGGACCACCTACGAACCAGTCGACGGCGCCGTCGGCACCGGAGCGCGCGTGCACCGTGGTCAACCGGTGGCGACGGTATCGGCGGGACATCCCGGATGCGGTGTTCCGTGGTGCCTGCACTGGGGATTGCGGCGTGGCCGCGACTATCTCGATCCGACCCTCGCGCTCGACAGCGGGCGCCCGGTGCTGAAACCGGTCCGCTGAACTACCAGGTGCGGTGACGCTGCACGGGCGCCTGCGACGACGCATGGCGACCACCGGCATCCGGGAAATCGTCGGCCATCAGCTCGGCCAGCTGCATGAAGGCCGCCCGGGTCCGGGGACGCAACCGGTCGATCTCGACGATCGATCCTTCCGCGAGGTGCGGATCGAACGGCACGACGACGACGGCACGGCAGCGGGCGAGGAAGTGACGTTCGAGTTCGTCCATGTCGATGCTCGCGGCACCGGGCCTGTGTGCACTGATGACGACGACCGTCCGTTCGACCAGATGGGCGTATCCGTGCAGCCCCAACCAGTCGAGTGTCGCCGCGGCGCTCTTGGCGCCGTCCACGGCGGGCGAACTGACCAGCACCAGTGCGTGGGCGAGGGAAAGCACCCCGTCCATGGCCGAATGCATGATGCCGGTGCCGCAGTCGGTCAGGATCAGGTTGTAGTGCGCGCGCAGCGTGTCGATCACGGCGCGGTAGTCCTGCTCGGTGAATGCCTCGGACGCCGCGGGGTCACGCTCACCGGCGACGACCTCGAGCCGACTGGACGACTGAGACGTGTGTTCCCGGATGTCGGCGTAGCTGCGGATCCGCGGACGCGCGGCCAGCAGGTCACGCACCGTCGACATGGTCTGCCGGGGAATCCGCTCCCCCAGGGTTCCGAAGTCGGGATTCGCGTCGACCGCGATGACGTTGTCGCGCCTCAGCGACGCGAGGACGGAACCGAGTCCCACGGTGATCGTCGTCTTGCCGACGCCGCCCTTGAGGGAGAGGAACGCGATGCGGTAGTCACTGCTGATCGGCTGGCGGATGCGTTCGATCTGCTGCTCCCGGCGCGCGTCCGCGGAGACACCCGACTGCTGTCCCCACAGCCGATCGAGCGCCCGGCGCCAACTCGGCTTGCCGGCATCGGGTCTGCGAGCGACGGTCGCCCAGTCGGCGCCGTTTCGTCGAGGATCGGCCGGTACCGGCGTGTAGCCGGATTCCGCGGTCGATCGAGGGCTCGGTGCCGCGGGCGGCGACCACGGGGTCTGCGGTGGGAAGGTCTGCGGCGCATCCGGGCGGGGACGGTAGTCGTCGTCTCGACTGTTCACGATCGGCCATCCTTTCGCCGGACGGGGTGAACGGTGTACGACACACCCACTCGACAGCGCAAGTCCCCCGGTGGCCGACGGTACCAAACGTGCGGTGAGCGGCACCGAAGGGCGTCAGGCGCGTGGATGCGCCTGGTCGTGCACGGCGCGGAGCCGCTCGACGGAGACATGCGTGTAGATCTGCGTCGTCGCCAGGGAGGCGTGCCCGAGCAGCTCTTGGACCACCCTGAGATCCGCTCCACCCTCGAGAAGATGCGTCGCCGCGGAATGACGGAGACCGTGTGGGCCGAGGTCCGGCGCTCCGGGAACCGCGGAGAGAACGTCGTGGACGATCGTGCGGGCCTGGCGCTGGTTCAACCGTCCCCCGCGCCGGCCCACCAGCAGGGCCGCACCCGACGCCGACGTCACCAGCGCCGGTCGACCGACGCGCATCCAGGCGTCGAGGGCGTCGTCGGCGGGCCGCCCGAACGGAACCACTCGCTCCTTGTCGCCCTTGCCGATCACGCGGAGTACGCGGCGGTCACGGTCGACGTCGTCGACGTCCAGTCCGCACAGCTCGCCGACGCGGATCCCGGTGGCGTAGAGCAGTTCGACGACGAGGCGGTCGCGCAACGCCACCGGTTCCAGCTCACGAGCACCGGATTCCGCGGCCTTCATCGCCTCCGCGGCGTCACGTTCACGCAGGACACCGGGCAACGTCCGGTGCGCCGGAGGCGCGACGAGTCTGGCCGCGGGATCGACGGTCAGGATTCCGATCGAACACAGCCACGCCGTGAACGTCCGCGCGGAGCTGGCCCGCCTGGCGAGCGTCGCACGTGACGCCCCGTCCGCGGACATCGATGCCAGCCAGGACCTCAGAGCGCGGAGTGTGACGAGTGACGCCATTCCGTCCGCATCGGGTGCGGCCGCCGAACAGAACGCGATCAACTTCTCCACGTCGCCGACGTAGGCACGGATCGTGTGCTCGGACCTGTTGCGCTGCCACGCGAGATGTCGGGCGAACCGTTCGAGCAGTTCCGGACCGAGCTCAGGACTCGCTGGCGGCGAGCTCTCGCTTCCAGGTCCGGAAGCCTTCCTCGGTTCGACCACGTCGCCAGTATCCCGAGATCGACGCCCATTCCGCGGTAACGCCACGCTCCTTGCGGATATACGGCCGGATCTCGTGCATCACCGACTGAGCTTCGCCGTGTACGAACACGTGTACCTGGCCGGGAAGCCATGCGATGTCCCGGACGGCGTCGGCGAGCACGCTGCTCACCCCGTCGCCGGAGTCGGACCGGAAGACCCACCGCACGTCCGCGGACGCCGGAGCGGCGACGTCGAGGCGGTCCTGCGGATCCGCGGCCTCCAGTACGACGCGTGCGGGGACTCCTTCGGGGAGCGCGGCCAGCGCAGCGGAGATCGCCGGCAGCGCAGTCTCGTCGCCTGCGAGGAGGTGCCACTGGGCGTCGACGCGCGGGGCATAGGCACCGCTGGGGCCGAAGAACGACAGGGAATCACCGGGGGCCGCCCGACGTGCCCACGGTCCCGCTACGCCCTCGTCGCCGTGGACGACGAAGTCGATCGCGATCTCGCGCGCCGCACGGTCGACCCGGCTGACGGTGTAGGTCCGCAGCGTGGGTTGCTCGGGGTCCCCGAAGTGCAACTTGACGTACCCGTCCGTGAACTCGGAGGCCTCGAACTCGTCGAAACCGTTGCCGCCGAGCACAACTCGGATCATGTGCGCCGTGAGACGCTCGGTACGCACCACGGTCATGGTGGTCAGTCGTCGCGCCACAGGACACCTCCGTCGAGAACATGCCACCGTTCGATGGCCTTCGGGTCGATCTGGGGTTAGCCTACCCTAAGATCGGCGCCGGGGACCGTGAGGCTCGATCAGTGAGCGGCGTCGTACGCGTCCTGGATCTCCTGACTGATGCGGCCCCGCGTGCTGACCTCGAAGCCGTTCTCCTTGGCCCAGGCGCGAACCTCCTGCAGGTTCTGACGCGGCTTGCTGCCGGTCGACGCGGTGGCGCGACGGGCCTTGCGTCCGCCGACCTTCTCCGCGTGCTCGATCCAGAACGCGAATTGATCGAAGAGCTCGTTGGCGTGCTTGTTGTTCAGATCGATCGAATACGACACCCCACCGATCGAGAACTCGACAGTTTCTCCCTGACCCTCCTTGATCAAGGAGCCGTCGACATCGTCGATCATTTGTACCGTTGTACGTCGTGCCATTGTTGCTGCGCTCCTCGCGAGGTGGAATGAACTTGCTCCAACATATCAGCCGACACCGGTGTCATGCCGGAGCGCAGCCGCGACGACCAGCGAAAAACAGGACACAACGGTCGCCCTCGCGTAGCGCCTCGGCAATAGCCACCGCCGGCACCGGTACGCTGACCGCGTACACCGTTCTCGGCGTCGTGATTCACGCCGTCGCACACTGACGGAAAGACCACCCGATGACGCGAACTTCCCCGGCAAATAGACCGGACAGTCGGTGGACCTTCGCGGATCTGTTCAGCGGTGCCGGCGGAATGTCTTGCGGTTACGCACGTCACGGAGCTTTCGAGGTGGTGGGAGCGGCCGACGCGCAACTGGGTAAACCCAGCAGTACGCGGGGTTCCCTCGAATGCAATTCGTCCTACGAGGCCAATATCGGCATCACTCCGCACGCCGTCGACCTCTCGTCGATTTCCGGTGCGGATCTTTCACGGTTGTTCGCGTCCCGACTGCGTGGGCGGCCGCTCGATGTACTCAGCGCGTGTCCGCCCTGTACCGGTTTCTCCCGCGCCAATCCACAGAATCATCTGAGCGACGATCCCCGCAATTCCCTCGTCACCCGGGTAGCGGACGCCGTCGCCGCGCTCTCACCCGCCGTCGTGGTGATGGAGAATGCGAGGGAATTGGTCGGCGGGAATTTCCGCGGACACCTCGACGTGTTGTCGGAGCGGTTGGACCGACTGGGCTACGACGTCAGCGCGTCGGTACACATGCTGACCGCTTTCGGACTACCGCAGCGACGCGAACGATCGCTCGTCGTCGCGGCCCGGCGTGACCACACGCTCCGGACGATGTCCGATCTGTGGTCGGGCGTCGGCGTCACGTCCGAGGCCACGACCGTCCGACGCGCGATCGGGCATCTCCGCGCGGTCGAGGCGGGAGTGACGTCACCGACCGATCCGATGCACGTCTCACCCAGCATCGGCCGCGACTCCACGCTCCGGCGTCTGAGGGCACTCCCCCACGACGGCGGGTCGTGGCTGGACCTGCGCTCCACCCCGTCGGGCGACGACCTCCTGACACCCGCGATGAGCAGACTCGTCGCGGCCGGTCGCTTCGGCTCGCACCCGGACGTCTACGGGCGACTGTGGTGGGACCGGCCGTCTCCGACGATCAAGCGCGAATGCGCTCACTTCGGCAACGGCCGGTACACCCACCCCGAGCAGGACCGGCTGTGCACGGTGCGAGAACTGGCCTTGCTCAACGGCTTCCCGGACGACTACGTCTTCCGCGCCAGGTCGCTGTCCAACATGTACCGCCACATCGGTGACGCTGTCCCGCCGCTGATCTCCGCGCAACTCGCGGCACTGAGCACGTGGATCCTGACCGGTGACAAGCCCGATCTCCACGACGCGATCCTGCCCGGCACCTCCCTCCGCGCGACCGACCTGGTCCCGTCAGAGCCCGCCGATGCGGAACCACCCCGACTCGTCCCGGCCGGCGTGACCCTCGATCTCGAGCACCACCAGAGCTGACCGCACCGCCGACACCGTCACCCCGGAGTCCACCGACAGCTCCTGCACACTGCGCGCCCCCGACGCGGGGAACGCGTCGAGCACCCGAGCCGGTGTCGCCGGCAGCCTGTCCAGATCGCGCCCGAACAACGCGTCCTGCGCGTCGTCGTCCCCGGCGCCGGTCCCGATGACGCCGACCTCCGCAGCGACGTCGCGAGCGCCCGTGATCAGCCGCGCCTCACCCTCTCGGATCATGCGATGACACCCGGTCGACGACGCCGAGGTCACCGGGCCGGGCACAGCCATGACCGGTCGGCCCAACGACCGCGCCCACGACGCCGTGTTCCGGGCGCCGCTGCGCCACCCCGCTTCCACCACGACCACCCCGTCGCTCAGCGCGGCCACGACACGATTGCGGGCGAGGAAGCGGTATCTGGCGGGATGTGTTCCCGGCGGATACTCGCTGATCACCGCGCCGTTCTCCGACACGCGGCGCAGTAGACGTTCGTGGCCCGCCGGATAGGCCCGGTCCACTCCGCACGCGAGCACCGCCACCGTGCACCCACCCACGCCCAGCGCTGCGCGGTGCGCGGCGCCGTCGATGCCGTACGCACCACCGGAGACCACCGTCCAGCCGTCCACCGCGAGGTCGCCCGCGATCTCGGCGGTGACGTGCTCGCCGTAACTCGTCGCGGCACGCGTGCCGACCACCGCCACGGCACGCTCCGACGATGCCGCGATCGATGCCGACCCCACCACCCACAGAGCGAACGGCGCTCCCGCGTCCCGCCTGTCGGGCGCACCGTCCTGCCGGTCGAATCCGAGGAAGCGCCACGCCGGCCACTCCTCGTCGGACGGGATCACCAGTCGCCCGTCCAACGCCGCGACCATGTCCAGACTCTGCGCTGCCGAGTCGAGATGTGCACGCGCAGAGATCCTGTCCCACACTGCCTTCGGAACGTCCCCGGTCCTCATCGTCGCCGCGGCATCGATGACCCCGCGTGAGGCGATCAACTGTTCGACGGCGCGCGAGGGTCCCTGAGTCACCGTCGACACGTATGCCCGGGCCAGACGCTCCGGATCGAGAGCCCGCGTCATGCTCCGCTCCCCTGTTCACGGAACGACATGGCCGACGCGACGCACTCCGGACCGGGAACGTCCCTGCCCTCGAGGTCGCCGAGTGTCCACGCCAATCGCAGTATGCGGTCCGCGCCGCGGGCCGTGATCGCCCCGCGCCGCAACGCTCGCTCGATCGGTGTCAGCGCCTCGCGGCCGAGTCGGAACTGTTGCCGCAGTGCGGATCCGGGAACCTCCGCGTTGGTCTGCCACCCGAACTCGCGCCACCGCTCCGTTGCCGCCGCGCGCGCCGCGGTGACCCGGCCTCGCACGACGTCCGTGCTCTCTCCCTTGTCGTCGGTCAACATCCCCGTCGCCGCGGGATGCATCGCCAGCCTCAGGTCGACTCGGTCGAGCAACGGGCCCGACAACTTGCCGAGGTAACGCCTCCGGGCGTTCGGCGCGCACACGCAGTCGGCGGTTCGCGGCGACGCACACGGGCACGGGTTGGCCGCGAGAACCAACTGGAACCGCGCGGGGTACCGCGCGACGCCGTCTCGGCGGGCGATGCGCACCTCACCGTCCTCGAGCGGTGTACGCAGTGCTTCGAGGACACGAACCGACATCTCGGCGCACTCGTCGAGGAACAGCACGCCGTGATGCGCCCGGCTCACCGCACCCGGCCGCGCCATGCCGCTTCCGCCCCCGACCAGCGCGGTGACCGAACTGGTGTGGTGCGGTGCGATGAACGGGGCGGTGGTGATGAGCGGGCATTCCGCTGTGAGCGTGCCCGCGACCGAGTGAACGGCCGTCACCTCGAGCGCCTGCCGTTCCGTCAGCGGAGGGAGCAGACCCGGCAGACGCCCGGCCAGCATCGTCTTCCCTATGCCGGGCGGTCCCGTCAGCATGAGGTGATGCGCGCCGGCGGCCGCCACCTCCACGGCCCACCGCGCCTCCGCCTGCCCGACGACATCGGCGAGATCACCCACCTGCGGAGAGACCACGGGGGTGACGACTCCGGGCTCCGTCAGGAACGTGCGACCGTCCAACCAGTCGATGACCTCGCGCAGATGGGCGGCGCCGAGGACTTCGATTCCCCCGACCAGTCCGGCCTCGGCGAGGCTGTCCGACGGCACGACGACGCGAGCCCAGCCGGCACTGCGCGCAGCCAGCACGGCCGGGAGAACCCCGCGCACCGCACGCACCCGCCCGTCCAGCGCCAACTCACCGAGAAGCACGGTCTCTCGGAGCAACCGGTCGGGAACCACCTTCGCCGCGCCCAGCACCGCGCAGGCCA
This sequence comes from Rhodococcus sp. Leaf247, assembly GCF_001426185.1. Taxonomy (GTDB): domain Bacteria; phylum Actinomycetota; class Actinomycetes; order Mycobacteriales; family Mycobacteriaceae; genus Rhodococcoides. The sequence continues at coordinate 44,177 of NZ_LMRP01000003.1, read as the reverse complement.
AGGCGACGTCGTAGACGGATCCCACCTTCGGCAGCGTCGCCGGTGACAGTGCGAGAACGACTTTCGACATCGGCCACGTCTGACCCGAATTGTTCACTGCCGCGCGCACTCTGTCACGCGACTCCTGAAGTGCCGCATCGGGAAGACCCACGACGTGCACACCCGGCAGACCCCGGCCGACATCCGCCTCGATCTCGACCAGAACTCCGTCGATTCCCGTGACCGCCACCGAGTAGGACCGTCCGAGAGCCATCAGAACGCACCCTGCAGATGCACCACGCGGGGTCCGTCGCCTCGGGCGACGATCACCTCGACGACGTCGAACCGCACCGGCACCCACGGTCCCGCACGCTCCGCGAGCCACAGCCCCGCGAGGCGGTGGATCCGCTGCGCCTTGACCGGCGTCACGGCCTCGGCCGGTGAGCCGAACCTCTCACCCGACCGTGTCTTCACCTCCACGAACACGATCGTGTCCCCGTCCGCACCGATGATGTCGACCTCGCCGTGCCGGCACCGCCAGTTACGGGCGACGATCTCCATCCCCGTCGTCGTCAGGAATTCCGCCGCCGCGTCCTCCCCGTACCGCCCCAACTCCACGTGTGTTGCCATGGCTCCCCTCGCCGACGCCGGCATCCGGGCTGGATGCACGTGCTGTGTCGGGACACGACCTTCACCCGTGGAGGAGACGTGTCGACAAGATCGACCTGCGGCGACAGAAATGTTGGGGATGACGTCCCTGGTTGTGGATCGGCCGTTGCCCGGCGACGACGCTCGGACTTCCCTAGGATCGAACGATGAGCAGCGCGAACGATTCGTCGGCAGGGGCGCCGACCGAGTTCTTGTTGCGCCGGGCACCGCACGCGGGCCGGCCGGACCACCCGTACGCGCTGCTGTGGACCTCGAACGACGACGTGGGAGAGCAGTCGACACGAGAGATCGGCCGTGGTGACTACCGCTGGGCCGTACGCACCGCGAGGATGTTGTCGATTCCGCGAAGCTCCATCGAACATGCCGACACTCGCGGCCTGGACGACGGCTACGAGGGCTGGCACCTCAATGCCAGGATCGTCACTCGGGAAGTCTGAGGTCCGGCTTGTCGAGTTCCTCGATGTTGACGTCCTTGAACGTGATGACGCGGACGTGCTTGACGAATCGTGCGGGTCGGTACATGTCCCAGACCCATGCGTCGGACATCCGCACCTCGAAGTAGATCTCGCCGTCGGCGTTGCGGGGAATCATCTCCACCGAGTTGGCCAGGTAGAAGCGGCGCTCGGTCTCCACCACGTAGGTGAACTGGCCGACGATGTCGCGATACTCCCGGTACAGCGACAGTTCCATCTCGGTTTCGTACTTCTCGAGATCCTCGGCACTCATGCCGACATCATCCCGCATCGACGTCGTGAGGCGTCAATCGGCCCTGTCGCCGTCCGTCCGAGGAGACAGTCCCGACACGTTCGCCCAGGACTGTCGATGCTCGTGACTCGCTCCCAGACGTGCGAGGGCATCGGTGTGCAGAGTCGTGTTGTAGCCCTTGTGGATCGAGAAGTCGTACCCGGGGATGTCGCGGTCCATTCGGCGCATGATGCGATCGCGGTGCACCTTCGCCAGCACGCTCGCGGCCGCGATGCACGCGGCGGTCGCGTCTCCGCCGATGACGGGCAGGGACGGCGCCGGCAGACCCGGCACACGGAACCCGTCGGTCAACACGTACCCGGGATCGACGGCCAGGCCCGCGACCGCGCGGCGCATTCCCTCGATGTTGGCGACGTGGATACCGATCCGGTCGATCTCCGCTGCGGGAATCGTCACGATCGAGTACGCCGTGGCCCAGCGAATAACTTTCGGAAACAACGCTTCCCGCGTGTTCTCACTGAGCTTCTTGGAGTCGTCGAGTACCTCGAGAGACGATCGAGCGCGGTCTCCGAGGATGCACGCAGCCACGACCAGCGGGCCCGCACAGGCGCCGCGCCCTGCTTCGTCGACACCCGCAACGGGACCGAGTCCGGACCGCAGCAGCGCCGACTCCATCGTGCGCATACCCCCGGCGCGCCGGATGACGGTCCGCGGCGGCCACGACGTTCGTGAGAGCCGCGGCGTCGCCGTGATGGTGCGGGGACTCACTGACCCTGGATGTCCGGATCGTCGATGAGGCCCCAGCGACCGGGCGGCAGGACGATGGCCTGCGCCTCACCGATGACGTTGTCCAGCGGGATCGTTCCCTGCAGTTCGTCGGCGACGTGGTACCGCGAGTCGGCCGAGTTGCTGCGGTTGTCACCCATGACCCAGACGTTGCCCTCCGGCACCGTGACGGGGCCGAAGCACCTGCCGGACCGGATCGGGGTGTCGCAGGTGAGGGAGCCGGGCACGAAGTCGAAGTCCATGGTGATGTAGGGCTCGTCGAGAGGTTTGCCGTCCACCAGGACCCGACCCTGCTCGTCGCAGCACTCGACGGTCTGCCCGCCGGTGGCGATGACGCGCTTGACCAGATCGTTCTCGTCCGGGGCCACGAGGCCGACGAGGGAACCGAGTTCCTGCGCGCCTCGCACGACGACGTTGGACGACCGCGTGGAGACGTAGTCACCGTCCCACGACGGAGGGCCGCGGAAGACGATGACGTCACCGGCCTTCGGATCGCCGAAACGGTAGGACACCTTCTCCACCACGATGCGGTCGCCGGTGCACCCGGTGCAGCCGTGCAGCGTCGGCTCCATCGACTCGGAGGGGATGAGATACACCCTCGCGACGAAGGTCTGCAGGAGGAAGCTCAGAACGAGCGCGACCAGGATGAGGATGGGAAGTTCTCGCCAGAAGGACCGGGGCTTCTTCACCGGTGGCGTGTCGTCGTTGTCGTCGCTCACGCGCTTGTCCGTCACGACTAGAGATTAACCGCAGGCCCGGAATATGGAACGGCCGGACACCCGAGGAAGAACCTCGTGTGCCCGGCCGGACGACGAACGACGCCGTGGATCAGCGCTTTTCCTTGATCTTGGCCTTCTTGCCGCGCAGCTCGCGCAGGTAGTACAGCTTGGCGCGACGCACGTCACCGCGGGTCACGACCTCGATGAGGGAGATGTTCGGGGTGTGGACGGGGAAGGTGCGCTCGACACCGACGCCGAAGGACACCTTGCGGACCGTGAAGGTCTCGCGGATGCCGCCACCCTGACGCCGAATGACGACGCCCTTGAAGATCTGCACGCGCTCTTTCGAGCCCTCGATGACCTTCACGTGCACGTTCAGTGTGTCGCCCGGGCGGAACTCGGGAATGTCGCTACGCAGCGACTGCTTGTCCAGGAAATCCAGGGTGTTCATGGTTCATCCTTGCTGTGACGAGATCTCGAGCAGAGGACCCGAGCGGCTGCCGACGATGGTGCCGTCGACGCTCGACTGGTTCGTACTCCGAATAGGTGTCCACCCGTCGTCGGAGCATGCGGAACGCACGCGCCGGGTCGGGCAACCCCACGATTGTGCCAGAGAGACAGGTCGAGACGAAATCGACGGGGATCAGCCCGTCGTCACGTGTTCCCTGTCCGTCCGACTCGACGACGGAGGCGGTGCGGGCTGGACGACGCGGTCCAGGACGTCCTCCGTGACCGCACGGACGTGCTCGGCGTCTGGGGTGCCGGCTATCGCGTCCTGCATCCAGATCTTGGCGCGCACCACCGGCCGTCGGAGGTTCTTCTCCCGGCGCAGCGCCTTCGCCATCCGCTTGGGCCGTCGGGTGTAGCGCCATCGGGCCCACGGCGCACCGGGGCGGGACAGTCTGATCGCACCGATCAGGAGCAACGGGAGGAAGAACAGGCCGACCAGGCCCGTCCAGATCTTGCCCTTGGCCAGCACGATCGCGGCCAGCAGCAGGTTGAGCGCGGCGAGAACGACGATCAGGACCCTGACACCGACGTTCGCGTCCTCGCGGAATCCGGCCACGTCGAAGAATTCCAGCGGTTTCAGACCGAACAACAGCATGATGGTGGCCGCGACGGCGACGAAGACCGCGTCGACGGAGGTTCGGCCCTGTTCTGCCCAGTACACGTCCTCCAGATAGAAGATCAGCGCGAACTCGTCGAGGACCAGCGCGGCGCCGATGCCGAAGAACGTCGCCAGCACCGCCCCGGTGGTCTGCGTGCCGTCGACGTAGACCGCGATCATCGCCACCCCGGACACCAGCATGCAGACGACGCCGAAGACCACGTGATGCACGTGGTGCCCACCCGGCGTGACGTTGCCGGGCCACCAGGACACCTGTGCACGGATCATGCGCACGCTGAACCGGATGAACGCGAAGCCGACGATGAATCCCACGAGGAAGAACAACAGCGGGATCCGGCCCTCGTCGGAGACGTGATGCAGCCACCGCTCCATCGCTCCACCTCTCGGATCCGTGCCGGACCGGACGCTCGCAGTGTATCGAGGCCGGTCCGGCGGGCGCCTACTTTCCGAAGCCCGCTCTGCGCAGAGCGTCGGCCATGGATCCGGCTGCCGCGGGCGCAGGCGGTTGTTTCGCAGTCTTCCGCGGGGCGGCACCGGCGCCGCGCCGGTCCCGGCGTTCCGGTGCGGAGTTCTGCGCGGTGCGCGGGGATCCGCCGCCGATCTCGTCGTCGAGCCGCAGCGACAGGCCGATGCGCTGGCGCGGGAGGTCGACCTCCATGACCTTGACCTTGACCACCTGTCCCGACTTGACGACGTCGTGCGGGTCGCGGACGAACTCCGTCGACATGGCGGAGACGTGGACGAGCCCGTCCTGGTGGACACCGACGTCGACGAAGGCCCCGAACGCCGCGACGTTGGTGACGACACCTTCGAGCACCATTCCCGGTTCGAGATCCCCCACCTTCTCCACTCCCGCGGCGAAGGTTGCCGTCGCGAACTCGGGGCGGGGGTCACGGCCCGGCTTCTCGAGCTCGGCGAGGATGTCGGTGACGGTCGGGAGCCCGAAGCGGTCGTCGACGAAGTCCTGCGGACGCAGCGATCGCAGGACCCGTTCGTTGCCGACGACCTCGCGAACCCCCACACCTGCCTTGTCGACGATGCGGCGCACGACGGGGTACGCCTCGGGGTGGACGCTGGACCTGTCGAGCGGATCGTCGCCGTCGGTGATGCGGAGGAAACCCGCGCACTGCTCGAACGCCTTGGGCCCGAGGCGGGGCACCTTCTGCAGCGCCGACCGTGACCGGAAGGGGCCGTTCGCATCCCGGTGCGCGACGATCGACTCGGCGAGGGTCGTGGCGACGCCCGATACTCGGGCGAGAAGCGGGACGCTGGCGGTGTTCACGTCGACTCCGACCGCGTTCACCGCGTCCTCGACGACGGCACCCAACGATCGCGCGAGCATCGACTCGGAGACGTCGTGCTGGTACTGCCCGACGCCGATCGACTTCGGATCGATCTTCACCAGTTCCGCGAGCGGATCCTGCAGACGACGCGCGATGGACACCGCGCCGCGGATCGAGACGTCGAGCTCCGGGAGTTCACGCGAGCCGTAGGCCGACGCGGAGTACACGGACGCGCCGGCCTCCGAGACCATCGCCTTGGTCAGCTTGGCGGCCGGGTACTTCGCGATCAGTTCCGCGGCGAGTGCGTCGGTCTCCCGTGACGCGGTGCCGTTACCGATCGCCACCAGGTCGACGCCGTGCTTCGCGGCCAACCCGGCGAGGGTGGCCAGGGCGTCGTTCCACTTCCCCTGCGGCTTGTGCGGGTAGATCGTGTCGTACGCCAGCACTTTGCCCGTCGGATCGACGACGGCGACCTTGGTGCCGGTCCGGAAACCCGGGTCCAGGCCCATGGTCGTCCTGCTGCCTGCGGGAGCGGCGAGGAGCAGGTCCTTCAGGTTGGACGCGAAGACGTCGACGGCACGCTCCTCGGCAGCCTGGCGCAGCCGCATCCGGGTGTCGATGCCGAGGCTGACCAGGAGCTTCGTCCGCCATGCCCATCGGACGGTGTCGAGCAGCCAGCGATCCGCGGGCCGGCCGTGATCGCCGATGCCGAACTTCGCCGCGATCGCCGTCTCGTAGACGGAGGGCACGCCGGGGACCGGCTCGTCCGAGGTGGGCTCGGGATCCATCGTCAGCGACAGCACCTCCTCCTTCTCCCCGCGCAGCGCAGCGAGAACGCGGTGCGAGGGAACCGAGGTGAAGGACTCGGAGAACTCGAAGTAGTCCGAGAACTTGGCGCCCTCGGTCTCCTTGCCCGGACGGACGGCGGCGGTGAGGCGACCACGGGTCCACATCGACTCACGCAGCGATCCGACGAGGTCCGCGTCCTCCGCGAAGTGCTCGACGAGGATGGCGCGAGCTCCGGCGAGTTGCTCGTCCGAGTAGGTCGACGGGTCGGTGGTGGGGTCACCGAGGAGCGCATCGGCCACGGGCTGATGGCCGGCTTCACGAGCGATCTGCGCTTTCGTCCGACGCTTCGGCTTGAACGGCAGATAGATGTCCTCGAGGCGGGCTTTGGTGTCGGCCAGCACGATCTGCTTCTCGAGCGCGTCGTCGAGCTTGCCCTGGCCGCGGATCGACTCGAGCACCGCGTCGCGTCGTTCGTCGAGTTCGCGCAGGTAGCGGAGCCGTTCGTCGATGAGACGGAGTTGGATGTCGTCGAGCGTGCCCGTCACTTCCTTGCGGTAGCGAGCGATGAAGGGAACCGTCGCCCCTCCGTCGAGGAGCTCGACCGCGGCGCGTACACGCTCTTCCGCGACCTCCAGCTCATCGGCGATCCGGCGATTGACAGATTTCACAGCGGACGTCACGGCGATGGACCTTACCGCGCCGGTACCGTGGAACTCGTCGTGCGGTCCGCTGCGATCGCACGCCATGACAGATCGGTAGATACGTGACAGTTCTCTCGCCGCCCGTGCGGCGAATCGCAGCCGTGGTGGTGGCATCGGTCCTGGCGATGTCGGCGCTCGGTGCGTGCTCGCAGCCCGACGCGGCACCTGCGGCAGCGACCGTTCCGGTGGCGCCGGAGTTCCCCGAACCGGAGATGCCCATGGCGCCGGATCTCACCGGCCGCCTGCAGCAGGCCCTGGACGGTGCCGCGGCGCGCGGCGCCACGCTGTCCATCGGTTTCCTCGACAGAGTGACCGGAAGCTACATGGGCTCGGGCGACCGCGACCCCATCGAGACAGCGTCCGTCGTCAAGCTCTTCATCGCGGACGACCTTCTCTTCCGGTCCTCTCGCGGCGAGTTCGCTCTGGGCGACGACGCCCGCGCGCTCATCGCACCGATGCTCTCCTCCTCCGACGACAGTGCCGCACAGGTGCTGTGGGACACCGCCGGCGGCTCGGACGTGGTCACGCGAGTGGCGGCACGCTACGGGTTGCCCGCGACGGCACCGTCGGCAGACGGCATCTGGTGGAACACCCGCACCACGGCAGCAGATCTCGTGCAGTACTACGACGCCGTCCTCGACGGCAACGGCGGACTCGCCGCCCCCGACCGCGCGACCATCGTCGGCGATCTCGAGGCGTACACCGAGGACGGCGCGGACGGGTACCCGCAGACCTTCGGCATTCCTCGCGCGTTGTCGGGTGAGCCTGTTCGCGGGATCAAGCAAGGATGGATGTGCTGCGTCGACGGCCGCTGGATCCATCTGAGTACCGGATTCGTCGGCGAGGGCGAGCGGTACGTCGTCGCCGTACTGTCCCGCGAGGACCCGTGGTACGGCTCGGACGGCGGCAGTGCGGACACCACCGCCGACACCGCGGTCACCGACGACGACGGCGCCAAGCACGCCAGGGTCACCGTGACGGGTGCACTGAAGATCCTGTTCCCGGACGGCGTCGTCGACTAGGTCGTCGGGGGCAACAGATCGGGACGACGTTCGGCGGTCCGCTCCAGCGACTGCTCGCGGCGCCACTCCTCGATGCGAGCGTGGTTGCCCGACAACAGGACCGGAGGAACATCGAGCCCTCGCCAGGTGGCGGGACGGGTATACCCCGGCCCCTCCAGCAGCCCGTCGGAAAACGAATCCTGTTGATGCGAGAGCTGATTGCCCAGGACGCCCGGCAACAACCTGGTGACCGCCTCGGTCATGACGAGGACGGCTGCCTCACCGCCGATGAGCACGTAGTCACCGATGCTCACCTCCTCGACCCGCACGCGGGTGGCGGCGTCGTCGAACACCCGTTGATCGATGCCCTCGTAGCGCCCGCAAGCGAACACCAGATGGCTCTCACGAGACCATCTCTCGGCGGTGCGCTGCGTGAACGGCACGCCGGCAGGGGTAGGAACCACGAGAACGGGATCCGCGTCGCGCATCACGTCGTCCAGGGCATCGCCCCACACCGTGGGTTTCATGACCATTCCGGGCCCGCCGCCGTACGGAGAGTCGTCGACAGCTTTGTGGACGTCGTGCGTCCAGTCCCGGAGATCGTGCACCCCGAGGGTGACCAGGCCGTTCTGGATGGCCTTGCCCAACAACGCGGTACGCATGGGTTCGAGGTATTCCGGGAAGATGGTCACCACGTCGATGCGCATCACTCGCCGTCCAGAAGCCCTTCGGGAGGATCGATCTCGACCGTCCGGGACGTGCGGGACACCGACACCACGATGGCGGCGACGAACGGCACCAGAAGCTCTCGACCGACGCTCTCGTCGGCAGGGGCGATGGACAGCAACTCCCCCGCGGCCGAGTGCAGGACCTCGGTGACCGTTCCCACCACCTCGCCGGCGGACGGATGGTCGGCCGCGAACTGCACCGTCATCCCCTCGAGTTCGTGATCGTAGAACTCGTCGGGGTCGTCCGACGCGGGGAGATCCGCCGTGTCGACGACGAACAGGGTGCCGCGCAGCGCGTCGGCCTCCCCGCGGTCGGAGATACCTTTCAGACGCAGCAGAAGCCGCCCGGAGTGATCCCGGGCGGCTTCCACCGTGTAGTCGGTCGTGCGGTTGTCACGACGTGACCGTCCGTGCAGCACCGAGCCGGCAGCGAAACGCTCGTCCGGATCGTCGGTACGTACCTCGACGACGACCTCGCCCTTGATGCCGTGCGACTTCGCGACGCGACCTACGACGAGCTCCACGACAGCGAGTTCAGCGATCCGTGTCGACGACGTCGACACGGATGCCGCGGCCGCCGATACCCGAGACGAGTGTCCGGATCGCCGTGGCGGTGCGCCCGCCACGGCCGATGACCTTGCCCAGATCGTCGGGGTGCACGTGCACCTCGACGGTCCGACCACGGCGACCGGTGATCATGTCGACGCGAACGTCGTCAGGATTGGAGACGATGCCGCGAACGAGATGTTCGACGGCGTCGGCGACCACGGTGCTCACTTGTCGGCGGACTCGGCGGTGGCGTCGGCGGTCTCGGCTGCCGGAGCGCTCTCTGCAGCGTCGTCGGCCTTGGCGGCCTTCTTCTTCTTGGGCGTGGTGGCCTCGCCGACGGGCTCGTTGTCGGCGGCAGCGAGAGCTGCGTTGAAGAGATCCAGCTTGGAGGTTTTGGGCTCCTTGACGCGCAGCGTGCCCTCGGCGCCCGGCAGGCCCTTGAACTTCTGCCAGTCACCGGTGATCTTGAGCAGGGCCGCGACGGGCTCGGTGGGCTGTGCGCCCACGCTGAGCCAGTGCTGCGCACGCTCGGAGTCGATCTGGATCAAGGAAGGCTCTTCCTTGGGGTGGTACTTGCCGATGGTCTCGATGGCGCGGCCACCACGACGCGTGCGCGCATCGGCGACGACGATGCGGTACTGCGGGTTGCGGATCTTGCCGAGACGGGTGAGCTTGATCTTGACTGCCATGTGAAACAAAGCCTCTTTCGGTGTGGTTGCGTGATGCAACCGCTGGTCACGGCGCAATTCGGCGATGCGCACGGCATGCGCACCCGGTTTTGCGGTGAATGGATGTTGTGACCGCCGCTCGGTACGGAACCGGAGACGGGCGAACAGGCGTTGATTCTGCCAGATCACGGGCCGTCCGGAGAAATCGCCCGTCCGGCTACTCGTCGGACTTGACCGCCAGGACCGGCTTGGGGCACGAGAGCAGGATGCGCTGCGCCGTGCTCCCCATCAACAGCTTGCCGACGGGTGTGCGATGTCGGATGCCGATCACCAGGATGTCCGCGTCGGGCTTCTCCATCGCGGTCAGCAGTGCTTCGACCGGATCCGTCGTGACGTCCTGCTCGACGGTGAACGGCACGCCGGACGACTCGAGCGTGCTCTGCAACCGGTCCACCGCTGCGGAGTCGGCGAAGTGCGGGTCGGCCAGCGCATCGCCCTTCGAGGCGTTGACCACGGTCACCTCGGTGCCATGGGCCTTCGCTTCGGCGATGCCGTGCTCGAGGGCGGCTCGGCCGTACTTGTCCGGGGTGTAGCCGACGACGATCATGCGTTCTCCTTCTGAAGTTCCCGGTCCGCGGTGGCGGACGTACGGGGTCGGACGAGGCGCGCCAGCAGCGGCGCGATCAGCAGGACGGCGATGATCGCGTAGACCACCACGGCGATGGGCTCGGTGAAGATGCCGCTCCAGTCGCCTTCGTTGAGTTGCAGCGTCTGGCGGAGCTGACGTTCGATGCGCGGTCCGAGGATCACGCCGATGATCAGCGGGAGCACGGGCAGTCCGAAGCGCCGCATCATCAGTCCGAGAAGACCGAAGACCAGCAGCAACGCGAGGTCGAGCCACTGCAGATTCACCGCGTACGCACCGAGCACCGAGAAGAACAGGATTCCCGCATAGAGGTAGGGGCGAGGAGTGCGCAGGAGCTTGGCCCACACCGGTGCGAGCGGCAGGTTCAGCACGAGCAGCAGGAAGTTACCGATGAAGAGGCTGGCGATCAGCGTCCAGATCAGCAGCGGCTCCTTGTCGAAGAGCGTCGGGCCGGGCTGGATGCCGTACGAGACGAATGCCGTGAGCATGACCGCCGCGGTGGCGTTGGTCGGCAGGCCGAGCGAGAGCATCGGGACCAGGGTGCCGGCCGCGGACGCGTTGTTGGCGGCCTCGGGTCCGGCGACGCCCTCGATGGCGCCCTTACCGAATTCCTCGGGATGCTTCGACAGCTTCTTCTCGGTGATGTAGCTCAGGAACGTCGGCAACTCGGCGCCGCCGGCGGGAAGTGCACCGAACGGGAAGCCGTAGGCGGTTCCGCGCAGCCAGGGCTTCCACGACCGCTTCCAGTCGCTCTTGCCCATCCACGGACGCCCGACGGGAATGACCTCGGCCGGCTTGCGACGCAGGTGTGCGGCGACCCACAGTGCTTCACCGAGAGCGAAGACAGCGACCGCGATGACGACGATGTCGATGCCGTCGGAGAGCTGCGGGATGCCGAGCGTCGCGCGGGGCTGGCCCGTCAGGAAGTCGATGCCGACCAGCCCGATGGACAGGCCGAGCAACAGGGAGATGCAGCCCCTCAGTTTCGAGGATCCGAGTACCGCGGTGACGGCGACGAGCGCCAGCAACATGATCGCGAGGTACGACGGCGCACCGAGGGACACCGCGAACCGGGAGACCATGGGTGCGAACAGCACCAGCAACATCGTGCCGATCGTGCCGGCGATGAACGAGCCGATGGCGGCGGTGGCGAGCGCTTGAGCTGCCCGCCCCGCCTTGGCCATCTTGTTGCCTTCGATCGCCGTGATCACCGACGACGATTCGCCCGGGGTGTTGAGCAGGATCGAGGTGGTCGAACCGCCGTACATGCCGCCGTAGTAGATGCCGGCGAACATGATGAACGCGGCACTGGGACTGACGTTGTAGGTGATCGGGAGCAGCAGCGCGACGGTCATGGCCGGGCCGATGCCGGGGAGCACACCCACCGCGGTGCCGAGAAGCACACCGATGCAGGCGTAGAGCAGGTTCATCGGCGTCGCCGCCTGGGAGAACCCCTCCATGAGCCAGTTCAGATTGTCCATCAGAGGATTCCGTCCAGGATGCCTGCGGACAACGGGATTCCGAGTCCGACGTAGAACGCGTAGAAGCTGATCAGTGAGAGCACCAGTCCGATGCCCAGATTGCGGATCCAGTGACGGTTGCCCAGGATCGTCGACGCGCCGCCGAACAGCAATGCGCCCATGATCACCCAGCCGAGCACGTCGACCAGAGCGACGGTCGCTACGAAAAGAGCCACCAGCAGGCCGACGGTCTTCCAATCGGCCGGTGTCGAGGTGTCGATGTCCTCGCCGTCGTCCGGGGCGCCCTTGCTGCCGCGCGCGGTGGCGATGGCGAGAAGTACCGAGCACACCAGCAGACCGATGCCGACGACCAACGGGAAGAGCTTCGGCCCGACCGGGTCGACCTTCGCGAATTCGGCTGTCAGAGAGAGGGCGTCGACGATCAGGAAGATTCCGACGACGACCATGACCGCGCAGACGACGAACTGCGCCCAGTCGGGACGATTCTGCTCTGCGGCATCGTCCGGACGTTCCACCGTGGCGGTCACACCAGCCCCAGTTCCGTCAGAGTCGACTCGACTCGTTCGTCCTGCTCGCGCAGGAACTGTTCGAAGCCCGGGCCCGTCTCGAAGGCGTCGGTCCAACCGTTGGTCACAAGTGCGTCCTTCCATTCCGTCGTGGCATGCAGTTCGGTCAGCGCCTCGACCATCTCGGCGCGAGCGTCGTCGGACAGTCCGGGCGGGGCGAGAATGCCGCGCCAGTTGGTGAATTCGAGATCGATGCCCGCCTCGCGCAAGGTCGGAGCGTCGACACCCGGTACGCGCTCGGAACCCGAGACGGCGAGGACCCGCACCTGACCGGCCTCGATCTGGTCGACGTACTCCCCCAGTCCCGATGTGCCGGCGGTGATCTTGTTGCCCAGCAGCGCGGTGAGCAGATCGCCGCCGCCGTCGTAGGAGATGTAGTTGACCGCGGTGGGGTCGACGCCGACCGCCTGTGCGGTCTCCATCGGGAACAGGTGGTCGGGGCCGCCGGGCGACGAGCCGCCGCCGATGGTCACGGCACCGGGATTCGCTCGCCAGGCGTCGACCAGCTCGTTGACCGTGCGGAACGGGGAGTCGGCGGGGACGAGAATGCCTTCCTGCTCTTCCACCATCTTCGCGAGCGGCGTCGCGTCGGAGACTCGGGCCGCGGAACCGTTCGTGTAGACCGCGCCCACCACACCGAGGCCCATCATCATCATGATGTCGTCGTTGCCGGACTCGTTCATCAAGCGCGCCATCGCCACGGTGCCGCCGGCGCCGATGACGTTGAACACCTCGACGCGGCCGGTGATGTCGTCGTCCTCCATGATCTTCACCGCGGTACGCGCCGTGAGGTCGTACCCACCACCGGGACTGTTCGGGACCATCATGCGTATCCGATGCAGCCCTTCGCCCTCGTCGCCGCGGGTGACGCCGCATGCTGCGAGCAGCAGCATCAGCGCCAGAACGGCTGTCAGCCTTCTCCGCATCGGTCCTCGTTTCATCTCTGTTCGTGATGTAAGACTGTGATCGAGAGCAATCATCGATGCTCGGGTGATCCAGGTCACCTATTCGGTAGCAAGGAAAGTTGAGTTCTTTGTGGTCACGACCGCACACACTTGCTCGGCCGGCGCGGCGGCGGTCGCTGGCCGGGCAGTTCCTCGTGCTGCAGCTGGTCGTGGTGGCCGTCGTCCTCGGCGCCGTGGCCGCCGTCTCGATCCACCAGTCGACCACCGAGTTCCGTGACATCCGCGGCGGGCGGATGCTGTCGGTCGCGGAATCTCTGGCGTCCACCCCGATAGTCCGAGAACAGCTCGACGCCCCACTCGTCGAGCAGGTTCTCGCGCCCGACGTCGATCGCGCCGTGTCACTCTCGGGTGCCACCCTCGCCGAGATCGTGTCCACCGACGGCGTCGTCGACGTCTCGACGGACCCCACGCGCGTGGGCGTGACCGCCGAACTCGGTGACAGCGACGTCTTCCGTGGGCGGGGATGGTACGGCGACGTCGATGTCGCCGGCCGGCCGTCCATCGCCGGACACGTCCCGATTCTCGACACCGACGGTGGAGTACTCGCCGTGGTGACGGTGACCGAGAACTACCCGTCGACGTGGATGCTGTTGTCGGACTCCGGCGCTCGGCTCCTGATCTACCTCGGCCTCGGCGCCGGTATCGGCGCTCTGGGGTCGTGGATGCTGTCCCGACGCATCCGCCGACACACCCTCGGACTCGAGACGGCGGAGATCGCCAGCCTGGCAGATCACCGAGAAGCGTTGCTGCACAGCATCCGTGAAGGGGTCATCGCCATCGGGAACGACGGGCGCATCACGATGATCAACGACAGCGCCTGCGCGCTCCTCGATCTCGATCCCGACGTCGTCGGTCGCCGCGTCACCGACGTCGAGCTCGATGCGGGCGTTCGCGAGGTCCTCGTGTCCGACGGTGACGTCGAGGACGTCGTGGTGACCACCTCCACACGGGTTCTGGCGCTCAACAGGCGCAGTGCCACCAGCCGCCGCGGCGAGAGCAGGGGCCAGCACATCGGCACCGTGACCACGATGCGCGACAGCACCGAGCTCGCGTCCATGCAGAGCCAGTTGACCTCCCACAAGAGCGTCACCGACACCTTGCGAGCACAGACGCACGAATTCGCGAACCAGCTGCACACCATCTCCGGCCTGGCCCAACTCGGCAGCTACGACGACGTCACTGCTCTAGTGGGCACTCTCACGCGGCGTCGCGCGCAGATCAGCGACTCGATCACCGCGCACATCCACGATCCGGCTGTCGCGGCGCTGCTGATCGCGAAGACCTCGCTCGCCGCCGAGGCCGGTGTGAGCCTGGTGCTCGACCCGTCCTCCCGACTCCGCGCGCTCGATCCTGCGCTGTCGACGGACGTCATCACGGTCGTGGGGAACCTCGTCGACAACGCGCTCGACGTCTCCCGCGAGAGCGGTGATCGGACGATCACGGTGATCGTGCGTGATGATCCCGAGCTCGAGATCGAGGTGACCGACTCGGGTCCCGGTGTGTCTCCGAGCATGAAGGAACTGGTCTTCTCACGCGGAGTGACCTCGAAACCGGATGTCCCCGGCGGCCGCGGGATCGGCCTCGCCCTGGTTCGACTGGTGAGCGTCCAACACGGAGGTACGGCGACCATCGAGGACGCCGAGACCGGCGGCGCCCGTTTCCGTGTACGAATGCCGCTCGGCTAGCGTCGGGCGCACCCTGATCAGAGAGGACCGACCACGTGCCCACGGTGCTGGTGGTGGACGACGACTTCATGGTGGCCGACATCCACCGTCGCTTCGTCGAGCACACCGCAGGATTCTCCGCGGTCGGCGTGGCGCACACCGCTGCCGACGCGCTTGCCGCCGTCGCGCGTCTGACTCCTGATCTGGTTCTTCTGGACGTGCACCTTCCCGACGCGTCGGGTCTCGAGGTGTTGCGCACTCTGCGGGCCGAGAAGAACCCGGTCGGCGTCATCATGATCACCGCGGCTCGCGAGCTGGACACGGTCGCCGACGCGCTCAGCGGTGGAGCCGCCGACTACTTGATCAAACCGTTCGAGTACCCGCAGCTGCGCGACAAACTGGACGCGTTCACCGCACGTGTCGACGCGCTGACATCCGGCCGCGCCGACCAGTCGCTCGTGGATTCCCTGTTCCGCAGCGGCGCCGCGGAGGCGGCCTCGACGGACGGCGCCGCGGTCCGTCTGCCGAAAGGCCTCTCCCCCGAGACGGGCGCGATCGTCCTCGCGCAGATGACCGGCGACGCCGAACTCTCGGCGTCGGAATGCGCAGAGGCCGTGGGGATCTCACGGGTGAGCGCCCGGCGGTACCTGGAGCACTACCTGGCCTGCGGGATCCTCGACGTCCGCCTGCAGTACGGCCGGGCCGGTCGACCGGAACGCCGCTACCGCGGTCGCTGACGCCTCACCAGATACGTCCGCGCAGAATCACGACGTCGGGTGCAGACAGCACGTCCGGACCGGTCCGCGGATCCTCGGTGTAGAAGACCAGGTCGGCCGGAGCGCCGTGCTCGACGCCCGCCCGACCGAGCCACCGCCGGGCGTTCCAACTGGCCGCGCCCAGCGCGTCCGTCGGGGACAATCCCACCGCCGTCAGCGCGGCCACCTCGTCCGCCACGCGGCCGTGCTCGATGCTGCCTCCGGCATCGGTTCCCGCGTAGATCGGCACCCCGGCGTCGTGCGCGCGCCCGACGGTGTCGGCGACGCGGGCGTGGAGGTCACGCATGTGATCGGCGTACCGCGGGTAGCGCCCGGCCGAGTCCGCGATGGACGGGAACGTCTCGATGTTGATCAGCGTGGGAACCAGGGCCGTCCCGTGCTCGACCATCATCTCGACCGTGTCGTCGGTGAGTCCGGTCCCGTGTTCGATGCAGTCGATGCCGGCGCCGATCAGACCCGGCAGCGCGTCCTCACCGAAGACGTGCGCCGTGACCCGTGCACCTTCGGAGTGCGCCGCGTCGATCGCGGCCCGCAGGATGTCGTCGTCCCACAGCGGGGCCAGATCGCCCACGCTGCGGTCGATCCAGTCACCGACCAGCTTGACCCACCCGTCACCGAGCCGAGCCTGCTGCCGTACGGCCTCCGGCAGCTGCGACTCGTCCTCGAGGTCGACGGCGAGCCCGGGAATGTATCGCTTGGGCATCGCGATGTGCCGACCGGCGCGGATGATCCGGGGCAGGTCGTCGTGGTCGTCCAGCTCGCGAGTGTCGACGGGCGATCCAGCGTCACGCAGGAGCAGTGCACCCACCTCGCGCTCGGTGGTCGCCTGCGCGATCGCGCCGTCGTGATCCTCGTGTCCGCCGCCGTACTTGATGCCGACGTGGCAGTGCGCGTCGACCAGACCGGGCACGATCCAGCCACCGGACCCGACGGTGGTGGCCCCGGGAACCGGGTCCATCGAGATCAGGCCGTCCCGCACCCAGACGTCCCGCTGCTCGTCACCGGGCAGCAGGACACCGCGAAGATGCAGGCTCGGTGAGGTACGCACGTGTCCGACTTACTTCTTGGGCAGCTTCAGCTGGGACAGGTCGATACCCTCGAGACCCGGCGGGAGCTGGTCGAGGCCCTTGGGCATCGACGACAGATCCGGCATACCCGCGGGCATCCCACCCGGCATGCCGGGGAAGCCCCCGCGCACGCCCTTGGGCGGAGTGGGGCCGCGGCCGCCCTTCTTGCCTTTCTTGCCCTTCTTGTTGCTGCGCTGCACCTGTTTGCGCGCGCCCGGCATTCCCATCCGGCCGGCCATCGACGCCATCATCTTGCGGGCCTCGAAGAAGCGGTCCACCAACTGGTTGACGTCGGAGACCTTCACGCCGGAACCGTTCGCGATGCGCAGACGGCGCGACGCGTTGATCATCTTCGGATCCGCGCGCTCGGCGGGCGTCATGCCGCGGATGATGGCCTGCACGCGGTCGAGCTGCTTGTCGTCGACGGAGGCGAGTGCGTCCTTCATCTGACCCGCACCGGGGAGCATCCCCAACAGGTTGCCGATCGGACCCATCTTGCGAATGGCCATCATCTGCTCGAGGAAGTCCTCGAGCGTCAGCTGCCCGGAGCCGATCTTGGCGGCCGTCTCCTCCGCCTGCTGGGCATCGAAGACGGTCTCGGCCTGTTCGATGAGGCTGAGGAGGTCGCCCATGCCCAGGATCCGGCTCGCCATGCGATCCGGGTGGAAGATCTCGAAGTCCTCGAGCTTCTCGCCGGTGGAGGCGAACATGATCGGTCGACCGGTCACCTCGCGCACACTCAGCGCGGCGCCACCACGGGCGTCGCCGTCGAGCTTGGTCAGCACCACGCCGGTGAAGCCGACGCCGTCCTGGAACGCCTGCGCCGTGCTGACGGCGTCCTGGCCGATCATCGCGTCGAGCACGAACAGGATCTCGTCGGGGTTCGTCGCGTCGCGGATACCGGCGGCCTGGCCCATGAGCTCGGTGTCGATACCGAGGCGGCCCGCGGTGTCGACGATGACCACGTCGAACTGCTTGGCGCGGGCCTCGGCGACACCCGCCCGAGCAACCTCGACGGGATCCGCCGCCGTCACGCCGAGGGCGTTCTCGCCGCCACCGATGGACGTTCCGGGATGCGGCGCGAAGACCGAGGCCCCGGCGCGTTCACCGACGATCTGCAGCTGGCTGACGGCCCCGGGGCGCTGGAGGTCACAGGCGACGAGCAGCGGCGTGTGGTTCTGGTCCTTGAGCCATTTGGCCAGCTTTCCGGCCAGCGTCGTCTTACCGGAACCCTGCAGACCCGCCAGCATGATGACCGTGGGCGGATTCTTGGCGAACTCCACCCGACGTGTCTCGCCGCCGAGGATGCCGACCAGCTCGTCGTTGACGATCTTGACGACCTGCTGGGCAGGGTTCAGCGCTGCGGAGACCTCCGCACCCTTGGCACGCTCCTTGATGCGCGTGATGAACGCCCGCACGACGGGGAGGGCGACATCGGCATCGAGCAGTGCCAGACGGATCTCACGGCAGACGGCATCGATGTCGGCACCCGAGAGCCGACCCTTGCCCCTCAGATCCTTGAGGCTTCCGGTCAATCTGTCGGACAGTGATTCGAACAACGATGCTCCTGAAAATCGCGAGAAAGAGATGACTTCTCCAGGTACCCACCCTAACGGGTGCGCCGGTGAGCGGTGAGAGGTCAGTCCTCCGACTCGGGCTCTTTCGGTCGGAGCGCCGGAACCACGCTCAGCAGAGCACTCTCGAGTTCCTCACGCTGCGCCCGCGAATCGGTCGGCCCGCCGGTCTCGATGCAGAATGCGTCGACGACGGACGACCCGAGAGTGGCCACCTTCGCCCACCGGACGTCGGCTCCCTGCTTCTCGAACACCGACGCAAGTCGGCACAGCAGACCGAGTCGATCCTCCGCACGCACCTCCACGACGACGGAGTCGCCGCCCTGACCGTCGAACCAGATCACCCGCGGTGGAGCCTGCGCGTACAGCGGCACCTCCGAGACCTCCGGCTGGCCGGGTTCGAGTTCCGAGGCGGCCGACCGGGCTCCGGCCTCCTTGATGTCGAGCTGCGCGAGAAGGTCGAGCTGCCCGTCGAGAGCGCGGATGAGGTCCTGACGCAGCAGTCCCGGAGGGGGCGGTGCACCGAATGTGGGCGTCACGACGAAGCGGTTGACCGCGAACCCGTTCTCGCTGGCGACCGATGCCGCCAGAACCCGCAACGATCCCAGGGCCAACACGCCCGATGCGTTGGACAGCAGGCCGGGACGGTCCGGGGCGGTGACGGTGACCTCGAACGTGTGCGGACTGTCCGACGGCTGTAGATCGACGTCCACGCCGCCCTCGGTCGCCCGCGCCGCCAGTGCCGGATCGATCGGGTCGGGCGTCGGGAGCGATTCCCCGGCCATGACCAGTCGGCATCGACGCACGAGTTCACCGATCAACGACGACTTCCAGTCGCCCCACACGCCGGGACCGGTGGCGAGCGAGTCGGCCTCGGCCAACGCGTGCAGCAGTTCCAACAGGATCGAGTCCCCGTCGAGGGCGTCCACGACACGTTGCACCGTGGCCGGGTCGTCGAGATCGCGACGAGTCGCGGTGTCGGGAAGCAACAGGTGGTGTCGGACCATCGACTCGAGCAGTCGGACGTCGGACGGCCACAGGCCCAGTCGCTTGCCGACCTGGGTCGCCAGGTCCGCCCCGACGACGCTGTGGTCTCCCCCGCGTCCCTTGCCGATGTCGTGCAGCAGTGCCCCCAGCACCAGCAGGTCCGGTCGCGCGACGCGCGTGGTGAAACCACTGGCGTAGGCGGCGGTCTCGACCAGGTGACGGTCGACGGTCCAGGTGTGCACCGCATCTCGCGGGGGAAGGTCGCGTACGGCGCCCCATTCCGGCAGCAACCGGCCCCACAGACCTGTCCTGTCGAGTGCCTCGATCAC
The DNA here is from genome assembly GCF_001426185.1 of Rhodococcus sp. Leaf247. Classification (GTDB taxonomy): domain Bacteria; phylum Actinomycetota; class Actinomycetes; order Mycobacteriales; family Mycobacteriaceae; genus Rhodococcoides. The sequence continues at coordinate 24,416 of NZ_LMRP01000003.1, read as the reverse complement.
CGCGATGGCGCGCCGACCCGAACCGAGCACGACGAGCAGATCGTTGAGCGCTTCCTTGGGCCACGGCTCACGGAGCTCGGGTGCGCTGTCCGAGAGCCTGCCGAGAGTCGAGGCGGACATCGGCATCCCGGTCACCGCGGATGCCGCGGCAACCCGCATGATCAGTCCCGGATCCTTGTTCGGCCGCGCATCTCTGGCGAGCACCACTTCACCCGCGTGTTCGACGACCCCTTCGTCGAGCGGTCGACGGACGGGCACTCTGCGCAGGCGGGACAGGCCACGGCGCGGAATAGCGTTGCCGGCGGTGCGCAGGCCGACGTCGGTGGAGTAGCCGATGGTGCGAGCCGAATCACTCAGGACGCGAGCGAGATCGAAGCGGTCACCGATGCGGAGCGCCGCGGCGATCTCGTCGGCGTCCTGCGCGCGCAACTGATCCCGGGCGCGGCCGGCGACGCGGTGCAGTTCGGTGCGCACGTCGAGGATGCGGCGGTGCGCGAAGTCCAATCCGCCGCCGGGCGATTCGGGGCCGAGCCCGGGCATCGCGTCCGTGAGCTGCGCGATCGACAGCGCGTCGAGGAGCTGGACGTCGCGCAGTCCCCCGCGCCCGCTCTTGAGGTCGGGTTCCGCCCGATGGGCGATCTCACCGCTGCGGCCCCACCGCGTGCGGGTCAAGGCGTACAGCTCGTCGAACCGATCGCGTATCCCGATGCGCCACTGGCGTCGAATCCCGTCGATCAGCATCGAACTCAGTTCGGCGTCGCCCACGATGTGGCGGGCGTCGAGAAGACCCAATGCGGCCGTCATGTCGTGCGCCGCGACGTCGAGGGCCTGGGGAACGGTGCGCACGCTGTGATCGAGCTTGATGTGGGCGTCCCACAAGGGGTACCAGAGTTGATCGGCCACCTCACCGACGAGCGCCGGATCCAGGTCGTCGTGCAGCAGAACGAGATCGAGATCGGAGTACGGCAGCATCTCCCGGCGACCCAGGCCGCCCACCGCGACGATGGCAAATCCGCTGTCGGGTTTGATTCCCACGTCCGAACCCTTGGTGGTGAGCCAGAACTCGTGCAGGTCGGTCAGTGCCTGACGGAGGGACGTGGCGTCCAGACGACGATTCTTGCCCTGCCCGGCCAGCAGTTGCTCGCGAGCTCGGACCAGATCGGCTGCTGCTTCGGAACCTCCCACGGGGGGGTCCTTCCTCTCGACGAACGGTCGGCGTGTGGTGGAGAAAACAGACCGGCCGCGGATCCCTCGCCCTTCGACGAGGTGGATCCGCGGCCGGACTGATTCGAGACTTACAGTGCGTCGGACCCACGTTCGCCGGTACGCACGCGCACCACGGCTTCCACGGGCGAGACCCAGACCTTGCCGTCACCGATCTTGCCGGTGCGGGCGGCCTCGACGATCACCTCGACGACCTTGTCCACCGCCGCGTCGTCCACGACGACCTCGACACGCACCTTGGGTACGAAGTCCACGGAGTACTCGGCACCGCGGTAGACCTCGGTGTGGCCCTTCTGCCGGCCGTACCCCTGCACCTCGCTCACGGTCATACCGAGAACGCCTGCCTGCTCGAGCGCCGTCTTGACGTCCTCGAGTGTGAACGGCTTGACGATTGCAGTGATCAACTTCATGTCTCACGCCTCCTTGCTGGGAACGCGTCCCAGTGTTGACCCACCGAGTGCCGCAAAGTCGTAGGCGGTCTCGGCATGTTCCGATTCGTCGGCTCCCATGGATTCACCATCGTCGTCGATCCGGAGGCCCACGGTGTACTTGACGATGAGCGCGACGATGGTCGTTCCCACCAGAGAGTAGATCAGCACGGCGCCCGCACCGACTGCCTGACGCCACAACTGGTCGGCTCCGCCGCCGTAGAACAGGCCCTCGACACCGGCCGGCGCCTCGGACGTGGCGACCAGACCGACCATCAGCGTGCCGACGAGACCACCCACGAGGTGGACACCGACGACGTCGAGCGAGTCGTCGAAACCGAAGCGGAACTTCAGACCGACGGCGAGTGCACACAGGACACCGGCGACGACGCCGATGACCAACGCGCCGAGGATGTTCACCGAGGAGCAGGCCGGGGTGATGGCCACGAGCCCGGCGACGATGCCCGACGCACCACCGAGACTCGTCGCGTGACCGTCACGGATGCGCTCCGTCAGAAGCCAGGCGAGCATGGCTGCGGCGGTCGCCGCGATGGTCGTGACGAAGGTGGCACCTGCGATGCCGTTGGAGCCGACGGCGGAACCGGCGTTGAAGCCGAACCAGCCGAACCAGAGGAGACCGGCACCGAGCATCACGAACGGAAGGTTGTGCGGGCGGAACGGAGTTCCCGGCCAGCCCTTGCGCTTGCCGAGGATGATCGCGAGGACCAGGCCGGCGGCGCCGGCGTTGATGTGCACCGCAGTACCACCGGCGAAGTCGACCGCGGCGAGCTTGTTGGCGATCCAACCACCCGTCTCGGTGGTGACCTCGTCGAAGGAGAAGACCCAATGTGCGACCGGGAAGTAGACGAGTGTCGCCCACAGTCCGGCGAAGAGCAGCCACGGACCGAACTTCATACGGTCGGCGACGGCACCCGAGATGAGAGCGACCGTCAGAATGGCGAACATCGCCTGGAACGAGACGAACACGGTGGCAGGAATCGTGCCCACCAGAGGAATCGCGGCGTCGGTGAGGACTCCCGCTTCGTCCTCGGAGGCGAGATACGTTCCGCCGATCAGGCCCTTCAGTCCGAAGAACTGGAAGGGGTCACCGATGAGATTGCCCTTGTCCTCGCCGAAGGTGACCGAGTATCCGTACAGCACCCAGAGAACGCCGACGACGCCCATCGCGCTGATGCTCATCATGATCATGTTCAGCACGCTCTTCGCACGGACCATGCCGCCGTAGAAGAACGCCAGACCCGGGACCATGAGCAACACGAACGCAGCACTGGTCAGCATCCATGCGGTATCACCGGTGTCGGGCGCACCGATAGTGGGGAAATCCACCTTGAGCCTCCTCCTTCTTCCTCGCCCCAGCCGATGGCGGCTGACGACCTGAGGAGAAGGGTGCTCACTCGAAGTTTCGGCGACGACACTCCGGCGTTTCGTACATGTGAACGCAGAGCCCGATCGTGTTGCAAACGTGTTGCGTCTCGGTCTTTTTGCCGGTTTCACACCGGTGAGGGCACCTCGAGGTCAGCCGAGAAGAGCATCGACGAATGCGCCGGGTTCGAACGGCGCTAGGTCGTCCGCACCCTCGCCGAGACCGACGAGCTTCACCGGCACACCCAGTTCGCGTTGGACCTGGAAGACGATTCCGCCCTTCGCCGTCCCGTCCAGCTTCGTCAGCACGACGCCGGTGATGTCGACGACCTGAGCGAAGACCCGCGCCTGAGCCAGACCGTTCTGACCGATCGTGGCGTCGAGAACCAGGAGCACGTCGTCGACGGGCGCCTTCTTCTCGATGACCCTCTTGACCTTCCCCAGCTCGTCCATCAGACCGGTCTTGGTGTGCAGACGGCCGGCCGTGTCGATGAGGACCGCGTCGACACCGTCGGCGATGCCGCGGGTGACGGCGTCGAATGCCACAGCGGCCGGATCGGCCCCTTCCTTACCGCGCACGACCTCGGCGCCGACGCGCTCGGCCCAGGTCTGCAGTTGGTCGGCAGCCGCAGCGCGGAACGTGTCGGCAGCGCCGAGGACCACGCGTCGACCGTCGGCGACCAGGACTCGCGCCAGCTTGCCGGTGGTCGTGGTCTTGCCGGTGCCGTTCACGCCCACCACGAGCAGAACGGACGGGCGATCGCCGTGCGGCAACGCGCGGATGGAGCGGTCGAACGACGGCGTCAACTGCTCGATCAGCACTTCTCGCAGAAGGGCTCGCGCCTCCGCCTCGGTGCGGACGTTGCGCACCGCCATCTGCTCGCGCAGCGTCGCGACGATCTCCGCGGTGGCCGCACTTCCCAGGTCGGCCACCAGCAGCGTGTCCTCGACCTCTTCCCACGACTCCTCGTCGAGGTCGCCGCCGCCCAACAGGCCCAGCAGGGAGCGACCGACAGCATTCTGCGACCGTGACAGTCGACCCCGCAGCTTGGTCAGGCGGCCCGAGGTGGGTTCGATCTCGTCCAGGACGGGAGTCGGTGCCGGCTCGGGTTCGACAGGCGTTGGTTCGGGTTCGACAGGCGCCGGTGCCGGTTCGTCCAGGACCGGATCCGGCAGCGAGATGTCGGTGATGCCGCGCTTCGGGGCGTCACGGGGGACGGACGCGTCGTCACCGACACGAGGCTGATCGTCGTCGTCGGTGCGCTGGAGGGGCGGCCGGGCCACGGGTGTCTTCTCGGCCGGGGTCTTCTCGGCGGGAGCCTTCTCGGCCGGGGCCGTACCTCGGGAGAAGTCGAAGCCGGTCCCGGCGGTATAGCCGCCCGAACGGTCGACCTCCTTGACCGGTCCCGCCTCGGAGTCCGGGCGGGACAGCGACACGCGGCGGCGACGCTGCAGCACCAGTCCGACGACGAGCACCACGACGAGCAGCGCGAGCACAGCCGCGACGACGATCCACAGTTCGGTAGTCACGCCGACCATCCTGTCAGGACGGGCACCGCGCTACGGGGTCGGGCGTCAGGTCACCCCGTCCGCCGCCACCGGGCGCTTGGGAAGCCGCTGCGAGATCACCGTGGTGATGCCGTCGCCTCTCATGCTGACGCCGTACAGGGCGTCGGCGACCTCCATCGTGGGTTTCTGGTGCGTGATGACGATGAGCTGAGACTTCTCCCGCAACTGCTCGAACAGCCCGATGAGGCGCCGGAGGTTCGTGTCGTCCAACGCGGCCTCGACCTCGTCCATCACGTAGAAGGGCGAGGGGCGGGCTCGGAAGATGGCCACGAGCATCGCGACGGCGGTCAACGACTTCTCACCACCGGACAGCAGAGACAGGCGCTTGACCTTCTTACCGGGAGGACGGGCCTCGACCTCGATGCCGGTGGTCAGCATGTCCGAGGGGTCGGTGAGAACCAGCCGACCCTCGCCGCCGGGGAACAGCTTCGCGAACACCCCGACGAACTCGCGCTCCACATCGGCGTAGGCCTCGGTGAAGACCTGCAGAATGCGGGCGTCCACGTCGGCCACCACGCCGAGAAGATCCTTGCGCGCAGACTTCACGTCCTCGAGTTGCGTCGAGAGGAAGTTGTACCGCTCCTCGAGTGCCGCGAACTCCTCGAGTGCCAGCGGGTTGACCTTGCCCAGCGTCGCCAGATCCTTCTCGGCGCGCTTGACCCGTCGTTCCTGCTCCGCGCGGTCGAATCGCATCGGCGCCGGCGCGACCACCTGCTCGCCGCGCTCCTTCGCCTGCTCGTACTCCGCCATCTCGAGGTCGGTCGGCGGGAGCGTCACGTCGGGCCCGTACTCGGCGACCAGGTCGTCGGGGGCGATGGAGAACTGCTCCAGGATGGTCTGCTCGAGTTGCTCGATGCGCAGCACCGCCTGCGCCTTGGCCACTTCGTCGCGGTGCACAGCGTCGGTCAACTGCGCGGCCCGCGCCGACAGTGCGCGGACCTGTTCCCGCGTGCGATCGAGGGCGGCGGCGCGATCGCTGCGCCGTCGCGCGAGGTCGTCGCGCCGCACCGCGGCATCGCCGACGAGTCGACCGAGTCGCTCCGCGACGCGTGTGCCCGCGTCCGCGACCGCCTCGGCCACCGCGGCGGACTGAACGCGATGGGCGCGGACACGTTCGGCGCGCGCCCGTGCGTCCCGCTCCATCCGGGCCGTCCGTCGGAGCTGGTCGGCCTTTCCCCGCACCGATTCGGCGCGCTCCTCCGCGGTGCGCAGCGACAGGCGAGCCTCGACCTCGACCGATCTCACCTCCGACACGGCTGCCGCAGCGTCCTCACGGGCGTGCGCCCATTCCTCCGCCGCACCGTCGCCGTCCCCGCCGTCCTGATCGTCCTCGGCGCGCCGGACCCGGTCCTCGAGGTCGGCGAGAGCGGTCACGGCCTCGTCCCGCTGCCGCTCGACGCGGTCGCGTTGACTCTGCAGACGCGTCGACTCCGCGTGGGCGACACGAGCCACCTGACCCAACCGACCCAACTGTTCGTAGACGGCGGCGATCGCGGCATCGGACTCGGTGAGTGCGGCCAGTGCCTGGTCGGCGGCCTCTCGTCGGTCGGTCTGCTCCTCGAGCGCACCCGACAGTGCTGCCGCCAGCTCCTCCGTCCGACGTCTCGTCGACGCGAGTTCCGCGACGGACTCGTCGATGGACGCCTGGACTTCGAGGGTGCTGGGACGTCGGTCCGATCCTCCGGTGATCCAGCCGCGACCGACCAGATCGCCCTCGCGCGTCACCACTCGGGCTGTCGGATGGTCGCGAACCATCGCCGTCGCGTCCTCGAGCGAGTCGGCCACGGACATTCCGGCCAGCAGAGACGTCACGGCTCCGCGCACGGAATCGTCGGCGTCGATCACGGACATGATCGACGTTCCGACACCGTCCGTCGCCGAGCCCGCATCACCGGTCGGGTGCACGATCGCGGCGCGGCCGGCGTCCTCCTTCTTGAGCGACGCCACGGCGCCCCGCGCCTCGTCCACCGACGACACCACGACGGCGTCCGCCGCGGCGCCCAGAGCGACTGCGACCGCCGCCTCGTAGCCGGCGGTCACGGTGAGGTGATCCGCGAGTCGACCGACGACCCCGTGAGTTGCCTTCTCCCCCAACCATGCTCCCCCGTCGCCGCGTTCGAGGTTCATGGTGAGAGCGTCGATACGCGCGGTCAGGGATGCGACCCGCTGGCTGGACTCCCGCTCGGCGCTCTGCAGTTCCGCGACGCGGGACTCGGCGATCGCCAGCGCATCGACAGCGTGCTCGTGATGGGAGTCGAGTCCTGCCTCACCGGCGTCGAGTTCACCCACCTTGTCCTGCACGATGTCGAACTCGGCCTGCGCCTCGTCGCCGCGGCGGCGAGCATCGTCGATGGCGACGGTGAGGCGGGCGACCTCGGTGTCGTAGGACTCCGACCGGGCGCGCAGGCCGTCCACCTGACCGGACAGTCGAGCGAGACCTTCACGCCGGTCCGCGACTGCACGCACGGCGGCGGCGTGCGCGCGTTCCGCGTCCGCGGCGGCAGCCTCGCGTTCGGCGAGCTGCTCGCGGGCGGCATCGAGTGTCGCGCGTGCGTACTCCACGGCTTCCGCCAGCTGCATTTCCTCCTCCGCCACCCGCTCGGCGCGCTCCTCGAGCTCGTCGGGATCGGGCCCGCGTCTGTCCTCCGGTTCGTCGCCGAGGTGGCGGGCCCGTTCGGTCGCGATGCGCACGGTGGCGCCGACGCGCTCGGCCAGCGCCGACAACTGGAACCAGGTCTGGGCCGCCGCGTCCGCACTCGGTGTCAGGAGAGCGAGTTCCTGCTCGCCCTCGGCCAGAACTGCCTCGCCCTCTCCCAGCGCGTCCTGGACGGCGGCGTATTCCTCACGGGCCTTCGTCTCGTCGTGGGACTGCTCGGCGAGCTGCGTCCGCCGCGTCACCAGGTCGTCCGCGGCGATCCGCAGACGAGCGTCCCGAAGATCCGCCTGCACCGTCTGGGCGCGTCGGGCGACCTCGGCTTGCCGACTCAGCGGTTTCAGCTGTCGACGCAGTTCGGTCGTGAGGTCCGTCAGCCGAGCCAGATTGGCCTGCATGGAATCGAGCTTGCGGACTGCCTTCTCTTTGCGCTTGCGGTGCTTGAGCACGCCCGCGGCTTCCTCGATGAACGCCCGTCGATCCTCGGGGCGGGACTCGAGAATCGCGGCGAGCCTGCCCTGGCCGACGATGACATGCATCTCCCGGCCGATACCCGAGTCGCTCAGCAACTCCTGGACATCCATGAGCCGACACGAGCTGCCGTTGATCTCGTACTCACCGGCGCCGTCCCGGAACATCCGTCGGGTGATGGACACCTCGGAGTAGTCGATGGGGAGCGCACCGTCGGAGTTGTCGATGGTCAGCGTCACCTCGGCGCGGCCCAGCGGGGCGCGGCCGGAGGTGCCGGCGAAGATGACGTCCTCCATCTTGCCGCCGCGCAGCGCCTTCGCGCCCTGCTCCCCCATGACCCACGTCAGGGCGTCCACGACGTTCGACTTGCCGGACCCGTTGGGGCCGACGACGCAGGTGATGCCGGGCTCGAAACGAAGAGTCGTCGCCGAGGCGAAGGACTTGAAGCCCTTCAGCGTCAGACTCTTGAGGTGCATGGCGGTTCAGACTACTGGGCGCTGGGCTCTCAGCGTTCGACGAACCCGTCGAGTCCGCCGCGCGCCTGCTCCCAATTGTCGACCACGGTGCTCACCGAGCCCGGCGTGTCGCCCGATCGCAGCGCCGACAGCAGGCCGTCCAACTTCTCGCGGGGGCCTTCCGCGACGACGTGGACACGGCCGTCGGAGGTGTTGGTGGCCGATCCGACCAGACCGAGCTCCAGCGCCCGGGCACGGGTCCACCAGCGGAAGCCCACTCCCTGGACGGTCCCGTGGACCCACGCGCTCAGACGCTCGTCGCTCATGCCTCGACGTCGACGGTCAGGACGACCTCGGTGCCGGCCTTCAACGTCCGTCCGACGGTGCAGACCTTGTCGACGGCCTTGGTCACGACGGTCAGCAACCGCTCCCGCGCCTCGGGGTCGAGTTCGCTCAGATCGACGGTCAGCACTTCGTCCAGTCGCGGGTACCGTTCGTTCTCGCGATCTGCGGTGCCGGACACCCGGACGGTCGCGTCGTAGTCGTCCCCGAGCCGGCGGGCGAGGGGCCGGTCGGAACTCATGCCCGTGCATGCGGCGAGGGCGATCTTGAGCAGCTCGCCGGGAGTGAAGACACCCTCGACGTCCTCGGACCCGATCAGCACCTCGGCGCCTCGCGAGCTCTTGCCGGTGTAGCGACGAGTTCCGGTGCGTTCGACCCACAGTTCAGCCATGCTCACAACCTACTAGCGCGAACTCAGATCATCTCCGTGCGTGCCATCCACCGCATGATGGGCCACCCGCAGAACACCGGGATCCAGCAGGTCAGCACCCGATACAGGAGCACCGACGGGACGGCGATGGTGGCGGGCAGTCCGAACGCCGCGAGTCCGCCGATCAACGCCGCCTCGACCGCTCCGACGCCGCCGGGGGTCGGCGCGGCGGAGGCCAGGGTGCCGCCGATCATGGTCACGATGGTCACGGTGATGAAGGTCGTGCCTCCGCCGAACGCCTCGACGCTGACCCACAGAGCGAACGCCGCCCCCAGAGTCGTTGCGGCGCAACCGAGAACGATGATCGCGAACCGTGCGGGGTGACGTACCAACTCGGACAGGTCGGCGTAGACCTCCGCGAGTTGCGGCCGCACGGCCGTGCGGAGGAAGTGTCGCAACGTGGGGACGAAGAGGAAGGCGCCCAGCGCCCCGAAGGCCACACCGGCGATGAGATACAGGATCGTCGCGCTGGGAACGAAACGGGACAGATCGGCGGACTGCCCGGCCGCAACGCTGAACACCACGAGCAGTGTCACGTGCGAGATCACCTGCACCAGTTGTTGCAACGCCACGGCGGCCGTCGACCGGGTGAGCGTCAGTCCGCCCTTCTGGAGGAACCGCACGCTGAGTGCCAGACCACCGACACCGGCCGGTGTCGTCGTGGCGGCGAAGGTGTTGGCGACTTGCATGACGGTCGTGTTCCAGAAGCTGACCGCTCCCGACGCGCACGCCCAGAGTGCCGCTGCCGCACCGACGTACGTCGCAGCCGAGATCGCCAGCCCCACCAGCGCCCACCGCCAGTCGATGGACGAGAGTTCCGTGGCGAACGTCGGGACCTGGCTGATGAACGGGTACGCGACGTAGACCAATGCGATCAACAGCACCAGTTGCACGATCTGGTTGCGGGAGAACCGGGTGACCTGTTCCGTCGCGATGGCCGACGTGCCGGTACGGGCCAGAACGGTGTCGCGCGCAGCCTTCATCACGGACTTGGCCTCCGGAATCGCCGACCGCACCCGCGGGGGAATCGCCGACGGAGTCAGTCGCCGAGACGCCACCAGCACGTCCTCGTGACCGAGCCGCTCGATCGCGGCGTCGACCGCGACATCGGGCCCGAACATCGACGACGTGGTGACCAGAAGTTGCGCTGCGTCGGAATGCAGTTGCGGCTGCGACGCACCCAGTTCCGCGGTATCGAAGCCGCCGAGCAGGGCAGTGCCGTCGTCGGCAATTCTCATGTCCGCCGCGCGGAGGTCACCGTGGGAGATCTGGCGGGACCTGAGCACCCCCAGAGTGCGCCACATCGCGATGGCGTCGTCGGGCCTGTCCGCGTCGATGGGACGGCCGCGAGGCGCACTGTGCGCGTACAGGACCCATCCGCGGTCGAGTGCGGACACGGCCGTCGGAACGCACGCGGCGACACCCAGATCGTTCAGCGCGATACCCATGAGCGCGCGATGCTCGACCGCCCGGCGTTGGGACGCGTGCAGGGGTGGACTCTCCGACGACCGCAGCGTCACCAAACGCCGCACCAGCCGCAGCGCCCCTCGGCTGCGCTGGTTGGGCCCGAACAGTTCGACCACCACGTCGTGCCCCGCGGGTCCGGTGCGTCCCGAGAGCACCAGCGGGCCGGACCCGGACGGACGCAGCACCACGAACGCCGCGATGGAGATTCCACGTCGAGCGAGGACGCGGACGGCCTCGGCCAACGGCACGTCGAGCGCCGGTGTTCCCACGACCCACACGACGAGGGAGCCGGCCAGCCACCCCACCGCCAGACCCAGGAGTGACCGCGCCGGGACAACCGTACTGATGACCAGGTGGATGGGAACGAAGGCGAGAAGGAGGATCCACCACGTGCGCTTCCATCGCAGTGGCAGCCCCGGACCGGACACGGTCAGCACCGCGGCGACGATCGCGATCCATCGCGGGTCGTCGAGAATCTGGGACAGCAACGTGTCCAGCCTGGTCGACTCGTCGACGTGCCACTTCGGCGCCGAGAGGCCGCCTCCGCCGACCGACAGGGCCAATGCGGCCAGCACGGCGGCCGCGGCGTATCCGCCGAGCAGCCTCCACCGCCGGGCGGCGATCAGTCCCGCGAGCACGGTGAACGGAAGCGCCAGGATGGAGACGCCGTAGACCAGGTAGACCGCGTTCGACTGGCTGGGAGTCAGCACGCCCACGATGTCGGAGATCGACCGCTCGAGTGCTGTCCACTCGTTACGAGTGATCAGCGAGCCCACGACGATCACGCCGAGGACCACAGCCGCCGTGACGACGCGCAGGATATCGCTGGTTCGTCGAGTCAACGGTTGCAGGACGCTCCCGGTGACCGGGATGTCTCTACCGTCGACAAGCACACCGGCCAACCTAGCGGAGCGGCGACCGTGCGGCGGGCAGGCGCATCACACCTGGAAGCGGTAGCCCATGCCCGCTTCGGTGAGCAGGTGCTTCGGGTGCGCCGGATCGGGCTCGAGTTTGCGCCGCAGTTGGCCCAGATACACCCGGAGATAGTGGGTCTCGGACTCGTACGCGGGCCCCCACACCTCGCGCAGGAGTTCACGCTGTCCCACCAGCTTGCCGCGGTGCCGCACCAACATCTCGAGCATGCCCCACTCCGTCGGCGTCAGGTGCACGGCGGCGCCGTCACGGGTGACCGACCTCGCAACCAGGTCGACGGTGAACGACGAGGTGGTCACCACCGGATCTCCCCCGTCGGACGAGGCCTGTGACGCACGACGGACCGCGACCCGTAGCCGCGCGAGGAACTCGTCCATGCCGAACGGCTTGGTCACGTAGTCGTCGGCACCGGCGTCGAGTGCGTCGACCTTGTCGCCGGAATCCGACCTGGCGGACAGCACGATCACCGGGACCGACGTCCATCCGCGGAGGCCCGCCAGCACCTCGAGTCCGTCGAGGTCCGGAAGTCCGAGGTCGAGCACGATGACATCGGGTTTGCGATCGGCCGCCGCCCGGAGCGCCCCCGCTCCGGTCGATGCCGTCGTCACGTCGTAACCGCGGACGCCGAGGTTGATGCGCAGGGCGCGCAGCAACTGCGGCTCGTCGTCGACCACCAACACGCGGGTGGGCGGTGGTCCGGGGCGTGTGTCGTCGTTCATCGGGAGACCGCGTGCCGGAGGACACCGGGAAGGTCCACCGTGACGGTGAGGCCGCCGCCGGGGGTCTGCGAGGCGGTGACCGAGCCGTTCATGGCGTCGACGAAACCCCTGACGACCGAGAGACCGAGGCCGACACCGGTGGTGGTGTCGCGGTCGCCCAGACGCTGGAATGCGTCGAACATCGTTTCCTGCGACTGCGGGTCGATGCCGGGACCGTGATCGACGACCGCGAGCCTGACGCGGTTGTCGTCGCCGTCGGCCGTGACGGTGACGTGTCCGGTCGGCGCGTAGCGGAACGCGTTGTCGACGAGGTTCGCGACGACTCGCTCGAGAAGCCCGTCATCGGCGAGGACGGACACGTCTCCGACATCGACGACGAGTCGCTCGCGCTGCCCCCGACCGGTCCCGAGAGTCGCCGAGGCGCGGCGGACCACCTCGTCGAGGAAGACGGGAACGGCCATGGGCCGCACCACTCCTGCGGCCAGTCGCGACGAGTCGAGCAGATTGCCGACCAGCGCGGTCAGCTGGTCGGCGGATTCCTCGACCGTCGCGAGCAGTTCCGCGGTGTCCTCCGGGGAGAAGGTGACGTCGTCGCTCCGCAGACTCGACACCGCGGCCTTGACCGCCGCGAGCGGAGTGCGCAGATCGTGCCCCACCGCGGACAGCAACGCCCGGCGCAGCTTGTCGGATTCGACGGCCGCGGCGGCGGTCCGCGCCTCCTCGGCCAGCTCGCTCTGGCGGATCAGCCCGACGGCCTGATTGGCGACGGCGGTGAGAACACGGCGATCGGCGGCGCGCGTCCTACCTCCCGCCAGCACGAGTGCGTACTCGTCGTCGGCAACCTGTACGGCCGTGTCGGCGTCGTCGACGGTGCTGGGTGGCTGCTCTCCCACCGCGCTGACCACCCCATGTCCGACGCGCAGGACGGCGACCGCGCGCTGGCCGTACGTCTCGCGCACGCGCTCGAGAAGGGCGGTGAGGTCTGCCCCGCGCAGGATGGACCCGGCGAACATGGCCAGCAGTTCTGCGTGTTGCGAGGCGCGGCGGGCGTCGCGTGCCCGCCGTGCGGCGATGTCGACCAGGACGGCGACGGCGACCGCGACGACGAGCAGCACCACCGTCGTGACGAAGTTGTCGGGCTCGGCGATGGTGAAGCTGTATCGCGGTTCGGTGAAGAAGAAGTTCAGCAGCAGAGCCGAGAACAACGCCGACAACACTGCGGGTGCGACTCCGCCGAGCAGTGACACCGCGAGCACGACGACGAAGAACAGTGCACTCTCGCCGCCGAGTTCGAGGTAGTCGTCGACGAGGTGGATCGCGGCGGCCGCGACCGACGGAACGACCAGGGCCGCTGCCCACGCGAGGGGGCGCCGGACTGTCGGCGCAGACAACCGTCGCACGCCGACCGACGCGTGATCGTGAGTCACCATGTGAACGTCGATCGCGCCGGAGTTCTGGACGACGGTCGCGCCGATCCCCTCGTCCACCGCCCGCGCCCACCGGTTCCGTCGTGACGTGCCGAGGACCAGCTGGGTGGCGTTCACTCCCCTCGCGAATTCGAGGAGAGTCACCGGGACGTCGTCCCCGACGACACTGTGCAGTGACGCGCCCAGTCCGGTGGCGAGGGCACGCACGCTTCCCATGTGGGCCGCCGACACTCCCGCCAGACCGTCACCCCGCACCACGTGCAGCACCATCAGCTCGGCGCTGGACTTCGCGGCGATCCGACTGGCGCGGCGCACCAACGTCTCGGACTCGGGCCCACCTGTGACCGCCACGACGACACGCTCACGCGCTTCCCACGTGTCGGCGATCGCGTTGTCCGCGCGGTACCGCGCAAGTGCCGCGTCGACCTGATCCGCGAGCCACAACAGGGCCAGCTCCCGCAGTGCCGTGAGATTGCCGGCGCGGAAGAAATTGCTCAGCGCGGCGTCGACCTTCTCGGCGCCGTAGATGTTGCCGTGAGTCATTCTGCGCCGCAACGCCTCCGGGGTGATGTCGACCAATTCGACCTGAGCAGCCGACCGCACGAACGCGTCGGGAACGGTCTCGCGCTGAACGATGCCGGTGATCTGCTCGACCACGTCGTTCAGGCTCTCCAGGTGCTGGACGTTCACCGTCGACACGACATCGATGCCCGCATCGAGGAGTTCCTGGACGTCCTGCCACCGCTTGGCGTGCTTGCTGCCCGGAGTGTTGGTGTGCGCCAGTTCGTCCACCAGCACCAGGGCGGGACGTCTCCGGATCACCGCGTCGACGTCCAGTTCGGGAATCGACGAACCGCGGTACGGCACCAGGGAGGGAGGGACGACCTCGAGTCCGTCGGCCCGTTCGGCCGTCAGGGGACGACCGTGCGTCTCGATCACCCCGGCGACGACATCGCATCCGCGTTCACGCCTGCGGTGCGCCTCTCCCAGCATCGCGAACGTCTTCCCCACGCCGGGCGCCGCGCCCAGGTAGATGCGCAACTCTCCCCTGTCGGTGTCTCGCGTCGGCGTCGTCACGTCCCCATCATTCACCGTCGGCCGCGGGAGTCGCACAGGTCGGCGCCGTCAGACCCAGAGCCACGTTGAGCGCAGGCACGTGGACGACAGGCTCCCCGAGAACTCCGAACTGCCGCCCGTCCGTGTTCTCGGCGACCCGGGAGCGCACCACGTCCTCCGTCAGTCCCGTCGCCGCCGCCACGCGCGGCACCTGCAACTCGGCGTAGTCCGGTGAGATGTCGGGGTCGATTCCGGACCCGGATCCCGTGACCGCATCGACGGGTACCTCGGCCGGGTCGACGTTCTCGCGCTCGGCCACGGCGCTGCGGCGCGCGTCGACCATGGCGGCGAGGACTTCGCTGCTCGGCCCCTGGTTGAGAGGCAGAGCCGCGGCCGGATCACCGGGCGCGAAGGCGTCGGGACCTGTGAGCGAGCCGGTCACGCGCGGGTGGAAGAACGGATCGGGTGCACCGTCCGCCGGCCGTGGATCCACTGCCGTGAGAGCACTCCCGACGACGCATCCCTGTGCGTCGACCAGCGGCGACCCCTCCGCGGAGTGCGAGCCGAGACGCGAGATTCCCCATACCGCAGCGGGATAGGCGACACCGAGCACGACGGTGAATGCGAGCAGGACGGCGAACCCAGCGAGGACCTGGCGCAGCGCGGAGGTGACAGTTCTCATCATCAGCTCATTCCGGGGATATGTCGTACGACGAGGTCGATCAGCCAGATGCCGAGGAACGGCATCACGACGCCGCCGACGCCGTAGATCGCGAGATTGCGTCGCAGCAAAGTGGACGCGGTGGCCGGGGTGTAGCGAACTCCGCGCAGCGCCAACGGAATCAGCGCCACGATGACCAGAGCGTTGAAGATCACGGCCGAGACGATGGCCGATTGCGGAGAGTGCAACCGCATGATGTTCAGGACATCGAGCTGCGGATACAGCGTGGAGAACATCGCGGGCAGGATGGCGAAGTACTTGGCCAGATCGTTCGCCAGCGAGAACGTCGTCAGGGCGCCGCGGGTGATCAGCAGTTGCTTGCCCACCTCGACGATCTCGATGAGTTTCGTCGGATCCGAATCCAGGTCGACCATGTTGCCGGCCTCCTTGGCCGCCGAGGTTCCGGTGTTCATGGCGACACCGACATCCGCCTGCGCCAACGCGGGAGCGTCGTTGGTGCCGTCCCCGGTCATGGCGACCAGCCGCCCGCCCTCCTGCTCGCGGCGGATCAGGGCGAGCTTGTCCTCCGGGGTGGCTTCGGCGAGAACATCGTCGACGCCGGCCTCCGCGGCGATCGCGCGCGCCGTGAGCGGGTTGTCTCCCGTGACCATCACCGTGCGAATCCCCATGGCGCGCAGGCGCGCGAAACGTTCCGCGATGTGCGGCTTGACCACATCGGAGAGTTGGATCACTCCCAGGACACGTGCCTGGCTGCCGACTCGATGCTCCGCGACGACAAGCGGGGTGCCCCCGGCCTGTGCGACCTCCTCGATCCGGTCACGGACCGAGTCGTGACCGTCCGCGGTGCCCTTGTGTTCTCGAACCCACCCGAAGACGTTGTCCGCAGCACCTTTGCGGATGGACAGCACGTCGGTGTCGAGGCCGCTCATTCTGGTCTGCGCGCTGAACGGCACGAACACGGCTGTATCGGGAACCGCCGGTGGCTCCTCGTCGTCCGCCGTGCACAGGTCGACGATGCTGCGTCCCTCGGGGGTTCCGTCGGCCGCGGAGGACAGGTGCGCTGCACGGACCAGCTGTACTCGCGAGATACCCGGCGCCGGGAACAGTGCAGTGGCCCTGCGATTACCGAACGTGATCGTGCCGGTCTTGTCCATCAGCAAGGTGTCGATGTCTCCGGCTGCTTCGACCGCCCGCCCCGACATCGCCAGGACGTTGCGCTGCACTAGCCGGTCCATACCGGCGATCCCGATGGCGGACAGCAGCGCCCCGATCGTGGTGGGGATCAGGCAGACGAGCAACGCGATCAGTTCGACGGGCCCGCGCGATCCCCCGGAGTAGTCGCTCATCGGCCCGACGGCCACCACTGCCAGGAGGAACACGATGGTCAACGACGCCAGCAGGATGTTCAGAGCGACCTCGTTCGGCGTCTTCTGTCGCGAAGCACCTTCCACCAGGGCGATCATCCGGTCGACGAACGTGTGACCCTGCGCCGCGGTGATCCGGACGACGATGCGATCCGAGAGCACGGTCGTCCCACCGGTGACAGCACTCCGATCGCCGCCCGATTCCCGGACGACCGGGGCCGATTCGCCGGTGATCGCGGATTCGTCGACCGAGGCGATGCCGTCGACCACGTCGCCGTCGCCGGGGACGACGCCGCCCGCCTCGACGACGACGAGATCACCGACCACGAGTTCCGTTGCGGACACACTCGACTCGTCACCGCCGGGTCCCAGTCGGCGAGCGACCGTGTCGCGGGCGACGCCGCGGAGGCTGGCGGCCTGCGCTCGACCCCGGCCTTCCGCGACCGACTCGGCGAGGTTGGCGAAGACCACGGTGAACCACAGCCAGCCCGCGATGGTCCACGCGAACACGGACGGATCGAGTGCTGCAAGCACCGTCGTCACGACCGACCCCACGAAGACCACGAACATGACGGGGTTCTTCGCCTGGTGCCGCGGGTCCAGCTTGCGCAGAGCGCCCGGAAGCGAGGTGAGAAGTTGGCGGGCATCGAAGTACCCGGATGTCACACCGGCGTCCTCGGACGTGGATGGGGCGAGTGCTTCTGTGATCGTCATTGGACGGCTTCCGCGATGGGTCCCAGCGACAGTGCCGGGAAGAAGGTGAGGGCGGCGACGAGCACGACGGTGCCCAGCAGTAGCCCGGAGAACAGAGGCCCGGTGGTGGGGAGAGTGCCCGCGCCGGCCGGTGCCCGGCGCTGCCTGGCCAGCGAACCTGCCAGGGCGAGAACGAACACGATGGGCAGGAACCGGCCGAACAGCATCGCCAGACCGAGCGACGACTGGAACCAGTCGCTGGTGACGGTCAGTCCCCCGAAGGCGCTGCCGTTGTTGTTGGCAGCCGACGCGTACGCGTAGAGCACTTCGGTGAAGCCGTGCGCGGACCCGGGTGAACCCGGATCACCGCTGTTGCCCTGATATCCCGTCGTGGACGGCAGGACGACCGTGATCGCCGTACCGAGCAGAACGAGAGCAGGCATGATCAGCACCGACAGGGCAGCCATCGTGATCTCCCGCCGGCCCAGCTTCTTGCCCAGGTATTCCGGTGTGCGGCCCACCAGCAGTCCGCCGACGAAGACTGCGATGATCGCGAGGACCAGCAGGCCGTACAGGCCGGTTCCCACACCGCCCGGCGCTATCTCGCCGAACACCATGTTGAGCAGCACCGCGCCCCCACCCAGCGGTGACATGCTGTCGTGCGCCGAATTGACGGCGCCAGTGGATGTTCCGGTCGTACTGACGGCGAACAGGGCGGAGCCGGCGATCCCGAAGCGTTGCTCTTTGCCCTCCATCATCGATCCCGCCGCGGTGGCTGCTGCACCCGTGGTGTGGGCCTCTGCGGTCAGCGTGACGGCCAGGATCGCGGCCCACAGAGCGCCCATGACGGACAGCAGGGTCAGGCCCTCGCGACGACTGCCCACCATCGTCCCGAAGGTCCGGGTCAGGCATACCGGGATCAGCAGCAGGGAGATGATCTCGACGACGTTGGACAACGGGGTCGGATTCTCGAACGGGTGCGCCGAGTTCGCGGCGAAGATTCCACCGCCGTTGGTGCCGATCACCTTGATCGCTTCCTGCGATGCTGCCGGGGCCAGCGCGTTCGTGACCGCGGTTCCGTCAAGACCGGTCCCGTCGAAGCCGCTCCGGAAGGACATCACCACGCCCTGAGTCAGCAGAACCACGGCGACGATCATCGACAGCGGCAGCAGGATCCGCAGTGTTCCCCTGGTCAGGTCCACCCAGAAGTTCCCCAGTTCTCCGCCTGCGCGAACACGGACGAAAGCACGGACCACGGCGACGGCAACCGCGAGGCCCACGGCGGCCGACAGGAAGTTCTGCACGGCGAGGCCCAGGGGCTGCGTCAGGTTGCTCATCGTCGTCTCGGGTGTGTACGACTGCCAATTGGTGTTGGTCACGAACGAGACTGCTGTGTTGAACGCGACCGCGGGGCTGACCGCACCGAGGCCGCCGTTCAGCGGGAGGACGCCCTGAATCCGCTGCAGCACGTACAGCAACACCACGCCCGCCGCGCTGAAGCCCACCAGGCTCGAGGCATAGCCGGCCCAGCCCTGCTCGGCACGAGAGTCGATGCGGCACAGTCGGTAGAGCACGGATTCGATACGCGAATCCGACGTCGGCGCGGTGAAGACACGCGCCATGTAGTCGCCCAGCGGTACGTAGGCGGCGGCGAGGACGGCGACGACGGTCGCGATCTGAAGTCCCGCGGCAAGAGTGGACACGGCGCTCAGAACCTGTCGGGATCGAGCAGAGCGATCACCAGGTACAGACACAGTGCCGCGGCGATGACGAGGAGGACGACCGACGTCGTTCCGGCGAGAGTCACGATGCCGACCTGGACAGCGCACGGATGACGGCGAACAGGAGGACGAAGCCTCCGGCCGTGAGCGAAAGAAAAGCGAGATCAGCCATGTGCTCAGACTTCGCTCGGCGGCCCGCCTATCAGCCCTCCCTCACGCGATCTTGACGCCGGGAGACCCCTCCACTTACGGGATCTTTACACCCGGCGCTCGCGGGGACGAGGTTGGCACTTCGGGCAGCTGAACGACGAGCGGTTCATGAATTTCTCACGCCTGATCGGCGCACCGCACCGGGGGCACGGAAGCCCCTCCTGTCCGTACGCGGCGAGGGACCGATCGAAGTATCCCGATTGACCGTTCACGTTGACGTACAGCGCGTCGAAGGACGTTCCGCCTTGTGCCAGAGCTTCGCCCATGACCGCGTGCGCGTTGTTCAGCAAGGCGCGAAGCTTCGGTCGAGTCAGCGAATCCGTCAGACGGTTGCCGTGAATCTTGGTGCGCCACAACGACTCGTCGGCATAGATGTTGCCGACGCCGGACACCACCGTCTGGTCGAGGATCGCCCGCTTGATTTCGGTGTGTTTGGCGCGGAGGGCACCGACCACCGACTCCGCGTCGAACAGTGGATCGAGCGGGTCCCTCGCGATATGGGCCACGGGAACGGGCAGCAGGGAACCGCCGCTCTCCACGAGGTCCGCCACGGCCCACCCGCCGAATGTCCGTTGATCGACGAAGCGCAGTTCGGTGTCGCCGCTCCCCAGCCGCGCACGGATGCGCAGATGCTTCTCGTCCGGGGCTCCGGCAGGCTGGACGAGCATCTGCCCGCTCATGCCGAGGTGGACGACGATCGCATCGGACGGCGGGCCGGTGTCGTCACCGTGGCGGACCGTCAACCACAGGTACTTGCCGCGACGCTCCGCGGAGGCGACCGACGCCCCCGCCAGACGCGACTCCAGATCGACGCTGCCTTCGAGGTGCCGCCGTGCGGACCTGGGGTGGAGTACCTCCACGTCGGTCAAGGTCTGCCCCACGACATGCGCGGCGAGACCTCGCCGTACGACCTCGACCTCGGGAAGTTCAGGCATTCCGGTCTGCGGACAGCTCCGGGCCGGGTGGTGCGACGGCCGCGGCGGTCGCGTCCTCGCTCAGGGCCGTCCAGGCGGCGCTGGCGGCCCGCTGCTCGGCTTCCTTCTTCGACCGACCGACACCCTGACCGTACGGCGATCCGCCGACCAGGACCGTGGCCGTGAATTCCTTGTCGTGATCCGGACCCGTCGCGGTGATCTCGTACGCGGGAACGCCGAGTCCCCTCTCCGCGGTGAGCTCCTGCAAACTGGTCTTCCAGTCGAGGCCGGCACCGAGACGTGGACCACGGTCCAGCAGCGTCGCGAACAACCGAAGCACGACCTCGCGGGCAACGTCGATGCCGTGCTCGACGTGGATCGCACCGAGAAGCGATTCCATACCGTCGGCGAGGATGGAGGCCTTGTCGCGCCCGCCCGTTTGCTCCTCGCCCTTTCCGAGCAGAAGATGAGCACCGAGTCCGCCGGCACCCAGTTCGCGAGCGACTTCGGCCAGAGCGTGCATGTTGACGACGCTCGCACGGATCTTGGCCAGCTCACCCTCGGACTTGTCGGGGTGTTCGGTGTAGAGACGTTCGGTGATGCTGAGACCGAGCACCGAGTCGCCCAGGAATTCGAGCCGCTCGTTGGTCGGCAGGCCACCGTTCTCGTACGCGTACGAGCGGTGAGTCAGCGCATGGATCAGAAGGTCATGGTCCAGAGACACGCCAAGAGCGGCGAGAAGCGATGCATGATCGTCCTCGCCGCTCCGGTCTGCCGCTGGCGACTGTGAGGTCACGTAGGTCGCCCGAGTATCAGACGGCCGCAGTGACCTGGCGACCCTTGTACGTGCCGCAGTTCGGGCACACCGTGTGGGGCAGCGTCTTCTCGCCGCACCCGCGGTTGGGGCAGGTGATGAGAGTGGGTGCAGTGGTCTTCCACTGGCTGCGTCGCGATCGGGTGTTGGACCGCGACATCTTGCGCTTCGGAACAGCCACTTCTACTTCTCCTCGTACTCGTTCGGTGCAATGTTCGTGCTCGGGGCACAGGTCGTGCAGGCGCAGGTTTGCGTCGGCCGACTAGGTCTGGTCGGGGTCGGTCTGCAGCTTCGATGCAAGACCTGCCCAGCGAGGATCAAGTATCTCATGACTGTGCCCTGGTTCCGCAATCGACAGGCGGATACCGCACTCGGGGCACAGGCCCTGGCAGTCCTCGGTGCACAGGGGACGCAGCGGCAACGTGAGGCCCGCCACGTCCACGAGAAGAGGCTCGAGGTCGATCGCGTCGTCCTCGACCCGGTACAGATCCTCGGCGTCCGTCGTGGCCTCGGTGACGCTGTTCGGGTAGGCGAACAGCTCCGTCAGATGCAACTGGACGTGCGAGGTGAAGGGCTCGAGACAGCGTGAGCATTCCCCCACCGTGTCCGCGTCGACGGTGCCGCTGACGAGAACGCCCTCGGACACCGATTCGAGCCGCAGATCCAACACGATGTCCTCGCCCTCGGGAATGGCGATGAGATCGAGGCCGATACGCGACGGAGCTTTTACAGTGCGAGAAACCGGCATCATCGATCCGGCTCGGCGACCCAGACGGCGGGTGTCCAACACCAGATCCGAGGTGGGTTCGGTGCGGCGACGAGCAGCGGGAGACAACGACGTTCCTTTCACAGCGCAATGGGCAACCACCCCACGATACGGGAGCCTCGGGGCTGCGCCAAATCATGCCGTGACCGTGTCACCCCACTCCCGCGAAACCGCCCGCGAGTACGCCGATAGTGCCGCTCAGAGGCGCACGATCACGACACTATGGACGTACTCGCGGGGGGTTCGGGGTTCGGGGGTGGAGACAGCTCAGCGGCGGCCGCGGGGATCCGCGAAGTCGGTGTCGTAGCTGGGCACGCCGTTACCGGTGCGCAGTTGCTGACGTCCCCGACCGACGGAGCGCAGCGTTCCCGAGAGGATCTCCTCGAACTCCGAGAACTTCGTGTCGACGTACAGGTCGCACTCGGTACGCAAGCGGTCGGACTCGGCGTGGGCAGCGTCGATGACGCGTGCGGACTCGGCATGTGCGGCCTGCACGACCTCGGTCTGCGAGACCAGACGTTCCTGCTCGGCGAGGCCGTCGGCGACGGAGCGCTCGTAGGCCGCTTTGCCGGCGTCGATCGAGCGAGCCGACTCCATGCGTCCCCGCTCGGTCAGTTCCTCGTACTCGTGTTCCGCATCGGCGATGGTGGCATCGGCGCGCGCGGTGGCGTCGGCGACGAGGTTCTCCGCGTGTGCGGTCGCCTCGGCGACCATGCGGTCGGCGTGCGCCTTCGCGTCCGCGAGAAGTCTGTCGGCCTCGTCGCGCGCGTTCTCGACCGTGCTGGTCGCCTCGGCGTTCGCCGACGAGATCGTCTTCTCGGCTCCCGTCCTCGCGTCGGACACCAGCTTGTCGCGGTGGTCGAGCACGTCCTGGGCGTCGTCCAGCTCGCCGGGAATGGCGTCCCGCACATCGTCCAGAAGTTCCAGTACGTCCCCGCGCGGAACGACACACCCGGCGGTCATCGGGACGCCGCGCGCCTCCTCGACGATCGCTACGAGCTCGTCGAGCGCCTCGAATACCCGATACACCTTGGCTCAGACCTCACTTCGAATCGGTACAGCTGACGAGGTCAAGTGTGCCCGGTGCTCGCACCCGACCGCTCGATTGCACCCCGGTGTGTCGCCGGCGGGTGTGTCACGTCTCGCGGCGTCAGGCAGATTCGGACAATCGCGCCAGCAGACGTTCGTGCACCGCGCCCGGAACCATCGACGTCACGTCGCCGCCGAGGCGGGCGATCTCCTTGATCAGGGAACTCGACAGGCAGCTGTGCACCGGATCGGTCCCGAGGAAGACGGTGTCGACCCCGGTCAGGCGTCGGTTCATCTGCGCCATCTGTACCTCGTAGTCGAAGTCCGCGGCATTGCGCAGGCCCTTGATGATGGCGGTCGCTCCGGATTCGCTCGCGAAGTCCACCAGCAATCCCTGCCACGTCGCCACCCGCACTCCGCTCAGGTGCGACGTGGCCTCCGCCAGCATCTCGACCCGCTCGTCGACGGTGAAGAGGCCCTTCTTGTTCGGATTGACCACCACGGTGACGATCACCTCGTCGAATTGCGTTGCAACGCGGGAGATCACGTCGAGATGACCGTTGTGGATCGGGTCGAAGCTTCCGGGAACCAGTGCACCGCTCATGGTGCCCGAAACTATCAGTTCCCGACGTCGTCGGTGCCGGCGTCGTCGGCCTGCTCGAAGCGGGCGATGTCCACCCGCGCTTCTCCGTATCGCTTGGAGGTGAGTTCCGTCAGCGAACCCGGCCACGCGGTGGCCGGTGACCGCGAGGACCGTTCGACGACCACGAGTGCGTCCTCGGCGAGCCAGGCGTTCTCGACCAGTCTGTCCAGAACGGAGGCCACGGCCGCATCGGCCACCGAATAGGGCGGGTCGGCGAGGACGAGGTCGTAGGTGCGCTCGGGCGCTCCCCCGACCACCGCGGCGACCGGCGCCGTCCGCACCACGGCTCCCGGCAGTCCCACCGCCTCGATGTTCCGGGCGACGACTGCAGCTGCCCGTGCGTCGTTCTCCACGAGCAGCACGTGGTCCGCGCCCCGCGACAGCGCTTCGAGTCCCAATGCGCCGGAGCCGGCGTACAGATCGAGGACGGCAGCCCCGTCGAGGTACATGCGGCTCTCCAGTGCGCTGAAGAGTGCCTCGCGAACGCGGTCGGCGGTGGGACGCGTCCCGCGGGACGGCACGACGATCGTGCGTCCCCCGGCACGTCCGGCGACGATCCTGGTCACCTCGGCGTCACGACCTGTCGGTGGTGTCGCCGACGGCGATGACGCAGATCAGGTCTCCGCCTTCGACCTGGGCGACACCCGACAGGGCGATCCGGGTGACGGTGCCCGCCCGCGGTGCGGTGACGGCTGCTTCCATCTTCATCGCCTCGATCGTCGCGACGGTCTCCCCCGCCGACACCGACTGACCCTCCGTCACCGTGAGGGTGACGACCCCGGCGAACGGCGCCGCCAGATGCGACGGATCGGACCGGTCCGCCTTCTCCGTCGTCGGCGCATCCGCCGAGATCGACCGGTCCCGCACCGACACCGGCCGCAACTGACCGTTCAGGATGCACATCACCGTCCGCATCCCCGCATCATCGGGCTCCGAGATCGCCTCGAGCCCGATCAGCAGATCCACACCCTTCTCCAGGCGCACCCGATGCTCGTCGCCCTGACGCAACCCGTAGAAGAACTG
>NZ_LMRP01000002.1 GCF_001426185.1 Rhodococcus sp. Leaf247 | reverse complement strand
GACATTCATCGACACACTGTTGAGTTCTCAAAGAACACGCACACACCACCACCACCCACACACAGCGGGAGGATCCGGGGCAACCGTTCCAGCCTAACCACACCGCGACACCCGAGTCAAACACCAGGCACCACATGGATCAGGAAGTTGGACTGTACGCTCAGCCTACACGAGATGCAGACGAACCTTTTCTGTCCGATCGGCCATGCGACTCCGTCCCACCTCGTTCGCCCAGCCCCTGAAGGCCTTCGGTCGGTGTCCGTGTCGCTCTGACTCGAAGAAAGTTACGCNCTGTCCGATCGGCCATGCGACTCCGTCCCACCTCGTTCGCCCAGCCCCTGAAGGCCTTCGGTCGGTGTCCGTGTCGCTCTGACTCGAAGAAAGTTACGCGAGTGATTCATGAGATGCAAATCGCCAGGTCAGCGGCGATTCTTCTGCGACATCCTCTGGACATCGCTTCCATGCGTGGCCACGAATACCCCGTGTGTGCGCCCACGTCGGCTCGACGGTCGCGTCGACAGGTGCATCGGAATCGGAGCAACACATGCCTATCGCAGCAGTCGACTACAACCACGTACGCCTGACGGTCAGTGACATCGCGGTATCGAAGAAGTTCTACGACGATGTCTTCGGCTTCGAGGTGGCGTTCGAGCTGCCGCCGAACCCGGACGCGGAGACGAAGGAAGCCCTCGGCTTCCTCTTCGGCGGTGTCATCTACAAGTTCGCCGGCGGTCTACTCGGACTTCGTCCCACCGCGCCGAGCGACGACACCTTCGGCGAGGATCGCGCCGGTCTCGATCATCTGAGCTTCAGCGTCGCCTCCATGCAGGATCTGCACGACGCCGCTGCGCTCCTGGACCAGCTCGGCATCGCTCACGAGCCGGTCAAGGATCTCGGTGACGCCGGCATGGCGATCCTCGAGTTCCGGGATCCCGACAACATCGCGCTCGAGATCGCCGGCCCCAACAGCTAGTCAGTCCGAGGCGCGCTTGCGCTCGTCTCGCGCTGCCATCCGAGCCTCGAGGTCGACGGCATCCAACTTGTCGGCTTCCTCGAGGGTCGGGGCTGTCCCCCCGAGACGGGCAGGTACCCAGTACTCACCGGCGGGGTGCTCGTAGTTCTTCTGGATCTCGGCGAGCATCGACTGCATCGTCGTGCGCAGGTGTGTGGTCAGCTCGCCGGCGGACGTATCTGCTGCGATCGGCTCACCCACCCTGATGGTGATCGGGGTGTTCGTGCGGCCGAGACGCTTCGGGAACCCCTTGGTCCACACACGCTGAGCTCCCCAGATGACCATGGGAATGATCGGGACCCCGGCTTCGATCGCCATCCGAGCTGCTCCGGACTTGAAGTCCTTGATCTCGAAGCTTCGACTGATGGTCGCCTCCGGGTACACGCCGACCAGTTCACCGCGCGCGAGTGCGTCCACTGCCGACCTGTACGACTCGGCGCCGGCGCCGCGATCCACGGGAATGTGCTTGAGCGCCCGCATGATCGGGCCCGACTTCGAGTTGTCGAAGACCTCTTTCTTCGCCATGAACCGGATGTACCGCTTGTGCTTACGAGCGGGAAGGCCGGCGTAGGTGAAGTCCAGATATCCGGTGTGGTTCACCGCTATCACCGCACCGCCCTGCGCGGGAATGTTCTCCGCGCCGGTCACGTCGAACTTCAAGCCCTGAGCAGCGAAGACCGTGCGAGCGATGCCGATGATGGTGCGATAGACAGGTTCCACAAACAGCAGCGTAGCGGTAGCGCTACCGCGCAGCGGAGATCCGTACGACCATCTTTCCGGTGTTCTCTCCTCGGAGCATGCCGAGGAAGGCGTCGACCGAACGCTCGATCCCGTCGACGACCGTCTCGTCGTAGCTGATCCGGCCGTCGGTGAGCCATGCGGTCATGTCCTCGGCGAAGGCGGGGAACCTGTCGAAGAAGTTGCCCACCGTGAAGCCGCGCAGCGTGAGGCCTCGGGTCACGATGTTCGACATGTTGTCCGGTCCGGGAGTGGCCCCCACGGTGTTGTAGGCAGAGATCGCGCCGCACAGTGCAGCGCGTCCGCCGTCCTTGAACGAATCCAAGGCGGCCTCGAGGTGGTCGCCACCCACGTTGTCGAAGTAGACGTCGATGCCGTCCGGAGCTGCTGTGCGCAGCTGGTCGCGAACCGGGGCCCGCTTGTAGTCGAACGCCGCGTCGAAGCCGTACTTGCCGGTCAGAAGGTCGACCTTCTCCGCCGATCCCGCAGAACCGATGACCCGTCCGGCGCCGAGAATGCGGGCGATCTGGCCCACCGCGCTTCCCACTGCTCCGGCAGCGCCCGACACGAACACCGTGTCGCCCTGCTTCATCTGGGCGATGTCCTGCAATCCGACGTACGCGGTCAGGGCCGTCATACCGAGGATTCCCAGGTAGGCCGAGGTGGGAACGCCGTCGATCTCACGGACCGTACGGAAATTCGAGGCTTCTCCCTGCGCGATGTCACGCCATCCCAGCTGATGCACCACGACACTCCCCACAGCGACGTCGTCCGACCGGCTCTCGAGGACTCGGCCGACGGCGCCACCGGTCATCGTCTCGTGGAGAGCGAAGGGCGGTACGTACGACTTGACGTCGTTCATGCGACCGCGCATGTACGGATCGACCGACATGAAGTCGTTCGCGACCCGCACCTGGCCCGGCTCGAGGTCTGGAAGGTCGACTGTGACCGACCGGAAGTTGTCGGCAGTAGGCCACCCGGTGGGGCGGGACACGAGCTGGATCTGGGTGCTTTTCACGTCGATGCTCCTTTTGTGGATCGTTCGGTACACTAAATACCGTACGCCTCACCGACGAAGGGTGACAGATGGGTAGGAGAGCGACGTTCGACGCCGAGCGGGTGATCACTGCTGCGCGAGACGTGTTCTGGCACAGAGGCTTCGAAGGCGCGTCCCTACCCGAACTCGAGGCAGCGACCGGCCTGTCCCGGTCCAGCATCTATCACGCGTTCACCAGCAAGCGCGGCATGTTCGACGCAGCGGTGCAGGATTATCTGGACACGGTGGTGGCGCCGCGACTCGACCTGTTGCGGACCGACGACGGTCTGGACGCCTACTTCGCGTCGATCGACTCGGAACTCGACGTCCTCGATGCCGACGCACCACGTCGCGGCTGCCTTCTGGTCAACACTGCTGCGGGATCCGCCGCGCACGACGACACCCTCGCCGCCGTCGTCGACGCCTACCGTCGGCGACTGACCGATGCCGTCACCGACGCCCTGGTGAACCGGGGTGACGACGATCCCGAGAATCGAGCTCGCATCCTGGTGACGATGAGCTCGGGCGCACTTCTGCAGGCACGCGTCGACCGGAACGAGGCACGCGCGATCGTCGCCTCGGCACGGAAGTTGGCGCGGTCCTGGGAATCGTGAGCCGACGCGGACATCGGTACCGTCGAGGAAGTGGATATCGACCGGTGGCGTAGCCGACTCCCCGTGACCAGAGCATCGGACGGGGAGCTCGTGGGGTGGACCGTCTCCGACATGGCTCGCGACGACGGCGAACTCGTGGACGCCGTCAACCCTGTCGGCCACGTGATCGCCGAAGACGTGCAGCTCGAGGCGGCAATCGACGTTCTCGAAGCGCGCGGGCTGAGTTCGCTGTCCGTACCCTACTGGGCGCGTGCGCCGTTACCGCTGGTCAGCGAGCTGGATCTCCGGCGTGCGACACCGGAATGGCAGTGGCGTCGGATGGTCATGACGCAATTGGACGACACCAAGGTCTGGATCCGTCCCGCCTACCCGTCGTATCCGGAGCGGATGGTGGAACTCGCCGTCCCGCTACCGGCGGACGACGTCCTGGTCACCGAACCACCGACACGCGACGAGTAGCGAACCCGCACTGCTGATTCTCGGCCTCATGATGCACGTCAGCGCACCCGATCGATCGGAAACCTGCAAAATGGCAGATCCAGTCACGATCGGGTGCGTTCACGTGCGGTACGGCTATGAAGTCGGCGGACGCAGGACGTCGGTGCCGACGAACGGTACGAGCGCAGCCGGGATCTTGACGCTGCCGTCGGGCTGCTGGTGGTTCTCGAGAATCGCGGAGATCCACCGAGTCGTCGCCAGGGTGCCGTTGAGCGTCGCGGCCGTCTGCGGCTTGCCGTTCTCGTCCCGGTACCGCACACCGAGTCGACGCGCCTGGAACGTGGTGCAGTTCGAGGTGGACGTGAGCTCGCGGTAGGTGTTCTGGGTGGGAAGCCATGCCTCGCAGTCGAACTTGCGCGCGGCCGACGAACCGAGGTCACCGCCGGCAGTGTCGATCACGCGGTACGGAAGCTCCACCGCGGCGAGCATTTCCTTCTCCCAG
This sequence comes from Rhodococcus sp. Leaf247, assembly GCF_001426185.1. Lineage (GTDB taxonomy): Bacteria > Actinomycetota > Actinomycetes > Mycobacteriales > Mycobacteriaceae > Rhodococcoides. The sequence continues at coordinate 1,251,492 of NZ_LMRP01000002.1, read as the reverse complement.
CCGAGCAGTCGCTGGTGCTCGGCATCCGCGTCCTCGGGACGGGTGTAGACGAACATCTCGACCTTGTCGAACTGGTGGACGCGGATGATGCCGCGGGTGTCCTTGCCGTAGCTCCCCGCTTCACGACGGAAGCAGGACGACCATCCCGCGTAGCGCTTGGGTCCCGAGTTCAGATCGATGATCTCGCCCGAGTGGTAGCCGGCCAGCGGTACTTCCGAGGTACCGACGAGGTAGAGGTCGTCGTCGTCCAGGTGATAGATCTCCGACGAGTGCGCGCCCAGGAAACCGGTTCCGGCCATGATCTCCGGACGGACCAGGACGGGCGGGATGACCATGGTGAAACCGTTGGCGACGGCCCGCTGCGCGGCCAACTGCAACAGTCCGAGCTGCAGCAGCGCGCCGTACCCGGTCAGGAAGTAGAACCGGGCGCCGGACACCTTCGCGCCGCGCTCCATGTCGATGATGCCGAGTGACTCACCGAGCTCGAGGTGGTCCTTCGGGTTCTCGATGGTGGGGATATCCCCGATGGTCTCGAGGGTCACGAAGTCGTCCTCGCCACCGGCGGGAGCTCCGTCCTGCACGATGTTCGAGATCGCACGGTGCGCCGCGTCGAGATCGGCGTCGGCAGCGTTCTGCGCGGCTTCGGCGTCCTTGACTCGTGCCGACAGCTCCGATGCGCCCTTCAGCAGTTCCTGCCGCTCCTCGGGCGAGGCCTTGCCCACCTTCTTGCCCAGCGCCTTCTGCTCGGCACGCAGGTTGTCCGCGGCCAGCACCGCGGCGCGGCGGGAGGCGTCGGCGTCGAGAAGCGCGTCGACCAGGGACGGGTCTTCGCCCCGGGTGCGCTGCGACTGGCGGACGGCGTCGGGGTCCTCGCGGACAACTCTGAGGTCGATCACGGGGAGTGAGCCTACTGGGGTCGGACGCTCAGCCGACTCCGAGGATGACCAGGTAGTCCTCGCGACCGAACATCCGGGCGGCGTCGACGGCGGTCGGGTGGCCCGCGTGCGGATCGGCGCCGGCGTCGACGAGCGCACGGACGACGTCGTCCTCGCCCTTGAAGACGGCCCCCGCGATCGGTGTCTGGCCCTTGTCGTTGGGTCGGTTCACATCGGCGCCGCGGTGGGCCAGAGCGATCACCGCATCGGCGTGCCCGTGATAGGCCGACAACATGACCAGCGTGTCGCCGGAATCGTTCGTGAGGTTCACCGGAACGCCGGCGTCGACGTAGGCGGCCAGCGCCGCGGCGTCACCACCGCGGGCCATGTCGAACACGCGCGTCGCGAGCTCCTCGATGCCTGCTTCGAGGCCCGCGTCGTCAGGAATCGCACCACTCATACCGTCCGAACCTACCGGCAGGCATGATGGAGTCGATGTCTTCCACGCCCGATGACCCCACCGTGAGCGCGTCCGATACGGACGACGCCGAGACCACCCCGGTCCCGGCGACGACCGATGCGCCCGCCCCCGAGCCGTCGGACGACACTTCCGAGCCGTCGGGCGAGACTTCCGACCAGCCGCGCACCGTCCAGGCATCGAAAGCTCGACGCCTGCTCGCGCTGGTCGCCATCGGCGCCATCGGAGCAGCAGCCATCACGATCGGCGTCTCGGGAGGCTTCGATCGCAGCGAGAAGCTGGTGACGCCGTCCGCGCAGGGCACGGTCGGCACGGCGTCGACGACGTCGTTCGGCTCGTCCGACGCCGGAGATTGCCTGCAGTGGACCCCGACGGACGACCCGGACACCGACCGACAGGATCTGGCCGAGGTGACGTGCGCGCAACCGCACCGCTTCGAAGTCGCGGAGACGATCGACCTCGGCGTCTATCCGGTCGCGGAGTTCGCGACGGGGGCGCCCTACCCGGATGCCGCCAGGTTCGCGTCGTTGCGCGACGAGCACTGCGAGACCGCCGTGCAGGACTACACCGGCGGTCGCTTCGACCCCACCGGCAAATACTCGGTGGGCCTGATGTTCCCGAGTCAGGCCGGTTGGGCGGCCGGCGAGCGTGCGATCCGCTGCGGCATCCAGCAGACGGGCGCGACCAGCGCCCTGCAGGTCATGACCGGGAGTGTCGCCGACCAGGACCAGTCGATGGTCTGGGAGACCGGCAGCTGCGTCGGGGTCGAGGCCGGTGTTCCGACCGATCCGATCGACTGCAGTGCGCCGCACGCCTTCGAGGTGGTGTCCGTCGTGGACCTCGCCGCGCAGTTCCCCGGTGGGCTTCCCTCGGTGGAAGAGCAGGACAAGTACCTCGAACCCACCTGTACGCAGGCCTCCGATGCCTATCTCGGCAGCCCCGATGCGCTGCGCAACAAGACGTTGACCCTGTTCTGGGACAACGTCGACGCATCGAGCTGGCTCGCGGGCAGCAAGAAGGTCAGCTGCTCCATCGGCAAGGAGGTCGAGTCGGGCGGCTTCGCGTCGATCGTCGGGTCGGCCAAGGGCGACATCACCATCGACGGTGCCGCTCCGGTTCCTCCGCCTGCAGTTCCCGACGGCCGCAGCCTCCCCGTTCCCCTGCCCGGAGCATCGCCTCTGCCCGGAGCGTGACGTGCCCGTCACCATGACCGAGGCCGAGTTCGACAACGCCGTCGGCGACGCGTTGGACTCCCTCCCCGACGAGCTGGCGTCGTTCATGTCCAACGTCGTGGTTCTCGTCGAGGACGAGCATCCGACGGAAGACCTGCTGGGGCTGTACGAGGGTGTCGCGTTGACCGAGCGGTTCGACTACAGCGGTCACCTTCCCGACGTCATCACCATCTACCGGCTCCCGATACTCGACATCGCCGCCGACGAGGACGATGCACGCCGGGAGATCGCCGTGACGGTGGCGCACGAGATCGGGCATCACTTCGGTATCGACGACGACCGGCTCCACGAACTGGGGTTCGGCTAGACCGTTCGGCGGGCCCGGAACCGAACCGGCGGTCCGTGCGTCCAAGCATCGAGATCAGAAGCGATGTGAACGGAGACCTCCATGCCGGGCCATGTGTTCGTCGATCCCGAGGCGCTGCTGTCGGGCGCTGCCGAACTCGATGCGGCGGCGGCGCGCCTGGCGGCGGCGGTCACCGCTGCGGCTGTGGGGATGCGGCCCCCACCGTCGGGAAGTGACGAGGTGTCACTGCTCGCTGCCCGATATTTCCTGTTGTCGGCGCAGTCCTTCGACACCGCCGTCGCGGCGTCCGTCGCGGAACTGCACGAGGCCGCCGCCGCGTTGCGGGCTCAAGCGGCCGGATACGACATCGTGGATTCCACCTTCTCGTCCGCACTGTCGGCCGGCGGCACGGCATGACCGCCGGACCCACCGGCGTGTTCTGGCTGCCCAGGACTGCCACCGTCAACTCCGCCGCGTTGGCCCTCGGCGCCGGTCCGGTGCCACTACTGGCGGCCGGTACTGCCTGGGGCGGCGCCGCCGCCGCGGTGGCCGATGCTGCCGCGACGGTCGCCCGTGTCACCGCCGAACTCGCCGTCACCTGGAGCGGGGATGCGGCCGGCGCGGCATCGGCCGGACTCACGTCATTCGTAGCTTGGAGTACGGCAGCGGCGGAGCACGCCGCATCGGTCTCGGCGCAGGCCACAGCGCAGGCCGCCGCCGTCACCACCGCACTCGCGATCATGCCGTCGATTCCGGAAATCGCCGCCGTGAAAGCCGGCCGTACCACCGCCTACGCCGTCGGCGGCGCGCTCACCGGTGCAGCGCAGGCCGCGGACGCCGCCGATGCCGCCCTCGATGTGCGCGCGGCACTCGTCATGGAGTCGTACGAAGCGGCCTCGGCCCACCTCGCACTTCCCGCCGCGTTCGACGCTCCACCGCAGATCGTCACAGCCGTGACAGCACCCGTCGGCCCGACCGTGACGCCGGTCCTCGCGCACGCCGACAAGGACGTCTCGGCACGGCCGGAAGAAGGCGAACGCGACGACTCCCTCGCGCCTCGCGGGTCCGACCCGGTGACGTCGGAGCGAACTCCCGACGTGTTCGCGACTACCGTCGAGGGTCTGCGGGAGCCCGCCACGACGCACGCGGCGTCGATCGCTCAGCAGGTTCCGTCGCACCTCGTGTCTGCGGTGACCTCGGGTTCGTCACCCGGCCCGTCGACGACGGCGGGATCCTGGATGTCGTCGATGCCCTCACCCAACGGGGCATCGACCGGCCCGGCCGGGTGGTCGTCCGCCGGGGGAATGTCCGGTGTGTCGGCGGGAGCAATGTCCCCCGGTCGCACAGCGTTCGCGACGTCGAGCGTCATCGGGAACGAGGTCATCGGCGACGGCGGCCAAAGCGCGGTGCTCGGCGAATCGTCGTCCCGCGCGGGTCTCGGCGCAGGACTGCCGACGGGCGGTGTCCGACACGACGAGGACACGGTGACCAGCCGCCGATCCGCCACGACGGTGGTCGAGATCGACGACGGCGTACCGGTCGTCCCGGCGGTCATCGGAGCGCGGTCGTGACTGCACCTGTTCTCGGTGGTCGGCCCGATGTCGACGGACCGATCACCCTCGATATCGCCGAGCTGGACTACGTCCTCGGCCACGCCCGTCTGGGCCCGCTTCCTACCGTTCTCGGCCCGACCCCTCCGGGCGTCGGGGACGGAGCCGGCCTCGCTGTGCGCGGACTGCTGACACCGACCGGTGCAGTGCAGCGTCGCCTGCTCGGCGTGCTCACGACCGTCACGTCGCCCTCATGGTCGGTCGAGGTACGCGTCGTCTCGCATCCCGGCAACGGTGCGGAGCCGCGATACAGCCTGTGCGGCAACCACACCGGCGTGTCCGTGTGGGTAACCAGCTCCGGCGGTTCGATGACCTTCGATGCCGGGCACGGCGACTCGGCGAGGACGCTCGTCTCCGCGCTGGGCACGCTGCAGGGCGAACTGCTCGACACGGTGCACGACTCGACCGATCTTGTCGCGGAACGGCTTTCGGTGCTCGTTCCGCAGTGCACCCGCCACGTCGAGATCGTGGGACTCACGCACGGTTCGGGACCGGCCGTCCGAGTGGGGCCTGTCGTGGCGGTGTACGACAGCCCCTCCGGCCGCATCCTGGCGAGCACGTCGTCCGACGCGGACGGACACTCCTGGACCACGCTGTCGTCGGGCACGCTGCCACGGTTGACCAGTGCAGTGCGGGGAGTGATCAGCGCTGCGACAGCTGAGTCGTCTCCCCCGGATCACCTGGTCGCACCGAGGCATCAGCCCATGGGGTCGTCGGGGGTCCGGCTGCCCTTCGTCTCGAACGGCGGGGTGTAGGTACCCCAGCGAACGCACTCCCAGCGCGAATCACCTTCGACAGGAACCAGTTCGACGGTTCCCGTGTTGTCCAGATGATTGTCCGACGCGAAATCGCGATCGATGTCGGCGAGAACCGCCGCGACGAGCCGGATGGCCGCGCCGTGGCTGACCACGAACACGGTCGACGAGTCCGACGTCAGATGAGTCGCCCGAAGTTCGTCGAGCACCGGAACGTACCGCGCGAGCACCTCGGCGCCGGACTCACCACCGGGGATCCGGGAGTCGAGATCCCCGTCCAGCCAGGAACGGTAGACCTCGGTGAAGCGCGCGTGGTCTTCCTCGGCGCTCCGGTCCTCGAGCTCGCCGACGAACGTTTCCTGCAGACCGTCACGCACCGTCAGCGACACATCTGCCGCGTCGGCGATGTACTGCGCGGTCTGTCGCGCTCGGAGTGCGATCGAGGAGACGACGGCTGCGGGCTCCACGTCGAGAGTGCTCGCGAACTCGCGGGCTTGCCGGTGACCCAGTTCCGTCAGATCCGCACCGGGCGGGCGTGTGTCGAGCCTGCGCGCGACGTTCGAGTGCGTCTGGCCGTGCCGAACGAGAACGAGTCGCCCGCTCACCGGTCTCCCCGTCGCAGTGCGTCGACCCAGTCGTGACCACCCACGTCGTCGGTATGACGGTTCGCGGCAGCAGCGACGTGTGCGCTCGGCCACGATCCCAGGAAGCGCGCATCGGCCTTGGTGTGGAGTACGCGCAGGGCGTCCGCGACCGCCACATCGTCGATGTGTCCGACACAGTCGATGTAGAAGCGGTAGGTACCCAGATGTGTTCGCAGCGGCCGTGATTCGATGAACGTCAGGTCGATGTCACGGGTGCTGAACTCGGCGAGCGCCGACACCAGGGTGCCCGGTCGGTCCGGCGGAGTGAGCACGACGGCGGTGCGGTCGGCACCCGTCGGCGCCGGCGGCGGGCAGGGACGAGTGACGTAGACGAAGCGCGTGCGCGCGTTCTGCACATCGGCGACGTCCGCGGCCAGCACCTCGAGACCGAACCGTATGCCGGCCAGACCGGTGGACACGGCGGCGTCCGCCAATCCCAGTGAGACATCCTCGGCCGCAGCGGCATTCGACGAGGCGAACTCGACCTGTGCGTCGGGCATCGCCGAGGCGATCCAGTGCTGCACCTGGGCGGCCGCGTGCGGGTAGGCCCGGACGGTCCGCACGTCGGCCAGCGACGTTCCCGCGCGAGCGACGATGGTGAAGGACACGTCGAGTTCGGTCTCCGCCATGATCTGCAGGCGGTCACCCGTCGCCAGCGCGTCGAGGGTGGGTGGAACGGACCCCTGTACCGAGTTCTCGATGGGCACGACGGCACCGTCGACATCGCCCGACCGCACGAGGTCCAGGGTCGCGGGCGGACTGGACGCACTGACGCGTTCGACGTCGTCGCCCAACACGCCGTCCCCCTCGAGCTTGGCCAGGGCCATCTCCGTGAACGTTCCCGACGGTCCGAAATAGGCGATACGCACGTGCGCCACGCTACGCGTTCCGTGTGGTGGGAGGCCCGTTCTCGACACTCCGCACGTGTCTAGCCTTCGTGCCGGGCGTCGGCGACGCGCTCGGTGAGAGTGGCGGCGATACCCGGTGCGTCGGGGACCAGGATGCCGAGCAGGACACCGCGGGTCGCCGCGGCGGCATCGGGATGGAGTGAGACGAGTTTCTGCAGGTCCGGTGCGCGCAACGCGGCGCGGACGTCGTCGCCGCGCAGAGCGGCGACCGTGCCTGCGAGAACGGCGAGCACTCCGGCCGCGTCGGATGCTGCGGCGAAGAACCCGTGCTCGGCATGGGCGACGACAGCCAGCGAATCTGCGACCACGTCCTCGTCGGCGCCGAAGTCGATACCCGTGTGATGACCCGCGCGATCGATTGTCGCCGTCGTCTCCACGACGTCACCGCCCGAGCAGAACACGACGAGGGGTGACCCGGTGTCCAGCGCGATCGCGTCGTCGAGTTGCTCGCCGGTCGCATGCACCAGGTACGCACGGGCGGGCGGGGGTGAGAGCGACGGAGCGATGTCGAGAGTGACGACCTTGTCCGAGACGTCGTCCGATGCGCCGACCGCACTGGCCGCGATGCAGGTCGACCCGATCATGGAATGCGGCTCGGCCGGGACGTTCGGGGCGGTGGCGACGAGGAGCCCGGCGAACAGAGCCTCGGGGTCTCGGCGTGGGCGGACACCCAGGGTCAGCATCGTGGGCACGCGGTCAGTCTAGTTTCTTCGTCTTGCGCACTCGCGCCGCGGCTGCTTAGCTAACCCTTACCTAAGTACATCCGAGTTCGACCGCACAGACCGAGGGGGCCGTCATGAACGGTGTCGTCACCACCGTCCCGTCCACTGCCGAGCGCGTCCGAAGCGTGTGCCTGCGCGCCGAACACACGGTGCTCGCAGTGGAGGGAAGCGCCCCGGTCGCCACCACGATGCACTTCCTGCGCTCGCCCGGCGAGATCGTCATGGTCGTGCCCGCGGACAGCACCGTCGGCGCCGTGACATTCCAGGCGGGTTCGGCCGGGGTTCCGGCCGTCCTCGAGCTCACCGACCACGCGCCCCTCGACCTGCGAGAACCCGTGCGTTCGCTGGTCTGGCTCAGTGGCGAGCTGCGCCGTGTCCCCGACAACGCCGAGCGCGCCGTGGCAGCAGCCGTCGCGTCGCAGTACCCGCACGCGGGGCTTCTCGACGTCGGACACAGCGGTGTCCTGCTGCGCCTGATCCTGGAATCGGTCGTCGTCGCTGACGCCACGGGCGCCGAACCGCTGTCCGTCCGAGACCTGATGGCAGCCGAGCCCGACCCGTTCTGGGAGGTGGAAGGCGGATGGCTGCAGCATCTGGACAGCGACCACTCCGACATGGTGCACCAGATCGCGCGACGCCTCCCGCCGTCACTGCGCACGGGCCGGCCCCGCCCCCTCAGCATCGACCGCTACGGCGTCGGCATCCGAGTCGAAGGTCCGTCCGACGACCACGACGTCCGCATCCCCTTCGCCTCCCCCGTCGACGACGTCACCGAGTTGAGCAAGGCGCTACGCGTGCTCGCAGGCTGCCCGTTCATGAACGGGCTCCGCGCGCGCGATCACCACTGACCGATCGACGGGCACAATCGACGGAGTGAATCCGGAGAAGCCACCTGTCACCGAGTCGCCCCGGTCGATCCGGATCGAGATCGTCGTCGTCCTGCTGTTCACGTTCGGACTCAGCGGCCTGTCCAGCATCCTGTCGCTGATCGAGAGCGCGATGGAACAGGGCGCTCTGTCCCAGCAGACCGTGGCGATCAACGTTCCACAGTCGACACTGGGGCCGATCGACTTCCTCCGGCAGATCCTCGGCGCCGTCCGGCTGTTCGCGTGGGGCGCGTTGGGCCTGTACCTGTTGTGGCGCAGCGGAATCGGGCCGCGGGCCATCGGATTCGCTCGACCACGGCTACGGCCCCATATCCTGCACGGCGTCGGACTCGCCGCCCTGATCGGCATCCCCGGACTGCTGTTCTACCTCGCCGCCGTCGCACTGAACCTGAACGTGACCGTCCTGCCCAGCACCATCGACGACGTCTGGTGGCGTCCGATCACCCTGACGCTGTCGGCGGTGGCGAATTCCGTCGCCGAGGAGGTCCTGGTCGTAGCCTGGCTCATCTCACGGCTCCGCGCGCTGGGCTGGGGAGAGAACAGGTCGCTCATCGCATCGGCTCTGCTGCGGGGCAGTTATCACCTGTACCAGGGCTTCGGCGCCGGCGTCGGCAACCTCGTCATGGGACTGATCTTCGGCAAGTACTTCCAGCGCACGGGCCGACTGTGGCCGCTCGTCGTCGCGCACGCACTGATCGATGTCGTCGCCTTCGTGGGGTTCGCCGCGCTGCGCGACCACGTTTCATGGCTGCCGGGATGACGGACCGGCCGGTTAGAGTCGCCGGATGAGCCAGCAACCTCCGTACGACCCCCGGCGGCGGCCGCCACCGAGTCGTACGGGGCAGGGACGTCCGGGCCCGGAACAGCCTCCCGTCGTCCGACGTCGTGCCGGCACGCCCCCTTCCTGGGCGGACAACACCCGCCAGCAACGACCGGACCGGCACCATCCGCCCCAGCAGGATCCGCGCGCCTGGTCGGCCGTCCCGCAGCAGGGACGGACTGACGCTCCCCGCCAGGACCCGCGGGCATACGCACCGCCGCCGCCCCGGCGGACCGGTCCACCCGCGCCTCCACCCACTCCACCGCAGCAGCGCAGACGTCGTCCACGGTGGGGTCGACGCATCGGTATCGGGCTCCTGGTCGTCCTTCTTCTCCTCGTGGGCGGAGCCGTATGGGCGGACACCTCTCTCTCGCGTGTCGACGCGTTGGCGAACTACGACGGACGCCCCGGCGACACACCAGGGACGAACTGGCTTCTCGTCGGATCGGACAGCCGTACGGGCCTGACGCCGGAACAGGAAGCGGCCCTCGCTACCGGCGGCGACATCGGCGCCGGCCGCACGGACACGATCCTGCTCATCCACATCCCGTCCAGCGGGCCCACGACGATGGTCAGCCTTCCGCGTGACTGGTACGTACCCATTCCCGGGAACGGCGAGGACAAGCTGAACGCGTCGTTCTCCCTCGGCGGTGCGCCACTACTGGTGCAGACGGTGGAAGGTGTCACCGGGCTGCACATCGACCACTACGCCGAGGTCGGGTTCGGCGGATTCGCGGACATGGTCGATGCGATCGGCGGCGTCGACATCTGCGTCCCGTACGACATCGTCGACCCGCTGGCGGGAATCGATCTCAGGCCGGGGTGCCAGGAATTGTCGGGACCGCAGGCTCTCGGATTCGTTCGGAGCCGGGCCACGGCGCTGGCCGACATCGACCGGATGAACAACCAGCGACTGTTCCTGTCGTCGCTGCTGTCGAAGGCGACCGGCCCGTCGACGTTCCTGAACCCGTTCCGCGCCGTGCCCCTGGTTCGCGGTGTCGTGCGGTCCCTGCAGGTCGACGACGGCGACCACATCTGGAACCTCGCGTCCCTCGGCTGGGCTCTGCGCGGAGAGATGGTGACCACGACCATCCCGGTCTCGGGTTTCGAGGACGTCGACGGCTCCGGCAACGTCCTGCTGTCCGATCGCGAGAAGGCGTCGCGGTTCTTCGACCTCCTGGCGAACGATCAGCAGTTGCCTCCGGATCTGATCGGCGGCGGCTGACCGCAGGTCACCGATAGGCCGAAGTTCAGCGATCGGAGATGATCCTCTCGATGTTGCGCTCGGCGAGCGCGCTGATGGTCAACGACGGGTTCACGCGGCCGGTGCTGCCCGGGACCAACGCACCGTCGACGACGTGGAGACCGTCGTAGCCGACGACGCGGCCGTGATCGTCGGTTGCACGTCCGATGACCGCGCCGCCCAGCGGGTGTGCGGTGAACGAGGTGTTCACGTCCGGTACCCGCAACAGCGGATAGCCGACACCGATACCCGAAGTCTGCGCGATCCTGTCGTGCACCGGGCGCAGTGCGTCCTCGACGGCTCGATTGCCGCTCTCGGGCCAGTCGAGCCGCACCGAACGGGTCGCCTCGTCCCAGGCGAACGATCCGCGCGTCGAGTCCATGACCATGCCGAGCGACCCGATCAGCGTCAGGTCCACGGGCGAGCCGGGGACGTACCAGTTCTCCAGGGTCACGGGCGCGCCGGAATCGTCGGAGATGCGCGATGCGGACGGTGAGGCCTGGACGAAGCCGATCCCGTCCGGGGTCATGCCGCGCACCAACGCGGCGTCACCGTTGGTCCCCCATCCCTGTCCGACGTGTTCGTTGAGATCGGGCAGGCGGCCGGTGTCCCGTGCGTGGACCAGAAGCTTGGATGTGCCCATGGACCCGGCACCGAGGAAGAGGTCGTCGCACGTGAGGGTCCTCGTCGACATCACCTGCGCCGACGGATCGAGCACATCCACGGTCAGCACGTACTCTCCCCCGGAGTCGCGCTCGATCGCGGTCACCTCGTGGCGAGCGTGGACGGTGCAGCGGCCCGTGGCCCGCGCCGCGGCCAGATAGTTGCGGTTCAGGTCGAATTTGGCACCGTTGGAGTTACCGAGGTTGGATTCCCCGATCACCGCGGACGGCCGCGAGCGCCCCGACAGTTCGGCTCGGACGACGTCCCAATCCCAGATGCCGTCGATGCGCTCCGGGGTGTAGCCGGCGCGCCGCACCTGGCGGTCCCACACTCTCGAATGCGTGAACGGTGTCGACTCGTAGATGTCGTCCGGCATGGAGGACAGTCGCAGTTCCGATCGGACGCGCGGGTAGTACACCGAGTTCATCTCGTCGTACGACACGATGCCACCGAAGATCTCCTCGAAGAACCGTCGCTCCGGTTCGATCATCACCCCGGTGAACACCATCGACCCGCCGCCGACGACGGCCCCGCACCAGACGTCGATCGTGCCGTGTTCGGTGACGTCGAAGACTCCACCGAACTGATCCGTCGGCACCATGGGCAGGCCGGTCAGTGGCGCGAGACCGCCGCGCCGCCAGAACGCTCGGCCGTCCGGAGCGAAGTCGTTGGCGAAGATCTGCCGCCGTGGGTCGGTCGGCCACTGGGATCCCCGCTCGAGAACGGTCACCTGCACCCCGGCGCGCGCGAGACGTGCGGCGGTGATGGCGGCGCCGAATCCGGACCCCACCACCAGCGCCTCGGAATGTTCGGGAGCGGGATCGACCGGCGCGAAGAGCTCGGGAACGAATGTGCGGTAGACACCGTCGAGTGCGGGCGCGGCCGCCGACGAACCCTGCGCCGCGATCCCGGCGGCCCCCACGAGACCTGCCACACCCATCGCGCGGAGAAACTGCCTGCGGTCCAGCTCCATGACATCTCTCCCCGCCCCGGCGCAGGTCACGCGGAATTCGCGTCGGGCAGCGGGGTTGGGGAGAGACTTTCTTACTCGCCGGTAAGTTGTCCACCTGCCGGGGCTGGGTGAGAGCAGATCGCGGACCGGGGCCGAGGGTGCCGCACGACACGCGACCCACGTCCGGCACCCGACCCAGTACCGTGTGTCGTCATGAGCCGCGACCGAGGGACCAGCGAATTCCACGAACTTCTGCGCCGACAGGTGCGCCACGAGTTCACGGCGTCGCAGCAGTACATCGCGATCGCGGTGTACTTCGACGGTGCTGATCTACCGCAGCTCGCGGCCAGGTTCTACGCGCAGGCGGACGAAGAGCGCGGCCACGCGATGATGATGATCCAGTACCTGCTCGACAACGACCTCGAGGTTCAGGTTCCCGGAGTGGACGACGTCGTCACGACCTTCGCCACGGTGCGCGAACCGGTGGAACTCGCCTTGCAGCAGGAGAAGAAGGTCACCGACCAGATCACGACGCTGGCCCGCACCGCCCGCGACACCGGGGACTACCTCGGCGAGCAGTTCATGCAGTGGTTCCTCGGCGAACAGATCGAAGAAGTGGCGGCGATGACGACACTGCTGACCATCGTCGATCGCGCGGCGCAGAACCTCTTCCACATCGAGGACTTCGTCGCCAGAGAGATGACCAGCGAGTCCCGCGGCGGCGGCAACGCGCCGAAGATCGCCGGGGGACTCGCCTGACGGTCAGCGCAGAGTGACCTGACGGCTGCGCAAGCCGTCCCGGGCGCGTCGCTGCTCGGAGGAGAGCTCCGACGTGTCGGCCAGTGTCTCGTCCAGTCGCTTACCCAGTTCTGCTGTGCCCGTTGCCCATTCGTCCGGGTGGACCTCCGGGTCGAGGTCGAACACCGGAACCAGCAGCCCGTGGGTGCGGAACGACCCGGCGAAGCGCGAGCCCTCGCCCACGTGGAGCGCGCCCTCGGACTGCAGGCGTGCGAGGGCGATCATCAGCTGGTCCTCGTCCTCGGGACGGACCCAGCGGATGTGCGCCTTGTCCCCGGCGTCGACCCACCATGCTGCGGACACACCGTCCGCGGTGATCCGTGCCGACGGGAGAATCGCACCGTTCGCGCGCTCGATGGTCGCGTCGACCTCGGGATCGGGGCTCGCCCCCTCGGGGATCCACCACGAGAAGTCCTTGTGCACCGTGATCTCCAGCGGCGACCCGGCATCGACCAGGTCGACCAGGCGCGCGGTGGTCTCCGACGGCGCGGACGCTGCCAACGACGTTCCCGGTGTCGCACCGGCGGTCCATTCGACGGCCGCGGCGAGATCGGCCGACAGGTCCTCGGAGAACGTCTGCACCTGCATCGCGACGAAGGCATCCTGCTTCTCGTCGTCACGCACCAAGGCGGCCACGGCACCCGGGAGAACGGTGGCCAGGGTGACCGGCCGCTCGCTCCCCGTCACGGGCAGCGTTGCCGTCGCGGAGGCTACGAACTCCCGCATGGCGACCATGTCGCATTCGAACGCCAGGCCTTCGAACGGCCGAACGGGAGCGGAGGACAACGCCTCACGCTCGACGCGGCGCTGTTCGAGCAGCTCGGCGCGTCGGCTGTCGGGCTTCGGACCACTGTTTCTCTTGCTCTTCTTACCCACGATGGTCGAACCTACCGGGTGAGGCTGTCGTCCAACCATGCAAGAGCCTGACCGGGGTGGTCGGTGGCGATCCACCGGACCCCGAGGTCGTGGCACAGATGCACGTCCTCCTCGGTGTTCACCGTCCAGCAGTACGTCGCGCGACCGGCTGCCGCAGCGTGATCGACCATCGCCGGTCGCTCGCGCAGCGTCTTGATGGACGGCCCCACCGCGGTGGCTCCGACCGTCGTCGCGGCTCCGCCGCCGATGTACCGGGACGCAGTGCCCAACAGCACGGTCGGCAACATCGGGGCCGAGCGCCGGACACGCCACACCGCCGTCGGAGCGAAGGACATGACGACGGCTCGCGACATCGAGGCCGAGCCCGGACGCCCGATTCCGAACCTGTGGAGTTCCGCCAGCACGGCGTTCTCGATCAACCCGCCGTAGCGGACGGGGTGTTTGGTCTCGATGAAGATCTTGGCGGGTTTGGCCTTCCACGACATGACGACGTCGATGAGATCCGACAGCAGCAGCACCTGCGCCGGGTCGTCGGCCGTTCCGTAGTCGTGCCCGGCCAGGGCGTCGTAGGTCAGCGTGCTGACGATCCCCGACCCCGACGACGTCCGGTCGATCCGCCGGTCGTGCACGCAGACGACTCGGCCGTCGCGGGTCAACCGCACGTCGCACTCGACGCCGTCGGCACCCTCCCGCAGAGCTTGCTCGTACGCGACCAGGGTGTGCTCCGGCCGTGCACCCGACGCTCCCCGGTGTGCGACGACGAGCGGCAGGACGCTCATCGCGTGAGCTCCACCGGATCCGGTGCGATCGTCCACCGTGTGAGCGTTCTGTCGTCACCGCGCACGGTGCGGCCGTCGGATCGGCGGATCAGCACCAGTGTCAGAGCCGCGAGTCCGGCGGCGACCAGGTCGGTGAGCGCAGTTGCCAGCACACCGTTGGCACGGGCCTGGATACCGTCCGCGACGCGGAAGGCGAGCGTCGCCGCCAGCATGAGCCAGTTGACGATCCACGCGGTCCACCACCAGGGAAGCACCCGTTCGAGCGACCATCGCTGCGAGCTCACGCGTGCCAGTTCGGTGAGGAAGACACCGGGGGCGACGAGATTGACCAGCGGTATCAGCGATCCGGCGAACAGGGTGCGTGGTCGTCGAGGATCCACCTCGCCCCGATCTGCGTACGCGCTGCGCCGGGCACGGACGAGCCACGCCACGCTTGCGACGGCGGCCACCAGACCCACGCCCACGGACAGGAAGGACAGGCACCAGACAGCGGCGTCCGACAGAGCGAGGACGGCGGCCGGAATCAGCGAGTCACGGCTGACCAACAACACGGCGTACCGGGCGAACTCCGCGAGCGCCGCGGCCACGAACAGGAAGAACGCCACGCTCACCATCGACGTGACGCGGCCCGCGAGTCGGTCCCCAGCGCTCTCGGTAGGTTCGACCGTCGCTCGGCCGACGACCGGCAGGCCCCACGTCGGCATCGTGTCGTAGCGGGGTGTGGGCGACGGTGCCCGGACGACCCGCGTGCGGCGTGCGCGCACGGGACTCGAGGCGACCCAGCGGAAGTTGCGACGCACCCCGGTAGGAACCTGGCCCACGGGCACGGGCGAGAGCAACACCCCTCGGCAGACCGGACACCACTGCTGCGGACGCGGTCCGACGTCGATCCGCGTCGCGCAGCGCGCACAGATCTGGAAATAGTTCATTCGCGCTGCCGGCTCAGTAGACGGTGGCGGGTCTGCCGGCGTCGTCGACGACGGGGAGGCCTGCTTGTTGCCACGCGACCATGCCGCCGTCGACATTGACCGCCTCGACGCCCGCGTGCTGCAAGTATTCGACGACACGCGCCGAACGTCCCCCCACCCGGCAGACGACGTAGAGGGGTCCCGAGACCTCGACCTCACCGATCCGGGCGGGCACATCACCCATCGGAATGTGGATCGCGCCGGGAGCATGGCCCTGCTCCCACTCGTCCTGCTCACGAACGTCCAGGAGGACGGCCTCCGAACTCTGTGCGGGCACGTCGGCCACGGACACGGACGGGACGGATCCGGAAGTCACGGCTCGATCCTGTCACGGCGTGCGAGACGGTGCCACCATCCGCTCTCCGTCGACCGGTTCGTCGTCGTTCCGCCATTCCGCCGATGGACGCCGGGGCGCTCGCGCCACGATCCATGTCGACCCGACCTTCGTCGCTGCCAACGAGCCCGATGCGATCTGTTGCAGCACCGCTTGACGTGACACGGAGGTACCGGCCGCGACCTCGGACACCGACGCCCAGCCCTCCGTCGGCGGCAGACCGGACACCAGGTCGAAGTCACGGGAGCGATGGATCGCCAGAGACACCAGTTCTCGACCGGGTGCGGACGACCGCAACACCGCACCGGCGACCGCCGTCGCCTGCGTCAGGTCGTCGGCCTGCACCGTCACCACCAACCTGGCGCGGCCGAGCAGGCTGCGGGTCACGCGCCCGCGGTAGGGGGTGACGGCGTCGGACATGTCGTCCAACTCGTCCTCCGTGAGCTGGTCGACGCGGCGGTCGATCTCGGCCTCGGCCGTGAATTCCATGCGCCGAGTATTGCTGATCGACAACTTCTGTGCGTCCACTACTTGTCGATCAGCAAGTTTACTCCCCACCATCCACAGAAACATCCACAGAAACCGAACTCGATCCCGTTTCCGGCGTGAGCGGGCCGGTGCGCTCTAAGGTCGAGTCATGGATCTCAGAATCTTCACCGAACCGCAGCAGGGTGCCACCTACGACGACCTGCTTCGCGTGGCTCGTGCCGCCGAGGACTTCGGTTACGACGCGTTCTTCCGCTCGGACCACTACCTGGCGATGAACGTCGACGGGTCACCCGGACCGACGGATGCGTGGATCACCCTCGCCGGACTGGCGCGGGAGACGTCGACCATCCGGCTCGGCACGCTGGTCACCTCCGCCACCTTCCGGTACCCCGGGCCGCTCGCCATCTCCGTCGCGCAGGTCGACGCGATGAGTTCCGGCAGAGTCGAACTGGGTCTGGGTGCGGGGTGGTACGCGGAGGAGCATGCCGCCAATGCCATTCCGTTCCCGCCGGTGGGCGAACGATTCGACCGGTTCGAGGACACCCTCGCCATCGTGACCGGCATGTGGGGCACGCCGGAAGGCGAGTCCTTCTCGTACGAGGGTCGGCACTTCAGCGTGACCGACTCACCGGCTCTGCCGAAGCCGGTGCAGAGCCCGCCTCCGATCATCATCGGCGGAATGGGCAAGAAGCGGACCCCCGAACTGGCGGCGCGATACGCGCAGGAATTCAACCTCCCCTTTGCCGACACCGATTCCACCGCAACACAATTCGAGCGAGTTCGCAGTGCGTGCGCGGACGCCGGGCGCGACGCCGACTCGATGATCTTCTCCAACGCGCTGGTGCTCTGCTGCGGGCGTGACGACGCGGAACTGGCCCGCCGTGCCGGCGTCATCGGACGCGAGGTGGACGAACTCCGCGCGAACGGAGCCGCGGGTACACCCGCCGAGATCGTCGACAAGCTGGGAACGTTTGCCGAGTTGGGCGCGACCCGGTTCTACCTGCAGACCCTCGACCTGACGGATATCGACCACCTCGAGTTGGTCGCGAGCGAGGTCATGCGGCAGCTGAGTCGGTAGCGGGTGTCGCGCGCCCCGACCAGTGGCGCGCGATCCACCGTGCCGCCGGTGTCTCCACGTAGCGATAGACGACGTCGGACAGCGCTCCGGTGGCGAGTGCGAACACCAGCACGGCCATCGTCGGCCCGAGATGAGGTTCGACGAGCGAGTAGATGCGGTACAGCACCAACGTGTGCACCAGGTAGATGGTGTAACTCCGAGTCGCCAACCAGTGGACGACGCGTGAACGACCGAAGGCTGTGTCCGTCGGTGCAACCAGGACCACCGCCACGATCAACACCAGCACCGTCCACAGATGCCCCTGCTGGCCGACGTGGAAGGCGTCGACGGTGATCGCGTACTGGATCACCGCGAACTGCGCCAGGGCGGCAGCGGTGAGTGCACGCCACGACGCCAGCCGCGCGAAGCCCATGTAGGCCAGCTGCCCCAGGAATACCGTCGGGAGGGTCGCCGCGACCTTGTCCACCATCGGCACGGTCCAGGAGTACGGGACCAGGTCGGTGTAGAGAAGTACCGCCCAGCAGAGCGCAGCACCGATGACCGGGACCAGTACCGGCCGGGTTGCGAGGACACGGCGCATGGACACGGCATAGACGTAGAAGACGCCCTGGACGATGAGGGTCCAGGTGACACCGAGCACGACCACTTCGGGACGGACGAAAAATCCGCCCAGCACGAAGCTCATGGCAGCCTCGGCGTTGCTGATGCCGACCGTCTGCGAGAACATCCCGTTCACGCCCAGGCGCACCAGGACGATCGCTGCGAGCACGGACAGCCAGAAGACAGGGAGGAGTCGCGCGGCCCGCCCCACCAGGAACTTCCGGGGTGAATGCCGGACGGCCGACGCCGTCGCGACCAACCCGGTCAGCATCATGAAGAAGGCGACGCCCACGAAGGACAGGTGGTGGTTGAGTCCACCGTGCTCGACCAGGACCACCGTGACCACGTCGATCAACCACCACGAGGTGCCGAGGTCGTCGACGAGGAAGTACGAGATGTGCGAGTACACGACGGTGAGCACGGCCAGCGCGCGGAGAATGTCGACGCCACCGAACCTGATTCGCGGCGGTTCGGACGGCGCCGCGACCGAGACCACCCCGTTGTCCGGGTTCGGCGTCGGGTGTGTCATCACCCCAGATCTTAAGGTTCCGTTCACCCGGAGGTCGAGTTCGCCGGTGTAAACAACAATCGTCGCCAAGAGGACCGCAGTCCGGAAGCGCCTCCACCGCTGCACTCCGCGTGCGCCGAACTGTTGCGCGAGGTGTACGAATGATATTGGCTGGGTAGAGCCAGCCGTCAGCTATGACACGTCAGACAACACTGACGCAAGAGAAGGGAAACACGTGTCCGAGTACACACTGCCCGACCTCGACTACGATTACGCAGCTCTCGAGCCCCACATCTCCGGTGAGATCAACGAGTTGCACCACTCCAAGCACCACGCCACCTACGTGGCCGGCGTGAACACCGCGCTGGAGAAGCTGGCCGACGCCCGTGACAAGGACGATCACGGCTCGATCTTCCTGCAGGAGAAGAACCTCGCGTTCCACCTCGGTGGTCACGTGAACCACTCCATCTGGTGGAAGAACCTCTCCCCCAACGGTGGCGACAAGCCCGAAGGCGAGCTTGCCGCAGCTCTGGACGATCAGTTCGGATCGTTCGACAAGTTCCGCGCGCAGTTCACCGCCGCGGCCAACGGCCTGCAGGGATCCGGCTGGGCCGTCCTCGGCTACGACACGCTGGGCAAGAAGCTGCTTACCTTCCAGCTGTACGACCAGCAGGCGAACGTGCCCCTCGGCATCATCCCGCTGCTACAGGTCGACATGTGGGAGCACGCCTTCTACCTGCAGTACAAGAACGTCAAGGCCGACTACGTCAAGGCATTCTGGAACGTCGTCAACTGGGCCGACGTGCAGCAGCGCTTCGCCGCCGCCACGTCGCAGACCTCGGGTCTGATCTTCCCGTAGTTCTCGCCAACACGTCGAGCGCCGCCGGACAGCGGGCGCACCCCAGCGGGTGCGCCCGCTTTCGTGTGCGGCGGGTGGGTCGGTGCGCGCTGGCCTGGCCTGCGACGGGTGCGCCGTGCGGCACCTCGACTGTCACGGCAGGCAACATCTGGCACTCGCAGCCACTTGTGTGCCAGGTGGGCGCTGGTGTTTCCTTCATTCACCCGACGATGTGTGCCGATGGTCCGCGCACGTTCCGCGCGGCCGTCTCCCCTCCAGGGGAATGCATCTGCCGGCCAGTGCGAGGAGAACGCCGTGAGCTTTCATCCCGATCGTCGTGTCATCGGAGTCGCACCGTTCCACTCCGGAGGCACGCTGCGCGGCTTCGTCATCTCCGGCCGTTGGCCCGATACGACGAAGGAGTGGGCGCAACTCCTGGCCTTCACCGTCCACGTCGCGTCGACACCCGGCCTGCTTGTCACCTCCACCGTCTTCGGTGTGCGAGAGGAACTTCCGGACGATCCACACGAAGGCACCGTCGGGATCGTGTTGTCCGAGGGTCCCGTGATCGGTGACCACGCGGTGACCCCGGAACGGTTCGCCCTCCATCAGCCCGCTGCGCTGATGATGCTGCACCCGCCGTCGGAAACCATGCCGACCTTGCCGGAGTGCGCGGGCGCCGCGTCCGGTTGCGTCCTGCTGCCCGGCCTGCCCCATCTCGGACTCGATCACCGCGCGGCATGGGTCGAAGCCGAGGCAGACGGGACCGTGACGTCGATGGTCAGTCGCGTGGGTCTCGACCCCATCAGCGACCCCGACACCGCGGTGCTGGCAATGCTGCTCGCCGCATGACAATGGACGGCACGCGGAAGTCCAAAGTTCGGTCGACCTAACAGGAAAGTCGAGGTTGCAGAAGCCTGACCTGCGGTTTAGCGTGGAGAACAGCGAAGGGGAGTAGCCCCCAATCGCCGAGTCGACATACTGGCGCGGATCGCACATGGATCCGTTCCCGGCCCGGTGAACCGACAGCCGTCTCGAGTGAGACCGCGAATCGGTGGGCGAGACCTTCGGTCCGATGACCGCACGGCGTACTTCCGAGTGCGCCGAGCGCCGGCCGTGAACTCCCCTCGCAACGGTCTGCGCGCCCTGCCCTGGAGGTTTCCCGTGTTCGCCGCGCTGCTGCTCAGCTTCGGTGTCATCTTCGTCGCCGAGCTCGGTGACAAGTCACAGCTGATGGCCATGACGTTCGCCTTGAAATATCGCTGGTGGGTCGTCATCGGTGGCATCACCGTCGCCACGACGCTGGTGCACCTGGTGTCCGTCGCCGTCGGTCACTACCTGGGTGTCGCCCTGCCCACCCATCTGATCGGCATCGTCGGCGGCATCGCGTTCCTCGTCTTCGGACTGTGGACGCTGCGCGGCGACAGCCTCGACGACGACGAGGCCTCCAAGGCCGACCGCGTCACCAAGTCCGCCTTCATCGCCGTCGCCTCCGCGTTCTTCCTCGCCGAACTGGGCGACAAGACGATGCTCGCGACCGTGACGCTGGCGTCGGACAACGACTGGGTGGGCGTCTGGATCGGATCGACGTTGGGCATGGTCGCCGCAGACGCCCTGGCCATCATCGTCGGCGCGACGCTGGGCAAGCACCTCCCCGAGCGCCTCATCACCCTGGGCGCGGCGACTCTGTTCTTCGTGTTCGGCGTCTGGCTGATCCTCGAAGGCGTCTTTCCCGGCTCACCGGTCGGCCTGATCGCTGCGGCCGTCGTGCTCGTCGCCGGCATCGCATTGACGACCTGGCGGCTCAGGCGCTCTCCGCAGGAAGACCGGCGTTCCGACGATGAAGCGATCGCATCTCCGCGCTGACCTCGTTTACCGGGCCGTGGACTCGGATCGACGGCGCGACCTGCTGGATCGGTAGCGCCGCCACCGGGCCCGCGTCCAACGACCATTCCTCCCGCCACGCCGTCAACTGCGCGCCCGTCACCGCGACGACGATGTCGCCGAGCCCCACCCACGCGTGCGCCGCCGAGCACATCGGGCAGTGCTCCCCCGACGTGTAGACCGTCGCCGACGATCGAGCCTGCGCATCGAGGTTGCGGACGGCCCACTCCACGATGGTGAACTCCGGATGCCGAGTCGCGTCGCCGCCACCCGTTCGGTTGCGGTCCTCGAACAACACACGACCGTCCGAGTCGACCAGCACCGACCCGAACGGCTCGTCACCGGCCTCGAGGGCTTCGCGCGCGAGTTCGACGCAGCGGCGGACATGGTGCAGATCGATCGAACCGAGAGACGACATGTGTCCAGTGTGGACCACCGACTAGGGTTCCTTTTCAGTGAGCGGCCGGTAACCGACATGGTCGTCGAACGAGAGGACACGGCAGTGGAGATCGCAGGAACAGCAGCATTGGTCACCGGAGGCGCCTCGGGCCTCGGCGCAGCTACAGCGAAGCGCCTCGCCGACAACGGCGTCACCGTATTCGGCCTCGACCTGCAGCAATCCATCGACAAGGCCGGCGACTCCGTTCCCGACGGCGTCACCCTGATCGCCGCCGACGTCACCAGCGACGAGGAAGTCCGCGCAGCGCTGAGCCAGATCGGTGAGGCAGGCGTTCCCCTGCGCATCGTGGTCAACTGCGCCGGTGTCGGTTGGGCGGGTCGCATCCTGTCGAAGAAGGGCGTCCACGACCTCGAGCTCTTCCGCACCGTCATCACCATCAACCTGCTCGGCACCTTCAACGTCATGCGTCTGGCAGCGGACCACATGCAGTCGCTGCCCACCGTCGACGAGGCCGGCCAGCGCGGCGTCATCATCAACACCGCCTCCGTCGCGGCCTTCGAAGGACAGATCGGTCAGATCGCGTACTCGGCATCCAAGGGTGGCGTGCACGGCATGACCGTTCCCGCGGCGCGCGACCTCGCGCAGTTCGGCATCCGCGTCAACACCATCGCCCCCGGAATCGTCGACACCCCGATGCTCGCCGGCGTCACCCCGGAATACCGCGCCGGCCTCGAGGCGGGCGTCCCGTTCCCGTCGCGCCTGGCTCAGCCCACCGAATACGCGCAGCTCGCACAGATGATCGTCGAGCACGACTACCTCAACGGCGAGACCATCCGCATGGACGGCGCGCTCCGGATGGCGCCGCGCTGACCTCCGCGACAACCGCGGAGAAAATCTTCTCCGACTCGACCCATCCGTCACCGGTACTGGGACGAATCACATCTCGAGACGCTCGTCGTCGCTGCCAACCCCCGACTGGTAGCGACGGCGAGCGTTTCACTTCGTTACACGGTGGGCGAGCGTTTCACTTCGTGGAGGTCATGGCCTCACGGGACCGACGCAGGGCATCGACCGTCGGAATCTCATCCGCCGCGCCGTCGTTCATCCACACCCGCAAGGCGCGCGTCGCCTGGACATCGTCCTCGTTGTACTCGAGCAATCGGGTGCGCTGCGTGTCGTCCACAGGTCCTTCGTACCCGACCGCCTGCCGGTACCAGACCATCGACGCTTCGCCGCCGGCCTCGTCGTCGCGCCACGTGAACCCGGCTACGGGAGCAACCTTCTTGAGCCCCTTGCCCGACGGACACACGAAGTTGTCGGACACCGCGATGTACATGTCCACCCAGTCCGGGCCGTCGATGAACGCCCGGACCTCCGCTTCCGTGGGTACACCCGGCATGCCGACGAACCTGCGTGCCGAGTTCAGCAGCCACTTGTCCTCGGCCGCACGCGAGTAGCAGTACGCGGCAAAAGTCAGGCCCCGGGCATGGGCGTCGTCACGCACGGCCTGCAGCCATGTCCAGAACTCGGCGAACGAGCGACCCTCGTCCATGGTCGGCACGGGCTCCCAGGTGACGAAGGCCCGGTACTCCGGGTCGGTGCCGTCCCGCCTGTCCAGGAGCGTGCCCCACATGTAGGCACCGTGTTCCTGGTAACTCTCCATGTCGACATCGACCTCGACGTCGGCGCGATGGACGGTGACCTCGTCGTGGCGCCGGACCAGCGGGAGATCGGACAGCCACGCCTCCGCGATGACGACGGTGTCGGCGAAGTCCCCGTGCGGCCACTCCTCGGGCGGTCCGGCGGTCCAGGTCGCGAGGTCGTCGATGGTTCGGATCCCGGCCGAGCGCAGGGCGTCGGCTCGAGACCCGGTCGCCACCAGACTGACGTCGTGGCTCTGGCGGAGTGCTTCCCCGCACTCGTCCCACCAGGGACAGGAGCGGCACTCGGACACCTTGGACGGCACCGTGACCGCCTCGCCCGCGGCGATGGCGGCGCGATCGGCGAAACGAGTGTCGTACTCGCGCGACACGGCCGCCAGATCGTGCACCAGCACGACCTCGGCGCCGAAGCCGATGACCCCTGCCGTGGCGGACGCGCCCGCGTGCCCGATACGTGCGAGCAGCCGGTGGATGTGCACACCGCCGAGCTGGTCACGCAGCTGGGCACGGACCTTCCGAGTGGCGTCGACGGCGGGAGCCCACGTGTCGAACGGCGTGGTCACGGCCCCGCTACCCGGATCCGTCACCTTGTGGTTGACGACGAGGACAGGGATGTACCCACCGGCCGGGTCTTTGACGAGCATGTCGCAGCGACCACGCCGTCCTGCGTCCTCGTCGTCCGCGAACACTGCGTTCCAGATGCGCTCGGCTCCCTCGTCGCACGCGCGCCGAGTCGCACGGACCTGCAGGTGGCGCGGCATGGACGGCGACACCACAACCCAGGCGTCGGGGTCGGCGGAGACCAGGGACTCGCGAACTGCGGCTCGGTAGACAGTGGCCGCTTCCCGACGCATCTGGACGCCCGCGTTCTCCGCGGTGCCCGTGAGCAGCGACCGGTAGGCCGTGTCCAGGTACACCCGATGGCGGCACCGCGTGAGCGACGACGCGTCGACCATCGAGCGGCCGAGGGCCGGTCGGGATTCACCGGGAAGGCCGGAGGCCGGTCGGGATTCACCGGGAAGGCCGGAGGCCGGTCGAGTGGGACCGGGTGAGCCAGGCGTGGACATATTTGCAGCGTAGATCCAGGGGGTGACACCTCACGCGGATGCAGACATCCCGAGTGGGACCGATAGGCTGGCAGCAAGTATCGCGACGCCTGTTGTTCGATCGAACGGGGCGTCCTTCTCGGACACGAAGGGGCACGTTCACCATGGCTCTGCGCAAGAAGCGTTCTCGCCGTGCGACCCGGAAGGCCGAGGCCAAGGCACTCCGCCACAAGGCGGGTCTCGAGGCGAAGTACGGCGCTCGCAACGACCGTAAGCACCTGAAGAAGCTGGCGAAGAACGATGCGAAGGCGCTCGCCAGCCAGCAGAAGGTCGATCAGGCCCACATCAAGACTCTGGCGGCTCGCGAGAAGGCGGCGCGCGAGGGCAAGGTCAACGCGGCGAAGGTGCGCAAGTACATCGGTATCGGCCGCGTTCTGGCGCCGGTTCTGGTTCCGATCGCCTACCGCGCGGCCACGCTCCTGCGTGGGCAGCTGGATCAGTACCGCGCCGGTCGTATCGGCGTGCCGGTCCAGGAACTGGGCCAGTACACCGGGCACGGTGCGAAGCTCAGCGCCCGGATCGTCGGCGCGGAGAAGTCCGTGGCCGAGGTGTCGGCGGCGAACAAGGACAGCGAGACCGCGGCGTTCGCCGACGCGATCCGCGGACGTCTGACGCAGCTCACCACGGCGGTTCATGCCGCCGAGCAGATGCCGCCGTCGCGTCGCAAGCTCGCTCACGGTGCGATCGCGGACGAGCTGGACGGCATCGAGGCCGACATCCTCGCGCGCCTCGGCGTCCGCTGACCCGACCGGCGTCGAAGGAATGAGCACCGGCCGCGGGAGTGGTTTCCGCGGCGGAGCTGTGGGCGCACTCACCGCGGCCCTCGCTGTCGCAGCTCACGGGGCCGGCGGCGGTGAGATTCCGGGATCCGACTCGCTGACCTTCCTCGTCGTCGCGTCCCTCGGGGTCGGCGTTCTCGCCGGCAGTGTCGGCACGGGACGCTCCGGCCGTCTCGCGTTGCTGCCCTGGCTCGCCGGAGGACAGGTCGTCGCGCACCAGGCACTTGCACTGGCTGCCGACCACTCGCACCCGGTGGGCCCGTCGATGCTGACTGCCCACGCCGTCGCGGTCGGTGTGTGCGCTCTGCTGCTGGGCGCGGCCGAACGGCTGCTGCGAGCCATCACATCGGTCCTCCGCACACCCACCCGATCGTTCACTCCCCTACCGCGTCGGGCGACGATCTCCGCCACCGCGCCGCTGGGGATGCCCACACCCGTCCCCGCCCTGACTGCCGTATCGAGACGAGGCCCGCCGTCGGTGTCCACACCCTGACGTCGATTCAGCCGGTGCTCGGCGCCGGTTCACCTCTCTTCTCTAGGACACAACCACATGAGTAGTTTCTCCACGCGCGCCCTCGGAACGGGCGCCCTCTCCGCGGCAACCCTGATGGCAACGGCCGGCATCGCGTCGGCGCACGTCGTCGTCTCCGCTCCCGACGCAGCGCAGGGCGGGTACACCGTCCTGTCCTTCCGCGTTCCCACCGAGTCCGACACGGCGTCGACCACCGCGGTCACGGTCGAGCTTCCCGCCCTGACGTCCGCCCGGACGCAGCCCATGCCCGGCTGGACGTCCGTCGTCCAGAAGGGCGCCGACGAGAAGGCCACCTCGGTCACCTGGACCGCCGATCCCGGGAATCCGGGAGTCGGGCCGGGACAGTTCCAGCAGTTCCTGCTCTCGGCAGGGCCCCTGCCCGAGGAGGAGAGCGTGTCCTTCCCGGCGGCCCAGACCTACAGCGACGGTGAGGTGGTCCGCTGGGACCAGCCCACTCCCGAGGACGGCACCGAGCCCGAGCTGCCCGCGCCCACACTGACTCTCGCCGAGGGATCCGACGATCACCACGGAGCCCCGTCGGTGACCGCCGCGTCCTCCGAGACCTCGACGGCGACGGCGGCATCGTCGGACACCACCGCGCGGTGGTTGGGCGGCGTCGGCCTGGTCCTCGGCGCCCTCGGTGCGGCTCTGGGAATCGGGGCGACCGTTCGGAGTCGACGCTCGTGAGACGTTGTGTCGCAGTGCTGCTCACGGTGTTCGTCGCGTTGATCCTCGGAACGTCATCGGCGTCCGCGCACTCGGTCGTAGTCGGCAGTTCACCGGAGAACGATTCGTCGGTGGATGCGGGCCCCGCGGAAGCGACCGTCACGTTCAACGAAGCCGTGCAGTCGGACTTCGCCTCGCTGACAGTGGTCGGGCCGGACGGCAACCTGTGGTCGGAAGGTGACCCTCGGGTGTCCGGTTCCACGGTCGCCATCGATGTCCGCGAGCTCGGGCCGACCGGGACGTACACGATCGCGTACCGCGTCACCTCGGCGGACGGGCACCCGGTCAGCGGTACCCGCACCTTCGAGCTGACGACGGCCGGCAACGGAACACCGGGCGCAGCAGCCGATTCCGATGCGTCCGGTGCATCGGGAGGAGGCGTTCCACTGTGGCCGTTCCTCGTCGCGGCAGCGGTGGTGTTCCTCGGCGGACTGGCGTTCGCACTGCGGAAGAAGGACTGACGGATGGCCGGGACGACTGCGCGGCCCTGGTGGCCGGCCGTGGTCGTTCCGGCCGCTCTCGGTGGCGTCCTTCTGGCATGGGTGCTCGCCGTCGACCCGGTCCTGGTCGACACCGGCATCCGGAGTGTCGCCGATGTCGCGGGTGCGGTGCTGCTGGGCATCGGGCTGCTGACTCTGCTCGCGCAGCATTCACGCCACGTCGACACCTCGAGAGTCTGGCGTGTCGCCGCTGTCACAGCGGGATGCTGGGCGGTGTGCGAGGCAGCGTTGCTGGTCTTCGGCGCCGCACGCTCGGGAGCGGTTCCTGCCACCGACATGTCGCTCGCGATGTTCGCCGACTATCTGCAGAACATCGCCGGGGGACGGATCGGCACCGCTGTCGTGGTGGTGTCCGTGGCGATGACGATCCTGGCCACCACGACCGTCCGACTCGATCTCGACGTCTCCGGCATCGTCGTCGTCGTCCCGACCTCGATAGCCCTCATCGTCCGACCGATGACGGGACACATGTCCCAACAGCCCGCCGGAGCGCTACTCGTGGCTCTCCACGTTCTCGCCGCGTCGATCTGGCTGGGTCTTCTGCTGGCGATGGCCGTCGCCCTCCGCACGCGAACGGCGTGGGCCGAACTCCTGCCGCGCTATTCGACGATCGCGCTGTGGTGCGTCGTCGTGGTGACGATCACGGGTGCCGTCGACGCGGCGGTGCGCCTGGGATCCCTCGACGCACTGACCGGAACCGATTACGGCCGACTGGTTCTCGCGAAGACTGCGCTGGTGGTCCTGCTCGTCGCTGCCGGTGGGTGGCAACGACGGACATGGGTACGCGAGATCGGTTCGCACCGAACCGATGCGGCGGTCTCGATCAGGCGCGCCGTGACCGAGACCGCCGCCATGGCAGTCGCTTTCGGAGTAGCCGCCGCACTCGCGACGACCGCGTGATCACGCGGGTTGCGGGTCCGCGCTCGGAAGCAGTCTGACCAGGACGTCCGACATCGTGATCACACCGAGGACGCGCGATCCGTCACGCACCACGGCCAGATGGTTACGGGTCTCACGCATCTCGGCCAACGCCACGTACACCGGAGTCGCTGCCGCGAGCTCGAACGCGGGTCGTACGAACTCGGCGATCGACCGTGCCGGGTCCGCTTGCAGCGTGTCCCGAACGTGCACCACGCCGGCCACGTCGCGACCGGAGTCGCCCTGTCGGCCGACGAGAATGCGAAGGTGCCCCGTCCTCAACGACGCGTCGCGCACGTCGGACACCGATGCCGTGTCGTTCACCACCGTGGGTACGGAGGTGTCGTCGACGAGGTCGGCGACGGTCAACTTCTGCAGTTCGAGTGCCCCGACGATCTGGTCGGAGTACCCCTTGTCCAGCGATCCGACGCTGACCGAGTGCGCGACGAGTTGCTCGAGCCCGTCCGGATCCTGACCCGACACCACCTGGTCGGCCGGCTCGACGCCCGCCTTGCGCAGGCACCAGTTGGCCATCCCGTTGAGGGAGATCAGGATCGGCCGCGTGAACCACATGAACGCGCGCATCGGCAGTGCCAGCAGCGTCGCCGACTTCTCGGGATGGGCGATGGCCCACGACTTCGGAGCCATCTCGCCGACGACGAGGTGCAGGAACGTCACGACGATGAGGGCCAGCACGAAGCCCAGGACGTCGGACGCCCAGTAGGGCAGTCCGATCGATTCGAACAGCGGCCGCAGCCAGTAGTGGACCGCCGGCTTGGTGAAGGCACCGAGAGCCAATGTGCACAGCGTGATTCCGAGTTGGGACCCGGCGAGGAGCACGGTGAGCTCGGTCGAGCTTCGCAACGCCGCACGAGCCGAACGAGACGTCGCCGCAGCATCTTCGAGCCGGTGACGCTTCGCAGCCAGGAGCGCGAACTCCACGGCGACGAAGAACGCGCTGGCGGCGATCAGTCCGACGGTGACCACCAGGAACACCCAGATGTTGCTCATCGTGCGGCCTCCGTCTCGGACGTCGTCGCAGCGTCGTCACTGTCGCGCTCGCCCACCTCGAGGGTGAGTTCGGACGGAACGTGATTGTCGATCTCGCGTACCTCGATGGTCAGGAACCGGCGCGGCGGTTCGGCGTCCGCGGCGAGATCGCCGTGGTCGAGCGGCAGGTCGAGCTCGATGATGTCGCCGACCTCGGGCAGTGAACCGTGCGTGCTGATCGCGAGACCGGCGATGGTCTCGAAATCTCCCTCGGGCAGGTCGCGCCCCAGCGCACGCTCGATCTCGTCGAGATGGACGTCGCCGGCCACGGTCCAGACACCGTCGTCGCCCTGCACGGGCTCGGAGCCGTCCATGTCGTCGTGCTCGTCGGTGATCTCGCCGATCAGTTCCTCCGCGAGATCCTCGAGGGTGACGACTCCGGCGAACGAGCCGTATTCGTCGATCACACAGGCCAATTGGTTCTTCGAGGCGCGCAGCTCGTCCATCGCATCGGGGAGCATCTGACTCTCCGGCACGATCAGCGCGTCGCGGGACAGCACCGATACCGCGGTGTGACCCGGCAGGTCCGTGGCGAGGATGTCGCGAAGGTGGACCACGCCCTCGATGTCGTCGTCGACGGTCAGCACCGGGTACCGCGAGTGCTCGACGCTCATCAGCGCACGAACTTCGGCGATGGTGGAGTCGACGCGTACGACGGCCACCTTCGACCGCGGAATCATGGCGTGTCCCGCTGTGCGGGTGGGGAAGTCGAGGATGCGGTCGAGGAGCGTCGACAGTTCCTCGGGGAGGTCACCGCTGCCGCGGCTCTCGGCGACGATGTGCTCGAGGTCGCGCGGGGTGGCCGAATGCTCCACGTCGTGCACCGGTTCGATCTTCAGTGCCTTCAACAGCAGATTCGACGACGCATCGAAGATACGGATGAGCCATCCGAACAGCTTGAGGTAGATCGTCGTCGACAAGGAGAGCCATCGTGCGACGGGTTCCGGCCGAGCGATGGCGAAGTTCTTGGGGAACAGCTCACCGAAGAGCATCTGCACGAACGTCGACACGACCAGCGCCGTGATCGCTCCGACGGCGAGGCCGATTCCGCTGGGGATACCGACGCCGCCCAGAATCGTGCCGAGTGACTGCCCGATCAGCGGCTCGGCGAAGTTACCGACGAGCAGCCCGGTGACGGTGATGCCGAGCTGGGCACCGGACAGCATGAACGACGTCCGCCGGGTCACCGCGAGAGTGCGCTCGGCGACAGTGTCACCGTCCTTGGCCCGAGCTTCCAGGCGGGAGCGGTCCACCGTCATGTAGGCGAACTCTTGAGCGACGAAATAGCCTGTCGCAGCAGTGATGCCGATAACCACGACGAGGCCGAGCAGAAGTGTCAGCACTGCGCTCACTTGCCGGTCACCGCCCGTGTCGTGTCGAACACTACGTGGGGAGCCATGACCGGCCCGGGTCTGTCGCTGTCCATTCGTCCTCTGTCGCTGCGGGTGTTTCGCCCGATTCTACGGCACCCGCAGCGACAGGAACGTCACTAGCGTCCGGGGACGTACTTCAGCGCGCGGATGAAGATCGGGAGCGTCTTGGCCCAGAGCTTCGGCGGCAGACGTCGACCACCGAGGTTGATGAGCCGCGTGGTCGAGACGGTCTGGGACTCGGTGTACTTCAGGATGCCGTCCGGTCCGTGACGACGGCCGACGCCGGAGACACCCATTCCGCCCATCGGTGCGCCGGTGCTTCCCCAGGTCGGGGCGTATCCCTCGTCGACGTTGACGGTTCCCGCATGCAGACGCGCGGCGATGGCCTCGCCCTGCGACTTGGTCTTGGCCCACACGCTGGCGTTCAGGCCGTAGTCCGTCGCGTTCGCGCGGGACACGGCCTCGTCGACGTTCGCGACGGGGTAGATGGACACCAGCGGACCGAAGGTCTCGGTGCCGTAGCACTCCATGTCGTCGGTGACCCCCGTCAGGACGGTCGGCTCGTAGAAGAGCGGGCCGATGTCGGGTCGAGCCTTGCCACCCGCCACGACGGTGGCGCCCTTCACCTTGGCGTCGTCGACGTGGTTGGAGATGGCCTTGACCTGGTCCTCGGAGATGAGGCTGCCCATCTCGACACCGAACTCGTAGGTGGCGGCAAGGCTCATGCGGCGGACGCGCTCACCGAACGCGGCCGTGAACTTGTCGGCGATCGACTTCTCGACGTAGATGCGCTCGATCGAGATGCAGAGCTGGCCGGAGTTGGAGAAGCAGGCACGCACCGCGGCGTCGACCACCTCGGGGATCTTGGCGCCGGCGGCGACGATCATGGCGTTCTTGCCGCCGAGCTCGGCCGAGAACCCGATGAGACGGCGTCCGGACTGCTCCGCGAGCAGCTGCCCCGTGGCCGTGGATCCGGTGAACATCAGGTAGTCCGCGGTGTCGACGATCGCGGTGCCGACGACGGAGCCCGGGCCCGGCACGACGGCGAACAGGTCGCGGGGAAGACCGGCGCGGTAGAGCAGTTCGACGCACGCCAGAGCGCAGTAGGGGGTCTGGCTGTCCGGCTTGAGGACGACGCCGTTGCCGGCGAGCAGTGCGGGAATGGCGTCGGACACGGCCAGGGTCATCGGGTAGTTCCACGGCGAGATGATGCCGATGATGCCCTTGGGCTGGTAGTTGACCTGCGTCTTGGTGAGCACCGGCAGCATGCCCTTGACGCGCTTGCTCTTCAGCAGACCCTCGGCGACCCGGGCGTAGTGCCGTGCCGTCATGGCGATGTCGAGCACTTCCTCCTGAGCCGCGGAACGGGACTTGCCCGTCTCGGCCTGGGCGAGGTCGATCAAGGAGGCGCGGTGCTTCAGGATCAGGTCGCGGTACTTGTGGAAGATCCGGGCGCGCTCGCCGGCCGACGTGGCGGCCCACTTCTTCTGCGCGGCGCGGACCTTCTCGTTGGCGGCCAGGACGTCGTCGCGGGTGCCCACGGGAATGGTGGCCATTTCGCGTCCGGTGAAGACTTCGATGACCGGCTTGGTGTCGCGGCCAGGGGCCACCGACGCGAGTGCTGCTAAACGAGTGAAGGTGTCTGCAGTCGGCGCTGACATTCTGGGCCCCCTGGCGCGAAATGAGTGTGACGATGATTGACGGGTAGTGCCGTCGATATCGACACGGTACGCCAGTCGTGCGCGAGCTCACACCCCGTCGCGGAGAATGGAGACTTGACCCTCACGCAACGGGAGGCATCACAGTGTCCGGTGTGAACGATGCACTCACGGTCGGACAGGTCGCACGGTTGGCGAACGTCAGCGTGCGCACTCTGCACCACTACGACGCCCTGGGCCTGGTGGTTCCCGGCGGCCGGACCGAGGCGCAGTACCGCGTCTACTCGTCCGCCGACGTCGAACGGCTCTACGCCGTGCTCGCCTACCGCGAACTCGGCTTCCCGCTCGACGAGATCCGGACGCTTCTCGACGCACCCGACGCCGACGCCGTCCATCACTTGCGGCGCCAGCGCGCCGTCCTGGGCCACCGCATCGCTCACCTGACAGCCATGGCTCGCGCCGTGGACACCGTGATCGAGGAGAAGACGATGGGACGAGACTTGACGCCGGAACAGCAGCGCGCCATCTGGGGCGACGACTGGGTTGGAGAGAAGTACGAGGACGAGGCGCAGGAACGCTGGGGCGACACCGACGCCTGGGCGCAGAGCAAGGAACGCACGTCAGCCATGACCGAGACCGACTGGCGGTCGATCAAGAGCGACACCGACGCCCTCGAAGCCGACCTCGCCGCGGCCATGAGCCGCGGAGTGCTGCCGGGCAGCCCCGAGGCCGACGCGCTCGCCGAACGGCACCGCGCGTCCATCCAGCGCTTCTACGACTGCGACCACGACATGCACGTCTGCGTCGCATCCATGTACGTCTCGGACGACCGGTTCCGTAGCCACTACGAGAAACGAGCCACCGGGCTGGCCCGGTGGCTCGTGGATGTGGTGGAGGCGAACGCTAGAAAAGTCCCGCGATCCGCGCCACCAGCCCGAGAGCGATGAGGACGACGATCACGCCGATAGCGACCAGGAACACGATGGCGGGCGCCCTGGTGCGCTGCGGCGGCTCGTGGTTGGGACCGGCTGCGGACGTCGACATGGGAGGCGTGTCGCCCGGCTGCACTCCGCCGCCGGGCTCGAGGCCCGCGGTCTCCGCCGGGTCGGGGTTCTGCCCGTCGTCGTAGCCGGGAACGGGAGAGTTGTTGTCGGAAGCATCGTTCTTCGGGGTGGTCTCGCTCGGGGATTCGTCACTTCTGCGACCTGCGGTGCCGCCCTGACTGGTACTCATAGCTCATGGGTTCCCCCGACACGACACGTCCAACCGGCCTCGAGTACGTCGGTTATCAGTTCGGACGCACACTTCCCCCGTCCATGCAGGACTGGGTGAGGCGCGATCTGGTCGGGCCGGGATCCACGACGCGCTACATGGTGCGGTTCCTCGTGCCGGCCGTGCCGCTGCTCGCCCTGTTCCTGCTGATACCCGGTCCACTGTGGATCCGGCTCGCGATGATCGCGTTGCTTCTGCTCCCGTTCGTCTACTTCGCGTTCGCGCTGATGAACGTCTACCGACGGCATCGTCTGCTCAGCCACGGTCTGGACCCGGCACTGATCGGCGCGAAGGCGCAGCAACGTGTCGACGACGTGCGGGACGACTACGAACGTCGGCACGGCCGCGCCTGACGGCGGAACCCCCGCTAGCCTGTCCAGCCATGAGCACCTTCATCGCGACAGCGGACCTCGCCGACTCCATCGGACCCGACATTCGCAGCTGCGATACGCAGTTCCGTCAGCTGGGCGCGGTGTCCGAGTTCTGCGGACCCATCACCACCATCCGGTGCTTCCAGGACAACTTGCTGGTCAAGCAGACATTGTCCGAGCCGGGCAACGGCGGCGTCCTCGTCGTCGACGGTGACGCCGGCGTCCATACGGCTCTGGTGGGCGACATCATCGCCGGTCGCGGCGTCGACAACGGCTGGGCCGGCGTCATCGTCAACGGCGCGGTCCGCGATTCGGCGATCCTCCGGACTCTCGCGATCGGCATCAAGGCGCTGGGCACCAACCCCCGCAAGAGCACGCAGACCGGGTCCGGGGAGAAGAACGTCACCGTCGAGTTCGGCGGCATCACCTTCGTGCCCGGCGAGTTCGTCTACAGCGACGACGACGGAGTGGTCGTCGTCTCCGAACCGCTTCCCGATCAGTCCTGAGCGCCCACTCGCGCGGACACTCCGCCGACGGTGACCACATCGTCGGCGCGGAGTTGGCGGCCTCGCCGTAGTTCGGTCTCGCCGTTCACCTCGACCAGGCCGTCGGCGATGACGGCCTTGGCTTCGGCTCCCGAGTCGATCAGGTTGGCCAGTTTCAGGAACTGACCCAACCTGATCACCTCGTCGCGGATAGGAACGACGGCGATGTTCTCGGTCACAGGAACGTCACCCCCTGTGCCAGCGGCAGCTCCGAGCTGTAGTTGACGGTGTTCGTGGCGCGCCGCATGTACGACTTCCAGGAATCGCTGCCGCTCTCCCGGCCGCCGCCCGTCTCCTTCTCCCCACCGAACGCGCCACCGATCTCCGCACCGGACGGGCCGATGTTCACGTTCGCGATACCGCAATCGGATCCCGACGCGGACAGGAAGCGCTCGGCCTCCCGGAGATCCGTCGTGAAGATCGACGACGACAACCCCTGCGGAACATCGTTGTGGACGGCTATCGCGTCGTCCAGATCGGAGTACGTCATGACGTACATGATGGGGGCGAACGTCTCTCGACGCACCACCTCGGTCTGCGACGGCATCCGGACGATCGTCGGCTGCACGTAGACACCGGTCAGCCCGCTCACGCGCTCGCCTCCGACCACGACGGTCCCGCCCTCGGCGACCGCCTGCTTCAGCGCCGCCGCGTACCCGTCGTAGGCAGCCTCGTCGATGAGCGGACCCACCAACGTCGACGCCTCCAGGGGTGACCCGATGGGCAGCGAGGCATAGGCGGCGGACAACCGCTCGACCAGAACGTCCGCGATCGACTCGTGCACGATGACGCGTCGCAACGAGGTGCACCGCTGACCGGCGGTTCCGGCTGCGGAGAACACCAGACCGCGCACCGTCAGATCGAGATCTGCGCTCGGGCAGACGATGGCGGCGTTGTTGCCGCCCAGTTCCAGCAGGACGCGTCCGAACCGGGCCGCGACGCGGGGCGCCACCTCGCGGCCCATCCGCGTCGACCCGGTGGCGGAGACCAGGGCGACCCTGGCGTCGTCGACGAGCGCTTCGCCGGCGGCGCGCTCACCGATCACGAGTTGTGCGAGCAGGGGCGACACACCTGCTCGGCGGGCGGCCTCCTCGAAGATCGCCTGCACGGCGAGGGCCGTGACGGGCGTCTTCTCCGACGGCTTCCACACCACGGTGTTGCCGGTGACCAGCGCGAGGACGGTGTTCCAGGACCACACGGCCACCGGGAAGTTGAAGGCCGTGACGACGGCGACCACTCCCAGCGGATGCCACTGTTCCATCATGCGATGGCCGGGCCGTTCGGTGGCGATGGTGTTGCCGTACAGCTGGCGGGAGAGTCCGACGCCGAAGTCGCAGATGTCGATCATCTCCTGCACTTCGCCGAGTCCCTCGCTGACGATCTTGCCCGCCTCGATGGAGACCAGCTCGCCCAGCGCGGCCTTGTGTTCGCGGAGCAGTTCGCCGATCTCCCGTACGAGCCCACCTCGTACCGGCGCAGGAACAGACGACCACTGCGAGTACGCGTCGGACGCTGCGTCGACGACCGCTCCGATGTCCTCGGTGACAGGGACGTGGCCGAGGACGTCACCGGTGATCGGACTGGTCGCCGGCAGGCCGCCGTCCTGTGCGAGCGGCGCGGCACCCATCGCGGCGAGCAGCTCGGACGTGCGCGTGGACAGATCGGCGGTCGATGTCATGGCTCCATTGTCTCCGATGGTCGTCACCGGATATTTTCCGGCGTTACGGTTGTTGGACGATAATTTATCGCGTAGTTTGCCATTCATGACGCAGGTACTGCCAACTCGCCCCGACTCCGTCCACGACGTTCTGTCCCGTCACATCCTCGCGGACGGGTTCGACATGGTGCTGGATCTGGCTCGCTCGCAAGGATCGACTCTCGTCGACGAACGCACCGGCGAGCACTACCTGGACATGTTCACGTTCTTCGCCAGCAATGCCCTCGGCATGAACCATCCCGCCCTCGTCGACGACGCCGAGTTCCGGGCCGATCTCCTGACGGCTGCGCTGCACAAGCCCAGCAACTCCGACATCTACACCGAGCCGATGGCCCGATTCGTCGATACGTTCGCGCGTGTCCTGGGCATCGCGGAGATGCCGCACCTGTTCTTCGTCGAGGGCGGGGCTCTCGCGGTGGAGAACGCTCTCAAGGTCGCGTTCGACTGGAAGAGCCGACTCAACGAGTCACGCGGACTGGACCCCGCTCTCGGCAGCCGGATCATGCACCTGGAGCACGCGTTCCACGGCCGCTCCGGCTACACCATGTCGCTGACCAACACCGACCCCGTCAAGGTGGCGCGGTTCCCCAAGTTCGACTGGCCGCGCATTCCGTCTCCGTATGTGCGCGACGGTGCCGACATGGACGCCCTCGAGTCGCTGTCCGTCGCCGCCGCTCGCACCGCCTTCGAGGCCTACCCGCACGACATCGCGGCGATCGTCGTCGAACCGATCCAGGGAGAAGGCGGCGACCACCACTTCCGGCCCCGCTACCTCCGCGCACTGCAGGATCTGTGCCACGAGTTCGACGCGCTCTTCGTCGTCGACGAGGTACAGACCGGAGCGGGTATCACCGGAACACCCTGGGCTCACCAGCAACTGGGCATCGAGCCGGACGTCCTGGCCTTCGGCAAGAAGACTCAGGTGTGCGGCATCATGGCCGGGCGCCGCGTGGATGACGTGCAGGACAACGTGTTCCGGGTCGGATCGCGCATCAACTCGACCTGGGGCGGCAGCTTGACGGACATGGTGCGGGCTCGCCGCATCCTCGAGGTCGTCGAACGTGACGGGTTGATCGCTCGCGCGGCGCAGATGGGCGAGGTCCTGCGAACTCGACTCGACGATCTCGCCGCTCGGCATCCCGCGGTGTCCGATGTCCGCGGCCGTGGGCTGTTCTGCGCGTTCTCGCTACCCGACGGCGCCACCCGCGACCGCGTGATCGAACGGCTGCTCGTCGACGAGCACGTCGTCATGCTCGGGTGCGGATCCCGCAGTGTGCGGTTCCGACCCGCGCTGACCGTCACCGAGGAGGCGCTCGCGGCGGCCGTGGATGCGCTGGACGCGGTGCTCGGGACCTAACTGTGTGTGCACGCCGGTGACAGGCACTGACGTAGTATCCGCCGCATGACTCTGAAGTACGACGTCGCGGGCACCGGCCCCACCCTTGTCCTGGTCCACGGCGTCGTACATCGCCGCCAAGCGTGGGACGCCGTTCTGCCTCTGCTGACTCCGTATCGACGCGTCGTCACCGTGGACCTGCCGGGCCACGGCGAGTCGGCACCACTGCGTGAGTCCGGTGAGAACGTTCTGGTGAGACTGCAGATCGAACTCACCGAATTCGTCCGGGAGGTCGAGGAACCGGATCAGCAGGTGCACATCGCCGGTAACTCCCTCGGCGGTTTCGTGGCACTGTGCCTCGCGGCGCAGGGAGAGGTGGCGTCCGCGACGGCGCTGTCCCCCGCCGGCTTCTTCCTGAACACCGCCGATCAGGCGCGGACGATGGCGACCTTCCGCGGAATGCGCGCCATCGCCCGCACTCTCGGTGCTTCTGCGCCCACCGCGCTGAAGTCCCGCGCGGTGCGCTACCCGTCGTTGCTGCCGTTCTTCGCACGCCCCAGCCGGGTCCCGTACGAGGCCGCCGTCGCCGACGTCGACTCCCTGACCACCAACGCCATGATCGACGCCGGAATCGACGCACCTTTCGAATTCCCTGCTCTGACAGAGCCTTTGGTGCCGGTCACGGTCGCCTGGGGTACGCGCGATCTGATCCTCCCGCGCTACCAGAGCCGCAACGTCCGACGCGTCTTCCCGCACGCGCGCATGATCTCGGTGCCCGGCGTCGGCCATGTGCCGATGACGGACAATCCCGAACTGATCGCCTCGATCCTGCTCGCCGGGAGCGAGAACGCTGCCGAGTCGAACGCCGGAGCGATCTAGGCCGACTCCATCTCTTCTCGCAGTCCGGGCCATTCTCAGACTGCGAGAACGACCCTGGACGACGGTCACGGAGCAGGTGTGATCTGGGTGGGAATCATTCACCGAGTCAAGGAGGACTCCATGAGCGAGAACCCACGCGTTGCCGTCGTCACCGGAGCTGCCCGCGGAATCGGCAAGAGCATCGCCGAACGCCTCGGCCGAGACGGCCTTCACGTCGTCGTGGCGGACCTGTCCGGGTCGAAGGCCGGTATCGACGACACAGTCGAGACGATCACCGCGGCCGGAGGTATCGCGACAGGCGCAGAGGTCGACGTCGTGGACGAGTCGTCGGTCGACGCTCTGGTGCGCACCGCGGTCGAGGCGGGTGGAAGGCTGGACGTCTTCGTCGCCAACGCCGGCATCGCACAGGTCGAAGAACTCCTGAAGTACGACAGCGCGGACTTCGACAAGATCTTCGACGTCAACGTCAAGGGCGTCTTCAACTCGTACCGCGCCGCCGCCAACCAGTTCATCGCACAGGGCGGAGGGGGCAAGATCATCGGCGCCGCGTCGATCGTCGCGTTCCGCCCCTTCGCGCTCCTCGGTCCTTATTCGGCGACGAAATGGGCCGTTCGCGGTCTGACTCAGGCCGCGGCCATGGAATGGGCCGAGCACGGGATCACCGTCAACGCATACGGACCCGGCATCGTCGGAACCGCGATGTGGGACTTGATCGACGAGAAGCTCGCAGCGAAGCACGGGCAGCAGAAGGGCGAAGCATTGGCAGAGAATGCCCAGTCGATCCTGCTGGGCCGGGTGTCCGTACCCGACGACGTGGCCAAGCTCGTCAGTTTCATGGCCTCCCCGGATTCCGACTACGTGACGGGTCAGACGATGCTCGTCGACGGCGGTATCCAGTTCTCCTGATGCGCAGGATCAGCCGGTGCGCAGCCACCGGCTGATCTCGTTCGCGGTGGACCGTAGTGCGCGCTCGACCTCCGCCGCACGCCTACGGTCCACTTCCCGGTCGGGTGTACTGATCGCCACTGCGCCGGTGACCGCCCCGGACGCGTCGTGCACGGCCACCGCCGCACACGCCGTCGACGGCACGAATTCCTGCCGCTCCCAGGCAACTCCGCGACGCGACACCTCGGCGAGATGGCGTGCGAGTTCGGTGCGATCGGTGATCGTGGTGGGGGTGAGCCGCTCTGTTCCGTGGCTGTCGAGGTATTCGGTAGCGTCCTCGAGGCTCATGGCCGCCAGCAGGATCTTCCCGAATGCCGTGGCATGACCCGCCTCGTGGAAACCGAAGTTCATCGGGGTGATCCGCGGGTGCGTGGGGCAGTCCACCACATGTGCCACGACGACGTCGACACCGCGATACACGGCGTAATAGCTCGCAGCGCCGACCATCTCGTGCAACTTCGCTATGCGCCGGCGAACCGACGCCGGTACGCCGACCTGTCGGTGCAGACTCACACCCAGTCGATCGAGCTTGTACCCCAGCTCGAACCGCTTTGCTGCCTTGAGATGTACGAGGTACTCGCACCCGACGAGAACCTGGAGCAGTCGGTACGTCGTCGGGATGGGGAACCCGAGAGCTTCGGATACTTCCTTGGCGCTGGCGCCGCCGCGGTCTGCGACCACTTCGAGCACTGCGAGCGTCTTCTGCACCGTGGCAACCCCGGCGTTACCGGCACGCCCGGGTCGAGAGGCGGTCGCGCCGGTCGTGATGTCGTCGAGCACCACTACATTCTCGCGTATTTCCGCCGCTGCGATAGTGAGACGGCGGAACTAGGCCGACTCCATCTCCGCGACGACGCGCGCCACGATCTCGGCGGCGGGCGCGGCGGTAACGGCGCGCCAGCCGGTCCCAGCCCACAGGTTCGGAACGTCCGCGCGGCCGGCGGCCGTCGCGGCCGTCCTGATGGGACCGGTGATGGCGTTGACGTCGGGATATCCGGCGGGTGCGGTCCCTGTGTGCGTCTGCGCGAACTCGTTCTCCAGCCCTCGGGCAGGTCGACCCGAGAATGCCCGCGTGACGACGGTGCGCCGATAGCGCCGGTCGAGCAGCGCGGCACGGTGGACGTCGGTGGTACCGGCTTCGTCCGAGCACAGGAACGCGGTGCCCATCTGTGCCGCGACCGCCCCCAGTCCGAGGGCGGAGACCACGGCAGACCCGTCCATGATGCCGCCGGCAGCGATCAGCGGGACCTCCACGGACAGCCCGACGGCGACGAGCAACGACGCCAGCGACATGGCGGGTCCGCCGCGCATCGACGCGGTGTCGTCGGTGAATACTCCGCGATGACCTCCCGCCTCGCTGCCCTGCACGACGAGCATGTCGGCGCCGTCCTCGACGGCCATCTGCGCTTCAGCTACCGAGGTGACAGTGCCGACCATCAGGGCGCCGATGTCGTGAACTCGTCGGGTCAGCTCGGTCCCGGGACGACCGAAGGTGACGGACACGGCCGCCGGCCGGTGCGCGCAGACGACGTCCACGACATCGTCGATGTCGTCGGCGCCGGGCGTGGCCGGGCCTGGCTCGACGCCCAGTTCGGCGGCAAGCGCGGTCAAGGACTGGCGGTACGCCTCCATCTCGTCCGTCACGGCGATGTGCGCGGAGGGAAGGAACAGGTTGATGCCGTACGGCGCGGACGTCAGGCTCTCGAGTTCGGTGAGCCGCTCGTCGAGCTGCTCGGGGGTCAGTAGAGCTCCGGCGAGGAACCCCAGTCCACCGGCGTTGCTGACGGCAGCGGCGAGAGCCGGAGTCGACGGACCTCCCGCCATGGGCGCGAGGACGACGGGCAGGCGTGCGGGAAACGACGCGGTCACCCGCCGATCGTAGTGGCCGGACCACGCGGGATTCCAGGGTGGGAATCCGAGCATGTACCGGTTAACGCCCACACAAACAAACTGCACGTACACTGGAGTCGCACATAACACTGCCCGTACCGTCATCACGGCGTCGAAAGTGTGCACTCACCGCGTCGGGGGCCGCACGAGAGACTCGAAGGAGTCCAGCTTCATGCCTCATCCGACCCACCGTCCTCGGACGCCCCTTCCTCGGGCGTACCGGGAGCAGCGAGTGCAGGGTCGTCACAGTGGCTCCCGCGGGCGACGGACATCGACGCGATCGACTCTCACGCACCGTCCGAGGGACAGTGCCCTCCGGGTCGTCCACCGCTGGTTGACCACCCCGCACGACTTCGACTGGATCTTCACGCACCACTCGACCCGCCCGATCCACGGAATGATCCGTGCCGTGTTCGCCGCGGGAGTCCTACTGAACGCCGCCGTGTCGATTCTGATGCTGTTCTCCCCGAACGGTCCGTCCGGAACCTGGCAGATCGCATGGGTCCTCGTCGTGCTGGTGCTGCAGATCGCCGTGATCGTCTGGGCTCTGACGGGACCCGTTCCGGACACGAAAGCGCAGTTCCTCGGCTTCCTGATCTTCGGGGACGTGGGCATCACGTCGGTCATCCTTCTCGACACCCCGACGTCGGCCCTGATCGGCACGTTCCTGTTCGCGATCAACGGTGCACTGTGCACGTTCTTCCTCAGTCCGCGAGTCCTGGTCGTGCACATCGCCTTCACCAACTCGGTGATCATCCTGATCGGCGCGATGGCGTACTACCAGGATCTATGGGGGCCGTACGACGCCATCGCCGCCGTCCTGGTGGCGGCCGGCGCGTCGAGCGGCGTCTCGATCTTCGCGTCCGTCGCGTGGTCGTTGGTCTCCACCGATGCGAAGGCGTCGGACATCGATTCGCTGACCGGTGTGGCGAACCGTCGAGGGCTGCAGAACTCCGTGGAGGACCTGTGGCTCTCCGCGATCGACCGATCCGTTCCTCTCGTCGTCGTCATGGTCGACATCGACCGTTTCAAGAGCGTCAACGACAGATTCGGCCACGAGCAGGGCGATTCCGTCATCGTGCTGTTCGCCGAGCGGCTCGCCGAGCTGTTCTCCGACCACGGAGTCGTCGCCAGGACCGGCGGTGAGGAGTTCGTGGCGGTGATGACCGATGCCGCGGGAAGTCTCGAATCCGTGGTCGCCCGGACCAACGACGCTGTGCACGATCGCGAAGATCCGATTCCGGTGACCGCCAGTGTGGGCGTCGCCGTCCTGACCCCGGACTCACCGTTGTGGCAGAGCGGTCCCTCGGCCATCGAACGCGCCACCCGTGGTGCCGACTCGATGATGTATCGAGCCAAAGCAGCAGGTGGCCACCGCCTGCTGTCCACGTACTTGTGATGAAGGGCGGACGCTCCGCATGAACCAGATCTTCCACTCGCTCGTGGTGTTGAACGCGCTGTTCGCCGCGTCCGCGTGGTGCCTCGCGCGCCCCAACGCGCTGTCGGTCGTCGCACTGCTCACCGCGTCGGTGGCCGAGGTGTTCTTCAACGGCCCGCTCGAGGGGCGGGTATTGGTCGTGTTCACCCGCTACCACGGCATCACCGAGTCCGACCTGCTGGCGGTCGTCGGTGTTGCCATCGCCGCGGCCGGCCTCGTCCGCATGAAGCGGAGGGCCGACCGCGAGAAGGTCAGACGGTGATGCCGAAGTCCCGTGCGATTCCCGCGAGACCCGAGGCGTAACCCTGGCCGACTGCGCGGAACTTCCACTCGGCGCCGTTGCGGTACAGCTCGCCGAAGACCATCGCGGTCTCGGTCGAGGCGTCCTCGGTGAGGTCGT
The DNA here is from genome assembly GCF_001426185.1 of Rhodococcus sp. Leaf247. Lineage (GTDB taxonomy): Bacteria > Actinomycetota > Actinomycetes > Mycobacteriales > Mycobacteriaceae > Rhodococcoides. Next base: position 1,208,769 of record NZ_LMRP01000002.1, on the reverse strand, counting down.
AGCGGGCCAACTCGGTGCCGTTCGACTTGTCGATGACGCGGATGTACGCGCCGCGCACCTGGCCGAAGGACTGCGAGCGCGCATCCGCCTCGTAGATGGAGACGGGGAACGTCACGATGTCCACGGTGGACGGCACGGCGGCCAGGTCGACGTCGATGACCTCGTCGTCGCCGTCGCCCTCACCGGTCTTGTTGTCACCGGTGTGCTGGATGGAACCGTCGGGCGTCTTCAGGTTGTTGAAGAAGACGAAGTACTCGTTACCCGGAGCCTTCTTGTCCGGTCCCAGGGCGATCGCACTGGCGTCGAGGTCGAAGTCGGTTCCCGTGGTGGTCCGCAGATCCCACCCCAGTCCGACGGACACGGCCGTCAGGTTCGGTGCTGCCTTGGTGAGTGAGACATTGCCGCCCTTGGTCAAGCTGACGCCCATGGTGATGAATCCCTTCGTCGTTTTCGACCGATAAGTCCTGTTGGACCGGTGCTGTCCCGCCAACGAACCCGACGGCGATCCGGTTCCCGGGGCGACGTCGCCGGAACAACCACGCGCCGTGGGACAAGTCGTTGCATAGTTGTCTTCGCACGCCGCGCTGCAGGAGGAGCTCACATGTCCACGACCCAGACGGCATCCCCGCTGTCCGACGCGACGCGGGTCGCCAAGGCGGACCGACGCTCTCGCCACAAGGGCCGGTTCCGCAACGTTCCGCACCACGTGGGTCTGGCACTGGGCATCTACGCGACGATCGTCCTGCTGTGGAGTCTGTCGCCGGCACTACGCGCCCTCGTGCGTGTGCCGCGGGAGTGGATCGACGCCTACGTCATCGATGCGCCGGACACGAGCCTGTCGTACGGACTGGTGCTGGCACTGGTCGCCGCCGCCCTCTCCACGCGCAAGCGGATCGCCTGGTGGATCGCGGTGCTGTACGGAACGGCGTCCGCGGTCGTCAACGTCCTGACACTTGTCGACGACGTCCGCAGCGCCGGGTCGTGGATCGGGCTGGCCCTGCAGGTGGCGGTCGTCGCGTTGCTGGTGGCAGCACGCCCGGAGTTCGACACCAAGGTTCGGCGGGGCGCGGGCTGGAAGGCGATCGGCGTGCTCGCCGTGGGTCTGGCGGTCGGGATCATGATCGGATGGGCGCTACTCGAAGCCTTCCCCGGCAGCCTTCCCCGCGGAGAAGCTTTTCTCTGGTCACTGAACAGGGTGGCCGGCCTCGCTCTGGTGGACAACGAGCAGTTCAGCGGGCGGCCTCACGGTTTCCTGAACTTCCTGCTCGGCTTGTTCGCCTTCCTCGCTCTCGCAGCGGCCGTGGTGACGCTGTTCCGGTCGCAGCGGGCGACCAACGCGCTGACAGGCACCGACGAGTCCGCATTGCGCGGGCTCATCGCTCGATCGGCGAACGACGACTCGTTGGCCTACTTCGCGACGCGTCGCGACAAGGCGGTCGTCTTCGCTCCCAACGGACGAGCGGCGATCACCTACCGCGTCGAAGTGGGCGTCTGCCTGGCCAGTGGTGACCCCATCGGGCACCAGGAAGCATGGCCGCACGCGATCGAGGCATGGCTCGAGATGTCGTCGCAGTACGGATGGGCCCCGGCGGTGATGGGCGCGAGCGAGACCGGTGCCGCGGCGTTCCGCAGAGCCGGTCTGACCGTCCTCGAGCTCGGTGACGAAGCGATTCTCCAGACGCGGTCCTTCGCCCTGAACGGGCCGGAGATGCGGCCCGTCCGCCAGGCGGTCAATCGCGCGAAAGGCAAAGGCGTCACGGTACGGATCCGTCGGCACCGGGACATCCCCGACGAGGAGTGGCCGGCCATCGTCGAGCGGGCCGACGAGTGGCGCGACACCGAGACCGAGCGCGGGTTCTCGATGGCTCTCGGTCGCCTGGGTGACCCGTTGGACGGTGACTGCCTCCTCGTCGAGGCGGTGCTGGACGAGAACCGGGTCGTCGGCACCCTGTCCCTGGTGCCCTGGGGGAGCAACGGAGCATCGTTGGATCTGATGCGCCGAGACCCGCACTCGCCCAACGGCACCGTCGAGCTGATGGTGTCCGAACTGGCGGCGCGCTCCGACACGGTGGGGATCACCAAGGTCTCGCTGAACTTCGCGGTCTTCCGGTCCGTCTTCGAGGCCGGTGGCAGGATCGGCGCGGGACCCGTTCTGCGCCTGTGGCGTTCGACGTTGGTGTTCTTCTCCCGATGGTGGCAGCTCGAGGCCCTCTACCGATCGAACCTGAAGTACCAGCCCGAGTGGGTGCCCCGGTACCTCTGCTTCGAGGACAACCGCGACCTGCCCAAGGTGGGCACGGCGTCGGCCATCGCGGAAGGATTCCTGACTCTGCCGGGCCTGGGTGCGAAGGCACACACCGGAACCCGCGAGGCAGTTCCGGCCGCACTGCTCGAGGCGGGCTCGCTGCACGCGGACGGAAGTGAGCCCGACGACGTCGCCACCGTCGATCGCGCCGGACCCCGACGTCCCGAGCAGGTGCGCGTCAGGTTGGCCAAGCTGGACCGGCTCTCCCGCAGCGGTGTCGACGCGTATCCCACCGCACACCCACCGACCCACACGATCGTCGATGCGTCCCGGTCACCCGAGGGAACGACGGTGCGGATCGCGGGAAGATTGCTGCGGGTGCGGGACTACGGCGGCGTCGTGTTCGGCCTGGTCCGCGACTGGAGCGGTGACCTGCAGATCCTGCTCGACCGCGAGCGTGTCGGGCGAGATCGCCTGACGCAGTTCGCCTCCGACTTCGATCTGGGTGACCTGATCTCCTGCACCGGCGTGGTCGGACGCAGCCGCAACGGCGCCTTGGCTCTGCTGGTCGCCGACTGGCGGATGAACGCGAAGTCGCTGCATCCGTTGCCCGACAAGTACCGCGGCCTGACCGATCCCGAGTCGCGGGTCCGCCAACGGTACGTCGACATGGAGATCAACCCTCGCGCGCGTGAGCTGATGCGCGCCCGCAGTGCCGTCGTGAAGTCGCTTCGGGACACCCTCGGCGAGCGTGGTTTCATGGAGGTGGAAACACCTGTGCTGCAACAGATCCACGGCGGGGCGAATGCTGCTCCGTTCCTCACCCACATCAATGCCTACAACCTCGACCTGTATCTCCGCATCGCGCCCGAGCTGTATCTCAAGCGACTGTGTGTGGGCGGTATGGAGAAGGTGTTCGAGATCGGTCGGGTGTTCCGCAACGAGGGCGCGGATTTCAAACATAATCCCGAGTTCACGATCCTCGAGGCCTACGAGGCGCACAGCGATTACGAAGAAGCAATGGTGTTGTGCCGTCAGCTCATTCAGCGAGCTGCTACCGCGGCCTACGGCCGCGAGGTGATCTATCGCCCGGCCGAGGACGGGACGATGACCGAGATCGACATCTCGGGCGAGTGGCCGGTGAAGACGATGCACGGCGCCGTGGCCGAGAAGATCGGAGAAGACGTCGGACCCGAGACATCCCTCGAAGAGCTCCAGCGGCTCTGCGACCTCCACGACGTTCCGTATCAGTCGACGTGGGACAAGGGGGCGGTCGCGCAGGAGATGTACGAACACCTCGTCGAGGACTTCACCGAGTTCCCGACGTTCTACACCAACTTCCCCACGTCGATGTCGCCCCTCACCCGTCCGCACCGCAGCATCGACGGTGTCGCCGAGAAGTGGGATCTCGTGGCGTGGGGTGTCGAGCTCGGCACCGCGTACAGCGAACTGACCGACCCTGTCGATCAGCGAGCCCGGTTGACCGAGCAGTCGATGCTCGCATCGGGCGGTGACCCCGAAGCCATGGAACTCGACGAAGATTTCCTCCAGGCTCTCGAACACGGGATGCCGCCGACGGGCGGTCTGGGAATGGGTGTGGACCGCGTCGTCATGCTCATCACCGGCGGCAGCATCCGGGAGACGTTGGCGTTTCCGCTCGCCAAACCCCGTACGTGAACGCTGGAATGTTTCACATGAAACCGAGCCATGGACGGTTCGTCGACGTCCTCGGGACGTCGGTACACGTAGTCCTGGCGGGGCCGGAGGAGTCCGATCACCCGCCCGTGATCCTGTGCGGCGGCCTGGCGTCCACGTGGCACGACTGGATCGACGTTTCCGCTCTGCTGACCGACGCCGGCCGTCGAAGCATCGTCATCGACCGACCCGGGTTCGGTGAGAGCGAGCCCCTTCCCGCCGGTCGCGTACCCACCGTCGACGAGGAAGCCCGACGCATCGAGGCGGTGCTCGACGCGCTGGGCATCGACGATCCGGTCGTCCTGGTCGGCCACTCGATGGCCGGGTTCTACGTCGAAGCATTCGCCCGCCTGTGCCCTGAGCGGACGGCAGGCTTGGTGCTCCTCGATGCCAGCGTCGAGAAGCGGCCGGGGGCTCTCGTTCCTCCTGCTGTCCGGATCCCGATCGCTCGTGCGCTGGCGCGGGTGGCCTCGGCGATCGGCGTGCAGTGGCTGTTGGCCGACGCGGTCAGGCACGTGCTGACGCAGGCGATCCCGCCCGACGGCTATGCGCCCGAGAGGATCGACGACCTGCGTCGCATCTATCGCCGACCGTCCTACCTGACAGCGGCGACCGTCGAGTACGCCGTCTACGTCGACCTGGCGATCGAGCTGAATCGTCTTCGCCGTCGGACGCCGATGCCGGCAGTTCCTGTCGTCGTCGCCGCGGCGCACACCGGACGCCGGACGCCGTGGGGAGCGCAGTGGCTCCGCCGCCAGCAGCGACTGGCCCGCTACCTCGGCGGCCGCTTCGCCGTGGTGTCGCCGTCCCACCACCACGCCATGATCGATCAGCCTCGGCGAGTCGCGGCGCTGGTGAGAACTGTCTCCGTCGGCTGATCGCCGCGCGAGCGCACACTGGGGAGATGAACCCTCTCAGTTCCGTCCAGCAGCGCGTCGGCGAGACCATCTTCGCTCGCATCGCGGGCGACGAGGGCCCGGCACGACGCGACCGCATCCACCTCTCCACCGGGCCCCGGCGCTACGGCCCGGACTCCGCGGTGCATCACGTGCACAGCGACGCGTCGATGTTCGTCGGCGGCATGCGCGCTCTCCTGCTGCAGTCATTGCACCCTCTCGCGATGGCGGCGGTCGACCAACACTCGGGGTACCGCGGCGACCCCTGGGGACGGCTGCAGCGCACCAGCACCTTCCTCGCCGAAACCACGTTCGGCACCATCGAGGACGCCGACCGAGCCATCCGCATCGTCAACGCGGTGCACAAACGCATAACCGGCACCGCGCCGGACGGTCGTCCCTACGCGGCGTCGGATCCCCACCTGATCCGCTGGGTCCACGTCGCCGAGATCGACAGCTTCCTCCGTGCGCACGACCGCTACGGCGCGCACCCACTCGACGCTGCCGGCCGTGATGCGTACGTGCGAGAGACCGCCTGGGTCGCGAGGGGGCTCGGAGCGGTCGACGTTCCGGAGACGGTGGCCGAACTGGACGAGATGCTGGCCCTCTACCGGCCGGAACTGAAGGGCACCGCCGCGGCACGCAGCACCGCTCGCTTCATCCTGCTCAACCCGCCGATTCCGCTCGCGGTACGGCCGGCCTATGGGCTCCTGTCCACGGTGGCGGTGTCGATGATGCCCTGGTGGACGCGACTTCCTCTCCGGCTCCCCTACCTGCCGCTCACCGAGGCGACGGCAGTGCGTGCCAGCGGAATGGCCGTCACGACGGCGATCCGGTGGGCACTCGGATCCGTACCGCCGCCCCAGCACGACGAGGGTGCTCGACAGGCGAGCTGAACCCGATCGCCCGGCGGCTGTTTCCGGGGACGATCGCCGGGTATGCGGGGCTCACGCAGACCCGAGGAGTGCACGTGAGCATCGTCGATACAGCGCGGAACGCAGTGAAGGCGGCGGCCGAGACCGCCCTGAGCAGCCAGGCCGTCCAGAAGGTCACCGGTCGCGGCCAGACGGAGCCCGCAGGGCCGGTGACGCTGACGATCGCGGTCGACATCCCTACGGCTCGCGGGTTGTGGCTGGACACCGAGCGGTTGTCGTCCGTGCTCGGTGACGTCGCCACGGTCTCTCCTGGTGAGGGCGACGTCGTGGTGTGGACACTCGACGGTGCGTCGGACGACGGTGGGTCCGGTAACGACCCGAGCGTCGACACCACCCGCTCCGAGGACGGGAACACCGTGCGCTTCGCCCGAGCAGACGGAGGCACCGACCTCGCCGTCGTCCGGTTCGCCGAAGCCCCCCTCGACCTGGGCACCGAGGTGACGCTGGATCTGGCCCTCCCCGTAGTTCCCGACGTCGCTGTACGGGTCGCGGCCTTCAAGGTGCTCTATCGAGCCCGAGCCCTGCTGCAGACCGGCGAGATACCCACGCTGGTTCCCACCCCGGCCGCCCGACCGGGCGAGAAGTAGGAGACCGACGTGCGCGCACTCTGCTGGACCGGTGTGAACCAACTGTCCGTCGAGACGGTCGACGATCCTGTGATCGTCAATCCGCACGACGCCATCATCGAGGTGTCGGTCACCACGACCTGCGGGTCGGACCTGCATTTCCTCAGCGGCTACCTGCCCGGCATGCGGGAGGGTGACGTCATCGGCCACGAGTTCATGGGCCGGGTCGTCGAGGTCGGGGCCGAGGTGTCGGCCACGAGCGTCGGCACGCGGGTGGTGGTGCCGTCCTTCATCGCGTGCAACAACTGTTGGTACTGCGATCACGAGCAGTACTCGCTCTGCGACACCACCAACCCGAATGCCGATCTGCAGAGACCGCTGCTGGGGTATCCCACCGGCGGCATCTACGGCTACACGCATCCGTTCGGTGGCTATCAGGGGTCGCACGCTCGATACATTCGCGTGCCGTTCGCCGACCAGAACTGCTTCACGGTTCCCGACGGGGTGACCGACGAGCAGGCACTGTTCGCCTCCGACGCCGTTCCGACCGGCTACATGGGTGCGGACTTCTGCTCGATCACCGGCGGCGAGACCGTCGCCGTGTGGGGTGCGGGCGGGGTCGGACTCATGGCTGCGCGCAGCGCCCAGTTGATGGGTGCGGGCCGCGTCATCGTCGTCGATCGGATCCCGGAACGCCTCGCCATGGCGCGTGAGGAGTTCGGTGCCGACACCGTCGACTACTCCTCTACGGACAGCGTCACCGACGAGATCCGGGAGATGACCGGCGGTCACGGACCCGACGCGGTGATCGAGGCGGTCGGGATGGAAGGCCACGGCACGGGCGTCGGACAGGTGTACGACAAGGCCAAGCAGGCGTTGCGGCTCGAGTCGGACCGAGCGACCGCCCTCCGTGAGGCCATCCGAACAGTGCGGAAAGGCGGCATCGTCTCGGTGCTCGGTGTCTACGGCGTCACCGACAAATTTCCGATGGGTCTGGTCATGAACAAGGGCCTCACGCTGCGCTCCGCTCAGCAGCACGGACAGCGATACGTTCCTACCCTGCTCGACCACATGCAGTCCGGCGAACTGGACCCGACGTTCCTGATCACGCACGACATGTCCCTGGAGGAATCGCCTGCCGGGTATGCGATTTTCAAGGAGAAGAAGGACAGCTGCGTCCGCGCGATCTTCCGCCCGTGATCAATGGCATCATTCGATCGTGACGCGCGACGTATCGGCATTTCTCGACGTACAGATCGTCGACCCCAGCAACCTCGAGTTCCAGATCGCCGTGGCCGAACTTCCGGGCACGACGGTCACCGAATCGCTGTCGTTCCGTCTCGACGGGCGTGACATCACACCGACGGTGATCCGCACCGAGACCGGCGGGCGCATCCACCGATTCGATTGCGACCGTGGAACTCTCATCGTCGACTACCGCGCACGGATCGAGGGTGACGCCGATCCCGTACCGGTCGTGGAGCGGGATCTGTCGACGTACCTTCGCCCCAGTCGCTACAGCGAGTCGGACAAGTTCCTGGGATTCGCGGCCACCGAATTCGGTAAGTACACCTCCGACGCGGACGTGCTCGAACGCGTGTCCGCGTGGGTCGGTCGGCGCCTGAACTACGTTCCCGGCAGCAGCGACCCCATCGACGGCGCCACCGACACCCTCCTCGCCGGCAGTGGTGTGTGCCGTGACTACACGCACCTCGTCGTGGCTCTGCTCCGTGCGATGACCGTGCCCGCCAGGCTGGTCGCGGTGTACGCGCCCGGATGCGATCCGATGGACTTCCACGCCGTCGCCGAGGCGTACGTCGACGGGGCGTGGCGCGTGGTCGACGCCACCCGATTGGCTCCCCGCCAGAGCCTGGTCCGCATCGCGACCGGCCGTGACGCCGCCGACACGGCGTTCCTCGACAACCACGACGGCTACATCCTGTTGAACCGGATGCAGGTCATGGCCACGGTCGACGGGAATCTGCCGTACGACGACGTGACCGAACTCGTGTCCATGCGCTGACATGCTGACGTTCCGGCGGGTCACCGAGGACGACTTCCCGCTGCTCGCGCAGTGGCTGTCCCGTCCTCACGTGGCGCGCTGGTGGAACCACGAGTTCACCGCCGAGGCAGTTGCCCGCGACTTCGGGGCGTCCGCGCGGGATGAGGAACCGTCCGAGGACTATCTCACCCTCGAGGACGGCGCCGCGTTCGGCCTGCTGCAGCGCGCTCGCTGGCACGACTACCCCGAGTACGTCACCGAACTGGCGCCCTACTGGCCCGTGCCCGTGGAGGCCGTCACCGTCGACTACTTGATCGGCGAGCCGCAGATGGTCGGGCACGGTCTCGGAACTCGCATGCTCGCGGCGTTCACCGCCGACACGTGGCGGCGGTACCCGGCCGCGACGTGCATCGTGGTCCCGGTGGCGGCCGGGAACGTCGCCTCGTGGCGGGCGCTGGAGAAGGCCGGTTTCCGACGCGTCGCCGACGCCCACCTGACTCCGGACAACCCGATCGACCCCACCGACCACGTCGTGATGTCGATCGACCGCCCGAGCGCCTAGTCTTCTCGGTCATGGCGCATCCGGTGCGATTCGACGACGGCGATCCCCTGCTGAGTCGAGTGCGCGAGCTGGCCCTCCGGCTACCGGGTGCCGGCGAGAAGGTGTCACACGGACGCCCGAACTTCGTCACGGTCAAGGTCTTTGCGATCTACGGGGCGACTGTGAAGGGCGAGCACCGGTCGACCCGGTGGGACAGGTCGCTGCAGATCCTTCCCGACGCCGACGAGCGAGCCGCCCTCCTCGGGGACGAGCGATTCTTCGAGCCGGCCTACACCGCTACCGGCGGGTGGGTGGGCCTCGACCTCACGATCGGCCGACCGGACTGGGACGAGGTCGCCGAGCTGCTGGACATGTCGTATCGGAGGACAGCGCCGAAGCGCCTGGTGGCAGAACTGGACAGTCGTGACTGAACTCGTGCGACAGTGTCCGGTGTGCAACTGCTGCTGATCCGCCATGCTCTCCCCGTGCGTTCCGACGCCGACGCCGACCCGTCGCTCGCGTCCCTCGGCCACGAGCAGGCGGCCACGGTGCCGCAGGGGCTGCTGCACTACCCGGTAGCCCGCATCGTCAGCAGCCCGCAGCTGCGGGCGAGGCAGACCGCGGAACCGCTCGCTGCGCACACCGGCCTGCCCGTGGACGTGTTCGACGGGCTCGCGGAGTACGACCGTGACTTCCCGGGCTACCTGCCCATCGAGGAGGCACGTGAGGCGTTCCCCGACGAGTTCGCGCGCATCAAGGCCGGACACCTCCCCAGCGCGGTCGACGCGGACGCCTTCTCCGGGAGGGTGCTGGCCGACATCGCGACCGTCGCGGACGATGCCGATCACGACGACACGGTCGCCGCGTTCGCGCACGGCGGTGTGATCAACATCTACCTGCACCACCTGCTGGGCACGCAGATGCCGTTGACCTTCCCGATCGACTACTGCTCGGTGACCCGAATACTGTTCTCGCGCAGCGGAAGGCGTACGGTAGCGTCGATCAACGAAACGGCGCACGTGTGGGATCTGCTCCCCCGGCACCGCGGCAAATCCTCACCGACTTCTTAATCGGCCAGGTCACGGGTAGTACGGACGCGTCGACGGCCTCGCACACGGTGTCGACCACGGTCGTCCACCCGTTAGCCTGAGGCTCATCATGACTTCTTCCACTGCACACGGCGCTCAGCGATCCGGTCTCGCCTCGACCTTGTCGCGGCCCGTGATCGTCATCCTGGTGATCGCGCTCCCGTTGATCCTCGCCGGCCTTTTCGCCTCCCTCAGCGGACGCGACGTCCAACCGGTGTCGTCGTCCACCAGCTCGAGCGACGCAGGAACCGACTCGGGCGATCAGACCGGTGGCACCGCCGCTGCAGCGGATCCGCTGGCCAAGACGCGCTCGGCGCTGTCGCAGACGCAGCTCCCGCTCAGTCTCCTCAGCGGTGGCCTGACGCAGCTCACCGACTCGGCGCCGCTGCTGACCGACGGCGTGACGCAGCTGTCCGACGGGCTGGGCCAGGCGCGGACCGGCACCGTCCAGCTCGCCGACGGCAACACCCAGCTTGCAGCAGGTCTGGTGCAGCTCCAGGGCGGCGTGGGGCAGCTCGGTGACGGTGCGTCGCAGATCAGCGGCGGCGTGAACCAGTTGACGACGCCGTTGCTCGCGCTGGGTGAGAAGCAGGCAAAGGTCACCTCGTCGATCGCCGATGTGGCCAACACGATCGAGACGCTGAACAACCCGATCACGACCGATGCCGCACGGCAGCTGCGCGACCTGATCGCCGAGCTGAACCGCCAGGGCATAGGTCCCGACGCGATCTCCCAGATCAACCAGCTGCGTGACGGCGCTGCGCTGCTCGCCTTCCAGCTCGACGATCCGTCGAGCGAGTTCGTCACCGGCGTCGCCACGGCAGTGGACGGCAGCAACCAGTTGGCGACCGGCTCGAACCAGCTTCTCGACGGCATCGTCCAGCTCGACGACGGCGGCAAGCAGCTGAAGGCGGGCACGGACCAGCTCACGACCGGCATCGCGCCGATCCAGGGTGTCGTCACCAGCCTGCAGACCAACGTGAAGACGGCCACGACCTCGCTGCCCGCAGCGAACGCCGTGGCCACCACGACGACGACGGACGACAACGGCGGGACGCAGACGACGATGGTCGTCTCGAGCAGCTCGACGTCCAGCTACTACCTGATCGCCGCGCTGGTGGCGGTTGCTGCCGCGGCTGCGGTCAGCCTCATGCGTCTGCTCACCCGCCGTGACCGGATCGCGCGTCTCGCGCCCGTGATCGGAGCGGTCGCCGTCACGGCGGCAGCCGGTGTCGTCTACTGGTTCGTCGGAGACGGCCCGAGCTTCGGCTCGCTGCTCGGCGGCATCGTCTTCCTGCTGCTGTCCTCGGCGGCGTTCCTCGCCGCGGCCGGAGCCATCCAGATGGCCTTCGGACGCGTCGTCGGACAGTCGATCAACTTCGTTCTGTTGCTGGTCCAGCTGGTTCTGGCCGGTGGGGCACTGGTGTCCTCGCCCGACAGTTCGATCTTCGGCAAGGCCGCGGCGTTCACGCCCGTGGGCTGGCTGGCCGCCGGTCTGGAGCGCATCGCTGCCGACTCCATGGACTCCACGGGCTGGCTCGCCGTGCTGGTCATGGTCGCGCTGCTCGCGGTCGCCGGAGTGGTGTACTCCGTGGTCGCGCGGTCCGAACCGGGTGACGACGCCTCGACGTACCGGGACGAACCGCGCTACGCCTGAGTCAGGCGGGGGTCAGCGGATGGATCGCGAGGGCCCCCAGCTTGGCGCCGTGCTTACCCATGACGTCGGCCATGTGCGGCGACGCCATGTGCCCGTCCAGCGCGGCCTGATCTCGCCACAACTCGACGGTCACGATCGTGTCGGCCGCAGCGTTCGAGGTGTAGACGTCGTACTCCAGGCACCCGTCCTCGTCGCGTGTGAGGACGGCGAACTCACGCATCGCCTGCAGCACCTCGTCGAATCCCTCGGTCACCGGGATCGTCGCCACCACGTGTAGATCGCTCATGTCGTTCCTCGTTCCGCTAGTCCTCATCGGTCCACCCGAACGTACGGCGACCGGGGACGCGGCGGTCGGGATTCGCCCCCGTCCAGTGTCACGGAGCTGGACAACCACCGCGGTTCTGTATTCGAGAAGAACAGTAGGCAGCGATGTGTCGTAGGCTGAGACGGTGAACGCACCCGCCTTCTACGACGAACTCCGCGCTCTGCGCAGGGAGCGCCTGCTCGACGCCGGCGTCGCCATCATCGTCGAGGAGGGGTGGGATCGACTGTCGATGACGCGGGTAGCGACACGGTCCGGCATCCCCCGCCAGAGCCTCTACAAGGAGGTCGGCACCAAGACCGAACTGGGCGAGGCGATCGTCGCTCGCGAGGTCGAGCGATTCATGGCCGGGGTACTCGACAGCTTCGACGCCCAGCCGGACTCGGTGGTCGACGGTCTGTCGGCCGGAGTCCGGCACGTCCTCGAACACGGCCAGGACAACACCGTGCTGAAGGCCGTCCTGACCCCGGGTCACGACCCGGAGCTGCTCCGACTGCTCACCGTGCGCAGCGACGCCGTGCTCGAACAGGCGGTGCAGGTGATCACCGAGAGCCGCGGTCTTGCCGAGGCGACGGTGGACACAGTGGTCCGACTCACGCTCAGTCACCTTCTGCAGCCGACCGTCTCGATCGACGAGGCGGTCACCCGCATCCGCCGCGTCGTCTCCGCCCTGGTGTGACGACGCAGACTCACATATCGAGGATCAGCTTCGCGGACAGTGATCGTGAGACGCACGGCATCATCGTGGTGCCTCGCTCGTGCTCCGACGCGGTCAGGATCGAATCCCGGTGGTCGGGCGTGCCCGCGAGGACGTCGACCTCGCAGGTTCCGCAGACACCTTCCATGCACGACCCGAGCACGTCGACGCCTGCTCTCTCGACCGCGTCGAACACGGACACACCCGCAGGTACCGACACCGTCACGCCGGAACGCGAACACTCCACCTCGAACGAGTCGAGTGCACCCTCGGCCGGCTCGACTTTCTTCGCTGCGAAACGCTCGATGTGGAGGCTGCCGTCAGGCCATGCCGCGCACCGTTCCTCCACGGCGTCGAGCAGCGCGCCGGGACCGCAGGCGTAGACCAGGGTGTCCGGCAGCGGCATGCCGAGCGCGGACGCCAGATCGAGCAGGCCCTTGTCGTCCTGCGGCCAGACCGTGACCCGCGGATCACCTTCGAGCCGGTCGAGGAACGCCATGGACTCACGGGATCTGCCGCCGTACAGCAACGACCATTCCGCGCCGACCGCCTCGGCCGCGTCGATCATCGGGAGGATCGGGGTGATCCCGATTCCGCCGGCGATGAACAGGTACCGCGGCGACGGAAGGAGTCGGAAGTTGTTGCGCGGACCGCGCACTCGCACGGTGGCACCGTCCACGAGGATGTCGTGGACGTACGCCGATCCGCCGCGGCCGTTCGGTTCGCGGAGAACCGCGACTGTCCACGACGATGTGTCGGTGGCGCTTCCGCAGAGCGAGTACTGCCGTTCCAGTCCGTTGTCGAGGACGAGGTCGACATGGGCGCCGGCGGTCCAGGACGGCAAGGTCGCGCCCGCCGGGTCGCTGAGCGTGAGTTCCACGATTCCGTCGGCCACCTCGCGGCGCCCGGCGACCCGGGCCGTGAACTCGCCGACCGAGGTGACAGCGGGGGCGCGGCGCGACGCGGCGGATCGGTCGCGGCGACGGGCACCGGACCGGGGCGGACGACCGATCGGTGTGAGGGTCACCATCATCTCGGTGTAGCCCCTGACGAAGTTCGACTGCAGGTATCCGGGTTCACCGAGTACCTCGATGTCCTCGAACCGCGCCAGCAACTCCTCCCAGAGAATCCGGAGCTGCATCTCTGCCAGCCGGCTTCCCATGCATCGATGGACACCGATTCCGAACGACAGGTGCTGGCGCGCATTCGGGCGGTCGATGACGAAGTCGTCGGCATTCTCGAACGTCCGTTCGTCACGGTTGGCCGACGCGTACCACATGACAACTTTGTCGCCCTTGCGGATGAATTGGCCGTTCAACACGGTGTCCTTGGTCGCGATCCGACGCATGTGTGCCAGCGGGGTCTGCCACCTGATGATCTCGTTGACCAGCTTCGGGACGAGGCCGTGGTCCGACCGCAGCCGATCGAACTGATCCGGGAACTGATTCAGTGCGTACACGCCGCCCGTCATCGAGTTCCGCGTGGTGTCGTTGCCGCCCACGATGAGCAGGGTCAGGTTGCCGAGAAATTCCATCGGCCGCTCGATCAAGTCCTTGGTGTCCTCGGACATCTGCATCAAGGTGATGAGGTCGTACCCCGGCTTCTCGCCCGCCGCGAGCCGCGCGGCCTTGTCGTGCCACAACTCGCTGAAGCTGCGCGCCATGTCGGCCACTCCCCGGTAGACCTCGTCCATGTCGTTCGAGCCCCCGGTAGCCGAGGCGCTGGCAGCTGCGAGTTCGGTCCAGTACACGAGCTTGCGGCGCTGCTCGTACGGGAAGTCGAGAAGTGTCGCGAGCATCCGGGAGGTCAGCTCGATGGACACCTTGTCGACCCAGTCGAAAGGCTCGTCGACCGGGAGCTCGTCGAGCACCTCCTGCACGCGTGAGCGGATGAGGCCTTCCATCTCCTCGAGATTCCGCGGGCTCACGACACCCTGCACCGCGTCACGCTGTCGATCGTGACGTGGCGGGTCCATCGCGATGAACATCTCGACGTCCAGGCCCTCCGGCGGCGTGCCGATGACGATCTGCGGCTCCGCCGAGAACGTCTCGAAGTCCTTGTCCACCGCGAGGATGTCGGCGTACCGGGTGACCGACCAGTACGGCCCGAATGCGCTGTGGGCCTGGTAGTGGACCGGTGCCTCGTCCCGCAGGCGGGCGAAGTAGGAGTCGTACTTCCCCTGGCCGTACAGGAAGGGATTGCTGACGTCGATCTCGGTCAGATCCAGCCCGTCGACGTCAGGGATCACGTCCTCGACGAACGTCGGTTGGCGCTCCCCCAGCACGAGCCTCTTGGCCTTCTGCGCCAGACGCAGGCCCTGGACCTGCTTGTCCATCGGGACCGTCGCCCGAGCTTTGTCGAGGACCCTGTCGAGAACGCTCATGACTGCAACCGCCTTGCGCTGGTGACTTCCTTGTCGGACAGAAGTACAGCACAAGTCGGTGTCGATGACAATGACCGTGTTTTTGTCGCACTGTTGGACATGATCGGTCACAACGTACGGAGTGGTACCGATTCAGTCCTGAGATTCCCGATCCGCCTCGAACGCCGTGACGACGGCCGACAGATCGTCCGCCCCATGCCCGGAGGTGCCGGCGTCGACGTACGCGCGGCGGATCGCCTCGAGCAGTCGGCCGGTTCGCGGAGGAACGGCGTCGATCATCAGACTCACGTCCTTGACCACGCCGTCGACTCCGAACGACGGTGTGAAGTCACCGGCGATCATGGCCTTCCCCTTGGACTGGGTGTACGGCGCGTTCACCGGCCCGCCGTCGAGCGCCTCGAGCACCAGAGCCGGGTCGAGGCCCAGCTCGGAGGCCATCGCCACGGATTGTGCGGTGGCCGCTGTCAGTGTGGCCACCATGGCGTTGCAGGCCAGCTTCAGGGCGCTGGCGCTACCCGGCTCACTGCCCGCCGTCACCGTCTTCACCGTCATCGACTCCAGTGCCGGCCGGACGGTCTCGATCGTCTCTGCCGATCCCGAGATCAGGGCAGTGAGCTTGCCCGACTCCGCGGGCGCCTTGGTTCCGAGCATCGGGCAGTCGACGAAAGCCCGCTCGCGCGCCGCAGCCAGGTCTGCCAGGCGGCGTGCCCCGGCCGGACCGACGGTCGCGCTTTGCAGCCACACCGCGTCGGGGCGCATGGCGGAGAGAAACTTCTCCGCGGTGTCGGCCGTGGCCGCTTCGTCGAACAACATGGTGACGACCACGTCGGCGCCCTCGACACACGACTGCGGATCCGACGCGACGGTCGCACCCTGTTCCTCGAGGGGCCGCGCCTTCTCGGCGTTGCGATTCCAGACGGTCACCTCGTGGCCGCCGCGGAGCAGCGACCCCGCCATGCCCGCGCCCATCGTTCCGATGCCCAGTACTGCGACCTGCATGTCCGACCCCTCTCGTCGACGACGTCGATTCTCTGTCGACCCCGTCCGTGTGTTCCCATCAAGGTGTACCCCACACGCACCGAAGAACGGACCACGCATGTCCAGCACCGACACCGACACCACGACCGAGCGGGCAGGGCGTCGCGAGTGGTGGGGTCTCGCGGTGCTGGTCGTGCCGATCGTGCTGGTGTCGATGGACATGTCGGTGCTCTACCTGGCGCTACCCTCCCTGACCGAGGATCTGCAGCCGAGCAGTTCGCAGCAGCTCTGGATCCTCGACATCTACAGCTTCATGCTGGCCGGCCTCCTGGTCACGATGGGGTCGCTCGGTGACCGCATCGGCACCCGCAGGCTGCTGATGATCGGCTCGCTGGTCTTCGGCATCGCCTCCGTCGCCGCAGCGTTCTCGCACTCACCCGAAGCACTGATCGCGTCCCGGGTGTTGCTGGGCGTCGGCGGTGCGACGCTTGCCCCGTCGACACTGTCGTTGTTGCGCAAACTGTTCGTCGATCCCGTGCAGCGCGGCGTTGCCATCGGCATCTGGACCGCCGGGTTCGCCGGGGGCGGATCGTTCGGGCCCGTCATCGCCGGCACTCTGCTCGAATACTTCTGGTGGGGTTCGGTCTTCCTCATCAACATCCCCATCATGATCGTTCTCCTGATCGCGGCGCCGCTGATCCTCCCCGAAGCCAAGAACCCCGCTCCGGGCCGTTTCGATCTCCCCGCCGTCGCAGCGTCCATCGTCGCCATGCTGGGAATCGTGTACGCGCTCAAGCACGCTGCGCAGAGCGGGCTCGACTGGCAGGTGGCCGCCGCGCTCGCGGTGGGGCTCGTGGTCGGCTGGTGGTTCGTCCGACGTCAACGCGCGAGCACGCACCCGGTCATCGAGTTCGACCTGTTCCGCACCCCGGCCTTCTCGGTCGCGGTGATCGTCATCCTGGTCTCGGTCTTCATCATCACCGGCTTCAATCTGATGCTGTCGCAGTATCTCCAGCTCGTCATGGGCCTCGGAACCCTCGAGGCCGGCCTGTGGTCCCTGATCCCTGCGATAGCGACGGCCGCCGCGTCCCTGAGCGCGCCGCTGATCATGAAGCGCCGCCGACCGTCGGTGATCCTGGTCGGCGCCATCTCGGTGATGGTGCTGGGCGCGGTCGTCATCGGATTCGTGGCGGTCCCGTCGAGTGTCGGGTCGGGTGCGACGTTGGCGATCCTGCTGTGCGGCATGGTGATCGCCGCGGTCGGTGTCGGTACCGGAACCACCTTCGGGTCCGATCGCGTGCTGGCCACCGCCGCTCCGGAGAAGGCCGGCGCAGCCGGCGCGGTGTCGGAGACGGGCGCCGAACTCGGTGGCGCACTGGGCATCGCGGTGCTCGGATCCATCAGCGTCGCCACCTACCGCATCGTGCTGGGTCCGGCCGATGCGGCCGGCGACGGCACTCTCGCCGCCACCCTGTCGGACGCACGGCAACTCGATCCCGACCTCGGTGCCGACCTCGCCGGTCGCGCACGCGAGGCGTACGTCGACGGCATCGTCGCAGCCTCCGGCGCCACGGTCGTCATCCTGCTGATCGCCGGGGCAGCCGCTGCGGCGTTGTTCCGCCGATCACGCTGAAGCTCACACGATGACACCCCCTGCAGCGTCGCTGCAGGGGGCGTTGTGGTCGTTCGGGAGTGTGAACTCCGTCAGCGCTGGGGCGCCTGCGTCGGGACGATCGGCGCCGGCAGTGCCGTCTTGCCCATGAGGAACGTGTCGACGGCCGAGGCGCACGAGCGGCCCTCCGCGATGGCCCACACGATGAGGGACTGACCGCGACCCATGTCTCCGGCGACGAACACGCCTTCGACGTTGGTGTTCCACTGATCGGTGCGGGCGACGTTGCCACGCTCGTTCAGGTCGACACCGAGATCGGTGAGCAGTCCCGGCTGCTCGGGTCCGACGAATCCCATGGCGAGGAAGACGATGTCGGCCTCGAGATGGAAGTCGGAGCCCTCGACCTTGGCGAAGCGACCGTCCTTGAACTCGACCTCGTGCGCGTCGAGTCCGGTGACGTAACCGTTCTCACCGGTGAAGCGCTCGGTGTTGACGGAGAAGACGCGTTCGCCGCCCTCCTCGTGAGCCGAGGACACGCGGTAGACCAACGGGTACGTCGGCCACGGCGTGGATCCGGCGCGCTCCTCGGGCGGTCGCGGCATGATCTCGAACTGGTGCACGCTCGCGGCGCCCTGGCGGTGCGACGTACCGAGGCAGTCCGCGCCGGTGTCGCCGCCACCGATGATGATGACCTTCTTGCCCTTGGCGCTGATGGGCGGCTGACCGTAGTCGTCCACCACGTCGTCACCGAGCTGCACTCGGTTGGCCCACGGCAGGAATTCCATTGCCTGGTGGATTCCGCCGTACTCGCGGCCGGGCACCTCGAGATCGCGAGCCTTGGTGGCTCCACCGGAGAGAACGACCGAGTCGAATTCGGCGCGCAACTCCTCGGCGGTGATGTCGACACCCACGTTGACGCCGGTGCGGAAGATGGTGCCTTCGGCCTCCATCTGCGCCAACCGGCGATCGATGTGGCGCTTCTCCATCTTGAACTCGGGGATGCCGTAGCGGAGCAGGCCACCGATACGGTCCGCCCGCTCGAACACGGTCACCGTGTGACCGGCGCGCGTGAGCTGCTGTGCGGCAGCGAGTCCCGCGGGACCCGAGCCGACGACGGCGACCTTCTTGCCGGTCAGGTACGTCGGGTAGACGGGCTGGACCCAGCCCTCGTCGAAGGCGCGGTCGATGATCTCGACCTCGACCTGCTTGATGGTCACCGGGTCCTGGTTGATGCCCAGGACGCACGATGCCTCACACGGAGCCGGGCACAGCCGACCCGTGAACTCGGGGAAGTTGTTCGTCGCGTGCAGACGATCGATGCTCTCGCGCCACCGGTCCTTGTAGACCAGGTCGTTCCACTCGGGAATCAGGTTCCCCAGGGGACAACCGTTGTGGCAGAAGGGAATGCCGCAGTCCATGCACCGACTGGCCTGGGTGCGGAGGGTGTCCGCGGAGAAGTCCTCGTACACCTCCTTCCAGTCCATCAGGCGCAGGTCCACGGGACGCCGCTTCGGCAGCTCTCGTGACGTGTTCTTCAGAAATCCTTGCGGGTCACCCACGAGCTGCCTCCATGATCGCCTCGTCCACGTCCGCGCCGTTCTTCTCGGCCTCGGAGATCGCGAGCAGTACCTTCTTGTAGTCGCGCGGCATCACCTTCACGAAGTGATTCACCTGCTGGGACCAGTCCGCGAGGATGCGCTCGGCAACCTCGGACCCGGTCTCCTCGCGATGACGAGTGATCGCGTCCTTGAGCCACGCGAATTCGTCACCCTCGAGATCCTCGATGTCCACGAGCTCGGTGTTGAGGTTGTCCTCGAACGTCGAGTTCGGGTCGAAGACGAACGCCACGCCACCGGACATGCCGGCGCCGAAGTTGCGGCCCGTCTCACCGAGGATCACGACCTTGCCACCGGTCATGTACTCGCACCCGTGGTCACCGACACCCTCGACCACCGCGACGGCACCCGAGTTGCGGACGGCGAAACGCTCACCGACGACGCCGCGGATCAGAGCCTCGCCCTCGGTGGCGCCGAACAGGATCACGTTGCCCGCGATGATGTTGTTCTCCGCGACGAAATCGGAGTTCGCATCCCGCGAGGGGCGGACGATCAGTCGACCACCGGACAGGCCCTTGCCGACGAAGTCGTTGGCGTCGCCCTCGAGCCGGAGCGTCATTCCCTTCGGCACGAACGCACCGAAGCTGTTGCCGGCCGAACCGGTGAACGTGATGTCGATCGTGTTCTGCGGCAGACCGTCGGCGCCGTACGCCTTGGTCACCTCGTGACCCAGCATCGTGCCCACGGTGCGGTTCACGTTGGTGATCCGCGTGGCGAACTCGACCTTCTCGCCCTTGTCCAGAGCGTCGCGGCTCTGGACGATCAGCTGCTGGTCCAGCGCCTTGTCCAGCGAGTGATCCTGGGTGCCCGTGCAGTACAGGTCCTGGTTCATGAACGCGGACTCGGCAACGTCGAGGATCGGCGACAGGTCGAGCTTCGACGCCTTCCAGTGCTCCTTGGCGGCCGTGGTGTCCAGCAGCGCGACCTGGCCGATGGCCTCGTCGAGCGTGCGGAAACCGAACTCCGCGAGCAGCTCGCGAACCTCCTCGGCGATGTAGAGGAAGAAGTTCTCCACGAACTCGGGCTGGCCGGCGAACCGCTTGCGCAGCACCGGGTTCTGCGTCGCGACACCCACGGGGCAGGTGTCCAGGTGGCACACGCGCATCATGATGCAGCCCGAGACCACCAGCGGGGCGGTGGCGAAACCGAACTCCTCGCCGCCGAGCAGAGCAGCGACCATGACGTCGCGGCCGGTCTTGAGCTGACCGTCCACCTGCACCACGATGCGGTCACGGAGACCGTTGAGGAGCAGCGTCTGCTGGGTCTCGGCCAGGCCGAGCTCCCACGGAGCGCCCGCGTGCTTGACCGAAGTCAGCGGCGTAGCGCCCGTCCCACCGTCGTGGCCGGAGATCAGCACGACGTCCGCGTGTGCCTTGGACACACCGGCGGCGACCGTTCCGACGCCGACCTCGGAGACCAGCTTCACGTGGATGCGAGCCTGCGGATTGGCATTCTTCAGGTCGTGGATCAGCTGAGCGAGATCCTCGATCGAGTAGATGTCGTGGTGCGGCGGCGGTGAGATGAGCCCCACCCCCGGCGTGGAGTGCCGGACCTCGGCGACCCACGGGTACACCTTGTGAGCCGGAAGCTGGCCGCCCTCACCCGGTTTCGCACCCTGGGCCATCTTGATCTGGATGTCCGTGCAGTTGGTCAGGTAGTTCGACGTGACACCGAATCGTCCCGACGCGACCTGCTTGACGGCCGACCGACGGGAATCGCCGTTCTCGTCGGGCGTGAAGCGGGCGACGTCCTCGCCGCCCTCACCCGAGTTCGAACGTCCACCGAGACGGTTCATCGCGATGGCCAGAGTCTCGTGCGCCTCCGCCGAGATCGAGCCGTAGCTCATCGCGCCGGTGGAGAAACGCTTGACGATCTCGCGCGCCGACTCCACCTCGTCGATCGAGATCGCGGTGCGACCCTCGGTCTTGAAGCGGAACAGTCCGCGGAGCGACGCCAGACGCTCCGACTGGTCGTCGACCATCCGGGTGTACTCCTTGAACACGGAGTACTGGCCTGTGCGGGTGGCGTGCTGCAGCTTGAAGACGGTGTCCGGGTTGAACAGGTGGTACTCGCCTTCGCGACGCCACTGGTACTCGCCACCGGTCTCGAGCTCGCGGTGCGCGCGCTCGAACTTGTTGTCCAGGTAGGCGACTCCGTGTCGCACGGACACGTCGGCGGCGATCTGGTCGAGGTCGATCCCGCCCAGGGGCGACGCGATGCCGTAGAAGTACTCGTCGACGAGTTCCTGCGACAGGCCGATGACCTGGAACAGCTGGGCGCCGGTGTAGGACGCCAGCGTCGAGATACCCATCTTCGACATGACCTTCAGGACGCCCTTGCCGGCCGCCTTGATGTAGTTCTTCACCGCGGTGTCGTAGTCGATGTCCTGCAGGTTGCCGCGGTCGATCATGTCCTCGATCGACTCGAACGCCATGTAGGGGTTCACCGCTGCCGCACCGAATCCGACGAGCGTCGCCATGTGGTGCACCTCGCGAGCATCACCCGCTTCGACGATGAGACCGACCTTGGTCCGGGTCTTCTCGCGGATCATGTGGTGGTGCACGGCCGACGTCAGCAGCAGCGAGGGGATCGGCGCCAACTTCTCGCTCGACTCACGGTCACTCAGGATGACGATGCGTGCGCCGCCGGCGATGGCTGCGGACACCTGCGAACGGATGATTTCGAGCGAACGACGAAGTCCCTCACCACCTTCCGCCACCGGGTAGAGGCCGCGGACGACGACGGAGCGGAGTCCGTCCTGCAGACCGTCGTCGTTGATGTGCACCAACTTCGACAACTGGTCGTTGTGCAGGATCGGTGACGTGAGAACGATCTGACGGCACGCTTCGGCAGTGGGCTGCAGCAGATCCCGCTCGGGACCGATGGTTCCGCCCAGGCTGGTGACCACTTCCTCGCGGATCGCGTCGAGCGGCGGGTTGGTCACCTGCGCGAAGAGCTGCGAGAAGTAGTCGAACAACATGCGGGGACGGTTCGACAGCACAGCTACGGGCGTGTCGGTTCCCATCGACCCGATCGCCTCGGCACCCGCCTTCGCCATCGGCGCGACGAGCATGTTCAGCTCCTCGGTGGTGTATCCGAAGATCTGCTGACGGATCAGCACACGGTCGTGCGTCATGTGGACGTGCGGGCGCTCGGGCAGCTCGTCGATGCTGATGAGGCCCTCGTCGAGCCACTCCTGGTACGGGTGTTCCGCAGCCAGCTCGTCCTTGATCTCGTCGTCGCTGACGATCCGGCCCTGCGCGGTGTCCACGAGGAACATGCGGCCGGGCTGCAGGCGGACCTTGCGCACGATCTTCGACGGCTCGATGTCCAGCACGCCGACCTCGGACGCCATGATGACCAGGCCGTCGTCGGTGACCCACAGGCGACTGGGGCGCAGGCCGTTGCGGTCGAGGACCGCACCGATGACCGTGCCGTCGGTGAAGCACACCGAGGCCGGTCCGTCCCACGGCTCCATGAGAGTGGAGTGGTACTGGTAGAACGCCCGGCGGGCGGGATCCATCTTGTCGTGGTGCTCCCACGCCTCGGGGATCATCATCAGCACGGCATGCGGCAGGCTGCGTCCGCCGAGGTGCAGGAACTCGAGCACCTCGTCGAAGCGGGCCGTGTCCGATGCTCCGTGCGTGTTGACGGGGAAGATCTTCTCGAGCTTCTCGGGTCCACCGAAGACGTCCGACTCGATGAGCGCCTCGCGGGCGTGCATCCAGTTCTCGTTGCCGGTGACGGTGTTGATCTCACCGTTGTGCGCGACACGGCGGAACGGGTGCGCCAGCGGCCACGAGGGGAACGTGTTGGTGGAGAAACGCGAGTGCACCAGGCCCAGCGCGCTCTCGACCCGGTCGTCCTGCAGGTCGAGGTAGAAGCCACGCAGCTGCGGCGTCGTCAACATGCCCTTGTAGACGATGGTCGACGGGGACAGCGACGGGAAGTAGACACTTTCGCGGCCGGGGCCGTCCTTGCCCGGGCCCTCGAGGCCGAGCTCGTGCTCGACGCGCTTGCGCACGACGAAGGCTCGCCGCTCGAGATCGATTCCCGAGAGGGAACGGTCGGGCGATGCCACGAACAGCTGGCGGAAGGTCGGCATGGCATCGCGGGCCAGGGCACCGAGCGACGCGTCGTCGGTGTCGATGTCGCGCCACCCCAGAACGTCGAGGCCTTCCTCGACGACGACGCGCTCGACTCCTGCGCAGGCTTCCTCGGACGCGACACGTGCCTGCGGGAGGAAGGCGATGCCGGTGGCGTAGAAACCCTCCGGCGGCAGCTCGAAGTCGACGACGGCGCGGTAGAACTTGTCCGGAACCTGGATCAGGATGCCGGCACCGTCACCGGTGTTGGGTTCTGCGCCCGCAGCGCCGCGGTGTTCGAGGTTGATCAGCGCGGTGATCGCCTTGTCGACGATGTCCCTACTACGACGTCCGTGCATGTCGACCACGAACGCGACACCACAGGAGTCGTGTTCGTTCGCCGGGTCGTAGAGGCCTCGAGCTGATGGGTACCGGTGACCGGGAAGCTGCATGTGTCTTGCCTAACTGACGAGTCGAGCCAAGATCCGCGGAGATTCGACCTCGTTCGAGAAAAGAACGAGCCACCGCGGGGCGATGCGAGAGCGGGTTCGCCGTTGAACCACGCACTCCGATGGGGCTCCGGCTACTCCTGGTGGACGATCTGTTCCGAGGCGATAGCCGAGTGTTTTCGGGCAGGGGCGACTGTTGTGGGTCGGCCCCTCAGCAGAACGATAAGTCAGCACCCCGGCAAATCCACAAATCAGGGCATCCTCATGTTGCGCCGACCTGCAGATACTGTCGTCGATGTCGACGAGATCACGTGATGTCCGCGCCACGCTGCGCGGTGAACTTCGAATTCGCTACCAGAATACCTGGCAAAGAAACTACTGGCCGTAGCGAGTGATCTCGACTACGGCCAGTGTGGTGGGCGAAGGGGGACTTGAACCCCCACGTCCCGAAGGACACTGGCACCTGAAGCCAGCGCGTCTGCCATTCCGCCACTCGCCCGAGCGACGGGAACGAGGCTAACACGACCTGTCTCGCCGACCGAAATCCATACCTCCCGACCGAGTTCCGGGCCCGAGCCGGGGCGGAAACTCGGTTCCGGCCGTATAGCATGGATCAGCAGTCGCACGGCGGTAGGACACGCGCCACCGACCACCCGCACAGTGGTGGGCGTTCGGAGGACGTTCGGAGCGTCACGTGATCGGGTACTCCCGATGATGTGACGCGCCCCGTGTCGTGCGACGACGCGTGATCGACCGAGGCGAGACGAGGAGGGTGTCATGGGAGTTGTCCAGCGTTTCGAGAGAAAGCTGCAGAGCGCTGTCGGAGACGCCTTCGCCAGAGTGTTCGGCGGCGGTGTCGTCCCGCAGGAGGTCGAGGCGGCCCTGCAACAGGAAGCCACCGCGTCCGTCCGCACCTTGGACGGCGGGCACCTCCTGGCTCCCAACGCGTACGTGATCGCCATCAGCGACTCCGATCACGAACAGTTGGCGTCCGACCACGACCTGACCACCAAGGCGTTCTCCCGACACCTCCAGGACTTCATCACCGAACAGGGATGGCAGACCTACGGCAAGGTGGTCGTCCGGTTCGCACCGTCCTCGACGCTGCACACCGGGCAGTTCCGCACATCGGCCACCGTCGATCCGGACGTCGATCAGCCAGACCCACCGAAACTCACCTCAGGCACAGCCCAACCGTCGTCGATATCAGGAGCCGGCCCCATGACCCAGAACTCAGGGACTCAGAACCAGGGCGACGAGCCCGACCACGAAGGCCAGCGGCCCGCGTCCGGTGTCGCGTCACGCGCACCACGGAACGGCAGTGCCTACCCGTCGGAGGCACCTCGCGGTGTCGACCCGTCGGCCGAGAACAGAGTCCGTCCTCCGCGGGCGTACCAGGACTACCCCGAGCAGGACCGCGGCTACGGACAGCCGGCCGGGGATCCGCGGGAGCAGGTCCGCTACGACCAGGGTGGGTACGGGCGTCAGTCGTACGACCAGCAGCCGTACGACCGTCAGGCCTACGGCCAGCAGAACGGCGATCCTCGGGCGCAGGACCCGCGCGGTCAGGACCAGGGCGGGTACGACCGTCGTGGCTACGGCCAGCAGGGCTACGACCAGCCCGACAACGACCAGCAGGGCTACGACCAGCGCGGGTACGACCAGCGCGGGTACGACCAGCGCGGCTACAACCAGGCGGGGTACGACCAGCAGGGTTACGACCAGCAGGGTTACGACCAGCGCGGCTACAACCAGGGCGGCTATGACCAGGGCGGCTACGACCAGCGCGGGTACAACCAGGCCGGGTACGACCAGCGTGGTCGCGAGCAGGATCAGGGCGCCGGTGGCTACGAGCCGCAGGCGTACCGCGATCAGCAGGGATACGGACAGCAGGGTGGATACGGCCAGTCCGGTCGTGACCAGGCCGGCTACGACCAGCCGGCGTACGGCCAGCGGAGCTACGACGACGGTGGCTACGGACGACCGACCCCCGACGCGCGTGCCTACGGTGCAGCCGCGGCGGCTCCGGCATACGACCAGCCGCCCACGCAGGGATACCAGCAGCCGCTCGCCGACGACGGTGACGACTACGACCGCCCGAGTGCGCAGCGCGGACTGTCCGCGACGCTCCAGCTCGAGGACGGCAGTGGCCGTCACTACCAGCTGCGCGAGGGTGGGAACGTCGTCGGGCGCGGCCAGGATGCGCAGTTCCGACTCCCCGACACGGGCGTCTCGCGTCGTCACTTCGAGATCCGGTGGGACGGCCGCGTAGCCATGCTGTCGGATCTGGGTTCCACGAACGGAACGACGGTCAACAGTGCGCCGGTCCAGGACTGGCAGCTGGCCGACGGCGACATCGTTCGCGCCGGCCACTCGGAGATCCTCGTCCGTATCGTCTGACGAGACCCCGGACCACGAGAAGGGCGGCCGTCGCGCGGCGGCCGACACGGGGCAGTCGGTCCCTGCCCTTATGATGCTCCGAGACGGGGAGTCCCCGTGCGCGCATCCCCATGCGTGTGGTGTCCGAGCTGTCGAGGAACGAGGAGGTGACACGCTGTGCAGGGATTGATCTTGCAGCTCACGCGAGCTGGTTTCCTCCTGATCCTGTGGTTGTTCGTCTGGGCAGTGCTGCGCACTCTGCGTTCCGACATCTACGCGGCGTCCGGTCTTCGTGTCGCACCTCGGTCACGCAAGTCGCCGGTCTCTCTGCAGGGCCGGAAGCAGAAGGTCGCTAAATACCTGGTGGTGACCCACGGGTCGCTCGCCGGGACACGCATCACGCTGGGGTCGCAGCCGGTCCTCATGGGCCGCGCGGACGACTCGACTCTCGTCCTCACCGACGACTACGCCTCCACACGCCACGCGCGTCTGTCACCTCGCGGAGGTGACTGGTACGTCGAGGATCTCGGCTCGACGAACGGCACCTACCTCGACCGCGCCAAGGTGACGACGGCGGTTCGCGTTCCCCTGGGAACGCCTGTACGCGTCGGCAAGACCGTGATCGAGTTGCGCCCGTGACCTTGGTTCTCCGCTACGCCGCGCGCAGCGATCGCGGTCTCGTGCGATCCAACAACGAGGACTCCGTCTACGCGGGTGCACGCCTCCTCGCTCTCGCCGACGGCATGGGTGGCCACGCCGCCGGAGAAGTGGCGTCGCAGCTGATGATCGCCGCGCTCGCCCATCTCGACGACGACGAGCCGGGCGACGATCTCCTGGGCAAGCTCGAGCGAGCTACCCGTGAGGGCAACGCCACCATCGCGGAACAGGTCGAGGACGACCCCGAACTCGACGGCATGGGCACCACGTTGACGGCGATCCTGTTCGGCGGCAGGAAGATCGGGCTCGTTCACATCGGCGACTCCCGGGCGTATCTGCTCCGGGACGACGAACTGACGCAGATCACCCGCGACGACACGTTCGTCCAGTCCTTGGTCGACGAGGGGCGGATCACCGCCGAGCAGGCGCACTCGCACCCGCAACGGTCGCTGATCATGCGGGCTCTCACCGGCAACGAGATCGAACCCACTCTGACCGTGCGTGAGGCTCGGGCGGGGGATCGTTATCTGCTCTGTTCGGACGGATTGTCCGACGTCGTCAGCAGCGAGACCATCGCGGACACGATGCGTGAGGGCGAGAACGACCAGTGCGCCGACCGCCTGATCGAACTGGCACTGCGCAGCGGTGGCCCCGACAACGTGACCGTGGTGGTGGCCGACGTCATCGATCTCGACTACGGCCAGTCCCATCCGATCCTCGCCGGCGCCGCATCGATGGACGACGAGGAGGACTCGCCCCCACCGAACACCGCAGCTGGACGCGCAGCCGCGATGCGCCCTCCCCGGACCGCGCCCAAGAGGGTGGTCACTCCGCCGCCGCCGGCCCCGGAGAAGAAGTCGCACAAGCTCCGCTGGTCCCTGACCGGTCTCGCCGTGGTCGCCCTGCTGGTCGTCGGTTCGATCGTCGGATGGCAGCTCCTGCAGCGCAATTACTACGTCGGTTCCGACGACGGACGCGTCGTGGTGATGCGTGGAGTCCCCGGATCGGTACTCGGCTTCTCCCTGCAGGAAGTGGATCTGGTCGGGTGCGTCCGTGAGACGTCGGACCCCGCCACGATCGATCTGCGATCCCCCGCCGACGCTCAGTGCCGCGTCCTCGGTGTCGACGACCTGCAGCCGTCCGCCCGCGAACAGGTGCGTTCGGGCCTGCCGTCCGGCACTCTCGACGACGCACGCTCGCAGGTGAACCGGCTCGTGGCCGGTGACCTGCTGCCGCTGTGCGAGAAGCCGGTCACCGCGACGACGGCTCCTCCGACCACCACCACGGCCGTTCCGCCGACCGAGGCAGCACCTGTACCGCCTCCCGCCGACCCGGCGGCGCCGCCCGTGACGACGACACCCGAGCCGACTCCGACGCCGACGCCGACACTCGTGGCAGGTCAGACCTGCAGGACGGGCAGTTGATGTCCGCCCCGAACCAGTCTTCGGCGTCGTTCCCCAGTCCTCCGGGCGGATTCGCTCCGGCACCCCCGCAGTCCACCAAGCGTGGGGTCGAAGCAGCCCTCCTGGGAGCCGCGGCGCTCATCACCACCGTGTCGCTGGTGCTCGTCGAGGCGAGCCAGGAACAGACCATCACGTGGGACCTGGCGAAGTACGGAGTGGCATACCTCGCCATGTTCGCCGTCGCGCATGCCGCGGTTCGCCGCTTCGCCACGCACGCCGATCCCCTTCTGCTGCCGCTGGTGGCGCTGCTGAACGGTCTCGGGCTGGTGCTGATCCACCGCCTCGATCTGGCCGCGCAACAGTCCGCCACCTATCTCGGTGACACGGAACCGTCGCCCGACGCCAACCAGCAGGTTCTCTGGACCGCGCTCGCCATCGCCGGCTTCGTCGCCGTGTTGGTGCTGATCCGCGATTACCGGACGTTGGCGCGCTACGGCTACACCCTGGGTCTGGGCGGACTGGTGTTCCTCGCGCTCCCGGCGATCCTTCCGTCGTCACTGTCCGAGGTCAACGGATCGAAGATCTGGATCCGACTGCCGGGCTTCAGCATCCAGCCCGGTGAGTTCTCCAAGATCCTGCTGCTGATCTTCTTCGCGTCGGTCCTGGTGGCCAAGCGTGAGCTGTTCACCACGGCGGGCAAGCACGTGCTGGGCATGGATTTCCCGCGAGCACGCGACCTGGGACCGATCGTCGTGGCGTGGATCGTCTCGATCGGCGTCCTGGTGTTCGAGAAGGACCTCGGCACGTCGCTGCTGATCTACTGCACCGTGCTGGTGATGATCTACGTCGCCACCGAGCGTGTCGGCTGGATCGTCATCGGGGTCGCCCTGCTGCTCCTGGGATTCCTTCTCGCGTACCAGCTCTTCGGGCACGTGAAGATTCGTACCGACACCTGGCTCGACCCCTTCGCCGACTACAACGACACCGGGTACCAGATCTCACAGTCTCTCTTCGGCCTCGCGACCGGCGGGATGGGCGGCACGGGCCTCGGCAGCGGCCGTCCGTCGCAGGTGCCGTTCGCGAGCACCGACTTCATCATCGCCACCGTGGGTGAGGAGCTCGGGCTCATCGGCCTGGCAGCAGTGCTGATGCTCTACATGATGTTCGTGCTGCGTGGGCTCCGGACGGCGCTCGCGGTGCGCGACAGCTTCGGCAAGCTCCTCGCCGCCGGCCTGTCCGTCACCATCGCCGTCCAGCTGTTCGTCGTGGTCGGCGGCGTCACCAAGCTCATTCCCCTTACCGGTCTCACGACACCGTTCATGTCCTACGGAGGCTCTTCCCTGCTCGCGAACTACGCCCTGGTCGCGTTGCTCATCAAGATCTCCGATGCCGCCCGCGCACCTGTCGTGCCGCAGAAGCGCTCGCCGGCCGCGCCGATCGGTGACGCGATGACCGAGGTGGTGAAGCGCCCGTGAACACTCCCCTTCGCCGCGTGGCCATCGGCGTCATGGCCATGATCGTGGTCCTGCTCGCCAACGCCACCTACGTCCAGGTCATCAAGGCCGACGACCTCCGCACGGACCCCCGCAACTCGCGTGTCCTGCTCGACGAGTACGCACGTCAGCGCGGACAGATCTCGAGCGGTGGCCAGGTGTTGGCCTCGTCCGTCGCGACCGAGGACCGGTACAAGTACCTGCGGACGTACCCGTCGAATCCGGCTGCGCCCGCGAGCCCGGCGGCGAACGCGCCTGTCACCGGGTTCTACTCGATGCTCTACTCGAGCGCCGGCCTCGAACGATCCGAGGATGCCGTCCTCAACGGATCCGACAACCGGTTGTTCGGCAAGCGGTTCTTCGACCTTCTCTCGGGCCGCGATCCGCGCGGTGGCAACGTCGTCACCACCATCGACCCGGTGATGCAGCAGGTCGCGTACGACCAACTCACCTCGAAGGGGTACACCGGTTCGGTCGTGGCCATCGAGCCGTCCACCGGCAAGATCCTGACGATGGTCAGCACGCCCAGCTACGACCCCAACGAACTGGCCTCGCACGACGGTGAGCAGTCCACGCAGGCATGGGAGCGGCTCGCGAATGATCCCGGTGAGCCACTGGTCAATCGTGCTGTCTCGCAGACCTATCCGCCCGGATCGACGTTCAAGGTGGTCGTGACGGCAGCGGCACTGGCCGCCGGGTCGACGCCCGACACGCAGCTCACCGCGGCACCGACCATCACCCTGCCCGACACGTCCACGACGCTCGAGAACTACAACGGCTCCACGTGCGGTGGCGGCGCGACCGCGTCACTGCGCGAGGCATTCGCGCGTTCCTGCAACACCGCCTTCGTCGAGCTCGGCATCGACACCGGCAGCCAGGGCGTCAAGGATGCGGCGTCGGCGTTCGGCATCGGCGAGACGAACCAGTCGGTGCCGATCCCGGTGGCCGACAGCACGGTCGGTGAGATCGCCGACGACGCGGCCCTCGGCCAGAGCAGCATCGGCCAGCGTGACGTCGCCCTGACACCGCTGCAGAATGCGGAGATCGCGGCCACCATCGCGAACGGTGGAGTGCGGATGGCACCCCACATGGTCGCTCAGTTGCAGGCCCCCGACCTGTCGACGCTCGACACCACGGAGCCGACGTCCCTCGGACAGGCCGTCTCGCCGGAGGTGGCCTCCACGCTCACCGATCTGATGGTGGGTTCGGAGAACAATTCCGGTGGACAGGGCAAGATCGCGGGCGTTCAGATCGCGTCCAAGACCGGTACCGCGGAGCACGGAAGCGATCCTCGCAACACCCCTCCCCATGCGTGGTACATCGCCTTCGCCCCGGCCGAGGACCCGAAGATCGCCATCGCGGTCATCGTCGAGAACGGTGGCGACCGTGCGCTCGCCGCGACGGGCGGATCGGTCGCCGCACCAGTGGCGAGAGCTGTGCTCGGCGCCGGATTGCAGGGGAGGTGAGCCCCGCATGAGTGGAGGCCTGGGTAACGGCGCACTGGTGGCCGATCGCTACCGACTGTTGCGTCTGATCGCGACGGGCGGGATGGGACAGGTCTGGGAAGCGACCGACAACCGGCTCGATCGCCGCGTCGCCGTCAAGATCCTCAAGCCCGAGTTCTCGAACGACCCGGAATTCGTCGAGCGGTTCCGCGTGGAAGCGCGCACGACGGCGTTGCTGAACCATCCGGGCATCGCGAACATCTACGACTACGGCGAGGTGCAGGACGCCAACGGGCAGTCGCTGGCCTACCTGGTCATGGAACTGGTCATCGGTGAACCCCTGAACACGGTGCTCACCCGTATGGGCCGGTTGCCGCTGGTGCATGCGTTGGACATGCTCGAGCAGACGGGCCGCTCGCTGCAGGCCGCGCACCGCGCCGGCATCGTGCACCGCGACGTCAAGCCCGGCAACATCATGATCACGCCGGACGGCACGGTGAAGATCACCGACTTCGGTATCGCCAAAGCAGTCGACGCGTCGCCCGTGACACGGACGGGCATGGTCATGGGCACCGCGCAGTACATCGCACCCGAACAGGCGTTGGGACAGGACGCGACGTCGGCCTCGGACGTGTACTCGCTCGGTGTGGTCGGCTACGAAGCGATCAGTGGCACAAGGCCTTTCGTGGGCGACGGCGCCTTGACGGTCGCGATGAAGCATGTCCGCGACGCGGCTCCGCCCCTTCCTGCTGATCTGCCGGCGCCGGTCCGTGAACTCATCGAGATCACGATGACCAAGGATCCGGCGTCCCGGTACGAGAACGGCGGCGAGTTCGCGGACGCTGTCGCTGCCGTGCGGGCGGGACGTCGTCCTCCCCAGCCGGGAACCGCATCGGGGACGTCCCGGGTCATGGCTCCCATGACGGGCGCGAATCCGAACACCCGGATGATGACGGCACCGGCGACGGGATACGCCGCCGCCGCTGCAGCGCCACGCCGACCGGAACCCGAGCCGGAGTCCGGCATGTCGCCCGGTCAGAAGGCGTTGGCATGGGCGGCCGGAGGTCTCCTCCTCCTGGCGGCCGTCGTGGCGTTCGGGCTGTTCGTCTTCACCGAGAGCAACGGTTCGACACCGGTGGTCACGACGACCAGCACCGCCGCGCCCACGACGGAACCGACCACGACGACGACCCGTCCGACGACCACCACGACGGAACCCACCACGACCACCACCACCACGACGACGACGACCACGACCACGACGACCACCGAGCCGACCACCACCACGACGGAACCGACGACCACGGAGCCGACGACGACAACCACCACCAGCGGTGGGTTGTTCAACATTCCCGGCCTCGGCAACGGCAACGGCAACGGCAACGGCAACGGCAACGACGGCAATCCGTTCAACTACGCACCGGGAGGGCAGCGATGAACACACCACGCCAGCTCTCGTCCCGGTACGAGCTGGGTGAGATTCTCGGATTCGGCGGCATGTCCGAGGTTCACCTGGCCAAGGACGTCCGGCTCGACAGGGACGTCGCGATCAAGGTCCTGCGGCAGGATCTGGCACGCGATCCCACGTTCTACCTGCGCTTCCGACGGGAGGCTCAGAACGCTGCCGCGTTGAACCATCCGGCCATCGTCGCCGTGTACGACACGGGCGAGGCAGAGACGGACACGGGACCGCTGCCGTACATCGTCATGGAATACGTCGACGGTGACACGCTGCGCGACATCGTCCGCGCGGAAGGCCCGATGGCGCCGAAGCGTGCCATGGAAGTCATCGCCGACGTCTGCGCAGCACTGGACTTCAGCCACCGCAACGGCATCGTGCACCGCGACGTCAAGCCGGCCAACGCGATGATCAACCGGGCCGGCGCGGTCAAGGTGATGGACTTCGGTATCGCACGCGCGATCGCCGACAGCTCGAGCCCGATGACACAGACCGCGGCCGTGATCGGGACCGCTCAGTACCTCTCGCCCGAACAGGCTCGCGGCGAGCAGGTCGACGCTCGGTCCGACGTCTACTCACTCGGATGCGTGTTGTTCGAGATTCTCACCGGTGAGCCTCCGTTCACGGGCGACTCGCCCGTCGCGGTGGCCTACCAGCACGTTCGCGAGGATCCCCGGCTCCCGTCGTCGGTCAACGCGGATATCCCCCGGGAACTGGACTCGATCATCCTCAAGGCCATGGCCAAGAACCCGGCCAACCGCTACCAGAGCGCCGCGGACATGCGATCGGATCTCATCCGGGTACTCGGTGGCCAGCGCCCGGTGGCGCCCATGGTCATGAACGACGAGGACCGCACGTCCATTCTGGGATCAATGGATGCGCCCCGAGCGTCGGCGACGTCGACAGCCACCGAGAACAACGGCGAGTCGCGCAAGATTGCTCGCCACGCCCATGCCGACAACGATGACGACGTCGAACCGAAACGCAAGGGCGTCCGTGTCGCACTGATGGCCGTCGCTGCCATCGTCGTCGTCGGGGTCGTCGGTCTTTTCCTGTGGAATCTCGGACCGGGCGCGCCCGCGCGATCCGTGACCGTTCCCGACGTGACGGCCCAGACCGCCGACATCGCCAGGACGACTCTCGAGAACGCGGGATTCCGCGTCGACGTGCAGCAACGTTCGGACGCCACGGTTCCCGAAGGCGCCGTGATCGGCACCCGGCCCGTGTCGGGAACCACCGTCGACGAGAACAGCACGTTGGTGCTGGAGGTGTCCACGGGTCCGGAGCAGATCCAGGTACCCCAACTGACCGGCTTGACGCAGGACGCGGCTCGTCAGGCCCTCGAGCAGGCCGGGCTGACCCTCGATCCCGCGATCGGCCGAGGTGCATCCGCCCGCACCGACGTCGACAAGGTGATCGGCCAGGAACCGGCCCGCGGCTCGTCCATGGCCGAGGGTGGCGCAGTGCGCATCACCCTCGGGTCGGGACCGCGTCAGATCCGCGTCCCGGACGTCACCGGGCAGAACATCGAGGTCGCACAGCCCAACGTCGCAGGTGCCGGCTTCATCGTCGATCGTCAGAACGTGGACTCGGCACTACCCGAGGGACAGGTAGTCTCGACCAGTCCCGCAGGTGGCAGCAGCGCGGCCGACGGCAGCACCGTGGTGCTCCGTGTGTCCAACGGCAGCCAGTTCCAGATCCCGAGCCTGACGGGTCAGACACCGGTCCAGGCAGTGGAGACACTGCGGGCGGCGGGGTGGCAGGGAACGTTGGCCGAGATCGACCAGGTCGACGTCCAGACGCTCGACACAAGTCAGGTGAACAGGATCCAGCAGCAGGCCGTCGCTCCCGGCACCGCCATCTCGAAGACGGACCGCGTGAACGTCAGCGTCGGGAAGTTCGGGATCTAGCAGGCCCGGACGTCAGACCCGAGCGGCGTTCTCGAGGTCGGACACCAGTGACTCCTCGGGGGCGTCACCGCAGACTGCGAGCCAGTTGGCCAGCATGCGGTGACCACCCTCGGTCATCACCGACTCCGGGTGGAACTGCACGCCGTGGATCGGCAGCTCGCGGTGCCGCATGGCCATCACGATGCCGCTGTCGGTCCGAGCAGTCACCTCGAGCTCGTCGGGAATCGTGTTCTCTCGCACCGTCAGCGAGTGGTATCGGGTGGCGGTGAACGGATCCGGCAGACCGGCGAGCACTCCTTCTCCGGAGTGGTGGACGACGCTCGTCTTCCCGTGCAGCAGTTCCGGCGCACGCTCGACGACGCCTCCGAACGACGCGCCGATCGCCTGGTGCCCGAGGCACACTCCGAGGAGCGGAGTCCCTGTGCGGGCGCACGCCCGCACCATGTCCATGGTGACGCCGGCGCGCTCGGGTGTACCCGGTCCCGGGCTCAGCAGCACCCCGTCCACGTCCTTCACGGCGGCGTCCACGTCGAGGACGGCTGGGTCGTCGTTACGCAGCACCTGCGCCCGCGTTCCGAGCTGTCCGAGGTACTGGACCAGGTTGAACACGAAGCTGTCGTAGTTGTCGACGACGAGGATGCGCATGTCACCACACTAATGCCGACACTGTCCCGGGCCGGCTGCAGGTTATCGTGGACCACGGCACTGCGCGTTGTTCTCGCAGCCCACACGCATTCCGAGCAGGAGAGTTCGAGGAGATCAATGCCCAAGTCGAAGGTCCGCAAGAAGGCCGATTACACCATCGACCCGGCGTCACGGACGCCCGTCAAGGTCAAGGCTGCGCCGTCGAGCACGCTGTATCTGTCGGTCATGTTCGGTTTCATGGTGCTCGGTCTGGTGTATCTCATCGTCTACTACCTCGCACAGGACAACATCGGCTGGATGGCGAGCCTGGGGGCGTACAACCTGCTCATCGGCTTCGGTTTCTGGATCATCGGTCTCGTCATGACGATGAAGTGGCGTTGACCAGGAGCGTCGCGTCGACGTGCGCGCGAATTACACGCGTGTCGTTCACTAACACTGTGGATAACTTCTGTGGATAACTTATCCACAGGGGGTGACGGGTCGGTCGCGGCGTGGGCTACGCCTCGTGTCGCGGTCGCAGCTCTGGGTGTCGGAGCCGTCGCGCTGGGCGTTTCGGCAGTCGCGACATCGAGCGATCCCGCGGGCCGTCTGTTGATCTCGCTCGCCGCCGTGGCGGCACTGAGTCTCGCCCTGCTGGCCGCGGTCCAGCGGCCGAAGTTGTCGGTCGATGCCGACGTCATGAGGGTGAAGACCCTGCGCGGGCGTCGTACCTATCGACGCAACGACGTGATCACGGTCCGCCTGGTCCCGTACCCGCGACTCGGACGCCGAGTGCCGATGCTGGAGATGGACGTGCGGGACGGTGAGGACGAGCGCCTGCTCATCTTCGGCAGGTGGGACCTCGGAGAGGATCCGCGAGCGGTATTCGACACGCTCGAGCTCAGGGGATGGGTGCCGGCCGACTGGTCCCGCGACTGACGCGGGACCGGCCGGACCGAGGTCAGAACGCGGAGGACAGACTCGCTGCGCGCAGACCGATCAGAGCCAGCGCGATCAGAGCGAGAGCGACGATCCCCGCCCAGCCCACGCGGGACCGCTGTGGGCCCGTCGTGAAGACCACCGCCGCGGTCGCGGCCGCTCCCGCCGCGAGACCACCGAGGTGGCCCCACAGGGAGATACCGGGGATCGCGATACTCAGCACTACGTTCAAGCCGATGACGACCAGGACGGGCGTCGGGCTCTGACGGAGCCTCACCAGGATCACGGCCTGCGCTCCGAGCAGGCCGAAGACGGCGCCCGAGGCACCCACGGTCGCGACGAGCGGATTCGACAGGAACATGACGGCAGCAGCGCCGCCGAGGAGGGCGACGAGGTAAACCGCCAGATATCGCGCGCGGCCGAGAACGAGTTCGCAGTCACGACCGATGACGTAGAGCGCGAACATGTTGACGGCGAGATGCACGATGCCGGAATGCAGGAAGCCGCTGCCGAGAATTCGAACGAGATCTCCGTCGGCCACCAGCAGCGGAACCAGTGCCCACTCGCGGAACAGGGCGCTGGTCTGATTGCTCAAACCACCCGCCTGCGCTGCGGTGAGAGCGAACATCAGGATGTTCAGCGCCATCAACGCGTAGGTCACCACGGGGGTGGAGGCCGGTCGACTCACACCACCGGCGACAGTCCGCGCCCGTGGGACCGACGACGCAGCAGCGGCCACACAGTCCACGCAGTGCTGACCCACCGAGGCGGGCCGAAGGCATTCGGGGCACGCCGGACGATCGCAGCGGGTGCACGACAACCCCGTGGGCCTGTCCGGATGGCGTACACAGGTGGGCTGGGGCGGTCCCGAAGTACCGCCCCAGCCTGGACCCGTCATGCTCGGGTGCTCAGGTCACGCAATGGTGACCGATTCGATGACGACGTCCTCGACCGGGCGATCGCCGCGGCCGGTGGGAGCGGAACCGATCTGGTCGACGACCTTCTGCGACGCGGGGTCGATGACCTCACCGAAGATGGTGTGGCGACGGTTGAGGTGCGGCGTCGGGCCGACGGTGATGAAGAACTGCGAGCCGTTGGTGCCGGGACCGGCATTCGCCATGGCCAGCAGGTACGGGCGGTCGAACGACAGCTCGGGGTGGAATTCGTCACCGAACTTGTATCCGGGGCCGCCGGTGCCGGTGCCGGTCGGGTCTCCACCCTGCAGCATGAAGCCCGAGATGACGCGGTGGAAGATCGCTCCGTCGTAGAACGGGCCCTCGGACGTGCCGGCGGCGTTCTTGGTGCTGTAGTCCTTCGTTCCCTGGGCGAGGCCGACGAAGTTCTCGACCGTCTTCGGCGCATGGTTGCCGAAGAGGGCGATGACGATGTCGCCGTGGTTCGTGTGCAGGGTCGCGGTCTGAGTCTGTAAAGGTGAGGTCACGTCATCCATCGTGCCACTCGGTCGATATGGAACAGTGAACGGATGACGTCTACACCTGACACGGCAACAGCGAAGAAGGCTCTGGGCATCGCCCGCGACACCGCGTTGACGCTGGCGAAGGGGCCCGCGGCAACAGGATTCGTCGTCACCCGGAAGGGCGTCTCGGTTCTCCGGTCCCGACGCGCCCAGCAACGCGCCGGTCGACCGTCCGTGCCCGCTCCCGCTCGGAAGGACCGTCGCCGCTTCGCAGCAGCTCGGCGCGCGGGGCTGGTCGGCCTGCTCGTTCTCGCGGGCGCCGGAGCTGTCGCGTTCTCGCGGGCCCGACGCACCGACCTCCCGCCGCCGGCAGCGGAGCCGCCCAGCCTGGGCACGCCGGGTAGCAACGGCAGTGCGAGCAGCAACGGCCATCACAGCGTCGACCGGTCACAGCAACCTCACCAGTAGGCGCGCGAGGTCCGCGACGTCCATACGTCGCGGCTGCGGGGTCCCCGGCACACCGGCGACGACGGCGGCGATGCCGCGTGCACTCGTCGAGCCGGGCACGAGGTAGTCGCCATGGCCGCTGCTGCCGTCCGTCGGCAGGAGGACGGCATCGCTGCGCTCGCTCGGATCGGGCCCGAACCAGCCGAGGTCGGCCACCGGATCCCACCGCGCCTCGGCCACGTACGGCGCGGGGATGTCCGGCGTCGTGTCCTGCCACCCGGGTGATCCCATGAGCACGACGTCGTCTACCGCGGCACCTCGTCCCAAGGCTTCCGCCGCCAGCACCGTGCCGTAGGAGTGGGCGATGACGGTGACGACGGGAGCCTCGCTCCCGTGCCGACGGCCGTGCAGTCCGTCGAGCGCACGCGCCAACGCGGGAGCACCCGTGGTAGCCGGTGTTCTCGATGCGACACTGCTGTCCGGGTTCACCAGCTCCGAGTTCCATTGCGGTGCTTCATATCCCAACCACGAAATGCCGGCGACGACCGAGCCCGACATCGTGCCGGCCGCAGCGACGACGGCCGCAGCCTCGGCATCGTGATGCAGGAGGTCACCGTCGACCGTGGTGCCGGCGCCCGGAACGAAGACGGCCAACCGATCGGCGGCGTCGACGTCACCGATCGACACGGCAGCCACCGTGCGACGGGGTCCCTCCTCGAAGTGGACCAACCGCCGACCGGGGAGTGCGAGCACGGTCGTCAGAGCGTCGATCGATGCCAGCCGAGCGCGTGTCTGCTCGAGACCGGCGTCGGCGTCGGTGAGGAGGCCGCCGAACAGCGAACGGTCGACCTCCGCCGCCAGACTCCTCTCGACCTCGACGAGGCCGGCGCGTGTTCGTTCCATACGGGCCCTGTTGACCGCGTCCAGGATCGCCGCTGGACCCGATGGCGCCGGCTCGGCGGGACCGACACCGTCAGCCTGTGCCCGAGCGAACTCGAGTGCGACGCGTGCATCGAGTTCCGACGCGGCACCCGTGTGGTCGTCCGGGTCCCACAGCGACAGTGACGCTCGATCGTCACCGGCGCGGGCGGCGACAGCCGCTGTCCGCCGCAGCGTCGCCACTGCGTCGTCCAGATCGTCGGCGAGCGCCGTGACGGCGGACCGCGCCGCGTCGGCAGCCTCACCGTCCCAGCCGTACAGTCCGCCGATCGACCGCACCCTGTCCGCCACTACGGCCAGCCGCACCCCGAATGCCACCAGAGTCGTGTGTCGGGTCCACATGTCGTCCGCATGCCACAGCACGCCCATACCGTCTCCCACCGCGTCGTCGTCGACGAGCAGTGCACAGCACGAACGATCCGACGCGTGCAGATTCATCCACAGGCTGTGGACAGCTCAGCGAGGATCTGC
The DNA here is from genome assembly GCF_001426185.1 of Rhodococcus sp. Leaf247. Lineage (GTDB taxonomy): Bacteria > Actinomycetota > Actinomycetes > Mycobacteriales > Mycobacteriaceae > Rhodococcoides. The sequence continues at coordinate 1,169,419 of NZ_LMRP01000002.1, read as the reverse complement.
TGTAACCCCGGTGTCCTCGACGACAGCGCGCGGTACCGGGCGTGAGGTGCGCTCGACTCCGCGGCTCCGCTTCGCCTTGTACAACTCTGCATCCGCCGCGCGGTAGATCTCCGACCACTTCCGCACCGTCGGCATGCACACCATTCCGACGCTCCATTCCGCCGAGTGCGCGCGTCGGAGCCTGGCCAGTACCTCGGTCGCCTCGGCCTCGTCGGTCCCCGGCATGAACAACACGAACTCGTCGCCGCCCAGTCGGCCCAGGACGTCACCCTTGCGGAGCTGTCCCATCCAGGCGGCGGACACGCGCTCGAGAAGCACGTCTCCGGCGATGTGACCGTAGACGTCGTTGACGGTCTTGAAGTTGTCCAGATCGAGTACGGCCATGCTGACAGGCAGCCCCCGTGAGGCGTATCCGGGGAGAAGCTTCTCCACCCGCCCCTCGAGTCCCTGACGGTTCAGCAGACCCGTCAGCGCGTCACGGGACGCCGAGTGCCGCATGCGTCGGGCGTGCGAGCCGAAGAACTCCGCCCCCGCCACGATTCCCAGCGCCGTCAGCACGTAGGCGACCGCGGGCATCGAGGACGACGACGCCAGAGCCGCCGACACCATGGAGCCGACCGTCAGCACCGTCACCCACACCCAGCCGCCGCGCTCGCTCCAGTAGCCCGCCAGCTGCATCCCCAGGAACATCGCCGACTGGCTGAGCAACAGGTACGCGACCGCACCGTCGGCGGTCAGGAACATGGCACACAGCGCAGCCACTGCGCCGCCGGTCACGATGCCGAGCCGACCGGTATCGGTCGGGTGCGGGCCGAAGTACAGGAAAGCGGCTCCGCCCAGCTGCGCGATACCGGCGAGCACCATGACGAGGGTTCCGCTCGTCGTTCCCGAGAACGGCACCGCGCCGGCGATGAAAAGAATGGACGTGAGCCCCAGATAGACGACCAGAGCGGTCGTCGCGTCGGTTCGTCGTCCGGAGTTCACACGTCGAGTATCGACGATAGGGAGCGTATGGGTGCACGAAGCGTTCTCCGACGGCGTCGTGACATGTACAGGAAACGACAACACCCTGCCTCGCGATGCGAGACAGGGTGTTGTGGTGACCGGTGTGGAGCCTAGGAGATTCGAACTCCTGACATCTGCCTTGCAAAGGCAGCGCTCTACCAACTGAGCTAAGGCCCCGGATCGGAATCGGGAAGCTCGTGCCATCGCTGACTCTCCACGCGCACTGCGCGAAGAACGACGACGAGAACTACCGACGCCACGAGCGCGGGGAGACCGAACTTCACAGATCTTCCTCCATCGCACTCGTTCGTGGGCCTAGGAGGACTTGAACCTCCGACCTCTTCCTTATCAGGGAAGCGCTCTAACCGCCTGAGCTATAGGCCCGCACTCGCCCTGCAACTCACTGTTTCCAGTGGTAGCCGGACCGAGGAACGAGATTACCGTACACCGGCGCCGAAGACCAAAACGCCGGTGTCCGGAGGTCAATCCCGATCGGCGAGCGTCACTTCCAGTCCGCCGACCAAGTCGGAGCACAGGTTGTAGATGAACGTGCCGATCGTCGTCAGCGCCGTGAAGAGAACGACGTTGATGAGACCGATGACCGCGGCGTATCCGAAGATCTGACCCGCCGACACCAGTCCCGACTCACCGGACGTGGCGACGATGTCGGAGAACGCATTGTTCAGTCGATCCCACACGCCCATGCCGTCGAGAACCATGTAGAGCAGCCCGACGGCCACCATCCACACGAAGAACAACGAGACGGAAATCACCAGGGACAGCTTCAACATCGACCACGGATCGATCTTGCGGATCTGCACCGTGGCCCGAAGCGGATCACCGGACCCGACAGGCTGTGCCACGGCGACCGGTGCCTGCCGCTCCGACCGCTGCTCCTCGTGCATCGGGTGCCGGACCGTCGAGAGGTCGGGCATGTCGGTGGGGAGGTCGTTGCGCGCGATGTTGCGCGTCGGACCGTCGATCACCGCAGCCTTGGCGGTGGCTTCGGCAGGCCGGGACTGACGAGGACGCTCCGTTGCCTTCTGACCGTCCACTGCTCGCGCGGCCGGCTGCACCGTGGTGCGGTTCGGCTCCTGCCGCGTCTGCTCGGGCCGCGTCTGATCCGAGCCCCGCGGGGGCAGGTTCGTCTGCGGTTGCCGCTGCGGCTCCGGCTGACGAGCCGGCTCGGGCTGACGCTGTTGAGGTGCACCGTCGGTTCGAGCCGGACGCGGACCCTGACGGGGCGCGTCCTGCGGAGCCGGTCGGGGCCCGTCCTGGGGACCCTGGCGGGGCACGTCCTGGTGATTCGGCCGCGACCCGTCCTGCTCGACGGGCGGCCATGCGGCCGTCGGCGGCCGAGGGGCCGGAGGCTGGGCAGGGGACTGGGTCTGCGCCGGACGACCGTTACCGGCCGAACCTGGCTGTTCGGGAGTACTCACTCAGCTCATGACTCCTTGGATCCGTCGGCCTCGTCGAGCACGAGGTCCTCCGGCTCGTCCGCATTGCGTGCAATGGCCAGCAGGGTATCGCCTTCACCGAGGTTCATGAGGCGAACGCCCTTGGTCTGGCGGCCGGCCTTACGTACCTGACGCGCCGCGGTGCGGATCACACCGCCGCTCGAGGTGATGGCGTACAGCTCGTCGTCGTCGTCGGCGATGAGTGCGCCCACCAGCGTGCCACGGCGCGGGTCGTACTGAATTGTCAGCACGCCCTTGCCCCCGCGGCCCTGCGGCGGGTAGTCGTCCATGGCGGTGCGCTTGGCGTAGCCGCCCGACGTCGCGACCAGGAGGAACGTGCCCTCCCTGACGACGTTGAGCGAGAGCAGCCGGTCTTCACCGTTGAAGCGCATGCCCTGCACACCCGACGTGGCGCGGCCCATGGGACGCAGTACCTCGTCGGTGGCGGAGAAGCGGATCGACTGGCCCAGGGCGGACACGAGCAGCAGATCGTCGTCCGAGCTGCACAGCACGGCTCCGACCAGCTCGTCGTCGCCGCGGAGGTTGACCGCGACGATGCCGCCGGAACGGTTGGAGTCGAAGTCCGACAGCTTGGACTTCTTCACCAGGCCCGCCTTCGTCGCCAACACCAGGTACGGCGCGTCGTCGTAGGTCTTGATCTGGATGATCTGGGCGATGCGCTCGTCCGGCTGGAACGCGAGGAGATTCGCCACGTGCTGGCCACGTGCGGTGCGGTTCGCCTCCGGCAGTTCGTACGCCTTCGCGCGGTAGACACGGCCCTTCGTGGTGAAGAACAGGATCCAGTCGTGGGTGGAGCAGACGAAGAACTTGCTGACGATGTCGTCCTGCTTGAGCCCGGCCCCCTGCACACCCTTGCCGCCACGCTTCTGCGAGCGGTAGAGGTCGGTGCGTGTGCGCTTGGCGTAACCGGTCTCCGTGATGGTCACGACGACGTTCTCGCGAGCGATCAGGTCCTCGTCGTTGACGTCGCCGTCGGCGGCGATGATCCGGGTACGACGGTCGTCGCCGAACTTGTCGACGATCTCCTTCAGCTCGGACCGGACGATCTCGCGCTGGCGCTCGGGACGATCGAGGATGTCCTTGAGGTCGGCGATCTCGATCTCGATGGACGCCAACTCGTCGATGATCTTCTGACGTTCGAGGGCCGCGAGACGGCGCAGCTGCATCGCGAGGATCGCGTCGGCCTGGATCTGGTCGACGTCGAGCAGGTCCATCAGGCCCTGGCGAGCGACATCGGCATCGGCGGACCGACGGATCAGGGCGATGACCTCGTCGAGTGCATCGAGTGCCTTGACCAGTCCGCGCAGGATGTGTGCACGTTCCTCGGCCTTGCGCAGCCGGTACCGGGTACGGCGGACGATGACATCGAGCTGATGGGTGACGTACAGCTTGATCATCTGGTCGATGCGCAGCGTGCGCGGAACGCCGTCGACGATGGAGAGCATGTTGGCGCCGAAACTGGTCTGCAGCTGGCTGTGCTTGTACAGGTTGTTCAGCACGACCTTCGCCACCGCGTCGCGGCGCAGCTTGATCACGATGCGCATGCCGACTCGGTCCGAGGACTGGTCCTCGATGTCCGAGATACCGGCGATGCGGCCGTCCTTCAGCTGCTCGGCGATCGAGGCGATCATGTTGTCCGGGTTCACCTGGAACGGGAGCTCGGTGACCACGATCTGGGTGCCGCCGCGCTCACCCTCCTCGATGTCGACGACACCGCGCATACGGATCGATCCGCGACCGGTGCGGTACGCGTCCTCGATGCCCTGCGATCCGACGATGAGGCCGTGGGTGGGGAAGTCGGGTCCCTTGATGCGCTCGATCATCGCCTCGAGGGCGACCTCGTCGCTGGCCTCGAAGTTCTCGAGCATCCAGTAGACGCCCTCGGCCAGTTCCCGAAGGTTGTGCGGCGGAACGTTGGTCGCCATGCCGACGGCGATGCCTCCGCTGCCGTTCGCGAGCAGGTTGGGGAACCGCGACGGGAGCACGGTGGGTTCGAGCGTACGTCCGTCGTAGTTCGCGACGAAGTCGACGGTCTCTTCCTCGATGTCCGCCAGCATCTGCATCGCCAGCGGCGTCAGACGGCACTCGGTGTACCGCATGGCGGCCGGGCCGTCGTTGCCGCGGGAGCCGAAATTACCCTGTCCGTCCACCAACGGGTAACGGAGAGACCAGGGTTGGGCCATGCGGACGAGAGTGTCGTAGATCGAGCTGTCGCCGTGGGGGTGGTAGTTACCCATGGTCTCGGCGACGGGACGAGCCGACTTCACGTAGCCGCGGTCGGGGCGGTAGCCGTTGTCGAACATCGCGTACAGCACGCGACGGTGCACGGGCTTGAGGCCGTCACGGACCTCGGGCAGCGCGCGACCGACGATCACGCTCATCGCGTAGTCGATGTAGCTGTTCTGCATCTCCTGCTGGATGTCGACCAGCTCGATGCGATCGGACGTGGGTCCGTCTCCGCCGGACGGCGGCAGGGTGGTGTCGGTCATCGAAGAAGAAACCTTTCGTGCGTCGTCACCTGCGCATCTCGATCACCGAGTCGCGCAGGCGAATTCGCTATACGTCGAGGAAACGAACGTCCTTGGCATTACGGGTGATGAAGCTACGACGCGCCTCGACGTCCTCTCCCATGAGAATGGAGAAGAGTTCGTCGGCGGCTGCCGCGTCGTCCAACGTCACCTGACGCAGGACACGCACGCTCGGATCCATCGTGGTCTCCCACAGTTCCTTGGCGTTCATCTCGCCGAGGCCTTTGTAGCGCTGGATGCCGTCGTCCTTGTTGATCTTCTTGCCGGCCGCGAGACCTGCTTCGATCAGTCCGTCACGCTCACGGTCGGAGTACGCGAACTCGGGATCCGATCCGCGCTGCCACTTGAGTTTGTACAGCGGCGGCATGGCCAGGTACACGTATCCGTGTTCGACCAGGGGGCGCATGAACCGGAACAGCAGGGTCAGAAGGAGAGTCGAGATGTGCTGGCCGTCCACGTCGGCGTCGGCCATCAGGACGATCTTGTGGTACCGGATCTTCGCGATGTCGAACTCGTCGTGGATTCCGGTGCCGAACGCGGTGATGATCGACTGGACTTCCGTGTTCTTCAGAACGCGGTCGATGCGAGCCTTCTCGACGTTGATGATCTTGCCGCGCAACGGAAGAATGGCCTGGTACATCGAATCGCGCCCGGACTTGGCGGAACCGCCGGCCGAGTCGCCCTCCACGATGTAGATCTCGCACTTCGACGGATCGTTGGAACGGCAGTCGGCGAGCTTGCCGGGCAGACCACCGATATCGGTGGCGCTCTTGCGGCGCACCAGGTCTCGTGCGCGACGAGCGGCAGTACGTGCCTGCATCGACGCGACGGCCTTGGAGATGATCAGCTTGGCCTCGGCGGGATTGGCCTCGAACCAGTGTGTGAGGTGCTCACCGGCGGCCTTCTGCACGAACGACTTCACCTCGGTGTTGCCCAGCTTGGTCTTGGTCTGACCCTCGAACTGCGGCTCACCGACCTTGACGGAGATGATGGCGGCCAGACCTTCACGGATGTCGTCACCCGTCATGTCACCGTCCTTCTCCTTGATGAGCTTCTTCTCCTTGGCATACTTCTTGACCACGTTGGTCAGGGCCGATCGGAAGCCCTCTTCGTGGGTTCCACCCTCGTGCGTGTTGATGGTGTTGGCGAACGTGTGGACCGACTCCGCGTACGTGGAGTTCCACTGCATCGCGACCTCGAGCTCGTGCCCCGGGCCCTTCGCGGCGAAACCGATGACCGACGGGTGCTGCGGCGTCTTTGCTCGGTTGATGTACTTGACGTAGTCCTCGAGGCCACCGGGGTAGTGGTAGGTCTTCGTCTTGATCTTCGGGGTCGAGCCGGACTCGTCCTCGTTCTTGGGAACCTCCGCCAGCTCGCTCTCCGACGCCTCGTCCGCGATGCGTTCGATGTCCGACGCGCGCTCGTCGGTGAGCTTGATGGTCAGTCCCTTGTTCAGGAACGCCATCTCCTGCAGTCGCCGGGCGACCGTGTCGAACTTGAACACCGTCTTCTCGAAGATGTTCGCGTCGGGCCAGAACGAGATCGACGTGCCGGTTCGCTTGGTGGGCTGACCCTTGATCAGCTCACCGGGTACAGACATCGTGTAGGTCTGCTCCCAGTGGAATCCGTCGTTGTCGACCTCGGCGAGCAGGCGCGTCGACAAGGCATTGACCACGGAGATACCGACGCCGTGCAGACCGCCGGACACCGCGTAGGAGTCCGAGTCGAACTTGCCGCCGGCGTGCAGCTGAGTCATGACGACCTCGATGGTGGGGACACCCGAGGCGTGCATGCCGACAGGGATACCGCGGCCGTCGTCGATCACCCGGACGCCACCGTCCGCGAGCAACGTGACGTCGACGGTGGTGGCATGGCCGGCCATCGCCTCGTCGACCGAGTTGTCCACGACCTCCCAGATGAGGTGGTGCAGACCACGCTCTCCGGTCGAGCCGATGTACATACCGGGCCGCTTGCGTACCGCCTCGAGTCCTTCGAGAACGGTGATGGACGATGCGTCGTACTCCTTGGGCTTGTCACCCTTGCCTGAGTTCCGGTCAGCCACTTTTCCGGTGTGCTCCTTCTCGCCTCGAACGCCCGCGCTCGCCGGAACCGGAGAGACGGGATGAGGACCTCGACCCACGTGCCAGCACGCGATCGTCGGTCTTTACCCGCCCATCCTACCGGTACGGACGACCTCGGGCCTCATGTCCACGCCCGAAACGGCCCCTCATTGCGTCGGAGACGGACTTTTCTCGGTTCCCGCGACAGAATTCGTGGGTGAAATCGCCACAGGCCACATCAGAGATCGAGCGTCAGCTGCTCACCCGCCGACCGGGACACACAGATCAACATGTGGTCGGCCCGCTCGTCGTCGCTGAGTCGACGGTCGCGATGCTCCGGAACCCCGGCGAGAACGCGAACCTTGCACGTTCCGCAGAATCCCTGTCGGCAGGAGTACGGCACACCGGGACGGACGCGGCGCACGGCATCGAGGGCCGTCTCGTCGGATGCGACGTCCACGACGGTGCCCGTGCGCGCGAGCTCCACGGAGAACGATTCGCCGGCTACGACGGGAGGCGCCGAGAAGCGTTCGTAGTGCAGACGCGTCGCCGATGTCGCGGTGATTCCCTCGCGGACCACCGCGATCATCGGGGGCGGACCACAGCAGTACACCGACCCACCGTCGGGTGCGTCCCTCAGCAGATCGGCAGCGCCCGGCAATCCGTCGACGGCGTCGGTACGCACCGTCACACGGTCCTGTTCCCACGTCGACACCTCGTCGAGGAACGGCATCGACTCGGTCGTGCGGCCGCTGTAGACGAGGTGCCAGTCCATGCCGACCTCGCGCGCCTTGCGGATCATGGGGATGATCGCCGTCATGCCGATGCCGCCGGCAACGAAGAGGGCCGAACCCGAGGCTACGAACGGAAAAGCGTTGCGGGGACCGGTGATCGAGACACGGTCACCCACCTCGAGCGCGTGCATCTCGACCGATCCACCGCCGCCGTCCGGAACCAGCCGGACCGCGATCGAGTACGCGTCGGTCTCCCGCGGGTCACCGCAGAGTGAATATTGACGACGCCGTCCCGACGGCAATTCGATGTCGAGGTGACTACCCGCACGCCACGGCGGAACATCGGCACCGTCTGCGCGCCGGAACGTCAGACCGACGACGTTCTCGTCGACACAGATCGACATCTTCTCCGACACGACCATGTCGAGAATGCGCACCTGCATCGGCGCCGCTCGCGCCTTGTACTCGGAGTGGTCGAGGATCGCGAACATCTTGTCCAGACCGTCGGTGATCTGGGCGAGCATCTCGTCCATACCTCCGCGACCGTGCAGATCCTCGGGGATCGTGCGCGATGCGCGGTACTCACGGACGGCCTCCATGGCCCGTCCGAATCTGCGCTGTCCCATCAGACCGATGCTGCCCTCGTCGCCGGGGACGATGCGAGGTAGGCCACCGCCAAGGACGTCGAACCTTCCTTGGACGGGTGGTAGTCCTTCCGCAGATACCGCACCGATGCCTTTCCGACGGCCTTCGCCGTGGGGAACAATCCGCGCTGTGTGACGGCCCTGACCTGCTTGAGGGTGTACTTGCGCTGCTCGTCGCTCAGAGTGGGATCGTTCTTCATGAGGAAGCTGAGTCCACGGCCCCACATGACGACGACTGTCGGTGCCACGAGGACGTACGTGCGGATACGCCGGAAACGACGGGTGTCGAAGTACTGGAGGACGTCGTACGCGACCGCGCGATGCTCGACTTCCTCGGCGCCGTGCCACCGGACCAGATCGAGCATCCGCGGATCGACGTCGGCGCGGTCCAGCCCCTTCTCGGTGAGAACCCACATACCGAGAAAGGACGTCAGATGCTCGATGGCGGCGATCAGCGACAGGCGTTCCACCAGGCTGTTCTTCGTGTCCGTCGAGCGCTTGTCCAGCGCGATCCGGAACACGTACTCCATCTGCTTCACGTAGGGCGAGGGATCGAGGCCCTGGTCCTTCAGGAACGTGTGGATGCCCGTGTGGGCCTGGGCGTGCATCGCTTCCTGCCCGATGAAACCGATGACGTCGGCGCGCAGCTTCTCGTCGTGGATCAGCGGCAACGCTTCCTTGAACACGCGAACGAACCATTCCTCGCCCTCGGGGAGGAATAGGTGCATCACGTTCATCAGGTGCGTGGCCAGCGGATCGTCGTCCATGTAGTGCATGCGCATGGAGTCCCAGTCGAACGAGACGTCGCGTGCTTGCAGAACTACAGGTCCCGGGTCGTCGTGCGTCACAGTCTCCCTCTCGTTCGGTGAACCTTCGATCATTCGCCGCCGGTCGCTCCGATGGATCGGGTTGGCACCGTAAAAAACCGTAGGTACGCCGACGTCCGGGTTATCCGACCGATCCCTCGGAGATCGACGCTACGCACCCACGCCGATGTGATCAACACCCGTTGAGGTCAGCCGTACGTATCCCTGGGTCCTCGACCGGACACGTGGCGTTCGCCCTTCCGCCAACTGGGGGCGGCCGGACCGGTGATACGCAGGGACGTCACGACACCGTGCCCTACCGATGCAGCGATCTTGGCGATAATCTGGGATTGCAGCAGACGGAGTTGCGTCGCCCACGCCGTCGACTCGGCCGACACGGACAGAACGCCCTCGCGCACGGAGACCGCACTGGTGTGTGCGGCGATGTCCTCCCCCACGACCTGACTCCACCTGCCGAGCACTGTTCCCTCGTCGACCTTGGCCGACCATCCGCGCGACTTGGCCAACGACTTGGCCAACGACCCGAGCGCCTGCGGATCACGATCGTCGGGCCGCGACCCCGACCAGGTGCGGGACCGACGCGGCCGACGCTGTGTCGACGCGCGTCCTTGACCGACGGCCTTACCGTTGGCCTTCGCCGCGGCGCGTGCGTTCTCCAGCGCTCGACGCGCGATGTCCGCTCCCCGCAGGGGTGGTTCGTCCGAACCCCCGGCGAACGGCACCGCCGCGTCGTCGTCGGTCATCGCTCGCCCCCTTCCGCTGTGTCGTCGCCAGTATGGATCGGTACTCCGACATCCACCGAGGTGTCGTCGAACTCCGTCAGCTCGGAGGCACGCGCCTGCTCGGTATCGTGTGCGCGCACGTCCAAGCGTCTCGCGGCAAGCTCGGGCGGAACGTCCTCCGCGACGGCCGCGGTGACGAGGACCTGCTCGGCGGTCACGGCGACACCGGCCAGGGCGGTACGCCGAGCTCGATCGAGTTCGGCGAACACGTCGTCGAGGAGAAGTACCGGATCCGACCCCTCGCCACGGAGAAGCTCGAAGGACCCGAGCCGCAGCGACAGCGCGAACGACCAGGACTCCCCATGGCTGGCAAAGCCTTTCGCCGGATCGGTGCCCAGTGTCAGATCCAGATCGTCGCGATGCGGACCCACCAGAGTCACCCCACGATCTATCTCGCGAGAGCGCACCACCGAGAGTTGTTGGAGGAAAGCAGCTTCCAGCACCTCGATGTCATCGGGTTCTTCGGCGCGCGTCGTGTCGAGAATCTCCGGCGGCATCGACTCGCCGATACTGCAGCGGTAGTCGATCCGCGCCGGCCGCGACGACGGGGCGATACTGCCGTACGACGCGGCCACGTACGGCCCGACATCACGGACAGCCCGGATGCGATGACCGATGATCTCCGCACCGAATGCCGCGAGTTGCGCGTCCCAGACCTCGAGGGTGGCCAGTGCGTTGGCCCCGTCCGTCGACGAGGACCCACGTCGCAGCGCCCCGCCACCGGTCTTGAGCAGGGCCGACCGCTGACGCAGGACCCTGTCGTAATCGGCTCGCACGGCGGCCATTCGGGGAGATCGGGCGACGATCAGCTCGTCGAGATAGCGTCGTCGATCGCTGGGATCTCCCCGCACCATCGACAAGTCCTCGGGTGCGAACAGCACGGTGTTCAGGATGCCCAGAACGTCACGCGGACGACGCGCCGGTGAGGTGTTGATGCGTGCGCGGTTGGCCCTGCCGTCGTTGATCTCGACGTCCACCGTGAGTTCTCGGCCGTCGTTCACGACCGTCGCACGCACCAGCGCCCGCTCGGCACCCGTCCTGATCAGCGGCGCATCTCCCGATACGCGATGCGACGACAACGTCGCGATATATCCCAAGGCCTCGAGGATGTTGGTCTTCCCGTGGCCGTTGGGGCCCACGAACACCGTGGCCCCCGGACGCAGGTCGACCGAAAGTTGCTGCCAGGAACGGAAATCGACCAGGGTCGCCGAGCGGACGAACACTTACGCCCCGGTGCTCTCCGTGTTGGGCGCACGCTGCACGGCGTGACCGCCGAACTGGTTACGCAGAGCGGAGACGGCCTTCATCGCCGGCGAGTCCACCTGACGCGAGGCGAATCGTGCGAACAGCGCGGCCGAGATGACCGGCGCGGGAACGGAATGCCGGATCGCTTCTTCGACAGTCCACCGACCCTCGCCCGAGTCCTGCGTGAACCCGGAGATGTCGGTGAAGCCCGGATCCTCCTGCAACGCTTTGACGAGCAGATCGAGCAGCCACGAGCGGACGACGGTGCCCTTGGTCCACGCTCGCACCACACCGGTGACGTCCTCGATGAGGTCCTCGGCGGCGAGCAGTTCGTATCCTTCGGCGTACGCGTGCATGAGCCCGTACTCGATACCGTTGTGCACCATCTTCGCGTAGTGACCCGCACCGACGGGTCCGGCGTGGACGAAGCCGTCCGCACGCTCACCCTCGGGACGCAGCGCGTCGAACAGCGGCATCGCGCGTTCTACGTCCGCCGCGGCACCGCCGACCATGAGGCCGTACCCGTTCTCGAGCCCCCAGACGCCGCCCGACACACCGGCGTCGATGTAGCCGATTCCCTTGGCTGCCAACAGTTCCGCGTGCACAGCGTCGTCCGTGAAGCGCGAGTTTCCTCCGTCGATGACCAGGTCACCTTCCGAGAGGACCTCCGAGAGACTGGTGACGGTGTCGCGCGTGACCGGACCCGACGGAACCATGACCCACACGATGCGCGGAGCGGGGAGCGCCTCGGCGAGAGCCTGGAGCGACTCGACGTCGGTGACCTCGGGACGGGGGTCGTATCCGGTGACCTCTATGTCGTGGCGCCGCAGGCGCTCACGCATGTTGAAGCCCATCTTTCCCAGACCGATCAGACCGATGTTCATACGTGGCTTCCTTTCGATGGACGAACGCGGATGCTCCCCGAAACGGACCGACGGAGAAGAATCAGCCCGGGAGGCGAACCGGCATCAGCAGGTAGGTGTACGCACTGCGGGGAGCGGTGAAGGTGCCCGTCTCGTCGGCTTGGAGTTCGTCCTCGCCCGCCGGTCGCAGAACAGCCGGCCGACTGGGTGTGGTGAAACCGAACGACACCCGCTCCGTGTGCAGTGAGTTCAACCCGTCGATGAGGTACCCCGGATTGAACGCGATCACCAGCGGCTCGCCCTGGAAGTTGGCCTCTATGGACTCCTCGGCCTTACCGGCGTCGTCGCCGCCGGCGGAGAGGGTGACGGTGTCGGCGGCGAACTCGAGACGCACCTGCGCTCCGCGCTCGGCGAGCAGGGCTACACGCTTGATGGCCTCGAGCAGCGGTGCGATGGGAACGGTCGCCACCGCGGTGTGCTCGGACGGCAGCAGCTGTCGGAACTTGGGGAATTCCGCATCGAGCAGACGTGTCGTGGTGCGACGACCGTCGCTCACGATGCCCAGCAGACCGTCGTTGCCGATGTGGGACGCCGAGCCGAGAGCCAGCTCGACAGCCGACTCCGCGCCTCCACCAATGGTTTTCGCGGATTCGGAGAGAGTCTTGGCGGGAATGAGCACCGCGGCGGCAGTACCTGCGGATGCGGGGGTCCAGTCCAACTCGCGCACGGCGAGGCGGAAGCGATCGGTCGCCGCGAGGACGACGGAGTCACCGTCGATCTCCATGCGGATACCCGTCAGCATCGGAAGAGTGTCGTCCTTACCGGCGGCGATGGCGACCTGACCGATGGCCTCGGCGAACAATTCGACCGGGATGGTGCCGGTCTGCGAGGGGAGCTCCGGGAGCTGCGGGTAGTCCTCGACCGGCATCGTCGGGAGCGAGAACTTCGCGCTGCCGCAGGTGATGAGAACTTTGGTGCCGTCGACCGAGACGTCGACCGGCTTGTTCGGCAGCGAACGCGTGATGTCGGCGAGCAACTTGCCGGACACGAGGACCTGGCCGCCGCCGGCGACCTCGACGGGGACGCGAACCTGCGCCGAGACCTCGTAGTCGAAGCCGGAGACCGTCAGGCCGGAGTCGTCGACGGACAACAACACGCCACCGAGAACAGGAACCGCGGGCCGGGACGGGAGCGATCGAGCTACCCAGGCCACCGAATCGGAGAAATCTTCTCGAGCAACTCGAAACTTCACACTGCCAAGCTCCATCGCCCGGTTGATCCTCTCGCTGACCTGCTCCACACGAGTTGGTGGGCAAACCACACCGTATGCCCTCGAGGGCGCGCTGAAAAGTCGGGCCACCCTCGATCCGGGACCGGGGCGGAGGGTTGTGAATGGATCTGTCCCCACCCTGTTTTCAAAAGGATCTTCTTGGATAGAGATACAAGCAACAGTCATAGGTCCTGTGGAATCTGTGGATCGAGTATGTCCGGTGCTGGTGGTACGGCGTGGCGGCTCGAGGATGAACCCGGGCATCGATGACCGGTTCGACGGGGTGGCATGTGGACGAACGGTGGACTGTGCGCGAACTACACGTTTCATCCCCGGGGTATCCACGTTATTCACACAGTTGTCCACAGGTGTGTATCGAGCCGAATCGGGTGTTCGTCGAGTGGGAATTCGACTGCCGCCGGAACGAGAACGGCCGCCCGGAGCCCACGAGGGGCGTCCGGACGGCCGTGATCGGTCACCGAGATCAGCGCTTGGAGCGCTGCTTGACCCTTGCGGTCAGTTCCTGAACCTGGTTGTACGTGCGATGCCGCTCGGCCATCTCCTTGCGGATCTTCTTGTCGGCATACATCACGGTCGTGTGGTCGCGGCCGAACGTCTGTCCGATCTTCGGCAGGGAGAGATCGGTCAGCTCACGGCACAGGTACATCGCGATCTGCCGGGCTTGCGCCAGTGCGCGCGCCTTGCCGGGCCCGCACAGCTCGTCTATCGATGTGTCGAAGTACTCGGCCGTGACGGCCATGATCGTGGCAGCGGTGATCTCGAGGCCTGAGGAGTCGGGCATCAGGTCACGCAGCACGGCTTCGGCCAGCGCCGTGTCGAGCGTGTGGCCGTTGAGTGACGCGAACGCCGTCACACGGATCAGCGCACCCTCGAGTTCACGGATGTTCCGCTCGATACGACTGGCGATCAGCTCGAGCACCTCGTGCGGCACGTCCAGGCGATCCATCTGCGCCTTCTTGCTCAGGATCGCGATGCGCGTCTCGAGTTCCGGCGGCTGGACGTCGGTGATGAGGCCCCACTCGAAGCGGGTGCGCAAACGTTCCTCGAGGGTCGCCAGCTGCTTGGGCGGGCGGTCCGAGGAGACCACGATCTGCTTGTTGGCGTTGTGGAGCGTGTTGAAGGTATGGAAGAACTCCTCCTGGATGCCTTCCTTGCCCTCGATGAACTGGATGTCGTCGACCAGCAGCACGTCCGTCTCGCGGTAGCGGCGCTTGAACGCGACCTTGCGGTCGTCTCGGAGGCTGTTGATGAAGTCGTTCGTGAATTCCTCGGTCGAGACGTACTTGACGCGCATCCCCGGGAAGAGACGTTGGGCGTAATGGCCGGCAGCGTGCAGCAGGTGGGTCTTTCCCAGACCGGATGCTCCCCAGACGAACAGCGGGTTGTACGCACGGGCGGGGGCTTCGGCGATAGCGACGGCGGCGGCGTGGGCGAAACGATTGGACGCCCCGATGACGAACGTGTCGAAGGTGTACTTCGCATTCAGGCTCGTGCTGCCGGTCGGGATCGACGTGGACCGTGGAGGAACTGTGTAGGACGTCGGCCACGAGTTCTGCACGCTGGTCAGTGCGTCGCGGTCGTCGTCGACTTCCTCGTGGTCTCCGTAGTCGCTGCTCTCCGAGTCGGACGGTTCGCCGGCCGTCGACTCCGTCAGCAGCCGTCGCCGGTAGACGGGTGCACTGTGGGTCACCTCGGGTTTGCGGTCGGTCTCGATATCCACGGCGACGGCGTCCGGAACCTCGGCGTTGGGCGCCAGACGGACTCCGAGTCCTTCGACGGGTTGATCGAGATGCCGTCCGAGCGACGCCAGAATCGGTTCGCGCAGGCCCCGCTCGACCGCTTCCTGCGCGATCGAGGACGGGACCGACAGCAGAGCGAAACCTTGCGCCAGAGTGATGGGACGTACGAGAGCGAGCCATGCCTTCTGTGCGCGGGACAGAGATGCACCCGAGTTCGATTCGGCAGTCAACTCTGCGACGACCGTCGGCCACACTGCGGCCAACACGTCCGGATCGTCCTCCACGGTGCCTCCGATCGGGCCGTGGACGGTGCCTCGGCCGAAGTTCGCCGGCAGTCCCCACGGGCCCTGTCCGACGAGTCGAATATGCCACCCGACCTGTGTTTCCACATAATTATCCACAGCTGTGGACAAACGACATCGGTGTAGCTCCGCGGCGGGTTCCCGACAGTCGATCCGACAGCGTGACGCTCTGACCTGCAGGTTCGTCGTGTCTCGTCGTCAGGCCTCGACGGGAGGGCGGACAGCGGACATGCGTGCAGGCAGTCGTCCCTGTGGAGAAAGGGTGACCGGCGGCGGAGTGCACGGACCCCGGGTCCGTGAACTCGTCAGCAGCGAAGCTAGCAGGATCAGTGAGTCGTAACAAGACGAACGGTTCCGTCGGTGGTCCGGACGGCGAGGCCCGTCCGTGGCGTGTCGTGCGTGCGCCGCGGCGTCCGGTGAGGTAGCGCAGTTTGACCTCGTTCGACGGCGTCAGTACCCTCGAACGGTCACCTGCAGCATGTGCGCGGGACGGTTGTGCCGTCCTCCTCTTGCGCGGGAGTCCACACACTCGAGTTCGCCGAACTCGCGACCACCAGCACACACCGGTACGTCGTCACGACTGCCGATATCTTCGAGGAGTACCACCGTGGCCAAGGGCAAGCGGACGTTCCAG
Source organism: Rhodococcus sp. Leaf247 (assembly GCF_001426185.1). GTDB lineage: Bacteria > Actinomycetota > Actinomycetes > Mycobacteriales > Mycobacteriaceae > Rhodococcoides. Next base: position 1,153,287 of record NZ_LMRP01000002.1, on the reverse strand, counting down.
CCGAACAACCGTCGTCGTGCACGCGTGCACGGCTTCCGTCTGCGTATGCGGACGCGTGCCGGTCGCGCGATCGTGTCCGCACGTCGCGGCAAGGGCCGCGCGTCGCTGACTGCCTGACAGTTCTTCCTACCTGGACGCGCGGTGCTTCCCGAGCAGCATCGGCTGCACCGCACGTCCGAGTTCCAGAACGCTGTCCGCCGCGGTCGCCGAACCGGCCGACACGACGTCGTCGTCCACCTGTATGCGCGGGACGACACGACGTCGTTGGAGTCGCCGATCGGCGCTCGGTTCGGACTGGTCGTGAGTAAAGCAGTGGGGCCGGCGGTGACTCGACACAGAGTCGCACGCCGGCTTCGTCATATCTGCAGCTCGGTACTTCCTGTCGTGTCCAAGGACGTCGACGTCGTACTTCGCGCACTTCCCGGTGCTGCCGTCGCAACGTCGTCGGACCTCGAGCGCCAGGTGGTGTCGAGCCTGCGTCGACTCGGAGCACTACCCGCCATGAATTCCTCTCCCCCGGTCCCCTCCGAGAGCAACGCTGCCTCGGCCAGGTCCGTGACGGGATGACGGGATCGGCGAGGCACATGGCGAAGCGGGTGATCGCGTCACCTGCCCGGCTGGCCATCTTCGTGATCGACCTCTACCGCACGTATGTGTCCCCGATGCGGATGCCCACCTGCCGGTTCACACCGACATGCAGCGAGTACGCCGTCGATGCGCTGCGCTCACGCGGCCTGGTCGTCGGCACAGTTCTCGCCGTGGTTCGACTCCTCAAGTGCGCGCCCTGGCACCCTGGAGGATGGGACCCGGTTCCACCGCGTCGCCGCGATGCGACCGAACACGCTTCCCCGCAGTCTCATGACCCCGTGAGGGTGAACCAACAGAGGAGTACATAGAGCCGTGCTCGACTTCATCTATTACCCGGTATCCGGAATTCTCTGGGTCTGGCACAAAGTGTTCGGTGCCGTTCTCGGCGCGGACAGCGGTTTCGCGTGGGCGTTGTCGGTGGTGTTCCTCGTCTTCACGCTCCGGCTGATTCTCTACAAGCCCTTCGTCAAGCAGGTCCGCACGACGCGACAGATGCAGGAGCTGCAGCCGCAGATCAAGGCACTGCAGAAGAAGTACGGCAAGGACCGTCAGAAGCTTGCCGTGGAGATGCAGAAGCTCCAGAAGGAGCACGGCTTCAATCCGATCATGGGTTGCCTCCCCGTGTTGGCGCAGGCACCGGTCTTCATCGGCCTGTTCCATGTGCTCCGGTCCTTCAACCGCACCGGTACCGGTATCGGTCAGCTGGGTCTGACCCCCGAGGTCAACGCCGAGACGCCGAACTACTTCTTCAGCGTCGAGGACGTGCAGTCCTTCCTGTCGGCGCGACTGTTCGGTGCGCCCATCTCGGCGGCCATCACGTCACCCGAGTCACAGCTGCGCGCGTTCGAGCCGTTCGGTGGCATCCCGTCGATCGGGCCCATCATCGCGGTCTCCGTTCCGCTGATGATCATCGCCAGCATCGCGACGCACCTGAACTCGCGTGCATCCGTCGCTCGACAGAGCGAGGCGGCCGCAGCCAACCCTCAGTCCGCGATCATGAACAAGCTCGCGCTGTACGTCTTCCCCCTCGGTGTGCTCGTCGGTGGCCCGTTCCTCCCCGTGGCCATCCTTCTGTACTGGGTGAGCAACAACATGTGGACGTACGGCCAGCAGCACCTCGTCTTCGGCAAGATCGACAAGGAAGAGGCGGCGAAGAAGGAAGCTGCCCTCGAGCGTCGCAACGACAATGCACCCAAGCCCGGCGCTCGTCCTGACGCGCTGAAGAAGAAGCCGGCGCCCGGAGCCAAGCCGACGCGTACGGCCGGCGCCGAGTCGCCCGTGGAGTCGACGGCCGATTCGGACGCCCAGCCGACGGTCGGGGACAGCACGTCGAACGGCGTGGCCAAGCCGCGGAAGAAGAAGGCACCTCCCGGCAAGGTCCGACCCAAGCAGCAGCGACGCCGGTGATCTCCGGATCACGCTCGGCGATACTCTCGAACATCTGAAGCGACCGAAGTGCGGACGGAAATGGACGACAACGTGACCATCGATTCGAAGACAGACGACAAGGACGTTCCGGCGGTGGAATCCGACGAAGCGGTGACGACGGCGGATGCCGGTGACTCGGTCGACTCCGAGACGGTTGCTCCTCTCGATGACGAGGACGACACCGACTACCTCGTCGAAGAGGGCGAGATCGCCGGCGATTACCTCGAGCAGCTTCTCGACGTCCTCGACTTCGACGGCGACATCGATCTGGACGTCGAGGGTGACCGCGCTGTCGTCAGCATCGACGGAGGCAAGGATCTCAACAAGCTCGTCGGGCGACAGGGCGAGGTTCTCGACGCTTTGCAGGAGTTGACTCGGCTGGCCGTACAGCAGTCCACCGGTGAGCGGAGCAAGCTGATGCTCGACGTTGCGGGGTGGCGTGCCGGACGTCGCGAGGAACTGACTCGGCTCGGTATCCAGGCCGCCGCTCGGGTAGCGGAGACAGGTGAGCGTGAGCCGCTCGACCCGATGACTCCGTTCGAGCGCAAGATCGTCCACGACGCCGTTGCGGCTGTGGCCGGCGTGACGAGTGAGAGCGAAGGCGTCGAGCCGAACCGACACGTGGTCGTCGTCAAGGAGTGACCTTCGTACATCCGCACGACACAAGGGACGCGATCGATGATCGCGTCCCTTTGTCATGTGTGGACTGCGATGTCCGAGCGAATCACTAGACTTCTGGTCGCACCGTATCGGTGCCGCACGTGAATTACACCAGTGTGGTTTATGGCGTCCTCGGGCGTCGCGAGAGGATGTTTCACGTGGAACACGAAACCCAGCCGGACTCCTCGTGGATCGACGGTGCCCTCGTTCGGGTGTTCGGCGACCGTGTCGAGTTGGCACAGCGCTATCACGCATCGTTGAGCACGGACGGCGTCGAACGTGGACTGATCGGGCCGCGCGAGGTCCCCCGGCTGTGGGAACGACACCTTCTCAACTGTGCCGTCGTAGGTGAGTTGATTCCCGACGGGGCAAGTGTTGTCGACGTCGGTAGCGGTGCCGGACTTCCCGGAATCCCGCTCGCGATTGCCCGGCCTGATCTGACGATCTTCTTGGTGGAACCACTCCTTCGCCGGACGGTGTACCTGGCAGAGATCGTCGAGGCGCTCGGTCTGAGCGTGACCGTTGTTCGTGGCCGCGCCGAGCAACCCGGTGTGATCAAGGAAGCCGGCGGCTGCGATGTGGTGACCTCGCGCGCTGTGGCGCCGTTGGAGAAGTTGGCCCGTTGGTCCCTGCCCCTCGTCCACGAACGCGGTGTGATGCTCGCTCTGAAGGGCAGTACCGCCCAGGAGGAGATCGACAGAGACAAGGGAACCTTGACGCGCATCGGTGCGAAGAATCTCGAGGTCCTGCAGTGCGGTCAGGACGTTGTTCCGACACCGACTATCGTTGTGCGCGCGGAGCGAGCCGTGCGTGGTGCGCGAGTCCCCAAGTTCGCTGCCGGATCACGCTGAGCGTCCGTGCGTCGCGGCTCGTCCATTCTTGAAGGAGTAGTACATGTCGGGTGAATCCGGATCCTCTGTTTCACGTGAAACAGGATCGGCCGGCGTTTCACGTGAAACACCGAGCGCATCGGACTCGTACGGGTACTCCCCCATGACGTCCGATGACACACCGATCGGCGCCGCGGCTCAACGCGCCAGTCAGGTCCTGCACCCGGGCGGGGTCGCGCTGCCGAAGCCGCCCGTTCGACGAGTGCTCACCATCGCGAACCAGAAGGGTGGCGTCGGCAAGACGACCACCGCGGTGAACCTGGCGGCTGCTCTGGCCATCCAGGGATTGTCTGTCCTCGTCGTGGATCTGGATCCTCAGGGCAATGCATCGACGGCGCTCGGTGCGGTGCACACGTCGGGCACCCCCTCGAGTTACGAACTGCTCCTGGGCGAGATCACGGCCGTCGACGCCATCCAACGCAGTCCGAAGAACGACCGCTTGATGTGTATCCCGGCAACGATCGACCTTGCGGGTGCCGAGATCGAGCTCGTGTCGATGGTGGCTCGGGAAGGACGGCTGAAGACAGCGCTGTCCAGTGCTGCACTCGACGACTTGCAGATCGACTTCGTCCTCATCGACTGCCCGCCGTCCCTCGGCCTGCTGACCGTCAACGCCATGGTCGCGGCAACGGAAGTTCTGATTCCGATCCAGTGCGAGTACTACGCGCTCGAGGGCGTGGGCCAACTGCTCCGGAACATCGAGCTGGTGCAGGCACATCTCAATCCCCTGCTCCATGTCTCCACGGTGATCCTGACGATGTACGACGGTCGTACGAAGCTCGCGGATCAGGTGGCCGACGAGGTTCGGCGCCACTTCGGTGGTGCAGTGCTGAAGTCGGTGATTCCTCGCAGCGTCAAGGTGTCGGAAGCACCCGGCTTCGGAATGACGGTGATCGACTATGACCCGGGCTCACGTGGAGCGATGTCGTACCTCGATGCCGGCCGTGAGATGGCCGCACGGAGTGCCGACATGAACGCTGCGAAGGATGGACAGGCATGAGCCAGACACGCAAGGGTGGGTTGGGACGAGGCCTCGCAGCTCTCATTCCCACCTCTCCGGGACAGGGATCGGGTCTGGGATCAGCGGCTGCTGACGTCGTGATCGGTGGTGATCCGAGTGTCGCCACAGCGCCCACACCGACTGCACCCGAGTTGACCGCGGACGATCTCACCCCTGCCGGTGCGGTGTATCGCGAGATCGCACCCAGCAAGATCGAGCCGAATCCGAAGCAACCTCGGACGGTCTTCGAGCAGGAAGCTCTCGACGAACTCGTCCACTCGATTCGCGAGTTCGGGCTCATGCAACCCATCGTGGTGCGGGAAGTCGGGCCCGATCGCTATCAGTTGGTCATGGGTGAGCGCCGATGGCGAGCGAGCCAGGAGGCCGGCCTCGAGGCAATCCCTGCCATCGTTCGCGAGACGGCGGACGACACCCTTCTGCGCGACGCGCTGCTGGAGAACATCCATCGTGTGCAACTGAACCCTCTCGAAGAGGCCGCGGCGTATCAGCAGTTGCTCGAAGAATTCGACGTCACCCACGAGCAGTTGGCCACTCGATTGGGTCGCTCGAGGCCCGTCATCACCAACATGATCCGACTCCTCCGACTGCCGATTCCGGTCCAACGACGGGTCGCTGCCGGTGTGTTGTCGGCGGGACATGCCCGAGCACTGCTGTCCCTCGACGCAGGCGCCGACGCGCAGGAGGAACTGGCCAAGCGCATCGTGGCCGAGGGTCTGTCGGTACGGGCGACCGAAGAAGCGGTGACCCTGGCCAACCGCCAGGAGCCGAGCGCTCCCGGTCCGGCACCGCGGCGCAAGCCGATCCAGATGCCCGGGCTGCAAGACGTCGCCGAGCGCCTGTCGGAGTCGTTCGATACCCGCGTGACCGTGAGCCTGGGTAAGCGAAAAGGGAAGATCGTGGTCGAATTCGGGTCGGTGGACGACCTGGAACGGATCGTCGAGATGATGGAACGCCAGAAGTCGTCCTGACGTCGTCGTTCGCCTGTACGACCACACCGGGACGATTCGTCACTGTGACGTTAATACGACTGTCTGGCCGAATCATGCTGTGCGGCAAGTGATTACGAATTCCGCCGTCGGGGCGTCGCTCGCATCGGCTCCATCGCTTATCCTGGGAGAGATCTACACAGTCGCGGCGGCCGAAGGTTGCTGTGAGTCGGGGTACGGAGGCTGAGAACACGCGTGTCCATCGTCGTCTCCACACTCACGCTCGGCGGGTTCGATTCGCTGCCGGCACATGACCGCAGTTGCGTCTTCTGGACGATGGATCCCGCGGCGGCGTCGACTGCCGCTCTGGTGGATTCCGAATTCGAGAAGGAAGCATGGCTGTCGATGGTCATGCTCGAATGGGGTCCGTGTGGTCAGGTGGCCACCGGAGCCGCACGCTCGGATGTGCCGGTCGCGGCAGATGCTGTCGGGTGCGCTCTGTACGCCCCTCCACGAGCGGTACCCCGCGCCGCACACTTCCCTACCGCGCCCGTCAGTCCCGACGCGGTTCTGCTGACGTCGCTGTACTCACCGTTGGCTGCAGAAGACGGTGACGACATCCGTGAAGCACTCATGCACGCGACAGTGCGCGATCTGATCAACCGAGGAGTGCGCGCTCTCGAGGTCTTCGGAATCCGGCTCGACGACGACGAGAAGGAGAGCCGCTACCTCGGCATCGGTGAGCGGCCTTGCGGCGAACTCACGTGCATGATCGATGCGGACTTCCTGGAGAAGTACGGATTCGAGGTCATTGCACCGCACCATCGATTCCCGCGCCTGCGCCTCGAGCTCGATCGAGACCACGGGTGGAAGGAAGACGTCGAGGCAGCCCTCGAGCGCCTTCTGGAAGCAGCTGCGCTGACGGTGGTCGAAGCAGATGCACGCGTCCCCGTGGGAGCGCGCTGAGGCGAGTGCGGCCTACGCGCGCTCGGCGACCGACAACTCGTACGCCAGGAGTTCGGCGAACGTGAAGGTTCCGGTGGGCTGATCGTCCTGGCCCAGAAGGTACAGCCGCTTCACCGCGACAAGGATTGCTTCCGCGAGGATGTCGCGCATCCGAGGATCCGCCAACACGGCGACGTCCTCCGAGTTGGTGAGGTAGCCCAGATCCAGCTGGACGGTGGGCATGTTGGTCAGTCGCAGGATGTCCCACGTCCTGCCGTGGCTCCTGCAGTCCTGCAGGGGGGTCCGCGCGACGATCTCCCGCTGGATGTAACTGGTGAGCACCTGGCCGATCAGCGACGCCGATCCGTGCGAGTTGCCGAAGTGGAAGCTGGCCACACCGTGGGCCTCCGGGCTGCTGTGTGTGCTGCAGCGCAGAGAGATCATCAGGTCGGCGCCGATGCCGTTCGCCGTGTCGGCTCGCTCGGCAGTCGTCGGATCGACGGCGCGGGACCGTGAGAAGTACGTCTCCATGCCCGTGGCGGCCATACGGCCCTCGAGACGGCCGGCCAGGTCCCAGAGGATGGACTCCTCGGTGATCGGTCCGTGAGGAGTGTCGACGGTCGCGCCGGTGTGGTCACCGCCGAGACCCGGGTCGATGACGATCCGCTTACCGGTCAGTTGCGGACCGGAACGGCGGACGAGTTCTTCCTCGGAAATGGCATGGGGCGAACCGCCGGTGACCCGAGTACCCAGCAGGTCGAGGGCGCGGAGTGTGGCCGGACCGCAGATGCCGTCCGGAGACAGGCCGATTTCGCTCTGGAACGAGGACAAGCCCTCGTGGGTGCGTCCGCCGAAGAAGCCGTCGACACGCTCGTTGTAGAAGCCGAGTTCCTGCAGGCGCCGCTGGAGCGTCGCCACATCGTCGCCGTACAGCGGAGCGGACAGCTGGTAGATGAGCGTTCGTGTACCGAGTCGGAACGACGCCTCTTTCACCGACCGGTACGTCGCCGAATCGACCTCACCGGTGACGAGGAGGCCTCGATGCTGCTGGAACGCACGGACGGCGTCGCCGAGCGGGAGGTCGAACAGGACGTCCGTGTCCGTCCATGTGGACGGCGGGCGTTGGTCGGAGCCGTCGGTGGGTGTGAGGTATCCGAGGCCCGAGAGGATGTCCCGGATCTCCGCGACGGCTGGACCGCGATCGCCGTGGCGGAGTGGTTTCATTCTCTCGTCGACCTTTCGTGAACGCGTCTCGGTGGTAGTTCAGTAGAGGATTCTTTCAGAAGATCATGCTCCTCCGACAATCGAGCCGGGTCCGAACGCGGCCGCGCCCGGCGTGTCATGGACAGGCCGGGCGCGGCTGATGTACTCGGGTGCAGGTCAGGCGATGACACCGTCGAGATCGCGGAGCAGGGCGGCCTTACCCTTCGCGCCGACGATGGTCTTCACCGGTTCACCGTTCTGGAACAGGATCATGGTCGGGATGGACATCACCTTGAAGTCACGAGCCGCCTGCGGGTTCGCGTCGATGTCCAGCTTGGCGATGGTGAGCTTGTCGGCGTGCTCGCCGGCGATCTCTTCGAGGACGGGGGCGACCATCTTGCACGGGCCGCACCAGGTGGCCCAGAAGTCCACGAGAACGGGCTTCTCACTCTGCAGGACCTCGGCCGCGAACGTGTCGTCGCTGATGGTGACGGTGTTCTTGTCGGACATGTGATGCTCCTTCGGTGGTAAGGACTTCGGATGCGGATCAGACGCTGACGGCGTCCACGTCTCGATCGGCGTTCTCGAGGGTGTTCTCGGTGATGTCGCCCTGATCGGCGAGCCAGCGCTCGGCGTCGATCGAGGCCGAACATCCGGTGCCGGCAGCCGTGATGGCCTGCTGGTAGACGTGGTCCACCAGGTCACCGGCGGCGAAGACACCGTCGATGGAAGTCGACGTGGTGGGGTTCTGCACGCGGACGTAGCCGGCCTCGTCGAGGTCCACCTGTCCGCGGACCAGCTCGGAGCGGGGATCGTGGCCGATGGCGACGAACACGCCGGTGACATCGAGGACGCGTTCTTCACCGGAGCGGGTATCGCGGATCTTCAGACCCGTCACACCGGACTCGCCCTGCACCTCGACGACATCGGCGTTGGTGACGAACGTGATCTTCTCGTTCTCCTTGGCGCGCTCGAGCATGATGCGCGACGCCCGGAACTCCTCGCGGCGGTGAACGATGGTCACCGATCGCGCGAAACGGGTGAGGAAGGTGGCTTCCTCCATGGCCGAGTCGCCGCCGCCGATGACGGCGATGTCCTGGTCGCGGAAGAAGAAGCCGTCACAGGTGGCGCACGCGGACACGCCGCGGCCGAGCAGGGTCTGCTCACCGGGAACGCCGAGGTACCGGGCTGCAGCGCCCATGGCGAGGATGACAGCGCGGCCGCGGTATACGGTGCCGTCGACAGTGACGGTCTTGACGTCACCGGTCAGCGACATCTCCTCGACGTCCTCCGTGCGGATGTCGGCGCCGAACCGCATGGCCTGCTCGCGCATCTGCTCCATGAGTTCGGGGCCCATGATGCCGTCGCGGAAGCCGGGGAAGTTCTCCACCTCGGTCGTGGTCATCAGGGCGCCGCCGAACTGGGTGCCCTCGAACACGAGTGGCTTCAGTTCTGCTCGCGCGGCGTACACCGCAGCGGTGTAGCCGGCGGGGCCGGACCCGACGATGATCAGGTCGTGGATGTCCGAAGTAGTCATCTTCGCCTTCCGAGGTATGTGCGTCTGTGAATCTCTGGATCTGGCGGGCCTGAGCCCTACAGTGCGCACAACACTAGGTCAGGAAGCGTTGTTCCCTGACGGCGTCCGACGTGATCTACCCGATCCGCGCACGTGAGACGGTGTCGGCATTACCCGGCCCGCAGGACGGGCCGACGGCCAGGGCGATCAACGACCCGGGTCTCCCGCCCCCCACGATCAGCAGCGTCGCGTCGGTGCCGTCCACGGAGACCGTTCCCGATCCCACGAGCGACGTGGTTTCCGGTAGGCCGTTGGCTTCCAGGCACCCGGCGAGGAGTTCGGGATCCGACAGCCGTCCGCGGTCCGTCGAGCCGACCAAGGAGAAGACCGTAGCGTCGTCGAGCGGTGGCGCAGCCGAGACGACGGTGTCGTTCGATCCAGGGTTCGACTGTGCTGCCACGGCGAGGCCGACACCACTGCCCAGGGCCACGACGGCGACAGCGGCGGCGAACGCCGTGACGTGACGCCGTGACCGCGATCGGCGGGCCGCGAGCTGATCCGTCGCGACGAGCGGTGCTGCGTTCAGCGCGGCGACGATGCGGTCGCTGACATCGAGCGGAATGTCCGCGCGGGCGTCGTGGTCGGCACCGTGGGCTCGCAGAGCCTCGACAGTGGCGTCCAGGTGGGCCGGATACGTGGACGCATCGGAGTCGGCAAGGTCATCGGGGTCGGCGAAGTCATCGACGTCGGCAGGGTCGTTCACGGTCACCTCCCACGGATGCTCGAGCGCGAATGGTTGCTACGACTGATAAGACGCGGACGACGTGCGCTCGGTTCCATCATGAACGCCACACCGCGTCAGAGATCTGTGTCGTCCGCACGGACCGACTGCAGGACGAGGGCGAGCTTCTGTCGACCACGCGCGCATCGACTCTTGATCGTGCCGGTGGGAACCCCGAGAGCCGCCGCGGCGTCGGCGACCGAGTATCCCTCCATGTCGACGGCGACGATCGCAGCGCGCTGCTCCGGAGGCAGGGAGAACAGTGCCTTCTCGACGACGATGGACAAATCGATGTCGGCGTATCTGTCGGTGGGATCCCGTGGTTCACGAGCCTCTTCACCGAGAGGAACGGTGGGGCGCACCTTGTTCCGCCGGATGCGGTCGAGGCAGGCATTGACGACGATGCGGTGGAGCCAGCTACGGACGGCCGCGTCGGCACGGAACGCGCCGGCGGTCCGATGTGCCGACAGCATGGCTTCCTGGAGCGAGTCCGCGGCGTCCTCGGCGGAGTAACTGGCTCGCCTGGCGGTGAGCCACAGATGATCCTGGTGGCGCCGGAAGAGCACGGCGAAAGCCGCTGTGTCCCCCGCTATGTGCGCCGAGAGCAGTTCGCCGTCCGTGGCGTCACTGCTCGCGACTCCCCCGATTAGTCGCACGCGCGGATGCTAACTCAGAAACGGACCGTCCGAGCCGACAGCGGATTCTGTTGTGACCGTGCACCAATGGTGTCGGTCAGGAGGCTGTCGATGCTCCGATGTCGGCGATGGTGCTCTGGTTCCCACCACCGGTGTTGCTGAGGTCCGTGATCCAGAACAGCAGGTACTCGGTAGGACCGTCGGGCGTGACGGTGATGTCCGTCAGACCGTTGCCCAGTGTCGCCGACCCGATGAGCTGCGTGTCGTCGATGTCCGGCGATGCGCTTGTCGCAGAACGGATCTCGACGACCGTTCCCGGTGACGGCGAGTTGACGTAGACGCTCGACAGCGTGGTCGGCTGTGCCAGCGTCGCCATGATGCCGACGCCGGGCTTGAGGGAGGGGAACGGGTTGAAGTACGAGTCCGTGTCCCACACAGTCCCCGGATCGTTGTCGAGCACGTTGTCGACCTGACCCGGATTGTCGGCAGTGCCCTGGGGCGAGTAGACGTCGACCGACGAGATCGCCGCGGGCACGGTGGTCGGCGCGGGGGCAGGCTCGCCCGGTGCTGCAGGAGCGGACGCCGACGTGGTCAGACCGAAGTTCTGCTCCGTGAGCGGTTCGTCCGTGCCGCCACCCGAGAGCAGGTTCGCGAGCCACCACCCGACGAGTCCGAGGACGACGACCGTGAGCACGGCCAGTCCGACGAGCGCAGCGACCATCAGATTCGATCGCTGGGCCGGCTGCTGATCGTCCGGGTCCGCCAACGCGTGACCGCTCGCGCCCGGAGGCCTCTGACCGAGTCGCAACGCCGGAATCATTTCCGTCTTCTCGTTGACGACGGCTGCTTGACCGAGAATGTGCTGAACGGTGGCCGCGGTGCGGATGCCGCTGTTCTGTTCGAGAGCCCGGACGGCGACCGCGGAGATCTCGAACGGCACGTCCGGACGCAACTCGCGTGGCTCGACTGCGGCACCGGACGCGGTGCGGTCGGCGATCCGCATCCCGCCCACGGTGGCCGGGCCGGACGAGTCGCCCAGGGGCCAGCGCGCGGTGATCAGGGCGTAGAGCATGGCGCCCAGGCCGCGGACGTCGGAGCCGGGATCGGCGTCGCCGAATGTGGCCGGGAACGCGAGTACGGCGTCGCCCTTGATGCTGATGCGGACGCGGTCGGGGTGATCGATCGACAGTGCCCCACCACCCCGATGAGCGGCTTCGGCTGCGGCGGCGAGCGACTTGATGGCGTTGGCGGCGCCGAACGGAGACGGTTCCGTCTCGGCCATCTCTCGGAGCGAGCGGCCACGGGTCCATTCGGCGACCACGATGCCGCCCGAGCTGCCTCGCACGACATCGAGGACACGGGCCAGACCCGGAGAGTTGATCCGACCGAGACGCAGGGTGCGGGACAGCACGGCCTGGGGACCGTCAGTCCGCTCGTCTCCCTCACCGGTGGCCTGCTGATCGGCGTCGACGAACGTCAGTGCCACTTCACGGTCGAGCTTGACGTCGTGTGCCTGCCAGAACTTCAGACCGCGGGCGCCGCCGTGCGGAGCCAGTAGCCGGTACCGACCGCCGGCGACGGATGCACCGGGGATCAACTTGGGGCCACGCACCGGCGTCCGAGGCGACTCGGTGGCCGGTACGGCGGGCGGAAGAGTAGGTGACCCGACAGGAACGACGCCGGTGTCGAGCACGCCCGATTCGGCGTCCTCGACGCGTTCCTCGGCCGACTCGGGAGCCTCGCTCGTCGACTCGGCGGCAGCGGACGTGTCGGCTGTAGGAGTGCCGCGGTTCTCGGTGGACACGCCGCCGGTCCCGGTGGCGTCGTCGGCCTCGGACGGCGTACGCCCCCGTGCACCCTCGTCGTCGGTCACTGCCACTCCTTCGTCACTTCTCGTCGTGAACGGATCCGTGTAGGCGGGGATGATCGTCGTTTCCGACTCGTCACCGTCGTACCTCGACGATCGGGGAACGATCCGCGCCCGCGGGTCCACTCGCCTGTCAGGGTACGGGAGCCGTCCCGTGCCGGTGGCGCGACCGAATTCCCCGGTCGACGGGCCCATCGGGGGCATGTCCGAACCGGTGACGGCCGGAATCATCTCGGTCTCCGCGTACATCGGATCGGTGGCAGAGGGCTCGATCGTTACAGGTCCGGGCAGGTCCGGGGACTTACGGCCGAGGCGTCTGGCCACTGCGACCGATATGGACTGTATTTCCGGGATCCTGGCTCGGTACAGGCAGAGCCCGGTGACCAGAAGCATGACGGAGCCGTCGAAGGCGACGCGGAGCAGGGCGCTGGGGCCGGTCAGGCGGTCGAGCCCGAGGAGGCGATCCGCGGCGAAGACTGCCACCATTCCGACGGCTGTCGCGGCGAGCGTCAGCGCGACGGTTCTGCGCACCCCCGCGAGACGGAGATCGCCGAGCGTCCGACGCAGGAGCATCCAGCCGATGACGGCGCCGGTGATGTAGCCGAGGCCGTTCGCCGCGCCGAGCAGCAACACCACCTCGCGGTCGGAGGTGGCGATCAGCGGGGTCAACGCGGACAGCGCGATCTTGACGCCGGTGATGCCGAGGACGATCCAGGTCGGTGTCCACGCCTGCTCGCGTGCGTAGAACACGCGGAGGTGGATCAGAACGAGCGAGTACGGAACCAGGGTGAAGGCGGACCAGCTGACGGCCTCGCCCAGTCGGGCAGCATCGGCCGAGCCGAAGTTGCCGTAGCCGTAGAGCGCCTCGCCCACCTGCGGGCCGGCGACGGTCAGGAAGCCGATGACCGGGATCAGCGCCAGCATCGTCAACCGCGTGGCGACCGAGAGGTCGTCCACCACGGCCGGGGTGTCCTTCATCGCCGCGTTGCGGCTGAGCCTTGGCATGATCGCCGTCAGGACCGTGACACCCAGGACGCCGTACGGCAGCTGCAGAAGGATCCACGCCTGGTTGTAGATCAGGGGGCCGGCCGGGTCGACGTGCGAGGAGATACGCGTCGCGAAGACCATTCCGGCCTGGCTGATCACGACGTACAGCACGATCGCGACGGCCATGCCGCCGAACTGCCGCAGACGATCGTCCAGACCCCACAGAGGCCGGAGATCGATGTTGTTGCGCCGCAGAGCGGGAACGAGGCTCGCCGCCTGGACCACGACGCCGAGCGTGATGCCGATTCCGAGCACCAGCAGCTTCGGATCGCTGATCCGGACCGGGTCCAGCGAGATCTCACCCGGGACCACCATGTACAGGACGAGCACGGTCAGCACGACGAGGTTGTTGAGCACCGGCGCCCACGCGCCGGGCTTGAAGTTCTGGCGGGTGTTCAACACCGCGGTGAACAGCGCCGACAGTCCGTAGAACAGGATCGCGGGAAGCAGAAGGAACAGCAATGCTGTGGTCAGGCCGGTGTTCACCTGACCGTCGTCGGACAGGAAGACGTACCGCGTCAGGATGGGCGCCGCCGCCGTCGCGAGAACTGCCGCGACGATCAGCATGGTCAGCGCTGCGGTGAAGAGACGCCGGACGAAGGCACGTCCGCCGTCGGCATCCTCGCTCTCAGCGCGCACCAGCACCGGAACGACGATGGCGGTCAGGACAGCGCCGAGCACCAGCTCTGCGATCATGTTGGGGATCAGGCTGGCCACCGTGTACGACGCGGCGACTGTCGTACCCAGGACCGTCACCAGCAGCAACTGCTTGACGAAGCCCGTGATGCGGCTGATCAGCGTTGCGAAGGCGATGGCGCCCGTGGCGGACAGCAAACGGGACGAACTCGACTTCGGCGAGGGCGTAGCAGCCTCGGCACCGCGAGTGGGCGGTATGCGGGTCGGGCCCGCCGGACGTCGGACCGGAGGCGCAGTGCTGGTCGGAACCACCATGGTGGGGTCCCGCTCCCAGGGCGCACGCGGTGCCTGCGGCGCACCGTCCCGGTGCCCGTGAGGAATGCTCCCCGTCATCGAAGGTCCTTACTGCTCGTCGGCTGGATCGGGCTGCCCACGGAAGCGGTGCCACAACCGTCGGCCCGCGAGGAGAAGGAGCAGCGCGCCTGCACCCGCTGTGATGATCGCCAAAGCACGACCGTACGCATTGGACCGCACGTTGACTGTCGCCGCCTGCCCGAGCAGCGCCCCGTCGCCGGTACTCAGGGAGAACTCCACCACCATCTTGCGGGAATCGCTGACCCTCGCCGGAATCTGCAAGGACCTGCTGCCGCGCGGTGGGAGTTGCTGCGGGCCGATGTTCTCGATCTGCATCGCGTCCGGCGCGTCGACGGACAGGTCGACGGTGATGCCGATCGGAAGATCGTTCCGCGCCACCAGGAGCAGGGGGCTGGCCTCCGAGGCGAGCGTGAACACACCGCCGGGGGCGAGGATGGTGACCGATCCGAACAGTCGGTCGAGCCCGGCCGTGACGTTCGCGGCGCGTCGGCGGGCGGCGCCGTCGGACTCCTGATGCAGCTCCCCTCGGCGATCCGACGTCGTCATCGCTCGCAGCAGGTCCTCGCGAAGCGGTGCCATGAACAGGGCCGGGGAGATGGCTGCCCGGGAGTCGTCGATCAGGGCCGATGTCAGTTCGGCGACGCGGGCGTTCTGGGTGCCGGCAGCGTCCCGGACATCGGACGGGGCGCCGTCGTCGATCGCGGCCTCGGGATAGGCGAGCGTGGCCGGCTCGAGGGGCGGCGGCACCGACAGCAGGTCGGACAAGGTCCGGGGGGTGGCCAGGCCGCTGCGCATGAGTCCGGCGATCGTCCCCAGCACCGCGGAGGCCTCGTCGCGGTCCGGCGTCCAGGTCTGGGGCGGCGCGATGGTGAGGGATCGCGGAAGGGCGGGTGCGCCCGGAGCTGATGCGGCCTGCAGGGCTTCGAAGTGCAGCGCACCGAGCGCGTCCTGCAACCGTGCGATCCGCGAATCGGCCGCGACGTCGAACACCTGGTCACGTGGCGTGGTCGACGGCGTGCTCGGAATCTCCCCCACCGCTGCCAGGGATGTCGACACGGAGGTGTCGTACAGGGCTGCCCGAAGAGGTGTCGCGGAGTCACCGCCGGTCAGCGTGACGGTGTCGGGCTCTCCCACTACGTCGACCGCATCCTGCGCGATCAGGGTCGTGGTGCGACCTGCCGACGCGATCGTGGCGGCGGTGGCGTCGTCGACGGCGCCGGAGTCCGGCCACACCACGTCCCGTCGCGATGTCACACCCAGGAGCGTGTCGACGACATCGGAGGGAGTCGTCAGCGCGGCCGTCGTCAAGGCTGCGTCCGCGATGGCGGACACGGCGGCCAGATCCGTCTGAGCGAAGGGCACCGCGGTGACACACATGCTCGATGCCAGGGCGCGGACGCGCTCGAGCCACGATGCTGCAGCAGCCGCACCGCTGCCCTCGCTCGCAGGTCCGGTGGGATCGGCCGGGTCGTCCACGACGAGGTAGCCACGCGTCATGCTCGAGACGGTGACGAGCAGATCGGGGTCGATGGCGAGGCAGGTCGACGACGACAACGCCCCCTCCGTGTCGACGGTGGGTCCGGTCGCGAATTCGAGTGCCGAGACGAGCCCCTCGAGGCGGCCGCCTGCGGACAGCGACCCCGCGAGCTGGTCGTCTTCCAGACGCACCTCCTCGCCGACCGTCCCCGGAAGACCGGCGGCGAGGTGCGGTCGATCCGCCAACGGCCAGAGCACCGTCGTCGCCACCGGACGGGAAATGTCGGGCGGAAGAGGCGCCGCTGGGGGTGCTGCCGGGTCGGCGACGCTGATGTCCCGCGGCAGGCCCGACACGGGAAGGAGGAACGACGCGTCGTCGAGTCGAGCTTCCTGCCCGTAGGCCGGGCTGCCGTTGACGTTGACCATCACCGGATAGACACCCGGCTCGGTGAGACCGAGCGACGCGCCGGTGGTGGACCGGAGGGGCAAGGACAACTCGAACGGCAGCGAATCACCGCGGCCGAGGGACATCTCCGGCAGGTCGTCGGTCAGCGACTCGAACGGTCCGACCGTGTCGTATCGGTCCTGATCCTCGGTCAGCGACGTTCTGAGTTCGGCCGACGTGCGGACTTCGGGAGCGCGCTGCAGGCGCACCGAGATTTCGGACACCGCGCGGTCGCCCACGTTCTCGACGGTCCCGCGGACCGTCAGGACGGGCGGACTGCTGGTCGAGACGGTGGTCGGCGTGACCTCGTCCACCGACAGGGCCAGGAACGTTCCGTCCACCGACGTGTCGGCGGGGGGCAGTTCCGTCTGTGTCGTGTCGGCCGAGTCCGGATCGGTCGCGACGGGCTGCGCCGCGGCGGGAACTGTCGAGAAGGCGAACATGCCGACAGTGGCCAGGACCGCGGCGAGACGCCGGGTCGGCGGAGCAGAGCGGGTCATTCGGCGGGGAGGTCGGAGACCGGTCGAAGTGGGGCGTCGGGTGAAGCGGCGTCGTGCGCCATCTGGTCGATCATTTCCCCGGCGCGCTCGGCGAGTTTGCGCTCGTCGGCGTAGGCCAGGCGCGTTCGGAGCTCCGTGAGCGGCACCCAGGCAACCTCGGTGACCTCGACGTCCTCGTCCGACAGTTCGCCGCCGAGGGATCGAAGGAGGTAGTGGTGCACGGTCTTGTGGACGCGTCGGCCCTCGGTGACGAACCAGTAGTCGATGCTGCCGAGCGGTGCGAGGACGGTTCCGGAGATGCCGGTCTCCTCGTGGACTTCGCGTTCGGCGGTCTGCTCGGGTGTCTCGCCGCGCTCGATGTGACCCTTCGGCAGCGACCACAGGAGGCGCCCGCGCCGGTCGGTCCGTCCGATCAGGGCGGCGCAGAGCTTGTCCCGGGGTCCATCGAGTCCGTCGACGACCAATCCGCCCGCCGATGTCTCCCGAACGGTGCGGAGTGCCGGTTTCTCGGTCGGCTTGCCGGCGGGGTCGGCGGCGGCACGAGGACGCCGTCGCACACCGCGACGGGTTCTCTTGGCTCGCTCGGGACCGGACACCCGACCGATACTAGTTGTCGTAGGGCCTGCTCCCGGTGGGACGCACCACGAGGGAGTCGCCTCGGTAGGGTATGGCGTCGTGCCTCCCCCGCCTGTCACCGAACCGGACCGACGCGCACGTCTGCTCGCGTCCGGCGCCGTGGCCCTGCGCGTTCACGACGACATCCTGGCGCCGCTGGGGTCGTTGTTCGCGGCGACGGGCTCGGAGCTGTATCTGGTCGGCGGCAGTGTTCGCGATGCGCTGCTGGGTCGTTTGAGCAGTGACCTGGACTTCACGACGAACGCTCTCCCCGACCAGGTGCAGGCGATCCTGGCCGGTTGGGTCGACCATCAGTGGGACACCGGAATCGAATTCGGAACGGTCAGCGCCGTGAAGAACGGTCGACAGATCGAGATCACGACGTTCCGCAGCGACAAGTACGACCGCGTGACCCGCAATCCGGTGGTGCAGTACGGCTCGACGCTGCAGGACGACCTCGTCCGACGCGATTTCACGATCAACGCGATGGCGGTGCGGATCGGCGCCGACGGCGCGGGGGACTTCATCGACCCCCTCGGCGGACTCGACGCGCTGCTCGAGGGTGTTCTGGACACGCCGAGCCTGCCCGAGGAGTCGTTCGACGACGACCCGCTGCGGATGCTGCGGGCTGCACGATTCGTCGCGCAGCTGGGCTTCACGATGCTTCCGCGCGTGCGTACCGCCATCGAGAACATGACGGATCGCATCGACCGGATCACCGTCGAGCGCGTGACGGCGGAGTTGGACAAGCTGATCCTCGGCGAGCATGCGGTCGACGGGATCGACGCGCTGTGCGAGACGGGCATCGCTGCTCGGATACTGCCCGAGGTCCCTGCGATGAAGCTCGAGATCGACGAGCACCACCAGCACAAGGACGTCTACCAGCATTCGTTGACGGTGCTGCAGCAGGCGATCGATCTGGAGGACGGCGACCCCGACCTGGTGCTTCGGTGGGCGGCTCTGCTCCACGACATCGGCAAGCCCGATACCAAGCGCAACGAGCCTGCCGGCGGAGTGAGCTTCCACCACCACGAGGTCGTCGGCGCGAAGATGACTCGACGTCGACTGCGGGCGCTGAAGTTCCCCAAGAAGATGACCGACGACATCGCTCAGCTGGTGTTCCTCCACCTGCGATTCCACGGGTACGGGAAAGGTCAGTGGACCGATTCGGCCGTTCGACGCTATGTGACGGACGCCGGCGATCTGCTTCCCCGTCTGCACAAGTTGGTGCGGGCGGACTGCACGACGCGCAACAAGCGTCGGGCAGCGTCGCTGCAGGCCACGTACGACGACCTCGAGAACCGCATCGCGCGCCTGGCAGAACAGGAAGACCTCGCACGCGTTCGGCCGGACCTCGACGGCAACGCCATCATGGAGTTGCTCGGGATCCCGGCGGGTCCGCAGGTGGGCCAGGCCTGGGCGTATCTGAAGGAGTTGCGACTCGACCGGGGTCCCCTCAGTCGGGAGGACGCGGAGAAGGAACTCCTGTCGTGGTGGTCCGCTCGCTGACCAGTCGCAGGGCCACGACGGCCGCCAGCGCGTAGATGCCGGCTCCGACGAGGACGCAGGCGGTCGCGAGGGTGGAGTCGACGCCTGTGGACTGCGGACCGATGACGAGGGCCGCGACGGCGATGGCACCGACGAACGCCACGTTGAACGTGGTGTCCTGGATCGCGAAGACTCGCCCACGCCGATCGTCGGGGATGTCGGTCTGCATCGCCGCATCGGCTGTCAGTTTGACCGTCTGTCCGGCCGCGCCGAGCAGGAAGGCGCCGAGGATCAGCAGGTCCGGAATCAACGTTGCCACCAGCGCGGTCTGCGCCAACGCCGCGAGGGACAGCGCGGCCACGACGGTGCGCGTAGATCCGAGCCGAGGAAGCAGCACGGGAGTAGCGACCGCGGCGACGAACATCCCGGCGGCAGCCGCTCCGATCGTGAGGCCGAAACCTGCGACCCCACCGGGGAGGATCGACGACCGAGCGGTGTCACGCAACAGCAGGATCATGATCAGCGTGTCCACGCCGAACGCGATCCTGTGGGCACCGACGCCCACCAGAGGCGCAGCGACAGAACGTGTTCGGCGAACCGCAGCGAAGCCGGACGTCCAGCCACCGTCGTCCTCACGACGCGTGGCAGTTCCGTCGGGTCCGAGGCGGCCCCGTACGAATCCTCGTGCGGCGATGGCGGCGAGAAGTGCGCCGATCGCGGAGATGCCCGTCGCGATGGCCGTGGACCGATCGGACGGGCCGACGAGTCCCAGGACGGTGACCGCCGCGAGCGCGCCGACCGCCGAGACGACGGATCCCAGGGTGACCAGTGCGGCGTTCGTCGTGACCAGCGCCGACGTCGGCACCACGTGCGGAAGCGACGCGGACAGCCCGGCGAGAACGAACCGGCTCGCCCCCACCGTCGCGAGCGCAGTCGTCAGCACGACCGTGTTGGATGCCCCCGCCAGGAGCAGCCAGGTGGCACCGGCGATGAGCAAGACCTTC
Source organism: Rhodococcus sp. Leaf247 (assembly GCF_001426185.1). GTDB lineage: Bacteria > Actinomycetota > Actinomycetes > Mycobacteriales > Mycobacteriaceae > Rhodococcoides. The sequence goes on along the minus strand of NZ_LMRP01000002.1, from coordinate 1,133,241 downwards.
AGCGTGCTCGCCACGCCGAGGACGACGGCACGGTCCACTCGGTCGAGGATTCGCGCGGCGAACGGTCCGAGCAGGGAGTACGGCAGGAGCAGCACCGCGAAACCGGCTGCGACAGCCGCCGGATCCGCGCCGCGTTGCGGGTCGAAGAGGATGGCGCCGCCGAGTGCTGCCTGGAACATCCCGTCGCCGAACTGCGACGCGAACCGGAGGAGCACCAGTCTCAGCGCACCCGGGGAATGAGCGACCGCTCTCAGCGCGTGGACCGCACCGGGCCGTTCGGTTCGACTCACGACCCGACACTATCCCTGCCCGGCCGCAACTCTCCCGCGCCATCTCTCGCACGTGTGCCCGTGCCGGTGCGATGATGAGGAGGTGGCACACGCAGAAGAACCGGAGGACCGGACCGCGTCGGCCGATCAGGTGGTGCGGCCGGGCAGTTTGCTGGTCTCGTCGACGGAGCTGGTCGAACCCACCTTCCGCCGCACCGTCGTGTACATCATCGAGCACAACGACGCCGGCAGCCTCGGTGTGGTGATCAACCGCCCCAGCGACACGGCCGTGCACACGGTGTTGCCGCAGTGGTCCGATCTCACGACGACGCCCAAGGCGCTGTATGTCGGTGGCCCGGTCAAGCGCGACTCCGCGTTGTGCCTCGCGACTCTGCGGCGAGGCGTCGTCATCGACGACATTCGCGGTATCCGACGCGTCGACGGCCGCGTCGTCATGATCGATCTGGACTCGGATCCGGCGACCGTCGCGCCGCTCGTGGAAGGTATGCGGGTGTTCGCCGGATACTCGGGATGGAGCCTGGGTCAGCTGGACGGCGAGCTGGAGCGCGACGACTGGATGGTGGTGTCCGCGTTGCCATCCGATGTGGTCGGGCCACCCGGGGTCGACATGTGGGCGCGGGTCCTGCGTCGGCAACCGCTGCCGCTGGCCATGCTGGCGACGCATCCGCTCGACGTCGACACCAACTGATGACGGGAGTCAGTGTGCGAAGTGGCGGGCGTGCGAATGCCCGTCGCCCTTCGACGACAGTTCGGACAGAACGGCGTCGACGGCGTCACAGAACATCCTGCCGAGATCTGCCGAGAACCCCTCACGCACAACGACTCTGAGGACGGCGACGGTCTCCGCCCGTGCCGGCATCGTGTAGGCCGGCACCTGCCAACCACGCGCCCGGAGTTCGTGAGAGACGTCGAAGACCGTGAACTCGCAGTCTTCCCGAAGTGCGAACGCGATCACCGGAATGTCGGATCCGTCGGAGATGACCTCCACCACGTCATGGGTACCGAGATGATCGGCGACGCGGGTCGCGGTGCTGCGCAACGAGGCCATCACGTCCGTGTAACCGGAGCGGCCCAGGCGTAGAAAGTTGTAGTACTGGCCGATGACCTGGTTGCCGGGCCGGGAGAAGTTGAGAGTGAAGGTAGGCATGTCGCCGCCCAGGTAGTTGACGCGGAAGACCAGATCGTCCGGCAGATCCTCCTTCTCCCGCCACACGACGAAGCCCAGGCCGGGGTAGGTGAGGCCGTACTTGTGGCCGCTCGCGTTGATCGACTTCACCCGCGGGATCCGGAAGTCCCACAGCAGGTCGGGGTCGAGGAACGGGACGACGAATCCACCACTGGCCGCATCGACGTGGAGGGGAACGTCCGGGCCGCCGTCGGCCGCTACCCGGTCGAGAACGGCGGCGATCTCCTCCACCGGCTCGAGTTCACCGGTGAACGTGGTGCCCAGGACGGCGAGGACGCCGATGGTGTTCTCGTCGACGGCACCACGCACCTGCTCCGCTGTGATGACGTACCTGCCGGGCTCCATGTCGAGATACTTCGGCTCGACGTCGAAGTACCGGCAGAACTTCTCCCAGACCACCTGGACATTGGTTCCCAGAACGAGATTGGGCGTCGAGGTGTCTGCGCCCGCCGCGGAGCGTCGTGCACGCCACCGCCATTTCAACGCGAGACCGGCCAGCATGACCGCCTCGGACGAGCCGACGGTCGATACGCCCGTGGCGGACGCCGGATCGGTGTGCACGAGGGACGGGGCGTTCCACAGGTCGGCCACCATGTTGACGCATCGCTCCTCGATGGCCGCGGTGGCGGGGTACTCGTCCTTGTCGATCATGTTCTTGTCGAACGTCTCGGCCATCAGCCTCTCGGCTTCGGGTTCCATCCACGTGGTGACGAACGTGGCCAGGTTGAGTCGTGAACTCCCGTCGAGCATCAGCTCGTCGTGGATGAATCGGTACGCCGCGGCGGGGTCCATGCGGCCGTCGGGAAGTCGGAGCGCGGGAACAGGGTCGTTCGCGATTCGGCCGGTGTACGCAGGCGCGATCGTTCCGTCGTTCTCGAAAGTCGTCACGCAGTCACGCTACGCGGCAGTGGCGAGCAGCGACTCGGATCGGCCGGTCAGACAAGCAGCCGAGCGGCCACCCGGAGGTCGTCGACCAGCGCCGCGAACGCCGCCTCGCGCTCGTCGTCAGGTGTCCGGAGAACGGCGGAAGGGTGAGCCGTCGCAACGGCTTTCGCGTCACCGAGCTCGAGGACACGGCCCCGATCCGTGCCGATGCGGAAGGCAGTGCCCATCATGGCCTGTGCGGCGGTGGCTCCGAGCAGGACGACGACCGACGGATCGACGGCTCGGATCTCCGCTTCCAACCATGGGTGGCACGCCACCACCTCGGACCTGAGCGGCTTCTTGTGGATGCGCCGCGGACCCCTGTCCGCTCGGGCGAACTTGAAGTGCTTGACGGCGTTGGTCACGTACGTCAGCTCACGATCGATGTCGGCCTCGTCGAGTGCCCGGTTCAGCAACGCGCCGGCCGGCCCGACGAACGGCTGTCCGCGTCGATCCTCCTGATCACCGGGCTGTTCGCCGATCAACATCATGCGTGCCGACGCGGTTCCGGCGCCGAACACGGTCTGCTCGGCAGGCTCCCACAGATCACATCCACGACAGCCTCGGGCGGCGAGTGCCAGTGCCGAGAGGTCGGTCGAGGGCGGGACGAACGTGCCTGCGCCGGGAAACTTCGGTGCCATGCACATCGACTACCCGGCGATGTCTCGGACGACACCCGGCTGCGCGGTTTGGCACCCCGTCGTGCGCGGGCACTCGGCAGCCATGACAGACCAGTACACGTTCACAGATCCCGTCAGCCAGTACCGCCAGGACGGATACCCCGAGCAGCATCAGGATCCGCCGGGCCTGGCCTCCGATCTGGAACCGAAGGCCGACCACGGTGAGCGCACGTACCGGGGAACAGGGCGCCTCACAGGTCGCAAGGCGCTGGTCACGGGAGCGGACAGCGGCATCGGTCGTGCGGTTGCGATCGCACTTGCCCGCGAGGGCGCGGACGTGGTGCTCAACTACCTGCCGTCGGAGGAGAAGGACGCGCAGGAGGTCGCCGAACTCGTGCGTACCGCCGGGAGGACCGCAGTGCTGGCTCCTGCGGACCTGACCGACGAGCAGGCGGCGCGTGGCATCGTGCGGACCACCGTCGAGAAGTTCGGTGGTATCGATCTGCTGGTCAACGTCGCCGGCAAGCAGCAGTTCGTCGAGAAGCTCCAGGATCTGAGCCCGGAGCAGTTCGACGCCACGTTCAAGACCAACGTGTACGCGCTGTTCTGGATCATCCAGGAAGCGGTTCCGCACATGCCGGCAGGATCGACCATCGTCAACACCAGTTCTATCCAGGCGTACACGCCGTCGCCGGGACTCGTCGACTACGCGACGACGAAGATGGCGATCAACACGATGAGCAAGGCGTTGGCTCAGCAGCTGGCTCCCCGCGGAATTCGGGTCAACGTCGTTGCGCCCGGACCGTTCTGGACACCGTTGCAGGCGTCCGGAGGCCAGCCCACCTCGGCTCTGCCGGAATTCGGGCAGGAGACACCCCTCGGTCGCGCGGGTCAGCCCGCCGAGCTGGCCGGTGCCTACGTCTACCTCTCGTCGGCCGAGTCGGGGTACGTCACCGGCGACACGCTGAACGTCAACGGCGGCATGCCGACGCCGTGACGGCGGGATCGTGGACTCCTCGCCCCGCTTTCCGGGGTCGGAAGTCCACGATCACCGTGGCGCCCCGGCCTACCCTGATGACATGACCGACTTCTCGTCAGACCAGGCCGCGTCGTTGCCGGATGCCGAGGTCCTGGACCTCGTGGTCGCCCTCACGAGTGCTCGACCGGCGCTGCGCGCGGTGCACGACGCTGCCGTGGCTCTGACTCCCGAGGCGTCGGTCGACCCCGACATCGTGCCGCGCACGCCGTCGGTGACGGACATCCCGCAGGTTCCGACAGACCCGGGCTTCACCGACGCCGGTGTCCCCACGTTCGACGCGGTGCGAGAGCGAATCGACGGGCGTTCGGGGCGCGCGGTGGGGTCTACCGAGCTGGATGCCGAGAGCGCGATCGGTCGAACCGAGGCGGAGAAGTTCGCCGAGCGGGAGCGCGCCGGTAAGGCTCGCCTCGACGAGATCAGGAAGTCGATGCAGCAGCGTCCGTGATCGCCTGGCGTTCGTAGCGACCGGCGAGGACAGCGCACACCACCAATTGGATCTGGTGGAAGACCAGCAGGGGTAGAACGATCACTCCGACGGGTTGCCCGACGAAGAGCACCGACGCGATCGCGATGCCGCTGGCCAGGCTCTTCTTCGACCCGCAGAACACCACGACGATGCGGTCGGCGCGGGACATACGCGCCGCGCGCGCGATCCCGGCAGTCGCGGCGAGGACGACAGCGAGCAGGGCACTGCACAGGAGCACCACCGCCACGATCTGCCACGGCGTGGTGGCAGCCCAGACTCCGTCGACGCGCGACGCGCTGAACGCGGCGTAGACGATCAGGAGGATCGATCCGCGGTCGACGAGCAGGGTGGTGGACCGATGCCGGGCCACCCATCCGACAAGCCATCGCCTGGCGAACTGTCCGGCCACGAAGGGCAGCAGGAGCTGCAGCATGATGTCGACGATCGACCCGGCGTCGATGCTCGCTCCGCCTGTCGTGCTCATCAGAAGGACCACCAGCAGCGGCGTCGCGAACACTCCGACGATGTTGGACAGCGACGCGCTGACGACGGCACCGGCGACGTTGCCGCGGGCGATCGAAGTGAAGGCGATCGACGACTGGATCGTGGACGGCACCAGGCAGAGGTACAGCATCCCGGTGTACAGATCGTCGGTCAGCAGTCCCGGCGCGAGCACCCGTAGGCCGAGCCCGAGGAGCGGGAACAGCAGGTACGTGCAGGCGAGAACCACTCCGTGCAGCCGCCAGTGCCGAACGCCGTCCATGGCGTCGCGGGGGGACAGTCGAACTCCGTAGAGGAAGAACAGCAGCGCGATACCGACAGTGGTGACCCACGACAGCACGTCGGCTGCGGTGCCCGAGACCGGGAACACAGTCGCCGCGATGGCAGCAGCGAAGATCGCAAGGACGAAGCCGTCGAGCGCCTTGACGGTGCCGGTCAGGGAGAACGCCACGTCAGGACGGCTGGCACGCGTCCTTGAGACTGCACGAGATGCAGCTGTGTCCGCATCCGCCGGTCTCCTCGACGGGGACGGCCGCAGCAGCACGGGTGCCCATGGCGCCGCCGTAGGCAGCGGTCACCAGGGCGGCGACGGTGGTCAGGACGGCGGCCACGACACCGAACACGCCACCGGGGGCCATGGTCGCCACCGCTCCGATCAGCAGCAGGACGGCTGCAGCAGCGGTCGTCGGGCCTGCCACCTTGTTGGCGACGGCGAACGTCTCGTCGGACCGCATGCTGGCTTCGGTGCGCACTCCGGCGACGGAGTTGCGCTTCAGCCGGCCACCCAGGCCGAGGAACGCCACCGTGCCCAGCGCGACAGCGCCCACGAGGAGTACGAGCAGAAGGATCACGGACACGACAATCACGTACACCACTTTACGGCCTCGTGGCCGGGCGTTCGCGTGCGCATGGTCACGCTTTACGCTGGTCGGGTGAGTGAACACGGCGACGCCTCCCCCGACACGACCCCCGGATACCGCTACACCGCGGACCTGGCGGGTTCCCTCGAGTCGCGGTGGCAGGAGCGGTGGGCCGCCGAGGGCACGTTCGACGCGCCCAATCCGGTGGGCGACCTGGCCGGCGAGGTGCCGTCGGACAAGCTGTTCGTCCAGGACATGTTCCCGTATCCCTCGGGCAGCGGTCTGCACGTCGGCCACCCGCTCGGCTACATCGCGACGGACGTGTTCGCGCGCTACCACCGCATGCAGGGCCGCAATGTGCTGCACACCCTCGGGTACGACGCGTTCGGTCTACCCGCCGAGCAGTACGCCGTGCAGACGGGCACACATCCTCGCACCACCACCGAGGCGAACATCGCGAACATGCGCCGACAGCTCGGGCGGCTGGGCCTCGGTCACGACACGCGTCGCTCGCTCGCGACGACGGACGTCGACTTCTACCACTGGACGCAGTGGATCTTCCTGCAGATCTTCGACTCCTGGTACGACACCGAGGCAGGCACGGCACGTCCGATCGCCGAGCTGGAGGCCGAATTCGCGTCCGGTGAGCGGGTTCTCGACGACGGACGGTCGTGGGAGTCCCTGTCGGTGTCCGAGCGCCGCGACGTCCTGGACGGTCATCGGCTGGTCTACGAGTCCAACTCGCTGGTCAACTGGTGCCCGGGCCTCGGAACCGTGCTGGCCAACGAGGAGGTCACGGCCGACGGTCGCAGTGACCGTGGAAATTTCCCCGTGTTCCGGAAGAACCTGCGCCAGTGGATGATGCGCATCACCGCCTACTCCGATCGTCTGATCGACGATCTGGATCTGCTCGACTGGCCGGACAAGGTCAAGACGATGCAGCGCAACTGGATCGGACGGTCCCGCGGCGCCGAGGTCACCTTCGAAGCGGGTCTGCCCCACGGGTCGGGTACCGCGAACATCGACGTGTTCACCACACGGCCCGACACCCTGTTCGGTGCGACCTACGTCGTGCTGGCCCCGGAACACCCCTTGGTCGACGACATCACGGCTGCCGCCTGGCCGGTGGACACGGACGAGCGGTGGACGCACGGTGAGGGAACTCCCGTCCTCGCAGTCGGTGCATACCGTCGTGCGATCGCAGCCAAGTCGGACCTCGAGCGCCAGGAGAACAAGGAGAAGACCGGTGTGTTCACCGGGGCTTTCGCCGTGAACCCGGTGAACGGCGCGTCGGTGCCGGTCTTCATCGCGGACTACGTGCTGACGGGCTACGGAACCGGCGCGATCATGGCCGTTCCGGGTCACGACCAGCGCGACTGGGAGTTCGCCACCAAGTTCGGACTGCCTGTCGTGCAGGTCATCTCGGGTGGGGACGTGGACGAGTCCGCGTGGACCGGCGACGGTGAGCTGGTGAACTCCGGCTTCCTCGACGGACTCGACGTGGACGCCGCGAAGACGCGTGTCATCGAGCACCTGGAGAAGGACGGCCACGGCAAGGGCACCATCCAGTACAAGTTGCGTGACTGGCTGTTCGCGCGTCAGCGCTACTGGGGTGAGCCGTTCCCGATCGTGTACGACGCGAACGGTAAGGCGCACCCGTTGCCGGAATCGATTCTGCCCGTCGAACTCCCGGAGGTCGAGGACTACGCTCCCGTCTCGTTCGACCCCGACGACGCGAACAGTGAACCGTCTCCCCCGCTGGCGAAGGCGACCGACTGGGTGAACGTCGAGCTCGACCTGGGTGACGGTCTGCAGACCTACACGCGTGACACCAATGTCATGCCGCAGTGGGCCGGCAGCTCGTGGTACCAGCTGCGCTACATCGACCCCACCAACTCCGAGCAGATGTGCGCGCCGGAGAACGAGGCGTACTGGATGGGCCCGCGCCCGGACATCCACGGCGAGAACGATCCCGGCGGCCTGGACCTGTACGTCGGCGGTGTCGAACATGCTGTGCTGCACCTGCTGTACGCGAGGTTCTGGCACAAGGTGCTGTTCGATCTGGGACACGTCAGCTCGAAGGAGCCGTACCGCCGCCTGTACAACCAGGGGTACATCCAGGCCTACGCCTTCACCGATGCACGCGGCGTCTACGTCCCGGCGGACGAGGTGACGGAAGAGGGCGGGAAGTACTTCTTCCAGGGCGCCGAGGTGAACCGCGAGTACGGCAAGATGGGCAAGTCGCTCAAGAACTCGGTCTCGCCGGACGAGATCTTCGCCGAGTACGGCGCCGACACCCTGCGCATGTACGAGATGTCGATGGGTCCGCTGGACACCTCGCGCCCCTGGGCGACGAAGGACGTCGTCGGCGCGCAGCGATTCCTGCAGCGGGTGTGGCGCCTGGTGGTCGACGAGGAGACCGGCGCGGTCCGTGTCACCGACGGGGCGCCCAGCGATGCGACTCTCAAGGCGATGAACCGTACCGCCGAGGGTGTCGACGCGGATTACGCTGCGCTGCGGGACAATACGGCCGGTGCCAAACTCATCGAGTTCACCAACCATCTGACCAAGGAGTACCCCGCCGGTGCTCCTCGTTCGGCCGTCGAGCCGCTGGTTCTGATGCTCGCACCGCTCGCGCCGCACATCGCGGAGGAGCTGTGGAACATGTTGGGCCACACCGAGTCGCTGGCGCACGGCCCGTTCCCGACCGTCGACGAGAAGTGGTTGGTCGACGACACGGTCGACTATCCGATCCAGGTCAACGGCAAGGTGCGCTCGCGCATCACCGTCGCTGCCGACGCGTCGCGGGAGGACGTGCAGGCCGTGGCACTGGCGGACGAGAAGATCGTGGCGCTTCTGGACGGCAAGGCCCCGAAGAAGGTCATCGTCGTACCCGGCCGGATGGTGAACGTCGTTCTCTAGCTCGGGAAAGTCCCCACCCCGTCCCCGCGAGTACGCCGATAGTGTCGTGATTCTGCTGCTCGCCACGACAGTATGGACGTACTCGCCGGGGGGGGCGGGACAGGGTCACCACACCAGGTCGTCGGCCCTCTCGATCTCGCGCCACTCCACGGGCCGGACGCCGGGAACGAGCGCGAGACGATCCGCAGCCGTCAGATCCGCCATCGCCAGACCGGTTGCGGCGGCGATGTCGGCGACGGGCACCTGATACGTGCGGTACGCCCCGAGCGGAGGGATGTCGCGGGCCAGGACACCGCGTTCGAGGATGGGCGCCAACGACTCCGACTGATCCAGCACATAGCCGGTCGCGGCCGGCACGTCGTCCTGCCACCAGGTCGCGATCTTGAAGAAGCGCCGAGGGATGGCGATGCCGCGGTACACCGGATCGTCGTCGGCGAAGATGCAGCCGCTGAACACGGAGATCTTCTGTCCGTAGGTTCGCGCGTGCTCGAGCACGTAGTCCTCGAGGCCCAACCACAGTTCCTTCGACTGGTTCAGCGTCGCCGTCTGCGGTCCGCACACGGTGTAGTGGAAGGTGTCCTCATTGGCCTGCTCCGCGACGTCGCGCGTGCCCCACACGGGATCGCGTCGTCGTACGAGGTGCCCGCGGTCGATGTCGTTGTTCGCGTACAACTCCGGGCCCGCCTGCTGCGTCGTCGGCAGGCGGGGATCGAGCCGCCAGTCGTCCCCGCGCTCGACGTCACGCAGGGCTGCGCCGTCGATGTTCACCGCGGTGACCGCGGCGAGGCGCCGCGAGATATCCATCGACACCGAGAAGTGCGTGTACGTGAGCGTGGTCAGCGCCGGCCTCGTCGGGATCGGCAGTGCCGTGGCGGACAGGAAGACCTCGTCGTAACCCATGCCGTCATTCAGCCACGGCTGTGTGACACGGGGGTGAACACCAACGAACCCCCCGCGAGTACGTCCGAACTGTCGTGATCGACACCTGGATCACGACATTGTCGACGTACTCGCGGGGGGTCAGGGGTGAAGCAGAGTGCTCTAGAAGTCCACCTTCGCCCGCGACCGCACCTTCGTCACGATGGAGAAGACCACCGCGATCACCATCAGCGTGTACAGGACGACGGTGATGCCACTGCCGACGAGGATCGAGACGTCGCCTTCGCTGACGGCCAGAGCTCGTCGCAGCGAATCCTCGGCGAGTGGCCCGAGGATCACGGCGATGAGGACCGGCGCCAGTGGGATTCCGAAGCGGCGCAACATGAATCCGATGATGCCGAGTCCGAGCATGGCGATCAGATCCACGATCGAGGCGCTCACCGCGTAGACACCGAGCGAGGCGAACACGGTGATGCCGGCGTACAGGTAGTTCTTGGGAATCTTGAGCAGCTGCGCCCACAGCGGGGCGAACGGCAGATTCAGGATCAACAGGACGACCATGCCGACGAAGAGGCTGGCGAGCAGTGCCCAGACGACCTCACCGTTGCGCTCGAACAGCAACGGTCCCGGTTGGATCCCGTACTGCTGGAACGCTGCGAGCAGGATCGCTGCCGTTGCCGACGTGGGGAGTCCGAGAGCGAGAAGCGCACCCATCGCGGTGCCGGCCGTGGAGTTGCCGGCGGCTTCCGGCCCGGCCACACCGCGGATCGCGCCCTTACCGAACATCGGGTTCTTGCTACGACGGTCCAACCGACGCTCGGTGCCGTAGGCCAGGAAGCTCGGCACCTCGGCGCCGCCGGCGGGGATGATGCCGAAGGGGACACCGAATGCGGTGCCGCGCAACCACGCCGGCATCGCTTCGCGGAACTCCGCCTTGCTCAGGAAGGGTCGACCCTTGGACGGGATCAACGTGGTGTCGTCGGGCTTGCCGATCTTGGAGGCGATGAAGATGACCTCACCGAGGGCGAGCATCGCGACCGTGATGACCACCACGGAGATGCCGTCGAACAATGCCGGCACCTCGAAGGTGAAACGCGATGCGCCGGAGGGCCCGTCGATGCCGATGACGGCGAGCGTCAAGCCGATCAGCAGTGCGCTCAGACCCTTGAGGACGGAGTCGGACACCACCGCCGACGTCGCGATGAACGCGAACACCGCCAGGGCGAAGTACTCCGCGGGTCCGAAGTTCGTGGCCAGGTCGGCGAGCGTCGGGGCGAAGAACACCACGAGGGTGGTGGCGATGATGCCGCCGATGAAGGCGCCGATGGCGGAGGTGGCCAACGCTTGTGGGGCACGGCCGTTCTTCGCCATGCGGTGCCCCTCGAACGTCCCTGCGATCGCAGTGCTGTTGCCGGGGGTGTTCATGAGGATGCCGGAGATCGAGTCACCGAACAGGCCGCCGAAGTAGACGCCGGCGAACATGATCAACGCGGAGGTGGGCTCGAGGGTGAACGTCACGGGCAGGAGCAGCGCGACGGCCATGGCCGATCCGAGTCCCGGGAGGACACCCACCGCTGTGCCGAGCAGGGCGCCGACGACGACCCACACGATGTTCATGGGCGTCAGGGCGGTGCCGAAGCCGTCGAGGAGATTCGAGAACGCGTCCATCAGAACACCGCCGCGAGGATGCCGCCGGGCAGTGTGAGCCCCAGTCCGCCGGAGAAGACCAGCTGGACGACGGACGACATGACGAGCGCCACGCCGGCGTCGAAGACGTACCGGGTGCCGCCGAGTCCGATCGAAACGCCCCAGAACAGGAGAGCGCCGGCAAGAACCCACCCGAGCGGATTCAGCAGGGCGATGAACAGGACGATCGAACCGACCGTGATGCCGACGGAGCGCCAGTTCGACAAGGTGCCGGTGTTGGGCGCACCGGTCTCGTCGACCCCGAGGTCGACCTCGTCCGGAGTACGCAGCAGCTGGACCGCGACGAGCACGGCGATCACGAAGCACAGTCCCGCAATGATGGCCGGGAACACCTGCGGGCCGGGCGATGTCGCGGTGTCGGGCACGTCCATGGTGACGGTGCCGTAGACCAGGAACAGGCCGAGGGCGACGAGAAGACCCGACACCACCAGTCCACTTCGACCGTGGAGGAAACCACGATCGACATCGGGTGGCGACTCCACCCGGGTGGTCGAAACACTCTCGCTCATACCAGGCCTAACTCTCGGAGGATGTCGGTGATGCGGGTCTGTTCGACCTCGAGGAACTCACCGAAGTCGTCCCCGGTGACGAACGAAGGCTTCCATCGGTTGCGCTCGATGGCTGTATCCCACTGTGCGGTCTCCTGCATCTCGGTGACGATCTCGATCAGCGTCTGCCTGTCGGTGTCCGAGATCCCGGGAGGTGCGACGAATCCACGCCAGTTGACGAGGTCGACGTCGTACCCGAGCTCCTTGAAGGTCGGTGTGTCGATCCCCTCGACCGGCTCGGGAGCCGCCACCGCGAGGGCACGGACGTTCCCGGATTCGATCTGGTCACGGAAGTCGTTGTATCCGCTGACGGCGATGCCGACGGTGTTGGACAACAGCGAGGTCAGCACCTCACCACCGCCCGAGAATGCGATGTAGTTGATCGCTGCCGGATCGATGTCGACCTGTTGCGCCAACTGGCCGGAGACGATGTGATCGATACCGCCGAGAGACCCGCCGCCGATGGGGAGACCACCGGGGTTGGCTCGCCAGGCGGTGATGAAGTCTTCGAGGTTCTGGTACGGCGAGTCTCGCGGCACGACGAAGACCTCGAAGTCCTCGGCCATCTTGGCGATGGGCACGGTGTCCTGCAGCGTGATGTCCGAGTCGTTGATCGCGATACCACCGAGCATGACGGTGCCGGTCACCATGACCGTGGTCGACTGGCCCGTGAGGTTCTCGAGCTGGCTGAGCCCGATGGTCCCGCCGGCTCCGGGGACATTGACCACCTGGGCGTTGTTCACGATGCCGTCGGAACGCAGTGCTTGCTGCGACTCACGTGCCACCAGGTCCCACCCGCCTCCCGCTGCGGCGGGAGCGATCAAGGTCAACTTGGCGCGGGCGTCGGATCCACTGGCGCTCCCGGCCGCGTCGATACCGGCGAGCGCGACGACGGCGACGACAGCGACGACGCCGACCGCGCGTTTCACTGTGATCTGCATGGGCGCAATAACTTGGGAGTGGTTTCGGTCACAGCAGGAGGCTAGGGTCCGCGTGTCCGAATAGTCCAGGGAATCCGAATTGTGGCCATAGTGTGCACAGACATAAACCGCGAAACGTACCTCGCGACGGCGGAACTTCGGTGAACCTGGAGTCTCCCGAGGTGAAAGGCACCGTCATGACCGTTGCAGTAGCGATGAATTCGACACCCGAAGGCCGTGAGGCTCTTGCTCAGGGACAGGCGGAGGCGACGCTGAGGGGCACCGATCTCGTCGTCCTGTCGGTGATCGATGCCGACTCGGTCACCACCGCCCACCGCGACGCAGCCGAGGCGCAGGCACGTCAGGTGCTGGGAGAGAACTCGTTCACGGTGCGGGTCGAACCCGACGGCGGCGATCCGGCGGGGGCTCTGGTCGATCTGGTCTCGGATGTCGGTGCCACGCTGGTGATCATCGGATCACGGCGCCGAAGCGCAGTCGGAAAGTTCTTGACCGGCAGTACAGTTCAGCGGGTGCTCCTCGACAGCCCGGTCCCCGTGCTGGTGGTGAAAGCGACCGAGCACTGAGTCACGAGTACGCCGGATCTCGGATCACCAGGGGCGGAGAACGATCTCCGTCGGGTGCGCGTCGCGGGGGGTGTCGACGGCCTGGCGTACCGCCCGAGCGACCGTGTCGACGGCCAGGAACTTCGAGCCGTCGTACTCCCCACCCTCGGTCTCGACGATCGCGCGCTGCATGTCGGTATCGATGCGGCCGGGGTGCACGGACGTGACGCGCAGGGATGGTTCCTCGAGACGTAGCGCGTCACCGAAGGCGCGCAACGCGAACTTGCTCGCGGCATAGGCGCCCCATCCGGCATTGGCCTTGATGCCGGCGCCCGAGTTGATCAGAACGACGTGACCGCCCGCCGCGCGCAACGCCGGTAGCAGGAGGCGGGTCAACTCGGCCACGGCGAAGACATTGGCCTCGAAGGTGTGCCGCCACGCGCTCCCGGTCAATGATTCGACGGTGCCCAGGTCGGCTACCCCGGCATTGTGGACGAGGACGTCGAGCGAGGTGATGCCGGCGGTGGCCGCCGCGAGGGCATCCGCGTCGGTCAGGTCCACCGGCCACGCGGTGGCGCTGATGAGTTCGTCCGCGATCCCCGCGACCGAGTCCGGCGTCGATCCTCCGACCAGGACGTCGTGATCGGTGGACAGCAGTCGGGCGATGCCCGCGCCGAGTCCGCGACTTGCTCCGGTGACGAGTGCAGTACGTGCCATGAGCCCAGACTAGGCGTCGGCACCGCGCTGGATGTGGGTGCGCATGGCGGAGTAGACCCGGACGAATGTGTCGACGTCGTCATCGGTGAGAACGTCGAACATCGAGGTCCGGACCGCTTCCACGTGTCCCGGGCTGGACTCTTCGAGCTTCCTCATGCCGGCATCTGTGAGTTCCGCCAACATTCCTCGGCGATCGTCCTCACATTCCACACGGACGACCCACCCGGCGTCGACAAGCCGGGTGATGGCACGGGTGACCCCGCTGCGGGTCGTGGTCACGGCGTCGGCGAGGGCGCGCATGCGCATCTGTCGATCGGGTGCCTCGGACAGCACCACCAGCAGCTCGAAGTCGGTGAACGAGATGCCGGAGTCGCGCGTGAGCTGTCGGTCGAGGGTCTGCATGAGCAGCCGTGTCGCATCGAGGTACGAACGCCATGCGCGCTGTTCGTCGTCCGCAAGCCATCGAGTCATGGGACGAGTTTACTCCAACTGGTTGACAGCGCAATTATCTGCGCTAGTGTTCAGATAGTTGACGACGCAACGAACAACCGATCGAAGGCGGAGACGATGAGCATCACAGCGGACGAGCAGAAGCGATCAGACGAGTTCGAGGCCCAGCGTGAGCGCCTGCGCGGCCTGCACCTCCAGCCCGCCGAGTCCCGGCCGACCTCTTCGGCCCGCGGACTGCACCACACAGCGCTGATCAGCAGCGACGTCGAGCAGACCATTCTGTTCTACCAGGGCGTCCTGGAGTTCCCGCTGACCGAGCTGATCGAGAACCGCGACTACCCAGGGTCGTCGCACTTCTTCTTCGACATCGGCAACAGCAACCTGCTCGCGTTCTTCGACTTCCCAGGACTCGACGTGGGTCCGTACCAGGAGGTCCTGGGCGGGCTGCACCACGTAGCCATCAGTGTCGACCCCGAGCGGTGGGACCACCTGCGCGCCAAGCTCACCGACGCCGGCGTCGAGCTCACCGAGCACAGCGGAGTCTCCATCTACTTCCGCGATCCCGACGGTGCTCGCCTCGAATTGATCGCCGACCCGCTCGGCGAGATGTACGGCCATCACGTTCTCTGAGCACGATCCGAAGATCCGACGACGAAAGGCACTCTCATGACCAAGCTTGCGATCCTCTACTACTCCTCCACCGGCCACGGCACGACCATGGCGGCCGAACTCGAGAAGGCCGCTCAGGCCGCCGGCGCCGAGGTCCGCGTGCGCCACATTGCCGAGACCCGCGATCCGGCCACGTTCGCCGAGAACCCGGCATGGAGCGCCAATTACGAAGCGACCAAGGATCTTCCGGCCGCGACCGGTGACGACATCGTGTGGGCCGACGGCGTGATCTTCGGATCCCCGACCCGCTTCGGCAGCGTCGCCGCTCCGTTCCAGACGTTCTTCGACACCCTCGGTGGCCTGTGGGCGCAGGGCAAGCTCGCCGACAAGGCGTACGCGGCGTTCACGTCGAGCCAGACCGCACACGGCGGCCAGGAAACGACGATCGTCAACCTGTACACCTCGCTGATGCACTTCGGCGGCGTCCTCGTTCCCCCCGGCTACACCGACGGCCTGAAGTTCGCCGACGGCAACCCGTACGGCGTCAGCCATGTCACGGGCCCCGACAACCAGAACGAGCTCGACGACGCGACCCGCGCCGCACTCGGTCATCTCGCTACTCGCGTCGTCACCGTCGCGGGCAAACTCGCGCAGTAACACCCCCACTCGCTCGAAGGGACCGTTCCCATGACGACTTCCACAGCTCCCGAACTCGACGTCCGTCGCTCGGAGGATCGGGACGCCACGAACATCGGCTGGCTCGATTCGCATCATTCGTTCTCGTTCGGTCAGCACTACGATCCCACCAACACCCACCACGGCGTGTTGATGGTGAACAACGACGACATCGTCGATGCGGGAACAGGATTCGACACGCATCCGCACCGCGATATGGAGATCGTCACGTGGGTCCTGCAAGGCTCTCTCGTGCACCAGGATTCGATCGGCCACAACGGCCTGATCTACCCGGGTCTGGCCCAGCGCATGAGTGCCGGCACCGGAATCCTGCACTCGGAGAAGAACGACTCGTGGCGGCTGGCGTCGACGGAGAACCCGTCGGCGAAGCACCGGGAACCGGTCCACTTCGTCCAGATGTGGGTCGTTCCGGACGAGGCCGGGATCACCCCGGGGTACGAGCAGCTCGAGATCGACGACGAATTGCTCTCCGGTGGACTGGTTCCGGTGGCGTCGGGCATGGATGCCTACAAGGACCACTCGGCGATCCGCATCAAGAACAAGTACGCCGCGATGCACGTCGCGCGGCTGCGTGCGGACACGCCCGCGCAGGAGCTGCCCGACGCTCCCTTCCTGCACGTGTTCGTCGCGCGCGGTGAAGCATCGCTCGAGGGCGTCGGGCTGCTCTCCGAGGGAGACGCCGTGCGCATCAAGGGCGGGGGCGGACAGAGCTTGTCGACGACGTCCGCCGCCGAGGTCATCGTGTGGGAGATGCACGCGACCATCGGCCGCTGATCAGGTCTGCAGCGCCGATCGCTTCCGCGAGTACGTGAAGTAGAGGAGCGACGTCGCGGACAGCCACACCGCGAAGAGGATCCACGTCTGGATGTGCAGTGTGCTGATCAGGTAGAGGCACGCGCAGATGGACAGGATGGGCAGTACCGGATAGAGCGGGACGGTGAAACCCCGCTCGATGTCGGGTTCGCGTCGACGCAGGATGATCACGCCGGCGGACACGACGATGAAGGCCACGAGCGTTCCCATCGACACCAGGTCCGCCAGGAAGTCCAGGGGAAGGAAGCCCGCCAGCAGGGCGACGAAGAAGGCCACGATGATCGTGTTCTTCACCGGCGCCAGGCTGCGCGGGCTCACATGTGAGAAGACCCCGGGGATCAAGCCGTCCCGACTCATCGCGAACAGGATGCGCGTCTGTCCGTACAGCGTGACCAGGGTGACCGAGAAGATGGACACCACGGCGCCCGCCGACAGCACGATGGACGGCCAGCTGGAACCGGTGACGTACTGCAGGATTTCCGCCAGTCCTGCTTCCTGGCCCTCGAACTCGGTGTACTTCTGTGCCCCGATCGCCGACATCGTCACCAGCAGGTAGATCACCGTGACCACGACGAGCGCGCTGATCAGTGCGATCGGCAGCGTCCGCCTCGGATTCTTCACTTCCTCACCGGCGGTCGACACGGCGTCGAGACCGATGAACGAGAAGAAGATCAGGCCCGACGCGGCGCCGACACCGGCAACCCCGAACGGGGCGAACGGGGCGAGGTTCTCGGCACTGAAACCGGTGAAGCCGACAATGGCGAACATCGCGAGGATGCCGATCTTGATGACGACCATGACCGCGTTGGCCCGCGCGGACTCACTGGTTCCGCGAATGAGCAGAACGGCGCACAGGCCGACCAGCACGATGGCCGGCAAGTTCACCCCGAAGCCCTCGCCGCCGCCGGGCGCATGCGACAACACGTCCGGGATACGCACTCCCACAGTGCGATCGAGCAGATCGTTGAGATACTGCGACCACAGGACCGAGACGGCCGCCGTCGACACGCCGTATTCCAGAACAAGGCAGGCGCCGACGAGGATCGCGACGAACTCACCGATGGTGGTGTACGTGTAGGTGTACGTCGATCCCGAGGCAGGAATGGACGACGCCAGCTCGGCGTAACACAACGCCGTCAGACCCGCGGTGATCGCGGCGATGACGAACGAGAAGATCACGGCCGGCCCCGCCACCGGGACAGCGGACGAGAAGATGAAGAAGATGCCGGTACCGACCGTCGACCCGACACCGATGCAGGTCAGCTGGAACGTGGTGATCGACCTCTTCAGGCGACCTTCACCCGACGACTCCAACGCCGTGATGTCGCTGATCGATTTGCGCCGCAACAGGCCCGAGCCGGTACCGGAATCGTTCATGTTTCCTCCAACGCAGACAGGGTCACCGAGCCAGCCGGCTTCCTCGGGGAACGACCAGCACCGGAACGGGACTGTGTCGCAGGATTTTCGACGCCGTAGACCCCAGGAAGACACGCGCGAGAGGTCCGAGGCGCGACGAGCCCAACACCAGGAGATCGCCGGACCCCAGTGAGACCGAGTCGATGACGTGCCGCCAGTCGCCGCCCGAGCCCACGGCGCACGTGGGTCGCAGGGACGGGTAGGCGGCAGTGACATCGGAGGCAGCGGACTCGAGCAGTCCACTCGCCTGCTCGCGCCACTGGGACGTCACCATGTCCTCGGCGTCGTAGCCGCCGAACGGCGGGTACGTGGTCGACCGGCGGGGCGCGAAGGCGACCAGGTGCAGGTCGACATTCCATCGGACGGCCAGCGCTGCCGCCGAGTACAGCGCATCCTTGGACTCGGCGGTGCCGGTGTAGGCGCACGACAGGCGCGAGAACGGCTCGGACACCGCACGGGCCCCCGACGGCGCGAGGGCGAGCGGGACGTTCGAGGAATGCAGAAGCGCCTCGCTCGTACTGCCCGGCGTGAAGCGGCCGTCAGGCCCGTCCGACGACCCCAGTGCGACGAGGTCCGCGTGGTACTTGGCCGCGGCATCGGTGAGCGCGGTGGATTCGGCGGCGTTCTCGGTGAAGAAGGCGGCCGGTGATCCGAGGTCGGCGGGAGTGAGAACGTCGGCCATCGCGGCGTTCGCGCTGCGGACCGAGTTGTTGCCCTGCTCCACGAGCCAGCGTCGATATTCGGCATCGACCGGGGCCATCGACGGAAACGGCCAGGTACGAGGCAACACTGTGCACGCGCGCACGGTCATCGAGGCGCCGGCGGCACGCGCCGTGGCAGCCATTCGAGCGGTGAGCGCCAACGCGTCGTGGCCGGAGTCGTCCGGTAACCACCCGACCAATGCGGACAAAGCGGTTGTCACACCACCACCCCCGACCGTTCGCGGAAAGATACTCGGGCTCAGTATGAGACCGACGCAGTACTTCTCGCAGCCCGACTCGGCTACACAGGCTGACCCGCGGTGTCGCGACGTGCCGTCCGGACAGCGGTCGACACGGCCTCGACTGCCGCAGTGACATCGCGGGCAACCTCCGCACGGGGGCGGCTCTCGGCGTCGAACACGTATTCACTGGCGCCGGCGCGGGCACCGCAGTACCCGATGATTCCGACACGCATCTGAGTGTCGATCGCAGAGTCGTACCCACGCTTGCGATATCCGGCGGCATCCTCGCCGCCCACCATCAGGAGGTGGACCGTCAAGCCTCCCAACTTGCGTGTCATCGGCGTCGTCGTGTCGTCGAACGCCCAGCCGTTGACGAACACCCGATCCACCCATCCTTTGAGCATCGCCGGCATCGACCACCAGTAGACGGGAAACAGCAGGACGAGGTGGTCGGCGCGGTCGATGCGTCGCTGTTCGGCCGCGATGTCGTCGGGAAGAGGTCCTTCCGCGCGATAGCGTCGCCGGTCGGCGAGCGTGAATCGCGGATCGAATCCCTCTGCGTGCAGATCGGCGACGTCCACGTCGTGACCGTCCTCCGACAGCGCGTCGACGAGACGGTCCGCGACCGCTCGGGTCAGTGAATGTTCGTCCGGGTGGGCGACGACGACGAGAGTGCGCACGAGGAGTCCTGTCCTTGAGGTCTACAAGTTACCAAAAGTAGGTTACCAATAGTAGGTTACTGTCGGTAGGTCACGTCGGCAAGGGATTCGGGGGTACAGGAATGGCACGAGCACGAATGGCTCGGGAGGACAGGCGGCACCAGCTGGTGGACCTCGCCTGGGCGATCGTGCGCGAACAAGGTGCCGACGCCTTGACGCTGGGTCACCTCGCCGAGGCCGCGGGGGTGACCAAACCTGTTGTCTACGCTCACTTCCCATCACGGTCAGCACTGCTGGTGGCGTTGTTCGAGGAGTACGACGCGCGCCAGAGCGTCGCCCTCGACGCAGCGGTCGCCGCCGTGCGCGCCGACTCGGTGGACGGGTGCGCGCGTGCGCTCGCCGTCTCACACATCGAGTGCGTCACCCAGCACGGCCGAGAACTCGCGGGCGTCGCCGCGGCCCTCGAGGGTTCCGCGGAGATGGCGGACTACAAGAGGCGCGCGGACCGCGCGTACGCCGAACGATGTGAACGGATTCTGGCACCCCACGTCACCGGCGGCGCGATCTCGACTGCTGCGATCATCGCCATGCTGGGTGCCGCCGACGCGGTGTCGGCGGCCGCCGCGGACGGCAGTGTCGACATCGCGGACGCCTACGACGAACTGACCGCGGTCGTCGTGTCGGTGGTGGAGCGCGCGCGGAGGTAAGGCGGACGAACCACCCGATCCGACCCGCACCCTGCAGGATGTCGACCCCCGACGGATGATGTCTCACATGGCCGCCCCCGGATTCACACCCACCCAGCTCGCAGCCCGGGCTGCCTACCTCCTGCGCGGCAACGATCTGGGCACCATGACCAGCGCCGCGCCCCGGCTGTACCCGCACATGTGGAGCTGGGATGCGGCGTTCGTGTCCGTCGGCCTGGCTCCGTTGAGCGTCGAGCGTGCAGTGGTCGAACTGGACACGTTGCTGTCCGCGCAGTGGTCGAACGGGATGATTCCGCACATCGTGTTCGCCAGCGGTGTCGACGGGTACTTCCCCGGGCCCGCGCGCTGGCAGGTCAGCGACCTGGCCGCACACGCCCCGATCGGTGTCCACACGTCGGGCATCACGCAACCGCCCGTGCATGCGATCGCCGTGCAACGAGTCCTCGACCACGCTCGACGCCGTGGACGGACAACGCGGCAGGTCGCCGGTGAGTTCCTCGATCGCCGCTGGCCGGACCTGGTGCGCTGGCACCGGTGGCTCGCGCACGCGCGGGACCAGGACGGCACCGGCCGCATCACGCTGCACCACGGGTGGGAGTCCGGCATGGACAACTCACCTCGGTGGGACAAGGCGTACTCCAAGGTCATCCCGGGTGTCGTGCCCCCGTACCTGCGGGAGGACACCTCCATCGTCACCGACTCGTCGCAACGCCCCAGCGATGTCGAGTACGACCGCTACCTGTGGTTGCTCGAAGAGATGAAGTTGGCGAACTACGACGACGTCGCCATGCACGCCGGTATGAGTTTCGCCGTGGAGGACGTCTTCGTCAGCGCGATCTTCGCCGTTGCGTGCGATGTCCTCGCCACCATCGGCGAGGACCACTCCCGACCGCATGCCGACGTCCGGGAGTTGCGTGGGTGGGCCGACCACTTCCGCGCCGGAGTCGTCGCGACGACGGACCCTCGATCCGGCGCCGCTCGGGACCGCGACGTGCGTTCGGGCGAGTGGATCAAGACCGACACGATGGCGATGTTCGCGCCACTGCTGTGCGGCGGGCTGCCTCGCGACACCGAGCGCGCCCTGCTCCGGCTGTTCGAGGGACCGCGATTCTGCGGCCACCCCGATTTCGCGTACGCCGTGCCCCCGTCCACGTCGCCCATCTCCCGCGACTTCCGGGCCAGGGAGTACTGGCGCGGGCCGGTGTGGCCCGTCATCACATGGCTGTTCTCCTGGGCCTTCGCCCGACGCGGATGGTCCGAGCGCTCGGCGATGCTGCGCGAGGAAGGCCTTCGTCAGGCCGGCGACGGCAGCTTCGCCGAGTACTACGAACCGTTCACCGGCGAGCCGCTGGGCAGCATGCAGCAGTCGTGGACAGCTGCCAGCGTGCTCGACTGGCTCGGCTGAGCGTCAGACCTTCCACACCGCCACGACCGACGGCCTGGGCTGCGACGATCCACCGTCCGGCCAGTGGGAGGCGGGCGCGTCGGCGCTGGCGTCGTCCTCCTCGCCCGGGTGCTGGACGCTGACGACGACGCGCTGCTCCTGCACGATGGGACCGCACGTCTCGGCGCCCTTGGGCACGGTGAGGAACTGCTTGGTCTGCCCGCGCCGCTCGCCGTCCAGGACGACGGAGAACAGTCCGTCGTTGGAGTCGAGGGCATTGCCGTCGGTCGAGATCCACAGGTTGCCGTCGGGATCGAAGGCCAGGTTGTCGGGGCACGAGATGGGGCTTACCTGAGTCTTGTCGAAGCCGCCGAAGTAGGTGTCGGCGGCTGACGGGTCACCACAGACCAGCAGAAGGTTCCACGTGAAACTGGTGCCGGCGTGGTCGTCGTCGAGTTCGAGCACCTGCCCGTTCTTGTTCTTGTCGCGCGGGTTGGCCTCGTCGGCGCCCGCCTTGCCCTCGGTACCGCGGTTCGAGTTGTTCGTCAGGGCGACGTACACCTTGCCCGTGACCGGGTTGGGCTCGAAGTCCTCGGGCCGGTCCATCTTGGTGGCGCCGACCTTGTCACCCGCGAGTCGCGTGAAGACCGCGACCTCTTCCGCGGACATACCGTCGACGAGCGACTCGCCCTTCCCGTCCTCGCCGGTGCGCAGCAGGGGGATCCACTCACCCTTGCCGGCGAACTGCCCCGTGGTGGGGAGCTTGCCGCTGCCGTCGATCTGGTCGGGAGCGTCGCCGGAGAGCTTCGCGACATACAGGGTGCCGGCGTCGAGAAGTGTCACGTTGGACCGCAGCGCGGCAGCACCACTGCCCTGCATCATCTTTCGCGACGAGACGAACTTGTACATGTAGTCGAACCGCTCGTCGTCACCGCTGTAGGCCACGACGGTTCCGTCGTCGGTGACGTGGATGGTGGCGGCCTCGTGCTTGAAGCGGCCCAGTGCGGTGTGCTTGATGGGCGCGGCGGTGGGATCCCACGGGTTGACCTCGACGACCCATCCGAAGCGATTCACCTCGTTCGGCTCCTGCGCCAGATCGAAACGCTTGTCGAACCGCTCCCACTTGCGCTCGGACGCAGCACCTTCGACGCCGTAACGCGCCAGGCGAGCGGCGGCCACCGGATCGGTGACGCTCTCGGCGTTGGCGAAGTACTGGTTGATGTTCTCCTCGCCGGACAACACTGTGCCCCAGGGAGTCACACCACCCGAGCAGTTGTTGAACGTGCCGAAGACCTTGGTGCCTGTCGGATCCGCAGACGTCTTGAGGAAGTTGCTTCCTGCCGCCGGACCGGTGACGACGAACTCGGTGGACCCGGTGATGCGACGGTTGTAGCGGCCCATCTGCGGAGTGAGCTTGCCCGAGCCGTTCTCTCCGGCGACCTGTACGACCGAAAGGCCATGGGCGGCAATGCCGATGGCGACCTGCTCGGCGGTGGGGTTCTCGGCGTCGTAACCCTTGAAGAGGAACGGCTCGGTGGTGTACTCGTGATTGACCACCAGGAGGTACTCGGTCGAGGACCCGTCGATAGGCAGCAGACCGGCGAAGTCGTTGTTGAACCCGAACTGCTTCTCCTGCGCCGCCGAGGTCTGGTTGTCGAAGTCGAACGCCGGCGCGCCGTCGACTACCGGATCGCCCCAGCGGATCACGACGGCCTGCTCGTAGCCCTCCGGGACGACGACCGCGTCCTCGGTGTTCGGTGCGACGGCGGTGAAGTCGAGGCCGCGCGGTTCCGGAGTGGGGGTGGCCGACGCCGTGGTGGCAGTTCCCTCATCGCCCGTCCCGCACGCGGCGAGCGCGCTGGTGGCACCGACGGCCAGCACGGCCATCGCTCCACCGCGCAGGATGCCGCGACGCGTCATCGCGGTCTTGACGATGTCGCCGAAGTATTCGCTGCTCGACGTGTTCGGCACCTCGTGGAAGC
The DNA here is from genome assembly GCF_001426185.1 of Rhodococcus sp. Leaf247. GTDB lineage: Bacteria > Actinomycetota > Actinomycetes > Mycobacteriales > Mycobacteriaceae > Rhodococcoides. Next base: position 1,109,440 of record NZ_LMRP01000002.1, on the reverse strand, counting down.
AGGCGTCACCGCACTTGTACTTACACGTCAGCGACGATCGGGAGGACGAACCGTCGTGCTGATGGGAGACGATCAGGGGCAGCGGAATCGTGGTCACCGCACGACCGTAGGGATGCCGAGCAAAAGGCAAAGAGAAGGTAAGCAACTCCCCGGGTACTGCGAGATGAACGGCGGACGAACGGTGCGGAGAACCGCGGATACCGCGGCTCTCCGCACCGACCGTGACTAGGCGGCGCCGAGCAATCCGTGCGGATCGAGGACGAACTTCGTGGCCTCACCGGAGTCGAAGTCGGCGTAGCCCTGCGGAGCCTGCTCGAGCGAGATGGCGCGTGCGTTGACGGCCTTCGCGATCTGCACCCGATCGTGCAGGATCGCCATCATCAGTCCGCGGTGGTACTGCATCGTCGGGCATTGGCCGGTGGCGAACGACAACGACTTCGCCCAGCCGGTACCGAGGCTCAGCGACAACGCACCGACCTTGGCGGCCTCGTCGGATGCTCCGGGGTCACCGGTGACGTACAGCCCCGGAATGCCGAGCGAACCGCCCGCCGTGGTGATGTCCATGAGCGAGTTCAGCACTGTCGCAGGCGCTTCCGTGGCAGAGCCGTCACCGTGGCCACGAGCCTCGAACCCGACGGCGTCGACGCCGCAGTCCACCTCCGGCACCCCGAGCAGCTGTTCGATCTGATCCTTGGGATCGCCCTTGCTGACATCGACCGTCTCGCAGCCGAAACTGCGGGCCTGCGCGAGCCGACTCTCGTTGAGGTCGCCGACGATGACGACGGCGGCGCCGAGCAGTTGCGCGCTGGCCGCCGCGGCGAGCCCGACCGGACCGGCGCCGGCGATGTAGACCGTGGATCCGACTCCCACTCCGGCGGTCACGCAGCCGTGGAAGCCGGTGGGGAAGATGTCCGACAGCATCGTCAGGTCGAGGATCTTCTCCATGGCCTGGTCGCGGTCGGGGAACTTCAGCAGGTTCCAGTCCGCGTACGGCACCATGACGTACTCGGCCTGGCCTCCGACCCAGCCGCCCATGTCGACGTAACCGTAGGCGGCGCCGGGACGATCGGGATTGACGTTCAGGCAGATGCCGGTCTTGCGTTCCTTGCAGTTCTTGCAGCGACCGCACGCGATGTTGAACGGAACCGAGCACAGATCACCCTGTTTGATGAACTCCACGTCGCGGCCGACTTCGATGACCTCGCCGGTGATCTCGTGGCCGAGGACCAGGCCCTCGGGGGCCGTCGTACGGCCTCGCACCATGTGCTGGTCGCTGCCGCAGATGTTGGTGGAGACGACCTTGAGAATCACGCCGTGCGGACACTCGCGGCCCACACTCGCCGGATTCACGCCGGGCCCGTCCTGCAGGGTGAAGCTGGGGAAGTCGATGTCGACGACCTCGACCTTCCCGGCTCCGGCGTAGGCGACGGCTCTGTTGTCGGCCATGTGTTCAGCTCCCGTTCGAGGTAGAGCGCCGACATTCTCGAGTGCGAATGTCGGCATCTCTCTCGACGGTACGCGGGATGCTGTGCGCCGCGTCACATTCGCGGCTCGGAGATCAGAGCACTTCGGACAGGAACCGCTGCAGTCGATCGGTCTGCGGATCGTCGAACAGCGCAGCGGGTGGGCCCACCTCGACGGCGCTGCCGTGGTCCATGAACAGGACGCGGTCGGACACCGAGCGAGCGAAGCCCATCTCGTGCGTGACGACGACCATCGTCATGCCGCCGGTCGCGAGGTCCGCCATCAGGGCCAGGACGCCCTTGACCAGCTCGGGGTCGAGCGCGGAGGTTGCCTCGTCGAAGAACATGACCTGCGGAGTCATCGCGAGCGCACGAGCGATGGCGACGCGCTGCTGCTGACCACCGGACAGGTTGCCCGGTCGTGAGCCTGCCTTCTCCTTCAGTCCGACCTTGTCCAACTGATCGAGGGCGACGGCGTGAGCCTCGTCTTTGCTGCGTCCCTTGAGTTTCCACGGTCCGAGAGCGACGTTGTCCAGCACAGTGCGATGCGGGAACAGGTTGAACTGCTGGAACACCATGCCGATGCGCTGGCGCAGTGCGTCGGGATCGTCCTTCAGCACCGATCGGCCGTCGAGAAGGATGTCGCCCTGTTCCGGCTCGTGCAGACGGTTCAGCACACGCAGCAGAGTGGACTTGCCGGAGCCCGACGGTCCGATGACGGTCGTGGTGCCGCCCGCTGCGACGTCGATGTCGACGCCGCGCAGAACCTTGTTGGTACCGAACGACAGGTGCAGATCTCGCCCGGCGAGCGAGACGCCGGTCAACGAATCCGTCTGAGGAGTAGTAGTCATGTGTCAGCCTCTTTCCACGACGATGGCCTGTTCGACCGGGTCGAGAGTCTGCTCGGCCTTGCCGACGCGCAGACGCTTGTCGATGTAGTTGACCAGGTGGGTCAGCGGCACGGTCATGGCGAGATACACCAGGCCGGCGGCGACCAGCGGGGACAGGTTGCCGGTCTGGGCGTTGAGGTCGCGACCGACGGCGAACAGCTCGCGCTGCGTGGCCAGCAGACCCAGGAAGTAGATCAGCGACGAGTCCTTGATCAACGAGATGAACTGGTTGACCAGGGCCGGCAGCACGCGTCGGACACCCTGCGGCACCACGACCAGGCGCATCGAGCGGCGGTAGCTGAACCCGAGCGCACGTGCTGCCTCGATCTGCCCCTTCTCGACGCTCTGGATGCCGGAGCGGAAGATCTCGCCGATGTACGCGGCCGCGAGCAGCGACAGCGCCACCGCGCCGAGCCAGTACGGGTTGTTGCCGGTGATGCCGCTGACCACCGGTCCGATGCCCAGGCCGATGACCAGGATGATCACGACGGCGGGCAGTCCGCGGAAGATGTCGGTGTACACGCGGGCGGGCCAGCGCAGCCACCGAGTACGCGAAAGTCCCGCGAGAGCGAGCAGCATGCCGAGGACGGTGCCGATGATGCCCGACGCCAACGCCAGGATCAGGGTGTTCGGCAGGCCGGTCTTCAGCAGGTCCGGCAGCGCCTTCTTGTAGAGCTCCCAGTCGAAGAACGTGTCCCCGAGCTGCTCGAACGTCGACTTGGGTGCGACGGCCTGCGCTGCGGGAGCGTTCGCGTCGTTCTGCGCGGCGATGGCGGCGAAGTCGGGGAGATCGGGCTGCGGCGCCGCCTTGCTGCCGGGCTTGAAGCCCTCCGGGAGTTCGCGCGGAACCCAGTCGGAGTACAGCTGCGCCCAGGTGCCGTCCGCGATGATCGCGTCGAGTCCGGAGTTCAGGGCGTCGATCAGCGGCTGGTTGTCACGGGCGACGGCCCAGCCGACGAAGTTGTTGAGGCTGAACGTGTTCTGCGTGATCGCCGTGCCGTCCTCCGGCTTCACCAGACCCTCCGCCTGCTGCGACGGTGCGACCCAGGCGTCGATCTGCCCGGTCCGCAGGTTCGCGTAGGCCGTGTTGTAGTCCGGGAACTTCACGGGGTCGAGGCCAAGGGTGTTCACGACGTAGTCGTCCTGCACGGTGCCCTGCACGACGCCGATGCGCGTGTCCGGTCCGAGGTTCTCGAAGGCGGTGATCGGGCCGCCGGCCTTCGCGACGAGGGTGAAGTATCCGAAGTCGTAGCCGTTGGTGAACCCGACGGTGTTGCGGCGCTCGTCGGTGGTCGTGATGGACGAGGAACCGACGTCGAAGCGTCGGCCGGCGACCTGTGCGAGCAGACCCGAGAACTCGGTGCCCGAGAAGTTGATCTGCAGGCCGAGCTTGGCGGCGACGGCCTTCAGCAGCTCGTTGTCGTAGCCGGTGTAGTCGCCCGCACCGTCGACGCAGATGCTGGGCGGCGCGTCGGACAGCGTGCCGACAGTGAGTTGGCCGGGCGTGATCAGGCCGAGCTGCGAGGTGTCGATGCGGTCGAGGGGCGTGACCGACGGAGTCGTGTAGCGATCCTCGGTGGCGGCTGCCGCTGCGGCGTCGAAGTTGGTGGGCGTCGACGAGGCGCTGTCGACACCGGGAGGTGCGCACAGCTCCGTCGGTGCCGCGGCCGCGGAGGATCCGCCGTCGTCCGAGGACGAGCCGCATCCGGCGAGAAGGGCGGCGAGGAGAAGTGTCAGAACCAGGGCGATCAGGGATCGTCCCGAGCGGTGCGCAAGCATGTGACAAACACTAGGGCTCGACCGCGAGCAGCACCGAAACGTCGAACACGCAATGGTTGTGCTCAGTGATCTGTGTTCGCGACGCCCCGAGCAGGGTCTACTCTCCGTCGGGGCGTACGTCACCGAGCATCCAGGCGATCTGGAGGGTGTACGCCGGGGGACGGAAGGTTCTACGTGTACTCCACTCTTGCGTATCCGACGATGGGTGTTCCGGACGCGGGCAACACGGCCTGGGTGTTGGCCAGCGCCGCCATGGTGCTGCTGATGACCCCCGGCCTCGCGTTCTTCTACGGCGGCATGGTGCGCGTGAAGAGCGTGCTGAACATGATGATGATGAGCCTCTCGGCCATCGGGGTCGTGTGGGTGCTGTGGGTCCTGTTCGGATACTCGATGGTGTTCGGCGACGACAGCGTCGGTGGGTGGATCGGGGACCCGACGCAGTTCGCCGGCCTCACCTCGTTGATCGGCGGCAGCTTCGGAGCCGGCGGCGGCCCGGTCGATATCCCGCTGGTGGGTACCGTCCCGGCGCTCGCCTTCGTCGCCTTCCAAGCAGGCTTTGCGATGGTCACCGTGGCGCTCGTGTCCGGCGCCGTCGCCGACCGGATGCGCTTCATGCCGTGGGTGATCTTCGCCGGTCTTTGGGCGACACTCGTCTACTTTCCCGTCGCGCACTGGGTGTTCGCGTTCGACGGTGTCACCGCGGAGACCGGAGGCTGGATCGCCAATCAGCTGAAGGCCATCGACTTCGCCGGCGGCACCGCGGTGGAGATCAATGCCGGCGCGGCCGGACTGGCGCTCGCCCTCGTCGTCGGCAAGCGCCGTGGGTGGCCCCGCGAGGCGATGCGGCCGCACAACCTGCCCGCCGTCATGGTGGGTGCCGGACTGCTGTGGTTCGGCTGGTTCGGATTCAACGCCGGGTCGTCGTTGGCTGCCGACGGAATCGCCGCGGTCGCGCTGGTCAACACGATGGGCGCGGGCGCGATGTCGATGGTCGCGTGGCTGGTGGTCGAGAAGATCCGCGACGGGAAGGCCACATCCTTCGGCGCGGCGTCGGGCGTCGTCGCCGGTCTGGTGGCGATCACGCCGTCGTGCACGGCCGTCACGCCGATCGGCGCTCTGGGCGTCGGCGCAGCCGCCGGTGTCGCCTGCGCTCTGGCGATCGGCCTCAAGTACCGCTTCCGGTACGACGACTCGCTCGACGTGGTCGGAGTGCACCTGGTCGGCGGCATCGTCGGCACGCTCATGATCGGTCTCCTCGCCAGCAGCGACATGCCGCCCGGTGTCGACGGCCTGTTCTACGGCGGTGGCGTCACGCAGCTCGGTCGACAGGCCGTCGCCGTGGTCGTCGTTCTCGCGTACGCGTTCCTGGTCACCGCGGCCATCGCCACGGTGCTGAAGCTGACCATCGGGATCAGAGCGGATCCGCAGCACGAGACGGACGGCATCGACGAGCACGAGCATGCCGAGTCCGCGTACGAGTTCGCCTCCTCGCACGGCGGACACGGCAGCTCGGGCCTGTTCGGGAAGCAGTCCGGCTGACCGTCAGCTCTGGTGGGACCGCGCCCAGGAGATCGCACCGGTCAGCTCGGTGAGGTCGTAGTCGGGGCCGTTGACGCCGACGGTGAAGAGGGTGGCGCCGGCGTCGACGAACGACTGGGCGTCGTCGGCACCCGGCCACGCCACCGACCGCTCGATCTGCGACACGTCGCGGCCGACGGTCTCACCGTGTCCGGCGAGCACCTCGGACTTGTGCTTCAGCGCGTCCAGATCCGCGAAGCTGTGCCACACGTCCGCGTACTGCGCCACCATCTTGAGCGTCTTCTTCTCACCACCGCCGCCGATGAGGATCGGGATGTGGCGAGTGGGAGCAGGGTTGCCGACGGCGAGACGAGTGGTGATGCGGGCCAGGCTCTCGTCGAGAAGCTTCAGACGCGAACCGGCCGTGCCGAAGTCGTAGCCGAAGTTGTCGTAGTCCTTCTGGTTCCAGCCGGCTCCGATGCCGAGGATCAGGCGGCCTCCACTGATGTGGTCCACAGTGCGGGCCATGTCTGCCAGCAGGTCGGGATTGCGGTACCCGCCGCCGGTCACCAGGGCACCGATCTCGACGTTCGACGTCTGTTCCGCCCAGGCGCCCAGCATCGTCCAGCACTCGAAGTGGGCTCCGTCCAGATCGCCGTACAACGGGTAGAAGTGATCCCAGTTGAAGACGATGTCCACACCCGCGTCCTCGGACCGAAGAACCGCGTCGCGGATCAGGCCGTAGTCGGGGGCGTGCTGAGGCTGGAGTTGAACTCCGATACGAACGGACATGTGTGATCCTTCGGTGAGGCCGCTGAGTGTCCACTCCATCGTGCCCGTCATGTCAACCGTCTGCGCTCACGGGCGACGTGTGGGCATCCCGCGACTGCGCAGATCCTCGACGAACCGCTGCACCAACGCGTCGGTCGGCGCGCCGACCATCATGACGACGGTGCGCTGCAGGGGCGGTGTCAACGGCCTGACGACGCCCGGGAACCGGGGCGGCAGCGCTGTGACCGGAACGAGGGCGGTACCGAGCCCTGCGTGCGCGAGTTGGGCTGCGGTAGTGGAGTTCCGGGTATGGGTGATCGCCTCGAGCTGAACGCCGTGAGACGCGGCGACGGTATCGAACCACGCTCGTAGACCGTTGGAGGGGTGGTAGTGGACGATGGGCCTCCCGGCCAGCTCGTGCCACGAGACGGCGTCGGAATCGGCGAGATCGAGGCCTTCCGGTACGACGGCGACGACGTCCTCGGTACCGAGGTCGACGACGGTGCCCGCGTAGCGCTCGGATGCCGGACCGACCGCGAGGTCGACGTCACCGTTCGTCACCGCGTCCGCCATCGCATCGGCACTGGCGAACTCGGTCAGGTCCAGATCGACAGTGCGGTACTTCCGGGTCCAGGCGCGCAGGGTCGGCGCGAGCAGCGGAACGGTCAGAGATTCCGCGCAGGCCAGTCGGAGTCGGCCCTCGGTCCCGGCGGCCAGCGCTCGCCCCGTCGTGAGAACGCGATCGGCCGCTGCGAGGGTCGCCCTCGCATCGACCAGGACGGCGCGGCCGGTAGGAGTCGGACGCACCCCGCGCGGGAGCCGCTCCAGCAGTGGCGTCCCGATCTCCGCCTCCAGTGACGCCAGCTGGTGCGACAAGGCGGGCTGGGACAGATGCAACCGCGCGGCACCGGCGGTGATCGACCCGGCGTCGGCCACGGCGACGAAGCATTCCAGGGCTCGCAAGGTCGGCACCAGCAGAGGCTATGTGACGCGGGGGCTCTGCGACGTGGCAGGCAGGGTCATCCGATCTGCACGCCGCACGCATACATCGTCGTGCGGAGAACGAATGCTGCTTCGGCGCCGATGATCTCGGCGACGAGGGTCAGGTAGCGCTCGACGAAGGCGCCACCGTGCGCGGGTTCGCGCCGATCGTCCGGATCGCCCGGTTCGAAATGATGCGCGATCTCGTGCAGCAGCACCATCTCGCGGAGCGCCCACGCTCGACCGCGCACGTGCAGGGGCACGGCGATGGTCGCGGAGTCGGCCTCGTAGTGAGCGGCCCCTGTTCCGGAACGAGCCCGAACGCGAACGGGAATCGATGCTCGCGGCCATTCGCGCCGGACCCATGACAACGCGCACACGGCGTCGACGTACGCCTGGACGGAGTCGAGCGAGGCGAACCGTCGTTCGACGGGAAGGGTGACCGTCGAACCGTGGATCTCGATCGTCCGCAGTCCTCGCTGGTCCGCTCGGTCGAACATGGTCCGCACCTGCTGCTCGGCGTCGTAGACGCGGGAACGTTGGGCGTCCCGGGTCATCGCTCCAAACGCCCTCGGGCGCCGCCGATCTCGGGTTGATTCCCCAACCGGGCGCGCCTGCCGGCGTGATCGCCCGCACGACGGGCCTCGGCGGAGTACGAGTTGCTCGCGCTCCCCCGCCAGGTTCCCCTGGCGGTGGATTCCGCGGCGTAGAAGTCGCGTAGCTCGATCTCTTTGTCGCGCAGCACCATCGCGGTACCGGCCTCGGGAGCCTCCAGAGCCACCACCTCCGCCTCGGCTTCCTTCCGCACCGCGGCCAGGCGTTCTCCGACGCGGTGCGCGAACGCTGTCTGGAACTCGAGCCGCGCCGTGACACCGGCCAGGGGCTTGCGCTCGACGGTGCGATACCGGCGACGCCCTCGCACCACGATCACTTCTCGGTCGACGGTGGCGTCGCGATGCGCACCCGACGAGATGTAGGCGTCGCTCGCGCGCACCATCTGCACGAGGAGGCTGGCGTACAGAGCCTGGCAGGTATCGATGTCGGTGTCGAACCCGTACGCGAACACCTGCGTGGACGACTGGGCGACGTCGCACTGGACGTCGTTGGCGCGGGCGATGGCCACGAACAGCAGAACGTAGGTGCGCAGTCCCTTCTTGCCGGGCTCACCGATGGGAACGATCCGCTGTACCGGCGTCGCACGCTTCTCTCGGGACGCGGTATGCGAGCGTGCGACGGCGAGATCGATCGATGCGGCGGTGGCCAGGCGCTGCGCCGCCTCCATGAACGCTTCGGCCTCATGGGGGTTGTCCGTCGACTCCGCTTGTCGCAGAAGTCCTCCGATGCGGGCCACCATCTTGTCCGAACTCACCGGTGCCCCTCCGCCGATGCGCAGAACGCGTCGATCCGTCGGCGCACCGATGTCGCGCCGATCGCATCCGCACGCTCGCGCGCCGACCGTACGGCCCGATCGGACACCCTGCCGGTGCGGGCATGGTCGATACGAAGACCCAGGTAGGCGTCCTCCGCACTCCAGGCTGAGTAACCCCGCTGGAGGTGGAGGCGCCGCGCCGCGTGGAGGTGGCGTCCTGCACGCTCGAGATGGCCGGCAGTGAGGGACATGTCGGCGAGATGGTGGTGGACGACGCCGAACGTGGCGGGAGACATCGACACCGTCAGTTCGGCGAACGGCAGCAACCGGGCGTGGACGTCCTCGCAGACCTCGACGTTGCCGGTACCGGCCGCGGCGCGCCCGATGAAGGCCATGGTCATCAACCACAGGAGACCCTCGGGAACGGCGGCGATGCGCTGCGCGTCGTACCAGTCCGTCAACCGTCGGGCCTCCTCCAACTCCCCTACGTCCAGGTGCGCCATGGCCACCGCCGGGCGGAATGCTGCGATCAGGTCGAACATCGTCGCCATCTCGTCGCGAACGCCGACGAAGTAGGACAGATCGCCGCGGAACATGCGTAGCGCGAGGATCGACGTGCCGTCACGGCCGTAGGTATGGCTGCCGACGGGCGCATCGGGTGGTGTCCGGATACGGTCCAGCACGGCTTCCGCCCGCACCAGACGCCCTGCCGTGACGTCGAGCCCGAAGCGCGAACACGCCATGACCCAGGACATCTCGTCGTCGGCGGCGATGTCCGCCGACGTGACCGCCGCGAGTGTCGACGCCGCTCCGTCCAGATATCCGAAGTCCACCTGGGACCGAGCCTGGACCGCGGCCACGGACGGGTCCCGACGACGCAAGGGCGACGTCGCGCGCAAGTCGTCGAGCCGTGTCAGCGCTTCGTGTCGGAGGTCCCAACACTGCGGCACGAGCAGGGACCGCAGCATCGCGACGAGTGCACCTTCGAGGGCCGCACCGTCGCCGACCGAGTGCGCGATCGCCGCGGCCCGCTCGAGCAGACGCCGCCGCTCCTTCCAGTCGTCGTTCCAACTCAGCTCCGTCGCCAACTGCGTCAACAGCCTCGAGGCCTCGGGACCGTCCTGACGGCCGGTGTCCTCGAGAAGGTGCAACGCCTCCTGCAGGCTGTGCACTCGCTCGGGCAGCGGCTCGAAGATCTGGAACAGCGTCGCACCGTCCATGGTGTCGGCGAGGGTCGCGTCGATCTGGAGATCGTGCAGGCCCAGACGGCGCGCCATGGCGATGGCGTCGAACAAGGTCGAACGATACGAGCGATCGAGGCATTTGCGTTGTGCCCGACCGAGATCGACGAGCAACCGGCAACGCTCCTCAGAATCCCCGCGTGGGACCATCCTGCGCAGCGCGATCCGGTAGCCCGACACGGCGTCCTCGTAGGCGGAGACCGCGTAGGCGCTGTCCCCTGCGCGCCGTGCATAGTGCGCTGCCTCGGATCGGTCGGAATCGAGGGACCGGCCGAAGTGATACGCGATGCGTCCCAGCTCGTCGGCGGTGGTGTCGGCGCCGAGCGCGATCAGCGCGCGCGCCACGTCGGAGTGCAGCTGTGCGCGTCGTGCGCCCGGAATGGAATCGTGGACGTCCTTCTGTACCAGTGCATGCCGCATCGTCAGGTCGTCGTCCGTCTCGCCGGCGATGACGAAGTTGACTCGCGCGAGTTCGTCCAGGGTCTCGGCGAATCGGATGTCGTCGGGGATCGTCGATGCGGCGCGCAGGACCGGCCGCGGAATGGTCGATCCGAGGACGGAGCACAGTTCCAGCAGTGTCACCGCGTCGCAGCTGAGCGTGCTTCTGGCGATCCTGACCGCGTCGGCGACGGTGTCGGGTATCGATCCGCCCGGCTCCCGCTCGTGAGCCGCCAGCACGGCGGCGATGAGAAGGGCGGACCCGCCGGTGCGCTCCACCAGGGCATCGGCGTCGAACGGAGACTGTCGCCCTCGTACGAGGTCCCGCACGGCTGCGACGGAGAGTCCGCCCAGCCTGATCTCGCGGTAGCCCTCGGTGCGGCGCGCGGCGGCGAGGGTCGACTGCAGTTCGGGGGATCTGTGGTTCTCGTCGCGGACCCCCACCATGATGCACAGACGCGTGCCCGCGGTCTCGCGCGCCAGGTGGCGGATCAGCGTGGAGGTAGCGCCCGAGGCCCACTGGACATCGTCGATGACGAGCAGGGTGGCCCCGCGGCGAGCCGGTCCGACGAGCCATTCCGTCACGGCCTCCGCGGCCCCGGCCCGGTCGTCGTGCCCGTGAGCGGGAATGAGATCGCCGAAGCGCCGGGCGGCGCCGGGGACGATGCTGAGGATGCTCGTTCCGTTCTCCCGCAACCACTCTCGCGCTCCGGCGACGCCTCGCGCATCGAGATCCCGGCTCACGGCGTCGACGAACGGCTCGTACGGGATGACGGCATGTTCACCGCACCGGCCCGCGACCACGTTCATCCCGCGTCGACGGCCGAGGTCTCTCGCCGCGCGCATCAGAGACGTCTTTCCGACGCCGGCCGGCCCGGACACGACGACGAACCGCCCGTGACCCGCTGCCGCCGACTCCAACGCAGAGCCGATCTCGGTCATCTCACGCTCACGACCGACGAATTCCCGACCGACCGCGCGCTGCTCGACGGGCTGAGCGGTCGCCGCGTCGTCGTCGAGTGCCTCGAGGAACAGCTCTCGGGTGGCGGGGGACGGATCGACTCCCAGTTGCTCGGCCAACACCGTTCGACACCGGGAGGCCGCACCGAGTGCCTGGGCGCGATCACCGAGCCCCATGTAGCCGCGCATCGCCACCCGGTACACGCTCTCGCGCAGCGGATCCGCGGCCAGAAGCGACTCCGCGGACGAGACGGCGTTGTCGAACTCGCCGAGTTCGAGGGAGGCCGACGCGTCGAGTTCGAGCGCGGTGAGGCGAAGGACGTCGAATTCGGTGCGGATGCCGTCGGCCCAGTTGCCGGTCGCTCCCACCAGGACGGGCTCGTTGAGTATGTGCAAGGCGCGACGTGCGTCGTGAGCCTGCTGTGACGGCGACGCGTCGTTGCGGTGGCAGGCGGCGCGGGCCGTCTCCAGGTCCACGTCGGTGTCGGGGGGGAGGACGAGACGCACCATGCCCGACCGGGAGGTGACGGAGTTTCCGGCGATGTCGGCCGCGTCGAGAACGTCGCGCACCTTGGAGATGACGCCGCGGAGGACGGATTTCCACGTGCGGGGACGAGCGTCCGGCCACAGGAGAAGTGCGAGTTCGTCGAGCGGAACGTCCCGGTGTCGATTGACTGTCAGGTATGCGAGGACCTCGACGCATCGAGGGCCGCCGACGATACGCGGATCCACCACGCGGGTACCTCGTGCGACGCTGATCTGCCCGACCAGGCGAATGGTCGCAGGGAGGTCGTTCGTCACCGTTCGAGTCTATTCGCACGGCCCGGGTCAGCGACTTTTGCACTTCCTGTGCACGCCTCGAACACACTCGAGCGAGTAGACGACAACCGACCGACCGGTCGGCGGCGAGAGCTCGGGAGTTCGCACATGGCATTCACCTCCACCACCGTCTGTCTTCTGGCCGGTTCCGTCGCGTCCCGGACCTTCGCGGGATCGACCTACCGTGTGGGGACCTCCCCCGCGCACGGTTCGGTGGACGTCGCCTTCGACGGCATGTTCACCTATTCGCGCACCGCGACGACCGACCGGTGGGCCGATGACCCGGCATCGTTCGGGTCCGACGAGTTCAGCGTCGTCGTCCGGGCCGACGGTCGCGATCTCGCCGAGATCGTGGTGCGGCCACTCCTGTCGACGAGCGCCAGGATGCCCATCACCTCGGTGCGCGTCGTGGTCGTCGGTGGAGCCGCCGACGTCTATGACCGCGTGGCTGCATCGGCTCCGCGTCGGCGGCCGCCGTCAGGAAACTTGCGCTCGCTGAACGGCCGGCACCGGGTCACCGCCCGGTTCGGGGCCGACCCGAGTAACGAGACCTTCGAGGTCTTCGTCTCCGACGGAGTGAGCGAACGGACGTCGTACGTCCTGGGGGTGTCCGATGCGCCGCTGATCTGGTGATCGACGCGCTCCGCACATGCCGAAGGGCACCGTCCGTCGACCGGATCGGTGCCCTTCGGCAGTAGTGCAGACCTGCTAGTTCTCGTCGGCTCCGACGATGAACGCCTCGAGCTGCTGACGGGCGACATCGTCCGGGAGCTGCTTCGGCGGGCTCTTCATCAGGTACGCCGACGCGGGGACCACGGGTCCACCGATTCCGCGATCCTGTGCGATCTTGGCGGCGCGGACGGCGTCGATGATGACTCCGGCCGAGTTGGGCGAGTCCCAGACCTCGAGCTTGTACTCGAGGTTCAGCGGCACGTCACCGAAGGCGCGGCCTTCGAGTCGGACGTACGCCCACTTGCGGTCGTCCAGCCAGCCGACGTGGTCCGACGGTCCGATGTGGACGTCCTTCGCGTTGAACTCGCGCTGCAGGTTCGACGTGACGGCCTGGGTCTTGGAGATCTTCTTCGACTCGAGCCGGGTGCGCTCGAGCATGTTGAGGAAGTCCATGTTGCCACCGACGTTGAGCTGCATCGTGCGGTCGAGCTGCACGCCGCGGTCCTCGAACAGCTTCGCCATCACGCGGTGCGTGATGGTGGCGCCGACCTGGCTCTTGATGTCGTCGCCGACGATCGGGACACCGGCATCGGTGAACTTCTTCGCCCACACGGGGTCCGAGGCGATGAAGACGGGAAGCGCGTTGACGAACGCGACCTTCGCGTCGAGGCATGCCTGGGCGTAGAACTTGTCGGCTTCTTCCGATCCGACGGGGAGGTACGAGACCAGGACGTCGACCTTCGCGTCGCGCAGGGCCTGGGCCACGTCGACCGGCTCGGCGTCGGAGATCTCGATGGTCTCCGAGTAGTACTTGCCGATGCCGTCGAGGGTCGGTCCGCGCTGCACGCTGACGGTGCTCGGGGGGACGTCGGCGATCTTGATGGTGTTGTTCTCACTGGCGAAGATGGCCTCCGACAGGTCGAAGCCGACCTTCTTGGCGTCCACGTCGAACGCGGCGACGAACTCGACGTCGCGGACGTGGTACTTGCCGAACTTCACGTGCATGAGGCCGGGAACGGACACGTTCTCGTCGGCGTCCTTGTAGTACTGCACGCCCTGAACCAGGGACGATGCGCAGTTACCCACGCCCACAATGGCCACGCGCACCGCAGTGCTGTTGTCACTCATGGTCGGGTTCTCCTTCTTTTCCGTATCGGGTGGCCCGAGCAGTCGTGCTGTCCGGGCGATCCACGACCGAGGTGTCGGTCGTGGTTGCGGGCGGAGGACTCTCCGAAGTGACCGCCATTGCCTCGGCAGCGATCAGTTCGTTGAGCCACCGCACTTCGCGCTCGCTCGACTCGAGGCCGAGCTGATGCAATCCGCGCGTGTACCTGTCCAGCGACCCACTTGCTCGGCCGATGGCGTCTCGGAGCCCCTCACGGCGCTCCTCGACTTGACGTCGCCTGCCTTCGAGAATCCGCATCCGCGCCTCAGCGGGGGTGCGCCCGAAAAAGGCCAGGTGTACGCCGAATCCATCATCTGTGTAGTTCTGCGGACCGGTGTCGACCACGAGCTCGGAGAACCGAGTCCGGCCGGCAGGCGTGAGTTCGTAGACGCGACGCGCCCGACGTTTGACGGTGCCCTGGTCACCGGGGTTCTCCACGATCAGCCCGTCCGCCTGCATACGACGCAAGGTGGGGTAGAGCGAACCGTACGAGAAGGCCCGGAAGGCACCGAGAAGGCCGGTGAGGCGTTTACGGAGCTCGTAGCCGTGCATGGGTGTTTCCAGAAGCAGGCCGAGGATCGCGAGTTCGAGCATGTGCGTCCTCCTTACCTGTCCGTCCCTGGTCCGCGTCACGATGACGCTCGTCGACTATAACCGCCACATGTATCGGCGCGATATATGGGGGTACACGTAACCCGCGAGCACAGTCACACGGCCTCGAGACGAGTCAGGGGCGGTAGGGCACGGTCCGGATCACGTCGCCCTCCAGACCGGTCTGCAGATATCCGCCGCGGCCGTCGGCGTCGGCGGCGTAGATCAGCAGTTCCGGGGTCCCCGTGTTGCGGGCGAGAACGTGTGTCACCGAGGCGCCAGGTCGCTCGACCGCCGCCGCGGCGGTGGCCATGGACTCGGCGAGTCGCGCGGTATCGACGAGGGAGAAGTCGAACGGCAGGTACCCGGCTTCCAGCGGATCGGTGTCCGCGGACACCGCGAATCCGCCGTCGACGCTCACATCGCGGGTACGGCCGTCCTCGACGCGGGTCAGGCTCGCACGTCCCTCCGCCGGGAACATGGTCAGATCGGTGATCATCGGGTCGGCGAAGCGCGCGAGGTAGCGGTCACGGAAGTCGGCCAGCCCGCCCGCCGTCGTGAAGTCGAACGGCACCGCCACGATGGGCTCAACCTTCTCCGCAGCGATCATGCCGGGCGACGGCGCGGTCGGGCCGGAATCACGGATCCCGAGCACCACCGCCGTCGTCACGACCGCCAGGACGACGACGGCCCCGAGCACTAAGGGGCGACGTCCCGTGGGTTCTTCTCGGACGGACGCAGGCTTCGGCTCCGGCAGCGGAACGTCGGCCTGCAGGTCACCCGCCAGGAGCTGAAGATCTCCCAGAGTGACTGCTGTCCGCGCACCATCGGTTCGCAGCCGGTGCTCGTCGTACGTCAATTGACCATCGGCATAGGCACTGTCCAAGGCTGTCGCGACGAGCGCGCGATCGATGTCGCGTGCCCGAGTGGCCCGGTGTACTCGACTCACGTCTACCTACTTCGCCGGATCGAACGGGTAGACGCGGAGGAAGTCGCCCGACAGTGTGGCGTCGAATCGACCGTCCTCGTTCGCGCCCTCGTCGCTCGCATACAGACTGATGGACGCACCGCTCTCGTCGGCGCGGAGGAAGAGGTACATCGACTCGATGTGATCGATGTTCAGGCTTTCGCCGGCGCCCAGAACCAGCCCGCCGAGCACGCCGGGGCCCAGGTCGGCGAGGTCGACGGTCGCCGCGTCCCGGTCCCTGTCCGCGTCGTCGGACTGCCTCCACTCACCGTCGCGGTATTTATAACGCTGTTCCCGACCCGGATTGTCGGGACTCGGCGCGCTCAGCAGCGCGTACTCGGGATAGAACATGAGCTCGTCGACGACGGTGGTTCCGAGCAATGCTTCCGTCGACGCCACGATCTCGTCCATCGCGCGGGGTTCGAGGTAGCCGGCCGGGCCGTAGGTTCCGGTCGCGCTCTCGTCGGACGCACAGGCCCGGACACCGACGAAGACCACTGCGCCGACGGCGACGAGCACTCCCCACCGAACGAACGCACCGATAATGCTGGGTCGACCTCGTCGCGAGAGCGAGGCCACGGCAGCACCGGGTGACGCGATCGGCGCGAGATCCGTCTCACCCTGCAGGTCGTCGATCAGATAGTGCAGGTCCGCGAGCGTCGCCGCGTCGGTGGCGAGAGCGATGCGTGAGGAGTGCTCCTCCGCGTCGATCTGACCCTCCGCGAGCGCGAGGTCCAACGCGGCGCACGCAGCGACTCTGTCCTGGTCACGGGCGCGGATCGCCAGGGAACCCTTCAGCGGCATCGGCAGATGATAGGTGCGTTCACGGGTTTCCGACAGAGGTGGCTCGGCGCACTCCTCACAGATGGCCGGTGCGGGGTTGGCCCCCACCCCTGTCCGCGGGCGCACGTACTCTGGTCACCGTGCGATCACAACGGCAGGTGGTGGACTACGCGTTGCAGCGCAAGTCGCTGCTCGCCGAGGTCTACTCGGGACGAACGGCGATGGCTCAGGTCTGCGACGCGGACCCCTACCTGCTCAGGGCGGCCAAGTTCCACGGTCGCCCGTCGACGGTGGCGTGCCCCATCTGCCGCAAGGAGCAGCTCACGCTGGTCTCCTGGGTGTTCGGAGACAAGCTCGGCACGATGAACGGTTCTGCACGTACCGCGGAGGAACTTCTCCGGCTCGGTGCGAGCGAGGAAGAATTCACCGTTCACGACGTCGAGGTCTGCCGCACCTGCAGCTGGAATCACCTCGTCCAGTCGTACGTGCTGGGTGTCGTGCCGGCTCCGGGGCGCCCCCGAACACGTTCGACGAGTCGCCGACGCACGGCCAGTGAGTGACGCGGGTCGGTAGTCGGCGGTACCGTCCGTCGGTGGCATCGCCACGATCCGGACAGGACTGCCGCCCGACCCTCTCGATGTGGTCTTCGAACCCCGACGCGCAAGCGCCGTTCACGCCGAACGGCCCTGTGCGTCCCGACAGTGGAGTACGTCAGTGAGTTCCCCCTACGGCAATTCCCGAGACGACCGTCCAGAGCGACCCTCGGCACGGCACGGTCGCCCCGACGGTCCGGGAGAGCCACCACAGCGCGGGCGGCCGAACATCGAGCCGCCTCGACCTCCGCAGCAGCGACCCTCCGGGCCGCCTCCCCCGCGCGCTCCGAGGATGGATCCCCCCAGCTGGCCGCCGCCGGAGCGCGGCCGGCCCGCAGGCCCCGCGTACGGGACGGGCAGCAGGCCCTCGTACGACGATCGCGGCCCGGACACGACGCAGATCCCGCCGACCGCGCCGCCGCCGGGCTCCCGAGCTTTCTCGCAGCCCCGGCCGTACACGGACAGTTACGAGTCGAGCGACTCACCGCGATCCCGACCCTTCGCGTCGCATTCACGCGACGACGCGGACACGGGTCCGGATCGGTTCGGTGGAGGACCCACCGAACCGCCATCAGGAGGTAGTGCGACGAAGACGAAGAAGAAGTCGAAGTGGAAGGTCGTCCGGCGCTCGCTGTACGGCTTGATCGCACTCGGCATGGTCGTTCCCATCCTCGTGTTCATGGTCGCGTACGTCATCGAGGACGTTCCGCGTCCCGGTGACATCAAGACCAACCAGGTCGCCACGATCCTCGCGTCGGACGGCACGTCCGTCCTCGGCACGGTGGTCCCTCCCGAGGGCAACCGCACCGACGTCGAGATCGGGCAGATTCCCGAGCACGTGCGTAACGCGGTGCTGTCCGCGGAGGACCGCGACTTCTATTCGAATCCGGGCTTCTCCGTCACCGGTTTCGCCCGCGCGGCACGCGACAACGTCCTCGGACGTGACAGCGCCGGCGGCGGATCGACCATCACGCAGCAGTACGTGAAGAACGCCCTGGTCGGGTCCGAGCGGACCCTGACCCGCAAGATGCGCGAGTTGGTCATCTCCTCGAAGATGGCTCGTCAGTGGACCAAGGACGACATCCTCGCCGCCTACCTCAACACCATCTACTTCGGCCGAGGTGCCTACGGCATCGCCGCGGCGTCGAAGGCGTACTTCGACAAGCCCGTCGAGCAGCTCAGCGTCGAGGAGGGCGCGGTCCTGGCCGCGACCATCCAGCAGCCGTCGGGTCTGGATCCGGAGAACAATCTCACGGGTGCGCAGTCCCGGTGGAACTACGTCCTGGACGGCATGGTCACCATGGGTGCGCTCGACCAGACGCAGCGTCAGGCCATGCAGTACCCGCAGTGGCGACCGCTCGCCTCCGTGGACAGCGGTGACGCCGCCGACGCCGGTCCCAACGGCCTGATCAAGAACCAGGTCCTCAAGGAGCTGACAGCGTCGGGCATCAGCGAGCAGGACCTGAACACCGCCGGCCTGCAGGTCACCACCACGATCGACCCGAGGGATCAGCAGGCAGCCATCGATGCCGTGAACTCGAACATGGAGGGCGAGTCACCGGAGCTGCGGACGGCGTCGGTCTCGATCGACCCGCGCACCGGTGCGGTCCGTTCGTACTACGGCGGAGCGGACGGTCGAGGCTTCGACTTCGCGCAGTCCGGCCTGCAGACCGGATCGTCGTTCAAGGTGTTCGGACTCGCTGCCGCGCTCGACCAGGGAATTCCGCTGTCGCAGATGTACGACAGCTCCCCGCTGACGGTCAACGGCATCTCGATCGGCAACGTCGAAGGCGAATCGTGCGGCACGTGCACCATCGCCGAGGCACTGAAGCGATCACTGAACACCAGCTTCTACCGCTTGCAGCTCAGTCTCGACGGCGGCCCGCAGGCCGTTGCCGACATGGCGCATCGCCTCGGCATCCCCACCGAGGTGGAGGGCATCGGTGAGACCCTCACCGAGCCGAACGATGCAGGCCCGAACAACGGCATCGTGCTGGGTCAGTACCAGTCCCGCGTCATCGACATGGCCAGCGCGTACGCGACGCTCGCCGCGTCGGGCACCTATCACGCTCCGCACTTCGTGCAGAAGGTCGTCACGGCCGACGGCACGGTGCTCCTCGACCGCGGCGCCGAGCCCGGCGAGCAGCGCGTCGACCCGAACGTCGCCGACAACGTCACCGCCGCCATGCGTCCCATCGCCGGGTACTCCAACGGCCACAACCTGGCCGAGGGTCGACAGTCCGCAGCGAAGACCGGAACCGCGCAGCTCGGTGACACGGGCGAGAACAAGGACGCCTGGATGGTCGGGTACACCCCGTCACTCGCGACCGCCGTCTGGGTGGGTACCGAGCAGGGACTCCCGTTGCAGAACAGCTACGGCGGCCCCATCTACGGCTCGGGGCTCCCGTCCGACATCTGGAAGGACACCCTCGACGCGTCCCTCGAGGGCACTCCCGTCGAGACCTTCCCGGCACCGGGCGCCATCGCAGGACAGGCCGGTGTGCCGCAGTACTCGGCACCCGCCGCGCCGACTCGGACCGCCGCTCCGGTGACGACGGTGGAGACACCGACGTCGGAGGCTCCCGAGCCTGTGGCGCCGCCGGTGGTCGTACCGTCGCAGGTCGAGATCCTGCCCGGCATCACGATCCCCGTACCGGGGCTCGCGCCCGCGGCGACGACCCAGCCGACGCCCGAGACGGCGCCGGACGACGGGGCGACGCCTCAGCCGGCCGCACCGCCGGGCCGATAGGGGTGCCGGGTAGTCCGGAGGACGGTCGTGATGGACCGGGTGGTCCTGAGGACGAGGAGCTCTTGGCCAGTCCGGGTGAGCTGGCGCGTGATCGCCGGTCCGCTCGGAGACGGGACCGCCCGAGTCTGACGGATCCGATGGTCGGGGAATTGTCCTCGGTGGTCGGCGGTCCCATCGGCAAGCACGCGCTGGTCGGGCGCCAGCGTCACATCACGCCGCTGCGCGTGATCTTCGCGTTCACGGTGGTGTTCCTGGCTCTCGGATGGTTCGGCAAGGCGGCGTGCATCCAGCAGGCCCCCATAGGCCCCGGCGGGGAGCTGGGTCTGGACTGGAGCGGCAGCCGGCAGTACGTCGCGATGTGTTACTCGGACGTGGTGCCCCTGTACGGCGCGGAACGCCTCGATCAGGGCGCCTTCCCGTACAAGAAGTCATGGGAGGACACAGGTTCCGACGGCTCGACCATCACGCGGTACATGGAGTATCCGGTGGTGGCCGGCATGTACCAGTACGTGTCGATGCAGATCGCGCACGCGTGGTCGGCGGTTCCGTGGCTCCCGCAGGCGCTGACGGTGGCGCTGTACTTCAACGTGGTGGCGTTCGGGTCCGCACTCGCGTGGATCGTGACCATCTGGGCGACGACGATGCTGGCGGGACGCCGAGTGTGGGACTCCGCCCTGGCCGCGTGCTCACCGCTCGTCATCGTGCACGTCTTCACCAATTTCGACGCTCTCGCAACAGCATTCGCGGCGGGAGGCATGCTCGCATGGGCGCGCCGCCGCCCGGTGCTGGCGGGCATCCTGCTCGGCATCGGCGGCGCCACCAAGCTGTACCCGCTGTTCCTGCTGGGTCCGCTCCTGGTGCTGTGTCTGCGTACCGGCAACCTGCGTGACTGGACTCGTACCGCGGCCGCGGCCGTTTCGGCGTGGGTTCTGATCAATCTTCCGATCGCACTGCTCTTTCCGCGGGGGTGGTCGGAGTTCTTCCGCCTGAACTCCGACCGTGGTGCCGATCCGGACTCGATCTACAACGTCGTCCGATCCTTCACCGGCTGGTCGGGTTTCGACGGTCCGCTCGCGCCCGGTGAGAAGCCGGTACTCCTCAATCTGGTCACCGCGGTGCTCTTCATCGCCGCGTGCGCTGCCGTCGCCTACGTGGGGATGACGGCGCCGAGGCGCCCGCGCCTGGC
This sequence comes from Rhodococcus sp. Leaf247, assembly GCF_001426185.1. GTDB lineage: Bacteria > Actinomycetota > Actinomycetes > Mycobacteriales > Mycobacteriaceae > Rhodococcoides. The sequence goes on along the minus strand of NZ_LMRP01000002.1, from coordinate 1,088,505 downwards.
GCAACTCGGATTCCTCGTCGTCGCGGGCTTCCTGCTGACGAACAAGGTGTGGAGTCCCCAGTACTCGCTGTGGCTCGTCCCGCTCGCGGTGCTCGCACTCCCGCATCGTCGAATCCTGTTGGCGTGGATGACGATCGACGCGCTGGTCTGGGTTCCGCGGATGATGTACTACCTCGGAGTGTCGAACAAGGGACTGCCCGAGCAGTACTTCACCACCACGGTGGTGTTCCGCGACCTGGCGGTCGTCGCGCTCTGTGTCCTGATCGTCCGGCAGATCTACCGTCCGGTGGACGACCTGGTCCGCAGTAGTGGCGACGACGACCCGGCCGGCGGCGTCCTGGACGGAGCGCCCGACAGCTACCCGGCATGGGTCCCCGCCTCTCTGCGTCCACGTCCCGTCGCGGTGCCTGTTCCGGAACACGTGCCGGCACCTAGGGCACCACGGTCACCGGCCACCGACCCAATTTGACCAGGCGCACGGCGACGGACCCGAAGATGCGGTGACCCGCCGACTCCGAGGTTCCCACCACGATGGCGTCGGCACGCAGTTCGTCGCCCACGGCCGCCAGTCCCATCGCAGGATCACCGCGGAACGTGCGGAACTCCCAGTCGACGTGCTGGTGCTCGCCGAACCGCACGACGTGGTCCCGGATCTCTCCGAGCAACTGGTCGGCGACCTGGGTACCCGAGTCGTAGACGACGCCGCTCGCCTGCGCGAAGGCGCCGGCGGCGAGAGTCTGCACATAGACGAGAACGAGTTTCGAGTTCTGCCGTCGTGCGGACCCCGCTGCGTAGGCGGCGGCGCGCCACGACGAGTCCGTACCGTCGAGCCCGACGACGATGAGCTTGGGGCCGTCGACGCCGTACTCGAAACCGGTAGATTCGTTTGACGAGGTCACGATCTCAGAGTACGTCCGGCCTCAGGACAAGTACGGGCGGAGCTGCGGAAGCGCCTCTCCTGCGTGCTTGGCGTTGATGCCGTCACCGATGGCCTGGAGCTTCCACTCACTGCCTGCGCGGTAGACCTTCGCCATGACCAGGCCCGTGAACGGCATCCCGCCCTGCAGCGTGAAGCGGGCGAGCTCGGTGTTGATCGTGTTGTCGACGAGCCTGGTGAACGCGTTCGCCACCTGCTCGAACGTCTGACCGCGGTAGGAGGTGACGATGAAGACGATGGCGCTGATGTGCGCGGGCACCCTGGTCAGGTCGACGGTGATGACCTCGTCGTCGCCTTCGCCCTCACCGGTGAGGTTGTCACCCTGGTGGACGATCGAGCCGTCCTTCGACGTCAGTTGGCCGAAGTAGACGACGTCGGCGTGCTTGTCGCCCGAGAACATCAACGCCGACGCGTCGAGGTCGATGTCCGCGCTGCGGCCGCCGCCGAAGAAGCCCGCCTTCTTGATGGGGTCCCAGCCGAGACCCATGCGGATGGCGGTGAGGGCGACGCCACCGTCCTTCTTCAGCGTCACCTTCTGGCCCTTGGACAGGCTGACCGGGCGCGACTTCGTGAGGCTGACCTCGGGCGGCCCTGTCGGTGCGGGTGTCGGCGCACTCGCGACCGGTGCCGGTGCCGGGATGGGCGGCGGTGTGGGGGCAGGAGCCGCAACCGGTGGCGCAGCGGGGGCCGGTGCCGAAGGAGCGTCGTCGACGGACACGCCGTGATCGCGCACCAGCGCCTCGAACCCACCGGCGTATCCCTGGCCGACCGCACGCACTTTCCAACCGTCGCCTCGGCGGTAGAGCTCGAGGGCGATCACGATGGACTCCGAACTGAGTCCGTCGATCGTGTACGAGTACAGCGTCGATCCGGTTCCGCCGTCGATGACGTGCGCAGTAGGGGCGGAGGAGCGACCGAAGCTGCTCGACGCGTCGTCGAGGGTGATGACGACGCGGATCTGGGTGATGTCGGACGGAACGGATGCGAGCGTCACGGCAACCTCGGCAGGACCGTTCTGACCCGGGACCAGCTGTACACCGGGGCCCGTCGGCTGGTTGAAGAAGACGAAGTCCGCGTCGGAACGGACCTTGCCGCTGTCGGTGACCAGCAGCGCAGAGATGTCCGCAGGTGCTGTCAGCTCGAGGCCGATGCGAACGGTGGCGGTGGACAGCGGTGCGTTCTGTCCCTTGGTCAACGGCTGTGCAGACACGAATCGTCCTCTTCCACATGCTCGGCTACATCGGGTGCGTGAAACTTCAGCGTACGTGGCGCAATGTCCGATTCAGGTTCGCGTGGAACCAGTCCAGGATCTCCTCGCTGGCCGGGCCGCCGGAATGCTCGGTCACCATCAGCCCCGGGGCCTGCCACTGCAACAGTTCGAGCTCTCCGTGCCGGGGTCGGATCGCGGCGTCGGCGCTGCGCAGCATCTCCGCGTCCAGTGCACCGTCCCCCGCGGCGAGTACCGGCGTCGCCGGATCGAGAGTGCCGTCGTCGATCAGTCGTCGTCGAACCTCGGCGATGGCCCGCGACTTACACACCACGTCGGGCATCGCGTAGATCTTGCGGCCCTGCTGCGACACCCCCCACCCCCGGTGGGCGCACCATCGACCGAAGCTCTCGACGAACGTCGCCGGCATCGTTGCGACGTCGACGACCAGGTAGCAGAACAGGTCGTCGGCGGTGCGCTGCTTCAGAACCCACGAATCGTCGCCGCGCCGGCGCATCTCGGCCGTCACCTCGTCGAGGGGGGCGGCAGTGTCGGCGACAGCCTCGTCCACGGCCGCACGCCACTGGCGGTCGGGTTCCCCGTCCACGAGAATCGAGGCGCCGTTCGTCGTGATCGCGTGACGCCACGGCGCACCGGGGAGTGTGATGCGTCGGAACTGTTCGACCGTGCGGGTCGTCGTCGGAACGACTGTCGTCGCCGCGGCCAGCTCGGCGAGGAGATCTGCTGCCCGGACCGTCATGAAGGACAGCGGGGCACCCTCGTACATCTCGACACACTGCACCTCGCTCGATCCGCCCTCCGCCAGCGCAGCACGGCTGTAGATCATGGTGCGGTCCAGGTCGGTCGCCACGAGTGCGGTCGTCATTCGGTCCGGCTTCCCACGTCGCGGATCAATCCCATGCAGGCATAGGCCAGGTCGGGCACGACGTCGACGGGAACGCCGCGCGACGATGCCAGCATGCGGATGTGCCGATGGTCGGGGGCATCGGCGTCGCGCACGAGGATCCGCCACGGTACTCGGCGCAGCAGAACCCGAGTAGTCTCTCCGACACCGGGTTTGACGAAGTTCACGGTGGTGATGCCGTACTCGGCCCGTACCTTTTCGACCGAGGCCCAGCCGCTCCACGTCGGAGTCCGGTCCGACCCCTGCACGGTTTCGACGCCGGTCGTCACGTCCGCTCGGACCGCCGGGAAGCAGTCGGACACTCTGTCCAGCAACCGGTTCGACACGTCCGACGACGCGAGCTCGGAGTAGAACTTCGCTCCGTGGAACTCGCCGGGGCCGATCAACTCGTCGTTCAGGACGGTGCGGGAGACCAGCCCGGACACCGTGGAGTTCAGACAGGCCGACGCGATGAGGAAGTCGTCGCGTGTTCCGTAGGTGGTGACGCAGTGGCCGGGATCGGCCAGTACTGCCAGCCTGTCGTCGAAGCGTGCGCCTCCGGCGTGGTGATACGCCTCGAGTGCGGCAGAGAGCTCCTTGGCGATGGCTCCCTTGCCGGTCCATCCGTCGACGAAGACCACGGACGACGGATCGTGGGCACGCGAAAGATAGTCCAGCGCTGCGGTATCGATGCCGCGGTCCCGCACGATGGACACGGCGTAGTGCGGCCAGTCCAGGCCGTGCACGGCGCGCGCCCACCGACGCATGAGGATTCCGATCGGGGTTCCGGCTCGGGCGAGGGAGGCGAGCACCAGGTGCTCGCCGCGCTCGGCGATCAGCAGGTCGGTGACGACCCCCACGGCAGTGGCCAATCGTGATGCGCTCTCCTCCAGCACCGTGTCGAACAGATCCCGGTAGGCCGCGTCGGGTTGGTACTCGACGGGAAGAGACTCCGCGTAGTGGGCATGCCCCGACTGGATGCGGCTCTCGCGTGACTCGGTGTCGGCTTCCAGTGCGACATGGGACAGGTCCTGCAGAAGCCAGGACACCTCGTCGGCAGCGTAGGAACCGAAAGCGGGCCCGTGCAGAGGCGTCGTCATCACGCTCGTCCGATCAACGAACTCGGATCGGAATGGACGACAGCGACGGTGACGTCGATGCCGGCGCGGGCCAGCGCATCCACCAGACCGTCGGGACCGACGAGCTCGGCGGTGTCGGCGGGAGTGTCCACCACGAGCAGCACCGGTGTCGGCGAGTCCTCGTCGGCGACGCGGGCGTTGTACAGGTGCCGACGCGGTGCGCTCCCGGATTCCGGTGCGACGAAGGAGAACCCGCGTCGCAGCGGGTACCCGGGCACATCGAGCACGTACGCCGGTGATCGTGTGGTGGTCTGGAACAGGGTGGGCGTGCCTCGGTCGGCCAGCGCTCCGGCGATCCGCAGCGGCAGGTACATGAACTCCTCGTGTCCGACGACGACGAGAGGTTCGGGGCCGACGCGGGTAGCGAGGGTATCGGCGACGGCAGTCAGCGCGTGCTCGAAAGCAGCGGCATCGGTGCATCGGAACCCGTGCCGACCACCGTCGGGAACCCCTGCGGGCCAGTCGATGTCGATGCGGGTCACCGAGCCGGCGCTCACCGCGTCGGGACTCTCGGGGGTGGGCGGGAGCGCCGCGACGGTCTCGACGATGTCGTCGGGCAGGTGCACCGTTCCGGTGGCGAGGGAGACGGAGTCGATGATGACGCCCATCTCGGCCGCGGCCTGCTCGGTGGCACGGCGATGTGCGCCGGTGCGCATGTCGACGAGCGAGGCGATCACGTACCGCGCGCGCGGCGACATGGCGTGCAGGGCTCGGACGGCTTCGAGAGCCGTTGTTCCCGTCGATATCTCGTCGTCGACAAGGACCATCGGGATGTGGGGCGGAAGGTCGAGGTGTGCATCGGCCGGGAGGAGAAGGTGATTCGTCGCATGCGAATGCCCTTCCTCGAACGTGCCGTACACCGGGAAGCCGTCGACCGGTCTGCGGGTGGAGTGGAGGTAGCTCGTCGCTCGTAATCGCGTCGCCACGCAGTGGCCCAGGCCGGTCGCCGTCTCGGCGAATCCCAGGACCACGACACCGTCCTCACTGCCGGTGAGGACGTCGGCGCAGAGCGATCCGAGCAGTTCGCCCGCCGCGATGACGTGCGCGGGTTCCTGCGGGATGTGCTTGCCCAGCACGGTGGATACCAGCAGGTGGGCGCGCTTGGGATTGCGTCGCAGTCCGGGTTGGACCAGATCTCCCACTCGCATGCCGACCGACGAGTTGCCGTGCTCGAGAACCAGTCCCAGTTCGGCTGTCGCCCAGGGCAGTAGCCGGTCCACGGGCCGGCTCATGCGACGTTCCCGCGCGGTCGCGCCAGTGCCTGCATGACGTCGACGAACGAGACGTTCTCGGCGGTCACGCCGAACACCGCGGCGCGGCGCAGTGTCTGTTCGGCCCACGGTCGATGCGGGCCGATCTCGTTCATCTTGTTGCCGTAGCCCGACGCCATGACGCCGCCGCCCCTGGTCGCCGACGCGATGGCCTGCGCGTCTTGGTATTCCTCGTGCGTCACGACCGACAACGAGTGCACGGCAGCGACGTGCGACGGGTGGATCACCGTCTTGCCGTGCAATCCGTTGGCCCGATCGAGCGCGACTTCGCGGAGCAGGCCGTCGATGTCGCGGCTGACCAGCTGCTGGCGGAAGCGGACGGCGTCGTGTTCGGCGAACGGGGTGGCGCGCAGCATCGGCCGGAACAGACGTTCGTGGTCGGCGAAGTACTCCCACACCGGACCGGTGACGACGAAGCCGGTGCCGTCGCTGCGGCCGAGATGATTGACGACGGCGCCGATGGTGTCGGCGACGACGCGGACGTCGTAGATGGTCAGATCGCGGTCCCGGCGGATACCGAACGCGCTGCTCATGTCGGTCGCTCCGATGCGGACGGCGAGAACCGAATCCCGGTGCCGTCCCAGCACCTCGCGGGCACCGATCAGTTCGTCGTCGCGTGATTCGCGGTAGACCACCTCGGGCGACTCCACCACCGGCATCACCACCAGGTGTCGCCCGGATGCGGCGGAACGCTCGGAGACGCTGCGGAGGAACGCCTCTCCGCTCTCGGGCCGGAACTTCGGTAACACGAAACCGGTGAGGACCTCGAGACCCGGGCCCAGCCGGTCGCACACGAAGTGCATGTCGTCCTCGGTGCGCACGCGGACGAACACGGCAGCGTCGGGCGGTGTGTCCGCCAGCTCGTCGAGCGCCGCGATCACGGCAGCCCGGGCGATGTCGAGGTCCGCGTCGGCCACGGCGTCCTCGAGGTCGAGCACCATCGACCGCGATCCCTCCGCGGCGCGCTTCGTGACGGTCGCGACGAGGCCGGGCCGCGTCGCCGGGATGTAGAGGGTGGCCCCGAGCGCGAGCGCCCTGGTCCTCATGTCACTCGACTCGTCGACCTGTTCGGGAGGCCGGTGGAACAAGTAGTCGAGGGTAGCGGGCTCCAGATGAGAGAAGTGCTGCACTGCAACCCTTTCTGTTCACGTATGGCCGTGTCGACCGCGAATGCGATCGACCACACCGGAGATGAAGTCACCGATGGAATCGAGTTCTCGGAGGTACGCCCAGTAGTCGGGCCGCCCCGTACCGAGCGCCCGGGTGGCCCGCTCGATGCGTGCGAGCTGAGCATCCAGCACCGAACCCCATTCGGCAACCATTCCTCGGTCCACCACCAGGAGTTGCGCATCGCGCAGTCGGAAGCGCACGCGCTGCTCGACCGACGCCGGGTCGTCCCGGACCTCGCGGAGACGCGCCAGCCGGCCGGTCACGGCTTCGATGTCGGCTTCCGCGTCGGCCAGGTCGGCGCGCGCGGCCGTGATCAGGTCCAGGGCAGTCTCCGGGTTCCCGGCTCCGAGGGCGTCGGCGGCGGCATCTATGTCCCGAGTGGCAGCGGCGACGTGGGCGTCGCAGTTGTCCCGAGCCCTGGCCAGATCGTTCGAGCTGGCCGCGACGAACTCACGGAGCAGTGCGGAGTAGGCCGGAGCGATGTTCTCGGCCTTCGTGCCCACCGCCTGCAGCCGGGTGCGTACCGACGCCAGTGCCGTCGTCGCAGGCCTGGACTTGCCGGGTGCCTCGGCGAGGGCTGTCCGGAGGACGTCCGACGCGGAACGGGTGTCCGCGGCCGCGCGGGTCACGGCAGGTCCGCTGCCCGTGGCCTCCGCACGTTCCAGCGCTGCCAGGGCTGCGTGCACACTGCCTACGCCGGCGACGACCGACGGGTAGCGGTGATGCGGTTCGGATCCGGTGACGGCGGAGAGCGCGGTGTTCGCCGCGGAGCGCGCGTCCTGAGCGAGCCGGGGGACGGCCGCGTACTCGCCGATCGCATGCTCGAGACGGGCTCGGTAGTTCTCGTAGAAGCGGTCGACGGACGCGCTCGCTGCCGCGAGCTGGGCGATCGCGGTGGCGAAGGCGTCGTACGCCGTCTCGGAGGCGTCGGACTCGGGACGCTCGGTCGCCGTCAGATAGGACGCACCCGCGGCGAAACACTGCTCCTCGACGCTGCGCCACTGCGTCCGGAGGCCGTCGTCGGATCGCCCGAGGCGTTCCAGTGCGTCCACCCCGGACGACGCGATGGACTGCCGCTTGTCCATGTCGAGGAATGTCGTGACCGTGTCCGCCCTGATGCCGGCGACGGCATCGAGTCGCGCCTTGCCGCGGCTCAGGCGTCCCGGCCAACGGTGTGTCACGTCTGCGATGCTACCGACGCCGTATTTCTTCGACTTCCGGGAACGCGCGCAGCCGCCGGGACGTTTGCGGTATGAACAACCGAAGCAACCGAAAGGACACTTCTCATGGGCGTCAGCTTGACCAAGGGTGGCAACGTCTCCCTCACCAAGGCCGCACCCAACCTCACGGCCGTCTCGGTAGGCCTCGGGTGGGACATCAGGACGACCACCGGCACGGACTTCGACCTCGATGCCAGTGCCATCGCGCTGGGCACGGACAAGAAGGTTGTCAGCGACCAGCACTTCGTGTTCTTCAACAACCTCAAGAGCCCGGACGGCTCGATCGAGCACACCGGTGACAACACCACGGGCGAGGGTGACGGCGACGACGAGGTCATCAACGTCGAACTCTCCGCCGTTCCGCCGAACATCGACACCATCAACTTCCCCGTGTCCATCTACGAGGCGGACGCCCGGTCGCAGTCGTTCGGTCAGGTCCGCAACGCGTACATCCGCGTCGTGGACAAGTCCAACGGCACCGAGTTGGCGCGCTACGACCTCAGCGAGGACGCCTCGACGGAGACCGCCATGGTGTTCGGCGAGCTGTACCGCAACGGCGCCGAATGGAAGTTCCGCGCCGTCGGCCAGGGTTATGCATCGGGTCTGGCCGGAATCGCCCGCGATTTCGGAGTAAACGTCTGACCCCTCTGTTGGAGTAATGTCCCGTTCGACGGGGTATTTGCCTCCGGCACCGGAGAGTGTTGCTCGTCGTCACCGTGGTTGTCCCGCGGGCGGCGCCGCGACACTCTCCGTTGTCTGTACGGGGTCGAACCTCGGCCGTGCACCTTCGAACGTCAGCAGAGAAAGGCCACACGCCGTGGTTCTACGAATATTCGGGTGGTCCTTCGCGATCACCGCCGTGTCCGTTGTCGTGGCATTCATCTACGGCAGCTGGGAAGCCGTAGCGCTGGTGTTGATCCTCGGAATCCTCGAGGTCTCGCTGTCCTTCGACAACGCGGTCATCAATGCGACCGTCCTGCGGCGGATGAGCGAATTCTGGCAGAAGATCTTCCTCACCGTCGGCATCATCATCGCCGTCTTCGGTATGCGGTTGGTCTTCCCGTTGGTCATCGTGTGGGTCGCGTCGGGTCTGGGCCCGGTCGCCGCACTACGCCTCGCGCTGAACCCCCCCGCCGACGACGCCGCGTACTTCCCCGACGGCAGCCCGTCGTACGAAACCCTGATCACCGACGCTCACCCGCAGATCGCGGCGTTCGGCGGCATGTTCCTGCTGATGCTCTTCCTCGGCTTCATCTTCGAAGAACGCGAGCACACGTGGCTCTCGTGGATCGAGAAGCCTCTCGCGAAGGCCGGCAAGCTCGACATGGTCGGCGTCATCGTCGCCGGCATCCTGCTGGTCCTCACTGCGGAACTGATCGCGGAGGACGACAAGATCTCCACCGTCATGGTCTCGGGCGTGCTGGGCATGGTCACCTACATCGCGGTCAACGGGCTCGGCAACCTCTTCCACGTGCCGGGCGAGGACGACGAGGAGGAGGCGAGCAGCGGACCGTCGGATCTGGCGAAAGCCACCGGTAAGGCCGGCTTCTTCCTGTTCCTCTACCTGGAGGTTCTCGACGCGTCCTTCAGCTTCGACGGCGTCATCGGCGCGTTCGCCATCACCGCCGACCCCATCATCATCGCGTTGGGCCTCGGGTTCATCGGCGCGATGTTCGTCCGGTCGCTGACGGTCTACCTGGTCCGCAAGGGCACGCTCGACGACTACGTCTACCTCGAGCACGGCGCGCACTGGGCCATCGGCGCACTGTCGATCATCCTGCTGGTGTCCATCGGCGTGCACATCAACGAGATCATCACCGGACTGGTCGGCGTCGTCCTCATCGGACTGTCGTTCTTCTCCAGCGTGCGGCGCAATCGCCGACTCGCGGCCGAGGGGCATTCCGACGAGGCCAAGGTCGACATCACGGGCTGACCCCCTCACGAGAAGAGCCGCCCGGCGTCGCACATGCGAGGCCGGGCGGCTCTTTCGTCGGTGTGGGGTGGGTCAGAGTTCGTCGATGTCGACGAGTCCGTCCTGCAGCGCCCTGGCCACCAGGGACGCCTTGGTGGGGGCGGGACGTCCGACAGCCGCGTACTTCTGACGGATGCGCGTGAGGTGGGTGTTGACGGTTCCGAGGGAGAGGAACAGGTGTGCGGCGACGGCCGGCTTGGAATCGCACCGGAACCAGCTGACCAGGACCTCGATCTCGCGGACGGTCAGGTTCGGGCGAGGAAGACCGGTCTGCTCGGCCGAGTCGGGTGTGGTTCTCGCGCCCGGATTCGTCATGGTGGCCATAAGTTCTGCTCTCGTTTCCCCGGAACCGGTCAGCCGACCGGTTGTGTCCCATGTTCTACACCGATCAGTCGGTTTTGTCACCGGCAGACCATTGTCGTTCCGAGCATGGCCGGGTGGTGTGAAGATTCTGCAAAACACACAGGTGGGGCGCGCACTCAGCCGCGCAGGCGTGCACGCAGCGCGTCCGCGGCGGCGGGCCACTCGTCGTCCGTCATGGAGAACAGTGCCGTGGTGCGCCACGAGCCGTCCGGGCGCGCCCGGTGCTTCCGCAGCAGGCCCTCGAACTGCGCGCCCAACTTGGCGATGGCCGCGCGTGACTGCGCGTTGTTCGAATCGGTGTGCCACTCGACCCGCACGGCCGCACGCGGACCGAAGGCGTGATCGAGGAGCAGGTACTTCGATTCCGGGTTGATCCGCGTCCCCTGGGCCGACCGCGACAACCAGGTGTACCCGATGGCGAGGCTGCGGTTGCGGTGGTCGACCTGGTAGTACGACGTCGTCCCCACGGCGACGCCCGTGTGCGCGTCGCGCTGCAGGTAGGCGATTCGCGCGGGATCCGCGAGAGCCGTGTCGATGTACGCGGCGGCACCGGCACGGTCGGACACGACGGCGCCCGTCCACCGGAAGATCTCGGGGTCGTCCGCGGCGGTGAGCAGCTCGTCCGCGTGGTCGGTCCGCAGGGGCTCGAGGTGCACATGATCACCGAGCAGCGGAAAGGTCTCGTCGGTCGCACTCATGCGGACACCTCGGTGATTCGGGGGGACGGGGGATCGACGACTCGGACGGGCGACTCGGAGTGTCGTCGTTCGCGCGACCGAGCGAACAGCACGATCAGCACCACCAGCAGGGCCGCACGACCCCACACCCCGACCAGGACGACGTTCTCCTCCGTCGAGGCGTCACTGCCGCTGGACAGCGCCGCGAAGTACTTGAACACACCGATTCCCATGACCAGGTCGGCGAGCAGATACGCGGTCACCACCTGCCACGGGATGCGGAGCAGGACGAAGAACGGAACGAGCCAGAGCGTGTACTGCGGCGAGTGCACCTTGTGGAACAGCAGGAACGACGCCAGCATCACCGCGCTGATCTGTATCCACGGGTATGTGCCCTCCGTTCCGTAGCGGCGCCAGCCGAACCACAGTGCAGCGGCGAACGCTGCCAGGACGAACATCGGTGACAGGACCGACACCATCGACTGGTAGGCGGCCTCGTTCGCCTCGCTCGTCTCGGGCGATGTGGACGGTGTCGCGTAGAGGACGCGCAATCCCCAGTACCAGATCGAGTTGGTGGTGATGTCCGCCTCGCGCATCTCCTGGAAGGCGAACGACGCACGCCAGCCGTCGTATCCGAGGAGGGCGAACGGCAGATTGACGGCTGCGACGACCGCGCCGGCGACAGCGACGACGGCGGCGGCGCCCCGGACGTCGAGCCTGCCCGGAACGGCGAGCTCACGTCCGCCGCGTCCGCCGACCAGGACGAACAGCGCGAGTGGCAGGACGAAGGCGCCCGGATAGAGCTTGAGGCAGAACCCCACTGCCAGTAGGGCTGCCGCGAGGCATGCGCGCACCCGCAGCGGCCACGTCGTGGACATGACGTAGACGGCGCCCACCGCGGTGGCCACGACGGGCAGCTCCCAGTTGTGGAACGCGTAGAGGATCAGTGCCGGTCCTGCGGACCACAGCAGCGCGATCGAGCCGACCGTGCGGCCCAGCATCCAGGCCGTCAGGGCGCCGAACGGTGCGAGCAGCACGGCGGAGTAGAAGAGGAACTGAGCATCGGTGTGGCTGGCGAGCCCGCCGATCCACATCAGGATCCCGCTGAGCACGGGGTACTCCACGGTGCCGCCGATCAAGGTCCCGTCGGCGGAGATGCCACCATTCAGATACGGGAAGATGTGCTGGTCGATACCGCGGTCGAGCCAGAGGAACTGGATGTCCGAGTAGCAGACGGACGAGTCCTTGATCCGGTCGAACACCAGGCTGCGGCCTGCCTCGTCGAACGGCGCTCCGGTGCAGCGGGCCTTGTTCAGGTAGCCGAGAATCATCGTCACCACGGACACTGCGGTGACGACCGTCGCGGTCGCCACACCTGCACGGCCCGTGGTCATGGGGACAAGACTAGGTGCCGTGGCTCCCGCACCGTGAATGCCGACGATTTCGCTCTGGGTGTTCTCCCGGGTACCCTGGACCGGTTGCTGACGCAACGACCCTCCTGTCACGGATCGTCCGTGACCGTTTCACAGTCCATAGGAGGTGATGAGGTCTTATGCGTCATTACGAACTGATGGTCATTCTCGACCCCAATCTCGACGAGCGCACGGTCGCCCCGTCGCTGGATACGTTCCTGAACGTCATCCGCAAGGACGGCGGCAAGGTCGACAAGGTCGACGTGTGGGGAAAGCGCCGTCTCGCCTACGAGATCGACAAGCACGCGGAAGGCATCTACGCGGTGATCGACATCAACGCGGAGCCGGCCACGGTGTCCGAACTCGACCGCCAGCTGGGCCTGAACGAATCGGTGCTCCGCACCAAGGTTCTGCGCCGCGGCAAGTGATCCGTATCTGTCACCGTATCGCCCTAGGCTGACGGCAACAGAGAAAGATCATGCGCTGACAAGGCACGAGAAAGAGGAATCATGGCAGGCGAAACCGTCATCACCGTCGTCGGGAACCTGACGGCCGATCCCGAGCTTCGATTCACCCCGGCAGGTGCGGCGGTCGCGAACTTCACCGTCGCGTCCACACCCCGCACCTTCGATCGCCAGAGCAACGAATGGAAAGACGGCGACGCTCTTTTCATGCGGTGCAACATCTGGCGTGAGGCTGCGGAGAACGTCGCGGAGTCCCTGACCCGCGGCGCACGAGTCGTCGTGACGGGCCGGTTGAAGCAGCGTTCCTACGAGACGCGTGAGGGCGAGAAGCGCACTGTCGTGGAACTCGAAGTCGACGAGGTCGGCCCCTCCCTGAAGTACGCGACGGCCAAGGTCAACAAGGTCAGTCGCGGCGGCGGTGGAGGAGGCGGCAACAGCGGCGGCGGGTTCGGTTCCTCCGGTGGATCGGGTGGTGGCTCGTCGAGCCGTCAGTCCGGTGGCAGCTCGGGCGGCGACGATCCGTGGGGCAGCGCTCCGCAGGCATCGGGCTCGTTCGGCGGCTCCCGTGGTGGCGACGACGAACCTCCGTTCTGATTCTTCACCCACATGCAGTGAACAAAGATTCGGAGTTTGTACATGCCTAAACCGCCATTGCGCGACAAGGTGATCAAGAAGAAGGTGTGTGCCTTCTGCAAGGAAAAGAACACGTCCATCGATTACAAGGACACGACACTGCTGCGTAAGTACGTCAGTGATCGCGGCAAGATCCGCGCTCGTCGTGTCACCGGCAACTGCGTCCAGCATCAGCGGGACATCGCCATCGCAGTCAAGAACTCGCGTGAGGTAGCACTGCTGCCCTACGCGGCGACTGCGCGATAAGGGGAAAGGTAACCATGAAGCTCATCCTCACCGCTGATGTCGACAACCTCGGCGTTCCCGGAGACACCGTGGAGGTCAAGGACGGCTACGGCCGTAACTTCCTCCTGCCCCGTGGGCTGGCCATCGCGGCCACTCGCGGAGCACAGAAGCAGGTCGAAGGCATCCGCCGCGCCCAGGAAGCTCGCGCCGTGCGCGGGCTCGACCACGCCAACGAGCTCAAGCAGGCCATCGAGGCCCTCGAGTCCGTGACTCTCGCGGTGCGTACCGCGGGTGGTTCGGGCAAGCTCTTCGGCTCGGTCACCGCAGCCGACGTCGCCGCCGCGCTCAAGAGCGCCGGCGGACCCGTCGTCGACAAGCGCAGCATCGAACTGCCGAAGTCGCACGTGAAGTCCACGGGCAAGCACCGCATCTCCGTCGCGCTGCACCCCGACGTCACCGCGGCGTTCGACCTCGAGGTCACTGCCTCGGAGTGATATCCCTTCTCGACCACGAAGACCCCGGCTGTTCGCAGCCGGGGTCTTCGTGCATTTGCGTGCATTCTGTTCTCTACACCCGCTGCATTCTTCGCGCCATTCACAGCCGATTTTTTATGCTCGGCGAGTGTTTCTGCCGGCACTTTCTGGTGCAGTGCCCAAACATCGTGTGAACGCGGTCTCGATCCACCTCCAGGGTCTGCAGTGCTCCGAAAGCCTTACGTACCCTTTGGGAAGTCTTGACTCATTCGTCGAGCATCCCTGATGACGTAACCGCACAGACAAACACCCACGTGTCGCCTGGAGGTTCACTCGTGACTGCACAACTCGACCGACCATCGTCCGACGATCCGCCCGTGTCCCTGCAGCCGAATCCGATCCGCGATCGTGTGGCATCCGTCCTGAGATACGACGTGCCCGCCTCCCTGGTGGTGTTCCTCGTCGCGGTCCCCCTCTCCATCGGTATCGCGGTCGCGTCCGGCGCCCCGGTCATGGCGGGGCTCATCGCCGCCGTGATCGGTGGCATCCTGGCGGGGCTTCTCGGAGGCTCACCCCTTCAGGTCAGTGGCCCGGCCGCCGGACTGACGGTCGTCGTCGCCGAGTTGGTCGCCCAGTTCGGATGGCGCGTCACGTGTCTCATCACGGTGGCCGCGGGCGTTCTACAGGTCGGTCTGGGACTGAGCAGGATCGCTCGCCAGGCGTTGGCCATCTCACCCGTGGTGGTGCACGCGATGCTCGCGGGCATCGGTATCACCATCGCGCTGCAGCAGATCCACGTTCTTCTGGGCGGTGACAGCAAGAGCTCCGCGATAGAGAACATCACGTCGCTCCCGGCGTCGCTCGTCGATGCGGAACTCGCGTCCGTCGCCATCGGTGCAGTGGTCGTCGCCCTGATGCTTCTGTGGCCCCGCGTCAAGGGTCCGCTGGGCAAGGTGCCCGGTCCTCTCGTCGCGGTCGTCGCCGGTACCGGTCTGTCGCTGGCCCTCGCGATGGATGTCGAACGAATCGACCTGCCCGGCAACCTGATCGACGCCATCGAGCTGCCGCTCCTGCCCGAAGGGCAATGGATGGGATTCGCGACCGGTGTGCTCACCATCGCGTTGATCGCCAGCGTCGAGTCCCTGCTGTCCGCAGTCGCCATCGACAAGATGCACTCGGGTCGGCGCACGAACTTCGACCGTGAACTGATGGGACAGGGCGCCGCCAACATGGTGTCCGGTGTCGCCGGCGGCCTTCCGGTGACCGGAGTCATCGTGCGCAGCGCGACCAACGTCAAGTCCGGTGCACGCTCGCCGGCTTCCGCTGTGCTGCACGGTGTCTGGGTCCTCGTCTTCTCCGTACTGTTCATCGGTGTCGTCGAGCTGGTGCCGTACGCCGCACTCGCAGGTCTGTTGGTGATGATCGGTGTGCAGCTGGTCAAACTCGCCGACATCAAGTCGGCGAAGCGGACCGGTGACGTCGCCGTCTACGCCGTGACCGTCGTCGGTGTGGTCGCGCTCAACCTTCTCGAGGGTGTTCTGATCGGTCTGGCCCTGTCGGTGCTGCTGGTTCTGCGTCGAGTGCTCTGGGCGCGTGTGCGTTCCGAGGAAGTGGGTGCCGACTCCTGGAGGGTCGTCGTCGAGGGTTCGCTGAGCTTCCTGTCGCTTCCGCGCCTGACCCGTGTGCTGCAGGCCGTCCCGGCCGGCCGCTCGGTCACCGTCGAACTGGTCGTCGACTTCCTCGACCACGCGGTCTACGACGCTCTCCACGAATGGATCCGGCAGTACGAGGCCACCGGCGGCACCGTCGTGGTGGACGAGGTCGGCGCTGTCGACATGGAGTCGGCCACCGAGGGTCCGCCGAAGCGCCTGCCCAACCTCCTCTCCGCTCGTACGTTCATGCCCTGGTCGCAGTGGCAGACGGTGGACAGCCATTCCGGACCGTTCACCGCCGACGCTGTCACCCCGGCAGCGCTGCGGCCGGTCCTGGCCGGCGTGGAGGAGTACCACCGCCGGAGCGCGGACTCCATGCGTCCGCACCTCGAGAAACTGAGCGAGTTCCAGGACCCCGATACCTTCTTCCTGAGCTGCGTGGATTCACGGGTGATGCCCAACACGATCACCAGCGCAGGCCCCGGAGACCTGTTCACCGTCCGCAACATGGGCAACCTGATCCCGGTGGGCGCCCCGGACACGTCGCTGGAAGCGGCACTGCACTACGGAGTCGACACGCTGAACATCAGCTCGATCGTTGTGTGCGGTCACTCCGGCTGCGGAGCCATGCGGGGATTGCTGGCCGGTGCCCACGACGGTGACGGGGTCGTCGCCGACTGGCTGTCACACGGCCGTGCGAGCCTCAGTGCGTTCCGCAGCGGGCACCCTGTGGCTCGGGACGCGGCAGAACTGGGCTTCTCCGACATCGACCAGTTGGCGATGGTGAACGTCGCCGTACAGCTGCAGACGCTGTCCCGACACTCCGTGGTGGGCAAGGCCTCCGCGGAGGGTTGCCTTCGCGTCGTCGGCTTGTTCTTCGACATTCCGACGGCGCGCGTCCTCCTTGTCGACGCGGCCTCCGTGACCGAGCTCCGGGAGCCGATCGACGCCGGCTGAACCACCGACCGACCCTGACGGGCGCCGCGACGCACTGTGCGTCGCGGCGCCCGTGTCGTGTGCGCCCTCGGACGTAGATGTCCGGCGTGAAACGAGCCGCGGTGAGTGTGCCGTGACGGTTTTCCGGACCGGATCAGAATTCGCTGGCCGTTTACCACCGGTTACCGAGATGTGAGCTGCGTCATGTTGATAAGTGCGGCCGTCCGAGACCTGACACGCCCGACATGTCAACTCGGCGGGACACGCCGAGGCCGCATTCATCCACAGACGGTCAACAATCGAAACGGCTCTGACGTGCGGCGACACTCACTGTGATGTTGTTGGTCCCCAGGTTCTGCACAGGTGGTCAACACGGCGGTCCTGCGGTATCCCCAATTGCTCCACAGGTTCGCCAACATGACGGTTTGGCGCTGAGGTTCACAAGCCCTAACGTCCCTCCGGCACACCATCTCGAGCTCACGGCACACGTGTCGGACGTCGGGAGTACAAGTTGTCTGCAACGGCGTCGTGTCCGAAAATTCTTCGGTCACGCGCCGTTCGACGAGCGAGGGAGAGGGCGGCATCCGTGGCGGTCGTGGACGATCGAGGAGCGAACGACTACCAGGGACCGTCCGAGGCGCCGGGCGAGGACTTCGGTCGTCAGCCCCCTCAGGACATGGCGGCCGAGCAGTCGGTACTCGGTGGCATGTTGCTCAGCAAGGACGCCATCGCCGACGTCCTCGAGGTCCTGCGGCCCGGTGACTTCTACCGCCCCGCTCACCAGATGGTCTACGACGCGATCCTCGATCTGTACGGCCGCGGAGATCCCGCCGACCCGGTGACGGTCTCGGCCGAACTCGAGCGTCGCGGCGAACTCAAGCGCATCGGCGGACCGCCCTACCTGGTCACGCTGACGCAGACGGTGCCCACCGCGGCCAACGCGTCGTTCTACGCGGAGATCGTCGTCGAGAAGGCCATCCTGCGTCGCCTCGTGGAGGCCGGTACCCGCATCGTGCAGTTCGGCTACGCCGGCGCCGACGGGCAGGACGTCGCGGAGGTGGTGGACCGCGCGCAAGCCGAGGTCTACGAGGTCACCGAGCGTCGTACCGCCGAGGACTTCGTCCAGCTCGAAGAGCTGCTGCAGCCCACGATGGACGAGATCGACTCCATTGCCAGCCGCGGCGGCATGTCGAACGGTGTGCCCACCGGCTTCACCGAACTCGACGAGGTCACCAACGGCCTGCATCCGGGCCAGATGATCATCGTCGCGGCGAGGCCTGGTGTGGGCAAGGCGCTCGCCCTCGATACGCCGCTGGCGACGCCCACAGGGTGGACGACGATGGGCGAGGTCGAGGTCGGGGACCATCTCATCGATGCGTCCGGATCTGCGACCCGGGTCGTCGCTGCGACCGACGTCATGGTGGGTCGGCCGTGTTTCGAGGTCGAGTTCTCCGACGGCACGAAGATCGTGGCCGATGCTCAGCACCAGTGGCTGACGGATACTCGCGCATCGCGGAAGTCGGCGCAGGCTGCAGCGGCCCAGTACAACCGGACAAGGAACCAAGGAACGTTCGCGTCAGTGCGCACCACCGAAGAGATCGCGGGATCGGTCAGGTGCGCGACCAAGGATGCGCGATTGAATCACTCGGTGACCAACGCCAAGCCGATTCAGCGACCGGAAGCCGCCCTTCTGGTGCCTCCGTACACGCTGGGCGCGTGGTTGGGGGACGGCACCAGCGCGTGCGCGCAGATCACCTCCGACGATCCCGAGATCATTGCTCGGATCGAAGGTGAGGGGTTGGTGGCCGTTCGATCGGCAGCTGCTGAGTTGCGGTACTCGATTCAGCTTCCCGCACCCGAACCTGTACCGGCCAAGTTTTGCACGGTATGCGGAAATCGCTTCGTGCCGTTCTCTTCTCAGGTGCGTACCTGCGGCCGGTCATGCGGTGGCCGGGCTCGTTTCCAGGATGACGTGGTGGATCAGCCGCTGTGCCCGCTCTGCGGCGAGCTGTGCACCGGACTTCGGATGTGCCAGAAGTGCCGCAACGCCACGGGGACGGTGCAAGCTCGCCTCCGAACACTCGGTGTGTTGAACAACAAGCACATTCCCATGGAGTACCTCAGGTCGTCGGAGTCGCAGCGGCGAGCTGTACTCGCCGGCCTGCTGGACACCGACGGGACCGTCACGGCAGGCGGATCCGCGCAGTTCGGTGTGACCAACGAGCGACTGGCACGCGACGTCGAGGAACTCATCGTCAGTCTGGGGTACCGAGTACATCGATCGACGAAAAGGGTGGCAGGACGTACCGAGGCGTCGTCGACGGCGTTCACGCTCACCTTCTCCACCGATGACGTGGTCTTCGGTCTGCATCGAAAGCAATTGCTGCACAAAGAGCGCCGTGCTTCGTCGAATGTGTCCAGGTCTTCGAGTCGCTTCATCGTCGACGTTCGTCGCGTCGACTCGGTGCCGGTTCGATGTGTCGAGGTCGACAACACGGACCACCTCTATCTCGCCGGTCGTTCGATGGTGCCGACACACAACTCCACCCTCGGAATGGATTTCATGCGCTCGTGCTCCATCAAGCACGGCATGGCCAGCGTCATGTTCTCGCTCGAGATGAGCCGCACCGAGATCGTCATGCGTCTGCTCTCCGCCGAGGCCAAGATCAAGCTCGGCGACATGCGCTCGGGAAAGATGACCGACGACGACTGGACTCGTCTCGCTCGACGGATGAGCGAGATCAGCGAGGCGCCGCTCTTCGTCGACGACTCTCCCAACCTCACGATGATGGAGATCCGCGCCAAGGCGCGACGCCTCAAGCAGCGGCACGACCTCAAGTTGATCGTCATCGACTACCTGCAGCTGATGTCGTCGGGCAAGAAGGTGGAGTCACGCCAGCAGGAAGTCTCGGACTTCTCCCGTTCGCTGAAGCTGCTGGCGAAGGAACTGATGGTGCCCGTCGTGGCGATCTGTCAGCTCAACCGTGGTCCCGAGCAGCGCACAGACAAGAAGCCGATGGTCTCCGACCTCCGAGAGTCGGGTTCACTCGAGCAGGACGCCGACATGGTCATCCTTCTCTACCGTCCCGACGCCACCGAGCGGGACGATCCGCGCGGCGGCGAGGCCGACCTGATTCTGGGTAAGCACCGAAACGGCCCGACCGCGACCATCACCGTTGCGCACCAGCTGCATCTGTCGCGGTTCGTCGACATGGCGCGGGGATAGGTCTAGCGGGGTAGTTCGGCCTCGAAGGTGACGGTCACGTCGTCGACCACCTTCATTGCCCCCAGCAGCTGCGAGTAGGGCTTGATGTCGAAATCCGTCTGTCGGACAACGGCATTCATCGACACGGTTCTGCCGTCGACGGCGATGTCGACCGTTCGCGTGCGGCTCACGCCGTGGATCTGCAGCGTGCCGGTCAGGCGGTGGCCCTCCTCGGTGGCCTCGACATCCGTCGTCTCGAAGTGGATCTCGGGGAACTTGTCGGCGTGGAACGTTCCCAGTGCGTTCGACCGCGCCAGCATCTTCTCCGGTCCGATCAGCGGGGTGACACCGCCCTCACCCGACACCACCTCGAGGGAGTCGACGGGTACCCGCAGGCTGACCGAGGTGAGCTGACCGTCGGTCTGCTCGACAGTGGCCTCCCACGTCGCCATGCGCAGACGCAGTCGGTGCCCCATCTTCGAGGCGCGTCCGGTGACGCCCGTTCGTATCTCCAGCGCACCGCCGTCGGAGGCCGACAGGGTCCATGTCGAGGAAGTCATTGCACCGACTGTATCCACAGTTCGCCCGAACCCCCCGGGACGTGTCCCGGGGAGCTCCCAGCGTGACCCCGGGTCCGTCGCAGACGTGCCCTGTTGTCTGGTGTCGACCACCAACCGTTCACGGAGGAATCGATGACACACGACCACGATCGCGGCCTGGGCCACGACATGACGACGATGCTGTCCCGGCGACGCGCCCTGCTGGTGTTCGGCACCGCGAGTGCAGCGGCCCTCGCGGCGTGCTCGTCCGGAACCTCGACGCCGGCAGTGGAGACGGCCGCGTCGTCGTCGAGTGCCGAGACCGCCGCGGCCGGAACATGTGTCGCTGCCGTCCCGCAGGAGACGGCGGGCCCGTATCCCGGAGATGGAAGCAACGGCCCGAACGTACTGATCGAGTCGGGGATCGTCCGCCAGGACATCACCACCAGTTTCGGGTCGTCGACGGGAACTGCGGACGGCGTGCCGACCACCGTCTCGATGACCCTGCAGGACCTCACTGCGGACTGTGCGCCGGCTGTGGGGATGGCCGTGTACCTGTGGCACTGCAACCGGGACGGCGAGTACTCGCTGTACGGCGACGGCATCACGGACCAGAACTATCTGCGCGGCATCCAGGTCGCGGACGCGTCCGGGAAGGTGTCGTTCACGTCGATCTTCCCGGCCTGCTATTCCGGTCGCTGGCCTCATATCCACTTCGAGGTCTTCGAGTCCCTCGAGGCCGCGGTCGCCGGCGAGAGCGCTCGCCTCACGTCGCAGATCGCAGTGCCTCAGGAGGCGTGCGCCACCGTATTCGATTACGACAGTGGATATTCGAGCAGTACGGCGAATCTGTCGAAGGTGTCGTTGGCGTCCGACAACGTCTTCGGCGACGGATGGGATGCGGAGCTCGCGACGGTGACCGGAGAACCGTCGAGCGGGATGGAGATGTCGATCACCATCGGCGTCGCCGCCGCGTCCGAGAACACCGCGGCCGCGCCGTCGGGCGGTATGGGCGGGCCGCCGCCGAGGTAGTTCACACCAGGTCGACGGAGACCACGGTGTTGCGGCCCGACCGCTTGGCGTCGTACAGCGCGTGATCGGCGGAGATCAACAGGGGCGACACCGAGGGAGGTGAGTCGTTGGTCCACGCGAGCCCGATGCTGACGGTGGCGGTTCGCGCGGACAGGACGTGCAGCCGCTCGTGGTCGCGGCGGATCAGGTCGGCGATGGCAGCCGCGTGATCTCGGCCGGCGCGGGGGAGCAGCACGGCGAACTCCTCCCCGCCGATCCGCCCGGCGATGGCGTCGGTCGGCAGTGCTCCGAGGATGCAGGCGGCACTGCGCACCAACGCGATGTCTCCGACGGCGTGACCGAGGGTGTCGTTGATGGATTTGAAGTGATCGAGGTCCAGCATGAGGAGGGCGACGGGTCCGGAATCGGCGAGCAGTCGTTGCTGGCTCCTGCGCAGAAATGCTGCGCGAGAGAGCACTCCGGTCAGGCTGTCGTACTCGAGCGCAGCGCGCAGCTTGTTCTGGACGGCCATCCGGTCGAGGCACACCGTGGCGACGAGCAGCGGGCCGAGGGCGATCAACGCGACCGACAGGGTGGCCGTCGCGCCGTCCTGACCGTCGGCGCCCAGGATTCCGCCGGTCTCCAGAGCGCCCTGGCCCAGGAGGACGAGAGTCCACCCCGCCCACAGCGCGGTGAGCAGCGCTGTTCCGAGCATCGGAATCCGTGTCGCACACCAGAGTAGGGCCGGTAGCGGCAACGCCAGCAGCAGCGGACCCTGCACTCCCAGACCGACCAGCATGAGCGCGACGGTGAGGGCGACAGGTGCCCACTCCCAGGCAAGTGTCGACTTCGAGGTGGGTCTGCGCCGAGGCGTCGTTGCTCGGATCGACAGGAAGACGGGTACCAGCAGCAGGTAGCTCGTGACCTCGGAACTGAACCAGCTGAGCGCTTCGACGGCCGGTGCACCGGGGTCGGGATGTCGCGCCGACAGGGCGGCGACGGACGCCGACAGGATCGCGGCCACGACGATGCCGATACACATTCTGGAGAAGTCGGCGGAGCCCGACAGGGTGAGAGGTGCGTCTCGGCGGTGGCGGATCACGAAGGAGCCGCCGATCACTCCGACGATGTTGGCCACGTTGAACGTCACGGCCGCGTACGTGTCCGTGCCCGACACCAGATCTGCGGCAATCAGTGCCACCAGGGCCGCGGCAACGGCAGTGACGGTGAACATTCTGGGCCACCGCGCGAACACGGCGAGCGCGACGGCGTTGGCCAGCCATACCGAGGCCAGCAGTCCGGGCGGGCGCGACTGGATGCCGACGAGTGCCGCGACGAACACGACGACCGCGAACAACGCCACGTACGTCGTCGCGCGCGACACGGGTACGTCGATCGAACGGGTCACGGGCAGGGCCATCCTTCGTAAGGAAAGGAACCCCCTGTGACTTTTCAGTCGTTCCCAGCCATGTTGTTGGTACGAAGTGCAGTATCCACTACCTCAACGTGCCGTGAGGGGGTTGAGGCACACGCGGTCCGCCGGGTCATGCTTCGCGCTCGCGTGAGAGCCGAGAATGGGAACGGAACCTACGAATGCAGTCCACCTGCGTGCAGTGGCCTGCTCTGGCGACGTACGCGAGCGGCGAGACTCGAGCGCATGACCTACTCCGCTCTGCGCGAGACCGTGCTGCGTACGGGACTGCTGATCGGCGGTCTCGCGCTCTACGGCACCTCGATGGCCATGATGATCGCGGGCGGACTCGGCCTCAACCCGTGGGACGTGTTGCACCAGGGCCTCGAGAATCGCCTCCCGGTGAGCTTCGGTGCGGTGACCGCACTGACGGGAGCCGTGGTTCTGCTGCTGTGGATACCGCTGCGCCAGCGTCCGGGCATCGGCACCGTCGCCAACATCGTCGTCATCGCCGTGACGGTCGATCTCGCGCTGACATTCCTGCCGACGAACAGCGGTCACCTGGTCGGATCGGCGCTGCTCGTCGGTGGGGTGGTCCTCAACGGACTGGCGACCGCGGCGTACATCTCCGCCGGGCTGGGCGCGGGCCCGCGCGACGGCCTCATGACGGGGCTCGTCGCGCGGACGGGTATGACGGTGCGCTCCGTGCGCACGGCGATCGAGGTGACCGTGCTGGCCACGGGGTGGCTTCTCGGCGGGACCGTCGGCATCGGGACCGTGCTGTACGCGCTGGCGATCGGACCGCTGGCCCACATGTTCCTTCAGGTGATGCCGCAGCGGTGGGTCACGATCGGGTCAGGTTCTCACTCCTCCGTCGGCAGGTCGGTGCCCGCGGAGAGGATGCCGACCGAGACGCCGTAGGGAAGGAACCGCACCTTGCGGCTGGGATCGACGTTGTCACGGTGGGCCCGGAGTGCGTCGAGTTCCGTCGCGAAGACCTGGTCGACACCGGCCGTCCCGGTCTCGTCGACCGTGTAGATCGCCCACACGCCGTCGCCTTTCTGACCGGTGGTCTCAGGCTCGGGCGCAGTGGCCTTGCCGGGGGCTGCCCCGAACAGACCGGCCCAGGGCACGTCGACGCCCGACTGGTTGGCCTTCTTCATCGCCTGACCGAGCATGTCGCGGATGCCGTCGCCGGCCTCGCGTGCGACGCGCTCGAAATCCTCGGGATCGAAACCGAACTGTCCGTTGCCGCTCATGACTACCTCGCAGAGTGTGAAGTGACTGTGATGGGTGCAACGAATGGGCGGCCTCGTCCGTTCCCGCGTTGTGAAGGTCGTCCGGGGGTACCCCCGGATCGAACACGACCACATTTCTACGACGGATGGACATCACCTCATGACGAAACTGCTCTTCGTGGTCACCGGCTCCGATCACTGGACCCTGAACGACGGGACGAAGCACCCCACCGGCTACTGGGCGGAGGAGCTCGTAGAGAGCCACCGGACCTTCACCGAGGCAGGGTGGGATGTCGTCGTCGCCACTCCCGGCGGCGTGACGCCCACGGTCGACCAGGGATCGCTCGCAGTGGAGGCCAACGGCGGCGACGAGAGCAAGGTCGCCGATCAGAAGCAGTACCTCGAGTCCATCGAGGGCGTGCTGGCCTCCCCCGCTCGCCTCGAGGATCAGACCGCGTCCTCCTTCGACGTCGTGTTCGTCCCCGGCGGTCACGGTCCGATGGAGGATCTGGCCGTGTCGACCGACTTCGGAGCCCTGGTCACGGAGTTCCTCGAATCGGGCAAGATCGTGTCCGCCGTCTGCCACGCGCCGGCAGCTCTGCTGTCCGCCACCCGCGACGACGGCAGCTGGCCCTTCTCGGGATACAAGCTCACCGGCTTCACCAACGAGGAAGAAGAGCAGGCCGGTCTCGCCGCCAAGGCACCCTGGCTACTCGAGACGCGGTTGCGCGACGGCGGAGCCGAGTTCTCCTCCGGCGACGCCTGGGGACCCCACGTCATCGTCGACCGCACCGTCTTCACGGGCCAGAACCCGGCGTCGACCAAGCCGCTGGCGGACAGGCTCGTCGCTGCCCTGAGCTGACCAACCACCCCCCACCCCCGCGAGTACGTCCATAACGTCGCAACTCCCCCTGGAATCACGACGGTATGGACGTACTCGCGGGGGGTTATGGATGGTCAGGCAATGGCTGCGGCCGCGCGCTCGGCGAGGTCGATCAGGGGCTGGGGGAAGACGCCGAGCGCAACCGTGACGATCGCGCAGACACCGATGGTCAGGGCGGCACCGGGACTTCGGCTCATCGTCACGGAATCCCCGTCCGCGTCGTTGAAGAACAGGACGACCACCACCCGGATGTAGAACGACGCCGCGATGGCGCTGCTGACGACTCCGACGATCACGAGAGCTGTCCCGCCGTCGGCGAGGGCCGCCTGGAACACCGCGAACTTGCTGGTGAACCCGCTGGTCAACGGAATGCCGGCGAACGCGAGCAGGAACAGCGCGAACGCGCCCGCCACCGCCGGAGATTGCCGACCCAAGCCGGCCCATCGGCGGAGCTCCGACACTTCGCCGCCCTGGTCGCGGACGAGCGACACCACCGCGAACGCACCGAGGGTGCTGAACGCGTAGGCCGCGAGGTAGAACAGCGTCGCCGAGACACCGGGGCCTCCGGCGTAGACACCGGTGAGGATGAACCCGGCGTGGGCGATGGAGGAGTAGGCCAGCATACGGATCACGTCGGTCTGGGTGACGGCGATGACGGCACCCACCAGCATCGTCACGATGGCGACGGCCCAGAGCATGGGACGCCACGCGTCCTGCAGATCGGGGACGCCCACGACCAGGATGCGGACGAGGGCGCCGAAGGCCGCAACCTTGGTTGCCGACGCCATGAAGGCCGTCACCGGCGTCGGGGCGCCCTGGTAGACGTCGGGGATCCACGAATGGAACGGCACCGCACCGACCTTGAACAGCAGTCCCACCGCGACGAGGCCGACGCCGAGAACCCCGAGCACGCGATCGCCGTCGGCCACCGCCAGGTCGTCGAAGCGCACGCTGCCCGCGTAGCCGTAGAGCAGCGCCGTCCCGAACAGGAAGAATGCCGACGAGAAAGCGCCGAGCAGGAAGTACTTGAGCGATGCCTCCTGCGACAACAGGCGTCGACGACGGGCCAGCCCGCACAGCAGATAGAGCGGCAGCGACAACACTTCGAGGGCGACGAACATCGTCAGGAGATCGTTCGACGCGGGCAGCACCATCATGCCGCCGACCGCGAACAGTGTCAGCGGGTAGATCTCGGTGCGGGTCACCTTCGCGGTGACGGCGCGGGCCTCGGCGAGGCTGCCGGGGACGACCGACGCGAGAGGTGTGAAGGCGTCCGCCGCTTCCGCTTCGGGATGGTCGACGGTGCGATGGGCCATCAGCGCGATCGATGCTGCCGAGACGGTCAGGAGCACACCCTGCAGGAACAGTGTCGGCCCGTCGACGACGACGGACCCGGCCGCGGCGACGGTACTGGTGCCCGCCAGCGCGACGACTGCCACCAGTGCCGCGGCGAGGGACCCGATGCTCAGGACGAGGTGCGTCGTCCGCCGGCGTTCGGCGGAGACGAATGCCTCGACGAGAACTCCGATCACCGCTGCTGCCAACACGATGATCATCGGCGAGAGCAGGCTGTACTCGATCGACGGCGTTTCGACGGTCATGGTTGCGCCACCCCTGTCTCCACCTGTTCGACGGATG
Organism: Rhodococcus sp. Leaf247; assembly: GCF_001426185.1. Taxonomy (GTDB): domain Bacteria; phylum Actinomycetota; class Actinomycetes; order Mycobacteriales; family Mycobacteriaceae; genus Rhodococcoides. The sequence continues at coordinate 1,061,925 of NZ_LMRP01000002.1, read as the reverse complement.
TGCGTTCGACTGCGGGCGTGATGATGTCGAGAAGCGGCTTGGGGTACACCCCGAGGACGATCACCAACGCCAGAAGTGGTGCCACCACCGCTATCTCGCGCGGTACGAGGTCCCCGATGCGGTCGGAACCGGCGGCTGCCGGCCCTGTCATCACGCGTTGGTAGAGCCAGAGCACGTACATCGCGGACAGCACCAACGCGGTCGCGGCGATCACCGCGGCGACGCCGTATCGGGGGAACGTGCCGATCAGGACGAGGAACTCGCTGACGAACGGGGCGAGCCCGGGGAGCGACAGCGTCGCGAGCCCGGCGACGAGGAAGGTGCCCGCCAGGATCGGCGCCACCTTCTGCACTCCTCCGTACTCGGCGATCAGAGCAGTTCCTCGACGGGTGACCAGGAATCCGGCCACGAGAAACAGTGCAGCCGTGGCAATCCCGTGGTTCACCATGTACAGCGCGGAACCGGCCTGCGACTGGCTGGTCATCGCGAAGATGCCGAGGATGATGAATCCGAAGTGCGAGATCGAGGTGTAGGCGATGAGGCGCATGATGTCCGTCGACCCGATCGCGAGGATCGCGCCGTAGACGATGCCGACGACGGCGAGGGTGATCACGAGCGGCGCGAAGGTGGCCGACGCGTCGGGAAAGAGTTGCAGGCAGTACCGCAGCATGCCGAACGTGCCGACCTTGTCCACGACGGCCATCATCAACACGGCTGTGGCAGGCGTACTTTCGGTCGCCGCCCCGGGTAGCCAGGTGTGCAGGGGCCACAGCGGCGCCTTCACGGCGAAGGCCACGAGGAAGCCGAGGAAGATCGCGTTCAGGACGCCCGGCGATGCACCGAGTTCTCCCGCCGCGGCCGCGTCGGCGATCGCCCGCACGTCGAACGTCCCGGACTCGAACGGGCTGGTGTCCGACGCGGTCACGACGTAGAGACCGATCACCGCCGCCAGCATCACCAGTCCGCCGACCAGGTTGTACATCAGGAACTTCACCGCCGCGACACGTGATCGCGCCGCGTCCCGTCCGAAGCCGCCGATCAGGAAATACATCGGTACGAGCATCGCCTCGAAGAAGATGTAGAACAGCAGGATGTCGAGGGAGACGAAGGACACCATGACCATCGATTCGACGACCAGGATCAGCGCGACGTAGGTCTGGGGGCGTCGTGAATCCTGCGCGTGTGCGGTGTCGTTCCACCCGGCCAGCAGGAGCAACGGCACCAGCACGGCGGTCAGCAGGACCAGTGTCAACGCGATGCCGTCGATCCCGAGTGTGTAACCGGCGCCGAATGTCGGTATCCACTCCCGTGATTCGACGAACTGGTAGCCCTCACGCCCGGGCTCGAAGTTCACCGCCAGCGCAGCCGCGAGGACGAGGACCGCGCCTGCCGCGACGATCCCGGTGATCCGCGCGGCGCGGCTGTTCGATCGCGGGACCGCCATGACGGCGAGGGCGCCGAGCAGCGGCACGATCCACAGTGCGCTGAGTACGGGAAGATCGGTCATCGCGTCACCCCCAGTGCCACGGTCAGGGCGACGACGACGAGAACCGCGCCGGTGAACATCGAGAGCGCGTAGGACCGTACGAAGCCGTTCTGCCAGCGTCGCAACCGCGTCGAGGCGGTGCGGACCGACAGGGCGAAGGCCTCGACGACGCCGTCGACCCCGGCGCGGTCGGCTGTGACGACGGCCTCGGTGACGCGCCGACCCGGGCGCATGAACACGGCCTCGTTCACGGCGTCTCCGTACAGATCGCGTCGTGCCGCGGTGGTGAGCACCGACCCGGCAGGGGCGGTCCGTGGAACAGCCGATCGGCCGTACATGCGCAGCGCCACGGCGATTCCGGCGGCCACGACGACGAGGACGACGGCCGTGACGATCCAGGCGGGCACGACGTGAGCTGCCTCGTGCTCGCCGACGACCGGGGCCAGCCACCCTTCGAGTCGGCTCCCGACCGCGAGAAGTGCTCCCGCGCCGACAGATCCGACCGCCAGCACGATCATCGGTGCCGTCATGCTCGCCGGCGCCTCGTGGGGGTGCGCGTGGTCCGTCCACCGACGCTCGCCGAAGAAGGTGAGGACCATGACACGCGTCATGTAGAAAGCAGTCAGACCCGCGCCGACCAGGGTGGCGATGCCCAGCAGAACACCTTTGACGCCGCCGGCGTCGAGAGCGGCCTCGATGATGCCGTCCTTCGACCAGAATCCCGAGAACGGGGGCACTCCGATGATCGCGAGGTAGCCCAACCCGAAGGTCACGAAGGTGACGGGCAGGACCGTCCGCAGGCCGCCGAACCGGCGCATGTCGGTCTCGTCGTCCATCGCGTGCATGACGGAGCCCGCGCCGAGGAAGAGTCCCGCCTTGAAGAAGCCGTGCGTGAGCAGATGCATGATCGCCACCGCGTAACCGGCCGGACCGAGACCCGCGGCCAGAACCATGTAGCCGATCTGGCTCATCGTCGACGCGGCCAGAGCCTTCTTGATGTCGTCCTTGGCGCAGCCGATGACAGCGCCGAAGAGCAGTGTGACCGCACCGACTGCAGCGACGACGTTCTGGGCGACCGGCGACGCCTCGAACACTGCGCCGGACCGCACGATCAGATACACCCCGGCGGTGACCATGGTCGCCGCGTGGATCAGGGCCGACACCGGGGTCGGCCCCTCCATCGCGTCGCCGAGCCAGGACTGGAGGGGCACCTGGGCGGACTTGCCGCAGGCGGCGAGGAGAAGCATCAATCCGAGTGCTGTCGCCGTGCCGGTGCCGGCGTCACCGATTCCGGCGAACACGTCGTCGTAGGAGACGGAGCCGAACGTGGCGAACATGATCATCAGGGCCACCGCCAGGCCGATGTCTCCGACCCGGTTGACGACGAAGGCCTTGCGCGCCGCGGTCGCGGCGGAGGGCTTGGCCGACCAGAAGCCGATCAGCAGGTAGGAGGCCAGTCCGACACCTTCCCAGCCGACATACAGGCCGAGGAAGTTGTCGGACATGACCAGCAGCAGCATCGCGGCGACGAAGAGATTGAGATACGCGAAGAAGCGGCGCCGGTCGGGGTCGTCCCGCATGTAGCCGATGGAGTAGACGTGGATCAGGGCGCCGACTCCGGTGATCAGCAGGACGAAGCAGACGGAGAGTTGATCGAGCCGGAGCCCGAGGTCGACCTGGAGGGTGTCGACGGGTATCCACGAGAACACGGTGCGGGAGAGGGTCCGGTCGTCCTCGGCGCGGCCGGCCATGTCGAGGAACGCCACCACCGCCACGACGAACGATGCGGCCATCGCCGCACAGGCGAGCAGATGGCCCCACGCATCGGTACGTCGACCTCCGAGGAGAAGCACTGCCGCGCCGAGGAGTGGGATCATCGGCAGCAGAACCGGATTCGTCCCCATGTCAGTACTTCAGCAGACTGTCGTCGTCGACCGAGACGGATCGACGGGATCGGAAGATGGACATGATGATGGCGAGTCCGACGACCACTTCCGCGGCGGCGACGACCATCGTGAAGAAGGCGAACACCTGGCCGTCGAGTCCGCCATGCATCCGCGAGAACGTGACGAACGCCAGATTCGACGCATTGAGCATCAGCTCGACACACATGAAGACGACGATCGCGTTGCGCCGCAGCAGCACTCCGGCAGCACCGATCGTGAACAGAGCCGCCGACAGGTACAGGTAGTACTCGGGATTCATGGCCGGTCCTCGCGGAACTGTCGGCTCACGGAGTCGGCGGCCGGTGCTCCGCCGGGTATCCGGGCGGGGATGTCGACGCCGTTGTGTCGGGCGAAGACGCCGGGGCTCGGCAGCGGAGTCACTCGCGCTCCGAGTCGGAAGCGGTCCTGCGACAACTCCTTCTGCGTTCTGGTGCGGCCGATCGCGTCGCGGTGGGTGAGCACCATGGCGCCGATCGTCGCGGTGATCAGCAGGGCGCCGGTCAGTTCGAAGGCCCACACGTAGCGCACGAAGACCAACTCGGCGAGACCCTCGACGTTCGGCGGAGATGCGGCGGTGAACCCCTGGAAGTCGGAGAGCGACGCGTTGCCGAGGCCGCCGATCAGGAGGATGCCGAAGCCCAGTCCGACGACGATGGCGGCGACGCGCTGTCCGCGCAGCGTCTCGACCAGTGAATCGGACGAGTCGACACCGACGAGCATCAGCACGAACAGGAACAGCATCATCACGGCACCGGTGTAGACGACGATTTGCACGACGCCGAGGAAGACCGCGCCCTGCATGATGTAGAAGATCGCCAGGACGACCATGGTCGAGGCGAGGAACAGTGCCGAGTACACGGCCTTGGCCGAGGCGACGACGCCGATCCCGCCGATGAGGGCGAGAGGTGCGAGGATCCAGAAGGCGACGGCTTCCGACGTCGACACGATCATCGGTCGCCGTCCCGTCGGGCGGCGACGGTGCCGCGGTAGTAGTCCTCGTCGGACGCACCCTCGGCCATCGCGTGGGGTGGGGCGTCCATGCCCTCGGTGAGCGAGGCCAGCAGGTCCGTCTTCTCGTAGATGAGATCGGCGCGGTTGTCGTCGCACATCTCGTACTCGTTGGTCATGGTCAGGGCTCGCGTCGGGCACGCCTCGATGCAGAGCCCGCAGCCGATGCACCGGAGATAGTTGATCTGGTAGACGCGGCCGTATCGCTCGCCGGGAGAGAACCTTTCGGTCTCGGTGTTGTCGGCACCCTCGACGTAGATCGCATCGGCGGGGCACGCCCACGCGCACAGTTCGCATCCGATGCACTTCTCGAGTCCGTCCGCGTACCGGTTGAGCTGATGCCGCCCGTGGTAGCGCGTCGCCGTGGGAACCTTCTCCTCCGGATACGACTCGGTCTCGGCCTTCTTGAACATCGTCGCGAAGGTGACACCGAAACCGGCTACGGGACCGAGGAATTCAGGCATCGGTGGTCTCCTTCGCAGTGGGGCGAGTTTTTCGAGCGGGAAGCGGCGGTACAGGGAAGCCACCGGCGAGAGGATCGGCCGGCGCGGTGTTCTCGGAGTCCGAGACGGTGCGCTCGAGCCGACCGCGTCGCAGCGTCCTGGTCAGGACGGCAACCAGGGCGGCGGTGTAGACGAGCGATGCGACCACGGTGACCGGCCGGATGTGCGGTGAGTCGACCAGCAGAATCCGCACGCCGGCGATGACCAGGATCCACAGCAGGGCGGCCGGGATCAGCACCTTCCACCCGAAGTTCATGAACTGGTCGTAGCGCAGCCTCGGCAGCGTGCTGCGCAGCCAGATGAAGACGAACAGGAATCCCCACACCTTGATCGTGAACCAGAGGACGGGCCACCATCCTTGATTCGCACCGTCCCACAGACTGATCGGGAACGGTGCCCGCCATCCTCCGAGGAACAGGGTGGTCGCGAGCGCGGACACGGTGACCATGTTGACGTACTCCGCCAGCATGAACATGGCGAAGCGCAGCGACGAGTACTCCGTGTGGAATCCGCCCACCAGTTCGCCTTCTGCCTCCGGCAGATCGAAGGGTGCGCGGTTGGTCTCCCCGACCATCGAGGTGACGTAGACGAGGAACGACGGCAGCAGCATGACCACGAACCACAGGCGTTCCTGCGAGGCGATGATGCCCGACGTCGACATGGTGCCCGCATACAGGAACACGGCGGCGAAACTGAGTCCCATCGCGACCTCGTACGAGATCACCTGCGCGGTCGACCGCAACGCTCCCAGCAGCGGATACGTCGACCCCGACGACCATCCGGCGAGCACGATCCCGTACACACCGATCGAGGTCACGGCCAGGATGTAGAGGACCGCGACGGGCATGTCGGTCAGCTGCAGCGGGGTGGTGTGGCCGAAGATCGAGACGGTCGGACCGAACGGGATGACGGCGAAGGCCATGAACGCGGGAACGACCGAGATGACCGGCGCCAGCAGGTAGATGGGGCGATCGACGCCCTTCGGGATGATGCCTTCCTTGAGCGCCAGCTTGATGCCGTCGGCAAGGCTCTGCAGCATGCCCCGCGGTCCGGTGCGGTTGGGACCGATGCGCATCTGCATCCACGCCATGACCTTGCGCTCGACGTAGATCGCGATCAGCGGGGTCAGCACGAGGAATCCGAAGACGGCGAGCGCCTTGGCCACGACGAGCCACAGCGGGTCGAGCCCGAACATCGACAGATCGGTCGGCGTGGTCATCGTTCACCTCCGGCGGCGATCGAGACGGTCGCGCCCGGTGAGACCCCGAGTTCGACGCCGACGCGCGACGGTCCGGAGTTCAGGGGGAGCCAGACGACCTGGTCGGGCATCGCGGTGACCAGGAGCGGCAGAGTGATCGCACCCGAGGCCGTGGACACGGTGACGGGGTCACCGTCGGCGGCGCCGATATCCGAGGCGGTGCTCGGGGAAAGTCGGACCACGGGGGTGCGTGCCGTACCCGCGAGATCGTCCTCCCCGTCCTGCAGGCGACCCGAGTCGAGCAGCATGTGCCAGCCCGCGAGCACCGCGGAATCCGACCCGAGGGCGATGGACGGCACGGGCTGCGGAGCGCCGACGTGCGAGTCGCGCGTTGCGGACCCGGCCGCATCCAGTTCCCGACGAGCCGAGGCCGCATCCGGAAGTCCGAGGTGCACGCCCATCTCCGAGGCCAGCGCATCGAGCACGCGGAGGTCGGACATCCTGGACGGGGTGGGAAGTGCGGCCTCGAACGTCTTCCGGCGTCCTTCCCAGTCGAGAAATGAGCCGGACTTCTCGGAGACGGAGGCGACGGGGAACACCACGTCGGCCATGGCGGTGACCGAACTCGAGCGGATGTCGAGTGCGACGACGAACCGTGCGCGTTCCAGCCCTGCCCGGGCTGCCGCCGGGTCGGGGAAGTCGTCCGGATCGACACCCGCGACGACCAGGGCACCGAGGGACCCGGCGAGCATCGCAGCGGCATCGCGACCCGGACGCTCGGGGAGATCGGACGCGTTCCACGAGGTTGCGACGGCCTGCCGCGCATCCTCGTCGTCGACACGCCGCCCGCCGTGCAGAAGTGTGGGAAGCGCCCCTGCTTCGAGCGCCCCGCGGTCTCCGGCGCGGCGCGGGATCCATGCGAGACGAGCGCCGGTCCGCTCGGACAGTCGGACGGCGGCGGCCAGGGCGCCGGGACTGGTGGCGGCGCGCTCGCCAACCAGAACGACGGTATCGCCGATGACCGTCTCGGTCCCGAGGGTGTCGAGCACGGCGGCTTCGCGGCCGGGGACCGTCTGCACGACGTCGGCCGACATCTTGCGGGAGCCGGCCGAAGTGAACGGTGCGAGCGTGACGACGCGAGTACCACCGCGTCGGACGGCCTTGCGCAGGCGGAGGAAGACGATCGGACTCTCCTCCTCCGGCTCGACGCAGACGAGCAGTACGGTCGGCGCCGCCTCGAGGGACGAGTAGGTCACTGCCATGTCGCGACCGGCGACCCGGGCAGTGAGGAAGTCGGTCTCCTCGTCGGACAATGCCCGCGCGCGGAAGTCGATGTCGTTGCTGTGCAGGGCGATCCGAGTGAACTTGCTGTAGGCGTAGGCGTCCTCGACGGTGAGGCGTCCGCCGGTGAGGACGCCGGCATCTCCCCTCGCGCCGGCCAGTCCGCGGGCCGCGACGGCCAACGCTTCCGGCCACGAGGCCGGCTCGAGGTCACCGCCGGCGCGGCGCACCAGCGGGGTGGTCAGACGGTCCGGGAGGGTGCCGTAGGCGAACGCCCACCGGCCCTTGTCGCAGGTCCACTCCTCGTTGGTCTCGGGATCGTCCCCGGCGAGCCTGCGGACGACCTTGCCGCGACGGTGATCGGTGCGCTGGGAACACCCGCTGGCGCAGTGCTCGCACACACTGGGCGTCGACACCAGGTCGAAGGGCCGGGCGCGGAAGCGGTAGGCGGTGTTGGTCAACGCCCCGACCGGGCAGATCTGCACGGTGTTGCCGGAGAAGTACGACTCGAACGGCTCGGCCCCGTAGATCCCGACCTGTTGCAGCGCACCGCGTTCGAGTAGATCGATGAAGGGGTCCCCCGCGATCTGCTCGGAGAAGCGCGTGCACCGGGCACACAGGACGCAGCGCTCCCGATCGAGCAGGACTTCCGTCGACAGCGGAACGGGTTTGGGGTAGGTGCGTTTGGTCTCGGTGAACCGGGACTCCGTGCGCCCGGACGACATGGCCTGGTTCTGCAGGGGGCACTCGCCGCCCTTGTCGCAGACGGGGCAATCGAGGGGGTGGTTGATCAGAAGCAGTTCCATGACACCGCGCTGCGCCTTCTCGGCGATCTCCGAACTGTGCTGCGTCCTGACGATCATGCCGTCGGACACGGTGGTCGTGCACGACGCCAACGGTTTCCGCTGACCTTCGACGTCGACGAGGCACTGCCGGCACGCTCCGACCGGGTCGAGGAGCGGGTGGTCGCAGAACCGGGGGATCTGAATGCCCAGCATCTCGGCGGCACGAATGACCAACGTGCCCTTCGGAACCGTCATGGGCACGCCGTCGATCGTGATGTCCACCGTGCTCTGCTGTACTGCGGTCACGCGTACTCACCTGCCATCAGGGTGGAGAGATGCGGGTCGAACGGGCATCCGCCCTGCTCGACATGGGCGACGTACTCGTCACGGAAATGCGCGATCGAGGACACGATGGGACTGGCGGCACCGTCGCCCAAGGCGCAGAACGACTTTCCGAGGATGCTGTCCGCGACGTCGAGCAGCTTCTGCAGATCGCCCTCCGACCCGGTGCCGTTCTCGAGCCGTGCCAGGATCTGCACCAACCAGTACGTGCCCTCACGGCACGGGGTGCACTTGCCGCAGGACTCGTGGGCGTAGAACTCGCTCCACCGCCGCACGGCGCGGACCACGCACGTGGTCTCGTCGAAGATCTGCAGAGCCTTGGTTCCCAACATGGACCCGGCGGCGCTGACGCCCTCGTAGTCCAGGGGTACGTCGAGGTGCTCGTCGGTGAAGATCGGCGTCGACGATCCACCGGGAGTCCAGAACTTCAGACGATGACCGGCGCGCACACCGCCCGCGAGATCGAGCAACTCGCGCAACGTGATTCCGAGAGGGGCCTCGTACTGGCCGGGCGTGGTCACGTGCCCCGAGAGGGAATACAGCGTGAACCCGGGCGACTTCTCGCTCCCCATCGACCGGAACCACTGCGTCCCGTTCGCCAGAATGGACGGCACGCTCGCAATGGATTCCACATTGTTGACGACGGTCGGACTTGCGTAGAGGCCGGCCACCGCGGGGAAGGGCGGCCGCAGCCGGGGCTGGCCGCGTCGCCCCTCGAGCGAATCGAGAAGGGCGGTCTCCTCGCCGCAGATGTAGGCACCGGCGCCGGCATGGACGACGAGGTCGAGATCGAAGCCCGACCCCTGGATGTCCCTGCCCAGGTACCCGGCGTCGTACGCCTCCGCGACCGCGGTCTGCAGTCGCCGGAGCACCGGAACCACCTCGCCGCGGAGATAGATGAAGGCGCGCGTGGACCGGATGGCGTACGCGGCGATGATGATGCCCTCGACCAGCACGTGCGGAGTGGCCATCAGCAGCGGCATGTCCTTGCACGTGCCGGGCTCCGACTCGTCCGCGTTGACCACCAGATAGTGCGGCACTGTCTGGTCCGCGGGTGTCGGACCGTCCTGCGGGATGAAACTCCACTTCATGCCCGTCGGGAATCCGGCGCCACCGCGGCCGCGCAGACCAGACTCCTTGACGGTGGCGATCACCTCGTCGGGCGCGGAGGACAGCGCCGCCCGCAGGCCGTCGTAACCTCCGTGTCGGAGATAGGTCTCCAGAGTCCAGGACTCGGGTTCGTCCCAGTAGCGGCTCAGCACGGGGGTCAGCGTCACGGCCGTGGTCCCTTCGGAACGTCGGCGGACGGTGCGGGCGCCGGCTTGTCGCGGGTGGAATCGGTGGGCACCGCTGCCGCGTCCGGCGCGGGCACCTCGGCTCGGCGGTCGTCCGTCGAGGGTGCTGCCATTCCCCGTTCGCGGGCGATCGTCAGGCCGGCCAGGGTGGCCGGTCCCGCGGTGGCGGTGCCCCCGGCGCCCGGTCGAGGATCGGGGAACCCGGCGAGAATGCGCGACGTCTCGCGGAACGTACACAGAGTCGCGCCGCGTGTCGGTGTCACGGGAGCGCCCGACCGCAGATCGTCGACGAGTGTTCGCGCCGACTCGGGCGTCTGGTTGTCGAAGAATTCCCAGTTGACCATCACCACCGGCGCGTAATCGCAGGCGGCATTGCACTCGATGTGCTCGAGGGTGATCGCATCGTCGCCGTCGAGGTGCTCGGTCAGCGCGTCGTAGATGGCGTCGCCGCCCATCACCGCGCACAACGTGTTGGTGCAGACCCCGACGAGGTAGTTCGCGGTGGGTTCGCGTCGGTACATCGAATAGAACGTCGCCACCGCCGCGACCTCGGCCCCCGTCAACGACAGGGTGTCGGAACAGAAGTCGATCGCCGCGGGAGTGAGATAGCCGTCCTCGGCCTGCAGGAGATGGAGGATCGGGATGATGGCCGACCGCGGGTGGGGATAGCGCGCGATGATCTCCGCCGCATCACGAGTGAGTCGGCCCAGCACCGCGTCGGGATAGCTGCGTCGGGCACCCGGCTGCACCAGCTGAACCCGTTCCTCCGGCTTCGGCCCGAACGCCACGAACACCGGTTCGTGCATGCTCGATTCCGGCCGGCCTCCGGCCTTCCCGCTCGATTCCGGCCGGCCTCCGGCCTTCCCGCTGCTCATCGATCCACCCCACCCATGACCGGATCGATACTGGCCACCGAGGCGATGACGTCGGACACCATGCCTCCCTCGCACATAGCGGCCACTGCCTGGAGATTGGTGAACGACGGATCGCGGAAATGGACCCGATACGGTCTCGAGCCGCCGTCGGACACCATGTGCACGCCCAACTCGCCGCGTGGCGACTCGACGGCCACGTACACCTGACCCGCGGGCACGCGGATTCCCTCGGTCACCAGCTTGAAATGGTGGATGAGCGATTCCATGGACCCGTCCATGATCTTCGCGACGTGTTCGCGGGAGTTGCCCAATCCGTCGGATTCGGAGACCAGATCCGCCGGCCATGCGATCTTCTTGTCCGAGATCATCACGGGCCCCGGCCGCAGGGCGTCCAGGCACTGCTCGACGATCTTCAGTGACTCCGTCATCTCGTCGACACGGATGAGATAGCGCGCGTAGCAGTCGCTTTCCTGCTCGGTGATCACGTCGAACTCGTAGTTCTCGTACCCGCAGTACGGCTCCGCGCGCCGCAGGTCGTGCGGCAGTCCGGTGGCGCGGAGAACTGGGCCGGTCACTCCGAGCGCCATGCACCCCGTCAGATCGAGGAAACCGATGCCGCGGGTCCGCCCCTTCCAGATGGGGTTGTCGTCGAGCATCGCACCCATGTCCCGCAGTCGAACCGGCAACAGCGTCAGCAGGTCCCGGATCTTGGGTACCGCGTCGTCCGGAAGGTCCATGGCCAGCCCGCCGGGGCGGATGAAGGCGTGGTTCATGCGCAGGCCCGTGATCGTCTCGAAGATGTCGAGGATCAGTTCCCGCTCCCGGAAGCCGAACAGCATGGCGGTGACGGCGCCGAGTTCCATGCCGCCGGTCGCCAGCGCCACCAGGTGCGAGGAGATTCGATTGAGCTCCATCAGCAGGACACGCACCACCGTCGCGCGCTCGGGAATGTCGTCGGTGATCCCGAGCAACTTCTCGACGCCCAGGCAGTAGGCGGTCTCGTTGAAGAACGGCGACAGGTAGTCCATCCGTGTCACATAGGTGACGCCCTGAGTCCAGTTGCGGTACTCCAGGTTCTTCTCGATACCGGTGTGCAGGTAGCCGATTCCGCACCGCGCTTCGGTCACCGTCTCGCCCTCTATCTCGAGGATCAGGCGCAGCACTCCGTGCGTCGACGGGTGCTGGGGACCCATGTTGACGACGATGCGCTCCTCACCGGCGGTGCCGGCCAGATCGACGATCTCGTCCCAGTCCTGTCCCGACGCGGTGTAGACGGTCGGTGTGTCGTGATCCTTCTCGAGTGTCATCAGTTGTACGACCTGCGCTGATCGGGGGGAGGAATCTGCGCGCCCTTGAATTCGACAGGGATTCCGCCCAGTGGATAGTCCTTGCGCTGCGGGTGACCCGCCCAGTCGTCCGGCATCTGGATACGTGTCAACGACGGGTGGCCGTCGAATTCGATGCCGAAGAAGTCGTACGTCTCGCGCTCGTGCCAGTCGGTGGTGGGATAGATGCCGCACAGGGAGGGAATATGCGGATCCGACTCGGGCACCGACACTTCGAGACGCAGACGGCGTCCGTGGGTGATGGACTGCAGGTGGTACACGGCGTGCAGTTCACGACCCGCGTCGTCGGGACGATGCACCCCGCTGACTCCGAGACAGAGTTCGTAGCGCAGAGCCGCGTCGTCGCGCAATGCCGAGGCCACGGACGGAAGGTGGGTCCGCGCAATGTGGAAGGTGAGTTCGCCGCGGTGGACGACGGCTCGTTCCACGGCATCGGACAGGTGCCCGCCCAGCGCCCGGTCGAGTGCGACGGCGACGTCCTCGAAGGAACCGTCGAAAGGTCGAGTTGCGGTGTCGTGTCGGGGTTTCGGCGGCGCCAGTCGACCGTACCCGGACACGTCGCCCGATCCGCGGACGCCGAACATGCCTCGCGGCCCCCGGGTGCTCATCGGAACAGCGTCTTCGCGTCGATGACGGACGGTGAGGCCAGTGCAGCCTTCTCGGTCTCGGCGATCGCACGGACCCGGTCGACACCGAGTGGCATCGCTTGGATGGACGCGTGCAGTTGCAGGATGGCGTTGATCAGCATCTCCGGACGCGGCGGGCACCCGGGGAGGTAGATGTCGACCGGAACCACGTGATCGACGCCCTGGACGATGGCGTAGTTGTTGAACATCCCGCCCGACGATGCGCAGACACCCATGGCCAGAACCCATTTGGGCTCCGCCATCTGGTCGTACACCTGCCGCAGGACGGGAGCCATCTTCTGGCTGACGCGTCCGGCGACGATCATCAGATCGGCCTGACGGGGTGAGGCTCGGAACGCTTCCATCCCGAACCGTGCCAGATCGAAGCGGCCCGACGTGGTGGACATCATCTCGATGGCGCAGCAGGCCAGCCCGAACGTCGCGGGCCACAGGGACCCTTTGCGCGCGAAGCCGGCCAGTCCCTCGACAGTGGTCAGCAGGAAGCCGCTCGGCAGCTTCTCTTCCAATCCCATTCGATCACTTCTTCCACGACGTGTGGATCAGTCCCAGCTGAGACCTCCACGACGCCACTCGTATGCGTAGGCGACGGAAACGTTGACGATGAAGAGGGCCATCGCAGCCAAGCCGAAGACGCCCAGCGCCTCGAAGTGCACAGCCCACGGGTAGAGGAACACGATCTCGATGTCGAAAATGATGAAAAGCATTGCGGTGAGGTAGAACTTGACCGGAAATCGGCCACCACCCGGATGCTGCGGTGTGGGCTCGACGCCGCATTCGTAGGCATCGAGTTTGGCGCGGTTGTAGCGCTTCGGGCCCACCGCGGACGCGACGAAGACCGAGAACACGGCGAAGGCGACAGCGATCACACCGAGTACGAGGACTGGCACATAAGCATTCATGCCGCTCGAACTCCTGCCTGTCGTGTCGGCTCCCGAGGGAGTCGAAACCATCAGTGGAAGTGACCTGTGCCACACAGTAGGACGTTCGACGGCGCGATGGGTCTGATTTCGAGCGTTGTCACGACAATCGCAACGGATCGGTGACCTCAGGCAGGAGGGCGGAGCAGCGACACCACGGCGCGCGAGAGTTCGAGCGGGTCGATCGGATGCGTGACCGACGCGTCGGCGCGCGACCACGTGGCGAGCCACGCGTCGTCGGGGCGGCCGGTGATCACGAGAAGTGGTGGACATGGGTCGATCTCGTCGCGCAGCTGCTTGGCCAGCCCCATGCCGCCGACGGGAGCGGATTCGCCGTCGAGGATGACCAGGTCGACGCCGCCGCGGTCCAACCGCTCGAGGACGACGGGCGCGGTAGCGACGTCGAGGTACTCGATTTCGGGGAGGTCGGGGTGTGGACGCCGGCCCAGAGCGCCGTGGACGGCGTCGCGCGTGCGGGCGTGACTGCTGTAGACCAGCACCGACAGCGTCGCATTCGCCACGAGGCGAACCATACCCCCGTGACGGAAATCTAGGACCGGTACAGCGACTCCTCGTACGCGGGCCCGTAGTACTCCCGGAGCTGGTCGAGGGATTCGGGGGACTCCGGGATCAGGATCTTCGTCATCTCGGCCACCGTGGGAAGAACGGACGGGTTCCACGTCTCGGGTTCCCACAGCCGCGAGCGCATGAACGCCTTCGCGCAGTGGTGGAAGATCTGCTCGATGTCGACGACCAGACACAGGATCGGCCGGTGCCCCTTGACGACGAGGTCGTCGAAGAACGGTGCATCCGAGATCAGGCGCGCGCGGCCGTTGATGCGCAGGGTGTCGCCTCGGCCGGGCACCAGGAAGTCGAGGCCGACGAACGGGTTGAGCAGGACGTTGCGGTAGCCGTCCATGCGCTTGTTGCCCGGCCTCTCCGCCAACGCGATGGTCGCGTCGTCGAGGACGTGGACCAGCGAGCCCGCCGGGTCGCCTTTCGGGGAGACGTCGCACCGCCCGGTGTCGTCGGCGGTCGCCACCAGGCAGAACGGCGACGCCGCGAGGAAGTCCCGATCGAGCGGATGAAGCCTCGGACGGTCCTTGTGCGCGGCGCGGAAGGACGGGGTGCCGTACATCGCCGTCAGCTGGTCGCTGTCGGTCACCTCGGTCCAGGTCACGACTCGTCGCTCGGGGGCAGCGCCGGCAGGTTCTGCTGGATCTGTTCCCGCGTCGGTTCGAGCCACGGCGGCAGTTTGAGCGACTTGCCGAGTTCGAGGAGCGGCTCGTCGACGTCGAAGCCGGGGGCCTCCGTCGCGATCTCGAACAGGACGCCGCCGGGTTCGCGGAAGTAGATCGACTGGAAGTACTGCCGGTCGAGGATCTCCGTGACATGCGCGCCGCTGTCGAGCAGCTCGGCGCGCCACGCCGTCAGCGTCTCGTGATCGGGTGCGCGGAAGGCCACGTGGTGGACTGTTCCGCCTGCTTGCAGGCCTTTGTCGGCGCGGTCGGCGGCGACGTCGACCAGTGCGCCGGCGCCGCCCGACGACATCGCGAACCGCGCGCTGCCCGACGCTTCGCTCGCGACGGTCATGCTCATGCGTCCGGTGAGGAGTTCGGCCGTGGCGTCGAGCGTCTTCTCGGTCAGCGTCACCGAGTGCAGTCCGCGCACCGCGTGTTCCGCGGGGATCGATCCCACGCCGTCCCAGCCGGAGCGGGTGTCCCCGTCGGACGCGACGAGGTCGAGGACCATCCCGTCGTGGTCGTACAGGCGCAGTACCTCGTCGTCGCCCCGCGTGACCGGATCGTCGACGCGGACGTTCATCGCTCGGAGACGGTCGTGCCAGAAGGACAGGGACGACCCCGGCACGCTGAACGCGGTCGAGGTGGCCAGACCCGTTCCTTGCCGCCCTCGCTCGACGTCCTTCCACGGGAAGAAGGTGATCAGGGACGACGGGCTCCCGTGCTCGTCGCCGTAGTACAGGTGGTACGTGCCGGGGTCGTCGAAGTTCACCGTCTGCTTCACCAACCGGAGGCCGAGCACTCGCGTGTAGAACTCGACGTTCCGGCCGGGATCGGAGGCGATGGCGGTGACGTGGTGCAGACCGAGGGGAGCAATCGTCGTCATGGGGATATCGTCCACCGTGATCGCAGAATCTTCTCGGAAAGGACGCCCGTGTCACCAGAGTTCGAACCCTGGCCCGAGCTCGACGTCGCCTCCTGGCAGGACACACGCGACACCGTGCACATGTGGACACAGATCGTCGGAAAGGTGCGGATGGCATTGTCGCCGCACGTCAACCACTGGTGGAACGTCACCTTCTACGTCGACGCGACCGGACTGACGACGTCGTTGATGCCGTACCGCACCATGGGTGTGGAAATCAGGTTCGACTTCGTCCGTCACCGGCTGATCGTCGCGACGACGCAGGGCACCTCCCGGGAGCTGGAACTGCGGGCGCGCACCGTGGCGAGCTTCCACGACGAACTGTTCGAGCATCTGCGCGCCCTCGGGATCGAGGTGACGATCATGGGATCACCCGTCGAGGTCGACCCGGCGATCCCGTTCGCGGAAGACACGGTGCACAGCAGCTACGACGCCGACGCGATGCACCGGTACTGGATGTCGCTGGTGTCCGCCGACAGGGTGTTCTCGGCGTTCCGCGGTGACTTCCGCGGCAAGACGAGCCCGTCCCACTTCTTCTGGGGTGCTTTCGATCTCGCGGTGACCCGCTTCTCGGGTCGACGCGCGGCGCAGCACCCCGGCGGCGTGCCGAACTGCCCGGACTGGGTGATGCACGAGGCCTACAGCGACGAGGTCTCGAGCGCCGGCTACTGGCCAGGAGGCGCATCGGAGGGCATCTTCTACTCCTACGCCTACCCCCAGCCCGACGGATTCGACACTGCGACAGTCGAACCCGAGGCCGCCTATTTCGACACCGCGCTCGGCGAATTCGTCCTCCCGTACTCGGTGGTCCGGCAGTCGGAGAACCCCGACGCGACCCTGCGGACGTTCCTGGACAGCACCGCGCGGGTGGCAGCCGAGTTGGCGGAGTGGCCGTCCTCGGACGGCGACGCGACTCAGGGGAGGATCGAGTCCACGTAACCACCGTCGACACGTAGTGCCCCGCCCGTGGTCGCGGACGCCAGCGGAGAACTCAGGTAGACCACCATGTTCGCGATCTCCTCGGGCTCGATCAGTCGCTGGATCAGGCTCTGCGGGCGGTACTTCACCATGAACTCGTGCTGGGCCTCGTCCCACGGGAGGTCGTCGCCGACCAGCTCGCGCA
This sequence comes from Rhodococcus sp. Leaf247, assembly GCF_001426185.1. Taxonomy (GTDB): domain Bacteria; phylum Actinomycetota; class Actinomycetes; order Mycobacteriales; family Mycobacteriaceae; genus Rhodococcoides. The sequence goes on along the minus strand of NZ_LMRP01000002.1, from coordinate 1,045,007 downwards.
CGAAGGTCTCCACTCCCCCCGTGTGGGTCGGACCGGCCATGACCGAGTTGACCGTCACCCCGGACCCAGCGGCGTCCTTGGCGAATCCGCGGGAGACGGACAGCAGCGCCGTCTTCGTCATGCCGTAGTGGATCATCTCGGTGGGAACGACGACGGCCGAGTCGCTGGCGATGCTGAGCACGCGTCCCCATCCGGCGTCCTTCATCGACGGCAGGTAGGCGCGGATGAGGCGCACGGCAGCGAGGACGTTGATCTCGAAGTAGCGACGCCATTCGTCGTCGTCGATCTCGAGAGCCGGCTGCGCGCCGAAGATTCCGAGGTTGTTGACCAGGATGTCGACCCGGGGATGCGCGTCGGTCAGGGACCGCGACCCCGATTCGGTTCCGACGTCGGCGGGCGCGGCGACGAAGGTGCCGTCGACGACCTCCGCGGTCAGTCGCTCGATGGCCGCGGACACCGAGGCTTCGGTTCTGCCGTTCACCAGCACGGTGGCTCCGCTGCGCGCGAGGCCGGCCGCGATGGCGTAGCCGATTCCTTGGGTCGAACCGGTCACGAGGGCAGTCTTACCCGAGAGGTCGATGATCATGCCCGGGTGAACAGCATCGGCACGTGGTCTATGCCCGCCTCGAGGTAGTTCGCGCCGGTACGCACGAAACCGAATCGGCCGTACCACTCCTCGAGGTAAGCCTGCGCGGAGATGGCGATGTCGGTACCGGCGTACTCCATGGCGGCGCGCATCACCTCGGCCGCGACCCCCCGACCGCGAGCGGATGTCGCGGTGGCGACGCGGCCGATGTGGGCGGGGAGCTCGTCCTGCAGCAGACGCAGCGTCGAGACGACGCGACCGTCGTCCTCCGCCCAGAAGAGCGTGGTGGTCGGTTCGAGGTCACGGCCGTCGATCTCCTGGTCGCCCACGATGCCCTGCTCGTGGATGAACACCTCGGTGCGCAACTGCAGGATGCGGTACAGCGCAACGGGATCGACGTCGCGAACGGTGGCGTGGTGAATGCTGGTCACCTCCCCACTATCCCAGGGCCGTGAACCCCACCGGATCCGACAGCAGCGTCGCGACCGTCGACAGGAACTTCGAGCCCTGCTCGCCGTCGACGAGTCGGTGGTCGAACGACAGGCTCAGCGTCGTGACGTGTCGCAGCGCGACCTCACCTCGGTATTCCCACGGCTGACGACGGATCGCTCCGAAGCACAGGATCGCCGCCTCGCCGGGCGTGAGGATCGGGGTGCCGGAGTCGATGCCGAACACCCCGATGTTGGTGATCGTGATCGTGCCGTCCGCGAGGTCGGCCGGACCGGTCTTTCCCTCCTTGGCGACGGACGTGAGGTCCGCGAGGGCGGCGCAGAGATCCCGGAAACCGAGAGCGTGCGCGTTCTTGACGTTGGGCACCATGAGTCCGCGCGGAGTCGCCGCGGCGATGCCCAGGTTGACGTACTTCTTGGTGACGATCTCGTCGGCTGCCTCGTCCCAGTGCGAGTTGAGGCTGGGGTGCTCACGCACAGCGATGAGGAGTGCCTTCGCGACGAGCGCGAGCGGTGTGACGCGGACGTCGGCGAGCAGCGGGCTGCTCTTCAGCTGCTCGAGCAGCTCCATCGTCGGGGTGACGTCGACGGTGACGAACTCGGTCACGTGCGGCGCGGTGAACGCGCTGCGCACCATCGCCTCGGCCGTGTGCTTACGCACGCCCTTGATCGGCGTGCGGTCCTCGTCGAGTCGCGACGACGCGAGGTCGGCGCGGGTCACGTCGCCGTGGGAACCCGTCGGGACGATCGTGGACAGGTCGATGCCGCGATCACGCGCCTCCTTACGGACAGGCGGGGCCGCGAGCGGCCGGCGTGACGACGACTCTTCCGCGACGCCGTAGCCGACCAGAACGGGTGTGCGCTTCGGGGGATCTGCCGGGGGATCTGCAGGGGCGGGAACAGGGACGTCGACCGTGTCGGTGGACGGCACCTCGATGTCGAGGAACGGTGCGCCCACGTCGACGGTCGTGCCCTCCTCCGCATGCCGTGCGACGACGACGCCGGCGTAGGGAGACGGCAGTTCGACCGATGCCTTCGCGGTCTCCACCTCGGCGATGGTCTGGTTCAAGGTGACGGTGTCGCCGATGTCGACGGACCACGCGAGCAGTTCGGCGTCGGCGAGTCCCTCACCGAGGTCGGGAAGCAGGAAGGTCTTGACCGTGGACATGGCGGATGCTCCTCGTGAGTGCACGTCGTGTGTAGCTGTGTGTCACATCACACAAGCACCGACTGTCACTGTGCGCAAGAGAAAGCAGCCGCGATGAGCACGATGACCAGTGAGGGGTCCTCGGCGGGCGCATCGCGGGTGCACTCAGCGCAGCACGGCCTCGATCTGCCGCGCGGCGTTCGCGTGACCCGCCGCCGTCGGATGCAGGGGGACGAACGCGTCGAGGGAGGTCGGAACGATGCCGACCATCCAGCTGTCCTCGGCACACACGTCGTGGTCACGCGAGGACTCGGCGAGATCGACGTAGGTGGCGCCGTGCCGGTCGGCCGCGGCCTCCATGACGTCGTTCAGCTGGTCGATGCGTGCCTGCAGGTAGGTCGCATCGGTGGGCCGGACGGGCTGACGATCGGGGCAACCGCCGGGTCTGATGCCGGTCGGGTACCCGACCATGAGGACGCGCGCAGCCGGGGCCCGGCGAGCAACCTCGTCGAGCACCGTGTCGTAGGTGGCGGCGAAGGCGTCGATACGCGAGGGGTAGGTGTCGTCGGGAACCGTGGCGCACGGCGCGCTGAGAGGCAGCGCGATACAACGGGCCGCCAACTGCACCAACTGGATGTCGTTGCCCCCGATGCCCACGGTGACCAGCGTCGTGTCCGTGCTCAGCGCGTCGTACTGCGGTTCGGCGATGCCGCCCGGCCCGCGCTGCGGTCCGGCGAGGTTCGCGGACTCGGCCGACCCGCACGTCACGTCCCGGACCACCGGGATCTGCAGGTCACGTGCGAGGAGACTGGGGTAGTTGACGCCGGATCGACCGCAGATTCCCGACGGTGTCTGCGGCGCGATGCCGCTGCCCGCGGCGAAGGAGTCACCCAGTGCGACGTACACCTGGGGAGTGGGCGCGGCCGTGGCACTTCCACCCGTCAGCACGACCGCAGCGACTGCGGCGGTCAGGACGATTCCGATACGACTGCGTGACATGTTTCCCCCGAACGAAAGCCCCGATACGTCGGTCGAAACCTAGTCTGCGCCCTCGCGTGCCTCGGCATCGGCAACCTCGGGGGCGTTCTCGCGCGTCGCCATGCCGCCGGCACCACCCTGATCCGACGGGCCCGGGCGGCCACCCTTCGGTTCGGTCTCGTCGTTCTTCTTCTTGTCGGTCGCCATGATGGCAGCGTAGTCCGGCAGGCGCAGGCCCGACGCGGACAGTTCGAGCCTCGCGAGTTTCCTGATGACGTCGGTGTCGCCGCCCCGCCACGCTCCCGCGGGATCGTCGTGCACTGTCGCGAGATCCGTCAGCGGCCGGCGAGTCAACGCTCGCAGCGCGAACAGGTCGAGGTCGGCGCCCGAGTCCAGCAGCGTTGCCGCGGCAGTGGCCTGGCGTGCGAAGCGGAGACGCCGAGGGAGCCACACGAGCAGCAGGAGCGCGATGGGGAGCAGCGCGATGGTGACACCGAGGAACGTCGCCAGGGTCTGCACGGCGTCGACCTGCGCTTCGCCCGCCGACCGCAACGCGGCACCCGCGTCGCTCGCGCGGTCGAAGGGGGTGCGGACGTCGTCACCTATCAGCGGTACGCCCGACACCTTCTCCCCCGCCGCGCGCAGGTTGTTCTCCAATCCGCTTCCGGCGTCGGCTATCTCACGTCCCGGCGCGGCGAGCGAGGCGACCGCGTCGTGCAACGACATGCCGGTGCGGATCCAGAAGATCGTCCACACCGCGGCCACCACGTCCGCGATCACCTGCCGTGCGCGGCGAGCCGGTAGATCGGAGTAGAGCCTGATCATGCGTCCTCCGTCCAGTCACCCGTCGCCAGGAAACGGTCGATGCGGGCACGGTGCAGTCGCGGGTCCATACCGTGGCTCTCTACCCAGGAATCGTCGTAATAGGTCCCCTCGTACCGTTCACCGCCGTCACACAGCAACGTGACGATGCTTCCCTTCTCCCCTCGCTTCTTCATGTCCGCGGCCAACCGGAACGCGCCGATCAGGTTCGTGCCGGTCGATCCGCCGGCGTGCAGTCCGGTGACGTCGTCGAGCATGCGAACGGCGGCGACGGAGGCGGCGTCGGGAATCTGCATCATGTGCTCGATGACCGCGGGAACGAACGACGGCTCGACGCGAGGCCGCCCGATGCCTTCGATGCGTGATCCGGTTCCGACCGCGTCACGGGTGTCGTCCCGCCAGGCCTCGAAGAACGCGGAGCCTTCCGGGTCCACCACACACACCCGCGTGACGACGCGGCGATACCGGCAGTACCTGCCGATGGTGGCGCTGGTTCCTCCGGTGCCGGCGCCGACCACGATCCAGGTGGGGACGGGGAAGCGTTCGAGGGCCATCTGGTCGAAGATCGACGCCGCGATGCTGTTGTTCCCGCGCCAGTCGGTGACCACGGAGGCGTTGGTGAACTGATCGAGATACAGCCAGTCTCGCTGGCGGCCCAGGTCCTCGGCCACGTCGTACACGGCGCCGGAATGGTCGACGAGGCGACAGATGCCGCCGTACCGCTCGATGAGCTTGATCTTCGCGGGGCTGGTCGCGGCGGGCATCACGGCGACGAATTCGAGACCGATCAATCGGGCGAAATACGCCTCCGACACTGCCGTGGACCCGGACGAGGCCTCGACCAGCGTGGTTCGCGGGCCGATGTCACCGTTGGCGAGTCCGAACAGGAACAGCGAACGCGCGAGACGGTGCTTCAGCGAGCCGGTGGGGTGTACGGACTCGTCCTTCAAGTACAGGTCGATGCCCCACTCGGCCGGCAGCGGGAACGGATGCAGGTGCGTGTCGGCGCTGCGGTTGGCATCGGCCTCGACGATGCGGAGGGCGTTCTCGACCCAGGCGCGGTCTTCGATTCTCATGCGGCCATTCTGTCCGACCAGCGTCACACCGCGACCGGTGATTGACTCGGGAGGCGGTAGGGAACCCGACGAGCAACCCTGCAGGAAAGGCACCAGTGACTACTGCGTACATCAACTCGATCTCGACAGCTGTACCCGAGCACGACGTGCACGACGATTTCGTCGCCTACGCCGACAGCACCTTCACGCTGCGGCGCAAACAACTGTTGTTCCGCAGAATGGCCGACCGGGCGCAGATCTCGCATCGGTATTCGGCGTTCCCGTCGATCGCGTCCTTCTACGGCGACGATCCGAACGCGGTGGACACGCAGGCTCGCATGCAGGAGTTCGAACGCACCGCGCCGGGACTCGCGGTCCGCGCCGTGGACGGTCTGGGGTTGGGCGACACCGCGGCGGACATCACTCATCTCATCGTTCTGACCTGCACCGGGTTCTACACTCCCGGAATCGATTTCGAGATCATGAAGCAGTGCGGTGTGCCGACGTCGGCCGAGCGTACGCAGGTGGGGTTCATGGGGTGTTTCGCCGGCATCAACGGTCTCAAGCTGGCGCATCACATCGTCCGGTCCGAGCCGTCCGCACGCGTCCTGGTGGTCAGTGTGGAACTGTGCTCGCTGCACATGCAGAAGACGGACGACCTCGAGACGATGCTGTCGTTCCTCGTGTTCGGTGACGGTGCAGCAGCGGTCCTGGTGACCGCGGAACCCACCGGGCTCGCCATCGACTCGTTCCGCGCGTTGATGATCGAGGACTCCCGCGACCTGATCACGTGGCGCATCGGCGGCATGGGCTTCGACATGGTCCTGTCCGGCAAGGTCCCGGGGTCGCTCTCGCGAGCGCTGGACGAGACCACCATGAAGACGGTGCTCGACGGGGCCGAGACGTCGTCGGTGGATTTGTGGGCGGTACATCCCGGCGGCCGGTCGATTCTCGACGCCGTGGAGGGCGCGCTGCACCTCGATGCGGACGCGTTGACGTCCTCGCGCTCGGTGTTGGACAACTACGGCAACATGTCCTCGGCCACCGTGCTGTTCGTGCTCGCCGATATGCTCGAGCGCGGAGACACCGGGTCGGGGTGCGCCATGGCGTTCGGCCCCGGACTCACCGCGGAGACGATGCTGTTCCACGCGTCCTGATCCGAGGTCAGGCGAGGAACTCCTCGGCGTCGCGCCGCAGATCGATCTTGCGGATCTTGCCGGTGACCGTCATGGGGAACGCGTCCATGACGCGCAGGTACCGCGGGATCTTGTAGCGGGCGATCCGACCGTCGCAGAACTCCCGGAGGTCGTCCACGGTCATGGCGGGGGCATCGTCACGCAGTCGGACGCAGGCCATCAGTTCTTCGCCGTACTTCTCGTCCGGGACCCCGATGACCTGGGCGTCGAGGATGTCGGGATGCGAGTAGAGGAATTCCTCGATCTCGCGGGGGTAGATGTTCTCGCCGCCGCGGATCACCATGTCCTTGATGCGTCCGGTGATGGCCACGTAGCCCTCGTCGTCCATGGTGCCGATGTCGCCGGTGTGCATCCATTTGTCGGCGTCGAGTGCCTCCGCTGTCTTCTCCGGATCGTCCCAGTACCCGAGCATGACCGAGTACCCGCGCGTGCACAGCTCCCCCGGCTCCCCGCGCGGAACCGTCTCCCCGGTGACCGGATCGACGATCTTGACCTCGAGGTGCGGGCCGACGCGGCCCACGGTGGACACGCGTTGTTCGATCGAGTCGTCCGAGCGGGTCTGCAGGGACACCGGTGAGGTCTCGGTCATGCCGTAACAGATGGACACCTCGGCCATCCCCATGATGTCGATGACCTGCTTCATCACTTCGGTGGGGCAGGGGGAGCCGGCCATGATTCCCGTCCGGAGCGAGCTCAGATCGTACGAGTCCAGTTCCGGGACAGCCAGTTCGGCGATGAACATGGTCGGCACACCGTAGAGCGACGTGCATCGCTCCGACGCCACGGCCGCCAGCGTCGCGGCCGGCGAGAACGACGGTCCGGGAATGACCATGGTCGACCCGTGCGACGTGCACGCCAGGTTGCCCATCACCATGCCGAAGCAGTGGTAGAACGGCACGGGGATGCAGACCGAATCAGCATCGGTGTAATGGCAGAGTTCGCCCACGAAGAAGCCGTTGTTGAGGATGTTGCGATGGCTCAGCGTCGCACCCTTAGGGAATCCCGTTGTGCCCGAGGTGTACTGGATGTTGATCGCGTCGTCGGGAGCGAGATGGCCGGCTCGCTCGATCAGGGCGTCGCGTCCGGCGGCGGCTCCAGCCCCGGTCAGGTCCTCCCAGTCGGCGGTCCCGATGTACACCACGTTCTGCAGCGTCGGGCACTCTCCTCGGACCGTGTCGATCATGTCGGCGTAGTCGGAGGTGCCGTGCGCGCGGACCGCGACCAGCATGGACGCGCCGGACTGATCGAGCACGTACTGCAGTTCGTGCGCCCGATACGCAGGATTGACGGTGACCAGCACGGCGCCGACCTTGGCCGTCGCATACTGCGTGATCGTCCACTCGGGACAGTTCGGTGCCCAGATGGCGACGCGGTCACCGTGTCCGATGCCACGGGTGATCAGTCCTGCGGCGACGACGTCCACGTCCGCCTGCAACTGTGCGTAGGTCCATCGACGCCCGGACGGAACGTCGACGAGGGCATCGGAGGATCCGACGCGCTCGACCGTGCGATCGAAGTTCTGTCCGATCGTCTCGTCGAGCAACGGGGTGTCGGTCGGTCCTGACGAGGAGGAAAGCTGAGGGGACATCGACGCTCCTGACGGCTCGGTTCGTCGACGACGCTAACGCACCGCGGTGGTCGCTGCGTGGCGTTTCCGCGAATTCGGTTAACGGCGATTCATCGAAATCGCGTTACCGTGCGGAACACCTACGCTGTCGCAGGTGACACTCGAGAGACGACTGGGAACCCGCGACGCCGTGGTCATCGGAGTCGGCTCGATGGTCGGCGCCGGGGTGTTCTCGGCGTTCGCGCCGGCCGCCGCCGTCGCGGGCAGGGGTTTGCTGATCGGCCTCGCCGTCGCTGCCGTCGTCGCGTTCTGCAACGCGACCTCCTCCGCGCAGCTCGCCGCGGCATACCCCACATCGGGCGGTACCTACGCCTACGGACGTGCGCGGCTGTCCGACTTCTGGGGCTTCGTCGCCGGGTGGGGCTTCGTGGTGGGGAAGACGGCCAGCTGCGCGGCGATGGCACTCACGTTCGGCGCCTACGCGTGGCCCGACCACGCACGCATCGTCGCCGTCGGTGCCGTGGTGGCTCTCACGTGCGTGAACCTGGTCGGAATCACGCGCACGGCATTCGTCACCAGGATTCTCGTCGCGATCGTGCTGGCAGTTCTTCTCGTCGCGGTGATCGTGGGAACCACAGGGCGACCGGTAGGAGTCGACATCGGATCCACTGGATCACCGGTCGCGATCCTGCAATCGGCGGGAATCCTGTTCTTCGCATTCGCCGGATATGCACGCATCGCGACACTGGGCGAGGAGGTGCGTGATCCGGCTCGCACCATTCCCCGCGCGATCGTCGTCGCACTCGCGTGTGCGGTCGTCGTCTACACGGCCGTGGCGCTGATGGTTCTGCACGTCCTCGGCGCCGACGGTGTGGCGCGGTCGAGCGCTCCTGTCGCCGCCGCGATGAGCGCGGTCGGCGCGCAGTGGGCCGATCCCGTGGTGCGCGTCGGAGCTGCCGCAGCGTCCCTCGGCGCCCTGCTCGGGTTGATCGCCGGGGTGTCGCGCACGACCATGGCGATGGCCCGTGAACGGGATCTGCCGGTATATCTGGCACGCGTCGATGTGTCGCGATCGGTGCCACGCGCTGCGGAACTGACCCTGTGCGTCGTGATCGTCGCGCTGGTCCTCACCGTCGATCTGCGGGAGGCGATCGGTTTCTCCTCGTTCGGCGTGCTCGTCTACTACGCCGTCGCGAATGTCGCGGCCTTCACCCAATCCGGCAGCGATCGGCGTTATTCCCCGGTGCTGCAGATCGTCGGGCTTCTCGGATGCGCCGCCCTGGTATTCACCCTCCCGACCACCGCTCTCGTCACCGGATCGTGCGTGCTGACGGTCGGTGCGGTCGGTCGGTGGGTGACCAGGCGCGGCTCACATCACTGAGCGGAGTTGTACGCCTGCTCGACGTCTGCGGGAATGCGGCCGCGACTCGACACGGTGAAACCGTTCTGGTTCGCCCATTCACGAATTGCCTTGGTCTGCAACGGGTCACGTGCCGGAACGGTCGATGCCGTCGAGGACGACTTCTTCGCAGTCGCCTTCTTGCCGCGCGAGCTGACCTTGGTCGCATGCTCGGCCCAGTAGTCGAGTTGTTTGCGGAACTCCTTGGCGTTCTTCACGCCCAGATCGATCTCGTACTCCACGCCGTCCACCGAGAATCCGATGGTCTCGCCTTTACCCGTTTTGATAGGCGCGCCGTCGATATCGTCGACCAATTCTACGTAGACCTGTTTAGCCATGACGAATGTCCTTTCGATGTGTGATGTCCCCGACCGCACCGGCGACCCGAATTCCCCATGGAACTCGCGATGGGGATTCGGTGTGTCACGGTCCAGTTGGACCGAGTTTATCCACGTCGACGTGCAATAAGCGAGTTACGGCGCAATTCGGGTATCGGGCGTCAGGTGAAACCGAATGGTCCGGTCGACGGCCGCAGCGTGCGCGGAAATATACGGACGGCGGTGAGCGTTGCGACAGTGAAGAAGTAGTTGTCGTCGAAAGGGTGAACGCTCGTGGCTGTTCCGCTGTCCGTACTCGATCTCGCACAGGTCGGCGAGGGCACGACGCCTCGCGACAGTTTCGACGCGAGTGTTGCTCTGGCCCAACTCGCGGAGACGAGTGGTTATCGACGGGTCTGGTACGCCGAGCACCACAACATGCCGTCCATCGCGTCGTCCGCGACGTCGGTGTTGATCGCACACGTGGCAGCGCACACGTCGAGCATCCGTCTGGGAAGTGGCGGAGTCATGCTCCCGAACCATTCTCCGTTGACCATTGCCGAGCAATTCGGGACACTCGCGACACTGCACCCCGACCGTATCGACCTCGGACTCGGGCGCGCGCCCGGCTCGGACCAGACCACCATGCGCGCGCTGCGCCGTGACCCGTCGTCCGCCGAGACCTTCCCGCAGGACGTGCTCGAACTGCAGGGATATCTGTCGTCGTCCAGTCGGGTTCCCGGGGTGCAGGCCATCCCCGGAGCGGGCACCGACGTTCCTCTCTACATTCTCGGATCCTCGCTGTTCGGTGCCCAGTTGGCCGCGCAGCTCGGACTTCCGTACGCCAACGCGTCGCACTTCTCCCCCGAGTCGCTGGAGGAAGCGGTAGCCGTCTACCGCGAGACGTTCCGCCCCTCCGCACAGTTGTCCGAGCCGTACGTCATCGCCGCCGTCAACGCGGTCGTCGCGCGGACGACCGCACGTGCGCAGGAGATCTTCACCGCGAGCGTGCGCCGTCGCGTGGTCATGATGGTGGGGCGCGGCCGGTCGTTCTCCGAGGAGGAGGTCGACATGATCATGGATTCGCCGGCAGGCCGTCAGATCCAGGGAATGGTGCGGTACTCCGCAGTCGGTACCCCGGCCGAGGCGTCGGATTACATCGATCGTTTCGCCGCACATGCACAGGCGGACGAGGTCATCGTGGCCAGCGCCGTCGACGACCGCGAGGAGCGACTCGAGTCCTACCGGCTGCTCGCGGAGCAGCACCTGCACGCGAACGCAGCCTGACCGGCCGCGATGAATTTCGCGGGTCAGCGGTGTCGGTAGTGGTGAGTGGCCCTGATGACGGGGCCGACGACACCACACCAGGAGACACCATGTCCGGCATGATCTTCGTCAACACCTTCGTCCAGGACGTCGCCGCGAGCCGCGCGTTCTTCACGTCGCTGGGATTCTCTTTCAACGACACCTTCAGCGACGAGAACACCGCGTGCCTGATCATCAACGAGCAGGCCGTCGTGATGCTGCTGAACGTCCCGCGCTTCAAGGACTTCATCCGCGACGACGTCGCGGACCTCTCCACGTCGCGCGAGATGCTGCTGGCCGTGTCGGCCGACAGCAAGGAGGCCGTCGACGCCATGGCCGACGCGGCGCTCGCCGCGGGCGGCAGTGACTGGATGGATCCCCAGGACCACGGGTTCATGTACGGGCGGTCGTTCCGCGACCTCGACGGTCACGTGTGGGAAGTGACCTGGATGGACCCGGCCGTCGCCTCGGGTGAAGCGTCTCCCCCCGACATGTGAGCGCTCAGCCGCCCGCGGTGTACGCCGCGGGCAGGCCGAACCGCTCGAAGAGAGTCGTGTCGAAGAAGCACGCGACGTGGGCGACTCGATTGTCGACGACTTCGAGGACGTGAAGCTGGAACGGATGATGCACTCCGTCCTCTCCGAGCATGTAGAGGCCGAAGGCCGGCTGCCCGTTGGCGGTGGTCGCCATCATCCTCATCGACTCGGGGCCGGTCGCGGGGCACTTGGTCGAAATGAGGGCGCCGATGTCGGCCGGGCCGCGGTACCACCCGACGAACGGGGGCATTTCCCAGATCGCCTCTGCGGCAAAGAGCTTGACGATGCCGTCGATGTCGTAGTTCTCGAATCCGTCGACGTACCGCTTCAGTAGTTCACGTGTCTCCGCCGACTCGGGTTCCACCACGGAGTTCTCGTCGGGCATGATCGCGTCGATCTGCCCTCGTGCACGCTGGAGCAGACTGTTGACTGCCGCCGGAGTCGTACCGAGTAGCTCCGCCACCTCGGATGCTTTCCACTGCAGTACTTCTCGCAGCACCAGCACGGCGCGCTGCCGAGCGGACAGGTGCTGGAGCGCGGCGATGAACGCCAGGCGCACCGATTCTCGCGAGCCCACCATCGACGCCGGGTCGTCGTCGACAGGATCGCCGAACGGCGGCGCCGGCTCGAGCCACGCGATCTCGTGGCGCTCGACCAGCTCGTCCGACGGATCCGACGACGGCGTGCCCAGCCCCGACGGGAGCGGCCGGCGCTTGCGACCTTCGAGCGAGGTGAGGCACGTATTCGTGGCGATGCGGTACAGCCATGTGCGCAGGGACGAGTCGCCCTTGAAGTTCGCGTATCCCTTCCACCCTCTGACCAGGGTGTCCTGAACCAGATCCTCGGCATCGTGGATCGATCCGGTCATGCGGTAGCAGTGCGCCAGGAGCTCGCGTCGATACGGTTCCGCGAGGGTCATGAAGTCGCTGCCGAGCTCCTGCGTCGCAGTCATGCGAGGAGGATAGTCCTCGCAGGGACGACTCGCCGAGGAAAATTTCCGGGGCTCCGTGATGAGTTTCCGTGGCGCACGCGGTCGACAGTCACATGACCACTCACCCCACCCGTGCCACGACCACCGCACCGTCCCGCGGAGCCGTCCGAGCGGGCTGGATCATCAGCCTCCTCGTTATCGCCTTCATGCTGTTCGACTCGATCATCCACCTGCTGAACCTGGACGTGGTGAAGACCTCGTCCGCCGACCTGGGTCTGCCCGTGGACATGGCGCCGAAGATCGGGATCATCGCGCTGATCATCATCGTGCTGTACGCGATTCCCCGCACGGCTCCGCTGGGCGCCGTCCTGCTGACCGGCTACCTCGGCGGAGCGGTGATCACGAACTGGCGCACCGACCAACCGCTGGTCTCGACCGTCCTGTTCGCGGTCTACGTCGGGATCTTCGCGTGGCTCGGGGTGTGGTTGCGCGACAGCAGAGTTCGCGCCCTGCTCCTGCCCTGAGTCAGATGGTGGAGCGGAACGACCGTAGGCGCAGGCTGTTGGTCACCACGAACAGCGACGACAGCGCCATCGCTGCACCGGCGAACATCGGGGTCAGCAGACCGGCTGCTGCGAGCGGGATGGCCGCCACGTTGTAGGCGAACGCCCAGAAGAGGTTGACCTTGATGGTCCGCAGCGTGGCCCGCGCCAGGCGTACGGCGTCGACGGCGACGCGCAGATCGCCTCGGACCAGAGTGAGGTCACCGGCTTCGATGGCGACGTCCGTCCCCGTGCCCATGGACAGTCCGAGATCCGATGTCGCCAGCGCAGCAGCGTCGTTGACGCCGTCCCCGACCATCGCCACGGTCTTGCCCGACGCCTGCAGCTCGCGGATCGCGTCCGCCTTCTGCTCGGGGAGGACTCCTGCGATCACGGTGTCGATACCGACGGCGTCGGCCGCTGCGCGAGCCGCGAACTCGTTGTCCCCGGTGAGCATGATGGGCTCCAGGCCCAGTCTGCGGAGTCCCGCGACAGCGGATGCCGAGGTCTCCTTGACCGAGTCGGCGACGGCGACGACGGCTCGGTCTCGACCGTCCCATGCGACGACCACGGCGGTCGCGCCCCCGGCCTCGGCGTCGGTGAACGCGCGTCGGAGGTCGTCGGGGAGGTCCGTGGTCGACGATCCCGACGATGCGAGGCCGGGACGTCCGACCACGACGCGGTGTCCCTCGACCAGTGCGGAGATTCCGCGACCGGCCGTCGTCGTGAACTCGGTCGCCTCCACCGGCTCGCCGAACGACGCCCGGTACTTGTCGACGATGGCCCGCGCGACCGGATGCTCGGAACCCGACTCCGCCGCCGCCGCGAGACGCAGTGCGGTGTCGACATCGTCGCCGACCACCGAGCGCACGCTCATGATCCCGGTGGTCACCGTGCCGGTCTTGTCGAGCACGATCGTGTCGACCACGCGGGTGCGCTCGAGCACCTCCGGGCCTTTGATCAGGACGCCGAGTTGGGCGCCGCGACCCGTGCCGACCATCAGAGCGGTGGGTGTCGCCAGACCCAGGGCGCAGGGGCACGCGATGATCAGGACGGCCACCGCCGCAGTGAAGGCGGCGGACCAGCTGCCCGTGAGCAGCACCCAGGCGACCAGGGTGGCGAGTGCCAGCCCGATCACCACCGGGACGAAGACGCCGGAGACACGGTCGGCCAGGCGCTGCGCCTCGGCCTTGCCGTTCTGAGCGTCCTCGACGATGCGGGCCATCCGCGCCAGGTTGGTGTCGGACCCCACGCGCTCGGCGAGCAGGGTGAGTGCGCCGCCTACGTTGACGGTTCCGCCGATCACGGTGTCGCCGGGACCGACCTCGACGGGGACGGACTCACCCGTCATCGTCGAGGTGTCCACTGCGGATGTCCCGCTCTCGACCGTGCCGTCCACGGCGATGGTCTCGCCGGGCCTGACCAGCAGGCGGTCGCCGACCACCACCGACTTGGCGGGGACGCTCGACTCACGGCCGTCGCGCAGGACGGTCACGTTCTTGGTGCCGACATCGAGCAGCGCGCGCAGGGCAGCGCCGGCGCTGCGCTTGGACCGTGCCTCGAGGTAGCGGCCGGCGAGCAGGAAGGTGGTGACTCCCGCGGCGGCTTCGAGGTAGATGTTCGAACTGCCGTCGGTGCGTGCGACGGTCAACTCGAAGGCGTGCCGCATGCCCGGCATGCCGGCGTGACCGAGGAACAGGGCGTACAGGGACCACGCGAAGGCGGCCAGCGTGCCGACGGACACGAGCGTGTCCATGGTCGCGGCGCCATGACGCAGGTTGGTCCAGGCAGCGCGGTGGAAGGGCAGTCCGCCCCACACGACGACGGGTGCGGCGAGGGTGAGCGAGAGCCACTGCCAGTTGTCGAACTGGAGGACGGGAATCATGGCCATCGCGATGACCGGGATCGACAGCACCGCGGACACGATCAGCCGTGTGCGGAGCGGATCGCTCGGCGCGGCGGTGTCCGCCGGGTCGTCCTTGCGCGGGACGGTCGCGGTGTATCCGGCCTTCTCGACCGCGGCCACCATGTCCTCGGGGCCGACCGCCCCGTCGCTGACGATGCTCGCCTTCTCGGTGGCGTAGTTGACCGTGGCCGTCACCCCGTCGAGGCGGTTGAGCTTCTTCTCGATGCGGTTGGCGCACGACGCGCAGGTCATGCCGCCGATGTCGAGCTGGATGTTCGCAGCCTTCTCCCCGGTGGTCACGGCTGCGCTACTTCGTACCCGGCCTCGTCCACTGCGGCGGCGATGGCAGCGTCGTCGATGGGTGTGTCCGACGCGACATCGACACGTCCGGAGGCGAGGTCGACCGTCACTCCGGTGACTCCGTCCAGGGCGCCGACCTCCTCCGTCACGGCCGAGACGCAGTGCTGGCAGGTCATTCCGACGACGGTGACTGTCTTCGTGTTCATGAGACCTACCATACCCCCCTACGGTATGCCGTCAACCCCGTGTCGCCTTCCGTTCGGCAGCCCGACACCCGGTGTGGTTAGGGTGGACGGTGCCCGGCTCTCCCGCGGAGCCGGACAGCTTCATGCCACGCGCCGAACGGCGATGCGGCAGCACCGGGAAGCGAGAACTCATGGAGTCGGCCGAGCACACCTGGCGTACCTCCGAGCACCCCAGGCCCGAGCACTTCCTCCTGCACATCAGCGACACGCACCTCGTCGTCGACGGTGAGCTGTACGGCGCCGTGGACAGCGAGGCGCGGCTGCGTCAGATCTTCGACGAGCTCGAGGCGAGCGGCGCCCGTCCCGATGCGCTGGTCTTCACCGGCGACCTGGCCGACAAGGGTGAGTCCGACGCCTACCGGTCGCTCCGCGCGATGGTCGAGCCGGTGGCGGATGCGCTCGGCGCGCAAGTGGTCTGGGCGATGGGCAACCACGACGATCGGACGACGTTCCGACGGGCGCTGCTGGACGAACAGGGCTCCGCCGATCCGGTCGACATCGTCTACGACGTGGGCGGCCTCCGCGTGATCACGCTCGACTCGACAGTGCCGGGGCACCACTACGGAGCCGTGTCCGAGGACCAGCTGCGCTGGCTCGCGGACGTCCTCGCGTCACCGGCTCCCTTCGGCACTGTCCTGGCCATGCACCATCCGCCGGTTCCCTGCGTCCAGGATCTGGCGGTGCTGGTCGAACTCCGGCAGCAGAAATCCCTCGCCGACGTTCTCGCGGGCACCGACGTGCGTGCGATTCTCGCGGGCCACCTGCACTACTCCACCAGTGCGACGTTCGCCGGCATCCCGGTGTCCGTCGCCTCTGCCACCTGCTACACCCAGGACCTGAACGTGCCCGTCGGTGCGCAGCGCGGACGGGACGGAGCCCAGGCATACAACCTCGTGCACCTGTACGAGGACACCGTCGTGCACTCGGTCGTCCCCATCGGGACGGGAACGACGGTCGGCACCTACGTCTCGGCCGACGAGACCGCCCGACGTCTGCACGACGCCGGGATCGTCATCGCCGATGCTCCGGGAAAGCTGGCCACTCAGCGCTAGTTCTGCTCCCACGGCGCCGGAACGGGGAAGTACGTCTCGAGGAACGCCGTGACCTTCGTGGCGCGCTCGTCGGCGCCGATCTCGGGGAAACTGCCGTCGTTCAAGCAGAAGAAGTCCATCGAGCGTTTCGCCAGCAGGCGGTCCATGTCGCGGAGTCCACTGCGCATCGTGGTGTCGACGTACTTCACGGCAGCGCGGGTCTGCACCACGGCACGGCCGGTAAGCAGCGCGTAGTAGTGATAGAGCGAATTGGTCACCGAGATGTTGGAGCTCGCACGGAATCTGCTGCCCGCAGTGGCGGTGAACTCGTCCGGGAATTCTTTCTCGAGCTCGAACATCACACTGCGCCGCAACGGAACCGGCGCGTGTTCGAGGTGCCGGGTGGTGATGCGGCCGAACCGCTCGTGCAGCAGCCGCCGATTCACGCGGGCAGCATTCTCGAAGCCGCTGCGCTGTTCGTCGTTGCTGCCCAACCCGATTCGAGTTCCCGCTTCGACGAACATGCTGATCCCGCCGGGCGAGAAGAACATCTGCGGGCCCACCGGGCGTCCGAAGAACATGTCGTCGTTCGAATACAGGAAATGCTCGGCGAGACCGTTGATGTGGTGCAGCTGGCACTCGACTGCCTGAGAGTTGTACGTCGGGAGCACCGAGGTGTCGGTGAAGAACTCCTCGCTGCGCACGAACGTGACGTCGGCGTGCTCGGCCAACCATGCCGGTTTCGGTGAGTCGGTGACGACGAAGATCCGCCGGATCCACGGCGCGTACAGATGCACCGAGCGCAGCGCGTACTTCAATTCGTCGATCTGACGGAACCGCGCCTCGTGGTCGTCACCCTCGCCGACGACGAACTCGCGCAGGTGCGCGGCGCGTTCTGCCTGCCACTCGGCGTCCGAGCCGTCGACCCACGAGAAGACCAGGTCGATATCGAAGTCGATGTCCGACGCGTGATCGGCGAACATGTTCTCGATGGTGGGCCAGTGCCGACCGAAACGTTCGACGGTGCCGCGCACCGCCTCGTCCTCCCGGATCGTGCGCCGTGTCAGCGAGTTCTCCACGGGCAGCACGATGGTGTCGTCGGAGAACTCCCACAATTCGACCTGAATGCCCTTCGCGGAGCCGTAGAACAATCCGCTGGTGCGATGTGCTCGTGGACGGAACAGCCGGAAGATGCGCGCCTGCGACGCCGAGGCCAGCAGTCCGTCGGCGATCAGGAGCGCGGTGCCGCCCTTGACGTCCATCGGCTTGGAGTAGAACGGCTCGTTCGCGCAGGCTGCCACCAAGGCGTCGCGAAGCGTGGGTCGGTCGTGTCGATCGATCGCGATGACCGGACGTTCGTCGTTGCCACGCACCAGCAGGTACTCGATAGCGGTCGCATCCAGGACGTCGCGCACGAAGAGCAGGTCCTCGACCATGGCCTCGTGCGGAGTGGTCGTCGTGATGGACAACGCGAACTTGTCCTTCACCAGCGAGATGTCCGAGCGTTCGGTCAGACGCGTCCGGGATGCTGCCGATGCCACACGTGCGCGTTCGATCTCGTCGCTGTCCGGCGGGACGAGGTAGACGTCCGGTGTCTCGACGTTGTGGAGAGCTGGTGGCTGTGTGATGGTGAACCTTCCCGGTGTGGGCGCGACGGCCGTGTGACCTGGTTATTCTACGGGCAGACGGCGGTGCTCCCGGCCACGAGCTCAGTCCCCTCGGAGCTGCCCGATCGCGTCCTGGACGTGGGTCAGATGCCGGTCCATCGCGTCCGATGCGGCCTCGCCGGACCCGGACTCGATGGCGTCGACGATGCTCTCGTGCTCGACATTGGAGCGGTGCTGGCGATCCGGCAGCAGGTTGACCATCTCGGACTGCTGCGCCAGCGCCTCGCGGATCTCTGCGATGACGGCGGCGAACACGTCGTTGCCACTGGCCGTGGCGATCAGCAGGTGGAACTCGGCGTCGAGCCGCACCCACTCCTTCGGGTCGGTCTCCGCGATCATCGTCTGCAGCAACGCGCGCATGGCGGCCATCTGTTCCGGAGTACGGCGCTCTGCCGCCAGTGCGGCTGCCGGCACCTCGATGTGGGGTCGGGCCTCGCGCAGGGACGCCACCGAGTGATTGCCGAAGACGGCGTTGGTCTCCACCGTCGACGCGAGGACGAACGTGCCCTTGCCCGTGTGCGTCTCGGTCAGACCGAGAGCGGTCGTCGACCGCAGTGCCTCCCGGACGACGGACCTGCTGACACCGAACCGTGTGGCCAGTGCAGCCTCGGACGGCAGGCGCGTGCCGACCTCGAGCTCGCCGCTCTCGATCGCCGAGCGGAGCTCACGAAGAACGGCCTCGGCCGCCCCCACACGCGTCACCGTGGCCTGTTTGCTGGCCCAACTGTCCGACAGGGTCATGGCGCCACTGTGGACGAGGATCGGGTGTTGGGCAAATCGGGCGATCGCAGGTCGATATTCACCATTCTTGCTCGCCAGCTAGAAAGCCGAAGAGAGCCCGATGGACGGTGATCCGGTGCAGTCCGACACACATCCGTGCGCTCGGTCGGCTGCGGGATCTACGGTCGATGGGAACGAAGGAGTTCACATGACGCACAGCATCGTCACCGTCACGGGCGCGGCCGGCAGCATCGGCTACGCGGCACTGTTCCGCATCGCCTCGGGTGCGATGCTCGGTCCGGACACGTCCGTCACGCTGCGGCTTCTCGAAATTCCGCCGGCACTGCGCGCCGCCGAGGGCACGGCGATGGAGTTGCACGACAGCGCGTTCCCCCTGCTGCGGTCGGTCGAGATCCACGACGACCCGGTCGACGCCTTCGACGGGACGAACGTCGCGCTGTTGATCGGCGCTCGTCCTCGCACCGCAGGGATGGAACGCGCCGACCTGCTCGAGGCCAACGGGTCGATCTTCGGTCCGCAGGGCGTCGCTCTCGAGGCGGGCGCCGCGTCCGACATCCGGGTGGTGGTCGTGGGCAATCCCGCCAACACCAATGCGGCCATCGCCGCGGCGCATGCACCGAGCATCCCCGCGGACCGGTTCACAGCGCTGACCCGGCTCGACCACAACCGTGCCGTCGCGCAACTGTCCGCTCGTGCGGACGTCCGGGTCGGCGAGATCTCGCGGGTCAGCATCTGGGGGAATCACTCCGCCACGCAGTACCCGGACATCTTCCATGCGCGAGTCGGGGACCGGTCGGGCGCCGAGTTCGCCGCGGACACCACCTGGCTCGAGGACGTCTTCGTGCCGACGGTGGCGCGCCGCGGCACCGCGATCATCGAGGCACGCGGTGCGTCGTCCGCTGCTTCCGCAGCGAACGCCACCATCGATCATGTGCGCGACTGGGTCCTGGGCACTCCCGCCGACGACTGGACGTCCGTCGCACTCCCGTCGTCGGGCGCGTACGGCGTGCCCGAGGGACTGGTGTCCTCGTTCCCCGTGCAGTCCTCCGGCGGTGCCTGGCAGATCGTGGAGGGTCTCGAGATCGGCGAGTTCTCCCGGCGCCGTATCGACGCGTCAGTCGCGGAACTGCAGGCCGAGCGCGACGCCGTCACGAGACTCGGGATGCTGCCGAGCTGACGCGGGGTTCGACGGGGCTGACCGCGCGATATTCCGGAACACTGCGTGCACAGGACGATATTCGAGTATCTAGCGATAGTGGTAGATCAGTGCAGAACCTGATGTCGAACGCTCGATCGTCGTTGCAGGCGAGCGACGCACGTTTCGCCACATTTTGAGTGGATGTTCTGCCATCCGGCAGAAATCTGCGTGATCGGGTGCGTCTACGTGCACGGCGGCGCATCGATCCGCTGCGGGGACCGTAGGCTTTTCATCCATGCCCGACACATGCCCGTGCGGCACTCCGCTACCGATGTCCGAGTGCTGCGGACCGCTGCTCGACGGTCGGATCAGTGCGCCGACAGCCGAGCGTCTGATGCGCTCGCGGTACACGGCGTTCACCGTGCTCGACGCCGACTACCTCCTGCGCACATGGCATCCCGACACCCGACCGTCGTCCTTGGACCTCGACGACCGCCGCGAATGGACGGGCCTCGAGATCCTGGGCACGACGGGCGGCGGGATGCTTCACGCCACCGGCACCGTCGACTTCGTCGCACACTTCCGCGACGCCGGTGCGCGCCGGCCGGGTTCGCAGCGGGAGAACAGCACGTTCTCCCGCGTCGACGGAGCCTGGGTCTACGTCGACGCGGTCTGACGCGTCGCGTCGATGCGGTCGACGAAGTCGGCGGTGATCCGAGCGATGTCCCAGGGGTGCGACAGCGGAGACCAGTGTCCTGCATCCAGATCCGTGCGCGAGAGATCTGCGACCCACCGCTCGGTGTCGTCGTAGTGGAACGGGCGCACGGCAGCGTCTCGCGTGTTCACGATCAGGTGCACCGGGAGGGTGACGTAGCGGCGACGCGGCTTTCGGAAACGAGGCAGCAGGTTCGCCCGGTAGATACGCAGACCGTTCCAGGCGTCGTCCAGCAGTGTCGGTGACTCGTCGACCATCGAGGCGGGAACGTCGGAGAACTCTCCGATGAACTGGGTCCACCCCTTGCGCTTCATCCGGTACATCCGCAGGCGAGCGAGCGGCGGGATGTGGAAGGTGACGGTGTACCAGGACGCGCGCGTCTGCGCGAACACCTGCGCCAGATTGCGGGGGGTCGGGCGGCGCAGCCGTGATCGGGCCCAGAGCGCGAGATGGTCGAGGTTGGGGCCGGACACCGACGTGTACGACGCGATGCGGAGCGGTGCATCGGCTTCGGCGACCAGTTCCCACGCCTCGACGGCGCCCCAGTCGTGACCCAGGATGTGCACCGGCGCATCGGGACTCACCGCATCGATGACTGTGCGGAGGTCCGAGGCCATGTGCGCCAGGCTGTAGTCCCGAGTGCGGGCCGGAACGGTGGAGTCACCTGCACCGCGCGAGTCGTAGGTGACGACGCGGTAGCGATCGGCCAGCAGAGCCGCGACGTGATTCCAGAGTGTGTGGCTGTCGGGCCACCCGTGCACCAGGACGATCGTCGGCCCGTCGGCGGTGCCCGAGGTGTAGACCGCGAGGTCCACGTCGCCGTTCGAGACGGTCGAACGTACGTCGGTAACGGTCATCGCGGAATTCTCTTCTCTCAGAGGTCGAGGGTCAACGTGTCGGAGTATGCACGAGAGACGCACGGCAGCATGTGCTCTCGCTGTTCGGCGGGATCGAGTCGGGTCTCGCGGTGGTCGGGTTCGCCGGCCAGGACGCGCACTTTGCAGGTACCGCAGAATCCTTGGCGGCACGAGTAGGCGACGGTCGGATCCTGGTCGACGATGACGGACAGCGCCGACCGGTCCGCGGGTACTTCGAGGGTGCGCCCACTGCGTGCGAGGGTGACGGTGAACGGGGTTCCACCCACGACGGGGGGTGCTCCGAACCGTTCGAAGTGCAGGGCGGACGCCCCGCAGTCGGCGAACGAGGTCCGCACCGAGTTCAGCATGGGTGTCGGGCCGCAGCAGTACACGGCCGAGTTCGCCGGCGCGGCGCCCAGAAGATCTGCAGCAGTCGGGATTCCGCCGTCGAGGATGCGAACGCGCGAGGAGCCCCAGCTCTCGATCTCCTCCAGGAACGGCATGCTGTCCCGGGAGCGGCCGCAGTAGACGAAGGTCCAGTCCAGGCCGGCATCGCGCGCGGCGCGGACCATCGGAAGGATCGGGGTGATGCCGATGCCGCCGGCGACGAAGTGGACGGCGGGTTCCCCGGCGAACAGGAATGCGTTGCGTGGACCGCGCACGGTCACGGTGTCGCCGACGCGCAGTGCATGCATCCGAGCGGAGACGGCCCCGATGTGGCGCACCGCGATCCGGTAGCGCGAGGTGTCCTCGGGGTCGCCGCACAGCGAGTACTGCCGTCGGAGCGGTCCGTTCGCGTCGCCGTCGAGGTGGATGTCGATGTGGCACCCGGGCTGCCACCGAGGCAGCGGAGAGCCGCCGGCGTCGACGAGGTCGATCTGCACGACGTCACCGTCGGCGGTGATCGGTACGGCCGCATCGACGACGAGAGTCGCCGCGGTGTCCGGCGGGCGGAGTGCGACCCGGGAGTCGTACGGCATGCGCGACAGGGCGCCGAGGTAGTTACCGACCACGAGCCCGATGAGACCGAGAGCCCGGTCCGAGCGTGGGCGGCCCCGGAGGTCGCGAGGCGCGTCGATCATCGCGACGCGGCCCGCGCGGCGGGCGACGAGGCCAGGTACGCGACGGCCTGAGCGGTCGAGCCTTCCTGGCTGGGGTGGTAACTGCGTCGGAAGTAGCGGGAGAGCCGCAGGCCGAGATCGATGGGCCCCGGCACCGTGCCCTTCTTGGCAGCACGACGCCATGCCAGTGGCGTGGGTCGGCGATGCGACGCGGGTGCATCGGCCAGGGTCGGGTCGTTCTGCATCAGGAAGCGGGTGCCGCGGATCCACAGGTAGACCAGCAGCGGTGCGGCGAGGGCCTGCGTCCGCAGCCGGCGGACCTCACGCCGATCGAAGTAGCGCATCGTCTCGTAGGCGACGGACCGGTGCTCGACTTCCTCCGACCCGTGCCAGCGCAGCAGGTCGAGCATGGTCGGGTGGATGCCGGCGCGGTCCAGTCCCTCGGCATTGAGCACCCAGTCGCCCAGGAAGGCCGTGATGTGCTCGATGGCGGCAATGATGGCCAGCCGCTCGACCAGGTAGTTCTTCTCGCGGCTGCTGGTGACGGGCCGCGGACCGAGAACCTTGCCGAAGACCCAGTTCATCTGATCGGTGAACGGCGTGGGGTCGAGGCCGCTGCGCTGGAGGTGCTCGAGAACGCCGGAGTGGGCGGACGAGTGCATCGCTTCCTGGCCGATGAAGCCGATCACGTCGTCGCGGAGCTTCTCGTCCTCGATGAAGGGCAGTGCCTGACGGAACGTCTCGACGAACCATTCCTCGCCGGCGGGCAGCAGCAGATGCAGAACGTTGAGCGCATGTGTGGAGAACGGCTCGTCGGGGATCCAATGCATCGGGAGGTCGTCCCAGTCGAAATGGACGTCGCGTGCCTGCAGCACCAAGTTGTCGGCGTCGGCCGTCATGGCAGGTCCTTTCGATGCATGATCACCGGCTGTGGTCCGGCTTACACAGATTACTATGACAGACGGTAACGGTAAAGCACCTCGGGTAACCGGGAACACATGTGATGTGAAACGAACTACCTTGCGAGGACGTCGACGGGACGGGACCCTCGGTAGAGGTCGGAACCTCGGACGCCGCTCGCGGCGCGACACTCAGTCAGGACATCCACATGGCGGACAACAAGAGAACTGCACGTCGGACGGATGCGTCCGGACGACCGCTCGATTCTCGACATCCGCTGATGCGTCCCGTCGACCGAGCCGAGGCGCGCATGCACCGGATCCTGGTAACGCTGTTCCTGATGTCCGTGCCGTTCGCCGTCGTGGTCGGCGTGACTCTCTTCCACTCGCAGCAGTCGTCCGCCCTGGAACTCGCCGCCAGGACCTCGACGGTCCAGGCGTCGACGACCATCGAGGCGCCTGCCGGTGTGGTGGCATCCGATCAGTTCTCCCCCGTCGAGCCGACGGTGCTCACTCCCGCGACGTGGACCCTCGACGGTACGAAGCACGTCGGGTCCGTCCCGGTTGCAGCCCACAGCCCGGCGGGGACGACCCTGCCGATCACCGTCGACGACCAGGGCCGTCGGACATCGCCGCCGCCGACAGGTGTCGACGTCGCCGTTGTCAGCGTCTTCGGCGCGGGAGCCCTCATCGGCCTGATCGCTTTGGCCCTGGTCGTCACTCGCTCGGCCCTCGTGCGCGTCTACGACCGGACGCGCGAGCGCGACTGGGACGACGCACTCGCGCGACTGCTCTCCTGACTCAGGCGGTGCGGTTGGCCGCGGCCACCAGGGCCTTCGCGGTCGCCTCGGTCGCATTCGATCCGGTGCCCATCGCCCACGCGATGCGTGAATCCTGCTGTCCGCGAATGAACGTGACGATTCCCGTCTCGGTGATCTGCTGGTGGAACGAGAGGATCTCGAGGTTCACCCCGGCGTCGTAGAGCATCGACGTGAATGCTTCGGCGGGGCCGTGGCAGGTCACCGACGAGCTACGGATCGTGTCGCCGACGGCGAGAGTGGCCGTGAATTCGAACCGGCCCGCGCCCTTCGGAGCGCACTCCGCGGAACCCAGCCGGATCGGACCTGTAGTCGGCGAATACGTGCGGGCGAACTCTGCGAAGAACATGCCGTCAGCTTCCGCGCGCAAACCGTGCGGCAAGGGTGAGGAGGCATGAATGGCAGCCGAATTGTGCGAGAAGAAATCCGGCGTGAAGGAATGTGCGCTGGTACTCATGGCGAGGTCTTTCCGAGAAGAGGAAGGACCGACACGCAACCCGACGACCCGCAGCGGGGGGTCGGTCCGAGATCAGACCCCGCTGCGGCGGCGAACTACGAGAATGCGCGACATGGCTCCAGGTTAACCGTTCATCGAGGTCACAGGCAAGGGCTCGGTATTCATCGCGCTAGAGAGCGAATCGGACCTCGCCGCCGAGACCACCAGCGCCTTCGACATTCCCGGCCTCGACCCGCGGACCGCCCCGGAATAGTTGACCTTCTGCGCGCTCATGTGGAGCGTCGACACCGATACCGCCGTCCAGGTCACCGACGCCCTGGGTACCGGCCGACTTCTCCGAACCCGCCTACACCGAATTTTTCACCGCCATCGCTGACTCGTCACCAGTGGACAAACGCACGGCCCCGCCTCCGTCGCCGCCGTCCTGCGTAAAACCAGGGGTCAGAAGGGCGCACCGCTGCGCCGAGCGTTGGCGGACGTCGTCACCGCCGACACCACCGGATCCTCCGCCGCCGTGCACTACGCCGACATCGTCCTCTCTCAGTCGTACCGGCGGTCGTTCCACATCACCGGGCAGCGGCTCATCCAGGCCGCCGAACAAGGCCCCGAGGAGGAACTGTTCGACTACATGGTCGAACTCGTCACCATGCAGCGGGCAGCTTGTAAGCGGCTGAACACCTTCCAAGCCGGGGGAGCGCACACATGAACGGCGACAACACCGCCGACGCTGCGGGACCGGACCGGTACGTCACTGCCGACGGGGCGCTCACCGCGGACGGTGAGGGCGCCGGCCGGTGGCTCGACGCCGAACACGCACAAGGCGCCGACTGGGGCACCCTTGAGGTACACCCTCGCGTTGCCCGGCATCTAGATACCCTCTGGTGCACCGCCCGCGATCAGACCGCCGAAGAGGCGCAACACGCCCGGTTCTGATCGCGACCGGCCGGATGACATTAGTTGCGCTCTGGTGATGGCGCTCGCGGTCGAGTTCATCGTTCAGGTCGGCGCTGCCAGAACCACGCCAAAGCTCCGATGAACGGGACGGCGATCACGAACAGGCTCCACTACGCTTTCGCGCCCTCCCGGCTGTGCCGAGCTCGCGTGATCGACACGACAGCGATGCCCGTCGAGACGGCCCACAACAGGACACAGACCATCCAGGTCACGTCGACAGCAAGCGGCACAGTCGGACTCAGGTCGCTATTCACCGCCGTTGACGACCCAGCCGAACTCCGGCGATCGCGAACGGTGTCGACAGCACCGCAGCTGATACGGCACCGATCAGCGGGTAGGCCCACCACGGGAGCGGCAGTTGGTTCCACCAGTTCAGTGCATCCTCCAATGCACGAGAGACGTCCTCCGGCGTCTCCCGGATCATCTCGACGCCGCGCAGCGGCTCGTACGAGCCCTCGTACACGACAACAGACCCGCCATCGGTGTTCATGGCGATGCCCTCGGCGCCCAGAAAAACCAGACCGATAACCGCACCCGCGAGGGCAGCCCACGCCATCAGCTTCGTCATGCGCGTCACCCAACCACACTCCGGCCGTGTTGCCGCCGACACCGGTATACACCCGAGGCCCACGTCGTTGCTCGGATCGACGGTGTTCGATCCCAATGCCCCGGGTACCACCCCTTCGCCGCTACGAGCGGCCACCTGCCGAGAGGCGCACTGGCGAACACCGTGGCAGTCAGACACCGCCCGAGCACGGCGGGCCCCTACAGGACGCGAACTGAGGGGCCAGCACACCAGCCGATCCGGCACCGATCAGCGGGTATGCCCACAACGACAACGCCGACCACATTCACCGGTGCCGGGGCAGGGTACGGGCCCAGCGGTCGGAACCCTCGACTGTTCGACAGGCGGCTCATGCCTCCGGATTCCGTGCGACCGGTCCGCGCCGCTGCGCTGTTGCATCAGTCGCGAACCACTCACCACCGCGGTCCCTGGTGTCCTGGGGCCGGCCGGACGCAGTGTCGGTGCCGCGTCCGCGGCCGCCGGTGGTGCGGGTGGCGCGCTTGCTGGGTCGGGCAACGGAGTCCGGGACGGACAGGCCCGCCTTGCGGAGCTCGGGACGGTCCGCCCGCAAGCGACTGCGGTGCGGCACGCGGCGGCCGCGAGCCCCGCTACCCGTGCCTGTGCTATGCGCACTTCGTTGTCGGCGGCGGCGCGGTCGTTCTGCGCCGTGACGATGGTGTCGATGTGGGCGAGGCGGTCGTTCAATGCGGCCTCTGCGGCGGCGCGAACGGCGGCCGGGTCGACAGGAGTGACAGTGGTGACAGTGGTGACAGACATGATGCGGGCCTTTCGGAGTTAGTCAGTCCGGGTGAGTCACCGTGAGTCGGCCTGCTGCGCAAGCGACCGCTCGACTCACCCATAAAGGGGACTGACCGGGGCGGCCCGCACGGCCTCCCGATCATCCCTCACTTCACGGAGCTGAACCGCACTCGTCCATTCCGGGTACATGCGGTCGGCCCTGACCCGTACTCGAACCCCAGGCGCGGAGGTCACCAACGGTTCCGTGAAACTTTCTGAAAGTCTTCCGCGTACGCGTTAGCCGCCTCTCTGGCACGCTCGATCTGACCACCGAACAGACCGGCGCGTAGGGGCGCGTACAGGTGACCATCTGTGGTCAACCGCTCGGCGAATTCTGCTACGGGCGGGGAATCGGAGTGACGATTTCGCCAGGTGGCGCGACCGAACCAGCGAGTCCCGCCCAGCCACGTGAGTTCGGGGTGCAGCGCCTTGAAGTTGGTGATGCTGTCTTGGGTTATTAAGCCAAGCATCGTTTCAGCTTGCTCGAATGCTTCCTCGTACGCGTCGTTGCCCGGGAATTGCTCGACGAAGAGTGGCTTCATGATCTCGAACATCCAATCAGCCACGGGTTGCAGACGCCGCGGTAAAGGACTATTTTGGCGATCGCGTCGCATCGCATCCAATGCAGTTTGGACGGTGTATGTGTCACCGTCCGCTGCATAGGCGAGTGCGCTTGGAGCTAACTGCCCGGCGTCGGTGAACGGTGCGTAGAAGTCCACCGATTCCGAGATGGGTTCTGTTCTCGCGTCGCCGTATCGGATCTTGACACTGCAGTCGACCAATAAGGCGCGTACGTTCGTCCACCGCTCGTCGCCGACTGCCGCCACCGCCGCGGTAACCACGCACGCCAGCAACGGCACGAGGCGCAACTTTATAAGGGCGCTGCTACCGCTGACCTGTTCGTTGCCGTACGAATGCAACGCCGTCATCGCGCGTATCCACGGAGTTAGTTGTTCAGCAGACTCAGAGTATCGCGCGGCAATCTGGATCGACCAGCAGAGCGGCTCGACCAACTTCCAGTAGTCCTCGGCCGTCGCGGCTACTGCATAGTCGACATCCTCCGTGCCAGCGGGAAATGACGTCGGAAAACGTCCTGGTGACTTGAGCTCGGTCAGGATTCGTTGCGTCTCAGCTTGGACCAGGTCGTTCAGTTCGATCCGTTTGCGAGGCTCAAGGATCAACGATTTGGTCAGGGTCCTCAGCATTGTTGGACGGTCAGTGTCCGCGGCTTCATCGACCGAAGCTCGCACTGTGGCCGCGTCCGGGCGTGGTCCGCCGAGAACTTCTGTGATCGTCGTGACCAGACCTACGGCGTTGGCCGTGTAGTCGTCACCGAAGAGATCCGCGTAATTGATGTCTCGGAGCGAACGGCCGGCTCCGAGATCCCAGTCCTCCACTTCCACGTCGTCGAAGCGAACCGGGATCAGCCAGGTTCGGCTGGGAGGCCGCTGCTGATACTCCTCAACTGCGACAGTCAACTCAACGTTCATGTACGAAGTGTCTTTCGACCGCTGGTTCTCCGAGAAGCATGCCAGGAAAACGGCAGACCCTGAGCGAATGGCATCTCGAATTTTCCGTTTCCAAGAGTCACCGGGCCCAAGCTTCGAGCGGTCAGTCCAGTACGGGATTTGCGCTTTGTCCAACAGCTTGCACAGTCGATCGACTTGGTCGCTGTCTTGGCGGACGTAGGAGATGAATACGTGCTTGGCCGTGTCGTCCGTCACCTCAAGTATCCTAGTAGACCTGCGGGTGACCAAGCTCATCGCGGCGCTCGGGCTCAACGTCAACCAGCTCGCGAAGGTCGCCAATGCGGCGGGGCAGTTGGCGCCGGAGACGGAGGCGACGCTGGCGTCGCTGCTCCGGGTCTTCGACCGGATCCGCATTCTGCCGCGAGAGCTGACCGGTACGTGATCCCGAACATCACGCGCGGCGCCAAGATGACGGGACTGGTGTCGTACCTCGCCGGTCCCGGCCGGTCGAACGAGCACGAGAATCCGCACGTCGTCGCCGGCCACGAGAGCGTGATTCTGCGTGCACCGGCCGGAGAGCTCTCGCTCGCCGAGGGTTGGCGGACGAGATCGACACGGCGCGGGTCGTGTTCGGCGCCGAGATCTCGTACACGAACCGCCGTCAGATGAACGCGGCGATCGACATTGGCACGTCCCGGTCGGTGGCGCTAGCCGACGCCACTAGTGACCGCAACGTCTGGCACTGCTCGCCGCCGCTACGACACCGGAACCACCCGCCACCGTGGTCGGTTGGCGAAAGACCTGACGCTGCCGCGGCTGCGCGACGAATGGGACGCCACCGGGACCGCACGGCAGGACGCTTCAGCGGAGTGGTCAGCCGCGCGTCGGGGCGCGGCGGTGACCATCACCACCGGGCGCGAACGCACGCCGCTCGGCCCGGAATTGTTGGTGCGCGCGGCAGAAGATATCGGCAAGTGGAACATCTGCCTGACGTCGATTCCGGTCGAGGACACCGCACAGTGGGCGCGCGCAGCCGGCCGCACCGCAGGCGTGTTTGCTGCTTGGTCCGCGCGTACCGAGCCGACACCGGGACCGTTGGCGAAAGCCGTGGCGGCTCTGTCGCAGACCGCTCAGATCCCGGCGCACCAACGCATCACCCCGGACCCGGAACGACGTCAGGCGGGTGGGGCCGCATTGGTCGTGATGTAGGTTGCGCTCGCGACCCGCGGCGAACGCTCTGCTGCTGCGTCAGATGATGCGCACGATGGAAGCCCTTGCCCACGCCGAGCGCGCCGCCGGGAACGCACAGGAGGCGCACGAACTTGTTCGAGTACTGAACGCGAACTGACGACGCTGCACACCCAGCTCGTGCACACCTCGGTCGCCGACCGCAGTGTGGTCTCACCCGCGCCGACCTCGGCTCCACAAGCAACTATCGCGCGCGCCGACGGCCGCCCGGACGGTGTGTCCGCGGAAACGTGGGAAGCCAACCAGCTGACTGGTCTGGGCAACGTAGGCGGCGCTCCGCACCGGGACGGCCCCGAATACGCACCAACCGCGTCACCGAGTGCCGTGGCGGACAGGACCAACAGAAGTGCACGGGACGTCGGCGATGGCCACGCGCGGTAAAGGTTGGCCTAGCTGGCGCAAGGGCACCGTTAGGCTCGACCGAGATAGTGGTCGGGTGCGGCCCGTCGAGTCCAGGGCGGGCAACATTCCAAGCGACCAAGTTGCGTGAATCAAGACGAGGACACGGCACGTGGAGACAACGAGATGAAGCGATGAGTAACACGCATCCGGAAGCGAGAACTTCGCGTGTCTGCTGGGTGATCGTGCTCGCAATCGGTGCCGCTGTTGTTGGTGCCCTTGTCGGCCGTTGCCTGCCACCCTTCGTCCTGGACAGTCCGTTCTGGCGTGAGTTTTGGACCGGTCCACCAGCCGCCGGGCTGTTCGCGGTCGCGGGCGCAATCATTGCTTTTGCCGCGGCCTGGTTCACTTCCAACACTGCGAGACAGGCAGCGAGACGAGATGAGTGGTGGGACAGAGCCGAGTGGGCATTGAACCTCGCCATGTCAGACAATGGCTCGGATAGAGATGTCGGTCTGGCGGCCATCGAGGTCGTTCTGACAGAGGCGACTGACACTGAAGCGGAGATGGTCGGCGCAGTAACCTCGATCCTTCTTGATGCCCCAACAGTGCAGGTTGAGGACAATGATGTTGACGACGTGCACGGTCCTCGCTGAGGCGAGCACTATAGTGGTGGAGGACAGAGGAGGCGGTGACGATGGCAGGCACGTCGGAGCAGCGAGCAAAATTTTCGGCGTTGAACGCCCGGATCAAGGATGGCAAAGCCGATCCGGTATCGGACGCACAGCGCGCATCGGCTGCGCGGATCCGGATGGCCGTCGACAAGAGGCACGGCCGAACCACTGACGCGTGGATCCAGAAACTAGCCGAAAGTAAGCCGAAAAGTTGATTTTGAGTAGGTCTACTCATGGCTTCTGCATTGTTCGAAACACATCTTGTCGCTCGTAGTCATGTGAGACTCAAAATCCGACGTGGACACTTTCTGATAATGTTGACAATGCGGGATCTAGAGTCACGAATAATTGTGCGCCCCGAGGGTAGCGGCATATGCCAAAAGGCTGAACTATAGCTAGAACTTCTGGTTCCGTCGACTGATTCAAAGGACCCCATGACAGCTGGCGTTTTTGACGAGTTTGACGGAGAAGTTGAGTTCACAGAGGGGCAGTTGTTCCGAGTTTTGAGCAGTGTTGACGGGACCGTCCTAGTCGAGCTGCGAGACGGTCGGACGGGCATCGTCAACGGTTTGTCTTCTTCAGACCTTGTTCCCGGTGACGTTCTCCTTTTCGCGAACGGGCAGATCGAGAACCTTCCCTATGATTCATGGCCGGCTGGCGATCGTACAGGCACAGTTGTTTGGGCCGGGGACAACGACATCGTGGTGAAATCAGCTGGCTCGACCCACGCCTTCCGACAGCGCGCCGCGAACCCCTTCCTCAGGGGGCAAACGGTTCGCCTCTTGCCGGACGGCCAACCGGTTGAAGTCATCGCCGATGAGCCCATCGACGACCTGAGCATGCTCAGTGACGACAAATTTGACCCCAGGTCATTGATTGTCCGGAAGGAGGACAACGACACTTCGCTCGATGACTTTGGAGGTAACGCCCCGCTCGTTAAACGGGCTTTAGATCTCGCGACCGTTGCGCTCTCGGTCGACAATCCTTTGCGATCATTGGGAGTCAATCCGATAAAGGGCATGCTCTTCAGTGGGCCGTCCGGCACTGGCAAGACATTTCTTGCCCGCGCGCTGGCCGCTCAACTCGATGCCTCTTTCTACAACGTGGGCGGGCCCGCCATCGTCGACAAGTTTGTTGGCCAAACGGAACGTCGTCTCCGAGAAATTTTCGAACATGCTCGATCCAATAGCCCGGCAATCCTATTTTTCGATGAGATCGACAGCCTGTATACACAGCGTGGAGACAACAACCACGAGTCAACCAACCGTCTTGTCGGGCAATTTTTGTCCCTTCTCGATGGTTTCGTGGCGTACGACCAAGTCCTGATCATTGCAACAACAAATCTTCCGGGCGCTCTTGATGACGCGCTTTTGCGTCCTGGACGTCTAGGGCACAAACTAGTCTTTTCCCTGCCATCGGGGCAGGACCGGATGCGAATTCTCCAGTCATCAAGTCGAAAC
The DNA here is from genome assembly GCF_001426185.1 of Rhodococcus sp. Leaf247. Classification (GTDB taxonomy): domain Bacteria; phylum Actinomycetota; class Actinomycetes; order Mycobacteriales; family Mycobacteriaceae; genus Rhodococcoides. The sequence continues at coordinate 1,012,835 of NZ_LMRP01000002.1, read as the reverse complement.
ATCAAATTTGAGGACCAGCCTGACTGGTCGATGCTTGCCCAGTTCACCGATGGATGGACGGCGGCTGATCTTGCAGCAGTGTGGACCGAGGCTGGTTTAGCTGCCACCCTTGACCGCCGCAAGTCCATCGTGTGGGAGGACATACTGATTGGTATCGAGGCAGTAGGCCGCGATCGAAATTCCTATGTGAAGGAAAAGTGATGGCCGTTTGGAGCAAGAAGCACAACGTTCCCCACGACCGGCAGCGCGAGTTTATATACCTGGATGAAGTCAGCGTCGTAAGCCTGCTTGCAGGTCTACAAGGTGAAATCAAGGACTCGGTTACCCAGACCCTCGCACGTACCGAGGACCGCAGCGTGGGAGCGTCGATCGGCGCGGCAGGTGTTGGTCTTGAGTCTCGTCTAGGCGCATCGCGCAGTTCAACGAACGAAGTCGTTCGTCGCGCAATAATACAAAGTACTTTCCGTGATCTTTGGCAGAGAGATATTGGCGTGCTCCTGCACGACATCTCGGGCGCGAAACCTAAGGCGCGTAGACCTATCAGCACGTTACGGGAACTTGAGAACGTACTACCACGGCTGACAAAAGCCAAGATGGCCGTCCCGCTAAACAAAATAAGCCGCGGCGACATCGTAGAAATGGAAATCGAGGTTCGCGCCGATCGATTCTTCGAAATGATTACTGTTGGTACTACGTTCCTCGACATGATGCATGGGCGGGAGAATTTATTCGGGGTTTCGGAGGCAGAGTTTCGTGAAATGGCGCCAATGATTGAAGTGTTGAAAGAACTTCTGGTGGGGCTCGTGCCTATTCGCGGGGTTGCAGCTAGTCACAAGGTTGTCGAAATTTCCGGCCAGCAGATCGTGATTGCGAGCGAACTACTTGGCGCCGAACTGCAGACAAACGCCAAGCCCCTTGAAATTGTGGGCTTTGCTGAATCTGAATCGTTCTGGCGAGACTTACGCCGAACACTGTTTTCGGGATCAGTGTTCACTATGTATGCGCGCGCCGAAGGGCCGGTACTCACCGAGCGATGGTCCCCGATTAAAATCGCGGATTTGCTAGGATCGCTATCACCTGGGCTTCGGAATGCAGTCGTGTTTCCATTTGAGCAACTCAACTTCGCCGACACTCCCGTGGTCGAGGCTCCCGATCCACTGGCCACAGCTCGACTTCTTCTGACAGACTTCGCGGCCGCGTACGAGAGCGCCACGGGTGCCACACCTAGTCGGCAACTCGTCGAAAACGCTGTTGTGGAGTCCACCTCAATCCTTGCTATGTCTACCACCATAGAACAGCGCCGTCACGCGTTCGAGCCTGTGGCAAATGCTGTAGCCGGACCTGAGGGTGATCGCGAGATACTGCAGAGAGTACGAGCTGACTGCATCAACCGATCAAGTATGGCGGTCTCCGTCCACGACCGTGTCCTAGCTCCGCCAAGTACGGAACCGGACGAAACGGCGGTGCAGCTCGAAGTGGGGTTCGTTGCGCTCTACTGGTGACTGCTGGCTGGGGACTGGTGACTGCTAGCGCGTGCCGACAATGTAGTCGGCGAGGCGGGAGGCGCATAGTCGTCGGCGGCACAAACGTGCGAGGGTTGCTTCCGAGGATTCTGAATGATGTGAGGTAACAGGGCAACGCCGGCGCGCGGGCCGGGCACTGCTGCTACCGGTCGAAGTGCGGCGTCGGGTGGTGGCGGGCTCAGCGGGACGGTAGATGACCGGACCCCGAAGGCCGGCCGCGAGCGCACCACTCGGCTTCCCGTTGGAGTTGTGTGTCATCCACCGGGGCAGTCCGCACGCGATCGCGTACTCGACGATGTCCATATCGGGATCTTGGAACTGGAGCGCCTGCGCTGTCGAACACCCACGCCGGGCCCTTCTCGGCGCGGTACGCGCGGGTGGTGTCGACAAGGTTCCGTTCGATCGAGTTGGTGAGCACCGCGCCGCAGACGGTGAGGAGCTGAGCTAATAGCGGTGCTTTTGGTGTTGCCCATCCGTGGTTCCCTGGCCGCCCAAGTTGAGGGGCCGTGGCCAGCCAGTCGATCACGATCTAAATTTGACACACCTGTTTCTGCTCGGTTCTAGGACACGCGCTAGAGAGTCGCAGAGATGGCTGCGATCGTTGCTACCGTCCCGTCATGGATCCCGTTCGCAACCCGTACGCACCCGGCGCCGGTCAGCGGCCACCCGAGCTCGCGGGGCGGTCGAAGCAACTCGACGCCTTCGATGTGGTGCTCGAGCGCATCGCTCGCGGTCGCCCCGAACGCAGCGTCGTGCTCACCGGTCTACGCGGCGTCGGCAAGACAGTGTTGCTCAACCATCTGCGGTCGGCCGCCATCTCCCGCAAGTGGGGTACCGGGAAGATCGAGGCTCGACCCGATCAGGACCTGCGCCGTCCCCTGTCGTCCGCGTTGCACATGGCAGTACGGGAAATCGCTGTGGCACATCGTGATCCCGAGCGCGTAGATCAGTTCCTCGGCGTCCTCAAATCGTTCGCGTTGCGCGCATCGGCCGACAAGGGGATGCGGGACAAGTGGCAGCCGGGGATCGATGCCCCGGCGCTCAAGGGCCGCGCGGACACGGGCGACATCGAGATCGATCTGGTCGAATTGTTGATGGACGCAGCATCTCTCGCCCGCGATGTCGGTGTGGGCATCGCCATCTTCATCGACGAGATGCAGGACCTGGCGACCGAGGACATCTCGGCCATCTGCGGTGCCTGCCACGAACTCAGTCAGGATGCCGCGCCGCTGATCGTCGTCGGGGCCGGGCTGCCGCATCTCCCCGCCGTGCTGTCGGCGTCGAAGAGCTACTCGGAGCGGCTGTTCAGCTACCACCGCATCGATCGGTTGGATCGCCTCTCGGCCGATCGCGCTTTGATCGCTCCTGCGGAACGTGAGGACGTCGAGTACACGACCGAGGCACTGGATGCGCTGTACGAGGCCGCTGACGGATACCCGTACTTCGTGCAGGCGTACGGCAAGGCGACCTGGGATCACGCGGCGGACAGCCCCATCACTGTCGACGACGTGCGCGTGGCGGCACCGACCGCGGAGGACGAATTGGCCGTCGGATTCTTCGGATCCCGTTACGAGAGGGCAACTCCCGCGGAACGCGAGTACATGCGCGCGATGGCGGACCTGTCGGGCGACGACGGCCCCGTCTCCACCGCGAAGATTGCAGTGGAGCTGGGCCGTAAGCCCGCCTCGCTGTCACCCGCGCGCGACGGGTTGATCAAGAAGGGCTTGATCTACTCCGCCGAGCGCGGGTCCATCGGGTTCACCGTCCCGCACTTCGGCCGCTACCTCCGCGCGCAGACGGACTGATCAGGCGGACGGAACCCGCAGGATCAGGGCGTCGCCCTGACCGCCGCCGCCGCACAGGGCTGCGGCTCCGGTTCCGCCGCCGCGTCGCTTCAGCTCGAGGGCGAGGTGCAGGGCGATGCGGGCGCCCGACGCGCCGAGGGGGTGACCGATCGCGATGGCGCCGCCGTTGACGTTGACCTTGTCGGCGTCGATGCCCAGTTCACGGGTGGAGACGATGCCGACCGCGGCGAATGCCTCGTTGATCTCGACGAGGTCGAGGTCGGTGGGGGCGATGCCTTCCTTGGCGCACGCTGCGGTGATGGCGTTGGCGGGCTGGGACTGCAGCGACGAGTCGGGTCCGGCGACGACGCCGTGGGCGCCGATCTCGGCCAGCCAGGTCAGACCGAGCTCCTCGGCCTTGGAGCGGCTCATCACGACCACCGCTGCGGCGCCGTCGGAGATCTGCGATGCGGAGCCGGCGGTGATGGTGCCGTTCTTGTCGAAGGACGGGCGCAACTTGGACAGGCTCTCGGCGGTGGTGTCCGCGCGGATGCCCTCGTCGCTGGTGACGACGACGGGATCGCCCTTGCGCTGTGGGATGCTGACGGGAACGACCTCGTCGTCGAAGACACCGTTCTTCCAGGCCTGCGCGGCACGCTGGTGCGACGCTGCGGCGAAGGCGTCCTGCTCCTCGCGGGTGACGAACTGCGTGTCGGCGTTGCGGTCCTCGGTCAGTGCGCCCATGGCCTGATCGGTGAAGATGTCGTACAGGCCGTCGTAGGCCATGTGGTCCTTCATGGTGACGTCGCCGTACTTGAATCCGCTGCGGCTCTTCTCGAGCATGTGCGGGGCCAGGGACATCGACTCCTGCCCGCCGGCGACGACGATGTCGAATTCCCCGGCGCGGATGAGCTGGTCGGCGAGGGCGATGGCGTCGACACCCGACAGGCACACCTTGTTGATGCTCAGGGCGGGAACACTGAGCGGGATGCCACCGGCGTGGGCGGCCTGACGTGCGGGGATCTGACCTGCGCCGGCGGTGAGGACCTGGCCCATGATGACGTACTGGACCTGGTCACCGGTGATTCCGGCCTTCTCGAGTGCGCCGGCGATGGCGACGCCGCCGAGGTCTGATCCGGAGAGGGTCGACAGCGACCCCAGGAGGCGGCCGACGGGTGTGCGTGCGCCCGCCACGATGACGGATGTGGGGCGTGATGATGCGGTCATGCTGATTCCTCACTGCTGGTGAACTGGCTTGTCGTGACGGGCGGGGTTGACGTGTCGGGCAGGTCGTCGATCTCCAGGGCGCGCAGGACCATCCTCGACAGTCGACGCCGCAGGAGGGTGATCGACACCCGTCCCACGGACTGCGGTGTCGAGTTGAGCAATCCGAACGCGGCGTGGGCCTGTACTCGTGCGTCGTCCTCGGTGCGGTCCGGATCGATCTCCCGCAGCGTCCGCACCCAGATCTCGATGTAGCGACGCTGCAGTGACCGCACCGTCCGCTGCGCGTCCGCAGGGAGATTGGCGAGGTCACGGAACTGGATCTCGATGAGTCGGGGTGAGGTGAGGGCGAAATCGAGGTGGAAGTCGACCAGTGCTCTCAACGTCTCGAGAGAAGACGGTGTTCCTGCAGCGACGACCGCGGCTCCACCGGAATGCAGATACTCGGAGACTCCGACGAGCAGCTCGACGAGTACGGCTTCCTTGTTGGGGAAGTGTCGGTAGACGGCCGGCCCGCTGATTCCGACGGCAGCTCCGAGGTCTTCGAGGCGGAGGCCGTGGTAGCCGCGCTCGGCGACCAGAACGGCGGCGGCGTCGACGAGGTTGGTCCGGCGTTCGGCCTTCATGCGGGATCGCTCGGTGGACGCGGTCGGACCGTCCGCGGTGCGGCGCTGGGACACCATCGTCTCGCTCCCCTTCCGCGTCGGCTGAGCACGCAGTTTACCCCACTCGGTTAGTCGGGATTCACTTGCAGAGGGGAGTCGACGCTATCCTGGCGATCGGCCGTGGCGCGCGCCCGGTTGGCAGTACATTGAACGGGTATTCGCGCTGGTTTTCGACTGTGTACTCGGGGTCACGAGAGAGGGAACATGAACTCGGTGTCCTCGCCGTCCAGATCCATCGCGCCCTCCGCATTTCTCGCGCTGGGGTCCACGGCCATCGCGATCTATGCATTCCTCCCCGTCGGGATCCTCGCCAGCGCGATGTACTGCGCCATCGCGGTCGCTGTCGTCGCGGCCGTTCCCGTGGGGATCCTGTCGGGTCGCAAGGTCAGCGCGCACTCGTGGTGGCTCATGGTCGTCGCACTCGGCATGTGGGTCGCGGGAGACATCTACTTCGGCATCGCCGAGAACACCTCGGGCGTGACGACTCCGTCCCCCGCGGACATCGCCTACGTGGCCGGTTACCTCCTGATCGGGTTCGCTCTCGTGTCCGTGCGAAGCGAAGGCACACCGATGCTCGGATTCCCCGACATCCTCGAAGCGGCGATCATGACAGCGGGCGTCGGGTTGGCGTCGTGGGTTTTCGCGTCGGGAAACAAGGATCCGGACGCGTCGATCTGGCTCGGGATCTTCTACACCGAATTCGACGTGTTCCTGCTCGTACTGGTCGTGTTCGTGGTCCTGCACCGTCGCGCCGGCTCCCCCACGCACTGGTTGCTCGGCTCGGCGATGGCGCTGATGGTGATCGCGGACTACGCGTCGTACGTGCTCGAGGCGGACGGCATGATCACGACGCGGGTCCTCAACATCTGCTGGCTGGCGTCGTACCTGCTGTTCGGAGTCGCCGCGCTGCGGAAGGACGAACGTCCGCGGGTGAGCACGATCAGCAGAGCGCGAACGGGCATGACGCGCCTGGTAATTCTGACGACCGCGGTCGCGATGACGCCGATCGCGATGAGTGTGCAACTCGCTCGCGGTGTGCCCGTGACGCAGTGGGGACCCGTCCTGGTCGTCGCGGCGTCCGTCATCGTGGCCCTGGGTGCCCTCCGGATGTGGTCGTTCCTGGCTCTGCTCCAACGTCAGTCGGCCGCGCTGCGGCGTGCGGCGGACACCGACATGGTCACCGGGCTGGCCAACCGTGCACTTCTGGGCCGCCGACTCGGGGAAATCCTCGGGCCCACCGGTCGTGACGGCGTGGCCCTGGTGTTGATCGACCTCAACCGGTTCTCCGACATCAACCAGACCTTCGGCTACACCGTCGGTGACCAGGTTCTCGCCGAGATCGGACACCGTCTGACGTCGGTCGTCGGACCGCACGCACTGGTCGCACGACTCGGCGGCGACGAGTTCGCGGTCGTCCTCCCCGGCCCCTCCGACCGACACGACGCCGTGGCGACTGCGATGGCCGCGCAGCGCGCGGTGGGTGCACCCATGACTGTCCGCGACATCAAGCTCACCCTCGAGTGCTCCGTGGGAGTGGCGCTGTCCGCCGATCGGCCCAGCGTGGGGTCGGAGGAGCTGGTGCAGCGCGCGTACGCCGCCGTCGTGGCGGCCAAGACGCGGCAACCGAGACTCGCTGTGTGGGACCGCACGATGGACGTCGACCGGGTGGACCAGCTCCGGCGCATGGGCGAACTCGAGGACGCCATCGCGACGGGCGAACTCGAAGTCTGGTTCCAGCCCCGTCTGGACCTGCGGACCGGACGGGTGTCGGGTCTGGAAGCTCTTCTGCGGTGGCGTCATCCGACGGAAGGCTTGCTCCTACCCGCCGCCTTCCTGGCCAGCGCGGAGCAGACCGGCATGCTTCCGGCGGTGACCGCGTTCGTGTTGGACACCTCCATGGCGGCATGCCGCCAGTGGCGGTTGGCGGGCCTGGACGTCGACGTCGCGATCAATCTCTCCGTGCGTGACCTGGTGGACGCGTCGTTGGCGAACCAGGTGCAGACCTCGCTCGACCGACACCTCCTGCCGGGTTCGGCGGTGGTGTTCGAGGTGACGGAGACCTCGGCGATGATGGATCCGGAGCGCTCCATCGACACCCTGGAAGCTCTTCGCTCACTGGGGGTTTCGATCTCGATCGACGACTTCGGCACCGGCTACAGTTCCCTCGCCTATCTCGCGTCTCTTCCGGTCCAGCAACTGAAGATGGACCGGTCGTTCGTCACCTCGATCTTCACCGACTCGGCGAATCTGGCCATCGTCCGGTCCACCATCGACCTCGCGCACAGTATGGGACTGCACATCGTGGCGGAGGGTGTGGAGGACGCGCGCACTCTCGGCGTCCTGCACGGGCTGGGGTGCGACGCGGTGCAGGGTTTCCACATCGCCCGTCCCGTCCGAGCCGACCAAGTCCTGGCCACCGTGCGTTCCGTGAACATCTCGACCAGCGCGGCCATCAGCGGAGTGTGACCCGTGCCGCACCGCCGTGGGGACCCTTTGTAACGTGGGGGCGTCGACCCGACGAAAGGACCGCTCGTGCGCGCAGTTCAGGTAAGCACTCTTCAGGGCCCCGAAGCCCTGACCGTGGTGGACATCGACGAACCGACAGGTGACGGCGTCGTGATCGATGTGCGCGCCGCCGGTGTCGCCTTCCCCGACGCGCTGCTCAGTCGCGGTCTCTACCAGTACAAGCCGGAACTGCCGTTCGTGCCGGGCAGCGAGGTGGCGGGAACAGTGCGGTCGGCGCCCGAGGGATCGGGTTTCACTGCCGGAGATCGCGTCGCGGCCCTCACCGGATTCGGCGGCGGTATGGCCGAGGTAGCCGTGGTGACGCCCGATCTGGTCTTCGCGCTTCCCGACGCGGTGTCTTTCGAGGCAGGTGCCGGCCTGCTGTTCAACGATCTGACGGTGCACTTCGCGTTGCGTCAGCGCGGTCGTCTTGCACAGGGCGAGACGGTTCTGGTCCACGGCGCCGGTGGCGGCATCGGTACCTCCACGCTGCGGCTGGCTCCCGCCCTGGGTGCGTCCCGCGTCATCGCGGTGGTCAGCAGCGAGGGCAAGGCCGAGATCGCCCGCGCTGCCGGAGCATCGGACGTCGTGATGCTCGACGGGTGGAAGGACACGGTCAAGGAGTTGACCGGCGGCCGCGGCGTCGACATCGTCATCGACCCGGTGGGCGGTGACAGGTTCACCGACAGCATCCGCTCTCTCGCACCGGGCGGCCGATTGGTGGTCATCGGCTTCACCGGCGGCGACATTCCCACGGTCAAGGTCAACCGCCTCCTGCTGAGCAACGTGGAGGTCGTCGGCGCCGGCTGGGGCGCGTGGTGGATGAGCCGACCGGGGTACACCGCGACCCAGTGGGCCGAGCTCGAACCCCTTTTCGCCTCGGGTGAGCTGTCGGCTCCGGAACCGGTGGTCTATTCGCTCGAGGATGCGGGCGACGCCATCGCGTCTCTCGAGAACCGCACGGCCACCGGCAAAGTCGTGGTGTCGCTCGCGTGAGCGACGCGTACGAGGCCGGCCTGGCGGTTCGTCGCGAGGTCATGGGCGAGTCGTTCGTCTCCGCGGCTCTCGAGGGCAGTGCGGGCACCGATTCGGAGGCGTTGCAGACGCACGTCACGGAGCACGTGTGGGATGCGGTGTGGAACCGGCCGGGCCTGGACCGGCGCAGCAGGAGCCTGCTGAACATCGGCATGCTGATCGCGCTGCGCGCCGAACAGGAACTGGGCGGACACATCCGCGGGGCGTTGACCAACGGCCTCACGCGCGAGGAGATCGTCGAATCGGTGGTGCACGCGAGCGGCTACTGCGGTGCTCCCGCCGCGCTGGCGGCCATGCGTGTGGTGCAGCGAGTGTTGGACGAGGAGCTCGGCCCGCTCGAGTAGGCTCGTTCCATGCGCATAGGTGCCCACGTACGTGACTCGGAGAACCCGCTCGGCGAGGCCGGAGAGCTCGACGTCGATCTGGTCCAGCTGTTCGTGACCGACCCGCAGAAGTGGAACAAGCCGGTCGTCGGCGAGGGCCTCGAGGCCATCCATGCGAGCGACGTCGATGTCGTCGTGCACTCCTCGTACGTTATCAACGTCGCCAGCCTGAACAACCGCATCCGCATCCCGTCGCGCAAGGCGGTCGCGCAGCAGGCCGACGTGGCGGCGGAGATCGGCGCGCTCGGCATGGTCGTCCACGGAGGGCATGTTCGCGACGGCGAAGACCCGGCGGAGGGTATTGCCAACTGGCGCAAGCTCTTTGAGCGTCAGGCGGAGTCGGGCGGATTCGCGGTGCCGATCTGGATCGAGAACACCGCCGGAGGCGACTTCGCGATGGCGAGGCACTTCGACGGCATCGCCCGTCTGTGGGACGCAGTCGGTGAGTTCGGTGCAGGTTTCTGCCTGGACACGTGCCATGCCTGGGCCGGCGGTGAGGACCTGGTCGACGCTGTCGAGCGGATCAAGGCCATCACCGGACAAATCGACCTGGTCCATCTGAACAATTCGCGCGACGAGTTCGACTCCGCGCGAGACCGGCACGCGAACCTCGAGAGCGGCGAGATCGATCCACAGCTTCTCGCGGCAGTGGCGTCCGCGGCAGGCGCCCCGATCATGCTCGAGACGCCCGCCGACGGAATGAAAGCCGACGTGGCGTTCCTACGCGCTCTCTGACTCCGACTCGGTCTCGGACCGGACGCTCGCCAGCGCGAGCAGTGCGATGGTGGCGCCACCGGTCATCGCGATAGCCATCGCAGGACCGTCGTTACCCAGGACGCCGACCAGCGGCGCGATGAGCGCACCGATACCGAACTGTGCGGCGCCGAGAAGTGCGGCGGCGGTTCCGGCTGCCTCGCCGTGGCGTGAGAGTGCCAGTGCCGGTGAGTTGGGCATGACGAATCCGGCGGACGCGAGGACGAACAGCACGGGAACCATGAAGCCGACAATCCCGCCGAAGCCGGTGGTCGTCGTGGCGATGAGCGACGCCCCGGACAGAGCCATCGCGACGAGGGCGACCGTAACGATGCGCTGCGGGCTGAACCGCTGCAGAGCAAGCACATTGAGCTGCGACGCGCTGATCAATGCCACGGCGCCGATGCCGAACACGAGAGCGAACTGCTGCTCGCCCAGTCCGTAGCCGTCCTGCAGGACGAACGAGCTGCCGGAGATGTAGGCGAACAGTGCCGACATGCCCAAACCGGCCACCAGGACGAGGACGACGAACCGTCGATCACGGAGCAGCGAGCCGTACGTCCGCAGGACAGGGACGAACTCCGGCGGCCGGCGGCGTTCCTGCGGCAGGGTCTCCTTCAGCAGGAAGATGGCGACGAGCATCAGTGCCACACCGGCGACGGCAAGGCCCGCGAACACGCCGCGCCACGACCCGTGGATCAGAACCAGGCTGCCCAGGCTGGGGGCGACGATCGGTGCGACACCCATGACGAGGACGAGCCGCGACATCACGGTCGCGGCGGCTCTGCCGTCGAAGAGGTCACGCACGATGGCGATGGCGATGACCATCGCCGCCGCGGCGCCGAAGCCCTGCAGCGCGCGCATGAACCCGAGGACCGCGACGTTCGGCGCGATCATGCACAGCAGAGACGCCGCGATGTGCACGACGGTGCCGGCGATCAACGGCCGTCGACGGCCCAGCGAATCGGAGAGCGGTCCGATGACCAACTGACCGACGGCGAGACCGATGAGTGTTCCCGTCAGCGTGAACTGGACGGCGGCATCCGTCGAGCCGAGGTCGGTCGTGATCGCCGGAAGCGCCGGTAGGTAGACGTCGATAGTCAGCGGTCCGAGTGCGACGAGCGCACCGAGAACGAGAATCGTGCGCAGAGTGGAGGGGCCTGGCACGGTGGCGGTGTGCGCCGCCGTGCCGGTGTCGGTCGTGAGGGTGGGGTTCGTCGTCACCCGGAGTGCAGCACCGCCGAGCGCCGATGTGTTCCCGCCGCGTGTGACGGCTGGGTGAACAACTACCCGTGAGTCAGAGACGGGACTGTCGGGCGCGGCACATCGCCGCGGGCCAGCGCTGCCGAGAGCGAGTCCGCCCACCCCATCAGACCTGCGACATCGATGTCGTGGGGCGCATCCGGGTAGGTGCCGATGCGGTCCCTGCCTTGCGTCAGCAACGACGCGGCGCCGACGACGTTCCCACGCATCAGGTGGGTGAGACCCACCGCGAGTTGGGCGAGGCCCTGCCACAACTCGCGCTCGTGGGGCTCGGAGATCTTCCACGTGCCCTCGAGTATCTCGTGGGCGTGGAACGGCTTGCCCTCGTCGAGCAGCTGCTGCGCACGGAGAAGGGACTGCGCGGGTGGCAGCTGCACATCGTCGGGAATTCGCTCGACGCCCTCGGAGCCACGCGGCAGAGGACGACCCAGCCCGTCACGAGGACGCGCGTTCTGAGCCCGTCCCTGTGGATTGCGTTCGCGTTCCTCCGCGCGTCCCATCCCGCCGACGCTACGCGCCGACCTTGTCCGACAGCGCGGTCAGACGGTCGAGCTCGTCCGCCGTCAACGACAGAGCGGGAGCATCGGTCAGCGATCCGAGCTGGTCGATGCGGCTGGCACTCGCGATGGGCGCCACGATGCCGTTACGGGACAGCAGCCAGGCGAGAGCGACCGTCGGAACGGCTGTGTCGTGCGCCGCGGCGATGTCGGCGAGGGCACCGACCACGTCGAGCCCCTCGTCGGTGAAGTAGCCGGAGGTGATGCTCGAACGCGGAGTTCCCTCGATGTCCTCACGTGTGCGGTACTTGCCGGTCAGGAATCCCGAGGCCAGTGCGAAGTACGGGAACACGCCCAGCTGGTTCTGCTCAGCGAGGTCCATCAGATCGGGCTCGTAGCTGCGACGGTGCACCAGGTTGTAGTGCGGCTGCAGCGCCACCGGCACGTCGAATCCTTCGCGTCGGGCGATGTCGATCCACTGCTGTGCGCGCTCGGCCGTGTAGTTCGAGATGCCGACGTAGCGCACCTTTCCGGCCTTCACCAACGCGTCGAACGCGGCAACCGTCTCCTCCAGCGGAGTGTTCTCGTCGTCGAAGTGCGCGTAGTAGAGGTCGATGCGGTCGGTCTGCAGACGCTGCAACGACGCGTCGGCTGCGGCAGCGACCGTGCTCGCCGCAAGACCCTTGAACTGCGGGTGCTGGCTCACCTTGGTGGCCAGGACGACATCGTCGCGCCGACCCGTCGAGGTGAACCAGTTCCCGATCACCGTCTCCGACTCGCCGCCCGAGTTGCCGGGAGCGAAGGCCGAATACGAGTCCGCGGTGTCGATCAGCGAACCACCGGCTCCGAGGAAGGCCTCGATGATCTCGTGTGATGCCGCTTCGTCGCTGGTCCACCCGAAGGTGTTGGCGCCCAGCGCGAGGGGGAAGACGTCCAGGTCAGAGGTTCCGATACGCGTCATGTTCTGTGCAACGCGGTCCACGCGACGCTATTCCTGTCACCGCGCCGGGCTGCTGACCCCGATGCCGCCGAGGGTGTCGGCGCCGTAGCGGGCGAGCTCGGCGTCGATGTCGAGCGCGGCGAGCGTGCTGCGACGGTCGATGACCTCGGCGTCGATGCGATCCGCGGGGACGAGCCACGCGATCTCGAATTCGATGCCGTCGGGGTCCTGTCCGTACAGGCTCTTCGACGTGGAGTGATCGGTCGCACCGACCAGTGCCCCCGCTGCGGCCAGTGCGTCGCGGATTCCGACCAGGTCGTTCAGCGTCTGCACCTCCCACGCGAGGTGGTAGAGGCCGACGGTGGACCGTCCGGCCGAGGGTGCACCCGCGGCATCGCCGATGGAGAACAGGCCCAGATCGTGGTCGTTCGCACTGTCGGGTGCCTGCAGGAAGATCGCCCTGTCGCCCATCCGGTTCACGACGCGGAAGCCGAGGACGTCGGCGTAGAACTGGGCGCTCCGCCCGGCATCGCGGACGTAGAGAACGGCGTGGTTGAGGCGAGTGATGGCCATCGGGTGTCCTTCGGGTCGAGGTTGACTTGAAGCTTCAACTCAGACCGTACTCCGGTTGTTCCCGTAGCCGTGTGTACACCGCCCGTGTGAGCCGAACACCCGCTCCTGCGTGCGGGTAAGGGTGTGCGCTCACCAGCACCTGTGTGCACACACCGTCCAGCAACCGTCGGGACTCAATGCAGCCGGTGATCGGTCACCTGTGTCCTGGGGCCGAACTTCGGCCGCACGGCCGTGCCGCTCACCTCGAGCAGCCGCACTGCTCGATACCGGTGCGGACGAAGCGGCGCCAGGTACTCGACCATGGCGTCGTCGTCCATGGGAGCGCCGGTGAGTGTCCACCCGATCACCGAGGCCAGGTGATAGTCGCCGACGGACAGAGCATCGGTGTCTCCGAGCGCCCGTTGCATCACCTCGGCCGCAGTCCAGGCTCCGATACCGGGTACGACTCGCAGCCGCCGCTCGGCGTCCTCGCGTCCCATCGTCGTGATCTGTTCGAGTTTGTCGGCCAACTGCGCGCTCCGCACGATGGTCTTGGAACGTTTCGGGTCGACGTTGGCGCGGTGGAATTCCCACGACGGGATGCGTCGCCACACCTCGGAGGGCGGCGGCACCCGCATGCCGCGTGGCGCGGGACCCGGCGCCGGCTCACCGAACGTGGACAAGAGATATCGCCACGACGCGAAGGCGGCGATACCGTGCACCTTCTGCTCCAGGATGGCCGGTACGAGCGCTTCCATGACCCGGCCGGTCCTACCGATGCGCAGGTGCGGGAACCGTCGGTGAGCCTCGGCGAGCAGGCGATGCTCGGGTTCGAATCCGGAGGCGTCGTCCTCCAGTCCGACCAGGCCCGGGAGTGAGTCCAGGAACTCGGCGGCCCCCGGCCCCCACGCCTCGCACGTCACCTCGGTGCGGCCGGCCTGTCGGATGCGGTACGTGACAGGTCCCGTCGGGAACCGCGCTGTCCGCCAGATCGACCCGTCGGTATCCACGCGGTGGGACGGATCGCCGGCGCCACGTCGGTGCGGCGACAGCGAATACCGCACGCTGAGCGGGTGCTCCGAGGTCAGGACGATGTCCACCGCGACCCGACTACTGGACGCGGACGAGGGTGCGACCGGTGTTGTCACCGGCGCGCAAGGCATCCAGAACTGCCTCGACGTCGTCGAGAGCGACCTCCGTGGTGACGTCCGCGAGACGGCTCGGGCGGAACTCGTCGGCCAACTCGCTCCACAACGTGCGTCGAGCGGCGATGGGCAACTGCACCGAGTCGATGCCGAGCAGCGCCACTCCGCGGAGGATGAACGGGAGCACCGTCGTCGACAATCCCGGACCGCCGGTGAGTCCACTGGCCGCGACGGCCCCGCCGTACTTCACCGTGCTCAGCACGTGCGCGAGGGTCTTGCCTCCGACACAATCCACCGCGGCCGCCCACTGCGCCTTGCCCAGCGGGCGCGGCTTCGCGTCGGGATCCTCCGGCAACCGGCCGATGATCGAGGACGCGCCGAGCGTCGTCAGCAGGTCGTGAGCGGACTCCTTGCCCGTGGATGCGACGACCTCGAAGCCGCGGTGCGACAACAGGTCGACGCTGACCGATCCGACGCCGCCGCTCGCGCCGGTTACCAGCACCGGACCGTCCTCGGGAGTCAGTCCGCGTGCCAGCAGCGCCTGCACGCTCATGGCGGCGGTGAATCCGGCGGTGCCGATGGTGGCCGCGTCCGCTGTGGAGAGTGCGTCGGCGAGCGGGACGACCCAGTCCGCGGGAACGCGGGCGTACTCGGCGTATCCACCGTGGCGGCCGGTGCCGATCTCGTAGCCGTGCGCCACGACGCGATCTCCGACTGCGATGGAGTCGTCGCTCGAGGAGACGACGACGCCGGCGAGGTCGATACCGGGAACGATCGGATATCCGCGCACCACACCGCCCTTCGGCGTGACGGCCAGGGCGTCCTTGTAGTTCGCGCCGGAGTACTCGACACGGATCGTCACCTCACCCTCCGGGAGGAACGACTGGTCGACGGTCTCGAAGCCCACGTCGATCCGGTCCCCCGACTCGCGGGCGACCAGCGCGCGGAAAGTGTCGCTGGTGGAAAGGCTTCCGGGCTGGGTGCTCACGGTGGGAACTCCTCGATCGACGGGTGGCGGCCGACATCGAGACTATGCCTGCCGAGCCGCCGCGTCGTACGGCGCGGGACCACAGGATTGTCGGTGGCCGCCCGTACTCTCTCGAGGGTGATCATCGTGAGTACCGACGGTTCGTGCCTGAAGAACCCCGGCGGAGCCATCGGCTGGGCCTGGGTCGACCACACCGGCCCCAGTGCCTCCGGTGGTGAAGCGTCGGGCACCAATCAGATCGCCGAACTGCGCGCGTTGTTCGAGGCAGTCCAGGCGCATCCCGGGCCGGAGCCGATGCTCATCGAGTCCGACAGTCAGTACGCCATCAAGTGCGCGTCCGAGTGGCTCGTGGGATGGAAGCGGAAGGGGTGGCGTACGTCGACGGGCGCCCCCGTCCGCAACCTCGAGCTGGTCCGCGCGATCGATCGGGCGATCACCGAACGTGAGGGACCCGTGCGATTCCGCTGGGTCCGCGGCCACGTCGGAAATCAGTTCAACGAGATGGCGGACGAACTGGCGGGAATCGCGGCACGCGAGATCCGCGACGGAGTCCTGACGCCGTCCGAGCCGGTCGGCGCGCAGGAGCCCGTCACGTTGTTCTAGTCCTGGCGCGAGGTCTGCTTGTCGTCCTTGTTGCCGGCGGTCACGTCGCGCGGACTCGGCGTGGGTAGATCCTTGCCCTCGTCCACGGCGGCCTCACTGCGATCGAGGGTCGGCGCCGGCTCGGCCTCGGCATGGTTGTCGAACTCGCGGATAGCTTCGTCCCGCTCACCCGAGCTCTGAGCGGTATCGGCTCCCGTTCCCTTCGATTCCTCACGAGGATCGATGGACGCGGTGTCGACGGGGGTGTCTGCAGAATCGCTCATACGTCGGGAATGCCCGGTCGAACCGACGGTCAACCCTGCGCGGTCACGGCGTCGGGAACGGAGTGATGGTCACCGAGAACTGCTCCTCGAGGTTGCCGGTGAAATCGCGCGCGCATTGCTCCTGTCGGGCCTGGTCCCCGCCTGCGTCGGCCACGCACGATGTCAGGTCCTGACCTCCCACAGCGTTGAACACCCAGATACTCAACGCGATGAAGACTGCTCCGCCGATGATTCCCAGGATGCCGAGGACTATGCCGGTGGTCGCAACTCCGCCGTTCGTGGCCTCGCGGCGCTTGACCCGGCCACGTCCGATGACGCCGAGGATCACAGCGATGATGCCGAGCAGGATGCCGAAGCCGAACGTCCAGAACGCGAGAATGGACAGGATGCCGAAGATCAGCGCCGCGATGCCGAGACCGTTCTTCGGAGCGACCGGCGGTCCGCCGTACGCAGGCTGGCCGTACTGCGGATCCTGGCCGTACTGGGGGTACTGAGGCTGCTGTCCGTACTGATTGCCGGGATAGTTCTGATCATCCGGGCCGGGTTGTCCCGGGTACGCGGGGCCGCTCATGGTGCCTCCTGACGTGCAACGTGGCTGGTCGGCTGCACTGTAACCCCGCACGGACCGACCCGGCGCAGGTGTGACCGCACCGTTACCGACGACTCGGCGCGGGGTATCCGCTGTCGATGAGCACCGTGACCGTCAGCGATGGAACAGTCCTGCACTACCGAGAGCAGGGCGCCGGCCGTCCGCTCGTCCTGCTTCACGGCTGGGGATTCAGTGGGGAGTTCTTCTCCGGCAGCATGGATCGGTTGGCCGAGCACTCCCGGGTGATCGCGCTGGACATGCGGGCACACGGCGATTCCGAGGATCCAGGCCACGGTTACCGCGTATCACGTCTGGCGAAGGACCTCTTCGACGTTCTCGCGGCACTCGACCTGGCCGACGTGACGGTGCTGGGCTGGTCGCTGGGGTGCCCGGTCATCTGGTCGTACCAGGAACTCTTCGGCAACGAACGTCTCGCGCAGGCCATCTATGTCGCCCAGACTCCCCGTCAGTACCGCACCCCGGAATGGTCGCTGGCTCACACCAGCATCTTCGACGATGCATCCCTCGCTGCCGTCCAGGGCCGAGTTCTCTACGACCGCAGCGACTTCGATGCGGAGCAACTGGACGAGATCACGGCGACGGACCTCCCGGCCGACCGCGTCGAGATTCTTCACGCAGAAATGGCGAAGATGTCCGGCGCGGCCCGGAACGCGGTGATGGCCGATCACACCCACCACGATTGGCGGGACCTGTTGCCGACGCTCGATCTCCCGTCCCTCGTCATGGTGGGCAAGCACGACAAGGCGTTCCCGTGGGAAGCGGCTCGCTACGTCGGCGACACCGTTCCGGGAGCACGCACGGTCCTCTTCGAGGACAGCAGTCATGCGCTCTTCCTCGACGAACCGCAGAAGTTCGGGGACGAGGTCGTCGCGTTCCTGGCCGAACATCGGTGACGAACGCCCTGGTTTGCATCCCCCTGTTCGCGGACACCCGAGACGTATGAGTCAAGACCTGTACACCGCCACTGTCACTGCTACCGACGGATCGATCTCCTCGAGCGACGACGTGCTGTCCCTGGACGTCCACGAGCCGTCCGACCTGGGTGGGCCCGGCGGAGCGACCAACCCCGAGCAGCTGATGGCGGCCGCCCTGAGTTCCTGCCTTCTCGAATCGCTGCGCATCGCCGTCGGTACGGCTGGTGGATCGCTCGACGGGGCAGCCGTCGAGGGCCGTGTCACCCTTTCCAATGCCGACGGAGCGGGCTACGACGCCGCCTACCAGCTGGCCGTCACCCTTCCGGGCGTCGACAATCCGGGGGATGTGCTCGAGCAGGCGCGATCGATCTGCCCGTTCCTCAAGTCGGTCACCGGTGTGGATGTAGCCCTGAAGAGCTGATCAGGCGGTGACGAGCCGCAGAACGAGTGCCGCGACGGACACGACGGTGAGGAAGGCCGACGGCCCGATGTCCGCCGTGTCCTTCACTCGCAGATGTGCGACCACGGCGCCCACGAAGTAAAGAATGACCCCGATCGCCGCCGCGACGCCGATGGGCCAGACGAACAGTCCGACGACCAGGCCGACCGCGCCCGCGATCTCGAGATATGCCAAGACCGGCACCCTGTTCGCGGGCACACCCACGCTGTCCATGATGGGCATCACCGACGCGCTCTTGGTCAGCTTGCCGATCGCAGAGAAGGTCAGTGCGACGGCGAGGAAAATCGTGACGACATACAGAGCGATGGTCATTCGGGTGCCTTCCGGTCGGCTGGGTCGCCGGTGGAAGACTATGCCCTGACACATTCCTTTTCCCGCGGCCGTTCCGTCTTACCGTGGTTGCTGCAGTAGCAGCGGAAAGACGGAACTAGCGCGGGAATGACGCCAGGTGCGCCGGAGCAGGCAGTGCGCGGGCCGTCCATACCGTCCTGTACGCCTCCAGCGAACGTGCTCACCAGCGGGAACACGAGGGCACTTCGACAAGTTGAGCTGATCACGCGCAACCTTGGAGGACCCCATGAGCGAATCGACTCGCTTGCCCGTTCTGTTCCTGACCGACCCCGTCGTCCTGCCCGGCATGGTTGTGCCGGTCGAACTGGACGACGCTGCCCGCGCTGCGGTCGACGCTGCGCGGACCAGCGCCGACGGCACTCTGCTGATCGCCCCACGACTGGACGACCGCTACCCCGCCTACGGCGTCGTGGCGACGATCGTGCAGGTCGGCCGTCTCGCGACCGGTGAGCCGGCCGCGGTGCTCAAGGCCGAGAAGCGTGCACACATCGGCACCGGCGTCAGTGGCCCCGGCGCCGCTCTGTGGGTGGAGGCCGAGCCGGTGTCGGAACCGGAGCCGACGGAGGCCGTACGCACTCTCGCCGCGGAGTACAAGAAGCTCGTTCTGGCTATGTTGCAGCGCCGCGAGGCGTGGCAGGTGATCGACTCGGTGAACAAGCTTCTCGACCCGTCCGCGCTGGCCGACACCGCCGGCTACGCGTCATGGCTCACCGATGTCCAGAAGCGCCAGCTGCTCGAGACCCCGGACGTGGCAGCACGATTGACGGTGCTGACCGAGTGGACCACCGACCACCTCGCCGAGGTAGAGGTGACGGACAAGATCGCCGGCGACGTCCGCGACGGCATGGAGAAGACGCAGAAGGAATTCCTGCTGCGTCAGCAATTGGCCGCGATCCGCAAGGAACTCGGCGAGGGTGAACCCGACGGTGCCGACGACTACCGCGGCCGCGTCGAGTCCGCCGAGTTGCCGGACGCGGTGCGTGAGGCCGCGCTGCGGGAGGTCGGTCGGCTGGAGCGGTCCAGCGATCAGAGCCCCGAAAGTGGCTGGATCAGAACGTGGTTGGACACGGTGCTGGAGCTGCCGTGGACGGTGACCACCGTCGACACCACCGACATCGAGGCGGCCCGTGCCGTGCTCGACGCGGATCATCACGGCTTGGACGATGTGAAGGACCGCATCACCGAGTACCTCGCCGTGCGCTCGCGCCGTGCTGAACGAAGCATGGCAGTGGTGGGTGGACGTGGTTCCGGAGCCGTCATGGTGCTCGCCGGTCCTCCCGGTGTCGGTAAGACGTCCCTGGGTGAATCGGTCGCGAAAGCCCTGGGCCGCAAGTTCGTTCGCGTCGCGCTCGGCGGCGTCCGCGACGAGGCGGAGATCCGCGGGCACCGGCGCACGTACGTCGGTGCGCTGCCCGGTCGGATCGTGAGGGCTATCGCCGAAGCAGGATCGATGAACCCCGTGGTGCTGCTCGACGAGATCGACAAGATCGGATCGGACTTCCGCGGCGATCCTGCCGCGGCACTGCTCGAGGTGCTCGACCCCGCGCAGAACCACACGTACCGAGACCACTACCTCGACCTGGATCTGGACCTGTCGGACGTGGTGTTCCTGGCCACGGCCAACGTCGTCGACCAGATTCCGACGGCACTGCTCGACCGCATGGAGCTGGTGACCATCGACGGCTACACCGAGGACGACAAGGTGGTCATCGCGCGGAACTACCTGCTGCCGCGCCAGCTCGAACGTGCGGCGATGACGGACTCCGACGTGGCCGTCACCGACGCGGCGCTGCGGAAGATCGCTGCCGACTACACGCGCGAGCCGGGTATGCGTCAGTTCGAACGACTGCTGGCGAAGGTGCTGCGCAAGGTCGCCATCGAACTTGCTACCGGTGAGCGGATGCTGACGGTGGACGAACCGGATCTCCGCACCTACCTGGGTCGACCCCGATTCACGCCCGAGGTGCACGAACGCACCGAGGTTCCCGGCGTGGCGACGGGTCTCGCCGTGACCGGTCTCGGCGGGGACGTGCTGTTCATCGAGGCCAGCTCGACGGGCGACAAGGCCGGGCTCACGTTGACCGGCCAGCTGGGCGACGTGATGAAGGAGTCGGCGCAGATCGCGCTGTCCTACGTCCGGTCGCACGCGGAGCAGCTGGGTGTCGACCCGGCAGCGCTGGACAAGGCCATCCACATCCACGTTCCTGCGGGTGCGGTGCCGAAGGACGGCCCCTCGGCCGGCGTGACCATGGTGACCGCGCTGGTGTCCATGGCGACCGGACGGCCCGTGCGGTCCGACGTGGGCATGACCGGGGAGGTGTCGCTGAACGGCCGAGTCATGCCGATCGGCGGACTGAAGCAGAAGTTGCTGGCCGCCCAACGTGCCGGACTGACGACGGTCTTCGTCCCCTCCCGCAACGAGCCGGACCTGGACGACGTGTCGGCGGACGTGCTCGCCGCGGTCGAGGTGCGCCCGATGTCGGACGTCGCCGATATCGTCGCCCTGGCGCTCGAACCCCGTGCGGAGGACGCGGTCGCCGCAGCATGACGGCGGAATGACGGGGAGCTCGCCGAGGTTGTCACGGACAGTTGCCCCACAGGCAGACGACCTCGCGATGCGACCCGGGGGGACCACGCACCAGAGGCGCCGAACGAGCAAGGGGGATTCCCGATGAGTATGGAAATGACCGCGTGGAACCAGATGTATCGGTCCATGCACACCGACGACAAGGGCAGACGTCCGTTCTCCCGCGTCACGGTGCGCCGGATCATGGTGTTCGCGCGGCCGCTCCGCACGCTGCTCATCGGATTCCTGGTGCTCAGCGTCGTCGCGGCGGTCCTCGCCGTGGCGACGCCGGTATTGGCCGGCCGCGTGGTCGACGCCATCGTGCAGGGCAAGGACTATCGGATCGTCCTGATCCTGGCCGTCGTCATCGCCGTCGTGGCGCTCCTCGATGCGGGGACGGGCCTGGTCAATCGCTGGCTGTCGTCGCGAATCGGGGAGAACCTGATCCTCGATCTCCGCACGCGGGTGTTCGACCACGTGCAGAAGATGCCGATCGCGTTCTTCACCCGCACCCGTACCGGCGCGCTGGTGAGTCGGTTGAACAACGACGTGATCGGTGCTCAGCGCGCGTTCAGTGGAACGCTCTCCGGTGTGGTCAGCAACGTGGTCACGTTGCTGCTGACGCTGGTCGTGATGGTCGGCATCTCCTGGCAGATCACGCTGCTCGCACTCCTGCTCCTCCCGGTGTTCGTCCTCCCCGCCCGACGGATGGGCACCCGGTTGGCGCGTCTGCAGCGGGAGGCCGCTGCCCACAACGCGGCCATGTCGACGCAGATGACCGAGCGCTTCTCCGCGCCCGGAGCGACACTGATCAAGCTGTTCGGGCGTCCCGACCACGAATCGTCGGAGTTCGCGCTGCGTGCAGGCCGAGTCCGCGACATCGGCGTTCGGTCGGCGATGGTGCAGACCGTCTTCGTCACGACGCTGACTCTCGTCTCGGCTCTCGCGCTCGCGCTGGTCTACGGGCTCGGAGGGTTCTATGCATTGCGCGGCCAGCTGGACGCCGGAGCCGTCGTCACGTTGGCGCTGCTGCTCACCAGGTTGTACGCACCGTTGACAGCTCTGGCGAGCGCGCGCGTCGACGTGATGAGCGCGGTCGTCAGCTTCGAGAGAGTGTTCGAGATCCTCGACCTCGATCCGCTGATCACGGATGCGCCCGATGCCCGGACGGTTCCGGAGGGTCCTGTCACCGTCGAGTTCGACGACGTCCGGTTCGCCTACCCGTCGGCGGACAAGGTGTCGTTGGCATCGCTCGAAGACGTGTCCGTGCTGGATTCGCGCGGCGGCGAGGAAGTGCTGCACGGAGTGTCGTTCCGCGCAGAGCCGGGCAAGATGGTGGCCCTGGTCGGGTCCTCGGGTGCCGGTAAGTCGACCATCGCACAGCTGGTCTCACGGTTGTACGACGTGGATTCCGGGGCCGTGCGGATCGGCGGTATCGACGTGCGAGACCTGACGGCGGAGTCGATCCGCCACACCGTCGGCATGGTGACGCAGGACGGGCACCTCTTCCACGAGACGCTGCGCTCCAATCTGACATTGGCGCGTCCCGATGCGACGGAGGACGACATCTGGTCCGCGCTCCGACGCGCACGACTCGAAGACCTGGTCCGATCCTTGCCCGACGGGCTCGAGACCGTGGTCGGTGAGCGCGGCTACCGCTTCTCGGGTGGAGAGCGCCAGCGGGTCACCATCGCACGGCTGCTGTTGGCTCAGCCGACTGTCGTGGTGCTCGACGAGGCCACGGCGTCGCTGGACTCCACGTCCGAGGCGGCGGTGCAGGAAGCGCTGTCCGAGGCCCTGGTGGGTCGGACGTCCATCGTCATCGCTCACCGTTTGTCCACCATTCGCGCGGCGGACCAGATCCTGGTGATCGAGGACGGGCGGGTCGCGGAGAACGGGACGCACGCGGAGCTGCTGGCCCGGTCGGGTCGTTATGCGCAGCTGTATCGCACGCAGTTCGACGAGCCCGTCCGGGCCTGAGCAGCAGCTCAGCAGGTGCTGGGCGCCGGAAGTCGAGCGAACCGGTCGTTCAGCCACTGCAGTGCTGCAGGCAATCCGAGCAGTGCAGCACTGAGGTGGTCCGGGCTGGGTGTGAGCAGCGTCTGCACCGGGGTTCCGGCGCGGCAGTACCGGGCGGTGGAGCTGTCGATGGCGTCGACGGGGATCAGCGCATCGGTCGGGCTGTGCCACTCGAAGATGGGCGCGCGGGGAACTCCGGGGTAGAGCTCGACGCTGTTCTCCTCCACCACGGCGCGTCCCTGCGGATCCGCGAAGACCGACCTGTTCGCGGTGATCTCCGCGGCGCTGTGGTTGGCACCCACGGACAGGATGTCGTTGGTGCAGGAGTTGGCGATCTGGTTCATCATCGACGTGCCCTGGGGAGTCAGGCTCTGCGACACCGGCATCCGGTCGGGGTACTCGCGGCCCAAGCCGATTGCCGCGGCCAGTGCGAGCCCGAACACGGGGTGAGGGGTGTTCTCGCCGAGCATGTAGGCCATCTTGACCAGGTTCATCGGAACGCCGCCCTGCGCGCTTCCCACGATGTCGAGTTCGGGTGCGTACGACGGTGCCAGTGCGGCAGCCCAGGCTGTGGCCATGCCACCACCGGAGTAGCCGCCCATGCCGATGGGACTGTTGCGCAACTGCAGCGGCTCGAAGTTCTTGGCGGCGCGGATGCCGTCGAGGGTGATCTGACCACCCATCTTGGCGGCGCCGTACGCACTGTTGGGGCCGAGGTGATCGGGCATGGCCACCGACCAGCCGCGGGAGAAGACGACGTTCAGCGCTGCAGCGTCGCGGATGACGACGTTCGGATCCTCCGAGTACAGCGCCTGCGACGGCGCGCACTTGAGGCCGAGTGCGTTGACGATCTGCTGGTACGACAGCAACGGGCCGTCGGGGGCCTTGACCTGGGGGATGAACACCGTGGTCACGCCGACGATGGGATTGCCCTCGCCGCCGGTGCTGCGGAAGGCGAGCTGCCAGGTGTTCACGCCGACGAAGTTCGGCGGATTCGGCATCGGACGGCTGGCCAGCACGGTGCCGGGAGCGAGGCCGGAGATGTCTCCCGGCGCCGAGTAGAACGGGTCGGCGTTGGGGATCGGATATTGCGCATCGGCCGATGCGGTGCCGGGAAGTGCGGCTGCGAACAGCGCCGCAGTGACGGTTGCCAACACGAGGCGACGAATGGATCTCACAGAACACTCCTACGAACCGACTGTGCGGTTATCGAACGACAGATGTAGTGAACACCGCCCGAGCGTCTGACTCCACCCGAGTTACCGACGCCCCCGCCTCGTTACCGAACCGTAAACAGCCACGCCGACGTAGGCAACCAGTAGAAGCGGTTCCTGTGTAGGCTCCAAAGTTCTTCGTTTCGCGTGTGGTCAGGTTTCGCGCCGCACATCCGCGATGCTCTTGTCCTCGCGCAGGCCCCGCCAGCTCGGATGCCGCAACGAACCGCCGTCGGTCCACTCGAAGAATCGGACCTCTCCGACCAGGGTCGGTGTCAC
This sequence comes from Rhodococcus sp. Leaf247, assembly GCF_001426185.1. GTDB lineage: Bacteria > Actinomycetota > Actinomycetes > Mycobacteriales > Mycobacteriaceae > Rhodococcoides. The sequence goes on along the minus strand of NZ_LMRP01000002.1, from coordinate 988,299 downwards.
CCATGTCGCGTCCCGACGATCGGCCGTCGGCAGTGGCCGGTCGAACGGGGACGTCTCGACCACCGTCGGTGTCAGCAGGTCCAGAAGTTCGTCGCGCTGACGCGCCGTGAACCCGGTGCCGACGCGTCCGACATAGCGCAGGCCGTCGTCCGACGGGATGCCCAGCAGCAGGGATCCGATACCGCCGCTGCGGGAACCCTGGCCTGCTCGCCACCCGCCGATCACGACCTCCTGCGTGCGCCAGTTCTTGACCTTGATCCATGCCGAGCTGCGGCGACCGACTTCGTACGTCGATTCCCGGCGCTTGGCGACGATGCCTTCCCAGCCGCGCCGCTCGCTCTCGGACAGCGCCCCGGCGGCCGTTCCCGGCATCAACGGAGACAGCGTGACCGTCTCGAGTCCGGACAGCAGGAGCTCGAGAATGCGCCGCCGGTCGGAGAACCGTTTGCCCGTCAGGTCGGTTCCGTCCAGGTACAGCACGTCGAAGCAGATGAACTGCACGTCGTCCGGATGCGCGTCCTGCAGCATCTGGAAGCTGGTGACCCCGTCCTCCCGGTAGACGACGGCCTCGCCGTCGAGGACGACGGCGTGATCGCTCAGATCGGCCGCCAACGCCGCGATCCCTGCGTAGCGACGCGTGAGGTCCTGCCCCGTCCTGCTCTCGAGCACGATGTCTCCGTGGTCGATCGTCGCCACGACGCGGACGCCGTCCCATTTCCCCTCGAACGACCACTCGTCCGCATCGAGCCCCGCCAGGTCGCCGGGGGAGGCCAGCATCGGGCGGAGATGCTTGGGGAGGTCCGCAGCGGGCTGATCTCCGGCGGATCCGGGTCGAGGTTTCATCCTGTGGACCAGCCACTGGTCCCCGTTCGTCCGGATCAGGGCGTACCGGCCGGTGATGCGTGAGCCGGTGAGCTCGACGATGACCTCGTCGTCCCTCCACTTCTCGGTGGTGAAGGTGCCGTGGTCCCACACGGTGACCTCACCGCCGCCGTATTCACCCTTCGGGATGGTGCCTTCGAAGTCGGCGTAGTCCATCGGGTGGTCCTCGGTGTGCACGGCCAGGTGGTTCTTCTTCTCGTCGGTCGGGAGGTTCTTCGGCACTGCCCAGGACACCAGGGCCCCGTCGTGTTCGAGTCGGAAGTCGTAGTGCAGGCGTCGCGCGTGGTGTTCCTGGATGACGAAGACGGGGTCGGTGGCGTCCTTCTTCTCGGTGCGTGTGGGGACGGGTTCCGGTGTGCGCGAGGCAGTTCGCTTGCCTCGGTACGGGCCGAGCGAGTCCGTGTCGGGCGTGGGATCGATCTCCGGGTCGAGTGCCGCGAGCAGGTCGCCGTCGCGGCGGTAACGCTCGAGGACGTCCTCGAAGCTCAGCTGTGCGAGGCCGCCCCCGGAGATTTCGTCCCAGGTCCGTGGTGCGGCAACTGTCGGCCGACTCCGTCCCCGCAGTGAATAGGGCGCGATGGTGGTCTTCTTGCCGTTGTTCTGACTCCAGTCGAGAAAGATCTTCCCGGGCCGGACGGCTTTCGACATCGAGGCGGTGACCAGGTCCGGCATCCGCTCTTCCAGAAGCGTCGCAACGCGTTTCGCGACCGTCGACGCGCCGGACGACGACACGGGTTTGTCCAGGGGGACGTAGAGGTGGATTCCCTTGCTGCCGCTCGTGAGGGGGAATGCGGTCAGTCCGATGCCGTCGATCATGCTGCGTACCTCGAGCGCGACCTCCGCGCACGTGTCGAGGTCGACTCCCTCGCCGGGGTCGAGGTCGAAGACGATGCGCGTCGCCTTCCCTTGCTCGTCGCCCTCGAATCGCCATTGCGGCACATGGGCTTCCAGTGAGGCCTGTTGTCCCAGCCATGCCAGATCCGCTGCGGTGTGGAACACCGGGTAGACGACCACTCGGTCGGAATGATGCAGACGACGACGGTCCAGCCAGTCCGGTGCGGACGCTGCGAGGTTCTTCTCGAAGAACGCTCCCGACTCGACGCCGTTCGGCCAGCGTTTACGGGTGACGGGCCGCCCCGCGAGGTGAGGCAGCATGGCGGGGGCGATCTCGACGTAGTAGTCGATCACCTCACCCTTGGTGGTGCCGGTCTCGGGGAACAGCACCTTGTCCACGTTGGTGAGCGGGATCCGCTGCCCTGCGACGTCGAGCGATGCCATGACGCCAGGATAGGTTGCGCGCCCGCCATGGTGGGTATGTTCGAGACGGTGACCGGGGCTTCCCGGATCCATCCTGCAAGCATCACCGCATCAAGGAATGAGGACCGCGTGGCCGGAGTGAACGTGTCGGTGGAATCGACGATGACACCGGACGAGGCATGGGCCAGGGCGTCCGACCTGTCGAGTTTCCAGGAGTGGATGACCATCTTCGGCGGGTGGCGCGGCCCCGTGCCGACCACCCTGAGCGAAGGCGTGACCATCGATTCGCTGATCAAGGTGAAGGGTTTCCGCAACGTCATCACGTGGACCATCACCGAGTACGACAAGCCCTACGAGATCGCGCTGCTCGGAAAAGGCAAGGGCGGCATCAAGATCGATCTGAAGATGTCGGTGGCGCCGAAGGATGCGGGCTCGGAGTTCACGCTCGACGCGAACTTCCGCGGCGGCTTGCTGTCCGGGCCGATCGGCGGGGTCGTGGCCAAGGTGCTCGAGTCCGACGTGCGTGACAGCGTCACCAATCTCGCGAAACTGGGTTAGACCACCCCGGCCGGAAGGTCCCCGATGACTGCTCCTCGCGACGCTCGACGTGTCCGACTCGCAACGTGGCCGACGCCCCTCGAACCGGCGCCGCGGTTGTCAGAGGCGATCGGCCTCCGGGCCGGTGATCTGCGGGTGAAGCGCGACGATCTCACCGGACTCGGAGCGGGCGGCAACAAGATCCGCAAACTGGAGTGGACGGTGGGCGCTGCGGTCGCCGACGGTGCCGACGTCCTGATCACCACCGGTGCGCCACAGTCCAACCACGCGCGGCTGACCGCGGCTGCGGCCGCCCGGCTGGGGCTGGACTCGGTCCTCGTGTTCCCGGGTGATCCACGACCTTTCGTGGGGAATCTGCTGCTCGACGCGCTGCTGGGCACCGTCATCGAGTGGATCGGTCCGATCGATGACGGGTCCGACACACAGACCGAACTCGATGCCGCAGCGCAGCGGGTCGCCGACAGGCTGCGACGGCAGGGTCGGCACCCCGCGATCATTCCGTTCGGTGGCTCGAACAGCGTCGGTGCACACGGGTACCGGCTCGCGGGGCACGAGATCCTCGAACAGGCGCCGGGCGTCGACCTGGTGGTGTGCGCGGTGGGGTCCGGCGGCACGATGGCCGGGCTGGTCGCCGGCCTCGGAGCCGATCACGTGCTGGGTGTCGACACGGGCGCGGTGCCCGATGCGGCAGATCGCGTGCGCCACATGCTGGGCGGCATGGACGGCGTGTCGGCGACGGCTGCACTGCGTATCCGCACCGATCAGGTGGGTGCCGGCTACGAGAGCCTCGCTGCGGGAGCCCGGCACGCGTCGACGATCGCGGCGCGCACGGAGGGCCTCGTCCTCGATCCGACCTACTCGGCGCGGGCACTCGCCGGACTGATCGCGGCAGTCGCCGACGGCGACGTCGTACCCGGAACCGACGTCGTGTTCCTCGCGAGCGGTGGTCTACCCGGCCTGTTCGGCCATCCGCAGGCGCAGGACCTCACCGTCGACTGATCGTCACGGCCGTCCGTCGGTTCTGCGCAACCACCACAGTGCCGCGATCGGCAGGATGACCGGGATGAACACGTACCCGGATCCGAAGTGCGACCACACGGTGGGTTCCGGGAACTCCTGCGGCACGACATAACTCGCGATGGACACGCCGATCACGCCGACGATCTCCACGATGCACGACACGGTGGCGATCCGGCGCGACACGACCGATGCTCGCGCCAGACAGACCGTGCCGACGATGTAGACGAGGGCGGCGAACGCCGACAGCAGGTACGCGACGGGAGCATCGTCGAACCGGGTGCCGATCTGCACGGCCGAGCGTGACGCCGCCGCGACGGAGAACAGGGCGTACAGCGCGATCAGCACGCGCCCCGGCCCGGAGCGGGTCGCCGTCTGCAGAGAGTCAGGCATGGCCGGCCCAGATCTGGTTCAGGCGAAGCACCATGACGGCCAGCGTGAGCGTGACGACGATCAGTACGGCCGTTCCGCCGCGGCTGCGATCTCCGAGGGACCACCACACACCGATGGGCAGCAGCAGAGCGAGCCCGACGAGGTAGGCGCCGAAGGTGACGGCGTGCACGTCACGGTCGGTGGTGGCCAGGGCGACGAATCCGACCACGGCCTGCGCGATCACCAGAAGCTCGATGCCCACGAGGAAGCGGAAGAACACGCGGTCGCTGCGGTTCGCCAGCAGGAGGGCCTTGTTGCGGACCAACTTCACCATCGCCCAGACGGCAGCGACGAGTGGCAGCACGTAGAGGGCGACCGTGATGGGAGTGAACATTGTGTCCTCAGTTTATCCCCGTCCGATTCGTCCCCCGGACGGCGGCGCATGTGTCCTGCGCGTTACCCGAGTGAGCAGGACGAAACCGGGCGTTGTTCCGCGGGTGACCATCCGGACATCGGTCGCGCTTGTACTTGTGCGTAGAGACGGATCGTCTCCCTCGCTCCCTCATCTTCGGAGGTTTCCAGTGGCCGCGTTCGATCAGACCATCCTCGACAACATGTCCGCTTCGCTCGCCGAGATTCCGCACCCGTCACTTCCCAAGGGCAGCAACATCTATGGCGGGACGAAGATCTTCCCCGACTACAAGGCGGAGGACGGGGAGTCCTACTTCACCCTGGTGCACGGTATCGCACACGAGTCGTCGGTCAGTTTCGTCGCGGTGCTCCAGGCCACCCGCGCCCTGCGCAAGGGGTACGAGTCGGCGATGTACTTCTACGGTCCGGGCGCGATCAACTGCCTCGCCACGCGCGGCTTCCCGACCACCGGGGACTCCGGCTTTCCCGGTGAGCAGAACATCAACGACGCGTTGGCGACGTTCATCTCCGAGGGCGGCACGGTGTTCTGCTGCCGCTTCGGACTCGCGCTGCACGGCGGCCGCGAGGAGGACTTGATCGAGGGCGTGATTCCCGCGCACCCGCTCGACGTGCAGGACGCGTTGATCCACTACGCCCGCAAGGGCGCGATCATCAACTCCACCTACATGGTCTGAGGCCGGTCCGATGTCCGTCACCCAGACCAGGAACCACCGCGTGGACCTCGCTCTTCTCGGTATCCGCGGCACTCCGCCCGTGCGGCGCACGGCCGGCGCGGGACCCAGCGACGACGGTCATGTCAGCATCGACGGCCTGGGCGCCGCACTGCCGCGCAACCCGTCGAGTCCGTACGTCCTGGACGGCGACCGGGTCCTGTTCGACGGCGACGACATCGGACTCGACATCGCCGCCATCGCCCGGCCGGCCTTCTACGACCTGACGACCGACGAGGGCGTCCTCTACGAGAAGCTGGCCAAACTGCACGGCAAGGGCGTCCTGGCGACGACGGTGGTGCAGACCTGCATCCGCTACGACGAGTCCCAGCGGTGCCGGTTCTGCTCCATCGAGGAATCGCTGCGCAGCGGCGCGACGGTGGCCGTCAAGAAGCCGGCCGATCTCGCCGCCGTCGCCGAGGCCGCGGTGCGGCTCGACGGCGTCACGCAGATGGTCATGACGACGGGCACCTCCGCCGGCACCGACCGTGGAGCGTTGCATCTGGCGCGCTGCGTCCGGGCCGTGAAGGCACGAGTTCCGGAGTTACCGATCCAGGTGCAGTGCGAACCTCCCGGTGACCTCGCCACCATCACGGAGTTGTACGACGCGGGTGCCCGGTCCATCGGTATCCACGTCGAGTCGCTCGACGAGGACGTCCGCCGGGCGTGGATGCCCGGCAAGGCGTCGGTACCGCTGGACGACTACCGCGCGGCATGGGTCGAGGCCGTCCGCGTCTTCGGCCGCAACCAGGTGTCGACGTACCTGCTCGTCGGCCTCGGTGAAGATCCGGACGAGCTGGTGGCGGGGGCCGCCGAGCTGATCGAGATGGGCGTCTATCCCTTCGTCGTCCCGTTCCGTCCGCATCCCGGCACGCTGGCGGTCGACGTCGACGGTGCCCGCGCACCCTCGTCGGATCTGCTCGCGGACGTCAGTACGAGGGTCGCCGAGGCGCTTGCCGACGCCGGAATGCTGGGCACCGATCAGAAGGCCGGATGCGCGGCGTGCGGTGCCTGCAGTGTGCTGCAGACGATGGGGGGCTGACATGGCGTCAGAACTGTCCATCCTGACGGGTGAACCGTCGACCGTCCTCGCGCCCTTCCTGGTGCGACCGGCGGAGTCGAACGCCGACCTGGGTGCCTACCGGCAACTCCGGCGCGAGTCGTTCGTCGTCGACCAGGGGTTGTTCGAGGGTTCCGATCGCGACGATGTCGACGACGATCCGCGGGCGACCGTGCTGGTCGCGACAGCCCCGGACGGCACGGTGCTGGGCGGCGTACGGGTGGCGCCGTGCACGGACGTCGACCTGGGGTGGTGGGCGGGTAGTCGTCTGGTGGTCGCGCGCGGAAGCCGGGGTCGGACGGTAGGTCCCGCGCTGGTGCGAGCTGCCTGCGCGTACGTGGAGACCCTCGGCGTCCTGCGTTTCGACGCGACGGTGCAACAGCAGTACGTGCCGATGTTCACCGAGCTCGGCTGGGAATCCGTGGGAGCCGCATGGATCGCCGACACGCCGCACGAGTCGATGCGGTGGCCCCTGCATACCGTGCAGCGACTGGTCGACTCCACCAAATCGATGCTCGCCCGCGTCCTCGCCCCGCTGGCGACGGGCCCACTGGGGCTGGGCGCCAGTGGTTTCCGAGGTGACGACGGCGTGCCGGTCCCCGGATCCGACATCGTCGCCGCGTGCGACGCCATTGTGCCGTCGATGGTCGAGCGCGATCCCGAATGGGCCGGGTGGTGCGCGGCACTGGTCAATCTGAACGATCTGTCGGCGATGGGCGCGACACCGGTCGGGATGCTCGACGCGGTCGGCGCTCCGACGACCTCTCTCCTGACGCGCGTGATTCGTGGATTGGCGCGTGCCGGGGACGCGTGGGGCGTGCCGGTCCTCGGTGGACACACCCAGGTGGGCGTTCCTGCGTCACTGTCCGTGACGGCACTCGGCAGAACGACCCGCCCCGTGCCCGCAGGAGGTGGACGCGTGGGCGACGACCTGCGACTGACCGCCGATCTCGGCGGTGGCTGGCGCGCCGGATACCAGGGTGCGCAATGGGATTCGTCGTCGACGAGGTCGCGGGACGATCTGGTGGCGATGGGATCGTTCGTGGCCCGCGCGGCTCCGCGAGCGGCCAAGGACGTCAGTATGGCCGGCTTCGCCGGCACGACCGGGATGATGGCCGAAGCGTCGGGGACGGGTGCGGAGATCGACGTCGCCCGGATACCACGCCCTGTCGGCGCAGATCTCGGCCGGTGGATCACGTGTTTTCCAGGGTTCGCGATGATCACCGCGGACCGGCCGGGACGCCGCGTCCCGGCCGCAGGACCGGCAACGTCGGCTGTGTGCGGCCGACTCACCAGGACGCCGGGCGTCACCTTGCGGTGGCCCGACGGCGTCGTCACCTCTGCGGTGTCCGCCGCAGTCACAGGATTGGGACGAGCATGAGCGAGATCGTGATATCGGTTGCGTCGGAACGCTTCGGCCGCGATATGGCCGAGTCCTACGCGACGATCGAGAGGAACATCGTCGAGGCACGACGACGCGGCAGTTCACTGCTCGTCCTGCCGGAGGCCTGCCTGGGTGGCTACCTCCCCAGCCTGGGCGGGGGTGAGGAGACGGAGGAGAAGCGGCAGCGACGGTTGCAGAACCTTCCGCCGGCCCTGGAACTCGACGGCCCGGAGATCGCCAGGGTCGCCGCGATGGCCGGAGACATGGTGGTGACTTTCGGATTCTGCGAGGCGGACGGACCGGTGCGGTACAACGCCGCGGTGACCGTCCACGGCGACGGTGTGCTGGGCTCCTACCGCAAGGTGCATCAGCCGCTGGGCGAGAACCTCTGCTACTCCGCAGGTTCGGAGTACCGGGCCTTCGACACACCGGTCGGCCGGATGGGGATGCAGATCTGCTACGACAAGGCCTTCCCGGAGGCCGCGCGGGAGATCGCTCTCGACGGTGCGGAGATCATCACCTCGCTGTCCGCATGGCCGACGTCGCGGACGGGTCGGGCTGCCGACATGGCGCAGGACAGGTGGAAGCTCCGTTTCGACATCTACGACCAGGCTCGTGCGCTCGAGAACCAGGTGGTCTGGGTCGCCGCGAACCAGGCGGGCTCGTTCGGCTCGCTCGACTTCGTCTGCAGCGCGAAGATCGTCGGGCCGGGCGGGGAAATCCTGGCGGGGACAGGCATCGAGCCCGGCCTGGCCACGGCCACGCTCGACGTCCAGCGTGCGATCGCCGCGGCTCGTGGCGGCGGTATGTACAACCTCAGGGATCGTCGACCGTCGATCTATGGGACCATCACTGACGAGGACAGCATGTCCCGCGTGGATCGGGTGATGAGCCGTGCCTGAGATGACGTTCACCGTGCTCTGGCCCAACGGGCTTCGACAGCAGTGCTATTCACCGTCGTTGGTCGTCCGCGACCACCTGACGGTGGGCGACCGTTACGAGATCGTCGACTTCGTCCAGCGCAGCAGGACGGCGCTGACGGAGGCGAGCGATCGGGTGATGGCCAAGTTCGGCTTCGCGTGCACCTCGGCCGCGGCCACGCTACGGGAGATCGAGACCACCGCAGCAGCATTCGACTCGGGCACGGTCCGAGTTCTCGACCTGGGAGGCCCGCGATGAGCGAACATCACAGCGCGATCGTCATCGGTGCGGGGCAGGCCGGGCTGTCGATGAGCTGGCACCTGACTCGCCGCGGCATCGACCACGTCGTCCTGGAGCGCGACACCGTCGCGCACGAATGGCTCGACGGTCGCTGGGACAACTTCACGTTGGTGACGCCGAACTGGCAGTGCGTACTGCCGGGCTACGCGTACGACGGTGACGATCCCGACGGGTTCATGACCCGGGATCTGGTGTACGACTTCGTGCGTCGGTACGCGGAGTCCTTCGATGCGCCGGTACGCGAGCACGTCACCGTCCTGAACGTCCAGCAGCGCCCCCGGGGCGGGTATTCGGTCTCTACTTCGTCAGGTGCGATGACGGCGGATCAGGTCGTGGTAGCCGTCGGTGGGTACCACATCCCGTCGATGCCTCGACTCGCCGAACGCATTCCGCCGTCGATCACGCAGATCCACTCGTCGGCGTACCGGAGCGCGAGCGCACTGCCTGCCGGCGGAGTCCTGGTGGTCGGCACCGGGCAGTCCGGGGCACAGATCGCCGAAGACCTCCATCTCGAGGGCCGCCAGGTGCACCTCGTCGCCGGATCCGCTCCCCGGGTGGCACGGTTCTACCGAGGGCGCGACTGTGTCGCGTGGCTGCAGGACATGGGGGTGTACGACGTCTCCATCTCCGCCCATGCCGGTGGACTGTCGAAGCGGGAGAGCACCAACCACTACGTCACGGGCCGTGACGGTGGACGCGACATCGACCTGCGGGCGTTCGCGGTGGACGGCATGCGGCTCTACGGCCGTCTCACCGACGTCGACCAGGACGGTCGGCTGCACTTCGCGCAGACCCTCGAACAGTCGCTCGACGCTGCCGATGCCGTGTCCGAGGGCATCAAGAACGACATCGACGCGTACATCGCCAGGGCGGGTCTCGATGCTCCCGTCGAGGAGCGGTACACGCCGGTGTGGCGGCCGGAGGTCGAACCCACGGAACTCGACCTCGCGGCCGAGGGAGTCACGTCCATCGTGTGGGCCGTCGGTTTCCGACGCGACTACCGGTGGCTGAAGGTGGGTGTGTTCGACGGTGAGGGTCACCCGGCCCACACACGCGGGGTGACCGCGGCTCCGGGCCTGTACTTCCTCGGCCTGCCCTGGCAGAACACCTGGGGCTCCGGACGTTTCGCGGCGGTGGCGCGCGATGCCGAATACCTGGGCGAGCAGGTGGCGGCCGGCGCACGCGTGCCGGCGCGAGTCTGAGTGCACCGGTGGCCCCCATCCGAGCAGCGGCGCTCGCAGGTCATTTCGGCAGGGACGTCGAACGGTCTCTGGAGAAGATCCTGGGCATCATCGGTCATGCGCACGATCGCAAGATCGACCTCCTGGTGCTTCCCGACGCGTGTCTCGGTGGGTACATCGGCGATCTGAACAACCCGGACCTGGACGAGTTGCCGCCCGCTCTGGACGAGGACGGTCCGGAACTGTCCGGCATCGCGGCCGCGGCGCGCTCGATGACCGTGTGCGTCGGCTACACCGAGCGGGCCGGAGATCAGCGGTACAACGCCGCGGTGTGCCTTACCGGTGACGGCGTGTTGGGGAGTCACCGCAAGGTGCACCAGCCTGCCGGGGAGTCCCTGGCATATTCGGCGGGAAACGGCTTCTCGGCGTTCGACACACCGGTGGGGCGGATGGGCATGCTGATCGACTACGACAAGACGTTCCCCGAGTCGTCGCGCACGTTGGCGCTGGACGGCGCGCGTATCGTCGCGGCGCTGTCGGCGTGGCCCGCCAGTGTGACCGATCGAGCGTCGAAGTTGGCCAACGACAGGCAGTCCCGTCTGTTCGACCTCTACGACGCCGCACGTGCCGCGGAGAACCAGGTCGTGTTGCTGTCCTCGAACCACACGGGGGTGATGGGCTCGTTGCGCTTCCTCGGGCAGGCGAAAGTGGTGGGCCCCGGCGGCGACGTACTCTGCCGTACCCGCGACAAGGGCGGGCTGGCGTGTTGCGACATCGATGTCGATGCGGAGGTGGACCGCGCGCGGAGGGTGTTGCGCCATCTCGACGAGCGGCGCCCCGACGCGTATCACCGGGAGGTCTCGTGCGCATCGCACTTCTGACCTACTCGACGAAGCCGCGCGGCGGAGTGGTGCACACCGTCGAACTGGCCGAAGCCCTCTCGCGGGCCGGAGCCGAGGTCACCGTGTGGTCTCTGGCTCGCGGCGGAGACGAGGGTTTCTACCGCACCGTCGACCCGTCGGTCCGGGTGCGGTTGGTTCCGTTCCCCCCGCGTGACGACGAGTCGGTGGGCGAGCGCATCCTCCGCTCGATCCGGGTGATGCGCGAGGCGTTCGACCCGGCCGACGCCGACATCGTGCACGCGCAGGACTGCATCACGGCCAACGCTGTCGGACGGTGCATCCGCACGATCCACCACCTCGAGAACTTCACGACACCCGAGCTGGCGGCGTGTCACGAACGCGCGATCGTCGAGCCCTACGCCCATATCTGCGTCTCGCGGGCCGTGGCCGACGAGGTCCGGGCCGGCTGGGGTTTCGAGCCGACGGTCATCCCGAACGGGGTGGACCACGTGAGGTTCGCGTCGGCGCGGGGTGACGACTGGCGTGCGCGCCTGGGCAGGTACGTCCTGGCCGTCGGCGGCATCGAGCCGCGGAAGGGCAGCATCGATCTGCTCGACGCCTATGCCGTTCTCCAGCACCGCCATCCCGACGTCCGACTGGTCTTCGCCGGCGGTGAGACGCTGTTCGACTACCGCGGATACCGGGCGGAGTTCGATGCGCGTGCGGGCCGGGCCGCGGTGGCCCCCGTCGTGATGGGGACCGTCGACAACGATGTGCTTCCGTCCCTCGTCGCCGGGGCGTCGGCGTTCGCGTTCCTGTCCACGAAGGAGGGATTCGGCCTCGCCGCGATGGAGGCTCTCGCCGCGTCGGTTCCCGTGGTGGTGCGAGACCTCCCGGTCTTCCGGGAAGTGTTCGGCGACGCGGTGCGGTACGGAGGCGACGCCGAGGAGACGGCCGAGGCGCTCGAGGATGCGATGGGCTCCAGCGATCGGGCAGTGGCTGGACGTGCGCTCGCCGCCGCAGCGGACTGGGACGACGCGGCAGCCCGGCATCTGGAGTTCTACGAACGCATGTCCCCGGCGTTCGGGGACTCCGCCGACGCGTGAGCGTCGACGGTGGCGTCGTAGAAGAGTTGGACGAACGACGAGGGCGCTGCACGCCTCTTCTCGGGTCTGTCGTGCTCGCGATCGTCGGGTGATGTCGACATGAATGGTCCCCTCCGAACACTCTCATCTACTGAATAGTTGAACAACTGAGAGAGTACCCGCCGCGCCGACGGCGTGCAGAGGGGATTTTGATGTGACCCACTTCTCATCGCCGACGAAGTATGTTAAGACATACAGACATGGATTGAGCGCCTCGCAGGGCTGGAGGCCACACGCCGACGATGGGATGTCATGTCTTCGCAAGTCACCGGTACGGGAAGTTCGCTCCCGGCCGACTCTCCCGGCCCGCATTCACGACGACTCGGGGTCATCGCCGTCGTGGCGACCTTCGGTGGTCTGCTCTTCGGCTACGACACCGGCGTCATCAACGGCGCGCTGGAGCCGCTGAAGGAGGACCTGTCCCTGACGTCGTTCACCGAGGGGTTCGTCGTCAGCATCCTGATCTTCGGAGCGGCGATCGGCGCCCTGGTCGGAGGCCGGCTGTCGGACAAGTACGGGCGTCGCCACAACATCCTGATGCTGGCGGGCGTCTTCGTCCTCGGCACGCTCGGATGTGTTCTCGCGCCGTCGTGGGAAGTACTCGCGGTGTTCCGCTTCGTCCTCGGCCTGGCCGTCGGTGGCGCATCCGCGACGGTGCCGGTGTACCTCTCGGAGGTCTCACCGTTCGAGCGCCGCGGCTCACTGGTCACCCGTAACGAGGTCATGATCGTCAGTGGCCAGTTCGCCGCTTTCGTCATCAACGCCCTGATCTTCAATATCTGGGGCGACCACGAGTCCGTCTGGCGGTACATGCTTCTGGTCGCGGTGCTACCGGCCTTCGCTCTCTTCTTCGGGATGCTGCGCATGCCCGAAAGTCCGCGCTGGTTGGTCTCGCAGGGCAGGGACGACGACGCGTTGGCCGTGCTGAAGCAGGTGCGCTCACCGGAACGCGCCGAGGCCGAGATGGCAGAAGTCCACGCGCTCGCCGAGGAGGAGAAGCTCTCCCAGACCGGCGGAGCGGCAGACCTGTCCGTGCGGTGGATCAGACGGTTGATCTTCATCGGCGTCGGACTCGGTGTCTTCCAGCAGTTCACCGGCATCAACTCCGTGATGTACTACGGCACCCAGCTGCTCGGTGATGCCGGGTTCTCCAGCAGCGCAGCAATTCTCGCGAACACGCTCAACGGTCTGTTCAGTGTCCTCGGCATCACCGTCGGACTGTTCATCATGAACAGGGTGAACCGTCGCACGATGCTGATCGCGGGGTTCTCGCTGACGACGTTCTTCCATCTGCTGGTCGGGCTGTCGGCCCTTCTGCTTCCCGACGGCACCGCGAAGGCCTACTTCATCCTCGTCTTCGTCGTTCTCTTCGTCTTCTGCATGCAGGGGACCATCGGGCCGCTGGTGTGGCTGATGCTCGCGGAGATCTTCCCGTTGAAGATCCGCAGCTTCGCCATCGGTGTCTGTGTGTTCATGCTCTGGATCGCCAATGCTGCGGTCGCACTGGCATTCCCACCGGTGGTGGAGGCGCTGGGCATCGCGCCGACGTTCTTCATCTTCGTCGGACTCGGCATTCTGGCCATGGTCTTCATCGTCACCCAGGTGCCCGAGACCCGCGGCCAGAGTCTGGAACACTTGGAAGCTCGCTTCCGCCGCGAATACTCCTGACACGACCGACACACGAAAGGTAGGTGACACGTCATGGCAGTGCTGGTAGCAGTGACCGACAGCGACGAGGGGCGTCACGCATTGAGGGAGGGCGTGCGTGAAGCACGCATGCTGGACACCGACGTGATCGCGGTGAACCTGACTCTCGGAGCGCTCGACACCGGCGACCTCGACGACGACGTACCGGTGCGCGTGATCGAGCGCGCCGGGCGCGAGGACCGCGATCCTGTGGTGGCGGTCATCGACGAGATCGATGCGCACCCGCAGGTGACGCGCCTGGTGATCGGTATCAAGAAGCGCAGTCGCGTCGGAAAAGCATTGCTGGGCAGCGTCAGTCAGCGACTGCTGATGACGTCACCGGTCCCGGTTCTCACCGTTCGGCCCGACTGAGCCGAACGGCGAGCGGGGATCGATCAGACCGTGCAGAGCGGGCGGATCTCGTTGCTGCCCTCGGTGGTCGGAGACGTCAGCAGCAGGCACGCGTTGTAGCCGCGGCTCTCGACGACGCTGCGGATCTGCTTCCACTGATCGGTGCTCACCTGCGGCGAGCGCGACAGGACGAAGCCCGACGTGCGGAACGGGTCGCCCACCAGTGCCCACGAGTAGTCGTCGGCGATGTAGGTGACGATGTAGTTGGTCGGGCCCTCGGGGTTGTCCTGGGTGGGAACGCCGGGGAAGCTCACGTGCAGCTGCGCCTGCGTGACCGGATCGTTCACCCGGGCGTTGCCGATGATCTCGTTGGCTCCGCCGTCCCAGCGAGTGCAGTTGTTCTGCACGCGCACGTTACTGGGGTCGAGCAGCTGGTAGTTGGCCCTGGTGTCCTTGGCGCAGTTGAGGTTGAACGGCTGCGGCACGGCAGCGATCTGCCACCAGTCACCCGTGTAGCGCTGGACGTCGAGCTGCTGGATCGGCTGCAGAGGTTCGAACAACGGCTGCGCGGAGGCCGCGCTGCCTCCGGCCAGAACCGCGCCGGTGACGAGCGCTCCGGCGACAGCCGTGCGGATGATGCTTCGGATCATGGGGTAACTCCTTCTCGAGTGGTGCTGTGACTGTCTTCGGAGTGGGGGTCCGGTGTGGTCGGCCACCAGATGCGGGGCCCGACGAGAGTGAAGAGCGCGGGGATCACGACAGTGCGCACGACGAACGTGTCCAGCAGGATGCCGAGACCGACCACGATGCCCAGCTGGGTGAGCAGGATCAGCGGCAGCACGCCCAGGACGGCGAACACGGCGGCGAGCACGATGCCGGCGCTGGTGATGACAGCACCGGTCGACGCGACCGCGCGGACGATCCCCGTTCGGGTGCCGTGAGTGGGTGTCTCCTCACGAGCCCTGGTCACCAGGAAGATCGTGTAGTCGACGCCCAGTGCGACCAGGAACAGGAAGCCGAACAGCGGGACGTTGTCACCGAGGGCAGGGAACCCGAAGACGTGTTGGCTGACCCAGCTTCCGACGCCCAGGGCAGCGAGGGTGCTGAGGACCGTCGTCGCGACGAGGACGATCGGCGCCAGTAGAGACCGCAGCAGTGCGATCAGCACCAGCAGGACCACCAGCAGGATCACGGGAATGATCACGAGGCGATCGCGTGCCGCGGCGTCGGACGTGTCCAGCGCCTGCGCGTCGCTGCCGCCCACCACGGCGTCGGCTCCCGGGATCTCTCCGACCGTCGCCCGCACGTTCCGGACCGCGTCGAACGCGCCGTCGGACGACGGTTCTGCGCCCAGAACCACCGACAATTCCGTGAGTCCGGTCTCGGAGGTGGCGGTCTGCGTCACCGACACCACACCGTCGGTGCCCCGCACCGCGGACTCGACCTGCTGCGCGGAATCGGTGTTCGCGACGACGATCGTCGGATCCGACTGCCCGGCCGGGAAGTGGTCGGCCAGAGTGTCGATGCCGTCGACGGATTCGGCGGTGACGCGGAACTGCTCGGTCTGTGACAGCCCGACGTTCGTGCCGATCAGCCCGAGGATGCAGACGGCCAGTGCTACCACGGAGACGACGGCCGCGCGGCCGGGCCGACGGCCGACGGCGTTGGCCACTCGGAAGAAGACGCCCTTCTCGGTCGGCTCCGGATCGCCGACGCGAGGAACGAACGGCCAGAACAGCTTCCGGCCACACAGTGACAGCAGTGGAGGCAACACGAAGAGGACGAAGACGGCAGCGACGACGAGACCGGCGGCGGCCAGTCCGCCGAGGCTGCGCGTACTGGGCAGGGTGCCCAGGAGGAGTGTGAGCAGCGCCAGGACGACCGTCGCGTTGCTGGCCACGATGGCGGGGCCGGCCCGTCGGACGGCATGCCGCAGCGCAACCCGGTGATCTGCCTCGCGGCGCAGTTCCTCGCGGTAGCGGGAGATGAGCAGGAGCGCGTAGTTGGTTCCTGCGCCGAACACCAGGACGCTCGTGATGCCGGAGGTACTGCCGTCGAAGGAGAGCCCCGTCAGGTCCGAGACCGCGGTACCGACCGTCGTGGCCACGCGGTCACCGAAGCCCACGACGAGCAGCGGAACGAGCCACAGCACCGGTGATCGATAGGTGGCGATGAGCAGCAGCGCGACGACCAGGGCCGTGACAGTCAGCAGGACGAAGTTCGCGCCGGAGAAGGAGTCGGCGATGTCGGCGGCGAAGGCGGGTCCGCCGGTGACCTGGAGTGTCAGTTCCGCGGGCAGGCCGTCGGTGGCTGCGGACCGGAGATCGGTGACCAACTCGGCCAAGCCGGCGCCGTTCGCTTCCGTCGACACTTGGACGGGCGCGATGGCTGCTTCGCCGTCGGGTGCGGGGATGACGGGGGCGTCCTGCACCGACGGATCGACGCCTCTGTCGACGGCGTTCATCCGCTCCCGCGCGGCTGCGACGTCCGCCAGGTCCTGCTCGGACAGCGCGCCACCGTCGGTACGGGTCGCCACGAGAATGACCGGTGACAGGTCGGCGTCGGGGAAGTCCTGCAGGAGTGCGTCGACCTGTGCTGACTCGGCATCCGCCGACAGGGAGGTGGGCGAACTCTCGGCGGCGGAATTGCTGCCGATCGCGCCCATGAACCCGCCCGATGCGAGCACGACGAGGAGGGCGACGATCCAGGATCGGCGTCCGGACACCAGTCCGGCGATGCGGTCCCACACGGAGTTCTCGTTCACGCCCGCCAGTGTCTCAGTCTGTTGATCATTAAGCAACTGAAGTAATATGGACGGCAGTGTGGCGAGTACGCTGACGCCGGGGTTCGCGAAGGAGCATGAGTGTCGGAGCTGGATCGGTCGGACGGCGATGCCGCACGGCGCGAACTCGAATCGCTGATCGCCGCCGACATGCGCGCCATGACCGCGGAGTCGGATCAGCTGGGACGAGTGTTCGGAGCTCGGCACCACCTCAATGCGAACGACTTCCGGGCTCTGCTGCACATCATGGTCTCCGACGTCGGCGGACGCCCCGTCTCTCCCGGTGAATTGGGTTCACTGCTCGGACTGTCGTCCGCGGCGATGACCTACCTCGTCGAACGCATGATCGTGTCCGGCCACATCCGCCGCGAACCCGACGTCCGTGACCGTAGACGCGTCATTCTCCGCTACGACGAGCCCGGAATGGACGTCGCTCGACAGTTCTTCGGTCCGCTGGGGCAGCACGTCTCACAGTCTCTCGCGGACCTCCCGGACGACGACCTGGCCGCGGCGCACCGCGTCTTCGGTGCGCTCACCGATGCGATGCAGACGTATCACCGGGAGATCAAAAGCGCCGAATGATGCTCGGCAACCGCACAGTTTCCGATCGGGCTCGACGGGTAGCCGAGCCGGATGCCCGCTGTCAGAGTTGCCACCGATCGTGGCTTCGCCGCGACCGTCGCCGACTCGATCGTCACCGGTCTCGACGGATCGACCACGCGCGACGGAGATCTGCTCACCGTCCACCGGGTGACCGTCCCCCTGCCTCCGGTGCGGAGCGGAAGCCCTGATCTCGACACCTGGTCGTCCCTGCTCGGTCACACCGGAGGGAGCGAGGACACCGTGACTGTGTGTGTCTCCGAGATACCGCGCCGTGTGCGCTCGCGCCCCGTCCTCGCCGAGATAGTCCGGCCGTCGATGGTGGTGATCTACGTCCCGTCGTTCGGCATCCACCGGGTCGCGCGACGTGCGCGCGCCGTCACGCTGGCCGCTCTGGGCGCGCTGCGCGACTCCACCGGTGTCGACCGACCCGATCCCGCCACCGGTCTGGCGCACTGGTCCACCGTGTCCGGCCACGACGCCCTGGTGGCGCCCGCCCTGCTGGGGCATGCGCGGGTGGTCGCGGGCATGATCCGCACCAACCGCCCGTGGAGGCTGGTACCGACGCTGTCGGGCGCGCTCGCCGCGGCGACTGCGACGTCCGCATTCGGCCTCTTCTACTCGAGCATCTGGCAGATGGCGGCGTCGATGTCGATCGTGCGCCTGACCGCGGTGTCCGCCACTGCTCTGCTCGCCGTCACAGCGTGGCTCATCTTCCCGAACAGTCTGTGGGAGAAGCGCACTCGGCGCGAGCGAGGGATCGACCGCACGATGTACAACCTCGCCACCCTCGGTACGGTCGTCGCCGGAGTCGTCACCATGTACGCGGTCCTGTTCCTGGTGGTCGGCGCCGCGGCCGCGGTGGTGATCTCTCCGTCGTTCCTGTCCGAACGGATCGGGCGTTCGGCGAACGTCGCCGACTACGTGCGCCTGGCATGGCTCTCGGCATCGCTGGGCACCGTGGCGGGTGCCGTCGGCAGCACCGTGGCCGACCAGGAGCAGATTCTCTGCGCGACGTTCGGACACCGCGAGTTCTTGCGTCGACGCGCGGCGGCCGGCCGATTGGACGACACGCGGGACCACGCCGACTCGTGATCACCGAATTACGCTCGGAGAGTTGGCTAGTCGACCAACTTCTGGGCGAACATGACGATGATGTCGCTGGGACCGCGCAGGTAGGTCAGCTTGTACACGCCCTCGTAGTTCGCGACACCGCGCAGCGGAAAGCACCCGTGCCGGGCGGCGATCGCGAGCGCCTCGTCGATGTCGTCCACAGCGAAGGCGACCCGGTGCATGCCGACCTGATACGGGAGCGTCGGTTCCGCCTCGATCATCGTGGGATGGCGGTTCTGGAACAGCTCGATGCGGCCGGTCCGGTCCGGAGTCTCGAGCATCGCGATGTCCGCGTGATTGCCGTCGACTCCCACGGCGGTATCGGCCCACTCACCGCTGACGGTGTCGCGGCCCAGCAGGGTCAGTCCGAGGTCGGTGAAGAACGCGACGGCCGCGTCGAGATCGCGGACGGCGATCCCGACGTTCTCCAGACGGATCGGCATCAGCGCGCGGTGTGCTCGACGATGACGGCCTTGACGCGCTCCACGTCCGCGGGAACGACGTCGAAACGCTGCGGAAGATCCTCGATGCCGTCGAAGGCCGCCGGCCGTTCGGGTTCCTCACCGAGAGCTTCGCGGACGATGTCCGCGAACTTCGCCGGCAGTGCGGTCTCCAGCACGATCATCGGGATGCCCTCCCGAAGATTGCGGCGGGCCACGACGACGCCGTCGGCCGTGTGCGGGTCGATGGTCACCCCGTAGCGGTCCTTCACGTCGCGGATCGTCGCGACGCGATCGGCGTGCGTACTGCGCCCGGAGACGAAGCCGAACTCGGCGATCCGATCGAACTCCGCGGTGCCGGAGAAGTCGAAGCCGCCGTCGGTGTCGAGCGCGCGGAACAGCTCGCCGAGCCGGGCCGCGTCCTGATCGACCAGGTCGTAGAGGAAGCGCTCGAAGTTCGACGCCTTGGAGATGTCCATGCTCGGGCTCGAGGTGTGGTGCGTCTCGGCGGGCGACCGCGGGCGGTAGACGCCGGTGCGGAAGAACTCGTCGAGGACGTCGTTCTCGTTCGTCGCGACGACCAGCTGATCGATGGGAAGGCCCATGCATCGTGCGATGTGTCCGGCGCAGACGTTGCCGAAGTTGCCCGACGGGACCGAGAACGACACCTTCTGTCCGGGTCCGTCGGTGGCGAGCAGCCACCCGTGCACGTAGTAGACGACCTGCGCGACGACGCGAGCCCAGTTGATGGAGTTGACGGTGCCGATCGCGTGGTGTGCCTTGAACTCGGCATCCTTGGACACCGCCTTGACGATGTCCTGGCAGTCGTCGAAGTTGCCCTCGACGGCCAGGTTGACGATGTTGTCGTCCTGCAGGCTGAACATCTGGGCGCGCTGGAAGCTGCTCATCCGTCCGTGCGGACTCAACATGACGACGCGGATACGGTTCTTGCCCCGCATCGCGTGTTCGGCGGCGCTACCGGTGTCCCCGGAGGTGGCGCCCAGGATGTTCAGCTCGTTGCCGCTCGCGGCGAGGGTGTACTCGAAGAGATTGCCGATGAGCTGCATGGCCATGTCCTTGAAGGCCAGCGTGGGCCCGTTGGACAGTCCGAGCAGCTTCAGCGGTGCACCGTCCTCGTCTCCGAGAGTGCGCAGCGGGGTGATCAGCGAGACGTCGTCACCCTCGCGGCCGTTGCAGTACACCTCGGCGGTGTACGTGCGGCGCGTGATGTCGTGGAGATCGTCGGCCGGGATGTCGTCCGCGAACTTCGAGAGGACCGCGAACGCGAGGTCGGCGTAGGACAGCCCGCGCCACGACTCGAGCTCGTCGGCGGTCAGCTGCGGGTACTCCGACGGCAGGTAGAGGCCCCCGTCGGGCGCGAGACCTCCGAGGAGGATGTCCGAGAAGTGCTGGGGCAGGTTGTGACCCCGCGTCGACTGATACTGCATCACGTGACTCTCTTCGTCCGGGTGGAGGCGCGGTCAACCTTGCCATATCGCTGAATCGGCACGCGCCAGCTCCGTGCGGATCGCCTCGACGAACCTCTCGACGTCGGCCTCGGTGGTGTCGAAGGAACACATCCAGCGGACCTCGCCGCGGGAGGCGTCCCAGTCGTAGAACCGGAAGCGCTCGCGGAGGCGGTCCGCCACACCGGCCGGCAGGGTGGCGAAGACGGCATTCGCCTGTGTCGGTTGGCTGAACCCGAGGCCCGGTGCGTCGCCCGCGTCGACGAGTGCCTCGAGGGACGAGCGCAGACGGGCGGCCATCGAGTTGGCGTGCGACGCCGAGCGGAACCACAACCCGCGGTCCTCACCCGGCTCGAGCAGAGCGATGAGCTGAGCGGCACCGAACCGCATCTTCGACGCCAGCTGCATATCGAGCTTGCGCAGGTACGTGATCCCCTCGGACGCCGACGGGTCGAGCACCACGATGGCCTCGCCGAAGATGAGGCCGTTCTTGGTGCCGCCGAAGGACAGGACATCGACACCCACATCCGTGGTGATGGCGCGGAGCGGAACGTCGAGCGCCGCGGCCGCGTTCGCGATGCGAGCTCCGTCGACGTGCAGTCGCATGCCGTATCCGTGAGCGTGGTCCGCGACGGCCCTGATCTCGTCCGGCGTGTAGACGGTGCCCAGTTCGGTGGACTGCGTGATCGACACGACCAGCGGCTGCGCGCGGTGCTCGTCGCCCCAGCCGTACGCCTCGCGGTCGATCAGCTCCGGGGTCAGCTTCCCGTCGGGTGAGTCGACCGTCAGCAGCTTGATGCCGCCGACTCGCTCGGGTGCCCCGCCCTCGTCGCCGTTGATGTGGGCGGTCGACGCGCAGACGACGGCGCCCCAGCGGGGGAGCATCGACTGCAGTCCGACGACGTTGGCGCCGGTGCCGTTGAAGACCGGGAAGACGGCGATGTCCGGACCGAAATGCTCGACGAAGACCTCGTCCAGACGCCTGCTGTAGTCGTCTCCGCCGTACGCGACCTGGTGACCGCCGTTCGCGGCGGCGAGAGCGTCGAGGACTTCCGGGTGCACGCCCGCATAGTTGTCGGACGCGAAACCGCGGACGGTGCTGTCATGCAGAGAGATCACCGAGTCATTCTCGCTCCGGCCCGGGTTGGCAGTGCGGGCACCACCACGTACGGCGTCGCTCCGGATCCCCGGGCACCTCGGCGACGACGCGGATCGTCGTGCCGCATCGGAGGCAGGGTTTGCCGGCGCGACCGGCGACCCAGTGCTGTCGACCGGGCCGCGTGTCCCCGGTGGTCACCTGCATGGCCCGCGGAGTGGAGACGGAGTGCCGCATCGCTTTCCGGGTCAAGGCCACCAATTTGTCGGCGTCGACCTCGGTCGCCGGGACCCACGGGCCGAGACCGCGGAGAAAACACAGTTCGTTCGCCCACAGGTTGCCGGGTCCCGCCATCACGCGCTGATCGAGCAGCACCGCGACGACCGGACGGGGATCGCGTCGGACGTTGGCCGCCGCGAGTGCGGCATCGAAGTCGTCGTGCAGCGGGTCGGGCCCGAGGTAGGCGAGCCCGGCGTCGGCGTCGGCCGTGGTGGAGAAGTCCACGACCGGCAACATCAGGCCGTACGCCGTCGGGCCGTCCCTGACGGCGAGCCGGACACGGACGTCCGGATCGAGTCGACGGGGAAGGTGACGGCCGGGTCGGGTGATCGTCCACGACCCGGTCATCTTCAGATGGGTGCGCAGGGTGAGATCGCCGTCGATGTCCGTCAGCAGGTGCTTCCCGTGCGTGCGGTGGCGGAGGACGGTGCGACCGGCGAGATCCGCGGTGGCGTGTGCGGGGACGTTCAATCGCCCCGCGATAAGGACCTTGCCGTCGAGTGCCGCACGCAACCGTGCCGCGAGTGCGAAGACGGTGTCACCCTCGGGCACGTCAGGTCCAGTACAGCAGCTGCGCCGCGGGTAGGACGCGCTCGAGTTCGGCGGTGAACCACGACTTCATCTCCGCCATCGTCGCTTTCGGGTAGACGTACTTGACGCCGCCGAACTTCGAGCGCTTCGCCGACCTCGCGTCCTCGTCCATCTCGAGCTTCGTGGCCGGGTACCAGCTCAGCAACACGTCCTTGCTGGACGGCGTGAACCGGTGGGTGATGATCTCGGCCGTCAGGTCGACGTCGGGAACGTCCGCCACTGCGGACGCGATGTCGGCGAGGAGGTCGCCGTACTGCTCCTGCCAGCCGGGAACGGGCATGATCGGCGCGATGGTCACACCGACCGGGTACCCGGCCAGGGCCAGCGCACGCAGGGCGGCGATGCGTGCCGGCATCCTGGCGGTTCCGCCCTCGAAACGGTTGCCGATGTCGCGAGCATTGACCGACAGGCGCACGCGGGTGCGTCCGCCGTGATCGAGGCCGACCAGCTCGGTGACGTCGTCGAACTTGGTGGTGAAGCGCAGCGAGGCGCCAGAACCGAACTCCCCGCTGCCGACGCGGGAAATCGCCGCGGCGAGCGAGCCGGTGACGTGCTCGATCCCCAGAGGATCCGTGTAACAGGACATCTCGAAGGTCGTGCCCTCGTGTCCGCGCTCGGCGGTGCCGCTGGTGATGGTGCCGCGGCCGACGTGTGAGGCGATGGGCGCCAGGACGTCGTCGAGGTTGGCGTACACGCGGGTGACGGGCGGGCCGGACAGAGACCCGGCCAGGTAGCAGTACTGGCAGTGCGCGGGACATCCCTTGGCCAGATCGATGCGCCAGTCCGCGCTCGGTGGGATGGGCTGCGGCTTCAAGGCGCTGGGCGGCGCCACGACGACGGCGAGCGTCGACTTCGCACGCGCATAGGTCTCGCGCTCGGACTCGCCTCGCAGGCCGGTGAGTCGGTCGGCCGTCAGGACGTCGATCTCGGTGACGCCTGCTGCCTCGCACCGCCGCACGATCTCGGCCGTGTGCGGAAGATCGGCCGCCGACTTGGTGATCTGGACCCGACGGGGCGTCCACAGGCGTGTGGGGGCGAGGAGTGGGTCGGTCACGAACTTTACAACGTCAGGACGGCGGCGATGCTTCCCTCTGCTTGTTCCAGCGCAGCGCATAGGTCCGCAGCTTGCTGAACCCGCGCACCCGCAGCGGCCTGAGCGATTTCAGATAGAACTCGTCCTGCCCTGCCAAGGCGTCGGCCGTCTCGCTGTCCACGAGGACCGTGCCGGGGTGCGCATTGCTGGTCAGGCGTGCCGCGATGTTGACCACGGACCCGTACAGATCGCCGAAACGGGCCAGCGCCGGGCCCACCGCGATACCCACGCGCAACGCCGGTACGTCGTCGCGGTCGTCGAACGCCTCGTGCAGGTGGAGTGCGATCCGGGCGGCATCCGCGGCCGTCGCCGCCTGGAACATCACCTCGTCGCCGACGTTCTTGACCACGGAGCCGTGACCACGGGCAATGATGCCGGTGGCGACGGACTCGAACTCCTCGAGCAGAGAGGTGAGCGCTTCCACGTCGAGACGTCGGGTGAGGGAGGTGTAGCCGACCATGTCCGCGAAGCCGACCGCCACGACGTTGCGCGTGTCGCCCGACGCGTCCACCGCGAGCGCGCGTCCGGACGCCGCGGCGAGATGGCGCCGCCAGACGTAGTTCTGCAGCTGCTCGATCGACGGCACGGTCTCCGCGGCGATGACTCTGGCCTCGGCGCGGATGGCGTCGCGATCCGATTCGGACGCCGCCTCGGCATCGGCGATACGGGTGGCGATGTAGGAATTGACGACGCCCACCTGCCACTCCGCGAGGCGCGACATCGACTGCCCCAGGGTGCGGGCGACAGCGACCTCCATCGACTTCTCGACCACGTTCGTGTCGACCATGGTGGTGATCAGCTTCAGCGCGTCGACATCGGCGTCGGTGTACATGACGACATCCGGATCGGGATCCGTCGGGAACCCCATGGCGACCCAGAGCTGTTGTGCGCGTTCCAGATCGACGCCGGCCCGTTCGGCCACCTGATCTCGCGAAAACTTCGCCTCCTCGCCGAGGAGCGTCTGCTCGACATCCGCCTGGCGGAACGTGCGGGGGACGTCGTCGTTGTCGTGATCCGTCATCGTCGAACGTCGTCCAGCGTTCGTTCGAAGACGCCGCGGACCTCGGCGATATGGTCGTCGAGAGTGTCCAGCGACCAGTCCGTGGTCAGGATCGGGGCCCCGACGGTGACGGTGACCGTTCCGGGGTGCGCGGTGAACGACGACTTCCACATGACGTCACCCGCCCCCTGCAGGATGAGCGGCACGACAGGAACTCCGGCCTCCAGAGCGAGGTGGAACCCGCCCTTCTTGAACCGTCCTAGTCGGGCGGTGGGCATGCGCGTGCCTTCCGGGGCGACGGCCACGGAGACGCCGCTGTGCAGTTTGTCGATCGCGGGCTTCATGGCCTCGCGGGCCGCGGCATTGTTGGACCGGTCGACGTACGCGACGTCGAACAGGGCGCCGAGGGGAGCGAACCGTGGGTCGCGGCTGAGTTCCTTCTTCGCGACGGCCGTGATGTCGCGTCGGAGGACCCGTGCGACGACGATCATGTCCATCGACGACTGATGGTTGAACATGAAGACCGCGGGTCGG
The DNA here is from genome assembly GCF_001426185.1 of Rhodococcus sp. Leaf247. Taxonomy (GTDB): domain Bacteria; phylum Actinomycetota; class Actinomycetes; order Mycobacteriales; family Mycobacteriaceae; genus Rhodococcoides. The sequence continues at coordinate 963,207 of NZ_LMRP01000002.1, read as the reverse complement.
TGCGACCACGCGTTCTCCTCGTCGATCACCTCGACCGTGACCCCCGTCAGAGCCAGTGCGACCTCGGGTGCGACGGCGTTGGTGACGTTCGCTCCGACGCGGCGGCTCCCGCTGAGGATGCCCATCGTCGCGCCCAGTCCGGCACTGGCCAGGACCGAGCCCAATGCGGCGACGCTGCGGACCGTCGAGGTCAGGTCGGCTCCCCGCGTGGGTTTGCGGAGCTGCACACGCGACCATCCGCGGTTCTGCGCGATCCGATCGAGTTCCGGGTCGGGGTTGAGCGCGACAGGTCGTCCTACCGTCTCCAGCATCGGGACGTCCTCGACGCCGTTCGAGTAGCCGAAGCAGATGTCCGTGTCGACGCCCGCCTCGGTCGCCCAGTCCTCGATGGCTTCCGCCTTACGCGGGCCCCACAAGGATTTGCCGTCGAGAAGTCCGGTGAGCACGCCGTCCTCGGCGATCTCAGGGTGGGTGCAGATCAAGTCGTCGAACGTCAGATCGTCGACCACGGGCTGCGCCTGGTACGGAGTTGCCGACGTCGACATCACCACGCGATGACCGGCCCGGCGGTGGGCGGCGATCAGCGTGCGGACCTGCGGAAAGATCTGCGATGCGATCTCGGACCGGAACAGGCGGTAGGCCTGGTCGAGAAGTTCGTCGTGAGTCTTGCCTGCGAGGGCGCGCACGGCCTTGTCCATCAGATTGTCGACGGTGGTGCCGCGCACGCGCATCTCCACCACCGCGCTGCTGATCTCCCACAGCTCGAACAGATCGACGTCGAATCGGCGCAGCCGCTCCTTGAACACCGCTGTCGCGGAGTACCCGTCGATCACGGTTCCGTCGAAGTCGAAGAACGCCACGACGTCCGGGCCCTCGGGCGCCGCCGCGACGTCGGCGATCAGGTCGTCGAACGTTCGCGCGGGATGCGTGGTGGTCACCGGGTTCCTCCGTGGGTGTCGACCGAGTCGAGAGAGACGTGCACCATCGTCCGGATGCGTCGGGCTACGTGTCCCCACGCGGCAATTTCGGCGGCGAACGCGGCACGGCGCTCGGCGACTGCGTCACCGGAGGGATCGAGCAGGCCGCGATTATCGGCGAGTTGCAGTGCGGTGTCGAACAATTCGTTCGAGATGGCCTCGCTGTGCTCGAGCTGCTGACGCAGCCGGCGTGACTGCGCCACGCCCATGCACTCCTTCAGGAACGCCGGTTTGTCCAGTTCGACGCCCGGGGCGAGCGTCGTCAACTGGTCGGCGACCACCTGGTACGCCTCGAAGATGGGTTGCAGAACACGGTGCGCGAGGTGGAAAGGCTGTGACTGCAACGACTTCAAAGCGTATCCCTGGTGATCGAGCCCGGTGCGCCACTCCGGATCGATCATCGTCACCTCGTCCTCGAGGCGCTCGCCGAATTCCTTCTTCTCTCCGAAGAAGAACTCGAACTTGAGCAGATCCCGCAGTTCGAGCGCGGACTTCCACAGGTCGTCCGCAGCGACGGACCCGGTGGGGCAGTCCTCGGTCCGCAGGACCACCAGCTCACCGATGGCCCGCATGACGAAGAAGTGGATCGCGTTGTTGCGGAAGAAGGATGCGACCAGATGCTTGTCCTGGGCGAGGAGGAACAGCGGCTCCGGACCGTCGTCGAACCGCGTCACCACACCGGCGGCCACCTGCGCACGCACCGCGGCCGTCATGACCTCGATGTCGGTCAGGTCGATACCGCCGGCCGTCGGCAGCCCGCGCTGGTGGACGTACTGCGCGAGCGGCTCGACGATCGACCACATCTCACGCTGATTCAGCGCACGGTCCTCGATACCCAGCATGGCCATCGCGACGAGCGCCGCGGGACTGACGGGCGTGGATTCGTTGATGGCGTGCGACACCGCCAGCGCGGCGCGCTGGACGGCGACGCGCTTGTCGTCGTACTCGTCGAGGAATCCGCGCGCCGACATGGGCTTGCCGAAGCGCAGGTACACGGTGCCGCGGATCTGTCCCTGGGCGCGCACGTATCCGATGGCCATCTTGATGCCCTCGGCCTGCTTCTGCGCGCCGTGCGACTCCTTCGCCATCTCGCCGACCTCGTGCAGCCGGTCGTACGTGATCGACGTGGGCACCAGGTAGGCGTCGGCGGCGGTGCTGTTCTCCAGGGCGTCGAACAGGTAACTCAGCAGGCCGAACCGTGGGGGACGAAGCTTGCCGGTGCGGGATCGGCCACCCTCGATGTACCACTCGAGGTTGAACTTCTTGCTCAGCAGGAAGCTCATGTACTGACGCAGAGTCCACTTGTAGACGGCGTCGGAGAACTTGCGCTGGATCAGCACCACGCCACTGCGCTTCGCCAGGGGGCCGATCGGCCAGAAGCCGACGTTGATGCCGCCCATGACGTGGTTGAGGGGGAACCCCTGCTCGAGAAGGGCGGGCCGCAGCACCAGCGGATCGAGGTACGACCTGTGGTTCGGCAGGAAGACCAGCGGGAAGGACTTGTCCAGTTCCCGCAGTTCGGCGACCCGGTCGGTGTCCACCTCGACGCGGTAGGCGCGCGAGAAGAACGCGCCGAGCTGTCCCCACAATTCGACGGCGCGCTTGTTCTCCGTCGCGACCATCTCGTCGAGAATCTCGTGCACGCGGGAATTGACCGCCGACACCGGCTTGTCGACCGACGCCGCCAGTTCCGCCAGGTCGGCGCGGAACTGCGAACGCTCCGTCATCTCCTCGACGACGAACCGCGGGACCTTGTACTCGCTGCCGATGACCTCGCGCTCGGCCTTGTCCAACGTCAGACTGGCCTGGCGGGAGATGTAGGAACTGAGCGATCGGCCGCCCGAGGCGCGGAAACGCTCCGTCAGATCGGTCAGCAGTGCCGGCTCGCCGACGATGACTCGCGGCTCGCCGCGCTGAGCACCGGCCCACACCCGCAGGCCTCGGCGCGGCTTCTTGGTCCAACTGACTCTCAGCGGCGTCACCAACGGGTCGTAACCGCCGCTACGGTCGGTGAGCTCGTCGAGGGCTTTACCGGTCATGACCACGGATTCGGGTCGACCGTCGTCGTGGTGCCGATCGATCCAGTCGTTCGCGGCGTGGACGTCGACGTCGGAGACGGCATCGATCAGGAAGACCTGGCCGTGACCATCGGACGGCGGTGGATCGTCCGTCGTCGGAAACCCCGTCGAATCGAGTTGAGACATGACTGCTCGCCTTCCCCCGGGAGGAGCCACCGGCGGTGGGCCCGTGCATGTGATGGACCACGAGCGACCGACACGAGAAGTCGGCGCCCGCTGTGCGGTTGGCCGCAACGCTACGCCCGGGGCCGCTCCCGCGGTGGAGAACTCGTCACGACATGTCGACGGTTTCGTTGTCACCCACGTCCGGCTTGTCTCCGGTGATCCGCGACTTGGCGTACGCGATCAGTGTGGAGACCTTCGAGCCCGGCGCGGACCAGAACTCGGCGCCCTCTGCCTCGACGCGGAGCAGGACGACCTCGTCCGACTCGGGTCCGTTCTCGAACCAGGCCGCGACGCCCTGGCTCCAGAGGTCCTTCTTCTTGGCGTCGTCACGTACGACACTCGCGCGTCCCGACAGGGACACCCACGAGGTGCCCGACTGGAACGAGACGTTGACCGAGGGGTCGACGCCGATGTCGGCGACCTTGCGCGAGTCGTTCGCCGCGAAGAACCAGAGATCGCCGTCGAACTCGGTCTCCTGCAACGCCATCGGCCGCGACTTCAGGTGTCCGTCGGTGCCCTTGGTGGTGAACATGCAGAGTTTCGCGTCGGACATGAGGTCGGCGACGCGTGCGGTTCCATCAGTAGTCATGCCGACCGGCTACCCGACTCGAGCGCGTCGCAATCGAACGGAGCGGGAAGTGTGTCGGTGGCTCGTGCGAAACTTTGCCCTGGCTCAGCCGAGCACCCGATATTTGCGAGAAGAGGCACCCGAATTGAGCGCTCCCGCCCGGCGCCGCGCCGCCCGCGTCCCCGGTGACGCCTTGACGTCCGAGGACCTCGCGACCATCGAGGCCGGTCTCGCTGCCGGTCGTCGCGTCACCGTCTATCTCCGCGAGGCGACCCCGTCCCTCGGGTTGGAGGCGGGTGCCTCCGCACGCGTGCTGTCCGTCGACGGCACCACGGTCACGGTCAGCCCCAAGGGCGTCGACGACCAGTTGCCGTACGAGGCGGACGAATTGCGGATCAGCAAGGATGCGCCGGAACCTCCCCGCAAGGCCGCGAAGGTTCCCGCTCGCAGGCCGGCGCCGAAGGCAGAGGTGATCGTTCCAGCCCCAGCCCCAGCCCAAGCCCCCGCGCTTGCTCCCGAGACGTCCGTCAAGCCCCCGGCTCGCCCGGCGCGGCGCACGAAGGCGCAGCCGGCTCCGGTGTCGGTCACCGTCACCTCCGGCCCCGACGATCAGTGGACCGTGACGGTGTCCCACGGTGCGAAGAAGGTGGCCAAGCCCGCCGACGTGTCCGCCGACCGGGTCCTGCGGGCGGTCCGCGAACTCGGCGACGAGGCGGCGTCGGCAGCCGTGGAGGAGAAGATCGAGGCCGCTCGCGCAGCCGCGCTCGAACGCGTCGAGGCGCTGAGTCGGGAGCTCGACGAGGCCCGCCGAGCGCTGGACAGATTGAAGAACGAGTAGAAGTCGTACGAACCCCGCGTCACGTATTGCTACGGTGTGCGTGACCTCGGAGGGGAATACATGCTCAAGAAACTCGTGCTCGTCGCTACCACCGCACTGGCGCTCGCCGGTGGACTCGGTGCCGGAACAGCGGCCGCCGCACCCGTCGCAGTACTCGGCGGAGGATCCGGCCTACTGGTCGCGGACAGCGCCGGCAAGGGAAAGTTCGACTGCACCTTGACCACCATCGGTAACGATGCGGCCGGTCGGCTGGTCGGACTCACCGCAGGTCACTGCGGTGTTCCCGGAGATCTGATCGGTGCGGAATACCTTCCCGACGCGGGGGCAGTCGGGCGCATCGTCTCCTCGGTACCCGGCCTGGACTACGCCGTCATCGAGTTCGACCGCGGACGGGTCGCACCGACCAACCGCGTCGGCAACGTGACCATCACCGGCGTCGGCGCTCCGGCGCTGTTCCCCGGCATCATGTGCAAGGAGGGTCGCACGACGGGCAACACGTGCGGCATCACCTACGGTGAGCTCTTCCAGAACGACCGCACCTACACGCAGATCTGCGTCCAGCAGGGTGACTCGGGCGGCCCCGTCGTCGCCGGCACCACGCTGGTGGGCATGGTGAACGCGTACCTCGGCGTGCCGTGCATCGGACCCGAGGTCGGCACCAACATCCAGACCGTCTTCGACGACATCAACCGCGGCGGCGGCGTCGGCACCGGATTCGTTCCCACGCCGTAAATGCCCGTTGCACGAAAAAGGCCGTGACTCTTTTCCAGGAGTCACGGCCTTCTTCGTGGGGATCAGTTGACGCGCAAGCACGCCTTCAGCGTGGTCAGGTCGCCGGCGAAGCCGGGGCCGTCGCAGGTGACGCCGCCGAGGGAGTCGACCGTGACGGTCGAGCCCGGTCCGGCGATCGCGATGGACAGACCCGGGTTCAGGCCGAGGGCGTCGGCGACGCTGCCCGGTCCGAACGCGATGGCGGCGGGTGCGGCGAAGCCGACCGCGCTGCTGCTGGCAGTGCCGCCGTTGAGGCCGAGCGCGAGAGCCAGTGCGTTACGGCTGGCGTCGGCCGACGCGTTCCCGTAGGCGGCAGCGGCGCTGCTCGCATCGCTGGTGGCCTCGCAGAGGCCGTCGGCGGGAACAGCGTCCGCACCGAACGGCGCCTGGCATGCGGTGACCGGTGCTGCCGACGCGGTTGCGGGCAGGAATGCAGCCACACCCAGCGCGATACCGAACGCTCCGGCGATTGTCTTCTTCACTACTGACATGGTGTGGGTTGCCCTCTCCCGAATACGGTCGACGGCAACGAGTGCTGCCGCGTCTGTCCTTGAAGAGTGCCCCCGCCCGGTATCACCCAACGTCCGCTGAGATCACGGAGTCATCACACGTTGGTAACGGTGCGGTCTCAGCTGCAGACAGCGCCCTGCGAGGCCGAGCCGACCAGCTTGGAGTACTTGGCCAGCACACCGCGGGTGTAGCGCGGAGGCAGCGGGGCCCAGTCGGCGCGACGCGATTCGAGTTCCGCCTCGTCGACCAGCAGGTCCAGCGTGCCCTTGCCGACGTCGAGACGGATCTTGTCGCCGTCCTTCACCAGTGCGATGGGTCCACCGTCGACGGCTTCGGGAGCGATGTGTCCGACGCACAGGCCGGTGGTGCCGCCCGAGAACCGGCCGTCCGTCATCAGGAGGACGTCCTTGCCCAGGCCTGCGCCCTTGATGGCGCCGGTGATGGCGAGCATCTCGCGCATGCCCGGTCCACCCTTCGGGCCCTCGTAGCGGATGACGACGACGTCGCCCGCGGTGATGGTGCCGTCCTCGAGTGCGTCCATGGCGGCGCGCTCACGCTCGAAGATGCGTGCGGTGCCCTCGAAGACGTCGGAGTCGAAGCCCGCGGACTTGACGACGGCGCCGCCGGGAGCCAGCGAGCCCTTGAGGATGGTGATGCCGCCGGTGGGGTGGATCGGCTCGCTCATCGCGCGCAGCACCAGGCCGTCGGGATCCGGGGGAGCGATGTCGGCGAGGTTCTCCGCGACGGTCTTGCCGGTGACGGTGAGGCAGTCGCCGTGCAGCAGGCCGGCGTCGAGAAGCGCCTTCATGACGACGGGAACGCCGCCGATGCGGTCGACGTCCGTCATGACGTGGCGACCGAAAGGCTTGACGTCCGCGAGGTGCGGGACCTTCGAGCCCACGCGCACGAAGTCGTCGAGCGTCAGTTCGACGTCGGCCTCGTAGGCGATGGCCAACAGGTGCAGGACGGCGTTGGTGGACCCACCGAACGCCATGACGACGGCAATGGCATTCTCGAACGCTTCCTTGGTCATGATGTCGCGCGCGGTGATGCCGCGGCGCAGCAACTCCACGACGGCCTCGCCGCTGGCACGCGCGAATCCGTCACGACGCTTGTCGGGGGCGGGCGGGGCTGCGCTACCGGGAAGCGACATACCCATGGCCTCGGCCGCGCTGGCCATCGTGTTGGCGGTGTACATGCCGCCGCAGGCGCCTTCGCCGGGACAGATGGCGCGCTCGATCGTGTCGACGTCCTCACGCGACATGAGGCCGCGCGAACACGCCCCCACCGCTTCGAACGCGTCGATGATGGTGACCTGGTGCTCGCTGCCGTCGGACAGCGTCGCGAAGCCGGGCAGCGTGGATCCCGCGTAGAGGAAGACGCTGGCCAGGTCGAGACGCGCGGCCGCCATCAGCATGCCGGGGAGGGACTTGTCGCAACCGGCGAGCAGCACGGAACCGTCGAGGCGTTCCGCGCTGATCACGGTTTCCACGGAGTCGGCGATGACCTCGCGTGAGACGAGGGAGAAGTGCATGCCCTCGTGGCCCATGGAGATGCCGTCGGAGACGGAGATGGTGCCGAACTCGAGCGGGAAGCCGCCCCCGCTGTGCACGCCTTCCTTGACGGCCTTGGCCAGGCGGTCGAGGGAGAGGTTGCACGGCGTGATCTCGTTCCAGGACGAGGCGACACCGATCTGGGATTTGCCCCAGTCCGCATCTCCCATGCCTACTGCGCGCAGCATCCCGCGCGCGGCAGTCTTCTCCAGACCGTCGGTGACGTCGCGGCTACGGGGCTTGACGTCCGCGGCATCGGTGCTGGTGGGGGCAGTGGCATCTGAAGGGGTGCTGCTCATGGCAAAAACCCTAGACCGCACCGGTGACGCCCCTGATCGGGTGGTCCGCAACACCCCCGAGCACCGTTACCTTGCCGTTATCAACCAGTGACCTGATCGCGACACTCGCGATGCGCTACCGACTGGTCGCCCTGGCATCGTCGTGCCTGTCGAAAGCACCACCGGCGTTCGACGGATCGAGGTGAGAACCGTGAATACAACTGTCGCTCAACCTATTACGGAAGATTCCGCGGAGGCATCATCGGCCCGTCCGACGTCGCGATCGACAGCGGAGCTGTCCGCTCTGCTCCAGGCCGTCGGGCGCGGAGACCGTGAGGCATTCGCCCGTTTCTACGACGCGACCTCGTCGCGGGTCTACGGCGCAGTGCTCCGTGTGCTCCGCGACCGTGGGTTCTCCGAGGAGTGCGTCCAGGACGTCTACCTCGAGGTCTGGCAGAAGGCACCGACCTTCTCCCCGGCCCAGGGATCGCCGGCGGCGTGGCTGGTCACGATGGCTCATCGCCGCGCGATCGACCGTGTCCGCTCCGAGCAGTCGCGCACCGATCGTGAATCGAAGTACGCCATGCTCGACGCGGCGACCGGATCGACGGACACCTCGGACCGCTTCCTGGACCGCCGACCCGTCATCGACGCGATGTCGGAACTGTCGGGTCGTCAGAGGGAATGCCTGTTCATGGCGTTCTTCGAGGGACTGACCTACGCGGAAGCGGCCGACCGGATGGGTGTGCCGGTGTCGACGATGAAGTCGCGCATCCGTAGCGCGCTGGCGAAGATGCGCGTCGATCCGCGGATCGCCTGCCTCGCCGACATCGCCTAGGACCTTCTCGGCGACCGTATCGTGACGGCGGCGATGACGCCCGCGAGAGCGAGCATGCCCGCGCACAGCAGCATCGCGCTGCGGAAACCCGACGAGAACTGGTTCGGGTCGAGCTCGCCCGAGATCCCGACGATGCCCGGGATGGCTGCTACCGCGAGCAGCTGGGACGTCCGCGCCACCGCGTTGTTCACCGCGGACGCCGTGCCCGCGTGCGACGCGGAAGCGGCGCCGATCACCGCGGACGTCAACGGGGCGACCAGCAGCGAGAGGCCGACGCCGAACACGATCACGGCGGGCAGCACGGACCCGACGTAGGACGATCCCGGAACGATGCGGATCATCAGAACCAGTCCCACGGCAGCGACGGTGGGCCCGATCGTCATCGGCAACCTCGGTCCGATCCGGCCCGCCAGCGCACCGGCTCGGGCGGACAGCAGCAGAAGGGCCGCCGTGATGGGCAGAGTCGCGACGCCTGCCGCCAGCGCGGTGTAGCCGAGAGCGACCTGCAGTTGGAGCAGTAACAGGAAGAACACGCCGCCGAGCGCCGCGTAGGCCGCGAACGTGACGACGTTCGCCGCGACGAACACCGACGACGAGAACAGCGACGGTGGGACCAGCGGGTGCAGCGTCCGACGTTCGATCACGACGAAGACGGCGACCGCGACAAGCCCCAGGACCACCGGTAGCCACCGACCGTAGATCGCCCCATAGGTGAGGGCGGCCAGGCCACCGGCGATCACGACGGCACCCGGAAGGTCGAGTCGGCCGCTCGCCTCGGGGTCACGGGTCTCGGGAACGTGACGGAGCGTCACGGCGACGACGGCCACGGCGAGGGGGACGTTGATCCAGAAGATCGATCGCCACCCCACGAACTCGACCAACCAGCCGCCCAGCAGCGGACCGACAGCCGACCCGATTCCTCCGAAGCCGGACCACAGGCCGATGGCGGCACCGCGATCCTTCGAGTCGATCGACGCGGACAGGATGGCGAGCGATCCGGGAGTCACCAGCGCCGCGCCGACGCCCTGCACCACGCGGGCCAGCACGAGGAACTCGACGTTCGGCGCGAGCCCGCACGCCACCGACGCGGCCGCGAACCAGACGGTTCCCAGCACGAAGATCCGTCGGCGGCCGAAGCGGTCACCCAGCGACCCTCCCAGCAGCACGAAGGCAGCCAGAGTCAGTGTGTATCCGGTGACCGTCCACTGCAGGCCGCTGACGTCCGCGCCCAGATCGGTTCCGATGTCGGGGAGCGCGATGGTGACGACGGTCCCGTCGAGCAGAGACAGCGTCGATCCCAGCACGGTGGCCAGGACGATCCACCGACCGCGTGCCGACGCCAGTGGGACCGTCGACGCGGACGGCGTCGTCACGCGGGGTCGAAGCAGACGACGAAGTCACGCTCGTCGTAGACGTAACTCTGGTCCGAGGAGCAGTCGTTCTCGTCGGACGTTCCCTGCAGGATCTCGACGACGCGCACACCCTCGATCATCGACGCGTCGCAGTCGCTGCGTTCGGGATCGGGCGTGCCGAGATCCATGCAGCCACCCACGACGAAGTCGATGTCGAGGCACAGTGCGCCCTGCTCGACACCGTTCAGGGTCTCGTAATAGGTCTGATCGACGTCGGACGGGCAGAAGTCGACCGAGGTCTCCGCGGAGACCACGCGGTAGTTCGACTCGGGCGACCCGCACGGGGCCTCCTCGATGGTGGCGTCGTCGACCGTTCCGCCCAGGCGGACGCAATCGCCTGCCTGCGCGTCGATCGAGACGTCTCCACCGGTTCCCGACGGCGTCGTCGTCGGAGGTAACAACGTGTCGTTCGGGAGTTCCGTCGCGGGAACGGTGTCCTGCTGGGCGACGGCGGTCCCGGTCACGGTCGACGAGCACCCTGCCACCAACACGACCGTTGCCAGGACAGCCAGAATGGCGGCCGCGGACGATCGCCGAGAAATGGTCATGGACGACACTTTATGCCCGCCGGCGACCGTATCCACGCGTGTAAGGATGACGATGTGGATCTCCCAGTCTCGCCCCCGTTGCAGCCCATGCTCGCCAAGGCCGCGAAGGTCGTCCCCGACCAGCCCGAGTCGGGTGATCCGACGTGGTCCTACGAGCCGAAATGGGACGGTTTCCGCACCATCGTCTTCCGCGACGGCGACGAGGTGGTCCTCGGGTCGCGCGGAGGCAAGGATCTGGCGCGCTACTTCCCCGAGATGGTCGACGCCGTCAAGGAGGAGCTTCCCGAGAGGTGCGTCGTCGACGGTGAACTGGTGGTCGCGCTCGAGACGGACGGGTCCTGGCGACTCGACTGGGATTCGCTGTCCGAGCGCATCCACCCGGCCGACAGCCGGGTGCGGATGCTGGCGGAGAAGACGCCGGCGCAGTTCATCGGGTTCGACCTCCTCGCGCTCGGCGACGACGACCTCACCGCCTTGCCCTTCGCCGAGCGACGTGCGCGGCTCGAGACGATTCTCGACGGATCCCGCACTGCGCCGCGCTGCCACGTCACCCGCGTGACGGACGATGCCGCACTGGCCACCGACTGGTTCGACCGTTTCGAAGGTGCCGGGTTGGACGGAGTCGTCGCCAAGCGGTTGGACGGTGTCTACGTGCCCAACAAGCGCGAGATGATCAAGGTCAAGCACGCGCGTACCGCCGACTGTGTGCTGATCGGGTATCGGATCCACAAGAGCGGCAACGGTATCGGGTCGATGCTGCTCGGCCTGTACAACGGGGACCAGCTGCAGATGATCGGCGGCGCCTCGGCATTCACCGACGCGAAGCGGCTGTCGTACCTGGCGGAACTCGAACCGCTCCGCGTCGGTGACGACGTGGTTGCCGACGGTGAGCAGACCCGCTGGCGGTCGGGAATGGATCGCACGTGGATCCCGGTACGCCCCGAGCGGGTGCTCGAGGTGGCGTACGACCAGATGGAGAAGTCGAGGCTCCGTCACGCCGCGAGGTTCGTCCGGTGGCGCCCGGACCGCGACCCGCTGAGCTGCACGTACGACCAACTCGACGTGCCCGCCGAGTACGACGTCGCCGACATCCTGGACGGTGCCTGAACCATGGCCAAGAGTGCAGCAGCGATGGTGCAGGTGGGTGAGCGCGAGGTTCGCGTGTCCAGCCCCGACCGGATCATCTACGAGGCGACGGCGCGGACGCCCGACATCACCAAACTCCAGGTGTGCGAGTACTTCGCGTCCGTCGGCGAGCCGATCGTGCGGGCGCTGGGGGATCGACCGACGGCGATGGAACGGTGGCCCGACGGCTACCGCGACGGGATGCGTCTGGCCACCGGCCCGCAGGACAAGGGCGGCGACGGTTTCTACCAGAAGCGCCTTCCGCGTGGGGCTCCCGACTACATCGAGACCGTGGAGATCACGTTCCCCAGCAAGCGGCGCGCGGAGGAACTGTGTCCGTCGGAACCGGCGGCTCTGGTCTGGGCGGCGCAGATGGGAACCCTCACGTTCCATCCGTGGCCGGTGCGTCGGCCCGACGTGGACCACCCGGACGAACTCCGCATCGACATCGATCCGCAGCCGGGAACCACGTTCACGGATGCGCGTCGCGTCGCGCTCCTGACGCGCGATGTGTTGCAGGAGTTGGGGATCCGCAGTTTCGTCAAGACCAGTGGTAACCGCGGTGTCCACGTGTATGTGCGTATCCGACCGGAGTGGGGCTTCGAGGACGTGCGGCACGCGGCCATCGGCCTGGGACGTGAACTCGAGCGCCGAGACGACTCGGTGACCACCGCATGGTGGAAGGAGCAGCGTGGGTCGCGCCTGTTCATCGACTACAACCAGAACAATCGCGACCGCACGATCGCCGGTGCGTGGAGTCTGCGAGCGCGACCGGGAGCGCCCGTGTCGACGCCCCTGACGTGGGACCAGTTGGCGGACACCGACGATCCCGCGGTCTACAACATCGTCACCGTCGCGGACCACCTCCGCGACGGCGGCGACCCCTGGGCCGACATGGACGACGAGGCCTTCTCGCTGGAACCCCTGTTGGACCTGTGGAACACGTTGCCCGGAGGCGAACTCAACTTCCCACCCGACTACCCGAAGATGCCGGGCGAACCACCGCGCGTCCAGCCGTCCAAGAAGGTTGCGGCGCACTGGGACGAGGACGGGAACAAGGCCGAGCAGTAGGTCCGCTCAGTCGCGCACGGACGCGGCGCGCATCGATTCGAGCGTGCGGATGATGGTCGCCGCGTCGTGCGGGCCGGTGTGGCGCTGGGGAGCGCTGCCCTGCACGCCCAGGTAGAAGGTGGGGGTGCCCGGCAGTTCACTGGTCAGCGCGTCGATCTCGTCGTCCTCGACGCGGGTGACGAAGTCGCCGGTGCGCAGGTCGTCCTCGAACTTGTCCAGGTCGAGTCCGAGCTCCGCCGCGTAGACGTCGATGTCGTCGCGCTCGAGCGCATCACTGTGCAGGAACAGCGTGTCGTGCATCTCCCAGAACTTGCCCTGCGCCGCAGCAGCTTCCGATGCCTCGGACGCGTACCGCGCGTGGGGGTGATAGTCGTCGAGGGGGTAGTGGCGGAAGATGTAGCGCACGTCGTCGCCGAAGTGCGCACGGACCTCCCGCGTACTTCCGGTGGCCTTGCTGCAGAACGGGCACTCGAAATCGCCGTACTCGACGATCGTCAGGGGAGCGTCGACCGGTCCGCGAATGTGATCGCGCTTGGCGGTGACCGGGCGCAGCAGGTCGAGCGACGGTTCGGCCGGCGGCGGCGCGAACCGGTTGCCCAGCGAGAAGACCAACCACCCGAGAAGGGCGGCGATCACGGACGCACTGAGCACACCCACTCGTGCCTGGTCGGCCAGTGCCTGATCGTCGAGAGCCAGGTCGACGATGAACAGGGAGATGGTGAAGCCGACCCCGGACAGTGCTGCGCCACCGGCAATCTGAGGGAACGTGAGGCCGGGGGTCATCGATCCGGGGCGCAGTTTCGCGAACAGCGCGCTCGCGCCGGTGATGCCCACGAACTTGCCGCCGACGAGTCCGAGGACGATGCCCCACGTCAACGACGACGTGGCCGCGGCCTTCAGCGTCTCCGAACTCAGGACGACACCCGCGTTGGCCAACGCGAAGATCGGCACGATGATGAACGCCGTGTACGGCTGATACAGCCGCATCAGGCGCTCGTTCACCGAGACGGCCCGCTCGAGGCCCAGACGCGCCGCGCGGGCGTACTCGGGATTGGGTGATTGGCGGAACGCGCGCGTGAGGGCTGCCGCGTGCTCGACCTCGCTGCGTCGCGGCGGATAGACGGGCAGGATCAGCGCGATCATGACGCCTGCCAGAGTGGGGTGGACCCCCGACTCGTACATGGCGACCCACGTGACCACCGAGACGACGAGGTAGCCGGCGCCGCGCCACACTCTCAGTCGTCGCAGGGACGCGATCAACGCCAGGCCCACGAGGGAGACGATCAGCGGGCCGATCTTCAACTCGTCGGTGTAGAAGACGGCGATGATGGCCAGGGCACCCACATCGTCGGCGACCGCGAGGGTCAACAGGAAGATGCGGAGTCGGACGGCGCGGGCCGGGCCGACGACGGCGAGCAGACCGACGACGAACGCGGTGTCCGTCGAGATGACGACGCCCCAGGCGGCGGCCTCCGGACCGGACGGATTGAGCGCCAGGAACAGCAGGGCAGGGAGTGCGAGACCGGCTATCGCGGCGACGATGGGGACCGCGGCGCGAGAACGGTCGCGCAGCTCACCCATCGCGAACTCTCGCTTGACCTCCAGGCCGACGACGAAGAAGAACAGCGCCATCAGACCGTCGTTGACCCAGTGCTGCAGGTCTAGTTCGATGCCGTGGTCGCCGAGTGTGATGGACAGAGGGGTGTGCCAGAAACTCTGGTACGTCTCACCCCACGGCGAGTTCGCCCAGATCAGAGCCGCCACGGTTGCGACGAGGAGGAATGCTGCAGCGATGGTCTCGCTGCTGTCGCCGCGCCGCGCTTCGGCGATCTTGTCGATCAGGCTCTGCATACGCGTCGGGCGCGCGGTGATCGAATCTGACACGTCGATGAAACTACAACAGCGCCGCACCCGTGACCGGGTGCGGCGCTGTGAGATGTGACGGGTGACTAGCCCGCGTCGCGTGCTGCTTGCTTCTCCGAAGTTGCATCCGCGGTGGAGAGCTGTCCGCCGGAGTTCTCGAGGTGCGCGCGCACGAACCAGTGGAACAGCTCGAGCTGGCCGCTGTGCCCGATGAGCAGATCCTCGGTGACGGGATCGACCTTGCCGACCTCTTCGATCGCGGCGCGGTAGTCCGAGATCACGCCGGTGTAGACCAGGTCCAGAGCGCCGAGGTGCTCGATGGCCAGTGCGCGACCGATGCTGTAGTCGTCCCACTTGCGCTGGGAAACGATCGTTCCGGGCGTTCCCAGAGCGGACGAGCCGAGCGTCGCGATGCGCTCCGCGACGTCATCGGCGAAGCCGCGAACGGCCTCGACCTGGGGGTCCAGCATCTCGTGGACCGAGATGAAGTTGGGTCCGACGACGTTCCAATGAACGTGCTTGAGCGTCAGGTGCAGGTCGTTGAGCGCATTCAATCGATCCTGGAGAACCGCGGCGACGTTTGCGCCGTCCGAGGTGCTCATGCCGGGAACGGTGTACGAGGCCGCCTTCTGCGTCGTGTCAGTCATGTCGGACTGATTGCCCATCGGCCCCGCCGTTCAAACACTGGTGAGAGGTGTCACCCGGGCTGCGTAGGCTTCGGTTCGAAGGGTTTGTCCGAGAAGGGTGTTCTGACTAGTCATGCGTGTTTTCTTCTGCCGTAAGTGCGGCCAACAGCTGTCGTTCGAGAATTCGATCTGCCTCAGTTGCGACAGCCGACTCGGATTCCACCTCCCCAGTCGCAGCATGATGGTCCTGGACGAGGACCTGTCCGTCACCGTCGACGGTGACGTCTGGCGGCGCTGCGCCAACATCAAGCGAGCGCAGTGCAACTGGCTCGTCGACTCCAGCGACGGCGCGACACTGTGTCTGTCGTGCTCGTTGACGCGCACGCGCCCGGCGGACACCGACATCGAGGCCATCGCGGAGTTCGCCTCCGCCGAGACCGCCAAGCGTCGGGTGGTCCTCGAGCTGGACGAGCTGCACCTGCCCATCATCGGCCGGGACGAGAATCCGGAGGGCGGTCTGGCCTTCGATCTGCTCTCCAGCGCGAACCGGAACGTCATCACCGGTCATGCGAACGGGCTCATCACGCTCGACCTCGCCGAGAGCGACGACGTCCATCGCGAGCAGCTCCGTGTGTCGATGGACGAGCCGTACCGCACCCTCGTCGGACACTTCCGCCACGAGATCGGCCACTTCTATCAGATGGTGCTGATCGGTGACGGCGAGCACCGCGCCCGCTTCGAGGAGCTGTTCGGCAACCCGGACGACGACTACAAAGCCGCGCTCGACCGTCACTACAGCGAGGGTGCGCCGGAGGGCTGGAAGAAGAACTACGTCTCCTCCTACGCCACGATGCACCCCGCGGAGGACTGGGCGGAGACGTTCGCGCACTACCTGCACATCCGCGACACGCTCGACACGGCCGCGGCCTACGCATTCGCTCCCGCGGGATCGACCTTCGACGCACCGCTGGCCGGCGACGTCGGATTCGCGCGCATCATCGACTGGTGGCTGCCGCTCACCTGGTCGCTGAACCAGTTGAACCGGTCGATGGGGCATCAGGATCTGTACCCCTTCGTCCTGCCCGCCAAGGTCCTGGAGAAGATGCGCTTCGTCCACAACGTGATCGTTCCGGACGAGGTATAGAGGTCAGGCACGTTGTGGACGGTGCGGCGATCCCACGCTGACGCCTGACAGTTCCGGGTCGGAGCCTGCCGGTAGGCGCTCCCGCTGACACTCCATGTTCCCGGAGGAGTTGCAGCATCAGCGGGAGCGTGGAACGTCCGCGCGAAGGCTGGGTGTCGTCGTTTCGAACATGCGTTCGAGTTTCTGTCGGTGGTGTGAGTTACTGTGTGGTCAGGTCGTCGGGGGGCGACCTGATCGGGCATCACCGGGGGGTGAATTCGTGTACGACACAACAGTTTCCGTCGACGTGCTGGTGTCGGCGAAGGTCGACGCCCAAGCCTCGTTCGCCCGCACCGTCGCCGCGTCGTGCTCCTACATCCACGAGGGATCGCGGCGTCCCGCGGTGCTCGGGCCCGGTGGGGTGTTCGACGCCGATGCCGCCGAAGCGTGCGCGGTGGCGGAGGTCGCGTCGGCGCTGTCGGTGTCCACCGGGACTGTCACCGAGTGGCTGTTCCTGATTCGTACCGCCCGTCCGGCGGTGCAGGAAGCCTTCGATGCGGGCCGGTTGGCGTACACAGCGTTCCGCACGGTCTGCCGATCACTTGCCGGGGTTCCGAACGCGACCGAAGCGCTGCTGCAGCGGGTGATCGCTGCCGCATCCCGCTGCACCCCGGGTGCGGTCACGTCGGCGATCGACCGGATCCTCGCCGACTTCGACGCNTGGTTGGCGTACACAGCGTTCCGCACGGTCTGCCGATCACTTGCCGGGGTTCCGAACGCCACCGAAGCGCTGCTGCAGCGGGTGATCGCTGCCGCATCCCGCTGCACCCCGGGTGCGGTCACGTCGGCGATCGACCGGATCCTCGCCGACTTCGACGCCGAGTGGCACCGGATCGTCCGGGAGCGTGCGGCGCTGGAGCGGGCGGCGACCGTGCGGAAACTCCCGCGCGGTCAGGCGGAGCTGATAATTCGTGGTCCGGCGGAGAAGGTCGCGGCGATGTGGCGGAACATCGTCGCTGCTGCACGGGGAGTGACCGATCCGACGTCGCTGCCGGCGCGACTGTTCGACGCCGCGCACGCAATTCTGACCGGAGCTGTATCGGGCGCACCCGCCAACCATGCCGTCATCGTTCTCGATGCTGCGACGGCGGCGGGGTTGGGGGGGGAACCCGGTCACCTCGTCGGCTGGGGACCGGTCCCGGCAGATGTGGCCCGCACGATCGCAGAGGATGCGACGTGGCAAGCATTGATCACCGCAGCCCGCGGCGCGGAATTCGAACATCATCCACCCGACCCGGAACCCGATCCACCGGTTCCGGTCGACGGCCGGGAAGTTCGCCGCACCCGCCACATGCCGCCGGGCTGGACCCCGACCACGGGGAAACTGGGAAGCACGAAAGCCAGGAAGGTGAGGGAGCAGGTCGAGTACCTCCGCACCCTCTCACCGTCAGCGTTGGACCGTGCCGTCGAGAACCCCGACGGCCACGGTGGTTTCGTCGTGCCCCCGGACGGGGCACTGGCATACCGGCCGTCGGAGGCGGTCGCGGCGGTGGTGACTGCGCTGTATTCGACGTGCGTGCACCCGGGGTGTGCGGTGCCGAGTGAGGACTGCGACCTCGACCACGTCGTCCCGTTCGACCACACCGACCCACAGAAGGGCGGCTGGACCGTCACCGGCAACCTCGAACCCCTGTGTCGCCGGCACCACGGACTGAAAACCCGCCGGCAGTGGCGCTACCGCATGCTGCGGGACGGCGTCGTCCACATCCGCGACTCACACGGCAACGACTACCTCACCGCACCCGGCGAGTGACGGACGTCAGTTTCCTGAACGCTCCGGGGGTAGGCGAGCGATGAGGGAACGGGCGCACTCGACCGTCAACGTCGTGTCGTGGGAGAGGACGTAGTCGTAACGACGCTCCATGTCCGGTCCGGTATCGCCGAGGTCCCGTGCTGCCAGAACGGCCGAGAAGTGCGGCGTCAGCACCACCACGTCCCATTCCTCCCGCAGCGCATCCGACGCGGCCAGGTTCGCCCCGCGGATCTTGGGCGCCGGTTCCGTGCCGATGTTCTCGGCGAGGGCGCCGACGAGAGTGGCGTTCATGGCCATCAACTCCCAGCGCCGACCGGTGATCGGCGTGAAGTGATCCACGTGCTGGAACGCGCCGAGCATGAGTGCGGTCTGCTGGCTGTCCGTGGCCATGGCCTCGAGGTTCTTGCTGATCTCGATCAGCAGACGCTTGCTCGCGCGCCGGACATCGCGTCCGCCTGCTGCGAGGTTGTACGGCGTCGACATGGGCGTGAATCCGCGATCGCGAGCGATCTGGAACTCGAGCGGCGAGCCGACGGGGGCGTCGATGGTGAGGTCGGTCGTCGACCCGTACAGCGAGCCTTCCCCGACCCGCGCACCCATGGCCTGCGCGGTGAGCGCAGCGCGGGGGGTGTCGATGCCTTCGGCCATCACGACCGCGCCCGTACGTTCCACCTGGGCTGCCACGGCGTTGACCACACGAGCACTGAAGCGATTGGGACGCGTCGAGAGCAGGGTCCGGTCCAGCTTGATGACGTCCGGCTCGAGCAGAGGAAGCAATGCGAGGGACTCCGGGCGAACGCCGACATGATCGACGGCGATGGCCCAGCCGAGGCGTCGGACCTCGGCGACGACGCGCATGAGGTGGGCGGGCCTGCGGATGAGAGCAGTCTCGTCGAACTGCAGTACTGCGCCGCCCATGTCGTGATCGCGCAGGTTGGGCAAATCGACGAGAGAATCGGGATCGACGGCGATGAAGAGGGGAAGTCCGCGAGGGAGGTCGGCGCGTGCGGCTTCGCTGAGTGCACCGTTCCAGCGAGCAGCATCGAGGTCGGGTGTCATTCCCATCGACTTCGCCGTCGCGGCGAGGGTCGCGGGGTCCTGGAACGACGAACCCTCGGGGCCGCATACGACTGCCTCGTAGCCGACGATGGCGTCGGTCTGCAGGTCGATGATGCGTTGGAACGACGTGTGCAGGCTGCCGGGGCCGAGCAGATCGCTCAGGGCTCCACCGTCGCGGCCGTCGGAGAACAACACGGGGCTTGCGCGGCGGGAATTCACATCGCCGGTCCGATTTTCGACCACCACGGCATCGATCCTTTCGTCACGTCGCACGCGTCGTCTGTACGCACATGCCACTCGACCGCCGCCGTGGTTTGACAGGAGTCCTGCTTCGTCCGGCCACAATACCCGATTAGCCATGTCAACCGCTGGTGTGTGTTAATTGCGGTGCGATCAGGTTCAGCGACTCCGCTAGGGATGGTTCACAAGCATGGGTGCTCGACGTTCGACTCGTTTCCTCACTCGTTCCGCAGCAGGCGCTGTGGTGGCTGCAGCCGTCGCACTCGGCGTCGCTGCGCCGGCAGGAGCTGCACCGCTGTGGCCCGGCGGCCCGGACATCTCTCTCCCGCCCATCCCCGGTGTGACCGCTCCGGCGCCGGGTGTGCCCACCGCGCCGATCGAAGCGCCCCGGGCGCCCGCCAACTTCTCGGCTCCCGCCCTGGACCCGTCGGCAGGCGAGGTCGTGGGTGTCGCGCAGCCGATCATCATCCGGTTCGACTCGGCGATCGGTGATCGCGCCGTCGCCGAGCGCGCCATCGACGTGACCACGTCCGCCGGTGACGTCCCCGGCCGCTTCTACTGGTTCTCCGACAGCCAGGTCCGCTGGCGTCCGGACGCGTTCTGGCCGTCGAACACGACCGTGACCGTGAACGCAGGCGATGCCTCGTCGACCTTCACCGTCGGCGACGCGATCATCACCACGGCCGACGACAACACCAAGACGATCACCGTCACCCGCAACGGTGCAGTCGTGAAGACGATGCCCACCTCGATGGGCAAGGTCGGGCACGAGACGCCGAACGGCACCTACATCGTCGGTGAGCGCTTCCGCGACATGTACATGGACTCGTCCACGTACGGAGTCCCGGTGGATGCGCCCGAGGGTTACCGCACCTACGTCGAGTACGCGACCAGGATGTCCAACAGCGGCATCTTCGTGCACGCGGCGCCGTGGTCGGTGGACAGTCAGGGCGTCGAGAACGTCAGCCACGGCTGCCTCAACGTCAGCACGGAGGACGCGAAGTGGTTCTTCGAGACGGCGCAGAAGGGTGACCCCGTGATCGTGCAGAACACGAACGGCGGCATTCTGAACGGCCGCGACGGTCTGGGCGACTGGCAACTCTGAACCATCACATCTCGGACCGATTCTGATCGGTCCATGTTCACCATTCGTTCGCTTTACCTACGCTAATGTCCCATCGGTGAGAGCAAGTCGGCCTGTAGTTCAACGGACGCTGCCGGAACTTCCACCGGCGCAACGGTCTTTCCTTCGTCGACCGTGGCGTGACTATGCACTGTTCCTGGTGCTGGTCGGTCCCAATCTGATCCTGCTGGGCGTCTTCACCTACCGCCCGCTGCTGGACAACATCAGGCTGTCGTTCTTCGACTGGAACATCTCCTCGCCGACGTCGACGTTCATCGGAACCGCCAATTATCGGGAATGGTGGGGCCGCAGCGACACGTGGCAGATCGTGTCGAACACCGTCATCTTCACCATCGCCGCGGTGGCCGGCAGCATGCTGCTGGGGCTGGTCCTGGCGATGCTCCTGGACCGGAAGCTACGCGGTCGCAACATCGTCCGGTCGGCGGTGTTCGCTCCGTTCGTCATCTCCGGCGCGGCCATCGGCGTCGCGTTCCAGTTCGTCTTCGACCCGAACTTCGGCCTGATCCAGGACATCATGCGTCGGATCGGCTTCGGCGAGGTCCCGGATTTCTACCAGAGCCCCGGCTGGGCCCTGTTCATGATCACGGTGACGTATCTGTGGAAAAACCTCGGCTACGCCTTCGTCATCTATCTGGCTGCCCTGCAGGGGCTTCGCCAGGATCTGACCGAGGCGGCGCAGATCGACGGTGCGAGTAGATGGACGACGTTCCACAAGGTGACGCTTCCTCAGCTGCGTCCGACCACGTTCTTCCTGTCCATCACCGTCATGCTGAACTCGCTCCAGGTCTTCGACATCATCAACGTGATGACACGAGGCGGACCGCTGGGCACCGGCACGACGACGATGGTCTACCAGGTCTACGAAGAATCGTTCCGCAACTTCCGCGCCGGGTACGGCGCGACTGTCGCCACCATCATGTTCCTTGTTCTGCTCGTCATCACCGTGCTTCAGGTGCGGGTCATGGATAGAGGTGACGCGCGATGAGCGTGATCGACAGGATGCCCGACACCGCCACCGACGACGCCCGTCCCGCGCGGGACGCCGCCCGTCGCCGCAGGCTGTCGACGCTGTTCGGCTATGCCGCGATGGTGGTCGTCATCGTCATCATCGGGCTTCCGCTGTTCTGGATTCTGATCACCTCGTTCAAGGAGCGCGGCGAGATCTACGTCCAGCCGTCCGTGTGGTGGCCGTCGGTGTTCCGACCGGAGAACTACGACGACGCGACGTCGACGGTCCCGTTCTTCACGTTCCTGAAGAACTCGCTGATCATCACGAGCATCCTCGCGGTCGTGAAGTTCACGCTCGGGGTCCTGAGCGCCTACGGCCTGGTCTTCCTCCGTTTCCCCGGCAAGACCATCGTCTTCCTGGTCATCATCGCCGCGCTGATGGTGCCGAACCAGATCACCGTCATCTCGAACTACGCGTTGGTCGCACAGCTAGGGTGGCGCAACACCTTTCAGGGAATCATCGTGCCGCTGGCGGGCGTCGCGTTCGGCACCTTCCTGATGCGCAACCACTTCCTGTCGATACCGCAGGAGATCATCGAGGCCGCCCGGATGGACGCAGCCGGACCGGTGCGACTGCTGTTCCGTGTCGTTCTTCCGCTGTCCGGCCCGACGATGGTCGCCTTCGCCACCATCACCGTGGTCAACGAGTGGAACGAGTACCTGTGGCCGTTCCTGATGTCGGACGACTCGTCCGTGGCGCCGCTGCCGGTGGGTCTCACCCAGTTGCAGAACAACGACGGTGTGACCAACTGGGGTCCCGTCATGGCCGGCACCGTCCTGACGATGCTCCCCATTCTGATCGTCTTCCTGGCTCTCCAGCGTCACATGATCAAGGGCCTCACTTCCGGCGCCGTCAAGGGCTGACCAACCTATGAACAAGGAGCACATGATGCAGCCATTCTCTCGCCGCGGATTCCTCGGACTGTCCGGTGCCGTCGCCGCGGGCGCCGCTCTCACCGCCTGCGCCGGTACGAGTTCGACGAGCGGGTCGTCGTCCTCCGGCGGAGGCGACGCCAACACCATCACCTTCTGGTCGTCGCATCCCGGCAGCTCGAAGGACGTCGAGAACGAACTCATCTCACGGTTCCAGGCAGCCAATCCGGACCTGACCGTGCAGATGATCGACGGCGGAAAGAACTACGAGGAGATCGCGCAGAAGTTCAACGCGGCACTGTCCGGCGGTTCGCTGCCCGACGTCGTGCTGCTGTCGGACGTCTGGTGGTTCAACTTCGCTCTGCTGGGCGCGATCTCGCCGCTCGACGATCTGTTCTCCCAGGCAGGTGTCTCCACCACCGACTATGTCGATTCCCTGGTGGCGGACTACAACTGGAACGACAAGACCTGGGCACTCCCGTACGCCCGCTCCACCCCGCTGTTCTACTACAACCGCGAGGTGTGGACGGCCGCAGGACTGCCCGACCGCGGACCCGCCACCTGGCAGGAGTTCGACCAGTGGGGCCCGGAGATCCAGCGCGCCATCGGATCCGGCAAGCTCGCCCACGGATGGGGCAACGCCGAGGACTACCTCGGGTGGACCTTCGAGGGGCCGATCTGGACGTTCGGCGGAAGCTACTCGGACCAGTTCGACCTGAAGTTCACCGACGAGCGCACCATCGCTGCCGGCAACTTCCTCAAGGACATGATCCACACGAAGAAGTACGCGGCCGTCTCGAACGACATCGCCAACGACTTCTCGGCGGGCCTGCTGGGGTCGACCATCGCCTCCACCGGCGACCTCTCGGGTATCACGCAGGACTCCAAGTTCGACTTCGGCACCGCCTTCCTCCCCGCCGAGGCGGGTACCCCCGGCTGCCCGACCGGTGGAGCCGGTCTGGCTATCCCGGCCAACATCCCGGACGAGCGGAAGATCAACGCGCTCAAGTTCATCGAGTTCGTCACCAACGCGGAGAACACGGCGTACTTCTCGCAGAACGTCGGCTACATGCCTGTGCGTAAGTCCGCTGCGACCGATCCCAGTGAGGTCGCGTTCCTGGAGAAGAACCCGCGGTCGCGCACCGCCGTCGACCAGCTCGCTCGGACGCGCTCGCAGGATTACGCCCGCGTCTTCGTTCCCGGCGGGGACCAGATCATCGGTGCGGGTCTCGAGCAGATCGCCCTGCAGAACGCCGACGTCGCCACGACGTTCGCCGGAGTGCAGGACCAGTTGCAGCAGATCATCGACCGGCAGATCACCCCCAAGCTGCCCAAGTAGAAGTGGATCACCTCACGCCATGGCTTCGGTAAATTTCGCTCGGACCACTCACCGCTACCCGGGTGCCCCGACACCCTCGGTGGACGCGCTCGATCTCGAGATCGCGGACGGCGAGTTCCTCGTGCTCGTCGGTCCGTCCGGGTGCGGGAAGTCGACCAGCCTGCGCATGCTGGCCGGGCTCGAGGCGATCGAGAGCGGTCGCATCGAGATCGGCGGCAAGGACGTCAGCGGCCTGGCGCCGAAGGAGCGCGACGTGGCGATGGTGTTCCAGAACTACGCGCTGTATCCCAACATGACGGTGGCCGAGAACATGGGCTTCGCACTGCGCAACGCGGGAATGTCGAAGGCGGACACCGCAGTCCGCGTCGAGGAGGCGGCTCGGATGCTCGAGCTCGAGCCGCTCCTCGGCCGGCGTCCCGGCAAGTTGTCGGGTGGTCAGCGCCAGCGTGTGGCCATGGGGCGCGCCATCGTGCGTCGTCCCGAGGTGTTCTGCATGGACGAGCCGCTGTCGAACCTGGACGCGAAGCTGCGTGTCAGCACCCGGTCGCAGATCGCCTCGCTGCAGCGGCGTCTGGGTACCACCACCGTCTACGTCACCCACGATCAGGTGGAGGCCATGACGATGGGAGACCGGGTCGCTGTTCTGAAAGGCGGACTGCTGCAACAGGTTGCGAGTCCGCGTGAGCTGTACGCGAATCCGGTCAACGACTTCGTCGCCTCGTTCATCGGCTCGCCGGCGATGAATCTGATCGAGGCCGACGTCGTGGACGGCCATGCCGTCCTGGGCGGAGCCCGCGTGCCGGTGCCGTCCGCACACACGGGGAAGATCGTCGTCGGTGTCCGTCCGGAATCCTGGGAACTGGTGGGCGAGTCCGACACCGGTGCCCTGGAGTTGACGACCGAGCTGGTCGAGGAACTCGGCGCGGAGTCCTTCGCCTACTCGGTAGGACCGGCCGACGCCGGATGGACGGCGCGCGGCGGACGCGTGGTGGTGCGAGTGGATCGACGTGTCGTGGTCGGTGCGGGCGAACGCCTGCGGGTGAGGCCGGACTCGGGCGAGCTGTTCTTCTTCGATCCCGAGTCCGGCCTACGCCTGCGCTAGATCACCAGATGCGCACGCGCGCATCCGGATCGAGGTACAGAGCGTCGTTCTCCGTCACGTCGAACGCCTCGTGGAAACTGTCCAGGTTCCGCACGACACCGTTGCACCGGAACTCGGGCGGGGAGTGCGGGTCGATCGACAGACGGCGCAGCGCCTCGGCGTCGCGCGCCTTCGTGCGCCACACCTGCGCCCAGCCGAAGAAGACCCGTTGCAAGCCGGTGAGGCCGTCGATCTCGGGGGCGTCAGCTCCGCCCCGCGAGATCTTGTAGGCCTCGACGGCGATGGACAGTCCGCCGAGGTCGCCGATGTTCTCGCCGATGGTGAACTTGCCGTTGACATGATGGCCGGGAAGGGCTTTCGGCTCGAACTCGTCGTACTGCTCGATCAACGCGGTGGTGCGCTTGCCGAATTCGGTACGGTCGCTGTCGGTCCACCAGTCGACCAGGTTGCCGTCGCCGTCGTACTTGGCGCCCTGGTCGTCGAATCCGTGGCCGATCTCGTGACCGATGACCGCGCCGATGCCGCCGTAGTTGGCTGCGTCGTCCGCCTCGGGATCGAAGAACGGCGGCTGCAGAATCGCTGCGGGGAAGACGATCTCGTTCATGCCGGGGTTGTAGTAGGCGTTGACGGTCTGCGGCGTCATGAACCACTCGCCGCGGTCGACCGGGCCGCCGAGTTTGTCCAGGTCACGCTGGTACTCGGCCTCGTATCCGCGGCGGTAGTTGCCCACCACGTCGGCGGCGTCGATCTCGAGCGTCGAGTAGTCGCGCCACGTGTCCGGGTAGCCGATCTTGGGCGTGAACTTGTCAAGCTTAGTCAACGCGGCGGTACGCGTCTGGGGACTCATCCATTCGAGGTCGGTGATGTTGCGGCGGTAGGCCTCCACCAGATTGGCAACCAGTTCCTGCATCCGTGCCCGTGAGTCGGCCGGGAAGTGCTGGTCCACGTACAGCTTTCCGACGGCCTCGCCCATGAGGTCCTGGACGAGGGAGACGCCGCGCTTCCACCGCTCGCGGTTGCTCTCGGTGCCGGTGAGGGTGCGGCCGTAGAAGTAGAAGTTCTCGTCGACGATGTCGGATGTCAGGTAGGGCGCCCGTGAATGGAGGATCCGCCAGGTCGCCCAGGCCCTCCACTCGTCGAGGCTGCGCTCCGACCACAGGCCGGCGAACGTTGTCAGGAAGTCCGGTTGCCGCACCACGATCTCGTCGAAGTGTCCTTCTGCGCCGAGGCCGTCGATCCAGGATTCCCAGTCGAAGCCCGCAGCGTCGGACGTCAGTGCAGGCAACGTCGTCAGGTTGTACGTCAGGTCGGCGTCGCGTCGCTTGACCACGTCCCAGTGGCCGGCCGCGATCGCGGTCTCGAGATCCAGCACGGTGGCCGCGGAGAAGCCGACGCCGGCGAGGCTGAACATCTTCTCGATGTGCGCGAGGTACTTCGTGCGGATCTCCGCGTGCTCGTCCTCGCGATAGTACGACTCGTCCGGCAGTCCCAGACCTGACTGCGAGACGTGCATGACGTAGCGGTCCGACTGCTTGGAATCGGTGTCGACGTAGTGCGCGACGGCGCCGCCGACGCCCGTCCGCTGCAACGATCCGAGAACCCGCGCCAGTGCTGCGGAGTCGGCAGCGTCGGCGACCGCGGACAGTTCGTCCGCGATGGGTGTCGTTCCCGCCGCCTCGATGACGTCGGCGTTCATGAAGCTGCTGTAGAGGTCACCGATCTTGGCGGCGTCGGTGCCGGCGGCCGGGTCGGATTCGGCAGCGACCTGGATGATGTCGCGCACGTGCTCCTCGGCGCGGTCGTACAGGGTGCGGAAGGCACCGTCGACGGCGCGGTCGGCGGGAATGTCGTACTCGGCGAGCCACCGTCCGTTGACGTGCTCGAAGAGGTCGTCCTGTGCGCGGGTCGAGGCATCGACGAACGAGAGGTCGAGCCCGGATCGGGGGGACCGGTCTGCGGCGGTTGTCATGTCTCCATCCTTACACCGGGGCACATAGGGTGGGTTTCGGCCGCGAGAAGTTGTCGACGAGAGAATTCGGGGTATCCGGTACTCATGTCCACCGAAGAGCACAGCATCGACGAGCCCGTCGCCCCGCCGCCTCTCGACGACGACGCGTTGACCAGCGCTCTCGTCGCCTGGCTGCCGGACCAGCGGTGGTTCTCGGCCAAGGGGCACACCGTCACCGCCGTCCGTGTGCTCACACGCGAGACGCTCGCCACCACCGCGGAGCTGACCGTCGAGCATCTTCTCGCGAAGGTGGACCTCGACGGCGCGGAGTCGCAGATCTTCCAGATCCCTCTCGGAATCCGCTCGTCCGTGTCCGAGGACCTCGACCCGTGGGTGATCACGCGCGCCCCGGGCGCGATCGTGTTCGACGCACTGCGTGATCCCGATGCCATCTCGGTCTACTCGGATCTGTTGGCCACCGGCGGCACGGGCGACGTCCGGTTCCTCGCGATGCCGGGAAGTGATCTGCAGACAGGTCTGCGCGGTCGCGTGCTCGGAGCGGAACAGTCGAACACGTCGGTCATCCTGGGCGACCACTACTTGCTCAAGATCTTCCGCCGGGTGACCGTCGGCATCAATCCGGATGTGGAGCTCCACCGGGCCCTGGGGCAGGCGGGTTGCGAGAACGTCGCGCCGCTACGCGGATGGATGGAAGCGGACATCGAACACTCCGAGACGACGTTGGCGATGGCGCAGGACTTCGTCGCAGGGTCGACCGAGGGCTGGACGACCGCGCAGGCCACCGTCCAGGACGTCCTCGCCACCGGCGACGTCGCCGCGTCCGACTTCACGGCGGAAGCGCGCGAGCTGGGCAAGGCCGTCGCGTCGGTGCACGCCGATCTGGCCAGGGTGCTCGGCACGTCCCTCGCACCCGCTCCGGACACCACCGCCGACATCTCCGCCCGCGTGCAGTCCGCTCTTCCGGTGGTGGCCGAACTCGAGGACCACCTGCCACGCATCCAGGCCCTGATCGAGGAGGCGGCCGGCGCGGGCGGGATCGATACCCAACGCATTCACGGCGACCTGCACCTCGGTCAAGTTCTGCGGACACCGGAACGCTGGGTCCTGATCGACTTCGAGGGCGAGCCGTCGAAGTCGTTCGAGGAGCGTCGGACACCCGACAGTCCACTCCGCGACGTCGCGGGCATGATCCGCTCGTTCGACTACGCCGCGATGAGTCGCATCGTGGAGATAGAGGATGCGCAGGAGCGGGAGCGTCTCGAACCGGTGGCGCGAGAATGGGTGGAGCGCAACGTGTCCGCGTTCTGCGACGGCTACACCGAGGTGTCGGGGAACGACCCGCGGTCCTCGTGGGCGTTGCTGCGGGCGTACGAACTGGACAAGGCCGTGTACGAAGCGGTGTACGAGGCCCGGAACCGCCCGACCTGGCTGTCGATCCCGATGCACGCCGTCGCGCGGCTCGTCTCCGAGTGACGCTGTCCCGGACGGTCGCCGTACTACGGTCGGCCGGGTGCGTGTTCGCCGAGGACGAGGCGCGATTGTTGACCGACGAGGCGCCGGACGAGGAGACGTTGTCGGCATGGATCACACGGCGTGTCGACGGTGAACCGCTCGAGTACATCGTGG
This sequence comes from Rhodococcus sp. Leaf247, assembly GCF_001426185.1. Lineage (GTDB taxonomy): Bacteria > Actinomycetota > Actinomycetes > Mycobacteriales > Mycobacteriaceae > Rhodococcoides. The sequence goes on along the minus strand of NZ_LMRP01000002.1, from coordinate 934,690 downwards.
GGTGGGCCGAGTTCCACGGATTGAGGATCCGGGTCAGCCGCGGAATCTTCGTGCCCCGCAGACGAACCGAGGCCATGGTCGACGCTGCACTCGACAGGGTGGGCGACGACGGCGTCCTGCTCGATCTGTGTTGCGGATCGGGCGCGGTCGCGGCCGCCGTCGCCCACGCGAGGCCCTCGGTGACGGTGTTCGCCTCCGACATCGACCCGGCCGCCGTGGAGTGTGCGCGACGGAACCTGCCGGGACGCACGGTGTCCGAGGGCGACGGCTTCTCAGGAGTGCCCGGTCATCTCCGCGGTGCAGTCACCGTCGTCACGGCGAACACGCCCTACGTACCGACGGACGCCATCGACACGATGCCGCCCGAGGCGCGCGATCACGAACCCCGCGTCACGCTCGACGGTGGCCCGGACGGGCTGGACATCCAACGTCGACTCGCGGCGGAGGCTCCCGACTGGCTGGCGCCGGGGGGCTCACTGATCGTGGAAACATCTGTCGCGCAGGCGGATACCGCCTCGGCAATCATGCTCGCCGCCGGTCTGACCCCTCGGGTGCTACACGACGACGAGCGTGACGCCACGATCGTGATCGGGACAGCCGGTCAGGGCTGACCGAAGCGACCGGACTGGTAGTCGTCGAAGGCCTGCATCACTTCGGCTTTCGTGTTCATGACGAACGGTCCGGCCATCGCGACGGGCTCGCGGATGGGTTCGCCGCCGAGGACGAACATCTCCAACGGCTCGGAACCGTCGGCGGACGAGAACGTCAGCGAATCTCCCGATCCGTACACGGTCATCTGGCCCTTGCGCACGGGACGCCGTTCGGCCCCGACCGTGCCTGCTCCCGCCAGGACGTAGGCCATCGCGTTGTACGCGGGATTCCACGGCACCGTGACCGAGGCGCCCGGTGCCACCGTGACGTGGGAGAGCGTGATGGGGGTGTACGTCGACCCGGGTCCCTGGTGCCCGGCGATCTCACCGGCGATGATCCGCACGAGTGCGCCACCGTCGGGGCTCGACAGCAGAGCGACCTGCCCTCCCGTGATGTCCTGGTAGCGAGGCGCTGCCATCTTGTTGCTGCGCGGGAGATTGACCCACAGCTGGACTCCGTGGAACATCCCGCCCGACACCACGAGATGCTCCGGCGGTGCCTCGATGTGCAGGATGCCTGCTCCGGCCGTCATCCACTGGGTGTCGCCGCCGGTGATGGAGCCGCCGCCGCCGTGCGAGTCCTGGTGGTCCATGATCCCGTCGATCATGTAGGTGACGGTCTCGAAGCCGCGGTGCGGATGCCACGGCGTTCCCTTGGGCTCGCCGGGCGCGTAGTTCACCTCGCCCATCTGATCCATGTGGATGAACGGGTCCAGGTACTTCATATCGATGCCTGCGAAGGCGCGCCGCACCGGGAAGCCCTCACCCTCGTATCCGGTGGGAGCGGTGGTGACGGACCGGACCGGCCTGTCCACCGATCCCGGTTCGAACGACGGGATGCGGGGGAGAGCGAGAACGTTGTCGACGGTCACTGCGGGCATCGGAACCTCCAGGGGAGAAAGTTGACGGATCAACTACTTGGTCCGCTCAACCTGCCTCCCCCCTCGTTCATTCCCTACACGGCCTCGACATGCTCGTCGAACCAGTCGAGGGTCCGCGACCAGGCGTCGTGGGCGGCGCGCTCGTTGTAGACGGCGGGGCGGTCGTTGCAGTGGAAACCGTGCTCCGCATCGGGGTATCGCGCGATCCGGGTGTCCACCGGTGCATCGGCGATCGCGGCGTTCAGCGCGTCGACGTCGTCCACCGGGATGCCGGTGTCGAGATCGCCGAAGAAGCCGTGCCACGGCGTACGGAGCGAAGTTGCTCCGTCGAGGAGAGCCGGATATCCGAAGCGGCCTTCACGGATTCCGCCGCCGTAGAACGTCGCCGCGCCGCCGAGGGGCCTGCGCACCGCCGTCTCGTACGCGACGGTCCCGCCCATACAGAATCCGACGATCGCGCACCCGCTCGGACCGAACCCGTAGCCGGCGAGCTCGTCGATCGCCGCGTCGACGTCCTGATCGATCTCCTCGGCCTTCAGCTGTCCGATCAGGTTCATCGCCGTCGGCATGTCGTCGTACGCCAGGACGGCGTCACCGGTGCGGTGGAAGAGGTGGGGAGCGACCGCGACCCACCCTGCCGAGGCGAAACGACCGCACACCTCGGCGATGTGGTCGGTGACCCCGAACGCTTCCTGGATGACGACGACGCCGCCACGGATCGGACCTTCGGGGACGCGAGTGGTGAAAGTGATTGCCATGGTTCCACTACATCACGACTGCATGAGGGAGAGATGTGTGAAACATGCGTGACGGGGAATACCGGGCTGCCGGGGGATCACGCGCAGGAGGCGGTCATGACATCGACACTGAAGAAGACGGAGACGTCGGAGATCTCGGTGGGATCGAGGGTGCGGACACGGCATTCCGTGGACCGCTCGGGAGATCGTGAGACCTGGCCTCTCGAGGGCGGGGTGATCGTCGAGGACTTCGCGGCCTACGTGGAGCCGGCATCGGTGAACCGCGACTGGGCCGTCGCGCACCGGTGGGCCGTCGCTCTGGACAACGGATGCCTGGTCTTCCGCGACACGGCGGAACTGGAGACCGAGAACTCCGAGAAATCAACGGGGAAGCAGTAGCACCAACACGTCCACGCCGGCGATCATGATCGCCGCGCGGAACGGGGTGCGGCCGTGCCCCGTCGTCGCCACGGCGGCCAGACCCAGGACGAGAATCAGCGCGACCGTTCCGATCGCCGCATGGGCGCCTCCTCGTGCGAAGATCCCGCTTCCCCAAAGCCCGACGACCGACGCCACCAGCAGAACCGCAGCGGCGAGGGGTGCGACCGCGCGCTCGGGCAACCGATGAGCCAGCCCGCGGACACCCGTGGCGGTGTCGTCGGCGATGTCGGGAAGAACGTTCACCAGATGGGCGCCGAAACCCAGCAGCGCGCCGACCGCCACCATCCAGGCCGGCGGCATCGCGTCGGACACCGCCAGCCCGACGACGACGGGAACCGAGCCGAACGCCACCGTGTACGGCAGCCACGACACCGGAGTCGACTTGAGACCCATGTTGTAGGCGATCGCCGACCCCACGCCCACCACCAGGTGGACGATGCCGGGGACCACCCCGAGCAGCAGTGAGAACGCAACACAGACGATTCCGGAAACGGCCACGCATCGGCGGACGGCGGTCGTCGCCACGACGCCCTGCGCCACCGGCTTGTCGACGCGACCCGACGCCGAGTCCCGCGGTGCGTCGATGAGGTCGTTGGTCCACCCGACGATCAACTGTCCGCTGAGAACGGCGACCAGTATCGCGAGGAACAGACCCGGCGACGGCGGCCCGAGGCTCAGTGCCAGGAGGCCGACGAACACCGTCACCGAAGCACCGGGACCCGGATGCGAGGCGACGATCAGTGCAGAGAGACGACCCATCTCCGGCTTGTACCCGTTTCGGGCACTCAACTTGCGCGGGCGTCCTCGAGCTCGGCGGTGCGGTGTCGTCGAGCGTCCTCCAGCACGGTCAGCCGACCGAACGCGGTGCGTGCCTGCATCTGCTGGTGTGTGACGGTCAGCTGGGTGCGCGCACGTCCCAAAAACGTCCACGCCCAGTTGAACACCGTGGTCAGACGGCTCTTGAAGCCGACGATGTAGACGAGGTGTACGGCCAGCCACATCACCCACGCCAGGAAGCCGGTGATCTTCACGGGACCGACCTGGGCGACGGCCGAGAACCGCGTCACGGTGGCCATGCTGCCCTTGTCGCGGTACCGGAACGCCGAACGCTCGGGGCGCGGCGCCCCCTTCGCGTCTGCCTTCACCTCGGCGGTGATGGTCCGAGCCGCATACCGTCCGCCCTGGATGGCCACCTGGGCGACGCCGGGGAGCTTGTCGCGCGCCATCATGTCGCCCACGACGAAGACTTCGGGATGTCCGGGCAGAGTCAGGTCGGCCTCCACGAGCACGCGGCCGGCACGATCGACCTCGGCGCCCGACTTCTGCGCCAGCATCGCGGCGAGGGGGCTGGCCGAGACGCCCGCGGACCACACCTTGCACGTGGCTTCGATGCGGCGCTCGGTGCCGTCGCTGTCGCGGACGGACAGTCCGTCGGCATCCACATCCGTCACGGAGGCGCCCAGCTGGACGTCGACGCCGACCTTCTCGAGCCGTCGTCGAGCGTTCTCGCCCAACGAATCGGCGAAGGGCGGCAACACCTTCGGGGCAGCGTCGAGGAGAATGACGCGTGCGTCGCGGCTGTCGATCGTGCGGAACGTGCCGGCGAGGGTGCGACGGGAGAGTTCGGCGATCTGTCCCGCCATCTCGACGCCGGTAGGTCCGGCTCCGACGACCACGAACGTCAGCAGACGTGCGCGCTCCTCGGGATCGCTGGTCAGCTCGGCGGCGTCGAACGCGCTCATGATGCGACTGCGGAGCTCGAGAGCATCGTCCAACGTCTTCATGCCGGGAGCGAACTCCGCGAAGTGGTCGTTGCCGAAGTAGGACTGCCCGGCACCCGCGGCGACGACGAGACTGTCGTACGGGGTCACGGTGACGCGGCCCCGGTGGACGGAGACGAGCGTGCGAGCTTCCAGATCGACGTCGGTGACGTCGCCGAGGACGACTGCCGCGTTGCTCTGGTCCTTGAGGATCAACCGGGTCGACGGGGCGATCTCGCCCTCGGAGAGGATGCCGGTGGCCACCTGGTAGAGCAGCGGCTGGAACAGATGGTGATCCGTCCGCGCCACGAGTGTGACGTCGACATCGGAACGTCGAAGGGCCTTCGCCGCGAACAGCCCACCGAATCCGGAGCCGACGACGACGACGCGGTGCGGGGCAGTGTTGGTGGTCACCAGTACCCGTTCCTCTCGCTACAAGTGGCCGACCTGCGGGTCCGCCGACGACGGGGTTTGTCGCCTGTGACCCAGACCATACACGCCGCGCTCGATTTGTCAGAACAAACTGGTGGAACAGCACGAACGCCTACGATTCGAGCATGGATCGACCCGTGGTCACTCTCGAGAACGCCGACGCCGTCTACGACTACTACCGCGACCATCAGCAGAATCGACGGGTGGCGAGACTGGCCTACGGTGCGCTGGCCGGACGCTTCCGTCCGCGGGTGCGATACGGCGACGGAGCGCGGGAGCGACTGCGAAGCCTGATCTACGACGACACGCGGCTGATCATCGCCGTCAACCACGTGAGCGAGACCGACCCGTACACCGTGGCGGCCGCAGCGTGGTCCAGTGCACTGCGGCCCGTGATCGGTCGCACGCGGGTACTGGCGAAGGACGAGTTGTTCGTCGAGACGGAGCCGACGGGACGTAAACGCGTCATTGCCGAGCGGACGTCGCAGCGTCGCCGGATCGAGATGATGGGCGGCATCCCGGTGTTCCGCAGCCGCGATCACGGACTGCGGGCCGTATCCCGGGCCGGTAGCCAGATGATGGATCTGTGCGCCGAGAGGCTCAGCCGTGGTGACGATCTCGCGATCTTCCCCGAAGGCACGTGCAACGACGGTGACCCTGCCGTACTGCAGCACGTCGGCAGCGGAGTCGGGCACATCATCGCCAGGGCCAGAGCCCGTGGTGTCGAGCCGAAGCTGGTCGTGATGGGTCTGCACTACGGCCCTCCGCCCGGCAAGTACCGCTCGGCGAGCGTGCACATCGACGTCCCGGAGATCGACCTGCCGGACAAGCCGGTGTCCATCTCACGGACCGTCGCCGAGTACCTCCAGGTCGCCGTGGAGCTGTCCGTTCGTCAATACTGATCGGTGTCCGACTCGACCGGATTGTTCTGTACTGCAACGTTGTTCACCGACGGTCAATCCGGTGTCCATTCGTCGTGTTCCTGACGTCGAGGTGACGGGAGCAGCGTCGATGACATGGTGGAGAGCGCACGCAACCCGGCCGGGGAGATCGTCGACACGGGGGTTCCCGCCCACATCGCGGCACAGGCATCGATGGCCGAGCAGCACGACTGGCACCTGAGCAATCTCCGTCGCCATCGGGTGTCCCGACGCAACTTCCTCGTGGGCGCTGCCGCCGTCGCTGCAGCCGCCGGGGTGGGAAACCCCGGATGGAACCGCGTCGCCTACGCGCAGGACGCGCCGCTGACCGTGGGCGGACGGCACCTCTCCTTCGGCTCCGACGCCGCGACGCAGCTGCGATTCTCGGCGCAGCTCTCCCGCAATCCCGGACTCACCGGGGTGTTCCTGGACCACGGTCCGACCCCGGCGCTCGGCGCGACGACGTCGGCCGAGGTGCGCAACCTGGTGAGCCAGGTGCCGCGATCCGACGGCGGCATCCTGGCAGCCGAGCAGTTCTACGTGCACGTTCCGGTGGACGGCCTCACACCTCGTCTTCCGCACTACTACCGGTGGCGCACCGCAGACGGCTACGTCAGCGACGTCCGCAGTGCCGCACCGGCTCTGCCGCCCGGACGGCTCGCACCGTTCCGATTCACGATGATGGGAGATCAAGGCGTCGACGAGACGCCGACGCAGCCTCCCGGCCTGAAGCCCGGCGACTACGACGATCTGTACTACAAGCCCGACAACGAGCCGTCGGCCAAGCACGCCGCGAACATCGTGCGCCAGATCGCGGCATCGCGGCCCGACTTCCACATCCTCGCGGGCGACATCGCCTACGCGGACCCGTCGGGACAGGGCCGCACTCCCCGCTTCGTACCCAGCGGCGGCACCGTCGACAAGGTCTTCGACAAGTTCAACCCGTACGTCTGGGACGGCTACCTCGCGGCGATCGAGCCGAGCGCGGCGTCCACGCCCTGGCTCTTCGCGACCGGAAACCACGACATGGAGGCGCTGTACGGGTCGAACGGATACGGCGGGCACGCAGCACGATTGGATCAACCCGACAACGGTCCCGCCGGCTGCCCGTCGGTCTACTCGTTCGTCCACGGCAACGTCGCCGTGCTGTCGCTCGACGCCAACGACGTGTCGAACGAGATCCGCGCGAACACCGGGTACAGCGGCGGACGTCAGACGGGCTGGGTGGAGTCGACCCTGGCGCGCTACCGAGCCGATCCGGCCGTCGACTTCATCGTGTGCTTCTTCCACCACTGCGCGTACTCGACGACCAAGGACCACGCGAGCGACGGCGGTGTCCGTAACGCCTGGGCGGGGCTCTTCGACCGCTATCACGTCGATGTGGTGCTGCAGGCGCACAACCACGTGTTCGAGCGGTCCGACCCGATCCGCGGCGGGTCGCCCACGCGGGTCGCGGGCGACCGCTCCGAGGTCAGCTCCGTCTCCGACGGCACCGTGTACTACACCGTGGGCGGCGGCGGCCGTCCGCGCTACGGATTCCAGGACGGTGAGCCGGAGAGCTACCGCGGGCACGAGGTCGCGGACACGTCGGTGCCCAACAGCTATGTCGTCGCTGCCGACGGGACCAAGGTTCCCGAGTCCCTGACGTGGTCACGCGTGCGTTTCCGCAACTACTCGTTCGTCCGCGCGGACATGACGCCGGGCGTTCCCGGCATCACGCCCAGCCGACTGCGCATCGCCGCCGTCGACGAGTACGGACGCGAATTCGACGAGGTGACGTTCCGACGGGACCTGCCGCTCGCCTTCGGCAGCTAGCTGCCGGCGATGTTCACCATCCACGCGATACCGAACCTGTCGGTCAGCATGCCGAAGTAGTCGCCCCACGGCGCCTTCTCGAGCGGCACGCCAGGGGTACTGCCCTCGGCGAGCGCATCCCAGTAGCCGCGGAGCTCGGCCTCGTCGTCGCCGCTGAGCGAGACCGTGCCGTTGACGCTGACGTCCATCGACAGTGGGGTGTCGGCACCCATCAGGGTGAAGCCGCTCGGTGTCTCGAGCTGCGAGTGCATGACGTTGTTCTGCTCGGAGTCCTCGACGGGCATGCCGGACTCGCCGAACGTCGAGACGGTGAGCTTGCCGCCGAACACGGTTCGGTAGAACTCCATGGCGTCCTTCGCGGAATCACGGAACGACAGGTACGGGTTGAGCCGAGTGGTCATGGTCGAGCCTCTTTCTCGAGCGGGGGTGGTCCGCCGACTCCTGTGACTTGATAGAAAGAGTGAGAGCCGCGGGGTTTTCGGGGCCGAGATGAGAAAGAGGGTAGTCGTGAGCGAGCAGGTCAAGACAGCAATCGTCACGGGAAGTGCGCGAGGAATCGGCGCCGCCATCGCCCGCCGTCTCGCGTCGGACGGATTCGGTGTGGCCGTCGTCGATCTCGACGAGGCAGCCTGTGCCGGAACGGTCGACGCCATCACCGCCGCGGGCGGTCAGGCCATCGGCATCGGCGCGAACGTCGCGGACGAGGAGTCGGTGAAGTCCGCCGTCGAGCGCATCGCCACGGACTTCGGCGCCCCCACCGTGCTGGTGAACAACGCCGGCATCCTGCGCGACAACCTTCTGTTCAAGATGTCGGTCGACGACTGGGACGCCGTTCTCGGCGTGCACCTGCGCGGCTCGTTCCTGATGTCCCGCGAGGTGCAGAAGCACCAGGTCGAGGCCAAGTGGGGACGCATCGTCAACCTGTCGTCGACATCCGCGCTGGGTAACCGCGGACAGGCCAACTACGCGGCGGCGAAGGCCGGCATGCAGGGCTTCACCAAGACACTCGCCATCGAACTGGGTCGCTACAACGTCACCGTCAACGCCATCGCGCCCGGTTTCATCGAGACCGAGATGACCGCGGCCACCGCGGAGCGCGTCGGCGTGCCGTTCGAGGACTTCAAGAAGGGTGCCGCGTCGCAGATCCCGGTCAACCGGATCGGTCAGCCCGAGGACATCGCTCACACCGCGTCGTTCTTCTGCAGCGAGGGTGCCGGGTTCGTCTCCGGCCAGGTCGTCTACGTCGCCGGCGGTCCCAAGGACTGACGATGCGGCTGCTCCTGCTGTCCGACACCCACGTCCCCACCCGCGCGCGGGATCTTCCCGCCGCGGTGTGGGAGGCGGTCGACGCCACCGATCTGGTGGTGCACGCAGGCGACTGGATGGCGCCGTCGTTGCTGGACGCCCTCCTGGAGCGGTCTCGCGACCTTCTCGCATGCTGGGGCAACAACGACGGCGACGACGTCAGGTCCCGGTTGCCGGAGATCGCTCGGCGCACGGTGGAGGGGGTCCGGATCGCCGTGACTCACGAGACCGGTGCGAAGACGGGACGGGAGAGACGAATGGACGCGGCATTCCCGGACACCGACCTCCTGGTTTTCGGGCACAGTCACATTCCGTGGGACACGCTGTCCGACAACGGGATGCGGCTTCTCAACCCCGGATCGCCGACCGACCGGCGTCGGCAACCGCACTGCACCTACATGACCCTGACACTTGCCGACGGTGTGATCGGCGACGTCGACCTGGTGCGACTGTGACGCGCGTCGACGCATGGACCTGGTCGGTGCGACTGTTCAAGACGCGGTCCGCGGCAGCCTCGGCGTGCCGGGGTGGGCACGTGAAGATCAACGGGACCGCGGCGAAGCCGGCCCAACACGTGGTACCGGGTGACGAGGTACGTATCCGCGCGGGCGGCTTCGAGAAGATCATCGAGGTCACCCAGTTGGTGAACAAGCGGGTGGGCGCCCCGGCCGCGGTGGCCTGCTACATCGACCGCAGCCCACCCCCGCCGCCGCGAGAGGTGCTCGCCGCCCTACCCGTGCGTGATCGTGGGGCAGGGCGACCGACCAAACGCGACCGGCGGGAGATCGACAAACTGCGGGGGTGACTCGGGTGATCAGCGCAGCAGTGCCCGCGACATGACGACGCGCTGGATCTGGTTGGTGCCCTCGTAGATCTGCGTGATCTTCGCGTCGCGCATCATGCGCTCGACGGGGAAGTCGCGGGTGTAGCCGGCGCCGCCGAAGAGCTGGACCGCGTCGGTGGTCACCTTCATGGCGACATCGGACGCGAAGCACTTGGACGCAGCGGAGATGAAACCGAGGTTCTTCTCGCCGCGCTCGGCGCGAGCGGCTGCCGAGTACACCATGAGGCGGGCCGCTTCGATCTCCATCGCCATGTCGGCGAGCATGAACTCGACGCCCTGGAACGTGCTGATGGCCTTGCCGAACTGCTTGCGGTCCTTCGTGTACGCGATGGCCGCGTCGAGAGCGCCCTGTGCGATGCCGACGGCCTGCGCACCGATAGTGGGACGTGTGTGGTCGAGCGTCGCGAGTGCCGTCTTGAAGCCGGTGCCGGGCTCACCGATGATGCGGTCTCCGGGGATGCGGCAGTTCTCGAAGTACAGCTCGCGGGTGGGGCTGCCCTTGATACCGAGCTTGCGCTCCTTCGCGCCGACGGAGAATCCCTCGTCGTCCTTGTGCACCATGAAGGCCGAGATGCCGTTGGCCTTCTTCTCGGGGTCGGTGACCGCCATGACGGTGTACCAGGACGATGCGCCGGCGTTCGTGATCCACGCCTTCGAGCCGTTCAGGATCCAGTCGTCGCCGTCCGCCTTGGCGCGGGTCTTCATACCGGCGGCATCGGATCCGGCTTCACGCTCGGACAGTCCGTAGGACGCCATCTCACCCTCGGCGATGGACGGCAGCACCTTCTGCTTGAGCTCCTCGCCGCCGCTGAGGATCAGGCCCATGGTGCCGAGCTTGTTCACGGCGGGGATCAGCGAGGAGGAACCGCATACGCGCGCGACTTCCTCGATCACCATGCAGGCTGCGACCGAGTCGGCTCCCTGGCCGCCGTACTCCTCGGGGATGTGCACGGCGTTGAAACCGGAGGCGTTGAGAGCCTTCAGGGCCTCGTCGGGGAAACGCTCCTGCTCGTCGACCTCGGTGGCGTACGGCGCGATCTCCTTCTCGGAGAGTGCGCGGATGGCCTCGCGGAGCTCGTTGTGCTCGTCGGAGAGCTGGAACAGGTCGAAGCTGGGGTTGCCGGCCATGAAGAGTCCGTTCGTTGTGGGGAAGGGATCGTGGCACGCAGTGTCACGGAATGTGGCCAGCGTACCGGACCCGAGTGCCGATGACCATGGCCGATTGGCACTTGGTGTCACTGGTCACGTGTGGGTGCTCCGGACTCGTACCGTCCGTCCCTTATTCTGGTGGTCGTGCACCACCAGGCGACGACCCGTGCGCCGGGTGCCCGGGCAGTCGGCGCGCGTAGGCCGGGCCACCGCGTCGATCTGGACGGTCTCCGCGGGCTGGCGATCGCCCTCGTGGTCGTCTTCCACATCTGGTTCGGCAGGGTCTCGGGCGGTGTCGACGTCTTCCTCGTCCTGTCCGGCTTCTTCTTCACGTCGATGGTGCTGCGCCGCGTCGAGCGAGCCGACGGTCCGGTCCTGCGGCCCCTCGTCGTCCGCACCGCCCGACGCCTGTACCCCGCGGCGGTGGTGGTGTTCGGCGCGGTGGCCCTCTGGACCCTGTGGGACCGACCCTTCACGATGTGGGACGCGACGACGCGGCAGCTCCTCGCGTCGCTGGCGTACGTCCAGAACTGGGAGCTCGCGCGGACCGCGTCCGACTACGCGGCGGCCGATCTGTCGGTCAGTCCGCTCCAGCACCTGTGGTCGATGTCCGTGCAGGTGCAGTTCTACGTCGGTGTCACCGCCGTGGTGTTCCTCGTCGCCGCGGCGTGCCGACGGTGTGGTCGTCGGGACCTGACCACACCGGTGCTGGTGTCGGTGCTCGCGGTCGCCGCCGCGGTGTCGTTCGGCTATGCGTCCGACATCGGCCGCACCCACCAGGGGTGGGCCTACTACGACACCGGGGCGCGGACGTGGGAACTCGCGGTCGGTGCGATCGCCGGGCTGGTGATCGGTCGAGTGGTGCTGCCGGCCGCGCTACGTGCCGCGGCCGCCGTCGTCGGACTCGCCGCACTGGTGGGCTGTGGGTTCCTCGTCGACGGTGCGGCGCAGTTCCCCGGACCTGCCGCGCTGGTGCCCGTCGGGGCCGCGATGCTGCTGGTGGTCGCCGGTGCGGGTGCTCCCGAGTCCCGAGCACCGGCCGTGACCCGCGCTCTCGAATCCCGCCCACTGCAGTTCCTCGGCTCCATCGCCTACCCGCTGTACTTGTGGCACTGGCCGATCCTCATCGCGGTGCTCGGTACCGGGCACTCGGTGACCGTGGTGACGGGATCCGCCGTGGTGGTGGTCTCGATCGCCCTGGCCGTCGCCACGCGCTCGTGGGTGGAGGAGCCGGTGCACCGTCGGGGCGCGGGCCGCGGCGTCCTCACCGCCCTGGTGACCGTCGGAGCGATCGGCCTCGCCGCCGCGAGCGCGACCTGGCAGGGCTACCTCGATCGAGCGACGGCCCAGCCGACCGCCGACGTGAGCTCCGACGATCGCTACCCGGGGGCGCTCGCACTCGTCGACGGTGTGCCCGTGCCGGACGCTCCGATGCGACCCACCGTGCTCGATGCGGACCTGGACCTGCCGCAGTCGACGCTGGACGGCTGCATCGCGGACATGACGCAGCGCGAGGTGACCTCGTGCGTGTACGGAGATCCCGACGCGACGCGCACCCTTGCCCTGGCCGGCGGATCGCACGCCGAGCACTGGCTCCCCGCCCTCGACCGGATCGGCCGGGACCGCGGGTTCGCCGTGGTGACCTACCTCAAGATGGGGTGCCCGCTCGACATCGGCGAGCCGCTCCTGGTGGATCTGCCCTACCCGGACTGCCGGGACTGGTCCTCGGAGGTGCTCGACATCCTCGCGTCGGACCGCCCCGACTGGGTGTTCACCACCTCGACGCGGCCGAGCCCCACGGAGTTCGGCGACGTCACGCCCGACGCGTACCTCGACGTCTGGGCACGCTTCTCCGCGCTCGCTCTTCCCGTCGTGGCCGTGCGGGACACTCCGTGGCTCAGCAGGGAGGGCGTCCCGTATCGCGCTGCGGACTGCCTTGCCGACGGCGGCGACAGCGAGTCCTGCGGACTGCCGCGCAGTGAGGTCCTGTCCGAGATCGATCCGGCCCGCGCCGCGTCGCTGCCGTTCCCCTCGGTGGTTCCCGTCGACTTCTCCGATGCGGTCTGCGGTCCCGACGTGTGTCGCGTCGTCGAGGGAAACGTGCTGGTCTACCACGATTCCCACCACCTGTCGGCGACGTACGTCCGGTCGCTCGTGCCGGTGATCGACAGCACGCTCGGCGAGGTCACGGGGTGGTGGTGAGACCGTCCCCGAAGTGCTGTGCGAGCAGGGTCGTGACGTCGGCGACCGACGTCCCCGGCGGCAACACGAGTGCGGTGGGCCGGTCACCCGCGGTGTCGGTGACGAACCGCCGCTTCACCGCCCCGAGGGCGCGCCGCACGTCCTCGACCTCGAGTCGTGCCCCGTCGCGCAGCCATGTGCGCAGCAGGTAGTTGTGCGTCGCGGTGACCGCTGCGGCGAACTGCACCAGGGAGAGCGGCTCCTCCCCGGGTGCCCCGCGGCGCAGTGTGTCGACGAAGACGCGTTCGTACCGCAGCACCATGACCAGTTCGCGCTCGCGCAGCGCGGGCACCGTCTGCAGGACGCGATAGCGCCGGCGAGTGGTGTCGGGTGTGCCCGCGAACCGGGCGAACACGCGCGCGGCGGCCTCGCACACGGCGTCGTGCGGGTCGAGGTCGGTCGTCCCCAGGAAGTCCTGCACGTGGGCGAGGGTCGCGTCGTGGTCGACGAAGACCACGTCCTCCTTCGACCGGAACTGGCGGAAGAACGTGCGCCGCGACAAGCCGGCGCTCTCCGCGATCTGGTCGACGGTGGTCGCCTCGTACCCCTTGCTCTCGAACAGGTCGAGCGCTGCACGCATCACGTCGAGGCGGAACTGCGCATCGTCCGATTCGCGCGGTTCCTCGTGGGCGGCCATGGCCTCACGGTAGCGTGAACGTTCCCTACCGTGAAGGACGGCGACAGTGGCGTTGGTGATGGGTGTCGATTCGTCCACCCAGTCGTGCAAGATCGTTGTTCGAGATGCCGATTCGGGCGAGCTGGTGCGCCAGGGGCGCGCTGCCCACCCCGACGGGACGGAGATCGATCCGCAGCGATGGTCCGACGCGCTGGACGCGGCGCTCGCGGATGCCGGCGGGATGGACGGGGTCGACGCGGTCTCCGTCGGAGCCCAACAGCACGGCATGGTCTGCTTGGACGAGGACGGCGAAGTGGTCCGACCGGCGTTGCTGTGGAACGACACTCGATCCGGACGGTCCGCTCGCGACCTGGTGGACGAGCTCGGTGGCGGCCAGGCGTGGGCGGATGCCGTCGGCGTCGTCCCGGTCGCGGCGATCACCGCATCGAAACTGCGCTGGTTGGCCGACCACGAGCCGGACAATGCGAATCGGACTGCAGCCGTCTGCCTTCCGCACGACTGGTTGTCCTGGCGCCTGGGCGGAGCTCGCGGCCTCGACGCTCTCGCGACCGACCGGGGCGACGCCAGCGGCACCGGCTACTTCTCGGCCGCGACCGACGAGTACCGCGTCGACCTGCTCGGCCTGGCGCTGCGCGGGCGTGACCCCCACGTGCCGACGGTGATGCAACCGTCCGCCCGGATCGGGACCACGTCGTCCGGCGCGGCGATCGGGCCCGGAACGGGCGACAACGCCGCTGCCGCACTGGCTCTGGGTGCCGGAGAGGGCGATCTGGTGGTGTCCGTGGGGACGTCCGGGGTGGTGTCCGCCGTCTCCACGGTGGCCCCGCGCGACCCGTCGGGACTGGTCGCGGGCTTCGCCGACGCCACCGGGCGCCAACTGCCGTTGGTGTGCACACTGAATGCGGCGCGCGTGTTGGACGCCGCCGCGCGTCTGCTCGGCGTCGACCACGACGAACTGTCGCGGCTCGCGCTGTCCACGGACAGCGACGGCCTCGTCATGGTGCCGTATCTGGAAGGGGAACGGACACCGAACCGACCGGACGCGAGCGGCGCGATCCACGGACTGCGACTGCACAATTCGACGCCCGGACATCTCGCCCGCGCTGCGGTCGAGGGACTCCTGTGCAGCCTGGCCGACGGTATCGATCACCTGATCGAGCAGGGGGCGTCGGTCTCGAGAGTGCTGCTCGTCGGGGGAGGTGCCAAGTCCGAGGCGGTGCGCGTTCTCGCTCCGGCGATCTTCGGAATGCCCGTCGACGTGCCCCCCGCCGGCGAGTACGTGGCGGACGGTGCCGCGCGGCAAGCCGCATGGGTTCTCTCGGGTGCGGCCGAGCCGCCGGTCTGGGCTGCGTCGGACATCCCTCGGTTCGAGGCCGATCCGACACCGTCGGTCAGGTCGCGCTACGCCGAGGTGCGCGACCTGACCGAGGGGGCCGGGTAGCTCACCGACCCGACGCCGACGCTCCCTCCTGTGCGTGCGTCATGGCGGCCAGGTGCATCTCGTCGACGGTCGCCGAGTCGGGTGTGTAGTCGACGCGGTCCGACTTCGCCAGGACACCCTCCATGTGGGCGATGTAGGCCATCTGCATGATCTCGGTCGGCTCGTCCGCGAACAGCTGGGCGTAGGCGTCCTGACGAGCGTCGCCGGTGCGCTGGTTCGCCGCGGCGATCTCGGCGTCGAACTCCGGTGTCCCGTAGGCACTCTGGAAGCCGTCGCTGGTGAAGTACTGGTCGACGGTGAACGCGGAGTCACCTGCCTGGTTGCCGTGCTGGATCACCAGCAGGTACGGGCCGGCGTCGGCGGGGAACGGTCGCTCCTGATACTGCGACGTGCCTGCCGAGTCCATCATCTCGATCGAGATGTTCATGCCCAGTTCGGACAGCGCATTCTGGACGACCTCGAGTGTCTCGTTCACCTTGGGGAACTGGCCGGTGCGGCCGATCAACCGAATCTTCGCATCCACCGGTACACCGTCCGCCCGGGCCTCGTCGAGCAACGCGCGTGCCTTGTCGGTGTCGTACGGCCATGCTTCGAGTTCGTCGTTGTAGCCGACGACTCCCGGTGAGACCAACTGTGCGGCAGGCCGGCCCAGATCGCGGAAGAGCGCATGCACGATTCCGTTGCGATTGATCGAGTAGTTGATCGCCTGCCGAACCCGGATGTCGTCGAGCGGCGGTTCCTCGACCTGGATCCGAACCGCCGTGGTCTCGTTGTTCGGGTAGGCCACTCCCAGGTCACCTGCCCCGTCCTCGGGCCCGATACCGGTGGCGATGTCGGCCTCGTCGCCGGACACCATCGACGCTCGGATGCTTCCTTCGCTACGCCACTGGTAGACGGCTCTCGCGAAGTCCGGACGCGGTCCCCAGTACCGATCGTTGCGCACCAGGGTCAGTCGCTGGCCGTACTCCCAGGTGTCCAGCGCGAAGGGGCCGGTGCCGACGGGCTCACGCTCGCGCTCGGTGAAGCTCGCCGTCCGAGGGACCATCTCGACGAAGGAGATGCGTAGCGGGAGAATCGGATCGGGAGCCGGCGACGCCACCGTGAGAGTGAGGGGATCGATGACGGTCACAGTCAGATCGGCGTCTCCGAAGACGTATCCCTCGACGTTGCAGCCGATGTCGGAGTTCACGGTGCGCTCGATCGAGTGAGCGGCATCCGCGGCTTCGAAGGGTCGGCCGTCACTGAACGTCACACCGGGATGCAACCGGAAGGTCCACTCGCGGTCGGAGTTCTGCTCCCACGTATCGGCGAGTTTGGGTTCGAGTCCACCGGTGGTGGGGTTGCGCTCCATCAGCGGTTCGGTGATGTTCGACCGGGTGACCACTCCGATCGACGTCTGCGAGACGTCGCAGGCTTCGAGCGTGGGGGGCTCCTGGCTCAGGACGATGCGCAGGGTGTCGGGGTCGGTCGACGAACTCCGGTCGGTGTTCGCGACGGAGCAGCCCGACGCGGCGAGGGCGAGGGTGAGCGCGCCGGCGACCGCCGCCGAGATTCGGTTCCGTGGTGCAGGGCTCATGTCGACCTCCGGAGGTGTTGTGACGGTGGACACAACGTAGGAGCGGCGATGCGCATCGTCAACGGCGTACCGAGGCCGTTATGGACCCGTTCTCGACCCCTGGCGTCGGATGCGCACGTCGCCCACCTGCGCCGATGTCGAGTCGTCGCCTTCCGATGACCGGACTATCACGGGCGCATGCTGTTTCGGCATCGACCGATACCGATTCGGTGCGATACCGGCCCCCCGAGACCGATACCTCGAGGGCATCGAAGGATGCATGAAAGGACCTGGACGTGCATCGGCCACGGGCTTACCGTGTGAGCGCGACCACACACTCGACGGAGGAGCCCACAGTGACCGATACGCGAGAGATCTCCGACCGCACTCCCACCAGGCCGACCAGCGGACTCACCGCGCCCGATGCGGCACTGCGTGCTCTCGCGGCCGGTGCGGCGACGATCGATCGCATCGAGGACGTGACTCTGCGCTCGATCGTGCTTCCGCTGTCCGCGCCGATCAGTGACGCGAAAGTCCTGACGGGCCGACAGAAGCCGATGACGGAGGTGATGTTCCTCTTCGTCGAGATCCGAACGGAGCAGGGACACACAGGAATCGGGTTCAGCTACTCCAAGCGCGCCGGTGGTCCGGCGCAGTTCGCGCACGCGAAGGAGATCGCGCCCGTCCTGATCGGACAGGACCCCAGTGACATCGGCAAGATCTGGACGTCGCTGGTGTGGGCTGGCGCCTCCGTGGGCCGCAGTGGTGTTGCGACACAGGCGATCGCCGCCATCGATATCGCGCTGTGGGACCTCAAGGCCAAGCGTGCGGGGCTCCCGTTGGCCAAGCTGATCGGGTCCACCCGCGATTCCGTCCAGACATACAACACGTCCGGCGGATTTCTTCACACTCCGATCGGTGAGGTGCTCGACAACGCCACGGCGTCACTCGCGGCCGGGATCGGAGGCATCAAACTCAAGGTGGGTCAGCCGGATTGGCGCCAGGACATCGCCCGCGTGACGGCGGTGCGCGAACATCTCGGCGACGACGTGCCGCTGATGGTCGACGCGAACCAGCAGTGGGATCGTCCGACCGCGACTCGCATGTGCCGCATCCTCGAGCAGTTCGATCTGGTGTGGATCGAGGAGCCGCTCGACGCCTACGACGCCGAGGGACACGCGATGCTGGCGCGCACCTTCGACACGTCCATCGCCACCGGTGAGATGCTGGCCAGTGTCGGCGAGCACGTCCGCCTGATCGAGGCCGGGTCCGTCGACATCATCCAACCCGATGCTCCGCGCATCGGCGGCATCACCCAGTTCCTGAAGCTCGCGGGTCTGGCGGAGCACCACGGATTGCAGATGGCTCCCCATTTCGCGATGGAGATTCACCTGCATCTGGCGGCGGTCTACCCGCTGCAGACCTGGGTGGAGCACTTCGACTGGTTGGATCCGCTGTTCGAGGAGCACCTCGAGACTCGCGACGGCCGGATGCACCTGTCCGATCGACCGGGGTTGGGCTTCACCCTGAGCGAGCGGGCGCATGCCTGGACCGTCGGGACGGCCTCGTTCCGCTGATGCCAGGCCGTCAGGCGAGCAGGTCCTGCACCGTCGCCCGCGCGCCCCGAGTGTGCAGAAAGTCCAGCGCCGACACGTAGGCGTCGACGAAGCGCTCGTCGTCCACGAGGTCGCCGAACAGCTCGCGATTCTGCACGAACGCGGTGCGGTCCTCGCCCTGCCGGCGAGCCAGCGGGGTCAGAGTGTCCTTCAACCTGTCGACGATCTCGATGGGCTCGCCCTGCTCGTCGACACCCTCGGCGTACCGTGCCCAACTCGCGACGACCGCCGCCGACAGCGCAACGGGGCCGCCGGATTCGAGATTGATCCGGATCACCGGCACCAGCCACTTCGGAATGCGGTCCGACGACTCCGCGCACAGTCGGGCGACGGTGTCGCGGATCTCGGGGTTGGAGAACCTCTCGATCAGCGTATTCTTGTAGTCGGCGAGATCGATGCCGGGAACCGGCTGCAGCGTGGGCGTTGCTTCCTCGTCCATGTAGCGCAGCAGGAACTCGGCGAAGAGAGGGTCCTGCGCCACGTCGTGAACCAAGCGGTATCCGCTGAGATAGCCGACATAGCAGAGCGCTTGGTGGCTGGCGTTGAGCAACCGGAGCTTCATGAGCTCGTACGGGGTGACGTCGTCGACCACCTGGACGCCGGCATCCTCGAATCGGGGTCGACCCAGCGTGAACCGATCTTCCAGCGCCCACTGCGTGAACGGTTCCGCGGCGACGGGCCACTGGTCGTCGATGCCGTAGCGCGACGCCAACTGCTCCACGACGTCGGGCGTCGTCACGGGCGTGATGCGGTCGACCATCGAGTTGGGAAACTGCGCGTTCTCGGTGATCCAGTGCGCCAGGTCGGGGTCCTTCAGTGCGGCGAACGCGGTGAACGTCGAGCGGGCGATGTGCCCGTTGCCCTCGATGTTGTCGCACGACATGATCGTGAACGGTGCGAGACCACGGTCCTTGCGCCGCGAGAGCGCCTCGCACACCAGCCCGAACGTCGTCGTCGGTACGGACCCCGGTTCCAGATCCGCTCGCACAGCGGGGTTCTCGGCGTCGAACTCGCCCGTGGTGGCCGAGAAGTTGTAACCCCCCTCGGTGACGGTGAGCGAGACGATGCGGGTGTCCTCGTGGGCGAGCTTCTCGATCACGGCCTCGGGAGCGTCCGGCGCGAACAGGTACTCGGTGATGGATCCGATGACGGAGGTGTCCCACGAGCCGTCGGAATGCCGCAGCGCCAGCGTGTACAGGCAGTCCTGGGCGTCCATGACGTCCTTCATCCGACGATCGCCGGGGAGCACCCCGACTCCGCAGATCCCCCACCGCGCGGCCGACTCGAAGTCGGTGCGCAGCAAGCGGTCCACGTACATCGCCTGATGCGCCCGATGGAACCCGCCGACCCCGACATGCACGATGCCGGTGGTGATCGCGGAACGGTCGTAGGACGGCGCATCGACGTCGCTCGGGAGCTGGTCGAGCGTGGCGGTGGACAACTTCACGACAGTGTCTCCTGACTGGGGGTCACGGTGACGACAGCCTTGATGCTGCCGTCGGTGCGGTCGTGGTTCAGAGCATCCTCGACGTGCGCGAGGTCGAAGTGCGCGGTGACCATGCTGTCCAGGTCGACGCGCCCTGTGCGCACGAGTTCCAGTGCGGTGGGCCAGGTATCGGCGTATCGGAAGACGCCGGTGACCCAGAGTTCTCGATTCTGGATCACCGAGACGGGTATCGGATACTCGTCGCCGCCCATCCCCACGAGGACCACTCTGCCCGCGGGACGCACGGCGCGCATGCCGTCCTGCACGGCCCGAGGCGCACCGGAGGCGTCGATGAACGCGTCCAGGTCGAGGTCGTGCACCGATTCGGTGGTGGGGTCCAGGACCCGCGTCGCACCGTAGCGCGCGGCACTCTCGCGTCGGCTCGGCGAGATGTCGGACACGATGATGTCGGTCGCTCCGAACGCTCGCGAGACCTGGGCGGTGAGAAGTCCGACGGGACCCGCGCCGGCGATCAGCACGCGCGATCCCCCGGTGATGCCGGCCTTGCGTGCCGTCGCTATCGCCACGGACAGCGGCTCGAAAAGAGCGGCGGCGTCGTCGGAGACCGAGTCCGGTACATCGTGGGCGAAGGTGCTGCCGATGCTCACGTATTCGCACAGCGCGCCGTCGACGGGCGGCGTCGCGTAGAACTCCATGTGGGGGCACAGGTTGTAGTGGCCCGATCTGCTCTCGCGACTGTCCGGATCCGGACGCTGCGGCTCGACGGACACCCGTGAACCGATCCTCTTCTCGGACACTCCCTCACCCACCGCGACGATCACGCCCGACGCCTCGTGGCCGAGCACCAGCGGCGAGGACACGACGAAGTCGCCGATGCGTCCCTCGCGGTAGTAGTGAGTGTCCGATCCGCAGACTCCGACCGCGGACACGCGGACCAGGACGTCGCCGGATCGGGGCGTCGGAACGGGCCGATTCTCGGTGACGATGCGTCCCGGCTCGGTGAGAACTGCAGCACTCATGGAACTGACTGTTGTGTGGATCACACCTGAATGTTAGCTTAAGTGAGCAGATGAACAACAGGTGAGCAGATGCTCACCCTCACCGGGGAGACGACGACGTGACTACGCCGAATGCCAGCGACGAGCTCCGGCTCGCCCTGCGCGCGGCAACGATGTACCACCTCGACGGCGCTACTCAGGCGCAGATCGCGGCCAAGCTCGGAGTCTCGCGCCCCACGGCGGGGCGCCTGGTCGCCAAGGCTCGCGCCAACGGGTTGGTGCGCATCGAGATCCACGTACCCGAGGAGATCAGCGGGTCCGTGCACACCGACCTCGAGCGCCGGCTCGAGGAGAAGTACGGGCTGGACGAGGCGCTGGTGGTCACGTCGAACATCGACGACGGCGGCGGACGGTACGACGCGGTGGGTCGCGCAGCCGCCGGCGTGCTCACCCGACGGGTGCAGCCCGACCACACCGTCGGGTTCACCTGGGGCCCGGAAACCGTGGCGGTGGCTCAGGCGCTGTCCTCGCGGGGAAGCCGGTGCTCGCTGGTGGTGCAACTCGACGGGTCGATGAGCGCCGCGGAATACCAGACCGGTGTGGACTTCGTTCTCGGCCGATGCGCGGAGCAGCTCCAGGCTGCCACGATGCGTCTCAACGCCCCGCTCTACGCAGATCCGGCGACAGTGGTTGCGCTGCAGAACGACTCGATCATGTCCCGCGCACTCGAGGCGGGGCGTTCGGCAGATCTGATGTTCTTCGGACTGGGGCCGGTGTCCACGTCGACCACTCTGTTCGAGGGCAGTTTCCTCGAGCAGGCCGAGTTGACCGAACTCGATCATCTCGGGGCCGTCGGCGAGATCGGCGGACGATTCTTCGACGAGAACGGCGCGGACATCGAGGGCAGCCTCGGTGCACGCACCATGTCGGTTCCGCTCGACGACATCCGACGGTGCGCCAACACCCTTCTGATCTCCGGCGGAGCACGCAAACACGCCGCCGTCCGGGCCGCTCTGCGCGGCCGTCTCGCCACCGTGCTGGTGACCGACATCGCGTGCGCCGCCTACCTACTCGGCTAGCACGCACACTCCACAGGAATCGAGGTAGTACCGACGTGACGTCACGATTGACACCACTCGTCGCGCTTGTCGCCACCACCGCACTGGTGGCGACAGGATGCGCAGGGGCGGGCTCGTTCGGGGGCGACGGTGGTGGAAAGACGATCACCGTCGCCATCGTGTCCAACTCGCAGATGTCCGACGCCATCTCTCTGGCGCCGGAATTCGAGGCGGACAACCCCGGCATCGACCTGAAGTTCGTCTCCCTGTCGGAGAACGAGGCGCGCGCCAAGATCACGGCCTCGGTGGCCACCGGCGGCGGTGAATTCGACGTGGTCATGATCAGCAACTACGAGACCCCGCAGTGGGCCGAGAACGGCTGGTTGACCAACCTCTCCGAGTACGCGCAGGACACACCGGGATACGACGAGGCCGACTTCATCCCGTCCCTGAAGGAGTCCCTCTCCTACGAGGGCAGCATGTATTCGGTGCCGTTCTACGGTGAGTCGTCCTTCCTGATGTACCGCAAGGATCTGATGGAGGCGGCCGGCATCACGATGCCGCAGGAGCCCACCTGGCAGCAGGTCGCCGACGCCGCCGCGAAGCTCGACACGCCCGGTGTCTCCGGTATCTGCCTCCGCGGCAAGCCCGGCTGGGGCGAGGTCCTGGCCCCTCTGGACACCGTCATCAACGCTTTCGGTGGCCGCTGGTACGACGAGAACTGGAACGCGCAGCTGACCAGTCCGCAGGTCGAGGAAGCGGTGCAGTTCTACGTCGATCTGGTCCGCACCCACGGGCAGGCAGGCGCGGCGACCAGTGGGTTCAGTGAGTGCGGAACGCAACTGGCGCAGGGCAACACAGCAATGTGGTACGACGCCACCTCGGCAGTGTCCGTGCTCGAGGATCCCACGTCGAGCACCGTCGTCGGCAAGATCGGGTACGCCAAGGCGCCGTCCGCGGCCAAGGGTGACAACGGTTGGCTCTACTCGTGGGCGCTCGGTATCCCGAAGACCTCCGAGAATCCCGACGACGCGTGGAAGTTCGTGTCCTGGATGACGAACAAGGAGTACCTGAACAAGGTCGGCAACGAGCTCGGATGGGAGCGTGTCCCGCCGGGAAGTCGGTTGTCCACGTACGAGATCCCCGAGTACGAGAAGGCGTCGGCCGCGTTCGGTCAGGTGACGCTCGACTCGATCAACGGCGCCGACCCGAACAAGCCCACGGTCGACCCCGTGCCCTACACCGGGGTGCAGTTCCTCACCATTCCCGAGTTCCAGGACCTGGGAACCCGTGTCAGTCAACAGATCAGCGCCGCGATCGCCGGACAGATCAGTGTCCAGGACGCACTCGCCCAGGCGCAGCAGTACGCCGAAGTGGTCGGTAAGACCTACCAGGAGGACGAGTGATGACCGCTACCGATGTCGGTTCGCCGCGGACGGAGTCCACGCCGGTCGTCCGGCGTGAACGGACGATCAGCAAGGCAGAGGGATGGCGCCGCCGTGGACCACTGCTCCCGGCCATGGTGTTCGCCATCGTCGTCACGCAGATTCCGTTCCTCTTCACGCTGTACTACTCGACGCAGTCGTGGAACCTGGTGCGACCGGGCTCCCGAGAGTTCAACTGGCTCAACAACTACGTCGACGTGTTCCGCGACAGCCAGTTCCGTCAGGTCGCTCTCAACACGGTGATCATGATCGTCGGCACGGTCATCATCTCGGTGGTGCTGGGTCTGCTGCTGGCACTGCTACTCGACCGGAAGTTCATCGGCCGCAGCCTGGTCCGCACCCTGCTGATCACGCCGTTCCTCATCACCCCGGTCGCCGGCGCGTTGATCTGGAAGACCACGATGTTCGATCCCGTCTTCGGCCTCATCAACTTCGCCCTGAGTCCGTTCGGGGTGGACCAGATCGACTGGGTCTCCCGCTTCCCCCTGGCGGCCGTCATGACCAACCTGGTGTGGCAGTGGACCCCGTTCATGATGCTGCTGATACTCGCCGGCCTGCAGTCGATGCCGAAGGACATCGCCGAGGCAGCCCGTGTCGACGGCGCCGGCCCGTTCGCACTCTTCCGCGAGCTGACGTTGCCGCACCTGCGTCGATTCATCGAACTGGGTGCCGTCCTGGGCGCGATCTACCTGATCAACACCTTCGACGCGGTCTACATGATGACCTCCGGCGGACCCGGTGTGGCGTCGTCGAACCTGCCCTTCTACATCTACCAACGAGCCTTCCTCGGCTTCGACATCGGCCAGGCCGCGGCCATGGGCGTCGTCACCGTGGTGGCCACCATCGTCGTCAGCACCCTGGCGCTGCGACTGATCTTCAAGAGCTTCAGTGGGAACGAGGAGGCGGCGTGATGACTACCGGAACCGTGGAGAAAGCGCCCGTCACCCGGAAGGCTCGGTGGGGCACGGGCTCGATCTGGTCCTTCGTCGCCTGGGTCGCCGGCATCGCCTTCTTCTTCCCTGTCCTGTGGATGGTGATCACCGGGTTCAAGCAGGAAGCCGACGCCTACACCGCCACACCGAAGATCTTCTTCACCCCGACGCTCGACCAGTACCGCGGAGTTCTCGACAGCGGCATCGGCACCACGCTGCTCAACTCGGCCTTCGCCACCATCGTCTCGACGGCTCTCGTTCTGCTGCTGGGAGTTCCGGCCGCGTTCGCGTTGTCGCTGCGGCCGGTGAAGAAGACGCAGGACGTGCTGTTCTTCTTCATCTCCACCAAGATGCTCCCCGTCGTCGCCGCCATCGTTCCGCTCTACGTGATCGTCGGAGACATCGGTCTGCTGGACAATATCTGGGCCCTGATCATCCTGTACACGGCGATGAACCTCCCGATCGCGGTGTGGATGATGCGCTCGTTCTTCCTCGAGGTGCCGAGCGAACTGCTCGAGGCCGCGAGCATGGACGGTGCCTCGCTGTGGACGTCGGTGCGGGAGGTCATCCTGCCCCTGGTCTCTCCCGGAATCGCGGCGACGTCGCTCATCTGCGTGATCTTCTCGTGGAACGAATTCTTCTTCGCCGTCAACCTCACCGCCGTCCAGGCGCAGACCATTCCGGTCTACCTCGTCGGCTTCATCACCGGCCAGGGCCTGTACTGGGCCCAGCTGTCCGCCGCTGCGACGTTCGCAGCCCTCCCCGTCGTCCTCGCCGGATGGTTCGCGCAGAACAAACTCGTGCGCGGATTGTCCTTCGGCGCAATCAAGTAGGAGAAGAATCATGGCTGCAATCTCGTACAAGCAAGCATCGTGCATCTACGACGGCGCCGACAAGTTGGCGGTGGACTCCCTCGACCTCGACATCCAGGACGGTGAGTTCATCGTCCTGGTCGGACCGTCCGGCTCCGGCAAGTCGACCGCGCTGCGGATGCTGGCCGGCCTCGAGGAGATCGACGGTGGCGCCATCGAGATCGGGGGGAAGAACATGGTCGGGGTGCCGTCCAAGGACCGCGACATCGCGATGGTGTTCCAGAACTACGCGCTCTACCCCAACAAGACCGTCGGCGAGAACATGGGCTTCGCCCTCAAGATGCGCGGCGTGAGCCTCGAGGAGCGCACGAAGCGAGTCAAGGACGCTGCCGATCTGCTCGACCTCACCGAATACCTGGACCGCAAGCCCGGCAAGCTCTCCGGTGGTCAACGCCAGCGCGTGGCCATGGGACGCGCCATCGTGCGCGAGCCGCAGGTGTTCTGCATGGACGAGCCGCTGTCCAACCTCGACGCCAAGCTACGCGTGCAGACGCGCACCCAGATCGCGGCACTCCAGCGGCGACTCGGCACCACCACCGTCTACGTCACCCACGACCAGGTGGAGGCGATGACGATGGGTGACCGGGTGGCGATCCTCAAAGACGGGAAGCTGCAGCAGTTCGCCTCGCCCACCGAGCTGTACGACCACCCGATCAACGCGTTCGTCGCCGGCTTCATCGGCTCGCCCGCGATGAATCTGTTCACGGTGCCCGTCGCGAAGGGTGGACTGAAGGTCGGGGACCGCACCATCGCCCTCGAACGCGACCAGCTCACGGCCATCGCGGCGGCCGGCCTCGACGAGGTCACGCTGGGTCTGCGCCCCGAGCAGCTCGCCATCGGATCCGCGGACGACGACGGACTGGTGGTCACGGTGGATCTGGTCGAGGAACTGGGCAACGAGAGTTACCTGTACGCCAGCTTCGGCGACACACGAATTCGCTCCTCGGACGGCACTCCGGCCACGATCGTGGCACGCTCACCTCGGAGGGCTCCTGCGAAGATCGGCGAGACGATCACGCTGACCAAGCAGGAGGGCACGGCGTACCTGTTCCATCCGGAAACAGGGTTGCGCCTGACTGCCTGACCGACCAGGGGGATAGACCCGGGTGTGGGAACGTGCCGGGAAGACCGTTCCCACACCCGCCTACGTCAGACGCGCTGCGCGTGGTCGAGCAGCACGTCGGCAGCATCGGACGCGTGCGTCCACGGCCACCAGTGCTTCGCGTCGACCTCGAGGACGGTGAGGTCCGGGATCCACCGATCGACGTCCTCGACCAGATCGGCGGACAGGAATCGGTCCTTCAGCGGCACGACCACGAGTGTGGGGACCTCGCAACTCGCTGGTGGTCCGGAGAGCATGCGCCGAATGATGTTGGCGCGGTACAGCTCCACTCCACGTTGCATGTCGATCGGATCCGCCGGGGGTGCCGGATCCGCGGGCCCGGCCTTGACGAACAGATCGGGCACGTACTTTCCGACGACGGGAATGTGGAAGCCCCAGATGTACCAGGACCGCCCGAGCTGCCCGAGCACGGACGGCCACTGTGTCGGACGCAGCCCTCGCCGCCTCGAGGTCTCCCGCAGGTGGTCGATGCTCGGTCCCGACACCGAGGTGAACGAGCCGAAGACGACGGTGGCACGAGGATCCCGCAGAGGCTCCCACATCTGGACCGAACCCCAGTCGTGCGCGAACGCATGGATCGGCCCCCGCAGATCGGGGATCGAGTCGATCACCGCGTACGTGTCGTCCGCGAGACGCTCGATGGCGAACGACGACGACTTCTCCGGGTGCTCGACGACGGTATGACCGCCGCCGCGCGTGTCGTACGAGATGACCCTGGCGCGATCACCGATCGCGTCGATCATGGCGTCGAACATCGTGTGGTTGTTCGGGTAGCCGTGGACCAGGAGCACGGTCGTGTCCGCGTCGGGGTTCCCGTACTCGTACACCGCGAGGGCGGCCCCGTCGGATCGAGCTGTCCACCTGCTGTGCGGTTCGGTCATCCTGCCTCGCTTCTGCTGTAGAGAGACTCTCCGCGGAGAAGTCGAGCGACGAGATGCAAGCGCATCTCTTCCTGCTCCGGCTGCGGATGGACCACGGCCGAGAGCGCTTCTCCGTCCAGGAGGTGTACCACCGTGAAGAGGACTGTATCGAGTTCGGCGGCAGGAATCGTCCCGGCGATCGGCAACGTCCGGCCCAGCTCGGTGATCTCCCGGTGGTAGCGGATCGTGAACGGGACGAGTCTCGCCCGCAGCTCCTCGTCGCTGCGAGCGGCGATGAGGAGCTCGTACCAGGCGCCGTTGATCGGGGCGCGGCACGCCGCGCGCAGCAACGTCAGGCAGTGCTCGACCGACGCCGAACCGAAGCTCGCGAGACCTCCGCGGAACTCCTCGAACTGGCGCCTACGAACCTCGTCCGCGGCGGCGACCACCAGGTCGAGCCTGGTCGGGAAATGCCGGAACAGAGCGCCGGACGACACACCCGCACGGGTGACGACTTCGTTCACCGTCGTTGCGGCGTAACCTCTCTCGGCCAACGAGGAGATGGTGGCGTCGAGAAGTTTCGCGATGGTGTCGGTCCGGCGCTGCTCCTGCGTTCGTCTCACACGGACACGGTAGTGGCCGCAGGTGTCCTCACGCCCGCTCGCAGGAATCGGCCGGCGCGCTCGGACACCCCGAACCACGATGCGAAGCGACCCTCGCGGTAGACCACTCGGCCTCCGATGAGCGTCGCCGTGACGGCGTCGTCGTTGCGGTTGACCATCCGGCTCAGCCCGCCGAACTCGGGCATCGACTCCTCGTTGTAGGCGTCGACCTCGTCCGTCAGTCCCGCCGGGTTCACGACGACGATGTCCGCACGGTCACCGAGGCGCAGATGCCCGGTGTCGACGCCGTAGAAATCGGCCAGTTCGCCGCTCAGCTTGTGCGCCGCCTGTCCGACGGTCAGGAACGACTCGTGTGCGTCGTGCACCCGACGAAGCAGGCGGATCCCGAAGTTGTAGAACGCCATGTTCCGCAGGTGCGCCCCGGCATCGGAGAATCCCACTGTCACACCGGGCTTCGTGATCAGCTTGTCCATCTGCTTACGGCGATGGTTGGCGATCGTGGTGTGCCAACGCAGCTTCCGGCCGTGCTCGACGACCAGGTCGAGGAACGCGTCGACTACGTGGATTCCCTGCTCCCGCGCCAACTCCGCGACGTTCTTCCCGATCACGGACGCGTCGGGGCACTCGGTGATGATGACGTCGCCGAAGTCCCGGTGCCACACACGGGAGGAGAACTTCTTCTCGAAGTCGGCGCGGAACCAGCGTCGATACGCCTCGTCCTTCAGCAGCTCGTTGCGGCCCAGTTCCTCGCGCAGGTGCAGAGCCGCTCTGCCGGAACCGAATTCCTCGAAGACGACCAGGTCGATTCCGTCGGAGTAGACGTCGAACGTCGTGGGCAGGTGCTGCCACCGGAACTGACCCTTGCCGGGGCCGTTCACGATCGCGGCGAGGGGGCCGAAGATGTGGTGGATCCAGGGTGAGGCCTTGGCGTCCGCCGCGGCGAGCAGCGACACCTTCAGCGCGCGACGTCCTATCCCGGTGGCCGCACCGAGGAAGAAGACCATGTCGTACTTCGTGTTCAGATTCGGAATGCTCTGCAGAAGCCGGCCGCGGCGCCGCAGGATTTTGTGCAGGCGCCGGAACTCCGACCAGGATGCGTAGGACGACGGCAGGGATCGCGACCGGTAGCGGTCGCCGTCCAGCTTGTCCCACGGATTG
The DNA here is from genome assembly GCF_001426185.1 of Rhodococcus sp. Leaf247. Taxonomy (GTDB): domain Bacteria; phylum Actinomycetota; class Actinomycetes; order Mycobacteriales; family Mycobacteriaceae; genus Rhodococcoides. Next base: position 905,750 of record NZ_LMRP01000002.1, on the reverse strand, counting down.
GTCATCGTGGACATGCCGAGCATTCCGGCGTCGAGCGCCTTCTCGAGAGCGTCGGACATCTGCGCGGTCTCTTCGCGCGTCGGCTTCTGGGAGCGGTCGGTCGACCGATCCAGCCCCATGACGTGGGCGCGGAGATCCGAATGTCCCACCAGCGACGCGATGTTCGGACCGAGTGGGAGCCGCTCGAGCGCGGCGATGTACTCCTCGGGACCGTCCCACGTCTTGTGCGTGTCGACAGCTTTGAGCACGTGATCGCGCGGCAATGCTTCGACGCGGCTGAACAGGTCCGCGATGTCCACCGGCGTCGAGTACAGCGTGGACAGCGAGCAGTTCCCCAGCAGAACCGTCGTCACGCCGTGGCGGACCGATTCCACCAGTCCGGGGCCCACCAGCACCTCGGCGTCGTAGTGGGTGTGCACGTCGACGAAGCCCGGCATGACCCACTGGCCGGTGGCGTCGATGACCTCGGTGTCCGGCCCGACGGCCAGCGCGTCCGAGGAGACGGCGCGGACCACGCCGTCGACGATGCCGACATCGCGTCGGACACCGGGACCGCCGTCGCCGTCGAAGACGGTCCCGCCGCTGATCACCACATCGAAGTGCGACTCGTTCATGTGACCTCCATCACTGTGCGATGGGCTCACCGTAACTTAGAGAGTGATCACTCGCAATGGTCTGTCAGAACGCGAGGGGGCGGTGAGATTCCCGCACGTACGTCCAGGTCGACGACGGGCGAACCAATCCGGCGGATTCGAGGTCGATGCCGTCCTCGGTGATCTCCGAGGTCAGGAACGTGCGATCCGACTCCTCGAGTGCTCGCGACTGCACCTCGGCGAACGCGTCGATCGCGATGCGGTGGTACTCGTCGAGCGGATTCTCGCGTCCGAGGGCCCGGAGGTGAATGCTCTCGCGGACATCACCGAGGTGAGCGAGATAGTCCGACCAGGCGCGGTCGAGGTGGTGCAGCACGATGCGCCGCGCGACACCTGTTCGAACGTCCGCGTCGAGCGGCTCCAGTTCCGCGGCGCGGTCCGGGTTGCGATCGGCCAGCAGGGTCCACGCCTCGTCGGTGGTCAGCAGCGTCGCGCGGCGGGCATCGAGGATGTCGCGGTGCTGGGCAGTCAGTTGGTTGTACCGCCACGTGGACGCGTGGGTGTCCAGCATCGCGCCCTCGGCGACACGCTGAGCGTGATCGATGCGCTTGGCCGCGACCTCCGACTCGATGAAGCCCGTGTCGTCGGGGTGGCCGGGACGATCGCTCTTCTCCAGGTATCGCGTCACCAGGGAGTCGTCCCAACTGGCGAAGAACACCGAGCGGCCCGGATCGCCCTGGCGCCCCGCACGTCCGCGTAGTTGGTTGTCCAGGCGCTCGGTGACGTACCGCCCGGTTCCGACGACGAGCAGACCGCCGAGATCGGTCACTCCGTCTCCGAGTCTGATGTCCGTGCCGCGGCCGGCGATCTGGGTCGAGACGGTCACAGCGCCGCGAAGTCCTGCGCGAGCGATGATCTCGGCTTCCTCCGCGTCGTTCTTCGCGTTCAGGGCGACCACCGGGACACCCTCGTCCTCGAGTCGCGCAGCGAGATCCTCCGACTCCTCGACATCGTGAGTGCCGACCAGGACCGGCTGACCGGTGGCATGGGCCTCGACCACCGCGGCCACGACTGCGGCCGTCTTCTCCGGCGCCGTGGCGTAGACGCGATCGACCTCGTCGACACGCACCAGCGGCTCGTTCGGCTCCACCACCGACACACCCAGGCTGTAGAACGTCCGAAGTTGTTCTCCCGCAGCGAGAGCTGTGCCGGTCATGCCGCACACGCGTTTGTACCGACCCATCAGCGCCTGCACCGTGACGGTGTCGAGTACCTGGCCCGTCTGTGTGCGCTCCAGGCCTTCCTTGGCCTCGACGGCAGCCTGCAGGCCGTCGGGCCAGCGCTGCAGCTCGGCGACGCGGCCACGCGACGCATTGACCAGCTGCACCCGTCCGTCGCGCACGATGTAGTCGACGTCCCTGCGTACCAACACTTCAGCGTGCAGGGTGAGGTTGACGCGCACCAATGTGGTGCCGACGTGCTCCTCGCTGTAGAGGTCGATGTCGCCGAGCGCGGCCTCCATCTTCTCCGCCCCGGCGTCGGTGAGGAACACGTTGCGCCGCTCGGCATCGACCTCCCAGTCGGTCTCCGCGTCGAGGGATCGCACGGCATCCAGCACGTCGTCCGCCGACACGTCCTGATCGATCGAGCCGGCGAGAACCAAGGGCACCAGCGCCTCGTCCACCAGCACCGAGTCCGCCTCGTCGACCACGGCCACGTCCGCGGTGGGGGAGACCAGCAGGTCGGCGTCGTCGACGAGGTGGTCCCGCAGAACGTCGAACCCGACCTCGTTCACCGACGCGTACGTGACGTCGCAGGCATAGGCTGCCCGCCGCTCGTCCGCCGTCGACTCCGCCGTGATCCACCCGACGGTGACACCGAGGGCGTCGTACAGCGGGCCCATCCACTCCGCATCGCGTCGGGCGAGGAAGTCGTTGACCGACACGACGTGCACGTCCCGGCCCTGCAGGACATAGGCGGCCGCGGCGATCGCGCCGGACAGGGTCTTACCCTCGCCCGTCGCCATCTCGACCACGTCACCCTCCAGCAGCCGAACGGCTCCGTAGAGCTGGGTATCGAAGGGCCGCTGGGACAATGCGCTATCGGATGCCTTGCGGGCGAGAGCGAGGAACGCGGGAACGTCGAGCGTTCCGGCACGGCGTAGGTCATCGGCGGCTGCACGCAGGCCGTCCGCGTCGAGGTCGCGGTGGCGATCCTCGAGCGCCCGGGCTGCCTCCACGGCACCTTGCGACCGCGCATGCCCCTTCGCGACCGAACGACCGAGCAGGGACCAGAACCGTGACGCCATGTTCGCCAGGCTACCGACGGGGCCGCACGTGGGGTCTTTTGCGAGCCGTGTGCACACCCTCAGCGGTAAGCGCAGTGCAGCGCGTCGGCTGCTGCAGCCTGTGTGCACACCCCCAGCGTCAAGCGCACACCCTCTGCCGCCGGCGGGTGGGGGTGTTCGGTCACCAGAAGGGGTGCACACTCTCGTTGCCGCGCCGGTACGCGTTCAAGGGGGGCGCTGCAGCCTGTGTGCACACCCTCAGGGTCAAGCGCACACCCTCGGCTGCCGGCGGGTGGGGGTGTGCGGTTACCGGAAGGGGTGCACACACCCGGTGCTGCAGAATTGGGCGCAGTGTCGCTGCGTGTCCGACGCGGGGGCCGCGGCAGCCTGTGTGCACACCCTCAGCGTCGAGCGCACACCCACTACGGCCGGCTGGTGGGGGTGCGCGGTCACCGGAAGGGGTGCACACACCCGGTGCTGCAGAATTGGGCGCAGTGTCGCTGCGCGTCCGATGCTGGCGCGGCAACCTGTGTGCACACCCCCAGTGTCAAGCGCACACCCTCTACCACCGGCAGGTACGGGTGTGCGGTCACCAGTAGGGGTGCACACACCCCCAGCGGCAAGCGCCCGATCCGCTCACCGCTCCGACGACGTGACCGTCCCCAGCCACCCGGACACCAGCTCGACGGCCTCCGGGGCGGCGACGGCCGTCGCGTGGTCGTACCCGCGGAGCTCTTCGTACTCGGAGCCGGCGATCAGCGATGCGGTGCGACGGGTGTCGTCGATACGCTGGATGTCGCGGGAGCCGACGTAGAACAGTGTCGGTGCCGTGATGGCGTGGACGGCGTCGTCGGCGATGCCGGGATCGTCGTCCGATGCCCGGAAGTACGCGGCCAGTGCCTCGGAGTCGTTGCGCAGGAACGCGGCTCGGGTGCCGGAGTCCACCGGAAAGCCGCGGCGGTTCGCCCACTCGTGGACGAAACCGTCCATTCCCCGCTCGGCCAGGACGTCGGCGCTGCCGTCGAAGAACAGACTGTCGAGTGCTCCTCGCTGCGGCCCCGATCCAGCGCCGCCGACCACCAAGGAGGCGACCCGCTCGGGAGTGCGGGTGACCAGGTTCAAACCGGACCGCCCGCCGAACGAGTAGCCGACGTAATGCACCGCGTCGACGTTGACCGCATCGAGGACAGCGACGAGATCCTCGCTGATGCGGTCCATCGAATAGCTGTCGACGGTGCGGGGAGCGTCGCTTCGTCCGTGTCCACGCTGGTCCACGAGGATCAGGCGGTACGTGTCGCGCAGTGCCCGCACGTATCCGAACGTGCGCCAGATCTGGTGTGACAACAGGCTGCCGTGCACCAGCATCACCGGCGGGCCGGTGGGGGCACCCGTCACCGAGTAGGCGATGCGGGTGCCGTCCACCGGGTTCGTTGCGAAGTCCACGGTAGCGATGATCTCAGGTGTTCCAGGACCGCGCGCCGTCGGCAGTCAACTCCACCCGACGCGTGATGCCGACCCGGTCGAGGAACGACTCGTCGTGGCTGACCACCACCAACGCCCCCCGATACGACAGCAGGGCCGAACTCAGGTGTTCCTTCGACGCGACATCGAGATTGTTCGTCGGCTCGTCGAGGATCAGCAGTTGCGGCGCGGGATCGGACAGGAGCAGCATCGCCAGCGCGGCCCGCACCCGTTCACCACCGGAGAGGGTGCTCACCACCGCGTCGGCTCTTCGACCGCGGAACAGGAAGCGAGCCAAACGGATTCGAATGTCTGTGATCGGAGTGTCCGGCGCGACCCGACGGACGTTCTCGACCACCGATTCCGTGTCGTCGAACACGTCGAGCGACTGCGGGAGGTAGGCGGACGGAACCGACGAGGTCAACGCCCGCAGCAACGTCGTCTTCCCGATGCCGTTGTCGCCCATCAGCGCGATCCGCTCCGGGCCGACGATGGTCAGATTCACCGAACGGCCGGGGTAGCGTCCGTCCAGATCCAATGCCGTGTCACCGGTTTCGGCCACCAGTCGTGTCGAGTGCACGGCGGTGTCGGGAAGGTCGACGACTATTTCGGTGTCGTCCCGAACCCGCTCGTTCGCCTCCTCGGCGCGAGCCTTCGCCTCGTCGACGCGCTGCTCGTGGCCGAGGCGGTACTTTCCGGCCGACACCTGAGCGGAGCTCTTCAGGTTGTTGGCGACGATCTTCGGAACGCGTTTCTCGCGCGAAGCCTTGTCTCCCATCCGTCGTCGTCGTGCGACGGTCGTCCGCGCCTCGACAAGGTCGCGCTGCTGTTTGCGCACGTCCTGCTCTGCGGTACGAACGCTCGCCCGGGCCGCATCCTGCTCGGCGTCGAGGACCGCGCGGTAATGAGTCCAGTTGCCGCCGAAGCTGCGGATGCGGCCTGGTGACTCACGCACGGAACGGATTTCGGCGATCTCGTCCATCCGGTCGAGAAGGTCGGGATCGTGCGATGCCACGATGACGGTCCCGGTGAACGCGTCCAGGGTGCGTGCGAGTGCGGCCCGAGCGCGACCGTCGAGATTGTTGGTGGGTTCGTCGAGAAGCAGCACCGACGGCCGCCGGATCAACTGTCCCACCAGCGCCAACAGAGTCGACTCGCCCCCGGACAGCGTGTCGAGGGGTCGGTCGAGATCGCCCGCGGACCCGATCGAATCGCCGAGGCCGGCCGCGTCGAGAAGCGCGAGTGTGCGTTCCTCGATGTCCCAGTCCACGCCGATGACCGTGAAGTCGTCGGGATCGGTGCTGCCGTTCTCGACCCGTGCGAGGGCGGCTCGCACGGTGTCGATTCCCAGGCCGGCCGCGACCGTATCTGCGCCCCTCGTGGCTGTCTGCTGCGGGACGTAGCCGGTGGTGCCCGTGACGCGGATAGATCCGCGGGACGGAGCCAATCGGCCGGTGATCAACTGCAGGAGAGTCGATTTGCCGGCGCCGTTCGTGCCCACCAGGCCGGTTCGGCCGGGAGTGAAGGATGCGTCCAGGCCGTCGAAGACGGGGCGGCCGTCAGGCCAAGTGAAGGTGAGATCCGTGATGACGACGGAGGGTGAAACTGACATGGTGCACCTCGGGAGGGAGTGTCGTGCCACCGCAAGTGTTCGCGGTGGGATCCGCACTACGCCGAGATGAGCAACGTTCATGTCCGTTCGTCCGGGGATGGGGGCTCGTCCACTGTAGGACGATCGGCCCGCGGGGTCAACGGATATTCGAACCGATTGTCACTCAGTCGTTCTCGGATCCCTCGACGGTCGGTCCCTTCGCGCGAAGGTCGTCGACCTTGGCCATCGCGTCGCGGAGTTCTGCCAGCCACGGGTCGATGTGCTCACCGGTGAGCCGCACTGCCCATGCGAGAGCGTCGGCACGCGAGCGGGCGACGCCGGCGTCGACGAGCGTGTCGAGCACCTTGCGTTCGGGCTGACGCAGGCGCGTCATGACCGGCACTGCGAGGTGGGTGAAGAGGGTGGTGTCACCGTCGATGGTCACGCCCCAGGCGACCTTGCGGCCGTAGCGGGCCTCGGCCTCGGCGGCGATGCGCATGCGGTCCTCGCGGGTCGTCTCGCGGAACCGAGCGATACGGCCCTCGACTCCCGCCTCCGACTCCGGCGCGTTCAGCTCACCGATGACGACGATCTCCTCGCGATCGATCTCGACCGTGGCGACGCCGTCGAACCAGTTGTCGGGAAGGCGGCCGAGGAACCACTGTTCCGCATCGCCCGCATCCGGGACGTCCTTCTGCTGCCAGCCGCCGGGGCGACCGACTCGTTCCGCGCGCTCGCCGCGCTTGCTTCCGCGTCCGCGGCCGTGCGGGCCGCCGCGACGGGGAGATTCTCCGGGGGCGAAGGGGTGTTCTCCGAACGGAAAGTTCTCGTGGGTGTGCATGATGATCTTCTTTCGTCAGTGGCGCGATTACATGATTACAACGCCAGTGATTACAAGATTACACAGTTGTGGAACATCGTCAAGGAATCGGTTCGTCCGTGTGACCGTCGGAGCCGTGGGGCACTATCAGTGCGTGTCCACGCTGATCTCCCGCCCAGTCCCTCGACTCGTTGCCGTGATCGCCGCTCTCGCCGTGGCGGCCACCGGTTGCAGCAGCGACGAACCGCCCGAGTCCCGTCTGACGGCCGATCGCTTCGCCGAGGCGCTGAGCACCGGAAATATCGGAGCGGCGGCCGAGCTGACGTCCGATCCCGCCGCGGCCACCGCGGCACTGACGCAGGTCTACGACGGGCTCGGCGGCTCGGGCGCGGTCACGGCTACCCCGCGCTTCACCGTCAGTCAGGCAGACGACGAGCTGCAGACGTTCACGATGTCCGCGTCGTGGTCCTTCGCGCCTCCGGAGTCGGACAGTTCGCAGCCCGACACCAGTACGACCGCCGCCGCCACCACGACGGCTGCGCCCGCGACCGCGGAGCGCGTCTGGACGTACACGACGTCCGGCTCGGTGGCCGACGGCGACCAGGGCTCGAAGGTGACATGGGACCCCGGCGTCGTCGTGCCGGGTCTGACGCCGAACACGACCGTTCGCTACACCCCGGTCACGGCCACCACGACTCCCCGCGTCGTCGACACGTCGGGCGCAGCGTTGATGTCGCAGCAGGTCGTGACGTTGGTGAACCTGGATCAGACCGCGGACCCGACTGCCGTCGCAGCGTTGGTGTCCCCGTTCGCGCCGACCGTGACGGCAGAATCGTTGCGCGCGGACCTCGCCGGCGGGCAGACGGTGACCGCCGTCAGTCTGCGACAGGAGGACCTCGCGCCGATCGAGCCACTACTCGCAGCCCTTCCGGGTGTGACGCTCGCGCCGCAGACGCGGCTGCTCACCGAGAACCGCGCCCTCTCCTCACCTGCCCTGAACGACGTCGCGCAGCTGTGGCAGGAACAGCAGGACGCCACCGCCGGCTGGGCCGTCCAGTTGCTCGGCCCCGACGGCGCAGTCGCCCAGCAGCTCACCGGTGTCGAGGCGACCGTCGGCAAGGACATCCAGGTCACCTTGGACACGTTGCTCCAGCTCAAAGCGGAGAACGCCCTGGCGACGGCCCAGAATGCGTCGGCGATCGTCGCGATCCGGCCTTCCACCGGAGACGTCGTGGCCGTGGCGCAGAACGCGGCCGCCGACGCTCAGGGGCCCATCGCGCTGACCGGCCTGTATCCGCCCGGCTCGACCTTCAAAACCGTGACGACGTCCGCTGCGCTGCAGGCCGGCAACGCCACCCCGACGACGGTGCTCCCGTGCCCCGGGTCGGCGAACATCGAGGGCCGGACCATTCCCAACGACGATAACTTCGACCTCGGCCAGGTGCCGCTGCAGACGGCATTCGCACGGTCCTGCAACACCACGATGGGTCAGCTCGCCGTCGACCTCCCCGGCGACGCACTGCAGAAGGCGGCAGCGCAGTTCGGTCTGGGAGTCGACTACGTGACACCGGGTCTCACGACGGTGACCGGCAGCGTTCCGGCCGCTACGACACCGGCGGAACGCGTCGAGTCCGCCATCGGGCAGGGCGCGGTCACCGCGTCGCCGTTCGGGATGGCACTCGTCGCGGCGTCCATCGCCAACGGATCGACGCCCGAGCCGACCTTGATCACGGGACGACCGGGAACTCCCGACCGGACAGTTGCCGCGCCGTCGGCGCAGGTGACCGAGCAGCTCCGGGCGATGATGCGCGAGACGGTGACCGCGGGAACGGCGACGCAGCTCCAGGACATCGACGGCCTACTGGGCAAGACGGGCACCGCCGAGGTGGCGGGCGGCCCTGCCCATGGCTGGTTCGTCGGCATCCGCGGTGACCTGGCCTTCGCCGTTTTCGTCGAGGGTGGGGACTCGTCCGCGCCGGCGCTGACAGCGGCGGGGTCCTTCCTGCGCTGATCTGCACGGCACAACAGGACGAGCGGTCGGTGACCGGATCGTGACCGCACCGAGCGCTTCCCGTGCTGTGTTACTGGTGTGACTCATGTGATTATTGGTGCATGGTTCTGCGTTCCAGGTATGTCGTCGCGCTGCTTGCAGTGTTCGTGTCGCTCGCGACTGTCGCCTCGTTCGTGGTGAACAAGCCTCGCAGTGAGGCCGCCGTTCTCGTGGACCGGTTCACAGCAGCTCTCGATCAGCGCGACGTGGCCGCGGCCGCCGCTCTGACGTCCTACCCCAATGCCGCGGCCCAAACGATCAGCGCCATGTTCGACGCGATGGGACCGGGTGTCTCCACCAGCCGCATGTCGCAGTACATCGGACTCGACGACGAGTCCGGGTTTTTCACACTCGACTCGACCTGGAAGTTCGGCGAACCCCGCGACCAGGACCCTCGCGAGTGGCACGTCACGACGCAGGGATCCGCCCGCAAGCTCGGCGTGGGGTGGCGTATCTCCTGGGATCCGTCGATCCTGGCGCCCGATCTGGCCGCCGGCGGATCCGTCCGCTACACCCGCACCGATGCGCCCGCTCCGCGGATCCTCGACACGACCGGCGCGATCATGATGACCGAGCAGAACGTCGCTTCGGTCCGGGTGGATCCGTCCGCGACGTCGGATCTCGCCGACACCACCAGCCGACTCGCCGACGTCATCGACGTCGTCGCTCCGCTGATCACGTCCGAATCCTTGCAGGCGGATGTCGCCGCCGAGCCCGGACAGATCATCGACGCCGTCAACCTCCGTGCCGACGATTACGCGGTACTCGAGGACGACCTGCGGGCCATCCCCGGTGTCGTCCTCTACGCGACGCCGAAGCTGATCGCCGCCGATCGTCGACTCACCTCTCCGGTGCTCGATTCGCTCCGCGACGTCTGGCAGGACACGCGCGACGCGACGTCGGGCTGGGCCGTGGAGGTCGCCGACGCCGACGGAGAGACCACCCGCCAGGCCGGGTTCCAAGGCCCCGGCTCCCCGGACATCCGCTCGACCGTCGACCCCGCGATCCAGTTGGCCGCCGAGACGGCCGCCGTCAGCGTCGGAACGCCGGCGTCGATCGTGGTCCTGCAGCCCTCGACCGGTGCCGTGCTGGCGACAGCACAGAACAGTTACGCCAACGACCTGGGTACCCCGGCCTTCACGACGCTGTACCCAGCAGGAACCCTCGTCGACACCGTGTCGGCGTCGGCGGATCGACAGAAAGTCGACTTCGCCGAAGCGGCCCGTCAGTTCGGGCTCGGAACGTCGTTCGATGTCCCCGGCCTCGACCTGGTCACTGCGTCGCTTCCGGACGGACAGTCCGCCGTCGACCAGTTCCGCGGAGTCAGCCGATCGACGTCCTCCGACCGCATGACGGTCACCCCGTTCGGCCTGGCCGAGATGGCCGCGTCGATCTCTCGCGGGTCCGCGCCTGCCCCGTCGATCGTGAGCGGAGTGCCCGCGTCGGTGAGTGCAGCGGGATCGCCCGTGGCGTCCTCGGAACTCGCGATTCTTCGGAAGGCCATGCGGGACAACGCACACGACGAGGGCATCAGCGACACGTCCGTCGCGGGACTGGCGGGGGACAGCGGTCAGGACCGTTGGTTCCTCGGTACCTCCGGCGACCTTGCGTTCGCCGTCTACATCGAGGATGCCGACGGCACCGATGCGGCTGCCCGTATGACGAACAGGCTCATGAGGGAGATGGCGACACCGTCCGAGTGAACCCCGTGCTGTTACCGTCACTTTCGTGACTGTTCCGGTGTTCCTGCTGCTCATGGCAGCGGGTTTCGGTGCAGGAGTGATCGGCTACATCACCGGTCTGGCGTCACTGGTGTCCTACCCGGCGCTCCTCGCAGTCGGTCTCGCGCCGGTGGCCGCCAACGTCACCAACACTGTCGCACTGGTCGGCGCCGGAGTCGGTGCCACCGCATCGTCGACCAAAGAGCTTGCGAAGAGCGGCCGTTCGCTCGTGTGGCTCACGCTGTGGGCTGCGCTCGGGGGTGTCCTCGGGGCAATCGTGCTGCTGCGTGCGCCGGGCGAGACGTTCGAAGCTATCGTGCCGGTCCTCGTCGTCCTGGCGTCCGTCGCGATGCTGCTGCAACCACGCATCCGTGCGCTCGCGGGTACTCGGACGTTCCCGGTGCTCTACCCGACGGCCATCTTCCTCGTGGCCATCTACGGCGGATACTTCGGAGCCGGTGCGGGCGTGATCTTCATGGCGCTGACGCTGATCTGTACAGCGGAACCCGTCTGGCGCGCAACGCTGCTCAAGAGCTATCTGCTGGGAGTGGCCAATCTGGTGGCGGCGGTGATCTTCGCCTTCTCCGGACAGGTGGACTGGCTGGCGGCGTTGGCGATGGGCATCGGAACGATCGCCGGAGGGACACTGGGGCCTCGCGTCGTGCGTCGCCTTCCGCCGAATCCGTTGCGAATCGCAGTGGCGCTGTGCGGTTTCGGTCTGGCCGCATGGTTGTGGCTCGGCTGAGCCGTCACCGACGCGTGCGGACGAACCGTGCGATGGCGCGCCACCCGAGAAGGAAGATCGCCAGCGTCACCGATGCGACGACGATGAAGCTGAACGCAGTGCCCTCGCCGGTCAGCTGACGCAGGAGCATGCCGACCGGGACCGTGCCGATCCACGCGATCACACCCGTCGGAACGAGAGAGTCCGCGACGAACTTCTCCCGGTAGAGCGCATAGGTGACGGCCCATCCGACAACGAGACCGATGAGGAACGGCCACGCGGTGGAGACGACACCCCCGGCGGTGACGCCTTCGGCGTGACTGCTCCGACCGATGGCACTGAAGACCAGGACGAGAACGACGTCGAGGACCGCCGAGACGGCGAGAGAACGAGTGCGCACGGGAGCTGTCATGCCCCCAGCGTACGAAAGACCCGCTCGGCGGCACGGCCGAGCGGGTCCTTCGTGGTCGAGAGTGGATCAGGCCTGCAGGCCGGCCTCGATCTCGAGGAGGAGGGCGATCTTGTCGCCGACGACAGCGCCGCCGCCTTCGAGGGGCATGTCGATGCTGATGCCGAAGTCCTTGCGGTTGATCGTCGTGGTGGCTTCGAAGCCTGCGACGGGTCCGTTGCCCATTCCGGCGTTGACTCCGTTGAACTCGACGTTCAGGTCGATCGACTTGGTGACGCCGTGCAGCGTGAAGTCGCCGGTGAGGACGAAGTCGTCACCCTTGGCCTGGACGGAGGTGGAACGGAAGGTCGCGGTGGGGAACTTCTCGACCTCGAAGAAGTCGGCCGTCTTGAGGTGGCCGTCGCGCTGCGCGTTGTCGGTCGTGATCGAGGTGACGTCGATCTCGGCGTCGATGGACGGGGCGCCGTTCTCGTCGACGGTGACGGTGCCGGTGAAGTCCTGGAAGCGTCCACGGACCTTGCTCACCATCAGGTGGCGAACGGTGAATCCGACGGTCGAGTGGGCGGGATCGATGGCCCACGTGCCGGCGGACAGCTGGGGGACGGTCACTGATGAAGTCATGTCGAGCTCCTGTGTGGTTGAAGTTTCAAGCCTCACAGTACACAACCGGACCACGGTCCGCATCTATTCCCGAGTGGTCGAGGTATCTCCCGGCGTCGGTCGCTGCTGCGTGCGCAACTCGGTCATCTCGCGCTGCTCGACCTCGAGGTCGAAGTGGAGATCCTCGTGCTGGTGCTTGCGGAAGATCACCAGGAAGACGATCCATCCGACGAGCGCCACGAGAATGAAGCTGACCAGCCGGTAGACCAACGCCGACGCCACTGCCTGCGACGCACTGATGCTCGCCGCGGTGGTCAGCGTCGCGATCAAGGTGGCGTCGACGATGACCAGACCACCGGGAGCGCCGGGAATCGAGCCGACGGTCTTGCTCGCCGAGAACGCGATCAGGAGCCCGTAGATCTTGGGATCCGCACCGATGGCGTAACAGGCGAAACCGAGACACGCGACGTCGGCCAACCGGTGGACGGCGGAGAAGCCGAGTGCGAGCGAGGCGTCCCGCGGTCCGAGGCGTACCGATCTGACCTGCTCGACGATCTCGTCGAGTCGCACCATTCCGGTGTCGGGATCGTTGTTGCGCAGCGAGTTGTACTTCGAGAGCCCCCATCGACCGACGGCGATGATCGCCTGCGGGTGCGAGCGGATGTAGCGGACGGCCAGCACGATCGCCACGACACCGACGACGGGGACGACCAGGGCGATCGGGTCGGCGCTGCCTCCGACCAGGAACGCGCCGGTCACACCCAGGACGGCCAGACCCAGGGCGGCGATCACGCCCGAGATGGCCAGCTGCCACGACGCGACCACCGGGCTGGCCCCCCAGCGGCGTGTCTCGCGGTAGGTGAATGCCGTCGAGAAGACCTGGCCGGCGGGAAGCGTCAGAGCCATGGCGGTACTGCCGTAGATGACCGAGAGCGATCGTCGTTGCGTGATGCGGACACCGCCGGCGTGCAGGAGTTGCTTCTGCACGCGGGCGAAGGCCGAGAGCGAGACCGCCTGCGTGACGACGCATGCGGCGGCGAATCCCCAGTGGATCTCGGTCAGGGCCCGCCACGATTCGTGGAGCCGAGGCCAGAGGTAGACACCCTCGCCGACGAGCAGGCCGATCAGGGCGATCGCACCGACCCAGCGCAGCCATCGCCACGTGCCACCGGCGCGGGGCGACCCTGCGGATCGGCCCTGCTCCGGATCTACCACGAGAGCGAGCGTAACGAACCGTGCGGTGAACTACTGCGGGTAGTCGACGGGCGAGGCCAGGTGAGTCGCCCGTCGACGTCCGCGTAGCTGCACTTTCTCACCCAGCTCCCACTCCGACTGCTCGTCCTCGTCCGCGAAGTAGAGGGCGGACGTCGACGCCAGGACTCGGCTGGGCGTGAACTTCGCCAGCTCGGTCAGCCGGGACGCCTCGTTCACCGGATCGCCGATCACGGTGTACTCGAAGCGTTCCTTGGCGCCGATGTTGCCGGCAACGGCGAGTCCCGCCGACACGCCGATGCCGATGTCCAGTCCGACGATCGTGCTCAGCTCTCTCCGCAGCTCACGGGCGGCGGACAACGCAGCCGTCGGCGCGTCCGGGCGATCGAGCGGCGCGCCGAAGATGGCGAGGGCCGCATCGCCGACGAACTTGTTCACGAATCCGTGGTGGCGGTCGACGATGTCGACGACCACGCGGAAGAAGTCGTTCAGCAGCTCCACGACCTCACCGGGAGGACGCTCGGACGCGGCTGCGGTGGACCCGACCATGTCGACGAACAGGACGGCGACGAACCTGGTCTCGCCGCCCAGTTCGGTCCCGAACTGCAGGGCGCGGCGCGCCACGTCCTCGCCGACGTGCTGGCCGAAGAGCTCGCGCAGCACGGCCCTTTCCGACGCGTCGGCCATCATGCGGTTGAACCCGACCTGCAGCCGTCCGATCTCGCTGCCGTCGAATACCTCGACCTGGACCTCGGTGTGACCTTCCTGCACCTTCTCGATGGCGCGGCGCAGCTGACGGATCGGGTCGGAGATCTGGCTGGCGGTGAGCATCGACAGGCAGAACGCCTGGACGATCGCCAGCAGACACAGCAGGCTGATCGCAATGGCCAGCGAGTCGGGCGAGAAGACCAGGTCGGTCGTCAGCTGGGTCGCACACAGCAGCAGGATGCCGACGACGGGGATCAGAGTGCCGAGTCCCCAGGTCATCGCCATCCGAGTGCCGACGCCGGGAGTCATCGTCCGGTCGAAGCGTCCCTCGCTGAGCGCCTGCGCGGCGACCGGCCGCAGGATGCGCTCGCCGAGCATGTACGTGAATCCGAACGTGATGGCGGCCGACATCGCGACCGTCACGGCCACGGCCACCGCCAGGGAGGGCATCTCGGCCGCGGTCAGCAGCATGAAGATGATGCCGCCGATGATCCACAGGACGAGATGGACGATCGCCTGACGCAGAGGCGCGTGAAGTGCCGCCATCTGCTCGGATCGGCTCGGAGGCCCACCGCGCAACTGCCACCGCACGACGCTGCGCAACATGAATGCCGCCGTGGCGAGGCTGACGATGCCCGCGAAGACGAGGTACGCCCCGAAGATCACGCCGTTGCGCACCCGATCCACGACGATCGACTGATTCTCCGGAATGGGAAGTCCGTAGCGGACGAAGGCGAACACCAGGATCGCGCCGAGCAGATTGGCCAGCAACATGGACGCCAGATACAGAGGCCAGCGACTTCTCAGGGTCAACGAGACCGCACGAAGAAGCGTCAGCACGAGATGAACTTACCGGGTGAGGCCGGACCGTCTCTCGGCTAGGCTCACGCGGTGACAGGCGACCCGTCCGACTCGGTCCATCCCGTCGTTCGCGTGGGCGCGGCCTGGACGTGGCGGCTGCTGGTGTTGTTCGCCGGGCTGATCGCCGTCGGCAAGATCGTCGAGCGTCTGGACAGCGTGCTGGTCCCCGTGGCGCTCGCTCTGCTGGCGTCGGGCCTGCTCTCGCCGCTGGTCGACTGGATGCAGCGCCGCGGAGTGCCGCGTGTACTCGCGGTCGTCGTCGCCATCCTGGGCAGCCTCGGCCTCGTCGTGGGCATCCTGACGTTCGTCGTCGAGCAGTTCATCGTCGGTCTCCCGGCCCTCACCGACCAGTTCACCGACAGCATCACCCAGATCCAGGACTGGCTGACCCGAGGTCCCCTGCACTTCAGCGAGGACCAGATCCGCAGCGCCGGCGACTCCGTCGTCACGTCGATCCAGTCGAACCAGGAAGCCATCACCAGCGGGGCGCTCACCACGGCCGCGGTCATCGGCGAGATCCTCACCGGTGCGCTGCTGCTGCTGTTCACTCTTATCTTCTTCCTCTACGGAGGACAGCAGATCTGGGAGTTCGTCAGCCGGATCTTCCCGACGCCGGCCCGCCGCCGGGTACGACTGGCGGGCAGTCAGGCGTTCGGCTCCCTGGTCGGATACGTGCGGGCGACGGTCGCCGTCGCTGCGGTCGACGCCATCGGTATCGGTGCCGGCTTGGCCGTTCTCGGAGTGCCGCTGGCGCTTCCCCTGGCGTCGCTGGTCTTCATCGGAGCCTTCATCCCCATCGTGGGCGCGGTGCTGACAGGTTTCGTGGCCGTCATCGTCGCCCTGGTCACGAAGGGGCTGATCACCGCCCTCATCGCTCTCGCGATCGTCGTCGCCGTGATGCAGCTCGAGGGCCACGTCCTGCAGCCCCTGCTCCTGGGACGTGCAGTACGAGTCCACCCGCTGGCGGTAGTGCTGGCCATCGCGACCGGCATCCTGCTCGCCGGCATCATCGGCGGACTCCTGTCCGTCCCCCTCGTCGCGATGGCCAACACCGCGATCCGGTCGCTGCTCGCCGACGATCCGGAAGAGGCCTACGAGGAGATCGCCGTCGGCGATCCGTCCGACGGTATGTACCCGGCGGCCCCGGACAGTCCGCATCCGGAGAACAAGCAACTCGGGCACGGTGAGGTCGACGGGCCCGCGGACGGGAAGTGACGCGGCCGATGGACCGCTGTGGCGCGCCGCAGCGGCATTCCGGCTGGTCACCGTCGTCTACGCGGTCGGATTCCAGGTCGTCGTCGGGCAGGAGTACGACTCCTTCCGGCTGAGCTGGTTCCTCGTGCTGCTCACCGTCGTCTGGTCCGGCGTGGCGGTCGTGGCGACGCTCGAGCCGTCGGTGAGTCCGTGGTTCGAACGACGGTGGTTCGTCGCGGCGGATCAGGTGGTCACTCTGGGGCTCGTCGTGTCGACGATCCTCGTCGCCGGTCCGCGCTGGCGCTCCGATCATCAGGTGCTGCCGACGACGATCTGGGTGTCCAATGCCGTCATCGCTGCCGCCATCCTCGGAGGCCCGCGGATCGGTCTGCTGTCCGCCGTGACCATGACCGTCGCGATCGCCGCGGTGCGGGGGAACGTCGACGCGGATCTGTGGAGGGATTCGACCGGACCCGTTCTGCTGTCCGTCGGACTCGCCCTCGGGCTCGCCGCGCGGACGGCGCGTGTGGCGAGGACACGCCTCGACGAGGCCGTGGCGTTGGCCGCCGCCACCGCGGAACGCGAGCGGCTGGCACGAGAAGTTCACGACGGTGTCCTGCAGGTGCTGGCCATGGTGAGTCGACGCGGCGCCGAGATCGGCGGTGAGACAGCCGAACTGGCCACCCTCGCGGGACGGCAGGAGTCCGCGCTGCGAGCGCTGCTGTCCGGTTCGACGCAGTCCAGGACGGACGGCACGTCCGATCTCAGCGTCGCCGTACGGCAGTCCGTGGGGCCGGCGGTGACGGTGTCGGCTCCGTCGGGTGCCGTGCTGCTGCCGTCCGCGGTCGCATCGGAGGTCACCGCCGCGGTGCTGGCCGCCGTGGACAACGCGCACCGGCACGGCGGACCCGACGTCGACATCTTCGTCCTGGTGGAAGATCTGGGTGACAGTGTCGTGGTGACCGTGCGCGACGCCGGGCCGGGAATCGAACCCGGTCGGCTCGACGCCGCACGCGCGGAAGGCCGAATGGGTGTGTCCGGCTCCATCATCGGCCGGATGGACGCACTCGGTGGACGAGCGAGGGTGGACAGTGCGCCCGGAGAGGGAACGGAATGGGAACTGACGGTGCTGCGGGAAGGCCGGAGGCCGGCCGGGGTGAACGGGGAAGGCCGGAGGCCGGCCGGAATGAAGGGGACCTGACGGTGATGGTCGTCGACGACCATCCGATGTGGCGGGACGCCGTGGCTCGTGATCTGGAGGCTCGCGGGTTCCGGGTCGTGGCCACCGCGGACGGCGTCGAATCCGCCACCGTTCGCGCGAAGGCGACTGTCCCGCAGGTGGTTCTGATGGACATGGACCTCGGAGACGACAACGGCGCGGTGGGGACGGCCTCGGTGCTCGCGGTGTCCCCGGCCAGTCGGGTACTGGTGCTCTCGGCGTCCGCCGAACGCGACGACGTCCTCGAGGCGGTCAAGGCGGGAGCGACGGGATACCTGGTCAAGAGTGCGTCGATCGAGGATCTGGTGGCTGCGGTGACGGCGACGGCACGAGGTGACGCCGTGTTCACACCGGGGCTCGCAGGACTGGTGTTGGGGGAGTACCGACGGATGGCGTCGGCGCCGCCCGAGGACGAGACGCCTCCGGCGCTGACCGACCGGGAGACCGAGATCCTGCGGATGGTGGCGAAAGGGTTGAGCGCGAAGCAGATCGGCGCCAAGCTGACGCTGAGTCACCGGACCGTCGAGAATCACGTACAGGCGACGCTGCGGAAACTGCACCTCGTCAACCGCGTGGAACTGACGCGATGGGCCATCGAGCGAGGCCTCTGACCGGGCACCCGCCTCTACACTGACAGCATGGATCCGAAGGACCTCCGCGTCAGTGATGCCGAGCGCGAGCACGTCGGCGGATTGCTTCAGCGTGCGGTCGGTCAGGGGATGCTGTCCCTCGGGGAGTTCACCGAGCGGATGGACACCGTCCTGGCCGCCAAGACGCGGGGCGAGCTGAACGCTGTGCTGATCGACCTGCCCGGGATGTCGAACGCCGAACACCCGTCGGCCGCACCCGTCGCGCCGCAGCATCCGTCGGCGCCGCCCGTCGACATCCGGGCGACGATGTCGACGGTGACCCGCTCGGGTACCTGGAATGCACCGTCGGAGATCAGGGTGGCATCCAAGATGGCCACCGTCACGCTCGACTTCACCTCGGCGGTGCTGTCCTCCCGCCACGTCGCCATCGACGTCGACGATTACTGCAGCACCATCACCGTCGTCGTGCCCGAAGGCGCGTCCGTCGACCTCGACGGTGTCGACACCGTCGGCGGCAGCGCGAACAACCGGGTCAAGAGCCGTCCTGTCGACGGCGGCCTGCACGTCACCGTTCGTGGTCGCGTGCGATTCGGTTCCGTGACGGCGAAGCATCCGTTCGGCACAGCGATCAAGAAGATGTTCGGCTGACGTACTGCGTACTTCTCGGCGTATCCGAGTAGAACTACGCATGGTCGGCGCCTCCGTGGCCGACCACGATCGACGTATGACCACACCTTCGATCGATCCGCGCCTCGTGCACGTCCTGACCGGCGAGGTCGCCGCCCTCCAGCAACACCTCGGCCGCGTCGGCCACGACCTGGGCATCCTCGCGCAGCAACTGGCCACCGTGCAGGCACCCGCGCCCCAGCCCGTCGTGCACAGACCGGCGCCTGCACCCATGCGCCCGCAGCCCCAGGCCCAGGCCCAGCCCCGGTTCCAGCCCCCGCCCACCGTCCCGTGGTGGCAGCGCGACGGCGTCGTGAGCCGGCTCCTGGCCGCGGCCGGAGCAGGCGTCACCGTGATCGGCGTCGTCATGCTGGTCGTCCTCGCCGCGCAGTCGGGCTGGTTCGGCCCCGGAGCTCGCGTCGCTGCGGGAGCAACGCTGTCCGCCGTCTTGATCGCCGCCGCGCATCGCGTCGTCGCACGGCCCGGCGGGACCGTCGGTGCCGTCGCGCTCGCGGCCACCGGCTTCGCCGGCCTCTACCTGGACATCGCCGCGGTCACAGCGCTCTACGGATGGGTGCACCCCGTCGTCGGCCTCGTGACCGGACTGGCGGTGGCATCCCTCGGCATCGGTGTCGCCACCCGGTGGTCGTCGCAGCCACTGGCCGTCATGGTCCTCGTCGGGGTCGCCGTCCTCGCACCTGTCGCCACGGCGGGGATCACGTCCGCGCTCCTCGCATTCCTGGTTATCCTGCAGATCGCCGCATCACCCGTCGATTCCCGCCTCGACTGGGTCTGGCTGCGGGTCGCCCGCACCGTACCGGTCGTCGGGGCGATCCTGCTGGCGGTGCTGACGGCGAGCATCGGCGGGGCGAGGGGCTCCGAACTCGCGCCTCTGCTCGTCGTCGCCGCCGTGTCCTTCGCAGCGGCCGTCGCCGCCTGGTACTCGACGCTGACCCGACGTCCCGTCGATCCGGTGTCTGTCGCGGCCGTCGTCGCGACTGCAGGATCCACGCTGGCCACCGCGACCCTGTTCTCGCGACCCGTGGCCGGAATCACCTGCGCTGCAGTCGCAATGGTTCTCCTCGCCGTCACTGCCACCACGCGCGGCCTCGCGTCGCCGGTCCGGTTCGTGTTCGCGGTGACGGGTGCGGTCGCCGGTATCTCGGCAGTTCTCGTCGGGACACCGCGGTCGATCCACGCCGTGACGCTGCTGACGGTCGCAGTCGCAGCCCTCGTCACCGGCGGCTGGACGCGATCGCGCGTCACTGCCGGTGTCGGAGCATTCGTCGCGCTCGCCGGGCTGGTCGCTCATACGCAGGTCACTTCCGTCGATGCCCTCACCTACCCCGGCACCGCCGCGGCGAGCGGATGGGCGTCGATCCCGGGCTCCGTCGCCGCACTCGCGATGGCTGTCGCCGGAGTGTGGGCGTCGGTGCGGACTCTCGACGACGCGACCGCCCGAACCGTGTCCGCGTCGTCGTTCGGCATCGCGGGTCTCTACGCCATCACGGCGACCTCCGTTGTCGCCGGTGTCGAGATCGGCTCCGACACAGGGTTCTTCGTCGGACATGGCATCGCCACCATCTCGTGGATGATCATGGCCGTCGTCGCCCTCGTCCGCGGTCTGGCCGACCGCCGCGACGGCCACACGCTCCTCGTCATCGGACTTGCGGTGGTCGCCGCTGCCGTCGCGAAACTGTTCCTCTTCGACCTCGGCGCGCTCGGCGGACTACCCCGCGCCGCAGCATTCCTTGTCGTGGGAATGTTGCTGCTGGGCATCGGCACTCGCTACGCGCGAGCCTTCGCCGATCGAGCCGGCACGGACGTCACTGATGGCGCTGGCGAGCCAGCAGCTCGCTGACGCTGATCGCGCCGGACTGACCGTGGTGGCGACCACCCGACTCGTCCGATTCCCGAGCCCGTCGGCGGCCCGTAGAGGCTGCCGGCGGTGTCTCGTCGTCGTCGGAACGCGGATCGATGTCGATGTGCTCGTCCACCGGCTGTTCGGGTTCGGGAGACTCCTGCTCCGGCATCCGCAGTCCGGCGATCCACGAGTCGACCTCGGCGCTGGTGTGCACACCGTTGCCGTTCGAGCCATGACCGTTGGATCCATGACCGTTGGTTCCGTGCCCGTTGGTTCCGGAGCCGTTGGTCGCGGAACCGTTGGTTGTGGAGCCGTTGCGGCCGTTGCCGTTTCGTGAGCGTCCGGTGTCGATGCCGTCGCCGTTGGTGGACCCGTAGCGGTAAGACGCCTCTGCCGGAGCGGGCGAGGTGTCGGGACGCTGGGTCGCGGAGGGCGAGCGAAGCTCTGCGAGCCAGGACTCGATGGGTCGCGGAGCGGGGACGCCGGGCCGAGGCGACGCCGGGGCCTCCTCCGGTGCAGTCCGAGGCGGCGTCGGACGAGCTTCCTCCGGGCGCGAGACGATGCGCGGTTCCTCCACCGGGGTGGCCGCACGAGTCGGTTCGGGAGTGGGGATGGCTGTCGTGGGCTCGGCGACCTGTTCTTCGGCGGGCTTCTGCACGCGCGCGGCAGGCGCAGGGGCGAACTTCGACGGGCGTGGTCGCTCCGACGGCGGGCGGGCCGCGGACGGACCGTTCTGCAGGACCCGCGGAATGGGCTGGGTGAGCGGCTCACGGGTGCGGGCAGGCAGCGGCGCGGACCCGATCGCGACGAGCTCCGGAACGTCGGCAGGCATGAGCTCCTCGTCGAGCACGGGCTCGCCGAGTCCGAGCTTCTGCTGGATGCGCTTCATCCACTGCGGTGCCCACCAGCAGTCGTCACCGAGCAACTTCATCGTTGCCGGCACGAGGAACATGCGGATCAGCGTCGCGTCGATGATCAGGGCGGCGATCATGCCGTAGGCGATGTACTTCATCATCACCAGCTCGGAGAACGCGAAGGCGCCGGTGACGACGATCAGGATCAGCGCGGCGGCGGTGATGATGCGACCCGTGTGCGAGGTACCGACGCGGATGGCTTCGGACGTACTGGCGCCGCGTGCTCGGGCCTCGACCATGCGGGAGAGCAGGAAGACCTCGTAGTCCGTCGACAATCCGAAGATGATCGCGATGATCAACACGAGGACGGGTGCCATGATCGGGCCCGGCGTGAAGTTCAGCAGCCCCGCACCGTTTCCGTCCACGAAGATGAACGTCAGGATGCCCAGCGTGGCGCCGAGCCCCAGCGTCGTCATGAGGATGGCCTTGAGCGGCAGGACCAGCGAGCCGAAGGTGAGGAACATCAGCAGGGTCGTCACCAAGACCACGAGCCCCGCCATCAGCGGTAGTCGGTCGACCAGTGCGGCGATCGAGTCCTGCTCGATGGCCGGGGTGCCGCCCACCGACATGGTCACGCCGTCGGGAACGTCGATGGAGCGGATGTAGTCGATCGCGGGGTTGGAGACGTTGCGGTCGACCAGCCCGGCCTTGAGGACGGCCACGCCGTTCTCGTTGCGCTCGATGGAGAACTTCTCGACCAGGCCGGGAGCGTTGGACGCCTCGCGCAGGATCGAGCCGAGCTGCGGACCGGCGGCATTCTCGAGCACGATCTTGAGGGGCTCGGTGCGGTACGACGGGAAGTTGGCGTCGAACTCGTTCTGCGCCTCGCGGGTGCCGTTGTCCGGCGGAAGGTACGTCTCGTTGATGCCGCCGAACTTGATGGCACCGACGGGCAGCGTCAGGATCAGCAGGCCCAGGACGATGGGAACGCAGACCTTCAGCGGGTTGCGCATGACCCACCGGGTGAGCTTGCCCCAGGGACCGGACTCGATCTCCTCGGTCGTCTTGGTCTTGCGCATGCTCTTGAGGCCGAGAGCGTCGATGCGCGGGCCGAGGATCGACAGGATGGCCGGGAGAATGGTGATGGCGGTCAGGGCCGCCAACGCGACGGTGGCGATGGCACCGAAGGCGACGGATTTCAGGAATCCCTGAGGGAAGAGCAGCAGGCCGCCCAGACTCGCGACGATCATCGTCGCCGAGAAGACGACCGTCCGGCCCGCGGTCATGACGGAGCGCTGCACGGCCTGCGGGGTCGTGCGGCCGTCGGCCAGCTCTTCGCGGAACCGGCTGACGATGAACAGGGCGTAGTCGATGGCCAGGCCCAGCCCGATCAGAGAGACCACGGGTGCGACGAAGCTGTTGACCTCGACGAAGTTGGTGAACAGTCGCACCATGCCGTTGGCCGCGACGACGGTGAGACCGCCGATGATCAGCGGCAACGCAGCCGCCACGACGCCGCCGAACACGAAGAACAGCAGCACGCCGACGACGGGAATCGCCAGGATCTCCATGCGGTGGATGTCGCCGGCCATGGTGTCGTTCAGTGCGTTGGCGATGGGCTGGAGCCCCGCGAGCTGCACGTCGACACCGTCGATCGCGAACGCGTCCTTCACGTCACGGAAGTTGTTGGTCAGTTCGGTGTCGTTCGCTCCCGCGATGGCGAAGGTCGCGATGGCTTTGGTCTTGTCCGGCGAGGCGAGTGCCGGAAGTTTCTGCTGGAAGTAGTTGATGTTGATCTTGGAGATCTTGTCGGCGTGGGCCGCCATCATGGCGTCCTGACCTGCGGTGACCGTCTGCTGGAACGTCGGATCGTCGACCGTCGAGCCCGCAGGAGCCGTGTAGAGGGCGACGACGTCGCCGGTGCTGTCCCGGCCGAACGTGCCGTCGGCGGTGACCGCGGCGTGCACGGACTCCGAATTCGGATCGTCCCAGCCGCTCTGACTGAGATGGTCGTTCAGCGTGAGGCCGTACGCGGCGAGGCCCAACAGGAACGCGACCATCACACCGATCACGGTGTACCGCGATCGGTGGACCAGATCACCCCAACGAGCAAACACTCAGGACACTCCTTGACGCCCGACGAGCAGGGCGGACAGCGGACGGAACGGCTGCAGCCACGCGCCCTCGTCGGGCAGGGACTCGAGGCTGACACGAGGCAGCGGCTCGCGGAACACCCCGGGGATGTCCTCGAGATCGACGAATTCGAGCGTCTCGGACGACACGGCCCAGCTGGCGTGCTCCCGGAACCCGATCACCTGGACCGGCACACCCGTCGCCGCTATCGCCTCGAGAGGGATACGGAAGGCCTGCCCGTCCGCCGACGCCACCACGACTCCGGCCAGACCGTGATCGGCCGCGCGGAGCTCGATGTGATCGAGCATGTCGGAATCGACGTCGCTGTCCTCGTCGATCTTCGGCTTCGCGAAGACCGCGAAACCTACGTTACGCAACGCCTCCACCCACGGCCGAACGACGTCGGCGCTGCCCTGGGCGATATTGGTGAACACCGTCGCCTCGGGTTCGAGGGTCGCGGTCTGGTGCACGGAGAGCTGCGCGGTACGGCCGAGGAGCCATCGGCCCAGCGCATCGAAGCGTGGCCGGTACGCGGCGGTGGGTCGGCCGCCGAGAATGGCGCCGAGTCCCATGTCGAGGTTGGGTGCGTCCCACACCAGCAGAACGCGCTTGGTATGGCGAGAATCACCGGACACGTCGAGCACGGCGCCCGTGGGGCTCTGGTCGTCCACGCTCATCGGAGTGTGTTCTCGCTTCCTCGTCGCGTGCTCATCGGCCCGGCCTGATCCAGACGAATTCGTTCGTCGGACGTCCGACCTGCTGTGCCTTACCTTCGAACTTCGTCACCGGACGGTCCACGGACAGGGAGGACCCCTCGACGGTACGTCGTTCGGCATCGAAGGGCAGCCGCGTCAGAGCGGGCTCGGCGTCGCCGACCTCTTCTATCCACTCGGCGTAGTCCGCGTGATCGGTGGCGACGTGCAGGATTCCGCCGGGCTCGAGACGGTCCGCCATCAGCGCGAACGTCTCCGCCTTGAGGAAGCGGCGCTTGTGGTGGCGAGCCTTCGGCCACGGATCCGGGAAGAACACGCGGATCCCCGCGACCGAGGCGGGGGAGACCATGTTCTCCAGCACGTCGGCGGCGTCGCCGCGCAGGATGCGGAGGTTGGTGAGTCCGTCCCGCTCGATGCCCTGGACGGTCTGCGCGATGCCGGGCCGGTAGACCTCCACGGCGATCAGATCGACCTGCGGTTCGCGCGAGGCCATAGCCAGCGCGGCGGTGCCGGTGCCGGACCCGATCTCGAGAACCACCGGTGCGGATCGACCGAACCAGGACTGTGGATCGAGCGGCTCGTCGGCCACGTCACGGCCGATGACGGGCCACATGCGATCCCACGACGCCTGCTGGGGCTCGGTGAGCGCACCACGGCGCGATCGGAAACTCGTGACTCGCGGATAGAGCCTCGAACCACCCTCGGCGGCGCCGTCGTACAGGCCTCGACCGGGCACTGTGTCCACGGCGTCAGGGTCGGTCATTGGTCCATTGTCTCCCATGGACTCGTTCTGGGACAGCAGGGTCTCGACTTCAGGTCGAGACTCGGGATCATCGGGACACCCGACGTGCATGGGAGAATCGCACGATCGCATCGCCGAATCGGGGGACGAAGGATGCCGGGGACCAGTACGGACGCGCTCGCGAGCGCTGTGGAACAGCTGACGAGACAGTGCGACGACGAGGAACTCCGGCGCGTCGTCGCCACGTGGGGATCACCGGTAACGGCGGGGGTGTCCGGTCGCGCGGGAGTCGGAAAGTCCGCGCTGGTGGAGCAGCTCGACGGTGTGCAGGAGGTGCGCGGCGTCGATACACCAGGGGCGGCCGACCCGGTCCTCGACCAGGACGTTCTCGTACATGTCGTCGCGAGGACCGTCACCCCGGCCGACCGTCGGGCTCTGTCGTCACGCGCGGGGCTCGACACTCTCGTCGTGGCGGGACGGCTGGACCTCGAGACCGACCCGCGTGCCTACGTGGCCTCACTGAGTGTCGACGTCCCCGTGGTGCCCGCCGACGACGTCACCGCCGTGCGGCACTGGTGTGTCGACGCGCGGGAGCGGGCGCGCCGTCGTCGGGACACGACACTGCTCCGCGACCTCGAACGTGTCGCGGCGGCGCGTCCGGACACGCGTCCGGCCGTGGAGACGTTTCTCCGCTCCGCTGCTGCGTCCACGCTGCGGAACGGATCGTGACGCTGCCGGCGGACATGCAGCGAGTGATCGGCAGGTGGAGTCCCGACGCTCTGGACAGACTGTCCCGGCCGCGCGCCCGATCCGGTGTCGTCGCAGTGCTGTCCGCCCCGGGGATGAGCGAGCGGGACGTCCGGCGTGCAGTAGAAGGTGCGGGCTGGGCGATCGTCCCGGTGACGTCTGCGGCAGCCGTGATCGTTCTGCTCGATACGGATCTGCCGGCGGGCCGGGCCCTGATCGAGTCGGTGCGAGCTGTCCCGCTGGATCTGCCGATCGTCGTCCTGGTGCCGGCGGCCGACCACGAGCAGGCCGCACGGATACGGTCCGCCGTCGCCGCCCTGGCGCCGCGGTGCGCGTCCGCACCTGTCGTCGTGCCGTCGGTGGACGGACCGTCCGCGCTCGTCGAGACGGTGGAGCGAGCGGTCGGACGCATCGACGACGCCGAGGTCGACCGACTGCTGCGTGCCGACGCCGTCGCGTCGGCTCGGTCGGCACTGGCGGCCACGGCGCGAGCCGACACCGGTGCCGCCGAGATTGCAGTGCTGCGCGAACGCCGCCGCCGCGTCCTCGTCGACGCCGGCACCGGTGACGGACGGACGTCGAGCGGGGAGCTGCGCATCGAGCTGGCTCACCGGGTGGGAGTGCATCGTCGAGAGACTGCAGCCCGCGTGTCGGAGGCGGTAGCGTCCGCTCGCTGCGCCGACCTTCGACAGATCCCGGCTCGTGTCATGGAGGAGATCGATGCCGCGTCCGCGCGGCTGACCGCCGAGGTCGACGCTGCGTTCGGTAGGCGGGGTGCGGTCACGACGGACACCACGGCGAGCGGCTCGTCCACCGATCAGCCGGCGCCACCGGGAGGCCGGTGGACGTCGGAGGACGTGCTGGCGGGCATCGTCGGCGCGTCGGCCGGTGCCGGTGTGGGGCGAGCGGGGGCGTGGGCGATGTCGGTGGGAGGGCTGCCTGCGTCGGTGATCGCCGTCCTCGGCGCGGTGTCCATGGCCACCGCGGTCGTCGGTACGCGAGCGACGGCGTCGTCTCGCGCTCGGCACCGCCGGTGGGCGATCGAGGTGGTCGCCGATGCTGCCGCCACGTGGGAACGGGACGTCGCATCCCGGATCCTCGCCGCCGACGCGTCGGCTGCCGACCTCGCGGTGTCCCGCGCTCGGGACCGCGCCGCACGACGCGATGCGGCGCTCGCGGACGTCGACGCCGAGATCCGTGACGTGTCGTCGCGTGCCGCGTCCCGTGCGGCCGCGTATCAGCGAGACCTCGAGATCCTGGAACGGGGAACCGACGACCGACCGCGTGCGTCGAAGCACGAGAACGGATGACGGAAGGGGGCCGCGTGGTCGAGTGGTCGGGGACGTTCGATGCAGGGGTGGCCGACTGCGGACCGCTCGGGTCCGAGGACATGTTCCTTCCGGACATCGACACCGACGGCGACGGCATCTTCGACACCGTCGTGACGCACGGAGGTGGCGGGGCCGGAACGGTGGTCTGGTCCGACGTGGACGCGGACGGTCACCTCGACCGTGTGACCGAGATCGATGCGGACGGCGACTATGTCGCGTGGGTGCTCACGTCCGACTCGGAGGACCCCGCGGACGAGTCGTGGCGGGCGACGGAACGCGGCTCGTTGTGACCGACGTGACTCCAAATGTCCTGACATAGTGCGCTTTACGGCCAGGTCACTGAATCGGTTTTGTGACAGACCGGACATGCCCCGAGTGCCCCGGCCGAAGATCACGGCGTTAACCTCTAGGTCCAGGACACTCGAGGCCCTGCGATCCGTCGATCGCTGGTCACGGGAGGAGCCCGCCCACTGGAACACATGACTCGTCCACAGGCATCGGACGGATCGGTTCCTGCAGCACCCCCAGGAGACAAGATGACCGCGACCATTCCGGGTCTCAACGGAACCGACGGCACGCCCCCCACCACGCACGCCGGCTTGCTGGCCTGGGTACGCGAGGTAGCGGAGCTGACTCAGCCCGACAGCATCGTCTTCGCGGACGGCTCGGACGCCGAATGGAGCCGCCTCACCGACCAGCTCGTCGACGCCGGCACCTTCACCCGCTTGAACGCGGACAAGAAGCCGAACTCGTTCCTGGGCAACTCCGACCCGTCGGACGTGGCGCGTGTCGAGTCGCGCACCTACATCTGCTCGCACCGCGAGATCGACGCCGGCCCCACCAACAACTGGATGGCTCCGGACGAGATGCGCAGCACCATGCGCGAGCTGTACCGCGGGTGCATGCGAGGCCGCACGATGTACGTGATCCCGTTCTGCATGGGCCCGCTCGATGCGGACGATCCCAAGCTGGGCGTCGAGATCACCGACTCCGAGTACGTCGTGGTCTCCATGCGCGTGATGACCCGCATGGGTGCCGCAGTGCTGGAGAAGCTGGGCGACGACGGATTCTTCGTCAAGGCTCTGCACTCGCTGGGCGCACCGCTCGACGAGGGCCAGCAGGACGTCCCGTGGCCCTGCAACGACACCAAGTACATCTCGCACTTCCCCGAGGATCGTGAGATCTGGAGCTACGGCTCGGGCTACGGCGGCAACGCTCTGCTGGGCAAGAAGTGCTACTCGCTGCGCATCGCGTCGGCCATGGCCCACGACGAGGGCTGGCTGGCCGAGCACATGCTGATCCTCAAGCTGATCTCCCCCGAGGACAAGGCGTACTACATCGCCGCGGCCTTCCCGTCCGCGTGCGGCAAGACCAACCTCGCGATGATCCAGCCCACCATTCCGGGGTGGCGCGCCGAGACCGTGGGCGACGACATCGCCTGGATGCGCTTCGGCAAGGACGGTCGCCTCTACGCCGTCAACCCGGAATTCGGCTTCTTCGGTGTCGCACCCGGCACCAACTGGGACTCCAACCCCAATGCGATGCGCACCATCGACCAGGGCAACGCGGTGTTCACCAACGTCGCGCAGACGGACGACGGTGACGTCTGGTGGGAAGGCCTCGAGGGCGACCCCCAGCACCTGATCGACTGGACCGGCAAGGAGTGGACGCCGGAGTCCGACACCAAGGCCGCACACCCCAACTCGCGGTACTGCGTTCCCATGTCCCAGTGCCCCTCGATGGCACCGGAGTGGGACGACCCCCGGGGCGTGCCCATCTCGGCCATCCTCTTCGGTGGTCGACGCAAGACCACGGTCCCCCTGGTGACCGAGGCGCGCGACTGGCAGCACGGCGTCTTCATGGGCGCCACCGTCGGTTCCGAGCAGACGGCCGCGGCCGAGGGCACCGTCGGCGACATCCGACGCGACCCGATGGCGATGCTGCCGTTCCTCGGCTACAACGTGGGCGACTACTTCCAGCACTGGATCGACCTGGGCAAGAACGCCGACGAGTCGAAGCTCCCGAAGGTGTTCTACGTCAACTGGTTCCGCCGCGGCGACGACAAGCGTTTCCTGTGGCCCGGATTCGGTGAGAACTCCCGCGTGCTCAAGTGGATCGTCGAGCGCATCGAGCACAAGGCTGCCGGTGTGGACACGCCGGTCGGCGTCGTGCCGACGGCGGACGCCCTGGACATCGAGGGACTCGACGTGGCGGCCGCGGACGTCGCCGAGGCGCTCGCGGTGAACGTCGACGAGTGGAAGAAGGAGATCCCGCTGATCGAGGAGTGGTTCGACTTCGTCGGCGAGAAGCTGCCCACCGGCATCAAGGACGAGTTCGAGGCCCTCAAGCAGCGCCTGAACGCCTAGATCCCCCCTACCTGACGCCCGCTCCCGATTCCCGGGGGCGGGCGTCAGGCGTCTGTCACCAGCGCCGCTGCGCCCGTCAGAGTTCCCAGTGCGCCCAGTGCGGCCGGCACCACGGTGAAGCCGCGCAGGAAGTCCAGCCGGGCATGCAGTGCCACCGTCTCCCGGATGGGGTTCCACAGCGCGGGACCCGCCGCGCTGAAGCCCCCACCGATGACGGCCGTCTCGATGTCCAGCAGGGCCGCGGCCGACGCCACTGCCTGACCGATGGCCACGCCCGCGCGCTGGAGCGCTGCCACTGCCACCGGCTCGGCGTCACGAGCGGCGGCCGCCAGTTCGATACCGGTGGTTCCCGTCCACCCGTTCTCCCGCGCCCACCGGACCGAATTGGGTCCGCTCGCGACCGTCTCGACACATCCCACGCCGCCGCACGTGCACGGTTCGATGGACCCGGGGACGACGATGTGACCGACGTGCCCGGCGTTCCCGCTCCGACCGGACACGATGCGCCCGCCCAGGACCAGTCCGCCGCCGATGCCGGTGGACACCACCATGCCTAGCAGGTTCTCCGCGTGTTGCGCTGCGCCGAAACGGTGTTCGGCCAGCGCGGCGCACGCGCCGTCGAGTGCCAACGTGACCGTGGCCTTCGGTAGTACCGAGCGGACCGCGTCGACGAGAGCGAACCCCTCGTACCATTCGGCGATGTTGATCGGGCCCACCGTCCCGGCCACGACATCCACCGGACCCGCCGACGCGATCCCCACCGCCTCGATGTCGTCGAACTCGACGCCGGCTGCGGTCGCGACCTGCAGGAGCAGCTCTTCGCATGCGGCCCAGACGTTTTCGGTGGGCGTCGGCACCACGACGGGGTTCTGCGGGCGACCGTCCGGACCGACCATGGCGGCGGTGAATTTGGTCCCCCCGATGTCGAGGGCGAGCACGGGCCTGGTCGAGGTCGTCATCGTTCCCACCCTAACGGCGGTCCGTCAGTGCGGGCGCAGGACCAGAACGAGGTTGCTGACGGCGATCTCGCGGAACCAGGGAACGCGGACGCACCACCACGCCCATCGTGGGTGATACCGAGGGAACGCTGCCAGCAGCGTTCCCTCGGTAGTCGTTGTTGCCCAACGCAATCCGTCCGAGGCGCGGATCGGGAACAGTGATGTGCCGAACCGGTTCTTCGGTTCCTTGCCGTGGACGCGTCGATAGCGTCGGGCCGCGCGCTCGCCCCCGAAGATGTGCCACGGACCGGTTTCGTGACCCCCGAAGGGTCCCCACCACATCGTGTACGACAGCACGACGAGCCCACCCGGTGCGGTCACTCGGAGCATCTCGTCCGCCATCACCCACGGTTCGCGCACGTGCTCGGCGACGTTGGAGGACAGGCAGATGTCCACGCTGTCGGATCGTATGGGGAGGGCTGTGCCGGATCCGCGTACGGAGCCACGGGCGTCGAGGCCCGCGGCATGCATCTCCGACGCATCGGGTTCGACCGAGACGTAGGTCGCGCCGGCAGCGGCGAACGCATCGGCGAAGTAGCCGGGGCCACCCCCGACGTCGAGCACGGTGCAGCCGGCGAGAGACCGATCGGCGGCCCCGGTCCACAGCTCGTCGATCAACCGCGCCGTGTCGTCGGCGAGGGCGCCGTAGAACCTGGCCGGGTCGCTCTGCTCGAAGCGGAAGTCCGAGACGAGCCCCAGTGAACGCCCCAGCGTCGCTCGTCGAGCCAGTGCGGCGGTGACGGAGGACGAGGGCACGGATGCTGACTGTAGAGCCTGCCGGTGCTAGGCGGCGAAACGGAGAACCGTGACGGACGTACGTCGGTCGCGGATTAGGCGGTTGTTCGCCAGGGTCGGCATGGAGTTGAAGCGCCACCAGCCGGGCCCCGTCGGGAACAGCACATCGGTCGCGGAGACGACTGCCGGGATCTCCGAGGCGAGCGACGCCCCTCGCCGCGACGACATACTGAACGGCATGGCCGGCATCGTGTAGTGCTCGGTCAGGTGGACTCCGGCGACGGTCCGCTGGGACAACCACTCGGGAATGGAGTCGAAGATCATGCCCCCACCGGGGAAACGTGCGGCGCACTGCGTGATGAGGTCGATGGCCATGCGCTCGTCGAAGTACATCAACAGCCCCTCCGCGGAGACGAAGACGCCGGGTTCGGGATCGATGCCGTCGGCCCAGCTCAGGTCGAAGGCGGACTTCGCGACCGGAACGATCCTATCCTCGTGAGGCAGAACGCGGGCACGCAGGTTCATGACGGGTTCGAGGTCGACGGAGTACCAGTCGTTGTCCGGGCGGCCGAGGCGCCAGTAGGCGGTCTGCAGTCCCTCTCCCAGCGCCACCACGGACGCATGCGGGCGCGAGGCGAGGTAGGCCTGCACGGCGGAGTCGAACGTGCGCGCGCGGAGCGCAGCGGCAGCGGCCGGCTTGCCGAACTTCGACCAGTCGTATTCGATCGACCGGTGGATGTTCACTGCCATGGGGTCGTCGATGACGGACTTCGCACCGGACGCGAACGCGGCCCGGTTATGAAGGGTGTACAGGGTCGTGGAAGATACCCCGTCGAGGGTATTTCCGTCGATCAGCCCAGAAGTCACGACAAAACCTCACTGTTAACCGGATTGGTTGGAGATAAAACAGAACTTAGTGGTTTTTTCCGGGCCCGTGGACCATTCGGTGTCGGTCGTTCGAATGAATCAGTGTCGCGGGGGTGACGGGTGGTATCAGAGTTGCGAGAGGTTCTACTTCTCTGCTGGCGTGACAGTGGCCATCCACAAGGTGGGGGCAGCGAGAGCTATCTCGAACACGTCGGTGCCGGGCTGGCCGAGCGCGGTATCACCGTGACCCTGCGCACCGCGTCGTACCCCGGTGCTCCGTCGTCCGAGACCGTGCACGGCATCAGGATCAGCCGCGCCGGCGGCCGGTACACCGTCTACCCCCGGGCTCTCGCCTCATTGGCACTGGGTCGCCTCGGGATCGGACCGCTGGCCGGTCTACGCCCCGACGCGGTGATCGACACGCAGAACGGCATCCCGTTCTTCGCCCGACTCGTCACCTCGGCCCCGGTCACCGTCCTGGTGCATCACTGCCACCGCGAGCAGTGGCCGGTGGCAGGTCCCGTCATGGCGAAGGTCGGATGGTGGATCGAGTCCCGACTCTCCCCGCGCGTCCACCGTCGGTCGCAGTACCTGACCGTGTCGCTCCCGTCCGCCGACGAACTCATCGCCCTGGGCGTCGACCGCGACAGGGTCGCCGTCGTCCGGAACGGCGTCGACGAGATCCCGGCGGACGTCGTGCCGGGCGACGTGGCGACACGTGCGGACGTCCCCACGCTCGCCGTCCTGTCCCGGCTGGTTCCGCACAAGCAGATCGAGGACGCCATCGACGTGGTGGCGACGCTGCGCCGATCGTTCCCCGAACTGCGACTCGACGTGATCGGCGGTGGGTGGTGGGACGAGAACCTGCGAGCCCACGCCGCATCACGAGGTGTCGGCGACGCCGTCACTTTCCACGGGCACGTGTCCGAGACACGGAAGCACCGGATTCTGGCGCGCAGCTGGGTCCACGTTCTGCCGTCCCGCAAGGAGGGGTGGGGACTGGCCGTCGTCGAAGCCGCTCAACACGGCGTGCCGACGGTCGGCTACCGACACTCGCGCGGTCTGACCGACTCCGTCGTCGACGGGGTCACCGGGGTGCTGGTGGGCGACGAGTGGGTCGGTCAGGACACCGATGTCGCCGATCTGACGGACGCCGTGAGCACCCTGCTCGAGGACGGCGATCTGCGACGACAGCTCGGGGAGAAGGCACGGCTGCGCACGCGGGAATTCTCGTGGGCGCAGTGTTCGCGGGCCGTCGAGTCGGTGTTGACCGATCACGCGCGCGGGCGTCCGGTCACCGGCCTTCTCACCGAATCCGGTCGCGGCGAACTTCCCTGACGGACACGGCGCCGGCGGCGAGGATCGCCAGAGCCCACAGAACGTGCGCTGCTCCGACCGGCCACACCGCACTCGCCACCCGGGACGCGGGGTGGGGAACGGCGTAGAGCGCCAGATCCTCATCGGCGTAGACACGGTCGAGTCCGGTGAGAGTGCGCGCGGAGTCGCCGAGTTCGCCGGGCGACGTCTCGACGAGGATCCACCCGACGCCGAGATCCGCCAGGTCCGACGCGGGGGCACCGCGCAGCAGCAGCGATTCGACCCGCCGCGCTACCGTGCTCTCTCCCTGCACCGTGACAGCCCCCACCGGCAGATCGCCGGTCTGCAGCACGTCGGCGCGCAACCATCGCGGAGCCGGGTCGAGTACAGGCGCTTCCCCGGACCAGTCGAACCGGCGGAACGTGCCGCCCGGCAGGACGGCGACCGACGCGTCGGACGTGCCCACCCGGTCGGTCACCTCGGCCCATCCCGTCGGATACCGGACCGGGCGCATCGCGCCGTGCACTCCCCACGCCAGGTCGGGGAGGACGATCACGAGTGCCGCGACCGCGACGATGGCGCCGCGCAGACGTCGGCCGTCGACCGCCGCGCCCGCGCAGAGTGCGAGTGCGGGCATCCACAGGGCGACCCATTTCTGGGAGTCGCGGAACAACCCGGCACCGGGTACCGACTCCGCGGCCCATCGGCCGAGATCGAGCCCGATCGGAGTGGCGGCGAGGGCGATCAGCACGACGGACACCGCGCCGGTGAGCAGGAGCGCCGCGGCCACGGGCGATGCGGTCCGGCGTAGTCGGGGGAGTCCGGCGGCGGCCAGACCGAGCAGCACGGCGGTGCCGACGACGGCGTACAGGGTGGTCCGGGACGCGGGGACCGCGTCGGCGTTCCAGATCCCGCCGAGACCCGCGAGGGATCCGATCGTGGCCAGGCCGGGCTCCGCGCGCGCGGCGAACGCGGCGACTCCCGACGGGTCCGAACCGGCCCCGGCCCCGGAGAGCGCGGTGGCGACCAGCCACGGCGCCGACACGACGACGGTCGACACGACGAGGACGGCCACTCGCCACCCGCGGCGCACGCCGCCGGGAGCGCTCAGCGTGACGAGGGCCAGAGCTGCGCACATCAGCACACCCGTGGGGGTGAGCCCGGCGATGCCGAGACACAGTACGAGCGGCGCCGCTGCCCGCAGATCGCCCCGCTCACGCAGACGACGCGCTGCACACACGGTCCACGGCAACGCGGCGTACCCGACGAGCAGACTCCAGTGACCCTGCAGCAGGCGCTCGGCGACGTACGGGTTCCACACCGCCACCGTCGCGGCCACGAGGGAGGGTCCCGTCGCATCGGTATCCAGCAGGCGCGACGTCATCCTCGCCGCACCCAGGCCGGCCGCGACCAGCGCGAGGAACAGCACACCCACCACGAGGGTGCCGCCGTCGATCACGGTGGTCGCCGCGGCGACCGCGGCGTCCTGCGGGACCGCGCGCGCTGCCGCGTCGGACAGTCCGAGGGCGGACTCGGTGAGGTGCGAGCGAGGTGTCGACACGGCGTCGCGCAGCAGGAGGTATCCGCCGCCGGGGAGCAGCGCGCCGAGAAGCGGTCCGAGCGCCGCGGCGGCCAAAATGGTGGACCACCCGGCCGACCACGCCCCTGCCCGCACGCTCGGCCCTGTCATCATGTGGGCATGATCCCCGCGCGCTCGTCCACCGTCGTGGCCGGGGTGAGCATCGTGACGGCCGGATCGATGCTGGCGAACATCGCGTCGTACTTCCTGCATGTTCCCGCCGGCAGGCTGCTGGGTCCGGAAGGGTACGGCGAGTTCGCCTCGTTGCTCGCCGCACAGTTGGTGCTGGCAGTGCCGGCGTTGGCCGTGCAGACCGTGGTCGCCCGCAACAGGGTCCGGGGCGCGGCGCTCGCGGATGTACGGCGACTGGGGATGATCCAGGCCGCGGTGGTCGGACTGCTCGCTCTCGTCGCGACACCCTTCGTGGCGGCGTTGCTCGACACGAGTGTCGCCACGACGGCCGCAGCGCTGTGCACGGCACCCTTCCTGGTACTCCTCGCGACGGAACAGGGTGTGCTGCAGGGTGA
The DNA here is from genome assembly GCF_001426185.1 of Rhodococcus sp. Leaf247. GTDB lineage: Bacteria > Actinomycetota > Actinomycetes > Mycobacteriales > Mycobacteriaceae > Rhodococcoides. The sequence continues at coordinate 870,271 of NZ_LMRP01000002.1, read as the reverse complement.
TTCGCTGTTCGGAGCCCTCGGTGTCGTTCTCGCCGTGAGCGGGCTGGCCAAGGTCGTTCCTGCCGTCACGACGCTGCTGCTCGGCGGATCGGCGGGGCCGGCGCTCCTGGCCGGGGCCGTCGGAACCGCGGTGACGGCTCTTCTCGTCCGCATCGTGGTGACTCGGCGCGCCACGCACAGGGATGGGGGCGGGAGCGCGACCCGGTGGCGCGATGTCCTCGCCGCGTCCCAGGTACAGCTGGTGATCGTCGCACTGTCGTCCGTCGATCTCCTGTTGGCGCGACGCGTCCTGGATCCCGAATCGGCCGGCATCTATGCCCTCGGAGCGGTCGCGGCGAAAGCGGCGTTCTGGCTGCCACAGTCAGTCGGAGTGGTCCTCTACCCACGGATGGCCGATCCGAGACAGTCCGCCGACGCCGTCCGGACGGCTGTCCTGGTGCTGCTGGGCGTCGGATCCGTCGTGGTTCTCGGTGCGGCGGTGGTGGGCCCGGTGGTGCCGCTGGTGATGGGTGAGCAGTACGCCCCCGTGCGGCACCTGCTGTGGCTGTTCGCCGCGCAAGGCGCACTGCTCGCGATCGTCCAGTGCGGTCTCGTCGCGTCGGTCGCCCGTGGTGACACCCGATCGGCACTGATCGCGTGGGCCGTGCTCGTCGTCGAGGCCGTCCTCGTCCTGTCCGTCGTGGACGGCGTCGTCGAGTTGATCGTCGTGGCGACGGCATGTGCCGCGGCCGCAACTGTTGTGGTTTTCACCAGCACTCGGTCACGTACGCGTGTGACACGATCGACGGAGGTGGATCGTTCGGGGACGAGTCGAGGGGTGGGTCCGTGAGGCTGCGTAGGGGCGCGACGGGTATCGATGTACTGCACGAGCCGACGGGTAGCTGGATCGACCTGAAAGCCGCCGGAGGAGAAAGTCTTCCGGTGTCGGTCGTCGAGTTCCTCGGTCTCGGCGAGCGTGCTCGGGACACCGCACGGGAACTCGTCGATCGCGCGGTGACGGCCGGAACGGCGACAGCCACGACGTTCTCCCCACTGCCGTTCGAGCCACGGTCGCTGCGGTGCTTCGCAGGGTGGGACACGCACTGGCATCAGGCGGCCGAGAGCATGGTGCGGCGCAACCTGCCCGCCGTGCTTCCTCTCGCCAAGACGTACCAGGCGATCATGCGCAAGCCTTTCCCTCCGCTTCGGCCGGGGTCCGCCGTCTTCGAGCACCCGATCTACTACACGGGCAACCATCTGTCCGTCGTGGGCGACCGAGCGCCGATGCTCTGGCCCGGGTACACCGAACTGCTGGACTTCGAGCTCGAGTACGGCGCCCTCGTCGTCCGACCGGTCAGAGACGCGTCGCCCGCCGAGGCCGAGGCCGCGATCGGCGGCTTCGTGGTCTTCAACGACTTCAGCGCTCGCGACGTGCAGTGGGACGAGCAGCGGAACGGTCCCTTCGGACCCGTGGTGAAGACCAAGACGTTCGGCAGCTCGATGAGCGCCGAGGTGGTCACCGCCGACGAGGTCCTGCCGCACCTGGGCAACCTTCGCGGCAGCGTCACGGTGAACGGCGAGGTCTGGACGCAGACGTCCACCGAGGGCGGCCGCTGGTCCGTCGCGGACGGGCTGGCCTACGCCAGCCGAGCCGAGGACATCGGCCCCGGTGAACTGCTCACCTCGGGAACCCTTCCGTCGGGGTGCGGGATGGAACTCGATCGGTGGATCCAGCCCGGAGACGTCGTGCGCCTCGAGATCGAACGCATCGGCTCGGTGACGAACACGGTCGCCCAGCGCGGCTGATCTACGCTCGCGTGCATGCGCGCACTGGTCATCGAGGAGTTCGGTCGGCCCGGCGTCGTCCGTGAGGTGGAGCGTCCGGACGCCGCGCCCGACGGTGCTGTCGTCCAGGTGGCGGCCACCGGAGTGTGCCGTAGTGACTGGCACGCCTGGCAGGGCCACGACAGCGACGTCTCCCTACCGTTCGTTCCCGGTCACGAGTTCGCCGGGACCGTGGTCTCGGTGGGTGCCGACGTCGACCGCCGGTGGATCGGGCGCCGCGTGACGACGCCGTTCGTGTGCGCATGCGGAACCTGCGACACGTGCGCTGCCGGTGACCATCAGGTCTGCCCGAACCAACAGCAACCCGGGTTCACCCATGACGGGTCGTACGCGGAGTTCGTGGCGGTGCGGTACGCCGAGACCAACCTCGTCGCGCTTCCCGACGCCGTGTCGTTCGACGTCGCGGCGACGCTGGGCTGTCGGTACGCCACGGCATGGAGAGCTGTGCACCGGCGGGCGAAGGTGCTGCCCGGCGAACGGGTGGCCGTGTACGGCTGCGGCGGCCTCGGCCTGTCCGCGGTGATCATCGCGTCCGCCGTCGGGGCGGTCGTCACGGCCGTCGACTCGTCTGCCGACGCCCGTGAGCTGGCACATCGGCTCGGCGCCGTGTCGACGTCCGATCGCGTGGTGGAGGACATGCACGTCTCGCTCGAATGCTCGGGGAACGCCGGACTGGCCGATGCCGCCATCGTCGCGTTACGACGCCGCGGCCGCCACGTCCAGATCGGCCTGCTGCCCGGTGGGGCGCACGTATCGATGGATGCCGTGATCGCCAAGGAGATCGACGTGCTGGGCAGTCACGGGCTGTCGGCGCGGGAGTATCCGGAACTGCTGCGCGAGTTGCCTCACGTGGCGGTCGAGTCGATGATCGCCCGCCACGAACGGCTCGAGGGCGCCCAGCTCGCGCTGGACGCCCTCGGCGCGTCGGCAGGAGTCACGCTCCTGCACCCCTGACCTTCAGTGCTCAGTGCTTGCGGAGGTCCGTCCGCGGGATCTCCTCGGTGCGGTCCGAGGTCCAGTCGTGATCCGGTGCTGCACCGCGACCGGTGTCGGACGGCGTCCCGGGTCCGTCGGGGCGGGGTCCGGGCCCGGCGTTCGTCGCGCGAGTGCCCTGGCCGGAGCGGCCACTGCGGAGGAGCAGCAAGATTCCCGCAGCCAGCAGGACGATGCCGAGCACACCGGCGACGATGGGGACTGTGCGTCCGATGAGGGCGATCTCGTCCATGCCGTCACGTGCACGGCCCAGCTGGTAGGTCACGGTGTTGTCGTCGAAGCCGATGACGCCCTTGATGACGTCGACCTCGGGAGTGCCGGCGCGACGTGCGTAGTACTGGTGCACGTCCTCCTGGCCCTTGACGACGACTCCGGTGACCGGCTCGACGTAGATGTCGCGAGTGTTCTCGTAGAACCGGGTCATCGTGATCGGGGTGGCCCCGCCCTCGACGCCCCAGGTGCTGGCGGGCAGGGCGACCTTGTTGGCCGGCGAGTTCACGACGGCGGAGAGATCGACCGCCGGGATTTTCTGCGTGTAGTGGTAGACGGTGACGCCCTCGATCTGCGTCTCCTCGACGAAGGTCATGTCGTAGCTCTGGCGGGCGACGATGTCGAAGAAGGGGTACGTCTGCTTCTGGGCGTCGAACGGGAACTTGTACTGCAGTCCGTCGTGCGCCACTTCCTCAGCGGGCTTGTCGCTCTGGCTCTGGATGGACCCGACCGGCTCGACGGGCATCGACGTCACACGGTCGAGGGTCACGCGGTCGACCGTCGCGGTCAGCAGGCCGGTGTCACCCTGTCGGTCGGTGCGACGCAGAGTCGAACCGGCCTGGACGGTGACGGCGTCCGCACCCGAGGGCTCCTCGGTGGTGACGAAGCGCTGGGAGACCAGAGGAACGTTCTGATCGACCTTCGCCGACCCGGCTGCCAGCGACCGGGAATCGAGGACCGATCCGGTGCCGGAGGAGACGGTGGTGATCTCGAGATCCAGCGGTGTCTTCTCGAGACGGCCGACCGTGTACAGCGGGATCAGGATGGCGACGACGAGGAAGAAGACACCGAGGCCGATGAGGATCGACGGGATCACACGCGACGGTGATGATCTGTTCGCCATGATAGAGGGTCCCCCTGTGAGCTGTGCACCGCGATGTGATGCGTGCTGCCGATGATGGGTCGAACACTAACGCATCGGGGGGTTCGTCGTTCGGACGTGATGCGGCAGACTCGACTCACGATGACCACAGTGCAGAACGACCGTCCGAGCGGGCAGGCCAGCGGATTCGTGCCGGCGCTCGAGGGAATGCGCGGTCTCGCGGCGGTGGGTGTTCTGCTGACCCACGTCGCATTCCAGACCGGGACCACGTCCGTTCCGGTGATCGGCGCCGCGCTGGGTCGACTGGATCTGGCGGTGGCGGTGTTCTTCGCACTGTCGGGTTTCCTGCTGTGGCGACCGCACGCGGCGGCCGCGCGGGGACTGCGGTCCCGGCCGTCGACCAGGACCTATCTTCTGCACAGGGCTGCTCGTATCCTGCCCGCGTACTGGCTGGTGGTGGCCGTCGTGCTGACGTTGCTGCCCGGCGCCGGTGGGGGCGTCCGGCTCTGGCTGGCCAACCTGACGCTGGTGCAGGTGTTCGTGCCCTTGACGTTGACCGAGGGAATGACCCAGATGTGGTCGCTGTCGGTGGAGGTGGCGTTCTATCTGCTGCTTCCGCTGATCGGCCTCGCGATGGCATCTCTCGCCGGTGCCCGTGCCCGGTTCCGCATCCCGGTGATCCTGGCGGTGTCGGTGATCTCGCTCGGTTGGACCTTCCTGCCCATCGCCACGGAGGCCGGGGTCAACATCGAGAACTGGATGCCCGGCTACCTGGCGTGGTTCGGCGCCGGGATGATCGTCGCCGAGGCGGCCGCGAACACGGCCGGTGATTCCGTGCTGGTCCGCATCGCGAGCAGACGATGGCTTCTGACGGGCGTTGCCGCGGTGGCCTTCGCCGTGTCCTCGACGCCGCTCGCCGGGGAGCAGGGACTGACGACGCCGGCTGCGTGGCAGTTCGCGGTGAAGGTCCTGCTGGGAGCCGTCGTGGCTTTCTGCCTGATCGCTCCGCTCGTACTCGGTGTCGGCGTGCGCACGCGGTGGCTTGCCGGACCCTTCGCGCTGACCATCGGGCGGTGGTCGTACGGCATCTTCATCTGGCACCTCGCCGTACTCGCGGTGGTCTTCCCGGTTCTCGGCATCGCGCCGTTCGACGGTCAGTTCCTCGTCCTCGCGGGCGTGACTCTGGCGCTGACCCTGCCGGTCGCGGCGGCCAGTTACGCGCTGGTCGAGGAACCTGTCCGCGTCGCGCTCCGTCGCCGGGAGGAGCGTCGTCGCAACGGAGGTATTGCAGCGAGCGCGGCGGCGGCCACCCCGAGCAGCGCCGCGAGCTGAATTCCCGCCGAGTGCCCGACGTACCCGCTCGCCGATCTCCACGGCCCGGTGGACAGCGCGGCGCCGGCGACGGACAGGCCCAGCCCTGCGACCGCCACCAGCACGCGACCCCGAACGCGCTCTCCCCACCGGTGACCGACGGCCGTGACGGCGGCGGCGAGCAGCACGACCCAGCCGAGAGCGGCGATCCCCCCGATCACCCACACGGCAGCGAGCAGCGCTGCGCCGGCGAGCCAGGGACTGCCCCGGGTCGGCGTCGGCTCCGTCGCCGGATCCGGCTCGCGTCGCCGTAGCGCGAAGAGCCCCAGTCCGACGAGAAGCAGAAGGCCACAGACGATTCCGAGGCGATACCAGGTGTCGGCCGGATACGACAGCGTCACCTCACCGGAGAGTCCGGCCGGGAGAACCCACCCCTGCTGCCACCCGCTGACGACGACCGGCGTCAGCGTCGAGCCGTCGGGCCGCGTCGCCACCCACCCGATGTTCGTGCTCTCGGGAACCACGAGGATGCGGTCCTCGTCCGATCCGGCCACGACGACGCGTCGGGTGTCGGCAGTCCACTCACCGGACGACACGGCAACAGGCTTCGGTGTGGGCCCGGGTGCAGCAGCGAGCGGTGCGACACGCAGGGCGATGCTGTCCACGACGAACGCGTCACCGGGGTCGACCGACACCGAGTGCGACCCGGCCGGCAGCGGAACAGGATTGGAGACGTTCGCGGACACCGGAACATCGCCCGCGCACACCTGCGCCCGGATCGGTGCGCTGCTCGCGAGCGCTCCCGCGGTGGTCGAGACCGCGGTCTGCACCAACTGGCCCGCCACGGTCATCGTGGGGCCCTGCGCGCAGGACAGCTCGATGACGCGATCGGGGTCGAACGGCGCCGCAGTCGTTCGGGGGAGCACTGTCAGATCGGCGAGACCGGGAGGGCGGATCTGGTCGAATCCCAGTGCGGTGCGGTCGATCACGTCGTCCCAGTCGACGATCGACAGCACGATCGAGTCGGTCACGGCGGGCTCGAGATCGATCGTCGTCCGTCCCGAGTCGTCGATGTCACGGACCTGCGGACCCGTTCCCAGATTCACCGCGACGCGAGTGGGGTGGGCAGGCAGCGTTCCCAGAGACTGCGCCAGTTCGAGACCGTCGACCAGCGTCGGCCGAGGCAGCGTCACCGTCACGGTGGGGTAGGTCCCGGCGCGTCCGTCGACGGAGTCCTGGGCGGCTGTCCACGACGTTCGTTCGTCCCCGTCGGTCAGCGCGAACGCCGAGCCTCGGACGTCCGAGACCTCTGCGGCGCCGCGAGCGCGCGGACCCGTCCCGTCGTCCAGCAGGTCGGCCAACGCAGGTGACTGCCGGGACCGCAGCCACAGTTCCGGGGTGACCGCGGTACCGGTCGGAACCGACAGAGTCCTCTCGAAGCTGTCCAGCTCCTCCGGTTCCACCGCGATACCACCCGCGCAGCGCACCCTGTCCGGAGTGTCCACACAGCCGGTTCTCCCCGACAGTTCCTGCCCCAGGTCCCATCCCGTGACGCTCACCCCGGGCGCCGGGTCCGGCATCGCGGTGCCGCGAAGGATCGTCACGGGCGTCGGAGCGTCGCTATCGGAGAAATCGGTCAGTCGAAGATCGCTGATCGCGAATTGGGCTCCGGTGGAACCGTTCTCGGTCTGGGTCGCCGTGATGCGCACGCGTGACGTCGTGCCTGCGGGAAGCGCCACGGTCACCACGTCGCCGGGCTCGCCGATACGAGCGGCAGCGGTGCCGTTGTCCGTCTCGACCTCGACCCACTTCACCGGAGATCCCAGGGCTCCGGGGCTGGTGCGGAACTCGACCACTCCCGAGGAGATCGTCTCGTCCAGGTCCAATTGGATCCACTGTCCGACAGAGCTTTCGAGGCCGCTGCTCACCCAGCTCGTCGTGGTGTCTCCGTCCACGGCCGCCGCCGGCCCGTTTCCCGGCGCCGCACCACCGAACTGGACCGCATCGGATGCGGAGGACGACACCGTGACCCGTGCCCCCGTCCAGGAGCCCTGCACGAGCGGGGCCGCGTCGACGGGGTAGTCGGGAACGAGGTTCAATGTTCGCCGAGGATCGTCGGGCGTTCTGAGGGCGCTGCTGTGATCGTCGACCGATCCGAAGTCGACTTCCCTGTTCATCGGGGTGTCGGTGACCAGCACGCGGTCGGCGGGAAGCCCGGCGGCTCGCGCGTCACCGTCGAGGAGAACGGGTCCGGCCGGTACCGGATTCAAACCGCCGCGTTCGCGGTGGTCGTCCAGACGGGCCAACACTTCCGGGCCTCCCTGCACACGCGGGACGTCGGATGCGGCGACCGTGTACGGACCGACGACTGCGTCGTAGTCGGGGTCGGCGGCGAAGATCTCGATCGCCGGGTAGGTCGGACGCAGATCCGAGTCCGCGACGATCCCGTCGACACGGCCCGGTCCGATGTCGTCGCCGAACGTGGCGACGCGGGTGAGGCCGGGCGAGTTCTCGATGCTCTGGTGAGCCAGTGACGTGCGGGTGGACCGCGACGTCTCCGGGTCGAGATCGTTGCGCAGCACCAGGTATCGGATGTTCATCCCGGCCAACGTGTCGGCCATGCCGTCGGACGGTCGCCCGTCGGCCAGCAGGCGCTGCACCGAGTCGAGGGCTCGAATCGCTCCGGGCGGCACCAGCGGGACGGCGTCGCGGACCGCCCAGGGAGACGATGCCAGCGCCTGCAGCGGTTCGTCACGCGTGAGTCCCCAGAGCTGGGCCGCCAACGGTGCACCGGGCACCACGAGAGCTCGGCTCTGCGCCGGAGCCTCGCCGGCGTTGTCGGACAACCACTGTGCGGCCTCCGACCACTCCCCCGGGACCTTCTCGTACGCTCCGCGAGGTGCGAGACGACCGGTCCATGCCAACGACGTCGCCACGGTGAGTGCCACCAGGATCAGAGCTGCGAACGCCATCAACGGTTCGCGCTCCGGGTGCGACGCCGCGCGGCGCCACCGCGGCGACGACACGGTGCCGGGTAGCGGCGCGTGGGTGAGCAGGTGCGCCAGCCCCAGGACCAGCGGAAGACGGATCACCGGTTCGAGCTTGTGGATGTTGCGCAGCGGCGCGCCCGCGGTGTCGAGGAACAGGCGGACCGGTTCCGACACGGGAGAGGCGAGGCCGCCCACGTAGCCCGCGGTCATGCCGACAATGCCCACCATCAGGACGAGCACGAGGCGTCCGCGCGCCGGCATCGACCGCATCGCCAGACCTGCGAGCCCCGCCGCGGCGACGACGCAGGACGCGATGACGGCCGCCGGTTGCGTGACCACCACCGCTCCCGCGATGCGCTCGGGGGAGACGAACGGCGTCCAACTGCTGGTCCCGCGAAGAACTTCCGTGAGCGAGGCCCACTGCGTCGTCGTCCCCGAGGACTCGATGTAGTCGAGGAACGGCGGACTCACGCCGCCGAGGATGAACAGCGACACCACCCACCACGACGTCGCGGCGGCCAGCGCCGGGATCCACCACAGCGTGAAACGTCTCCAGCGGGCATCGGGGCGATGCGCCAGCCACCACACCACGGCGACCAGGGTTGCCGCAGCGGTCGCGACCGCGTTCACCGCCCCCATCAGGGCGACCGCCACGGCCGACGATGCCGCCGCGCGCGGTATCGACACCGGCTTGCCCGAGAAGACACGCACCAGGGGGATCAGCACCCACGGCGCCAGCATCATCGGCAACGACTCCGAACTGATGGACCCCAGCGTGGTGATCACCCGAGGGGCCAGCGCGAACGCCAGCGCCGCGACCACTCGCGATCCGCGACTGCCCACCCCGAGTGCCTCGCACAAGCGGATGATGCCCCAGAACCCGGCGAACAGCAGGACCGCCCACCACAGGCGTTGGGTCACCCAGCCGGGCAATCCGAGGATGTCACCGAGCGCGAAGAACGAACCGTGAGGAAAGAAGTATCCGTACGCCTGATTCTGAACCTGCCCGAACGTGGCGTCGGACGTCCAGAGATGAGACGCGCGAGAAAGAAAACCGAGCGGGTTCTGCGTCAGGTCGTACTTGGTGTCCGCGACCGTCAGGCCCGGAGCCTGGACGAACGCCAGAACCAGCGCACCCAGCGCAGAGAAGAAACGCCACCGAGGCCCGACGGGCGCGGTGGCGGGAGCCGACGACGTCAGCGGCTGCCGTACTCGACCTGGTTCAGAAGGGAGGAATCGGCGGTACCGGAACGATCGACATCCGGGCGGGTGTTCGACGAGGCAGCAGCCGTCGCACCGAATACGACGGCAACGCCCAGAACGGCCCCTACAACTGCACTGATCGCTGCGGTCTTCACACCGGCGAACTTATCATCCCGACCGGCCTCCGGCCTGCCCGCAGGTCACCCCGACCGACCCGGCGGCACTATGAGGACCGGGCGATGACTGTGCTTGAGCACCAGGTCCGCACACGAGGACTGCAACAACGACCGCAGACCGGTCCGACCGCGGGTTCCCGTGACGATGATGTCGGCGTTCACCTCGTCGGCCGTCTCGACGATGGTTGTCCAGATCGCCGAATGGGATTCCTCGCAGCGCCCGTCCGCGTTGATGCCGGCGCGCTTGGCCAGTTCGAGACCCTCGGTGTTGGTGACCCTCGCGTCGGCGAGCGCGATGTCCTCGGTCTGCTCGTCCGGGAGCCACTCAGGCGCCATCACCCCGGACAGGCCCGACATGCGCGCTGCCTGGCGGACCATGGGTTCCCATGCAGTCAGGACGATGGCCCGTTTCGCCTGCAGGAATCTGCCGGCGTAGTCCACCGCCCGCCGTGCATTGTCCGAACCGTCGTACGCGATGAGCATGACGTCACACGACATGAGAGGCCTCCCGATGATCGGCGGTGGTCACGGATTCTACCGTCGCGGGTCGTCGACGCGCGTGGCTCCGCGATAACGTTTCGGTCATGTCCCGACGCCGAATGTTGTCCTTGTTCGCGGCCTGCGCGATGGCCACGACGGCGTGCGGAGCCGGTGACACGGCCGCCCCGGCACCGACGACGACCGACGCTCCGACCCCGTCGGCTGCCGCATCGTCGTCGCCGCTGCCGGCGCCCGCGGTCCCCGCACCGGACGCGTGCGCGTCGGCGATCGACGCCCTCACGATGCGTCAACGACTGGCTCAGCTGCTGACCGTCGGCGTGACCGGCACCGACGATGCGGTGTCCGTGGTGCAGTCGGAGCAGGTCGGCGGCGTGTTCGTGGGCAGCTGGACGGACAAGCAGATGCTGACCGGCGGCGGAGTCGCGCAGATGCAGCAGGCGTCGAGTGTGCCCGTCATGGTCACCATCGACGAGGAGGGCGGGCGGGTGTCCCGCGCGAAGGACCTGCTCGGCGACATCCCGTCGGCACGCGAGACGGCCGCCACGATGACACCCGACCAGACCTACGAGATGTGGCTCGAGCGGGGACGCGGACTGCGCGACCTCGGCATCACCGTCGACTTCGCGCCCGACGTGGACGTCAGCAGTCAGCCGGACGACTCCGTGATCGGTGACCGCTCGTATTCGGACGACCCGGCGACGGTGGTGGCCTACGCGAGCGCTGCCGCCAGGGGACTGCGGGACGCGGGCGTCCTCCCGGTGCTCAAGCACTTCCCCGGCCACGGCGCGGGCTCGGGTGATTCGCACACCGGCGCGGTCACGACGCCTCCGCTGGAGGAACTGCAGGCCCGCGACCTGGTGCCGTTCCGCGACCTCGCCGCGTCGGGGGTCGGTGTCATGGTGGGCCACCTCGACGTTCCGGGTCTGACGACGGACGGTGTCCCCGCCAGTATCAGTCCCGCCGTGATGTCGTTGCTACGCGACGGAACCGGCTACGGAGCGGCGCCGTTCACCGGGCCCATCTTCACCGACGACCTGTCGGGAATGGCCGCGATCACGTCCCGGCTGGGTATAGAGGATGCGGTGAAGACCGCGCTCGTCGCCGGCGCCGATGTCGCCCTGTGGATCACCACCGACGCCGTCACCAGCGTTCTCGACAACCTCGAGGCCGCCGTGGCGTCCGGTGAACTGCCGAGCAGCCGCGTCGACGAGGCCGCGCGGACTGTGCTCGCTGCCAAGGGGGCGCTCGGTTGCTCGTGACGTAGAGTCGAGCTTTCTGGGCAGAGGGGACGTTCGGCCCGAACAGAGGGCAGAGTCGGGGAGGTACGGATGGCGGGCGGAACCAAGCGGTTGCCGCGTGCGGTCCGCGAGCAGCAGATGCTCGACGCTGCGATCGAGGTTTTCTCCGAGAACGGCTTCCACAGCACGTCGATGGATTCCATCGCGGCTCGCGCCGAAATCTCCAAGCCGATGCTCTACCTGTACTACGGGAGCAAGGACGAACTGTTCGCCGCGTGCATCCACCGCGAAGGACTCGAGTTCGTCCAGGCGATGACGCCCGCAGCCGATCCGACGCTCACGCCGCGCGAGCAACTCCGCAAGGCCCTGCTCGGTTTCCTCACCTTCGTCGACGAGCATCGGTCGTCGTGGATGGTGTTGTACCGCCAGGCCATCGGTCAGCAGGCATTCGCCGGTCAGGTGCAGAGCAGCAGAGACCGTCTGATCAGTCTGACGGCGTCGTTGCTCGAGATGAGTACGAAGGATCCGCGACCGGAACACAATTTCGGATTGATGGCCGTCGCCCTGGTCGGGGCCGGCGAAGCCGTGGCCGACAGGGTGGCCGGTGGAGAGATCGACGTGCACCAAGCCGTCGACCTGCTCGAGAGTCTCGCGTGGCGGGGGCTTCGAGCCTGAGCCCCCGCCCGCAAGTCACTGCGTCGGTACGTCAGCGCAGGGTGCCCGTCAGGAACGGGTAGCCCTTCTTCGGGTGCTTCAGGGCGACATCCCACTGGCCGGGACCTTCGCCGGTGCCGACACGCTCGGCGTAGACGTTGATCTTGGCGGGCAGCACGATCGGCTTGCCGAAGCGCACCGAGTACGTCACCTTGTCCGCGATCTTTCCGTCCACGGAACTCAATGCTGCTGCAGCACTCCACATTCCGTGCGCGATGGTTCCCGGGAAACCGAACGCCTTCGCGCCGAGGGACGAGATGTGGATCGGGTTCCGGTCGCCGCTGACGCCGGCGTACCGCGAGACCGTCTTCTGATCGACGCGCAGCGTGGACGTCGGGGGCGGCGGGACCTCGTCGGCAGGCGGTGCCTCCCGCGGACCACCGGACAGGGACGTCTTCTGCAGACTCAGGAACGTCGACGTCTGGCGCCACACCACTTCCCGACCCACGGAGACGTCACTGACGACGTCGACCATCAGACCCTTGCGATGCTCACGGAAGTTCTCCGCATGCACCGCGATGTCGAGCGGTTCGGACGTGCCGATCGGCCGGAAGCTCTCGATGACGTTCTCGGCGTGGACGGACCCCATGGCGGCGAACGGGAAGTCCTTGGACACCATCAAGGCCATCACCGTCGGGAAGACCAGGGTGAACGGATAGGTGATCGGCAGTGCGTCGGACAGGCGCAGGCCGGTGACCTTCGCGTACGCCGCGAGGTTCTCCCGATCGACGCGGATCCCCTTCAGCGTGTAGGTCGTGTCCGGAACGGACGGTGTGCGCTTCCCGCCGCCGATGATCGGCAACGAGTCCAGAGCCGCGCGGGTGTAGATGTCGCGGATCTTCGGAGGAGAGTCGAGAGCGATCACGGTGCCCACGCCGGTCACGCTCCGATCAGCGACTGACCGCACACGCGGACGATCTGTCCGGTGACGGCGTTGGAGGCGGGGCTCGCGAAGTACGCGATGGTCTCCGCGACGTCGACGGTCTGGCCGCCCTGCAGCAGCGAGCTCATCCGTCGTCCGGCCTCACGGGTGGCGAACGGGATGGCTGCCGTCATGGCCGTCTCGATGAAGCCGGGCGCCACCGCGTTGATGGTGATGTCCTTCTTCGCCAGTTCCGGAGCCTCGGCGTGGACCAGGCCGATGACGCCGGCCTTGGACGTGCCGTAGTTGGTCTGTCCACGGTTGCCGGCGATGCCCGCGATGGAGGACACGTCGACGACGCGGCCACCCTCGTTCAGCGTTCCCGACGCCACCAGGGCGGTGGTAAGGCGGTGGGGAGCGGCGAGGTTGACGCCGATGACGGAGTTCCACCGGCCGTCGTCCATGTTGGCGAGCAGCTTGTCGCGCGTGATGCCGGCGTTGTGCACGACGATGTCGAGGCCGCCGCTGTGACGCTCCTTGACGTGCTTCTCGAGCACGTCGGCGGCGTCGGGTGCGGTGACGTCGAGGGCGAGCGAGGTGCCGCCGACCTTGTTGGCGGTCTGCGAGAGAGCTTCGCCGGCGGCGGGGATGTCCGCGCAGATGACATGGGCGCCGTCGCGGGAGAGGACCTCGGCGATGGTGGCGCCGATGCCGCGGGCGGCACCGGTGACCAGTGCGACCTTGCCGGCGAGCGGCTTGTCCCACGATGCGGGAGCCTCGGACGAATCCTTGCCGACGGCGATGACCTGGCCGGACACGAACGCCGACTTGGCCGACAGAAGGAAGCGCAGCGTGGACTCGACACCCGACAGGTCCGGCGCGGCGTCCGCGGAGACGTAGACGAGCTGGGCGGTGCCGCCCCGACGGAGTTCCTTGCCGACGCTGCGCGTGAAGCCCTCGAGCGAACGCTGCGCGATGTGCGCCTCGACGTCGGTGGTCTCCTCGGGCGTGGTGCCCAGGACGACGACGCGGCTCGAGGCTCCGAGGCGACGGACGGCGGGCTGGAAGAACTGGTAGAGCTGCTCGAGCTGCTCGATGTTCTCGATGCCGGTGGCGTCGAAGACCAGGGCGCCGAGCTTGTCGTCGTGCGGGCTGGCCGACGGGTAGTCGGAGAGCAGAACTCGCAGCGGCTCGACGAGGCGACCGGTGCCGCCGATCAGGACTGGACCGGCGAGCGGCGGCTCACCCTCCTTGTAGCGGCGCAGAGTCTCCGGCTTCGGCAGTCCTGCCTGCTTGGCCAGGAACGCGCCCGGAGCAGAGGAGAGGAACTGCGAGTAGAGGTCAGGGGCTCCCTTGGTGGCTGCCATGTTCCTACCTTCGTGTCGTGTTTGTACGGAACCGTCGTGGAGAAGGACGGGTATCGACAAGTAACTTACTCGTGAGTAAGAATAGAGTCCACGACGAAGCGGTCCCAACTGTGGCCGTATCACTTGCGTACAGGGAGAATCGTTCGATGACCAGCAAAGAAAAGCGCCCCGTCGCGATCCTCGGTGGAAACAGAATACCGTTCGCGCGCTCGAACAAGGTGTATGCCGACGCCTCGAACCAGGACATGTTGACCGCCGCGATCGACGGACTGGTCAGCCGCTTCAACCTGCAGGGCGAGCGTTTGGGTCTCGTGGCCGGCGGCGCCGTGCTCAAGCACAGCCGCGACTTCAACCTCACCCGCGAGGTCGTGCTGGGTAGTGCGCTGAGCCCGTACACCCCCGCCTTCGACTTGCAGCAGGCCTGCGGCACCAGCATGCAGACCGTCATCGCGGTCGGCGACGCCATCGCGTCGGGCCGCATCGACGTCGGCATCGGCAGCGGCGTGGACACCACCTCCGACGCGCCCATCAGCGTCAACAACGAACTGCGCGAGTTCCTGCTGTCGCTGAACCGGGCCAAGTCCACCGGTGACCGCATCAAGCTGCTCGCCAACGTCCGTCCCTCGATGCTGGGCATCGAGATCCCCAAGAACGGCGAGCCGCGCACCGGCATGTCGATGGGCGATCACGCCGCCGTCACCGCCAAGGAGTTCGGCGTCCGCCGCGAGGACCAGGACGCCCTGGCCGCCGCCAGCCACCAGAACATGGCCAAGGCGTACGACAGCGGATTCTTCGACGACCTGGTCACCCCGTACCTGGGTCTGACGCGGGACGACAACCTGCGCCCCGATTCCACGGCCGAGAAGTTGGCCAAGCTCAAGCCCGTCTTCGGCAACTCGCTCGGCGACGCCACGATGACGGCCGGCAACTCGACGCCGCTGACCGACGGCGCATCGTCGGTGCTGCTGTCGACGGACGAGTGGGCCGAGCAGCACAACCTGCCCGTGCTGGCGCACCTCGTCGACTCCGAGTTCGCCGCCGTCGACTACGTCCACGGCAACGGTTCCTACAAGGACGGCCTGCTCATGGCGCCGACCTACGCCATCCCGCGTCTGCTGGCCCGCAACGGCCTGACGCTGCAGGACTTCGACTACTACGAGATCCACGAGGCGTTCGCCTCGGTCGTTCTCGCGACGCTGCAGGCGTTCGAGAGCGACGAGTACTGCAAGGAGCGTCTGGGTCTCGACGGCGCGCTGGGGTCGATCGACCGCAGCAAGCTCAACGTGCACGGCTCGTCGCTCGCAGCGGGTCACCCGTTCGCCGCAACCGGTGGACGTGTCGTCGCGACGCTCGCGAAGATGTTGGCGCAGAAGGGGTCCGGTCGCGGACTCATCTCCATCTGCGCCGCCGGCGGTCAGGGCATCACGGCCATCGTGGAGGCCTGAGCTCCGCCCGTATCGCCTATGAGAGGACCCGGCTGCGAGGGGTGGCCGGGTCCTTCTCTGTACCTGCTGCAACGAACCGTTCGGTCTGGCACAGTGGGGGCGTGCAGCGGTGGCGGGGCGAGAGTGGGTCCTGCGAGACCCGACTCGAGGGAAACCCTCGGGAACATTCACAGAACCGGTCACTGCTTCCGACGCGCCCGAGCACGCTCCGCGTGCCTCCGCGCGACGACGACGACAGTCTTCGGTCGCCCCGCACCGCCGCACACCGGGCCGCCTAGCCGTGCGGAATCTCTGGCGTTCGCGGTTGATCGGCAGGATCGCGCCCCGGCTCGTCGGCGTGCCGTGGACCGGTGCCGAGCTCGGCGAAGTACTCGGACCCTTCGACCGATGGTTCGACGTCGAAACTCTGATCACCCGGTTGTCCGACGCTGTCCGCGATGCACCCGACAGTGTCGAGGCAGCGGTCGAGCTGCTCGAAGGCGTCGGCTATCCCGGGTTGCCGTTCATCCCCACGCCGCCGCCGCGCATCCGCCCCTACCGCTTCGGTGTCCCCGAGATCTCGACGCCCGCGGACCTCGCAACGTCACTCGGTGTGACCGTCCCCGAACTCGACTGGTTCGCCGACCTCGGCGGATGGCTCCGACGCGCTGCGCCGCCGCTGCGGCATTACCGAGCGGTCGAGGTCCCGAAAAAGGCGGGCGGGAAGGCCGGAGGCCGGTCGGATCTCGGGAATATTCGAATTCTCGAGGTGCCGAAGCCGCGGATGCGCGAGATGCAGCGCCGCGTGTTGCATCGCATCGTCGACCACGTCGACCCGCACCCCGCCGCGCACGGATTCCGTACCGGTCGCAGCGCCGTGACGTTCGCCCGACCCCACGAGCAGCAGGACGTAGTGGTCCGCGTGGACCTCGCCGACTTCTTCGCGACGGTCACCGCCCCGCGCGTGCGGGCGGTCTTCGAAGCCTGCGGGTATCCCTCGAAGGTGGCGGCCCTGTTGGCCGGAATCTGCACGACCGCGATGCCGGTGGACGAGGCGTCGAGGCTGACCACCCGCCGCGCCGCGGTGATGCGGACGCCGCACCTCCCGCAGGGCGCCCCGACGTCGCCGGCGCTGGCCAACCTGGTGGCCCGGCGGCTCGACCGTCGAGTTGCGGGTCTCGCTCGTGCTCGCGGCCTCACCTACACGCGGTATGCGGACGATCTCGCGCTGTCGGGGCCGTCGTCGACCGATGTGGGCACACTCCTGTGGGCGCTCGAACACATTGCGCTCGACGAAGGCTTCGAGGTCAACGCCGCCAAGACACACGTCCGCCGGTCGCATACCCGGCAGACGCTGGCCGGTCTGGTGGTCAATCGGTCCGCCGCGGTCCCACGTGATCGGTACGACGACCTCAGGGCGTTGCTGCACAACGCTGCCCGGACCGGCGCCGCCGCCCAGAATCGCGACGAGCTGCCCGACTTCCGGGCGCATGTGTACGGGCTCATCGCGTGGGTCGGTGAGAGTAGCCCTATTCGTCGGGTGCGGTTGCTGGATATGGCGGCGAGCGTCGATTGGGACGCGTGAGCTGCACTTCTGCGAGGGTGTAACGCTTCCGGGGCGGCGGCGATACTCAGGATGGCTCCGCACTGCTGCCTGACCCCCGACCCGGCAGCAGTGCGGAGCCGTTTCCGTGCTCGGTAGGCTCGAACACGAGACTGGGCCCCCAGAAGAGCCGACATGACAGGAGCCGGGTGACCGAGAACGAACCGGAGCGCGGCGCGCACCGACCCGATTCCGATCCGTCCCGACTGTCCGGAGTTCGCCTTGCAGCCCTGATCGCCGGGGGAGTGCTGGCCGTGGGCGTCGTTCTGTACGCCGCGGACGAGATCACCTCGATCGGGGAACTTCCTCGCGGCGTCACCGTTGCCGGTATCGACGTCGGTGGGCGCAGCGCCGCCGACGGCGAGGCCACTCTGCGCTCGGTACTCGGTGATCGGTCGTCGCAACCCGTCGAGGTGCGTGTCGACGACACGTCGGCCTCCGTGGTTCCGTCCGATGCCGGACTGGAGATCGACTGGGCTGCCACGGTGGCGCGCGCGGGCGATCAGCCACTCTCGCCCATCACCAGGATCGCGTCGTTCTTCGGATCGCGAGAGATCGGTGTGGTGTCGACGGTCGACGAGGCAGCGCTGACCGCGGCGGTGTCCGGACTCGCGCCGCAGTTCGACCGGGTGACCGTCGAGGGCGACATCGTCATCGACGGCGGAGTGCCGCGGGGGATCGAGCCGGTCCAGGGCAGGACGCTCGATGCCGACGGTGCCTCCGCGGTACTCGTCGACCGATGGGCAGAGGGCGGCCCGCTCGATCTGCCCGTCGTCGAGTCCGGGGAGCGTGCGACGGTCGCCGCGGACGCCATCGACACGGCGCTGACGGACATCGCCGAACCGGCGGTGTCGGAGCCCGTGCTGGTGACCGGCACGAACGGTGCAGTCGCGACTCTGGCACCCGACCGCGTCGGCGAGGTGCTGACGTTCGCGCCCGACGGCGACGGTGGTCTCGAGCCGGCCTACGACGTCGAGGCCGCGACACGACTGCTTGCCCCGCAGGTGGCGCAGACCGAGGTTCGTCCGGTGGATGCCCGCTTCGACTTCTCCTCGGGCTCTCCCACGGTGGTGCCCTCGGTCGAGGGAACGGCGATCGACTGGCCGTCGACCCTGACAGATCTGCCCGCCCTGCTCGCCGGATCGGGTGACGCACGGTCCACCGCCGCGAAGTACGGACCGTTGCCTGCAGCGCTGACCACGGACGCGGCGAACGCGCTCGGTATCCGAGAGGTGATCAGCGAGTACACGACCGGTGGATTCGAATACGCATCCGGCGTCAATATCGGCCTGACCGCACGACTCGTGAACGGCGCCGTCGTGAAGCCGGGCGACAGCTTCTCGCTGAACGGGTACACCGGTCCGCGCGGAACGGCACAGGGCTTCGTGGAGTCGGGAATCATCGACAACGGTCGGCCGGATCGCGCGGTCGGCGGCGGCATCAGCCAGTTCGCGACGACCCTCTACAACGCCGGGTATTTCGGCGGCATGGACGACGTCGACCACACCGAGCACAGCTACTACATCAGCCGCTATCCCGAGGCGCGGGAGGCGACGGTCTTCGAAGGGGCCATCGACCTGGTCTTCCGCAACCCGGCGGACACCGGCGTGGTCATCGAGTCCTTTGCCGACGGGTCGTCGGTCACGGTCCGACTGTGGGGAACGAAGACCGTCGACGTCGAGTCGATCACGGGGGATCGCACGCGGCCGACGACTCCGGACACGGTCCGGTTGCCGCGCGGTGAGCAGTGTGTCGCGTCGAGTGGTGCCCCGGGGTTCACCACGAGTGACACCCGGGTGATCTCGGACGCTGCGACGGGTTCGGAGATCTCGCGGAAGACGCGCACGGTGAAGTACGACCCGGTGCCCATCGTCCGGTGCGAGTAGCGCGGGAGCCGTTCCGCTCGGCGTGATTCGAATCGTGGCGCTGTGAGCTTGCCCAGTTCGGACGGCCGGGTGGTAGCGGAGGGGTGTTCGCGGCCCTACCGTTGAGTTCATGACTCCGACCACCTCCTCCGATCTCGACCAGGCGACGCTGCGTCAGGCCTACGGCACGTTCCCCAGCGGGGTCGTCGCGATCGCCGCACGGATCGACGATGTCCCGGTCGGGCTGGCGGCCAGCAGTTTCGTGTCCGTGTCTCTCGACCCGCCGCTGGTCGCGGTCTGCATCCAGAACACGTCGACCACGTGGCCCAAGTTCACGGGTGCGGCGCATATCGGGATCAGCGTCCTCGGTGAGGCGCACGACGTCGCGGCCCGAAGTCTGGCCGCGAAGACGGGTGACCGGTTCGCCGGTCTGACCATCGAGACGACGCCCGAGGGGGCCATCTTCATCGACGGTGCATCCGCGTGGCTCGACACGACGATCGAGCAGGAGATCCCGGCGGGCGACCACGCCATCGTGCTGCTGCGTATCAATGCTCTCGAGGTGCATTCGGGCGTCGATCCCATCGTCTTCCAGGGAAGCAAGTTCCGGAAGTTGGTCGTCGAACACCACTGATGCCGCCGTGGACTTTCGGTTAATCATCGTTTACTGTTCTGGTTAACGAGAGTTAACTGATGGACAGGCGGCGACATGACGGTGGCGAACGGCGTTCGATCCGAACGTGCACAGAGGCGCGAGGACCATCGCGCGCTGGTCGAGCAGCTCGCCGCGGCGATGGCGTCGGCCGCCCGTGGGGGTAGTGAGGCCTCGCGGCAGCGTCATGTCGCTCGCGGCAAACTGCTCCCGCGTGACCGCGTCGACACGCTTCTCGACGACGGGAGTCCCTTCCTCGAGATCGCCCCGCTGGCCGCCAACGGCATGTACGACGACGCGTGCCCGGGTGCCGGGGTCATCGCCGGGATCGGCAGGGTGTCCGGGCGCGAGGTGATGATCGTGGCCAACGACGCCACGGTCAAGGGCGGCACCTACTACCCGATGACGGTGAAGAAGCACCTCCGTGCGCAGGAGATCGCCCTCCAGAACCGCCTTCCCTGCGTGTATCTGGTCGACTCCGGCGGCGCGTTCCTGCCGATGCAGGACGACGTGTTCCCCGACCGTGAACACTTCGGCCGCATCTTCTTCAACCAGGCGACGATGAGCGCCAAGGGAATCGCGCAGATCGCCGCGGTCATGGGGTCCTGCACCGCCGGCGGCGCCTACGTGCCCGCGATGAGCGACGAGGCGATCATCGTCCGCAACCAGGGCACGATCTTCCTCGGCGGCCCGCCGCTGGTGAAGGCCGCGACGGGCGAGGTGGTCACGGCCGAGGATCTCGGCGGCGGCGACGTGCACTCCAAGATCTCCGGTGTCACCGATCATCTCGCGACGGACGACCGCGACGCGTTGCGCCGGGTCCGCGCCATCGTCGCCACGCTCGGTCCTCGCACGCCGGCTCCGTGGGAGGTCCGCACTCCCCGGCCGGCTGCCGACCAGACCGAGCTGTACGACGTCGTTCCCACCGACCCCCGCACGCCGTACGACGTGCACGAGGTGATCACCCGTCTCGTGGACGGTGCGCAGTTCCAGGAGTTCAAGGCCGAGTACGGCACCACGCTGGTGACCGGGTTCGCCCACATCAACGGACACCCGGTCGGCATCGTCGCCAACAACGGTGTGCTGTTCGGCGAATCCGCCGTCAAGGGAGCACATTTCATCGAGTTGTGCGACAAGCGGTCGGTGCCGTTGCTGTTCCTGCAGAACATCACCGGCTTCATGGTCGGCCGCGAGTACGAGGCCGGGGGCATCGCCAAGCACGGCGCGAAAATGGTCACCGCGGTGGCCTGTGCCAGGGTGCCGAAGCTGACTGTCGTGATCGGCGGCTCCTACGGCGCGGGCAACTACTCGATGTGCGGACGCGCGTACTCGCCCCGGTTCCTGTGGATGTGGCCGAACGCCCGCATCTCGGTCATGGGTGGCGAGCAGGCGGCGTCGGTGCTCGCGACTGTGCGCAGCGATCAGCGGTCCGCATCGGGCGAACCGTGGTCGGACGAGGACCAGGAGAACTTCAAGGAGCCCATCCGTCGCCAATACGAGGAGCAGGGAAACCCGTACCACTCGACGGCTCGGCTGTGGGACGACGGCATCATCGACCCCGCCGACACCAGAACCGTTCTTTCGCTGGCCTTGTCGGCGTGTGCCAACGCACCGCTCGAGCCGGTGTCCTACGGCGTCTTCAGGATGTGAGCACTGCCATGACAACGATCGACACCGTCCTCGTCGCCAATCGCGGCGAGATCGCCGTCCGGGTCTTCCGGACGTTGCGCACCATGGGAATCCGCTCCGTCGCGGTGTACAGCGACGCGGATGCCGACGCTCTGCACGTGCGGGCTGCGGACACCGCGGTACGACTGGGGCCGGCTCCCGCCAGGGAGAGCTACCTCGACATCGACAAGGTCATCGAGGCGGCACTGGCGTCGGGCGCCGACGCCATCCATCCCGGATACGGGTTCCTTTCGGAGAATGCAGCGTTCGCAGCTGCGTGCGAGAAGAACGGCATCACCTTCATCGGGCCGCCCACGCGTGCGATCGAGACGATGGGCGATAAGATCACCGCGAAGAAGGCGGTGTCCGCCTTCGACGTGCCGGTGGTCCCCGGTATCGCGGAGCCCGGACTGTCCGACGACGCCCTGGTCGCCGCAGCCGGCAACATCGGCTATCCCGTGTTGATCAAGCCGTCCGCGGGCGGTGGCGGCAAGGGAATGCACCTCGTCGAGCGCGACGAGGACCTGCGCCCCGCCCTGATCCGAGCGCGCCGGGAAGCGGCGTCCTCGTTCGGTGACGACACCCTGTTCCTCGAACGGTTCGTGCTGCGCCCGCGCCACATCGAGGTCCAGGTGATGGCCGACGCCCATGGCTCCGTGATCCATCTCGGCGAGCGGGAGTGCTCGCTGCAACGGCGGCACCAGAAAGTGATCGAGGAGGCGCCGTCTCCGCTTCTCGACGAGGCCACGCGTGACCGCATCGGCGCAGCCGCGTGCGCGACGGCACGGAGCGTCGACTACGTGGGTGCGGGGACCGTGGAGTTCATCGTCTCCGCGGACGCCCCGGACGACTTCTTCTTCATGGAGATGAACACCCGCCTGCAGGTGGAACATCCTGTCACCGAGATGGTCACGGGGGTCGACCTCGTCGAACTGCAGATCAGGATGGCGGCGGGCGAGCACCTGGCGCTACGCCAGCAGGACGTCACGCTGACCGGGCATGCGATCGAGGCCCGCGTGTACGCGGAGGATCCGGGCAACGGATTCCTTCCTACAGGCGGCCGCGTGATCGGACTCCACGAACCGGTGGGCGACGGAGTGCGCGTCGACTCGTCGCTGTCGGTGGGAACCGTCGTCGGCAGCGACTACGACCCCATGTTGTCCAAGGTCATCTCCTACGGGCGCGATCGTGCGGAGGCACTGCGCATTCTGCGGCGGGCCCTGGGCGAGACGGCCATCATGGGCTTCGGCACCAACGTCGACTTCCTGTCCTACCTGCTGTCGAACCCCGATGTCGTTGCCGGAGAGCTCGATACCGAACTTCTCGACCGTGTCGCGCCCGACTACGCGGCACCGACGGCGCCGGACGAGGTGGCCGCTGCCGCAGCGGTGTACCGATGGTGCGCGGACTGGCCGGACAGTGCGGCCGATCCGTGGTCCGACCGCGGCGGGTGGCGACTGGGTGGTCGACGAGCACCCACGACGATCGTGGTCGAGGACGCGGGCCGTCGGCGGACGGTGACCATCGTCGGTACTCCCACCGACGCGACCGTGGCGGTCGACGGCGGCGACGAGAGACCACTCACGGCGCACGTCGACGGCGACCGGTTGACGATCGCTCTGGGCGGTCGGCGCGAGTCGTATTCCGTGGCAACCGAACACGGGTCGCTCTGGTTGGCCGGTGCGCGCGGCGTCTGGCACATGACGCCGGCGGCGGAGGTGGATCTGGTCGACGGCGCCGAGTCGGAGCTCGACGAGTCGGTCCGCAGTCCGATGCCCGGAACGGTGATCGCCGTCGAGGTCGCGGACGGTGACCATGTCACCGCCGGGTCGGTGGTGGTCGTCGTCGAGGCGATGAAGATGGAACATGCGTTGACCGCACCGACCGACGGTGTGGTGGAACTCCTGGTCGCTCGCGGCGATCAGGTCACGGTGAACCACGTGCTCGCACGTGTGACGACGAGCGGCGAGGAAGGTCGATCATGACATCAGCACTGGCGGGCGTTCTGCCCGACGAGTACGCACAGCTCGCGGCATCGGTCCGGGATTTCGCTCGGACGGTCGTCGCACCTGTTGCGGCGCAGCACGACAAGGACCACACCTTCCCGTACGAGGTGGTCCGCGGCATGGCGGACATGGGCCTGTTCGGTCTGCCGTTCCCCGAGGAGTACGGCGGCATGGGCGGCGACTACTTCGCCCTGTGCGTCGCGCTCGAGGAACTGGGCAAGGTCGACCAGAGCGTCGCGATCACCCTCGAGGCGGGCGTGTCCCTGGGCGCCATGCCGGTCTACCGCTTCGGAACCGACGCGCAGAAGGAGCAGTGGCTCCCGCAGCTCACCTCCGGCCGAGCGCTGGGCGCCTTCGGGCTGACCGAGCCCGGTGCCGGCAGTGACGCGGGCGGTACGAAGACCACCGCCGTCCGGGACGGCGACCACTGGGTCATCAACGGGTCCAAGCAGTTCATCACCAACTCCGGCACCGACATCACCTCGCTGGTGACCGTCACGGCGGTGACCGGCACGGATTCTGCCGGTCGCAAGCAGATCTCGTCCATCCTGGTGCCCACGTCGACACCCGGGTTCGAGGCGGGCCCCGCGTACGACAAGGTCGGATGGAACGCCTCGGACACGCACCCTCTCTCGTTCACCGATGTCCGGGTGCCGCTGGAGAACCTGCTCGGCGACGAAGGGCGCGGCTACGCCGGGTTCCTGCAGATTCTCGACGAGGGGCGTATCGCGATCGCGGCGCTCGCGACCGGCGTCGCGCAGGGTTGCGTCGACGAGAGCGTGAAGTACGCCAAGGAGCGCGAAGCCTTCGGCACCGCGATCGGGCGCAACCAGGCCATCGCGTTCAAGATCGCCCGGATGGAGGCGCGCGCGTACGCGGCCAGGACGGCGTACTACGACGCGGCAGCACTCATGTTGGCGGGCAAGCCTTTCAAGAAGCAGGCAGCCATCGCCAAGCTCGTGTCCTCGGAGGCGGCGATGGACAACGCGCGCGACGCGACGCAGGTGCACGGCGGGTACGGCTTCATGAACGAGTACACCGTCGCCCGTCACTACCGCGACAGCAAGATCCTCGAGATCGGCGAGGGCACCACGGAGGTGCAGTTGATGCTGATCGCACGGCAGCTGGGCCTGTGAGTGACCGCGTGGTGCAGCGCGGCCTGTGGTTCGAGGAGATGACGGTGGGCACCGTCTACGAACACCGGCCCGGGCGCACCGTCACCGAAGCGGACAACGTCCTGTTCACGACGCTCACCATGAACACGCAGGCACTGCATCTCGACGCGGCGTACAGCGCGGACACGACGTTCGGTGACCGACTGGTCAATTCCATGTGGACGCTGTCCACGCTGGTCGGCCTGTCGGTGGCGCAACTGACGCAGGGGACTATCGTGGCCAACCTCGGTTTCTCCGACATCAGCTTCCCGGCGCCGATGTTCCACGGCGACACCCTTTATGCCGAGACACTCATCGCGGACAAGCGGGAATCGGCGTCGCGGCCCGGTGAAGGCGTCGTCACGTTCGAGCACACGGGCCGCAATCAGCGCGGCGATATCGTCGCTCGGGCGGTGCGCAAGACGCTCGTGCAGTTGGATCCCGCGCGATGACGATCGATGCCGGGCCCGTCTGGATGTTCTGTCCCGCGGACAGGCCGGAGCGCTACGGGAAAGCCGCCGCCGCGGCCGACGTCGTGATCATCGACCTCGAGGATGCAATCGCCGCGTCGGACAAGGACGCCGCGCGTCAGGCGATGCTCGACACCCCGCTCGATCCGGAGAGGACTGTCGTCCGGATCAATCCGCGGTCGACGCCCTACTTCGATGCGGATCTGGCTGCGGTGCTCACGACGCAGTACCGGCACGTGATGGTGCCCAAATGTGAATCGACGGAGGATGTCCGGGCCGTGGCGCCGCTGTCGGTCGTCGCCCTGTTGGAGACTCCGCTCGGAGTGTTGCGGGCGGCGGAGATCTGCGCGACCGACGGATGCGTCGCGATGATGTGGGGCGCGGAAGACCTCGTCGCGGCTCTCGGGGGCGCGTCGTCACGCCGGAGCGACGGCCGCTATCGCGACGTCGCCGTGCACGCCCGATCGACAGCCCTGCTGGCGGCGTCGGCATTCGGGCGCCTGGCCCTGGATTCGGTGTATCTCGACATTCCGGATCTCGACGGTCTGCGTGCGGAATCGGAGGACGCCGTCGCTGTCGGGTTCGGCGCGAAGGTGGCCCTGCACCCGTCGCAGGCAGCCGTCATCCGCGAGTGCTACACCCCGTCCGCCGACCAGGTCGACTGGGCGAGACGAGTCGTCGCTGCGGCCTCGACCGAACGTGGTGTCTTCACGGTCGACGGCAGGATGGTCGACGCGCCGGTGATCCGGCACGCCGACCGCATTCTGCGCGGCGTCCGCTGACTGTGGTCAGCGCGCCGGCGTCGCCGTCGTTCCGGTGACGACGCGGGGCAGGGCGACCCCCAGCCCGATCATGCCGACACCGAGCACCAGGTGAAGCCAGTTGTCCGCGTTGTTGACGGGAACGAAGTTGGCACTGCTGTCACGGTCGATCACGAGTCCGTAGACGAACAGCACGAGGTAGATGACACCGCCTCCGATGAGGAAAGTCCGTGCCGTGGACGGAGTCCGCGACAGAGCGATGCCGGCGACACCGAACAGCAGGTGCACGATGTTGTGCAGGATCGACACCTCGAAGATTCCGAGGAGATGCGCGCCGGAGTGGTGCCCGGCGAACGTCAACATGTCGTAGTCCGACGTGATCCCCGGAATGAACCCGAGAATGCCGACGGCCAGGAACACGACGCCGACGAGCAGCGCACCCCACTGGATCGGTGACCGACGCACCACTGTGCGGCCGGCCCGGTTGGTGTTCGCCATGGTCTTGCCTCCCTGTTCTCACACGTTGAGCGGATCCCACCGTGCGCGTCGGGATAGCCCTCGGAGAACGTGCTGAACGCCCGAGACGCGAAACGGCCCGGCTGGTCGAAACCAGCCGGGCCGTAGGAACGTTCGGATCAGAACGCTGCTTCGTCGAGCTCCATGACGTCGTTGTCCAGATCGGACAGGATCTGACGGGTGGAGGTCAGGCGGGGCAGGATGTTCTTGGCGAAGAACGACGCTGCGCCGATCTTGCCCTCGTAGAACGCCTTGTCCTTGTCGCTCGCACCGTTGTCGAGTGCGGCGATGGCGATCTCGGACTGGCGCAGCAGCAACCAGCCGATCATCAGGTCGCCGACGCTCATGAGCAGGCGCACGGATCCGAGGCCGACCTTGTACAGCTCGGTCGGCTGCTCCTGCGCACCCATGAGGTGCTGCGTCAGCGTCGCGACCATGCCCTGGACGTCTTCGAGTGCGGTGTTCAGCAGTGCACGCTCGGACTTGAGGCGACCGTTGCCTGCTTCGCTGTCGATCCACGTCTTGATCTGTCCGGCGACGTGGGCCAGGGCGACGCCGCGGTCGCGAGCGATCTTGCGGAAGAAGAAGTCCTGGGCCTGGATGGCCGTGGTGCCCTCGTACAGCGAGTCGATCTTGGCGTCGCGGATGTACTGCTCGATGGGGTAGTCCTGCAGGAAGCCGGAACCACCGAGTGTCTGCAGGCTCTGCGCGAGCTGCTCGTACGCGACCTCGGAGCCGACACCCTTGACGATGGGGAGCAGCAGGTCGTTGACGCGGAACGCGGTGTCCTTGTCGGCACCCGAAACGTGCAGTGCAGCAACCTCGTCCTGGTGTGCGGCGGTGTAGAGGAACACCGCGCGCAGGCCCTCGGCGTATGCCTTCTGCGTCATCAGCGAGCGACGCACGTCGGGGTGGTGCGTGATGGCGACGCGAGGGGCGGCCTTGTCGGTCATCTGCGTCAGGTCCGCACCCTGGATGCGCTGCTTGGCGTAGTCGAGAGCGGTGAGGTAGCCGGTGGAGAGTGTCGAGATCGCCTTGGTGCCGACCATCATGCGAGCGTGCTCGATGACATCGAACATCTGCGCGATGCCGTTGTGGACGTCGCCGACGAGCCAGCCCTTGGCCGGGACGCCGTGTCCGCCGAGGGTGAGCTCACACGTGGCCGAGACCTTGAGGCCCATCTTGTGCTCGACGTTGGTGACGAAGGCGCCGTTGCGCTCGCCCAGTTCGCCGGTCTCGCTGTCGAAGTGGAACTTGGGGACGAAGAAGAGCGAGAGGCCCTTGGTTCCGGGCTTGCCACCCTCGGGACGCGCGAGAACGAGGTGGAAGATGTTCTCGAAGAGATCATCGGAGTCCGCCGAGGTGATGAAGCGCTTGACGCCCTCGATGTGCCACGTGCCGTCGGCCTGCTCGATGGCCTTGGTGCGGCCGGCGCCCACGTCGGAACCCGCGTCGGGCTCGGTGAGGACCATGGTGGCTCCCCAGTTGCGCTCGGCTGCCAGAGCGGCCCACTTCTTCTGCTGCTCGTTGCCGTTGTCGAAGAGGATCTGCGCGAAGCCGGGGCCCGCGGAGTACATGAAGGCGGCGGGGTTCGAGCCCAGCAGGATCTCGGCCACGGCCCAGAAGACCTGGCGGGGAACGGGCAGTCCGCCGAGCTCCTCGTCCAGTCCGAGATGGTCCCAGCCGGCATCCTGCAGCGCGCGGTAGGACTTCTTGAAGGACTCGGGGAGCGTGACCGAGTGGGTCTCGGGGTCGAACGTGGGCGGATTGCGGTCGGCGTCGGCGAACGACTCGGCCAGCGGGCCCTCGGCGAGACGACGGACCTCTCCGAGCATGTCCCGGACGGTCTCGACGTCGAGGTCGCCGAACTGGCCGGACGCGAGCGTCTTGTCCAGGGCGAAGAGTTCGAAGAGGTTGAACTCGAGGTCTCGAAGATTGCTCTTGTAATGGCCCATGGTGAATGCTCTCCGTCTCAGTGGTGCGGTCCGCCCTCGGTGCCGCCTCGGTGTTCTGCGGCGATACCTACTCGCCAGTAACTTATGGCTATGTTACGCCGCTTCGAGAGCTCTGCCAATAGCGGTCTACTCGTCGGTAACCTGTCCCATCAGAACGGTGTCGATCGCTGTGGAATCACCTACCGGCCGGTGTCGCTCCTCGGCCACGAGAATGCGCACGCCATTGTGCAGGTCGTCGACGAGATCGCTTGGACTGTAGAGGATTTCGATATCCTGAGGTCCGCCGACGCCATTCTTCACATTGTCGGAATGGTGTCCGACGATCACGAGGATTCCCTCATGTTTCAACGCCCGGACGGCAGTCGCCAGGACGTTCTCACGCTCGATGCGCGATAAATGCAGGTAGGCGATGACAACGAGATCATAATTCCGCTCGGGTGTGAGTGTGGTCACGTCCGCGTGGACCCACCGGACCCGCGAGCGGATGGACGCCGTCGCCGTTGCGGCGACCTTCACGGCCTTCGACAGCGCGGCCGTGCTGAAGTCGACAGCGTCCACCTCCCACCCGCGGGTGGCCAGCCACAAGGCGTTGCGGCCCTCTCCGCAGGCGAGGTCGAGCGCGCGACCGCGGGGCAGCGACGTACAGAACTCGACGACCACCTCGTTGGGAGGCGCTCCCCACCTCAGCTCCGCACCGTCGTACTTGCGGTCCCAGTCGGCCGCGTCCACTCAGACCCAGACCTGATCGGGATCCACGGACGACCGTGCAGCGCCGCCCGGCGTCGACGGCCGGGTACGCGAGAACCGCGGTGCGGGCGCGTGCTGCGTCACCGACTCGATGTCGATCAGGTTCTCCCGCTCGGCCATGTGCCGGTGCCGGGTCGCCTCGTCGAAGGTGAGGACGGGCGTGACGCACGCGTCCGTGCCGTCGAAGACGGACTCCCACTCGTCGCGCGTCCGCGTCGCGAACGTGTCGGTGAAGACCGTGCGCAGGGTGGGCCACTGCTCACGGTCCATCTGGTGGGGCAACGAGGCCGGATCGATGCCCAGGCCCTGCAGCATCGCGGCGTAGAACTGCGGTTCGAGAGCTCCGACCGCGACGTACTTGCCGTCGGACGTCTCGTACGTGTCGTAGAACGGGGCGCCGGTGTCGAGCAGGTTGGTTCCGCGCTGGTCGGACCACAGTCCGAGACCGCGCCAGCCCCAGATCATGTGCGACAGCGCGACGGTGCCGTCCACCATCGCGGCGTCGACGACCTGACCCTTGCCGGACGCGCCACGCTCGACCAGCGCCGCCAGGATGCCCATGACCAGGAACATCGAGCCACCGCCGAAGTCACCGACCATGTTCAGCGGGGGGACGGGACGCTCTCCTTCCCGGCCGATGGCGTGAAGGACGCCGGTCACGGAGATGTAGTTGATGTCGTGCCCGGCCACCTGGGACCACGGCCCGTCCTGACCCCACCCCGTCATACGTCCGTAGACGAGGCCCGGATTCCGCTCCGCCACCGCGTCGGGACCGAGGCCCATGCGCTCGGTCACGCCCGGTCGGAAGCCCTCGATCAGCACGTCGGCCCGCGAGATCATCGCCAGCACCCGCTCCAGATCGGCCGGGTCCTTCAGGTTCGCCTCGACGATCCTGCGGTTACGGATCAGCGGGTCGCCGTGCATGCCCTCGGCCGGCAGTGCGCCGGGGCGTTGGACACGGACGACATCCGCCCCGAGATCCGACAGCAGCGTCGCCGTGTGCGGGCCCGGTCCGATCCCGGCGAGCTCCACGACCTTGATTCCGGCGAGCGGTCCACCTGCAGTAGTCATGCCGCGACCCTATCCACCGGAACTCGCCCGACGACAGGACCGGACCGATCGGGTCGGGAGACTCAGAGGAACTCCGACGCGGCGTCGTCCACCCGCGACCGATAGTCACCCCACCAGTCCGCGTCGACGTCCGGAAGGTTGGAGTTGGCGACGGCCATGCCGGCGCTGCCGTCGACGAGTTCGCGCACGATGTCCGCGTGACCGGCGTGGCGGTGAGTCTCGGCGATCAGGTGCACCAGGATGTACTCGACGGTCACCGGGTTCTTCGCCGTCCACCACGGGACCGTCCCCTCGGCGGTCGGCCCGAGGGTGCGTACCGTCTCGTCGGCGTGTGCGTTCACCCGGCGGTAGAGCCCGACGAGAGAGTCGCGGGACTGGTCGGACGTGGCCCACATGTCGGCGTTGAGTTCGAGGGACGGGTCGGACCAGGCGATCTCCTCGGGGAACGGTCGCCCGAACGTGGAGCCGAGGTACCCGGCTTCGATCATGGCCAGGTGTTTCACGATGCCGAGCAGGTTGGTGCCGGTGGAGGTGAGGGGTCGCCGGATGTCGTACTCCGATGCGCCGTCGAGTTTCCACACCACCGCGTCCCGACCTCGCTGAAGGTAGGTGAGCAGGTCCTCGGTGTCCGTCATGCCCGATAGCATTCCAAGCGTGACGTCCTCCCGCATCGGTACTCCGCTTTCTCCGTCCGCCACCAAGGTGATGCTCCTGGGCTCGGGGGAGCTGGGCAAGGAAGTGATCATCGCCTTCCAGCGCCTGGGCGTCGAGGTCATCGCCGTGGACCGGTACGCGAACGCGCCGGGCCACCAGGTGGCTCATCGGGCCCACACCGTGGACATGAGCGATCCCGAGGCTCTGCTCGCCGTCATCGAGGCGGAGGCGCCGCACTACGTCGTCCCGGAGATCGAGGCCATCGCAACGGAGGCTCTGTCCGTCGTCGAGGATCGCGGCGTCACCACTGTCGTTCCGACGGCCAGGGCTACGCAGTTGACGATGAACCGCGAGGGCATCCGCCGACTCGCGGCCGAGGAGCTGGGCCTTCCCACGTCGCCGTACGCCTTCGCCGACAGTGTCGACGAGGTTCGTGCTGCGCTCGAGCACACCGGCTTCCCCGCGGTGATCAAGCCGGTGATGTCGTCGTCGGGCAAGGGACAGTCGGTCGTGAAGAGTGCCGACGACGTGCAGCGGGCCTGGGACTACGCGCAGGCCGGCGGCCGGGTGGATCTGGGACGCGTCATCGTGGAGGGATTCGTCGACTTCGACTACGAGATCACTCAGCTCACCGTCCGCGGGGTGGACGAGAACGGTGCCGACGAGACCTTCTTCTGCGAGCCCATCGGCCACCTCCAGAAGTCGGGCGACTACATCGAGTCCTGGCAGCCACAGCCCATGTCGCCGGTCGCGCTCGAGGCCTCGCGGAACGTCGCTCGCACGGTGACCGCGGCGCTCGGTGGCCGCGGCATCTTCGGTGTCGAGCTCTTCGTCAAGGGCGACGACGTCTTCTTCTCCGAGGTCAGCCCCCGTCCGCACGACACGGGACTGGTCACCCTCGGCACCCAGCGGCTCTCCGAGTTCGAACTGCATGCGCGGGCGATCCTCGGCCTCCCGGTGGACACGACGCTGCTCTTCCCGGGGGCATCGGCCGTCATCTACGGCGGACTCGACGAGGTAGGCATCGCCTTCGAGGGTGTCGATCAGGCCATGCGGGTTCCGGAAACCGACCTTCGGCTGTTCGGCAAGCCCGAGAGCTTCGTGTCGCGTCGCATGGGCGTCGCGTTCTCGACCGGTCCGGATGTCGAGACGGCGCGCGCACGGGCTCGTGACGCTGCCGGCCGGGTACGACCGGTCTCGGCCACATGACCGCGGGCGCCGAGGTCCTCGTCGGACTGGTGATCCTGATCGGTCTGATCGGGATCGTCGTCCCGGTGCTCCCCGGCGTGATCCTGATCTTCGCGGCGATCGGCGTCTGGGCCTTCGTCGTCGGCACCGCATCGGCGTGGACGGTGTTCGGCATCGCGACGGCGCTGCTGGTGGCGTCGGGCGTCGTCAAATACCTGTGGCCGGGCAGACGCCTGAAGACGGCCGGTGTGCCGACGCGGTCGATCGTGCTCGGCGGTGTCGTCGGCATCGTCGGATTCTTCGTCGTGCCGGTCGTCGGTCTGTTCCTCGGGTTCCCCCTCGGTGTCTACCTGGCTGAACTTCCTCGTGCCCGCACCTCGGGTTCGGCCTGGCAGTCGACCGTGCACGCGACCAAGGCCGTCGGACTGTCGATCCTGGTCGAGCTGTTCGGTGGTCTGCTCGCCGCCGGCGTGTGGGTCGTCGCCGTCCTCGTGCTGTGAATGCCGCCGACGATCACGGCTCGCGGTACCAGGCGCGAGCATTCTGGAACAGCACTGCCTGAAGGTCTCCGCCCACCGCGTCGGCAACGAGGTCGAGGTCGGACACGTCGAAGCGACGCTCCGCGCGAGTGCTGGGGAGGTCGGTGCCGAACATCAGGGCCTCGGGGTTCACGGCATGGATGCGGCGCATGGCGTCGACGGGGTCGTGCGAGATGCGGCCGAATCCGGTGGCCTTGACGCGTGCACCTCTGTCGACCAGATCCAGCAGGTAGGGCATCGCTTCCTCGGCCATGCCGAGATGGTCGATGCTCACGGCGGGCAGCTTCGACATGATCGGCTCGAGCGAGCGCAGCAGCCCCGCGTCGACGTAGAACTCGGAGTGCCACCCCGCCACCTCGTGGGCCCGTATCGCCTGCTCGGTCAGCGAGGAGATGTCGGCGACGCCGCGACGGAGGTTGAACCGGAGCGCCCTGACCCCCGCGGCGTCGAGTGCGGAGATGTCGTCGTCGGTGGCGTCCACGGGCAGCTGGGTGACACCGACCCACCCGTGGCCCAGCTCCTCGAGAGCTGCCAGCAGATAGGACTGATCGGTGCCCTGGAACGACCCGGTGACGACCGCCCCGCCGACCACACCGAGCCCGTCCGTCTCCGCCTCGTAGTCGTCGACGGTGAACGGTTCGGGCTCGTAATCGTCGTTGACCACCAACGGAAACCGAGGATCGATGATGTGGACGTGGCTGTCGAACACGTCTGCCAGGATGCCTCATAGAGAGATGAGGCACACGTCACATCCGCATATTCGCGAGGAGTCCGCATGAAGGCCGAGCCGACCGTGGTCCTGGAGGGATACACCTACTTCGAGTGCCCGCGGTGGCACGACGGGCGCATCTGGGTGTCGGATTTCTACTCCTTCCAGGTGCTCTCCGCCGAGGAGGACGGAAGCGACGTGAGGGTGGAGGCGGAGGTACCCGAGCAGCCGTCGGGGCTGGGGTGGCTACCCGACGGCCGACTCCTCGTCGTGTCGATGCGGGACAAGAAGGTTCTTCGCCGAGAGGCCGACGGCGAACTCGTCGTGCACGCCGATCTGTCGGACCATGCGACCGGCAACGCCAACGACATGCACGTCGGCGCAGAGGGCCGCGCCTACGTCGGGCACTTCGGGTTCGACCTCATGAACATGGCGCCGATCGAGACGGCGTCGGTGATCCGGATCGAACCCGACGGCAGCGTGCACGAGGACGCGACGGGTCTGCACTTCCCCAACGGCATGGCTGTGACGGCCTCGGGTGATCTCCTGGTCGACGAGACGCTGGGCAACCGCATCAGTGCGTTCGCCATCGGTGACGGCGGAGTTCTCGGTCCGCGGCGCGACTGGGCCGTGCTGGGCCCGATGCCCGAGTCGACGGACATGGCGGAGGGAATCGGGCAGGTCGTGGTGGCGCCCGACGGTTGCGCTCTCGCGCAGGACGGCACGCTGTGGGCGGCCGACGCCCTGGGGCAGCGGATCGTGCAGATCCGTGAGGGCGAGGGCGTGGTCGACGAACTGACCTTCGACACCGGGGTGTTCGCGTGCGGTTTCGGCGGGCACGACGGGCGCACGCTGTTCGTCTGCGCCGCACCGGATTTCAACGAGCACGCACGCAAGCACGAGCGAGAGGGCAGGCTGCTGGCGGTCCGGGTCTGACCCGGACCGCCCGCGAGCCCGTCAGGCCTTGTCGGGCTCGCTGGCGCGCAGCATGTCCTCGCGCTCGACGACCTTCACGCGCTCGCGGCCCTGGGGCTCGCCGAGGCTGCGCTCGTGTGCGTCGAGGCGGTACCAGCCGTCCCACGTGGTGAACGGGACCTTCTTGTCCTCGAGGTACGCGACGACGGCGTCCTCGGAGGGCTCGGTCGCACCCGCGAACGAGGGGGCGTCGGCAAGCAGGTTGGCGACGGTCTCGTTGGCGTCGCCCTTGGTGTGGCCGATGAGGCCCACGGGTCCGCGCTTGATCCAGCCGGTGACATAGGTGGCATCCACGGACGAACCGTCGGTGTTCTTGACGCGTCCGGCCTCGTTGGGGATGGTGCCGGCGAGGTCGTCGAAGGGGAGGTCGGCGATGTTCTGCGACAGGTATCCGACGGCGCGGTAGACGGCCTGGACGTCCCAGTCGGTGTACTTGCCGGTGCCCTTGACGTTGCCGGTGCCGTCGAGTTCGGTCCGCTCGGTGCGCAGACCCACGACAGAGCCGCCCTCGCCGAGGATCTCGGTGGGCGACTCGAAGAAGTGCAGGAACAGCTTGTGCGGCCGGTCGCCGGCGTCGCGGATCGCCCAGTCCTGCAGCGTGTTCGCGACCATGTCGACCTGCTTGGACTCGCGGCGGGCCTTCTCCGAACCCTCGTCGTAGTCGATGTCCTCGGGAGCGACGATGACCTCGATGTTGGGCGAGTGGTCGAGCTCGCGGAGCTCGAGCGGCGTGAACTTGGCCTGCGCGGGGCCGCGGCGGCCGAACACGTGGACCTCGACGGCTTTGTTGGCCTTCAGGCCCTCGTAGACGTTGGCGGGGATCTCGGTGGGCAGCAGTTCGTCGCCGGTCTTGGCCAATACGCGGGCCACGTCGAGGGCGACGTTGCCGACGCCGAGGACGGCGACCTTCTCGGCCTCGAGCGGCCAGGTGCGCGGCACGTCGGGGTGTCCGTCGTACCAGGAGACGAAGTCGGCGGCGCCGTAGCTGCCGTCGAGCTCGATGCCCGGGATGTTCAGGGCGCGGTCGGCGTTGGCGCCGGTGGAGAAGATGACGGCGTCGTAGAAGCGGCGCATCGTCTCGAGGTCGATGTCGGTGCCGTAGTCGATGTTGCCGAGCAGGCGGACCTGCGGCTTGTCGAGCACCTTGTGCAGCGCGGTGATGATGCCCTTGATACGCGGGTGATCGGGAGCGACGCCGTAGCGGATCAGACCGAAGGGTGCGGGCATGCGCTCGTACAGATCGATGCTCACGCCGGGGCCCGAGACGTTGTGGTCGGACTTCATCAGCGCATCGGCGGCGTAGATGCCGGCCGGTCCTGCGCCCACGATGGCCACTCGGAGAGGGCGGTTCTGGTCTGTCATCAGCGTGGATCTACCTAACATCGTCATCGGCTGGCCGCCCATGGAGCATCGGACGCGGACACCCCAGCATAAGTGACGAGGTCACGGCTTCGGTGCCTCAGGTGGCCGTGACGTGTGCGAAGACGAGGCCGCGAAGTTCTGGGCGAGCCCTGTGATCCGGCACACAACCGGGCATCGACTTCGGCTCCGACGAGCTTGTCCGGAGAGAACGCCGTCCGGCGATTGCATCGTGAAAGGCAGATACACATGAGCGAACTCGGCCCCGATTCCGCACTTCTCCAGCCCCTCGACCTCGGCGATATCCATGCGCGCAACCGCGTCTTCATGGCCCCGCTGACTCGTAGCCGCAGCGGCGACGACGGAGTTCCCGGCGATCTGGTCGTCGAGTACTACCGCCAGCGCGCCGGTGCCGGTCTGATCGTGTCCGAGGGGACGCAGCCCTCCGCGGTCGGCAAGGGCTACACCAACACGCCCGGTCTGCACACCGACGAGCAGCAGGCCGGATGGGCGAAGATCGCGGATGCGGTGCACGGAGAGGGCGGCCGGATCGTCGTCCAGCTGATGCACGCAGGGCGCGTGTCCCACCCGGACAACTCGGGCCTCGAAGCAGTGGCTCCGTCCGCGATCGCGCCCGGCATCGAGATGTTCACCAAGGACGGCTCGAAGGAGATCCCGGCGCCCCGCGCGCTCGAGGAGAACGAGTTGGCCGAGCAGGTCGCGGTCTTCGTCGATGCAGCGACACGAGCGGTCGCCGCCGGTCTCGACGGTGTCGAGATCCACGCCGCGAACGGATACCTGCTGCACCAGTTCCTCGCCGACGGTTCCAACCACCGCACCGATTCCTACGGCGGCAGCCCCGAGAACCGCGCCCGATTCGTCGTCGAGGTCGTCCGCGCGGTGGCCGACGCCATCGGTGCCGGCAAGGTCGGTATCCGGATCTCTCCCGGAGGCGAAGCGAGCGGCATCACCGAGGACGACACCACCGGTGCCTACGAGGCTCTGCTGTCCCAGATCGACGGACTCGGCTTGGCGTACCTGCACGTGCTGATCGACGCCGAGGATCCGTTCCTGGGCAAGCTCCGCTCCGCCTGGAGCGGCGCCTTCGTCCTGAACACCGGGTTCGCACAGGTCAGCACGCGGGACGAGGCCGAGAAGCTCGTCGCCGACGAGATCACCGACGCCGTGGCGATCGGCCGCCCGTTCATCGCGAACCCGGACCTGGTGACGCGGTGGACACACGACACCGAGCTGAACACGCCCGACGAGAGCACCTTCTACGGCGGCGGCGCCGAGGGCTACACCGACTACCCCACACTCGAGGGATAGTCCTGCAGCAGGCTGACACAATCGGGTCATGACCGACCCTGAACCCGAACGTTCCACCACCGCAGCGCCCATCATCGCGGCCGCTGCGGTGGTGGTCGTCGTGGCGGTGATCATCGCCGTGCTCTCCCTCACCGGGTCACCCGACGAGAACGTCAGTGACAACCAGCGCGTGGGCACCGCCGTCGCGGCCTACGTGGAAGCGACGAAGTCCGGTGACACCGCGGCAGTCGCTGCCCTGCAGTGCCCCGGCATCGTGAATGCCCCGCTGGCCGACGCCGGCACCGAGGTGGAGCTGAAGAACATCGAGGAAGTTCGCGTGAAGGACGACACCGCCGAGGCCGACGTGCGCGTCAGCCTCGACGGAACCGAGGAATCCCTCACCTGGAGCGCGACGCGCGTCGGCGACGACTGGCTACTCTGCAGCCCCTAGCTTCTCCGTCGTCTGCGACTTCTCCGTGGCCTGCGCGGCCAGGCCGCCCTGGGTGCGCAGCGGGATCTCCTTGTAGAACAGGTTGATCACGAACGCCAGGGCCAACACGCAGCCGGCGACGACGAAGACCGAGTCCATGGCGTCGGAGAAGCCGATCTGGAACGGTGCCGCCAACGCGTCGGGAAGCTTCTGGATGAACGACGTGTCGTCCAGGATGCCGCCGGCGGCCGACCCGTTACCGGACGCCAGACCCTGCGCGAGTCCCGACACCGCGGGATCCGAGCTGGACGCGGCCTGACCGACGGCCTCGCGGAACTCGGGTGTCTCGGCGGCGGACCGCAGTGCCGAGGCGATCGCGTCGGTCACGCGGGAGAACAGCAAGGACAGGAACACCGCGACACCGATGGTGCCGCCGATCTGACGGAAGAACGTGGCCGACGACGTCGACACGCCCATGTCCTTCGGCGGGAGGGCGTTCTGGATCGCGAGCGTCAGCGGCTGCATCAGGTTGCCGAGTCCGAAGCCGAATCCGAACATCGCCAGCATGATCATCCACAGCGGTGTGTCGAACTTGATCAGCGAGAACGCGAACATGCACGCGGTCATCAGAGTGGTGCCGATGATCGGGTACGGGCGGTAGTGCCCGGTCCGGGAGATCATCTGACCGGAGAAGATCGACGCGACCATGATGCCGAGGACCAGGGGCAACATCTGGAATCCGGCGAGGGTGGGCGAGGACCCCTTGACCACCTGGAGGTACTGCGGCAACAGAGTGATGCCGCCGAACATCGCGGCGCCGGTGATGACGGAGAGCACCAGGCCGATGCTGAAGGTCGAATTGCGGAAGAAGCGCATCGGGATCAGAGCGTCGGTCTTCATGCGGATCTCGATCGCGATGAACGCGGCGATACCGATGACGCCGATGGCGTAACAGATCATGGCCCGACCAGATCCCCACCCCCAGGTGCGGCCCTGCTCGGCGATGATCAGCAGCGGGACCAGGCCGACGGCCAGTGCCGCTGCGCCCGCCCAGTCGACGACCGCGCTCCCGTGACGACGTGGCAGGTTCAGCACTTTCGCGACGACGAACAGCGCCACGACACCGATGGGCACGTTGACGAAGAAGACCCAGCGCCAGCCGGTGATGTTCAGGATCTCGCTCTGACCGGACAGGACGCCGCCGATGACCGGACCGAGGACGCTCGACGTGCCGAAGACGGCCAGGAAGTAACCCTGGTACTTCGCGCGCTCCCGCGGAGGCACGATGTCACCGACGATGGTCAGTGCCAGTGAGAACAGGCCGCCGGCGCCGAGGCCCTGGAAGGCGCGGAACGCTGCGAGTTGGTACATGGAGGTGGCGAACCCACACAGCGCCGACCCGATGACGAAGATCGTGATGGCCGTGAGGAAGAACTGCTTGCGGCCGTAGATGTCCGACAGCTTCCCGTACAGCGGCGTCGAGATGGTCGCCGTGATCAGGTAGGCCGTGGTGACCCATGCCTGGATGGAGAATCCCTGCAGGTCGTCGGCAATGGTGCGGATGGACGTCGAGACGATGGTCTGGTCCAACGCGGCAAGGAACATGCCGAGCATGAGGCCGGAGATGATCGTCATGATCTGTCGGTGCGTGAACTGGCCGGTGTCGGCGTCCTGCACGTGTTCGTCGGTCATCGGATCATCTTGCCCCCATATGGCCGTACGCTGCGACTATCGGACATATCGGGCTGATCCGACCGTGTGCGAAACTTGACCAGTGAGCTACGCAGGAGACATCACGCCCGAGCAGGCCTGGGAAATTCTCAGCACCGATCCGGAAGCGTCACTGGTCGACGTCCGCACGCACGCGGAGTGGAGTTACGTCGGTGTCCCGGACATCTCGTCCCTGGACAAGCCGACCGCCTTCGTCGAGTGGGTGAGTTACCCCGACGGGGCGAAGAACGAGAACTTCGTCGACGAGGTGCGTGCTGCCGGCGTCGACAAGGGGCCCGTGGTCTTCCTGTGTCGTTCCGGTCAACGCTCCATCGGGGCGGCCGAAGCGGCGACGGCGGCCGGCCTCGGCCCGGCGTACAACGTGCTCGACGGCTTCGAGGGCGCGACCGACACCGACGGTCACCGCGGCAGCACCGGGTGGCGTGCGGTCGGACTTCCCTGGAGGCAGAAGTGATTCCCACCGGCGGCGGATTCTCCAAGCCCCTTCCCGACGGCGTCGGCCAGGGCACTCTCGGTGTCCGAGGAGGTCTGAACCGTTCCGGATTCGAGGAGAACGCCGAGGCGCTCTATCTCAGCTCCGGGTTCGTCTACGAGAGCGCCGAGGCGGCCGAGCAGGCGTTCACCGGCGACATCGACCACTTCGTCTACTCCCGCTACGGCAACCCCACCGTGTCGATGTTCGAGGAACGGCTGCGTCTGGTCGACGGTGCGGAAGCTGCCTTCGGTACCTCGAGCGGTATGTCCGCCGTCTTCACCGCGCTCGGTGCGCTGCTGAAGGCCGGGGACCGGCTGGTGGCCGCTCGCAGCCTGTTCGGCTCGTGCTTCGTGGTGTGCAACGAGATCCTGCCGCGCTGGGGCATCGAGACCGTCTTCGTCGACGGCGAAGACCTGGACCAGTGGGAACAGGCGCTGTCCATGCCCACGACCGCGGTGTTCTTCGAGACGCCGTCCAACCCGATGCAGTCGCTCGTGGACGTGCGACGGGTGACCGAGATGGCGCACGCCGCCGGCGCACAGGTGGTGCTGGACAACGTCTTCGCGACGCCGGTGCTGCAGAAGTCGTTCGAGCTGGGCGCCGACGTGGTGGTGTACTCGGGAACCAAGCACATCGACGGGCAGGGACGCGTGCTCGGTGGCGCGATCCTGGGATCGAAGGAGTACATCGACGGGCCGGTGCAGACACTGATGCGGCACACCGGTCCCGCACTCAGTCCGTTCAATGCGTGGACGTTGCTCAAGGGTCTCGAGACGATGCCGTTGCGCGTGCGGCACATGAATGCGTCGGCTCAGGCCGTGGCGGAGTTCCTCGAGACGCAGTCGGGTGTGGGTTGGGTGAAGTACCCGTTCCTCGAGTCGCATCCGCAGCACCAACTGGCGCTGTCGCAGATGAGCGGCGGCGGAACCGTCGTGACCTTCGAGCTCGAGGGCGGAAAGCGCAGTGCCTTCGACTTCCTGAACAAGCTGCGGGTCATCGACATCTCCAACAACCTCGGCGACGCGAAGTCGATGACGACCCACCCCGCCACCACGACCCACCGGGCCATGGGTCCGGAAGGCCGTGCAGCAGTAGGGATCACGGACGGCGTCGTACGGATCTCCGTCGGACTCGAAGATCTCGAGGACCTGCTGGGCGACATCGGTGGCGCGCTCGCTCGGTAGAGCAAGTGCATCGAATCCGCCCGCCGGACACCTCGATGGGCCGACTTGGGTGCGCTGAGCCGCGGTATCCGCGGCTCAGCGCACCGGATCGACAGTTGGATGGTTGTCCTGTCACCCAATCGACGTATTGCGCGATAAGACCGATCCCGACGAGAGTTCGGGTCGATATCATTCGCGGATACGGGGGCTTACGTTGCACGGGACTTCAAGTCATATAGACAAACTCGCCGATCCCATGCACGAGACGAGCAGGCAATCGGAACGCGCGCATTTCGATCAAACTTTCTCGCGAGTCCTGGTAGTGCTTGCTGCTTTGGGGCTGATCCTGGGTGTCTCGTTGGGTGGGGCTGCGTTTGCCTCGGCGCAGCCACGACCAGAAGTAATAACGCCAGTTGCCTGGGCGCCGAACGGTTGTACTTTGTCCCCGGATTCGGCTTTCGGAGTCAGCTTCAAGGCGGCCTGTGATCAACACGACAGGTGCTATCGATACCGGCTGGCGGGTGAGGGTATCGGCGGATTCTTCACATGTAACAATCGATTCGAGACAGACATGCTGAGGGCGTGCGGGGGCAACCAGGCTTGTCGCGGGCAGGCGTCATTGTACGCGACGACTGTACGCACGGTCGGTTGGCCGAACTTCGTGTGCCGGGCCTGCTACTGACGGGAGTCCGCCGTCAGAGCCCGAAGGCGGAGAGGATCGTGGCGAACTTCGCCGTGGTCTCTCCGAGTTCGGCGTCCGGATCGGAGGCTGCGACGATGCCGCCTCCGGCCGTCGCGACTCCGCTGAGACCGTCGGCAGCGATGTCGAGGCAGCGGATCGCCACCATCCACTCGCCGTCACCGTCGGCGTCGCACCAGCCGACCATGCCGGCATAGAAGTCGCGGCTGCGGCCCGATTCGATGATGTCGATGGTCTGGAGAGCCAGGTCCGTCGGACTGCCGGCCACGGCGGGTGTCGGGTGCAGCGCGAGTGCCAGATCCAGTGCGGTGGTGGACGAGTCGCGCAGTGTCGCTGTGATCGGGGTGGCCAGATGCCACACGGCCGGCGTACTGGTCAGCGTCGGTCCGTCGGGTACGGATACCTCCGAGCACAGCGGCGCCAAGGCGTCGGCGATGGCGTCGACGACGAAGCGGTGCTCGGCCAGGTTCTTGGCGCTGGCGAGAAGGTCGGCCCCCGCCTGCCTGTCGGCGTCCGGATCCTGCTGACGCGCAGCGGTTCCGGCAAAGGGTCGGCAGACCACCTCGGTTCCGGT
Source organism: Rhodococcus sp. Leaf247 (assembly GCF_001426185.1). Lineage (GTDB taxonomy): Bacteria > Actinomycetota > Actinomycetes > Mycobacteriales > Mycobacteriaceae > Rhodococcoides. The sequence goes on along the minus strand of NZ_LMRP01000002.1, from coordinate 828,302 downwards.
GCGCCGCACCAGCAACTCCGGCGACGATCCCACCAGGTGTCGGCCGAAGTAGGGCCCGCCCGCCGCGGTCAGGTCGACGGCGAACCCGTTGTGCATCGGGTTGTCCTCGATGAGCTTGTCCGCCAGCATGACCGGCGATAAGGGCGAGTCGAAGACGAGGGTGATCGACCGGGCCAGGACGACCTTGTGCAGCGCCGAGCCGGGATGCTGAAGCACGGTCAAGGCGCGTCGTACGCGAGCAACATGTTTGTCCGGCGGCGGATTCTGCGACGCGACGACGGCGACCGGAAGTGTGGCCGGCTCCGGCGTCCGCGGCACGTCGTACCGCCGGAACTCCTTCGGCTCCACCAGGGCGCAGCGCGTGCTCGCGTCGAACCCGATGGCGCCCACCAGGACCGAGCCCTCGGCCAGTGCATCCCGCGCGTCGTCGATGTGGTCGAACGACTGGAGGACGCCCCGGGCGTCGACGCTGCGATCGGGTCGCGAGTACAGGAACCTCATCCGAAGGGGTCCGCCGTGTGCCCGATGAGATCGGCGACCGAGTCGATGACGCGCGTCGGCCGGAACGGGAACATCTCCACGCTGGCCGGAGTCGAGATGCCGGTGAGCACCAGGATGGTCTGCAGACCGGCCTCGAGTCCGGACACGATGTCGGTGTCCATGCGGTCGCCGATCATCAGCGTGTTCTCCGAGTGTGCTCCGATGGCTCGCAGCGCCGACCGCATCATCAGCGCATTCGGCTTGCCGACGTAGTACGGCTCGCGTCCGGTGGCGCGGGTGATCAGGGCGGCGACGGAGCCGGTCGCGGGCAGCGACCCGTCGCGCGACGGACCGGTCGCGTCGGGATTGGTCGCGATGAAGCGGGCGCCGCGCTCGACCAGTCGGATGGCCGTCGTGATGGCTTCGAACGAGTACGTGCGCGTCTCACCCAGCACCACGTAGTCGGGATCGATGTCGGTGATGATGTAGCCGATGTCGTGCAGAGCCGTCGTCAGACCGGACTCACCGACCACGTACGCGGTGCCGTTCGGACGTTGATTCCCCAGGAACGTGGCCGTGGCCAGTGCCGACGTCCAGATCGACTCCTCGGGGATCTCGAGGCCCGTGCGTCGCAGCCGTGCCTGCAGGTCGCGACGCGTGCGAATCGAGTTGTTCGTGAGGACGATGAACGGCGTGTTCGTGTCCTGGAGCTCTTTCAGGAACCGGTCCGCGCCGGGCACCAGGTGCTCCTCGTGCACCAGGACGCCGTCCATGTCCATCAGGTACGTCCACGGTGGTGTTCCGGTGGTCGAGGGGTCGTCGTCCGATTTTCTGACTTCAGGGCTCACGGCCTCCATTCTGCTCTCTGTCGAATCACGGTGAGTACAACGCGCAGAAGCGCGCGCCCGTCCACCTACAGTGGGCCCGGTGCACTGTGACGAACGACCCCCGGTGACCCCGACCCTGCAGGACACGCACCCGCTGGACGATCCCATCCGATCGTCCCTGCTGGGAGCGCATGCTCGATTCGCCGAGTGGAAGGGCCGAATCGGTCGCTATCACCCGGATGTCGCCGGTTTCTTCGGGCACCCTGCCGACATGGATGCCGACGACTGGTCCGATCTCGCCGACCTCTTGCCTGCCGGTGAGTCGGCCGCACTGCGTGGCGACGCCATCGACCCGCCCGCCGGGTGGAGGGTCCGCGACCGCATCGCCCTGGTGCAGTTCGACGGAACCGCACTCGAGGTGGCCCCGGAACCGGAGGCCGTCGTCCTGACCGCGTCGGACGTGCCCGAGATGCTGGACCTCGTCGCGCGCACTCGTCCGGGTCCGTTCCGCACGCGGACGATCGAGATGGGGACCTACCTGGGGGTCCGCGACGACGGACGGCTCATCGCGATGGCCGGCGAGCGCATGCACCCGGCGGGGTGGACCGAGATCAGCGCCGTGTGTACCGATCCCGCCTACCGCGGTCGCGGGCTGGCGACGCGGCTGATCCGCGCGGTCGGTCACGGCATCCGGGAGCGCGGGGACGTGCCGTTCCTGCACACGAGCGCCGGTAATACGACTGCCATCGCGCTGTACGACGCGCTCGGTTTCGTGCTGCGCCGACAGACCACGCTGACGATCGCCGAGGTCGCGTGATGGTCGACATCCGAATCCTCGAGTCGCGCTCGGACCTGCTGGAGTCGCAGCGCGTGTTCCGGGCCGCCATGGTGGGACTGCCGACCCTGCACGTCACCGAGGACGACATCGAGAGTCTGCGCGAGCCGGGGCAGACGTACGGAGCCTTCGACGGCGGACAGCTGATCGGGACGACGGACTCCGCACGAGGAACCCTCACCTTGCCGGGTGGTGCCTGCGTTCCACACCTGGCAGTCACGCACGTCGGGGTGCTGCCGACCCATACCCGCCGCGGTGTCGTCTCCGCGTTGCTGCGTCGGCAACTACGGGACGCGCGCGCAGCCGGCGATGTCGTCGCCTCACTTCGCGCGTCCGAGGCCGTCATCTACGGGCGCTACGGCTACGGCGTCGCTACGTCGAGTGTGTCCGCGGACGTCGTCACCGCTCGTGCGTCGGTACGGGACGGCGCCGCATCGAGCGGCATCGTGCGCATCGTCGACAACGCCACCGCGCTGGATGTGCAAGCCGACATCGTCAGGGCGCATCCGTCGGCCCGGCCGGGATCCATCACCCGGCTGCCCATCTGGTGGAACGCGTCGTGTCTGCGTGCACGGTCCGATACCGATCCGGTGTGGATCGGGGTGCACTCCACCGACGGCGTCGACGACGGTTACGTCCGATACCGCCCGCTGGATCCACGCCAGTGGTGGTCCGGGGACGCCCGCCAGGTCGTCGTCGAGGACTGGCACGCTCCGAACGACGCCGTCTTCGCCGATCTGGTCCGGTTCCTGCTGCGGCTCGATCTGGTCGACCGCATCACGTTCCCCGAACTGCCCGTGGACACGGTGCTGCCGATGCTGATGGACGACCGCCGGTCGGTGCGCCTGAACCGCACCGAGGACGAGACGTGGCTGCGCATCCTCGACGTGTCGGCAGCGCTGTCCGCCCGCTCGTACGGTCCGGGCCCCAGCGTCACCATCGGGGTGCACGACGCGGACCTGCCGGAGAACGCGGCGACCTACAGCGTGGGGCAGGACGGCGTGCGGGTGGTCGACGCGGCGCCGGATCTGACGGTGCACGTCCGCGACCTGGCATCGGTGCTGCTCGGCGGCACGTCGTGGGCGGCGCTGGTCACCGCGGGGCTCGCGGAGGGCGAGCCGTCGGTCGCCGACGATCTGTTCCGGACTCCGCAGGCCCCCTTCGCCGGGGTGGGCTTCTAACGCACCGAACACCCGGTTCATTCCGTTCGCATCTGTGCGATTTCAACTCGTGTGCGCCTGCCGTCGCGGTCCTACCGTGATCGTTCCGGGGGACACACGAGGGAGTGCAGGATGAGTACGACGGTGACACTCGGCATCGACATCGGGGTCGGGGTCGGCACGGCCGCCACGGCGTCCGCTGCCGAGAACGCGGGTTTCGGCTACGTCACGTTCGACGACGGTGACCTCGCGACGGGTGGTGTCGACGCGATCACGCGGGCGGCTTTCGTCGCCGCGACCACCAGCACGGTGGGCCTGGTCGCCACGGCGAGCACCACCTACGCGGAACCGTTCCACCTGTCGTCGCAGCTCGCATCGCTGGACTATGCATCCCGCGGCCGGGCGGGATGGGTGGCTGCCCGATCGCTGACACCCGACGTCGCCGCAGCATGGGGCCGTGAGGTCGTCTCGATCGATGTCGATCTGGCACGCGAGCAACGTGATTCGGTGACGGTGGCGCGCGGACTGTGGGACTCGTGGGAGGACGACGCGGTGATCCGCGACCTCCCGACGGGCCGGTTCCTGAACCAGCAGAAGCTGCACTACGTCGACTTCGTCGGGGAGAAGTATTCGGTGAAGGGCCCCGCGATCGTGCCTCGCCCGCCGCAGGGTCAGGTGGTGGTGTTCGGCCGATTCGGCGAGATCGACGCCGATCTGCTCGACGTCGTCCTCGTGGAGAACGAGGCGGACGCGCGCGCGGTGTCCGGGGCGCACGTCGTTCTCGATGTCGAGGCCCCCGGTGATCCGGCGGCAGCGGCGGCTCTCGTCGAGCGCATCGCCGCCCTTGACGATGCCGTCGGCGGAGTCAGGTTGCGTCCCGCGTCGGTCGACGGCGAACTCCGGGTCGCCGCACGCTATCTGCTTCCGCAGCTGTTCGAGCGAGGGCTGGCCCATCGGCCGGTGCCGGCGACGACGCTGCGTTCCACCCTGGGCCTGGCCCGCCCCGTCAACCGATTCGAGGCTGCGCGATGACCGCTCTCTTCCGTCCCGACGCCACCGTCCACCTGGGTGTCTTCTTCCAGGGCGTCAACCACACGACGATCTGGTCGGACCCGGCCAGTGGCTCGCAGACCGACTTCGAGACGTTCCGTCGGCTCATCACGACCGCCGAGCGCGGATTGTTCGACGCGTTCTTCCTCGGTGAAGGGCTGCGGCTGCGAGAGCAGGGCGGCAAGATCCTCGACCTGGACATCGCGGGTCGTCCCGACGCGATCACGCAGTTGGCGGCGCTCGCCGGCATCACCACGAACATCGGACTGGTGGCCACCCAGAACACCACCTACAACGAACCGGTGGACCTCGCGCGTCGGCTGTCGGGACTGGACGTGCTGTCCGGCGGTCGCGCGGGCTGGAACGTCGTGACGACGGACAACGCGTGGACGGGCGAGAACTTCCGACGCGGCGGCTACCTCGACCACGCGGACCGGTACGTGCGCGCCGGCGAATTCCTCGACGTCGCCAGGGCGTTGTGGAACGCAGGAGGTACGTCCGACTCCGTGCGTATCCAGTCGTCGCAGTTCGACATCGCCTCTGCTGCACCGATTCCCCGCAGTCCGCAGGATCACCCGGTGATCTTCCAGGCGGGGGACTCGAGCACCGGCCGCGACTTCGCCGCCCAGCACGCCGACGTCATCTTCTCCGCGCACGGCACCCACTTCGACGACGCACTCGACTTCGCGAACGACATCCGCGCGCGACTCGTGGCCAGGGGGAGACCGGACGACGACATCAAGATCCTGCCCGGCACGCAGATCGTCCTCGCGGACCACGAGCGGGACGTGGATGAGAAGGTGCGCTGGGTGAAGGAAGGTCAGTTCACCGGCCCGACGACGCTGTCGATCGCCGGCCAGGTGTGGGGGCGCGATCTGTCCGATCGTGATCCCGACGGACCGCTCCCCACCGAGGACCCGATCGTCAGTGGCGTCGTCGGTGCTCGTGGGTCGGCGTTCAACGGCATCGATGTGGATGCACGCGTGCGGGAGTGGCGGTCGCTCGCCGAGGCGAAGAACCTGTCGCTGCGGCAGGTCGTCATCGAGACGTCGGCGCGCACCGGATTCGCGGGTACACCGAGCCAGGTCGCGGACGAGCTCACCCGATGGGTCCGCGGAGGGGCGAGCGACGGCTTCAACATCACGCCGTACCTCGTGCCGAGCGGGCTCGACGACATCGTCGACAAGCTGGTTCCCGAGCTGCAGGAACGTGGTTCGTACCCGGCCGCGTACGAGGGGTCGACCTTGAGGGAGCACCTCGGACTGCGTCGACCCCGTATCGGCGAGTGAGATTCCACTGGTTCCTCCCCACCGGGGGTGACGACGAGAGGCTCGGTGCGCGCTCGCACGGAGTCTCGATCGGCGGCGCGTCCACGGCTGGATCTGTCGACGGACACCGGGAGGCGACGCTCGAGTACCTGACCGAATTGGCCGTGACCGTCGAGGAACTCGGTTTCGAGGCCGTGCTCACTCCGACGGGCGGGCACTGCGAGGACGCCTGGCTGGTCACCGCGGCGCTGATTCCGGCGACCACTCGTCTGAAGTTCCTGGTGGCGTTCCGGCCCGGCGCTGTGTCGCCGGTGACCTCCGCGCAGATGGTGAGCACGTTCCATCGGTTGTCCGGCGGCCGCGTCCTGCTCAACGTCGTCGTGGGCGGTGACGACGTTGAGCAGCGCGCCTACGGCGACACGCTGTCGAAGGACCAGCGCTACGCGCGCGCCGACGAGTTCCTGGGCATCGCGCGTGCGGTCGGTGACGGTGCTCCCGTCACATCGTCGGGCACGTACTTCACGGTGGATCGTCCGAACGGCGGCGGATTCGCAGGTCAGGCACCCGTCCGGCTTCCCGACGTGTATTTCGGAGGATCCTCCGACGCTGCGCTCCGCGTCGCGGCCGAGCACGCGGATGTGTACCTGACCTGGGGTGAACCGCCCGACGCCGTCGCAGAGAAGTTGGCGCGCGTACGCTCGCTCGCCGCGGAGCAGGGGCGAACGGTGCGGGGCGGGTTGCGCATCCATGTCATCACCCGCGAAACGGCCGACGAGGCATGGGCCCGCGCCGAGGAGCTGATCGCCGATGTGGACGACGCGACGATCGCAACGCGGCACGCCCAGTTGTCGGCACTGGGGTCGGAGGGGCAGCGTCGCATGTCGGCCCTGCACGGCGGAGATCGCCGCGCTCTGATCGTCGCCCCGAATCTCTGGGCAGGCATCGGGCTGGTCCGCGGCGGCGCAGGAACCGCGCTGGTCGGCAGCCACGACCAGATCGTGGAGCGCCTCGAGGAGTACCGCGACGCCGGGGTCGACGAATTCATCCTGTCCGGCTATCCGCATATCGAGGAAGCGCGGCATGTCGGCGCCGTCCTGAGCAGAATCAGATCTCACGAACAGAAGGAGTTCGCGTCATGACACTCTCACTCACGTCGTTCGAGCAGGACTGGCATGCCTGGCATGCGGATCGGGAGGCCTACTTCCGAGATCCGTTGGGCTGGGTCGCGCTGACAGGACTGTTCTGGCTCACCGATACCGACGCCGCCGTCGACGACCTGCCCGGCCTGTGGCGTGCCGACGACGATGCGGTGTACGTCGGTGCCGATGTCTCCGAGGGCCTGTCGGTCGACGACGTCCCGGTCGACGGGACCACGGTGCTGCATCCCGTCGAGGGTGCACCGGGGCTCCTCGTCGCGGCCGGTGATCGCCACATCGAGGTCATCCGCCGCACGGGATCCGTCGCGTTGCGGGTGCACGATCCGAAGGCGCCGACCCTGGCTGCCTTCGGCGGCATACCCACGTTCGAGCCGGACGAGAGATGGCTCGTGACAGGGACGTTCACCCCGTTCGACGATGTACGCACCATCACCACCGGTGCCGTGGTCGAAGGGCTGGAACATCATCACGCGGGTCTCGGTGTCATCGATTTCGAGTTGGCCGGAGCGCCGCGACAGCTCGTCGCGTTCCGCGGTAAGGCGAGCGGCTTCCACATCCTGTTCACCGACGAGACCAGCGGCGTCACCACGTATCGGGCGTGCCGATCACTCGCCGTGGCCGATCCGGACAGCGACGGCCGTGTGACTCTCGACTTCAACCGCGCATCCAACCTGCCGTGCGCTCTCACGGACTACGCGACGTGCCCGGTGGCGCCGCCCGAGAACCGGTTGTCCGTCGCGGTCGAGGCCGGTGAGAAGCTTCCGATCAGGTGACAACTCTGCCCGTTCTCGACATGTCGACCGCTGATGTCGACAAGTTCCGCTCGGCGCTGCGCGAGGCAACCCACGACTACGGGTTCTTCTACCTGACCGGTCATGGTGTCGTTCCTGAGCTCGTGTCGACCGTCCTGTCGTTGGCGCGCACCTTCTTCGCGTTGCCGGCGGACGCCAAAGACGAGATCAGCCAACTGAATTCGCCGCAATTCCGGGGTTACACGCGGCTCGGTGGTGAACTGACGAACGGCGCCGTCGACTGGCGTGAACAGATCGACATCGGACCCGAGCGCGACGTGATCATCGGCGCCGAAGGGTATTGGAACCTGCAGGGCCCCAACCAGTGGCCGTCGGCGTTGCCCGAACTCCGCGCCGCCTTCGAGACGTGGGACCGGGCGCTGTCGGAGGTCGGGCTGCGGCTCCTCCGGCACTGGCCAGTATCTCTCGGGGCGTCGGAAAGCATCTTCGATGCCGCGTTCGCGGACCTCCCCGCCACGCTGATCAAGGTGGTCCGCTATCCGGGAAGTGCCGAGAATCCGCAAGGTGTGGGCGCGCACAAGGATTCCGGTGTGTTGACACTGCTGCTCGTGGAGCCGGAGTCGCAGGGTCTGCAGGTGGAGTTACGCAACGGCGACTGGATCGACGTCCCGCCCGTGCCGGGAGCGTTCATCGTCAACGTCGGCGAATTGCTCGAGGTGGCGACGGGTGGCTACCTCAGGGCCACACGGCACCGCGTGCTCGCGCCGACGCCCGGGTCCGACCGCATCTCGATTCCCTACTTCCTCAGCCCGGCCCTCGACGCACGCGTGCCGGTGATCGATCTGCCGACCGATCTGAAAGCCCGCTCACGCGGGGTCGAAGCCGACCCGGACAACCCGATCTTCACGACGTACGGCGAGAACGCGTGGAAGTCCCGCACTCGGGCGCATCCCGATGTGGCAGAACGGCATCACGGAATCATGCGCTGAGAGCGTCCGACCCACCGCTGACTGGAACGCCGTAGTCTCTCAAGGCGGGGAAGCCACGGCCTTTCAGGCTGCGGGGGTGTGTACGGCTGGTGATCGGTGGTTCAGCGCCGATCCCCACCGACGTTCGGCTGCGCGTCCTGCCGGGGTGTCGGATCGGTGACCGCGTGCGAGAGCCACCAAGGCGCGAGCGCTGGGTACGAGACCCGATCCGGTCGAGCGAGCATGGTCGGCCAGCTCGACGAAAGCGTCGCCCTCGCTGACCGATCGGAGCGCGATGAGTACGCCGACCGCGAGATCGATCTCTCGGCGGTGGACGTTGGCATCGGGTGTGTAGCTCATGGTCGCTCCTGCTCTCCGTCGGGATTGCTGCGCACAGTCTTGCTCGTCGTGGCGCTACCGGCGATGGTTCGGATCGGCGTGATCGGAGTCGACGAACAGTCCGCCCCGGACGATGGGCACGCACGTGCTCCGGTCGACTTCCGCGGCGACTGTGACATCGTCGCCGAAGCCGATCGCCTCGAGTTCTCGGCCGGAGCTGCAGTCTCGCAACGCTGTTGCTGCATCACCGCGGATCGACAGCCACGCCGCCCGTGCTGACAGGGCCTCGGGCGACGGCGAGTGCAGGCCGCGTTCCTCGTCGAGGGCCGCGAGCACCGCCCCCGCACCCCAGAAATCCTCGATCGCCGGGCGCAGCGACCCGTCGGGCCACCTCTCACCCGCCGCGACGACGGCGACCGTGGCGTCCGGTGATGACGTTCGGGCGATCCATCCAGCAACCGCAGTCGCCGTGCGAAGGGACGCAGCGATCACCACGGGGACGGCAGCCAAGGCCTCGGCGATGGTCGATCCGTTGGGGGAGGGAAGGACCAGACGTTGCGGTACGGGGTCGGCCGAACGGATCGAAGAAGCGGACAACGTGATTCGGCCGGGGCCCGACTGCGAGCGAGGGACGGCTACTGCTGCGTCGAAGCGTCGGGCGACCGCTTCGGCGTCACTCCACCGATGGGGCACCACCTGGATACCTCGGTCGAGCGCGACACTGACCGTCGTGGTGAACGACAGCACGTCGACGACCACGGCGATGTCCGCGTCGGCGGCTATGGCGTCGGCGCCGCGCAGTCCCCACTCGAGACGTTCGCGGTATGCGTGCTGGCGATGTGCGGGGTTCACGGCTGCTCGGCCAGTTCGGTTCCGCGTAGCTCGTACGACTTCACCGCCCAGTAGATGCCGAAGGTCGCCACGGCTACGGCTTCGACGACGAGCACCGCCAACGCGCCTTGGCGGAGAACGAGCACCAGCGCGAGCGCCGAGACCGGAGCGACGACAACGATCACGGCCACCGCCCGGTAGGCCATGCGATAGCGGCGGATGCGGGCAGCAGAGTCCCGGGACGTGTCGAGAGTGTCGTCGGCGCACCACCACACGGACGCGGCGAAGCTGACGAAGAATCCGACGGCCGCTGCGGCATGGACCGCCATGCGGAGCCCGAATTCGCTCTCTCCCGGTGGATCAGTGGGGACCAGCGCGACCACGACGAGAAGCGAACCGGCCACGTTCAGCAGTCCGTTCTCCAGCGGGCCGTACCCGCGATAGCAGATCAGCGTGATCCCGGTCCCGACGAGCACGCCGACGAACACGTCGCGCACGGGGCTGTAGTAGTACTCGCTCATGGACCCGAGGACGGGCAGGTCGGCGTCGAGAATCGACCACTCGACGAGGACTATCGGCAGCCCGACCGCGAGGACGGACAGCGCCGCGCGAAGGGCGAAGTACGTGCCGACGATGTGCCGAGCCAGTCGGTCGGTGGGGTCGTTCGCGGCGGGAAGCCTGCTCATAGGACGACTCTAACGATCGTGTCGGACCCTTGGTCTACCTTCGGGTGGACTCAGGAATCCGGGGGGAATTCATGATCGAATCTGCAGTGCTCGAACCACCGACGGTGGCCGAGATACGCGATTTCGCAACGCGATTGAGCCTTGTCGACGACTACGAGACGGCCGCATCGGGTATCGACGCCGTGAGGGCTCTGGAAGAGTTGAAATCGGTGGGGGCAGCGGCGCAGGCCTCGGTGACCGATCATGTCTCCGCAGTCATTCGCGCCGATCGCCGCGATCGTGGGGTGGCGCAGAACAAATGGGACGCCGGCATCGCGTCGCAGGTGGGTCTTGCACGCCGTGAATCCCACCATCGAGGCGGCACCTATCTGGGCCTGGCGCGGGCGGTGGTGCAGGAGATGCCGCACACCCATGCCTTGATGCGCAGAGGCCTGCTGAACGAGTATCGAGCGACGCTCCTGGTCCGGGAGACCGCACACCTGTCGGCGGAGGATCGGCGCGAGGTCGACCGGCGTCTGTGTGCCGAGGCGGCAACCCTCGACGGGAAGGGAGACGCGCATATCGTCGCGATGGCCGCCGCCGCCGCACAGGAGTTGGATGCGGTGTCGGTGGTGAAGCGCAATGCTCGGGCGAAGTCTCAGCGTCGGGTGAGCGTGCGGCCCGCACCCGAGTTCATGGCCTACGTGAATGCTCTGATGCCGATGGATCAGGCGGTGTGCGTCTACGCGACGCTCCGACGAGACGCCGACGCGATGGTGGGGTCCGGCCTGGCGGGAGATCGAACCAGGGACCAGGTCATGGCAGACCTGCTGTTCGAGCGCGTGACCGGAGCCTCCGCAGCACAGGGCGCCCCCGTGGCCGTGCAGATGGTCATGTCCGACGAAACACTGCTCGCGGGCGGCGACGAGGCCGCCTACGTTCCCGGCTACGGCACCGTTCCGGCGGCGTCGGCCCGCAGACTCGTAGCGGACAGCGTGGACACCGGCGGGGCCGGAGCGACCCTGCGGCGCGTGTATGCGAACCCGACCACCGGGCACCTGACGGCGATGGAGTCCAGTGCGCGGACGTTCCCCGCAGGTCTGGCGTTGTACATCGACATCCGGGACCGGACGTGCAGGACGCCGTGGTGCGACGCGCCGATCCGCCACCACGACCACATCACCCCACACCGGTTCGGTGGACCGACCACCGCCGACAACGGCATGGGCCTCTGCGCTGCCTGCAACTACGCCAAGGAAGCGGACGGATGGGAGACGACGAGGATCCGAGAGGACGTCGCCGGCCTGCACATCGTCCGCTTCCGCACCGCGACAGGCCACACCTACGACTCCGCGGCGCCGGTGCCGCCGCGCCCGATGTCGTCGTCCTCCGTCGAAGCTCGGCTCGAGGAACTGGTGACCGAGAGGTGGGCTGGATAGGTGTCGTCAGACGGCGACGAGGGTCGGCTTGTCGAGCGGCGAGTAGTGCGATGCGTCGCCCGCGATGACGCGGCTGGGCTCACCGTGGACGCTGACCGGGACATCGCCGGCCAGAGTGATGCGCTCCAGTCGTCGGTGCTGGTCGCCCCGGTCCGCGACGGCATAGTGCTGCGTCGCGCGGTTGTCCCAGATCGCGACGTCGCCCAGCTGCCACTGCCACCGAACGGTGTTCTCCAGCTTCGTCACTCGATCCTGCAGCAGGGTGAACAGTGCGTGCGACTCCTTGGTGGACAGTCCGACGAAGCTCTTGACGAAGTGTCCCAGGAGGAGGGTCCGTTCACCGGTCTCCGGATGGACACGCACGACGGGATGCTCCGTCTCGTAGCGGGTCGATTGGAACTCTCGGCGGTACGCCGCGGAGTTCTCGTCGCGCACAGCATCGGCAGCCGTGGCGGAGTAGTCGTAGGTGTTGGTGTGCACCGCCCACAGGTTGTCGACCAGCGCCCGGAGTGGTTGCGGCAGTGAATCGTACGCGGCTACCTGCGATGCCCACGTGGTGTTGCCGCCGTACTCGGGCAGCGTGACCGCACGGAGGATGGACGCTTTCGGGATGCGGTCGACGAAGGTGACATCGGAGTGCCAACTGTTCGCCTTGCCGTACGTCGAGTCGATGGCGAGAGTCTTCGTCCCGTGCGATGTCACGGTGGGGTGCGGCGTCGTCGGGGCTCCGAGCAGCTCGGCGAACGCGTACTGGGACTCGTCGTCGAGGTGATCCTGGCCGCGGAAGAAGATCACCTTGTGCTGCAGCAGGGCACGGCGAACGACGTCCACGGTGTCCGCGTCGAGATCCCCGCCGAGGCGGACCCCGTCGATACGCGCTCCGATATGGGCGCCGAGTTTGGTGGCAGTGATGTGAGTTGGCATGCGACACAGAACATCACACGGCGCGTCGGTCCTGAACGGTTGTGCTCGAGCTGATCAGATCAGCGGCGATGCCGTCGTTGTGCCGGAAGAATCCTGCGTCGATGCCGGGGCGGGCGAACGCCCCGGACCAGGCGTGTCCGGCGACCCAGGCTCCGACGGCGTATCGACGTGGGTGAGCTGTGCCCGACGCGTCGATCACGCGTGACGACCCGTCGACGGCCAGCTTGGCAGGGCTGGTCGGCGATGCGCGCACTTCGCGGACCTCGCCGCGTTCGTGCAGCGATCGGAGAAGCACGTCGGCACTGGCGGAGATGGAGGCAGCCGGCAATCTGGCCTCGATCAACGTTCCCGCCCGCACGATGTCCGGGTGTGCAGTCGACGTGGCTCGGAACCCGTCGGCGTCGACGTCGAAGCGGACGTTCGGTCCGAGGTAGCGGATCACCCCGGCCCTGCCGAGCGCGAGCAGTTGTTCGAGTCGTTCGGGCGGTGGTCCACTGGCGATGAAGCTGAAGAACGAGTGCAGATTTCCCTCCACCTGCGTGGCGACGTCGGTGGGGGCGAGGCGTTGTGTACGCACCAGCTCGCCGACGGTGCGGTAGACCGAGAGCAACCCGGTGAAGACGGCGGCGTCGGCACTGAACCGTGGGTCCCGCCGGCGCCGGAGGTCCGCGTCGATATAGGCATGGACCCGGTCGGCCGCGTCGTCCAGCGAGTCGAACCGCTCGTGCTGCAACGGCCGGTCGAGCACGTCGATGTCGAAACGATCGGCAGGGTCGGGAACCATCCGCTCGACGAGGTCGCCGACCGCCGCGGCGCCGTCTCGTTCCAACGCTGCTTCCAGGTCGGCGAACGACCCGCGAACCGCGTCGGGATGGGACGCGAACAACTCGTAGTAGTGCGCCCACGCCAGTTCGGTCACTGCGAGCGGCCAGATGTCCGCGCGGAAGTCGAGAATGTCGGTGCCGGGAAATGCCTCCGGAACGAAGAAGCGCGGCAACGGGGGAGCCGCGTCGGCGATGGAGTAGGAGATCTTGGAGTGGTAGGGCACTCCGCGCCGGGAACCTGCGTACACCACGGGTTCCCGTCCCGACGGGGCGTAGACGAGGGTTCCGTCGTCCGACCGGGAGAACGTGCCGCCCCGTGACTCGGCGAGCAGCACCATCCAGTCGACGAAGGCGAGCCCCAGTCCGGAGACCAGTACCGGTTCACGCTCGGGGACGACGGTCGGATCGAGGTCGGCGGTGTACCCGGGCCCGATGTAGCGCAGACCGTGGTCGGCGGCGAAGTGCGCGAACGCGGCGACGTCCGCGGGAGGCTCCGTGTCGGGCTGTCCCTGCGCGAGCACGACGTCGTCGACCTCGAGCACCTCGCCGGAATCCAACGACAGTCGTTGCAGCCCGGCATGTTCGGACAGGTCGAGAACGGTGGCTCGGTGCACGTGGACCCGCACCTTGTCCGGGCGGGCCTTGACGGTCGACTCGAAGACGTGGGCGAGGTAGTGCGATTGCAGAGACCGGGACGCGAACGACGAGGGCGTGAATCGTGTGATCTCGTCGCGCAACCCAGGATCGGTGACGAGGGTGTCCCGATTGGCCAGCACCCATTCGGCCAACGTAGGGCCACCGGACCCGTCGGGGAGCATCGCGACGTCGGCCGCGACGGAGTTCATCCACAGCAGCGGGTCCTGGTCGCGCCGCCAGATCCGTCCGGCTCCCGGCGCGTGCGGATCGATGACATGGACGTCGACAGGTTCGGCGAGATCGTCGGCGCGACCGACGATCCGTTCCAGAATGCCGGTGGCGCGGGGGCCGCCGCCGACGAAGGCGATGCTCACGACCACGACTCCGCGGTGAAGCCCACAGCGCGCCGGTCATCCCGCTCGCTCCACAGCAGCGGCTCGGGAATTTCTTTGCGTACGCGGGGGATGACGTCCTCGGCGAACTGCCGGAGGATGTCCTTCTGGTGCTCGGGGTCGAGCAGGTGATTGATCGAGACCGATTGCAGCACATGGCCGTAGGACTGGTGGTAGTCGACGATCTTCTCGGCGACGCGTTCGGACGATCCGACCAGTGACGGTCCGCGGTCCACCGCCTCCTCGACGGTGCGGAAGCTGGTCACCTTTCCCTTGGCCGCGGGATCGTGTCGACGCTTGTCGGCCTGCGCGACGGCGCCCTCGTACAGCGGTCGGAATTCCTCGATCGCCTTCTCCGTGGTGTCGGAGAGGAACAGGCCACCCGACCCGGACCCGACGAAGGCGTAGTCCGGGTCGTGCCCGTGCTCGGCGTACTTCTCGCGGTACCTGTCGATGAGGACGGCATAGTTCTCGCGCGGCTGGAACGCGTTGGCCGAGACGATCGGGTCGCCCCACTGCGCTGCCAGGTCCACCGCCTCCGTCGACGTCGCCGAGCCGTGCCAGATCCGGAAGGGCCCGGCGTAGGGCCGCGGAAGGGTGGTCGCGTCGGTGAGGGGGCTGCGGTGCTGCCCGGACCAGCCGACGTTCTCCTCGCTGATGAGTCGTCGGAACAATTCGTAGTTCTCGGTGAGGTACTCGTACTGCTTAGCGATGTCCTTGCCGAACAGCGGGTACTGCAGCACTTCGTTGCCCTTGCCGATGACGACTTCGAGTCGGCCGCGGCTGAGCTGATCGACGGTGCCGAAGTCCTCCGCGAGGCGTACCGGGTCGAGGACGGACAGCACCGTGACACCCGTCGACAGGAGGATCCGACTCGTGGCCTGAGCCAGCGCACCGAGGATCACGGTCGGGCTCGACGACAGCACGTCACCGGCGTGCCGTTCACCGACGGAGTAGGAGTCGATGCCCAGGTCGTCGGCAAGGACCGCGAGCTCGACGACGCGATCGAACCGGTCGGCTGCGGGCACGGACTCGCCCGTGACGGGGTGCGGCGGGTTGAAGATGATGTCCGGGATCTGAAAACGCACGGAGGACTCCTCGTTCTCGAGCAACCGTTCCACGGTGCCGGAGAGGAGCCCGGGCGCACAGGGTTGCGCGCACGACGATTCGAACGTCGTTACTGATAGACATGACAGGAGTCGGATCCCTACCGGCGAAGAGACAGGAGTTCGGTGTGGCACAGGCATTGAAGCTGGGATACAAGGCATCGGCCGAGCAGTTCGGCCCCCGCGAGCTCGTGGAGATCGCCGTTCTCGCGGAGTCGTCCGGCATGNGTGGCACAGGCATTGAAGCTGGGATACAAGGCATCGGCCGAGCAGTTCGGCCCCCGCGAGCTCGTGGAGATCGCCGTTCTCGCGGAGTCGTCCGGCATGGATTCGGCGACCGTGAGCGACCACTTCCAGCCCTGGCGCCACGAGGGCGGCCACGCCCCGTTCTCGCTCGCGTGGATGACGGCCGTCGGYGAGCGCACGAAGACCCTGCAGCTGGGCACGTCGGTCATGACTCCGACGTTCCGCTACAACCCTGCCGTGATCGCSCAGGCGTTCGCGACGATGGCGTGCCTGTACCCGAACCGGATCATGCTGGGCGTCGGCACCGGTGAGGCCCTCAACGAGATCGCGACCGGATTCGACGGCGAATGGCCNCGCGACGATGGCGTGCCTGTACCCGAACCGGATCATGCTGGGCGTCGGCACCGGTGAGGCCCTCAACGAGATCGCGACCGGATTCGACGGCGAATGGCCSGAGTTCAAGGAACGGTTCGCGCGCCTGCGCGAGGCRGTGTCGTTGATGCGCGAGCTGTGGCTCGGCGACCGCGTCGACTTCGAGGGTGAGTACTACAAGACGAAGGGTGCGTCGATCTACGACGTGCCCGAGGGCGGCGTCCCCGTCTACATCGCTGCCGGCGGCCCGGTGGTCGCCCGCTACGCGGGACGCAGCGGTGACGGCTTCATCTGCACCTCGGGCAAGGGCATGGAGCTCTACACCGACAAGCTGATTCCGGCCGTCGCAGAGGGTGCGGCGAAGATGGAGCGGCCCGTCGACGACATCGATCACATGATCGAGATCAAGATCTCGTACGACACCGATCCCGATGCGGCACTCGAGAACACGCGCTTCTGGGCTCCGCTGTCACTGACGCCGGAGCAGAAGCACTCCATCGACGATCCGATCGAGATGGAGAAGGCGGCCGACGAGTTGCCGATCGAGCAGGTGGCCAAGCGGTGGATCGTCGCGTCCGATCCCGACGAGGCCGTCGAGAAGGTCAAGCCGTACGTCGACGCCGGTCTCAACCACNCCGACCGCGTCGTTGATGCGCGTGAGGAACGAGGTATCCGCCGACGAGTTGCCGATCGAGCAGGTGGCCAAGCGGTGGATCGTCGCGTCCGATCCCGACGAGGCCGTCGAGAAGGTCAAGCCGTACGTCGACGCCGGTCTCAACCACCTGGTGTTCCATGCGCCGGGTCATGATCAGCGTCGATTCCTCGAGCTGTTCAAGACCGATCTCGAGCCCCGTCTGCGCCGACTGGGCTGACCGCTCGCGCGAGGATGCGGTGCAGGTGCGCCGCATCCTCGGTGCTCAGGTCCTGCAGAGATGTCGGTGGCGGATCGCTGATGTCGCCGACACGCTCCATGACCGCGCGGCCGGCATCGGTGACCGTGACGCGCTTGCTGCGTCGATCGGCTTCCACCGTGCGCTGGACGAAGCCGCGCTTCTCCAGATCGTTGACGCACACGGTCGTCGCCGGAGCGTCCATCGCCGCGGCCGACGCCAGTTCGGTCATGGTGAGCGACCCCGACATCAGGCGGCGTAGTACGCGCACGCGGCTGAAGGGCATGCCGACCGCGTCCGCGACCCGTCGCCGCCAGGTGTCGCGGTTCTCGAAGACGAGCGACGTCATTGCGCGCCACGCCGAGTCGACGGGGTCAGACACGGGCGGGCTCCTCGGACCGGAAGAGCGCGGCGACACCGTCGGCGGATCGTGTGGCCCGCGCACTGGCGCTGAAGATCCCCAGTGCGGCGACGATGATCCCGATGACGGCGAGCGCCCACCACACCGTGTGGGTGGAGGACGTGAACTCCTCGCCCGAACCGGCCACCGCACCGGCGGCCGTGAGGCTCCCGCACAGCGCGACGCCGATGCTGACGCCGATCTGTCGGCTGGTGGACGCGACGGCAGAGGCGGCGCCGGCGCGGTCACGTGGCATGCCGCCCACGGCGGCGTTCGTGATCGGGGCGTTGACCAGCCCGAAGCCGATGCCGAAGATCGTGAACATCACGGCCAGTTCGGTGGTGGTGGTCGAGGCGTCGAGACGCGTGAGGGCGAGCCCGGCGACGGCGATGACGGTGCCCGCGACGGTCATCGACGGCCGCGCTCCCCAGCGCGCGACCATCCGGCCCGACAGCGGTGAACACACCAATGTGGCCAGGGCCAGCGGGAGGAAGGACAGGCCCGTGCCGACGGCGCTGAGTCCGCGCACCTCCTGCAGATACAGCGACATCAGGAACAGGAACGCGCCGTATCCGCCGAACGCGCACACCGCGACGACGGTCGCGGACGAGAACGGGATGCTGCGGAAGAAACGCAGATCGATGAAGGGGTCGGTGCGGCGCCTCTCGTACGTGACGAATCCGAGGAAGGCGGCGATCGCCAGCGCGAAAACGCCGAGAGTGACGGGCGACGACCACCCCAGCGACGGGCCCTCGATCAGGCCGAACACCAGTGCCGCGAGCATCGTCACGCCGAGCGCTTGACCCAGCGGGTCGAACGAGCGCACGACGGGGGAGCGCGATTCGGGAACGAACACGGCGGCGAGAACGAACGCCGCGATGCAGACGGGAATGTTGATCCAGAAGACCGATCGCCATCCGGAGACGTCGATGAGGAGGCCGCCGAGCATGGGACCGAGTGCCATCGAGATCCCGACCACGGCGCCCCACATGCCGATCGCGCGAGCTCGCTCCGCCTTGCCGGTGAACACCTGGGTGATGATCGACATCGCCACCGGGTTGAGCATCGATCCGCCGACGGCCTGGATCATCCGGGCCACGATCAGCACCGGGGCGGTCGGCGCGAGGCTGCACAGCAGCGAGCCGACGGCGAAGCTGATGAGGCCGATCTGGAAGACGCGGCGTCGGCCGACGCGGTCGGCGGTGGTCCCGGCCAGGAGCAGCAGGCTCGCCAGCACCAGCGTGTAGACGTCGATGGTCCACTGCAGTTGCGAGACCGACGCACCGAGATCACTGCGGATGGCGGGCAGCGCGACGTTCACGATGGTGGCGTCCATCGACACGATCAGCAGGCTCAGGCAGCACGTGGCCAGGATGATCATCTTGCGACGATGATCGAGGTCGCCCGACGGGACAGTTGTAAGCACACAAGTATTATGCTTGCTCTGGCTAAGGAAAGATCCGCTCAGTGCTTCGGATCACAGGCGTGGTCTCCCGTCTAGGCTGACGTCATGGTCGCCGCGCCCGCAGAACCGCCCAGCTCGAACGATCTCTCCAGCATCTACATCGCGTCTCCGGAGGGCGATACCGGCAAGTCGACCATCGCCCTCGGCCTGCTGCAGATGCTCGGTGCCTCGACCGCCCGCGTCGGTGTCTTCCGTCCGATCGCCCGGTCGTCGTCCGAGACCGACTACATCCTCGAGCTGATGATCGACCACACGACGTCGGACACCACCTACGAGCAGTCGCTCGGCGTGACCTACGACGAGGTCCACACCGACCCCGACGCAGCGCTCGCCGAGATCGTGCGTCGCTATCACGAGATGGCGTCGCAGTGTGACGCCGTGGTCATCGTGGGCAGTGACTACACCGACATCGCGAGCCCCAGCGAACTGGGCTTCAACGCGCGCATCGCCGTCAACCTCGGCGCCCCCGTGTTGCTGGCCCTGCGCGGGTCCGGCCGGACACCCGACGAGATCGCCCATCTGGCCGACGTCTGCCGGTCCGAATTGTCCACGCACCGAGCACATCTGGCGGCGATCGTCGCCAACCGCTGCGACCCCGACTCCCTGAACGAGATCATCGAGCACCTCGCCACCGACGACGTCCCAGCGTGGGCGCTCCCCGAGGTTCCGCTGCTGGTCGCTCCGACGATGGGTGAATTGCACGACGCCATGGATGCGTCGCTGTTCAGTGGTGACCCCGAACTGATGCAGCGAGAAGCGCTGCGGGTGATGGTCGGCGGCATGACGGCCGAGCACATTCTCGAGCGCCTCACCGAGGGCGTCGTCGTCATCGCCCCCGCGGACCGGTCCGACGTCCTGCTGGCCCTGGTCAACGCTCACGAGGCCGAGGGCTTCCCGTCGCTCGCCGGCATCGTCATGAACGGAGGACTGACGCCGCATCCGATGATCGCGAAGCTCATCGAGGGACTGCAGCCGCGTCTTCCCATCCTGACCACCGACCTCGGCACCTTCGACACGGCCAGCGTCGCCGCGTCGACACGCGGTCGGGTGGCCGTAGGGTCGCAGCGCAAGGTCGACACCGCTCTGGGAATCATGGAGCAGCATGTCGACGCGTCGGAAATCCTGAAGCGCCTGCGGGTGTCGATGCCGTCGGTGGTCACGCCGCAGATGTTCGAATACCGACTCATCGACCGGGCCCGCGCGGACCGCAAGCACATCGTGCTCCCGGAGGGTTCCGACGACCGCATCTTGCGGGCCGCGGCTCGACTCCTGCAGCGGCAGGTGGCCGACCTGACGATCCTCGGCGACGAGGCCGCCATCACCCGCCGCGCGAGCGAGTTGGGCGTCGACCTGTCCGTCGCCACCGTGCTCGACCCGACCGACTCCGAGTACACCGACGATTTCGTCGCCGAGTACACCGAACTCCGAAAGCACAAGGGGATGACGGAGGAGAAGGCCCGCGAGGTCATGGCCGATATCTCCTACTTCGGAACCATGATGGTGCACAAGGGTATTGCCGACGGCATGGTGTCCGGCGCCGCCCACACCACGGCGCACACCATCAAGCCGTCGTTCGAGATCATCAAGACGATGGACGGCGTGAAGACAGTGTCGTCGATCTTCCTGATGTGCCTCGCCGACAAAGTGCTCGCGTACGGCGACTGCGCCGTCGTCCCCGATCCCACCGCGGAGCAGCTTGCGGACATCGCGGTGTCGTCGGCGACGACGGCCTCGATGTTCGGCATCGAACCCCGTGTCGCCATGCTGAGCTACTCCACCGGCGATTCCGGATCCGGCGCCGACGTGGACAAGGTGCGCGAGGCCACCGACCTGGTCCGCGACCGCGCGCCGGATCTTCTGGTGGAGGGCCCCATCCAGTACGACGCGGCCATCGACCCGTCGGTGGCGAAGTCCAAGCTTCCCGACTCCGACGTCGCGGGGCGGGCGACCGTCTTCGTCTTCCCGGATCTCAATACCGGCAACAACACGTACAAGGCCGTGCAGCGGTCCGCGAACGCGGTCGCGGTCGGTCCGGTTCTGCAGGGGTTGCGCAAGCCGGTCAACGATCTGTCGAGAGGGGCGCTGGTGCAGGACATCGTCAATACCGTTGCCATCACGGCCATTCAGGCACAGGGGATGTCCTCATGAGTGTTCTGGTCATAAATTCCGGTTCGTCGTCGGTGAAGTTCCAAGTGGTCGATCCGGACTCCGGCGAGAGTGCGCTGCAGGGGATCGTCGAACGCATCGGTGACTCCGACGGCCGTGTCGCGGTGACTCGGGGCGACGACACCACGGAGAAGACGACGGACATCCCCGATCACGAGACGGGGCTGCGGCTGGCGTTCGAGATGATGGCCGACGCCGGCTTGTCGTTGACGGACGCCGGGATCACCGCCGTCGGACACCGGGTGGTGCACGGCGGGACGGTGTTCAGCGAACCGGTTCTCATCGACGACGACGTGGTCTCCACCATCGACGAGTTGAGTTCGCTGGCGCCCCTGCACAATCCGGCGAACCTGCGCGGAATCGAGGTCGCGCGCCGTGAACTTCCCGACCTCCCGCAGGTCGCCGTGTTCGACACCGCCTTCTTCCACACGCTGCCCGCGGCAGCGGCGACGTATGCGATCGATGCGGATGTCGCTGCGGCGCATGACATCAAGCGGTACGGCATGCACGGAACGTCCCACCAGTACGTCAGCTCGGCGGTCACCGATCATGTCGGCAACGAGGTGAACCAGATCGTGCTGCATCTGGGGAACGGTGCGTCCGCGTCCGCTGTCAGCGACGGCGTCGCGGTGGACACCTCGATGGGGCTGACCCCGCTCGAGGGCCTGGTGATGGGGACGCGCAGCGGGGACATCGATCCGGGCATCGTCATGCATCTGCGGCGCAGCGCGGACATGGATGTCGACGCCATCGACGAACTGCTGAACCGCCGGTCGGGCATCAAGGGATTGAGCGGAGTGACCGATTTTCGTGAACTGCGACAGGCGATCGACGGTGGGGACACCGCGGCCGCCCTCGCCTTCGACGTGTACATCCACCGGCTGCGCAAGTACATCGGTGCCTACATGATCGAACTGGGGCACGTGGACGTCATCACCTTCACCGCCGGGGTGGGGGAGAACTCCGCGGAGGTGCGTGCGGCGGCGCTGGCGGACCTCGAAATGTACGGGATCGAGCTCGACGAGACGCGCAATGCCGAGCGCGGCAAGGGTATTCGCACGATCTCGACCGACGATTCGCCGATCACCGTGTTGGTGGTCCCGACGAACGAGGAACTCGCCATCGCACGTGCGGCCGTCGCCCTGGTGGGGTAGAGCTGGTGGGATAGGGCCGACGGGGTAGGTCAGAACAGCGACTTGGGCCGCACCGCATTCGCCAGATCGACCAGCGCGAAGCGGTGCGACCGGGTGCGCGCCGTGCGGGCGAGCGATCTCAGGGCTGCTTCCGCTCCGGTCCGCAGACCGTCCCGCGTGAACGGGAGTCCGAGTATCGGCGCGGACGACTCCGGCGTGTGCCCCGCCTCCATCCACTCCAGCGCGGTGCCCAGCACGACCGTACGCAGTTGCAGCGCACGGGGTTCGCGGGCAGGAAGCGCCTCGACGCGTCGCGCGGCCTCGTAGAGTGCGCCCTCGTCGGTCTCGGTTGCGGGGCCGGACAGCAACGTCAACACGCTGGTCATCCTGGCCATCGAGAAGTGCCGCGAGGTGGGTGGAACCAGATCCAGCGTCATGATCGCGTCGAGCAGAGCACCGCGCTCGGTCAGGCGTCGGGCGAGGCCGAACGCGGCGCTCACGATGCTGCGATCGGTACGCCAGACCGTGGTGTACATGGTCTCGGCGAGAGCGCACCAGGTGGTGTGGTCGTCGTCGGACGTCTGTTGCGCGAGGAGTTCCGCGGTGGCGGCGAGCGCCAGCTTCGGGCCGATCTCCCCGGGCATCGCGGAGAGCACCGAGTCGAAACGCTCCGCGGCGTCGACGAAGTTCCGGCACAGCAGGGCGGTGGTGCCGCGATGCCAGTCGACGCGCCAGTTGCCCGTCACGTCGTCCAGTCTGCGGAGCACCTCGGAAGCGGAGTCACCCTCTCCCAGATCGAGATACGCCCGGGTCTCGGTCAGGACGGCCTCGACGGATCCCATCGTGTCCTCGCCCACGACACGGTCGAGTCCGTTCTCGCGGGCGAGTCGGAGCGAGTCGAGAGTCTGATGCGGCTCGCTGTGCACGGCGGCGGCAATGAGGTGCGCACTGGGGTCGGACGTGTCCAGGAGCGGCACGGGCAGCGCTGCGACGACGTCGCGAGGATTGAGTCGTGCGACACGGTGCCGGCCGTCGATGTAGACGTCCGTGACCGCCACCTGCTCGTCGGTACCGAACGTCGTGCGCTGCGGACTGAACACCGTCGACAGCGACGGGTGCGCATCACCGGTCTGCTGCGAGAGTGCATCGCGCAGAACACCACTGAGCTGGCTCGCGGCTTCGTCGGCGCTGCGGAACCGTGCAGTCGGGTCGGCGGACGTCGCCCGTCGCAGCAGGCGGGAGTAGAACTCGTACTCCGCCAGTACCGGCGAATCCTCGGGAAGGCCGTCGACGTAGCGGCCGTGCTCGGAGGGGACATCGAGGGTCAGCACGGCCAACGTCCGACCGACGGTGAAGATGTCGGAGGCGACGGTCGGTCCTGTCCGGACGATCTCGGGCGCTTGGTATCCCGCCGTGCCGTACAGGTACCCGTAGTCCTCCAGCGCGCTCACGGCACCCAGGTCGATCAGCTTGATCTGATCCTGGGTCACCATCACGTTCTCGGGCTTGAGGTCGTTGTACGCCAACCCGATCGAATGCAGGTACGACATGGCGGGCATGACCTCGAGCAGGTAGGCGATGGCCTCCTGCACCGGCAGCTTGGTGCGCGCAGGATTGTCGGTCATGATCTGCCGCAGCGTGCGCCCGCCGACGTACTCCATGACGATGTATCCGGTCGACCCCGCCGACTCGGCGGCGCCCTTGCGGGGTTGCTCGACGAAGTTGTAGATCTTGACGATGCCGGGGTGCGTCACTTCCGCGAGGAACTGTCGCTCGGCCATCGCCACGGCATGAGCCTCGGCATTGCCGAAGTGCAGCAACCCTTTCAGCACGACCCAGCGGTCACTGACGTTGCGGTCGATCGCCAGATAGATCCAGCCGAGACCACCGTGCGCGATGCAGCCCTGCACCTCGTACTGGCCGGCCACCATCTCGCCAGGCTCGAGCAGCGGCGAGAAATCGAAGTGGGTTCCGCAGCGAGGGCAGTCGCCCGCCGGGTCGGCCGGGCGTCCGTCGACGCTCCGTCCCACCGGGGCGTTGCACTTCCAGCAGAACCGCTTGCTCTCGGGGACACGAGGATCCGACATGACCGCGGTCGCGGGATCGACCTCGGGAATGCGAGGGAGCTCCACCAGTCCGCCGCCGAGACGCCGTCGGGAACCGGTCCGGACGCGACGACTCGGACGTGACGAGCGAGTCGTCGTCTCCGGGCGCAGCGACGCCCGCGTGGCGTCGGTGTCCTCCCGCAGCGATGCGCGGGTGGCGTCGGTGTCCTCGCGCAGCGATGCACGCGTGGCGTCCAGGTCGGGTTCTGTACTCATGATCAGCGTCCGTAGACAGGGTAGGGGGCACCGGGTGAGGGCCCCAGAACGGACAACCACCGGGCATAGATGGCGTTCCAGGTGCCGTCGTTCCGCAGTCGCTCGAGTGTTTTGTTCACCAGCTGCACCAGATCGTCGTGTCCGAGGGTGATGCCGATGCCGTAAGGCTCTGCAGCGATGGACGATCCGACGATCTCCAGATATGGGTCCTGTGTCGCCAGACCCGCCAGGATCGCGTCGTCGGTGCTCACGGCGTCGACACCACCCTGCTGCAGGATCACCAGGCAGTCGGCCCAACTGGGGACGGTGGTGATCTGCGCGCTCGGTTGCAGGCGCTGGATGCGCAGCAGTGACGTGGTTCCGGCCGCCGCGCACACTCGTCGTCCACCGAGGTCGTCGACGCCGCGGATCCCGGACCCCTTGACGGCCAGCACCCGTTGATCTGCCTGGTAGTAGACGGTGGAGAACGTCACCCGCTCGCGTCGGGCGCACGTGATCGTCATGGTCTTGACGACGATGTCGACGTCGCCGTTCGCCAGCGCATCCAACCGTTCCGCGGACGACAGGATCCGGTACTCGAGCTTCTCGGGGTCGCCGACGAGATCGCGGGCGACCTCGCGGGCGATGTCCACGTCGAAACCCGTGATCTCACCGCTGACCGGATCACGGAAGCTGAACAGATTGCTGCCGGTGTCCAATCCGACGATCAGTCGGCCCCTGGAGCGGATGGCGTCGACGTTGGGTGCCGGAACCGGAGCTCCGTCGGGCGCGGCGTAGTTGGGACGAACACTGGCACGAGGGTCACCGCACTCGGCGGCCGGTGGGACGGGTGCGCCGGTGGTGACGCCGGCGGCGCCGTCGGGAAGCGGTTGAGCGACCGTCGCTCGATCGGGGGCCTCGGGAACCGGTGTCGCATAGGAACACCCGGTCAGCGCCACTAGTGCGAGAGCCGCCAGGGCGGCCCGGCGCATCACAGGTACTCCCGCACGCGTGACCACATGCCACCCGCCACGGCGGCGACGGCCAGCCCGCAGATGATGCCGGTACCCACGGTCAGGCCGGACAGCACGCTCGCGCCGCGCTGCACGTCGTCCCGCAACGACAGCCGAGCGGAATCGATCTCACCGACGATGCTGGAATCCAGTCGACCGAACACGTCGGTGGAATCCCCGGCGGCGCTGCCGGTCGCGATGTCGACGGCGGTGTCGAAGTCACCCACATCGAGTGCAGCGTTCATGCGGTCGTGGGACGTCGACCACAGGGACACCAGTGCGCGAGCATCGTCGAGTCGCACACTGTGTGTGTCGTCGTCGTGCGCCAGCATGTCGAGCGTGTTCGCGAGGCCGGCGACGGAATCCGCGTACTGCTGTTCGTAGTCGACGCTGCCGCCGCGCCGCGTCATGCCGATGGTCTCGTCGGCGCGAGCCTGCTGGGCCAGGATCCGGCTGGTGGTGAGCAGGTCGAGGGGCTCGGCGCCGCGGACCAACGCGCGGTCGGTCGCGGTGGAGGAGATCAGGCCCGCGACCAGCATCCAGCCGAGCAGCGCCACCACGCCCACGGTCGCGCCCGCGAAACCGACGTTGACGGTGCGTCGAGTGCGCCGGCTCAGGAAGACCTGCGCGGCGATCAGGACTCCGACCGAGACGGCCAACATCAGGAAGGCCGACCACGGAGGGGTGGCGAACTGACGCTGGGCGTCGGACACGTCCCCCGACTTCTCCGCGTGCAGTTGCTCGGCCCAGGGAAGCACCGTCCGCTGCATGAGGGTCGACGCCTCGGCGAGGTAGGCCGACCCCACCGGGTTGCCGACGCGGTTGTTCGTCCGCGCGGTCTCGATCAGGCCCGCGTAGAGCGGGAGGTTCGTGGAGATGGTCGCGAGAAGCATCCTCGACGTGGCGTCGTCGCTCGCGAGTCCCGTCGATGCGCGGACCACCTCTCCCGCGGCCGCGCCGAGCGATTCGGTGTAGCGGCCGCGGACGTCGCCCGGCTCGAGTCCGCCGGACAGGAAGGCCGTCGCCGCGGTCGCGTCGGCGACGGACAGCTGGACGTAGAGATTCTGGGCCGCATCGGACAGAGGCTCCGTACGGGCGAGCAGGAGTTCGAGAGTGCGCTGGCGATCGGAGACGGACAACGTGGTGACCAGCGCCGTCGTCACCAACGTCACCACGACGAGAAGGCCGACGGTGAGCAGGCGGACGGGTGTGGACCGGAGGAATTCCGATCGCTCGGAGCGGGTGTCGACAGGCGCGCGAAGAGTCAGCGCACTCGACTGCTGCGACACCAGAACCCCTTCCCCACGAGCGCCGGGCCCTACCTCTCAGGTGGAACCGTGTCCGGATTCGAGCATAGGCCCACCTGCGCTCGAACACATGCCTACCTGCGTTGCCGTTCGCGGTACGGGCGGACGAATCGAGAAGACGAATAGGGTGGAGCGATGCGGACGGTGAACCATGCGCGGTGACGGCGACGGCTGGGTCTTCAGCAGCGACGGGAGCCGGCACTGGGGTCGGCACGGTGCGGCGGGTCTGCTGCTGCGCGCGCCGACCGGATCCGGAGAGTCGTCGGTGCTGTTGCAGCATCGCGCGGCATGGAGCCATCAGGGTGGAACGTGGGCGCTACCCGGGGGTGCGCGAGATTCTCACGAGAGCGCCGAGCACGCCGCCGTGCGCGAGGCGGGCGAGGAAGCCGGCATCACCGACGACCTGCTGACCGTCCGCGCCGAACACGTCACCGCTGTCGAGGACTCCGGGTGGTCGTACACCACCGTCGTCGCCGATACGGACCACGAACTGGACACCGTCCCCAACGGGGAGAGCACCGAACTGCGCTGGGTGGCCGAGAAGGACGTCGACAGCCTGCCTCTGCATCCCGCGTTCGCCGTCAGCTGGCCGTCGCTGCGCACCGTCGCGGTCCGTGCCGTGCTGGCGCCGGACGCGTCGCTCGACCTGGGCGCGAGAACCGTTCGCCTCGACGTCGGACGCTTCGGCTGGGTCGTCGACGTCGTCGCCGCGGACGACGTGGAATCGGCCGTCGCCGCTGCGCAGCACCCGACGGAGCTGCACACCGTCGTCGTCACCGCCGACGACGCGGTCCGTGGGGCCGTCTCCGCCGACGTGACGGTCCTCGCCCCCGAGTCGCTCTGACCGACGCTCAGGGCAGGAGATCGAGCAGTGCCCTCGCGGCCGCTTCGGGATCACGTGCTTGCGTGATCGCGCGGACCACGGCGATGCGGGTTGCTCCCGCGTCGAGTGCGTGCTGCACCGTCGACATCTCCACCCCGCCGATCACGAACCATGGGCGAGTCGGATGCGAGTCGGCGACCTCGCGCACCACGTCGACGCCCGCCGCGGAGCGACCGGGCTTGGTCGGAGTGGCCCAGACCGGGCCCGTCGCGAAGTAGTCGACGCCGTCCTCGATGTCGGCGAGAGTGGCCTGCGACCGGTTCTGCGTGGACCGGCCGATCACGACGTCCGGGCCGACGATGCGCCGCGCGTAGTGGACGGGCAGATCGTTCTGGCCGAGGTGCAGCACGTCCGCGCCCGACGCCAGGGCGATGTCGGCGCGGTCGTTCACGGCCATCAGCGCGCCGTGCCGTCGGCAGGCAGCGGAGATGACGGCGAGGGCGGCGAGCTCCTCCTTGGCCTCGAGGGCCCCGAACTTCTTCTCGCCCGCGGATCCCTTGTCTCGCAGTTGGACGATGTCGACCCCACCGGACAGTGCGGCGTCGACGAACTTCGCCAGATCGCCGGTGTCCCGGCGCGCATCGGTGCAGAGGTACAGGCGGGCGGTCGCGAGCCGCTCGCGGGCAGTCATTCCCAAGGTGGTCACGAGCACGAACCTAGTACGTGGGCCGATCCGGGACGACACGCTCACCGGATAGAGTGGGCGACGAACGAACACGGGAGTCCCGCTGGGGGCTGAGAGTGGGCGCAGGCCCAGACCGTAAATACCTGACCCGGGTCATGCCGGCGGAGGAAGTGAGTTTCCGTGGAGCGCTCGGTGACCGTCGTGGGCGGAGGAGTGATCGGGCTGTTCATCGCCCGGGCCGCCGCGACGGCGGGATGGTCGGTCACTCTGCACGACCCGGTGTTCGGCAGCCGCACCGTCGGCGACGGAGCGGCGAGCTGGGTCGCCGGCGGCATGCTCGCGCCCCTGTCCGAGGGATGGCCCGGTGAGCACGATCTCCTCGCACTGGGAGCGGAGTCGTTGCGCAGGTGGCACGACCTCGACCCGGGGCCGGGTGTGGTCACGTCCACCGGTTCGGTGACCGTCGCCTTCGACGCGGCCGATGCCGCCGACCTGCGCACCGCCGCCGACTGGGTGCGCGCGCAGGGGCACGACCTGACGATGCTCTCCCGCAGTGACGTACGCGCCCTGGAACCGGCCGTGTCGCCACGGGTGCGGGCCGGGGTATCGGCTCCCGCCGAGATGGCCGTCGACAATCGTGCGGTGGTGGCCTTACTGGAAGCCGAGATCCTGGCCGCGGGTGTTCGGGTGTCGCGAGAACCTGTCACCGATCTCGGGGCCGTGACGACCGAGCGGATCGTCGTGGCTGCCGGATGGGCCGCCTCCTCGCTCGTGCCGGGACTCCCCGTGCGCCCGGTGAAGGGCGAGATCCTGCGGCTCCGCGCTCGCCGTGGGTCGGCCGCCGCGCCCACCCGGACGATTCGTGCGAGCGTCAACGGACGCGCCGTCTACCTCGTTCCCCGCGGAGACGGTCTGGTCGTCGGGGCTACCCAGTACGAGCACGGCAACGACACGGCGGTCACGGTCGGCGGCGTGCGCGATCTGCTCGCCGACGCGGAGGCGGTGTTCCCCGCCATCGGCGACTACGAACTCGCGGAAGCCGCGGCGGGACTGCGACCCGGCAGCCCGGACAACATCCCGATCATCGGCTCTGTCGACGACCGTGTCGTCGTCGCTGCCGGACACGGCCGCAACGGTGTCCTGCTCGCGCCCGTCACGGCCGACGCGGTGGTCGCGGAGCTGGACGGCGCGCCCCTCGCCGCGGCGCGATGCGCTCTCCCCCAACGATTTCCGATGACAGTAGGAGCACAGTCATGATTCCTGTCGGAGTCACCGTCAACGGTGCCGAGCACGTTCTGGATCCGGGAACGACGGTGCACACCATGCTGTCGAGCCTCGGTCTCCCCGACAAGGGAATCGCCGTCGCCGTCGACGGCGTGGTGTTCCCGCGCGCCCGGTGGGACGAGGAAGTCGGACGCGGCTGGACCGTGGACGTGCTCACGGCGGTGCAGGGTGGCTGAACAACAGGCGTCGGATGCCCTCGAGATCGCCGGCCGCTCCTTCGGGTCCCGGCTGATCATGGGCACGGGCGGTGCCGCGAACCTGGCTGTCCTCGAAGAAGCGTTGGTGGCCTCCGGAACCGAACTGACGACGGTCGCCCTGCGCCGCGTCGATGCGGGCGGCGGCACCGGCGTGCTGGACCTGCTGACCCGGCTCGGCATCGCACTCCTGCCCAACACTGCCGGGTGTCGCGGTAGCGCCGAGGCGGTTCTCACGGCCCGGCTGGCCCGAGAAGCGTTGGACACCAACTGGATCAAGTTGGAAGTCATCGCCGACGACCGGACACTGCTTCCCGACGCCATCGAGTTGGTGCGGGCAGCCGAGGAACTGGTCGACGACGACTTCGTGGTGCTGCCCTACACGACCGACGACCCGGTGCTGGCGCGACGACTCGAGGACGTGGGGTGCGCGGCGGTGATGCCGCTGGGTTCACCGATCGGTACGGGTCTGGGTATCGCCAACCCGCACAACATCGAGATGATCACCTCCGCCGCGGGCGTTCCGGTGGTGCTCGACGCGGGGATCGGCACCGCGAGCGATGCTGCGCTGGCCATGGAGTTGGGGTGCGACGCGGTCCTGCTCGCCACGGCCGTCACCCGGGCACGGGATCCGCGGATGATGGCCTGCGCCATGGCGAACGCCGTCGCCGGTGGGCGGCAGGCTCGGCTCGCGGGGCGCATTCCGAAGCGGTTCTGGGCCCAGGCGTCCTCCCCCGACCTGGACTGATCTCGGGGGACCGCTAGGGGACGGGTCGGGGTGTACGTCATCCCTTCGGATGACCCGGGTCGAGACCCGGGGCTGATGTGCGACGGCAGTGTGCACGGGCATGGTGGTGCACATGATCGAAGTGACAGGCTTGACCAAACAGTTCGGTGCCAAGAAAGCCGTGGACGATCTGTCGTTCACGGTCCGCCCCGGCATCGTGACAGGCTTTCTCGGGCCGAACGGCGCCGGTAAGTCCACCACGATGCGGATGATCCTCGGGCTCGACCAGCCCACGTCGGGAACTGCTCTCATCGAGGGCCGGCCCTACCGTGAGCTGAAGAACCCGCTCCGGTCCGTCGGTGCGCTGCTCGATGCGAAGTGGGTGCACCCCAACCGATCCGCCAAGGCCCACCTGCAGTGGATGGCCGCGTCGAACGGCATCTCCGCGTCCCGCGTGGACGAGGTGCTGCGGCTCGTCGGGCTGACCGAGGTGGCCAAGCAGAAGGCGGGCGGGTTCTCCCTCGGTATGTCCCAGCGGCTCGGCCTCGCCGGCGCCCTGCTGGGAGATCCGAAGGTCCTCATGTTCGACGAGCCGGTCAACGGCCTCGATCCCGAGGGGATCGTCTGGATCCGGAAGTTCATGCAGCGCCTGGCATCCGAGGGCCGCACGGTCCTGGTGTCCTCGCACCTGCTGTCCGAGATGGCGCTCACCGCAGAGCAGTTGATCGTCATCGGCCGCGGCAAGCTCATCTCCGACTCGTCCGTGCAGGACTTTGTCGACCATGCATCGGAGTCCTCGGTGCGCGTCCGGAGCCCGCAGCTCGACGCGCTCCGGAGTGCGCTGACATCCGCCGGTCTGACGGTGAAGGAACCCAGCAGCCTCGACGAGGTGCACCCCGCCCTCGTGGTGTCGGAATCGACCACCGAGGCGATCGGTGAGATCGCGGCTCGTCACAACATCGTCCTGCACGAGTTGGCGTCGCAGCACGGGTCGCTCGAAGAAGCATTCATGAAATTGACCGGTGACGACGTGCAGTACCACGGTGCCGGCGCGGGCGACGACTCGATGGGAGGGGCACTGCGATGAGTGTTCTTGCAGCGGAACGGATAAAGCTTACGTCGACCAAATCCCCGTGGTGGTGCACGGTGATCATCGTCGTGCTCGGACTGGGTATCGGCGCCGTCATCGGCATCACCGCCAAGTCGTCCTTCTCGTCGTTCCAGAACGACGTCACCAGTGGTGAGAACCCCGGGTTCGAGCCCTTCCTGCCGACTCTGCCGGACGCCGTCGCGGGCGTCAGCGGCTTCGGCGTCCTGGTGCTCATGATCCTGGCCGCGCTGGCGATCACCAGCGAGTACCGGTTCGGCATCATCCGCACGACGTTCCAGGCAATCCCCTCTCGCGCATCGGTTCTGGGTGTCAAAGCCCTTCTGATCGGTGTCTTCGGGGCGGTGCTGTCCTTCGTGCTCACTCTCGGTGCGTTCTACGTCGCCAAGGCGTTCGCAGGACCCGATGCGGGGTCGGCTCTGGTGCTCGAGGGCGGTGAGGCGTGGCGGGCGATCTACGGTGTGCCGATCTACGCGTTCCTGTGCGTCGTGCTGGCCGTCGGTGTCGGTGCGCTGCTGCGTCAGTCGGCAGCCGCGGTGGCACTTCTCCTGCTCTGGCCGCTGCTCATCGAGTCGCTGTTCAACCTCTTCGGCAGCGTCGGGCGCGAGATCATGCCGTTCCTGCCGTTCATGAATGCGAACAACTTCCTCGGATCGCCCGGCGGGGTCGAGTACCACTGGGGTCCGTGGGGCAGTCTCGCCTACTTCGCGGCCTTCGTCGTCGTCATCTTCGGCGCGGCCGTGGTGGTGGTGAACAAGCGCGACGCATGACGGTGTCTCCCGTTAGGGTGACGTATGCGGACGAAACGGTCGACCCTGTCCCTCGCGATGTGCGCCGCCGGGGTTCTGGCCCTGGCATCGTGCAGCAGTGACACCGCAGAACCGTCCGACGAACCCGTGGCCGCACCGGTCACGGGTTCGTCGCTGTCCGAGGCCGTCTCGCTCGACGCCGTCGTCGGCCACCTGCAGAAGCTCACGGACATCGCGGATGCCAACGACGGCAACCGCGCGGCGGGAACCTCCGGATACGACGCCAGCGTCGACTACGTGGCCGGTGCGCTGCGCGATGCAGGCTTCGACGTCGAGACACCCGAGTTCCAGTTCGACAGCTACACCCTCGACTCGGTCGCGCTCCGTGCGCTCGACCGGGACGTCGAGGTCAACGCGTTCACGTACTCCCCGGCTACACCCACCGGCGGGGTGACCGGTCCGATCGTCGCAGCCCCGGCGGACGAGTCGCCGGGCTGTGAAGCGTCCGACTACGACGGACTGCCGGTCACCGGCGCGGTCGTCCTGGTTCCGCGCGGTGTCTGCTCGTTCGCGCAGAAGGGGCAGATCGCGGCGGATCGCGGTGCTGTCGCCGTCGTCGTCTCGAACAACGAGGACGGCCCGCTCGACGCCGGCACCCTGGGGTCGAAGGAGGACGCGCGCATCCCGTCGGTCGGTGTGAGCCGCGAGGACGGCGCAGCTTTGGCCGCGGCCCCCGGCCCTGCGGTGATCACCGTCGCGGCGGAGACCGAGACCACGAAGAGTCGCAACATCGTCGCGCAGACGACGACGGGATCCACCGAGGACGTCGTCATGGCGGGTGCGCACCTCGACTCGGTACCCGAGGGGCCGGGGATCAACGACAACGGCACCGGCACCGCGGCGGTTCTCGAGACGGCGTTGCAGATGGGCGGGGCGCCCGACGTCACCAACGCCGTGCGCTTCGGGTTCTGGGGCGCGGAGGAGTTGGGCCTCGTCGGGTCCACGAAATACGTCGAGTCGCTGTCGGACGAAGACAGGAACGCGATCGCGCTGTACCTGAACTTCGACATGGTCGGGTCGAACAACGCCGGTTACCTCGTCTACGACGGTGACGACTCCGACAAGACCGGCGAGCCTGCCGGTCCCGACGGATCCGACGCCATCGAGCGGGTCTTCGAGGAGACGTTGGCACCGGAAGACGCCGACGGAACCGACTTCGACGGCCGCTCGGACTACGGCCCGTTCATCGAGGTGGGCATCCCGTCGGGTGGTGTGTTCAGCGGTGCGGACGAGAACAAGACGGCGGAGCAGGCGCAGAAGTGGGGCGGGGAGGCCGATGCCCAGTTCGACCCGAACTATCACACCGCGCAGGACACGTTGGAGAACGTCGACCGCGACGCTCTGGAGATCAATGCGAAGGCCGTGGCGTACGGAATCGGCACCTACGCCGAGTCCGTGACCGGCGCGAACGGGGTTCCGGTGGGTGCGGATCGGGTCGCCGCCCGCCAACCCGAGTGACATTTACTGTCACCCCGAGTAACGACAAGATAAGGTTGCCGGGTGAATCGTGATGTCGGTGCCGCCCTCCGCAAGGTAGCCGACACCGCCCGCACCGTGAACAGAACTCCGCGTGTGGTGGAGATGGTCAGGCGTGTCCGCGGCGCTCTCCCCGGCGATCCGTCGTTCGGCGATCCGCTGTCGACGGCGGGGCCGGGCGCCGCGCGCATGGTCGCGAGAGTGACCGATCGGCTGCAGGGCGACACCCCCGGCGCCTCCAAGGAGATGTCGCTCGGTGCCCTCCAGGTGTGGCAGGCGCTGCTCGAACGCACCGGCCGCGGCCGTGGCGAACGCGAGGTGACCATCGTCTTCACCGATCTGGTCGGCTTCTCCACCTGGTCGCTGGGCGCCGGCGACGCGACGACGTTGGTGCTGCTCAAGCAGGTCGCGCGGGCGGTCGAGCGTCCGATGCTGGACCGCGGTGGGCACATCGTCAAACGGCTCGGCGACGGCTTGATGGCCGTCTTCCCCAGTGCGGACAACGCCGTGCGAGCCGTGTTCGAGGCGCAGGCGGCGCTCGCGCGGGTCGACGTGAACGGCTACACCCCGCGGATGCGCGTCGGTATCCACACGGGCTGTCCACGCGCCGTCGGGTCCGACTGGCTCGGTGTCGACGTCACGGTCGCCGCGCGCGTCATGCAGACGGGCGCCGACGGCAACGTCATGATCTCGAACACCGCGATGGATCTGGTGTCGCCGCAGGTGCTCGACGCGGCGCAGCTGTCGGTGAAGCCCTATCGGCGCGGGTTGTTCTCGCCGAAGCTGACCGGGGTGCCGGAGGATCTACGCATCGTGAGACTGGTGCAGACGCCAGAGCGGTGACACCGGTCCGTGGCCGCCGCCGAGGTCGTAGGCCGCCTCCAGGGACTTCGTGACCCACTCCTTGGCAAAGGCGAACGCATCGGGAACCGACCATCCGTGTGCCAACGCGCAGGCCAGCGCGGCCGCCAAGGTGTCGCCGCCGCCGTGATCGTTTCCCGTGTCGATGCGGGGGTTGGTGAACTCGAGCATCCGATCACCGTCGTAGAGCAGATCCGTGCTGTCCGACGACGACCGGAGGTGACCGCCCTTCACCACGGCCCACTGTGCTCCGAGTGCGTGCAGCGCCTCGGCGGCGGACCGTGCGGTCCGCTCGTCGACGACCTCGATGCCGGTGAGGAGTCGCACCTCGTCGAGGTTGGGCGTGACCACGGTGGCGAGAGGAATGAGCTTGCTGCGCAACGCATCCAGAGCGTCCGCGTGCAGCAGGGAGTCGCCGTGCATGGATGCCGAGACCGGGTCGACCACCAGGGGTACGGCGCTACCGCGCCCGATGCCGACCTCGCGGCACACGTCCGTCACCGCGTCGATGATCCGCGTCGAGGCGAGCATGCCAGTCTTTGCCGCGCCGATCCCGATGTCGGACACCACCGTTCGGACCTGAGCAGCGACGACTTCGGGCGGGATCTCGTGAAAACCGCTGACACCGACCGTGTTCTGCACCGTGACGGCCGCGACGGCCACGCAGGCGTGCAGTCCGCACAGGGCGATCGTGCGGGAATCGGCCTGGATTCCGGCGCCGCCACCGGAGTCGGTTCCGGCGATCGTGAGCACACGGAGCGGAGTGGAGCCGGACGGTGCGAGCGGGAGCAGTGTCACACGCGGAACTGTACTCGAGCCCGTTCGCAGTGACTTCGCCACATATTTGCCTGCTCCACCGGCGAAGAACGCCGACCTGTGGAATAGTGGCCTACGTCACACACCCACGTGACGCGCACGCTCGCGGCAACGAGGCTGCACGTGTATCGCCCCGTTCCACGTGTTCGCACAGAACCATGGTCGCCAGGAGAATGAATTATGCTGTCGGATGCGCCCGTCACCGATGTCACGGACAACCCCCATCAGAACCGTTTCGAGCTCAGGCTCAACGGCGACCTCGTCGGCATCGTGGGATATTTCCCGGTCGACTCCGTGGGGCGCGGGGCGCGCCGTCAACCGGTGGTCAGCTTCATGCACGCGGTGATCACCGAGGACTTCGGTCATCGCGGACTCGCAGCCATCATGGTGCGCAACTCGCTCGACGCCGCCCGCAGCTACGGCTGGAAGGTCAAGCCGGTGTGCACCTACGTCCAGCGGTTCGTCGCCGAGAACCCCGAATACCGGGACATGGTCACCTCCGACTGATCTCGACACGGTGTCGATACGGTCGCGATCGCGTATCAACTGCCACTTCAGTCCCATGAGTCACAGAATCGGTGATGGACTGTTGTCATGCACAACAGTCTCGTGTCCGACGATCCGAGCCGCTCGCGGTTCGAACTGACGGTGGACGACGAGCTCGTGGGCATCCTGGCCTACGAGGTCGCACCCGGAACCACCACCGTCGTCCTGCAGCACACGGTCGTCAGAGAAGAATTCGGTGACCACGGGTGGGCCGCCGTGCTGGTCCGCGGGGCGCTCGACATCCTGCGCATCGGCAATCTGACAGTGTGGCCCGTCTGTACCTACGTCCGACGGTTCATCGGTGCCAACATCGAGTACCTCGACCTGGTCGCCGATCAGGATCCGGCGTCGCTCAGTTCCACGACGACCGGTGCGTGATCGCTCGCACCCTTCCCCTTGCGTTCCTGGCGGTCGATCGATGCGTCCGTGACCAGGGCCGCGAGTGCGGGCGATCCCAGCACGAAGTCGATCCGCAAGCCTTCCCTGCGCGGGAACCGTAGCTGCGTGTAGTCCCAGTACGTGTACACCCCGGGACCCGGCGTGAACGGACGGACCACGTCGGCGAACCCCGCGTCGACCACCGCCTGGAACGCTGCACGCTCGTCCGGTGAGGTGTGAGTGCGCCCCTCGAACAGCGCGGGGTCCCACACGTCGTCGTCGGTGGGCGCGACGTTCCAGTCCCCGACCAGCGCGATGCGGGCATCGGGGTCGGCCGCGAGCCACGACCGGGCGTCGTCACGCAAGGTGGCGAGCCAGTCCAGCTTGTAGCGGTAGTGCGGATCGTAGAGCGACCGACCGTTGGGAACGTAGAGGCTCCACATCCGCACGCCCCCGCATGTCGCACCGATCGCGCGTGCCTCGTCGGCCGGCGCAACCTCCGGGTCCTTGCTGAAGCCGGGCTGATTCTCGAATCCGATCTGCACGTCGTCCAAGCCCACACGGGAGGCGATGGCGACACCGTTCCACTGACTCGTCCCGACATGGGCGACCTGGTACCCGATGTCGGTGAAGCGCTGGTAGGGGAACTGCTCGTCCTTGCACTTCGTCTCCTGGATCGCCAGGACATCGACATCCGAACGCCCCAGCCAGTCGACGATGCGATCTGCTCGGGATCGGACGGAGTTCACGTTCCACGTAGCGATGCGCACGGTGAGCGAGACTAACTCGAGGACGGACCCGGCTCCGCGTAGCGGTAGCGATGGTGCTCACCGAAGCCGAGACCGTCGTAGAGCCGCAGAGCAGCCGCGTTCGATTCCTCCACCTGGACGTACCCGTGGGTCGCGCCGTTCTCCGCACCCCACGCGCACGCCTCGGCGCAGATCCGCCGCGCCCATCCCTGCCGGCGCCGGTCGGGGTGCGTCGTCACGGCGGTGATACCCGCCCAGCGCCTGCCGTCGGGAGCCGACGTGACGGCGACGCGGGCGGTGGCAGCATCGTCGAGCCGGAGGAACGCGGCGACCCCGTCGACCACCGAGGTCAGCAGAGGGACACCGGCCGGAGCGTCGTAACGCGGGTGATGGGCGAGCCAGCGATCGTCGGGAGTCGCCATCGCGACGGCGTCACTCGGGGCACGCTCGTCCGTCAGAGGGCGGGTGAGCACCACGGCTGCGTCCGTGAGCGTCCACCCGGACGGCGGTCGGAAGACTCTGTCCGGCAACGACAACCGAGGAGTCAGGCCCCGATCTCGATACCACCGCTCGATGTCGGGAAGGGAGGCCTCGGACGCGTCGGGACGCACCGGGACCGCGGAGTTCCCGCGGAGTGTGAGGCCGTCGGCCGCGCGCAGCAACCATCCGTCGAGCCATTCCTGCTCGCCGCCCGGCCACGCATGGGCGGCGGCACTCTCCAGATTGCGGATCTCCGAATTACGGATCGGGCGTGCAGCGAGTGCCTTGACGACGACGACGCGATCGCGCGGGATCGTCACCGCCTCGCCCGACTCCGGCTGCACGACCAGGCTCTCGCCCGCGGCGTCGAGCCGGCCGATGACGTCGGTGAGCGGCGGCGTCGAGCCCTCCGGCAGCCGGTAGCGCACCACCACCCGGGTGCCCGGTGCCGGATCGGCCACGTCAGTCGTCGTCGTCGTGACCGAACGGATCGGCCACGGTTCCCGGAATCCAGCTCAGTCCGGGGACGCCCCACCCCTGCTTCTTGATGGCCTTCTTGGCCGCGCGAGCGTTGCGGCCGACGAGGACGTCGACGTAGAGGAAGCCGTCGAGGTGGCCCACCTCGTGCTGCAGCATCCGGGCGAAGAAGCCGTGGCCCTCGATGTCGACCGGTTCACCCTTGGCATCGGTGCCCGTGACCCTTGCCCACTCGGCGCGGCCGGTCGGATGCTGCTCGCCGGGAACGGACAGGCAGCCCTCGTCGTCGTCGTCCGGGTCCGGCATCGTCTCGGGGATCGCGGACGTCTCGAGGACCGGGTTGATCACCTCGCCGCGGCGACGCGTCACCGTGCCGTCCTCGGCGTGATCGGGGCAGTCGTAGATGAACAGTCGCAGCGACTCGCCGACCTGGTTGGCAGCCAGGCCGACACCCTTGGCCGCTTCGAGCGTGTCGTACATGTCGGCGATCAACGTCTCGAGTTCCGCGGGCGACGCCGTGACGGGCTGGGTCGGGGTGTGCAGCACCGGGTCGCCGACGATGCGGATGGGGAGAATTGCCATGGTCGGTAAGGATACTGCCCACTCCCGGGCACACTTTCGTCCACTGTCGCCGGTGTCGACGCGCCGGAAGTGTCGGCGCGTCCGGGGCGTCCGTCCGTGGTTAGATTGGCGACGAACGACACGGATGTGATTCACCGCCGTGCGCGGACCTTTCGGGGTCCGGGGGAACGCGCGCGAGAACACGGCGTAGCCCGAGTATCACGCCTGCCCGCAGCACACGGCAGGTCGGGCGACACAGACGACAGGAGCGAGATGGACAGCGCTGCAGCGCGAAGTCACGGACGATCCGGCACAGGAGCCGAGGGTTCCGGAACCGACGATCCGAGTGACGGACTCTCCCGTCGGGAACACGACATTCTGTCCTTCGAGCGCCAGTGGTGGAAGTACGCCGGCGCCAAGGAAGAAGCGATCAAGGAACTGTTCGACATGTCGGCGACGCGCTACTACCAGGTGCTCAATGCACTGGTGGACAAGCCCGAGGCGCTCGCCGCGGATCCCATGTTGGTCAAGCGCCTGCGCCGACTGCGGGCCAGCCGTCAGAAGGCACGTGCCGCCCGGCGCCTCGGATTCGAGATCTGACTCCGGTCGCTAGGCTCGACAGCGTGAGTAACCAGACCCCGGGCAGTCCGGATCCCGACAGTCGGACACCGGAGAACTCAGGTCCGCCGCTGCGGGCGCTCGCGATGGTTCTGCTGTCCCTCGCGATCGTGTTCCTGGGGCTCGGTGCGTTCTCGCTGACCGACTCCGGTGACGAGACGGCTCCCGCGGAGGCCGCCGCGACCAGCGCCACCACCAGTTCCGCGGTCGCCGCGCCAGCAGCGACCCCTGCACCGGCGACCACCACGGCGACGCCCACCACCAGTGCCGCAGCCGCGTCCGACAGCGTCCGCGTTCTCAACAACAGCAACGTCAGCGGACTCGCGGCGGAGACCGCGCAGACACTCGAATCGGCCGGCTTCACCGTCGGGGAGACCGGCAACTACAGCAGCGGAACCATCTCGGCGTCGACGGTCTACTACGACAGTGCGGTGTCCGGACAGCAGGCCGAGGCCGAGCGGATCGGGACGGTTCTGGGTTACGAGGTGCAGCCGCGCTTCGAGGGCATCGAATCCTCCGCGCCCGGCATCATCGTCATCGTCACGCAGTAGCTCCCCGACCGACGGACCTGCCGACACCGTTGACTAGAGTCGATTCCACACACGTCCCACCTGTCAAGGAGACCTCCACCATGGCCAGCTCGAAGCGCAGCCGAGTCGCCCGTCGCCACCTCGTGGTGGCTCCTCTCGCCGCCGTCGCCGTGTTCGGCCTGGTGGCCTGCAGCAACGGCGAGGAGGCCAGCGACGTCGCCGGCACCACCCCGCCCGTGTTCACCAGCTCCGCCGCCCCGGAGGGCATGGAAAGCCACGGCGGCGAGTCGCACAGCGAAGAGGGCAGTGCGTCGGGCGCGAGCGCCGAGGGCGGCGAGGTCGCCATGACGGGCGATCTGCGCGACCCCGAGGGTGCCACCGTCGGAACGGTGTCCTTCTCCGAGGTCGACGGCCACCTGTCCGTCACCGTCGAGGCAGAGGGCCTGACCCCCGGCTTCCACGGCCTCCACATGCATCAGAACCCGGTGTGCGAGCCGAACTCGGTGGCACCCACCGGCGGCGAGCCCGGCAACTTCCTGTCCGCGGGCGGCCACCTCCAGGTGAACGGCAACACCGGACACCCGGCCAGCGGCGACCTGACGTCGCTGCAGGTCCGTGAGGACGGCACCGCCGACCTCACCACCACCACGGACTCGGTCACCCTGGACGACCTGAGCGGCGGCGTCGCCGTCATCGTGCACGCCGGCGCCGACAACTTCGCCAATATCCCCAACCGCTACACGCTCCCCGACGGTGCCGCAGTGCCCGACGCCACCACGCTCAGCACCGGTGACGCAGGCGGCCGCGTTGCCTGCGCCGTCGTCGAGTCCGAGTAGAGCAGGACCGTCGCTCTGACATCGCCCCGCGACACCCGGGTTCCGTTCGCCGGGTCGGAGCGTCCGACCATCGGCGTCGAGTGGGAGATCGCGCTCGTCGACAGGACGACACGCGACCTCTCCAACACCGCTTCCGAAGTCATGGAGGGGGTGGTCGAGCTCGCCGGTGGTGCGACACCGAGGGTGACCAAGGAACTGCTGCGCAACACCGTCGAACTGGTCACCGACATCTGCGACACCGTCGGCGAAGCGATGGACGATCTGGGCGAATCGCTCGATCTCGTACGGCGAGCGGCAGATCCGCTGGGCGTCGACTTGTTCTGCGCCGGCACGCACCCGTTCGCGGAGTGGTCCTCGCAGCAGCTCACCGCCGCGCCCC
Source organism: Rhodococcus sp. Leaf247 (assembly GCF_001426185.1). GTDB lineage: Bacteria > Actinomycetota > Actinomycetes > Mycobacteriales > Mycobacteriaceae > Rhodococcoides. The sequence goes on along the minus strand of NZ_LMRP01000002.1, from coordinate 787,020 downwards.
ACTACGACGAGCTCATCGAGCGCACCCAGTGGTGGGGGCGTCAGATGTTGATCTGGGGAGTGCACGTCCACGTCGGACTGCGCTCGGCCGACCGGGTCTTCCCGATCCTCAACTCGATCCTGCTGCAGTACCCGCACCTGCTGGCACTGTCGGCGTCGTCGCCCATGTGGGCCGGTTCCGATACCGGGTACGCCAGCAACCGCGCCTTGATGTTCCAGCAGCTGCCGACGGCCGGACTGCCGTTCCAGTTCGAGGAATGGTCGCAGTTCGAGGGATTCGTGCACGACCAGATGAAGACCGGCGTCATCTCCCAGCTCGGGGGCATGCACTGGGACATCCGGCCGGTACCTCGGCTGGGGACCATCGAGATCCGCGTGTGCGACGGCGTGTCCACCAAACGCGAACTCGGCGCCCTGGTCGCGCTCATCCACTGCCTGGTCGTCCACCTCGACGAGCGCCTCGACGCCGGCGAGACTCTGCACACCATCCCGCCCTGGCACGTGCAGGAGAACAAGTGGCGCGCAGCGCGATACGGCCTCGACGCCGAGATCGTGCTCGACGCGGACAGCAACGAGCGGTTGATGACGGACGATCTGAACGACCTGCTCGAGAAGCTGACCCCGATCGCCGTGCGACTCGGATGCTCCGACGAGCTGGCGAGCGTCGCGGACATTCCGCGAAAGGGCGCGTCGTACCAACGCCAGCGTGAGGTCGCGCGGACGTCGGGCGGCGACCTGGTGGCCGTCGTCGACTCCCTGATCGCCGAACTGGCCTGACGTTCAGTCGTTGCGCTCGTCCTCGCGGAGGTCGTCGACCATGAACAGGTCGCCTCGGCTGCTCTGCTCCCGGTAGGCCACCTGGCCGACGGTGTGCGCGATGATCGGCGCGGTGAGCACGGTGAAGACGCCCACGAGGAAGATCATCCAGATGTCGACGTTCCCTCGCAGGCTGATGAACGCTCCGATGAGGATCAGGATCAGCCCCACGACTTGAGGTTTCGTGGCGGCGTGCATGCGGGAGAGGGTGTCGGGGAAGCGCACGACACCGATAGCCGCTGTCAGCGCGAGGATCGACCCGAGGATGATGAACGTGCCGCTGACGATGTCCAGAACGAGTTTCACGAGTTCTCCCGACGATCGCGCGCGCCGCTCTCACGCGGCGGATGAGGGGTGCGGGCTGCGGCCGCCGCTGCGGCGCGACGTGTCTCGGGGGTGTCGGCGACGCGGAACCGGGCGACGCTGACCGATCCGACGAATCCCACGACCGACAGCGCGACGATCGACGGCACCAGGGTGGTGTCGCGGCTGTACACCGCCCACACCATCACCCCGCACACCGTCAGCGCGATGAGCGTGTCGACCGCGACCAGGCGGTCCAGCGAATTGGGGCCCGCCAGAAGGCGATACGCGGTGATGACCGCGGCAGCCAACAGCATGACGCCGGACGCCACGAGTACGACGGTCATGATCGTTCGTCCTTGTCGTCGGGGCTCGATGGCCCGCCGCGTTCCGAATAGTCGGTCGAGATGTCCTCGACGGTCTCGGCCACCGAATCGACGTCGGTGTCGGCCGTGGAGGTGGTCTCGAGAGCAGGGTGCCATTCCGGGTCGCGCTCGAAAGCGGAGATGAACGCGGTCTCGTAGGCCCGCACGATGGTGCGGAACTGGTCCACGGCATCGGGTTTCGCGACGTCCAGCACGTGGATGTAGAGGACACGGTCCTCGCGGTCGATGTCGAGGACCATCGTGCCGGGCACCATGTTGAGCGCGTCCACCATGAACGTCAGCACCAGATCCGACTTGATCTGCACCGGATACCGCAGAACGGCGTTGACCGGAGGCGGACCGGGTCGAACCGCAGCCCACGCGACCTGCACGCTGGAGACCGCGGCGTAGTACACCAGGACCCCGATCAGCTTGACCATCGACAACGGGTGCACGCGGCCCTCGACAGGAACTCGAGGCAGGGCCAGAACGGTCATGACGAAGATGCCGACCGCGATGCCGCCGAGGATGTTCGCGGGGGACACGTTGCCCCACAGCAACACCCACACACCGGTGAGCCAGGCCAGCAACGCTGCCTTGAGCGCGACGTCGCGACTCATCATGGTCATCGCCCGCCCTCCCGGCCGTCCGCGTACGTGACCGGATCGTCCACGGTGCCGAGCACCGCGGAGATGTAGACGTTCCGATCCCGCAGATCGTCCGCCGCTCGATCACTGATGCCGATGAACGGTCCGGCGAACACCGTGAGGGACAGTCCGACCGCGACCAGGCCCACCGTCGGGATCAGCATGCCGATCGGCATCCTGCCCGGATCCGTCCGGCTGCCGAAGTCCACGTCGTTCGCGTTGTCCAACAGCGCGTTCGGGGAGTCGTCGGACATGTCGCCGTCGGGCGCGTCGGCGCGTGCACGCCAGAACGCCTTGGTCCACACACGTGCCACGACGTAGAGCGTCAGCAGGCTGGTGACGGTTCCGCCGGCGACGAGGATCCACGCCAGCGACGTCGCCTTCTCCGCGCCGGCCTGGAGCAGGGCGACCTTGCCGATGAAGCCCGAGAACGGGGGGATACCGCCCAGGTTCAGCGCCGGGACGAGGAAGAGGATCGCCAGCAGCGGACTGGCCGCCGCGAGGCCGCCGAGCCGCCGGAGCGACGACGAGCCGGCCTGACGCTCGATGAGTCCGACGACGAGGAACAGCGTGGTCTGCACCAGGATGTGGTGCGCGACGTAGTAGACCGACCCCGACAGTCCCGCCTTCGTCGACAACGCGACGCCGAAGATCATGTAGCCGATGTGGGAGACCAGTGTGAACGACAGCAGTCGTTTGATCTCGCTCTGCGCTATGGCACCGAAGATGCCGATCACCATGGTCAGCAGACCGGCGACCAGCAGCACGTTGTCCATCGCGCCGTCCGGGAACAGCAACGTGTGCGTCCGGATGATGGCGTAGACGCCGACCTTGGTGAGCAACCCGGCGAAGACCGCGGTGACGGGGGCCGGAGCCGTCGGATAGGAGTCGGGAAGCCATGCGGACAACGGGAACACCGCGGCCTTGATGCCGAAGGCGATGAGCAGGATCGAGAAGATGGCCAACCGCGTGCCGTGCGGGATGTCGTCGAACCGCAGCGCGAGCTGAGCGAAGTTCAACGTTCCTGTCGCGGCGTACGTCGCGGCGATGCCCGCCAGGAAGATCATCGACGACACGACCGACACCATGACGTACGAGACGCCCGCGCGGACGCGCTCGGCGCTGGCACCGAGCGTCAACAACACGAACGATGCGACGAGCAGGACCTCGAACCCGACGTAGAGATTGAAGAGATCACCCGCGAGGAACGCGTTGCAGACACCGGCGGTCAGGGCGAGGTACGTCGGCAGGAAGATCGACACGGGCTGGTTGGCGTCGCCGTCGCGAATGCCCTGCCCGACGGCGTAGACGATGACCGCGAGTAGAACGATGGTCGAGACCACGAGCATCAGGGCCGACAGCCGGTCCACGACGAGGGTGATGCCCATCGGGGCTTCCCAGCCGCCGACCTGCAGTGCGGTGGTGCCGTCGCGATCGGCGAGGTAGAGCAGGACGCAGGAGATCGCGGTGACCGCGACGAGCGCGATGATCGTGACCGCCCGCTGAGCCCGAGGCTTGCGGCCCAGGACGAGGCACAGCGCCGCAGCGAGCAGTGGAATCAGGACGGGGAGCGGCGTCAGCGTCCCGATGATGTCGGGTGACAGTGTCATCGGCTGGTACCGCCGGTCTCCACGTCGTCGCGATCACGGAACTTGCCTTCGTGCAGGTCCTCGTAGCATTCGAGGTCCTCGCGGTTGGCCAGCTTGTCCAGGGGAATGGGATTTCCGTCCTTGTCGAAGGCGTCGCCGGCCTCGCCGGGTTCACCCGTGATCGGGTCGTCGGACTTGTCGCGGTCCGGTGCGTCCGCGAGGCTGCGACGGGTGAGGACCTTGGTGTCCTCCGGGTCGTTCTCGACGACGTCGGCGACGTTGATGGTGTACGAGCGGTAGGCCAGTGCCAGGACGAACGCCGCGATACCCATGGTGATGACGATCGCGGTGAGGATCAGGGCCTGCGCCAACGGATCGGCGTCGCCCTCGGCGACCTCCGAGACTCGGCCGACCACCGGCGGATTACCGGAACCGCCGCCCGAGGTGAGGATCAGCAGGTTCAGACCGTTGCCCATCAGCAGCACGCCGAGAAGCATGCGGATGATGCTGCGTTCGATCAGCAGGTAGACGCCCGCCGCGATGAGCGCGGCGACGAGGACGAGCATTCCGATGTTCGCGGTCACTGGCGACTCATTTCGATCTGTGCGTCCAGGCGAGCCCCGAGGCTGCGCAGGACGTCGAGGACGAGTCCGACGACGATGAGGTAGACGCCGAGGTCGAAGAACAGGGCGGTCACCATCTTGATGTCACCCAGGATGGGCAGCGTCAGCTCGAAGGTCGCCGACGAGAGCACCGGTGCACCCAGGAACAGGGACGCCGCGGCAGTGCCTCCGGCGAACAGCAGTCCGATGCCGAGAATCTTGCCGGCGTCGAACGGCAGCGTCTCGCCGAGTTCGTACCGACCACCGGCGAGGTACCGCAGGACGAGAGCCAGACCGGCGGTGAGCCCACCCGCGAAACCACCGCCGGGCGCGTTGTGTCCGGCGAAGAAGAAGTAGATGGACAACATCATCACGGTCGGGAAGACGAGTCGGGTGGTGATCTCGAGGACCAGCACTCGATGCCTCGGATCGATCAGATCGCTGCCGCTCAGCCACGTGATCTCCGACGCCACCTGCTGGCCGTCCATCGACGACGGGGCGTCCGACACGCGGGGGGCGCTACCGAACCGGCGATTGCGGAACACCAGGCTCGCGACGCCGGTGGCGGCCACGAGCAGGACCGAGATCTCCCCGAGGGTGTCCCACGCGCGGATGTCGACGAGGATCACGTTGACGACATTGCTGCCGTTGCCCAGGTTGTAGGCGGCGTCCGGGAGCAGGTCCGCGATCGGCCGGGTGCTGCGCCCGTTCATCGCGTAGGCGCCCACCACGGTGACGGTGATGCCGACGACGACGGCCAGTGCGGCGCGCAACTTCTTGCGTCCGAAGCTGCGGCCCTCGTCGATCTCGGCGGGCAGCTTGCGCAGCACCAGGACGAAGACGACCAGCGTCAGCGTCTCGACGAGGAACTGTGTGAGGGCCAGGTCCGGGGCGCCGTGGATGGCGAACAGCACCCCGCAGCCGTACCCGGTCACACCGACGAGCAGGACGGCCGCGAGGCGGTTCCGCATGACGACCGCACCGATCGCGGCGGCCACCATGATGGCGCCCACGATGAGTTGGATCGGGGAGTCCGCCAGCCGTCCCTGCACGCCGTCGCGGGTGTAGACCACGAGCGAGATCAGCGGGAACAGAGCGAGCGTCACCAGGATCGTGGCCTGCGTGCCGGGCAGCGAACCGCGCTGAGTGGTTCCGGTGAGGCGCAGCGACAGCAGATCCATGAGGTAGAGGACCCGGTCGTACACGCGGTCGGCATTGAGCGGAACCGCCGGGACCGTCCGCGCGATGGTCTTGTGCACCCGGTAGAGAAGGACGCCGGCGGCGATGACGACAGCGGTCAGGATCAGCGGGAGGTTGACGCCGTGCCACAGCGCCAGGTGGTAGTCCTTCGCGCCGTACGTCGGGAGAGTCTTGCTGTACGGGGCGATCAGCGTGTCCACGACAGGTGCTGCCAGTCCCGCTACGGCGCCCAGAACTGCGAGCAGCACCGGCGGGAACAGGAAGAACGCTCCCGGGGCGTGCATTCCGGCGACAGCCGCACTGGGGCCGCGGAGCTTCTTCCGTCCGAATGCGCCCCACACGAACCGCAGGCTGTAGGCCACGGTCAGGATCGACCCCACCACCATCGCGGCGAGGACGAGTGCCGAGGCCAGCGGGCCCATCGCGTCGGAGTCCAGAGTCGATTCGAACGCGGTTTCCTTGCCGATGAATCCGAGGAACGGCGGGAGGCCCGCCATGCTGGCGGCAGCGACGACGGCCGTTGCGGCCAACACCGGGGCACGGTCGCCGAGGTGGGCGAGCTTACGGACGTCGCGGGTGCCGGTGGAGTGGTCGATGATGCCCACGACCATGAACAACGCGGCCTTGAAGAAGCCGTGTGCCAACACCATGGCGAGGCCCGCCAGCATCGCCGTGCGGGACCCGATGCCGACGATGGCGACGAGGAAGCCGAGCTGGCTGACCGTGCCGAACGCGAGGATCAATTTCAGGTCGTACGCGCGGAGCGCGCGGTAGCCGCCGATGATCATCGACCCCAATCCGAGGACGAGGATGGTGACCCGCCACGGTCCTGCGTCGGCGAAGCCCGGGGCGAGCCGGGCAACGAGGTAGATGCCGGCCTTGACCATCGCGGCGGCGTGCAGATAGCCACTGACGGGTGTGGGTGCGGCCATGGCGCCGGGGAGCCAGAAGTGCAACGGAACGATGGCCGACTTGCTCAATGCGCCGACCAGGACCAGGACCAGCGCCGTGCCGGCGAGCCACCCGCGAGGTGCGGCCTCGACGACGTCGGACAGGTTGTAGCTGCCCACCATCTCGCCCAGCACGATGATGCCGACGAGCATTGCGAGTCCACCCGCCGTGGTGACCAGCAGGGCCTGCGTCGCGGCGCGGCGACTCGAGGCGCGCTCGGCGTAATGGCCGACCAGAAGGAACGACAACACCGTCGTCAATTCCCAGAAGATGTAGAGCATCAGCATGTTGTCGCTGGTCACCAGACCGAACATCACGCCGGCGAACGCCACGAGCTCTGCGGCGAAGATGCCGAGGCGGGGCTCGTCGTCCTCGAAGTAGCGCGCGCAGTACAGCAGAATGAGGGCGCCGATACCGAGCACCAGAGTCGACATGACCGCGGCCAGCGAGTCGAATCGCAGGTCGATGTTCATCGACAGGCCGGGAACCCATTCGATCGACAACCGCTGCTCGGTGTTCCAGTTCGCGGCCACCCATCCCAGTGACGCGGCGGGCACCACGGCGAGGGGGAGGAAGGCATGACGACCCCAGAACCGGACGAGAACGGGCGCGACAAGCGCTGCTACCGCGTGGGCAACGAGGATGAAAAGCAAGTGGCACTCCGTCGGGGACGTCGGGGCGGCGGGGTGTCAGGACGTGAATCCTTCGGAGTCCATACTACGGGGGACGTGAACCGCAGTCGCGATCGTCATACCCACCCCCGGTACGGGTATCGTCTGCTCGCTATGAACGGACCTCTCCGCACCGCTGCTCTGGCTCTCGTCCGTGACGGTCGGATGCTTCAGGCCAGATCGCACGGCAAGCGTGCGTTCTACATGGCCGGCGGCAAGATCGACCCCGGTGAGACGCCGATCGACGCGCTGCATCGCGAGGTTCGCGAAGAGCTAGGAGTCGACGTCGTCGGTTCCACCGTCGAACTTCTCGGGGTGTTCGAGTGCCCCGCCTTCGGAGACCCCCAGGGCCGGGAACTGCACATGAGTTGCTTCATCGCGGACCTGACCGGCGAGCCCGCCGCGACCAGTGAGATCGCCGAACTCCGCTGGTTCACAGTCGCCGAGTACGCCGCGATGCCCGACGTGGCGCCGGGTTCGATGCTGGTCTTCCGCCACCTGCAGGCCCGGGGGCTCGTGAACTGAGCGTCACGCCGTGCCCGGCTCGGGTGAGTCCGGGCGGCGGGAGAGCCACACGATGCGCAGTGTGCACAGCACCCCGACCGCGAGCGCGAGGTAGGCCGAGGTGAGATCGGTGGTGCCCTTCGCGGCATCGGCTAGTGCATCGAGGTTGCCGTAGCCGAGAATCGACAGGCTCCCTGTCTCTCCCTCCTCCGGCAGCTGCGATGCATCCATCGGAACCAAGGCCGCCAGGTCGGAGAAATCCACGGTCGGCACCGGCACTGCCGCCGCTAGCAGGATTGCAAGCCCCGGTAGCGACACTGCCAACGGTCGTACCGACGCATGCGGATCCGCCGTGACCGCGGTCAGTGCGATCGGGACCAGCGCGGCGACCACTCCGAGTGCGACGGCGGTGACCGCGTCGACATGGACGGCCGCTGCAATCATCGGGGCGGCGGTCAGGAGAGCTGCCGCTACCCACGAGGTGATTCGTCCGACGGGCAACCGCCAAGCGATCGCTGCCCCGACGACGAGGCCGGCGACTCCGGCGGCGGTGAGAACTCGCGGGTCGATCGTCGTGCGCGCCCCGGCGTTCCACATCGCGATTGCCGACGCGGTGATCAGCACACCGATGATCACGGTTCGGGCGTCGGCTGCTTCCCATCGCGCGGCCACACGGTCGATGACGAGCAGGGCGACGACCAGCACGGTGATCGCCTTCCACAGTTGGTACTCGGAGGTCCCGACGAACTCGACGCAGAGTCGGCACACGAGCGCGACGATGCCGGCGTAGACGACGAGCCGGGCGAGTTCGCTGCGGGACGGATCGGCACTGTCGTCGACACCCGTGCGGTACAGCGCGGCGGCCGCGACACACAGCACGAATGCCGCGCCGAGCAGCCACCAGGCGGGCTCGCCGAACACACTCGAACTGTCGAGCCGTGAGGCGGCGAAGGAGTCGGACGTCGCGATCGTTCCGACCGAGGCCAGCAGCGTGCCGCCGAACAGTCCTGTCGCCAGCGCGACCCACCCCGCCCTGGAACGACGCGTCGCGTAGAGCACGAGTCCGATCAGCAGTCCGGCCGCACAGGACTTGAGTAAGTGCAATGCGGTGAAGACGGACAGACTCGCGGCCTCGGGGAGGGCGACCTTGGTGAATGCGAGGACGACCAGCATGACGGCGGCGAGCGCCCAGGGCGTGATGCGAGCGGACAGACACGTCGCCGCGGCGAGCGCGACGGTGACCACGACCAGTAATTGACCGACCGTAGTGGCGGTGGATTGGGTCGAGGACCATCCGATGAGGTCGTCGACCGTCGCGGCGAACGGCCACACGTCGCTGCGGGGACCGGACCACGCGATCCCGGCGACAGCACCGGCCAGCGCGGAGGCGAGGAGTGCACTCGCAGTTCTCATGCGCGGCGCCGTCGGACGAGTTCGGCGCCCACGGCGCACAGAGCTAGGGAGATCATCGCCACCAGTGTCCCTGCCGTCGGGTCGGCGACGGTGATCGAGTCCGGCTGCAGGGTCAGCGGGGTGTACGCGGTCCACCCGAAATCTGCGGTGATCGGGGAGGACGGCATGTCGGAGAGCGCGAGCGGGATCAGCAGTCCGGCAGCGACCAGAGTCGGCGCCGGGTGGTCGTCCGTGGCACTCGAGCACCCTCCGACGACCGCGCCGGCAGTTGCAGCGACGGCGACGACAGCACCCCAGCTTCCCGTCCCGCCGAGGTGAGCAGCGACGGCAGCGGCGGCAGCGCACAGGATCGCGACGGGAACTCCGATCCCGGGGCGTGCCAGGACACCGGCGACGGCTCCGAAAGACGCCGACACCACGACCACCGCGGCGAGCCGGGGATCGAGAGCCTCGATACCGCGGGAGGCGGTGAGGAACGTGAGCGCCGCCGTCCGGAGCAGCAACCACAGCACAGTCCCTGCCAGGATCAGCGCGCCCGCGGACGGCACCGCCACCGCGGCGGCCACCATCAGCACCGTGACCAGCACAGTCGACAGAATCCAGGAACTCGACGTAGGGACCGGTCCGGTGATCCCGGCAGCGCCGACAGCCGCTGTCAGATTGCTGACGAACACGGGAACCAATGCGGTCAGGGAGATAGCGAGCGCCACTGCTGTCGAGAGCGTCGAGGACGCCGGCCGCTCGCGATGCTCCGCCAGAGCCACCGCGACGACGGCGACGATCAGTGCGCCCAGCACAGCGCCGGCCGACGCGGTCGGGGGCATGGCGGGGAGGTAGTCGGCATAGCGTCGAGGGACGACCGAGGCGACGCTGCGTGCGAGGACGAATCCCACGACCACGCTCGTGCCGAGTATCGCGATCAGCGCACGACGCGGTGCGGCCAACGCAGCCAGCGCGCCGAGCACCAGTCCCGACCCGAGCCCGCCGACCAGCGACACCGGCGCGTCGTCGGGACCGAGAACGGCGACGGCCAGGGCTCCCACACCGAGAGCAGCGAACAGCGTCGTCGAGAGTCTTCCGATGCGGCGGGACAGGAACAGCGCGGCGAGCACGGCGGCGGAGACTGCGGCGGGTGCCGATTCGGTGCCGAGCAGGACATCGGGAGCGCACACCGCGTACACGGCGCCGAGACCGCCGACGATCAGAGCGACCATCGTGGACACGGTCCGGAGGCGACCCATGCGAGGAAACCTAGCGGTCTCTGTCCGGGAACGGGAATCGACCGAGGCGGTCGGCGGTTGCCACAGACATGACACTCGCAACGAAGGCCACGACACTCCTCGAACTGCACGTCCCCGGAAACCCGGTGATCCTGCCGACCGTCTGGGATGCCTGGTCCGCGAACCTCGCGGTGAGCGCCGGTTTCACCGCCCTGACCGTCGGCTCGCATCCGGTCTCCGACTCGATCGGCAAGCCCGACAACGAGGGCATCACCTTCGACGAACTGCTCACCCGCATCCGTCAAATCACCGCGGCCGTCGACGTGCCGATCTCCGTGGACATCGAGTCCGGGTACGGCGAGGACCCGAAACGACTCATCGAGGGCCTGATCGACGCCGGCGCCGTGGGCCTGAACATCGAGGACACCGTGCACAGCGAGGGTGGCCGTCTGCGTGAGGCGCAGGAACACGCCGACTTCGTCGGAGCACTGCGCGCGGCGTCGGATGCCACCGACGTCCACGTGGTCATCAATGCCCGCACCGACCTCTTCGTCAAGCAGATCGGTGACGAGAACGACCGTGTCGACCGTGCGATCGCTCGACTGAAGCTCGCCGCCGCAGCCGGTGCCGACGTGCTCTACCCGGTCGGCTTCCACAGCGACGACGACCAGAAGCGACTCACCGCGGAACTTCCGTTGCCGGTCAACGCCATCGGCCACCCGGTGAACAACTCGAAGTCCGCGCTCGCACAGCTGGGTGTCGGCCGTGTCAGCTTCGGCCCGATCTTCCAGATGGTCCTCGCCGAGCGCGCGAAGGACGTTCTCGCCGACTGGGCGTGACCTACTCGCGCGTGCTGTAGGCCTCGAGAGCGGCCACCTGCGCAGGATCGAGGGACGGCCTGACGGCGTCGCGCGCTGCCGCGACGTCGTCGGCCGTCACCACGGCCGTGTCGACGTCGCGGCGCATCGCCGTCAGTGCCGCTTCCCGCAGCAGCGCAGCGCAATCCGCGGCCGAGTAGCCCTCGAGGTCCACCGCGAGAGCATCCAGGTCGACGTCGTCCGCCAACGGGACGGATTTGCCGGCCGTGGACAGGATGGCGCGTCGAGCCTCGGCGTCCGGCGGCGGTACGAACACCAACTTCTCCAGACGACCGGGTCGCAGGAGTGCCGGATCGATGAGCTCGGGCCGATTGGTGGCGCCCAGCACGACGACGTCCTGCAGCGGCTCCACACCGTCCATCTCGGTCAGCAGCGCCGCGACCACTCTGTCGCCGACGCCGGAGTCACCGGTCTGTCCGCGGCGCGGCGCCAACGCGTCCACCTCGTCGAGGAAGATCAGGGACGGCGCGGAATCGCGTGCGCGGCGGAACAACTCGCGCACCGCCTTCTCCGACGATCCGACCCACTTGTCCATCAGCTCGGCGCCCTTGACGGCGTGCACGCTGAGTTGACCCGAGCTGGCGAGCGCGCGTACGACGAAGGTCTTGCCGCATCCCGGTGGTCCGTAGAGCAAGACCCCGCGAGGCGGATCGACGCCGAGTCGAGCGAACGAGTCGGGGTGGCGCAGTGGCCACAGCACGGCCTCCGTCAGTGCCTGCTTGGTCTCGACCATGTCCCCGACGTCGTCGAGTGTCACACTGCCGACCGCGAGTTCCTCGGTACCCGAGCGTGACAGCGGACGGATGACCGCGAGCGCAGCGACCAGATCCTCTTGCGTGAGTACGGGCTCGGACGAGTCCCGGTGAGCGCGCAGAGCCGCACCCACCGCGGCCTCGCGGCAGAGCGACGCCAGGTCGGCCGCCACGAAACCCGGTGTGCGCAACGCGATGTCGTGTGCCGCGATCTTGCGGGTGGGTACGTCACGCAGCAGCATCTCGATCAGAGCGGTGCGTCCTGACGTTCCCGGAAGGGGAAGGGCGATCTCACGGTCGCACAAGTCCGGTGCGCGGAGTCGCGCGTCGACGGCATCGGGTCGAGACGTGGTGCACAGCAGGGCGTTTCCAGCAGTGCGCACGACGCGCCGCAGACGGTCGAGGATCAGCGCCGACACGGGGTCTGCCGGTCGGCCCTCTGCGGCGACAGGGACGAGTGCGTCGATGTTGGTCACGAGCAGCACGGCGCCGTCGATACTCCCGGCCAGACGGTCGGCCGCGTCCGACACGGCCGCCAGGCGATCCTCCGCGGCGAGGGAACCGGTCGACGGCCCGTCGATCTCGACGACGCGCCGCGTCGACGCCACTGCGCGGACGAACGTGGATTTCCCGACTCCTCCGGGCCCGGTCACCAGCACACCCAGCTGCGCCGAAGCGCCGAGGGACTGCAGGAGTTCCGGTCGGTCCAGTGCCAGTTCGAGCCACTCCGTGACCTTCGACGCCTGCTCCTGCACGCCGACAAGATCCTGGACGTCGACGACATCGTGCTCCGGAGCTGGCGCGGCCGGTGCGGGAACAGTTCGGGGGGCCGACCCGCGGGTGACGGAGGTGTTCGGCTGAATGCTCACCGCGCCCGCGGGGTCGGTCGAGGTGACCGTCAGCAGCTCGGTCGTCCACGCGACGCCGACTGTCTGCGACAGGGTCTTCGACACCGACGACGTGGACGTCCCGGGTCCGAGATCTCGCGGGAGAAGGGACACCGCGTCACCGGCGACGACGACCTTGCCCAGCAGGGCGCGTCGCAACGTGGCGTCGTCGAGCGCGGCAGTACCGGCCGATCCCGTGACGGTGACCACCGAGGCACCCTGGACCGCGACGGGTGCGACGACCACCGAGGCGTTCTCGGTCAGTCCGGCGTTGGACAGCGTGACATCGTCGAGTAGTGCAGTGCCGGTGGGTGTTCCGGGCGGAGCCTGCGCGACGACGGTGGCCGTGCGGCGCGACCCGATCAGTTCGATGGCATCCCACTCACGCAGGCCCAGCGCGGTGAGCACCTCCGCGTGGACGCGCACGACACCGCGTCGGGCATCGGCTGCGGACGTCGTGAGGCGGACGGTCAGGGAGAGATCGGGGGAGCTCACCGGACGAGCCTATCGACCGCACACCGTTACGCTGCGCTCATGTCACGCGCAGCCGTCGTCTTCCACGAACGCGACCACGATCTGGGAGTACGCAACGTCGGGTCGCTGGGCCCGGCCCTTCGGGAGCGAGGGTTCGAGACGACGACGTTCTCCTTCGAAGGAGACAGCCGCGACGCGCAGCGCCCGCCCGCGGAGGCGTTCGACGTCGTCGTCCTCATGGGGTCACCCGACGCCGCGTACGACGACTCGTTGCCCTGGTTGGCGGAGGAAATCGAGTTCATCGACAGCGCGGTGGCACAGGGTGTTCCGGTCCTCGGTGTGTGCTTCGGCGGTCAGTTACTCGCGCGCGTGCTCGGTGGAACGGTCATGCGCGCCGAGCAGTCGGAGCACGGGTTCGTCGACGTCGAATCCGACGATCGTGATCTGATTCCGTCCGGACCGTGGATGCAGTTCCACGACGACACGTTCTCCGTCCCGCCGAACGGTCTGTCGGTCGCTCGGACTGCCGCAGCACAGCAGGCGTTCGTCCACGGTCCGCACCTCGGCCTGCAGTTCCATCCCGAGATCACCGCCGACGTCTTCGAGTCGTGGGTGCAGGGATGGGATGCCCGCGGTGTCCGCGCCGAGGTGGAAGCGTCTGTCGACGTCGAGGCGATCCGCGCCGAGGTTGTCGCACGCGAGGAGTCGTCACGGCAGGCGTGCGGCAGGCTGGTCGATGCGTTCCTCGACCGGTCCGCCGGGTTCCGCTAGCTCTCGTCTCTGGATGTACCGCGCTGCTCCGGAGAGCGCAGCCGCAGCCGCGCCGACGACACACCCGCGCGAGAGGTGGTGCGTCGACGCGCGATACCGGTGCGCGTCGGGCGGCCACGGCGTGCCGCACGGCGGACGGCGCGGCGCTCCGCAGGCTTGGCCTCCCATGTCTCGGGCCGTGCGGCTACCCATCGCCGCGAGCGGATCGAGAACGGGATGTGCGCGAGGTACAGGGCGATGAGGACGATGAGCAGCACGAACGGGAACGTGATCAGCGCGGCGCCGGCGAGACCGACCAGCACCAGCAGGATCGCGGCCATGCGCGGAGGAACCGAGACGGACTTCATCGCGAACGTCGGAATGCGGCTCACGGCGAGCAGCGCCGAGAAGACCGTCCACGTGGCGACGACGTAGTAGGACGACCACCATCCGTCGCCGAACTGCTGTTCCACCGCCAGCGGCAGCAGCACGACCAGGGCGCCCGCCGGAGCGGGAACACCGACGAAGTACTCACCGGCGAAGGCGGGCCGGGAATCGTCGTCGATCAGGGTGTTGAACCGGGCGAGTCGCAGCACCATGCTGACGGCGTAGATCAGGGCGACGACCCATCCGCCACTGCTGCCCTCGAGCAGCGTCAGGTACAGAACCAGCGCCGGCGCGACGCCGAACGAGATGGCGTCGGCAAGGGAGTCGAGTTCGGCGCCCATGCGGCTGGTGGCGTCGAGCATGCGGGCGATGCGACCGTCGAGAGCGTCGAACACCGCGGCCGCGCCGATCATGGCCAGAGTCAGACCGAGCCGGCCGTCCAGTGCGAACTTCACGGCGGACAGCCCGGCGCACATGGCCAGTACGGTCACCGCACTGGGAAGAAGCCGGACCGCGCCCTGTCTGCCGCCGAGCTCGTCGGTGTTCTCGCGGGCTGCGTTCACGGAAGCTCGGCCAGGACCGTCTCGGCTCCGATGGCGCGCTGGCCCACGAGGACCGTGGTCGTCGACCCTTCCGGGAAGTAGGTGTCGACGCGCGAGCCGAACCGGATGAGGCCGTACGTGTCGCCGATGGTCAGCGAGTCACCGACCGAGGTGTTGTTGACGATGCGTCGGGCAAGAAGGCCCGCGATCTGCACGACGGCCAGATCGTGTCCGCCGGCGGTGCGCAGGTGCATGCTCGTGCGCTCGTTGACCTCGCTGGCGTCGGCCAGGTCGGCGGAGAGGAATTGACCGTTCTTGTGCACGACGGCCTCGACGGTGCCGGAGACGGGAACCCGCTGCACGTGGACGTCGAGAACCGACAGGAAGATGCTGACGCGGGGCCGCGGGGCACTTCCGAGGTTCAGTTCAGGAGGGGGAACCGCGGTGTCGACCAGAGCGACCTCGCCGTCCGCGGGGGAGACCACGATGCCGGCGCGGTTCGGGGGAACGCGCGGGGGATGCCGGAAGAATCCCGCCATGGCACCGGCCGTCAGCAGCGACGCGGTGCGCACGCTGCGGTGACGGCGGCCGAGGGCGGCGAGCGCGAGAGGCACCGCGACGAATGGGGTTCCTGCCGGATGCAGCGGCGGAACACTCCTGCGGATCAGGTCGACGAGGTGTCCTGCTCCGGTCGGTTCGGGTGTACCAGCTGGGACAGGTCGGCGGGCCACAGGCTCCTCTAACGTCGGGTGGGGCGAG
This sequence comes from Rhodococcus sp. Leaf247, assembly GCF_001426185.1. GTDB lineage: Bacteria > Actinomycetota > Actinomycetes > Mycobacteriales > Mycobacteriaceae > Rhodococcoides. The sequence continues at coordinate 771,311 of NZ_LMRP01000002.1, read as the reverse complement.
TAGGTACGCGGCCCCGAAGGTGATGACCGTACGAGTCGGGGCCCCTCACAGATTACGTGAGGGGCCCCGACTCGAGCGATGTGGTTGCTGTCAGACGCGTGAACCGCGACCTGTGACCGCCTTGACGATGAACAGCAGGATGATCGCGCCGACGAGGCACGTGACGAAGCTGAAGATGATGCCGCCGCCCTGCACGTCGACACCGAAGGCACGGAGGAGGAATCCACCGAGCAGGCCGCCGATGATGCCGACGACGATGTTCAGGATGATGCCCTGCTGGGCGTCCGTCTTCATGATCTTGCTGCCGATCCATCCGGCGAGTCCGCCGATGATGATCCAACCGATGATGCCCAGACCCAACATGATGGAACCTCTTTCGATTAAGCATGCTGCCCGAGGACCGGGCACGACTACTGACTGTGTCTACCCCGCCCTCACACTCAGCAAACGTTAAGACTTCACAGCAGCATCACGGTTCCGTGTCGAATCGATGTCGGCGGGTCTAACGAGGGGTGACCAGGAGAACCTGGTCGGTGTCGCCGTTGTCGGTGGTGACCAGGAGGGTCCCGTCGGGTTGCGCGGAGACCGTCCGGATCCGACCCTGCTCGCTGAGCGCCGGGATCGTCGTCTGCGAGATCACCGTGGATCCGTCGTCGCTGATGTCGAGCAGGAGAACTTCCTGACCCTTCTGCACTCCGACGGCGAGCATGCCGTTCCAGGCGCCCCAGGCATCTCCGTCGAGGAAGCTTGCCGACGCGGTCGCGATGGTGCTCGGACCCGAACTCCACACCGCATCGAGGGCGCCGGGGACGCGCTCGGGGTCCGTCATGGCGACCGACTCGTCGTATCCGGCGCTGCGGTCCGGGCGGTACCCGTAGTTCCCGCCGGCCACGAGGAGGTTCACCTCGTCGTCGCGTGAGGTGCCCTGCTCGACGGAGAAGATCTGGTCGGAACCCGGGCGCGCCGCCAATCCCTGAACGTTGCGGTGTCCGAGGGTGAAGACGGGGCTCGCCGGATCGGGGTTGCCAGGCGCGGGCGCGCCGGTCACCGCGTCGATGTGCAGCACCTTGCCGCCGAGCGATGTCGGGTCCTGCGGCACGGTTCCCTGCGCGGAGTCGCCGGTGCCGACGAACAGCGTTCCGTCCGGCTGTGCCAGGACTCGGCACCCGCCGTGGCGACCGGAGGTGACGGGGAAGCCCGAGATGACGGTGCGTGTCCGGGTGAGCGACGACCAGTCGTCCGACACGGTCCACGCGACGACTCCGATGGTCGGCGAATCTCCGTCGATGCCCTGGCACGAGTAGAGAGTGCGGTCCTGCGTGAAGTCGGGGGACAGGGCGAGTCCCATCAATCCCGTCTCGCTGCCGACGAACAGGTCGCCGAGGTCCGCGGACACCGGAGTCGGCTCGCCGCCGGGCCGGATGGCCGTGAATCGCCCGGCTCGCTCGTCGAAGAGGACGGTCCCGTCGGGCGCTCGGACGACGTCCCACGGGTGGTCGAGACCGGACGCCACCGTGGTGACGTCGACGGTCGGCACGGCATCGGAGTCACCGGCCTCCGGAGCGGGCGCCTGCGAGGACGACGTGGTTGCCGACGGTGTACCCGCGGCCGGTGACGCGTCGGCCCCTTCGGCGGAGGAGCATGCAGTCGCGGTGAGGGCGGCGGAGAGGGCGAGGCCGGCGAGGACGAGTCGGGTCATACCTTCACGGTACGAGCGCCCTCGGCGGCGGCCTTGATCTTCGCCAGTGTCTCGGTCATTCCCCGCAGCAGTTCCTTCTCGAAATTCGCGGACCCCCCGAGAGCCAGACGCACGGCGATGTTCGACACGGTGGTCGTTCCACCCGGCGCTTCCCGGCGCTCCGTCACGCGCGTTCCGGTCTCGGTCGGTTCGAGGAAGTACGACCAGACGGTGTGGTTCTCGGTGATGCGGAACGCGAGGAGGCGCTCCGGCTCGAGCCGGACGACCGTGGACGACGTCGGCCACGCGAGCAGTCCGCGACGATTCAGGTTCAGCGTCCGGGTGCCGACGCGAAGTGGTCCGAACACCTTCATCACGGCGCACTGCGGGCTCCACTCGCCCATGCGCTTCAGGTCCGACACCACTGCCCAGACCGCGCTGGGGGGAGCGTCGATATCGATCGTGGCGGACAGCGGTGTGGCCATGGAGGTTCTCCCGGTCGTGTGTGGTGGCGAGGTGCGCTCAGGGTAGTAGGACGTCCACGACGTGCACTGCCACATCGTCCGCGGTGAGCGTTGTCCCCAGAGTCGAATTCACCGCGTCGGCCGTGCGACGGGTGAGCGCGACGGCCAACTCGGACACGTCCTCGCCGTAGGGCACGGCGATGTCCAGGGAAGCCCCGATGCATCTGCGGCCCTCGACGTCGAGGTCGATTCCTCGCATCGTGCACGGCAGGTCGGCGACTGCGCGGGACACGGCCAGCAGCACCAGGTGGTCCGCGATCCGCAACGAATCGTCCGCAGCACCGTCGGGGAACACGGCGTCGAGTGCTCGCGTGCGGCGAGCCGTCTTGCGGAGGGCGGCAAGAATCGCGGTGCTCGCCTCGACCCACGAGGGAACGTCCTCGTCGCGAAGCTCCTGTGCCGCTCGGGTCAGGACGGGATCTGCCGGATCGTCGATCTCGTCTAACGCCATGCCGCCATCCTCTCGCTCAACGTTCTTCGTGCTCGGGTGACCTGGCCACGCACCGCCGACGGCGACATGGACAGAACCTCCCCGATCTCGACGTGGGACATTCCCTCCACTTCCCGGAGTAACCAGCACGAGCGCTGCACCTGCGGCAGGGTGGCGAGCGCCCGGCGCAACTCGGCCAGGAAACCGGTCTCGGTCGCCCGCACCTCGGGATCGTCGGACGCGTCGCTGACGGCGTCGTCGAACAACCATTCCTCGGCCGGGCGGGGAACTCGGCGCCGGGTGGCGTCGATCGCCTTGTGTGCGGTGATGCTGAACAGCCAGGTGCGGAGTGCGGAGTCCGACCGATAGTTACCGAGGTTCTTCCACGCTGCGACGAACGCGTCCTGCACTACTTCCTCTGCAAGACCTTCGTCGCGGAGCATGTTCCGGGCGTATCGGAACATTGCCGGGCCGTGAGCCGCGACGATCGCCTCGAACGCGACGCGGTCACCGATGACCGCGGCATCGACCAGCGCAGCGTCATTGTCCACGCGACGCATTCGATGCCCGAGGGTTGGAATGACTGTGCTGTGGCATACGTCACAATAGCGCGCGTTTTCCGAGACTCGCCCCGACCAACTCCTGTCGACAACGACATCGACTTCTCGATGACGCGCCACATCCGGCGCTCACTCGAATCCTTCGAAAGGACGACAGAAGATGACGACCGCCACCGGTTCCACCACCACCACCGCGAACGGCACCCTGGACAAGACCGCCGACTCCTCCGGCGCGCTGGTCGCCTCGGACGGCCGCACCACCATCGCGGACGTCGTGGTCTCCAAGATCGCCGGCATCGCCACCCGTGAGGTCCAGGGCGTGCACGACGTCGGCGGCGGCGCCACCCGCGCCATCGGCGCGTTGCGTGAGCGCATCCCCGGCGCCCGCGTCAACCACTCGCAGGGCGTGTCCGTGGAGGTCGGCGAGAGCCAGGCAGCCGTGGACATCGACATCGTGGCCGACTACGGAGTGTCGATCGCCGACCTCGCTACGGGTATCCGTCGCAACGTCATCGACGCGGTCGAGCGGATGACCGGACTGCAGGTGACCGAAGTCAACATCACGGTCCACGACGTCTACCTGTTCGAAGAGGAAGACACCCACGACGACGCAGCACCCGCCCGCGTTCGATGAGCCCCACGGCCCCGTCGGGTAGCGACCGCGCCGATCTCGTCGCGGACGCGGTGACGGCCGTGGCCGGTGTCGCGGCGTTGCACGGCGGAATGTTCGGCGAGATCGGCACGTACCTCCCCGGGAGGCGCGTGGCGGGTGTCGCCATCCGCGACGACGCGACCGAGATCCACATCGCCGTGACTCCCGACGCTGTCGTTCGGGACACCGCGGACGCGGTGCGACGGGCCGTTCGCGCGGTCGTCGACGCCCCCGTTCACGTGGTCGTCGAGGACGTCGCAGCGCCGGAGAACGAGGCGGAGTCGAACGATCCCCCCGCGGGTACTCTGCGCCCGTGACCGACGAGCAGCTGCCGCACGCCGACCGCGCCTACCGCGAGGCCCGGCGTGCGGCAGCTCGTGCTCACCACCCCGACGCGGGCGGCGATGCGCAGGCGCTCATCGATGCGCTCCGCGCCGTCGACGCTCGTTACGCCCGGTCGTCGAGTGTCGGGTCGACCCGTGCTACGTCCTCCCCGATCGTCGGACTGTCTCGCAGAAGCCTCCTGACCAGGCGTCTGAAGGCAGTGCGCTCGATGTTCCCGAGTCGACGCACCTACATCGACCTGCCCCGCACCGACATCTCGTAAGTCACCCCACTCTCGATCGGAGCACCATGACTTCCTCGACCATCGGTCTTCTCGCCGGTCTGCTGCTGGCCGTCGCGGCCGCCGCCGGCGGTTTCACCGGCTTCCTCGTCGCACTCGTCCTGGGTGCCATCGGGTTCGCCGTCGGCGCCTATCGCGACGGAAACTTCGACCCCGAAGCACTTCTCCGAGGTCGCGGCCGTGGCTGAGTCGTCCGACGTCCCCGCGCCGTCCGACGTCCCCGCGCCGGCCGACGTCCCCGAGACCGGCGAGCTCGCCGACCCCGGCAGCCGGGGCACACTGACGGTGCTCGACCGTGCGGTCGAGCGCATCGCCGATGCGTCGCTGACGCGAACCAGCGGCGTGCTCACCGCCGGAGGCAGTTTCGGTCGCCGCCCGTCACGGGTGAAGGTGACCAAGCAGGACGACCACGTCCGGGCCGCCGTCGACGTGACCTCGCGGTGGCCGCTGTCCGCAGCGACCGTCGCCACCGACCTGCGTCGCGACATCGTCCGCGGCATGTCCGAGTCGGGCTTGACCACGGATTCCGTCGATGTCCACGTGGGTGATTTCGGCGAAACCGGGCCCGCATCCGCGGCCGGCGACGCGACCACGGTTCCGGCGCCGCGTCCCCTCGCGACCCCGGCAGCGACCCCGCTCGCGATCCTCCTCTCTCTTCTGCTGCTGGCGGGAGCTGCCGTCCTGATCCGCGACGGACTCGTCGGGCTGTCAGTGCTGACCGGAACCGCGTGGACCGCCGATGCGCTCGACGCGATCGACGGCCTCACCGTGCAGTCCTGGATGTTCCCGGTCGGCATCGCCCTCGCGGTGGTCGGTGCGCTCCTGGTGCTCGCAGCGCTCAAGTGGCGCGCGCGCCGGTACCGCCCCAGCGGCATCGCGGACGACGTGTGGGTGCACAAGTCGGACGTCGCGTCGCTGACCGAGAAGGACGCCGCCCCCACCACGGACAGCGAGGACGCACGATGAAGCGCTCGACCGTGGTCCTCGACAGGCTCGGGGTCCTGATCATCGGCCTCGCCGTCGCCGCTCTCGGAGTCGCCGCAGTGCTGTGGAAGCAGGACCGCCTCGGCATCGAGTCGATCGACGCGTCGTCGGTCGTCGACCTGCAGGATCAGCAGTGGTGGCCGTGGGCGCTCCTGGGCGCCGGTGTTCTGGTGGCACTTCTGGTGTTGCTCTCGTTGCTGCGTCGACTCCCGTCGTCGAGCGGCCGCGACCTCGCGCTTCCCGTGACCGACGAACCCGACGGCACGGTGACGGTCGATCTGCGCGCCGTCACCAAGAAGGCGGCCGAGGCCGCGAGGGCCGTCGACGGCGTGAAGTCCGCACGATCGAGATTCCGTCGCGAACGCATCAGCGGTCGGCGAGTTCCGGTCATCACCGTCATCGCGCGAGCGGAGAAGGGTGCGGCGACGGCCACGGTGGCCCGTGACCTCGGTGACGTCCGCTCGGCGGTCGCCTCGGTGGTCGGAGACGACGCCATCGGCGTGCGAGTGCTTCTGTCGGGTTCGTGACAGACGACTAGAGGCTCAGTGCGGTAGCCACCACGGCGAGTGCCCCCGGAACGATCTGGACCAGGGCGCCGCGGAGAAGTCGACGGTCGGTGGCCAGCAGAACACTGCCCGCTCCGACCATCGACCCGGCCGCCAGGAATATCAGCGCCGCGCCGACGTGGCGGTCACCGGTCACGAGAACGAGGGCACCCACGGCGGCACCCACCGCGAGGAACAGGTTGTAGAAGCCCTGGTTGAAGGCCCATCGCTCGACGACCTTCGCTTCGGCGTCGTCACGGACACCGAAGACGGTGCGTCCACGCGAGCGGAACGCGACCGACTCGAGCACGAAGATGTAGGCGTGGAGCAGGGCGGCAATTCCCGCGAGGACGGCGGCGGCGGCGATCATGCGGGTCAGTATGCGCTGTCGGTGTCGACGCGTGTCATGTCCGCGTCACTGTGTTCTGTCACCGACATTCGCGAGGTCCACTGCGAACGCCGTCCGACGCGTACGCTTCGGGCCACGACCAGGGCTGTACATCGTTCGTGACTTCCCAGTCGTTACACAAGATCGATCCGGCGTCGTGTCGACGCCCCTCGTGTCGGGGAGATACACATGCACGACGTCGTGACCAGCCACGCGGTCAACATCGGCCACACCGATCTGATCAGCGCCGTGTTCTGTGACGAGTTCGAGATCGGCGTCGATCACGATGCGCTCGAGCTCATCGGAGCCGGCGACATCGCCCGCTGGATCTCGGACCTTAGTTCGACCGGCCTCTTCCTGCCGGGAGAGATCGCGGCCATCGAGTGTCGGTGGGCCCTCGATCCCGCAGGACTCGTCGCCGCGCTGGTCGGAGAGGTCGACGAGGTCGCACAGCGTCGGACGGCTCATCTCGTCGCTCTGAACGACGACGTCGTCGTCCACGCAGCGGTCGGCTGAGTCAGCCGACGCGGTCAGCGATTCTTGGGCGGGCGGTTCGACTCCGCGCGTCGAGCAGCGTCCTTCTCCTTGACGCGGATCGCTTCACGCTGGACCTCGGCGAAGTTCTCGCGTTCCTTGGTCAACCACGCCGGCTCCGCTGCGATCAGGTCGTCGATCTGCGCCTGAGTCATCGAGTCGGACACATCGTGCCGTGACAACGCCGTATTGGTGACGCCGAGTTTGCGTGCCACGACATCGCGCGGGAACGGCCCGGCGGTCCACAGCTGTGTCAGCCACTCCGGCGGATCCGCCCGCAGTGCGTCGAGGTCGCCGCGCGAGATGGGCTGCGCACGGAAGTCCTCGGGCGCGGCAGGGAGGTAGATGCCGAGCTTGGCGGCTGCCGTCAATGGCTTCATCGTCTGGGCATTCGCATCCTGGCTCACCGCGACATCCTAGCGTCCGCGGTGTGCGACTAGTCTGTGCAGGTGAACGATCCGACGGTCCTGCGCTGGTACATCACGGTCGCCGAGATCCTGGCCTTCGGTCGTGCCGCGAAGGCGCTGAACATCTCCCGGCAACGCCTGAGCGCCGCCGTTCTCGAACTGCAGGACGCCGTCGGCGAACCTCTCTTCGTTCCCGGTGACGGGCCCACCGAACTCACCGATGCGGGGCGCACTCTGTTGGAGCACGCGCGCGAAGTCGTCGCCGAGGACGACCGGGCGCGAGCCGAGGCCGCCGCAGCCGCTCCCGCGCTGCCCACGCTCACGGTCGGGTTCGTTCCCGGAGTGACCGTCACCAAGTGGACTCGTATCTGGGCGGAGCGCTTTCCCCGGACGATCCTCGAGACGGTAGTCGTCGAGGAATCCGAGCAGATCACCGCGGTGCGCGAGGGTCGCGTCGACATGTGCTTCGTCCGCGACCCGGGTGACCGGGATGGCCTGCACTGCGTGCCGCTGTATTCGGAGGTGGCAGTGGTCGTGGTCCCCAAGGACCACCCCGCGACGGCCTACGAGTCGGTGACGACCGAAGACTTGAGCGGTGAGACCCTGCAGGAGCTGACGGATCGGTCGGAGCCCACGCTGGATGTCACCCTGGAGATGGTGGCGGCAGGTGTCGGTCCAGTGATCCTCCCGCACTCGCTCGCCCGTCTGCACAGCCGCAAGGATCTCCTCTACCGGCCGGTCAGCGACGCCGACCCCACCGCGATCATGCTGGCCTGGCCGATGGCCGGAGCGCGCGACGAGCCGACCGATTCGCTCGACCTGGCCCAGGAATTCCTCGGCGTCGTGCGCGGGCGAGCGGCACACAGCTCGCGGTCCGAGGTCGAGCGGTCGACCCCTGCCAAGAAGAAGGCCGCACCCGCGAAACGGACTCCGGCGAAGCGGACTCAGGCACCGCGTCGACGACGCTGACATACTTTCTGCAGCGGTGCGTTCGTCCGGAAACGACTCGTCAGTCCCGAAAGGTGTGATCGTGCCCGATCAGGTTGCCCGAACGTCGGATTCACGGAGCAAGCCGGCAATTCTCACGGTGGACGACGATCCGGGTGTCTCCCGCGCGGTAGCCCGTGACCTCCGCCGCAAGTACGGCGAGAACTACCGCATCATCCGGGCGGAGTCCGGTGAATCGGCGCTCGAGGCGCTGCGGGAGATCGCACTGCGCGGCGACCAGGTCGCCGTGCTGCTCGCGGACTATCGGATGCCGTCGATGAGCGGTCTCGAGTTCCTCGAACAGGCCATGGACGTGTTCCCCTTCGCGCGTCGCGTGCTGCTGACCGCCTACGCGGACACGGATGCCGCCATCGAGGCGATCAACGTCGTCGACCTCGACTACTACCTCCTCAAGCCGTGGGATCCGCCGGAGGAGAAGCTGTACCCGGTGGTCGACACCTTGCTCGAGTCGTGGCACGCCGCCGACATCCGGCCGATATTCGAAACCAAGGTCGTGGCCGGTCGCTGGGCGTCCCGTTCGTCCGAGATGCGAGAGTTCCTGGCTCGCAACCGACTTCCCTACCGGTGGTTCCTGGCGGACGAGCCCGAGGGTGCTCGACTCCTCGCCGCCGCCGGACACGACGACCGCACGCTTCCCGTGGTCGTGTGCGCCGACGGATCGTGCCTGGTAGACCCCACCGACACCGAGTTGGCCGACTACTTCGGACTGGGAACGACGCCGACGGAGGAGTTCTACGACCTCGTCGTCGTCGGTGGTGGACCCGCCGGACTCGGCGCCGCGGTCTACGGCGCCTCGGAGGGACTGAAGACGGTCCTGGTCGAGCGCACCGCGACGGGCGGGCAGGCGGGTCAGAGCTCGCGCATCGAGAACTACCTGGGCTTTCCCGACGGTGTCTCCGGGGCGCAGTTGGCCGAACGTGCGCGTCGGCAGGCGGAGAAGTTCGGCGCCGAGCTGATCACCACGCGTGAGGTCGCCGGCCTCGAAGTGGACGGGCCGGCGCGCCTGGTCCGATTGACCGACGGCACCACCATCGCCGCCCACTCGATCATCCTGGCCACGGGAGTCTCGTACCGTCGGCATCCGGCGGCGGGTGTCGACGACTTCGCGGGTCGCGGCGTGTTCTACGGGTCCGCGGTGACCGAAGCGGTCGGGTGCACGGGACAGGACGTCTACATCGTCGGCGGTGCCAACTCGGCAGGGCAGGCCGCGATGTATCTGTCGAAGTGGGCGAAGTCCGTCACCATCGTCGTGCGCGCGGAGTCGCTGGAGGCGTCGATGTCGTACTACCTGGTGCAGCAGATCGAGAAGAACCCCGTCATCTCGGTCCGCTCCTGCACCGAGGTGACCGCCGCGGACGGGGACGGACACCTGGAACGGATCACGTTGCGCGACAGGGTCTCCGGCGCCGAGGAGACCGTCGACACCGGCTACCTCTTCCTCTTCATCGGGGCGGCGCCGCGGACCGAGTGGCTCGACGGTGTCGTGGTGCGCGACCGCCACGGCTTCGTCGTCTCGGGTCAGGACCTCACGGTCGACGGCACTCGACCGCCGGGGTGGTCGGTCGACCGCGCACCGCACCATCTCGAGACCAGCGTGCCCGGAATCTTCGCGGCCGGTGACGTCCGTGCGGATTCCGCCAAACGCGTCGCGTCGGCCGTCGGTGAAGGTGCGATGGCCGTCATGCTCGTCCACCGTTACCTCGCGCAACCCTGAACCTCGCGCACCCTGTGAGAGAGCTGGAAATCATGACCGAACTCGACTGCAGCACCGACGAACTGAAGACGCTCTTCCTCTTCGAGGCTCTCGACGAGCACCAGCTCGCGCAGCTGTGCGAGAACGGGCACGTGGAGATGATCGAGGCCGGTCCCGTGTTCGCCGAGGGTGACGACGCCACGTGCTTCTACGTCCTTCTCGACGGGGAACTGGTGCTGACCAAGATGTCGGGCGGCGAGAAGATCGAGGTCAACCGCACGTCGTCGCGCGGCGTCTACGCGGGCGCGTGGCAGGCGTACCTCGGGGACCGCGCTCCGCAGAAGTACATGTCGGGGATGGACGTGACGCGTCCGTCCCGGTTCTTCGTGCTCGACTCCGAGCGGTTCGGGGACCTGATGCGCGAGTGGTTCCCGATGGCCGTGCACATGCTCGAGGGACTCTTCTTCGGGCAGCAGAACAGCAAACAGGTCATCGACCAGCGGGAACGGCTGTTGGCTCTGGGGTCGTTGTCGGCCGGACTGACGCACGAGCTGAACAACCCTGCTGCGGCGGCGGTCCGCGCGACGGCGGCACTGCGGGATCGGGTGTCGCACATGCGGCGCAAACTCGGGGTCATCGCCTCGGGTGTCTACGACACCGACTCGCTGACGGGCTTGATCCGTCTGCAGGACGAGGCCGCCGAGCTGGTCGGCAAGGCACCGGATCTGAGTCCGATGGAGGCCTCCGATCGCGAGGACGTGCTCGGTGAGTGGTTCGACGAGCACGGGATCACCGACGGCTGGGATCTGGCTCCCACCTTCGTCCAGGCAGGTATCGACTCGAACTGGCTCGAACGCGTCGCCGCGGACACCGGCAAGGACCTTCTCGAGAGCACGATCCGGTGGCTCAACTACACCATCGAGACCGAGCTGCTCATGAACGAGATCTCCGACTCGACGACGCGGGTGTCGACGCTGGTGAATGCGGCGAAGCAGTATTCGCAGATGGACCGTGCACCCTTCCAGCGCGCGGACCTGCGCGTCCTGCTCAAGAGCACGCTGGTGATGCTCGGACGCAAGATCGGCGACGACATTCGCGTCGTCAAGGATTTCGATCCCGCGCTGCCTCCGGTGGCGGCGTACGCGGCCGAACTGAACCAGGTATGGACCAACCTGATCGACAACGCCGTCCAGGCGATGGGCGGCCGCGGAACGCTCACGCTGAGAACCGCGCGGGAAGGCGAGACGGCCCTCGTCGAAATTTGCGACACGGGCCCCGGGGTGCCCGAGGAGATCCGCTCACGCATCTTCGAACCGTTCTTCACCACCAAACCGGTGGGCGAGGGCACCGGCCTGGGGCTCGACATCTCCTGGCGGATCGTGGTGAAGAAGCACGGCGGCGACCTACGGTTGCTGTCGGAACCGGGGGACACCCGGTTCCAGGTCAGGATTCCGATCGACGGGCCGACCGGCGCGCCGATGCCGACAGCGGAAGAGGAGATCTGATGACCGCAGGAATCGACCCGACGGCGGCGCCGAGCGGACCCGGATGCGCGGACTGCGAGGCCACCGGAGGGTGGTGGGTGCATCTGCGCCGGTGCGCACAGTGCGGTCACGTCGGATGCTGTGACTCGTCACCGTCGCAGCATGCGAGCGCCCACGCCGCCGGCTCCGGACACCCCATCGTGCAGTCGTACGAACCCGGCGAGACCTGGTTCTGGGACTACGTGACGGAGGAAGGTTTCGACGGACCCGAACTGGCTGCGCCGCAGCATCATCCGCTGGACCAGACCGTTCCCGGGCCTGCGTCGCGGGTGCCGTGGGACTGGCAGAACCGCGTCCGCTGACGCGCTGTCGAATCGTTACCTCGTTACTCACCGGTAGGTCATTCGGCGCGGTAAGGTCTGCGGTGCATTGCACGATGCATTCTCTCGCACAGCCTCAGGAGCCGTCCGTGTCGTTTCACTCCACCCAGTCCTTCTTCTCCTCCATCACACGTTCGGATCGAAGTCGCTCTCGTGCAACGCGATTCAGCGCAACCGTCGCCGTCGGCGCCACCGTCGCCGCCGGCGCGATCCTCGGCACCGGTGTCGCCACGGCCGCCCCGGTCTCCTGCGTCTCGCCGCCGTCGGCCAACGACATCCAGGTGAACGGGACGGCCAGCTGCGGAGCGAAGGCCACCGGCGCCGGTGTCGCCACCTCGTCCGCGGCCGACAGCGGCACCGCGGTCAGCGTCGCCGACGGTGGCCGGTCCACCTCGAACGCGACGGGCTTCGGCACGGCGCTCAGTGCCGTTCTGGGAGCGGGCACCTCGTACTCGTACTCGATCGGCGGCGGTATCTCGCAGTCGTTCGCCACCGACGGCGGCACCTCCATCGCCATCGCCGGCTACGGCGGCGGCGCCACCGCGAGCACGGTCACCGGGGTGGACTGCGCCGGACTGAACTCCTTCGCTCTCGACCTCTCCACCGGACGGTCCTGCATCGCCGGTTCGTAGCCGAGTGAACGACACCGTCCTCGCCGTCGTCTGCGCGCTCGGCGCAGCGCTCTGCATCGCGGTGGGGACGGTGGTGCGTCAACGGTCGGCCTCGGCGGTTCCCGACGACGCCGTCGGGAGGCTGGGACCGATCACCGCGCTGGTGCGCGAACCACTGTGGTGGTTCGGCACCGTCGTGGGCATCGGGGGATACGCCCTCCAGGCCGCGGCACTCGGTCTCGGCTCTCTGCTGTTGGTGCAACCACTGCTGGTGACGTCGCTCCTGTTCGCTCTTCCTCTCGGCGCACGCTTCTCGGGGCGTGCCGTCGGGGCGAAGGACTGGGCGTGGGCATCGATTCTGACCGCCGCGATCGCGGTGCTCGTCGTGGTCGGCGACCCCCGGCCCGGCGTCGAACGCGCCGAGACGCGCCACTGGATCATCGTGCTGTGCATCGGGCTTCCGTTCGTCGCCGCCTGCGTGGTCGCATCCAGAACGGGGTCACGCTCGCGGCGGGCGCTGTTGCTCGGCCTCGCGGGCGGCGCGCTGTTCGGAGTCGCCGCCGTGCTGACCAAGGCCGTCGTCCATCTCGCCGGGCGAGGCATCGTTCCGCTGATGACGTCGGTCGAGCTCTACGCGCTGATCGGCGTGGCCGTCGTCGCCATCTCCCTGCAGCAGTCGGCATTCCAGGTCGGCGCATTGCAGGCATCGCTGCCGGCCACCACGGTGATGGAACCGATGGTCGCATCGCTGCTGGGCTTCGTCGTCCTCGGCGAATACCTCGACGCGGACCCCGAGGTGACGGCGCTCCTGGTCGCAGCACTGGTCCTGGTGCTGGTGGCGGCCGTCGCGCTCGCCCGGTCGGCGGGAGCGTCCGAGGACGTCGATTCCGCCCATCCTGCCCCGAACCCGGAGCGCCACTAGGCTCGTCGCATGAGTCCGATCGGTGGGGTGCTGTTCGACATCGACGGTGTACTCATGTCCAGCTGGCAGCCCATCTCCGGCGCGGCGGAGACCGTGAAGATCCTGCGGGACCACGACGTCGCGTGCGCCTTCCTGACCAACACGACGTCGAAGACGCGCGAGCAGATCGCCGACGCTCTCGGCGGCTCCGGGATCGAGGTCCACGCCGACGAGATCGTCACCGCCGCAACCCTGACGGCGGACCACCTGCGCACCACGTACCCGGGTGCTCGCTGCGTGCTCCTCAACAGCGGGGTCATCGCCGACGACCTGCCTGGAGTGGAATGGGTCGACACCGATCCCGACGTCGTCGTGCTCGGCGGTGCGGGCGAACAGTTCACGCACGACGCCCTGAGCCGCGTCTACGACTGGATGTGCCAGGGCGTGCCCGTCGTCGCGATGCATCGCAGTCTGATGTGGACCAACGAGAAGGGCCTGCGCATCGACACGGGAATGTATCTGACGGGAATGGAGTCGGCGTCGGGGCGCAAGGCCACCGCCGTCGGCAAGCCTGCACCGCTCGGATTCCAGACCTCGGCCGAGCGGATGGGTGTCGACCCGGATCTGGTGGTCATGGTGGGCGACGATCTGGACAACGACGTTCTCGCGGCCCAGGTCGTGGGAATGCGCGGAGTTCTGGTGCGCACGGGCAAGTTCCGTCAGGAGCGACTCGACCGGCACGCCCGCGACCAGTACGCGATGCAGCCCGCCTTCGTCGTCGACTCGGTCGCGGACCTGCCGGCCGTGCTGGACATCGGGGCGTCGTGATCTTGCCCCCGGGGTCCGAGTTCGCGGGTCACCGCATCGAGAGGATCCTGGGGCGCGGCGGCATGAGCGAGGTGTACCTCGTGCACCGGGAGGGCTCCACCGAGCTCGAGACTCTGAAGATCCTGGACGCTGCGGCATCGCAGTCCGAGGTGATCCGGCGCAAGTTCGTCGCCGAGGCGGAACTCGGCGTGCGACTGCGTCATCGGAACATCGTCGCGGTGCACGCCCACGGCGACTGCGACGGCCGACTGTGGATGTCGATGCACTATGTCGACGGATACAGCGCCGCACGGCTGGTGGCGCGCGGCCAGATACCGATGGATGTGCTGCGGGCCGCCCGCATCGTCGACGAGGTGTCGCACGCGCTCGATCATGCGCACGGCGTCGGCGTCGTGCATCGGGACGTCAAGCCCGCGAACATCCTCATCTCGACGGTGGTCGATCCGGGCGAACTCGAACAGGTCCTGTTGTCGGACTGGGGTATCGCGCGCATGGTCGACGAGAGGATGCCGCTGGTGTCCGACGACGGAACCGTCCTCGCGTCCATCGGGTACGCGGCGCCGGAGCTTCTCCGCGGCGAGACGCTAACGGCGCGGACCGACATCTACGCCCTGGGTGCGACGCTCGTCGAACTGTTGACGGGACGCACACCCTTCCCGCTGCCCACACAGTTCGCCGTCATGAATGCGCACCTCACCCGCACACCACCGGACATCAGTACCCGTCGCGCCGATCTTCCGAGGGCAGTCGACGCTGTCGTCCACCGTGCGATGGCCAAGGACCCGGCCGACCGTTTCGGCTCGTGCCACGACATGAGTGTGGCGGTGGCCCGTGCCCTCGAGGGATACGTGCCACCGCCACCGCCGCTACGGCCCTGGTATCGGCGTCGATAGTTACTCGGGTGCTTCGGGATCCACCGGACGGTTCGCGACGACGGGGTACTTGCCCGTGTATCCCATGCGCTCCTCCGCGACGGCCAGCACCCTCTTGCGCACCAGGAACCACCCGCCGATCAGCAGCGGCACGATGATCACGAGGGTGGCGACCGTCCACGTACCGATGGGCGCGTCGAGTGCCATCAGCACCAGCACCGCGGCGAGGAACACCAGCGTCGCGTAGCTCGTGTACGGGGCTCCGAAGAGTCGGAACGACGGCCGGTCGAGAATGCCCTTCTTGCTCCAGCGGTAGAGCTGCAGCTGGCACAGCACGATCGTCGCCCACGAGGCGATGATGCCGAGCGCCGACATGTTCAGCACGATCTCGAACGCCTCGCCCGGCTTGAACGCGTTCAGCGCGACGCCGAAGAGTGTCAGAGCCCCGGTGAGGAGGATGCCGCCGAACGGAACGCCGTTCTTGCTCATCTTCGCCGTGAAGGACGGTGCGCTGCCGTTCATGGCCATCGATCGCAGGATTCGGCCGGTGGAGTACAGGCCGGCGTTGAGGCTGGACAGCGCCGCGGTGACTACGACGATGTTCATGATGGTGCCGGCGCCCTCGATGCCGATGCGGGAGAAGAAGGTGACGAAGGGGCTCTCGCCCGACTTGTACGTCGTGTACGGCAGCAGCAATGCCAACAGGACGAGCGATCCCACATAGAACAGTGCGATGCGGACGATGACGGAGTTGATCGCTCGCGGCATCACCTTCGCCGGGTTCTCCGTCTCGCCGGCGGCGGTACCCACCAGCTCGACGGCGGCGTACGCGAAGACGACTCCCGAGGTCACGATGACCAGCGGCCAGGCGCCGGTGGGGAACAGCCCGCCACTGCTGGAGATGACGCCGAACCCGGTGGACTGTCCGTCGACCTCGAAGCGGCCCGCGAGGAACACGGTGCCGACGACGAGGAAGGTGACCAGTGCGGCCACCTTGATCATCGCGGCCCAGAACTCCATCTCGCCGAACCACTTCACCGAGACCAGGTTGACCGCGAGCACGATGGCCAGGGCGATCAGCGCGATGGTCCACTGAGGAATGCCCTTGAACGCTCCCCAGTAGTGCATGTAGGTGGCGACGGCGGTGACGTCCACGATCGCCGTCATGGCCCAGTTCAGGAAGTACATCCAGCCCGCGGCGAAGGCTGCTTTCTCTCCGTAGAACTCCCGGGCGTAGGAGACGAAGGATCCGGAGGACGGGCGGTGCAGGACCAGCTCGCCGAGTGCCCGGAGGATGAAGAAGACGAAGACGCCGCAGACGGCGTAGACGATGAAGAGGCCGGGGCCTGCGGATTCGAGTCGGCCGCCCGCTCCGAGGAACAGGCCGGTGCCGATGGCGCCGCCGATCGCGATCATCTGCAGCTGACGCGGTTTCAGACCCTTGTCGTAGCCCTCCTCCTCGTGGGCCATCGCGGAATTGTCATAGGTGGTGTCGACTGCATCGGACACGGTGATGTCCTTTCGTCCGCGCGGGTAGGCGTGTTCGGTTTGTCCGATTCGGTTCTGCCACCGAAGAACTCGGCGCTCGTACGATCTTTCTCTACCGGTGTTCCGTCGTCGTTCCCGCGCGTGAACACCGTGTGAATCCCTGCTCCTTGCACTCGACCACCCCGAGTGCTAGAAATCTGTTTGGCACTCGCGTACTGTGAGTGCCAGGTCGACGAGGTGAGATCGGGAATCATCGACACCCCTGATCGTCCGTCGCGGGCACCGACTCGGCCGGATGTGGAAATGGAGCGACCCACCCGTGGTCGCTCGCGTGTCACCCCCAATCCGGAGGATCACTTCGCAATGGCCAAGATCATCGCGTTCGACGAAGAGGCACGCCGTGGCCTCGAGCGAGGCCTCAATGCCCTCGCCGACGCAGTCAAGGTGACGTTGGGCCCCAAGGGTCGCAACGTCGTACTCGAAAAGAAGTGGGGCGCCCCCACGATCACCAACGACGGTGTTTCCATCGCCAAGGAGATCGAGCTGGACGACCCCTACGAGAAGATCGGCGCAGAGCTGGTCAAAGAGGTTGCCAAGAAGACCGACGACGTTGCCGGTGACGGAACCACCACCGCGACCGTCCTCGCTCAGGCACTCGTCCGCGAAGGCCTGCGCAACGTCGCAGCCGGCGCGAACCCGCTCGGCCTCAAGCGCGGCATCGAAGCAGCGGTCGCCGCTGTCACCGAGTCCCTGCTCGCGTCCGCCAAGGAGATCGACACCAAGGAGCAGATCGCTGCTACCGCTGGTATCTCCGCAGGCGACGCGTCCATCGGCGAGCTCATCGCCGAGGCCATGGACAAGGTCGGCAAGGAAGGCGTCATCACGGTCGAGGAGTCCAACACCTTCGGCCTGCAGCTCGAGCTCACCGAAGGCATGCGCTTCGACAAGGGCTACATCTCCGGCTACTTCGTCACCGATGCAGAGCGCCAGGAAGCCGTCCTCGAAGACGCGTACATCCTGCTCGTGAGCTCCAAGGTGTCGACGGTCAAGGATCTGCTTCCCCTGCTGGAGAAGGTCATCCAGTCCGGCAAGCCGTTGCTGATCATCGCCGAGGACGTCGAGGGCGAAGCTCTCTCCACCCTCGTGGTCAACAAGATCCGTGGCACCTTCAAGTCCGTCGCCGTCAAGGCACCGGGCTTCGGTGACCGCCGCAAGGCTCAGCTCGCCGACATCGCCATCCTCACCGGTGGAGAGGTCATCAGCGAAGAGGTCGGCCTCTCCCTGGAGACCGCCGGACTCGAGCTGCTCGGTACCGCACGCAAGGTCGTCATCACCAAGGACGAGACCACCATCATCGAAGGTGCCGGCGACGCCGACGCCATCGCCGGTCGCGTCTCGCAGATCCGTGCCGAGATCGAGAACTCCGACTCGGATTACGACCGCGAGAAGCTGCAGGAGCGCCTGGCCAAGCTGGCCGGTGGCGTTGCAGTCATCAAGGCCGGAGCTGCGACCGAGGTCGAGCTCAAGGAGCGCAAGCACCGCATCGAAGATGCCGTGCGCAACGCCAAGGCTGCTGTCGAAGAGGGCATCGTCGCCGGTGGTGGCGTGGCTCTGCTGCAGTCCGCTCCCGCGCTCGAGAACCTCAACCTCACGGGTGACGAGGCAACCGGCGTGAACATCGTTCGCGTCGCCCTCGAAGCACCGCTGAAGCAGATCGCGTTCAACGCCGGCCTCGAGCCCGGCGTCGTCGCGGAGAAGGTCCGCAACCTCCCGCTGGGACACGGCCTCAACGCCGCGACCAACGAGTACGAGGACCTGCTCGCTGCCGGCATCAACGACCCGGTCAAGGTCACCCGCTCGGCACTGCAGAACGCAGCGTCGATCGCGGCTCTGTTCCTCACCACCGAGGCCGTCGTCGCCGACAAGCCCGAGAAGGCCGGAGCGCCTGCAGGCGATCCGACCGGTGGCATGGGCGGCATGGACTTCTGAGTCCAGCTCTGTCGTAGAAGCCCGGCCCACCTTCTGGTGGGCCGGGCTTTTCCGTGTTCGGATGTAGGCCATGAGAATGCTGTTCATCCACGGTGCCGGCGGCGAGGACGACGATCTGCCGCTGGCCGAGGGGCTCGGCTCCCTGCTCGGTGCGGCCGTCGACATGCCGCGCATCCCGGACGACGACATGTCCGTCGATGCGTGGGCGGCGTACGTGCGCCGCGGGCTCGATGCCGGACCCGACATCGTCGTCGCCCACTCCTTCGGCGCCACCGTCCTGCTGCACGTGCTCGCCTCGGTCCCGTTTCCCGCCGCCACGCTGCTGGCAATGCCCGACTGGACTACGTCCGGCTGGGACGTTCCTCAGTACGAATACTCCGCGCCGCTCGGGGTGTCTCTGTCGCTGCACCACTGCCGCGACGACGAGGTGGTCCCCTTCTCACACCTCGCCCTCGCCTCCGCGACACTCCCCGATGCTCGGGTGGTCGAGCACGAGCACGGTGGGCACCAGTTCGAGGGGGTGCTCGGGGAGGTGGCGGCCTCGGTGCACGTGTAGGCACCCGATCGTCGGTAATTCTGCGAAATGGCAGATTCGAGTGCGATCGGGTGCAGTCACGTGCGTCGTCGAGCCGAGGATCGTCGACGGCGCACGGTGGCGACTATCTCGTCCGCGACAGAGTCGACGTGTGCGGACACGGTCGCTGCGGAATATCGCAGCACCATCCATTCATCGAGCACCAGTGCATTCTGACGGCGCCGGTCACTGGTGAAGACGGCGCCGGCAGTGTGGAATTCGCGTCCGTCGACTTCCACGATCACGCGAGCTCGCCGATCCACCAGGTCTCCGTAGTACGGACCGACCTTGCCGTTGATCTCCATGTGGAGGTTCCGGGCGGTGAGCGCCCTGGCAACCTTCCGTTCGGGTTCGGACAGTGTGTTCGGGCATGCACGCCGCAACTGGACGCGCAGCATCCGCATGCCCGTCTTCCCGGCTGCCTCGTCGCAGAGCTGTGCCAGAGAACGCCAGCTCACCGCTCGTGACAGTGCACTGTCGATCACCTTCTCGAACCGAGGCTGACTCAACGTGCCCGCGACGTCGAGGATCGCGTGCTCGATCGACACGACAGGTGTGTCCCCCAACCATCGGACGTTCGTGAGGGTTCGGCGATGCAATTTCAGCCAGTCGGGACCTCTCGCGGTGCCGGTCCTCGGAAGGGTGGCGTGCACGATGCCGGGCTCGGGGAGGAGGTCCCACATCCACGCCGCGGTGTCGTGGCTGAACACTGCGTCGGGCTTCCAGAGCCTCACTGCCTCGCATCGTGTCGTGTACGTAGGCACTTCCGACGAGTAGACACCGGGAAGCACACGGTGAAGAGCGCCGCGTGCGGCCCGCCGGCTCACCGTCGAGCCGTCGATTCCGCCGGCGATGAGCTGGTGCCAGGTGAACACGTCCATCGCAACAGTGTCGCGACGCCCGTAGCGGCGGTACTCCCACCAGGAGGTGCCCCTGTGGACTACCGATCGCTCATCAACAGCGCTCCAGCGGCTGTTGCATCTGGTGCCACATTATGGTGCCGGAATCTGCCTTTCCGCTGATTCGTGCGCGATCGGGTGCACTGACGTGCGGTCAGCGGCCGGGTACGTAATGCCGGGGGTTGTCCCGACGGCCGAGGGGCGGCAGATTGCGGTCGGGGGTCTCCGCGAGCGGCGAGTTCGCGGGCTGTCGACCGGCAGCGATGTCGACGCCGGCTCGGGCGCGGGGATGCATACGCCGGCGCGCCGGGACCATGCGGAAGGCGAGGTTCACCAGTGTGCCGACACGGCGAAGCCACCGCTCGTCCCTGTCGGTCCAGTTGTAGCCCAGGAGATCTCGGACCGCCGGGTCGTAGAGGCCGACAGTCATCCGGACCGCGGACTTCTCGATGCCGGGGAGCAGCAGAGCCCACAACCGCTGGGGCAACCACGGGAGGAAGGGTGGCCGGGGGAGGGCGGACATGTCGAGCACCGATCGTGCGGCGGCGGTGTCCTCGAGCACCTCGCGGCACATGTGGTCCCAGTAGCGCTGGAAGTCGGGCCAGGTCTCGGGAACCGGGCGCATGCTCATGCCGTACAGGGAGTACCACTGCCGGTGTTCGACGAACAGCTGCTCACGCTCGGCCTCGGTGATGCCGCCCATGAAGTAGTCGGCGGTGAGCATCGTGCCGACGAAGAACGTGGCGTGCGCCCAGTAGAAGACGTCGGGATCGAGGGCGTGGTACGGCTTCCCGTGGGCATCGAGACCGCTGATGTCCCTGTGATAGTTACGGATTCGAGCGCCGGTGTCCGCGGCACGGTCGCCGTCGAAGACCACGCCGCCGATGGGGTACAGCGACCGCATCACGCGCTGCCATCGCTCGGACTCGAAGGTCGAGTGCTCGGTCACGGCGGCGCCGAGTGCCGGGTGCATGTTCTGCATGGAACCGGCCCAGGGCCCCTGCAGCATGCCGCGCCAGTCCCCGAAGTATCGCCAGGTGAGTGACTCCGGCCCCAACGGCTGACTACGCATGTTGTCACCGTAGGGTCCTGGGTGGACGGTCGTCAACAGTGAGGTGTCGCAACGTGACCACGCTCGAGGCCCGACGGGAGCAGCGGCGCGCAACCCTGCTGGCGGTCGGGGTGGAACTTCTCGGCTCGGTCGGTCGGCCCGCGGTCACCGTGCGCTCGGTGTGTTCGCGCGCCTCGCTCACCGAACGCTACTTCTACGAGAACTTCACCGATCGGGACACGTTCGTGCGCACCGTCTATCGCGAGGTCGCCGAGGGTGCGCGCGAGGCACTGGTCACGGCCGTGGGTCAGGCCCGTCGCCCGGACGAGCGCGCCCGCCGCGCCGTCACGGCATTCGTGGAGTTGATGATCGACGAACCGGCTCGTGGCCGAGTGCTTCTGACAGCGCCGTTCGTGGATCCTGCATTGAGCACGCTGGGCATGACGACGATGCCCGTCTTCGTGTCGGTGGTGGGTGAGCAGCTCGAGTCCGACGACGTGGATCGCCAGCTGACGGCGACCGGCGTCGTGGGGGCGATCACGGCTCTGTTCACGATGTACCTCGACGGCAGCATCGAGGTCGATCGGCAGCGGTTCGTCGACCACTGCATCGGTGTCGTTACCTCGGCCGGCCGCGGTGGTCGACGGGCATGATGGATCCATGGCACCAGTGATCAGCACCGTCAGGGCCGGGGTTCTCGACGTCGCCTACGAGCGCCACGGCGATCCGGCGGGGCGGACTGTCATACTGCTGCACGGCTTCCCGTACGACCCCCGCTGCTACGACGACGTCGCGCGCATCCTGGCGAAGCAGGGGTTCGATGTGGTCGTTCCGTATCTGCGCGGCTTCGGACCGACACGCTTTGCCGACGCAGAGGCGATGCGGTCGGGAGAACAGGCGGCACTCGGCCACGACCTGCGTGACCTGATCGCGGCGCTGGACCTCGACCGGCCACTCGTCGCCGGGTACGACTGGGGCGGCCGGGCCGCGTGTGTCGTCGCCGCCGTCTGGCCGGAGTCGGTGTCGGGTCTTCTCAGCGTGTCCGGGTACCTGGTGCAGGACCGCGCGGCGGCTGCGGCGACGCCGGCGCCACCGCATCTGGAGAAGCGGTACTGGTACCAGTACTACCTCCATTCGGAGCGAGGTCGCGCCGGTCTGGCGGCGTACCGCGCGGAGATCGCACAGACACTGTGGACCGACTGGTCGCCGACGTGGAGGTTCGGTGACTCCGAGTTCGCCGCCACGGCGCCGTCGTTCGACAATCCGGATTTCGTGGACGTAGCCGTTCATTCGTACCGCCACCGGTACGACCTGGTACCCGGTGACGCGGCGTACGCCGAGACCGAACAGCTGTTGGCGACGCAACCGCGAATCACGGTGCCCACCATCGTGATCGATCCGACGGAGGACACCGTGGCAGCGCTGTACGGAGCATCCGACCACTCGGCTCACTTCACCGATCTGATCGACGTCCGAGCCGTCGACGCCGGGCACAATCCGCCCCAGGAACTCCCGGGACAATTCGCCGACGCCGTCCGGACGCTGGCGGAGAACTAGTCGACTGCGAGCTCTCCCAGCTCGTTCCAGTCCGTACCGTCCACTTCCTGGCTGATGATCTTCGGGGTCTCCTGCAGGTACGGCGGGAGGTCCTTCTGCGCCTGCTTGAAATGGTCCGACTGGACGTGGGCCGCGCCGGCATCGGGATCGCGGAATGCCTCGACCAGGACGTACTCGGTGGGGTCGTCGAGCGTGCGCGACCAGAAGTACCAGAGGCATCCCTCTTCCGCCTGACACGCCTCGGTGAAGGCGCGCGAGATCTGCGGCCAGTCGTCGGCGTGCTCGGGCTTTACTCTGAACTTGGCGGTGATGAAGATCAACGGGGCTCCTTCGAACGAGCGGATGGGTCGACTCCCTGTGTACCCCCTCGGCCCGCACTAGTATCGCGAGCATGGCAGCCACGTCACCGGCGATCGAGCTCGATGTCCGCGGACGCACGGTGCGGGTGTCCAACCCCGACCGCGTGTACTTCCCCGCGAGCGGCGCGACGAAGCGGGATCTGGTCGAGTACTACCTGTCCGTCGGGGACGGCATCGTGCGCGCACTTCGCGAGCGGCCGTGCATGATGCACCGCTTCCCGGACGGCCTGGCGGGGGAGAAGGTGCATCAGAAGCGCCTGCCCAAGGGTGCTCCGGACTGGATGGAGACCGTGAAGGTCACCTTCCCGCGCTACAACCGCACCGCGGACGAACTCTGCGTCACGGAACTGGCGCACGTGATCTGGGCCGTGCAGATGTCGACGGTGGAGTTCCATCCATGGAACAGTCGCCGCGCCGACGTGGAGAGTCCGGACGAGTGGCGGATCGATCTGGATCCGATGCCCGACTGCTCGTTCGACCGGGTGCGACGGGTCGCGGGTGTCGTTCACGAGGTGCTGGACGAACTGGGCGCTGAGGGATGGCCGAAGACGTCGGGCGGCAACGGGTTACACGTCTACGTCCGTATCGCCCCGGATCACGGGTTCAAGGATGTGCGCAGGGCTGCACTGGCGTTCGCCCGCGAGGTCGAGAGGCGCGCACCCGAGGACGTGACGACGACGTGGTGGCGCAAGGATCGCGATCCTTCGAAGCTGTTCGTCGACTACAACCAGAACGCGCGGGATCACACCATCGCCAGCGCGTATTCCGTGCGCGGGAATCAGGATGCGACCGTGTCGACTCCGATCACGTGGGACGAGATCGCGGACGTCGAGCCCGGTGACCTGACGATGTACACGGTGCCCGCCCGGTATGCAGACCTGGGCGATCTGCACGCCGGAATGGACGATGCGGCGTACTCGATCGAGCCGCTGATCGAATGGGCCGAGCGCGACGAGCGGGAAGGGCTGTCCGAGCCCGAGGAACAGGCGTGATCCTTCCCTGACGCCTGTGGGATGTCACTGCTGTTCGCGCCATCGTCGGTGTAGACCGAACGAATGATTCGGGGTCATAAACCGGCACTGGGTCGGTTTGTGTGGCAGAATACGTGCAAATCGTACAAAGCAGCGCGGCCGGTCGGACTCGCTCGTCGAGCGTGAGAACCGAGCGTGCTGCCTGTCGTTAGGACTGCACATGCTCTGCCGCCTCTGCGGATCCACCGACCTCGAGAGCGTCCTCGACCTGGGGGCCACTCCTCCCTGCGAGTCGTTCCTCACTGCCGCGCAACTGGACGACCCCGAGCCCACGTATCCGCTCCATCTCCGGATCTGCCGGGAATGCCTGTTGCTGCAGATTCCGGCGCTGGTGACACCGGCCGAGACGTTCACCGAGTACGCGTACTACTCGTCGTTCTCGAGCAGCTGGGTCGAACACGCCCGGACCTTCGTGACGGGGGCTGTCGATCGGCTCGCCCTGTCGGAGAGCTCGTTCGTCGTGGAGGTCGCCAGCAACGACGGATACCTTCTGCAGCACGTCGTGGACGCCGGCATCCGATGCCTCGGCATCGAGCCCAGCGCGAATGTCGGTGCAGCGGCGCGTGATACCGGCGTACCCACCGAGACGGCGTTTCTCGACCCCGACACCGCGGCGCGAGTGCGTACCGCGCACGGTCCGGCCGATCTGGTCGTCGCGAACAATGTCTACGCGCACATCCCGGACGTCGCCGGCTTCACCGAGGGTCTCCGGGCCCTGGTCTCGGACCGGGGCATGGTCAGCATCGAGGTGCATCACGCACTCCACCTGGTGGCCGACGCCCAGTTCGACACGGTCTACCACGAGCACTTCCAGTACTGGACGGTATTGACCGCGACGAGGGCGCTGGCGGAGGGCGACCTGACCGTCGTCGACGTCGAGGAACTCCCCACTCACGGTGGCTCCATCCGACTCTGGGCGACACCGTCGTCGAACGCGGGGCCGCCCAGCGAGCGGATGCTCGACATTCTCGCTGCCGAGCGCCGTGCCGGCCTGCACCACGTCGACGGGTACCGCGGGCTGGAGAACGCGGCGCGCGCCGTGCGCGCCACTCTGCTCGAGTTCCTCCTCGAATGCCGTCGGCGCGGTGAACGAGTGGTCGGGTACGGCGCGCCGGGCAAGGGCAACACCCTGCTCAACTACTGCGGCATCCGGACGGACCTCGTGGAGTACACCGTCGACCGGAACCCCTACAAGCACGGTCGATACACCCCGGGGACTCGCATTCCGGTGCACCATCCCGATCGCATCGCGGCGGACGAGCCGGACGTGGTGCTGGTCCTGCCCTGGAACCTCGAGCGCGAGCTCACCGAGCAACTGGGCTACGTCGCCGACTGGGGTGGGCGCGTCGTGTTCCCACTCCCCGTTCTCCACACCGCGGACTACTCGCGGTCCGACACATCGGAGGCTCTGTCATGAAGGTCGTTCTCTTCTGCGGCGGTTACGGCATGCGCATGCGCAACGACCGCAACGACGAGATCCCGAAGCCGTTGCAGATGGTCGGACCCCGCCCGCTGCTCTGGCACATCATGAAGTACTACGCCCACTACGGGCACAAGGACTTCATCCTGTGTCTCGGCTACGGCGCAGCCGCGATCAAACAGTTCTTCCTGGACTATCACGAGGAACAGTCGAACGACTTCGTCATGCGCGACGGCAAGGTCGAATTGCTGAGCACCGACATGAGCGACTGGTCGATCACGTTCGTGGACACCGGAGTCGAGTCGCCCATCGGCGAACGTCTGCGTCGTGTCCGCGACCATCTCGGCGGCGATCGGTACTTCCTGGCCAACTACTCCGACGTGCTCACGGATGCGCCGCTGGACACCATGATCGAGCGCTACCACGAGTCGGGCGCCGTCGCGTCGATGCTGGTGGTGCCGCCGCAGTCGAGCTTCCACTGCGTCGACGTGTCCGAGACCGGCGAGATCAAGGACATCGTTCCGGTCAGCCGTTTCCCGATCTGGGAGAACGGCGGCTACTTCGTCCTCAGCCAGGAAGTCTTCGACCACATTCCCGAGGGCGGCGATCTGGTCGGCGATGCCTGCATGGCGCTGGCAGGTCGCGGCGAACTGTTCGGGTACCGGCACCAGGGATTCTGGAAGCCTGCCGACACCTTCAAGGAACGCGCGGAACTGGACAACGACTACGGCCGCGGCATCCGTCCGTGGGCGGTATGGGAGGGCGCACAGGACCGGCCCGCATTGTCGAGCGTCGTCGCATGATCGGCCTGTCCCCCGGTCGTGTCCGCTCGGTGGCCGTCCTCGGGGCGCACCCCGACGACATCGCCATCGGTGCCGGAGGGACGCTCCTCGACCTCACCCGCTCGGGCGAGACCGAAGTTCACGCTCTCGTACTGACGGGCGGGGGCACCGATCGTGAGGCCGAGGAGCGAAAAGCACTGTCGCACTTCTGTTCCGACGGTCCGCTCTCGCTCACCGTGCTCGACATTCCCGACGGTCGCACCCCGGATCACTGGAGCGCCGTCAAGGAGGGCCTCGAGAAGTTCCGCCGCACCTGCGAACCCGACATCGTCCTCGCGCCGCAGCGCCGCGATGCGCACCAGGATCACCGACTGCTGGCGGAGTCGGTCCCGACCGTGTTCCGCGATCATCTGATTCTGGGCTACGAGATCATCAAATGGGAGTCCGATCTCCCGACTCCCAGCTTCTTCCATCCGCTCGGTGACGAGATCGCCGCGCGCAAAGCGGAATTGCTGGCAGTCCACTACCCGTCCCAGCATCACCACGACTGGTACGACACCGAGACGTTCCTCGGTCTCGCCCGGGTACGAGGGGTGCAGTGCCGCAACCGATATGCGGAGGCATTCGTCGTGGAGAAGATGCTGCTGCGGACGGAGCATCCACCGTCGGAACGTCCGACGGCGCACCGGAAAGGCTCGTGAAGACCATGCGTGTACTCCTCACCGGACACCAGGGATACCTCGGCACCGTCATGGTCCCGGTCCTTCAGGACCGAGGTCACACGGTGGTGGGTCTGGACTCCGGCCTCTTCGCGGACTGTGTTCTCGGCGAGGCACCGACCGATCCGACGACCCTGGCGACGGACCTGCGCGACGTCGTGGCCGATGATCTCGAAGGATTCGACGCGGTCGTCCATCTCGCGGCGCTGTCGAACGACCCGCTGGGAACGTTGGCTCCGGAGATCACGCACGACATCAATCACCATGCGTCCGTGCGCCTCGCGCGTGCCGCGAAGGACGCCGGCGTGTCCCGGTTCCTGTATGCGTCGACGTGTTCGGTCTATGGCGCGGCGGGTCAGGACGCGGTGACCGAGGATGCCGTCCTCCGGCCTCTGACTCCGTATGCCGTGAGCAAGGTCCGCGTGGAGGCCGACGTCGCCGCGATGGCGGACGAGGCGTTCGCCCCCGTGTTCCTGCGTAACGCCACGGCCTTCGGATACTCACCGCGGCTACGGGCGGACATCGTGGTCAACGACCTCACGGCGTCGGCGTTCCTCACCGGACGCATCGTCGTCAAGTCGGACGGCACCCCGTGGCGACCCCTGGTCCACGCTCTGGACATCGCGCAGGCGTTCGCCGCGGCCCTCGATGCTCCCGCCGACCGGATCCGGAACCGCGCGTTGAACATCGGCACCGAGGACAACAACGTCACGGTGCGCGACATCGCCGACACGGTCGCGGAGGTCACCGGTGCGGAGGTGGTGGTCACCGGAGAGTACGGGTCGGACCCACGCTCGTACCGCGTCGACTTCTCGGCCGCACGGGAGGTGTTGCCGGCGTTCGTTCCTCGATGGACTGTCCGAGCCGGCGCCGAGGAACTGTACGACGCCTATACCCGTCACGGTCTGACCGGGGAGGCGCTCGCGCAGCGCTTCACTCGGCTCGCCCGCGTCACCGAGCTCCAACGGACCGGTGCCGTCGACGGCAAACTCCGCAGGATCCGCGTCGGGGCCGGCAGTGCGTGAGTCGTCAGCCGCCGGCGACGAGATCGCGCCAGGATCCCGCGGACGCGTCACGCTCGCTCACCGTGGTCGGTGTTGCGCGCCACGCGATCGCCAGATCCGGGTCGTCCCATCGGACACCGACGTCCTCGCCGGGCTGGTGCGGACGGTCGATGCGGTAGCACACGTCGGCACTCTCGCCGAGCGTCAGGAATCCGTGCAGGAGCCCCGGAGGCACGAACAGGTGCGCACAGTCCACGTCGTCCAGCACGACGTCCATCCACCGACCCCGGGTGGGCGAGTCCGGTCGGGCATCGACGAGAACGTCCTGTACGGCTCCGCGCGCGCATCGAACCAGCTTGGCCTCACCGCGTCCACCGCGACCGTGCATGCCGCGCAGAACGCCTGCAGCAGAACGCGATTGCGAATCCTGACGAAAGTCACCGGCTCGCGTCGCGAGCGTCGTGTGCTCGTCGATCGCCGCGTCGAAGATCTCCGTGTCGAAGGTCCTCGTGAAGAAGCCGCGGTCGTCTCGATGCGGCGTGGGCAGGAACAGCAGGACATCTCGCAGAGGTGTGGTCTCGACGCGCATGGCACCAGTGTCGCCGATCTCCGGCCGGGCCGTGCGGCGACGCGGAGAATCGCATGAGTCCCTGCAGGGCCTGCTCGTCCGTCGACGTCACCACCGTGCTGGATCTCGGCCGTGTTCCTGCCGCCGACACGTTCCCGTCGGTGGGATCGCCGCCCGGGAACGACGAGCGGCACTCTCTCGCCATGGGTCTGTGCACGGCATGTGGTCTCGCGCAGCTCCTGCACGACGACACGCGTGCGGACGAGCCGCGCGGAGTCGAGCCGGAAGCGTTGAGACGGGCCGCTTCTCACGCGATGGATCAGATCGTTCGGCGCGGGTGGTTGCCCGTCGGCGCGGTGGTGCGCGAGTACGGCAGCCCCCACGGCGGTTCGTGGATTCCCGATGTGGTCGGCAGGGGTATCTCCGATGCCGCGCCGGCACACGTCGGATCCGGGCCTGCGGATCTGGTCGTCGACGGGTTCGGCCTGATGCACGAGCCGAACCAGGCGGCGGCATTGATCGAGCGACGGGAGCTGCTCGGCGATCGCGGGGTGCTCGTCCTGCAGATCCATTCATTCGCCACCATCGTGCGGGAACGCCAGTGGAATGCGCTGCGGCACGGTCACTTCGCCTACTGGTCGCTCACTGCGCTCGAATCCGCTCTGCAGTCGGCTGGCCTGACGTCGCTCGGGTGCTGGGAGTCCGATCTGTACGGCGGCACGTTGTTGGTGTCCGCACGTCGCGCGGACGGGAACGGACCGGACGCACCGGCGGCCGACCTCGAGGCAGCACGACGCGTGCGCGAGAGCGAGGCGGCGGCAGGCATCACGAGACCCGTGCTCGTGTCCGCGCTGGGGTCCGCGATGAGCGCCGATGTGGCCGCTCTGCGTGCGGTGCTCGCCGACTCGGTCCTGACAGGAACGGCTATCGCCGCCTACGGCGCGGCGTCGCGCGCCGTCGCGCTCTTCGCGATGGCCGGGGTCGACGCCTCGATGATCGGCGCCGTGGTGGATGCATCACCTGCCAAGTGGGGCAGGCGAATGCCGGCCACCGATGTTCCCATCGTGGGGCCGGACTGGATGTACGCCCATCGGCCCGATCGCGTGCTGGTGACCGTCCCGGATCTCGTGCCCGAGGTGGCCGCGGCGCATCCGGATCTGCACATCGTCGATCTGATCTCGGTCACGGAAGGAAGCCGCACATGACGATCCCTCTCTCGGTGTGTATTCCGGCCTACGAAGCCGCACGCACGCTCGAGACCACCATGAGCTCGGTCCTGGACCAGGACGAGGACATGGAGGTGCTGGTACTCGACAACGCCAGCACGGACGGCACGGGCGATATCGCGCGATCGTTCCGGGACGACCGTGTCACGGTCGTGTCCAACGATCGGGTGCTCGCGATCGGTGACAACTGGAATGCCGCGGTGCGCGCCTCGTCCGGGCGACTGGTGAAGGTCGTCTGCGCCGACGACGTGCTGCGTCCGGGCGCCTTGGCCGGGCAGCGCGCCGTGTTGGACGATGCGGACGTCGCCGTGGTGTCCTCGAAGTTCGAGGTCATCGACGAGCAGGGTGAGGTGAAGGAAACGGGCCTCGGCCTCCCCGGTCTCCTCGGTCGTCGCGGGGGACAGGAGTTGGCGGGCGTCATCGTCCGCCGTGGCCCTGCCGAATTCGGTCCGACCGCGGCCACGACATTCCGACGCGACCTCTTCGACCGCGTCGGGGGGTTCCGTGGAGACCTGGTGTTCCCGATGGACGTCGACCTCTTCGCGCGGATGGGCGCGCACGGAGACTTCCACGGGGTGCCCACCATCGACGCCGCGTGGCGTGATTCGTCGTTCAACCTCTGTAGCCGGACCTCCAGCTACAGCAAGCTCAGCGAGTCCGTGCGGATGCACCACCGCCTGGCCCGTGAAATCCCGGCGCTGGTGTCCACGTGCGACGTTCTGGTGGGAGACGGTCGCATACTGGGTGCGGTCCTCACGCGGCTGCGCTCGCGTGCGGGCAGCGTCGTCGACCGAGTCCTGCGGCGCTGATGGTGCGACTTCTCCGTGATGTCCTGCTCGTGGGTTTCGGTACCTACGGGCAGTTCCTCGTCACGCTCGTCACCCTCCCGCTGACCGCCCGACTGCTCGGCACGGAAGGCGTAGGTCTGGTCGCCGTGGGAATGTCGGCCTACTTCCTGGGATCCGTACTCGTGGATCTCGGTGCGACGCAGTACTTCGCGGCACGGGTCGACGATGCCGACATCACGCGGGTGCGCGGCGCCTACGCCGTCGTGCGAGGGTTGCTGTTCTCCGTACTGGTCGGGGCATTGCTGATCGGGTCGGTGGTGGGCGCGGACGGGGCGGCTCGGGCCTTCCTGGTCGGTGCGGTAGCCGGCGGCATCTGGTCTCTGTCCGAGGACTGGCTCCTGATCGGTCGTGGACGCTTCGGGGCGTCGACCGCGTACCAGGCCGCGGGGCGTATCGCCTACCTCGTCGCCCTGGTGACCCTTCTTCCGCAGTTCCCGTCCCCGGAGGTCGCCCTGGCGTGTCTCGGGGGGTCGTCGATCATCACCGTCGTCGCCACGTGGATGGACGCGGACCGGCACTTCGGTCCGATCGTTCCCACCCTGCGGCTCGGGGACACCGTGAGAACTGCGGCGCCCGTCCTCGCGTCGCGGCTCCTGCTGACGGGATACGGGCAGGGCGGTGCGGCTGCGTATTCGACGGTGCTCGACGCCGCGTCGCTCGGGCTCTTCTCGGCGGCCGACCGGCTCGTGCGGGCGGGCCAATCGGTCCTCGATCCGATCGGGTTCGCGCTGCTCCCCAGGATGGCGCGCATCCGGGACGGTCAGGCCTTCCGTGCGCGGACGGTGCAGGGCGCTCTCGGATGCCTCGCCCTGGCCGTCGTCGCCGCAGCGGGACTGACGCTGTCGGCGCCGGTGGTGATCCGCATCGTCTACGGCACCGAGTTCGACGATGCGACAGCACTGTTGCGCATCCTGGCGTGGATCCTGCCCGCCACGACGCTCACGTCGTACATCACCACCGCGGTGCTGCCCGCGCAGGGACGGACGTCGACCGTGCTCAGCGGCGCGATCATCGGCGTCACCCTCGCCGTGTCGGCGCTGCTGGTCACCTCCGTCACCGGATCGGTCGTGACGATGGTCGTGGGTGTCCTGGTGTCCGAGTGGGCAGTGGCGCTCTGGTTCGTCGTCACCACACTGCGCAGTGCTCCGCGACAGGACACGGTGCCCTTCCGCGCCGACCATCGAGAGGCCACCCGATGACACACGAGAGATCTTCGGAACTCCAGGCCCGCCTGCACCGACTGGTGCCCGGCGGAAGCCATACCTACGCACGTGGTCCCGATCAGTATCCAGAACACCTCACGCCGATTCTCACGCACGGCGTGGGCGCCCGTGTGTGGGACGTCGACGACAACGAGTACGTCGAGTACGGGAGCGGCCTGCGCTCGGTGACTCTGGGGCACGGCTACCGTCCGGTGGTCGATGCCGTGGCGTCAGCGGTCGCCCGAGGAACGAACTTCTCGCGGCCGACCGAGCTCGAGGTGCTCGCGGCGGAGGACTTCCTCCGCACGGTCCCCACCGCGGAGATGGTGAAGTTCGCGAAGAACGGCTCCGACGCCACGACCGCCGCGGTGCGATTGGCGCGCGCGGCGACCGGGCGCACCGACATCGCCGTGTGCGCGCAGCCGTTCTTCTCGGTCGACGACTGGTTCATCGGAACGACGGAGATGAACGCGGGCATTCCCGACAGCCCGGTACATCGGTTCCCGTACAACGACGCGTCGGCCCTGGGCCGTGTGCTGGCCGGACACGACATCGCGTGCGTGGTCATGGAAGCCGCCGGCGCGCTAGCGGAGCCGGCCCCGGGATATCTCGAAGATGTTCGTGCACTCTGTGATCGGTACGGAACCATCCTGGTGTTCGACGAGATGATCACCGGGTTCCGCTGGTCGTCCGCCGGTGCTCAGGGTGTGTACGGGGTGACCCCCGATCTGTCGTGCTGGGGCAAGGCGATGGGCAACGGACTCCCGGTGTCGGCCCTCGCGGGCACGCGTGACCTGATGGAATTGGGCGGCCTGCGGACGGATTCCGATCGCGTCTTCCTGCTGTCGACGACACACGGACCCGAGACCACCGGACTCGCCGCGTTCCGTGCCGTGGTGCGGGCCTACGAGGAGGAGGACCCGGTCGCCGCCATGGAGCGCGCCGGCACGCGCTTGCGCGACGCGGTGACCGAGGTTGCGGCCGATGCCGGTGTCGAGCAGTATCTTCGGGTGCTGGGGCGGCCCAGCTGCCTGGTGTTCGCCACGGCGGATGCGCACGGCGCTCCCTCGCAGGAGTACCGGACTCTGTTCCTTCAGGAACTGCTGACGCGGGGTGTTCTCGGCCAGTCCTTCGTCGTGTCCGCGGCACATACCGATGCCGATGTCGATCACACGGTGGACGCGGTGCGTGCCGCCGTCCTGGTCTATCGCAAGGCCATCGAGGCGGGTACTACGGAGGGGCTGCTCCGGGGTCGGCCGGTCGCACCCGCGGTGCGTCGCCGTGCGGCTCCGCGTCGACTGCCGGATCTCACGGTGCGCTGATGATCTCTCGTGCCGCTCGCCGACCGGATCGCACGGCTCCGTCGAGGTAGCCCGGCCAGCGGTCCGCCAGATCCGTTCCCGCCCAGTGCACTCGGCCGGTGGTCAGGTCGGCGGGCTCGAAGATTCCGCCGTACGGGGGGATGGCGGTGGGTGCGCCGCCCAGCCACGGTTGCTCCGACCAGGTGATGTCGTCGACCAGGCGTGGGGACGCCGCATGCGCGCCGAACAGGCGGACCAGCTCCGCGACGACGACCTCACGACGGTCACTGCGGGAGAACAGGTCCGACGCCGCTCGCCCACCGCTGAAGGCGACGAGGACACCGGGGGAGGCCGCGCCGGGGTTACCGTCGACGACCATCTGCACGGGTCCGTCGACGTCGAGGACGGTTCCGGTGAGGCCGTCCTCGCGCCACCACGGTCTGTCGTACACGACGATGGTCTTCGCGTACTCGCCCATGTGTGAGTTCCGCATCCGGTCACCGGCACCGGCAGGGAGTGCGCCCTCGATGTCCGCGGCGCGGGGCAGGGGTACCGCGATCACCACGGCGGACGCTCGTAGAGTTCCGTCCTCGGTGACGACGTCGACTCCCGACCCATCGGACCGGACGGCGGTGACCGGTCGCCGTAGACGAGGCTCCGACGAGAGTTGCTGCGCCACAGCGGCGACGAGGGCCCCGGCGCCGTCCACGAAGTACCGCTCCTGCGCACCGTCACGTACTTCCGCGATCGCGCGCAGGCTGCCGGCCGCCCGCAGGTACTCGAGCGCGGCGCGGGCCGGGACCTCGTCGGGGTCGGCTCCGAAGATCAGGCGATAGAAGCAGGTGAGGATGTCGCGCCCGTACGCGGACCGGAACAGTCGATCGCCGATCACGTTCGACATGTCGTGCTCGCCGGGACGCCAGGCGTCGAGTACGGGGAGCGGGGTACTGCGGCTGCGTCGCACTGCCACGTCCAGTCCGGCGATTCCGAGTCCCACCGGCAGCCACTCCCGTGCCGGTATCGGTGGCACCTGCCCGTGATATCGGAGGACGCGTCCAGCGGCAGCGAAGAGTTCGTCGGCACCACGTCGACGACGCGGTTCGGGTGCAGTGGCGACGCCGAGCTCGTCGGCCAGGTCCAGGACAGCCGTCTGATCCCCGCCGACCCAGTGAGCGCCGTAGTCGACGTGGTGTCCGTCGACATCTCGGGTGAGCACCTTCCCGCCGATGCGATCGGCAGCGTCGAGCACCGTGACGGACCGACCCGCTCGCTCGAGCTCCCGAGCAGCGACGAGCCCGCTGAGTCCCGCCCCGATCACGATCACGTCCCCCGACATGAGGCCCACCCTACGGGCGGGCCCCATGTCGGGCCGACCTAATCAAGAACGGCCTCCGGCCTGCCTGCTCACATCGTGCGGGTCAGGCGCTCCGCCAACAGCTTTGCGAACGACGCCGGATCCTCGAGTTCGCCGCCCTCGGCGAGCAATGCGGTGCCGTAGAGGAGCTTCGCGGTCTCGGCGAGAGCCATGTCGTCCTTGTGCTCGGCATGGGCCGTCTCCAGAGCCGTGACCAGGGCATGATCCGGATTGAGTTCCAGGATGCGCTTGGTCTTCGGCACGGGCTGACCGGACGCCCGGTACATCTTCTCGAGCTGGGGGCTCAGCGAGAAGTCGTCACCGACGATGCACGCGGGTGATGTGGTCAGGCGTGAGGACAGACGGACCTCCTTGACGTCGTCGGACAGCGTCTCGGCCATCCAGGTGGTGAGGTCGGCGAACCGAGCCTTCTGCGCGTCCTTCTCCTCGGATTCGGCCTCGTCGTCGCCCAGGTCCACGGCGCCCTTGGCGATGGAGCGGAACGGCCTCCCGTCGAACTCGGGGACGGAACCCGTCCACATCTCGTCGACGGCGTCGGTGAGAATCAGCACCTCGAGCCCCTTGGCGGTGAACGCCTCCATGTGTGGGGAGTTCTCCACCTGCTGACGCGACTCGCCGGTCATGTAGTAGATCGCGTCCTGACCATCCTTCATGCGAGAGACGTACTCCGCCAACGTGGTCGGCTTCTCGTCGCTCTGCGTCGTCGCGAAGGACGACAGCCCGAGGATGGTCTCCTGGTTGTCGTGGTCGGACAGCAGCCCTTCCTTGAGGGCACGGCCGAATTCACCCCAGAACGTGCTGTACTTCTCCGGCTCGTTCGCCTGCAGGTCCTTGACGGTGCTCAGCACCTTCTTGGTCAGGCGGCGACGGATCGCGCGGATCTGCCGGTCCTGCTGCAGGATTTCACGAGAGACGTTGAGCGACAGATCGGCTGCGTCGACGACACCCTTGACGAAGCGCAGGTACTCGGGCACGAGCTCCTCGCAGTCGTCCATGATGAAGACGCGCTTGACGTACAGCTGGATACCGATCTTCGATTCGCGCATGAACAGGTCGAACGGCGCACGCGACGGAATGAACAGCAGCGCTTGGTATTCGAAGGTGCCCTCGGCCTTCATGGGGATGACCTCGAGCGGCTCGTCCCATGCGTGGCTGACGTGGCGGTAGAACTCGGTGTACTCCTCCTCGGAGACGTCGTCCTTCGACCGCGTCCAGAGCGCCTTCATGGAGTTGACGGTCTCGTCCTCGAGCACGGTCGTGGCGTCGTCGCCCTCGCCGGTGGTCTTCTCGACCTGCATGCGGATGGGCCATGCGATGAAGTCGGAGTAGCGCTTGACCAGCTCTCGGATCTTGTGTTCCGAGGTGTAGTCGTACAGGTGGTCCTCGTCGTCGGCCGGCTTGAGGTGCAGCGTCACGGCACTGCCCTGGGGCGCGTCGGGAACCTCCTCGATCGTGTACGTGCCCTCGCCGCTGGACTCCCAGCGCGTGGCGGTCTCCTCACCGGCGCGACGGGTGACGAGGGTGACCTTGTCGGCCACCATGAACGTGGAATAGAAGCCGATACCGAACTGGCCGATCAGTTCTTCCGATGCCGCGGCGTCCTTGGCTTCCTTGAGCTTCGCCCGGACCTCGGCCGTGCCGGACTTGGCAAGCGTGCCGATCAGATCGACGACCTCGTCGCGGGACATGCCGATGCCGTTGTCCCGCACCGTGAGGGTGCGGTTCTCCTTGTCGATCTCGAGGTCGATGTGGAGATCGGTGGTGTCGGCGCCGAGATCCTTGTTCTGGAACGACTCGAGGCGCAGCTTGTCCAATGCGTCCGACGAGTTCGACACCAACTCGCGGAGGAACGAGTCCTTGTTGGAGTAGACCGAGTGGATCATCAGATCCAACAGCTGCCGGGTCTCGGCCTGGAACTGCATTTCTTCGACGTGCGCGGTCACGTGACTCCCCTGATCGAAACAAGTGCCTGGTGGACCCTCGTATTTTACGGCAACCGTGCATGCGGTTCCGCACGCCTCTTCCCCCGTAACAATCCACGCGGTACGGTTCGCGAAGGCCGGGACTCTCTCATCGGAAGGTGCATGTCATGGTGCGAATCGGAGTGCGACGAATGATCGGTGGGGTGCTCGCCGCCGGAGCGGTCACGGCGGGATCGGTGCTGGCAGGGGCGGGAACTGCCTCGGCTGCGCCGACGTACATCGGGCCGCTGTACTACGAGAACGCCCCGAGCGGAATATTCGTGCCGACGCCGTGTCAGATCGCCGCGGCAGCGGAAAGGGAAGCCGGCGCGACGATCCTCGTGGACTGTGTGCGGTCGTTCGGGCCGCAGAGCGGGTTTTCGCTCACTCCCTACCAACTTCGGGTCGGCATCGCTCCCCTCGACGGCAGTTAGCCGACTCGTGTCCTGATCGTGACCTGAGCGAAGGTAACTGTCGTCGTAAAGAGACCGATAGGTATGTCAGAGGGGGCGGCGACGGGCCGGCTCCGGACAGGAGTCGACATGCCACTCTCGACGAGCACACGGGCCGCCATCGCGGCCGCCATGATCGCCGGCGCCGCGGTGCTGGGTGCCTGTTCCGCTTCAGACGAGACGAGGTCCGCGACGGCGGTTCCGGCGCCCGCACCGACATCGGTCGTGTCGCCGACCGCAACGCCGGTCACGGTCCCGACCGAAGCGCCCTCGGACGCCGCCTCGGATCAGCCCGGCACCGAGGAACAGTCGCCGTCCACCGTGTCGTCGGCACAGTCGGGAGAGTCGGCAGACCCACTCCCGCGTCCGGGGTCGCAGGAGGTGTCGGTGGACCCCGAACTGTTCCGCGACAGCGGCGGGGCCGGTGAGGGGTACTACTTCCGGACACCGTCGGGAAATGTCTCGTGCGGACTCTTCCCGAACGGTACGTCGGTGGGATTCCTGGGATGCCAGGCCGTGTCCAGTGTCGCTCCCGATGAGGGCGAAGTCTGCTCGAACGGTCCGACCAGCAAGTACGCCGTCCGTGTGGAGAGCACCGGGCCGATCCACTACTGCTCGAATCAGGGCTATTTCACCGGTTCGGAGAACATCCGCACCCTGCAGTACGGCGAGGTGATCAACACGGGACAGAGCTTCTGCGTCTCCCGCGAAGACGGGGTCGCCTGCGCCCGTGTCGGCTCGAACGCCTTCTTCCTCTCACGAGAGAAGAACATCACCCTGCGATGACGTCGGTCATCGCTCGTCGATCGTGGTGCGGATCAGAGTGGTCGACGGCGTCCTCGGTGTGGACCCGAACCCGAAACGCACCGGTGGATCGACGTCGCTCAACGGGCCCAGGTCGTCGCCCTTCCACGACGCGGTCGTGGCGGTGATGTGGTGCTGCCCGCGGGCCCCGTAGTACTCGCGACGCCCGCCGCCCGCGGTGCCCTTGGTCCGTACGCCGCGTAGGGCGATGCGGGCGATCGGGTCGCTGATCGTGCAGAACCAGGGTGAGGTGACCACGGCGGTCGGTGCGACGGACAGCAGTCGACCCAGCAGTGTCGGGCCGCCGATCCGGAACGACACTTCGAGATCGCCGGCCGAGACGCTGACGCTGTCATCCCGGCGGTGATAGGAGACGTCGGTGATTGTCGTCGTGTCGAACCGGTAGGTTGCGGTGACGAACTCGCGGACCTCGTCGGACGGGGCGAGGAGCAGACGCTCGCCGTCGGCGAACTCGACCATGACGTCGGTGAAGTCGCCCAACGGCGACGACGTCCAGTGGCCGACGACGATCCTGGTGCCGGTGGAGGTGCCGAGTCCGGAGATGTCGCCGTCGAATACCGATCGAGTCACCGGCCCGACAGTAGCGTCGACGCGGCACTGTGAGGCGATCGAGGTTCGGGCGAGGCCCCGACTGGGCATCATGGGGGTATGGCTGACACAGCAACATCC
Source organism: Rhodococcus sp. Leaf247 (assembly GCF_001426185.1). Classification (GTDB taxonomy): domain Bacteria; phylum Actinomycetota; class Actinomycetes; order Mycobacteriales; family Mycobacteriaceae; genus Rhodococcoides. The sequence goes on along the minus strand of NZ_LMRP01000002.1, from coordinate 732,907 downwards.
GAATCCGGCGGGGCGCCGACCATCTTCGTACTCTTCGGGGCGACCGGAGACCTGGCCAAGCGCATGGTGCTCCCTGCGTTCTACGAACTGGCGCAGGAAGGATTGCTGCCCGACGAATGGGCGTTGGTGGGCAACGGTCGCGGGAGCAAGACCGACGACGAGTTCCGCGAGCACATCCGCGCGGCTCTCGACGAGTTCGGCCCGTCGGAAGGTGTCCACACCGTGGACGAGAAGGTGTGGTCCTCGTTCGCCTCTCGGGTCAGATTCGCCGGCAACGGTTTCACCGCCGACGACCCGGGGGACATGCTGACCGTCCTCGGGGACGTCAAGGACGAGCTCGGTGGCGATCCGCAGTTGGTGCACTACATCGCCCTGCCGCCGTCGACGTTCATCGACTACACGAAGGCACTCGGCGCGCACGACCTCACCGAGGGCGCGCGAGTGGTGTATGAGAAGCCCTTCGGCACGTCGCAGGAGAACTTCGAGAAGCTCGACGAAGCGGTGCACGAATTCGTCGACGAGAAGCAGGTCTACCGGATCGACCACTTCCTCGGGAAGGAGAACACGCAGAACCTGCACATCCTGCGATTCGCGAACGGGATGATCGAGGGCATCTGGAACCGCGAGCACGTGGAGCAGGTGCAGATCGACGTTCCCGAGACTCTCGACATCGACGACCGCGCCGAGTTCTACGACGCGACGGGTGCGGTCCTGGACATGCTGGTGACGCACCTGTTCCAGGTGGCGGCCGAGGTGGCCATGGAGCCTCCGCTGAGTCTCGGAGCCGACGACCTGCAGACTGCTCGGGAATCGGTGATCGCGGCATTCCGCCCGCTGGACACCTCCGAGGTCGTGTTGGGCCAGTACCGCGGATACACCGATGTCGAGGGAATCGACGACTCGTCGACGACCGACACGTTCGTCGCCGCGCGGATGTGGGTGGACACCGACCGGTGGCGCGACGTTCCGTTCGTCCTGCGGACCGGCAAGATGCTCGGCACCAGCACTCAGCGTGTGTCGCTGGTCTTCCGTCGACCGGAAGGCCCGGTCAAGCACCTTCCTGCCGACGGCGCAGTGCTGACGTTCGATCTGAAGGGTGACGGCCGAGTCGACATCGCCATGACCGTGAAGGAGCCCGGTCCGGGCGAGGACCTCGGGATCGGGCGCATGTCCCTCGACCTGTCGACGGTGTCCGACACGGAACCGTTGTCGCCGTACTCCCGCCTCATCCTGGACGTGCTGGAAGGCGACCGATCGCTGTTCACCCGTCCCGACGGTCTGGCGCACGTGTGGGATGTCGCGGCACCGTTGCTGTCCGATCCCCCCGCCGTCATCTCGTACGAACCGGGATCCATGGGCCCCGAGGAGGCCGACGAGTTGGCCTCGCCGTGCGGGTGGTTGGTCACGGCGGACAAGTAGGCCGCAGGCCTCCCACCGCGATGGTCATGCTCTGGGTACGAGCATGACCATCGCGAGGTAGAGCAGGACGACGGTGCCGAAGGAGACGAGGGCGCCCACCACGGTGAGTGACCGAACGAGGCTCGGGTCCCACCCGGTGTAGTCCGCGACACCACCGCACACGCCGGCGATCCACTTGTCGTCCCTGCTGCGGAGTAGCTGTGTCGTGGGTTCTGCGGGTACATGATTCGTTGTCATGCCTCGACTGTGCGCCACGCGAGGGCGCCGTACCATCGGGGATCACCCCCAGAGGCACCCTGATGTTCGCCGCACCGGCTGTTCATCTTCGCAACACCGTCCCGTTCCCGACGGCTCGTACCGTGCTCTGTCGTGACCGCTCTCGATGACGAACTGATGTCCCGGATGGTCGACCTCGCCGACACCTCCGCGTTCTCCGTGCGTGACGACGATGACGACGACCCTGTGCTGATCACCCCGCACGGCGATCCCGTGGACACCTGGCGTCAGGCGTACCCGTATTCCGAGAGGCTGTCCCGGCCGGAATACGAAGGGACCAAGCGTCTCCTGCAGATCGAGTTGCTCAAACTGCAGATGTGGATCAAGGAGACCGGTGGCCGCCACGTCATCGTCTTCGAGGGTCGGGACGCTGCCGGCAAGGGTGGCACCATCAAGCGGTTCATGGAGCACCTCAATCCTCGCGGTGCTCGTGTCGTCGCACTCGAGAAGCCGTCGCCGCGTGAGTCGACGGAGTGGTACTTCCAGCGCTACGTGACTCATCTGCCGGCCGCCGGCGAGCTGGTTCTGTTCGATCGTTCCTGGTACAACCGCGCCGGGGTGGAGCGCGTGATGGGGTTCTGCAGCGACGAGCAGTACGGGCGGTTCCTCGCTCAGGCACCGCTGTTCGAGCAGATGCTGGTCGACGACGGAGTGCAGCTGACCAAGTTCTGGTTCTCGGTGTCCCAGCTCGAGCAGCGCACCCGGTTCGCCATCCGGCAGGTGGACCCCGTCCGCCAGTGGAAACTCTCCCCGATGGACCTGGCGTCGCTGGACAAGTGGGATGCGTACACCAGGGCCAAGGAAGACATGATCCGCTTCACGCACACCGATCACGCGCCGTGGACCACGGTCAAGAGCAACGACAAGAAGCGCGCCCGTCTCGAGGCCATGCGGTTCGTCCTGGACAAATTCGACTACGCCAACAAGGACCACGAGGTGGTCGGTCGTCCCGACCCGTCGGTCGTCGGACTCGCGGAGCCCGACACCGACTAGGAGTCACCGCCTCCGATGGTGCGCCACAGAAACGTATACGCCAGAGCGGATTTGAACGCTGCCTGGGCATTGTCGGCAGCCCCGCCGTGGCCACCCTCGATGTTCTCGTAGTAGGACACGTCGTAGCCGTACTCCTCGAGCAGCGCGTCCATTTTCCTGGCGTGACCGGGATGCACACGGTCGTCCCTGGTTGACGTCGTGATGAGGATCGGGGGATAGGCGCCGCCGTGCATCGCCGGCGGTGACACGTTCTGATACGGACTGTAGTCGGAGATGAAGGCCCATTCCTCGGGATCGTCCGGGTCGCCGTACTCCGCCATCCACGATGCCCCGGCGAGCAGTCGGTGATACCGCTTCATGTCCAGCAGGGGAACCTGGCACACGATGGCGCCGAACAGTTCCGGGTACTTCGTCAGCATGATGCCCATGAGCAAACCGCCGTTGCTGCCGCCCTGAGCGCCCAGTCGGTCGGATGTGGTGATGCCGCGTTCCACCAGATCCTGTGCGACAGCGGCGAAGTCCTCGTGCACCTTGTGTCGACCCGACTTCAGGACCTGCGTGTGCCACGACGGCCCGTACTCGCCGCCGCCGCGGATGTTGGCGACGACGTAGGTGCCCCCTCGGGACAACCACGCCGCTCCCACGACGCCGCTGTAGGACGGGGTGAGGGACACCTCGAAACCGCCGTAGCCGTAGAGCAGAGTCGGACCCGCAGGTGCGGGCTCGCCGCCGACTCCGGCGCCTCGGACGACGAAGTACGGCACCCGGGTGCCGTCGAGGGATGTCGCGAAGTACTGCTCCACAACGAGATTCGTGGTGTCGAAGAACGCGGGCGCCGACTTGAGCGGGACGGGTTCGCTACCCACCGTTCCCACCAGAAGGGTGGACGGTGTCAGATGGCCACTGGCGTCGAGGAAGTACTCGTCCCCGCCGAACTCCGGGTCGGTGCCGATGATCGTGACGTCCACGGCGTCGGGAAGGCCGCTCAGGCGGTCGGACGTAACGGTGTCGCCGAGCGTGACCACACGCACACTCGAACGGACGTCCTCGAGCACCACCAACAGCAGGTAGTTCTCCGTCCAGGCGTACTGATGCAGAGAAGTCCGGGCGTCCGGTGCGAAGACGACCGTGAGATCGCGTGTCCCCGAGAGGAATTCGTCGAGCTTCGCGGCCAGCAGCGACCCGGCGGCGTACTCGGTTCCGTCGACGACCCACGGCGTCGTCAAGCGGACGGTGAGCCATTCCTCGTGTACCGAGACGGACGCGTCGGTGGGGACGTCGATGACGGTGGTCGATCCGTCGTCGTTCAGGATCGATGTGACCGCGTTGAAGAAGTCGGTGGCCCGCTGGACGAGGCTGCGCTCGTAGCCCGGCGTCGAGTCGTGCGAGGCGGACACGGCGACGTCGGTCTGTTCACCCTCGAACACCACGGGCGCATCTTCGAGCGGCGTCCCACGGTGCCACCGGTGGGCGCGCCGCGGGTAGCCGGAGTCGGTCAGCGAGCCGGGTCCGAGGTCGGTGCCGACGAAGACGGTGTCGGCGTCGATCCAGTCGATGTCGGTCTTGGCTTCCGGTACGTGGAAGCCGCCGCTCTCCGGGGCGACGAAGGACCGCGTCGACAGAGAGAATTCGCGGACGACGGACGCATCGGCGCCGCCGCGGGACAGCGAGACCAGTGCACGGTCGAACGACGGCCGGAGTACCTGTGCGCTCTTCCAGACCCAGTTCTCGTCCTCCGCGCTCGCGAGTGCATCCAGATCGACCAGGACGTCCCACTCGGGGTCGTCCAGGCGGTACTGCTCCATCGTGGTGCGACGCCACAGCCCGCGCGGGTGCGCCGCGTCCTTCCAGAAGTTGTAGAGGAAGTCGCCGCGCTTGCGGGCGTACGGGATGCGCGAATCGGTATCGAGGATGTCGCGGATGCGGCTCTCGAGCGCACGGAACTCCTCGTCCGAGGCGAACTCTGCCACCGTGCTCTCGTTGCGGGCGCGCACTCGCGTCAGCGCAGCATCGCCGGTCACATCTTCGAGCCATTCGTACGTGTCGGTCACCCACGCCATTCTGCCGCTGCCCTCGTAGGTCTGTCGTCGCAGGCTACGGGCGCGCAGACGTATTGGTGAGACCGAAACAAGATAAAGGTATGTTTATGGGGTAGTATCACGCCGTAAGGAATGAAAAGAGTCGGTATTCGGTCGGGGTGACCATCAGTAGGGAGTGGATGATGACCATGTCGATCCAGAGTGACGGCGTAGGCGCGACGCCGACGCGCTCTGCAATGTCGCAGGAGGCTCGTGGCAACGGCCGAGAGCGCGACTACTCAGGAGTCCGTGTGCTCTACCTCGGGCGGCGCTCGGCCGACGTGTCGGCGGCAGTGAGCGCGGCCGTGCCGGGTGCGGAACTGACCTTCGTGGATGCAGAACCACTCCACGGACTGTCCGTCGACGGTGATGCCGTCGTCGTCATGGACGGATCGCACGACCCCTCGGACGTACCCGCGCTTCTCGACGCCGCCGGTCGCCGGAGCGTCGGCATGGTGGTCGGGTCGCGGAGTGTGTCCGGCGGTCGCGACGGATCGTCGCTCGCGCGCAGAGTGGGGACCCGAGTTGCCAACCTGATGATCCGACACGTCGTCGACCTGCCCGTGCACGACGTCACGTCGAGCTTCCGGGTGTACTCGGGCGATGCCTGGCGGTCCATCGGTGGCGTCTCCGTTCTGCGTGACGGTGTGCTGCCGGCTCTCATCGCTTCGGCCCATGCCGTTCATCATCAGCGCTGGGTCATCGCGGAGGTGCCGGTGAGTACGCTCCCGTCCTCTACGCGGACCTTGTCCGACGTCGCATCCGCGGCCGGCACTGTCGCGACTCTGGCGCGTCGTCGCCGGGCCTGACTCACCTCCTGACCGGGGCCTAGTGTTGTCCGGGTGACGGACACCTGGGAGCAACACACCTGTCTGCCGCTGTACGCCGACACGGACATCACCGAACTCGCGCGCTACGAGCCCGGCACCTACCTGTCGGTCAACGTCGGCTACTCACCGCACGACAAGGCTCTGGCCACCGAACTGGCCACCACGTGGACCGCCAGAGCAGTCGCCGACGGGAGATTCCTCCCCGTGCGCAGTGTCGCGGACATCGACGAGGCTCGTCGAAAGGGTCTGCGGGCGCTCGCATTCGATCTCGAGGACTCCGCACCGATCGACGGGGACCTGGACAATGTCCGGTACTTCGTCGAGCTGGGGGTGCGCTCGATGCTTCCCACGTACAACCACGCCAACGCAGCAGGCTGCGGGTGTCTCGACGCGACGGATACCGGTCTGACCGCGTACGGCCGCGACATGGTGCGTGTGATGAACGCGGCGGGCATGGCGGCCGACGGTTCGCACTGCTCGCGGAGGACGGGACTGGACATCGCGTCCGTCACCGATCGGCCGATGATCTACAGCCACTCCAACTTCGCGGCCCTGTGGACGCACCCGCGCAACATCACGGACGAGCAGGCGCGCGCCTGCGCGGGCACCGGCGGAGTGGTCGGCATCAACGGTGTCGGCATCTTCCTCGGGGTGAACGATCCGGGCGACCGAGCGGCGCGTGTCCGTGCCATGGCGGATCACGTCGAGTACGGAGTCGACCTGATCGGCCTCGAGCACATCGGGGTGGGGTCGGACTACTCGTTCGACCACGAGGACTTCAACACCGAGCTGGCACTACATCCCGAGGCGTTCTCCGAGGAGTACACGAAATACGGTGCCTTGCAGTGGGTTCCGCCCGAGGATCTGCACACTCTCCCGGCGGTCCTGACCGACCGCGGGTGGGACGACGCTGCGGTGGCAGCCGTCATGGGCGGCAATTTCCGCCGCGTCGCCGACGCAGTGTGGACGTGATCTTCTCCGATCAGGCAGGAGTGAGGCGGAAGATCGGAAAGCGTCGACCCTCGGCAGTCTCGATGTAGTCGAGGAAGCCGGGGGACGCGGCGGTGAACTTCGCCCACTGGGTCTCCCACTCGTCGTCGCCCACCTCGGTCACGTCGACGGTGACGGTCCGCACGGCGCCGTCCCCGGGGACTTCGACGTCGATCCGGGGATTCGATCGCAGGTTGTGCACCCACGCCGGGTCCTTCACCGCGCCGGCCGCCGATCCCACGATGAGCCAGGTGCCACTCTCGGCGATGGCGAACAGCGGGTTCAGTCGCACCTCGCCGCTGCGCGCACCGATCGAGTGCAGCACCACGAGGTTGTCGCCGAATCCGGCTGTGCGGACGTGGCCGGCGTTGTCCCGGAATTCGGAGATGACCTGCTCGTTGAAGTCGCTCATCCGACCATCATCACCGGCGGGAGTCGGAATGAGAAGAGTCGACGAGGGGAATAACGACCGACTCGCCCCCCTTGCACCTGTGGAGAGTGCGCGTTGCTTGGTCCGCTCGTGGACCGGGTAGTCCGCTCGCAGCTTCACCAGAACTCGACGACGAGGAGATATCCCCCATGACACAGGTTCCTTCGATTTCCCTCAACGACGGCCGTTCCATCCCGCAGCTCGGTTTCGGTGTGTTCCAGATCGAGCCGGAGAAGACCGCGGACGCTGTCCGTACCGCGATCGAGGTCGGCTACCGCCATCTCGACACCGCGCAGATGTACGGCAACGAGAAGGAGACAGGCCAGGGAGTGAAGGACTCCGGCCTGAGCCGCGACGACATCTGGATCACCAGCAAGCTCAACAACGGCTTCCACCGCCCCGACGACGCACGTCGCTCGTTCGACGAGACCCTCGAAAAGTTGGGCACCGACTACATCGACCTGTTCCTGATCCACTGGCCGCTGCCGACGCAGTACGACGGTGACTACGTCTCCACCTGGAAGGTTCTCGAAGAGTTCAAGAAGGACGGTCGCGCGCGCAGCATCGGCGTCTCCAACTTCCAGGTCCCGCACCTCGAGAAGCTCGCTCAGGAGACCGACACCGTCCCGTCGGTCAATCAGATCGAGGTGCACCCGTACTTCTCCAACTACCTCGTGCGGGCCTACGGAGCCGAGAACGGTATCGCCACCGAGGCATGGTCGCCGATCGCCCAGGGCAAGGTCCTCGGAGACCCGGAGCTCGAGCGCATCGCGCAGGACGTCGGCAAGAGCACCGCGCAGGTCACTCTGCGTTGGCACATCCAGCGCGGCGACATCATCTTCCCGAAGTCGGTCACGCGGGAACGCGTCGAAGCGAACTTCGACATCTTCGACTTCGAACTCGACGACCGTCAGATCGCGGACATCTCGGCGCTGGACAAGGGCGAGGACGGCCGCACCGGCCCGAATCCCGACACGTTCGACATGATCCCCGACTGACCAGAGCCACTGAAATAAAGACACGAAAGGTCCGGTTACCCATGGGTAACCGGACCTTTCGGCATGTGGCGGGTTCGACGGGACTAAGGTGGACAACCGTGACCTCACACTATGACGTCGTTGTACTCGGAGCCGGACCCGGTGGGTACGTCGCAGCCATCCGCGCGGCGCAACTGGGCCTGAAAACCGCAATCATCGAGCAGAAGTACTGGGGCGGTGTCTGCCTCAACGTGGGCTGCATCCCGTCCAAGGCTCTGCTGCGCAACGCCGAACTGGCGCACCTGTTCACCAAGGAAGCCAAGCAGTTCGGCATCTCCGGTGACGTGTCGTTCGACTTCGGCGCTGCCTACGATCGCAGCCGCAAGGTCGCGGACGGTCGCGTCAAGGGCATCCACTTCCTGATGAAGAAGAACAAGATCGACCAGCTCGACGGCAAGGGGTCGTTCACCGACGCCAACACCATCGAGGTGGAGCTGACGAAGGGTGGCAGCGAGACCGTCACCTTCGACAACGCGATCATCTCCACCGGCAGCACCACGAAGCTGCTGCCGGGCACGTCGCTGAGCGAGAACGTCGTGACGTACGAAGAGCAGATCATGACGAAGGAGCTGCCGGGCTCCATCCTCATCGTCGGCGCGGGCGCCATCGGCATGGAGTTCGGCTACGTGCTCAAGAACTACGGTGTCGACGTCACCATCGTCGAGTTCCTCGATCGCGCGCTCCCCAACGAGGACGAGGACGTCTCCAAGGAGATCGCCAAGCAGTACAAGAAGCTCGGCGTGAAGATCATGACGGGCGCCGCGGTGCAGAGCATCGACGACGACGGCAGCAAGGTCACCGTCGCGATCAAGAACAACAAGAGCGGCGAGACCGAGACGGTCACCGTCGACAAGGTGATGCAGTCCGTCGGCTTCGCTCCTCGCGTCGACGGCTTCGGGCTCGACAAGACGGGCGTCGAGGTCACCGACCGCGGCGCCATCGCGATCGACTCGGTCATGCGCACCAACGTCCCGCACATCTACGCGATCGGCGACGTCACCGCGAAGCTGCAGCTCGCGCACGTCGCGGAGGCTCAGGGAGTCGTGGCCGCGGAGACCATCGGTGGAGCCGAGACGCTTCCCATCGACGACTACCGCTTCATGCCGCGCGCGACGTTCTGCCAGCCGCAGGTCGCCAGCTTCGGTCTGACCGAGAAGCAGGCCAAGGATGCCGGCCACGACATCAAGGTCGCCACGTTCCCCATGACGGCGAACGGCAAGGCGCACGGACTCGGTGACCCCACCGGCTTCGTCAAGCTGATCGCCGACACCAAGCACGGCGAACTGCTGGGTGGACACCTCATCGGACCGGACGTCTCCGAGCTGCTGCCCGAGCTCACGCTCGCGCAGAAGTGGGACCTGACGGCCACCGAACTCGCGCGCAACGTGCACACGCACCCGACGCTCAGCGAGGCTCTGCAGGAGGCCATCCACGGCCTCGCGGGCCACATGATCAACTTCTGATCGTTCGAGGAAGAACACCCCGGTCGCCATCGGCGTCCGGGGTGTTCTTCGTCGAGTGGGACCCTAGTAGTCGCGCTCGATGCGGAGCGTTCCGATGGTCGAGGCCAGACCGTCGTACTGGGTGACCAGCAGCACGAACTCGACGAGTTGCTTGTCGTCGAACACGCGGGCCAGCGCCGCCCAGGAATCGTCCGAGATCGTCTTCGTGGACACCATCTCGTCGGCCGCGGCCAGGAACACGCGTTGGCGCGCGTCGAGACCGGCAGCGTCGGGACCGGCGAAGATGCGCTCGCGCAACTCGTCGTCGACGCCGGCGCGCTTCCCCAACCGGATGTGGTGGTCCAGCTCGTATCCGCACTCACGCAGGTGCGCGACTCGCAGGATGATCGTCTCGGTGTCCTTGCGGGAGATGCGTCCACCGGGCATCAACTTCGAGCTGTAGAACAGCCAGCCCCGGAACAGGCCACCGGTCCGTCCCATCGTGGTGAAGAGGTGGCCTTCCTCGACCCCTCCCAGCTTCGCGACGATGCGGCAGACGACCCAATTGACCGGGCCCAGTTCGCGGATGGTCCGGCCGGGAGCGATGCGGGGAGAAGTCACGATGCCTGACGCTAGTCGACGCGGGTGTCGGTCGCCGCGCTTCCTCTGATGAGGTACGGAGAGACCGAGCTGCGATGCTCGTCGATGTCGAGTTCCTTGCCCAGGGGAGGGAAGGCGCGTTGCGGACAGTTCGCGCGCTCGCACACCCGGCATCCGGCGCCGATCGGGGTGGCGACGTTCGGGCCGTCCAGTTCGAGACCGTCGGCGTAGACCAGCCGATGTCCGTGCCGCACTTCGCATCCCAATCCGATCGCGAACGTCTTGCCCGGTTCCCCGTAGCGCGCCGCTCGCCGTTCGACGGTGCGGGCGATCCACAGGTAACGCCGCCCGTCGGGCATCTCGGCGATCTGCGTCATGATCTTGCCGGGGTACGCGAAAGTCTCGTACACGTTCCACAGCGGGCAGGTGCCTCCGCTGGAGGAGAAGTGGAAACCTGTGGCGGACTGGCGTTTCGACATGTTGCCCGCACGATCGACGCGCACGAACGAGAACGGGACACCGCGTAGCGACGGCCGTTGGAGCGTCGACAGGCGGTGGCAGATGGTCTCGTAGCTCACCGAGTAGTAGGCCGACAGACGCTCGATGTCGTACCGGAAGTCCTCGGCCACCTCGTGGAACCTGGTGTACGGCAGGACGGTGGCCGCCGCGAAGTAGTTGGCGAATCCGAGGCGGGCCAACGCGCGGGATTCGTCACCGGTGAAGCCGCCCTCGGCGACCATGCTGCGAATCAGGTCGCCGTTCTCCAGGTACGCCAGTTCCGCGGCGAAACGGAACACTTTCTGCCCGGCGGACAGGTGCGGTGAGATCTCCAGGACCCGAGTCTTCGCGTCGAAACGGTGGAGGACGTTCTCGCCGAGGTCGATGCGTTCGATCACCTGGACGTCGTAGAGGTTGCGCAGTCGTTTGGCCACTTCGGCGGCGACGTCCGCGCGGTGGAAGCGGAGGCGGTTGGTCAGGTCCTCGGCGGCCCGGTCGAGATCGTCGAGGTAGTTCTGCCGTTGGTAGAAGTAGTCCCGGACTTCCTCGTGCGGCTTGGAGATCGCCGCGCTTCCGCTGCCGTCGGAGAACCGGTCCTCGGTCGCGGCCGCCAACTGAGCCGTCGTGTTGCGGTAGCGCCGATGCATGTTGACCATGGCGCGGGCCAGCGCGGGGTGCGAGGCGACCATGTCGGCGAGCTCGTCGACGTCGGCGTCGACCCCGATGTCCTGATCGAGTGTCACCTCGCGCAGCTCGGCGACGAGGCGGGTGTCGTCCTGGGTGGAGAAGAACGTGGTGTCGACTCCGAACACGGCGGTGATGCGAGTCAACACAGCAGAGGACAGCGGCCGGACGTCGTGCTCGATCTGGTTGAGGTAACTCGCGGAGATGTCGAGCTGTCGTGCGAGCGCCGCCTGGCTCAGTCCTCGCTCGACCCGCAGCTGGCGGAGCCTGCTGCCGACGTAGGTCCGTGCCATGGTCCCAGTCTAGGAGCGCCGTCCGCCATTACCGCGTCTTGACCATATCGTTGCAGGTAGGACGGGTTTTCGGTCTGGTCTGTCACATGCGGGCGCGCCGGGGAAGACGGGCGCACACTAGGCGTTGCACGGGGCGGATACGCACTACACGTGAGAGATAAATCTGAGGAGAAGCGACATGGCCGACTCGGTACGACACGAAATAGCCCGCGACGCGGTGGTGCTGGTGGCAGGAACCGTTCTGGTGTTGTCGACACTCTGGCTCCCGGTGCCCCACCGCAGCGAGGTCACCGGTGCCATTCTCGTGCTGGGACTGCTGTCGGCGTTCTCTGCGGTGTGGGCCATGGGCAGCGCATCGCGCTCGAGTCACTGGGCCCACGTCGTGCTGGGCGTCGTGCTGGCGACGTCACCCGTCGTGCTGGCATTCCCCGCCGGCGCCAGTGCGGCCGACTACTACGCGCTCGTCGGCGGCGTCGTGATCGCGGCGATGGGTGTTCTGGGAGTGCTGACCGAGCGTCGTCGGGTCGCCGTGACGGTGTGATGCGCGAGAAAACAGTACGAACGTACGGTGACGGTGGTCACAGTCCGGCATGGATGATGCCGACGGAGGGCGATTCGACAAGCGCTCTCGTCGGCGGCCGCCATTGCGTGCATTTCGTTCCCCAACTGCGGTTATCAGGTTACTGACGGGTACGGAGACGCCGCGGACCCCCCGGCGATCTTCGCAAGATTCGCAGAACGCGCGTACTGCTTAGCGGAGATTCACAGTCTCAGCAGGTAGACACCACTTTTTCTCTGTGCCATCGTGTGTTTGTACATCCGATATGCCTGGCAAGCCTGCGAAGCACGAGCAAGCTGCCGACGCAGACGCAACAGAGACGGAGCTTTTCGATGTCGACCACCGGCACCCCGAAGACCACGGAAGAGATCCAGAAGGATTGGGACACCAATCCCCGCTGGAAGGGCGTCACTCGTAACTTCACGGCACAGCAGGTTTCCGACCTGCAGGGCACTGTCGTCGAGGAAGCCACCCTCGCTCGTCGCGGCTCGGAGATCCTCTGGGATCTCGTCAACAACGAGGACTACATCAACTCGCTCGGTGCCCTCACCGGCAACCAGGCCGTGCAGCAGATCCGCGCCGGCCTCCAGGCGATCTACCTCTCCGGATGGCAGGTCGCCGGTGACGCGAACCTGTCCGGCCACACCTACCCGGACCAGAGCCTCTACCCGGCCAACTCGGTTCCGTCGGTCGTGCGCCGCATCAACAACGCACTGCTGCGCGCCGACGAGATCGCCAAGATCGAGGGCGACACCTCGGTCAAGAACTGGCTCGCTCCCGTCGTCGCCGACGCCGAGGCCGGCTTCGGTGGCGCCCTGAACGCCTACGAGCTGCAGAAGGCCATGATCGTGGCCGGCGCCGCCGGTGTGCACTGGGAAGACCAGCTCGCGTCGGAGAAGAAGTGCGGCCACCTCGGTGGCAAGGTGCTCATCCCCACCCAGCAGCACATCCGCACCCTGACCTCCGCGCGTCTCGCGTCCGATGTCGCCGACGTCCCGTCGGTCATCATCGCCCGCACCGACGCCGAGGCCGCCACGCTGATCACCTCCGACGTGGACGAGCGCGACCGTGAGTTCCTCGACGGAACCCGCACCGCCGAGGGCTTCTTCGGTGTCAAGAACGGCATCGAGCCCTGCATCGCCCGCGCCAAGGCCTACGCGCCGTACGCCGACCTCATCTGGATGGAGACCGGCGTGCCGGATCTCGAGGTCGCCAAGAAGTTCTCCGAGTCGGTCCGCAGCGAGTTCCCCGACCAGCTGCTCGCCTACAACTGCTCGCCCTCCTTCAACTGGAAGGCGCACCTGGACGACGCGACCATCGCGAAGTTCCAGAAGGAGCTCGGCGCGATGGGCTTCAAGTTCCAGTTCATCACCCTCGCCGGCTTCCACTCGCTCAACTACGGCATGTTCGACCTGGCGCACGGCTACGCCCGCGAGGGCATGACCGCGTTCGTCGACCTGCAGGAGCGCGAGTTCAAGGCAGCCGAAGAGCGCGGCTTCACCGCGATCAAGCACCAGCGTGAGGTCGGCGCCGGCTACTTCGACCGCATCGCCACCACCGTCGACCCCAACACGTCGACCGCAGCCCTGAAGGGCTCGACCGAAGAGGGCCAGTTCCACTAGGAGCTGTACCGCCTCTCCGAGGTATCAACGCACTAGTCAGGCGGCTCGCAGCTTTCGTTGCGGGCCGCCTGTCTCGTATCAGCGGGCTCCGCCCGTGCCCCAGCAGAGTTACCCCCGTCTCACCCTTTCGCGTTGTCGCGCAGGGAGTCCCATTTCGAAGGAGTTTTCGTGGCCGTGGACAAGATCGAGCGCGTCGGGATCGTCGGCGCCGGACAGATGGGCGCCGGTATCGCCGAGGTGTGCGCCCGCGCTCACGTCGACGTGCTGGTGTACGAGAAGACCAGCGAACTCGCTGCTGCCGGCAAGGCCCGGATCACGAAGTCGCTCGACCGCGGCGTGAGCAGCGGCAAGATCACCGAGCGTGAGCGCGACCAGGCCGCTGCCCGGTTGTCCTTCACGGCAGACCTCGCCGACTTCGCCGACCGCGAGATCGTCGTCGAGGCCGTACTCGAGGACGAGGCGATCAAGACGGCACTGTTCGTCGAACTGGACAAGGTGGTCACCGACCCCGAGGCTGTGCTCGCGTCCAACACGTCGTCCATCCCGATCATGAGGCTCGGCGTCGCGACGACGCGGCCCGAACGCGTCATCGGCATGCACTTCTTCAACCCGGTGCCGGTACTTCCGCTGGTCGAGCTCATCTCCTCGCTCAAGACGTCGGACGCCGTCGTGCAACGCGCGGAACGATTCGCCGCGGACGTGCTGGGCAAGCAGGTGGTCCGCGCCGCGGACAGGTCCGGCTTCGTCGTCAACGCGCTGCTCGTGCCGTACCTGCTGTCGGCGATCCGCATGGTCGAGTCGGGTTTCGCCACCACCGAGGACATCGACAAGGCGACCGTGCTGGGACTCGCGCACCCGATGGGTCCGCTGGCACTGTCCGACCTCATCGGGCTCGACACGGTGGCGTCCATCGCCGACTCGATGTACGCCGAGTACAAGGAGCCGCTGTTCGCTCCGCCGCCGTTGCTGCTGCGCATGATCGAAGCGGGGCTGCTGGGCAAGAAGACGGGCGCCGGCTTCTACGAGTACGTGAACGGTCGAATCGCCAAGTAGCGCCTGTTCGCACGACGGCCCGGATCGGTGGAACAACTCCACGCGATCCGGGCCGTCGTTGTCAGGGGTCACTGAACTGCCGAGAAACCGACCGAAATCCCGTTCCGACGCGTTAGTTTTCACCGCGGCGCTCATCTGCGCCGCTGTTGACACGAGACGGACAGGGGACGTGACATCGCACTCGGCACGCCCTTCATCTCCCGGTTCACGACGGGAACGCGGACACTCGGCCGCTTCGCCGATCTGACCGTCGCCACCTTCGGCTTCCTCGTCCGTGATCTGATCGGACTGCGTTTCGTCTGGCGCGAATTCCTCGACCAGGCATGGTTCATGGTCACGGTGACGGTTCTTCCCGCGATCCTGGTGTCCGTTCCGTTCGGTGTCATCGTCTCCGTCCAGGTCGGCAGCCTGACGTCACAGATCGGCGCTACGTCCATCGCCGGGGCCGCAGGCGGGCTCGGCGTCATCCGACAGGGCGCACCCATCGTGACCGCGCTGTTGCTCGGTGGCGCAGCAGGTTCCGCCATCGCGGCCGATCTCGGCGCACGCACGGTGCGCGAGGAGATCGACGCGATGCGCGTCATGGGTATCGACCCGGTCCGCCGGTTGGCGGCCCCCAGACTCGCCGCGATGCTCCTCGTCGCACCGCTTCTCTGCTCGCTCGTCATCTTCATGGGTCTGGTCTCCGGATACGTGGTCAACGTCGGGTTCCAGGGCGGGACACCGGGCAGCTACCTGTCCTCGTTCGCGTCGTTCGCCTCCACCACCGACCTCGTCGTGGCGCTGGCCAAGGCCGAGATCTTCGGCATCATCGTCGTCCTGGTCGCCTGCCAGCGCGGATTCGAAGCCACGTCCGGACCGCGCGGAGTGGCGAACGCCGTCAACGCGTCCGTCGTCGTCGGTGTGCTGTCGGCGTTCATCGTCAACGTGCTCGCCACACAGCTGGTGTCGATGTTCCTTCCACAGCGGCTGGGGTGACCGGATGACCGTCTCGCGCTACTCCCCGCCCGGCACCGCCCCGTTCATCCGCGGTGGCAAGCGCATCGCCCGCGTGCCGATGGGCATGGTCGAGCACCTGGGCCACCAGCTCACCTTCGTGTGGCAGGTGCTCGTCGCGATCCCGCACACACTGCGCTCCTACCGCCGCCAGACGATGATCGTTCTCACCGACATCACCTGGGGCAGCGGCAATCTCGTCGTGGGCGGCGGCACCGTCTCGGTGCTGGTCATCCTCGGAGTCGCGGTGGGTTCGTCCATCGGTATCGAGGGTTACAACGCACTGAACCTCGTGGGTATGGGTCCGCTGACGGGATTCATCTCCGCGTACGCCAGCACCCGCGAGCTCGCCCCGATGATCGCCGCCATCGGATTCGCCAGCCAGGCCGGATGCCGCATGACCGCCGAGATCGGCGCGATGCGCATCTCCGAGGAGATCGACGCACTCGAGGTCGTCGGGATCCGGTCGATTCCCTTCGTCGTCACCACGCGCGTCATCGCCGGCGTCCTGACGATCATTCCGCTGTACCTGCTGACGCTGATCCTGAGCTACATCTCCTGCGCGATCATCGTCGCGGCGTTCGGTGACCAGTCGTCGGGAACGTACGACCACTACTTCTCGGCGTTCCTGCAACCGTCCGATCTGCTGTACTCGCTGCTCAAGGCCACCATCTTCGTCGGCGCCGTCATCATGATCCACGGCTACCAGGGCTATTACGCCACCGGCGGGCCCGAGGGCGTCGGCCGTGCGTCCGGCCGGGCGATCCGCGCGTCACTCATCGTCATCGTCGTCCTCGACATGATCCTCACCGTGGTCATCTGGGGCGTCGACGTCGGCATCAGGATCTCGGGGTAGGGGCGCGGCATGGCAGTTTTCGACGACCTCTCCCGCCGGTCCGCGGGCCCGAGCGCACTGCGCGTCCGCGGGCTCGTCGTCGCCGTCGTTCTCGTCGTCCTCGGAGTCGTCCTGACGAAGTACGCGACAGGCGATTTCGAGTCGAGGTTCGACCTCACCATCGACAGCACCGCGGTCGGTGACGGGCTCGCCGTCGGATCGGACATCAAGTACCGCGGACTTCCCGTCGGCCGCGTCGACGACATCGAGCCGCTCGGGTTCGGCTCCCAGCGGGTGCATGCGCACATCGAACCCGTCGTGGCCTCGGTCCTGACCGACGACGTCACCGCGCGCTTCTCGTCCGCGACGGTGTTCGGGGCCACCGTCATCGAGCTGTACTCGGAAGGTGCAGGCGCACCCTTGCGAGAGGACACCGTTCTCTCACTCGGCGACGACACCGAAACAGCAACGGTCACAGGCGTGTTCCGTCGACTCGCGAGCCTCACCGACGTTCTGGACGCGGACAACACCAACCGTGTCCTGGACCTGATGTCGCGGGTGTCCAGCGAGTTCGGGGACAGCTTGAAGCCCTTCTTCGACACCGCACAGATGATGGCCGAGACGCAGCGCGCACCCCTCGGCTGGAAACTGCAGCGAGGCGCCGTACTCGCCGACGGCCTGGGAGCGTCCATCGGCCCCGTGACCGATGTCGTCGACAAAGTGGTGACCAGCAGTGAGTACTTCGAGACACCGGAGAACAGGGACCGAGCCGTGAAAGCGATGCAGGGTCTCGGCACCGGTCTGTCCATCCCCCTGGGAGATCTGTTGCGGGACAACAACCCCTATCTGAAGCCCCTTCTCGACACGGTGCTCGACATCCTCCTGCCCGTCGCTCTCTCGGCAGGCACGCTCGCACCCTCCTACCAGCGAGTGCCCGACGCGATCGCGGGGGTGGAGGACGCCTTCCCGACAGTCGACGGCCGGACACAGCTCCAACTGCAGGTGATCGTCACGAACATGCCGACCCTGGCGGGGCCCGTCGAGGCGTTCGCGAACAGCGTCGGAGGTGGACTGTGAGCCGCGGGGCATCGACCGTGGGCACACCGGTGGGAACGCTGCTCAAGCTCGGCGCGTTCGCCGTCGTGGCGATCCTGTGTCTCGTGCTGATCGGCGGCGCACTCCGCAGCGGAGTCAGCGGGGACCGTTCGACGTTCGACGCTCGGTTCGACGACGTGTCCGGCCTGTACGAGGGCGACGACGTGCGCCTGTCGGGCGTGCTGGTGGGGACCGTCACCGGAATCGAGCTCGACGGGACACGCGCCAGGGTGACGTTCGACGTCGACGCGGATCGACCGGTGCGGACGACGACCAAAGCTGCTGTGCGATACCAGAATCTGCTGGGTCAGCGGTACCTCGAGCTGATCCGCACGGACGACTCCGGGTCGGACCTCGAGTCCGGGGCGTCGATGGCCGACGACATGACGGTGCCGTCGTTCGACATCACCACACTGTTCGACGGGTTCCAGCCGATCTTCGAGACCGTCGACACCGAGCAGGTGAACCGCTTCGCCCAGAACGTCCTCGACCTCGTGCAGGGCGACGGCTCCGGTCTCGGTCCGGTCCTGCGGGATCTCGACGGATTGACCAGCTACGCGCAGCAGCGCGAAGACCTCATCGTGATGCTCATCCGCAACCTGGGAGCGATCTCCGGCGTCGTGGCCGAGCGGTCGGAACAGCTCGGCCGACTCTTCGCGGAACTGGACCGCGTCGTGTCCACGTTCGGTGATCGGGCCGACACCTTGCTCGACGCCGTGGACGACATCAACAACGGCCAGGGTCCCTTCATCTCGATCGGCGAGCAATTGCGCGACACGTACGACTCCGAATACGACCCGCTCGATGCGGCATTCCACCGCGTCGTCCCCGGCGCCCAGCAATTGGTGGATCTGCTCGCGATGGTGCCGAGCCTGCTGCGCGGCGTGGACACGACGGTGCAGAACGCTCCCGAGGGCCAGGTCTCGTCCTGTTCCGCCGGAGACGCCGACATTCCCGGTATCGGGTCCGTCGTTCTCGGCACCCAGCGACTGGTGGTGTGTCGATGAGTTCCGTGCGTGCCGGAAGCCAGACCGTCTGGGGAATCGTGGGGGCGCTCGCGCTGGTCGTCGCCGTGGTCGCTGCGGTCGTCGTCTACGTTCTTCCGCTCGGAAACCGGACGTACACAGCAGCATTCGAGACGACCGGCGGAGCGCACGCCGGCGACGACGTCCGGATCGCGGGGATCTCGGTGGGATCGGTGACGGGGATGCAACTCGCCGGCGATCACGTCGACATGACCTTCGAGGTCCGGGAGGACATCGCGCTCGGTGACGCGACATCCCTCGGGGTGCGGTTGCTGACGCCGATCGGTGGCCACTACTTCGCTCTGGTGCCCGGCGGCACCGGAGAACTGCCCGACAACCGTGTCCCGATCGAGCACACCAAGGTGCCGTTCACGCTGTCGGACACGGTCGAGGCCGCGACGCCCATCCTGCGTGACCTGGACGGAAAGTCTCTTCGGCAGACGATCGCCGAGATCGACCGCTCCGTGCAGGCGCAGCCCGATTCCATCCGGAACATCACCACGTCCTTGACCTCCATGACCGGAGCCATCGCCGACCGGCAGGACGACCTGGACCGCAGCCTGGACGTGGCCGACGAGTACATCGGAGAACTCGCGACGGATCGCGAGATCCTCCTGGGCCTGCTGAAGCAGATCGGCATCATCACCTCCAAGCTCGGCGCCAAGCGGGCCGACGTGGCCGCGGCCGCCGACAAGCTCTACCGGCTGTTCGATCTGCTGCACCGACCGATCGTCGCGCTCGACGAAGGTATCGGTCCGACCATCGACGAGATCGAGAACCTCGTGGCGACGCTGAAGGCACGCACCGGATCCATCGACGAGGCGATCTCCGCAGGCCGCGAGTTCTCCGACTCCATGGCAGGCCTGCTCGACACCGGTGCCGGACCCGTCATCGACCGGAGCGCCGGTGTCGTCACCGGCACCACCCTGTGCGTCCCGATACCCGGAAAGGTGTGCTGACATGGCGATGCGCAGCAAAGTGGTGGTCGCCGCCGTCGTAGCAGTCGTTCTGGTGGGCGCGGGAACGGCTGCGTCGTCGGCCGCGCAACTGGTGGGAACGCCGCAGTCGGACGTGTGCGCCGACATGACCGACTCGGTCGGTCTGTACGAGGGCAACGACGTCACGCTCCTCGGAATCCCCGTCGGAGAAGTGACCAGCATCGAGCCGCGCGGCGATCATGTCCGAGTCACCATGTCGGTGGACGAGTCGCTCGCGCTGCCCGCCGACGTGGGCGCCGTGACGATGTCGGACTCCATCGTCACCGATCGTCGGCTCGAACTGACCACTCCCTACCGGGACGGCGCACAACTCGATCGCGGTGCGTGCATTCCGCTGGAACGCACACGGACTCCGATCGGTATCAGCGACACCCTCGAGGCCGTGAACAAGCTCGGTGCCGAGCTGCTGGGCACCACGTCCACGACCGACCCCGACAATCCCCGTCCTCCCGACGAGGAGATCCTGGGCGACACGCTGCGATCGCTCGACACGGCGCTGGACGGCAGCGGCGACCAACTCGGAACGGCGCTGTCGCAGGTGTCGTCCCTGGTGGGCAACCCCGCGAACAAGGACACCCAGGTGCGGCGCATGGTGGACAGCGTCGACACGTTGACCACGACGCTGGTCGATCGTTGGCCGGACATCACGCTGCTCATCGAGAACCTGAAGCAGGGACTCGGCGCCGCCGGCGACTTCTCCGAGCGCTTCGCCCAGGCCATCGACCTGACCGTGGAGTTCCTCCCCATTCTGGAGAAGACCCTGCCGAAGTTCGCCCCCACTCTGTACCGCGTGCTCGATGTCGTGGTGCCGATCGTGGCGATCATCGTCAGCAGGGTCGGCGACATCGCGAGCATCCTGTCGCGGGTCCCCAAGCAGACCGAGCAGCTCGCATCCCTGCAGGACCCGGGCACCGGTGCCGCACGACTGACGTTCGCGCCGCCGCAGTTCGAGGTCGCGACGGGCAGTGGGTCCACGGTGAACATGGATCTCGTTCCCCTCGTCCTCGGAGCGGCGGCCACCCGATGAAGCGCATCGTCGCGGTGGTGACCGCGGTGGCAGCGACCGTGACGATCTCCGGGTGCGGCGCGTCCATCGCGGACCTTCCGGTGCCCGGCAGCTACGTGCCCGGTCCCACCTATCGGGTGGACATCGAGTTCTCGAGTGTGTTGAACCTGCCCGCGCGCGCGAAGGTCGTGTTGGACGGAGTCGACGTCGGGTTGCTCGAGTCGGTGACGCTCACCGGGTCGACGGCCGTGGCAGCGGTGAACATCGACCGGACCGTCGAGTTGCCCGCGACGACGCGCGCGGAACTCCGGCAGGGCACCATCCTCGGAGAGATCTACGTCGCGCTCGAGCGGCCCGCCGACGGGTCGGATACGTCGGGCGCGGTTCTGCGGGACGGCGATGTCGTTCCACTGGAACGGACGTCGCCGGCAGACAACGTCGAGGACGTGTTGCGAGGACTGTCCGAGGTCGTCGCCGGCGGACATATCGTCGACTTCGAACGCTCGATCGAGCGATTCAACAGGGCGATCCCGCCGGACCCGGCCACCGTCGACCTCATCAACGGCAAGGCGCGCGAGGCGCTGAGCGATCTGGCGACACACTCGGCCGAGCTGGACCGCATTCTCGGCGGCGCCGAGGCCGTCACCGGATCCTTCGCGGCGAAGACGGACACCCTCGACACCATTCTGACGAGTGGACCCGAACGGGTCGGCGGTCTGGCGGATGCGCTGCTGGTGGTGGTCGACGCGCTGATCGACCTGGGCTACATGTCGCGCAACATCGGAGACGTGATCAACCCGGTGGCCGGTGATCTGCACGATGTCATCGCCACCTTGCAACCCATGATCCGCACGCTCGCGACCGCCGACCTGACCGCCCCGATGCTGGCGTCCCGGATGGATGCACTGTTGCGGGACAAACTCGTTCCGTTCTTCACGTCGTCCCCGAACGTCCGCATCACCTCCGTGTCGGGTGACGCGGACCCTGTCGATCGGGCAGACCAGATGATCACGGTTCTTCGATCGATCGGATTCGTACGATGAAGTCGTCCATCCTGTCGGCCACGGCACTGGTGGCGGTCGCCGTGGTGGGCGTCGGGTACCTGTCGCTGAACGTCCTCGACATCGACCCGAGGCGCGACTACTCGGAGATCACGGTGCCGCTGATCACGTCCGGCGGTCTCATCGACACCTCGCAGGTGACGCTCCGAGGCTTCGCCGTCGGACGTGTAGAACGTATCGACGTCCTGGGTGATCACCTGCGCGCCGTCGTCAGAGTCGATGCTGCACAGCGTATTCCCGTCGACACGGAAGTCCGCGTCTCGAACCTGTCCGCCGCCGGCGAGCAGTTCCTCGACTTCCGGCCGCACACGGACTCCGGCCCTTACCTGGCCGACGGCGATGTCGTCGATCCCGCCGACGTGTCGGTCGCCCCCAGCGTCAGCGACACCCTGGCCGTCGCCGAAGCGCTCACCCGGGAGATCGACACCGACGCGATAGCCGGCATCGTCGACACCGTCGATACCGCCACCCGCGGGCGCGAGTCCGACATCGACAACGTCGTCGAGGTCCTGAGACTGCTGTCTCTCACCCTCGGCGACAAGAAGGACGAGATCCGGCGGCTCTACCGCAACCTGCAGGTGCTCGGCGAGAACGCCTACGCGGACGCACTCGGACCGCGGCTCGCGGACGCCGTGCCCGAACTGGAGGCATCGGGAGCAGGTCTCGAGCACCTCATCGGTTCGTACCAGAGCTACTCCTACGTCGGAGAGACCGTGTGGGACGGCGAACTCGCGCGGTTGGTCCCCAAGATCGACGAGTACCTGAGCCAACTGTCTCCCGATCTGGGGTTCATCGCCACCGTGCTGCGTCCGGTCACAGCCCCGATACGTCCCGTGCGGGTCGACGCCGGCGCGCTGGTGACGATGCTCGAGCAGGTGTTCCCCCGCGGTGGGCCTGCGCGTGTTGCCGTGACGGTCGCCGGAAACTGACTGCAGAGAAGAGTGAAAGGGTCACCATGACAACCGAAGTCGATCAGACACCCACCGAGAGCGACGCGTCGCCGACACCCGAGCCGGCGTCCGCACCTGCCCCGTCGTCCTCGTCGTCGAGAACGCGCCTCGTCGCGATCGTCGTCGCCGTCCTGGCGACCGTGGCCGCCGTCGCCCTGGGTGTGCAGTGGCACTCGGTGTCCTCGACCCTCGCTGCGGAGCGTGCCGCGGCCCTCGACCGGACCACCGCCGAGAACACGGCGCGTGCGTACACGGAGCGGTCGCTGACCTACGACCACACCGACATCGACAGTTTCTTCGCCGGGGTCGAAGACGGTACGACCGATGCTCTGAAGGAACGGTTCGCCGGGGTTCGCGACGTGTTGACGCAGATCATGACGGAGTCTCAGGTCGTGGCGTCGGGAACGGTCGACGCCGCGACGGTGACCGCACAGGACGGTGACTCGTACACGGTGTCGGTGTTCGCGACCCAGCAGACCCAGAACCTGCAGCAACCCGAACCCGGATCGGTGCCCACCCTGCTCACCGTGACGGTCGAGCACACCGGCGATCAGTGGCTGGTCGCGGACTACGGAGCAGATCTGGGCGGTCAGTAGGGTCAGGCGGGCCGTCGGCCCGCGACGAACTGCGCCGCGCCGTGCACGCGGTGGACGACATCCACGAAGCCGTGCCGTTCCAGCACGGTGGTGAACGCATCGCGGTCGAATATCTCGAGTCCCACGGTGCCCGCGGCCACCGCTCCGAGTGCACTCACGGGACTCGGCCCCCGCCGGACTGTCGCCATGAGCGCGAGCCGTCCGCCCGGCCGCAGCACCCGGATCATCTCGTCGAGCACCCGGAACGGTTCCGGAACCAGATACAGCGCCGCGTAGCAGCACACGGCGTCGATCGAGCCGTCGTCGAACGGCAGCGACCGCGCGTCACCGAGCAGGTACGCGATGTGGTCGGTGTCCCTGGTGTCGGCGGATGCTCGCGCGATCATGGGATCGGATGCGTCTGCGCCGATCACCAAGGCGTCGTCGACGCCCGAGCGCCGCAGGACGTCGGCGATCGACCGGGTGAAGTTGCCGGGTCCGCACGCCAGGTCGAGCACGACCGACACCTCGCCGGACGTCAGCGCCAGGTCCTTCACCGCGTAGTCCAGTTCCTTCTCGACGGTCGGCCCTGCGGGTCCGCCCATCCAGACCCGGAACAGTGGCCGCCACGCGCGCTCGTAGATCGTCGCCAGTGGTGAGAAGTTCATCAGTCGTCCCGCTGCCGACGTCGGCGTGTCCGGTGTCGTGCGGACGCCCCGCACGTCCAGGACTCCGGGCAGGGGTGTGGACGCGTCGACACCTTCCCGGAGGAGGGTTCGGGTGCGCACTACGGCGGTGGTGTCGACCATCACTCCACGCTAGTCGCGTGAGAGGGGACCCACGATGCGCAGACTGCCCGAACCCGCGCGGCAGTGCCGGATCCGACTCGACCGGCCCGGCGCCGGTCCACGAACACCGCTCCGTCCGGCCGACGCTAGTGTGACCACAGCGATCCGACCGGGTCGGCTCACGCACGGGGAGGACGAGGACGAGATGGCTTCAGCACAGGTACCCACGATCGCCGGAATCGCTTTGGCAGCAACAGGAGCCGCGCACTTCGTGGCTCCCGACGCCTTCAGGGCGATCACCGAGCCGATCTTCCCGAAGGACACCCGGACGTGGACCTACCGCAACGGGGCGTCCGAACTCGCCATCGGTACGGCCATCGCTGTGCCGGCGACCCGCAAGGTCGGACTCGTCGCTCTGGCGGGGTACCTGGGTTTCCTCGGATACCGCGCGGTCCTCGCGCGCTGACGGTCGGTAGCGCCTGCATCGGGAGCGGTCCGAATCGGACAGTGGTTTACGAGTCAACGATGCACGGGTAGACATGTGTACATGTCTTCCGCAACCGCTTATGCCGCAACCGCCCCCGATGCACCGCTCGAGAAGACCACGATCGAGCGCCGTGAACTCGGACCGAACGACATCCTGATCGACGTCAAGTTCGCCGGCATCTGCCACTCCGACATCCACACCGCCCGTAACGAGTGGGGTGGCACCACGTACCCCGTCGTCCCCGGACACGAGATCGCCGGCATCGTCGCCGAGGTCGGCACCGACGTCACGACCCGCAAGGTGGGCGACCGCGTCGGCGTCGGCTGCTTCGTCGACTCCTGCGGCACCTGTGAGGCCTGCAAGGACGGCGACGAGCAGTACTGCACCAAGGGCGTCGTCCAGACGTACAACTCGAAGACCTACGAGGGCGAGTTCACCAACGGTGGATACTCCACGCAGATCGTCGTGACCGAGAACTTCGTCCTGGGCATCCCCGAGGGCGTCGAGCTCGACGTCGCGGCGCCGCTGCTGTGCGCCGGCATCACGCTGTACTCGCCGCTCAAGCACTGGGGCGCCGGTCCCGACAAGAAGGTCGCCATCATCGGCATGGGCGGACTGGGCCACGTCGGCGTCAAGATCGCTCACGCGATGGGCGCGCACGTCACCGTGCTCAGCCAGACGCTGAGCAAGGAAGAAGACGGCAAGCGCCTCGGCGCCGACGAGTACTACGCCACCAAGGACACCACCGCGCTGAAGGACCTGCGTGGAAAGTTCGACCTCATCCTCAACACCGTGTCCGCGAACCTGCCGATGGGCGACTACCTCGGCCTGCTCGCCCGCAACGGCACGCTCGTCGAGCTGGGTGTTCCCGAGAAGCCCCTCGAGGTCCCGGCCTTCAACCTGCTGGCCAACCGTCGTTCGTTCGCCGGATCGATGGTCGGCGGCATCGCCGAGACCCAGGAGATGCTCGACTTCTGCGCCGAGAACCACATCGGTGCCGAGATCGAGGTCATCGCGGCCGACAAGATCAACGAGGCCTACGACCGCGTCGTCAAGTCGGACGTGCGCTACCGCTTCGTGATCGACGCCTCGACGTTCTGATCGTTCAGTCGATCCCCGGCGGCGTCTCGAGTTCCTCGAGGCGCCGCTTTTCGTGGTCGACGTCGAAGTTCGGCGGCGGCCACGTCAGGTCCAGCGACTCGAGTGCCCCGGTCAACAGTTCGGTGACCGCGAGGCGGCTGTACCACTTGTGATCCGACGGCACGACGTACCAGGGCGCCCACTCGGTGTCCGTCCGATCGAGCATGGCCTGGTAGGCCTCCTGATAGGACAGCCACTGCTCGCGTGCCTCGATGTCGCTCGGGTCGTACTTCCAGTACTTGTCCGGACGCCGTAACCGACGTGCCAGCCGCCGGCCCTGCTCGGCGTAGGACAGAGCCATCGCCACCTTGATCACCCGGGTGCCGCTGTCGACGACCCGTCGCTCGAACTCGTTGATCTCGTCGTAGCGCGTGCGCCACACACTCGGGGGCACCAGGTTCTTCACCCGGACGATCAGCACGTCCTCGTAGTGCGAGCGATCGAAGACGCCGATCTGGCCCGGACGGGGAAGCTTCTTCTCCACGCGCCACAGGAAGGGGTGCTCGAGTTCTTCCTTGGTGGGTGACCCGAAGGTCGCATGATCGACACCCTGAGGCTCCACCATGCCCAGCACGTTGCGCACCATGCCGCCCTTGCCCGAGGTGTCCATCCCCTGCAGGACCAGCAGCACCGATTCCGTGCGCCCACTCTTGCCGCCGGCGTACAGGCGCTCCTGCAGTTCGGAGAGGACGTCTCCGCGCGCGGACATCAACGACTTCCCGGCCGACTTGTCACCGTCGAAACCCGGTGTCGATGCCGCATCCACATCGGCCCAGGACGTGGACGCGGCGGCGAGACTGCTCGGGAGATACGAGGTGAAACCGGGGGAGGGTGGGCGGCTCATGGCGCGAGCCTAGGCCGACTGTTGCAACTCTTCTCGCAGTTGCGCCAACGTGCGGGCGAGGAGTCGGGACACGTGCATCTGCGAGATGCCCATCTTCTGCGCGATCTGCGTCTGCGTCATGTTGCCGAAGAACCGCAGCAGCAACACGTTCCGCTCACGCTCGGGGAGCTTCTCGAGAAGGGGGCGCAGTGCCTCGTGATTCTCGACGTTCTCCATTTCCTTGTCGTAGTCACCGAGAGTGTCCGCCAGGGACAGCCCCTCGGAATCGCTCCCGCTGGAAGCACTGTCGACCGACAGGGTCTGGTAGGCGTTGCCCGCGGTGAGTCCCATGGCGACCTCTTCGCGGTCGAGATCGAGGTACTCGGCGAGCTCCGACACCGTCGGAGAACGACCCTGGGTCTGCGACAGATCGGCGATCGCACGCGAGAGCTGCAGATGCAGTTCCTTCATGCGGCGGGGTACGCGGACGGCCCAGCCGGCATCGCGGAAGTGGCGTCGCACCTCGCCCATGATGGTGGGCACGGCGAAGGAGACGAAGTCCGATCCGCGCTCGACGTCGAAGCGGTCTACTGCGTTGACCAACCCGACACGGGCCACCTGTACGAGATCGTCGTGGGCTTCGCCGCGGCCGTCGAAACGACGGGCGATGTGCTCGGCCAAGGGAAGGCAGCGCGTCACCAACTCGTCGCGCAACGTGCGCCGCAGCGGGTCGCCCTCCTCCAACGTGAGGATGCGCGTGAAGCGCTCGGCGACATCGGCGTACTCGTCGGCCGAGCGCCGTGGACGGGTCTTGCGTTCGGGAGGGGTCACTCGTCCCAACCACGCTTGCTCTTGGTGAACTCGATGGTCGTGGAG
Source organism: Rhodococcus sp. Leaf247 (assembly GCF_001426185.1). Taxonomy (GTDB): domain Bacteria; phylum Actinomycetota; class Actinomycetes; order Mycobacteriales; family Mycobacteriaceae; genus Rhodococcoides. The sequence continues at coordinate 705,448 of NZ_LMRP01000002.1, read as the reverse complement.
ACGACTCCGTCCGCGTCCTCGGACTGGGAGGTGGACACCGAATCGGTCAGAGCGTTGAGGACGTGCCAGCCGAAGCCGGCCGCATCCAGGTCCGCGCCCGACTCGGTCGTCGTGGTCACCGAGACGTGCATCGCGTCGTCGGTGGTGAGGAAGGTGCACAGCAGGCGCGCGCCCGGCGTCGCCCGCACGATGAGTCGGCTGCACGACTCGTCGATGGCCAGGCGGATGTCCGCGATGCTGTCGAGATCGAAGTCGTCCTGTGCCGCGAGGGTGGCTGCGACGGCACGCGTCACCGACAGTTGCGCGGCGTCGGCGTGCACACCGAGCTCTATGGTGGCGTCATCCCCTGCAGCGTTCGGTTCCGTCGTGATGGCCCGTGTCATGGAGTCTCCCACTTCTTTCTCGTAGATCGGGGCGAACCCCGGGCGTATCGGACAAATGTGTATACCCACTGTTCCAGGCGGTGAAACTGCATCTCCAGGGTGGTGCGGTGCCGAGGTCGGAGCGGTGGATCCGCGCCAAGTGGTTGGCATCGCCGCCCGGGTGGCGTAGGTTCATAGGAGGTTGAGTCAGCAGCCGACGCACGAAGCACCGTCGATGGTAGCCAGCACTCCCGTTCTCTCACCTCGTATGTGACAGAGCCACTTTTCACTTTCGGAGCACCATTGCTCTGCTTCTCCAGCTCGATCGGCATTTGGAGAATCATGACTGTTTCTACGTTCAATGCAGCGACCACCACCACTTTCGGCGACGACGTCGTCATGCTCGGCGGGATCATCTCCGTCGAGAGGACCGACACCGGCGTCACCTACCGCGTCACGGGCAGCGTGGACCTGTCCAACGCGTCCACCTTCTCCGAGGTCGTCACCCGCGGCGAGGAAGATGGACAGACCGTCGTCCTCGACCTGTCGGGAGTCGACTTCTTCGGCACCGCAGCGCTTTCCGTGGTCGCGGCGCTCGACGCCGAGCACGGTGAGAACCTCACGCTCGTCGTCGGCGACGCCGTCACCCGCGTCATGGGCGCAGCTCGCTGGCAGCCCACCGCACGCGTCACCCGATAAACTCGGGGGGTTCTGTGTCACGCAGGATCGCCTTCCCACCTGCCCCTGTCGCCGTTCGTCGGTGACAGGGGCAGTGTCATGTCCGAAGCAGCTTCCTGCCCGTCTCACCCTCGACCGGCCTCCGGCCTGCCCGTTCCTGCTCGACCGGCCTCCGGCCTGCCCGTAGGCTCTGCTGGCATGGAACCCGTTGCGGCACTGCGCGAGGTCGCATTCTGGCTCGAACGCTCGCGGGCCGAAACTCGTCGCGTGAAGGCGTACCGCACGGCCGCCGACGTCCTGGCAGCGCTGGACCCCGACCGGCTGGCCGAACTCGCCCGCACGGACGGGTGGACGACGTTGCGGGGTATCGGACCCAAGACGTCGGCCGTCGCCGCCGCGGCGGCAGCGGGCGAGGTGCCCGAGTATCTCGTCGGACTGCGCGCCGACGCCCAGCCGATCGGCCCCGAGGGCTCCGAGTTGACCGAGCTGTTGCGCGGCGATCTGCACACCCACTCGAACTGGTCCGACGGCGGCAGTCCGCTCGAGGAGATGGCGTACACGGCACGGGCGCTCGGACGCGAATACTGGGTACTGACAGACCATTCGCCGCGTCTCACCGTCGCGAACGGGCTGACTGCCGAACGGCTCCGAGCACAGTTGGCAGTGCTGGAGAACCTTCGCCTCGAGATGGCGGCGGACGACGACGATCACGAGATGCGCATCCTGTCCGGCATCGAGGTCGACATCCTGGACGACGGCAGCCTGGACCAGGATCCGGAACTGCTCGACGAACTCGACATCGTCGTGGCCAGCATCCACTCGCATCTGCGCGCCGACAGCGCCACCATGACCGCGCGCATGGTCGCGGCGGTGTCCCATCCGTCCGTCGACGTCCTCGGTCATTGCACCGGCAGGCTCGTCGAGGGCGGGCGGGGGACGCGTCCGGAGTCGACCTTCGATGCCCGCGCGGTGTTCGAGGCGTGCCGGGACCACGGAACGGCAGTGGAGATCAATTCCCGACCCGAACGACAGGACCCGCCCGAACGCCTGATGGAGCTGGCGCTGGAACTGGGGTGTCTGTTCTCCATCGACACCGATGCCCACGCTCCGGGGCAACTGGACTGGCTGGGCTACGGCAGTGCGCGCGCGGCGGCGGTCGGCATTCCTGCGGACCGCATCATCACGACGTGGCCGGTGGAACGACTTCTGGAGTGGACGGCATCGGGCACCCGGGACGAAAAGGTCGTAAAGAACAGGCAGAGTGCGCGAGAGATGTAACAATCACGGGCGGGCGATCCCGAGAAAAATGTCGGAACGGTCGGTCTACGAGCACGGGGGGACGCGGTGACGGCAGGCCGGACCCCTGACGACCGAATCCGTGACGACCCGACCTCGGACGCCCCCGTGACACGCGAGACGATCACGGCCGTGATCGCGGCGGTGTCCGCGTCGTCGGCCGACGGAGTCGTGATCTCCGACCGCTGCGGCGCCATCGACCACATCAATGCCGTTGCACGCAAGCTCCTCGGCTTTCCGGCGACGGGAACACCCGATGCGAGCAACCCCGATACAGCCGTGGGATTCACCGCCCTGTCGACGATCCTCGACGAGTTGGGCACGCGGGACGACACGCGTCCTCTCGGCGAGGTCGCCCCGGCGTGGACCGGTCGAGTCCACCTCGGAGACCGGCAGAGCGGGCGGACCGTGACAGTCCGGGCATGGGACCTCGGTGCAGGCGACGGCTCCGATCTGGTGGTGATGAGCCTCGTCGACGGGGTGGAGCGTGACGAACGGGAGCACGAACTCGTCGATGCCCTCACCGCGGTGCGTCTGCGCGCACGCGAACAGCGGATCATCGCGGGTCTGAACCGCGCGGCATTGACGGGGAAGTTCGACGACCTCGCGGCCGCGGCCGCCGCGTCGATCCCGGATCTCTTCGGCGTCCCGCATGCCCTGATCCTCCGGGACCACGGCGGGGGGACGCTCGTCGTCACGGCGTCGACCGTCCCGGTGGACGAACCCAGCCGCACGTTGTCCGCCGGCACGGACAGCCTGGCCGGATACGCCTTCGACCGTCAGGACGTCGTGGTGTGCGGCGACGTCCGCGACGAGGTCAGATTCGACGTCTCGGTCCTGGAGAAGTACGGCATGCGCAGCGGGATGGCTGCGCCCATCCGAGGTGCCGACGGACTCTGGGGCGTCATCGTCGTCTACAGCGAACACCCCCACACCCCGACCAGCGATGCACTGTCCTGCCTGGTCACCGTCGCCGACGTGCTGGCGTCCGCGGTCCGTCGGTCCGACCTCGAACGGGAGCTGCGGTACCGGAGCCTGCACGATCCGTTGACCCAGCTCGCCAATCGCACGCTGGCGTACCAGCGCATCGACGAGGCGCTGGACAGCTCACGTGCCGACGGCAGTCTCACCGCGGTGGTCCTGGTGGACCTGCACGACTTCCGCACGATCAACGACAGCTTCGGACACGGCGCCGGCGATGCGGTGCTCGCCGCGGTCGCACCGATGTTGACCCGCACGGTGCGACCCGGTGACACCGTCGCCAGGTTCGGTGGCGACGAGTTCCTGCTGGTGTGTCCGGGTCTGCGCAGTTCGTTCGACGCGATCGGCATCGCGCAGAGCGTCCTCGCGATGTTCCGCCGGCCACTGACCATCGGCAACCGCATGACGACGGTGACGGCGTGCATGGGAATCGCGGTCGGAGCCGGCGAACAGCCGGCCGCCGAGATGGTCCGACAGGCCGATGTCGCGATGGGCGGAGCGAAGAAGGACGGGCCCGGCAGTTACGAGCTGTACGACAAGGTTCAGGGCGGTGAGGCGTTGCGACGGCTGACCATCGCCACCGAGTTGCGAACGGCCATCGAGCACGACGAGCTGTCGGTGGCGTACCAACCGGTGTTCGATATTCGGTCGGGCCGGATGACCGGCGTCGAGGCACTGGCCCGTTGGACCACGTCGAGTCTGGGTGAGGTCGGTCCCGCCGAATTCGTTCCCGCGGCGGAACGGGCCGGCCTGATCGGACCGATGGGTGCGTGGGTGTTGCGACGGGCGTGTGCGGAGGCTGCGCAGTGGCAGTCCGGTGACCCCGTCGAGCTCCGGGTGAACGTGAGCCCGTTGCAGTTGCGGCACAAAGCTTTCGCGTCGACATTGAGTCGGACGTTGGAGCAGACCGGCTTGGCGCCGTCATTGCTCGGGATCGAGATCACGGAGACCCTGTGGCTCGAGGACACGGCCGCCGTCACCGACAACCTGAACGAACTGCACGCCATGGGCATCAAGATTCTGCTCGACGACTTCGGTGTCGGCCACAGTTCGCTGGACTATCTGATGCGCTTCCCCCTGCTGGACAGCATCAAGATCGACCGGTCCTTCGTCGCTGATCTACCGCTCGCCCAGTCCGAGGCCGTGATCGGTGCGGTCGTGTCCGTCGCCGATGCCTTCGATCTGGACGTCGTGGGAGAAGGGGTCGAGACCACCGCGCAACTCGAGAGCCTCATCCGATGCGGATGCGGGTACGCCCAGGGCTACCTGTTGGCCCGCCCGCTACCGCCCGCCGAGGTGAGCGCGTTGGTGGCGTCCGGGCGTGGGATGGATGTCCACTCCGGACCGGGTAGCTGATCGACGCTTCGAGACGTACATGTTCTCGTCGGCCACGGACCACGACGCCTCGATGCTCCCGGCCTCGGTGAGTGTGGACCAGCCCACCGACATGGGCACGTGGGCCCGCGCAGCGGACGACGACAGGTCGTCGAGCATGGTCTCCACGTCGGACGAGGGACGGTCGAAGACGAGGATGCCGAACTCGTCGCCCCCGAGACGTGCGACGACGTCGGCATCGTGCGCCCACTCGCGGAGCAGATCGGCGGCGCGCCGGATCACGCGATCGCCCGCGGCGTGACCGTGCAGGTCGTTGACCTGCTTCATGCCGTCGAGATCGACGACGATCACGGCCCCCGGGTCCGCGAACGTCTTCCAGCGCACACCCTCCGGTTCGAGCACGCGGTTCCAACCGCGGCGATTCACCAGACCGGTGAGCGGATCGGTCTCGGCGTCGTGTCGCGCGAGTTCGGCGGACCGCTCGGCGTTCGCGCGAGCATGGTCGGTCTCGTAGACGGTGGTGAGTAGACCGGACAGGAGTTCGAGCAGTGCCGGCATCGCGGCGGGAAGGTCCTCGGAATGCGGACGGGATCCGTATCCGCACATCGTCCCGAACAGGCTTCCGTCGGCGCGGCGGATGGGCACCCCGATGTAGGACCGCACCGGGTCGTGGCCCGGTACCCCGATCGGAGGAAGACCCGACTGTTCGATGTCTGCGACGACCGAAGGTATCTCGCCGTCGATCATCTTCCGACACAGCGACGGCCCCCACCCGACGACGAGGCCAGTGTCGATTCCCAGGGCGTTGTCGTTGGCTCGCAGATAGATCTGGTTGTCGTCGACGACACGGGTCACGGCCCATGCCGTGGCCGGAACGACGCTGTCCAGATAGGTGACGACGGCCGCGCTCGCAGCATCGAACGTCGCGAGAGCGGACAGCGCGGTCGGTGCGGGGATCGTTTCGGTCACGGTCAGTCCTGTGGCGGGTGTTTCTCGACCGCGGCGCCCCGGTGTTGCCGCGTGCCCGGTGAGTCCGGGCCGGTGGTTTCCTGCCCGCCGCAGTCTATCCCCAGCGCAGGAGGTCCTCCGCCGATTCCGCGGCTGAACCGTCGTGCACTTACCCTCGATGTCATGGCACCGACGTATGCAACCGCCGACAGGGTCGATCTGGACACTCTGCACCGCTTCGTCGCGGAACGACATCACGCGACACTGGTCACCATCAAGAAGTCGGGAGGGCTTCAGATCTCCCCCGTCACGTGTGGCCTCGACGCGCAGGGGCGCATCGTCGTCTCGACGTACCCGCACCGGGCCAAGACGGTCAATATCCGCAGGTCTTCGGCGGTGACGCTGTGCATCCACTCGGACGACTGGAACGGCCCGTACGTGCAGATCGACGGAACCGCCGAGGTCATCGACCTGCCCGACTCGGTGGAACCACTGGTCGACTACTACCGTGCGATCGCCGGTGAGCACCCCGACTGGGACGAGTACCGCGAGGCCATGGTGCGTCAGGGCAAGTCCATCATCAGGGTGTCCATCGACACGTGGGGTCCCATCGCCACCGGCGGCTTTCCGCCCCCGGTCGACGAGACCCCCGAGCAGCAGACCGACGCGTAGTCAGCCCTTCGCGGACACCACCGCGTCGACGACGGCCGCGCAGAAGGCCGGCAGATCGTCGGGATTGCGGCTGGACACCAGATTGCCGTCGACGACCACTTCCTCGTCGACGACCGTCGCGCCGGCGTTCTTCAGGTCCGTCCGCACGCTCGGGTAGGACGTCAACGTCCGACCACGGACGACGTCGGCCTCGACCAGGGTCCACGGGCCGTGGCAGATCACGCCGACCGGCTTGCCCGACGTGACGAAGGTACGGACGAACGACACCGCATCCGTGTCGAGTCGCAACCGGTCCGGATTGGTGGTTCCGCCGGGCAGCACCAGCGCATCGAAGTCGTCCACGGACGCCTCGGAGACCAGTCCGTCGACGGCGAACGTGTCGGCGGCCTCGGTGTCGTTCTCGTACGCCTGGACCTCCCCGTGCGTCAGCGACAGCAGGACGGTGGCGGCTCCCGCGTTCTCGAGTGCTTCCCGCGGCGCCGTCAGCTCGACCTGCTCGACGCCGTCCGTCGCGAGAAACGCGACGGTCAGTCCCGCGGCAGGGGTGGATTCGGTCGCCTGTGTGTCGGTCATGGAACAACCTTCCTCGTCGGCGGCAGTCGCCGAATGCGACACCGCCGACCGTGACCTACCCGGCCGCCGACGGTAGGAAACGGATCGCGCCTCGTCGGGTTGGGATGCGCCGGACGCGGGTATGTGGCAGGCGACCGGGTGCTCACCGAGCCCGGGTCGGCACCGCTGAGTGCACCGAGAGGTGGCGCCGGAGAGGGGAACACCATGAGTACACCGACCGCGAATTCTGCTCCCGGGATCATCGAGGACGCAGTCGATGCACCCGTGGCCACGTGCCTCTTCGAGCACACCACCGCCGGTATCGCTCTGATGGTGGCGCTGTGCGCGGGGATGGCCGCCTTCGTCTCGGCCGCCGTGAACTCCGTCGCCCTGGGCGCGCTGGTCGGATTCCTGATGATCGGCCTCGCCGGCATGGCCGTCGTGCTGATACCGGTCGATCGCCGGTAATCTTTCTGTTCTCGAGAACTGCACCCAAGAGGAGGGATGATTGATGCCCGATTTCACGAGCCCCGAGCTTCCCGTCGAGGACGCAGTGGAGCAGGACCGCGACGCCGTTCCCGGAGACGACTCCCCGACCCCGGCCTCCGCGGCCTCCAACGACGCGTCGGACGCCGACGTGCTCGAGCAGAACCGCGACGTCCCGCTCGACGACGAGTACGACCGCTGACCGACTACTTGTCGTCGACCACCGCTGTGTCGTCCTCTGGTTTGTCGTCCACCAGGGGATGGTCCACGGAGTTGAACCGCGCGGGTGATCCACCGGCCTCCGCGACGCCGTGGATGCCGCCCCAGACCATCATCGTCAGGTAGTCGATGAGGTCCTCGGCGGACATCGAGCGGTTCGAGATCCACCAGTGCGTCGCCAACTGCACGCCGCCGACGATGCCGTACGACCACGGGAGCGAGCCGCCGGAGTCCATCTGCATGCGGCGCAGGCGCTCGCCCAGAACGGTCGCGAGGAGTTCCGCGATCATGCGCTCGGACTCGGCCACGACGTCGCGGTTGGGTCCCGAGCTGTTCGACATCGCGTACAGGTAGACCTCGGGGTCCTCCGCCACGGTCTCGACGTAGGCGGCGACCACCCTGCGTGTCAGGTTGAACTCGTCGAGCTCGACGCTGATGGCCTCGTAGATGCGCGGGGCCAACGTGGTCTCCACGTAGCGCTCGAGCGTCGCGTTGGCGAGGTCGTTCTTGTCGTTGAAGTAGCGGTAGAGGACCGTCTTCGAGATGCCGATCTCGGTGGCGATCTCGTCCATACCGATATTGCGTCCGCGCAGTCGGATCGCGGCGAGCGTCCCGTCGACCAGTTCTTCACGGCGCGCGATCTTGTGCTCGCGCCAGCGCCGCTTGCGGCCGTCGGGCTTGTCGGTCCGGGACTCGGACTGTTTCTTCGGTCCGGACTTCGCGGCGGGGGAGGGTGTGGTGGGTTCGGAGGCGTCACCCGGTTCGGCGCTGTCCCCGTCCGTCTTGCTCGCTGCCGATCTGCTCGCCACGCGCGTGTTCTCCGTCCCGATGTCCGAGTGCGTTCGTGGCGCACTCGTGTGCCGCGACGCACGTCACGCCGCATGTTCGACAGTAGTGCCCGCCACCGGGTGCGCGTCGTCCGGGCGCGGGCCGGCGGGAGCGTGCCGGGGCCGAACCCGGCACAATGGACTCGGTGCAGCTCATGACATTCGACGAGGACGTCAAACGACGCGACCTTCGCAAGATGAAGACCCTCGCCACCGGCTTCCTGGTGTTCGCCACCATCGTGTACCTGTTCTGCCGGTGGCAGGAGTCCCGAGGGGCCGGGGAATGGGTGGGCTACGTGCGCGCCGCCTCGGAAGCGGGCATGGTCGGCGCACTCGCCGACTGGTTCGCCGTCACGGCGTTGTTCAGACACCCACTGGGACTGAAGATTCCGCATACCGCCATCATCAAACGCAAGAAGGACCAGCTGGGCGAGAGCCTCGGGTCCTTCGTGGGTCAGAACTTCCTCGCCGTCGACGTCGTGTCCCAGAAGGTCGAATCCGCCAGGATCCCGCTACGGCTCGGAACCTGGTTGGCCGAACCCGCACACGCCGATCGCGTCGCGGAGGAGACGGCCACCATCCTGCGGGGTGTTCTCGATGTACTCGACGACGAGGACATCCAGCAGGTCATCGACAACACGATCGTCAAGAGACTGGGTGATCCCCAGTGGGGTCCGCCCATCGGCAAGGTACTGACGTCGCTGCTCGAGGACAATCGTCAGAAGCCGCTGATCGACCTGTTGGCCGAGCGCGCGCACGAGTGGGCACAGGGCAGCCTCGAGACGATCGATCGCATCGTCACCCGCGACTCGCCGTCCTGGTCGCCGAAGTTCGTCGATGTCCTTCTCGGCGAACGCATCCACCGCGAGCTCGTCGAGTTCACGTGGAAGGTGCGGTCCAATCCGCAACACGAGTTGCGGCTCGCGGCGGACAAGTTCCTCGTCGACTTCGCGCACGATCTGCAGAACGATCCCGAGACCATCGCCAAGGCCGAGTCGATCAAGTCCGAGATCATGGGCCGCGACGAGGTCACCGGTCTCGCCGCGGCGTCGTGGAAAGTGGCCAAACGCCTCATCGTCGACTCCGTCGACGATCCGAACAGCACCCTGCGCGCCAAGATCAGCGAGAACGTCCAGAAGTTCGGCGCCCGCCTGCGAGACGACGACGCGATGCGCGGTAAGGCGGACGGCTGGTTGATGGCCGGCGTGCGGTACGTCGTCGAGAACTACACCGACGAGATCACCACGGTCATCACCGACACGGTGGCTCGCTGGGACGCCGACGAGGCCAGCAACAAGATCGAGCTCCAGGTGGGTCGGGATCTGCAGTTCATCCGGATCAACGGCACCGTCGTCGGGTCGCTCGCCGGCCTGACGATCTACGCCGTATCGCAGCTGCTGTTCGGCTGACTCTCGGTGTGATGCAGGGGTGCTAGCAGAGTGCTTGCTATTGCTAGCACCCTTCGTTACCCTGGAATGCGAGGCACACACTTCACCAGTGGAGGAGTTCACGAAATGGCATCCCAGGAGAAGGAAGGCGACGACACCACAGTGGTGTCGGTGGCCGGAGATCTCGCCGCACGGGTCGTCAGTACGGCGACTCAGGACATCGGGAGTTTCATTCGCGCACAGCGAGAATCCGCGCAGGTGTCCCTGCGACAGCTCGCTCTCTCCGCCGGAGTTTCCAATCCCTACCTCAGCCAGATCGAGCGGGGACTGCGTAAACCGTCGGCGGAAGTCCTCAGCCAGATCGCCAAGGGTCTTCGCGTGTCCTCGGAGGTCCTGTACGTGCGAGCCGGCCTGCTCGAGGAGCGGCCGCACAGTCCTATCGCCGATGCGGTGCTCGGTGACGACTCCATCACGGAGCGTCAGAAGCAGGTGCTCCTCGAGATCTTCTACTCGTTCCGCCGCGAGAACGAGACCGGCACCGAACCGCTCCGCCGCAGCACCACACCAGAAACGACATCAGGAGAAACCACATGACCGACCCGAAGTTCGACACCGTCAAGACCCCGCTGTTCGCCGCCGTCGGCGCCGGAGATGCCGTGGTCCAGGCCGTGGCAGACGTGGTGGCCCAGGTGCGCAACCGCGCCGAGAGCACGCAGGCCGACGTCAACGACCGCGTCGACACCGCCCGTGCACGCCTCGCGGACCTGCAGGAAGACGTCACCGAGAGCGTCGAGACGCTGCGTGGCCGCCTGAACGCACTGCCCCAGGAACTGCCCGAGGAGATCGCCGACTTGCGTGAGCGTTTCACCCCGGAAGAGCTGCGCAAGGTCGCCGAGGCGTACCTGAAGGTCGCATCGGATCTCTACACAGCACTCGCCGAGCGTGGCGAGGAGACCGTCGAGCGCATCCGCAAGAACCCGACCGTCGAAGAGGGCCTCGAGCGCGCCAACGCGGCCGCCAACGACGCCGTCGACCTGACCGAGCAGACCCTCGGCACCGTCGCCTCGCAGACGCGCGCCGTCGGTGAGCGCGCCGCTGCACTGGCAGGGCGAGCGTCCACCCGCGTCCAGGAAGGTGCCGACGAGGCCACCGACGCCATCAAGGACGGCGCGGACGAGGCAGTCGACAACGTCGACGAGGCAGCCGACGAGCTGAGCGAGAAGATCGACGAGCTGGGCCAGAAGGCCAAGGATGCGGGACAGAAGGCATCCGACAAGGCGTCCGGCGCTGCCGGTGCCGTCGAGGGCAAGACGCGCAACAATGCGGACTCGCCCATCAAGAAGGCGCCCGCCAAGAAGGCTGCACCGGCCAAGGCTTCGGCTCCCACGCCGGCGCCCGCCAAGAAGGCCACCCCGGCCAAGAAGGCTCCGGCCAAGAAGACCACCAGCTAGTAGAACCCGGCAAATCCGACCCCCACGCGAGACCAGCGTGGGGGTCGGTGTCGTTTAGGATGACCGCTATGCCCATGGCGTACAGCGCGACCAGCGCGATCATGAACATCCTGCAGCTCATCGCCCTGGTGGGTGTCGCCTTCGCGCTGTTCCACGCCATCCGCCAGCGTCCCGATGCGTTCACTGCCGCGGACAAGCTGAACAAGCCGGGGTGGGTGGCCATCCTCGCGATCGCCCTGCTGGTACTGCTGGTGTTCCCGGTGGTCGGATTCGTCGGCATCATCGCCGTGGTCGCCATCGGCGTGTACCTCGTCGACGTGCGGCCGAAGGTCGACGACATCCAGCGCGGACCTCGCTGGTAGTCGCTACCCCTGGCCTGTCACGGTCAACCACAGCAGCGCCCCGTTGAGGGCGACGATCAGCGCCGTCGTCACGACGGCGAGGACGACCGTCGTGCGGGAGTTGATGCGAGTGCCCATGACGGCCGCACTCGAGGTCATGCGCACCAGCGGTATCAGCGCGAACGGGATGCACAGGCTCAGGACGACCTGACTGAGCACCAGCGCCAGCGTCGGATCCACCCCGATGCCCAGCACCACGAGTGCCGGAATCAACGTCACCACGCGCCGGGCCTGGATCGGAATGCGCTTGTGCAGCAGACCTTTCATGATCTCGGCACCCGCGGCGCACCCCACCGACGTCGAGGCCAGGCCCGACGCCAGCAGGCCCACGGCGAAGACCGCGGCCACGCCGGGACCCAGATTGTTCTCGATGGCGGCGTGGGCGCCGTCGATGGTGTCCGTTCCCTCCTCGCCGCGGAAGGCCGAGGCCGCGAGGAGCAGCATGCCGATGTTGACGCTGCCCGCGATGATCAGGGCGAAGGTGACGTCCCACTTGGTCGCCCGCAGCAGTCGATCGAGCCGGCCGGAATCCTTCTCGACGCCGTGACGGTCCCGCGCCAACGCCGAGTGCAGGTAGATCGCGTGCGGCATGACGGTCGCGCCGAGCATGCTGGCGGCCAGCAGGACCGATCCCGATCCGTCGAAGCCCGGAACGAGGCCGCCGGCGACGCCTCCCGCGTCGACGTCGGTGAAGAACAGGCCGGTAAGGAAGCCGATGGTGATGATCGCCAGCATGCCCATGACGACGAACTCGAACGTGCGTTGCCCGCGGCGCGACTGGACGGCGAGCACGCCCATGGACACGACGCCGGTGATGAGTCCGCCGACGAACAGCGGGACCCCGAACAGCAGGTTGAGGGCGATGGCGCCGCCGATGACCTCGGCGAGGTCCGTCGCTATCGCCACGGCCTCGGCCTGCACCCAGAACGCCCGCCGGGGCCAGGGGCGCATGCGGGCGCCGAGCATTTCCGGCAGCGACTTGCCCGAGACGAGACCGAGCTTGGCCGACAGGTACTGGATGAGTACGGCCATGGCGTTGGCGGCGACCAGGACCCAGACGAGCAGGTAGCCGTAGCGCGCACCCGCGGTGAGATTGGCGGCGACGTTACCCGGGTCGACGTAGGCGATCGCGGCGACGAACGCCGGGCCCAGCAGGGTGAACAGCCGCACGGGTGTGAGGCTGCCCGAGGGGGGTAGACGGGTGCCGACGCGCTCTGCCATTCCGTGAGTGTAGGTCACCCGTTCCGTTTTTGTTCGCTCGGCCGTACGGAGAAGTTAGGCCACCCGTATCCAGCCCGTGCTCACTCTGGTTCGTCGACCCATTCGAGCAGGTCACCGGGTTGGCATCCCAGCACCCGGCACATGGTCTCGAGCGTGCTGAATCGGACCGCTTTCGCTCGCCCGTTCTTCAACACCGCCACGTTGGCCGGCGTCAGTCCGACGCGGTCGGCGAAGTCGCCGACGCTCATCTTCCGCTTGGCCAGCTCGACGTCGATGCGCACGACGATCGGCATCAGATGACCGCGTCCATGTCGGTACGCAGCGGCGTCGCCTGGCGCAACAGCGCGCGCATCACCACCATGAGAAGTGCAGCGACGCCGATGATCATGCAGAACAGGAACAGCAGGAGCGGCAGGCCGGGATCGTCCGCCGTGAATCCGACGACGAGGAAGACCACGGCGAGAACGGCGCCCGCCGCGGCGATGGAGCGGACGATCGCGTCGACCCAGACGAACGACGCATCGGTGAAGATGCGGTCGCGTCGCACCAGCGTCAGCAGCTTCCATGTCGAGACGACGACGACCTGGATGCACACCACCCAGAAGATCGACACCGCCGTCAGGGGCCACCGGAGGTAGGCCGCGTCCGGACTCTCGCGGGCCATGTGGGCGAACTGTCCGGGCAGCGACATGACCTGCAGGAGCACGAGGAGGGCGAAGAGGCAGGCGAGTGCGGCCTTGGATGCCGCGATGACGCGGCCTTCGGTGATCATGGATCGAGTATCGCCGATTATCTATCGACAATCAATAGATAAGTGAGGGTGTCGTCGCTGCAGCCGAGGTCGACGCCTATCGTCTGAGGGTGCCTGTGACGGAGTACCGCATCGACGACCTGGCCCGGGAAGCCGGCGTGAGCGTCCGCAATGTGCGCGTCTATCAGGACCGCGGGTTGCTGCCTCCGCCCCGCAAGGTCGGGCGCACCGGCTGGTACGACGAATCGCACCTCGCGCGGTTGCAGATGATCTCTCGGATGCTCGACCGGGGCTACACCTTCGTCACCATCAGCGAACTCCTGACCGCGGCGCAGTACGGACTGCGTGTGGAGGATGTGCTGGGCACCGAGGACCCGGACGGCGCCGCCACCGTCGACAGATCGGTCTATCTGTCCCGCAGCGACATCGACGCCATGTTCGACGGTCGCATCACGGACGTCGAACTCGGACGCGCCCAGAAGTTGGACGTGTTCACGGCGGAGGGCGACGGGTTCCGCGTCGCGAATCCGGCGCTCGTCCGCGCCGCGAAGGTGCTGTTCGACGCCGGACTGGCGTTGACGGACATCCTCGACCGCACCGAACGTGTGCACTCGGATCTGACCAGCGTGTCGAAGCAGTTCGTCCGTCTGGTCGTCGACCGCTTCGTTCCGGGCGGCGCCGATCCGTTCCTGCTCGAGCCGAGCGAACTCTCCGCGATGGCCGACCTCATCACCACCCTTCGTCCTCTGGCGGCCCAGGCCGTGCAAGCTCTGTTCACCGAAGCCATGGATGCCGAGATCGTGCACGCCATGGAGACCGCGCTCAACGGCGCGACACCGTCGGACTCGCCCGGGTCCGACGACGACACCCGAGGAGACGCATGACCGATCGACGCACGTTGTTGGCCACCGCCGTCGCCGGCGCCGCGGTAGCAGGTGTGGCGGGAGCTGTGGTGTCCCGCCGCCGAAGCGCACCGCCGTCCACCCGACTGGGCGATGCGGACGTGCTTCTGCGTCGACCCGATCTGGAACCGCGGGTGCGCACCGTCGTCGCCGAGGACGGCGCACGACTGCACGTCCGTGAGTACGGGGACCCCGACGCCGATCCCATCGTGCTGAGCCACGGATGGACCTGCTCCGCCGATTACTGGACGCCGCAGATCAACGACCTGGCCGGCACCTACCGGGTGGTCGTGTACGACCAGCGGGGTCACGGGGCGAGCGACGTCGGTACGCGGCCGCTCGGTCCGGACGTCCTGGGAGACGACCTCGCCGCAGTGCTCGACGCGACGGTGAGCACCGACCGACCGGCAGTCCTGGCCGGACACAGCATGGGCGGCATGTCCGTGATGGCCTGGGCGGGAGAGTATCCCGAGCAGGTGCGTCGCTACGTGAAAGCGATTCTGCTGGCCAACACCGCGACCGACAGTCTGGTCCGTGAGACGACGGTGATCCCGCTCCCGCCCGGTGTGGCGCAGGTGCCCGCACGGGTCGCGTCGTCCGTCATGGGATCGGTCCTGCCCATTCCGTCCAGCCCGCTGTCCGCGCGCGCCCTGAAGTACGTGACCATGGGTTCGGCGTCGACGCGCGCACAGGTGGCGTTCTGCGAGCGCATCGTCCGGGACTGTGCACCTCGGACCCGCGGGATGTGGGGTTCGGCGTTGTCCACCCTCGACATCCGCGACGCCTTGCACAACATCGACGTGCCGACGTCCGTCATCGTGGGAACCGTCGACAGATTGACCCCGCCGGTGCACGCCCGAAGCCTCGCCGAGCAGCTGTCCCGCGCCGGCGTGCTGAATGGCGACACGTCCGGGCGCCTGATCGAACTGCCCGGTGTGGGTCACATGAGTTCGGTCGAGGCCATCGCCGAGTTCGACGCCGAACTCGTTCGACTGGCGGAACTCCCGGCCTGACCGGAGCCCGACTCAGCTGAAGACGACGGTCTTGCGGCCGTGGACGAGGACGCGGTCCTCGAGGTGCCACCGCAGTCCGCGCGCGAGAACCATCTTCTCGATGTCGCGGCCCTGACGAACCATGTCCGCCACCGCATCCGAGTGGTCGATGCGGATGACGTCCTGCTCGATGATGGGTCCGGCGTCGAGTTCGGCCGTCACCAGGTGGCAGGTGGCACCGATCAGCTTGACGCCGCGTGCGAACGCCTGGTGATACGGGCGGGCGCCGACGAACGACGGCAGGAAGCTGTGGTGGATGTTGATCGCGCGGCCGGACCAGTGCTCGCACAACGACTCCGGGAGTACCTGCATGAAGCGGGCCAGCACCACCGCGTCGGGTGAGTAGCCGTCCACGAGGTCGCGCAGAGTGTCGAAGGACGGTCCACGCTCCGCCGGATCCTTGGGGAACGGGACGTGGTGGAACTGCACACCGTGTGCGCGCGTGACGGATTCGAGGTCGGGGTGGTTGCCGATCACGGCGTCGATGGTCGCGGGCAGCTCACCGCCGGCGGCGCGACCCAGCAGGTCGTGCAGGCAGTGCCCCTCCTTGCTCACCAACAGCACGACGCGCTTGCGCTCACCCGAGTCGCTCAGCGACCACTCGGTCTCGGGGCCGATCTCGTCTGCCACGGAGGCGAAACGCGCCCGGAGCTCGTCCACCCCGATGTCGATCGACGACGCCGCGACTGCCTGGCGTGTGAAGAACCAGCCGCTGTCCGCATCGGCGTGGTATGCGGCCTCGACGATCGACCCACCGAGATCGGCGAGGAAGGTCGAGATCCGCGCGACGATACCCGTGCGATCGGGACATCCGAGAGTGAGAACGAAGCGGCGAGATTCGGACGGCATGGAACCCATTCTCTCACCCGTGACAGGCTGGACGTCATGACTACCCTCACCCGCGGTGACGTCGCCCGCATGGTCGATCACACGCTGCTCAAGCCCGAAGCGACGCTCGCCGACGTGCGGGCGCTCATCGACGAGGCGAAGGATCTGGGAGTGCTCGCGGTGTGCGTCTCACCGTCGATGCTTCCGGTGCGCGACACCGGCGACCTGGTCGTCGCCGCGGTGGCGGGTTTCCCGTCCGGAAAGCATCATTCGCTGATCAAGGGATCCGAAGCGCGCCTGGCCGTCCAGCACGGGGCCACCGAGATCGACATGGTCATCGATGTCGGCGCGGCGACTGCGGGCGACTTCAATGCCGTGCTGTCCGACATCATCACCGTCCGGGAAGCGATGGGGGACAACGCCGTTCTCAAGGTGATCATCGAGTCCGCCGCCCTGCTGGCGTCCGCGCAGGGAGAACGCGCCGTGACGGAGTGCTGCTACGCGGCCGAGCGCGGTGGCGCGAACTTCGTCAAGACCTCCACCGGTTTCCACCCCGCCGGCGGTGCGTCGGTCGAGGCGATCGCTCTGATGGCGTCGGCCGTGGGTGGGCGGCTCGGCATCAAGGCATCGGGCGGCATCCGCGACGCGGACACCGCCCGAGCGCTGATCGAGGCCGGTGCGACACGGCTGGGACTGTCGGGAACCCGCGCGGTGCTGGACGGGTTCCCGGCCTGATCAGCAGCTGATCTGCTGCGAGGAGTCCTGCGCGACGGGGATCGTGTACTGACCGCCGCTGAGCGTCATGTGGATGCCCGTGTCGGTGACCTCGAGCGCGTCGGGAGTCATTCCCAGCGGGTAGGCCTGCAGGCTGTCCGTGAGGATCTTGACGACGCTGTCCGCCAGGTCCGTCGGGATGCCGATGCCGAGGATCGACGCGTCGACCGTCTCCACGACGATGGCGTCGCCCTGGACGACAGGCTTCACCGTCAACTGGGCGAGCCCGCCGACGATGCCGAAGTTCAGCGTGCCCGCCCCCGGGTCGCTGGTGACACCGGAGACGATGCCGCCGACGCCCTGGGCCTGGAGGGTCGCGAGGATGCCCTCGGTGGACCAGGTGACGTCCGCCGAGCTGCTGCCGATCTGCCCGGACGAGGTGTCGCTGCCCGTGAGGTCGACGTCGTCGATGGTGGCCTGGACCTGCATGTCCTGCGCCGGCCCGAACTTCGTGTCGTCGCTGGAGATGTCGACGGACGAGAACTTCTTCGTGGCCAGCGAGAACAGCACGGGCTGCAGTCCGAGCCCGACGTCGATCTGCGAGCCGAGCTCGCTCTCGAACTGCGTGGTGAGGCAGTTCTCGACGCGGTTGCGGGCGTACAGCTCGCCGCCGACGAGCGCGACGATCAGCACGACGACCACGGAGATCGCGATGAGGGGCACTCGGGAGCGCCGCCGGGGTGCAGTGGATTGGCTCATGAGGGACATTGTTCAGCAGGTGTCTGAGGCATCTCTGTGAACGAGGCATCCGGGTGACGAGCCTCCGCGAAAAGACTGTGACAGATGACACATCCGAGTAGTCTCACGTCATGGCCGGTGACGATGTCGTGGAGCGCTTGGACGGACTCGTCACCGAGCAGGACGGGTTCTTCACCTCGGCCCAGGCGATGGATGCCGGGTACACGCCCACCGACATCGGAGCGCACGTCGACGACGGCTCGTGGACTCGCGTGGAGACGGACCTGCTGCGTCTGACCGAGTGGCCGCACCACGACCTCGAGGAGTACTCGAAGTGGTGCGCGTGGCTCGGACCGACCGCCGTCGTCTCGCACCAGAGTGCTGCGGAACTGCACGGGCTCGGGTCGCTCCACCCTCAGTTCGTCCACATCCGGGTCAGCGGAACGGCCCGCGCGCACGATCGACGCCTCGCCGTCCACCGTGGCCGGCTCGTCGGCGCCGACATCGAGTTCACGGGCACCTTCCGCCTGACGACGCCCACCCGCACCGTGCTCGATCTCGCGGCCGGAGGAATCTCGCAGTTCACGCTCGACGAGGTGGTCGGTGACGGGCTGATGCTCGGTCGCCTGACGGTGGACGAGTTGTTCGAGCAGGCGGTCGAGTGCGGTGACCGTGTGGCCGAGCGCGTGGAGATGGCCCTGCGCTGAGATGATGGGCCCGGTGACGCGGACCCTCCTGATCGACAACTACGACTCCTTCACCTACAACCTCGCGCAGTACATCGAGGAGGTGTCGTCGGTTCCGCCGATCGTCGTGATGGGTGATGCCGAGTACGACTCGGTTCCGTGGTCCGATGTGGACGCGGTGGTGGTCTCGCCGGGCCCCGGTCGTCCGAGCCGTGACGCGGACTTCAGCCTGGGTCGCGAGGCGATCCTCCGGAGCGGCCTGCCCGTGCTCGGCGTGTGCCTGGGGCATCAGGGTATCGCCGAATGTTTCTCCGGCACAGTCGACCTGGCGCCGACACCGATGCACGGTCGTCTGTCCGATGTGATCCACGACGGAACGGATCTGTTCGCCGGGCTGCCGTCGCCGCTCCGAGTCGTCCGCTATCACTCGTTGGCCGTCACGCGGGTGCCCGACGTTCTCGAGGTGACCGCACGCAGCGACGACGGAGTCGTCATGGCCATGCGTCACCGCACCTTGCCGATCAGGGGCGTTCAGTTCCACCCCGAGTCGATCGGCACGGAGGGTGGGCTGCAGCTGATCGCGAACTTCCTGAGACTGGTACCGCCGTCGACACGGGTGGCGCCCGCACCCGACCCGCCGTCCATCCGGCCCGCACGGTACGAGGCACACGTCCGGCGGATCGACAGCCTCCCCGACCCGGCCGAGGTGTCCCGACTCCTGGGTGGTGCGACGTCGTTCTGGTTGGACTCGAGCGCCGACATCACGGGGGGCGTCCGCTTCTCGTTCCTCGGCCCGGGTGACGGCCCGCTCGCCGAGCACCTGGGGTACGACGTCGCGACGTCGACGGTCACGGTGCGCGGTGCACAGGGTGAGAGCGTGACCGTGGTGCCGACCTTCCTCGAGTACCTGGACGAGCAGCTGGGTCTGCGCACCCTGTCCCGCGTACCGGAGGTGCCGTTCGAGTTCACGCTCGGCTACGTCGGGTACCTCGGCTACGAGCTGGCAGCGGAGACGTCCGGAGGCGCCGTCCATGCGGCGCGGACGCCGGACGTGCAGATGATCTTCGCCGACCGTCTCGTCGCACTCGATCATCGTGACCGCTGCACATATCTGCTGACGCTTTCGGAGTTCGGCGGCAGTCCCTCCGCCGCGGTGGCCTGGCTGGAGTCGACGGGGTCCGCCCTCGCAGCGATGACGCCGTGGGAACCGGTGGTTGCGGCACGCCCTGCGTTCGGTCCTCCGCCCGCCGAGGTGCGCCCGCGGCACGACGACGACGCCTACCGCGGGGCCGTCGCGGAATGCCTGGATCTGATCACGCAGGGGGAGAGTTACGAGATCTGCCTGACCAACGAATTCACCGTGCCGTACACGGGCGATCCGGCGGACCTCTACACCGCGTTACGACGCGTCAGCCCCGCTCCCTACGCGGCGTTCCTGTCCTTTCCCGGCGTCGCGGTGCTCAGTGCGTCACCGGAGCGGTTCCTGCGGATCACCGCGTCGGGAGACGTGGAGTCCAAGCCCATCAAGGGCACTCGCGCCCGCGGACGTACCCCGGACGAGGACGTCGCGGCGCGGGACGATCTGCGGTCCAGCGAGAAGGACCGCGCCGAGAACATCATGATCGTCGATCTGGTGCGCAACGATCTGAACAGAGTGTGCGACTCCGGGTCGGTCCGGGTGCCCGTGTTGTTCGACGTGGAGACCCACACTCATGTGCACCAGTTGGTGTCCACGGTCGTGGGGCACCTGCGGGCGGGAGCGACCGCCGTCGACTGTGTGCGCTCGGCGTTTCCGGGTGGCTCCATGACCGGCGCGCCGAAGCGTCGGACGACGGAGATCATCGACCGTCTCGAGAACGGTGCGCGCGGCGTGTATTCCGGTGCGCTGGGCTGGTTCTCGCTGTCGGGCGCTGCCGACCTCTCCATTGTCATCCGAACGATCGTGCTGTCGGGCGGTACGGCGAGCGTCGGTACCGGCGGCGCGATCGTCGCGTTGTCGGACCCCGAGGACGAACTCCGCGAGATGCACCTGAAAGCGGCGGCGCTGCTCGGTGTCCTCGGGGTCACGCCGGTGCGACCGCCTCCCACGGCAGCTGGAGCACGTTGTCCCGCATCCGACGTCGCGGGACCGTGATCGGAAGTCCCTGTGCAGCAAGCGCTGTCGCCGCCGCGCGCCACCGCACCCGCGGGCCGAACGGCGCCAGGGGAGCGGCGACGTCCCACGCACGGTCGGCGGCGCGCAGCACGTCGTGGATGCGCTCGCCGGGAACGTTGCGATGGATGAGGGCCTTGGGGAGGCGCTCGGCGATGTCCGACGGACGGTCCACCGTGAACGGATCCCAGGCGATGGTCAGGGACACCGGTCCCTGCGCGGCCACGGTCACCCATGTCGCGCGTCGCCCGAGTTCGTCGCACGTCCCGTCGATCAGCAGACCTCCGTCGGCGAGCGAGGACGTGATGCGGGACCACGCCCCCGGTACAGCCTCCTCGGGGTACTGACGCAACACGTTGAACGCGCGCACCAGGTGGGGCCGCAGCCCGGCCAGTTCGAAACCGCCGCGTCGGAAGATCACGCCGTCCTGATCGGGGACCACTCGCCCCGGGTCGATCTCGAGTCCGACGACGGCGACGTCGGCGCGGACGGTCCTCAGTCGAGAGGCCAACTCCAGCGTCGTCACCGGGGACGCCCCGTACCCCAGGTCGACGACCAGCGGCGCCGACGAGGAGGTCAGCAGCGACCGGATCGCCGGATCGTGCACCAGCCTGCGATCACTGCGACGCAACCGGTTGATGTTCGTCGTGCCGCGGGTGACGACACCCTCGAAGGCCATGAGCAGACGGTCCGGAAGCGCAGAGGGGGGATCAGGCGTTCTTCGTCAGCCATTCGTGCGTGACGTCGCCCTCGCCGCGCCACAGATCGACGAGGTTGACCAACATCAGCTGTTCGAGCTTGCCGCCGATGAACGGGATGTAGACCTTCGCCTCGGACGTGGTGCGCAGCGTGGAGCCGGTCTCGGTCGCGAAGAGCGACGTCGTGCCGGTGAGGCTGCCGGGACCGGCGGGGATGGACGCGTCGTACTTGCCGGCCGTCGTCTCCGAGTACGCGTCGTGGTGGATGTTGCGGGTGATGACCATGTCCTTCTTCATCACGGCCTGCGCCACGTCGGGAAGCGTGTTGCGAGGGATGATGTGGCGCATGACGACGTCGACGCCGTCGGCGGTGACCTCGAACTTCGTCAGCTCGTTCTCGGACAGTTTGCGCAGTTCGACGATGATCGCGTCCCAGTAGTCCCGGGTCGTCAACGCTGCGTACACCTGTTCCGTCGTGAACGGGAGTCGAGCCGAGTAGTTCATGCGACGTGCCATGGTCGATGAGGTTACCGGTGAGTCAGAGGTGCTCCGGCGCCCAGGTGTCGGTGAAATCCTGTTCGGCGTCGATGAGGGCGAGGACCTGCTCGATGACGGCCTGCTCGATCTTCCCGCCGAAGATGGGCACCTTGACCTCGGCCTGACCCGTCGCGGTGAGCGCGGATCCGGCACCCTTCGACCGCAGCGCGAGAGTTCCGGTGATCGAGGCGGGAGCGCCCTCGACCTTGGCCTCGAACGTGCCCGAGGCACCCTGGGCGTCCAGTGAACCCCACGACTCGGTGCGGTGGATGACCAGGTCACCGGGGCGGATGGACGTGATCGCGCCCGGCAGCAGCTCCTCGGCGATGGCCTGCGTCATCGATACGGACACGGTGCGGGTGTCGGCCGTGTCGCCGGAGACGGTGACATCGTTCAGCACGGCCTTGGGGCCGCCCACGGCCTCGAGGCGATCCGCCCAGTACTTCTCCGACGTGAGCGCGGCGTGCACCGTCGCGGCGGAGAGGGAGGACGGGACCGTGTGATCGAACCTGCGTGGCATGGACTGAGATTAACTCTGCGCGGCGCGCTCGGATCGCAGCGGGTGACCCTTCGAGGTCAGGCACTTGCCCGTCTCGAGGTTCCAGTCCCAGCCGTGCAGGTTGCACGTCAGCGTGTTCCCCTCGATGACACCGAACTTCGACAGATCCGCCTTCAGGTGCGGGCACCGGCGCTGGATCTCCCAGCCGTCCTTGACGATGGTCGCCGTGTCGTCGTGCGCCTCGGCGAACCAACCGTCCGCGTAAGCGATGCGCTCGTCGGTGAGGCACTTGAAGAACGTGTACAGGAACTCGTTATAGCCACCGACCCGCTTCGCGCGGAATCGCGTCGACAAGAAGATCGAGTTGACCCAGTCGGACTCGCCGTCCCGCAGCACCGTGCGGACCAGCTCGGCCGGGATCTCGAATGTGTAGCGGAACTTCTCGTCCTGGATCGGTTCGCGCACGATGCGTTTCGGGAAATCGAGCACCACTCTGTCGGCGCCCTGCAGATTGAGCTCCACCGGGTAGCCGATGCCGTCGGAGATCTGGTCGGTCTGCGCCATGATCGGCTCGAACAGCGCGCGCAGCGGTCCCAGCAGTGGCTCACCGGCTGCGGTCGCCCACGACGCCTTCTCGGCCGCGATGACGTCGGCCTGACGCTGCGCGTACGCCTCGATGTAGTCGGCCTTGCCGGTGGTGAAGATGGCCTCCACCTCGTCGGTGGGCAGTGGGTGCGCCAGCTCGTTCAGGTCGGAACCGGCAAAGTCCGCCGTGGTTCCCGGCATCATCAGCAGGCCCTTGTCGTGGCCGTGGCGGCGCATCTGGTCGAGGAACACCATCTGGTCGGGGAAGATGTTCGCCGGATCGCCGTAGACGTCGTTCAGCGAGCGCAACTCGTCGTCGAGGAAGCACGGTGGACCGGCGGACGGGATGACCCACGTCGCGCCGACCTGCTCGATGTACTGCCGACACCGGTCCATCTGACGCTGCCGCTTCTGGGTGCCGAAGGCATCCTTGGCGCGCTGCGGCATGTCGTAGACCATCGGGTACCAGATGGCGCCGGAGTACTGCAGCATATGGACGTCGATGTGGCCGAAGGCCTCGGTCATCATGTCGAGGTCCACGGGCCGGGCGTCGTTCATGTTGAACGCGGTGGTCTCCCCGTCGCTGACGACGAGGCCGGAGTCCCCGATGGGGCCGTCGGCGGGGGCGCGCAGTGCGACGATCATCACGTCGAGGTCGCCCTTCGGGCCGGACACCGTGTGCTTGACCGAGTCGGTCGTCTCGAAGAACTTGGTGAAGCCGAGCTTCTCGAGCTCCGTGCGCAGATCCGGCACCGGGTAGTCCGGCAGCAGCACCACGGCGTCCTTGTTGACGTGCTTCGCCAGGTGCTTCGGATCGAAGTGGTCCTTGTGCAGATGCGAGACGTACAGGTAGTCGCAGTTGCCCAGGTCGTCCCAGTCCAGCTGGGAGTTGTCCGGGAACGGGAACCACGACGTGAAGTACGCCGGATTGACCCACGGGTCGCACAGAATGGATCCCGCTGTTGTCCGAATGTGGAATCCGGCGTGTCCGACGCTGGTGACCTGCACGTGAATCCTTCCGAAAGACCTAGTCCGTTCACCCTCCATGGTAGGCGCGCTCGCGCGGGTGCCTGCCACCCCGACCGGCCAGGTACCGTTCACCCTCGTGACCAGCAGTCCTCACCTGTCCGCGGACCTCGTTCGCAGCGGCGATCCCGCGCGCACGACCTTCGCCGATCTCACCACCATCCGCGTGGGTGGTCCCGTCGGCACGTTCGTCGACGCGACCACGTCGGAGCAGCTCGTCGACGCCGTGCGCAGCGCGGATGCCGACGGTCGGCCCCTTCTGGTGATCAGCGGCGGGTCCAACCTGCTCGTCGGCGACGACGGCTTCGACGGTGTCGTCGTCCACATCGCCACCTCCGAGTTGCGCGTCGACGGCACCCGCATCCACGCCGATGCGGGAGTCGAGTGGGACCTGCTCGTGCGGACCGCACTCGACCACGGCCTCGCCGGTGTCGAGGCCCTCTCCGGGATCCCGGGCAGCGTGGGCGGCACGCCCGTGCAGAACGTCGGTGCCTACGGGGCGTCCACCTCGGACTGCCTCGAATCGGTCACCGTTCTCGACCGGGAGACCGGCGAGGTGGAGGTGTGGGACAACGCCCGCTGCGGGTTCGGATCGCACCGGTCCTCGGCGTTCAAGTACACCGACCGCTACGTCGTGGTGAACGTCACGTTCGACCTTCAGCGCAGCGACGAGTCGGCCCCCGTGCGCTACGCCGCTCTCGCCGAGCGGCTCGGTGTCCGGATCGGCGACACGGTGTCCGCTCGGGAGGTCCGCGACGCCGTCATCGCCCTGCGCACCGATCGCGGCATGGTGTGGAACGAGGCGGAGCACGACTCGTGGAGTGTCGGATCGTTCTTCCTGAATCCGATCGTCGAGGTCGTTCCGCCCGAAGCGCTCGGATCACCGCAGTTCACGGACCCCAAGGGCATCAAACTCAGCGCCGCCTGGCTCATCGAACATGCCGGCTTCTCCCGCGGCTACGGCGCGGACTTCGGCACCGGGCGCGTCACGCTGTCCACCCGCCACGTCCTGGCCGTCACCAATCGGGGCGGCGCCACGGCGGCGGATGTTCTCGCGCTCGCGTCGCACGTCAAGGCCGGTGTGTTGCAGAAGTACGGGATCACCCTGACCCCCGAGTGTCGACTGGTGAACTGCTCGCTCGACTGACGAGTCTGTTTCCACAGGTACCGTTGTGCGCGTGAAGATGCAGGGGAAGACACCGATCGCGGCCGTTCTCGCGGTGCTGGCACTCGTGGTGGCGCTGGTGGCGGGATGCTCGACCGGCTCCGGTTCCGGGGGGTCGGCCGCAGCGCCGACCACCGAGGCCGCGCCCGTCGCCGCGGTGACCTACACACCCGCGGCCGGCTCCACCGACGTGTCGCCCTCGACGCCGATCTCGGTGACCGTCGCCGACGGGACCTTCCAGCAGGTAGCGCTGACCACGGCCGACGGCCGGACGGTCGCCGGAAGCCTGGATCCCGCGAAGACCACCTTCACCGTCACCGAACCGCTGGGGTACGACGCCGTCTACACCTGGACCGGCACCGCCGTGGGGAGCGACGGCAAGACGGTCCCCGTCGAGGGCACCGTCGGAACCGTCGCCCCGGCGTCCATCACCTCGGTCTCCACGAACATCGGTGACGGGCAGGAAGTGGGCGTCGCGGCGCCGATCATCCTGAAGTTCGACGATGCGATCGTCGACAAGAAGGCCGTCGAGAAGGCGTTGACCATCACGACGAACCCGCCCACCGTCGGATCCTGGGCGTGGTTGCCCGACGACGGCGGGTCGCGGGTGCACTGGCGTCCGCAGAACTACTGGGCACCCGGCACGTCCGTGCAGGTGTCGGCGAAGTTGTACGGCGTGAACTACGGCGGCGGCGCGTACGGCGACTCCGACGTGAGTATCGACTTCACCATCGGTCGCAGCCAGGTGGTCATCGCCGACGCGACCAGTCACCGCATGCAGGTGGTCCGCGACGGCGTGACCGTCATGGACATCCCCGTCAGCTACGGCGAGGGCAACGAGGACCGCAACGTCACGCGCAGCGGCATCCACGTGGTGTCGGAGAAGTACGAGGACTTCCTGATGTCGAACCCGCCGTTCTACGAGAACGTGCGTGAACGGTGGGCCACCCGCATCTCCAACAACGGCGAGTTCATCCACGCGAACCCGCTGACCACCGGCGTCCAGGGATCGTCGAACGTCACCAACGGCTGCATCAACCTCTCCACCGAGGACGCCCAGACGTACTTCCAGATGGCCGTCTACGGCGATCCGGTCGAGGTCACGGGCACGCGCATCGACCTGTCGGCGGCCGACGGCGACATCTACGACTGGGCTGTGGACTGGTCCACGTGGCAGTCGATGAGCGCCCTGGCCGCCTGACCGATCGGTCTCAGCGGCGGCTGAAACGCCCGCCCGGAGCCTGGTCGCGCGGGCGCATGACGATGGTGTCGAGGTTGACGTGCGGGGGACGCGACGCCGCGAAGGCGATCACGTCGGCGATGTCCGAGGCCACCAGCGGGTCGATACCCTCGTAGACCTTCGCGGCCTTGTCCGCGTCACCGTCGAAACGCACGAGGGAGAACTCGGTCTCCACGGCGCCCGGTGCGATCTCCGTCAGGCGGACGGGCGTGCCCAGCAGTTCGCCGCGCAGCGTCCGGTGCAGAACGCCCTGCGCGTGCTTCGCCGAGGTGTAGCCGGAGCCGTTGTCGTAGGTCTCGAAGGCCGCGATCGAGGTGATCGTGACGATGAGGCCGTCACCGGACTCGATCAGTTTGGGCAGCAGCGCCTTCGTCATCCGCAGCGTGCCCAGGACATTGGTCTCCCACATCCAGCGCCAGTCCTCGAGGTCGGCCTCGAGAACGGGGGCCAGGCCCTTGGCGCCGCCGGCGTTGTTCACCAGGATGTCCACGCGCGGGACGACCGCGGTGAACGCGGCGACGGAATCCTCGTCGGTGACGTCGAGAGCCAGCGCCGTACCGCCGATCTCCTCGGCCAGCGCCTCGAGCCGGTCCACCCGGCGTGCGCCGACGACGACATGGAATCCGTCGGCGGCCAGTCTGCGGGCGGTCGCTTCCCCGATTCCCGAACTCGCTCCGGTGACGACGGCGGTGCGCTGAGGTGACTGAGTCATGAGCACAAGCCTAGGACGCCGGTGTGTCAGCTCGCGATCGCGCTGTACCCGGACGCATCCCCGGCGACGACGCGGGAGTACTCGCCGTGCACGCTCACCGGGACGTCACCGGCGAGGGTGATGCGTTCGAGGCGGCGGTACTGGTCGTCGTAGTCGGAGACGGCGTAGTGCTGAGTG
Organism: Rhodococcus sp. Leaf247; assembly: GCF_001426185.1. Taxonomy (GTDB): domain Bacteria; phylum Actinomycetota; class Actinomycetes; order Mycobacteriales; family Mycobacteriaceae; genus Rhodococcoides. The sequence goes on along the minus strand of NZ_LMRP01000002.1, from coordinate 678,169 downwards.
GACCGGTTGTCCCAGATGGCGATGTCGCCGGGCTCCCACGACCACCGGATGGTGTTCTCGAGGCGCGTCACCCGGTCCTGGAGCAGCTCGAAGATCGCGCGGAACTCCTTCGAGGACAGGCCGGTGAAGGATTTGGCGAAGTGGCCCAACACGATCGAGCGCTTGCCCGTCTCCGGGTGGACGCGAACGACGGGGTGTTCCGTCTCGAAGTACTCGCTGCGGAACTCCTCGCGGTACCGCTGGGCGGACGACGACACGGACTTCTCGGCCGCGACGGCCGCGTAGTCGTAGACGTTGGTGTGCACGGCCCACAGAGAGTCGGCGAGCGCCGCGATCGCCGGCGGCAACTGTTCGTACGCAGCGGTCGTCGACGCCCACGTCGTGGTGCCGCCGTAGGCGGGCAGGGTCACTGCGCGCAGGATCGACGCCTTCGGGATGCGGTCGACGAACGTGACGTCGGTGTGCCAGCTGTCCGCTTTGTCGTACGTGGAATCGATGGCGAGCGTGCGGGTTCCGCGCGAGCGCACCGTGGGGTGCGGTGTCGTGGGGATACCGAGGCGCTCCGCGAACGCGTACTGGACCTTCTCGTCGACGTGGTGCTGTCCTCGGAAGAACACGACCTCGTGCTCGAGAAGTGCGTCGTTGATGTCGGCCACCACGTGCGGCGGCAGATCTCCGCCGAGGCGCACATCGTCGATACGTGCGCCGATGTTCGCGCCCAGTTTCACGGTCTTCATGGGCTCACTGTGGTCCTATCCGTGCAGGGTGTCGACCCTTCGAATCACCTCGAGCGAAACAGGCGATTCTGCAGCGCGGCGGCATCAGTGCTACTTTTCGGTCATGGCACCAGCGAGGAAGACCGCGCCGCGGGTCACCTATGTGACCGCTGCTCTCGGTTCCCGCCTGCCTCTCGCTCGCGAACTCTGTTGTCGACGCGGACTCGTCCGAGACTGATCGCGCGTCGCTCGGTGAACTGATCCTTCGGTTCATCGCACGGGTACGACCGGCCTCGGCATTCTCGCCTCCGGCTCACCCCGTCACTTCAGTTCCGAGGAACCTTCATGTCTGTCTCGACATTCGCTGCCTCCACCCCGGCTCGCTCCCCGCTCGGCCGGCCCCCGCACACCAGAACCGGCCGCGCACGCTTCGCTCGCGTCGTCGCTCCCGAACTTCGTGTCAGTGACACTCCCGCCGCCGTCGTGTTCCGCGCCGTCGTCCAGCGCGGGCCGGTCTCGCGCGACGTCATCGTGGGCGCCACCGGCATCAGTACCGCGACCGTCAATCGTCATGTCAGCGCCCTGATCTCGGCAGGACTGCTCCGCGAACGCGCGGACCTGTCGACGTCCGGCGCCGTGGGACGCCCCCGTGTACCCGTCGAGGTCGACCACGAGGGGCAGTGCACTCTGGGCGTCCACATCGGCGCCACGACGACCCGCATCGTCGCCGTCGATCTCCGCGGGACCGTCCTCGGCGGAGTGGAGATCCCCACCCCGACCGGCGGCCATTCCGGCGCACTGCGATCCATCGCGGAGAGCGCCGCGGCCTTCGCCGCGCGGTGGCACCGACGTCGCATCCTCTTCGTCGGCGTGGCCATCGGTGGCCGTGTGAACGCGCAGAAGGGCACTGTCGATCACCCCCGCCTCGCCTGGTCCGATGCCCCGGTGGGTGCTGTTCTGGGGGAGCGGCTCGGCGCAGTGGTGGCCGTGGCGCCGCACGTCGAGGCGATGGCGGCGTCGGAGCTGTTGCTCGCACCGGAGACGGCGGACAAAGATCACACGGGCACTTCGCTGTACTTCTATGCGCGGGAGATGACGGGGTTGGCGCTGACCATCGACGGTCGGGTGCACACCCCCGCGGGCGGCCCGGGGTCGATCGCTCATCTACCGACCGGCTCGTCGGCCGTGTGCGACTGCGGCCGTACCGGATGCCTCGAGGCGACCGTGAGCGATCGATCGGTGCTCGCGGCGGCGCGCGCGAGTGGTCTGGTCGACGAGTCCGAGCGGTCGATCTCCGCGGTGTACCTCGCCGCGCGTACGGGTTCACCTGTCGCGGAACAACTTCTGAACGATCGCGCCGATGCGCTGGGCCGCGCCCTCGCGCTGGTGCACGACGTGGTCAATCCGGACAGCGTGCAGGTGGGTGGGCAGGCGTTCACCGCGTACCCGGCGGCGATGGAGCGCGTCGAAGCCGCGTTCGCGGCAGCGAGTTCGGTGGCCACGTCGGGGCGGGTGCGCGTGACGACCTTCGGCAAGCGCGTGCAGGATCATGCGGCGGCGGCGGTGTCGCTCGGCTCGCTCTACGCCGATCCCGTGGTGACGATGCGCAAGATCGACGCTCAGCGCTGATCGCACGGGGAATACTGCGGACATGACAGCACCCGATCTCCGGTTCTACTTCGACCCGGTGTGCCCGTTCGCCTGGATGACCAGTAAGTGGGTCCGCATCGTCCAGGCGCAACGGGACTACACCGTCGACTGGAGCTTCATCTCCCTCCGACAACTCAACGCGCACATCGATTACGAGGCGCACTTCCCGCCCGAGTACGAGGCGGGACACACCGCGGGACTCCGGCTGCTCCGGGCGGCCGCGAGCGTGCGGGCCGAGCACGGCCGGGAGGCGATGGGGCCGCTGTACGCCGCGTTCGGCGCCCGGATCTTCGATGCGGAGCCGGTTCCCGATGAGGCCGGTGCTCACGCGCACCGCGGAACGGCCGAGTTCCTCGCACCGATCCTCGCCGAGCTCGGCCTGCCCGAGCATCATGCTCGGGCTCTGGACGACACGTCGTTCGACGAGGAGATCCAAGCGTCGACCGATGAGGCGCTGTCGCTCACGGGCAAGGACGTCGGCACGCCGATCATCCACGTGGAGCCGCCCGAGGGCGTGGCGTTCTTCGGCCCGGTCATCAGCCGGCTCCCGTCGGACGCCGAGGCGGCCGAGCTGTGGGACCACGTCGTGGGACTGGCACGGTTCCCCGGGTTCGCGGAGCTGAAGCGAAGTCTGCGGGAGCTGCCCCAGCTGCGAGCCCTCGGCGTGTCGGACGACGAGGCGGGCGTGCAGCAGGACTGGCACGGCGGTAGTCGGCGCCCGAAGAAGTAGCTACTGCGTCGGTACGGGGTACTTCGCGAGGTACTTCTCCCGCTTGGCGGGCGCGATGTTGGCACGGGTGACGTCGCCGTCGTAGTGCGCGACCACGCGCTTGTCCATCAGCGCCCGCCACAGGAACGGGAAGTACGACACGAGGATCAGGGGCGCGTAACCCGCAGGGAGCTGCGGAGATTCGGGCATGCTGCGCAGGATCTGGTAGCGACGGGTCGGGTTCGCGTGATGGTCGCTGTGGCGCTGGAGGTGGTAGAGGAAGATGTCGGACACCGCGTAGTCGCTGTTCCAACTGTGCTCGGGTGTGCAGCGCTCGTAGCGGCCGTTGTCCTTGGTGCGTCGAAGCAAACCGTAGTGCTCGAGGTAGTTCACGGCTTCGAGCAGCGAGATGCCGTACACCGCCTGCAGAAGAAGGAACGGCAACAGTTCGAGACCGAACACGGCGACCAGTGCGCCCCAGAGCACCAGGCTCATCGCCCAGGCGGTCAGGTTCTCGTTCGACGGTGACCAGGTCCGCTTGTTCGTGCGCTGCAGGCGTTCTCGCTCGAGCACCCAGCCCGATCGGAACCCGCCGAGAACGCTGCGGGGGTAGAACTGCCACAGGGTCTCGCCGAGACGCGAGCTCGCCGGATCCTCGGGCGTCGCGACGCGGACGTGGTGGCCCTTGTTGTGCTCGACGTAGAAATGCCCGTAGAAGCTCTGGGCGAGCACGATGCGCGACAACCACCGTTCCCACTCGATCTTCTTGTGTCCCAACTCGTGTGCCGTGTTGATCCCGATGCCGCCCACCAGTCCGATGGTCAGCGCCAGCCCGATCTTCGAGACCAGCGACAGACCGTTCTCGAGTCCCAGCCAGGACAGGTCGTCGGCAGTCAGCAGATATGACGACAACACGATGCCGACGAACTGCATCGGGATGTACGCGTAGACGCAGCCTCGGTACCAGAAGTCCGCCTCGAGGGATTCGACGAGTTCCTCGGGCGGATTCTCGTCGAACGGGACGATGATGCGGTCCGCGATCGGGACCACGACGTAGAGGAACAGTGCGCCGGACCACCAGGCCACCTGGGAGGCGGTCGGTGCCCACCACTGCAAGGCGTAGACGAGGCCCACCGAGATGACGGGAAGCATCGGAGCGATGAGCGCCCACGGCCAGTAGTACCTGTTGAGGTCACGCCACTCACCCGTCTTCGGCGAGATGGAGCGCTGGTGTGTTTCGGTCACGTCGAAACTTTACCGACGCGTCGGCCCTGCTCAGGCTGGTGACGATGCCCTTCTGACATCCCACAATCAGCGCTCGATAAGTTGGTGTCATGGCAATACGCGAGGCCTTCGGCCGCGACGGAACGTCCCTCGTCTACCGCATCACGGGGAACGTCGGGGCACGGCCGTTGGTCCTGCTGCACGGGTGGGCGCAGACGGGAGCGTGCTGGGGCGACGGTCTGCTGGCGGAGCTCGCGGAGCGCTACCGGGTGATCGCCGTCGATCTGCGGGGACACGGAGCATCCGGCGCTCCCGCCGACGGATACGACCGCTCCGAGTTGTGGGCCGGCGACGTCCATGCCGTGCTCGAGCAGGAGGGCATCCGCTCGGGCGCCGTCGTCGCCGGGTGGTCGTACGGCGGACTGGTGCTGTGCGACTACCTCTCCGTCTACGGAACCGCGGCCGTCGACGGCGTCGTGTTCGTCTCCGCAATCACCGCGATCGGACCGGACCGTCCGGGCGGAGCGGTCGGATCGTCGATGCGGGCGGCGATCCCCGGGGCGATGAGCGAGGACCCGCGCGTCGCTATCCGCGCGCTCGGCAGTTTCGGCAAGGCTCTGACCGGCCCTGGCGACGGGCTCGGCGAGCAGGCGCAGGCCTTGTTCGGCGCCAGCCTGTCGACGCGTCCGCGGGTGCGATCGGCGGTGTTCCGCCGCGATCTCGAACACGACGCCACCCTGGCGGCACTCGATGTTCCCGCGTTGGTGCTGCACGGCACCGCGGACACCGTCGTCGAGTTCTCGGCCGGGGAGCACACCGCGTCGGTGATCCCGGACGCGCGGACGTCGTGGTGGGACGGCGTCGACCACGGTCCCTTCGTCGCGGACCCTGCCCGCTTCCTGTCCGAGCTGACGGGTTTCGTCGACTCTCTGGGTTAGTCCACACTCGTGATGCATGTCAGAACGGTGGGGGGTCGTCGGTGTCGGCGAATTCGCGGGCCCGTCGGTTGCGGTTGCGTTCGGTTCTCCGGCGGGCATGTTTGTCCGCCAGGCGTGTGCGGCGTCTGCTGGGGGGTGTGCGGGGCGGACTCGGTGGTGGATCGGGCGTGTCGAAGGTGACGTCGGCGAGTCCGGGGTGGATGTCGTATCCGTTGTGCGCCGGCCCCGGGACGACGAGGCCTTCGGGTGTGGTGACGGTGGAGACGATGCGTCCGGTGTCGTCGTCGGTGTACTGGTCGTCGACGAAGTCACCGAACGTCTTCAGGTTGTGGTGGAACCTGCATGTGCCGCCGAGGTTGACGTCGGTGGTCTGGCCGCCGCCGTCGGGATCGTCGTGGTCGTACTCCGCGATGTGGTCGAGATCGCCGGTCCACACTCCACGGTTGCAGCCGGGCCAGGTGCAGTACTGGTCGCGGATGCGCACGAATGTGTCGAGGGCGCTGGAGGGGCGGTACGGGTCGGCCGGTTGTGATGCGGGGTTGGTGGTCGAGACGGGGCGGATGACGGCGTCGGCGCGGTCGGCGAGGTCGGCGACGTGGTCGGGGGAGATGACGCCGTGGCCGACGAGGAACCCCGGATTGCCGTCNCGAGACGGGGCGGATGACGGCGTCGGCGCGGTCGGCGAGGTCGGCGACGTGGTCGGGGGAGATGACGCCGTGGCCGACGAGGAACCCCGGATTGCCGTCGGCAGTGTCGCCGGTCATGGTGGTGGAGTCGGCGATGGTGGTGGTGTCGGTGACGACGTGCACGATGACGGAGGTGAGCAGGCCGTCCTCACCGGTCCATCCGGGCGCGGAGCAGTCCGGGTCGTCGCACTGGCACTCGTACGAGGTGCGGGTGGCGAGGGCGAAGAGGGCGTCGCTGGAACGGGCGCCCTTGCTGCGAGGATCCTTGCGGCACACGCGCCCGGCCAACTCCTCCACAGCGGCGGCGACGACGACGGCGTTCTCGGCTGTCATGGTTGCGCCCAGGTAGGCCATGCCGTCGGGTCCCGCGTCGATCCAGAAGCTGCGGTTCTTCTCGGCGAGCACACGTCGTTCCCTGACGGCGTCGGGGTCGTGGCGGTAGACGATGCGGTCGATCATGTCGCGCATGCGTGTGTCCGACCAGGAGCCGCGGCGTTGGAGGGCCGCGGCGATCTCGGTGTCGACTTCCCGCGCGTACGTGGTGCCGTCGACGAGGTCGGTTCGCGTGATGACGGTGTGGATGTGTTTGGGGGCGATGAGGCCGTCGCGAAGGCACTCGGCCACACGGGGAAGCCGGTCTCGGAGTGCGACGGCGCGGGTCAGGATGCCTTCTCCGGCGCCCTGGCTGACGGACAGGACCGCCGAGATGCGGGCGGCGCAGTGCGTCGTCGCGTCCATTCGGCGGTGATCGGACATCTCGTGAGGAGCGACGAGTCGAGTGGTCCGGATCAGCCGGGTAGGNAGCCGGTCTCGGAGTGCGACGGCGCGGGTCAGGATGCCTTCTCCGGCGCCCTGGCTGACGGACAGGACCGCCGAGATGCGGGCGGCGCAGTGCGTCGTCGCGTCCATCCGGCGGTGATCGGACATCTCGTGAGGAACGACGAGTCGAGTGTGCAGTTCCGCTGCGGCCCGGTACCGGGTCCATTCGAGGTAGGACAGTCCGGCCGAGGCGTAGGACATCGTGGACAGGAGGGTGTTCACGGGTGCGCCGAGGAGGGTTCCGGGTAGGCCCATGGCCTCCGGATCCCGCGTCGCCCACCCCTGTTCGAACATGTGTGCGAAGGTAGCAGCGCCCTCCGACATGTTCCCATGACTCCCGCGGGGCAGTGGCGTACGTGTTCCCGGCGCTGTGAATGTCCGCGGGTTCCCGCGCGTGTGTCGGCACGCTCGTAGGGGGATGGCCGGGTAGGCGGGAGCCTGCGCCGCAATCGGACAGGGCACACTGGGAGCGTGGTCCGCCGTCACAGCCCGCATCGGGTAGCCGTGTTGTCGCTGCACACGTCTCCGCTGGCACAGCCAGGGACGGGGGACGCGGGCGGCATGAACGTCTATGTCCTGCAGACCGCCGTGCAGATGGCCGCACGCGGGGTCGAGGTCGAGATCTTCACCCGGGCGACGTCGTCACGCGACGAACCGGTGATCGAGGCGGCGCCCGGGGTCCTGGTGCGGAACATCGCGGCCGGCCCGTTCGAGGGCCTGGACAAGCAGGATCTTCCTACGCAGCTGTGTGCGTTCGCGGCCGGTGTCCTCCGTGAGGAAGCGCGGCACGATCCCGGCTACTACGACATGATCCATTCGCACTACTGGCTGTCCGGCCAGGTCGGCTGGCTCGCTCGCGACCGGTGGAAGGTGCCGCTGGTCCACACCGCGCACACGCTGGCCGCGGTGAAGAACCTGTCCGTCGCCGCCGGAGACAAGCCGGAGCCCGCTGCCCGACGCATCGGTGAGAAGCAGGTGGTGGAGGAAGCGGACCGCCTCACTGCGAACACGGACGACGAAGCGCGCGCGTTGGTGGACCTGTACGACGCGGCCGAGGACAAGATCGACATCGTCGCCCCGGGTGCGGATCTCGCGATGTTCCGTCCCGGCGACAAGGCCGCCGCCCGTCGCGAACTGGGACTGGACACGGACGAGTCGGTGGTGACGTTCGTCGGGCGTATCCAACCGTTGAAGGCGCCCGACGTCCTGATCGCCGCTGTCGCCGAGATGGTTCGCCGCGATCCGCACACGCGGGTACGGGTGCTCATCGTCGGCGGCCCGTCGGGAACCGGTCTCGAGCGTCCCGATTCGTTGATCGACCTGACGCGTTCCCTGGGCATCGAGAACCGTGTCACCTTCCTTCCGCCGCAGCCGCCGGAGCGGTTGGCGCAGGTGTACCGCGCCTCCGATCTGGTTGCGGTGCCCAGTTATTCGGAGTCGTTCGGTCTGGTCGCGATCGAGGCTCAGGCGTGCGGAACCCCGGTGGTCGCCGCCGATGTCGGGGGACTCGGCGTGGCGGTGCGGTCGGGGGTGACCGGCCTGCTCGTCCAGGGCCACGACCCTGCCGACTGGGCCACCGCGGTCCAGTCGTTGCTCGGTGACGACAGTCTGCGAGCGCTGATGGCGTCGAATGCTTCCCAGCATGCGGAGAATTTCTCGTGGGAGCACACCGCGGAGGCACTGTTGGACACCTACGCCCGTGCGGCGTGGAGGTTCGGACGTGGACCGACCGGGCAACGTCCTACGGGCGAGTTCTCGCCGCGCAGGCCGAGGGGTCTGTGGCGACTACGACGAACAGGATCGGTGGGAGCGCTGTGAGCAGCACTGCGGAGTTGATCGACTCGGTTCTCAGGGATCGAGAGCTGGACTACACGCGACCGTCGGACGCGCAGTTCGTCGTCGACCTTCCGGGCGAGAAGAAACTGAAGACGTCGACACTGCTGACCGTCGGCAATCACGGACTGAAGATCGAGGCCTTCGTCTGCCGCAAGCCGGACGAGAACTTCGAGGGTGTCTACCGATACCTGCTGCGCCGCAACCGTCGTCTGTACGGCGTCCACTACACGATCGACAAGATCGGTGACATCTACCTCGTCGGCAAGATGTCGACGCACGCGGTGACGGGCGACGAGATCGACCGAGTGCTCGGCCAGGTGCTCGAGGCTGCGGACGGCGATTTCAATGTCCTGCTCGAACTGGGATTCGCCGAGTCGATCAAGCGCGAGTGGGCGTGGCGGGTGTCGCGCGGGGAATCGCTGAAAAACCTGGAAGCGTTCGAGCACCTGGTCAACGGCCGCCCGGACAACGGTCCTGCATCATGGGTACAGGTCGACGAGTCGGCCGAGTAGCGCCTCTGAATCGGACACCCGGCAGGTACTGTCATGCTTGTGACGACTGTCACCCACGGCGTCGTGCTGGTTGGTGTGACAACTCGACACAGTAACGTCGTGCCAGCAGTCCCCTGTCTCGCGCTGTCCAGAGGAGTTCCATGAGTTTCCGCAGCCCGTATCCCGATGTCGAGATCCCGGAGAAGTCCGTCTACGACTTCCTCTTCGGCGACCTGTCCGAGGACGATCTCGCACGTCCCGCTCTGGTGGACGGTCCCAGCGGTGCGGTCACCGACTACCGCACTCTCGTCGCCCAGATCGGCGGCGTCGCCGGTGCACTCGCATCGCGTGGCGTGAAGGTCGGCGACGTCGTCGCCCTGCACTCGCCCAACGTCCCGGCCTTCGCGTCGGTGTTCCACGGCATCCTGCGCGCGGGCGCCATCGCGACGACCATCAATGCGCTCTACAACGCCGACGACATCGCCAAGCAGCTCACCGACTCGTCGGCCACGATGATCTTCACGGTGTCGGCGCTGCTCCCGCAGGCCAAGGCCGCCGCGGAGAAGGTGGGTCTCGCCGACGACAAGGTGATCGTTCTCGACGGGGCCGACGGTCATCAGTCGCTGAAGGATCTGCTCACCGAGGGCGCGTCGGCCCCCGAGGTCAGCTTCGACCCCTCCACGCATCTCGCCGTGCTGCCGTACTCGTCGGGAACGACGGGTCGCCCGAAGGGCGTCATGCTGACGCACCGCAACCTCGTCGCCAACGTGTCGCAGATCCAGCCGCGCATGGGTGCGAACGAGGACGACGTGCTCCTCGCCGTCCTGCCGTTCTTCCATATCTACGGCATGACCGTGCTGCTCAACCTCGGCCTGAAGGTGCGGGCGTCGTTGGTGACGATGCCGCGCTTCGACCTCGAGCAGTTCCTGCGCCTGATCACCGAGAAGAAGATCACCTACCTCTACATCGCACCTCCCGTGGCCGTCGCGCTGGCGAAGCACCCGATGGTGGACCAGTACGACATCTCCAGCGTGCGGATGGTCTTCTCCGGTGCGGCCGCGCTCGACGAGAACCTGGGCAACGCCGTCGCGAAGCGGCTGCACACCAAGGTGCGTCAGGGCTACGGCATGAGCGAGCTCAGCCCGGTCTCGCACGCCATCCCGTTCGACGGTGACGACATGCCGCTGAGCAGCTGCGGCACCGCCGTCGCCAACTCGGAGAACAAGCTCGTCGATCCGGCCACCGGCGAGGAAGTTGCCTACCCGGAAGCCGGCTCCGACGCGGTCAGCGAGCCCGGTGAGCTGTGGATCAAGGGCCCGAACGTCATGGTGGGCTACCTGAACAACGACGCCGCGACGGCCGAGACCCTCGACGCGGACGGCTACCTGCACACCGGTGACATCGCTGTCGTCGACGGCCACGGCTGCGTCAGCATCGTCGATCGGCTCAAGGAGCTGATCAAGTACAAGGGCTACCAGGTGCCGCCTGCCGAACTCGAGTCGCTGCTCCTCACCCACCCGCAGATCGCCGACGCGGCCGTCATCGGCGTGCTCGACGACGAGGGCGAAGAGGTGCCGAAGGCGTTCGTCGTGCTGCAGCAGGGCGCCGAGCTCACCGCCGACGAGGTCATGGCGTTCGTGTCCGAGAAGGTCTCGCCGCACAAGAAGGTGCGCAAGGTGCAGTTCATCGACACGGTCCCGAAGTCCGCGTCGGGCAAGATCCTGCGCAAGGACCTGCGGTCCGCGGAGCCTGCCGCGAGCTGACACTCCCTGCCTCACCCGAACACCCTCTCCAGCATGCTGGAGAGGGTGTTCGCGTCATCGTGGGGGTGTGGGGTCGCTCGGGGTGGTACTCATGAGCGATGGACACGATCACCGTCGACACACCCCAGGGCCAGGTACGCGGACGTACCGAGAACGGCGTCGCCACGTTCCTCGGAGTTCCCTACGCAGAGGCGCCGTTCGGCGCCAACCGATTCCAGGTACCCACCGCCCCGCCGCGCTGGTCCGGCACCCGCGATGCGCTGGAGTTCGGCGCCACCGTTCCGAAGGTGGGCTACCGACCGCCCACGAGTGAAATCCTCAGCGAGCCCGTCGTGGCCGGCGAGGACTGCCTCAACGTGAACGTCTACAGCCCCGACGTCACGGGCTCCGCGCCCGTGTTCGTCTGGATCCACGGCGGCGCCTTCGTCAACGGCAGCAACGCCGTCCCCGCCTACGACGGAACGGCATTCGCGCGGGACGGTGTCGTCGCCGTCGTGATCAATTACCGACTCGGTGTCGACGGCTTCGCCCGTATCGACGGAGCGCCCGCCAACCGCGGTCTGCTCGACCAGGTCGCCGCACTGCAGTGGGTGCGCGACCACATCGCGTCCTACGGCGGCGATCCGCACCGGGTGACGATCACCGGAGAGTCGGCCGGCGCGATGAGCATCGGCACCCTGCTGTCGATGCCTCTGGCCGAGGGGCTGTTCCATCGGGCGATCCTGCAGAGCGGCGCCGGACACCACGTCATCGGAGCCGAGACCGCGTCGACCATCTCCGCCGCACTGGCGACGTCGCTGGGGGTCGAGTCGACTGTCGAGGGTCTCGAGTCCGTGCCTGTCGACGCGCTCGTCGATGCGCAGCGCACGCTGTCGGATCGCATCGCTGCCGAGGCCTCGAGCGGTGCGTGGGGTGAGGTAGCGCTGAACATGATGGCGTTCGAGCCGTACATCGACGGGGAAGTCGTTCCCGCGCTTCCGTATTCGCGTATCGAGGCGGGCGCCGGCGCCGACGTGGAACTCATGATCGGCACCACCAGCGAGGAGCATGCCTTCTTCCTCGTTCCCGCCGGGATCGTTCCTCACATCACCGAGGACTACCTGCGCCTCGTGCTGGCCGGGTACCGGCTGGACCCGACCGTTCTGGACTCGTATCGCGCACAGAACCCGGACGCGTCACCCGGCGACCTGATGATCGCCGTGATGACCGACTGGTTCTTCCGCATCCCCGCGGTTCGCGTGGCCGAGGCGCATCCGGCTCACGTCTACGAATTCACCTGGCGCTCAACGTTGTTCGACGGAAAACTCGGCGCCTGTCACGCGCTCGACATCCCGTTCGTGTTCGACGTGCTGCACAAGCCGGAGACCTCGCGCATCACCGGACCGAACCCCCGGCAGAGCCTCGCCGACGAGATGCACCGTGCGTGGGTCGATTTCGTGCGTGACGGAGACCCGGGCTGGGCGCCGTACGGGTCCGAGCGCACGGTGAAGATGTTCGGGACCGAGTCGTCCGTGGTGAACGACCCGCGGCCCGACACCCGCACCGTGTGGGACGGCGTCCGCTAGCCGGTGAAGGGCGGAACGAACTCGCACGGAACAGCAACGGGGTTCGCCGGGTCCAACGCGTTCAGGACGAATGCGGCGGCTCTCGGCGAACCCACGATGCCGGCGTGCTCGGAGAAGTCGAGATCGCAGGTGTCCTGGACGACGATGTTGGTGGCGTTCGGGCCCTCGACGTACCCGTCGGTGTACGGCACCACCACCTCGTCGTACCGCGTCATGATGTTGGTGTAGGTGATGCCCGGCGCGTAGCGGTACGACGCGGCGGGCCAGGCGAACTGCGACGGGCCGGAGCCCTTCCACAGCGGCGCCAGCGAGACGTACTTGTCGATGCTGTCCGCTCCGCCGAGCACCTGCGCGTAGTAGTTGGGCAGAACCGTGCCCTGCGAGTGTCCGACGATGTCGACCTTCTCGGCACCCGTCGCCGACAGCACCTCGTCGACGAACGCGGCGAACTGCGCACCCTTCTCGGGAACCGGCCCGAGGCCGCCTATCTCGGAGATCGGCCACGGCCCCGGCAGGGCTCCGTAGGTGAGCGCGAAGACGCAGTAGCCTTCGTTCTTCAGCAGCGGCGCATACACGCCCCACCCGGTCTGCTGCCCGGTTCCGGTGCCGTGCACCAGGATCACCGGGTTCGGGTGCTCGGCCGTCGGCACGCACGAGAAATCGTTGGTCCCGGGCAGCGATCCTCCGGGGTTCGCGATCTCCGCCGGGAAGCCACCGAAGAAGTTGTAGTCGACGGGGAGGGGATCGGCCGTGGCGGTCGGGGCGCACGCGAGCCATGCGCACGCCGCCAGCGCCACCGTCCAGCGGGTTCTCATCTGCAGAGGCTAGCGGTCACGCCAGCTCGGCCCGGCGGAAGCGCAGTTCTCGCCAGTGCCGGTCTCACCGCCGCGTCCGACGGGTCGTGCCGTCGACGGCCTCGTGAGAAACTGGGCGGCATGAGCATCGGAACCCTGATCCTTCTCCGCCACGGCGAGAGCGAATGGAACGCGTCCAACCAGTTCACGGGATGGCAGGACGTGCGCCTGACCGCGAAGGGCGAGGCCGAAGGCAAGCGCGCCGGCGAACTGCTCGTCGAGGCGGGAGTCCTGCCCGACCTGCTGTTCACCTCGATGCTGCGTCGTGCGATCAGCACCGCGAACATCGCGCTCGATGCTGCCGACCGCCATTGGATCCCCGTCGTCCGCGACTGGCGACTCAACGAGCGGCACTACGGTGCGCTGCAGGGCCTCGACAAGGCAGCCACCAAGGACAAGTACGGCGACGAGCAGTTCATGCTGTGGCGCCGCAGCTACGACACGCCGCCGCCGCCCATCGAGGTCGGCAGCGAGTACAGCCAGGACGCCGACCCGCGGTACGCCGACATCGGTCACGTCCCGCTGACGGAATGCCTGAAGGACGTCGTCGAACGGTTCATCCCGTACTACGAGGAAACCATCGTCCCCGAGCTGAAGCAGGGCAAGAACGTCCTGGTGGCCGCGCACGGCAACTCGCTGCGCGCGCTGGTCAAGTACCTCGACGGCATCTCCGACTCCGAGATCGCCGCGCTGAACATCCCCACCGGCATCCCGCTGCGCTACGACTTGGAAGAGTCCGACGGCAAGCTGGTGCCGACCAATCACGGCGGCACCTACCTCGATCCCGAGGCAGCAGCTGCGGGCGCGAAGGCTGTGGCGAACCAGGGCGAGAAGTAACGCATCGGTGAACACGGTGCGAACGTGTGCCGGACGTGCGGTAACGGTCGGAAAACCGGGCCGACCGTGCGTTCGTGCACGTTCGTGTGACCGTACGATCGGCCCGTGACCACACCGACCGTCGTCCTGATCGCCGCCGTCGCGGCGATCGGCGGATACCTGGTCGCCGGAGTTCTGATCCCCTACTTGAACTCGCGGCACGATCGCCGACAGAGTCGCGACAGCGGGCTCACCATGTCCCAGGTGCTCGACCTCATCGTGCTCGCCGCCCACAGCGGCATCGCCGTCGTCGACCAGTTCCACGACGTCGTGTTGTTCAACCCGCGCGCTCAGGAACTGGGACTCGTGCGCGGACGGTCGCTCGACGACCGCGCATGGAAGGCCGCGACCAGGGTTCTCGAGACCGGTGAGAACGTCGAGGTGGACCTCACGGTCCTCGACGCCCGAGGTCGCGCCGGCATCGCCGTGAAAGGCACCGCGCAGCTGCTCAGCCGGGAGGACCGCCGTTTCGTCGTCCTCTTCGCCGACGACGACTCCGAGCAGGTCCGCATGGAGGCCACCCGACGAGACTTCGTCGCCAACGTCAGCCACGAGCTCAAGACCCCGGTCGGCGCGATCAGCCTGCTGGCCGAGGCGCTGCTGCAGTCGCGCGACGACCCGGCCTCCGTCCAACGCTTCGGCGAACGGATGCTCGACGAGTCCACCCGCCTCGGCAACATGGTCAGCGAGCTCATCGCGCTGTCCCGATTGCAGGGCGCCGAGAAGCTCCCCGATCTCGACGTGGTCGACGTCGACAGCGTCGTCAAGCAGGCGTTGGCGCGGTCGGAGATGAAGGCCGAGGTCGCCGGCATCACCGTCACGGTCGACCGTCCCAGCGGCCTCGAAGTCCTCGGCGATCAAACGCTGCTCGTGACGGCGCTGTCCAACCTCGTCGAGAACGCCATCGCTTACTCGCCGAAGGGGTCACCCGTGTCGGTCACCCGGTCGCTGCGTCACGACGAGAACAGCTTGACCAGCATGGTGGCGCTGTCGGTGACCGACCGCGGAATCGGCATCGCCAAGGAAGACCAGGAGCGCGTGTTCGAGCGCTTCTTCCGCGTCGACAAGGCCCGCTCGCGCGCCACCGGCGGAACCGGACTGGGCCTCGCCATCGCCAAACACGTCGCCGCGAATCACAACGGCCGCATCGAGCTGTGGAGCAAGCCCGGAACGGGCTCCACCTTCACGCTCCTCGTACCTGCTCACATCGAAGACGACGGCGAGCCGTCATGACCGAGAAGGACACCCCATGACGAGCGTGCTCATCGTCGAAGACGAAGAATCGTTGGCCGACCCGCTGGCGTTCCTGCTGCGCAAGGAAGGGTTCGACGCCACCGTCGTCGGCGACGGCCCCTCGGCCCTGGCCGAGTTCGACCGTGTCGGCGCGGACATCGTGCTGCTCGACCTGATGCTGCCCGGCATGAGCGGAACGGACGTCTGCAAGCACTTGCGCAGCCGGTCCGGCGTGCCCGTCATCATGGTCACGGCCCGTGACAGCGAGATCGACAAGGTCGTCGGCCTCGAGCTCGGTGCCGACGACTACGTCACCAAGCCCTACTCGTCGCGCGAACTCATCGCCCGCATCCGCGCGGTTCTGCGCCGCGGATCCGACACCGAGGAGATCGACGACAACAGCATCCTCGAAGCCGGGCCCGTGCGCATGGACGTCGAACGCCACGTCGTCATGGTCGGCGGACAGCAGATCACGTTGCCGCTCAAGGAGTTCGACCTGCTCGAGTACCTGCTGCGCAACTCCGGCCGAGTCCTCACCCGCGGACAGTTGATCGACCGGGTCTGGGGCGCCGACTACGTGGGCGACACCAAGACTCTCGACGTGCACGTCAAGCGTCTGCGCTCGAAAATCGAGGCCGACCCGGCCAAGCCGGTGCACCTCGTGACCGTGCGTGGGCTGGGGTACAAGCTCGAGGAGTGAGCCCTCTGGAGAGTACGTCCAAAACGTCGCTGGCGGAGCCGGGATCACGGCACTTTCGGCGTACTCGCGGGGGTATCAGGCGGCGAGTAACCGGCGGACACGACCGACCAGTACATCGGGTTCGCGCCGTACGTCGTCCGACGTGATCTGAAGAACTCGCCAACCTTCGTCTGCGAGCAGTGCAAGGCGCGCCTTGTCGCGTCGCACACTCTCGGGTGTTCCGTGGAATTCGTCGCCGTCGTACTCCACTGCGACTCGTCGTGCGGGCCACGCGAAATCGAGGTAGAAAACGCCGCGCTCGTACACCACCGGCCACTGCAGTTCGGGCACCGGAAGTCGACCGTCGTACAACACCAGGCGCGTCTCCGACTCCATCGGTGAACCGGATCTGCAGTTGACGAGCGGTGTGAGGCGGCGGACCTCGACGATGCCCCGCCGGCCTCGTTGCGAGACGACAGCCCGGTCCAGCGAGCGGGGACTACAGCCCACCCGCGCCGCGGCATCGAGAACGGCGAGCGCGCGACCGGGAGAACGTTGCCGTGCGACCTCGACAGCAGTCCAGGCGGGCTCCACGACGAGTCGGGTGCCGATCTCCATGAGCGGCGCACCCCGCCGCTGATGCACCACTACCCCTGGTCTGCTCTCGATGCGCCGATCGTCGGGCTCCACCACATGTAAGTGCTGCGTCCGGTCGAGGTCGAAACCGTGCATTGCCGCCGCCGTGTCCAAGGATGCGGCGACCCGCGTTCCGAGCTCGATGCTCAGAGCGTCGAGTCGCGCAGAGACAGGGAGCGTTCCGACCGCGTACAGCCCGTGCCGTACGCGGGTCAGCTGACGAGTGTGCACCAGCCACCGCACGCGGCTCGGGGACATGCATCGGAGGAGATCGGTCGTGTGCAGGAAGCCGCCGTTGGCTCTCATGGCGTCGACAAGTGTTGGGTCCATGGCGCAGACCGTCACGAGCCGCACCGACAGGCACTGCGTCCCGGAATCGGCCCGCGAGAAACTTGGGGATGACGGGGTGCCTGTGGATAGAGCGTCGCTCACCGCCCCGCGAGTACGCCGAAAGTGCTGCGGCGAGCGCCCGGATCACGACGATATGGACGTACTCGCGGGGGTAAGAGGCTAGGTGCGCTGAGCCTGACGGGTCGCGGGGTGTACGGCGATCAACCCCAAGCCTTGCCGACGCCGACACAGCGCGGCCAGCTCGGTGTAGACGTCCTGCCCGAGCAGTTCCTTCAGCTCCGGCGCGTAGGACTGCCAGACGGGCTCGGCTCCCACGTGCGCGTCGGGGGAGGCGGTGCAGTACCAACTGAGGTCCGCACCGCCCTCACCCCACCCGCGTCGGTCGTACTCGCCGACGACGGTCTGCAGGATCTCGACGCCGTCCGGGCGGGTGACCCAGTCCTGGGTGCGGCGGATGGGCAGCTGCCAGCAGACGTCGGGCTTCACCTCGAGGGGTTCGACGCCGGTGCGCAGCGCCATTCGGTGCAGTGCGCAGCCGATACCGCCCTCGAATCCGGGACGGTTGAGGAAGATGCACGCACCCTTGTACTTGCGGGTGCGCAGGGCCTGCTCGCCCTCGAGGTCGTCGACCTCGACGAAGCCCTTCTTGCCGTGTCCTTTGTCGAAGAACTGCCAGTCGTCCGGCGTCAGCATCTCGACGGAGGCGGTGAGCTTGGCGTGATCGTCGTCGTCGGAGAGGAAGGCGCCGTGCGAGCAGCACCCGTCGTCGGGCCGATCGGGGACCGTTCCCTGGCACGCGGGAGTTCCGAAGACGCACGTCCAACTCGACAGCAACCACGTCAGATCCGCACGGATGACGTGTTCGGAGTTGGTGGGATCGGGAAACTCGATCCACTCTCGCGGGAAGTCGGGCGAGACTTCCGGGGCAGGGTCGAGCTTGCGGGTCGCGGCGGGTTCCAGCACATCTGCGGGCCGCCCGGTGGCCTCGCCGGACTGCCTCCCGGCCTCCGGCCTACCTTGCTTTGCGGCCCGGCCGGCCTCCGGCCTACCCGCCTTGTCAGCACGTGTCACAAGCCACGACGCTAGACCCAGTACGGTGTTCCCTGTGCGGTTAGGGGTGCTCGACGTCGGAAGCAACACGGTTCATCTGCTCGTGGTCGACGCCCATCGCGGCGGACACCCGACACCGATGAGCTCCACCAAGGCTGCCTTGCGCCTGGCGGAGAACACCGACGACGCCGGTGACATCACCCAGTCCGGCTCCGATCGACTGGTGCGTACGGTCGCGGACTTCTCGTCCATCGCCACGTCCTCGGGCTGCGGGGAGTTGATGGCCTTCGCCACCTCCGCCGTCCGTGACGCGCGCAACTCGACCGCCGTGCTGAACCGAGTGCGCGACGAAACCGGTGTCAGCCTGCAGGTTCTCTCCGGTGAGGACGAGTCGCGTCTTACCTTCCTCGCCGTGCGTCGGTGGTACGGATGGAGCGCCGGCCGGATCCTCGACCTCGACATCGGCGGCGGTTCCCTCGAACTCAGCACCGGCATCGACGAGAACCCCGACGTCGCGATGTCCGTTCCGCTCGGCGCGGGTCGCCTGACGCGGGACTGGCTGTCCGAGGACCCGCCCGGTAAGCGACGCGTCGCCGTCCTCCGCGACTGGCTCGACGCCGAACTGGTCGAGCCGGCACGGAAACTTCTCGAGCCCGGGGTTCCGGACCGTGCGGTGGGAACGTCGAAGACGTTCCGCTCGTTGGCACGCTTGACCGGAGCCGCACCGTCGGCTGCCGGTCCGCGGGTGGTCAGAACCCTGACCGCCGACGGACTTCGCCAGGTCATCTCCTTCATCTCGAGGATGACCTCGGCGGACCGTGCAGAATTGGAAGGTGTGAGCGCGGATCGATCGAGGCAGATGGTGGCCGGTGCACTGGTCGCCGAGGCGAGCATGCGCGCACTGTCGATCGATTCGCTGGAGATCTGTCCGTGGGCTCTGCGTGAGGGACTGATCCTGCGCAAGCTGGACACGGAGACGTTCGGCGAAGTGGTGGAGAGTCGAGAGACATGAGCGACGAGAACAACGACGGCGCTGCGGACACCGGACAGGTGTCGGTGGCCGAACTGCTGGCGCGCAACGGCGCGAAGGTGGGCACACAGGCAGGCGGAGGTCGCCGCCGCCGCGGCATGGCGGGCGGCATCTCCGTCGCGGAACTGACGGGTGAGATCCCGATCGTCCGCCCCGTGGAGAACGCCGCTCCCGAGGCTGAAGCACCCGAAGACGCAGCACCCGAGGCTGAAGCACCCCAGGACACGGCTCCCGAGGCCGACGAGCCTGCGGTCGCACCGGACGAGCCGGCAGCCGACGAGCACGACACCGACGAGCACGTACGCGACGAACGACCCGAACCCGCCCGACCCGCGCCCGCGCAGGCAGTCCGGCCGTCACGTCCGACACCGGCTTTCGGGCCGGCTCGGCAGGTACGTCCGGAACCGGCACTGTTCTCCGGCGCCCCGTCGGTGGCTGTGGACAAGTTGCGCGCGGACACCCGCGATCGTGCGGACGACGCGCGCCCCGTAGACCCCCAGCCCGTCGACCCGCGTCCCGTCGAGGCGGACGACGAGGTTACGAGCGAGAACGACGTCGTCGACACCGCGAACGCGGAGACGACCATCGTTCCCGCGATCGACATCGACAGGACCGACCACGAGACCGATCACGAGGACCCGGAGACGAAGGCCGAGACCGAGGATGCCCCGGCGGCACCGGCCAAGGGTCGCAGCCCGGTTCGTCAGTGGCTCTCGTTGCTCGGTCAGGGTGTCGTCGCGATCGTGCTGGGTGCCCTGCTGTTCAAGGGCTTCGAGCGCCTCTGGGAAATGCTCCCATGGGTGGCGCTGGTGTTGGCCTTCTTCGTCATCGTCGGGCTCGTCGCCGTGGTGCGTGTGCTGCGCCGTACCGACGACATCGTGTCCATCCTGCTGGCGGTGGTCGTCGGTGGGTTCGTCACGCTGGGCCCCTTGGCCTTCATGCTCAGCACCACGTGACACCCCGCCACGTTCCCGTCGGCCTGTCGACGGCCTCGGTGTATCCGCAGAACACGGAATCAGCCTTCCGATTCGCCGCGGACCTGGGTTACGACGGCATCGAGTTGATGGTGTGGGCGGAACCGATCAGCCAGGACATCGGCGCCATCAAGCAATTGAGCCGCAGGTACGGCGTTCCGGTCCTCGCGATCCACGCCCCCTGCCTGTTGATCACGCAGCGCGTGTGGGGATCGGATCCGGTGTCCAAGCTGGTGCGGTCGGTCCATGCGGCGGAAGCGCTGGGCGCCGACACGGTCGTGGTGCACCCCCCGTTCCGGTGGCAGCGCATCTACGCCGACGGTTTCGCGGACCAGGTGGCGGAACTCGAAGAGGACAACAAGGGCATGATCGTGGCCGTCGAGAACATGTTCCCGATGCGCGCCGATCGGTTGTTCGGCGCGGGCACCGGCTCGGTCAAGCGTCTGACCAAGCGAGGCGGGAAGCCGGGACTCGGTTTCACGGCGTTCGCGCCGTCGTACGACCCGACCGACGTCGGTCATCGGCATTACACGTTGGACTTCTCCCACACGGCGACCTCGGGTCTCGACGCCGTGACGCTCGCCGCCCGGATGGGCGACGGACTCCGGCACCTGCACCTCGCGGACGGCCGGGGAGCGTCGGTCGACGAGCACCTCGTGCCCGGCGACGGAACTCAACCGGTTGCCGAGGTCTGCCACACGCTGGTGGCGCGCGGATTCCAGGGGCAGGCGGTGCTCGAGATCAACACTCAGAACGCGCGCACGGCCACCGAGCGCTCGGCTGCGTTGGAACGGTCGTTGGCCTTCGCGCGGAAGCATCTCGCGACGGCCTGAACGGTGCTGGATAGTGTCACTATCCACCTTCGGATAGAGTCGCCTCGTGCGCATGTCCGAGCTGGTCGACCGAGCGGGAGTTCCGCGCGCGACCATCAAGTTCTACCTGCGTGAGGGCCTGCTGACGCCCGGAGTGGGACCGACGCCCGATGCACCCACTGCCGCGGCCGACTACACCGAGGACCACCTCGAGCGCGTCCAGTTGATCAGGGCCCTCACCGGAGCCTCCCTGCCGATCGGTCGGATCCGAACGGTCCTCGACGCGTTGGATGCGACATCCGAGACGCTCTATCCCGCGATGGGTCGAGCATTGCGCGCCCTGCCTCCCTATCTGGACGAGTCCGACGAGCCACTGCGCGCCCTACGGATCCTGCAGCGATCGGGGCAGACCGTCGACGGGCCGGCTGCGCGGCAGCTCGAGCACGCACTGCGAGCGGCGGATGCGGCCGGGGTCCCGCTGTCGGATGACGACGTCGTCAACTACGCCCGTGCCGTCCGCGTCATCGCCGAGGGGGAGTGGGCGAGGGTGGCCGAGCAGGGTGATCCGCGCAGCGCGGTTCGCTTCGCAGTCCTCGGCACCGTCCTCTACGAGCCCGTCATCGCCGCACTCCGCCGTCTGGCCCACCAGGACCTCGCCCGCGCGGACAGCCTGCATTCGACACCGGATACGACCTCAGAGAACCCCACGACAGATTCGAGTGACACGTGACCGACGCACCGTTCCGCACCCTGACGACTCTGACCAGAGTCGGCCCCGACGTGTTCGAGGGAGTCGTCGACCCGACGTGGACCATCGGACCGAAGGTTCACGGCGGCGCGCTGATGGGTGTCTGTGCATCGGCCGCGGTGCAGCGGCTGGCGCTCGACGACGACCCGGTGGACCTGGCTCCCCTGGCGGTCAGCGCGAGCTACCTCGCTGCCCCCGATCCCGGCCCCGTCACGATCGAGACCACGGTGCTCAAGCGAGGTCGACGCGTCGTCCACGTCGACTCCGTGCTGATGCAGAACGGTAAGCCGGCTGTGCGCGGCGTCGTCACGCTGGGAACGCCGGACGAGGGCGAACCTGTTCACCAGCAGCATGATTCGACACTCGCCTCTGTTCTGGACATGCCGGTGGAGCCGCCCACGTCGGCGCCGCAGATCGTGCCCGGTCACCCCATGGCCGACATCGTCCACATCGCGGCGGGCTGCGACATGCGACACGACCCGGCGACGGCGCACTTCCTCATGGGCAAGCAGGGGTCGATGGAGATCCGGATGTGGGTCCGACCGCGCCCGGAGGACGAGAACGATCCCGCGACTGCCGCCCTCTTCGCGATCATGACCGGCGACATCTGTCCCCCGGTCACGATGAACCGCGGCTTGTTCGGCTGGGCGCCGACGGTGCAGTTGACCACCTATCTCCGCCGACGCCCCGCTCCCGGCTGGTTGCGCGTGAAGTCGTCGAGCACCGTGCTGGGTGGGTCGTGGTTCGAGGAGGACCACACGGTCGTGGACTCGACCGGAGCGGTCGTCGTCCAGAGCCGGCAGCTCGCCATGGTGCCGCTCGCTCCCTGACGGACCGGTGCAGCACGCTCGGACCGACATGGCACGCTGGGGCGCATGACGAGAATTGCGGTGATCGGCGGCGGCCGTATCGGGGAAGCGTTGATCGCAGGGCTGATCGAGGGCGGAATGCCGGCCGGGCACGTCGTGCTGTCGGAGAAGTATCCGGCCCGCGCGGATGCAGTGGCCGCACAGTTCGGTATCCGGTCCACCAGCGTGACCGACGCGATCGAGGGCGCCGACGTGATCGTGGTGGCCGTCAAGCCCGACGACGTCGACTCGGTGATCACACAGATGTCGAAAGCCGAGCTGAACGGTGAGCGCGAGCAGATCATCGTGTCGATGGCGGCCGGCATTCCGGCGTCGCGGTACGAGCCGAAGCTGCCGGCGGGCATTCCCATCGTCCGGGTCATGCCGAACACCCCGATGCTCGTGGGCGAGGCGATGAGCGTGCTGGCGCCCGGCCGTCACGCCCGCTCGGAGCACATCGAGACGGTGCGCAAACTGCTGGGAACCGTCGGCAAGACGGCCGTCGTGTCCGAGACGAAGATCGACGCGGTCACCGCCGTCTCGGGCTCGGGTCCGGCGTACTTCTTCTTGATGGCCGAGGCGATGATCGACGCTGCCGTGGGTCTCGGATTGCCCCGCGACACAGCGACCACGCTTGTCGTGCAGACGATGGTGGGGTCCGCAGCGATGCTCGATCGCTCCGACGAGTCCCCCCAGGAGCTCCGTGCGGGTGTGACCTCTCCCGGCGGCACGACCGCCGCGGCGATCGCCGAATTGGAGCGAAAGGGCTTCAGAGCTGCGCTTCTCGACGCGATCGACGCTGCGAAGAGCCGCAGTACCGCTCTGGGTTCGACGACCGAATAAATATTGGTCACCCCCACCCGTCGCATAAGTCACTCGAGTCCCGCTAAGCTCGCTGCAGCACGTGCGTGTCTGTTCCGCCGGAGGGGAAGCCGGCGGCGCGGGCGTGCCGGAGGTATGTGGATCTATGGAATCCGTCAACAAGCCGTCCGGGTCGAGCAAGAGCTCGTCCCACGACGGTCAACCGGCTGTGGCCGGAACCCAGTTCCTCACGGTGGCCGAAGTGGCCTCACTGATGAGGGTGTCCAAGATGACCGTGTACCGCTTGGTGCACGGTGGCGAGTTGCCCGCTGTTCGTGTGGGCCGTTCGTTCCGAGTGCATGCGAAGGCGGTGCACGACTACTTGGAGACTTCGTACTTCGACGCGGGCTGAGCACTCGACGTCCGGGCACTCGACGTCCGGATTCGCTGCGCCGAGTCGAATGCCCGGGGAAGGGCATATCGTCCGTGCGCGTCGTCATCCGGCGCGAGTCCGACTCCCGCTGGTCGGTGGGCCGGTCATCGGTCGTCGTGTGAGCTGGGTATGATGGGGCTGAGTTGCGTGAGCGCGCAGTCCCGATACTGCCGTGTCCGCCGACAACCGAACAGCATCAGCAGCGGTATCAGCAGTGCAGCTGTACAGATACGAAAGAACGCGAGGACACCCGCATGGGTTCAGTGATCAAGAAGCGTCGCAAGCGCATGTCGAAGAAGAAGCACCGCAAGCTGCTTCGCCGCACTCGCGTTCAGCGCAGGAAATTGGGTAAGTGATCCACTAGCCCGCGAAGCATCCACTGCCCGCGACGGTCGTTTGTCGACCATCGCGGGCAGTGTCGTATCCGGAGCGGCCGTATCCGGTGCGACCGGGAGCGGTGACGCCGGCTTCGTGGCACCATGGCGGTGCACGGTGAGACGAACGGGGGTCACGTGAGCCAAGACCGAGTGGAGCGTGACGCTCCGCGAGTCGTGCTCGTCACGGGTGCCAGTCGGTTCCTGGGTGGGTACCTCACCATGCGTCTGGCGCAGAACCCGTCGATCGAGCGCGTGATCGCCGTCGACGAGGTGGCCCCGTCCAAGGACATGATCCGCCGCATGGGCCGCGCCGAATTCGTGCGCGCCGACATTCGTAACCCGTTGATCGGCAAGGTTATTCGCAATGCCGGCGTCGACACCGTCGTGCACGCGTCGTTGATCTCCCGGCCTCCGAGCGGTGGCGGTCGCACGGTGATGAAGGATCTGAACGTCCTCGGAGCCATGCAGCTGTTCGCTGTCTGCCAGAAGTCTCCGACCGTGCGGCACGTCGTGCTGCGCTCGTCCACCGCCGTCTACGGATGCAGCGCCAAGGACCCCGCCCAGTTCACGGAGGAGATGGGTGCCAGGTCGCGGCCCAAGGGCGGGTTCGCTCGCGACGCCATCGAGACCGAGGGCTACGCACGTGGGCTCGGCCGTCGTCGGCCGGACATCGATGTGACCATCCTGCGGAACGCTCCGATGATCGGCCCACGTCTCAACGGCGCCGTGTCCCGCTACCTGACCTCACCGGTCACCCCGTCGATTCTCGGCCGCGACGCCCGGATGCAACTGCTGCACGAGGAAGATGCCCTGTCCGCTCTGGAACGGGCCACTCTTTCCGGGCCGGCCGGAACCTTCAACATCGCGGCCGACGGCATCATCATGTTGTCCCAGGCGATTCGACGGGCCGGCCGCGTGGAACTCCCTGTTCCGTCGGCGCTGTTCCGCACCACCGGTCGTGCGGTGATGGGATCGTTGATGCGGAGCTTCTCGACCGAGCAGATCGACTACTTCAACTTCGGATGCGGGGTGGACACGACGCGTATGAAGAACGACCTGAGTTTCACGCCGCGCTGGACCACCGTCCAGGCGTTCGACGACTTCGTCCGCGGTGTCGCCCTGACTCCGGTGATCCGGCGTGAGTGGGTCGACGCCGTGGAGTCCAGGCTCACGGCTGTCCTCGGCGGCGTACCGCCCCGCGGTCCCGTCGAACTCGCTGCCGGGACGGGACGGAAGTGAGCGACGTGGCCAAAGTCATTCCCCTGCACGGCAAGGCGAACGATCGTCTGCGCATGTCCGCCAGTGCTCCGGAGGACGTTCGCGGACGCCACCCGTCCTCGTACGCGGAGCGCCCTCCCGCGACGAATCCGCTGATCCCGGGGCCGCGTGTCGACGTCCCGACGCCGCTGGTGTTCCCGGATGTCACGTCGACCGACGACGCCGCGTCCGATCTGCCGACGACGGAGTCGGCTACCGAGTCCTCGTCGGCTGTCGAGTCCGTGCGTCGCAGCCTGGTCGAGCGTGTCACCGAGGGAGCGGACTTCCTGCGCACCCGTCTGTCGGGCGACTACGAGGTGGACGAGTTCGGGTACGACCCACACTTCGCCGACTCCGTGTGGCTGCCGGCGCTCCGACCGCTCTTCGAGAAGTGGTTCCGCGTCGAGGTCCGCGGCATCGAGAACGTTCCCGCCGAGGGCGGCGCGCTCGTGGTGTCGAACCACGCCGGCGTCATCCCCGTCGACGGTCTGATGGCGTCGGTGGCCATGCGCGATCACCACCCCCAGCATCGCGCGCTGCGCATGCTCGCCGCGGATCTGGCGTTCGAGACGCCGCTGGTCGGCAGCATCGCACGTCGTGCCGGTCATACCCTCGCGTGCCAACCCGACGCCGAGCGGTTGCTGCGCGGCGGCGAGGTCGTCGCCGTGTTCCCCGAGGGTTTCAAGGGCATCGGCAAGCCGTTCAGCGAGCGCTACAAGTTGCAGCGGTTCGGTCGTGGTGGCTTCGTCTCCGCGGCGCTGCGCACCCAGACACCGATCATCCCGTGCTCGATCGTGGGCTCGGAGGAGATCTACCCCAAGATCGGTGACCTGACGACGCTCGCGCGCGTGCTCGGGATGCCGTACTTCCCGGTCACCCCGCTGTTCCCGCACTTCGGTCCGCTGGGTCTGATCCCGCTGCCGTCGAAGTGGTACATCGAGTTCGGGGAGCCCATCGAGACGACCTCGTACGATCCGAGTGCCGCGGACGATCCGATGGAACTGTTCGAGGTCACCGACCGGGTGCGCGAAACCATTCAGCAGACGCTGTACAAGCTGCTCACGCGGCGTCGCAACGTCTTCCTGGGCTGAGAACTACTGCCCGATCAGCTGGTCGACTATCTGCGCCGACAGGGTGACCAGCGGTAGTCCGCCGCCCGGATGCGAGGACCCGCCCACGAGGTAGAGACCGGGGACGGGTGAGCGGTTCGCCGGTCGCAGGAAGGCTGCTCCCGCCCCGTTCGACGAGGTGCCGTAGATCGATCCACCGGGCGTCATGGTGCGTCGCATCAGATCCGCGGGCGAGATGACGGTCTGCCGCAGCACGCGGTCGCGGACGTCGACTCCGCGTTCCGCCATGACGTCGAGGATGCGGGAGGAGTACCTCTCGCGGAGCCCGGGTTCGTCCCAGTCGACCAACGACCGCGAACCGGTGCCGTGTCGAGCGGCGTTGACCAGCACGAACCACGCTTCGGAGTCGTCGTCGGGCCGCAGCGCGGGATCGTCCGGCGCGCTGACGTACACGGTCGGCGACTGCGCCGGATGCGCTGGACGAGCCCGTGTCCCGAACACCGCGTCGAACTCGGCGTCGTAGTCGTCGGGGAACAGCACCCGGTGGTGCGGAGTGTCCGCGTCGTGTCCGCGCAGTGCCAGCAACACGACGAAGCCCGACAGGCTGGGGGTGGTCGCCGCGAGGCGTCGCCGCGCCACGGCGGTGCGCGGCGCCCGCGGCACCAACGAGCGGTACACCTGCTCCGCGTCGGCGTTCGCGACGACGATGTCTGCGGCGATCCGACCGTCGGTGGTCTCGACACCGCGGACCCGGCCGTCCTCCACGACGACGGAGGTGACGGTGACTCCGGTGCGGATGTCGGCGCCGAGCGACGACGCCCTCGCGGCGACGGCGTCGGCGATGCGGTGCAGACCGCCGGGCACATGCCACGATCCCCAGCGCTGCTCGACGTGGGGGACGGTGGCCAGAGCAGCGGGCGCCCGGCGCGGATCGGACCCGGTGTAGGTCGCGTAGCGGTCCAGCATCATCCGCAGTCGAGGGTCGGTCAGGTACTGCCGACCGAGGCTCCGCAGGCTCGACCACGGCGCGATGGTTCGGAGGTCACCGACGCGGCGCGACAGGGTCGCGAGCTCACGTGGCCCGATCGGCGACTCGAGGAAGGCTTCGTGGGTCGCGTCCCAGATCTGCTCGGCACGTGCCGAGAACCGCGACCACTGCGCACCGGCATCATCGCCGAGCGCTGCGTCGAGGGCGGCGGGAATCTGCTCCGCCCGCCCCGGCATGTCCAGCACCGTGCCGTCGGGAAAGCGGTAACGGCACGCGACGGGGAGTCGCTCGAACGTCAGGTCGCCGGGTCCGCCGGTCTGTTCGAAGAGGTCGTCGAAGACGTACGGCATCGTGACCAGGGACGGACCGGTGTCGAAGAGGAAGCCGTCGTGTTCCTCGAGGCCGAGTTTGCCGCCGAGCTGGTCCGACTGCTCGAGGACGGTGACGTCGAAGCCCCGATAGCTCAGGCGCGCGGCCGTGGCCAGACCGCCGATCCCGGCGCCGACGACGACCACCCGCGCCGCGGCCGTGTTCACGGCTGGCGGCGGCCCAGCACGGCGGCGACGCCGCCGCCGACCGCGCCCAACGCCAACGCTGTGGGGACGCCGATCTTGGCGGCCTTGCGGCCGGTGCGGAAGTCGCGGACCTCCCACCCGCGGTTCTTGGCCAGCTCGCGGAGATCGGCGTCGGGATTGACCGCGACGGCCGTACCCACGAGGGACAGCATCGGAACGTCGTTGTGGCTGTCCGAGTACGCGGTGCATCTGCGCAGGTCGAGGCCTTCGCGGACGGCCAGAGTACGAACGGCGTGCGCTTTGCCGCGTCCGTGCAGGATGTCTCCGACGAGCCGGCCGGTGAAGACACCATCCTTGCTCTCTGCGACGGTGCCGAGGGCTCCGGTCAGACCGAGCCGCTTGGCGATGATCGACGCGAGTTCCACCGGCGTCGCCGTCACCAGCCACACCTGCTGACCGGCGTCGAGGTGCATCTGCGCGAGAGCGCGGGTGCCGGCCCAGATGCGGTCGGCGATGATCTCGTCGAAGATCTCCTCGCCCAGCCGGACGATCTCGGCGGTCGAGCGGCCCTCGACGAAGGACAGAGCCTTCTCGCGGCCGGTGCTGACGTCGCCCAGGTTCTCCTTGCCGCTCACGCGGAACTTGATCTGCTGCCAGGCGAACTCGGAGACGTCCTTGGTGGTGAAGTACTTGCGGGCGGCGAGGCCGCGGGCGAAGTGGATGATCGACGCGCCCTGCACCATCGTGTTGTCGACGTCGAAGAACGCGGCCGCCGTGAGATCGCGGGGGACGGTGCCGACGTGGTCGTCCTCGGAGAGGGCACTCTCGGCCTGGAGCGCGATGGCGGCGTCGGCGCTCGCTTCGCCGGCCAGCTTCGCGCGGATCTGCGCGGCGGTGGGTCCGAGCGGGTTACGGATGCGGCGTCGGACCTGCTTCTCGGCCTGCTCGGGCTTCACCTCGCGCCGGGCACGGGAGGCGTCCATCACCTCGGGGGAGTCGCTGATCGTCGAGTCGGGTGTGTTCGCGCCCCGTACGACGTCGTCCGGATCCTGTCGATCGGGCACGTGCACCTCCCCCACCTCGAACGGCGAACCCGCGGGCGCGGGCCGAACGGTCCTGCGGCAGCCAGCCTAACCGCGTGCCCGAGGGCGCGGGGCACCCGTGCCGCCGGTGAGATACTGGACTCATGACGACCCCCGGCAGGACCGTGACGTTGCTGACCCGAGCCGGGTGCGGGGCGTGCGACGGGGCATGGCGGATCCTGGTCCCGCTGTGCGCGGAGTACGGGGTGACATGCGAGGCGATCGACGTCGACGTCGCCGCCGCGCAGGACCCTGACCTGCGCGCGGAGTACGGCGACAGGCTTCCGGTGGTGCTGCTGGACGGACGCGAACACAGCTACTGGGATGTGGACGAGCCTCGACTGAGACGTGATCTGAGCGCCTGACGCGCTGCCGTCGGGCGACGGGGTCGCGGGATCCTACTACACGGTTCGGCGACTTTGTTCATACCTCCACGAGAGGTTACCGTGGAGACAAGATATGGGGCCGGTGACGAACCCACCTGCCGCGCATGCCGGGTAACCGACGTGCGCCTCACGGAGCTGTGATCCGCCGTCGGCCCTGACGATGATCGTGGAGATCGCGTGCCCTGTCACGGGCGCCGGTCGGACGAGGAGCCTTGGACGTGACCTCTCAACGTCGCCTGCCCGGCGTCGGCGGCGCGCGCTCCGGCGCGGCGGCCGACTCGGGTCGCGACGGCGATGTCGCGTCTCGTGTCGTCCCTCAGGCTACGGTCACGCGTTTCGCCGGGTATCTCCGGGTACTCGGTTCGCTGTCCGACAGCCGAGTGATGATCGTCTCGAGCGAGGACTTGGCCACCGCGGCCGGGGTCGGTTCCGCCACGTTGCGCAAGGACCTGTCGTTCCTCGGGCCCATGGGAGTCCGGGGAGTCGGATACGACGTCGCCCGACTCCGCGCCCGCATCGAACTGGCTCTCGGGCTCGACCGCGGCCATCGCGTCGTCCTGGTCGGCATGGGTCACCTCGGGACTGCCCTCGTGGGCTATCACGGCTTCAGCCGTCGCGGCTTCACCATGGTCGCTCTGTTCGACAACGACCCGGCCGTCGTGGGTCGCGAGGTCACGGTCGGCAACGACGAGGACGGTTTCTCGCAGCTGGTGGTCCGCCACGTCGACACGTTGGTCGACGTCGCGACGACCCTCGGTGCCACCGTCGGTGTTGTCGCCACTCCCGATGCAGCGGCCCAGGAGGCCGTGGACGCGTTGGTTCAGGCCGACATCGACTGCATCCTCAGCTTCGCGTCCACCGATCCGGTCACGCCGGCGCACGTCGATCTGCGCCGCGTGGACCTCGCGGTCGAGCTCCAGGTTCTCTCGTTCGCCAACGCCCACAAGGCGCCGCGCAACCGTCCCAACCGCCAGGTCTGCCGGGACACCCGGCAATCCGGTGCGAAGAATTTCGCAGGACCCGGTAATCGGGCCGCAGCCGCTAGCAGAAACGGATCGGTGACAGCACCGTGAGTGTCCTTCTCCTCGGGATTTCGCATCGAAGCGCTCCCGTCTCGGTACTCGAACGTGTCGCCGTCAGCGACACCGAACGCCCCAAGCTGACCGACGAGATCATGACGTCCCCGCACGTGTCGGAGGTCATGATCGTCTCGACGTGCAATCGCGTCGAGGTATACGCCGTCGTCGACGCGTTCCACGGTGCCCTGACCGACCTCGGTGCGCTGCTCTCCGAGCACTCCGGTCTCGATCTCGCGGAACTGACGAAGTACGCCTACGTCCGCTACAGCGAGGCCGCCGCCGAGCACCTGTTCGCCGTGGCCGGTGGACTGGACTCGATGGTGATCGGCGAGCAGCAGATCCTCGGCCAGATCCGCGCCGCGTACGCCGCGTCGGACGCCCAGCAGGCGTCGGGACGTGCGCTGCACGAACTCGCGCAGCAGGCTCTGCGCGTCGGCAAGAAGGTCCACTCGGAGACGAACATCGACAAGGCCGGGGCGTCCGTCGTCTCCGTCGCACTCGACCGTGCCGGGGACATCCTCGGGGGACTGCAGGGCCGCAAGGCCGTCGTGCTCGGCGCCGGCGCCATGGGCGGACTGTCCGTCGCGCACCTCACCCGCACCGGGATCGGCAGCATCGCCGTCGCGAACCGCACCCAGTCGCGTGCCCAGCACCTGTCCGAGACGGCCGCTGCCGGCGGCGTCACCTCGTTCGCGATCACGCTGGACCAGCTGTCCGCGACCGTTGCCGATGCCGACATCCTGGTCACCTGTACCGGCGCGGTGGGTGCCGTCGTCACCATCGCCGACGCCCATCGTGCACTCGCGCACCGCGACACCGCCGCTCGTCCCCTCGTCATCTGCGACCTCGGACTCCCTCGCGACGTCGAGAGCGCCGTCGCCGGACTTCCGGGCGTCACCGTGCTGGACATGGAGTCGCTGCAGCACGACCCCGCCGCCGGCGCCGCAGCGTCCGACGAGCGCGCAGCGCGCGACATCGTCGCCGCGGAACTGGCGTCCTACCTCTCGGGGCAGCGTCTCGCGGAGGTCACCCCCACCGTGACCGCCCTGCGTCAGCGCGCCGCGGAGGTCGTCGAGGCGGAGCTCATGCGGCTCGACTCGCGTCTTCCCGACCTCGCCGATCCCCAGCGCGACGAGGTGGCCCGCACGGTCCGCCGCGTCGTCGACAAGCTCCTTCATGCGCCCACCGTGCGCGTGAAGCAACTGGCCACCACTCCCGGTGGCGATTCCTACGCCGAAGCGCTCCGCGAGCTCTTCGAGCTGTCGCCGGCAACGGTGCAGGCCGTCGCGTCTCCGATGGAGGTCGCGTCGGCCGTCGACACCGACAGTCCGACAGCCGCTCTCGCCGACGACTTCACGGCATTTCACGATCGGAGTGACGAATGAGCGCGAACGCAGGCGCCCTCGGCGATCGAGTCGTGCGCATCGGAACGCGCGGCAGCCTCCTCGCGACGACGCAGGCCGAGACCGTCCGTGCGGCCATCACGGCCACGGGCGTGCGCACCGAACTGGTCGTTGTCGCCACCGCGGGTGACAAGTCCGCCGCACCGGTCCAGGAGATCGGTGTCGGAGTGTTCACCGCAGCACTGCGGGAAGCGTTGGCGGACAAGACCATCGACGTCGCCGTGCACTCGTACAAGGATCTGCCCACGGCCGAGGACCCGCGGTTCCGCATCGCCGCGATCCCGGAGCGCGAAGACGCGCGCGACGCCCTGGTAGCTCGCGACGGACTCGTCCTCGGCGAGCTGCCCGCCGGGTCGACGATCGGCACGTCCGCGCCCCGACGCATCGCGCAGTTACGCGCACTGGGCCTCGGCCTGGACGTGCAACCGCTGCGCGGCAACCTCGACACCCGCATCGGCAAGGTCACCAAGGGCGAGCTCGACGCCGTCGTCGTGGCCCGCGCCGGCCTCGCCCGCATCGGCCGTCTCGACGTGGTCACCGAAGCACTCGAACCCGTGCAGTTCCTGCCCGCTCCGGCGCAGGGCGCTCTCGCGGTCGAGTGCCGGTCCGACGACCACGACCTCGCCGGCGTGCTCGGCACTCTCGACGACGTCGCCTCCCGTGCATCGGTCACGGCCGAGCGCGCGCTGCTCGCCGAACTGGAAGCGGGATGCACCGCGCCGGTCGGCGCCATCGCCGAAGTGGTCGAGTCGATCGACGAGGACGGACGGATCTTCGAGGAACTGTCGGTCCGCGGGTGCGCCGCGGCCGTCGACGGTTCCGACGTCATCCGCGCCTCGACCGTCGGCTCGGTCGACGACGCCGACGAACTCGGTCGCCGCGTCGCCCGTGAACTTCTCGACCTCGGTGCCCGCGAACTGGTCGCCGTCACCGAACCTTCTTCATCCTCCACCGCCGCCTCCACAACCCAGCGGACGAGCGGCACTCAGAAAGGCGAATCGATCGATGCGTGAGCAGAGGGCACTGGACCTCGTGGGCGGGCACAGACACGGCCGCGCCAGACGCGACGCGGCGCCACGCCCCGGGCGATACGAACGCATTGCCACGTCCCGGCTGATCCCCAAGCGGGGTCCCGCCACCGAGATCGAGATCCGCTTCCGCGACAAGCACGCGGACCAGACTGCACTGGAGAACGAATCATGAGCCGAGTCCGCAAGAACACTCCGGGACGGATCCTGTTCGTGGGATCGGGCCCGGGCGATCCGGCCCTGCTCACCGTCCGGGCACGTGACGCGCTGGCTGTCGCCGAGATGGCCTTCACCGATCCCGACGTCGACAAGGGCGTCATCGCCCTGGTCGGCACGGCGGTACCCGCCGACGCCGAGACCGGCGAGAACGGTGTCGACGTGCGTCCCGCGCTCGGCGAGCCCGCCGAGGTCGCGAAGACACTGGTCGCCGAGGCGAAGAACGGGCACGACGTGGTTCGCCTCGTCTCCGGTGACCCGCTGACCACCGACTCGGTCATCGCGGAGGTCACCGCCGTGGCCCGCACCCAGGTGCAGTTCGAGGTCGTCCCCGGCCTGCCCGCCGGATCGGCCGTTCCCAGCTACGCCGGTATGGCGCTGGGTTCCGAGCACACCGAGGCCGACGTGCGCGGCGACGTCAACTGGGCGTCACTCGCCGCGGCACCCGGACCGCTGGTCCTGCACGCGACGTCCGGGCACCTCGCCGAGACGGCCAGCGCGCTGGTCGAGCACGGCCTGGCTCCGCAGACGCCCGTCGCGATCACCGTCCGCGGCACGACGCGTCAGCAGCGCACCGTCGAGGCCACCCTCGCCACACTCAACGACGCCGGATCCGAACTGGTCGGCTCGCTGATCGTCACCGTCGGCAAGGTCGTCGCGCAGCGCTCCAAGATGTCCTGGTGGGAGAGCCGCGCTCTGTACGGCTGGACCGTCCTGGTGCCGCGCACCAAGGACCAGGCCGGCGAGATGAGCGAGCGCCTGGTCACCCACGGTGCCATCCCCATCGAGGTCCCCACCATCGCCGTCGAGCCGCCGCGCAGCCCCGCGCAGATGGAACGGTCGGTCAAGGGACTCGTCGACGGGCGCTACCAGTGGGTCGTGTTCACCTCGACCAACGCGGTGCGCGCCGTCTGGGAGAAGTTCGAGGAGTTCGGCCTGGACGCTCGCGCGTTCTCCGGCGTGAAGATCGCCTGTGTCGGCGAAGCGACGGCGGACAAGGTGCGCTCGTTCGGCATCAACCCCGAGCTGGTGCCGTCCGGTGAGCAGTCCTCCACCGGTCTGCTCGACGACTTCCCGCCGTACGACGAGGTGTTCGACCCCGTCAACCGGGTGCTGCTGCCGCGCGCCGACATCGCGACCGAGACTCTCGCCGAAGGCCTCCGCGAGCGCGGCTGGGAGATCGACGACGTCACCGCGTACCGCACGGTGCGCGCTGCGCCGCCGGCCGCCGAGACCCGCGAGATGATCAAGACCGGTGGATTCGACGCCGTGTGCTTCACGTCGAGTTCGACCGTGCGCAACCTGGTCGGCATCGCCGGGAAGCCGCACGCGCGCACCCTGGTCGCATGCATCGGACCGAAGACCGCCGAGACGGCCGTCGAGTTCGGTCTGCGCGTCGACGTGCAGCCCGAGACGGCACAGGTCGGACCGCTGGTCGAGGCGCTGGCCGAGCATGCCGCTCGTCTGCGCGCCGAAGGTGCACTCCCGCCCCCGCGCAAGAAGTCGCGCAGGCGCTGACCGAAGTGAGGGTTCCTTGTTCCCCGTAGACCGTCCCCGGCGACTGCGTCGTACCCCCGCGATCCGCCGGTTGGTGGCGGAGACGTCGCTCGAACCGCGGCACCTCGTGCTGCCGATGTTCGTGGCCGACGGCCTCGACTCGCCGCGGGAGATCAGCTCGATGCCCGGCGTCGTCCAACACACGCTGGACTCGCTGTCCGCTGCGGCGGACGAGGCCGTGCGTGCGGGCGTCGGCGGGCTGATGCTCTTCGGCGTTCCGCGTCCGGAGGACAAGGACGGGCAGGGGTCGATGGCCTCGGATCCCGACGGCATCCTGAACAAGGGGCTGCGTCGACTCCGGGACGACCTCGGCGACACGACCGTGCTGATGGCCGACACGTGTCTCGACGAGTTCACCGACCACGGTCACTGCGGGGTGTTGGCGAGCGACGGCAGCGTCGACAACGACGCGACCCTGGTGCGCTACGTGGACATGGCTGTCGCGCAAGCGGAATCGGGTGCTCACCTCCTCGGCCCCAGCGGCATGATGGACGGGCAGATCGGCGCGATCCGCGAGGGCCTGGACACCGCCGGATTCGCCGACGTGGGTCAGTTGGCCTACACGGCGAAGTACGCGTCGGCTTTCTACGGCCCGTTCCGCGAGGCCGTCGGCTCGACGCTCCGCGGTGATCGCCGGACGTATCAACAGGACTCGGCCAATCGACGCGAGTCGATGCGCGAACTCGACCTCGACATCGCCGAGGGCGCGGACATGGTGATGGTCAAGCCCGCCATGAGCTACCTCGACATCCTGCGCGAGGTCGCCGACGCGTCGCCCGTGCCCGTCGCTGCCTATCAGATCTCGGGGGAGTACGCGATGATCACCGCCGCCGCGCAGAACGGATGGATCGATCGCGACGCGGCGATCATGGAGTCCGTCACCAGCATCCGCCGAGCGGGTGCCGACATCGTGTTGACCTACTGGGCCACCGAGATCGCGACGCGGCTGTGAACGACAGCGCACCGGGCGGAAACCCGGAGGATCCCCGCTACGACAGTCCACAGGGAAACTGGCAGCAGCAGCCGCAGGGAAACTGGCAGCAGCCGCAGGGCAACTGGCATCCGGAAGGTCTGCCGCCCAGTGCGATGAAGCCCGTCCTGCCCCCGGAGGGCGGGGACGCACCGGTCGACATCGAGACCTCGAGGCACCTCTGGTTCGCCGTGATCGCGCTCGGCGTCGTGTCGATGCTGATCGGCCTGTCGGCGCTGTACTCGGATCGGGACGCATTCCTCGACTCGTTCCTGGCCGACCTCGAGGCGCAGGATCCGTCGCTCGCGCTGCCGCCCGACACCGCGAACACCGTGCTGATCGTGGCGATGGTGATGTCGCTGGTCTTCGCGCTTCTCATCGCCGGCGCCGTACTGCTGGTGGTCCGCAAGATGCGCGCCGGCAAGCTGTGGGCTCGTGCGGTTCTGACGGTCATCGGTGTCGTCATCGTCGTGACGACGATTCCGACGTTGTTCGGCCTCGGGTCCGTCACCGGGCCGATGGCGGTGTTCACGGCGGTTCTCGGAATCCTGCAGGCAGTCGCCGCCGCCGGAGCCGTCTACCTGATGCACCGACGCGAGTCGACGGAGTACTTCCTGTCCAAGCGCGCGCCACGCTGAGCGTCGACACGCCGTAACGGGTGTGACGCAAGTTACAGCTGAGGTATTACTCTGAGAACCGGTCGGATGGTCGGTGATCGGAGAATCGGATGACTCAACGCCCCATCGTCGGGAGTGACCCCGGCGAACGTCGCAACGGTCTCGCAGAGGCCTTCGCACTCCTCCTTCTGACGTCGGCGGTCGTCGTCGTCGTCCTGGTCGTCGCGAGCGGATTCGCGGGCGCCTGAGAAGGCCATCGCCGCAGATAGCGCAGTGTTTTTGCGCTAAACCGACTGGCGTGTATCGTGACCACTGTCACAAGCGTTCGAACAGGTCGGAGACCGCGTTGCCCGCCGATTCCACCCCCGCGTCCTCTGCGGTCGCTTCTCGCACACACGTCGTGCAGTGCAGCAGCAGCCGTCGGGAACTGTGGCTCCTCGCCATCGTCTTCATCACCGGTGTGTTGATGGCCGCCGTCGTTCTGCTCCCGGCCGTCCTCAGCTGACAGGCGTCCAGGCAGGATGGTCCTCGTGACCTTCGACAAGGCGGAGAACGCTCCGCTCGCACGACCCCGTGTCATCACGTACGCGTTCCTCGCCTGGGTGCTCGGCGCCGTTCTGGTCGTACTGCTCGGGCTCATCTCGCTGACGTTCCCGGCCGACTCGCTCCGCACGCAGTTGACCGACACGGGCGGTTCCGCCGACGCCGTCGACAGCGTCATCACGGTGCTCCGGACCATCGGCGTCCTCGAGATCGTCGTCGGTCTCGCTGTCGGATTCCTCGCCGGCCCCACGTGTCGACGCGGTGATCCGCGGTTCCGACGAGCGCTCACCGTGCTGTCCGTGATCTTCGGCGTCGTGTTGCTCGGATCGGTGACGGTAGGATTCGCCATCGTCCCGCTGCTGGCCACCCTCGGCTCAATCTTCCTGTTCGTCGCCTGCGTGCTCGCGTATCGACGCTCCGCTGCCGGATGGTTTGCCGCGTGAGCGAGACGTCGGCGAACACCGTGCTCTTCGCGGAGTACGGCGCCAAGTGGCGGGCGCTGGGCTACGGGCCGGCCTTCTGCCTGCTGGCACTGGGTATCGAGATCTACACCGGACCCGTAGTGCACTACGTTGCCCTCGTGGTGATCGCCGCGGTCCTCATGGCGTTCACGTACGTCCAGATCGTCGCCGCGCGTCGTCACGCCACCGTCATCCTGACGCCCACCACGCTGAGTCAGGGAACCGAGGACGTCGCCGTCGCCGACATCCTCGAGGTCTACCCGGAGCCCGACTACGAGGCCACGGGGAACAAGCTCGAGCGGTGGCAGACCGCGCGAGTGCTGGGGGAGCTGTCCGGCATCCCGCGTAAGCGCACCGGCGTCGGCCTCAAGCTCGCGGGAAACGGCATCGTCCAGGCCTGGGCCAAGGACGAGGAGACGCTGCGCGAGGAACTGCTCGCGCTGGTCGAGGCGGAACGATGATCAGGCGGGCACTGCCGGGCGTCGTCGCACTGGTGCTGCTCGGCGTGGCCGCCGTGCTGTGGTCGTACTCGCGCGTGACCGATACCGTCACCGAGTCCTTCCCCACGACGGGCGACGTCGAGGGGTTCACCATCACGTACGACTCGATGCACGTGGCGGGTCCGTGGATGGGCTTGTCGGTCGTCGCTGCCGCGGTGGCGGTGTACCTGCTGATGCGACTGACGATCCGGCGACCGCGAGACTGATCCTTCTTACCCCCGGGGGGTACATTGGAGGCATGAGCAGTTTCGACCAGGACGACCTTCTCAAGCGTCTACGCCGCATCGAGGGTCAGGTGGCGGGGATCTCCCGCATGGTGGCAGACGACCGCTATTGCATCGACGTGCTGACGCAGGTGTCCGCGGTGACGAAGGCGCTGCAGTCCGTGTCGCTGAAGCTTCTCGACGCCCACCTCGCGGGCTGCGTCGTGGACGCGGCGCGCGAGGGTGGACCCGAGGCCGACGCGAAGGTCAGGGAGGCGTCCGAGGCGATCGCTCGTCTCGTCCGTTCCTGACCCCCGCGAAGGGGCCGTCAGGGCCTAGTCGGCGGTGACGGATTCCTTCACTTCACCGGGCTCGTCGTCGGCGAGCATCGCGGCGCCGAGCAGGGCCTCCGGCACACCGAACGCGTCGATCAGCGTGTGGGCGTGCGGGCGGAGGCTGCGGCAGCGCTCGTTGATGCCGCGCGTCACGGCCTTGGACCGCTCGGTGGAGATGTAGCGGTGCTCGATGAACCACGCCTTGTCCGCGTCGATCGTGGACAGGGCGTAGAGGTCGCACACCTCGCCCAGAAGTTCCTTGGCGTCGTCGTCCTCGCAGTTGTCGATGCCGGCGACGAACGCCTCGAGCACGACGCGATCCACGTGCGCGGTGGCGGCGTGCAGGATGTGGTCCTGCACCGAGTTGAACGCGTCGAACTGGCTCATCTTCTTCGACAAGCCGTTGAGCCGCTTGGCCGCCGTGGAGATCAGGTACTCCTCACGGTCCTCGAACATCGAGATCTGGGTGCCGCGGTTGAAGAGGCTGCCCTCCTCCTCGTTGTCCTGACGGGAGTCGACGAGCGTCTGGATGATCGGCGCGGCGGCGGTGCGCTTCTTGACCACGTCACCGACCGTGCCGGCGGCGAACTTGACCCAGTCGGCGGCACCGAAGGACCGCACCTCGTGCGCGTACGCCGTCAGCAGCTCCTTCGCGACGAGCTGTGTGAGCACCACGTTGTCGCCCTCGAAGGTGGTGAAGACGTCGGAGTCCGCCTTGAGTGCGATGAGCCTGTTCTCAGCGAGGTAGCCGGCGCCACCGCAGGCTTCGCGCGACTCCTGGATGGCCTTGGTCGCATGCCAGGTGTTGGCGGCCTTGAGTCCTGCCGCGCGCGATTCGAGTTCGCGCTGCTCGGTGGGATCGGGATCCTCGGCGCTCTGGATGTCGTGCATCTTCGACACCAACTCGTTCTGCGCGAACTGCAGCGCGAACGACTTGGCGATCAGTGGGAACAGTCGACGCTGATGGACCAGGTAGTCCATGATCGTCACTTCGTCGTCGGTGCCGGGCGCGCTGAACTGCTTGCGCTGCAACGCATATTTGGTCGCGATGGTCAGGGCGACACGTGCTGCGGCGCCGGCGGAACCGCCGACGGTGATGCGGCCGCGGATCAAGGTTCCGAGCATGGTGAAGAAGCGCCGGTTGGCGTTGTCGATGTCCGAGGAGTACGAGCCGTCCTCCGCCACGTCGGCAATCTTGTTCAGCATGTTCTCGCGAGGAACTCGCACGTGGTCGAACATGATGCGGCCGTTGTCGACGCCCGGCAGTCCGCCCTTGTAGCCGATGTCGAACGTCGTGACGCCGGGCAGGTCGCTGCCGAAGTTCTCGTCACGGATCTGGACGACGAAACAGTGGACGCCCTTGCTCTCCGGCTCCTCGCCGGGCCCGGCGGTGATCAGCTGCGCGAACACGGCCGCGTACTTCGCCGATTCCGCGGCTCCGCCGATGTAGTCCTTGCGGGAGGACTTGTCGGGGGTGTGGATGACGAATTCCTGCGTGTCGCGGTCGTACGTCGCCGTGGTGCCGATGGACTGGACGTCGCTGCCGTGACCGGTCTCCGACATGGCGAAGCAGCCGAGGGTCTCGAGGTCGATCAGCGGCTTGATGAACTGCTTGTGGTGCTTCTCGGTGCCGAGGTTCTCGATCGCGCCGCCGAACAGCCCCCACTGGACGCCGGCCTTGACCATCAGCGACAGGTCCGACATGGCGAGCATCTCGATCATGGTCACCGCGGCGCCGATGTCGCCGGTGCCGCCGACCTCCTTGGCGAAGCCCGACTCCGCGGCGCCTGCCGCGGCCAACACACGCAGCTGCTCGAACGCCTTCGTCCGAGCGATGGCGGTGTTCGGCGTGTAGTGCGGAGCGAACTCGTGCCGCTCGAGCTGCTCGCGAGTCTGGTTGCGAACGTCACGCCAGCGGCCGTCGAGCGTGTTACGCAGATGCTTCGCGAGTGCGGTGGCGGAGTCGCTGGTGCCGGTCTCGGTAGTGGTCATACTCGACGGTAACCAAAAGCGGGACCACGTGTGGGCCAGTTGTCAGCGGGGCCACAAATATTCACGCGCGAACTCGCGGATCTTGCGAAACATCACACCGGTCGCGTCCATCGACGCACCCTGAGGGCCGGTTTTCGCGTACGGGCCATCGCTGAAGAGCGAGGCGCCGTTGTCGGAGATCGCCCGCGACATCAGCGAGCTGAACCCGTCGCACTGCTCGACGAGGTGCTCGCGGAAACCGTCCGGCCACGGGTACCGAGCCGGTTCGTGTGGTGCTGACATGGTTCGAGGATATGCCCGATGTAACGCAGATTTAACACTTTCGATCAGCCGATTCTCGAACCCGAGCCGGCCGGGCACATCGACGGCACGGGAACTACCGTGACGCTGTGCTGATCCGCGACACCGTCCCCGACGACCTTCCCGCCATCCTCACCGTCCACAACGCGGCGATCGCCGAGACGACGGCCATCTGGGACGAGGAGCAGGTGGAACTGGCGGACAGGCAGGCGTGGTTCGACCAGCGCACCGGGGCCGGCCTGCCGATCCTGACGGCGGACATCGACGGGCAGATGGCCGGCTACGCCTCCTACGGTCCGTTCCGACCGAAGACGGGCTACCGCCATACCGTCGAGAACTCGGTGTACGTCGCCGACGGCTTCCACCGCCGGGGTGTGGCGACGGCGTTGATGGCCGAACTGATCGAGCGCGCTCGCCTCGGCGACGTCCACGCGATGGTCGCCGGGATCGAGTCGTCCAACACCACCTCCATGGCCCTGCATGCCAAGTTCGGATTCGAGGTCGTCGGGGTCATGCCGCAGGTCGGCGTCAAGTTCGGGCGGTGGCTGGACCTGACCTGGATGCAACTACTACTCGCGCCGTAGACCAGGAAGAGCACTCTCAGTCCTGTGAAACACTGGAGAGGTGACTCCTTCCAGCGGAACCGACACCGGTGTTCCCACCGCCCGATCCGCAGAACTCTTCGCGCGCGCATCGGCCGTCATCCCCGGCGGTGTGAATTCGCCCGTGCGTGCCTTCCACTCGGTGGGCGGCACCCCCCGGTTCATGGCCGAGGCCAGCGGTTACACGCTGCGCGACGCCGACGGGAACAGCTACGTCGACCTGATCTCGTCGTGGGGTCCGATGATCCTCGGACACGCTCATCCCGCGGTCGTCGAGGCCGTGCAGAAGGCCGCCACGACGGGCCTGTCCTTCGGCGCTCCGACCCTCGGTGAGATCGAGCTCGCCGAGGAGATCGTGCGCCGAGTGGACCCCGTCGACGAGGTCCGCCTGGTGAATTCGGGCACAGAGGCGACCATGAGTGCCGTGCGGCTGGCCCGCGGTTTCACCGGTCGCTCCAAGATCGTCAAGTTCTCGGGGTGCTACCACGGCCACGTGGACGCCCTGCTCGCCGACGCCGGATCCGGTGTCGCCACGCTCGGACTGCCGACGTCCCCCGGCGTCACCGGGGCGCAGGCCGCCGACACCATCGTCGTTCCGTACAACGACCTCGACGCCGTCGCGAAGGCCTTCGCCGACAACCCGGGACAGATCGCGTGCGTCATCACCGAAGCGGCCGCCGGCAACATGGGCGCCGTCGCCCCCCAGCCCGGGTTCAACGAGGGCCTGCAGCGTCTGACCCGCGCGCACGATGCGCTGCTGATCATGGACGAGGTCATGACGGGCTTCCGCGTCAGCGCCTCCGGCTGGTACGGACTCGACGGAATCGCCGGCGACCTCTACACCTTCGGCAAGGTCATGAGCGGCGGTCTTCCCGCCGCCGCGTTCGGCGGACGCTCCGACATCATGAGCTACCTCGCACCGGCCGGCCCCGTCTACCAGGCAGGAACGCTGTCGGGTAACCCCGTGGCCGTCGCCGCAGGTCTGGCCACGCTGCGCCACGCGGACGCCGACGTCTACGCCGCCCTCGAGCGTAACTCCCACCGTCTGGGCACCATCCTCGGCGACGCCCTGACCGCGCAGGGCGTGACCCATCGCGTGCAGTACGCCGGCAGCATGGTCAGCGTCTTCTTCTCCGAGGATCCGGTGATCGACTACGCCGGCGCCAAGGCCGCGGACACCTGGCGGTTCCCTGCCTTCTTCCACGCCCTGCTCAGCCGCGGCGTCTACCCGCCGCCCAGTGCCTTCGAGGCGTGGTTCGTCTCCGCCGCCCTCGACGACCGCGCCTTCGAGATCATCGAAGCTGCCGCTCCCCACGCTGCGGCAGCCGCCGCCTCAGCCGAGCAGAAAGCACCGTCATGACCGACGCCACGTCAGCCGAGACCCAGCTCGGCGACCATCCCCACGCCGATACGCGCACGATCGTGCACGTGCTGCGCCACGGGGAGGTGCACAACCCCAAGGGCATCCTCTACGGA
Source organism: Rhodococcus sp. Leaf247 (assembly GCF_001426185.1). Lineage (GTDB taxonomy): Bacteria > Actinomycetota > Actinomycetes > Mycobacteriales > Mycobacteriaceae > Rhodococcoides. The sequence goes on along the minus strand of NZ_LMRP01000002.1, from coordinate 635,490 downwards.
CGACTGCCCAACTTCCGACTTTCCGTCAACGGTCAGGCACAGGCGCGCAAGGTTGCGGATGCCCTCGCCGGACACGACGTGACGCACGTCGTCGCATCCCCGTTGCAGCGTGCGCAGGAAACCGCGGCGCCCATCGCGTCGGCGTTCGGACTGACCATCGAGACCGACGAGAATCTCATCGAGGCCGGGAACGACTTCGAGGGCCTCAAGGTCGCCGTCGGCGACGGTGCGTTGCGACGCCCCCGTCACTGGCTCAAGCTGCGCGACCCCTTCACGCCGTCCTGGGGCGAGCCCTACCTGCAGATCGCGCACCGGATGTTGGCTGCCGTCAACACCGCGCGCGTCGCCGCCGTCGGGCACGAGGCCGTCTGTGTCAGCCATCAGCTCCCCGTCTGGACGCTGCGCCGTTTCCTGCAGGGTGACCGCCTGTGGCACGACCCGCGTCACCGTCAGTGCGGTCTCGCCTCGCTCACGTCGCTGATCTACGAGGGCGACACCCTCGTCGACATCGTCTACTCCGAGCCCGCGGGGGCGTCGGACCCTCTCCAGACCGGCGCATGAGACCCGCCCGCCTGCTCGCGCCTCTGCTCGTGGTCGCCGCTGCCCTCACGGGCTGCGCCACGGGCAACGACGCGGTGGCTCAGGGCGGCACGTTCGAGTTCGTCTCCCCCGGGGGAAAGACGTCCATCTTCTACGACCCTCCGGCCGACCGCGGAACCGTCGGGAACCTGTCGGGCCCCGACCTGATGACCGAGGGCGCCACGACGTCGCTGTCGGACTACGACGGTCAGGTCGTCGTCCTGAATATCTGGGGACAGTGGTGCGGGCCGTGCCGCGGCGAGGCCGACGACCTCGAGCAGGTCTTCGAGGCGACGAAGGATCAGGGCGTCCAGTTCCTCGGGATCAACGTCCGCGACAACCAGCAGGACAAGGCGCAGGACTTCGTCGTCGACAACAAGGTGACGTACCCGTCGATCTACGATCCGCCACTGCGCACTCTGCTCGCCCTCGGATCGAACTATCCGACGACGGTCATCCCGACGACCATCGTGCTCGATCGTGAGCATCGGGTCGCCGCGGTGTTCCTGACGGAACTGCTGGCGAGCGATCTGCAGCCGGTGGTGGAGCGCATCGCCGCCGAGACACCCGAGGCATCCGATGGGTAGAACTTCCGATGGGTGAGGCGTTCCAGTCCGCGGCGGCGTCGGGACCTCTGTTCCTGGCGTTGGGCGCGTGCGTGCTGGCCGGGCTCGTGTCCTTCGCGTCGCCGTGCGTCGTACCTCTCGTCCCCGGCTACCTGTCGTACCTGGCGGGTGTCGTCGGTGCCGACGCCCCGTCCGTGACGGCCGACGAGGCAGCGACCAAGACGCTGGTCCGTGGGCGCAGTCGCGTCGCGGCGGCCGCGGCACTGTTCGTGCTCGGATTCACGGTCGTGTTCGTCCTGGCGACGGCATCCGTCTTCGGGGCCATCTCCGTGCTGGCAGTCAACCGCGAGGTGCTGCAGCGTGTGGGCGGTGTAGTCACCATCGCGATGGGACTGGTGTTCCTCGGCCTGATCCCCGCGCTGCAGCGGGACACGCGCTTCGAGCCGAAGCGCATCGGGAGCATCCTCGGCGCGCCGCTCCTGGGAGGTGTCTTCGCGCTCGGCTGGACTCCGTGTCTCGGGCCTACGCTGGCGGGTGTCATCTCGTTGACCGCCGGTACCGAGGGGACGACCGCCGCTCGCGGTGTCGTCCTGATCATCGCCTACTGCCTGGGTCTCGGACTGCCGTTCGTGATCCTCGCGTTCGGGTCGGTGAGTGCACTCCGCGGTGTCGGATGGCTGCGCAACAATGCGCGGGCGATCCAGATATTCGGTGGCGTGATGCTCGTGGCAGTCGGAATCGCCCTGGTCACGGGGGCATGGGACATGTTCGTGAGTTGGGTTCGAGACGGCGCGGTCACCGGTGTGACCCTGCCGATCTAGCACCGTCGCACCGAGGACGAGAAAGAGTTCATGAGTACTGATCTGTCAGCCCGCCCGGACGCGGAGGCTCGCCCCCCGAGGCAGTCTCCCGCGGGCCGCGTCGTGGCGGCCGTGCGCAACACGTGGCGTGGGCTGACGTCGATGCGCACCGCCCTGGTGTTGTTGTTCCTGCTCGCTCTCGCCGCCGTGCCCGGTGCACTGTTGCCGCAACGCAGTCTCAACTCGGGCAAGGTCGATACCTACATCGCCAACCGTCCGAGTCTCGGACCGCTGATGGACCGGCTCGAGCTGTTCGACGTGTTCGGCAGCTTCTGGTTCACCGCCATCTACGTCCTGCTGTTCGTCTCGCTGGTCGGCTGCATCCTCCCGCGCTGCATCGATCACGCGAAGGCTCTGCGCACGCCGCCCGTGGCCACCCCGCGCAATCTCGCCCGCCTTCCGCACCACCTGAGTACCGAGGTCGACGCGGATCCCGAGACGCTGATGAACGACATCGAGTCGCGCATGGGTGGGTGGCGCAAGGTCCGGCGCACCGAGGAGTCGGGCGCGCTGACGCTGTCCGCCGAGAAGGGATACCTGCGCGAGGCGGGCAATCTCGTCTTCCACCTGTCCCTGGTCGGTCTCCTGGTGGCCATCGCCGTCGGCAAGCTCTTCAGCTACGAGGGCAACGTCGTGGTGATCGCCAACGACGGCCCCGGCATCTGCACCACCTCGCCGGCACAGTTCGACTCGTTCCGCGCCGGCAACAGCGAGGACGGCACCGGCATGACGCCATTGTGCGTGCGCGTGAAGAACTTCACGGCCGACTACCTCGAGAACGGGCAGGCGGAGCAGTTCACGTCCGACATCGAGTACCAGGCCGGCGACGACCTGGTCACGAACACCTGGCGCCCGGACACCCTGCAGGTCAACCACCCGCTGCGAGTGGCCGGAGATCGCGTCTACCTGCAGGGACACGGATACGCGCCCACGTTCACGGTGACGTTCCCGAACGGCGAGACCCGCACCGAGACGGTCCAGTGGGAGCCTACGGACGGGACGACGTTCCTCTCCAGCGGCGTCCACCGCTTCGACCCGCCCGGTGGTCTGTACCCGGACCCGGACGTGCGCCGTCAGAACCAGATCGCCATCGAGGGGCTGTTCGCACCGACCGCGTTCTTCCACGGCACCCTGCTCTCGTCGAGCTTCCCTGCCCCGAACGATCCGGCGGTGGCCATCGACATCTACAAGGGCGACACCGGCCTCGACACGGGTAATCCGCAGTCGTTGTTCTCGTTGAGCAAGGTCCTGGTCGAGCAGGGTCGTCTGGTCAAGCAGGATCGCGTGAATCTCACGCCGGGGGAGTCGACCACGCTGGCCGACGGCACGCAGGTCCGCTTCGACGGAGCCGAGCAGTTCGTCAATCTGCAGGTCTCGCACGACCCCGCGCAGACGTGGGTGCTGGTGTTCGCGCTGTCCATGATGGCCGGTCTGCTGGTGTCCCTAGTGATCAAGCGGCGTCGGATCTGGGTGCGCGTGACCGCAGGCGACGACCGACGACGTACCGTAGTAGACCTGGGCGGCCTCGCACGCACCGACCAAGCGGGGTGGGGCGACGAGTTCGACCGTCTGTCGACGAAACTCCTCGACTCGCCCACACCCGACAGTGCCCGTACAGGCAAGGAGTGACCATGCCGATCGATGCCACACTCGCACAGTTCAGTGACTGGTCGTTCCGGTCCGCGTTCGGTGTCTATCTGCTCGCGGCGGTGTTCCTGATCGCGCAGTACGCGACGCTCACCGTGACCGCCTCGGAGCGCAAAGCCGAGAAGCAGCTCGTCCCGGCAGGCAAGGCGCCGCTGCGGCCCACCGGGCCCGGCCGGATCGAGGAGGCGCCCAAGCGCCCGATGTCCGAGCGCTACGGCGGCATGGGCTACGCGCTCGTCGTGCTGGGTCTGCTGCTGACCGTCACCTCCATCGTGTTGCGCGGCTTCGCCACAGACCGGTTCCCGCTGGGCAACATGTACGAGTTCGTCACCATGGCGACTGCTGCGGCGACGGCCACCTCCGTGGTCGCGTTGCGCAAGATGCGCCCGACGCTGATCTTCGTCGTCGTGCCGGTGATGATCCTGATGTTCCTGGCCGCGACGGTTCTCTACGCGGACGCGGCCCCCGTCGTGCCGGCACTGCGCTCGTACTGGCTGCCGATCCACGTGACCATCGTCAGTATCGGCAGCGGCATCTTCCTCGTCGCCGGTGTGGCGTCGCTGCTCTTCCTGCTGCGGATGCGCTTCCCGGCAACCGAGGACGGTGCCGGTTCCGGTGCGCTGGCGCGCTTCGCTCAGCGTCTCCCCGACGCCCAGACGCTCGATCGGCTCGCCTACAAGACCACGATCATCGGGTTCCCGCTGTTCGGAGCCGGTGTCATCCTCGGCGCGATCTGGGCGGAAGCCGCCTGGGGTCGCTTCTGGGGCTGGGATCCCAAGGAGACGGTGTCGTTCATCGCCTGGGTCGTCTACGCCGCATACCTGCACGCCCGCGCCACGTCGGGATGGCGGAACACCCGCGCGGCATGGATCAACGTCGCGGGCTTCGTGGCCATGCTGTTCAATCTGTTCATCATCAACATGGTGGTCTCCGGTCTGCACTCGTACGCCGGCTTGAACTGAGTTCTACAGCGGGGGCGCGACGTGACCGATGATCGTTGGGACGGATGGTCGGACCGACCGCACCTCGGGGAGCCGCACTTCGGAGAGCAGGACGCCGACACGGCGCCCGCTGCCGGCTACACCCCACCCGATTATCAGGCCGCCGATTATGCGAGCCCGGACAGTCAGTACTCGGTTCCGCCGTCGGTAGCGCCTATGCCGCAGGAGCCGGTAATACCGCCACCGTCGGCTCACGACTTGTCCACATCACGGTTGCTGCGTGCTGCGCCGCCCCCGCCGACCGGCGGGTGGCGTCGGGTGCTCTTCGACGTCACGGGCGGCCGGGTCAACGTCGGCAACAGCGCGAAGGAACAGCGTCGGCTCGCTCTGATCCGGCAGGTCGACAATCCGCTGCGTGGATGCCATCGGATCGCGATCCTGAGCCTCAAGGGCGGCGTCGGTAAGACGACGATCGCGGCGGCACTCGGCTCGACCTTCTCGGCGGTGCGGGGCGATCGTGTCATCGCGGTCGATGCGAATCCGGACCGTGGAACGCTCAGCTCCCGTGTTCCGCTGGAGACGGAGAAGACCGTCCGAGACCTGTTGCGCGATGCGCGGGATTCGAACAAGTACAGCGACATCCGAGCGTTCACCTCGCAGAACCACCATCGGCTCGAGGTGCTCGCATCGGAATCGGATCCGGCGATGTCGGAGGCTTTCGACGCCTACGACTACGAGTCGGCCGTCGGCATCCTCGAACGGTTCTACAACGTCGTCCTCACCGATTGTGGAACGGGCCTGCTGCACTCGGCGATGCGCGCAATTCTTCGCAGCGCGGACAGCCTGATCATCGTCAGCTCGGGTTCGGTGGACGGCGCACGCAGCGCATCCGCCACGATGGACTGGCTGGATGCGCACGGCTATCGGAATCTGGTGGAGCAGTCGCTCACGGTGGTCAACATGGTGCGGCCCGGTACGAAGGCCATCGACGTCTCGAAGATCGTCGACCACTTCGGGCAGCGATGCAGGGCAGTGCGCGTCATTCCGTACGACGAGCATCTCGCTCAGGGCGCAGAAGTGGATCTCGACGCGATGGCACCCGCGACGCGCACGGCGCTCCTGGAGACAGCGGCAGCGATGACCGCCGAGTTCCCGCTCTTCGTCAAGCGGTGACGGTCATGCGCTGTCCCTGCGGTGTCACTCGGTAGAACTGGTGGTTCCCGCATCGGGGCGGTCGGGGCCCGGTCCGCGAGACCTGTTGTTCTTGTTCATCTTCCACAGAAATTCGGGGTCGTCGTCCGGTCCTGTGACGCGTCCTCGGGGAGCTTCGGCAGCGGGGCCGAACGACTTCCAGAGGAGCACGACAACTACCGCGAGCCCGATCAGTGCCAACAGATAGATCATCTTCGTACCTCCACTACCGAGCGTAGTCGTGGTGGCGCGTCAGGGCACTCGGGTCGACATCGCAAGATCCTGAGAATCTTCCGACGATGCCCGAGTGGTCACTCGGGAGTGGGGGTGCGGACGACGGACGTCAGCGATGAGCCTCGGTGGTCAGCGAGGTCAGAAGCTGCATGACCTCGGACTCGCGGAAGCGGCGGTGACCACCCGGGGTGCGGAGCGATCCGAGGCGGCCGGCGTGGGCCCACCGCGTGACCGTCTTGGGGTCGACATGGAAGAGTGCGGCCACCTGGCCCGGGGTGAGCAGGTTCTCCTGTGTGGGTGTGTATGCCGGTGCACTCATCGCGATCCTCCAAGGGACACAGTTCTTCGTCTCGATCGGCCGCGGGCGGTTCGTCCGCGTCCTCGGTGCCCATGGTGGCATCGAGACCCCCGGGTACTCGACTCTTCTCGTGTTGGTAAAGGGGAGGTAATGGACAAATCGGATACGACATGTGGCTCCCCGAGTGCCCGTGACCGCTGTCGACGACGTGCTCGGCGCGGCCGGTAGCCTGGGGCTATGACGGAATCAGTCGCACCAGACAGCTCGCCCGGTGGTTCTGCCAAGGGAAAGCTCGCCCGCGACCTCGCGCTCTACACAGCGGCTCGGCTCGGGTTGATCGCGGTCGTCGCCGCGATCATCTTCTTCGGCGCGAACGCGATCGGTGTGGAGATTCCGCTGCTCGTGGCGATGGTGTTCGCTCTGGTCGTCGCGTTCCCTCTGTCGCTGGTGCTGTTCAAGACCCTGCGGCGCCGCGTGAACGAGGACATCGCCGCGGTGGACGAGAAGCGTCGCCGCGACCGCGAGGACCTCCAGTCCCGCCTGCGCGGCGAGTAGCCCTTACCCGGCGGCCCGCGCCCTGAGGGCGCGCGCCAGATGATCCCGCTGTTCGACGACGCATCGCCGGAGCGCTGCCGGAGCGGATTCATGCCCCGCGAGCCACGCGTCCGCGGCATCCGTGGACTCCGTCTGCGGGAACAGCCCGATGACGAGTCGTCGGGCGATCTCGATGCTGTTCTCGCGCCAGAACGTCTCGAGTAGATCGAAGTACTCGTCGTCGAAGCGCTCGATCGCATGCCGTGACGTGCCCGCGGTGAACCCGCGGACCATCGCGCCGACCTTCTCGTTACTCGGACCCGCGCCGGTGCTCTTCTGCCCGGTCAGGGTCGCCCACACGTCGGCCTTGACCTCGGCGGAGGGCTGCGCCGCCACGGCCGCGGCGTACTGCACCTCGCCGGCGCCCGTGCGGTCCGATGCCAGCACCTCGTCCAACTCGGATACGTCGGCGAAACCCGTCGCGGCCAGAGCGAACCACAACGACCAGCGTTGTTCGGCGTCGAGAGCCAGTCCGTCGATCGTCGTGTCCCCGCTCAGAAGCGCACGCACGTCGGACGCCGACGTGTCGTCGTGCGCGGCGGCCGCGGCGAAGGCGCGGAACCATTCGAGCTGCGCGTCGCTTCCCGCGGCGGCGGCGGAGAGCCGGTCGAGCGTCGTGGCCGTCCACGTCGGTCTCACCTGCTCGCGGTCGGCGCAGTAGCGCTCCACGGCGACGGCCGTGTCGGCGAGGACGGCGCCGAGGATGCCGGCGTTGCGTTCGGTCGGCGCGAACCGCGTCGCGAGCGACACGAACGTCGCGGCAGGCAGTTCTGCGTCACGCGTGGCGTTCCACAGCGACGACCAGATCAGTCCGCGACGCAGATCGTCGGGCACACGATCGAGCGATGCGGTCACGGTCTCGAGGGATGCCGGGTCGAGGCGGACCTTGGCGTAGGTGCGGTCGCCGTCGTTCGGCAGGATCACCGCCGCGTCGGGTAGATCGAGTGTGGTGTGCGCGTCGGTGATGTGCACCGAGACGGGGTCGGCGTCGACCAGCTGACCGTCGGCATCCGGCTGCAGGCAGGCGATGTCGAGTCGCTGCGGTCGCGGATCGGTCTGCGACAGGACGCCGGTCGCCCGGTCGTAGGAAATGGTCGAGACGCCGGTCGTCTCGAGCCAGGCGGCGGACCAGTCGTCCAGGGGCATCCCCGCTGCGCCGGACAGGGCGTCGAGGAGCGAGGTCAACGTCGCCGTCCCGAACGCGTGGGCCTGGAAGTACGCGCGTGCTCCGGCGAAGAACGCGTCGTCGCCCACGAAGGCCGCCAACTGCTTGACGACGCTGGCGCCCTTCGCGTACGTGATGCCGTCGAAGTTCAACTTCGCCGCCTCGAGGTCCACGATGTCGGCGACGACAGGGTGCGTGGTGGGCAGCTGGTCCTGGGAGTACGCCCACGCCTTGCGACGATTCGCGAACGACACCCACGCGCCGGTGAACTCCGTCGCCGCCACCGATGCGTACGCGCCCAGGTAGTCGGCGAGGGACTCCTTGAGCCACAGGTCGTCCCACCACGTCATCGTCACCAGGTCGCCGAACCACATGTGCGCCATCTCGTGCAAGATCGTGTTGGCGCGTCGCTCGTACTGGGCGCGGGTCGCGGCGCTGCGGAACACGTACGACTCGGTGAACGTCACGCATCCCGGGTTCTCCATCGCGCCCAGGTTGTACTCGGGAACGAAGACCTGGTCGTACTTGCCGAACGGGTACGGATAGTCGAACTTCTCGTGGAAAAAGTCGAGACCCGCGCGCGTGACCTCGAAGATCGTGTCGTGGTCCAGATGGTCGGCGAGCGACGCCCGGCAGTACGCGCCGAGGTCGATGACGAGGTCGCCTCGCTCGTACCGCGATCGAGCCCGATGGTAGGGCCCCGCGACGACGGCGGTGATGTAGGTGGAGATCGGCTTCGTCGCGGCGAACACGCGGGTGGCGCCGTCCTCGGACTCGATCCGCTCGTTCGACAACACGGTCCATTCCGGCGGTGCGGCGACTCGGAAGGTGAACGGTCCCTTGAGGTCCGGCTGTTCGAAGTTCGCGAACACCCGACGCGCATCGGCCGGTTCGTACTGCGTGTAGAGGTACGTCTCGCCGTCCGCGGGATCGACGAAGCGATGAAGACCCTCGCCGGATCTGCTGTAGTTCCCCCGCGCATGCACCTCGACGACGTTGTGCGACAGAAGGTCCCGCACCGCGATGCGGGCGCCGTCGTAGTCGACGGGGATCTCGGCGCCGTTGACGAGGACGCGATCGACGCCGGCTCCCAGGAAGTCCAGCCACGTCGTCGACTCGCGCGACGCGAAGGTCAGGGTGGTGACCGTAGGGAACTCGGCGGCGGTCCGGGCATCGGTGAGGTCGAGCGCGACGTCGTACCGGACGTCGGACACCACGTCGGAGCGATGGGCGGTCTCGGATCGGGTCAGGTTGGCAGTACTCACCCGACCATTCCAACATCACTCGATCGGCCGCGCGCACCCCTGCCGTGCCTGATCGTCCACAACTCACCCGGATCGACGGGATCCCGTCGATCACCTCGACGTGTGGACGATCGGGCACTGGGTGCACGTGAAGCCACCCGATCGCGCCGGATTCTGCCGATCCGCAGATTGCGGCGCGAAAATGTGCGTTCACGTGCACTCGGCCGTGCCTGACCGTCCACAACTCACCCGAATCGACGGGATCCCGTCGATCACCTCGACGTGTGGACGATCGGGCACGGTGACAGCCCCGAGATCGTCGACCCGCATGCGATCATGGCCGCATGATCCTGGTGCTCAGATTGATCGTCACGGCCTTCGCGATCTGGCTCGCCGCCGGCTGGGTGGACGGCATCGACATCGCCAGTTCGGGTCGGGGTCAGGGCTGGGACATCGTGGTGCTCATCGGCATCGCGGCGGTGTTCACACTGGTCAACGCCGTCGTCAAACCGATCGTCGCACTGTTGTCGCTGCCGCTGATCGTGGTGACGCTGGGGTTGTTCCTGCTCGTCATCAATGCCCTGATGCTGCTGCTGACCGCGGCGATCACGGACAGCACCGGGTACGGCCTGACCGTCGACGGATTCGGTGCCGCGTTCTGGGGCGCGGTGATCATCTCGCTGGTGAACTGGGTTCTCGGCGGCCTGGTCCCCGATCGGCGTCGCTGACCCGAAATCAGGACAGCCGAGCGAGGAACGCGGTGAGGGTGGTGCGCACGCGCTCGACGCGCTCCTCGACCGGAGTGTCGTCGCGGTACTGACGGCCGAGTTTCGGCGACTTCAGCCGGCGCGCGTAGAGCGAACACGCCAGGTCGGTGCACATGTAGATGCCGACGGTGTTGCCGCGACGACCCGACTCCCCGGTCTTGCGCGCCACCATCAGGGACACGCCTCCGCCCTGATGCGCCGTGGTGCAGACGCTGCACATCTGGGACGTGCGCGATCCGGTCTCCGAGCGCAACGCGACGCTGACGAGCCCCTCCGGTTGCGGGACGGCCAGGTAGCTCCGACCCGCGTAGTCCGGGTCGCTCCAGCCGAGGAAGTCGAGGTCGTCCCACGGGCGGTCGTCGAGGTCGTTCGGTACGGGGAGACGCTTGGCGTCACCCTTCGAGCAGTTGACGAACGACGCCCGGATGTCCGGTTCGGTCACGGGGTCCATGCCTCGACCGTAGGGGATGGTCGTGAGCCGGAGCAACGGCTTTTCCGCTCAGGCGAGGAACAGGCCCACCGCGGTGGCAACGCCCCACACGAGCATCGCGAGCCCCGAGTCGCGCAGAGCCGGGATCAGCTCCATGCCGTGCTTGCGTGCCCGTACCGGCGCATTGGCACGCCACGCCAGCGGGAAGGCGACAATACCGAGCACGGCCCACGGTGACGCGACGATCAGCACCAGGCTGACGACGAACGGGACGGCGAGAAGCGCGGCGTGCAGTCCACGACTGCGCGCATCTCCCAGTCGGACGGCGAGAGTCAGCTTGCCGGACTCGGCGTCGGTGGGGATGTCGCGGATGTTGTTGGCCACGAGCACCGCACTGGAGAACGAGCCCATCCCGACGGCGCATCCGAGCCCGACCAGGTCGACGCGTCCGGTGAGCACGAACTGGGTGCCCAGTACGGCGACCAAGCCGAAGAAGACGAACACGGCGACCTCGCCGAGACCGCTGTAGCCGTACGGCTTCGAGCCACCCGTGTAGTACCAGGCGCCGCCGATGCAGAGCGCGCCGATCAGGACCAACCACCACGCCGTCGTCAGGGCGAGGACGAGTCCGGCGACACCGGCCACGGCGAAACATGCGATCGCGGCGTTGCGGACGGACGACGGGGTAGCGACCTTCGAGCCGACCAGTCGCAGCGGTCCGACGCGGTCGTCGTCCGTGCCGCGGATGCCGTCGGAGTAGTCGTTGGAGTAGTTGACTCCGACGATCAGTGCCACGGCGACGATCAGCGCCACCGGCGCCTTCCACCACGTCACGTCCGCGAGTTGTGCCGCCGCTCCGGTCGCCACCACGACGGGTGCGATCGCGTTCGGCAAGGTGCGCGGCCGCGCCCCTTCGATCCACTGTGCTGCTGTCGCCATGAGGGGATCATCCCGCACCGGGAGTTCGGCGACGTGCTCGGTGCGGTTGTCGGGGGTCGGAACCGTGGCCTACACTTCCTCCAGCACCCTCGCCTCGAGGGTTACTCACAGGTCTGTCGTGGTCGACCGTGAACGTGGCACACGCGCGGAGCTGTACGAATGGCTCCCTGTCACACCCCGGGGATGACTCGATGGAGAGCTTCAGCACCACGGTCGCCGACGCAGTATCGGCCATGACCGCCGACGAACTGGATCGTTCGATCCGCGCCTTGACCGCCCGTCAGCGCACCCTGCTTCTTGATGGGGACCTCGACACTGCCTGGGCCGTCACCGAGGACCTCGAGCGGTGCCTCGCCGCACGGGTCGGTATCCCGAGACTGTAAGCACCGCAACCGCGATCACCGCTTGCGGTCGGACGGGCGGGGCCCCCTGCCGGGGTAGCCGGTGTCGGTGACCGGTACCGGATCCGGCTCGGACGAGAACCCGACCGGTTGGAACTCGACCATCAGGAATCGCTCGTGCGGAATGCGAGTGGCGCGAAGGTCGACCACGGTCCACCCGCCGTCGACGCGTCGCAGTCGAACGCCGGGGATCTCGACCTTCCGGTCCACCCACTCGTGCATGTGTCGATAGGCGGAGACGATCCGTGCGATGTCCTCGGGGTGCGGGGTGTCGCGCTGATCCACCTGTCCCTTCCACAGGATGTCGGGAACCGGTTCGGTCAGCCACCGTGTCAGACGCACTCTCTCCGCGTCGATCAAGGCGATAGCGGTCGGCGAGTCACGGGTCAGTGAGCGGAGGGCGAACGCCTCGAACGACGGTCCGGGGGAGACGAATTCGTCGTCCCGCAGTGCGATAGAGAGACCGTGCGTGATCCTGTCGTCCCGGGACGCCTCGTCGTGCACGGTGCGCAAAGCGATGCGGAGCGGTCGAGGTCCCCTCGACGTCCGCAGAGTGACGGCGCCGTCCCACCGCGTTCCGGGGTCGGCGTCGAACAGGGCGACCATCAGATACATGGCGCTCTCGGCATCCTCGTTCTTGTCGAAGAACTCGAACGCTGTCGCCGACGGCCCGCGCCCGGACTCGCGAGGAACCATCCGGTCCATCTCGGTCGTGTACTCGAACAACCGGTCCGCGGAGGTCCAGTCCCACCCGGTCACGTCGGGGGGCGAGGCATCCGCGTCGTCGCCGACGTAGAGAAGTACCCCGTGTACCGCTCTGCTGGGACCGGCGACGGGAACGGCGCGCAACGGAACGCGCATCCCGGGTACCGACACCGACGTCTCGACGCCGGTCTCGACGACCGAGGCCACGACGGCGCGTGCCGCGTCCGCGACACGTTTGTTGGGGACGGACCGTTGAAGGGCCGTCCATTCTTTTGCTCTGCCGTCCTTCGCGACGACGGTGCCCAGTGCTCCACCGTCGATCGGTTCGGCGAGAGTCTCCACGACGATCCATCCGTCGTGCGCGTCGGGAGGTGTCCCCGTCGCGCGCCCCGCCTTGTCCACGTGTGCCTCCGAACCCGACCCGGATGTACTGAACAAGCCTACCGACCGTGCTGTCCGAGGCGGGGTCCGCCTGCTCGGGTGGACACAGACGCTGACCTGCTGTCATTCAATCGAATGACCCCCGGTCAGGGGTTGCGTGACTCGCTCAGAAGGCGCCGGGCAGCGGTGCGGTCGACCTTGCCCGGCCCGCGGAGCGGCAACGCAGCGACCAGAACCACCTGCCGGGGCGCTGCAGCGGCACCCAGGTCGGCGGCGACACTCTCCCGTATCGACTCCGCCGTCGCGCTCGACCCGGGACGCAGCACCACCAGCGCGCCGACGCGTTCGCCCAGTCGCTCGTCCGGCACACCGACCACGACACACTCCGCGACGCCGTCGACACGCGCCGCGGACTCCTCGACCACTCGCGGCACCACGGTGAGTCCACCCGAGGTGATGGCGTCGTCGAGGCGGCCCAGGATCTGCAGCCGTCCGTCCTGGAGTCGACCCAGGTCGTCGGTCCGGAACCATCCGGGTTCGGCGAATGCGGGGTGACTGGGCAGGCCTCGATACCCGTTCGCCAGCGTCGGGCCGCCGAGTACTACCCGTCCGTCGTCGAGGCGTACGCGGACACCGTCCAGCGGCACACCGTCGTAGACACAGCCGCCACAGGTTTCGGTCATGCCGTACGTCCGGACGACTCTGATTCCCGCGTCGACCGCCCGCGCCAGCACAGGAGCCGGTGTGGCGGCGCCGCCGAGCAGGACCGCATCGAGGGATGCCAGGGCCGCCACCGCGTCCGGGTGGTCGAGCGCCTTGATCAGCTGAGTGGGCACCAGCGAGGTGTATCGGCGGGAACCGGTCATCGACGCGATCGCCCGCGTCAGGTCGGCGGGGTCGAAACCCGCCTGCACGTCCACGACGGCGGGATCGAATCCCGCGGCCAGCGAGCGCAACACCACCTGCATGCCGGCGATGTGGTGGGCGGGCAGAGCCAGCAGCCACCGTCCGGGACCACCCAATCGCGCGTGGGTCGCGGCGGCACTCGCCCGCAACGCGTCGGCAGTGAGCAACGCCCCCTTGGGGATTCCCGTCGATCCCGACGTGGCCAGCACCATCGCCGTCGACGGATCGATCGGCGTGCCGGGCGCGAGCGCGTCGACGAGCCGGCGTTGCTCGCGGACGTCGTCGGCGGGGACGGGAAGCGCCGGAGCCGCTGTCCCGTCGAGCACGGACCGCAGATGCGGGAGCAGTTCCAGCACTGCCTCGCCGCCGGGCACCGGCAGTACCGTCAGATCAGCCACGGCGCTGCGGGTGACCGGGCGGAACCTCGACCACGACCAGGGAATTGCCGTCGGGATCGGCGATCCACATCTCCGTCAGTCCCCACGGCTCGGTCGTCGGGGGCCGCACGATCTCGACGCCGGCCGCCTCCAACTCGGCGCGTGTCGCCTCGACGTCACGCACCTGCAGCAGGATCGTCGCTCCCGCTTTCCGTTCGCCGTGTCCCGCGACCTCGATCAACGACTGCCCTGCGAAGAACACGACGCCGCCCGGGTACTCACGGAATATGCCGAGTCCCAGCTGATCCCGGTAGAAGTGCAGCGCCTCGTCGAACTCTCTCGGGCGCAGAATGATCCGGCTTGCCAATACCTCCATGGCAGTGCATCGCCTCTCAGAAGTACCAGGGGTAGGGAGACCAGTCCGGCTCACGCTTCTCGAGGAACGAGTCGCGACCCTCCACGGCCTCGTCGGTCATGTATGCCAGGCGCGTCGCCTCACCGGCGAAGAGTTGCTGCCCCACCAGACCGTCGTCCTGAAGGTTGAACGCGTACTTGAGCATTCGCTGCGCCTGCGGGGACTTGCCGTTGATCGTGCGCCCCCACTCGATCGCGACGGTCTCGAGGTCGGCATGGTCGACCACCTTGTTGACCGCACCCATCCGGTGCATGTCCTCGGCGGTGTAGGTATCGCCGAGGAAGAAGATCTCGCGAGCGAACTTCTGGCCCACCATCTTCGCCAGGTACGCACTGCCGTACCCGCCGTCGAAGCTGCCCACGTCGGCGTCCGTCTGCTTGAACCGGGCGTGCTCACGGCTCGCGAGCGTGAGGTCGCAGACCACGTGGAGGCTGTGTCCGCCGCCCGCGGCCCAGCCGTTGACGAGGCAGATCACGACCTTCGGCATCGTGCGGATCAGGCGCTGTACCTCCAGGATGTGGAGCCGTCCGGCGCGTGCCTTGTCGACGGTCTCCGCGGTGTCACCGCTCGCATACTGGTAGCCGCTGCGACCGCGGATGCGCTGATCGCCCCCGGAGCAGAAGGACCACACGCCGTCCTTCGGTGCGGGGCCGTTGCCGGTGAGCAGGACGGCGCCGACATCGGACGTCATCCGCGCGTGATCGAGGGTCCGGTACAGCTCGTCGACCGTGCCGGGGCGGAACGCGTTGCGTACCTCGGGGCGGTCGAAGGCGATGCGCACGGTCCCGTCGGTCACGTGGCGGTGGTAGGTGATGTCCACCAGGTCCTCGAAGCCGGGGACCGCGGTCCACAGGTCGGGCTGGAACGGCGAGGTCTCATCGGTCACCTTCGACAGCCTAACGACGGGAGGATCCGGACTCCGCGTTACCGTCGTGCGATGACCGAGGATTCTCCGCAAGGCGGCTTCCCGAAATTCACGCCGGCCACGCCCGGGCCGGACTACGGCCGTCTGATCGAAGCCCTCCGCACGATCCAGGACCTGGCGGTGTCCACCGATCTGCCCGACGACCAGCTGGCACTGGCCGCGGACCAGGCCGAGAAGCTGGCGGCCACCATGGCGCCGTACGTCGTGCCCGAAGGCCGATCACCGGCAGGCCGCTCGCTCCGACTCCCCGGGCGGGGCAGTCTGCTGATGCTCCCGTGGACGATCGAGAAGTACGGTCCGGACGGGGTGCGGTCCACCGGTGTCTTTCGACGGTTCCACCTCGGTGGCAACGGTGCGGCGCACGGCGGCACGCTTCCCCTGCTGTTCGACGACCTGTTCGGGCTCGTCCAACGCGCCTACGGCCGACCGATCAGCCGCACGGCGTTCCTGCACATCGACTACCGCGCAGTGACTCCGTTGAACGTGCCGCTGGTCGTCGAGGGCCACGTGACGAATGTCGAGGGTCGCAAGACGTTCATCGAGGCGACGCTGAAGAACACGGACGGGAAACTGCTGGCGGAGAGCAACGCCCTGATGGTCCAACTCCTTCCCGGCCAGCAGTGACATCCCGGCCGCTTCGCGGGCACCGATGACGCTGCCGTCGTTCGAGGAGATCGCCGCCTCCGCGCGTGTGCTCTCCCTGCCGATGCGGACGCGCTTCCGCGGCATCACCACGCGCGAGGTGATGCTGTTCGAGGGCCCGGCCGGATGGGGCGAGTTCGGCGCGTTCACCGAGTACGACGACATCGAGTCGACGTCGTGGCTGCTCGCCGGCATAGAGACGGCGTGGCAGGGGCCGCCCACCGCGCTGCGGGAGTTCGTCGACATCAACGCGACAGTCCCCGCCGTTCCCGCCGCGGAGGTTCCCGATGTGCTGGCCCGCTACCCCGGTGCCCGCACGGCCAAGGTCAAGGTGGCGGAGAAGGGGCAGTCTCTTGCCGACGACGTGGCGCGCGTCGAGGCGGTGCGCGACCTGGTCCCCACCGTGCGTGTCGACGCCAACGGCGGCTGGACCGTCGACGAGGCCGTCACCGCGTTGCGGGCGCTGACCGAGAACGGTGACCTCGAGTACGCGGAGCAGCCGTGCGCCAGTGTCGAGGAACTCGCCGAGGTGCGCGACCGGGTGCGCGGGGTGTCGATCGCGGCCGACGAGAGTATCCGGCGCGCCGAGGACCCCATGCGGGTCGTGCGGGCCGGGGCCGCGGACGTGGCCGTGGTCAAGGTTCCGCCGCTGGGCGGAATGCGCGCCGTCCTCGCGCTCGCCGAGGAACTGGCCGAGTACGGCGTGCCGGTGGTCGTGTCCAGCGCACTCGATTCCGCTGTCGGGATGAGCGCCGGTCTCGCGGCGGCGGCGGCCCTGCAGTCGGAGATGGCCTGCGGACTGGGAACGGGCGCACTGTTCGTCGACGACGTCGCCGAACCACGCGTGCTCGTCGACGGCCGATTGCGCGCCGACATCGTCGTCCCGGATCCGGTTCGGCTGGATGCACTGGCTGCGTCGGAGGAGCGTCGTCGGTGGTGGATGGCGCGCCTCGAACGCTGTTGTAATGTCGCGGCCGACCGGTGACATACCGACTTCGTGACCGGTTCACCTCCTTTTCCCCGACGACAGGACTGTTTCGTGGCATCTCTGAAGACGACTCTCCTCGACGACACCAACGCATCCGCCGTGCGTGCGGACGTGCGCACACTGATCGACGCGGAGGTGTCGGACAAGAAGGGCGCATCCGGCCTCGCGGTCAAGGGCGCGTACGGCGCCGTCAAGAAGATCAGCCCCAACGTGATCGACGACGCCGTGGCCAAGCTGTGGCCGAGCTTCGTCGACAAGCTCGACCCCTTCTGGGCGCAGTACTCGGCGAACCCGACGGGATCGTTCGGGGACTACCTCGTCGCCAACGGTGACGCGGCCTCCGACGCGCTGCTGTCCGTGACGGATGCGCGCATCGACGAGACCAGCAAGTCCACCATCAAGAAGGCGTACTCGTCGCTGCGTCCGTCGGCGAAGAAGAACGTCACCGAGGCACTGCCCCGTGTCGGCGCTCTGGTGCAGAAGTACGCAGCCTGATCCGAACAGCGCCCGGTGCGCCGAACCGCGGTATCCGCGGCTCGGCGCACCGTCCTGCAGTCACCGCCCGCGTGCCCGGGTGAACAGCGGGACGACCAGCAGCATCAGGAACACCCGCAGCACCTGGGCCGCGACGACGAACGTGACGTTGACGTTGCTCGCCGCGGCGAGGGCCAGCACGGCATAGATGCCGCCCGGCGTCGTCGCGAGGTAGGCCTCGTACGGCGTGATGCCGGTGGTGCCGACCAGGATCAATCCGAGCAGAGCGCAGCCCACCGCGATCGCGACGATCAGCAGCACCGCCCACGGGATGATGCGGCCGATGGACTTGAGGCTGTCGAGGGTGAACTGCAGACCGGCCTGCCACCCGATCACGATGTAGACCAGTTGGAGCAGCAGGAAGGGGACGCCCGCACCGCCCGTCCAGCCGAGCAGGTCTGCGGCGCCCGAGATCATGAGCGGGCCGAGCAGCGCGGGTGCGGGGAGTCGAACGAGTCGCCCCAACGGGATGCCCACCAGCAGGCAGGCGGCGATGAAGAGAGCGTCGGCCCATAGCGGAGCCGACTCCGTGATCGGCGATCCGCCCTGGCCCGTGTCGGCCGAGAACACCACGGTGGCGACGAACGGCAGGGACGCGGTGACCAGCAGAACCCGCACGTACTGCACCACGGCGACCACGCGCTCGTCGCCGCCCAGATCACGGGCGATCGCGACCATGCCCGAGGCCCCGCCGGCCACCAGGGCGAGCGCGCCGGTCGTCGCATCGAGGTCGCGGTGTAATCCGAGCAGCGCGCCGGCCGCGATCGAGAGCAGCAGCGTGCCGAGGGACACCACCAGAACCCAGATCCAGGCCGACCCGAGCGAGGACATCGTGTCCCGGTCGAGCAGGGTGCCGATCTCGACGCCGAGTATCGCCTGCGCACCCATCGACATCGGCCGGGGAACCTTGCCGGGGCCTCTGTTGCACAACGCGAACACCGTCGCGACGGCGAGCGCGACGAACAGAGCAGCCGACGGCACCCCGACGCGATCCGCCAGCACGGCCACGACGGCCGTGACCAGCGCCAGTAGTACCCAGCGGCCGGCGCGGGACCGGTCGACGGCCGGACTCAAGGCCTGTCGGGGCGCTGGATCCGTCGCACGGCCGGGGGCATGCCCCACTCGTCGCGGCCGAGCCGACTCAGGGGTGCGAGGGCGCCGAAGTCGGGCAACCCGTCCTCCGCGAGGAACTCCGGTCGCACCGTGATCATCGTGACCGCGCCCATGACGACGAACGAGTTGCCCACCTCGACCACCTGGTGCAGCGTCGCCTCGATCGAGAGCGGGGACGCGACGACACGCGGCGGGCGCACGGTCTCGCTGGGCTCGCTCTCGAGATCCACGGCCGTGTACTCGCTCACCGAGGCGTCGTAGTTCGCCGACGTCTGATTGATCTGCTCGAACAACGACTCGGTCGCGAGGTTGATGACGAACTCGCCCGTCTCCTCGATGTTGCGGAGGCTGTCCTTGCGGCCGACCGACGTGAACTGCACCACGGCGGGTGCGCTCGACGAGACGGAGAAGAAGCTGTACGGCGCCAGGTTCGGCACGCCGTCCGCGGAGACTGTCGACACCCACGCGATGGGTCTGGGTACCACTGACGTGGTGAGAAGCTTGTAGTAGTCGCCGGCGTCCATGGTCTGCGGATCGAAGTGTGTGCGCACCTGTTCATCCTGCCACCGCCCGGTGGACCGCTCTTGCGCCGCTGGAGGCCGGCCGATCAGTGAGGCGAGTGGAGCATTTGTGACACTCTGAAATGGTGAACCCGTCCACGTCTCAAGCCGTCGTCGTCGTCGACGAGATGATCCGCGGCGGCGTCCAGGACGTCGTGCTGTGCCCCGGGTCGCGGAACGCGCCGCTCGCGTTCGCGCTCGAGGCCGCCGACCGCGCCGGTCGCGTCCGCCTGCACATGCGTATCGACGAGCGAACCGCCGGCTTCCTCGCCGTCGGACTCGCCGTCTCGGGGCGTCGTCCGGTGCCCGTGGTGATGACGTCGGGAACAGCGGTGGCCAACCTCGGGCCCGCCGTGCTCGAGGCCAATTACGCCCGAGTGCCGCTCGTGGTGCTCAGCGCGAACCGCCCCTACGAGATGTTGGGGACCGGTGCGAACCAGACCGTGGAGCAGCTCGGACTGTTCGCCGGTCAGGTGCGTGCGACCATCAGCCTCGGGCTCGCCGAGGAGTCCGACCAGGTCAACAGCCAGTGGCGATCCGCCGTCTGCCGCGTCCTCGCCGCGGCCCGTGGAACTCGATCCGGCAACGCGGGCCCGGTCCACTTCGACATGCCGCTGCGCGAGCCCCTGACCCCGGACCTGTCCGACGGTCGGCCCGCGCCGGAGGGTCGCCCGGACGGCGCGCCGTGGACCACCACCCAGTACGCGACGCTCGACGTGCCGGTCGATCTGGATCTGACACCCGACACGGTCGTCATCTCGGGCCACGGTGCGGCCTACCGTCCGGAGCTCGCCGGCCTTCCCACGGTCGCCGAACCGACGGCGCCGATGCACGGTCACCCTCTCAACCCGCTGGCACTCGGTGCGTTGTCACCGCGTCAGGCGATCATCACCGGGCGCCCCACACTGCACCGACAGGTGTCGAAGGTGCTGGCCGACCCAGCGGTATCCGTCATCGCGCTCACCACGGGTCCGCGCTGGCCCGACGTGTCGGGCAACGTCCTCGCCACCGGTACGCGCGCACTCGTCTCGGGTGAGCCGTCCCCCGACTGGATCCGTCGGTGCGCCGAGGCGTCGTCGTCCGCCGACGCGGCCGTCCACTCCATGCTGGAGAGCGTCGGCACGTCGACCGGTCTGCACGTCGCGGCCGCGGTGTCGTCCGCGCGCCGCCCCGGTGACCTGCTCGTCCTGGGGGCGTCCAACCCGGTGCGCGACATGGCGCTGGTCGGATATCCCGCCGAGGACGTCCGAGTGCTGTCGAACCGCGGAGTGGCGGGTATCGACGGCACCGTGTCCACCGCCGTGGGTGCAGCACTGGCCCACGACGGCCGCACCATCGCGCTCATGGGCGACCTGACGTTCCTGCACGACGCGTCCGGCCTGCTGATCGGCACCGGGGAGCCCCGCCCGAAGGACCTGACCATCGTCGTGGCCAACGACGACGGCGGCGGCATCTTCGAGTTGCTCGAGCAGGGCGATCCGCAGTACGCGGGCGTGTTCGAGCGAGTGTTCGGGACCCCGCACGGCATGGACCTCGCAGCGCTGTGTGCGGCGTATCGCATCCCGCATCGCCGCGTCGACACGGACGCTCTAGCGAAGGAACTCACCGGTCACGCCGAGGGAACTCGTGTTCTCGAGGTGACGACGGATCGGTCGGGGCTGCGCGACCTGCACGCGTCGATCCGCGCGACGCTCTAGATCTCGGCGAGGTACTCGCGTGCCTGCTTGCTCTCCGAGTGCACCATCTTGCCGATCATCTCGGTGACCATGCCCTCGATCTTGCCGCCGACGAACGGGACCTTCACCTCGGCCGTTCCCTTCAGGGTCAGGCGCGATCCGGTGCCGTGGGGAACCAGTTCGAAGGTCCCGCGCACCTTCGAGGTCAAGCCGGTCGATCCGCCCTCCAGGGTGCCGGATGCCCGGTCGCCCTTCAGCGGCCCCCAACTGTCCTTGCGGGTGATCACCAGATCACCGCGGATCACCTTGCGGACGAACCCGGGCAGCACCGACGCGCCGACTCCCTCCGAGATGACGACATCGAAGCCGCCGTCCGGACGGTGGGTGTACTCCACGCTCGCGTGATCGGACACCTCCTTGGTTCGCCTGTCCCACAACGCATCATCGGTCAGCGCGGCGTGAGCCCGCTCCGGTGTGACATCGAAGTCTTCGGTGAAATCGAATTTCCGCCCCATGGTGGACGAGGTTACCTGCCGCCGATCGTTAGCCTGTGCTGGTGAACCTCGCCGCCGAATCACGGGCTCCCGGCCCCTCGACCCGCACGCGGCGTCGACTGCCCACCGTGCTCGTGGTGATCGCGACCGTCGTCTCCGCTCTCGCGGTTCTGCTGGTGCTGGCGGCCTGGCGCAACGACCACACCATCTCCTCCGACGAGGGTGTCGCCACCGCCGAGGTGCTCTCCGCCGGACGACTGCGCTCCGCGGTCAGCTTCGTCACTCCCGACGGCGAGATGCACAACCCGAAACTCGGCGTGCTGTACCCGACCAACCTGATCGCCGGCCAACGCATCGACGTCGAGTACTCCCGGAGCGATCCGGATCTGGTGCGGGTCGCCGGTCGTGATGCGTCGGTGGCGGTGGTTCCGGCGCTGTCGGTGATCGTCGTGGCGTGGCTGATCGCGGGGCCGTCGGTGCTCCTGATCCGCCGACGAGAGCGCGCACAGACATAGGTTCGCCCGCGGTTCGCCCGTCCGTAACGTTCGCATCGCGTCGCGGTCGCCGCAGACCGGAACAGTGCACGGTGTGCGCATAGCCGTGATCGCCGAATCGTTCCTGCCCCAGGTCAACGGTGTCACCAATTCGATACTCCGGGTCCTCGAACACGCGGAATCCGCCGGACACGAGGCCATGGTCGTGGCGCCCGACACCCCGGCCGGTATGCCGTCCGCACCCACCTCGCACGGGTCGTTCCCCGTGCTGCGGGTGCCGTCGGTGATGGTCCCCAAGGTCAGCTCTCTCCCGGTGGGCATGCCGAGCCCGGGAATGACGGCTGCGCTGCGGTCCTTCGGTCCCGACGTCGTCCACCTGGCATCGCCGTTCTCGCTCGGCGCCGGTGGGCTCGCGGCAGCACGACGGCTCGACGTCCCGGCTGTCGCCGTCTATCAGACCGATGTCGCAGGCTTCGCCGAGAGCTACGGGCTCGGACTGACCGCCCGCGCCTGCTGGGCCTGGACCCGGCGCATCCACAAGGGCAGTGCCCGCACGCTCGCGCCGTCGACGTCGGCGATGGACGCTCTGGCGGCGCACGGTATCCCCCGGGTGCATCGATGGGGCCGAGGAGTCGACACCGTGCGATTCGTCCCGTCGGCGAGAAGTGCCGAGCTGCGGGAGCGCTGGACCGGGGGAGCGGACTCCCTGGTCGTCGGGTTCGTGGGCAGGCTCGCACCGGAGAAGCACGTCGAACGTCTCGCCGTCCTCGACGGTATGCCGGGTGTGACGGTCGTGGTGGTCGGCGACGGACCGGAGCGCGCGCGCCTCGAGCGGGCGATGCCGTCGGCAGTGTTCCTCGGTCAACTCGGCGGCGACGACCTTGCACGGGCGTACGCGTCGTTCGACGTGTTCGCGCATCCGGGTGAGCACGAGACGTTCTGCCAGACCGTGCAGGAGGCTTTGTCGAGCGGTGTGCCGGTGATCGGTCCCGACGCCGGTGGCCCGCGCGATCTGGTCAGCCACTGCCGCAACGGGTACCTGCTCCCGGTCGAGCGCTACGAGGAACTTCTCCCGAGCGCGATGCGGGCTCTCGCGGATCCCACGACGCGCGCGAGATTCGCCGCGGCCGCCCGCAAGTCGGTGCTGCATCGCACCTGGCCCGTGCTGTGCAACCAGCTCATCGGGCACTACGAGGACGTCATCGGCACGTCCGCGGTGAGCCGCCGCACTACCGCGGCCTAGGTGGGCGGAGCACACGTACTGTTCAGGTGTGGCAGCACATGGCTCCAGAGCTCAACTGGACAAGAAACCGCACGACGTCGCCTCCATGTTCGATGGAGTCGCCAAGCGGTACGACGTGACCAACACGGTTCTGTCCTTCGGGCAGGACCGCGGGTGGCGCCGTGCGACTCGTGACGCGCTGCGCCTGCGCTCCGGCGAGACGGTGCTCGACCTCGCGGCCGGAACCGGTGTGTCCACCGAGGAGCTGGGACGCTCCGGTGCATGGTGCGTCGCGACCGACTTCTCGAAGGGCATGCTGCGTGCCGGCCTCTCTCGCGAGGTCCCGATGGTGGCGGGCGATGCGATGCACCTGCCGTACGGCGACGACGTTTTCGACGCCGCCACCATCTCCTTCGGACTCCGCAACGTCTCCGACCACGACGCCGGCCTCCGGGAGATCCTGCGCGTCGTGAAGCCGGGCGGGCGCCTGGTCGTGTGCGAGTTCTCGACGCCGGTGTTCCCGGTGTTCCGCACCGTCTACATGGAGTACTTGATGAAGGCGCTCCCGGCCGTGGCCCGGACGGTGAGCAGCAATCCGGATGCGTACGTCTATCTGGCGGAGTCGATTCGTGCCTGGCCCGACCAGGCCGAGCTCGCCGGTCGTATGAGATCTGCCGGTTGGGGACGCGTCCAGTGGCGAAACCTCACAGGCGGCGTAGTTACGTTGCACAGCGCTGTGAAGCCGATCGACTGACAAATGCACAAAACGTCCGCATAGGTCTCGATCAAGCGTGCTGATACGGCATGATTTTGCGCATGCCTGTTCCGGATTGGCTTCCCTACGCGACCCTCGCTGCATCGGCCGTCGCTGCCGGAGGAGCGGGGTGGGCCGTCGGCACCACGCGGATGCACCTCACCCGTGAGACGCGCCGGGCACGCGAACTGCGCACCATCCGCTCCGAGTTCACCCACGACGCCGGGCGCGACAGCGTCGAGGCGTCGTTGGTCCGTGACCAGGTCACACAGCGTTACCAGGAACTGTCCGTCGCGTTGACGACGTTCCAGGCTGCCTGGATCGAGGCCGTCCGTCGCCGCACGGCGGGCGTCGGTGCCGGGATGCACGACGAGCTTCCCGCCGGCTCCGAACCCGACGACGGCCGACAGGCCGTCGAGGACGCGTACCGCGAACTCCTCCGGGTCTCGACCATCACCGTGGTCGTCGCCCGTCAACGCGTCGCACCGCTGCTCGAGATGCTGATGTCGCTCGATCTCCGCGTCCTGGTGCCCTACTCCACCACCGGTGCCATGCCCGGTCCGGCCGTGGAACGCCTGAACCGCGAACACGGTTTCCTCATCGAGATCCAGCGCCTGCTGCGCGATGCGATGCGCGCCGACCTGGGCCTGCTCGATGCCGGTGACCTCGGCCTGCTGATCATGGACACCAAGCGCGTCGTCGACACCCTGTCACCCGATCAGCGCTCCATCGGCTTCGGCGCGACCGAGCGGCGGATGGTCGAGTACCTCGTCGAATACGGGGTGAGCGTTCTCGCCGGCGGCAACGAGCGCGACTACACGATGGAAGCCGACCGGTTCACGTTCTACCAGTCGAAGGATCCGTCCCTCGCCGGTTCGGTGGAGGCCATCCTGGCGCTCTACGGAGCCGACCTCTCCCTCGCCGTCCACGCCGACCTGGGCGACGAGGCGCGGGTGCCGCTGCTGCAGCGGGTCGTCGCGACACTCGAGTGCGGCTTCCGGGACCGCGAGGGAGTGCGCCTCGACGACGGCACCGTCGTCTACGCCTTCCGTCGCTAGCCGGTCACATGAACGGCGGGCGGTCGTCGACCTTCAGGGACGCGGTGCCGGCGGCGCGCCATGCACGCGCCACGACGTCGTGATCGGCGTCGGTGATCAGGTTTCCCATCACCCGCACGGCCACGGTCATGATCGTCCGTGAGCGCATGCCCACCGGTCCGGTGGCGGGCAGGAACCGCGGCACGGTGAGCAGGCCGGCCAGGCGTCGAGCGACGGAGAAACTCTGCCCGTAGTGCTCCCGGAGAACGGTGGGCCAGACCTCCGTCAGGTCGGCGTCGCCGAGGTGCTCGGCGATCAGTCTGCCGCCCTCGAGGCCGTAGTCGATTCCCTCTCCGTTGAGAGGATTGACGCAGGCGGCCGCGTCGCCGATCAGGGCCCAGTTGCGGCCCGCCACCGTGGACACGGCGCCGCCCATCGGAAGCAGCGCGGACTGCACGCGCTGGACTCCGCCGGTGAGACCCCACTCCGACTCCCGTTGCGACGCATAAAGATCCAGCAACGGACGCAGGGCTCCCGCGGCGGGACGCTTCGACGTCGCGAGGGTGCCGACCCCGACGTTGACCTCACCTGTCGCGAGCGGGAAGACCCACCCGTACCCGGCCTGCAGCACACCGCCCGCGTCCCGCAGTTCGAGGTGCGAGGTGATCCACTCGTCGTCGCTGCGGTCGCTCGTGACATAGGCCCGTGCCGCGACGCCGAAGGCCGTGTCGCGATGCCACGTCCGGCCCAGGATCTTGCCCAGGGGGGAGCGCACGCCGTCGGCGACGATCAGTGTCCGGCACGTGACGGACGTTCGTCCCGTCGACGTCTCGAAGATCACCTGTGCCACGCGGTCACCGCTCATCACCACGTCGACAGCCTTGGCGCCCTCGACCATCGTGGCGCCGGCCTCGACGGCGACGCGGCGGATGCGGTCGTCCAGTTCGGTCCGCGGGACCGCGCTGCCGACATCCGGGAGGGAGCCGCCCGGCCAGGGCAGCGTCAGTTCCTGGCCGAAGCCGGTGAGGCGGAGTCCGCGGTTGACCGCGCGGGAGCGCAACCACTCACCGAGTCCGAGGAGGTCGAGTTCGGCGACGGCGCGCGGCGTCAGACCGTCGCCGCACGTCTTGTCCCGCGGGAACACGGCGGCGTCGGCCAGCACGGTGTCGCGCCCTCCGCGGACGGCCCACGCCGCGGCAGCGCTCCCCGCCGGGCCCGCACCGACGACGAGAACGTCCGTGACCAGGTCCGAGCCGGCGGTGTCGGGCGCGGCGGACGTGTGTGCCGTCGGCGTCACACCTTGTCGGAGTCCATCGGTCATCCTTCCATCTTGCAGGCAGGATAGGTTGGGGGCGGACAGGGCGCCGTGCGCGGCGCAGCGTGGGCAATCGGACGACGGAAATGGGTGCGGGCACGGTGACCGACACGAGTGCGGGTACGACGAGTTCGACCGTGGTGGCGGGCGTCGACCTGGGAGATGCCGATTTCGCGGCGACGGTGCGCACATCCATGGCGGAGATCGAAGACCTCCTGGTTCGTGAGTTGTCCGACGGTGAGGACTTCCTCACAGAAGCCGCACTGCACCTCGCGAAGGCCGGCGGCAAGCGATTCCGCCCCCTGTTCACGGTGCTGACCGGGCAGCTCGGACCCAACGCGTCCAGTCCCGACATCGTCACCGCGGCCACCGTCCTCGAGATGGTGCACCTCGCGACGCTCTATCACGACGACGTGATGGACGAAGCTGCCATGCGGCGCGGCGTCGAGAGTGCCAACGCACGCTGGGGCAACAGCGTCGCCATCCTCGCCGGTGACTACCTCTTCGCCCACGCCTCGCGTCTGGTCTCGACGCTGGGTCCGTCCGCGGTGCGCACCATCGCCGAGACGTTCGCGGCGCTGGTCACGGGCCAGATGCGCGAGACGATCGGCAGCAAGCCCGACCAGGACCCGGTCGATCACTATCTGACGACGGTGTGGGAGAAGACCGGCTCGCTCATCGCGACCAGCGGCCGCTTCGGTGGAACGTTCTCCGGCGGAGACACCGAGCACATCGAGCGCCTCGAACGGCTCGGTGACGCCGTCGGTACCGCCTTCCAGATCTCCGACGACATCATCGACATCTCGTCCGTCGCGTCGGAAAGCGGGAAGACGCCGGGAACGGACCTGCGCGAAGGCGTCCACACCCTGCCCGTGCTGTTCGCACTGCGCGCCGAGGGCGACGACGGCGACCGCCTGCGGCACCTGCTCCGCGGCCCCGTCACGGACGACTCGGACGTCGCGGAAGCACTCGAACTGCTCAGCCGGTCGCCGGGTATGAGCCAGGCCCGCGCGACGCTGGACACCTACGCCCAGCGCGCCTTCACCGAACTCGACGCACTCCCGCAGGGACCGGCGAACGACGCTCTCCGCCGGCTGGTGCAGTACACCGTCGACCGCATCAGCTGACGGGAACTACCCGCGCCACCTCGTGCGTTGTCAGGGAGAACCCTGATATCGAGAGGTACGGCGAGAGACGATGAAGTTCGCGAACGGACTGAAGACGTTCGGCCTGATGGTCGGGATGTCGGCGCTGATCGTCTTCATCGGAGCCTTGTTCCAGAACTCGACGATCCTCGTGGTCGCGGTCCTGTTCGCGGTCGGAATGAACGGGTACGCGTACTTCAACAGCGACAAGCTGGCGCTGAAGTCGATGCACGCGCAGCCCATCACCGAGGTCGAGTACCCGCAGATCTACGCCGTCGTCCGCGAACTCGCGACTGCGGCGCACCAGCCGATGCCTCGCCTGTACATCAGCCCCACCAACGCCCCGAACGCGTTCGCGACGGGCCGCAATCCTCGTAACGCGGCGGTGTGCTGCACCACCGGAATCCTGGCGCTGCTGAACCAGCGTGAACTGCGCGCGGTGCTGGGCCACGAGCTCTCGCACGTCTACAACCGGGACATCCTGATCTCGTCCGTGGCCGGTGCCATGGCGGCAGTCGTGTCGGGGCTCGCCAACTTCGCCTTCTTCGCCAACATGTTCGGCGGACGCGGGAACGGGCAGGGCGCCAACCCGCTGGCCCTGCTGCTCGTGTCGATGCTGGGGCCCGTCGCGGCGTCGCTGGTCAAGCTCGCGGTGTCCCGCTCGCGGGAGTTCCAGGCGGACCAGTCGGGCGCCGAGTTGACCGGCGACCCCCTGGCCCTGGCATCCGCGCTGCGGAAGCTGCAGAGCGGCACTCAGGCGGCACCACTGCCCCCCGAGCCTCAGTTGACCGCGCAGTCACATCTGATGATCGCCAACCCGTTCCGTGCGGGAGACCGGGCGAGCAAGCTCTTCTCCACACATCCTCCGATGGAGGAGCGCATCGCCCGGCTCGAGCGCATGGTCGGGCCCTACACCTGAGTCAGCGGTAGTTGACGTACTGCAGGGCGATGCCGAAGTCCTCGCCCTTGAGGAGCTGCTGAACGGCCTGCAGGTCGTCCCGCTTCTTGCTGCTGACGCGCAGTTCCTCGCCTTGGATCTGCGCCTTGACGCCCTTGGGGCCCTCGTCGCGGATCTTCTTCGAGATCTTCTTGGCGTTCTCGGTGGTGATGCCCTGCACCAGCGTGCCGGTGATCTTGTAGGTCTTGCCCGACTGCACGGGCTCGCCGGCGTCGAAGGCCTTGAGCGAGATGTCGCGGCGGATCAGCTTCTCCTTGAACACGTCGAGCGCGGCGACTGCGCGCTCCTCGGCGTCGGCGGTGATGACGACGGCTTCCTCGCCGGACCATTCGATGGAGGCCCCGGTGTTGCGGAAGTCGAAGCGTGTCGCCAGTTCCTTGCCCGCCTGGTTCAGCGCGTTGTCGACCTCCTGGCGGTCGACCTTGCTCACGACGTCGAACGACGAATCGGCCACGGGAAATCCTCCTGGATAAGCGATCGGTACTGCGACGACGGTATCGCGTCCTGCCGGTTTGCAATCCGGGGGTGCGGTCGTTGTATTCTGCCTATCGCACCTCGAAGGGGAAATCTCGCGGACTCACGAGAATCTTCGCCCGAGTCGTGCGATCACGGCAGATTGCCCGAGCGGCCAATGGGAGCGGACTGTAAATCCGTCGGCTTATGCCTACGTAGGTTCGAATCCTACATCTGCCACACCCGACGGACCCCGGTGAGAACCTTTGCCGGGGTTCGTCGCGTAGAACGAGGACGAAACGCCGAACGCAACGTCTGGACCAGCCAATTTGGTGCGAAGTTGCGGCACTGTGTAATGTCTTCGAAGGCTTCGACGCACGCCTGCCGTGCGCCGAACCTGCCCCCTTAGCTCAGTCGGTAGAGCGTTTCCATGGTAAGGAAAAGGTCAACGGTTCGATTCCGTTAGGGGGCTCGCGGGACCGAGCGCCTGCCGGCGTTCGGCACCGAGGCGGTGTAGCTCAGTCGGTAGAGCAAACGACTCATAATCGTTGTGTCGCCGGTTCAAGTCCGGCCATCGCTACTCGACAGGGACTCCGCCGCTGCTGCGCGCAGCGGGGTCCGGTACTCCACGACCTGCGCAGCACCCGCATCAACGTTCTACCGAAAGCAGGCATCGACGTGGCCTCCTCCACTGACGTTCGGCCCAAGATCACCTTGGCGTGCGAGGTGTGCAAGCACCGTAACTACATCACCAAGAAGAATCGCCGCAACGATCCCGATCGCCTCGAGATCAAAAAGTTCTGCCCGAACTGCGGAACTCACCGCTCGCACCGCGAATCTCGCTGATCGTTCGCACCTCGGCGCTGCCACACCCCACGGGGCGTGGCAGCGCTGACGCATGTTCGGGCGCAGTCCGCTTCGGCGCCGGTGATCCGAACTCCGCCGTGGCGATCTCGAATCCGATCGTCTCGACACCATTGTTCTCGAACTCGCCCGACAGACCCGTCAGGGAAATCGGCGGGGCCGTCAGGATCGCTGTCGGCCGACGCCCGCAGTCGCCCGTGGTGAGTTCCTCATCATCCTCGGGGGGGAAATCGACGTGACCGCCACAGCGTCCATCGAAGCAGTGTCCACGGAGTCGGGTGCAGGTCGTCCGGTCGATCCGGCAGCGCACACGGCCAGCAAGGTCGGCCATCACTACCGCATGCCCGACTTCTACGAGATCGGTCGCGAGAAGGTCCGTGAGTACTCCCGGGCCGTGCAGAACGATCACCCGGCCCACATCTCGGAGGACGCCGCAGCCGAGCTCGGGTACGAGCACCTGGTGGCGCCGGCCACCTTCATCTCCGTCGTCGGGATCATCGCGCAGAAGGCGATGTTCGACGAGGTCATCACCGGGTACGACCTGTCGCAGATCATGCAGGCGGATCAGCGGCTCGAGTTCCACCGTCCGATCGTCGCGGGAGACCGTCTGACCGTCGACGTGAGTCTGGACTCGTTCCGTCAGATGGGCGGCAGCGACATCATCATCACGAAGAACATCGTGACCGACGAGGCCGGCGACGAGGTGATGACGTCGTGGACGACATTGGTGGCACGCAGCGGCGGTGGGAGCGATCAGGATGCTCTCGACATGGCGAAAGGTGTGATGAAGCATGACGCGTAGACATTTCGACGAGGTCGCGGTCGGTCAGGATCTCCCGTCCCGGACCTACGAGCTCACGCGCGGCGATCTGGTGAACTACTCGGGCGTCTCCGGAGACCCCAATCCCATCCACTGGAGCGATCCTGTCGCGCGGACGCTGGCAGGCCTGTCCGACGTCGTCGCGCACGGCATGTTGACCATGGGTCTGGGCGCGGGATTCGTCACGGACTGGTCGGGCGATCCCGGTGCGATCACCGAGTACAACGTGCGCTTCACCAGTCCTGTGCTGGTGAAGGAGACGGAAGCGTCGAAGGTCGACTTCACCGGCAAGATCAAGTCCGTGGACGTCGAGGCGCGCACGGCCGTCGTCGCGATCACCGCGAAGTCGGCGGGGAAGAAGATCTTCGGTCGCGCTGTCGCCACCGTTCGGTTGGGCTGAGACGGCGTTCCTCGTCTGCTGATTTCGGGGGTGTCCCCATGTGCAGTACACTGAGATTTCCGTCGGTCGTACGGCGCTCTGCGCTGTCCGTCCACGGGTCGAACCGGCTCCGGCCGGGTCGAAGGGGCGTAGCTCAATTGGTAGAGCAACGGTCTCCAAAACCGTAGGTTGCAGGTTCAAGTCCTGTCGCCCCTGCCACGTCCGGACGTTCCTCGTCCGGATCGCGGCGCAGATCAACCGAGTGCAGAAGACCTTCACGCGTAGACATCCTGGCGTGCAGCCCTGCCGATGACCGAGAGGAACGTTCGTGAGCGATCCGCGCGACAGCAGCTCCGACGGGTCCGAGGACCTCGCCGGGGGCGACGCAGTCGACGCCGGCAGTGCTGCCGGGAACGGTGACTCCGCGGCTCGTCCGTCCGGTAAGCGTGCGGCACGTCGATCACGTCCCGCCGGCGACTCGTCGCCGTCGAACACCACTGCCGGGAAGTCGGTGGCCACCGCGTCACGCGTGGCCGGTCGCACACGGGCCGAAGCGACGCCGAAGATGAACGTCTTCAAGCGCCTGCGGAAGTTCCTGCGCGAGGTCGTCGCCGAGCTGCGCAAGGTGATCTGGCCCAACCGCAAGCAGATGGTCACCTACACCGCAGTGGTGTTGGTGTTCGTGACGTTCATGGTGGCCTACATCAGTGGGCTGGACCTGGCGTTCATCAAGGGAGTCCAGTGGCTGTTCGGCTGATGCCGGACCTGCACGACGACGACCGCCCGAGAACGACCGGAACGAATACAGGAAGCGAGTGCCTTTCGTGAGCACGCCCCATAACGACGCCACCGAAGTGGCCGCCTACGACGCTCAGGTCGAGGCGACCAAGCAGGGCCTCGAAGCGGAGCAGGCCGCACAGGACCGCGAGACCGACGAGGCCATCGCGGCCGACGTGGCAGCAGCAACCGGCCAGGACGTCGACACCGACGCCGCCGAGGCTGCCGACACCGAGGATGCAGTCGTCGCGGACGACGCCCCCATCGATGCAGAGCCCGTCGACCCCGTCGCCGAGATGAAGGCTGCGCTCCGACGCGCGCCCGGCGACTGGTACGTCATCCACTCGTACGCCGGGTACGAGAACAAGGTGAAGACCAACCTCGAGACCCGTGTCCAGAACCTCGATGTCGGTGACTACATCTTCCAGGTGGAAGTTCCCACCGAAGAGGTCACCGAGATCAAGAACGGCCAGCGCAAGCAGGTCAACCGCAAGGTTCTGCCCGGATACATCCTGGTGCGCATGGAACTCAACGACGAGTCCTGGGGTGCGGTCCGCAACACCCCCGGCGTCACCGGATTCGTCGGTGCGACCTCGCGTCCGTCCCCGTTGACCATCAACGAGGTCGTGAAGTTCCTCATGCCGCAGGAGGACAAGAAGAAGGCCACCGCGGGAGCCGGCACGTCCGGCGAGACCGGTGGCGACACGTCGTCGAAGCCGACCATCGAGGTCGACTTCGAGGTCGGCGAGTCGGTCACCGTCATGGACGGACCGTTCGCGACGCTCCCCGCCAGCATCAGCGAGGTCAACGCCGAGCAGCAGAAGCTCAAGGTGCTGGTGTCCATCTTCGGCCGTGAGACACCGGTCGAGTTGGGCTTCACCCAGGTCTCCAAGATCTAGCTCCGACGCCTTCCGGCGTCGAGGAGTCAAGGATCCGCGACCTCCCCGAAACTTGCAGCCGTACCGCAAGAAATCCGAGAATCACGCAACAACCTAGGAATTACAGATGCCCCCCAAGAAGAAGAAGCTAGCCGGGATCATCAAGCTTCAGATCCAGGCCGGTCAGGCCAACCCGGCACCTCCCGTGGGCCCCGCCCTCGGCCAGCACGGTGTCAACATCATGGAGTTCTGCAAGGCGTACAACGCCGCGACCGAGTCGCAGCGTGGAAACGTCGTGCCGGTGGAGATCTCGGTCTACGAAGACCGGACCTTCGACTTCAAGCTGAAGACGCCTCCCGCCGCCAAGCTGCTGCTCAAGGCAGCCGGCGTCGCCAAGGGTTCGGGCGAGCCGCACAAGACCAAGGTCGCCACGGTGACCATGGATCAGGTGCGCGAGATCGCCAAGACCAAGGCGGAGGACCTGAACGCCAACGACATCGACCAGGCCGCGAAGATCATCGCCGGTACTGCTCGCTCGATGGGCATCACAGTCCAGGGCTGATTGAGCCGACCAGCATTACGTGGGAGAGCCGGCCAGGCTCGTCAACCACGCTCGTACACAACGAACGGATATCACCATGGCAAAGCGCAGCAAGGCCTACGAGGCCGCAGCAGCGAAGATCGACCAGGACCAGCTCTACTCCCCGCTCGCCGCTGCCAAGCTGGCGCGCGACACGGCGTCGAGCAAGTTCGATCCGACCGTCGAGGTCGCGATGCGTCTCGGCGTCGATCCCCGCAAGGCGGACCAGATGGTGCGCGGCACCGTCAACCTGCCCCACGGCACCGGTAAGACCGCCCGCGTCATCGTCTTCGCCGCAGGTGCAAAGGCCGACGAGGCTGTCGCAGCCGGCGCGGACGAGGTCGGCGCAGAGGACCTGATCGAGCGGATCCAGGGCGGATGGCTCGACTTCGACGCTGCGATCGCCACCCCTGACCAGATGGCCAAGGTCGGCCGCATCGCCCGCGTTCTCGGACCGCGTGGCCTGATGCCGAACCCGAAAACGGGCACGGTCACCAACGACGTGACCAAGGCTGTCAACGACATCAAGGGCGGCAAGATCAACTTCCGCGTCGACAAGCAGGCCAACCTGCACTTCGTCATCGGCAAGGCATCGTTCGACGACGCCAAGCTGGTGGAGAACTACGGCGCTGCGCTGGACGAGATCCTGCGTGCGAAGCCGTCGTCGGCGAAGGGCCGTTACGTCAAGAAGATCACGGTCTCGACCACCACCGGACCGGGCATCCCGGTGGACCCGAACCGTACTCGCAACCTCCTCGAGGACGACGCGAACGCCTGATTCGTCTCCGTAGCCACGAAAGGCCGGTATCCCGTGAGGGGTACCGGCCTTTCGCGTTGTCGGGCCCGCCAGGCTCAGGCCTTGGCGGTGTTCTCCAGGATCGCCCCGATGACTCGGTCGACGAGGGCATTGGGGATGTCGTGAGCCATGCCGTCCACGAGCACGAGTGTGGAGCCCTTCACAGCCTTAGCGATGGCCTTGCCACCGGCCGGCCGGACGAGAGGATCGGCTGTCCCGTGGATGACGACGGTCGGGGCGGTGATCCGTTTCGCGTACTTCGCCAGGCTGCCCGTTCCCGTGATGGCGGCGAGTTGGCGCACGATGCCCGCGGGGTAGTAGCCGCGGTCGTATGCCTCGGTGGCGTCGGCGACGCGCTCCTCGCGGGTGGTGGGGAACTGCTTGCTGCCGATCGTCTGGAACGTGGTCGCCTGGTGCTCGATGATCTGCTGCCGCGTGGCGTTCTTGGGCGGCGGCTTCAGTAGCGGGGCGAGGGCGCGGATGTCCGGCGGCGGGAGGAACGGCTCGTTGGTGCTCGAGAACAGGATCGACACCGACAGGATGCGGTCGGGGTGCTGCCCGGCGACCACCTGCGTGATCATGCCGCCCATCGACGCGCCGACGATGTGAGCCTTGTCGATGCCCAGGTGGTCGAGGAGACCGACGGCGTCGCCGGCCATGTCGACGACGGTGTACGGAACCGTGCTGGGTCGCCCCAGTTCGTGGCGGATCAGGCGGAGGAGGGGGTTGCCGGTGACCCGGGCGCCCTCGATCTTGCTCGACAGTCCGATGTCGCGGTTGTCGAAGCGGATGACGCGGTAGCCCGCATCGATGAGCTTGCGGCAGAACGGCATCGACCAGGTCAACAGCTGGCAACCCAGGCCCATGACGAGCAGGACGGGCGGGTCGTTCACGTCGCCCATGTCCTCGTAGGCGATCTCGATGTCGCCCACCTGCGCTGTGCCGACTCGTACGTCGACGTCCGAATCGGCGTGGCGTCCTTCGGTCATGGTTCTCTCATTTCCTTACCAGCCGGGCTCACCGAGCAGCGGCAACGTGATGAAACTGGGGTTCTCCGGATCGATCGCGACGTCCTGTGCGCGCCACCGGGTGCGGAGGCGGTCGGGGAGTATCGGTACGAAACGCGGTGCATCGGCTGCGAAGATGTCGAGCCTCAGGCGGTGTCCGGGGTGCAGGACAGCTTCCGTCGACAGTAGTTCGATGTCCAGGACGATGCTGTCCCCGGGGACCACCGGAAGCAGGGATTCGCGGGTCAACGGGTGATGGGCGACGAGGTAGCCGCCGTCGTCCGTGAGGGTGCTCGCGTCGTCGTCGATGGCGCGACGGGAGGCGAGCAGCGCGCCGTTGGTCAGGACGGTCGGTGTTCCGTCGGGGGCGACGTCGCACAGCATCACGGCCCACATCGCCTCACGGGCGCGCGAGACGGTCCGGAGGTGGACGTTGGCCGGTCCCGAATAGACGACCGTGTCGACGACGGGTGGTGTGGTGAACGTCAGTGCGTCGCCCTCCGCGAACCGGTTGTCGTAGGTGAATCCTCCGCCGAGCACCGCGGGCACACCGGCCAGGACCTGCGTGGTGTCGCGAGAGACGACGGTGCGGAACCCCGGTTTCACCGTCAACCGCGCCGTGTCGGTCGGCGCCTCGAAGTGCAGAGATCCGTCGTGCCGGCTGTGTGATGCGGTCCCGGACGAGTCGGCGCTCAGGTAGAGGCGCCGAGGCACGGCGGCGGGCGCCGGGAACCGGCCGTGGGCCTCCCATCCGCCGCCCTGCTGACGCAGCGTCACCGGGCCGTAGCGGTCGATGCCGTTGTCGATGCCGCGCAGCCACTTGTCGAACCATGCTCGTTCGAGCACGTCGAGACGCGGTGGGAACCCCGGTTCCCCGAAACCGATGCCCGGATTGCCGTGGTATCCGTCGCCGACGAGGAGTTGCTTGCGGCCGCGCTCCACGGTCAGCCGGTTGTACATGTCGGGGGCGGCGCCGCCGAAGATGTCGTGCCAGCACCCGTACAGGAAGGTGGGGACGGAGATGTCCTCGATGCGCGGGTCGATGGTGTCGAAGGACGGGTCGTCGTAGATCCGTGGGTCGGACCCGGTGAGGAAGCCGTTCACCAGATTGCTGATATTGGTTGCGGGAGAACGCAATCGGTCCGCGAGCCACGCTCGGCCGCCCCGTGCGAGCAGCCGCGGTGTCGGAACCCACTTGAGAGTGTTGACCGCGGTGAGCCACAGCGGGATGAACAGGGACGGAGCGCCGCCGGTCGCGAAGATCTCCCGGACGATGTCCTCGGACCCTTCTACGGCGAACACCGCGTCCGGCCCGGCGGACCCTGCGGACGCGGCCTGCAGCGAGTTGATCGCGGAGTAGGAGATTCCGGCCATCCCGACGCGGCCGTCACACCACGACGACTGACGGATCCACTCGAGGATCTCCAGGGTGTCCAGTTGCTCGCGGGGCCCGAGGGTGTCCCAGACGCCGCTCGACGAGCCCGTTCCACGCGCGTCGACGATCACCTGGACGTACCCGCTGCGTACCAGCAGGCGGTTGACCGTCAGAAGGTCGGCGGCACCGCCCGCGATCACGCGGGTGATCTCGGAAATCCCGTCGAACGGGGTGCCGGTGAAGTCCACGGCACGCGAAGCCGACCGCAGCGCCCGGCCGATCACCGGAGCGGCGAGCACCGCGTCGACGGAGTCGAGCAGCACGGAGTTGTACGGGGTGATGTTGAGAACGACGGGAAAGCGAGAGTCCACGGCGCGGCCGGACGAATCGGCGGGCGAGACAACGATGGCTCGCAGAACCGCACCGTCGGACATCGTGACGGAGGCGCCGCGGTCGATGTGGACGCGGGCGAACTCCGGCGCTGCTGCGACGAGTTCCGCCCACGCACGACCGTCAGCGCCTCCGGAGGGGTCACGACGAGAAGGCTCGAGGGGTACGGCAGGGAGTGGGACCAGCTCGGGTTGCACGAGTGCATGGGCCGGTCGCGTCGTCATGACAGTCGAGTCAACCTCATGACTGTGACCGGCGCCCCACAACACGCCATTCCCTGCCCTTCGACAACCGGCCTGCTCACCGGTCGTCGAATGTCACGAAAGGGCGCGGTACCTACTTCCCGCCCTCGGGTGTGCCCTCGCTGTCGCTGAAGAATGCCCACTCACCGTCGTGTTCGACTTCGAGTCGCCATCCCAGTTCGGCGTCGTCGGACTTGCTCTCCTTGAACCAGGTGTGGGCATCGGTGGAGTTGGTGATCTCCTTCGTGTCGACGACGGATCCGGTGGGGTCGAGTACGCGGTAGTTGGCCATGCTCGTGGTGTTCCCGCGCGGCCGGTGTTCCAACCTCGGGAGCCTCGGCAGCGGTGATTTGGGCTGCTGTACGACCCCGGGGTACTCTTCTCGACGGACCTCACCTCGTGTGGGTTCCACCTGATCTGTTCCACCCAAGACCGTTGGTCATCGTCCGCTCTCCGGAGAAGGCGATTGAAGGTCCGGCCGAGCCGGCGACCCACGCAGGAGGACCGAGGACCAGGAATCCGTGCAGGCTTGCCCTGCATGCATTCTCACGCCCCGTGTGCCCTGCACCGGGGCGTTTCGTCTTTTCCGGGCCAGGCCGACTCGAAGTAACGAGAGGAGGCGAAGTATGGCAAAGGCTGAGAAGGTATCCGCAGTAGCGGAGATCTCCGAGCAGTTCAAGGGCGCCACGGCGGCCGTCGTCACGGAATACCGTGGTCTGTCGGTCACCCGTCTGACGGAGCTCCGTCGGGCCCTCGGTGCCGGAGCTACGTACTCCGTCGCCAAGAACACCCTGGTCAAGCGTGCCGCAGCTGATGCGGGCATCGAAGGCCTCGACGACTTGTTCGTCGGTCCGACCGCCATCGCGTTCATCGATGGTGAGCCGGTCGACGCTGCCAAGGCGATCAAGCAGTTCGCCAAGGACAACAAGGCGCTCGTCATCAAGGGCGGCTACATGGACGGCCGCGCGCTGTCCGTGGACGAGGTCAACAGGATCGCGGATCTCGAATCCCGCGAGGTTCTGCTGGCCAAGTTGGCCGGTGCGATGAAGGGCAACCTGGCAAAGGCCGCAGGCCTGTTCAACGCTCCCGCATCGCAGGTCGCACGTCTCGCGGCCGCACTGCAGGAGAAGCGTGCCGCAGAAGAAGGCGCATCTGCGCCGGAAGCTGCAGCTGCCGAATAGCTGATCCGCAAGGACTGCACTCCCCGAAGGACGGCCGGTCCCCGGCTTTCCCTCATCCAACACCCTGTCCCCGGATCGGCGACAAGGACTCAACGGAAGGACCGCCACCATGGCGAAGCTCAGCACCGAAGAATTGCTCGACCAGTTCAAGGAGCTCACCCTCCTCGAGCTCAGCGAGTTCGTGAAGGCATTCGAGGAGACCTTCGAGGTCACCGCTGCTGCCCCCGTCGCCGTTGCTGCTGCCGGCGGAGCTGCTGCTCCCGCCGAGGCTGCTGAAGAGCAGGACGAGTTCGACGTCGTCCTCGAGGGCGCCGGCGACAAGAAGATCCAGGTCATCAAGGTCGTCCGTGAGGTCGTTTCCGGCCTCGGCCTGAAGGAAGCCAAGGACCTCGTCGAGAGTGCTCCGAAGGCGATCCTGGAGAAGGTGGACAAGGCTTCGGCCGACGCCGCCAAGGAGAAGCTCGAAGCTGCCGGCGCGAAGATCTCCATCAAGTGATCTAGCTCCACAGCGCGAGAGCGGCCGTACCCCTCGGGGGTACGGCCGCTTTTCTCGTTTCTCGGGACGGTGCGCCAGGTCAGCCCACGGTGGGCAGTGCGGCGCGGGCGAGAAGGTCTCCACCCGCAGCCCGGATCTCGATCTCCGCGACGTCGGGACGCAGGACCGCCGCGTTCATGCGGCAGTCGATGGTCACGGAGCTGCCGAGGAAGCTGCCCGAGGAACGATCCGCGCCGGTGCGGTCCACCAGAACCACCTCGAACGCTTCGTCGACCGGGACACCGTGCATGTCCAGGACCGTCTCGGTGCCCCACGTGTGAGCAACCAGGCCGCCGTCGACACTGACGCCGGGACTCGACGCGGTGAAGTCGATCGCCTCGAAGGCGCCCAGCTCGCCCGGTGCCCCCTCGACCTCGGGCGCGGCGACGGTGAGATCGGCGGATGTACCGGACTCCCCCACGACACTCTGTACACCGAACACCCCCGCGACCCCGACAGCGATGCCGGCGGCGACAGCGACCACGGTGGCGCGGCGTGGACGTGCCGACGACCGGACCACCCGTCGACGGAGCAGGTCGCCGGGGTGATCGTCTTCCCACACCAGTCCTGCTGCCGGGCTCAGCGATGCGACGGTCTCCCGCATGTCGCGGATCTCGTCGGCCACCGTCGGCTCGGCCGCGACCAGGGCGCGGAGTTCTTCCTTCTCGGAGTCGTCCAGATCGTCCGCCACCGCGGCCGCGATCAGTTCCTCTCGTCGCGGATGTCCCGGAGTCATCAGGTCTCCTGACCGTCGAAGTGCGCGCGCAGGGCACGCAGTGCGTAGTAGGCGCGGGTGCGCAGGGTGCCGATCGCGACGCCGGTGTCCGCCGACAGCTCCGCGTAGGACAGGCCGGTCAGGTGGATCGCCACCACCACCTGGCGATGTTCGGGCGACAAGGTGGCCAGGCCTTCCACCACCCGCATCCGGGTCAGAACGTGATCGCTGCGATCGGGTTCCACGGCATCGTTCTCCGCCACCGGGATCGACGCGACCACCGGAGTGCGGCCGCGCGCCCGCAGACTGTCCGTGACGACGTTGCGTGCGATGGCGAAGAGCCAGGTCCGGGTTCCGCCGCGAGCCTCGTCGAATCTGTCCCGCGCTCGCCACGCACGCACGAAGGTCTCCTGCACGCAGTCCTCGGCGGCGACACGATCGTGCAACACGTTCAGGGCGAAACCCAGCAGGGACGACCCGTGGGCGTCGTAGGCGGCGGCGAGGTCGAACGGTGTGCTCTCG
Organism: Rhodococcus sp. Leaf247; assembly: GCF_001426185.1. Lineage (GTDB taxonomy): Bacteria > Actinomycetota > Actinomycetes > Mycobacteriales > Mycobacteriaceae > Rhodococcoides. Next base: position 595,479 of record NZ_LMRP01000002.1, on the reverse strand, counting down.
CGTGACCGGAAGATCGTCAGCGTCGGCTCCCTCGATGTCGGGGGAGCGGTGTCGTCCGCCGGTGCCCGTGCAGGACGAACCCTACCCATCGTCGACGCCGCTGCGACCTCCATGGTGGGTGTACGTCGAGACACGCAAACTCGTTCGATCGACGTGAACGGATCGGACGTACCGGACGTATCCCCTCTCGAAGGACGTCCGCGCATCCCGATCGGAAGGTACGACCACCATGACGACACGCACTGCACGAGGAACGATCATCGTCGCCGGAGGCGCCGCGGCGTTCCTCGCGCTCACCGCGGCCCCCGCAGCAGCCGAGACACCGGTCGGCGAACCGTCGTCGTTCACCAGTGCCTTCACGGCCATGGCCACACCGGACCAGGTCCTGAACGCGGACGGCGTCGCGACGCCGGGTGAGCCCGGCGCGACCGGCACGTTCACGTTCCGCATCAACTCGGACGAGAACATCGTCTGCTACGACATCACCCTCGAGGGCGTCACCGGCGACTACATGTCGCCGGCGAAGACGGCGACGCACATTCATCAGGCAGCAGTGGGTGCTGCGGGCCCGCCGCGCATCGCATTCCCGAACCCGTCTCCGGTCGGCGACGGACCTCGCACCAGCAGCGGCTGCCTGCAGGGGCCGTTCACGACCGGCGTGATGGCGAACGGTGCCGACACCGGAACGAACTTCGATCTCGCGGCCATCGAGGCGAACGCCGCCGGGTTCGCCGCGGACAGTCACACCACCGCCTTCGCCGCCGGCGCGGTGCGCGGACAGCTGACCCCGATTCCCGTCGGCGGTGTGGAGACCGGTGCCGGTGGGTCGGTCGCCGAGTCGTCGACCGCGACCGTCGCGGGTGCCGGTGCCGCCGTGCTGGGTGTGGCAGCCCTCGTCGGGCTGGGCGTCGCCCGTCGGCGGAACTCCTGATCGACCGACGCGGATGAGATGGTCGACGCGCGCGAGCGCGTTCCTCCTGACGGGGCTGGTGGTCGCCTGCGCGCGACCACCGGCCGCACCGCCCACCGAGACAGCGGTGTCCGTGACGTCTCCCGCTGCCACCACTGCGTCCGAGACGGGGCCTCTCGTCCCGGCGCGGGTGTCGGCACCCGAGATGGGTCTGGACGAACCGTTGATCGAGCTGGGGCTGAACTCGGACAACACCATGGCGGTTCCCGAGGATTACGACGACGTCGGATGGTTCACCGGCGGCGGCCGCCCCGGGCGTCCCGGCGCGGCCGATCAGGTCGGACCCACGGTGCTGGCCGGTCACGTCGACTCGACCACGGGCCCTGCCGTGTTCTTCCGCCTCCGCGATCTGTCGGTGGGAGACGACGTCACGGTGACCACGACGTCAGGCGTCCCCGCGCAATATCGGGTCACGGATATCGGCGACTACGCCAAGTCCGAGTTCCCGACCGCACGCGTGTTCGGTGCCGTCCCGCGTGACGAGATCCGACTGATCACGTGTGCGGGAGTCTTCGACGACGACGCGGGGTCCTACGAGAACAACCTCGTCGTCTTCGGCACCCGCGTGGGGTGACGCGAGACCGCCTCAGGCGAGAGAGAAGTTCTCGCCGCGGTGGTAGGCCGCGAGGGACGATTCGGTCTCGCGGATCGACGGCGGGTGGAACGCGAACGCCGACACGACGGACTGCAGGTACGCGATGTCCGGGTCGGTGATGAACGCGATGCCGCCCAGTGCTGTCACGGCGGCATCGACCGCACGTCGCAGTGCGCCTCGAAGCGCGATGCGGCAGAACAGCAATCGAGCCGAGATGTCGGCGCCGCGCTCACCGGAGTCCATCGCGGCCGCGACGGCCTCGAGAGCCGCGATCGACGACTCCAGCTCGGCTGCCGCCGACGTGTAGACGGAATCGGTGACCTTGGGGTGGCCGATGAGACGCTCCACCAATGCCGTTGCCGCACCGATGTATCCGGCGGAGGCGAGGATGCCGAACCACAGGAAACCCGTCAGTTCGTGTGCGCCGTCGGGGTCGTCGAGAGCGCCGACCATCGTCAGCGACACGGGAACTCGCACGTCCTCCAGGACGACCTCCTCGCTCTCGGCGCCGGCGAGCACGTGCGTGGTCCAGAACGGTCTGACCGAGACGCCGGGCATCGACGCGGGGATGAGCGCGACGGCCTTACGGGTCTTGCCGCCCTTCTTCTCCCGCGTGGCGACGCTGGCCGCGAGGAAGTCCATCGACTTCGACAGGCTGCACGGCTTCTTGCTGCCGTTGACCACGTAGTCACCGTCGTCGTAATAGGCGTCGACCGACGGGACGAGCGTGCTTCCCGCGCCTTCGGCGAACCCCGAGGCGATGATCGACTTCTGTTCGATGAGACCCGCCACGAGGGGCAGCTCGTCCTCCGGGCCCGCGAGAGCGATCTCGATGATGGTGGCGATCGACAGGTGGTGCATGGTCACGGCGGCGGCGAGGGACGGCGACAGCGCACCGATGGCGCGGTGAACCCGCAGAGCCTCGACGGCAGTGGCGCCGAGCCCACCGAGCGATTCCGGTGCGATCAGTCCGCAGCCGCCGGCATCGCGGAAGGTCGCGATCGCGTCGCTGCCGGGCGCCTCGAGGACGGACAGCGGGGTGGCCTCGAGATAGTCCGCGAGTGCGGGGAGCAGGCGTCGGAGCGTGGCACGCTCGACGAGCATGGATCGCGGGGACGTGACGTCGGAGCCGGTGCGAGGCTTCTCGGTGTCGACGAGAGTGGACATGTCGTGTCCTTTCGGGGGCTGAGAGAACGGTCGCTCGGGACGCGGCGAAGGACGCCGTCCGGCTGAGGACGTCTCTGACGTTCACAAGTATTCGACGTCGGGATCGACCGCGATCGGGCCTTCCTCAACCGCTGTTGTATCCCACAAGAGGGCCTGTCATCGTTGGCCGCTACTCACAGTTGTCGGTGCCTTCCAGGAACAGCCCGGAACCGTAGGCTCGAACGGTAGACGACCACGCGGCGCACGAGCGCCGCGCAGAGGCGACAGCACTCGCACGTCACCTACCCCCCTCGGATCTTGGAGCGACATATGAGCTCGCAGAGAATGCTCGACAGAATCCGCCACGACAAGCGCATCTGGGCGCATCGTGTGCTGACCAAACACGATCAGAACCCGTTCTTCCGGGTCATGAAATCCGTCAACGCACCGGTGGTCGACGTCGAGGACCGTAGCGTCATCATGCTGGGGTCCAACAACTATCTGGGCCTGGCGGACCACCCCGTGGTGCGTGCGGGTGCCGCAGCGGCCCTGGACAAGTACGGCGCCACCGTCACCGGAAGCCGGTTGCTCAACGGCACCATCTCGTTGCACACCGAACTCGAAGAGGCCCTGGCCGACTGGCACGGCACCGAGCAGGCGTTGGTCTTCACCACGGGCTACCAGGCGAACCTGGGAGGCATCAGCGCGCTGTGCGGTGTCGGCGACACGATCATCGTCGACTCCGCCGCCCATGCGTCCATCTACGACGCGTGCCGGCTCTCCCGCGCGACAATTCGGGCATTCCGCCACAATCGCGTGGATCAGTTGGAGGAGAAGCTCTCTCGGTCCACCGGCGTCGTCATGGTGGTGGTCGACGGCCTGTACTCGATGCACGGTGATCTGGCCCCGCTCGACGAGATCGCGGCGGTGTGCGAGAAATACGACGCAGCGCTCTTCGTGGACGAGGCGCACAGCGTCGCCGTCATGGGACCGAACCGCACCGGCGCCGCGGAACTGTTCGGCATCGAGAACGATATCGACGCTCGAATGGGTTGCCTCTCCAAGGGTCTCGGATCGTCGGGCGGATTCGTCGCAGGCTCCAAGGACATCATCGACGCGATGCGCGTGCATGCGCGGACCTTCCTCTTCACCACGGCAGGTGTCCCGGCGGCACTCGGTGCGGCCCTGGCGTCGGTCGAACTGATGCGCACCGACGAGGGGGCCGAGCGCGCCACGCGCACGTTGGCCAACGCGCGGTATCTGCACGACGGTCTGGTGGCCGCCGGTGTCGACGTGCACGCTCCGAGCCCGCTTCCCGACGGAACGGACATGGTGTCGCCGATCGTTCCGGTGAACGTCCGCGACGATCTGCGCACGGTGAACACGTGGCGCAAGCTCTGGGACGCGGGCATCTTCGCCTCCGCCGCCATGTTCCCCGCGGTGGCCCGGGACGGCGCACTCCTTCGTCTGTGCGTCCAGCCCGACCACACGACGACCCAGCTCGACTACGTCGTGGAGCAGATGGGTCTGCTGTTGGGCGAGAACGCCGCAGGCGGCGACGAGACCCCCGCCGAGGTGGGTGCCGTCCTGGCCGCACCCGCGGGAGTCTGACAGCGTGACTCGCCGTATCGCCGGGGATCCGGCCGCATGACGGCGTCGGTGGACCAACGCACCACGTATCGGTGCTCGGCCTCGGTCCTGCACGCGACCTTGACGGACGCGCAGTACTGGCAGGACCGCGTAGCCGAGATCGGGGGCGGAAGCCGCGTGGTCGAGCACCGGGTCGAGGACGGGTCGGTGACGTCCGTCGTCGATCAGGCGCTCGATGCGGCTGCTCTGCCGAAAGCGTTGCAGCGCTTCGCCGGTAACTCGATGTCGGCTCGGTGCACGGAGTCCTGGAACTCGCCGCGTGACGACGGTTCCGCGGAGGGCACCTACACCCTGCGTGTCGCCAAGATGCCGGTGGTGATCGACGGCCGGCTGGAGTTGATTCCCGTCGGACCGCAGGAATGTGTCCTGCGGTTCGTCGGGACCGTCGTCGCGTCCGTCCCGGTGATGGGCCCGGTGGTGGAGAAGATCATGGTGGGCGAGATGGACCGCAGCTTCGAGACGGAGCGCGAGTTCACGGCCGCGTGGTTGGACCGCGACCGCGTCTGACCCGTCAGCCCTTCAGTGCTCGCAGGACGGCGTCGACGATCCGTCGTTGACCCCGTCCGGATGTGAGGGTGGCTCGCCGCGGAAGTCGCACCGAGGTGTAGTCCGACGTCGCGGCACACTCCAGTTTCTCGTCCCCTCGGAGGAATGCGGGGAGACGAGGTCCGCTACGTGCGGAGAGCAACCCGTCCACGCCCGGCACGGAGGACAGCGTGTCCACGCCGAGGCGGAGTCTGGACGCCGTTCCTCGGCGGCGTGTGCGGGGCACCCGGACCACGAGCACCGTCGACGGGCCGAAGTGACGGACGGCAGCCGCGATCGCGTCGGCACCGGCACGTCGGGTCGCCCGTCCACGTCGACCCGTGCTCAATCCGTGGCCGGGTAGGTCCAGCAACGCCACGGTGGGGCCGGTGTCGGCGAGTGTGCGTGCCAGGGCGCTTCCGTAGCGAGCGTGCAGTCCGCGAGGAACGACGACGACCACGGTGGTCCCGTCGGCGCCGTCCCGAGCGTCGACCCCGTCGTGCACTTCGAGGTGGACCGATCCGGTGGGGGTGGCCACCTGGAGGTGCTCGCAGGTCTCGACGGCGCGATCCAGCTCGGCGGCGAACAGCTTCATGTCGGAATCGATGTCGCCCCAGGTCTTCACGCGCCGGGTCGAGCCGTCGACGGCGGCCTCGCACACATGGTTACGCAGCGGCGCGTGACGGCGCGCCAGAACGGGCCGCCCGCTCAGGAGCACCATGATCGACGCGGCTTCCGCGGATGTCATCGTCGGAACCCAACCGGTGGCCCTCTCGAACGCCGTCGAGTCGACCGCGGCCTCGCCGGACGAGATCCAGTGACTGGAGAAGGGCAGGATCCGTAGGGCGTAGGCGAGGTCGACGACGGTGCGCAGCAGCCGGAGCGGAACGGGCAGCACGAGCTGACCCTGCATCGCGCCCAGTTCGCGGACACCCAGCCAGTCACGGGGTCCGAGATTGAACGGCCCGGTCAGAGGGATGGTGACGGCGCGGTGGAAGGCGTCGGCCAGATCGTCCTCGTGGATGAACTGGTAGCGGGACTGTGCGGGATCGGGAAACGCGACGACCGACCCGGTCAACGTGTCGATACCGTCGTTGGAGAAATGGGTGCCCACGACGTAGGTCGGGCGCAGCATCGCGATCGACATCCCTCCCGGGTGTCGGCGCAGCCACCACTCGACGAAGTGCTCGACCTCCGCCTTGTCGAAGAAGTAGTAGCGCAACGGATCCGCGGTGGGGAACTCGTCCTCGGTCACCGGCACCGGTAGGTCTTCCCGACCGTAGGCGCTGACGCTCGACGCGATCACCATCGATCGGACTCCGGCGCGATGAGCACACTCGACGGTGTTGCGCGACCCCTCGAGGTTGACCTCGTGGATGGCGGCCTTGTCGCGCTGCTCCTCGACGACGAACGCCAGATGGATCACGACATCACAGCCGGCGAACACGGTTTCGAGTTCGGGTGAGCGGATGTCCATCGAGACGGACCGCAACTTGGGGTGGCGCACCCGAGGGGTTCGTCGGCCCAGCCCGACGACCTGCTCGATTGCCGGATCCTCCAGCAACGCAGGGAGAATGACGGAGCCGAAGTCGCTGGTCGCTCCGGTGACGGCCACGACGAGGCCGCTCACGAACGATGTCGCGTCTGCTCGATCGTGCCGGACTGGTCGAGATCGAACGGTTCCATGCGGATGACTCCTGATGTGCGGTGACGGCGGGGGAGCATGAGGGCGACGACGACGGCGCAGACGAGCACGGCCGCAGCGGCGAGGTAGGACGACACCGAGGATCCCGCCATCGCGGCCTCCTTCATGGACTCCACGAGGTTGTCCCGGATACCGGCGAACATCTCGGGGATCGGGTATGCCTGGATCTGGTCGACGCTGAGGAAGCTGCCGTTCACGTACGCGCGGTCGCGATCGGACAGGATCTGGTCCGGAATCGTCTCCACCAGTGGACCTATCGAGGACCGGTAGTAGGACCCGGAGATGGATCCCAGCACCGCGACGCCGAGGACACCGCCCAGTTCGCGGGTCGTGTCGTTGACCGCCGATCCGGAGCCCGCCTCGTCCGCCGGTACCGACGACATGATGGATTCGGTGGCCGGTCCCTGGATCACCGCGATCCCGACGGCGAGCACGATCATCGTCGGCAGGAGCAATCCGAGGTAGGAGGAGTCGATCCCGACCTGTCCGGCCATCACCATCCCGACAGCGACCAGGACCAGTCCCGTCACGATGACGGGCATGGTGCCGATGCGTTGCGCGATCGTCGTCGCCAGCGGCGCCGAGATGGCGAGAGCGACGGCGAAAGGGATGGTGGCGATGCCGAATTCGAGCGGCGAGTATCCGCGGACGCCCTGGAAGTACTGCGTGATCAGGAAGACGTAGCCGAACAACGAGAAGTAGGCGACCGAGATGGCGAGTGCGGGCATAGCGAACGGGCGGACGAGGAAGAGTCGCACGTCGAGAATGGGGCTCCGACTGTGGATCTGCCGAACGACGAACGCGCACAACAGAACGACGGCAACCGCGATGCCGCCGAGAGTGGTCGGCGTGATCCACCCGTGGCTCGGTGCCTCGATCAGCGCGTACACCAGCAGCGAGACGCCGGAGAAGGACAGGAGCACGCCGATCACATCGAGCGGGCCCACCGTCGCGGCGCGGGACTCCGGGACCATGAGCGAGATGCCGATCACCGCGACGACCGCGACGGGAACGTTGAGCCAGAACACCGCGTGCCAGCTGAAGTGCTCGATGAGCCAGCCGCCCGAGACGGGTCCGATCGCGATGGCCACGCCCGCGATGGATGCCCAGATACCGATCGCCACAGCACGATCTGCGGGAGTGCGGAAGATGTCGATGATGACGGCCAGGGTGGCGGGCAGCGCGGCCGCGGCGAACACACCCATCAGTGCTCGGGACGCGATCAACTGCGGCAGATTGTCCGCCACGGCGCCGAGCATCGAAGTCGCGGCCAAGCCGACGACGCCGACGAGGAGCATGCGTCGGCGGCCGATGCGGTCCGTGATGTTGCCGAACGCCAGGAGCAGGCCGCAGAACGTCAGGATGTAGGCGTCGACGATCCACTGCAGACTGCTGAAGTCGGCGCGCAACGACGTGGCGATGTCCGGAAGCGCGACGTTGACCACCGTGTTGTCCAGCACGACGAGGAGTTCCACCAGACAGATGACGAGGAACGCGGCCGTTCGTCGTGGCGTCGAGAGAAGGCGCGACGACGACTCGGCCGATCGGAGCGCACGTTTCGCGGCGACCGCGGAATGGCGCCCCGTCACTGCGGGTCGGGCGTCGTCGCAGGCGTGTCGGGCGACGATGCGGTGTCCGACTCGGTCTCGGCCAGCATTCCCGTCGTGCGGTACTTCGCCGGGAACATGAAGAAGACGGCGGCGGCGCACACGAAGACCGCACCTGCCGCGACGTACGCGGCGATGGAGGATCCGCGCAGCGCAGCTTCCTTCATCTCCAGGATGAGCTGCGCGCGTTGGGGTTCGAACATCGAGGGCAGGTCGCGCTTCTGGATCTCGACGACGCTCAGCACGCTCGACTGCGCGTACCCCTTCTCGGTGTCGCTCATGATGGCCGACGGGATGGCGTCGACGAGGGGACGCACCGTCGACACGTAGTAGGAGGCGACGATGGATCCCAGCACGGCCACACCGAGGGTGCCGCCGATCTCGCGGGTGGTGTCGTTGACGGCGGCGCCCGCCCCGGCTTCGTCGAGGGGAAGCGAGGACATGATGGATTCCGTTGCGGGGCCCTGGATGATCGCGATTCCCACTGCGAGCAACAGCATCGCCGGCAGCACCAGGGTGAGGTAGGAGCTGTCGATCTCCACCCGTCCCGCGACCAGGAGCCCGGCGCCGATGAGGACGAGGCCGGTCACGAGGACGGGCATGGTCCCGATCTTCTGCGCGATGATCGTGGCGGCGGGTGAGCTGACCGCGAGGGCGGCGGCGAACGGCAACGTCGCGATACCGAAGGCCAGGGGCGAGTATTCGCGGACGCCCTGGAAGTACTGCGTGATGAGGAACAGGAAGCCGAAGAGGCTGAAGAAGCCCACGGCGATCGAGACGGCCGGCCACGCGAACGGCTTGATGGTGAACAGCCTGACGTCGAGCACCGGTGAGGTGATGCGCCGCTCGCGCTGGACGAATGCGACCAGGAAGGCGACGGCGAGCAGCAGCCCGAGCAGGGTGCGCCACGACGTCCATCCGAAATTGGGAGCCTCGATGACGACGAACACCAGGAGAGTCACGCCCGCGATCGACAGGACGACGCCGGGGATGTCGAGGGGACCCACCGACGCGGCCTTCGACTCGGGAACCACGAGGACCACGAGGACGACGGCGACGAGCGCGACGGGGACGTTGAGCCAGAAGACCGAGTGCCAGGAGAAGTGTTCGAGCAACCAGCCGCCCGACACGGGTCCGATCGCGACGGCGACTCCGGCGATCGAGGACCACACGCCGATCGCGAGGGCGCGCTCCTTGGGCGTCGGGAACAGGTTGGTGATCACGGCGAGCGTGGCCGGCAGCACCATGGCCGCGAAAACGCCCATGACCGCTCTCGACGTGAGGACGTGGGGGAGCGAGTCACCGACCGCACCGATCACGGACGCCGTTCCGAGGCCGGTGAGACCGACGACGAGAAACAGCTTGCGACCGTAGCGGTCTCCGAGATTGCCGAACGCCAGCAGCAAGCCCGAGAACGTCAGCGTGTAGGCGTCCACCACCCACTGCAGACCGGAGATGCCTGTCTGGAGCTCGATGCCGATGGACGGAAGCGCGACGTTGATGATCGTCATGTCCAGCACGATCAGCAGCTCGGCGATGCAGATGACCGCGAAGGCGCCGATCTGCCGCCGCCGCCCCGTCTGCTCGGCCATGGAGAAGCCGGTACCGGCTGCCGTCCCTGAATGAGCGCCCATGACGTGATTCCCCGTTTCCCCGACCCTGCTTCTCGTCGAAGGCTCCCTGCCCGAGAAGTCGTGCGGCGCATGTGACGGCCGAACGGCGTGCGCGAGCGCAACGCCGAGGCGTGACAACGACACATCGAACGCTATCCGCGCTCGAGCTGCGCGGGTCCGTATGTGGTCACAGAGTTGTCGCTCCGCAGCCATGATCGGGTACGACCACGCAGGTCAGCCGTGTACGAGCGTCGTAGGCGTCGGATACGTTTGCCCTCGCGTCCGTTCGGACGTCACGACCAATTCGATCGCGTCCGCTCTGTTCGGTCGTGAATCCGCCATTCATAGGTCACACTTCTACCGAAAGCTGCGGCCAGGTCGGGGGACGTGTTACTGGGCGGTAGGGTTCGTGGTCGTTGCGCCCACTCGTCTGAGTTAGAGTGACGCGACGCACACCGATGTCGACGCGTTGCGTCGTGTGCGACGAGCAGTGGGAGGGTCACAAGTGGGTGTCGAGGTTTCGGTCGAAGGATTGACCAAGTCGTTCGGTGTACAGAAGATCTGGCAGGACGTGACGATGACCTTGCCGACAGGCGAGGTCAGTGCTCTCCTCGGGCCGTCCGGTACCGGCAAGTCCGTCTTCCTCAAGTCGCTCATCGGTCTTCTCCGCCCGGAGGAAGGCTCGATCGTCGTCGACGGCACGGACATCATGGAGTGCTCCTCCAAGGAGCTCTACGAGATCCGGAAGCTGTTCGGCGTCCTCTTCCAGGACGGCGCGCTCTTCGGCTCCATGAACCTCTACGACAACACCGCCTTCCCGCTTCGTGAACACACGAAGAAGAAGGAAGACGAGATCCGTCGGATCGTCATGGACAAGCTCGAACTGGTCGGTCTGACCGGCGCCGAGAACAAGCTCCCCGGTGAGATCTCCGGCGGTATGCGCAAGCGCGCCGGGCTGGCCCGCGCACTCGTGCTCGACCCCGAGATCATCCTGGTCGACGAGCCGGACTCCGGACTGGATCCGGTGCGTACGACGTACATCAGCCAGCTGCTGCTCAACATCAACGCGCAGATCGACGCCACGATGCTGATCGTCACGCACAACATCAACCTGGCCCGCACCGTGCCCGACAACATCGGCATGCTCTTCCGCAAGAACCTCGTCATGTTCGGACCGCGCGAGGTGCTTCTCACCTCCGACGAACCGGCCGTCAAGCAGTTCCTCAACGGAACGATGATCGGCCCGATCGGCATGAGCGAGGAGAAGGACGAGGCGCAGATGCGCCAGGAGCAGGCCCTGTCCGACGCCGGCCACAACCTCGGTGGTGTCGAGGACGTCGAGGGCATCATGCCGCAGATGGATCCGACGCCCGGAATGCCGCGTCGTCAGGCAGTCGATCGTCGTCGCGAGCGCGTCCGCAGCATCATGCACACGCTTCCCGAGCACGCCCAGCACGCGATCCAGGAGAGCCTGGACGAGGCGGAGCGCGAGGACGGCGGTCGGCCTCAGCAGCCCGCGTACGCCGGTGCCCAGCACGGCGAGCAGACCGACCAGCAGGGTTACTCCCAGCAGGACTACTCGCAGCAGGGCTACTCCCAGCAGGATTACGGGCAGCAGGACTACGGGCAGCAGGACACGACCCGGCAGAACTACTCCCAGCAGGGCTGGAGCGAGCCCGGTCAGGACCAGAACTATGACGGATCTCCGTCGAGCGGACCTCGGGGCTAAGTACGACAATGGCTAAAACGAAGAACCCGATTCTCAAGTCGGGCACCGCAGCGCTGGCCCAAGCAGGAAACATCGTCGAGCTTCTGGTCGATGTCGCCCGCAATACCTTCCGCCGGCCGTTCCAACTCCGCGAATTCATCGAGCAGGCCTGGTTCATTGCCAGCGTCACCATTCTTCCGACCGCGCTGGTCGCCATTCCTTTCGGCGCGGTGGTGTCGCTGCAGACCGGTTCGCTGATCAAGCAGCTCGGCGCCGAGTCATTCACCGGCGCGGCCAGCGTGTTGGCGGTGGTGCAGCAGGGCAGTCCGATCGTGGTGGCGCTGCTGATCGCCGGTGCGGCCGGCTCCGCGGTGACGGCCGACCTCGGGTCGCGCACCATCCGCGAGGAGATCGACGCGATGCGGGTGCTGGGCATCGACCCGGTGCAGCGCCTGGTGGTTCCGCGCGTGCTCGCGATGATCCTCGTCGCGTTGTTGCTCAACGGACTCGTCTCGGTCATCGGCATCGCCGGTGGTTACTTCTTCAACGTGATCCTGCAGGACGGCACCCCCGGTGCCTACCTGGCGTCGTTCTCGACGCTGGCCCAGCTCCCCGACCTGTGGGTCGGTGAACTCAAGGCGGTCGTGTTCGGTCTGATCGCCGGCGTCATCGCCTCCTACAAGGGACTGCATCCCAACCCCGGGCCGAAGGGCGTGGGCGAAGCGGTGAACCAGACCGTCGTCATCACGTTCCTCATCCTGTTCTTCGCCAACCTCATCATGACGCTGGTCTACCTGCAGGTCGTCCCTGCGAAGGGAGGGTGAGATGACTATCGCTCGCGGTCGTGGAGACCGCACCCTGCTCCGACTCCGCAGTGCGGCGTCGGCTCCGCTCGGCGTCCTGGACCGTGCCGGCGAACAGATGTCCTTCTACGGACGTGCGATCGGGTGGATCCCGCGCACGGCCGTGCACTACAAGAAGGAGACTCTCCGTCTCCTGGCCGAGGTCACCTTCGGTTCCGGCGCCCTCGCCGTCATCGGCGGCACGATCGGCGTCATCCTGATGATGTCCGGCTTCACCGGCGTCGTCGTGGGACTGCAGGGCTTCGCCGCCCTGGAGCAGTTGGGCAGCCAGGTCCTGACCGGCTTCCTCTCGGCTTACGTCAACACCCGTGAGATCGCGCCCATCGTGGCCTCGCTCGCGTTGTCCGCGACGGTCGGCTGCGGCTTCACCGCCCAGCTCGGAGCCATGCGCATCTCGGAGGAGATCGACGCCCTCGAGGTCATGGCCGTTCCGTCCGTGCCGTTCCTGGTGACGACGCGCATGATTGCCGGCTTCATCGCCGTCATTCCGCTGTACATCGTCGGACTGTTGTCCGCCTATCTCGCCTCACGTCTGGTGAGCACTGTCTTCAACGGTCAGTCACCTGGCTCGTACGACCATTACTTCACGTTGTTCCTGCCGCCGGAGGACGTGCTCTATTCGTTCGCCAAAGTGCTGGTCTTCGCTTTCGTGTTGATCATGATCCATTGCTATTACGGCTACACGGCCTCGGGCGGACCGGCCGGCGTGGGTGTCGCGGTGGGTCGCGCCGTGCGCGCCGCACTGGTGACGGTCGCCGTGCTGAACTTCTTCCTGAGCCTCGCCATCTGGGGCACCACGACAACGGTGAGGGTCGCCGGATGAGCGCCACGCAACCATCGGCGACGCGTCGACGCCTTCTCGGCATCGGATTCCTTCTCGTCGTCGTCCTGTTCGTCGCGTGGAGCATCACGACGTTCAACAAGTCCTTCAAGAGTGTGGTGATGGTCGATCTGGTGACGGACACCGTCGGCAACGCGTTGCCCGCCAACGCGGACGTCAAGGCTCGCGGCATGATCGTCGGCGAGGTCCGCTCCGCCACCACCGAGAACGGGCAGGTCACGTCCAAGATCGCGTTGGAGCCCGGCATGATCGGCAAGATCCCGTCCAACGTCACGGCGCGCCTGCTGCCGAAGACACTGTTCGGCGAGCGCTACGTCGCTCTGCAGATCCCCGAGGACGCTGCCGGCGCCACACCGATCGCCGAGGGCGCAGTCATCCAGCAGGACAAGAGCGGCAACGCCGTCGAGGTCGGGCAGCTGCTCGACTCCCTCCTGCCGCTTCTCGACGCCATTCCGCCGCAGGACCTGGCCAACACGCTCGGCGCGTTGTCCCAGGCCCTGGAGGGCAACGGCGAGAAGCTCGGACTGACGATCGACCGTCTCGAGACGATCTTCGCCGGACTGGCCGACGAGCTGCCGAACATCCAGCAGGACCTCGTGGGAATCGCGGACCTGTCGGAGACGTACTCGACGGCTGCACCCGACCTGGTCGATGCGTTGGACAACCTGCGCGTCACCGGAAACACCGTGGTGGAGAAGCAGAACGACGTGACGACGCTGCTCGCCAGCGCCACCGCGTCGTCCGGCTCACTCGCCGACCTGGTCCAGACCAACGCCGAGTCCATCGTGTCCGTCGCGGCGGATTCCCGTGAGGCGCTCGAACTGCTCGCGGAGTTCTCCCCGTCCTTCGGCTGCACGTTCAAGGAGTTCGTCCGGGTCGCCGACGAGGCGAAGAAGATCCTGTCTGTCGACGCCCCGTACCCGGGTGTCCGCGCGTCGATCAACTTCGTCAATCCGAAGGGGCGCTACATCCCGAACCAGGACGAGCCGCGACTGCTCGACACGCGTGGTGCGTCCTGCTTCGAGCAGGTGACCACGCCCGGCAAGTTCTTCCCGCAGTACCCGGGCAGCGGTGTCAACGACGGCTCCTACCAGGTGCCGTCGCGTAACCCCGGCCCTGCGGTGGACCCCGGCGCGCTGCCCAACCCGCTGCAGTCGCCCGTCCCCGCGTCGTACGCAGGATCCGATATCGAACGGGACACGCTGGCCGTGGTCTACGGCGGAGGCTCCGGCATCTCCCCGGACCAGGTTCCTGCGTGGACCACCCTGGTGGGCGCTCCGGCGCTCCGCGGCACGGAAGTGAGTGTGCGATGAGAGGCCTTGCGGCACCGCTGATCAAATTAATCATCTTCGCGGTGGTGACCATCCTGGCGACGGCTGCGCTCGCGCTGACCATCGCCAACGGAGCGGGTTCGGGCAAGACGAAGTTCTCGGCGATCTTCACCGACGTGTCCTCGCTCAACGAGGGCGACGAGGTCCGTATCGCCGGCGTCCGGGTCGGCCAGGTCGAGAAGATCGCGATCGAGAACCGCGACCTCGCTCGCGTCGACTTCGCTCTGAGCGAGCGCGAGTGGCTCCCCGCCACGACGACCGCGACGATCCGATACCGCAACCTGATCGGGCAGCGCTACATCTCGCTCGACCAGGGATCCGGCGGACAGGGCGAGAAGATCACCGACGGAGCCACCATCCCGCTCGATCGCACCAAGCCGGCCGTCAATCTGACGACACTGTTCAACGGATTCCGGCCGCTGTTCCAGACGCTCACCGCGGACGACGTGAACAAGCTGTCGTTCGAGATCATCCAGGTGTTCCAGGGTGAGTCCGGAACCATCGGAGACCTCGTGCGTGACACGGCCAGTCTGACCAACACGGTCGCGGACAAGGACCAGGTCATCGGTGCCGTCATCGACAACCTCAACGGTGTCCTCGACACGGTGAACCAGCACGACAAGGAACTCGACCAGCTGATCGTCAACACCCAGCAGTTGGTGTCCGGTCTGTCGGCGGATCGGAACACGGTCGGATCCGCGGTCACCTCGCTCGCCGGGTTGACCGATGCGACCGCCGATCTGCTCGAGCCGACGCGTCCGTCGATCCAGTCGGCGATCACGTCCATCGACGGATTGTCGACCAAGATCAACAACCGCCAGGAGGACTTCGACGCCATCCTGAAGAACTTCCCGGTGAAGCTGACGAAGCTCATCCGAGTGGCCAGCTTCGGATCGTGGTTCCAGTTCTATCTGTGCGGCATCGACATCGTCGCCGGCCCCGGTTACGCACCTCAGCTCAACCTGCCGACAGGACTGCCGACCATCAATCAGCCCCTCTACACGAACTCGGCCAAACGTTGCGCGGCAGGAGGAATTCAGTGACCACGCACCGCTCGCCCGCTGTTCTGGGCGCACTCGGGATCTTCCTGATCGTGATGACCACGCTGTCCGCGTTCTTCCTCGACTCGCTGCCGATCATCGGAGCCGGGTCGAAGTACTCCGCCGACTTCTCCGAAGCTGCCGGGCTGCGTGCGAGCAACGAGGTCCGTATCGCCGGCGTCAAGGTCGGCAAGGTCACCGACGTGTCCCTCGACGGGGACAAGGTGAAGGTCGAGTTCACGGTCAACGACGCGTTCGTCGGCGACAACACCTCGGCGTCCATCCAGATCAAGACCCTGCTGGGCCAGAAGTTCCTCTCGCTCGAGCCCAAGGGCGAGGAGCGGCTGAACCCTCGCAACACGATCCCGGTCGAGCGGACCACAGCGCCCTACGACGTGATCGACGCGTTCTCGGACGCTGCGCGGACGACCGGCGACATCGACACCGCTCAGCTCGCGACGAGCATGGAGACGCTGTCGCAGGCGTTCTCGGAGACTCCGGAGAACATCCGCGCGTCTCTCGACGGAGTCACCCGCCTGTCGGAGACGATCTCCTCGCGTGACGACGAACTGAGCAAGTTGTTCGCCGCGACGAACAAGACCACCCAGGTGCTCGCCGACCGCAACCAGGAGTTCACCCGGTTGATCGGCGATGCCTCGGTCCTGTTGCAGGAGCTCAACAATCGGCAGCAGTCGATCTCGCAGCTCCTCATCGGCACGCAGCGCGTCTCCACTCAGCTGACCGGTCTGATCCGCGACAACGAGGCGACCATCGGGCCCGCCCTGCAGTCTCTCGGCCAGGTCATCGACACGTTGAAGACCAACAACCAGAACATCGCCGAGGCGATCAAGCTGTACTCGCCGTTCGTGCGGCTGTACACGAACATCGTCGGCAACGGTCGTTGGTTCGACCAGGTCATCGTCAATACATTCCCGCCCGGTCTCCCCGATATTCCGGGTTACCGTGAGCCGATCCGCACCCTCGGTGTGGATCCCGTCCGAAGCCCGGGAGCAGGCCAGTGACCGCATCCACCGCACAGGCCGAGGAGTCGAAGGGCGGCTTCTTCAGCAAGCGCAACCTCGGCATCATCGCCGCCGTCCTCGCGGCCGTCGTTCTGGTCGTCTTCGCACTGTGGTGGGCGTTCACCCGACTGGGTACCACGACCATCACCTCGTACTTCGACAAGTCCGTGGGCGTGTACGAGGGCACCGAGGTCCGTGTTCTCGGCGTCAAGGTCGGCACCGTGACCAAGGTCGAGGGTCTCGGCGACCAGGTCCAGGTCGACATGCGCGTCGATCGCGGCGTCGACATCCCGTCGGATGCCCGCGCGGTGCAGCTCGCCCCGTCGGTCGTCGCCGACCGCTACGTCCAGCTCGCCCCGGCCTACACCGGTGGCGAGAAGATGGAGTCGGGTGCGGTCATTCCGCGGGAGCGGACGGCCACCCCGGTCGAGGTCGACGAGCTCTACAAGAGTGTCGACGAACTGTCCGAAGCACTCGGCCCCAACGGCGCGAACAAGAACGGCGCGCTGTCGGATCTGGTGGCGACGGGAGCGGAGAACCTCGACGGCAACGGTGAGGCTCTCAACGATTCACTCACGCAGCTCTCGGGTGCCGTCGAGACACTCGACTCGTACCGTGGTGACCTGTTCGGCACCATCCAGAATCTGCAGACGTTCGTCAGCGCACTGTCCGCCAACGACCAGCAGGTACGCGCGTTCAACAACCAGTTGTCCTCGCTGACAGGCTTTCTCGCCGGCGAGCGGGAGAATCTGGGGCTCGCGCTGAACCAGCTCGCCGTCACTCTCGGTGACGTCGCGACCTTCGTCCAGGACAACCGGGACCAGCTGACCACCGATCTGGACAACCTCGTCCCGACGACACAGTTGCTGGCCGACAACCGAGAGGGGCTGGCGGACACGCTGACTCTGCTGCCGTTGGCCGTCGCCAACGTCGCGAACTCGTACAACGCCGAGTCCGGCTCGCTGGATGCACGGTTGATCTTCAACGAACTGCAGGACCCGAAGACGTTCTTCTGCAGTCTCGTCGATCTGCAGAAGTTGCGCCCGGGTGATCCTCAGTTCGAGGCTCTCGGACGTCAGATGCAGCCGATCGTCGACAACTGCGGCGCGATCATCGACCAGGCCGTCTCCGGTGTGAAGACGCCGACGCTGGTTCTGCCGTTCGGTCTGCTCAGCGCCGACAACATCCAGCGCAACGTCGAGCCGGGCACGGTTCCCGGCGTCCAGTCGCCGCGTATCAGCGACCTGGAGCTTCCGGGCCTGTCCATTCCTCAGGAAGGGGAGTGACGATGAGAGTGCGCACTCGCGGTCTGACGGCCGCCTCCGGAGCGTGCGTCGTCGCCTTGACGCTCACCGCCTGCGGGTCCAGTGGCATCTACGGCATCCCTCTGCCGGGTGGCGCGGACGTGGGTTCCGATCCGCTCGAGCTCACGCTGCAGTTCGACGACGTTCTCGACCTGGTGCCGCAGTCGACCGTCAAGGTCGACGGCGTCTCGGTCGGCCGTGTCACCTCCGTGAGCGTGCCGGGAGACTCGTGGATCGCCGACGTGCAGGTGGAGGTCGACCCGTCGGTCGATCTGCCGGCCAACGCGATGGCGTCGGTCCAGCAGACCAACCTGCTGGGTGAGAAGTTCATCCAGCTCAGCGTTCCCACCGACGAGGCCGCCGCGGCACGGTTGCAGAGCGGGGACACCATTCCCGTCGAGCGCACCCGTCACGCGACCGACATCGAGCAGGTCCTCGGCGCGTTGTCGATGCTCCTCAACGGTGGCGGCGTGGCGCAGCTGGCTCCCATCGTCAAGGAACTGAACACTGCGTTCAGCGGCCGCGAGGATCGCGTGCGCAGTCTGCTCGAGCAGGCGAACACGTTGATCGGTGGTCTCGAGGAGCAGAAGACCGACATCACGCGAGCCATCGACGGTCTCGACGTGCTCACCGGCACGCTGAACCAGCAGACGGAGAAGATCGACCGCATCCTCACCGATCTGCCGGTCGCGACCCAGGTGCTCGAAGAGCAGCGTCCGCAGTTGACGCAGCTCCTCGGACAGCTCGATCGTCTCGGCACGGTCGGCACCGATGTCATCGAGCGGTCGAAGGACGACCTGATCGCGGATCTCCGCGCTCTCCGTCCCACGCTGCAGGAGTTGTCCACCTACGGCGACGAGCTGGTCACCGACCTGGCATTCGTTCCCACGTTCCCGTTCCCGGACGGTGTGGAGAAGATCGCCCAGGGCAACGCGGTGAACCTCTTCCTGAGCGTCGACCTGCAGATCGGCAACCAGTTGACCGCGTTGGGTGTCGGACAGGGCAATCCGATCTACAGCGCACCGCGCAACGGCGATCCGAAGCCACGGGTCGATCCGTCGAACCCGTACTACAACGGCAACGGTCCGCGTCCGTCGTTCCCGACCATCTCGCTGCTGCCGTTGCCGCCGATCATCCCCTCTCCGACACCGCCACCCGGCGTGCCGGCAGCGGCGCCGTCGGCGAATCCGCTGGACGGGATCCTGCAGCAGTTCGGTATCGCCACCCCGGGTACTCAGAATGAAGGTGGACAGTGAGATCAAAGCTGGTCAGTACACAGCTGATCCTCTTCGTCGTGATCGCTATCCTGGGCTTGGTCTACGTGGGCGCCAAATACGTCCGCGTCGACCAACTGTTCGGGTTCGGTCAGTACACGGTCACCGGTCAGTTCACCGACTCGGGCGGCATCTTCAGCAACGCCGAGGTGACGTACCGCGGTATCCCGGTCGGCCGTGTCGGCGCCCTGAACCTGACCGACGACGGCGTGGACGTCGAACTGAAGCTGGAGAAGTCCGCACCGGACGTGCCGGCCGACACCATCGCTGTCGTCGCGAACCGCTCCGCCATCGGCGAGCAGTACGTCGACCTGCAGCCGCGCACCGATCAGGGTCCGTTCCTGCAGGACGGTGACGTGATCGCCCAGCAGAACACGTTCATCCCGACACCGGTCGAGAGTCTGCTGAAGAACGTCAAGACTCTCGCCGACTCGGTCCCGGTGGACGATCTGCACACCGTGGTCACCGAATTGGGAACAGGATTCGCCGGCACCGGTGACGCGCTGCAGGGTCTGGTCGACTCCCTCGACACGTTCTCGGAGGACGGCCTGACCAATCTTCCGCAGACGCTCACCCTGATCCGGGACAGCCGGGTCGTCCTCGACACGCAGTCCGAGCAGTCGTCGTCGATCCAGCAGTTCAGTTCCGACCTCGACCTGGTGACCGCTCAGCTGCGGTCGAGCGATCCGGACATCCGTCGACTCATCGACAACGGTATTCCGGCCAGCGATCAGGTCGGAGCGCTGGTGCAACAGGCCGGTCCGGCTCTGACGAGCAACCTGGGGAACCTGGCGGCGGTCGGGGAATCGCTGAGTCCCCGGACATTCGCGCTGCGGCCACTGCTGCAGTTCCTGCCGGCGTTGGCGCAGGGTGCCAAGTCTGCAAGCCCGGGCGACGGCACGATCCACTTCGGTATCGCGCTCGAGGTCAACAACCCGCCGTCCTGCACGCAGGGCTACGAGGGGACTCAGGCCATCCTGGATGCCGAGTACGCGAAGAATCCGGACTTCGATCCGTCGCAGCAGGACTTCCCGATCAACCTCGACGCCAACTGCACGGTTCCCCAGGGATCGCTGACCAACGTTCGCGGAGCCAACAGCGTCCGCTTCGCCGATCCGCAAACCGTGCAGCCGTGGGACGACAAGCCGAAGGTGGCACCGGACCCCCTCGACCTGAACCCGATCGCCACACAGCTCGCTGCGCTGCTGGGTGTCACGGTTCGCCCCTGATACAGACGCTCGTCCGACAAGCCCGGCCCGAGGCACCAGCCTCGGGGCCGGGCTTGTCCGGTGTGTCCGCGATGCCCCGTGAGGTGTACGGAGGCGTTGGCCGCGGGAAGTTACCTACCGGTACTGTGGCCGCTGTGACGCCAACCACCTCTCCCGACCCGGACGTGACCGACGACGCGAACGAGGGTGACGACACGGAGCTCACACCGTCGCCCGCGACTCGTCGCACCTCGCCGGTCGCTCTCGCCATCACGGCCGCCGCTGCGGCGATCGCTCTGGTCGCGGCCATCGTGCTCGGTGTCTTCTGGTTCCTCGCGCATCAGGAGTCCTCCGCGGCATCTCTGCGTGACGACGCGCTCGCCGGTGCACGCCAGGCTGCGATCAACCTCAACTCCGTCGACTCGAACGACCTCGACAAGACGTTCGCGGACATCGAGTCCTCGATCACGGGCGACGAGCTGACCAACGGTCTGAACGACACGCGGGAGCAGTTCCGGCAGCAGTTCGCCGAGTCCGGAGTCGTCACCACCGCTGCGGTGCAGCACGCCACGCTGGTCGGCTTCAGCGAGGACGAGGGCACCGCCCAGTCGCTGATCGTCATCACGACCGACACGGCCAAGCCCGACGGCAACGAGCGGTACCAGAGCACGTTGCGTCTGGAGCTGCAGGACGTCGACGGCACCTGGAAGGCCACGCGCATCCAGCCCATCGGTCAGCGCATCCCTCTCGAGCTGCCCACGGACCCGAACGCCGCGACGGATCCCAACGCCGCGACGGATCCCGCTGCGCCCACGGATCCGGCCGCTCCGGTGGATCCCGCTGCGCCGGTGGACCCGGCCGCACCCGTCGATCCTGCCGCTCCGACCGACGGCGGTCAGTGACACGGCGTCGCCCGTGCCCACCGCCTCGTTCGTCACAGCCTCAGCTAGGAGAACCACAAGATGCCTCCCGCACGTCGTAGACCGCCCGTAGGCGCCGCCCGTCCCCCTGCCGGCAGCATCCGCCGTCCCAAGGTGGCAGGTAGGGCCGCGTCGGCACCCGGCGTC
Organism: Rhodococcus sp. Leaf247; assembly: GCF_001426185.1. GTDB lineage: Bacteria > Actinomycetota > Actinomycetes > Mycobacteriales > Mycobacteriaceae > Rhodococcoides. The sequence continues at coordinate 574,010 of NZ_LMRP01000002.1, read as the reverse complement.
GAGAACGATGCCGTGGCGGACGACGCGACCGCCACGACGCCGACCACCGGCTCGGTCGACCTGGAGAAGTCGCCGACCGCCGCGACGACGGAGTCCGGAACGGATATCGCCGACACAGTCGAATCCTCCGAGGCGACCGATGCTGCGGAGCCGACCACCGGTCGGGACACTGCGTGGTGGACGCCGAAGACGATGCTCCTCGCGGCTCTCGCCGTCGTGTTCGCCGTCGTCGCGCTCCTGGGCATCATCCGCCCGGGAACGTCCGAGGTGAGCAATCAGGCGTGGGTCGACACGGCGGCCACCCAGGAGGTCACCTCGGCCGGACGAGATGCGTTGCAGACCGTCTTCTCCTACAAGTTCGACACCATCGATCAGGATCAGGCGGCGGCTCGCGCGGTGCTGAACGACGAACGTCGCGGTGAGTACGACTCGACCGCCGAACAGACCAAGCAGGGCGTCATCCAGACGCAGACCACGACCAACGCCGTCGTCACCGACATCGGTGTCACGCTGCTCGACGGTGACCGCGCCGAGCTCCTGGCCAGCATGGACATCGCCGCGACCCAGGACACGGTCGATCAGGGAACGGTGCAGACGCCGGTCTCGCTGACGATGGAACGCGTCGACGGAAAGTGGCTCCTGGCCACGATCGACAACCGCTGATCGTCGGCATCGACGGAACTATCGGAGACGAAACGCCGCTCGCGCTCTTGACGCGAGGGCTTCGGGAGTCCACTCTGATTACCGGATTCATCGAGTGCGGCCACGGTCTCGCTGTTCGATCGGATCCGACGCCGGAGCAAATGGAGGCACCGGGCGTCGGAGTGATCGTCGGCCGGAGGACTGTCCGTCGGTGGGTCCCGGCCCGTGGTCCGTCCGGGTCGACTGCGCTCTCCGCGCGGCCGCGGTTGCCATATCCGCCGCGTTGGGGTACTTTTGGACGTTGCGCTGGGTGCCTCCTGTCCACTTCCAGACTTTGCCTGAATCGACACGTGTGTCGATCTCTGCTGAGCGAGGACTTCGTACGGGTCGTGACCAGCGAAGTTCCCACACACAAAAGCAGATTAGCGACGGTCGCGCATCACGGTATGCGGCCCGCGTGAGGTGCTGGAAGGACGCATCTTGGCAGTCTCCACCCAGTCCAAGGAAAACGCCGGAACTCCCGGAGCCCCGAAGAGGGTGTCGTTCGCGAAGATTCGCGAACCCCTCGAAGTACCGGGGTTGCTCGATCTTCAAACCGATTCGTTCGAATGGCTCGTCGGTACGCCCGAATGGCGCGCACGTGCGGAAGCACGTGGCGACAACGCGCGCAGTGGTGGTCTCGAGGACATCCTGACGGAACTTTCTCCCATCGAGGACTTCTCCGGTTCGATGTCGCTGTCCTTCTCCGACCCACGCTTCGACGAGGTCAAGGCCTCGATCGACGAGTGCAAAGACAAGGACATGACCTACGCGGCGCCGCTGTTCGTCACCGCGGAGTTCATCAACAACAACACCGGTGAGATCAAGAGCCAGACCGTCTTCATGGGTGATTTCCCCATGATGACGGGCAAGGGCACGTTCATCATCAACGGCACCGAGCGCGTCGTCGTCTCGCAGCTCGTGCGCTCCCCGGGTGTCTACTTCGACCACGCTGTCGACAAGACCACCGAGAAGGACCTGCACAGCGTCAAGGTCATCCCCGGCCGCGGCGCATGGCTCGAGTTCGACGTCGACAAGCGCGACACCGTCGGTGTCCGCATCGACCGCAAGCGTCGTCAGCCCGTCACCGTGCTCCTCAAGGCACTCGGCTGGACCACCGAGCAGATCACCGAGCGCTTCGGCTTCTCGGAGATCCTCATGGCCACGCTGGAGAAGGACAACACGGCCGGCACCGACGAGGCGCTGCTCGACATCTACCGCAAGCTCCGTCCGGGCGAGCCGCCCACGAAGGAGAGCGCGCAGACCCTGCTGGAGAACCTGTTCTTCAAGGAGAAGCGCTACGACCTCGCACGCGTCGGTCGTTACAAGATCAACAAGAAGCTGGGCCTGAACTCGGGTCTGCCCATCGAGGCGTCGACGCTGACCGAAGAGGACATCGTCGCCACCATCGAGTACCTCGTGCGTCTGCACGCGGGCGAGAAGTCGATGACGGCACCCGACGGCGTCGAGGTTCCCGTGGAGGTCGACGACATCGACCACTTCGGCAACCGTCGTCTCCGCACGGTCGGCGAGCTGATCCAGAACCAGATCCGCGTGGGCCTGTCCCGCATGGAGCGTGTGGTCCGTGAGCGGATGACCACCCAGGACGTCGAGGCCATCACGCCGCAGACCCTGATCAACATCCGTCCCGTGGTCGCTGCCATCAAGGAGTTCTTCGGGACCTCGCAGCTGTCGCAGTTCATGGACCAGAACAACCCGCTGTCGGGTCTGACCCACAAGCGTCGTCTCTCCGCGCTGGGCCCCGGTGGCCTCTCGCGTGAGCGCGCCGGCCTCGAGGTCCGCGACGTCCACCCGTCGCACTACGGCCGCATGTGCCCCATCGAGACTCCGGAAGGCCCGAACATCGGCCTGATCGGTTCGCTCTCGGTGTACGCCCGTGTGAACCCGTTCGGCTTCATCGAGACGCCGTACCGCAAGGTCGTCGAAGGACAGGTCACCGACGATGTCGACTACCTGACCGCCGACGAGGAGGACCGCCACGTCGTGGCGCAGGCCAACTCGTCCATCGACACCTCGGGTCGCTTCGTCGACGAGAAGATCCTCGTCCGTCGTAAGGGCGGAGAGGTCGAGTTCGTCTCGTCCCTCGACGTCGACTACATGGACGTCTCGCCTCGTCAGATGGTCTCCGTGGCCACCGCGATGATCCCGTTCCTCGAGCACGACGACGCCAACCGTGCCCTGATGGGCGCGAACATGCAGCGTCAGGCCGTTCCTCTCGTGCGCAGCGAAGCTCCGCTCGTCGGAACCGGCATGGAACTGCGTGCGGCTGTCGATGCCGGCGACGTCATCGTCAACGAGAAGTCCGGTGTCATCGAGGAGGTGTCCGCCGACTACGTCACCGTGATGGCGGACGACGGCACTCGCAACACGTACCGGATGCGGAAGTTCGCCCGCTCCAACCAGGGCACCTGCGCGAACCAGCGTCCGATCGTGGACGAGGGAGCTCGCGTCGAGGCCGGCCAGGTTCTGGCCGACGGTCCCTGCACCGAGAACGGCGAGATGGCGTTGGGCAAGAACTTGCTCGTCGCGATCATGCCGTGGGAGGGCCACAACTACGAGGACGCGATCATCCTGTCGCAGCGCCTCGTGGAAGAGGACGTCCTGACCTCGATCCACATCGAGGAGCACGAGATCGATGCCCGCGACACCAAGCTCGGTGCCGAGGAGATCACTCGTGACATCCCGAACGTCTCGGACGAGGTCCTCGCAGACCTCGACGAGCGCGGCATCATCCGTATCGGTGCCGAGGTTCGTGACGGCGACGTCCTGGTCGGAAAGGTCACGCCCAAGGGCGAGACCGAGCTGACCCCGGAGGAGCGCCTGCTGCGCGCCATCTTCGGCGAGAAGGCCCGCGAGGTCCGCGACACGTCTCTGAAGGTTCCGCACGGCGAGAACGGAAAGGTCATCGGCATCCGCGTGTTCTCACGCGAGGACGACGACGATCTGCCTCCCGGTGTGAACGAGCTGGTCCGCGTCTACGTGGCCCAGAAGCGCAAGATCCAGGACGGCGACAAGCTCGCCGGCCGCCACGGCAACAAGGGCGTCATCGGCAAGATCCTCCCGCAGGAGGACATGCCGTTCCTGTCCGACGGCACCCCGATCGACATCATCCTGAACACGCACGGCGTCCCGCGTCGTATGAACATCGGTCAGATCCTCGAGACACACCTCGGTTGGATCGGTAAGACCGGATGGAACATTCAGGTTGCTACCGACGGAGTCCGTCCCGACTGGGCCGCGACCCTGCCCGAGGAGATGTTGGCCGCCGAGGCGGACACCAACATCGCCACCCCGGTGTTCGACGGTGCGAAGGAGGACGAGCTCACCGGCCTGCTGGCGAGCACGATCCCGAACCGTGACGGCGAGCGCATGGTCGGCGCCGACGGAAAGGCCACGTTGTTCGACGGCCGTTCCGGAGAGCCGTTCCCGTACCCGGTGTCCGTGGGCTACATGTACATCATCAAGCTGCACCACCTCGTCGACGACAAGATCCACGCTCGTTCGACAGGCCCGTACTCGATGATCACGCAGCAGCCCCTCGGTGGTAAGGCGCAGTTCGGTGGACAGCGCTTCGGCGAGATGGAGTGCTGGGCCATGCAGGCCTACGGCGCTGCCTACACGCTGCAGGAGCTCCTCACCATCAAGTCCGACGACGTGGTCGGCCGCGTGAAGGTCTACGAGGCCATCGTCAAGGGTGAGAACATCCCGGAACCCGGTATCCCCGAGTCCTTCAAGGTGCTCCTCAAGGAGCTCCAGTCGCTGTGCCTCAACGTGGAGGTGCTGTCCTCGGACGGCGCAGCCATCACGATGGCGGACGGCGACGACGAGGATCTCGAGCGTGCCGCGGCCAACCTGGGAATCAACCTCTCCCGCAACGAGTCCGCGACCGTCGACGATCTCGCGCAGTAATCGGTGACAGGCCGGCGCGAGGGGACTCGCGCCGGCCCACCCCCGATCACTCGTAGCAGCAGAAAACTATCCCTGAGAAGGGGAAAGGAAGTACGACGTGCTGGACGTCAACTTCTTCGATGAACTCCGCATCGGTCTCGCGACCGCGGACGACATCCGCAATTGGTCCTACGGCGAGGTCAAGAAGCCGGAGACCATCAACTACCGCACGCTCAAGCCCGAGAAGGACGGCCTGTTCTGCGAGAAGATCTTCGGACCTACTCGCGACTGGGAGTGCTACTGCGGCAAGTACAAGCGCGTGCGCTTCAAGGGCATCATCTGTGAGCGCTGCGGCGTCGAGGTCACTCGCGCCAAGGTGCGTCGTGAGCGCATGGGCCACATCGAGCTGGCCGCACCGGTCACGCACATCTGGTACTTCAAGGGTGTTCCGTCGCGCCTCGGCTACCTGCTGGACCTGGCGCCGAAGGATCTCGAGAAGATCATCTACTTCGCCGCCTACGTCATCACGTCGGTCGACGAGGAACTGCGCCACAACGAGCTCTCCACTCTCGAAGCCGAGATGGAGGTCGAGAAGAAGGCTGTCGCCGATCAGCGTGACGCCGACCTCGAGGCCCGCGCCCAGAAGCTCGAGGCGGACATCGCCGAGCTCGAGGCCGAGGGTGCCAAGTCCGACGTGCGTCGCAAGGTCAAGGACGGCGGCGAGCGCGAGATGCGTCAGCTCCGTGACCGTGCGCAGCGTGAGCTGGATCGTCTCGAGGAGATCTGGACCACCTTCACCAAGCTGGCGAAGAAGCAGCTCATCATCGACGAGCTCATCTACCGCGAGCTGATCGACCGCTACGGCGAGTACTTCACGGGTGCGATGGGCGCGGAGTCCATCCAGAAGCTCATGGAGACCTTCGACATCGCGGCCGAGGCCGAGAGCCTGCGCGAGACGATCCGCAGTGGCAAGGGCCAGAAGAAGCTTCGCGCACTGAAGCGTCTCAAGGTCGTCGCCGCGTTCCAGTCCACGGGCAACTCTCCCATGGGCATGGTCCTCGACGCCGTGCCGGTGATCCCGCCGGAGCTGCGTCCGATGGTGCAGCTCGACGGTGGACGTTTCGCGACGTCCGACCTCAACGATCTGTACCGCCGGGTCATCAACCGCAACAATCGCCTCAAGCGACTGATCGACCTCGGTGCTCCCGAGATCATCGTCAACAACGAGAAGCGGATGCTGCAGGAGTCGGTCGACGCCCTGTTCGACAACGGCCGTCGTGGACGTCCGGTGACCGGACCGGGTAACCGCCCGCTCAAGTCACTGTCCGATCTGCTCAAGGGCAAGCAGGGTCGTTTCCGTCAGAACCTGCTGGGCAAGCGCGTCGACTACTCGGGCCGTTCGGTCATCGTCGTCGGCCCGCAGCTCAAGCTGCACCAGTGCGGTCTGCCGAAGCTCATGGCACTCGAGCTGTTCAAGCCGTTCGTGATGAAGCGTCTGGTCGATCTGAACCACGCGCAGAACATCAAGTCGGCCAAGCGCATGGTCGAGCGTCAGCGTGCACAGGTGTGGGACGTCCTCGAAGAGGTCATCGCCGAGCACCCCGTGCTGCTGAACCGCGCACCGACCCTGCACCGTCTGGGCATCCAGGCATTCGAGCCGCAGCTGGTCGAGGGCAAGGCCATCCAGCTGCACCCCCTCGTGTGCGAGGCGTTCAACGCCGACTTCGACGGTGACCAGATGGCAGTGCACCTGCCGCTGTCCGCCGAGGCGCAGGCCGAGGCACGCGTGCTGATGCTGTCGTCGAACAACATCCTCTCGCCGGCATCGGGTCGACCGCTGGCCATGCCGCGTCTGGACATGGTCACGGGTCTGTTCCACCTGACGCGTCTCGACGACAAGGCACTGGGCGAGTTCCAGGCCTCGACGTCCGATTCGGCAGAGCTGGGCATCTACGCCAGCCCCGCCGAGGCACAGATGGCCGTCGATCGTGGCGTCCTGACCGTGCAGTCGCAGATCAAGGTGCGTCTGACGCATCAGCGTCCGAGTCGCGAGATCGAGTCGGAGCTGTTCCCCGACGGGTGGACCCCGGGCGATGCCTGGACCGCCGAGACGACGCTGGGCCGCGTGCTCTTCAACGAGCTGCTCCCGACGAACTACCCGTTCGTCAACGAGCAGATGCCGAAGAAGCGCCAGGCGACGATCATCAACGATCTCGCCGAGCGGTACCCGATGATCGTGGTCGCGCAGACCGTCGACAAGCTCAAGGACGCCGGCTTCTACTGGGCCACGCGTTCGGGTGTCACCATCTCCATCTCCGACGTCCTCGTGCCGCCGGAGAAGCCTCAGATCCTCGAGGAGTTCGAGGCTCAGGCCGATCGTCTGGAGAAGCAGTACCAGCGTGGCGCTCTCGACCGGACCGAGCGCAACTCGGCCCTGGTCAAGATCTGGCAGGAAGCGACCGAGCAGGTCGGTAAGGCCATGGAGGCCCACTTCCCCGACGACAACCCCATCCCGATGATCGTGAAGTCCGGCGCCGCCGGAAACATGACTCAGGTGCGGTCGCTCGCCGGCATGAAGGGTCTGGTGACCAACCCGAAGGGTGAGTTCATCCCGCGCCCGATCAAGTCCTCCTTCAAGGAGGGCCTGACGGTCCTGGAGTACTTCATCAACACGCACGGTGCTCGTAAGGGTCTGGCCGACACGGCGCTTCGTACCGCCGACTCGGGCTACCTGACGCGTCGTCTGGTCGACGTCTCGCAGGACGTCATCGTTCGGGAAACCGACTGTGGCACCGAGCGCGGCATCACCACCACGATCGCCGAGCGCCTGGCGGACGGTTCCATGATCCGCGACGCGCACGTCGAGACCTCGACGTACGCCCGCACCCTGGCCGCCGACGCGGTCGACGCCGACGGCAACGTCATCGTCGAGCGTGGACACGACCTGGGCGACCCGGCCATCGACGCACTGCTCGCAGCGGGCATCACGTCGGTCAAGGTTCGATCGGTGCTCACCTGCACCACCGGAACCGGCGTCTGCGCCACCTGCTACGGCCGTTCCATGGCCACCGGCAAGCTCGTCGACATCGGCGAGGCCGTCGGTATCGTTGCGGCACAGTCGATCGGTGAGCCCGGCACGCAGCTCACGATGCGTACCTTCCACCAGGGTGGTGTCGCCGGCGACGACATCACCGGTGGTCTGCCCCGAGTGCAGGAGCTCTTCGAAGCTCGTGTGCCCAAGGGCAAGGCGCCCATCGCGGACGTCTCGGGTCGCATCCAGCTCGAGGACGGTGACCGTTTCTACAAGATCACCATCGTCCCGGACGACGGCGGCGAAGAAGTCGTCTACGACAAGCTCTCCAAGCGTCAGCGTCTGCGTGTCTTCAAGCACGACGACGGCACGGAGCGTCTGTTGTCGGACGGTGACCACGTCGAGGTCGGTCAGCAGCTCATGGAAGGTGCGGCCGATCCGCACGAGGTCCTGCGAGTCATGGGCCCGCGCCAGGTGCAGATCCACCTCGTCAACGAGGTCCAGGAGGTGTACCGCAGCCAGGGTGTGTCCATCCACGACAAGCACATCGAGACGATCGTTCGTCAGATGCTCCGCCGCGTGACCATCATCGATTCGGGCTCCACGGAGTTCCTGCCCGGATCGCTGACCGAGCGCAGTGAGTTCGAGTCGAGCAACCGTCGCGTCGTGTCCGAGGGTGGCGAGCCCGCGGCCGGACGTCCGGTGCTGATGGGTATCACCAAGGCATCGCTGGCGACCGACTCGTGGCTGTCCGCGGCGTCGTTCCAGGAGACCACCCGAGTGCTGACCGATGCGGCGATCAACTGCCGCTCGGACAAGCTCATCGGTCTCAAGGAGAACGTGATCATCGGAAAGCTGATCCCCGCCGGCACCGGCATCAACCGGTACCGGAACATCACGGTTCAGCCCACCGAGGAAGCACGTGCCGCGGCCTACGCGGTGCCGTCGTACGACGATCAGTACTACAGCGCGGACGGCTTCGGCCAGAACACCGGTGCTGCAGTGCCGCTCGACGACTACGGTTTCTCCGGCGACTACCGCTAGAGACGAGCAACATCGAGCCCCATCCCGCTTCGGCGGGGTGGGGCTCGTGTCGTTTCTCAGCTGCTCGGTCTGGCGCACCGCGGATCTTCTGGTGCACCCCCCATCGCGGGTGCAGGTGATGAACCGGAGTGCGGATGGTGTCGCCGGGCGAACAACACTCGCGCGATGAGTTTCAGCCCTGGCTCGGGTCTACTGAGCCATGACCGAGACTCCCAGCACCATCACGAACATCGGCGTGGCCATGTTCACCGTTGCCGACCAGGACAAGGCCCTCGACTTCTACACGCGTGTACTCGGATTCGAGGTGCGCGGAGATACGCGCTTCGGTCCGAACCAGGAGTACCGCTGGCTCGAGGTGGCGCCACCGGGGTCCACAGCGCGCCTGGCGCTGAACCCGCCGATGTACGACCAGCCGGGCGGCTCGTCCATCGGTGTGGAGACGTCGGACGTCCGGGCCGAACACGCACGCCTGAGTGCCTTCGACGGGTTCGAGATGGAACCACTGGGTGGCGACGACGATCCGAACGTGCCGCCGATGTTCATGCTGAAGGATCCCGACGGCAACGTCATCACCGTCGTGCAGGCGTGATCCGTTCCCTCCCGGCTCAGCGCAGAGCGAGGGTCGGGAGGGACAAGCTCACCATCATCAGCGCGAACAGCAGCCAGGCGGCGCCCTGCCAGACGGGCCACGTCCCGCCGTGGCGGTAGGAGCGGTAGCCGATCCACAGTGCGCCGATCCCGCCGAGCAGACAGACACCGGGGACGAGCGCAGCGATCACGACGCTGGAGGCGCCCGCTGCGAGGAACACGGCCACCGCGACGGCAGCGATGCCGATCACTGCCCCGTCGTACGTGGCCGCGTGCTGGATCGCGCGCGGATCGCGCCACCGCTTCTCGACGTCGCGTCTGCCCATCTCTCGCTTGTCGTCCATGTCGTCTGCGTACCCGATTCGGGTGGCTTCAGCGCGAGTCCTCGCGCGCGTCGCCTCCGATCCACACGGAGTTTTCATTCGAGAGGCACCGTTCGGTTCATGAGCCGTCGTGATCTCGTCATCGGTGCCGATCGTTCTCTGCGAGCCGGTACCACGCGTCGTTCGTTCCTCACGTGGACCGCACTGGTCGGTGCGCTCGCGATGACTCCGGAACTGTCGAGCGCGACGGCGCACGCGCAGCCGCAACGCGGTACCCCGGCCGATACCCGTTCCGCCTCGGCGTCGCGTCGGGGGATCCGCTGCCGGACTCGGTGGTTCTGTGGACTCGTCTCGCGGTCGATCCCCTCGCTCCGGTCGGCGGTATGCGGCCGGGTGTGGTGCCGGTGCGGTGGGAGATCGCCGAGGACGAACGGTTCGGGCGGACGGTGAGCCAGGGCATCGAACTGGCATCCGACGCGGACGGCTGGTCGGTGCACGTGGACGTGCGAGGTCTGGCTCCGGCGCGAGAGTACTTCTACCGTTTCATGGTCGGTCCGCACGTGAGCACCGTCGGACGGACGAGAACGGCGCCCGCACCGGGATCACCCCTGGCGTCACTGTCGTTCGCGTGGGCGTCGTGCCAGAAGTGGGAGGACGGGTTCTACGGCGCCTACGCCGACCTCGCGGCGAGTGACCCGGACGTCGTGTTCTTCCTCGGCGACTACATCTACGAGTATGCGATCCCCGGCACGGGCGCCCGCGCATCGCTGCCACGGCCCGAGTCCGCGGGACGAGAAACGTTGGTACTGAACGACTATCGCGATCGATACGCACTGTACAAGTCCGATCCCGACCTGGCGTCGGCGCACGCGGCGGCGCCGTGGATCACCACCTTCGACGATCACGAAGTGGATAACAACTGGGCCGGGGCGATCGGCCAGGATGCCGGCACCGCCGCTCCCGGCGACCCTGCGGGTGATCCGAGGTTGTTCCTCCTGCGCCGCGCCGATGCGTTCAAGGCGTGGTGGGAGAACACTCCTGTGCGGATGGCCCAGCGACCGACGGGACCGGATCTGACGGCGTACCGCCGCTTCAGTTTCGGTGACCTGGTGGACTTCTCGGTGCTCGACACCCGGCAGTACCGCAGCGATCAGGCCAACGGCGACGGCGAACACGCGCAGAACGCGGAGACCGCAGACCCGAGTCGCACCATCACCGGAGCGGCGCAGGAGAAGTGGATCCTCGACGGCTTCGGGTCCGGCGCCACGTGGAAGTTCCTCGCACACCAGACGGTGATCTCCGACCTCGCCCGCATCAGCGACGGCGAGCGGAAGGTCGGGATGGACCCGTGGAGTGGGTACGAGGCGTCACGGCACCGCATCCTCGACGGCGCCCGCGACCGGGGCATCACCCTCGCGTCCATCGTGGGCGACATCCACCGCACCATCGTGTCGGAACTGCGCCGCGACTATCAGGACGACTCCGCCCCGGTGGTGGGCGTCGAGATCGCGTCGACCTCCATCGCCTCGGGCAAGGACGGTGCCGACGTCGACGCGGCCGGTGCGGACATCGCGGCCGCGTCACCTCACGTCAAGTTCGGCAATGCCCGACGCGGCTACCTGCGTGCGACGCTGACGCCGACGGAGTGGCGGTCCGAGGTCCGGGTCCTGGACGCGATCTCGGTTCCCGGCGCGCCGGTCCGCACGGCAGCGACCGTGACGGTGCCGGAGGGTCGGCCGGAGATCGGCCTGGCCTAGATGACGACCGGGTACGCCTAGCCTCCGGCGGCGATGACGGCCGCGATGTTGCGCTCGGCGAGCGCGGTGATGGTGAGAGACGGGTTGGCGGCGCCCGTGCTGCCGGGAACGAGAGCTCCGTCCATGACGTACAGGCCGGGGTACCCCTTCACTCGTCCGTACGCATCGGTGACGTCGCCCAGGACCGCACCGCCGAGGGGGTGCGCGGTGAAGGTGTCGTCGACGTCGCGAGTGAACGGCTCGGCGGAGACGACGGTGCGGCCGGCCTGTGCCATCCGGTTCTGCACCGCGCGCAGTGCCTCCACGGTGTCGCGGCTGCCGCCCTTGGGCCAGGTCAAGCTCATCCCGTCGGTGGCACGGTCGTAGCGGAAATCGGCCCGCAGCGGGTCGATGGTCATACCGAGCGATCCGAGGAAACCCATCTCGGTGGGAACGCCCGGGACGTACCAGTTCTCGACGCTGAGAGGCAGGCCCGTGTCGTCGACGATGCGCGAGGCGCACGGCGCTCCCTGCGGTCCGCCGCCGATGGGGCCGAGCGAGCGGGTCATGAAGGCGTCACCGTTGGTGCCCCATCCGCGTCCGACGAACTCGTTGAGCTCGGGAAGCGCGCCGGTGGCCTGTGCGCGGACCAGCAGTTCGGTGGTTCCGATGGAGCCGGCGCCGAGAATCAGTGAGTCGCAGGTCAGCGTGCGCGTCTCGAGTGCGTTGCCCTCGGGATCGAGGCGCCGCACCTCCACGCGGTAGCGGCCACCGCTCTCGGTACCGATGGCGACGACCTCGTGGCTGTGACACACCACGGCGTTGCCCGTGGCCTCGGCCTGCGGGATGTAGTTCTGCGTCAGGTCGTGCTTCGCGCCGTTGGAATTGCCGAACGTGCTGCAGCCGACGGTGGCGGAGGGCCGGGACCGACCCGACATCTCGTCACGCAGCACGTTCCAGTTCCAGCCTCCGTCGACGCGCTGCGGGTCGAAACCGGCGCGGCGGGCGTGGTCGTCCCACGTCCTCGAGTGGGCGAACCCGGGGGAGGCGTAGATGTCGTCGGGCATGGTCGACGGCCGGAGCACCGAGCGAGCCTTCGGGTACCACTGCAACGCCATCTCGTCGTAGTCCACGCGGCCACCGAAGGAGAGGTCGAAGAAGCGTTTGTCCGGGGCGATGCTCACACCGGTGTAGACGACGGAACCGCCGCCCACCGCGGCTGCGCGCCACACCGACAGGTTCTCGTACCGGGTGGTGTCGAGGACGCCGTTGAACCAGTCGACGGGCCCGACAGGCATGCCGGTGAGGTTGGTGAACGAGCGCTGATGCCACAGGCCGCGCCCGTCGGCCGTCATGTCGGCGGTGAAGATGTCGCGGAACGGATCGCGCGGCCAGCGGAGTCCTCGTTCGAGCACGGTGACCGACGTACCGGCCTGCGCGAGCCGCAACGCCGCGGCGCTGGCTCCGAAGCCCGATCCGATGACGAGGGCGGGTGAGTGGTCCGGTGGACGCGGAGGGTCGGCGAACAGTTCGGGCAGGAGGTTCCGGATCGAGGGGACGCCGAGCGGGAGTGCGGACGCCGTCGACCGGGTGATCGCGGGCGGGACCGCGAGGCCCACCATTCCTGCTGCGGCCAGTTGCAGCAGTTGCCTGCGCTTCACGTTCAACACCCACCATCGATCGAGAACAGTCGAATGGTCAGTGTCCCGTGAATGGTGCCCGTGATGGAACCACTCGACCGGATTGTATGACTGTTACCAATCTCCGTGCTTGTTTCTCGGGAGTCAACGGAGCGGAACAGGGTGAAGCCCGCGGCGGTTGTGCAGAGTATGCGTCTGTCCCTTCTCGATCGCTCCCGTACCCGCACCGATCGGTCTGCCGCCACCGCGGTGTCGGACTCGATCGAGCGTGCACGATGGGCCGAGGCGGCGGGCTACGAGCGGTACTGGGTGGCCGAGCATCACGCCGTCCCCGGCATCGCGAGCGGCTCACCCGCGGTGCTTCTCGCCGCGATCGGCTCGGCGACGTCGCGGATCCGGCTGGGGTCGGGCGGCGTCATGCTGCCGAACCACTCGCCCATCGTCGTCGCGGAGCAGTTCGCGATGCTCGACGCGCTGTATCCCGGCCGGGTCGACCTCGGTGTCGGCCGGTCGCTGGGGTTCACGCCGCCGGTGCGCAAGGTGCTGCGGGCGGACACCGAGGACGCCGAGCGCTTCGCCGACGACCTCGCGGATCTGCAGGACTTCCTGCTCGGAACCGGTCCGGTGACCGTGCAGCCCGCGCCCGAGCGACTGATCCCGATCCACGTTCTCGCGACGGGTCACGGGCTCGCGATCGCCGCGCAGCGCGGGCTTCCCGTCGTGGTGGGCGGTCCGATGCTGTGGGGGGACCTGGCTCCGCTGGCGGAGTATCGACGCGAGTTCGTTCCCTCTGCCTTCGCGGCACAGCCGTCCGTGACGGTGTCGCTCGACGTGCTGGTCGCCGACACCGACGCCGAGGCCCGCGGGCTCGCCATGGCGGAGGCGGTGGCCATGGCGGACTCCCGCCGTACCGGGGAATTCCCCCCGTTGCGGGCGGTCACCGAGATGCCCGACGGTCTCACTCCGCGGGCTCGGGAGTCGGCTCAGCGCTCCCTCGACGGCAGCGTGCACGGCAGTCCGGCGACGGTGCGTAGCCGGCTCGAGGACCTCGTCGACCGCACCGGTGCCGACGAGATCCTGTCCTCGGCATCGACGTTCGACCGTGACGCTCTGCGTGCGTCCGACGAGGCGTTGGCCGCACTGCTGCGCTGACGGGTCAGACCTGCAGGTCCACCCACACCAATCTGTGATCGCTCGCCGACAACAACTCGGCGCCCGGCTCGCCCGGCGCGGGCCAGAAGACCCCCGATCCGGTGACCGTCAGATCGGTGCTCGGCAGGACGTAGTCCACCCGCAGATCACCCGGCACGGGATCGGCGAAGTCCGCCGTGTCGGTGCCGGCGGTCGGCGAGGTGGGCGTCGGGTCCTGCAGCGCCGGGCTGTCGAGGAGTTGCGCGATGGCGCCCGGGTAGGAGTCCCCGTCGACGGGATCGCTGTTCTGGTCCCCCAACACCACGAACGAGGAGCCGTTCGGCAGGCCGCCGGCCAGTCCGGTGTCGTCGACGAGGTAGTCGGCGCCAGCGACGTAGTCCGCGGTGAGCCGGATCTCGTCGTGATTGCGTCGGCCGTTGCGGTCCTCGGGCCCGTCGAAGGAGGGCGGCGTGGGGTGCGAGACGAGCAGGTGGATCACCCGCCCGTCGATGTCCACGGGCACGTCCCAGTGCGACTTGCTCGACAGGCGCAGCGCATCCGAGTTCGCGCCGTAGTACTCGCGCGGCAGCAGGTTGTCGGGCATGTCGGCCCAGCGGAAGGTCTGGAACGTGCGGACCGCGGCGGCGTCGAGCGGGAACTTGGAGAGGACGACCATGCCGTACTGGCCGGGGAACTGCCCGAAGCCCCAGGCGTCGTTCGGTCCGTCGGACCGCCCGTCGCCGTCGAGGTCGAGCCCGGACGGCTCGCCGGTGTTGACGGGCGCCGTGTATGCGAACGGGTAGTCGATCGGTGCGTCGCCGACGGCGAGGTAGTTGTCGCGGAAGAGGTCGACGGCGCCGTCGGAGTAGTCGAACTCGTTGAGCAGCAGCATGTCCGGGGCGTTGCGCTGAACGACGTCGGCCACCGACCGGATCTGCGGATCCGTTCCGGACCGCAGTGCGGCGACCAGATCGCCGGCGGCGGGGCGGTTCATGCTGGCGTTGTACGTCGCGACGCGGACGGTACGCGGGTCACCGGGCGGCTCGTCGGCGGCAGGCGCGCTGCAGGCGGTGATCGTCAGGACGGACGCGGCGAGAAGCACGCGGGTGAGTCGCATGGTGCGGGACGCTATCGCGCCGCCCTGACAGACGGGCGAACACGAGGGGGCGGGCAGGGGCGCGTCAGGCCACGCCGTCCAACACCCGCTGTGCGTCCGGCGACACGTACGGGTAGGCGCAGAGGGCGAGCACGCCTCCGATCAGCAGCAGGGGCAGCAGCGGAACCATGCCGGTGGTGAGGGAGCCGTACGCGTCGGACACCGCGCCGACGAGGAGCGGTCCGACGGCGCCGCCCACGGTCGCGGCGATCTGCAGCAGTCCGTAACCCAGTCCTCGGTCGCGCGGGGCGAGCACGTCGGCGACGCACGAGGTGAGTGTGGGGATCGCCCAGGCGGTGAAGAAGCCGAACACGGTGAGCAGCACGGTGAAGGGCAGCCAGCTCTCGGACGCGAGTGCGCCCGCCATGGCAGCGGTACCCAGCAGGATCCCCGAGCCGCCGACCAGGACTCGCCACTGCGACGGCGTCGCGATCGGAGTGCGTCGGGTGAGCAGGGAGCCCACGAGGGTGCCGCCGACGATGCCGACGAGCGTCAGTCCACCGCCCGCGGAGGCGGCGGCCGCCTCGCCCAGGCCGAAGCGACGTTGCAGCAGGCTGGGCACCCAGAACGTCAGGCCGCCGACCGCGAGACTCATGACGGTGAGCGCGCCGCCCGTGAACCACAGGGTGCGGATGGGCGCGACGCGGCGAAGTTGGACCGGCATCGGATCGGTGGTGGCCTCCGGCGCGGGCGTGTCCGCGCTGCCCGCGGCCAGTCTGTCGGCGTACCCCCGTTCGGGTTCCCGCACTCGCGACATCAGGACGGCGACCACCACACCGGGAATCGCCATGACGAGGAAGGCGCCGCGCCACCCGAGCCACTCGGCGAGTACGCCACCCAGCACGATCCCGGCGCCGCCGAGGTAGGCCGCGGTGCGCCACCAGCCGAAGGCCGTCGGGCGGGTCGCGGGCGGGTGGAAGTCGGCGAGCATGCTGGCGCTGGCCGGGTTGTCGATGGCCTCGGCGGCGGCCAGGCCCATGCGCACGAGGTAGAAGATCGCGAAGGTCGGTGCGAGGGCCGATCCGACGGTGGCCAGGGCCCACAGGAAGACGACGACGGTGATGATGCGTCCGCGGTCGTGGCGGTCGGCGAGGTAGGCGGCGGGCATCGCGAGCAGGCCCGCGGCGACGGCGGCCGCGGTGGGGATCGAGCCGGCGGCCGTGTCGCCGAAGCCGAACTCCGCCTGCAGCTGCGGCAGCACGGCGGCGACCAGGCTGAACTCGATGCGGTCCACGAGCGAGACCAGCACCAGCACGATCGCGGGTCCCCACCCGTACGGGAGTGTGAAGGAGTCGCGCCGCGCGCCGATCGTGCGCCACCGCGGTGCTCGCGTCGCCGCCGTACCGCGCTCGGTCCGATTCTCGGTCTCCGTCACTGCCGCCCCCGTCCGACCGGCATGCCTGCCGACTTCGGCGCAGCCTAATCCGGCGAATCGCCCGGGAGCGGCCCTCGAGAGAAGGTTGGGCGGACCCACCATCGGGCCCGCCCGGACCCTTGCTCAGCCCACAGGCAACTGCTGCACGGACCACCTGTTGCCGTCCGGGTCGGCGAAGTAGGTGAACAGACCCCACCCCTCGTCCTTCACGGGGGTGGCCTCGACTCCGGCTGCCAGCAACATCTCCCGCGCGGCCTCCGCGTCCTGCACGACGACGAGCATCCCCTCGACGGAGCCGGGGACGGCGGTCGTGATGTTCTTCCCGATCGCGATCGAGCATGCGGAGCCCGGTGGGGTCAGCTGCACGTAGCGCATGTCAGGGAACGGGCTCGCGTCGTGGTCGGCGTGGAAGCCGATGCCGGTGTAGAACGCTTTCGCCCTGTCGACGTCGGCGACGGGAAGCATGACGAGTTGGATCTCCATGGTCAGCGTTGCGGTCATGACTGCTCCTGGCGGTGTGTGCGGGTGATGACGAGTACCTTGCCGCGGATAGAGGACAGGTACAGTCCTCTGGTCCGACATTCTTAGGTGCAAACCGGAGTAACAGGTACTGTGACCCGCACAACTCGTCACAGGAGGACTTCTCATGGTCAGCATCGGCAACAAGGTCGTACTCATCACCGGCGCAGGACGCGGTATCGGTGAGGCGACCGCACGGGCACTCGCCGCCAAGGGTGCTCGGCTGGTCCTGACCGATGTCGACGAGGCCCCCCTCGCTGCGCTGGTCGCCGACCTCGGAGACATCGCTGTCGGCGTCCGCGCCGACGTTCGTGATCTCGCACAGATGCAGCATGCGGTGGACACCGGCATCGAGCGTTTCGGTGGCATCGACGTCGTGCTCGCCAACGCCGGCATCTCGAGCTACGGATCGGTGCTGAACGTCGATCCCGAGACCTTCAAGCGCGTCATCGACATCAACACGACCGGCGTCTTCCACACCGTCCGGGCAGCGCTGCCGTCGCTGATCGAGCGCAAGGGATACGTGCTCGTCGTGTCCTCGCTCGCCGCCTTCACCGCCTGCCCCGGACTCGCCTCGTACAACGCGAGCAAGGCGGGAGCCGAGCACTTCGCCAACGCGTTGCGACTCGAGGTGAAGTACCAGGGAGTCGACGTCGGCTCCGCACACATGGCGTGGATCGACACCCCGTTGGTGCAGGACGCCAAGTCCGACCTGTCCGCGTTCCAGGATCTCCTCGCGGTCCTGCCCTGGCCACTGGGCAAGACGCTGCCGGTCGAGGCGTGTGTCGACGCGTTCGTCCGCGCGATCGAGAAGCGGTCACGCCGCGTCTACGTTCCCGGCATCGTCGGCGGTATCGGCTGGGCGCGGTCCGTCCTGACGACGCGCCTCGGCGAGTACACGACGCTGCGCCACGTTCCCCGCATCCTCCCGAAGATGGACGCCGAGGTGAAGGCCCTCGGACGCTCCGAGAGTGCCCGCAACCGAGCGGTGGTCGAGAAGGATCAGTCGACGCGGAGTGCGTGAGTCAGGCGAGCGCCGCCGCGGCCGAGGTCCGTCCAGTCGCCGGTCGTCTCGAGGACGGCCATCGCCGACGTCGGGAAACCCGACCTGATCCAGCGGCCCGCCTCGGAATCCACATCGTCCGCGAGTTCCAGTGCGGTGAAGGGGATTCCGGGTGCGTGCCCGACCACCAGCACGATCCTTGCCGACGCGTCCGCGGTGGTGATCTCACCGAGGATGTCGTCGGGCGATCCGCCGTACAGCGAGCCCTCGAACCGCACGTCCGCGGTGACACCGGTCCGCTCGAAGGTCTGACGTGTGCGGATGGCCGTCGAGCAGATGACGGCGTCGACGGTGCCCACAGTTTTCCGGATCCAGTCGCCCGCCGCCGCCGCTTGACGACGCCCACGATCGTCCAGCGGTCGGTCGTGGTCGTCCACCCCGTCGGGGTACGAGGACTTGCCGTGGCGCATCAGGATCAGGGTGCGGGTGTCGGGCATCGTCCGATCGTAGAACCTTCGGGTGTCCAGTCGAGGAGGCCGCGCTCGCGGAAGGCGGTCAGCCAGCCCAGCATCGGCCAGTGCCCCCATCGTCGGTGGAAGACGGCGGCGTTGCTGACGATGTCGTCGAGGTGTTCGACCGGTGGGGACGACACCGGATGCCACTGGTGGTAGGCGTGGGCGCCGCCGATCCACAGCAGGTCGTGGCCGGATCGTTCGGCGACTCGGCCGAAGTCGGTGTCTTCGCCGCCGTAGCCGGAGTACTCCTCGCAGAAGCCGCCGAGGGTGGTCCACGTGGTCGCGGTGACGGCGAACGACAGTGACCAGAACAGGTCCCAGTTCGTGCCGCGCTCGACGTGTCCCGGTGCCGGATCGGGCCGGGCTGCATGCGGATCGGTCCACGGGCCCAACGCGTCGGCTCGAACGCTGGCGTCAGGCAGGTAGGTCACGGGCCCGCAGAGCACGGCGCCGTCCCGTGCGTGCTCGGCGTAGAGACCGATGAGGTCCGGCCCCGGTATGCAGTCGACGTCCAGGAACACCAGCACATCGGCGCCCGCGTCGATGGCCAGCCGGGCGCCGGTGTTGCGTGCTTGCGCGAGGGGGAGAGGCCGGCCGGTCCGCGGAACGGTCACGGTCGCGTCGACCACCGACGGATCGCCCATCGAGACCACGACGTGCGCATCGGCCGGTCGAGAACTCAGGGCGAGTCCGCGGCGCTGCGCGGCCAGGTGCTCTGCCCGCCCGGAGACGATCGTGATGACCGCCAGCGTCATGCCAGAACCTCGTCGACGGCCGCTGCGGCACGGGCGGCGGCGCCGTCGACCCGTGTCGCCACGCGGATGTCGCCCGACATCGAGCGGACTCGGTCCATGATGTCGGGCCATTCGTCGGGAGCCGGCCAGGCGTCGAGCGCCACGGCGAGACCGGCCTGCCCGAGAGCGCGCGCCGTGGCGAGTTGCTCACCGTACGGGCGGTTCTCGGCGATCACCACGGTCGGTGCGCCCGATGCCGCCACGTCGGCGACGGCGTTCTGCCCGGCATGGGTGACCACGACCCCGGCCGATGTCAGCGTCGGCCAGACGTCGTCGACCCACGGCGTTCCGGGGATGCCGATGCCGCGCCACGACAGCTCGGGGGTGTGGTTCCCGACCAGATCGAGGTAGTCGGTGGTGACCTGCGAACCGCCGGCGCCGGCCAGGACGGCCACCGATGCGTCGTCACGCGTCGTCGCCCCGTCGGTGCGGTCGGCGTGCCGGCTGATGGATCCCGTGTAGGTCGTCTTGTCGTCGACGTCGGCGAGCCAGTCGGGGCGGTACACCGCGTCCGACCACGGAGCGACGATGCGATCGGCGATGCGGTAGGCCATGAGGTGCGGTGCATCGGTGCGCTCTCCCGGCATCGCGAACACGACCACGGGAATCCCCATGAGCCGCACGAACATCGACACCTCGACGGAGACGTCGACGACCATGGCGGCGGGACGATGGTTCCCGACCCACTCCGCAAGCAACGCCATGCGGGACGTCATGCCCGGCACGCGGGTGGGCGCCCAGTGCAGCACCCCGCCCGCAGTCGGATCCGACGCGTCGTCGCCGGTGTCCATCGGCAGGTCGACCCAGTCGGCGAACGGGGTGATGTCGGCCGGGCGCGGACGGGACGACAGCACCGTCACGGGCCCGGACAGGTGCTTCGCGACCGACCGCGCTCGGGTCAGGTGACCGACTCCGTGGTGGTGGACGTAGTACCCGATCACACCGGTACGCGCGCTGATTTGCTCGACGCGTCGAGCACGCTGCGATAGAGGTCGAGGTAGCTGTCGACCATCCGGATGTCCGAGCACACCAGCTCGGCGCGTGCCCGCGCCGCGGATCGCGGAAGAGCCGCAGCGGCGTCGATGGCGTGGGCGAGAGCATCGATGTCGTCCGCGGGCACCATGCGTCCGCAGGTCTCGTCGAGGATCTCGGGGATGCCGCCGCGCTCGAAGGCGGCGACGGGGGTGCCGCAGGCCAGGGCTTCGGCGACGACGAGTCCGTACGGCTCGTCCCACTGCGGCGTCACCAACGCCACCGAGGCGCCGCCGACGAGGTCGGCGAGTTCCTTCTGCACGAGGTGGCCCTCGTAGGTCACCCCGTTGCCCAGGCGCGGCTCGACGGCGGTGCGGAAGTAGTCCTCGTCGGACGCCGGACCGGCGATGCGCAGGTGGTATCCCGCGCGGCGCGCCGCGTCGATCGCGAGGTCGACGCCCTTCTCGGGCACCAGTCGGCCGGTCCAGACGGCGTAACCGCCGCTCCCGGATCCCACCGGCCACCGGTCGAGAGCGATGCCGTTCGGCACGACGGGTATCCGTCCGGCAACGGGGTGCCACTGCTCCGCGGTGTACTCGCTGACCGCGGCATATCCGGTGTCGGGGTTCAGCGGTACGGCGGCGGCGGACTCGAGCCAGGCGAGGGGCGGCGTGTGCAGGGTGGTGAGCATCGGGACAGGCACCATCGACGACATCGCGATCGGGAGGTAATGCAGGCTGTGGTTGTGGATGATGTCGAACGAATCACCCAGTGGCCCGGCCAGTTCGAGCATCACCGACAGGTACGCATGATGCTCGTGCACCACCCACGACGGACCCATGTGTTCGGTCCGGGCGTGGGGACTCATGCGGAAGGTGTGCACCTCGATGACGTCGCGCGCGACATCCGTGGACGTGCCTTCGGCCCCGAACAGCGTCACGTCGTGACCACGCTCGGTCAACGCGTGCGCAAGATGCCACACGTGCGCCTCGAGACCTCCGGCGAACGGCTGTGCGATAGGGAATCTGGACGAACCCAGGAGAGCGATCCGTAAGGGACGGTCGGAGGGCTGGTGCGTCACGCGAGCACCACTCCGTCCCAATGTCCGGAGGCCAGGGGGGAGGCGAGACGGCGATAGATCGCAGCGTGCTCGGCCGCGATCGCAGACTGCTGGTGCCGGCGGTAGTCGGCGAGTCCGCTGACGTCCGGGCGGGTCCGGACGGCCTCGCCCACCGCGGCTTCGAGCGTCGACGGATCGAGCAGGTCCGGACCGAAGACATAGGTCGGGCACGGGAACTGGTCGGCGAAGTGCCCGCTGTCGGGAACCACGGGGACGACCCCGAGATCGCGGCACGCTTCCATCCAGCCCGAATGCGTACCGAAGCGGTACGGGAGGACCGACACGTCGATCTCGGAGAAGTACTGCCACAGTTCGGCGTCGGTGAAGCGGCGATGGACCCGCACGTCGACGTCGGGATGATCGCGGAAGGCCAACAGACGCTCGCCACGTTCCGGCGCATACCAGTGGCTTCGGTGATCGAAGACGTCGTCGTCGATGTCCAACCGCACGACGGCGTCGTGAGCCGCAGCGGCCGCCACCACAGCGGGCATGACTGCTTCGGGGTCCATGTTGGCGCGCAGCGACTTCGCATGCACGGCCACGACACGCGGGTCGGTGCGCTCGCTCCGGTCGACGGCGGCGATGACGTCCAGCGGCGCGACGTGCGGGTGCGGGATCACCTGTGCCGACCGTCCCCACAGACGCTCGATCTCACGGGCGGCCCGGTCGGTCAGCGTGATCACGATGTCGGCGGCATGGATCAGCACGTCGAGCTGGGCGCGGTGCATGGCGTAGTCGGGGAAGTGCGGGTTGTGCAGGTCGTGCACCGTCAGCACGAGCGGGGTCGCCGACTCGTGCAGGACGGACACGACGTCTGTCAGGCGGTCCGGTGTGGCTGCGTCGAACCCGAAGTGCAGGTGCACCACGTCGATCTCGTCGATGTGGGCCCGCAGATAATCGGGCTCGAGGAATCGTGGGGGCCACCACTGGCCGGCGGTCGTCGCCTCGAGTGGTCGGGGGTCCTCGAGAAGGACGATGTCGTCGCCGGTGGGGGTGATTCCGACGACGTACGGGTGCGCAGCAGGGATGGAAGCGACGGCGATCACGGCTCGGGTCTTCCTCTCGGGAGCGGGCAGACGCACTCACCGTCGGATGACACGGGCGGCACGTATGCACAAGTGGTGACAGGCCGCCTTCTTGACCTCGACGCGATAAGGATGCCCCGGGGGGGCCCGACACAAACGCCGGTGTCGTGCAGGTCTCCTCCGCCCGGGGCCCTCGTGCCGCTTCGCCGACTCACCGTTCGGGTAGACGCTGGTATGTCCACGTCACACGCTCGGCAGCCGGACGGCCGCACTCGCCACTACGGCGAGTTCTACGGGCTCGATCCGGTGCCCACCGACCTGCCGCTGTGGCTCGTTCTCGGGAACTGCCAGGCAGAAGCCCTGCGGGTCATGCTCGACACCGTGCCGGACGTGCCGTTCCGCACCGTGCGGATGCCGCCGGTCCACGAGCTGGAGTCCGCGGATCTGGTGCACCTCACGGAGTTGGCCGGCCGGGCCTCGGTGCTTCTGGCGCAGCCGGTGCGGGACGACTACCGGGACCTGCCGATCGGGACATCGCAGGTCGCCGGGCTGCTGCCGGACGGGGCTCGGGTGGTCCGCTGGCCGGTCTTCCGGTACAGCGGCCTGTACCCGTTCCAGGTCATCGTCCGACATCCCAGCGACCCCTCGGCCACCCCGGCCGGCGCTCCGTACCACGACCTCAGGACAGTTCTTGCTGCTCACGTCGGCATGACGGACGCGGAGGTGCCGCCCGGCGCCGTTCTCGCCAACGCGGAGGCGAGCATCGCCGAACTCGCGCGACGTGAGCGCCGGGACTGCGATGTCGCGATCTCCGACGTCGTGACGCGCCATGGCGCCGAGGCCGCCCACACGATCAACCACCCCGGTAACCCCGTGCTTCTCGAGCTTGCGACGCGTGTGCTCGGCGCAGCCGGAGCGGATGTTGCGCCGACCGATCCCGGGCGGGTGCTGCTCGACTCGGTGCACACACCGCTGGAGGCAGATGTCGTCGAGGCGTTGTCCCTGGGTGTCCCGCCGCGTCCGGACTGGACCATCGGCGGCGAGACCGTCGCCGCGGAGGAGATCGAACGACAGCAGTTGCAGTGGTACGAGGAGCACCCGGTGTTCGTCGACGCGGCGCTGACCCGTCATGCCGACACCCTCGACCTGCTTTTTCCCGGAGCGGTTCGATGACCGCGGTGACGAACCTCGTGGTGGGTCCGGATCGCCACGGTGTCGTGCAGTTCGCCCTGCGGATCAGGGAGGGAGTGTCGGCCGCCGGTCTCGACACCGCGCTGGTGCGCGTCGAGTCGGCCGAGCAGGACACGCGGCTTCCCGACGCCGACGTCGTGCACCTGCACGTCACGGATCGCCTGTTCGGATCCCCTGCAGGAAAAGCGGCGGACGTCGTCGAGAACCTCGCAGCGCGGGTGCACGCGGCGGGTGCCGCGTTCGTGGTCACGCTGCACGACCTGCCGCAGCCGTCGGACGGGCGATCCGCGCAGGCCCGGATCGACTGCTACTCGCGGGTGCTCGGGTGCTGCGACACCGCGATCGTCAGCAGCGAGCACGAACGTGCGCTGCTGGCTGCCGCAGGAATCGCCGCGGCAGCACCGGTGGCGGTGATTCCGCTGCCGGTGGCGACGGGAACCGGTGTGCGCTCGGTGCCCGACGACGTGTCGGTCGGCGTCTTGGGATTCCTGTACCCGGGCAAGGGCCACGCCGAAGTACTCGACGCAGTGCCGGCCGGCGCACGGATGGTGGCTCTGGGCACTCCCTCGCCCGGCCACGACGACCTGGTCACCGACCTCGAGAAGGCCGCGGCCGACCGCGGGATCGGGCTGCAGGTCACCGGATACATCGACGACGTGGATCTGCCCGACGTGCTGAGCCGGGTGACGGTGCCGGTGGCGCACCACCGCCACATGTCGGCGTCGGGATCGATCAACACCTGGATCGAGCACGGCCGTCGGCCGCTGGTCGTGGCCGGTCCGTATACCCGGGAGTTCGCACGCAGGTCGCCGGGAACGGTCACGGTGTACGACGAGGGCGACCTGGCCGGGGCTCTGCAGCGCGCATCGCTGGACCCCCCGTCGACGTGGATCGAGGACGGCGTCGTCGCACATCCGACGCTTCTCGAGGTCGGCGCCGCGCACGTGGACCTGTACCGCACATCGACCGGTGGACGATGACGGCGCACGCGCTGTCCGTCGACGGGACGTACGCCGTACCGGGCAATCGCTGGGACCTCGTGGCGAACGTCGGTGCACCGCCCCGCACGGTCAGTGTGGTGGTGCCGTACTACGAGCAACCCGAGCAACTGTCGATGCTGCTGACCGCGCTCGAGCAGCAGACGACGGCGGTGACGGAGGTGATCGTCGCCGACGACGGATCCCCGACGCCGCCGGTGATCGAGTCGCCGTTGACCGTCGTCGTGGTGCGGCAGGACGACGACGGGTTTCGCGCCGCCGCGGCGCGCAATCTGGGTGCTCGGGCCGCGTCGGGAGACATCCTGTGCTTTCTCGACGCCGATACGATCCCCGAACCCGGATACGTCGAGGCCCTGGTGCGACTGCCCTCGCTGATCCCCGACGCGGTGACCGTCGGCAGGCGTCGGCACGCGGACCTGACTGCGCTGGGGCATCTCCCCGGCACGGGGGACGACGTTCTCGACGAGCCCGGGTGGTTGGTCGATGCGTACCGGGGATCACGGAACCTGCTCGACGCCGACTACCGGTCGTACCGCCACATCATCAGCGCCGTGATGTGTTGCACAGCAGCGTTCTTCGACGAGATCGGCGGATTCGACGAGTCGTTCACCCGCTACGGCGGGGAGGACTGGGAGTTGGCGAACCGCGCATTCCTGGCCGGTGCGGTGCTGGCCCACGTGCCCGACGCCGTTGCGTGGCACGACGGTCCCGACTGGGCCGGCCGCGCCACGGCCGAGCGCAGGCAGCACAAGAACGCCGAGGCGCTGTCGCTGCTGCCGCTCGTCACCGATCCTGTGGCTCGGACACACGGCGTGCGCTACGCCGTCCCGGACGTCACGGCCGTCGTCCACGCCGACGGGCACAGCGCGGCGTCGCTGCTGGCAACGGTGGGATCGATTCTGGCGCACGGCGATGTGACGGTATGGATCGACGGCACGGATGCCGACGACCTTCTCGCGCAGTGGGGTCTGGACGACTCCCGCATCGCGCCGGGACGCCCGACCGAGGACGACGTGCGTCGCAGCCGATTCGGACTCGAGGTACACGGCCGAGTCGTCTTCGGTGCCGACGCGCTGCGCCGACTGGAGAGTGCGACGCCGGCGAACGGCCCCGCCTGCGCCCGTATCGCGCGTCTCGACGCGTCGGTCACGTGGTGGTCCTGGCGCGGCGTCCGCCGTGCGCGTAGATGGTCACCCTTGTTGAACGAACCCGAGAACGACGTACTGACAACTCTTTTCGGCATCGTCGAGCTCGACGACGTCGACGTCACGATCGGGCCGGCGCAGCCGGACCTGTCGTGGTGACACCCGAACGACGAGGAGACCCCATGACACCCCAGCGAGACATCGTCGTCATCGGCGGCGGCAACGCCGGGATCAGCGCCGCGGCCCGGTTCCTGAACAAGGGAATCGACGACGTCACCGTGATCGAACCGCAGACCGTGCACACCTACCGCCCGCTGCTGTCCTACGTCGGCGGCGGACAGGCGTCGCTCCGCAGCGCACAGCGGTCACAGCGCAGCGTGACGCCCAAGGGGTGCCGGTGGATCCAGGACTCCGTCGTGTCCATCGACCCGGTGAACCGCACGGTCCGCTGCGCGTCGGGAACCGAGGTGGGCTACCGGGACCTCGTCCTGGGGCCCGGCCTGGTGCCGGACCACGACGCCCTGCCGGGAATCGATGCTGCCCTGGCCACGGCGTCGGTGGCCAGCAACTACCTCGACGAAGCAACGCGCACATGGCATCTGGTGCAGACGATGCCCGCCGACGGGCACGCCGTCTTCACGGTTCCGCGCGCGCCGGTCAGTTGCACGGGCACCACCCTGAAGCCGTTGTTCCTCGCCGCGGCGCACTGGCAGAAGACCGGGCGATCACCGTCGATCACGCTGGTGGTCGATCGGCGCGGACTCGTCGACGTTCCGGCGCTCGACGAGCGACTCGAGGTGCGTCTGCGCGAACTCGACGTGCGCGTCCTTCACGACACCGCCGTCACCGCGCTCGATCCCGGGGACCGCTCGCTGACGGTCACCGGTCCCGCCGGTGCGGAGTCGATCTCGTACGACATGCTCCATCTCGTCCCGCCGTATCGGGGACCGAAGTGGCTCGAGAACTGCGGCCCGGACTTCACCGCGGCGCACGGCCTGGTGAACATCGATTCCCGGACGTTCCGGCATCGCGTTCACGACAGCGTGTGGGCAGTGGGGGACGGCGCGGCCATCGACACCGATCCGTCGGGCGGCGGACTACGACAACAGGTGTCGATCATGGTCGACAACGTGCTGGCATCGCGGAACGGCGGCACCTTCGGCGAGTACGACGGTTACACGGTGGCGCCGATCCCGGTGCGTGCGCGTTCCTTGATCGCCGCCGAGTTCGACCGGACCGGCGAGGTGACGTCGTCGCTGCCGTCGTTCCTCGATCCGCTGAAGCCGCGCCTGCTGTCCTGGGCCGGTGACCGCTACGGCCTTCCCGTCGCCTACTGGAACCTGCTTCTGAAGGGGCATCTCTGAGTCAGCTGGTCGGGCGCAGCATTCCGGTGACGAAGAGCTGCGCTGCCGCGTCGACGATGTCCTCGGGCGTTGCGGCGACGTGGCCCTGCAGGAGGGCGGACACGAGCTCGGAGCACGCGCCGATGAACATCAGCGCCATCAGCCTGTCCTGCGGTGGGGAGGGCGCCCGGTCGGCCCACAGTTCGTGCGACTGCTCGAGGACGACGTCCGCCACCGCGTCGATCGTCGACTGACGTCGGGCGCGCAGCGTCGGTGACGCCATCGACTCGACGAAGGCGACTCGGCCCTTCCTCGGGTCGTCCACCAGGATCGACACGACCGCGGTCAGGGCTGCGTGCACACGGTCGGTGATGTCGCCGTCCGTGGTGGTGACCGCATGCAGCGCAGCGTGTCTGACCTCGGCGGCGACACCGTCGAGGACGGCGACGAACAGGTCGGCCTTGGTCTTGAAGCTCTCGTAGAAGTAGCGCTCGGTGAGGCCGGCCGCCGAGCAGACCGCGGTCATCGTGGTCTTCTCCGTCCCGGTCGACGCCATCAGGGCCAGACCCGCCTCGAGCAGTGCCGCGCGCCGTCGCTCCGCGCGGTCGGTGGCATCCATCCCGCCGTAGGTCCTGCGTGCGGGGTCCGTCATACGGCCAGTCTGTCAGGTCTTGACGCGGCGATCCGTGTGACGCAGACTACATCTGACAGGATGCCCTGTCAGATACGAGGAGGCCCCATGGCTCGCGCTCTCGCCACCCCGCCCGCCGGCACCCGGTTGCGACCCGTCATGGGCGGCGGGGGGATTCCGTACGTGGGCAAGTCGATGGAGTACATCCGGGATCCGCTCGCACTCTGGCGGAGCCAGGAGCGTAAGTACGGCCGCGTTTCGTGGCACACGATGGCCGGGCGGCGCGTGGTGCTCGTGCTCGGTGCGGACGGGTGCGAGGAGATTCTCACCAACCGTGACAAGGCCTTCAGTAACGCGCTGGGGTGGCGGCCGCTCATCGGACCGTTCTTCGACAACGGGTTGATGCTGATGGACCTCGGCGAGCACCGGCAGAACCGGCGGCTGCTGCAGCAGGCGTTCACCAAGGAACGGCTGGCGTCGTACGCGTCGACGATGGAACCGCTGATCGAGAAGGGTGTCCGCGCGTGGGAACCGGCCGACGCGTTCCCGGTGTATCCGGCGGTGAAGTCGTTGACTCTGGGGCTGGCCACCGAGGTGTTCATGGGCGGAGTGCGTGACGACGACACCCGTCTGGACGCCGTCAATGCCGCGTTCGTCGACTGTGTGCAGGCGGCGACCTCGATCGTGCGCGTCAACGTTCCGGGTGGTCGTTGGCGACGCGGTCTCGTCGGCCGCCGATACCTCGAAGCGTTCCTCCGGGACTACCTGCCGGAGCGCCGAAGCGGCGACGGGCACGACTTGTTCACCGTCCTCTCGCACCTCGAGGACGAGAACGGGGAGCGCTTCTCCGACGACGCGATCATCGACCACATGATCTTCCTGCTCATGGCGGCGCACGACACGTCGACATCCACGATCTCGACGATGATCGACCAGTTGGGACGATCGCCGCAGTGGCAGGACGAGTGCCGGAGGCAGTCTCTTGCAGTGGGATCGGACATCTCGTCGCCGGAAGCCAGGGCGTTGCTGACGGCTCTCGACTGCGTCATGAAGGAATCGCTGCGCATGCTGGCGCCGCTGCCCACGATGGCGCGATGGACGGTGCGCGACACCGTGATCGGCGGCCACCATGTTCCGGCCGACGTCATGGTCGTGGCCACTCCGCACTACTCCCATCACGACGCGGCGCTCTGGACGGACCCGGAGACGTTCGACCCCAGCCGGTTCGACGGCCGGGCACTCCCGCACAAGTACGCGTGGCAGCCGTTCGGCGGCGGCGTCCACACGTGTCTCGGTCAATTCTTCTCGGCCATCGAGATCACGATGGTCGTGCATCACCTACTGCGGAGCTACACGTGGACGGTGCCGTCCGATCGGCAGACGCCGATCGACTTCACCTCGCTGCCTTTTCCCAAGGACGGACAGCCCGTGAGGTTGCGGCGGCGCAACTGAAGGTGCCCAGACCCGTCGTCGCCGCGGCGATGCTGTGCGCGAGCAGCACCATGCCCCACGGCCCGGCCACCCAGATCGGCCACGGGTACAGCATCGATCCCGAGGAGACGCAGGTGATCACGTAGATCACGCTGCACAGCGCGACGACTGCCGCCCACGTCAGCCACGACGCCGCCAGTCCCGCGTGAGCGGGACGCGGAACCGGTGAGGGTCGCGGGAGGTCGCGGACGGTGGCGTCGAGTTCCTCGGCGGTACGTGCGGCCACGACGGCCTCGGAACGGCGATCGAACTCGGCCAGCGTGAGGTGACCGTCCCCCACCGCGGCGGTGAGGACTGCGAGTGCCTGCTCGTGCGTCTGCGGTGCGGACATCGATCACTCGATTCGTCAGGTGACCGTCCATTGTGGACGGTCGTGTTCCAGCCTGCACCGTCCACAGTGGACTGTCAAGATGTGCGACGATGTGGCCATGGCAGAGACCAACGCGACCGCCGCCTCGCTGCTGGGGTTCCTGCACAAAGGCCCGATGTCGGGATGGGACCTCGTGGCCACCGCAGAACTCTGCATCGGAGGGTTCTGGTCCGTCACGCGATCGCAGGTCTACCGCGAACTGTCGAACCTGGCGGCAGCCGGGCTGGTCGAGGAACTCGAGACCGAGGCCCGCGACCGCAAGCCGTACCGCATCACCGAGGCAGGCCGGGCCGCGTTCGCCCGCTGGATCTCGGTGCTGCCCGAGCCCGAGGTCATTCGTCATCCGTTGCTGCTGATGATCTCGTTCGGCGAGCACGTGCCGGCGTCGCTGCTCGGGGAGGCGGTGGCGGCGCACCGGAAAGCCCACGAGGAGAACCTGCGCCGGTATCGCGAGCAGAAGGACGCCGCGCTCGACGATCCGTTCGCCGCAGCCACCCTCGACTTCGGCATCGCCTACGAGGAGATGGTGCTGAGCTGGCTCGACGAACTGCCCTGGCAGCGCTGACTACCCCGGGTTTTCTGCTCCTCTCGCGCCGCCTGCGAGCGGGATCCCGCCGAATCAGTCGGCGAGAGGAGCAGAAACGCCACCTGCGCCGGTACGCGCCACCACGCGGGCGATGGTCCGGACTGCGCCGTCGACCATGAACCACACCGTCACGGCCTCGGCACCGTCCACCAGGTGACGACGCCACCGCAGCGTCACGTGGTCCGGCGCCATGATGGGGGAGAGGTACTCGATGACGGCGCGGTGCGGTCCGCCCGTGATCTCACCGGGTGTCGACGACTCCGCCCGAGCCAGCACTTCCTCGACGGCCTGCCAGTACGCGGCATTGTTGACGTGGTTGAACGCGTCGATGTCGGTGATGCGCAGCGGGAAGAAGATGTCCGTCGGAGACTCTTCGGGCGCGGGGTCGCGCAGCCACTGCTTCCACTTGAGCCGTGTCTCCTCGGCGGTGCGGGTCAGCAGCGTCAGGCCCTCGTCGGAGATTCTGGTGGGCATGCCGGACGTCGAGGAGATGCTGATCCAGAATCCCTCGGTGCGGATGTCCGCGCCCTTGTCCCCGGTGATGTCGACACGCATGTTCGACCACCGTGTCGACAAGCCGGAACACCAGCGCCGCAACGAGATCCGTTCCGGCCATACGGACGGTCGGATCACGTCGATGACGGTGCGGCGCACGATCCAGAAGGGATCCGTCTCGCCCAACCCCGACGCGTCGAGATTGTCGGAGCCGATGTCCTGGAGGTAGCGGGCGACCGAGTCGTACCGCAGTCGATTGGCCGTGTCGACGTCGCCGGCGCGGATCGGCCAGGCCGTCTCGAATCCTTCGCCTGCCGGCGGCTGGGAGCCGAGGGCGTACTCGGTGACGGGATGCCGTGTCGGTTCGGTCATGAGCGCGCGCAGATCTCGTCGACGGCGTAGCCGTACCCGCGGATGCCGCACCCGGCGATCACCGCGACCGCGACGGGCGAGACGAAGCTGTGGTGCCGGAACTCCTCGCGGG
This sequence comes from Rhodococcus sp. Leaf247, assembly GCF_001426185.1. GTDB lineage: Bacteria > Actinomycetota > Actinomycetes > Mycobacteriales > Mycobacteriaceae > Rhodococcoides. The sequence continues at coordinate 542,714 of NZ_LMRP01000002.1, read as the reverse complement.
CGTGGATGTTCGAGATGTGCACCTCGACGACGGGAATCTCGGGGATGACCAGGGCGTCGCGCAGGGCCACCGATGTATGGGTGAGGCCGCCGGGGTTGATGACGATTCCCGACGCCGTCCCGCGCGCCTCGTGGATCCAGTCGATCAACGCGCCTTCGTGGTTGGACTGTTCGGCGCGCACGGTGCGCCCGTGCCGTTCGGCAGTGGCGCGGCACAGCTCCACGACGTCGTCGATGCTCTCGTGGCCGTACACCTCGGGCTGGCGTGTACCCAACGTGTTCAGGTTGGGGCCGTTGAGGACCAGGATGGGAAGCGGGAAGGCCGGAGGCCGGTCGGCATCGTGCGGTGTGGCCGGACCATCTGTCATACGCCCGGACTCTACCCGGGAGACTGGGCACCATGCGCGCGTGGATCGTCTGGGGTACCGGTGTCCTCGCGTACGTGATCGGCGTTCTGCACCGCACATCGTTCGGTGTCTCGGGCCTGGATGCGGCGGATCGTTATGCGGCCGGCCCGTCGGTGTTGTCGTCGTTCGTGGTGCTGCAGGTGGTCGTCTACGCGGGGATGCAGATCCCGGCGGGAGTGCTGCTGGATCGAGTGGGTCCTCGGGCGATGATCGTCACGGGTGCGGTGGTGATGGCGTCGGGCCAGCTGGTGTTGGCGTTCACCGAGTCGCTGCCGCTCGCCGTCGCGGCGCGCGCCGTGGTGGGCGTGGGCGATGCTTTGACGTTCATCTCGGTTCTGCGTCTGGTGCCCAAATGGTTCGCTCCGCGACGGGTTCCGTTGCTCTCGCAGCTGACGGGCATCCTGGGGCAGATCGGACAGGTTCTGTCGGCGGTGCCGTTCCTGACGTTGCTGCACGGAGCAGGCTGGTCCGCGGCGTACGGCGCCGCCGCCGCGACCGGCGTCCTGGTGGCGGTCGCGGCGTTCGTGGCGGTGTCGAACTCGCCCGATGCGGGTGTCGAGTCCGGTCCGGCGCAGCAGGCGTCGACCTTCCGGGAGACCGTGCGCGGCATCGGGGTCGTCTGGTCGAGGCCGGGAACTCGCCTCGGGTTCTTCTCGCACATGGGCACCCAGTTCTCCATCACGGTGTTCGCGCTGATGTGGGGAGTTCCGTACCTGACGTCGGCTCAGGGTGTGTCGTCGTCGGTGGTGGGCGCGTTGCTGACGACGTCGGTGGTGTCGGCGATCGTGTCGGGCATCGTCGTCGGCATCCTCACGGGTAGGTATCCGATGCGTCGGTCGTGGATGGTGCTGGCGATCATGGCGAGCAACGCCCTCATGTGGGGCATCGTGCTGGCGTTGCCGGGCCCGGCGCCGACATGGTTGCTGTTCGTCCTCGTCGTCGTGATCTCGGTGGGCGGCCCCGGGTCCGCGATCGGGTTCGACTACGCGCGCACGTTCAACCCGTCGGTCGCCCTGGGCACCGCGCAGGGGATGGTGAACATCGGCGGATTCCTCGCATCGCTGCTGGTGATGCAGGCCATGGGCGCCATCCTGAACGCGATGGGCGGGTACACCTTCGACGCGTTCCGGGTCGCGTGGCTCACGCAGTACGCGGTCTGGACGATCGCGGCGACGGGTGTGCTGGTGGCCCGCCGCAAGACCCGTCGCGACGCGGGGATCTCGCCCCGGACCTGGCGCGAGGTCAGGGAGCGGATGCGGTCGCAGGCTCGCTGACGCGGTCCTGACTCGGCGCGGTGAACGCGGAGCGTCCGAGCAGCACTCCGATCAGGGCCGCGAGCATCGACGCCGCGGCGACGATCAGCACCACCGTGATGGAGGAGGCGTCGACGATCCCGCCGCCCACGAGGGCGCCGGTCGCGATGGCGACCTGGAACGTGACGACGTAGACGGCGGACGCCCGGTCGGCTGCAGCCCCGGCGGGTGCCGAGTGCAGCACCGCCGACTGGATGCAGACCGGGATGGTCGTGAAGGCCATGCCCCACAGCGCGACGCACACGATTGCGAGGACGGGCGATCCCGTCGAGAGGGCGAGTACGAGCCCGACCAGTGCGGCCGTCACCGATCCGAGCACGACGATGGTCGACACCCACGGTCCCCGGTCGTAGGTGCGCCCGATCAGCCAGATCCCGGCGACTCCGGCCAGGCCGTAGACGAACAACATGGTCGACAGCACGACGCCGGACGTGCCGATGCCGTCCGCGACGATCAGCGCGAAGTACGTGTAGCCGGCGAAGTGCCCCAGCGCGGCGAGGAACGTGATGCCGCACAGCAGGGCAAGCACGGGGCTCACGCGCGCACGTCGACGCGGCGCGGCGATCGGCGCCGGAACGGGCAGCGGGGGGAGCAGTCGCGTCAGGGCGATCGTGATCGCCAGCGCGACCAGTCCGAGAGTGGCGGCGGCGATGCGCCAGTGCGTCCACTGACCCAGTGCCGCGGTGAGCGGGTTGCCCGCGACCAGGGCGAGCGAGGTGCCGGCGTAGACGAGGGCGATGGCCTTCGCGCGTTTCCCCGGGGCGGCGAGCGACGCCGCGACGGGTGCCACGACGGCCCAGAACACGCCGTGGGTGGCGGCGCAGATCAACCGCGCTCCGACGAGCATCGGATATCCGACCGACACCGCCGACACCAGCTGGGAGACGGCGAGTGCGGCCGCGGTGATCACGACGACCTTCCGGCGGTCCCACGTCGTCACCGCGGCCATCAGCGGGAGCGTGATCACGGCGACCGCGTAGGCGTAGAAGGTGAGCAGCAGGCCGATGGCCGATTCGCCGACGCCGAGGTCGGCCGACATCTCGGGGAGCAGGCCCACCGGGAGGGTCTCGGCCGTGACGTAGATGAACGCGGTGGCTCCCAGGACCAGCAGGGCAGGGGTGTTCGCGCGTTCCGTGGACATGGTGTGTAACGATACACACGCCATCGGGATCACGATAGAGTCGTCGGTGATGACCCAGCACACACGCGTCACCATGGCCGACGTCGCGGCGGCTGCCGGCGTCTCGGTCATGAGCGTGTCCTACGCCTACGGCCGCCCGGACCGTGTCTCGGAGGAGACCCGCGGCAAGGTCTTCGCCGCTGCCGAACGCCTCGGGTACAGCGGCCCGCACCGCGGTGCGCAGTCCCTGCGAAGCGGGCGCACCAACAACCTCGCCGTCGTCCTGACCGAGAAGTTGACGTACGCGTTCGACGATCCCCAGGCACGCCGATTCCTGTCGGGAGTCGCCGACGCCTGCCTCGACACCGACACCGGACTCGTCCTGCTCCCCAATCGGTCCGTCGATGCCGACGCCGACCGCGTGCGCGACGCTGCCGTCGACGGCTATGTCTTCTGGACGACCGTGACCGGCGACCCGCTGCTGGACGTCGCCGTCTCCACGGGACGACCGGTCTGCGTCCAGGGCGGCCCACAGCACGCCGGCACCACGTTGATCAGCATCGACGACGTCGCGGCCGCGGAGGCGATAGCCCGCGTCGCCCTGACCGGAGCCCGGCGACCCCTGGTGTCGGCCTTCCCGTCGGACAAGCACCGCGAGCGCCGGCTCGAGTACGGACCCGATCCCGAGGGGGTCGAGTTCCCGGTGACCCGGAACCGGCTCCGCGGATACCGGGCAGCGGTCATCGCGGCGGGTCTCGACTGGGCCGACGTCCCCGTGGCGTTCGGCACCGGCAGTTTTCGCGCCGAGGGTGTGCGGGCGATGCAGGACCACGGCCGTGCCCTGCGTGCCGACGCCGTGCTCGCGATGAGCGACGAGGTGGCACTCGGAGCACTCGAGGTGGTGCACGAGGACGGGCTCGACGTGCCCGGCGACATCGCGATCGTCGGGTGGGACGACACGGAGGACGCCGCGGGCGCCGGTCTGACCACCGTGGCGCAGTCGCTGTACGAGCAGGGGCGCAGTGCCGCGCGCGCCGTGCTGGGCGGAGACGCGGTGGCGACGCCGCAGTGGCGCGTCGTGAGGCGGACCTCGACGCGGTGAGTCGTGCGCAGGGTGCACACGAGCTACTGCTGCAGGGCCGGATGTGCTGATTCGTCACGGCCTGTGTGCAACCGGGGTACAGCACATCTGACCGTGCAGTAAGTTGCGATGCATGAGTGGCCCCCATCACACCGATCGCCGGGATCCGGAACTGCAGGACCAAGCCGAACGCGTCGCGGCTGCCGCGCGGATGAAGATGAAGGACAAGCGCGACGACGCCGAGGGTGGCCTCGGCGGCATCGTCGCGTCACGCGCGGGCGACTGGGACCTCACCGATCAGGACGTCGACTCGATGCGTCGGCAGGAGAAGTTCTGGAACCCGTTGGTCGACAAGTACTTCCGAATGGAAATCGACGGGTGGGAGACCATCCCGCCGCCGCCCGTCCTGCTCGTCGGCGTGCACAGCGGAGCCCCGTTCGTGTGGGACGCATGGACGGTCGGGGCGCAGTGGTGGCGTCGGTTCGGGCCGAGCCGCACCCTGCACGGCACTGCCCACGACGCGCTGATGGCCTTTCCCGTCATCGGCAAGGTCTTCCGCTCGATGGGCGTTCTGCCGGCCGCACCCGACTCCATGTCGACGGCCCTGGCAGCGGGCCGCGATGTCATCGTGTGGCCGGGCGGTGAAGTCGACTCGCTGCGGCCGTGGAGCGAACGCGACGTCGCCACGCTCGGTGGGCGGACCGGCTTCATCAAGCTCGCCATCCGGACCGGGGTGCCGATCGTCCCCATCGCTACCGTAGGGGGTGCCGACGCCATGCCGGTACTCGTGCGCGGAGACCGCCTGTCGAAGGCGTTGAGGCTCGACAAGGTCGCCCGGCTCAAGGTGTTCCCCATCGCCGTGTCGTTGCCGTGGATCATCGCTCCGGCGGCGCTGCCGCAGATCCCGCTGCCCGCCAAGATCCGCACCCGCTTCATGCCGCCGGTGGAGGTCGACCACGACCTCGCACTCGTCGACGACGACGCGTACGTGGAGGCGAAATACGAGCAGGTGCGGGCTTCCATCCAGTCCGGCATGGATGCGCTGGCGACCAAACGGAAGTTCCCCGTCTTCCGGTGATGGCTACGCTGATCGGGTGAGCCACAGCATCGCGGAGGCGTCCGCGCAGACCGGGCTGAGCATCGACACGTTGCGGTACTACGAGCGCGACGGCCTGCTGCTGCGCCCGGTGCCGCGCTCGTCCACCGGCCAGCGTCGCTACGACGACGAGGACGTCACGTGGATCGTGCTCATCACCCGCCTCCGCGCGACGGGGATGTCGATCGCCGAGGTGCGCCACTACGCCGAGCTGGTCCGCCAGGGTGAGGGCACGCAGCAGGAGCGACTCGATGCGCTGCGCGCTCACCGCGAGCGGGTGCTGGCGCAGCTGGAGGAAGTGTCCGGCCACCTGCGGGCGATCGACGACAAGATAGCCCTCTACGCCGGCAGACTTGACCTGGAGCGCACTCCAGCACGTTGAGTGGAGGCATGACCCTCACTTCACGCACGCTCGGCACACAGTCACCGCTCACCGTGTCCGCACTGGGACTCGGCTGCATGGGCATGTCCGAGTTCTACGGCGACACCGATCGCGCGTCCGGCATCGCCACCATCCACCGCGCCCTCGACCTCGGCGTCACCTTCCTCGACACGGCCGACATGTACGGGCCGTTCGTCAACGAGGAACTGGTCGGCGAGGCGATCCGCGACCGTCGCGACCAGGTGGTCCTGGCGACCAAGTTCGGCAACGAGCGGCTCGCCGACGGCACGCGCCTCGGCATCAACGGCACTCCCGAGTACGTGCGCGCTGCCTGCGACGCGTCGCTGTCGCGGCTCGGCGTCGACCACATCGATCTCTACTACCAGCACCGCGTCGACAAGTCGGTTCCGATCGAGGACACCGTCGGCGCGATGGCCGAGCTCGTCCAGGCCGGCAAGGTCCGTCATCTCGGTATGTCCGAGGCGTCGGCCGCCACGATCCGACGCGCGCACATCGTGCATCCGATCACCGCGGTGCAGACGGAGTACTCGCTGTTCACGCGTGACCTCGAGGAGACGGTGCTGCCGACGCTGCGCGAGCTGGGAATCGGCCTGGTGCCGTACTCGCCGCTCGGACGCGGATTGCTGACCGGTGCGATCTCGCACGAGTCGGAGCTGGCGGGGCAGGACTCGCGTCGCACCGCGTACTTCCCCCGTTTCCAGGGTGAGGCGCTGAAGTCGAACCTCGAACTGGTCGGCCGGATCCGGGCGATCGCCGACGGGTTGGACTGCACTCCCGGCCAGCTGGCGTTGGCGTGGGTGCTGGCGCAGGGCGACGACGTCGCACCGATCCCCGGTACGAAGCGGGTGAAGTACCTCGAGGAGAACGTCGCGGCGCTCGATGTCGCCGTCACACAGGAGATCCTGGACGAGCTGGAATCGGCCGTGCCGGCCTCCGCCGTCACCGGTGCGCGCTACGGCGACATGTCGAGCATCGACGAGTAGAGCGTCTCACCCCGCGAGTACGTCCATATCGTCGTGAATCGTTCCGTGATCGCGACACTTCGGACGTACTCGCGGGGCGAGGGGAGGGTCAGGACTGGTCGAGCCGCACGGCGCGCACGAAGGTGTACAGCAAGGCGGGAAGGGCCACGATGAGCGACATCACCGGTGCCCACACGACCAGCGCGCCGAGCGGCGGGACGTCCTGGAACAGCAGGTTGTAGCCGATGATGGCCGTGACCAGGGTGCCCGTGAGCCCGATGTGGGTGAGCAGCATCCAGCGGTCCAGGAAGACGCCGGCGAACAGGCCGAGCACCACGAAGAACGCGGTCTTGCCGACGGCATAGGCGGGCGGCATGTTCGCGCTCATGTTCGCCGCCGCGATACCCAGGTCGGACAGGATGACGAAGCCGAACGCGGTGCGCAGCCGTGGCCACGAGGTCACGGTCCACCACAGTGCTGCGGTGAAGGCGAAGACGGCGGAGCCGATCTGCACGCCCAGGGCGATCGGGTTCGTCGCGCCGAAGCCGTACAGGATCTCGAGCGTCGCGCAGACACCCATGGACGCGGTGAAGAAGGCGATGATCCAGCGCACCAGGCGCTCGTCCGTGAAGGACGACATCAGCCCGACGATCCACTCGTAGCGGCGTTCGAGTTCGCCGAGGTCCTCGTCGGCGTCCATCTCGTCATCGGGGGAGTAGTAGTTCTCATCCGACGGTCGGCCGGGGGCGGCCAGGTGGGGCGAGTACTCCGCCCGCGGTCCCGATCCGGGTGTGAATGCCGTCGTGAAGGCTGCGCCGTATGCCTGTTGTGCCGGGTAGGTGCCGCTTCGGCCGTCTCGTGCAGTCGCCATGGTCCGGTCCTGTTCCCTTCGGACCCTCACGGATGGAGGGTCTTCCTCGTGTCACCCGGCGCGTCGCGGGCTTCGTGTCGGGTGGCGTGAGGTAAAGAGTCGTTCCCCCCGATGGGAACACCGTAAGCCAGGCTTTCGTACCTGAACGGCGGATGGATGGTAGCCCGTGCTTGTTTGTGCTGCATCACAAAGGGAACAAGCAAGCGTGCTTGCTTTTTTCTCGGGCTGATGCGACTGTTCTCGGCATGGCAGATCTGGATGCACTTCTGGCCGACCTCCGCGCGGAAGGCGACGCCCTCGATGCCCTCGTGACCGACGCCGGAGAAGAGGGATGGCGCTCCGACACCCCCGCGGCAGGCTGGACAGTCGCGCACCAGATCGCGCATCTGCACTGGACCGACCATGTCGCGGCCCTGACCACGGCCGGCGCCGGCGGTGACGAGGAGGCCACGACGGCCTTCGACGCGGTGATCGCCGACGCGTGGGGCAACCCCGCGTCGTTCGTGGACACCGCCGCCGCGGAACTGGCCGCCGAGCAGACCAGCACGCTGCTGTCCCGGTGGCGTCTGGGACGAACGCAGCTGCTCGACGTGCTGCCGCAGGTCCCGGCAGGGGTGAAGATCCGCTGGTTCGGTCCACCGATGAGCGCGGCCTCGATGGCGACCGCTCGCATCATGGAGACCTGGGCTCACGGCCAGGACGTCGCCGACGCTCTCGGCGTCGTCCGCGAACCCACGGACCGGCTCCGTCACGTCGCCCACATCGGAGTCCGCACTCGCGACTTCGCCTATGCCGTCCGCGACATCCCTGCACCGACCGCGCCCTTTCGCGTCGAGCTCGCCGCACCCGGTGGGGACGTGTGGACCTGGGGGCCGGAGGACGCGGAGCAGCGCGTCACCGGAACCGCGCTCGACTTCTGCCTCCTCGTCACCCAGCGGATCCATCGTGACGACACCGACCTGACCGCCGTCGGCGACGACGCGTCCACCTGGCTGACCCTCGCGCAGGCATTCGCCGGTGCGCCGGGCAACGGTCGCGCCAAGCGGGTCGCGTCATGACGGACGTGATCAGGGTCGGGAACTGCTCGGGCTTCTACGGTGACCGCCTGTCGGCGATGCGGGAGATGCTCGACGGGGGAGACCTCGACTACCTGACGGGCGACTACCTCGCCGAGTTGACGATGCTCATCCTCGGCCGCGATCGGATGAAGGACCCGGCCAAGGGGTACGCGAAGACGTACCTCCGCCAGCTCGAGGACTGCCTGGGCACGGCCATCGACAAGGGCGTCACCTTGGTGAGCAACGCGGGCGGTCTGGCACCGGCCCACCTCGCCGCGGAGATCCGCGCATTGGCCGAACGGCTCGGGCTCGAGGTGTCCGTCGCCCATGTAGAGGGTGACGATCTCCACGCCCGTGCCGACGAGCTGGGACTGGGATCGCCGCTCACCGCCAATGCGTACCTCGGAGCGTTCGGCATCGCACGGTGCCTCGACTCGGGCGCGCAGGTCGTGGTCACCGGCCGCGTGACCGACGCGTCCGTCGTGGTCGCCCCCGCGATCTCCCGGTTCGGCTGGGGCCGCGAGGATCTGGACCCGCTCGCGGGCGCCGTGGTCGCCGGCCACGTCATCGAATGCGGCACCCAGGCCACCGGGGGCAACTACTCGTTCTTCACCGAGATCACCGATCTGCGGCACCCGGGATTCCCGATCGCGGAGATTCACGCGGACGGCTCCTCGGTCATCACCAAACACGAGGGAACGGGCGGAGCGGTCAGCATCGGCACGGTCACCGCGCAGCTGATGTACGAGGTCACGGGTCCCCGCTATCTCGGCCCGGACGTCACCGCGCGGCTCGATACCGTGCGGTTGTCCGACGACGCGCCCGACCGCGTGCGCATCACCGGCGTACGGGGTGAGGCGCCGCCGTCGACGCTGAAGGTTTCCCGCAACACGCTCGGCGGGTTCCGGAACGAGATGACGTTCGTGGTGACGGGCCTCGACATCGAGGCCAAGGCCGAGTTGGTCCGTGGTCAGATGACGGCCGCGATGACCGCGCCTCCGCGGGATGTCGAGTGGACCCTCGCGCGTACCGACCACGCCGATGCGGACACCGAGGAGGCTGCGAGCGCTCTGCTGCGAGTCGTCGTCCGAGACTCCGATCCGAAGAAGGTCGGCCGTGCGTTCTCCTCTGCCGCAGTCGAGCTCGCACTGGCCAGCTACCCCGGATTCTGCGTGACGGCGCCGCCCGCCGAGGGCTCGCCGTACGGCGTCTTCGAGGCCGGCTACGTCGATCAGGCGGTGCCGCAGCACGTCGCGGTGCTGGCTGACGGAACCCGCGTGGACATCGATCCGCCGTCGGTGACAGTCGAACCCGCACCCGAGGAGTCCGTCACGACGGAGCCGGTCGAACCGATCGGGGAGCCTACGCGCGACCTGCCTCTCGGCACCCTCGCGGCGGCGCGCAGTGGCGACAAGGGCGGTAACGCCAATGTCGGCGTCTGGGTCCGGACGGACGCCGAATGGGAGTGGCTCCGTGCCACTCTCACCGACGACCGCATCGTGGACCTGCTCCCCGAGGCCGCGGCGTGGACCGTGCGCCGCTACGAATTCCCGCACCTGCGGGCCGTCAACATCGTCATCGAGGGGATTCTCGGGGAGGGCGTCGCATCCGGCGCCCGCTTCGACCCTCAAGCCAAGGGGCTCGGAGAGTGGCTGCGCTCGCGCCACGTCCCGATCCCCGAATCACTGCTTCCCGTATCCGACCGTGCAGAAAGAGGAATCGCATGAGTGCCTGGGGTGGACCCGACCGTCAGCAACTGCGCAAGACGGTGCGCGGCTTCGTCGACCGCGAGGTGCTCCCGCATCTCGCCGAGTGGGAACGCGACGGCGAGATCCCCCGCAGTCTGCACCGCACGGCCGGTGAGCTGGGGCTCCTCGGCGCTCCGTTCCCGGAGTCCGTCGGCGGTGGAGGCGGCACGCTCGTCGACGCCACCGTCATCTGCGAGGAGATGCACGAGGCAGGGGCATCTGGCGGAGTGTTCGCATCTCTGTTCACCTGTGGAATCGCGTTGCCGCACATGGTCGTCGCGAACAACCCCGACCACATCGCGAAGTGGGTCACCCCGACGATCGAGGGCGAGTTGATCGGCTCGCTCGCCATCACCGAGCCGGGCGGCGGATCCGACGTGGGACATCTGCGCACCCGTGCGGTCCGCGACGGTGACCACTACGTCGTCAACGGATCCAAGACGTACATCACCTCGGGCTGCCGGGCGGACTTCGTCGTCACCGCCGTGCGGACCGGGGGAGACGGCGCCGCCGGCGTCTCGCTGCTCGTCGTCGAGAGGGACACACCGGGATTCGAGGTGTCCCGCAAGCTCGACAAGATGGGGTGGCGGGCATCGGACACCGCCGAGCTGTCGTACACCGACGTACGAGTTCCGGTCGAGAACCTGGTCGGCGCAGAGAATTCCGGCTTCGCCCAGATCGCGCAGGCCTTCGTGTCCGAGCGTGCCGGTCTCGCGGCGCAGGCCTACGCCTCCGCGCAGCGCTGCCTGGACCTCACCGTCGCGTGGACACGGGAACGGTCGACCTTCGGGAAGCCGCTGATCGCACGACAGGCAGTGCAGAACACTCTCAGCGAGATGCATCGCAAGGTGGACGTCGCGCGGACCTACACCCATGCCCTGGTCGACCGGTACGTCGAGGAGGGCGACGACTGCATCGCCGAGGTGTGCTTCGCCAAGAACACCGCCGTCGAAGCCGGTGAATGGGTGGCGTCGCAGGCTGTGCAGTTGTTCGGCGGTCTCGGGTACATGGCGGAGACCGAGGTCGAACGTCAGTACCGCGACATGCGCATCCTCGGCATCGGCGGAGGTACCACCGAGATCTTGACGTCGTTGGCCGCGAAGAGGTTGGGGTACACCGCATGACGACACTCGTCTCACGTCTCGACACGGTCGGTGACGCCTACGCATCCGCCGCCGAGACGATGACGTCCAAGCTCACCGAGGTGGAGGCCGAGCACGCGAAGGCACTCGGCGGCGGCGGCGAGAAGTACGTCGCCCGTCACCGCGGACGCGGCAAGATGACGGCCCGCGAGCGCATCGAGCTTCTTGTCGACGCGGACTCCCCGTTCCTCGAACTGTGTCCCCTCGCGGCATGGGGTACCGACTTCCCGGTCGGTGCCAGTGTCGTCACCGGTATCGGGACCGTCAGCGGCGTCGAATGCCTGATCGTCGCCAACGATCCTACCGTCCGCGGCGGCACGTCCAACCCGTGGACCCTTCGTAAGACACTGCGCGCGAACGACATCGCGATGCAGAACCGGCTCCCCGTCATCTCGCTGGTCGAGTCGGGCGGCGCCGATCTGCCGACCCAGAAGGAAGTCTTCATCCCGGGCGGCCGCATCTTCCGCGACCTCACACGTCTGTCGGCGGCAGGCATTCCCACCGTCGCGTTGGTGTTCGGCAACTCCACGGCCGGCGGTGCCTACATTCCCGGCATGTCCGACCACGTCGTCATGATCGAGGAACGCTCGAAGGTGTTCCTGGCCGGTCCGCCGCTGGTCAAGATGGCCACAGGCGAGGAGACCGACGACGAGTCCCTCGGCGGCGCGCGGATGCACGCTCGCACGTCCGGTCTGGCGGATCACCTCGCGGTCGACGAACGCGACGCCATCCGCATCGGTCGGAACATCGTGTCTCGCTTGAACTGGCGCAAGCAGGGTCCGGCGCCGCGCGCGGAGGTGTTGCCGCCGCGCTACTCCGAGGAGGAGCTCCTCGGCATCGTGCCCGCGGATCTGAAGGTGCCGTTCGACCCGCGCGACGTCATCGCGCGCATCGTCGACGACAGCGACTTCGACGAGTTCAAGCCCCTCTACGGATCGTCGCTGGTCACCGGGTGGGCCGAGTTGCACGGCTACCCGGTCGGCATCCTGGCCAACGCCCGCGGGGTGCTCTTCAGCGAGGAATCGCAGAAGGCGACGCAGTTCATCCAGCTGGCCAACCGCTCGAACACCCCACTGTTGTTCCTGCACAACACCACCGGCTACATGGTGGGCAAGGAGTACGAGGAGGGTGGAATGATCAAGCACGGAGCGATGATGATCAACGCCGTCTCCAACTCCACCGTCCCGCACATCTCCGTTCTCCTCGGTGCCTCCTACGGCGCCGGTCACTACGGCATGTGCGGTCGAGCATTCGATCCGCGCTTCCTGTTCGCGTGGCCCAGTGCCAAGTCGGCGGTCATGGGCGGGGCTCAACTCGCCGGTGTCATCTCCATCGTCTCCCGCGCCTCCGCCGAGGCTCGCGGACAGGCGTTCGACGAGGAAGCCGACGCCGGGATGCGCGCGATGATCGAGCACCAGATCGAGGCCGAGTCGGTGCCCATGTTCCTGTCCGGGCGTCTCTACGACGACGGCGTCATCGACCCCCGAGATACCCGCACGGTGGTGGGGATGTGCCTGTCGGCCATCGCTTCCGCCCCGATCGAAGGCACCGCCAACTTCGGTGTCTTCCGGATGTGACGTCATGACCATTTCGTCAGTACTCGTCGCCAACCGCGGCGAGATCGCCCGCCGCGTCTTCACCACCTGCCGCGCCGAGGGCATCGACACGGTCGCCGTGTTCTCCGATCCGGACTCCGCGTCACCGCACGTCGCCGACGCCGACGTCGCCGTCCGGCTACCGGGGTCCGCGTCGTCGGAGACGTACCTGCGGGGCGACCTGGTCATCGAGGCTGCGCAGCGCGCCGGCGCCGATGCCATCCACCCCGGCTACGGATTCCTCTCCGAGAACGCAGGATTCGCGAGAGCCGTCATGGACGCGGGTCTGACATGGATCGGTCCGCCGGTGAAGGCCATCGAGATGATGGGCTCCAAGGTCGAGTCCAAGATCATGATGCAGAGGGCCGGCGTCCCGGTGCTCGACCGCCTCGACCCCGAGACCGTGACCGCCGACGACCTGCCGGTGCTGGTCAAGGCCTCCGCGGGCGGCGGCGGCCGGGGCATGCGCGTGGTGCGCGAGCTGGCGTCGCTGCAGGACGAGATCGATGCGGCGTCGCGGGAAGCGTTGTCCGCCTTCGGCGATGCCACCGTGTTCTGTGAGCGGTACCTCGAGACGGGCCGACACATCGAGGTTCAGGTCATGGCCGACCGACACGGAACGGTGTGGGCGGTGGGAGAGCGTGAGTGCTCGATCCAGCGTCGTCACCAGAAGGTCGTCGAGGAAGCTCCGTCACCCCTCGTCGAGCGGGTGCCGGGCATGCGCGAGAAGCTGTTCGACGCCGCGCGCCTGGCCACCGAGGCACTCGACTACGAGGGCGCCGGAACAGTCGAATTCCTCAGCGACGATCGAGGCAACTTCTACTTCCTCGAGATGAACACCCGCCTGCAGGTGGAGCACCCGGTCACCGAGTGCACCACTGGGCTCGACCTCGTCGCCCTGCAGATCCACGTCGCATCCGGGGGTGCCCTGCCCACCGAGCAGCCGGAGTCCCGCGGTCACTCGATCGAGGTCCGCCTCTATGCCGAGGATCCGTCCAAGGACTGGCAACCGCAGAGCGGCATCGTCCATCACGTGGACTTCGGTTCCGCCGCGGAGTTCGAGGTGCTGGACCGCACCGGCATGCGGGTCGACTCGGGCATCGTGAGCGGCAGCGTCGTCGGAACGCACTACGACCCCATGCTGGCCAAGGTGATCTCGTTCGCGCCGACGCGCGAGCAGGCGGCTTCCATCCTGTCGAAGGCGTTGTCACGCGCTCGGATCCACGGTGTCCGCACGAACCGGGACCTCCTCGTGACGGTGCTGCGGCATCCGGCGTTCCTGGCGGGCGACACCGACACCGCGTTCTTCGCGACCCACGATCTGGCCGTCCTGGCCGAACCTCTCGTGGACGAGCGCGGAGTGCGACTGTCCGCGCTCGCGGCCGCCCTGGCCGACGCCGCAGGAGCACGCGCGAGCGCACCTGTCGGCCGGTCGCTTCCCAGCGGCTGGCGCAACATGCCGTCGGTACCGCAGCGGAAGGCCTACACCGTGAACGGGACCGAGATCGTCGCCGAGTACCGACTGGCCCGCACCGGCCTGGTCACCGACCTCGCGGGCTGCGAGCTGGTGGAGTCGAGCGCCGATCACGTGGTGCTGGTGGCGGACGGGGTGCGCCGCACGTTCGACGTCGCCGCGTACGGAGGCGACGTGTTCGTCGATTCCTCGCTGGGGCCGGTGCGGCTCGAGCGGGCGCCGACGTTCGTCGATCCGAGCGAGATCGTCGCGGCAGGGTCGCTGTTGGCGCCCATGCCCGGCAGCGTCGTGCGTGTCGGTGCGGCCGTCGGCGACACGGTCACGGCGGGGCAGCCCCTGCTGTGGCTCGAGGCCATGAAGATGGAACACACGATCACGGCCCCGGCAGCAGGTGTGGTGACGGAACTGAACGTCACGGTGGGACAGCAGGTGGAAGTCGATGCGGTGCTCGCAGTCGTGAGCGACGCTCAACCAGAGGAGAACGAGTCATGAGCTTCATCGAGACCGACGAGCAGAAGAGCCTCCGTGCCGCGGTTGCCGGGCTGGGCAAGCGTCACAACTACATCGACTACGTCCTGCCCAAGGCGCGCAAGGGCGAAGCCCTCACCGAGCTGTGGCACGAGGCCGGCAAGCTCGGCTTCCTGGGTGTCAATCTCCCCGAGGAGTACGGCGGCGGCGGTGCCGGCATCTACGAGCTCGCGCTCGTGCAGGAGGAGATGTCGTCCTTCGGTGCAGGTCTGCTGCTCGTCGTCGTCAGCCCGGCCATCTGCGGCACGATCATCGCCAAGTACGGCACGGCCGATCAGAAGCAGTCGTGGTTGCCACGCTTGTCGGACGGCTCCGCGATCATGGCCTTCGGCATCACCGAGCCCGACGCCGGATCCAACTCCCACCAGATCACCACCACCGCGCGTCGCGACGGCGACGACTGGATCCTGCGCGGAAGCAAGATCTACATCTCCGGTGTGGACCAGGCCGACGCGGTGTTGATCGTCTCGCGCACCGAGGACTCCAAGACCGGCAAGCTCAAGCCCGCGCTGTTCATCGTCCCGACCGACGCGCCGGGGCTGAACAAGACGCAGATGCGCATGGACATCATCGAGCCCGACCACCAGTTCACGCTCTTCCTCGACGACGTCCGGTTGCCCGCCGACGCTCTGGTCGGTGAGCCCGACGCGGCGCTGATGCAGCTGTTCGCCGGCCTGAACCCCGAGCGCATCCTCGGTGCGGCGATGGCCGTCGGCATGGGCCGTTACGCACTCGACGCCGCCGTGAAGTACGCCAACGAGCGCACGGTGTGGAAGAGCCCGATCGGTGCGCACCAGGGCATCGCCCACCCGCTCGCGCAGTGCAAGATCGAACTCGAACTGGCCAAGCTGATGATGCAGAAGGCCGCGGCGCTCTACGACAGCGGCGACGACTTCGGTGCCGCCGAGGCCGCCAACATGGCCAAGTACGCCGCCGCCGAGGCCAGCATCAAGGCCATCGACCAGGCGATCCAGACGCACGGCGGCGCAGGCCTCACCGAGGAGTACGGCCTGGCGTCGATGCTGGGCGCGGCGCGCATCGCCCGTGTCGCCCCGGTCAGTCGAGAGATGATCCTCAACTTCGTCTCCCAGCACTCGCTGGGCCTGCCGAAGAGCTACTGATGGCGGTGGATGCGCAGACGGTGGACGCCGTCACCACACTGACTCTCGACACTCCGCGCAACCGCAACGCCCTGTCGACGGCCTTGGTCACCGAACTCACCGACGGGTTGAGGGAGGCGGGGGCGGATCCCGGCGTCCGAGCCGTCGTCGTCACGCACACCGGCGGAACCTTCTGTGCGGGAGCCGATCTGAGTGAGACCGGTTCATCGATCGAGTCGCAGACCGGTCTCATGGTCACCGTGATGAGAGCCGTCCTCGAGACGCCGAAGCCGGTGATCGCGAAGATCGACGGCCACGTGCGCGCCGGCGGCATGGGGCTCGTCGGCGCGTGCGATCTGGTGGTCGCCGGACCGAAGAGCACGTTCGCGTTGACCGAGGCGCGCCTCGGTCTCGCACCGTCGATCGTCTCGCTCACCCTGCTTCCGCGGATGACCTCGCGCGCGGCGAGTCGCTACTTCGTCACGGCCGAGACGTTCGGTCCGCACGAGGCGGAGGCCATCGGGCTGATCACCGAGGCGGCGGCCGATACGTCGGTGACCTTGGCCGAGCTTCTCGACGCAATCCGTCCGTCGTCGCCGCAGGGTCTGGCGGAGTCGAAGCGGCTCACCACCGCGTCGATGCTCGCCGATTTCGATCTCCACGCCGACCGCCTCGCGGAGCAGTCGGCCGGGCTGTTCGCATCCGACGAGGCGCGAGAGGGGATGATGGCCTTTCTCCAGAAACGTCCGCCCGCGTGGGCGGCGCCCCGCGCGGAAGGATCGTGAGACTCGCAGTGTCGACACTTCCCGCCAGCCGACGGACGAGTGACGCACGCGGTCCGAAGCAGGACCGCAGCCGGGCGACCAGGCTCAAGCTGCTCGAGTCGACCATCGACGCGCTCGCACAGGACGGGTGGAGTGCCACCACGGTGGCCGTGGTGGCCGAGCGTGCCGGGGTCTCCCGCGGCGCGACCCAGCACCACTTCCCGACGCGGGAAGATCTGATCACCGCGGCGCTGGAGTACATGTTCGACACCCGCATGGCCCAGGCGCGGGCCGAAGCGGTGGCGTTGCCGCAGGGGCCCGGCCGCACCGAGGCCGTCGTCACGCGGTTGGTGGACTACTACACGAGCCCGATCTTCCGGGCCGCGCTGCAGGTGTGGACCGCGGCCGCCGCGGATCCGGAGATGCGAGCCCGTGTCCTCCCGCTGGAGGAGAAGTTCGGTCGCGTCGCGCACCGCACGGCGGTCGACCACCTCGGCGCCGACGACAGC
This sequence comes from Rhodococcus sp. Leaf247, assembly GCF_001426185.1. GTDB lineage: Bacteria > Actinomycetota > Actinomycetes > Mycobacteriales > Mycobacteriaceae > Rhodococcoides. The sequence continues at coordinate 525,544 of NZ_LMRP01000002.1, read as the reverse complement.
GACCCCCGCACCCACAGGCTGGTGCAGGCCACTCTGGACCTGGCGCGCGGGCTCGGCCTCGCCGACGTGCTCAGCGACGACTCCCGTCGCCGCGGCGAGATCGTCAAGGTGTGGGCATCGGTTCTCGACGCCTCCCTGTCCGTCGACGCCCCCTGACCGGATCCCCTCTCGGATAGAGTCGCAGCCATGACCTCCGCCCGCCTCGCAGTTGCGATCGCGGGTGCGGTGGTCGCTCTCGCAGGCTGCTCGGGAGCGTCGGGAGACACGACGTCCGACACCCCGGCCACCACCGCGTCGGAAGGTCCCGGCCCGTTCTTCGGAGTGTGCGGCGGCCTCACCGACGACGAGGTGCTCGCCGCGTTCGCCGTGCCGGCTTTTGCTGTCGTGACCCGTAATTCGGTGGGATGCGAGTGGGAGACGTCAGGTCCGACGGGTCCGTCCGTCAGCTTCTCCTGGTACCGCGGCAGTCCCATCGGACGCGAGCGCATGGGCTCCGAGCTCATCGGGCGCCCGGCCGAGGACATCGAGATCGACGGCAAGCCCGGGTTCGAGGCCAGGTCGGAGAACGCGACGGGCGAGACCTATCTGTGCGAGAACGGGCTGCAGTACGGAGACGACTTCGTGCACTTCTCCGTCATGTACGCGGACAGTGTGCCGACGGCCGATCCGTGCGCTGTCGCACGGGGCCTGCTCGAGACGGTTGCGGAGCGTGCGCAGTGAGGAAAGTCGTACCGATGCTGGCCGGCGCCGCGCTGGTGCTGAGTGCATGCGGCACCACCATCGAGGGTCGTGCGGTGGCCGAGGGGATCGATACCGACGGCGGCGAGTTCCAGTCACTGCTCGAGGAGTGCAACACGGTCACGCCGGAGCAGATCGCCGACGTGGTCGGCGGCGACGCGATCGACCAAGGGTTCATCGGCGCCATCTGCCGGTGGGACCTGACCGGCCCGGGCGGCGCGGTGAAGGTGACCTTCGACTGGTTCGAGACCGGATCGCTGGCCGCGGAGAAGGACGCCAACGAGCGGATGGGGTGGACGGTGACCGACGTCGAGGTGTCCTCGCGGAAGGCCCTCGAGATCCGTCAACCGGACGACCCGGCGTCGTGCGGCGTGGCGGCGCAGTCGCCGAATTCCGGGGTCATCGGCTGGTGGGTGCAGTACCGGCCCGGGAATCCCACCGATCCGTGCCAGGCGGCGACGAAGTTGATGCAGCTCTCGCTCAACCTGTCGGCCTGAGAGTTCGTACTGTCGACAGCGCGCACGCGTTACCCGATGCCGAGTCGTTTTGACCATCAGGCGCGCCGCCGGGTACCGTTACAGGTCGTGCCCGGCCTAGCCGGTACGTCTGTGTGCCTATGCGAGGTACAGCCGTGCTCGTGTTCCTATCGAGCAAGCAACAACGGCTGCCGTGTGGGGGTATGCGACACACCCGACCGCGGGGTGCACGATCCCGCGGAAGCACTACTGGGTGAGGGGCAGTGTTCTCTTGCCCCAACTGCTAGATCCCTGTTTCTCGACACGAAGAAAGCCGGTTCATGCCAACAATCAACCAGCTGGTCCGCAAGGGTCGCACCGACAAGGTCGCGAAGCTGAAGACCGCTGCCCTCAAGGGCAGTCCGCAGCGCCGTGGTGTGTGCACTCGCGTGTACACCACCACCCCGAAGAAGCCGAACTCCGCTCTCCGTAAGGTCGCGCGCGTCCGCCTGACCACCTCGGTGGAGGTCACGGCCTACATCCCCGGTGAGGGTCACAACCTGCAGGAGCACTCGATGGTGCTCGTTCGCGGTGGTCGTGTGAAGGACCTCCCGGGTGTGCGTTACAAGATCATCCGTGGCTCGCTCGACACGCAGGGCGTCAAGGCTCGCAAGCAGGCTCGCAGCAAGTACGGCGCCAAGAAGGAGAAGAGCTGACATGCCACGTAAAGGCCCAGCACCCAAGCGCCCGCTGATCAACGATCCCGTCTACGGGTCCCCGCTGGTCACGCAGCTCGTCAACAAGATCCTGATGGACGGCAAGAAGTCCACCGCAGAGCGCATCGTGTACCAGGCTCTCGAGCAGGCACGCGAGAAGACGGGCACCGATCCCGTCGTCACGCTCAAGCGCGCACTGGACAACGTCAAGCCGGCCCTCGAGGTCCGCAGCCGTCGTGTCGGTGGCGCCACCTACCAGGTCCCGGTCGAGGTTCGTCCGGGCCGCTCCACCACGCTGGCTCTGCGCTGGCTCGTGTCGTTCTCCCGCGCTCGTCGCGAGAAGACGATGGTCGAGCGCCTGGCCAACGAACTCCTCGATGCCAGCAACGGTCTCGGCGCAGCAGTCAAGCGTCGCGAGGACACGCACAAGATGGCGGAAGCCAACAAGGCATTCGCGCACTACCGCTGGTGATCGCGTTTCGGGGGCGTCGGGAAACATCCGACGCCTCCCGAGCGTTGACACTTCGACTCACTTCTCTCAACACCAAGGCGGGATGAATTCGTGGCACAGGACGTGCTGACCGACCTGAACAAGGTCCGCAACATCGGCATCATGGCCCACATCGATGCCGGTAAGACCACCACTACCGAGCGCATCCTCTTCTACACCGGTATCTCCTACAAGATCGGTGAGGTCCACGACGGCGCAGCCACCATGGACTGGATGGAGCAGGAGCAGGAGCGTGGCATCACCATCACGTCTGCTGCCACGACGTGCTTCTGGAACGACAACCAGATCAACATCATCGACACCCCCGGGCACGTCGACTTCACCGTCGAGGTGGAGCGTTCGCTCCGCGTCCTCGACGGCGCTGTCGCGGTGTTCGACGGCAAGGAGGGCGTCGAGCCCCAGTCCGAGCAGGTGTGGCGTCAGGCCGACAAGTACGACGTGCCGCGCATCTGTTTCGTCAACAAGATGGACAAGCTCGGTGCGGACTTCTACTTCACCGTGCAGACCATCAAGGATCGCCTCGGCGCCAAGCCGTTGGTCATCCAGTTGCCGATCGGTGCCGAGGACAGCTTCGAGGGCATCGTCGACCTGATCGAGATGAACGCGAAGGTCTGGCGCGGAGAGACCAAGCTCGGCGAGACCTACGAGACCGTCGAGATCCCCGAGGAGCTCAAGGAGCGGGCAGAGCAGTACCGCACCGAGCTGCTCGAGACCGTCGCCGAGTCGGACGAGGCACTGCTGGAGAAGCACTTCAGTGGTGACGAGCTGACCATCGACGAGGTCAAGACGGCCATCCGCAAGATGACGGTCAACTCCGAGCTGTACCCGATCCTGTGTGGCTCCGCGTTCAAGAACAAGGGCGTCCAGCCCATGCTCGACGCGGTCATCGACTACCTCCCGTCCCCGCTCGACGTCGCCGAGACCATCGGTCACGCCGTCGGCGACGAGGAGAAGGAGATCAAGCGTCTCCCGTCGGCGGACGAGCCCTTCGCGGCTCTGGCCTTCAAGATCGCTACGCACCCGTTCTTCGGCAAGCTGACGTACGTGCGCGTGTACTCGGGCAAGGTCGACTCCGGCTCGCAGGTCATCAACTCGACCAAGGGCAAGAAGGAACGTCTGGGCAAGCTCTTCCAGATGCACTCCAACAAGGAGAACCCGGTCGCGACCGCGAGCGCCGGCCACATCTACGCCGTGATCGGTCTGAAGGACACGACGACGGGTGACACGCTCTGCGATCCGCAGAACCAGATCATTCTCGAGTCGATGACGTTCCCGGACCCGGTCATCCAGGTGTCGATCGAGCCGAAGACCAAGTCCGACCAGGAGAAGCTCGGCACGGCGATCCAGAAGCTGGCCGAAGAGGATCCCACGTTCTCGGTCAAGCTCGACGAGGAGACCGGCCAGACCGTCATCGGCGGCATGGGCGAGCTCCACCTCGACATCCTCGTGGACCGCATGCGTCGCGAGTTCAAGGTCGAGGCCAACGTCGGCAAGCCGCAGGTGGCCTACCGCGAGACCATCACCAAGACGGTCGAGAAGCAGGAATTCACCCACAAGAAGCAGACGGGTGGCTCCGGTCAGTTCGCGAAGGTCATCATCGCCCTCGAGCCCTTCATCGGCGAGGACGGCGCGACCTACGAGTTCGAGAACAAGGTCTCCGGCGGTCGTATCCCGCGCGAGTACATCCCGTCCGTGGATGCCGGCGCGCAGGATGCCATGCAGTACGGCGTTCTCGCCGGCTACCCGCTGGTGAACGTCAAGCTCTCGCTTCTCGACGGTGCGTACCACGATGTCGACTCGTCGGAAATGGCGTTCAAGATCGCGGGCTCGCAGGCCTTCAAGGAAGCTGCCCGTAAGGCCGGTCCGGTCATCCTCGAGCCCCTCATGGCTGTCGAGGTGATCACGCCCGAGGAGTACATGGGCGACGTGATCGGCGACGTGAACTCCCGCCGTGGCCAGATCCAGGCCATGGAGGAACGCAGTGGTGCCCGTGTCGTGAAGGCGCTGGTTCCGCTGTCGGAGATGTTCGGTTACATCGGTGACCTGCGGTCTCGCACCCAGGGTCGCGCGAACTACTCCATGGTCTTCGATTCCTACGCAGAGGTTCCCTCGAACGTCTCGAAGGAGATCATCGCGAAGGCCACCGGAGAATAAGTCTCCGAAGCTGGACCAGGTACCACTCGTCACACCGCACCACCCGTAAGTACATCCGTAATGCTGCATAACGCAGGCAATAACAGTCCAGGAGGACACAGTGGCCAAGGCGAAGTTCGATCGGACCAAGCCGCACGTCAACATCGGCACCATCGGTCACGTTGACCACGGTAAGACGACACTGACGGCTGCAATCACCAAGGTTCTGCACGACAAGTTCCCGGACCTGAACGAGGCGTCGGCCTTCGACCAGATCGACAAGGCTCCGGAGGAGAAGGCTCGTGGTATCACGATCAACATCTCCCACGTCGAGTACCAGACCGAGAAGCGTCACTACGCACACGTCGATGCTCCCGGTCACGCCGACTACATCAAGAACATGATCACCGGCGCGGCACAGATGGACGGCGCGATCCTCGTCGTCGCAGCAACCGACGGCCCCATGCCCCAGACGCGCGAGCATGTCCTGCTCGCTCGCCAGGTCGGCGTGCCGTACATCCTGGTTGCACTGAACAAGGCCGACATGGTCGACGACGACGAGATCATCGAGCTCGTCGAGATGGAGGTTCGCGAGCTCCTCGCCGCACAGGAGTTCGACGAGGACGCTCCCGTCATCAAGGTCTCCGCACTCAAGGCCCTCGAGGGCGACGAGAAGTGGGGCGAGTCGGTTCTCGAGCTCATGCAGGCAGTGGACGACTCGGTTCCGGACCCCGTCCGTGAGACCGAGAAGCCCTTCCTCATGCCCGTCGAGGACGTCTTCACCATCACCGGTCGTGGCACCGTCGTCACCGGTCGTATCGAGCGCGGCTCGGTCAACGTCAACGAAGATGTCGAGATCGTGGGCATCAAGGAGAAGTCGACCAAGACCACCGTCACCGGTATCGAGATGTTCCGCAAGCTGCTCGACTCGGGCCAGGCGGGCGACAACGTCGGCCTCCTCGTCCGCGGCATCAAGCGCGAAGATGTCGAGCGTGGACAGGTCGTCGTCAAGCCCGGAACCACGACTCCCCACACGGAGTTCGAGGGCCAGGCATACATCCTGTCGAAGGACGAGGGCGGTCGCCACACCCCGTTCTTCAACAACTACCGCCCGCAGTTCTACTTCCGTACCACGGACGTGACGGGCGTCGTGACCCTTCCCGAGGGCACCGAGATGGTCATGCCCGGTGACAACACCGAGATGTCCGTCAAGCTGATCCAGCCGGTCGCCATGGACGAGGGCCTGCGGTTCGCCATCCGTGAGGGTGGACGTACCGTCGGCGCCGGACGCGTCACGAAGATCAACAAGTAACACCTGCTCCACACACCGAACGGCGCTCACCCTCGCGGGTGGGCGCCGTTCGGCGTTTCGGCTGTCAGGTCTGGACGACGAGATCCGCCGGGAACCGGGCGTCGATCTCGTAGTGGTCCTCGTACTGGCTGCTCATGCCCGTCACCTGGACCACCGACCCCACTCGCACGGCGGACGTGTCGATACCTGTCTGCGTGTTGATGTAGACGGTGGTCTCACCGCTCTGGTCGGCGATGGTGAACTTCCGACCGAACGGCAGGTCGTCGAGGACCGGGGAGGTCACCCGACCGACCGTGGTGACCAGTGACGACTCGGTCGACTCCCCGATCACCCGCGTGACGACGTGTCGCGGGGCCACCGGATCGGCCGGCCCGATCGGTGTGATCGCGGTGGGCTTCACCACGAGCAACCCGGATTGATCGGCGAGCGTCCCCGTCACGGTGACGGCTGTTCCGATGCCGAGGGTCGATCTCTCGGCGGCGCTGATGTAGATGCCGGCCGTCCGGTCCTCGACGGCGAACCCGACGTCGAAGAAGCTGGACTCGAACGCGCCCGGCGGCGTCGTGATCGTCCCCGACACGGTGACCGTCGCTCCCACGCCCTGTGCGCGTGCCTGCGCGATGGGCGGAGCGCCCGGCGGAGCAGCGGTGGCGGTCGGCGCGAGCATCACCGCCGACGTCGCGACGACGGTGAGTGCAGAGCCGACGATGCGGCCTACGGACCCGATGATCATGAGTGTCCTCTCGTCCGATGCGCCGATCCCGTTCGGCGCATCGGATCAACCCTGGTCGTGAAAGCTGCTGTGCAGCAACCCGAGTTGGAGAGGTTCCAGTCAATCGACGGTGAGGTCCTCCACCGTCACGACGACGGGTGTGCGGACCGTGCGGGCAAGGTGTTCCTGGACCGCGAGTGCCACGGCATCGGGATTTCCGGGGTAGCGCACGATGATGTGCACCGAGCACGACTCGTGACCGACGACGACGCCGTCGATACGGCGGCCGGGTAGCACTGTCACGGCTTCGCCGAAGATGCCTGCGTGCAGTCCCGCGACACCGGGAACCTCGAGGACGGCCGCAGCGATCAGGTCGGCCTGTTCGGGTTCGAGCGGTGCGGTCATCGATACAGTCTGCGCGCTGCGCGCGCGCCGCGCTCACCTGCGCCGTTCCGGTGCGACGGGACCGGTAGATTGAGGGCCGTGAACGTCGCACTGATCGACTCGGGGCTGGGGTCGCTGCCCACGGCAGCGCACCTGCGTCGTCTGCGTCCGGGTCTCGATCTGCACCTCTACCTCGACCCGGACAACGCACCGTGGGGGCCCAAGCCCGCCCAGTGGACGCTGGCGCGAGTCGTGGAGACGGCCGTGCGGGCCGTCGCGGAGGGTGCGGACGTCGTGGTGCTGCCGTGCAACACGGCCAGCGTCATCGCGCTCGACGGGACCCGTGCAGCGTTGGGGTCGGTACCCGTGATCGGCACCGTTCCCGCGGTCAAACCCGCTGCACGCGATCATGACTCGATCGCCATCTGGGCGACGGCCGCCACGACGGCCTCCGCGTACCAGGCGCGGTTGGTGCAGGAGTTCGCCGGATCCGCATCCGTCGCGGCGATCGCCTGCCACGGTCTCGCCGACGCCATCGACCGCGGTGATCTCGATGCGATCAGCGCGTCCATCGCCTCGGCCGCCGAGCGCACCCCGGACGACGTCCAGGCCATCGTGCTGGGGTGCACCCACTATCCGCTGGTCGCCGACCAGATCATGGCATCGCTCGACCCGTCGGTCCGCATGTTCGACAGCGCCGAGGCCGTCGCCGCGCAGACGCTCCGCCGGCTCGACGAGGTCGACACACAGCACGAAGGGTCAGGGTCGCTGTCGGTGACTCTGTCCGGGCGCCCCGGCGCCCTCCCCGAGAGCGCGCTGCGATTCGCCGCCGGCCGCGCACTGCTCGCGCCCGCAGGAATCTGACCGCGTCGGGAATCAGGACGGGGTCCGGCCGGTTGACCCCGACGGTTACCCGAGCAAACGACTGCGTCGGGGTGCCGCCACGGAAGGGATTCTCGATGACGGTGCGTGACGAAGCAGTGGTCGACAAGGCCGACGTCGGCACGGTCGGACCTCGATGGATGACCAGGACACGCGGCTTCTGGGTCGTCGCGATCGTCTTCTTCGCCGTGATGGCGTCGTCCGCGGCTCCGTCCCCTCTCTACCCCGTCTACCAGGCGCAGTGGGGTTTCGGCGCCTCCACGTTGACCATCGTCTTCGCGGTGTATGTGTTCGCGCTGCTGGCCGCGTTGCTCACGGTGGGATCGCTGTCGGATCATCTGGGTCGCAAGCCCGTCGTGGTCGCGTCGTTGCTGCTGCTCGTCGCCAGCCAGGTCGTCTTCGTCGTCGCCGACGGCGTGGGATGGCTCATCGCCGCACGGATCGTGCAGGGTCTCGCTGCGGGTGCGGCCATGGGCGCGCTCACCGCCGCCATCATCGATCTGCAGCCGACGGACACGCTCGGCCCGCTCGTCAGCTCGGTCGCCCCGGCCTTCGGTCTGGGTGCGGGCGGCATCGGCGCCGGACTGCTGGTGCAGTTCGCCCCGGCACCGACGACGCTGGTGTACGTGCTCATCGGCGCGGCGATCCTGGTGCTGACGGCGCTGATCGTCGCCGTCCCCGAGTCCGCTGTCCGATCCGGCTTCACCGATCGTCGACACGTCGTGCGGGTGTTGACTCCCCGCGTCGGACTGCCCGTCTCGATCCGCTCGCGGTTCTGGCCGGTGATTCCCGCGCTGGTGGCCACGTGGTCGCTCGGTGGCTTCCACCTGTCGCTGGGGCCGTCCATCATGGGGTCCGTCTTCGGGTTCCGCGGCGCGGTCGTGGGTGGGTTGGACATCTTCGCCATGTTCACCGCCGGAGCACTCGGCGCCGCGTCGGCACGCCGGCTGCGCCCTCGGACGGCGATGATCGCCGGAGCGTCGACCCTCGCCGTCGGCATCGTCCTCAACGTGATCGGACTGCACATCGCGTCCGCGCCGCTGTACTTCGTCGGAACCTCGGTGTCCGGCTTCGGGTGGGGCGCGACGTTCCTCGGCGCCATGAGCATCATCGGACTGATCGCGCCCGCAGAGCATCGGGGCAGCGTCTTCGCCACGACGCTGGTCCTGAGCTACCTCGCCTTCAGCGTGCCCGCGATCGTCGCGGGTGTCGCCATCCATTCCGCGGGCCTGCTCGTCACGGCCACCGTGTACGGCTCGGCCGTCGTGGCGCTGGCTCTCGGCGCCGTCGTGACGACGACCCTGCGGTCGGACCGACCCGCCTGACCCCACTCGGCGAACGGTGCCCGGATAGGGAAGTATCGGGCCGGTGGATACGGACCTTGCGGTAGGTGACGTGACGGGCCGTGCACGCTTCACGCGCGACGAGATCCCCCGCCTGCTGGGTATGGCGAGCGTGCTGGTTCTTCTGCACGTGATCGGCTGGGGCTTCTTCCTCCATTACGACTCCATCCCGACGATCCACGGACTGACCGGTTCCGACGGTGCCGTGGTCTACGCGGGCGCCGGGGCGCTGGCCTACACGCTCGGCATGCGCCACGCGTTCGACGCCGACCACATCGCCGCGATCGACGACACGACGCGCTTCCTGCTGCAGAAGGGCAAGCGCCCTCTGGCGGTGGGGCTGTTCTTCTCCCTCGGGCACTCGACGGTCGTCTTCGTCTTCGTCGCGGCCATCGCGTTCGCGGCGTCCCGTGCGACCGCGTTCCAGGAGGCGTTCGCGGGAACGGGCGGCATCATCGGAACGCTCGTGTCCGGGACGTTCCTGTATGTCGTCGCCGCGCTGAACATCGCGGTGCTCCTCGGCATCGTGAAGGTGTGGCGCACAGCGAGATCGGGGCAGATCTCCACGGAGACGCTGGACCACCTGCTGGCCAAGCGCGGCCTGATGAACCGCATCTTCCGGGGTCGTTACGACACGATGATCGACCACTCGTGGCAGATGTACCCGCTGGGCCTGCTGTTCGGTCTGGGGTTCGACACCGCCACCCAGGTCGGCCTCCTCGCCGTCGCGGGCACGACAGCCATCGCAGGCGGGCTGCCGCCGATGGCGATCATCGCGCTCCCGGTCCTCTTCGCCGCGGGTATGTCCACGATGGACACCCTCGACGGCGTCTTCATGTCCAAGGCGTACGGCTGGGCCTTCGTCACCCCGGTACGCAAGATCTACTACAACATCACGATGACGAGCCTGTCGATCTTCGTGGCACTGGTCATCGGCAGTGTGCAGATCCTGACCTTGCTGGGCGACGAGTTCGGACTCTCCGGCGGTGTCTGGGACCTGATTGCCGCCATCGATCTCAACCTCGCGGGACAGGCGGTCGTCGTCACGTTCGTGGTCGTCTGGATCGGGTCCCTGACCTACTACAAGCTGGCACGTATCGACGAGCGGTTCCAGCGCGACACCTGACCCCTCCCCGCGAGTACGTCCATAGTGTCGTGATCCGGTGTCCTCGCCACGACCATATGGACGTACTCGCGAGGGTGACGGATTCAGCGCAGGGTGGCCGGAGTGAGCGCGACGATGGCGTCGTGGAGTTCGGCGCGGTCGTCGAAGTACACCGAGGTGCCGCCGAAGTGTTGCCAGGTGTCACTGCCCCGGCCGGCGACGACCACCGTGTCGCCGTGGCCTGCCGACGCCACGGCATGCTCGAAGGCGGTGCGACGATCTGCGACCTCGACCACTCGCACCCCGCGGCCGACCGACCGCACACCGCGGAGGACGTCGGCGCGCAGCGCGGCGGGATCTTCACCGTTGGCACTCTCGTCGGTCACCACGATGTCGTCGGCGTACCGGGCTGCGGTCGCACCGATCTCGAACCGCTTGCCGACGTCGCGGTCACCGGTCGCACCGATGACCAACACCAGCCGACCCGTCGTCGTGCTGCGGAGGTAGGGGAGGATCGCGTGCTGGCCGGACACGTTGTGCATGTAGTCGACGACGGCGGCGAAATCCTGGCCGGCCGCGACGACCTCGCACCGACCCGGAATGCTGTGCAGCGCGGAGATCCCCGCCGCGGCGCGGTGGGCGTCGACGCCGCCCGAGATGAGCGATGCCAGCGCGACGAGAGCGTTGGACACCTGGTGCGGACCCAGCACCTGGAGTGACATCGGAATGTCGGCGATCGGGGTGCGGGCGACGAACCGGGTCCGGTGGCTGGTGCAGTCGATGCGGTCGGCGTAGTAGTCGGCACCCGGGTCGAGCGTCGAACACGTCACCGACGGCAACGCGCACTCCGACGCGAGACGGCGTCCGTGGTCGTCGTCGATCCCGATCACGGCACGCCGGGTGCGGTCGGGCGCGAACAGTGACGCCTTGGTCCGGTAGTACTCCTCCATCGTGGTGTGGAAGTCGAGGTGGTCGCGTCCGAGGTTGGTGAACGCTGCGACCTCGAACTCGACTCCGTCGATCCGATGCTGGGCGATGGCGTGCGAGGACACCTCGAGCGCCGCCGCGCTGCATCCGTTGTGCACGAAGGTCGACAGGGTGCGCTGCAGCACCGTGGCCTCGGGAGTCGTGCGGACGGGAGTCTCGTCCGTGCCTCCGCCGCTGACGGCGACACCGGAGATCACCCCGGCGTGTACTCCCGCTGCTCGTAACCCGGCGTGCAGGAAGTGCGTCGTGCTGGTCTTACCGTTGGTGCCGGTCACGCCGAACATCGTCAGCGCAGTGGACGGGCTGCCGTGGAACCAGGCCGCGAGCGGACCGACGACGGCGCGCGGGTTCGGCACGACGATGGTGGGCAGCGACGACGCCGGTCGATCGCTGAGCACCGCGACAGCTCCGGCTCGAACGGCGTCCTGCTCGAAGTCCAGGCCGTGCCACCTCGCGCCGGGCAGCGCCACGTACAGGTCGCCCGGCTGGACTGCGCGCGAGTCGTCACACAGATCGTTCACCGTGGCGGACTCGACAGGAGAGGTGAGGCGGCCGCCTGCCGCGTCGGCGACGGCGGTGAGAGATCTCTCGGGGCGTCCGCCGGACGGCCGCTCCGGGCGGCGTGACAGTGCGCTCACAACCGGGTAAATACCCGGAAGTGGACACGTCAACCATCGGAGCACCGCTCGTCGGCGCGTCGCGAGGCCACCCGGGACACTGGAACCGTGAGCAGCCCGAACCGCGCCGACGTGTCCTTGGCCCCGATGGCCGCCGATCGCCTTCCCGCATGGATCGAGGAGAGCAAGAGTGAGTACCGGGCTGACCGTGTGCGTTCCGGCGAGACGCTCGAGCAGGCCACCGACAATGCGGAGCAGAGTTTCACGGCGTACTTCGCGGCCGGAGAACCCGCTCCCCACCACCACGTGTTCGACGTGATGGAACGGGACGAGCGCGTCGGGTCGCTGTGGATCGGTCCGCAGTCTCTCGGCAACACCACCGACTGGTGGGTATGGGACATCGCAATCGACGAGCCCCACCGCGGACGGGGTCTGGGCCGTGCCGCCATGCTGCTGGCCGAGCAGGAGGTCGCCGCGTTCGGCGGAACCGTGTTGGGGCTCAACGTCTTCGGATTCAACACGGCGGGCCGACGGCTGTACGAATCGCTCGGCTACGAGACCTCGTCGATACGCATGCAGAAGGTTCTCACCGAGGGCGCACGATGAGCGCAACGGAGCCGGCACTGTCCGATCTCGTTGCTGCGCGTGAGGATTTCACCCGGTTCATGATGTCGTACCAGTTCGGCATGAACGAGCTGACCACCAAGATCGACATCCTGAAGGAAGAGTTCACGCATCTGCACTCCTACAGCCCGATCGAGCACGTGGTGTCGCGGCTGAAATCGCCGCGCAGCATGGTGCAGAAGGCCGTTCGCAAGAACATCCCGCTGACGTTCCCCGCCCTACGCGCGGGACTGTTCGACATTGCCGGCGTCCGGATCACCTGCAGCTTCATTGCCGACACCTACCGGGTCAAGGACATGCTGGCGTCGCAGAACGACGTCCGAATCCTCGACTTCGAGGACTACATCGCCGACCCGAAGCCCAACGGGTACCGAAGCCTGCATCTGACCGTCGAGATCCCGGTGTTCCTGTCCGACCGGGTCGAGCACGTCTACGTCGAACTGCAGATTCGTACCGTCGCCATGGATTTCTGGGCCAGCCTGGAGCACAAGATCTTCTACAAGTACGACGGCGAGGTGCCCCGGTCGATCCGCGACGAATTGCAGGACGCGGCCGAGGTCGCCAACCGTCTCGACGTCACCATGGAGCACCTCCACACCGAGGTGCGGGGACTCGATGCCCAGCCGCCGAGGACGACCCGGGGCGCACCGGGTGTCCAGGAGTTGTTCCTGCGATCACTCTTCGCCGGTGGTGAACCCGGCCAGTAGGCCGGTGTACGTCTTCGGGAGAGGCTGCGCGAACTCGCCGCGTCGGGACGTCCGCAGTCCCAGTGTCACCAGCGACTGGACGAACAGCGTTGCGGCGGAAACGCCGTCGACGACGGGGACGCCGATCTCGTCGGAGATGTGCCGACACAGGTCTGCCATCCCTGCGCATCCGAGGACCACCGCGTCGGATCCGTCGACCTCGACGGCCGTACGGCACGCTTCGGTGATGATCTTCAGGGCATCGGGATCGGTCTCGAGGTCCAGCACGGCGATCTCGCAGGCATGAATCCCGCGGCACGCCCGCGCGAATCCGTAGTGGTCGGCCAGATCCTGTGCGCGACCGACGGTGCGCCCCAACGTGGTGACCACGCTGAAGCCCCGCCCGAGAAAACTGGCGGCATGCATGGCGGCCTCGGCGATTCCGACGACCGGTCCGCTCGCGTGCTCCCTCGCTGCATCCATCCCCGGGTCACCGAAGCAGGCGATGACGTATCCGTCGACTCCGTCCTTCTCGCCTTTCGCTATCTCGTCGAGAATTCCGGGGACGGACAGAGCCTCGTCGTAATGACTTTCGATGGATGCCGGTCCCATCGACGGGCTGACCGCCTCGACGCGTGTGCCCGGGCCGACGACGGCCCGGGCACACTGTTCGATCGTGGCGGTCATCGACCACGTGGTGTTGGGGTTGATGACCTTGATGAGCACGTCGTGATGCTAGCTCGACACGGGTGCGTCGAAGTTGGTGACCGCGAGCCTCGTCTTCGTGGCGAGAACGTAGTAGACGACGAATCCGAGACCGCAGCCGATGAACCAGCTGTACTTCGACGCGGTGGACATGCCGGCGATCTCCATGCCCTCGAGTGCGCCGTTGAACAGCACCGTGAACATGGCGACCACGGCGCCGACGACGGTGGCGTACACGGCAGCGGGGTTGTATCCCTTGGAGTACCAGTACTGTCCGGTCTTCTCCATCGAGAACAGTTCGTCCACGGTCACCTTCTGCTTGCGGACCAGGTAGTAGTCGGCGATGAGGATGCCGAACAGTGGTCCGATGAACGCCCCCAGCGTCTCAAGAGTCAGGTGGATGACGTCCGGGTTGTTGTAGAGATTCCACGGCGTGATCAGCACCGACCCGACCGCGGCGATCATGCCGCCGGCGCGCCAGCTGATGCGCTGCGGATCGACGTTGGAGAAGTCGAAGGCCGGAGAGATGAAATTGGCGACGATGTTGATGCCGATCGTGGCGATCGTGAACGTCAACGCGCCCAACACGATGGCGAAGGTGCTGTCGATACGGGCCACCGTCTCGACCGGGTCGGTGATCAGTTCGCCGAACACCGGTACGGTCAGCGACGCCGTGACGACGACGAGAATGGAGAAGACGAGGAAGTTGACGGGCAGTCCGAGGAAGTTGCCGCGCTTGACTGCTCCGTACGACTTCCCGTACCGCGAGAAGTCACCGAAGTTGAGCATCGGACCCGAGAAGTACGACACCACCAGGGCGATCGCGCCGAGCATCACGGGCACCGAACTCCACCCCGTGTGAACGACACCGCCGAGGTTGAGGTCGATCGCGCTCCACCCTGCTTTCCAGATCAGGTATCCGCAGAGCAGGAACATCACGACGTAGACGGCGGGACCGCAGAAGTCGATGAACTTGCGGATCGACTCCATGCCGCGCCAGAACACTGCCGCCTGGACCACCCACAGGAACAGGAAGCTCGCCCAGCCGAGCAGCGAGAGTCCCAGGAAGCCGTAATCCCCGACGACGGCGTACTTTCCGAGGCTGGGAAAGAGTTTGATCAGCACGATGTCCAGCGCGGCGGACGCCAGGAATGTCTGAATTCCGTACCAGGCGACGGCGATCAATCCGCGGATGATGGCGGGAATGTTGGCGCCGAGGACCCCGAAGACGCTCCGGCACATGACCGGATACGGCACTCCCGTCACCTGAGACGGTTTGGCGACCAGATTGCAGAAGAAGTAGACGATCGAGATACCCACGAGCAGCGAGATCAGAACCTGCCAGCTGGCGAGACCGAGCGCGAAAAGGCTACCGGCGGTGACGTATCCGCCGACGGAATGCACGTCCGACATCCAGAACGCGAACAGGTTGTACGAGCTCCACGTCTGCTTCTTCAGCGGCGCGAGATCGTCGTTCGTCAGGCGTGGGTGATAGCTGTCCTTGATCAGACCGCCGCCGACCGGGTGGCCGGCTGCTTCGACCAGATCATGGGCTCCCGGCTTTGCGCCGGGTGGCGGGTCGAACGGACCCGAATGCGGAACGGTCTGCGTCATGTACTTCTCCTGATCACCGAAGATGCGGAGTGCGAATGACGTAAAAGTAGTGCCGAAGTATTTCGCATTCGTGACGCCGGCGATATATCTTCGCGTTTGCCGTCAGGGGTCGGGACGCAACCCGGCCTCGTCTCCGATCCGGGAGATCACCACGTTCAGGCGGTCGTGGTGCCGCGACGCGGCGGCGAGCAGTGCCGGGGTGTCCCGCGCGACGAACGCGTCCAGCATGTCCTGGTGATCGGCGTGCAGAGCAGCCCTGTCGGCACCGGCCACGTGCACCATCGGCTGCAGCGGTTCGGTGATGTTCCATGCCGCTGCGAGCATGTGGAGGAGTCGACCCATTCCCGACGGGCGCGCGAGAGCCATGTGGAACTCGCGGCTCAGCCGGTGGTACTTCGACGGATCGTCGATGGAACCGCGAAGTTCCGCGTCGACGGCGACGGCCAGCGCGTGGTCCTGCTCGGTCGCCGTCTGCGCCGAGGCCGCCAGTGCGGCAGTCTCCAACACCTCGCGGACGATGTACATCTCGCGGAGCTCGGCCGACGTCAACTGCGCCACCGTGTATCCCGCGTTCGGGCGGTGGTCGACCAGTCCTTCGCCGATGAGCGTCTTCAGCGATTCACGCACCGGGATCCGGCTGACCCCGAAGAGCTCGGCCACCTCGCCGAGCGGGATGGGCGTCCCTGGCGGAGCGTCACCGGACATCACGACGCGGCGGAGCTCGTCGAGAATGACGCTCTGGGACCCGCCGGGAGCATCGATCGTCAGCTGCGCAAGCAGGACTGATCGGCGGCGGGCGGGCACGCGTCGGACTCTAGGCCCAGTCCGTCGGCGCCGCAGGACGGACCGCTGTCCTCTGGTGAGTGCTCACGGTTGCGTCGGGTCGTCGTGGCGGACTTCTTCCGGGTGCCGGCGGGGTCCTCCGCGGCGGCCCGATCCGAGGGCGAGTCGTCACCGGGAATGCCGGCGGCGAAGGTCGTCACGGCCGCCGACCCCGGGGCCTGCTCGGCGCGAACCTCATGTCTCGCTTGAGAGTCGAGACATGCGGCGATACTCCTGCGCGTCCACGGACGTGTCGTCGATACCGTTCCTGCGTCGGTGTCGGTCGTTCGGGGGACAGCCCGATCCCGGGCCGGCGCCACGTGATCTGCGCCGACGATCGGGTTCACCACCGATAGTGGCCGACTTATGACAAATACCCGGGGCGCCCCTTACGATGACCCGATGCGCGACGGTCGTCTACCCGATGGATTCGGAGTGCGTATCGACCCACGGGTACGGACCCTCTCGGGCGGTCGGGTTCTCATCGGCGGCTCGCCGACCCGGATGATCACACTCGCTCCCGCGGCGGCCGCGATGATCGGCGACGGGTTCCTCCGCGTCTCCGATCCCGACTCCGCCACGGTGGCTCGGCGCCTCCTCGATTCCGGTGTCGCGAACCCCCGGCCGATGAGCACGCCGTCGGCCGCCGATGTCACGGTGGTCGTGCCGGTCCGCAACAATCACGAGGGTCTGCTCCGACTCGTCCGGGCTCTGCGCGGTCTGCGCGTGGTCGTCGTCGACGACGGGTCCTCGGTGCCGGTTCGACTGCCCGAGACTGCGGGCACCGATCTGTGCGCGGCGGTGACGATCATCCGACACGAGATGTCGCGTGGGCCGTCCGCTGCGCGCAACACGGGACTGGCCGCCGCCACGACCGACTTCGTCGCATTCCTCGACTCGGATGTGGTTCCACGCAAGGGATGGCTCGAGGTCGTGCTCAGTCATTTCTCCGATCCGTCGGTCGGCTTGGTCGCGCCCCGCATCGTCGCGCTCGAACCGGAAGGCAGTGCTCTCGCGCGCTACGAACGATCCCGGTCGTCGCTGGATCTCGGGCGCCGCGAGGCACCGGTGTCGGCGGGTGGCCCCGTGTCCTACGTTCCCAGCGCGGCCGTCGTCGTGCGTCGGCGCGCCATCCTCGACTCGCACGGTTTCGACGAGGCGATGCACGTCGCCGAGGACGTCGACCTGTGCTGGCGCCTCCAGGACGCGGGATGGCGGCTGCGGTACGAGCCGGTGGCGCGCGTCGCCCACGATCACCGTGTCACCCTCCGAGAGTGGTTCGGCCGCAAGCTCTTCTACGGAACCGGTGCCACCGCGCTGGCAGCTCGACACCGCGGCAAGGTTCCCCCCGTCGCGATGTCGCGCACCACTCTGCTGGCACTGCTGCTGACCGCGTCGGGAACCCGCACGGGACTGCTCGGCGCGGTCGTCACTCTCGCCGTCACGATCGTGCGGCTGCGTCGACTGTTCGTCGGTCTCGATGACCCGACCCGTCTGGCCGCGGTCTTCGCCGCTCGTGGGTTCGTCGGCGGGGCGTGGCAGTTGGCGTCCGCCGCGGTGCGTCACTACTGGCCCGTCACGGTGCTGGCCGTGCTGTGCTCGCGGCGGATCCGTCGGCTCGCGATAGCCGTCGCGATGGCCGAGGGCGTCCGCGACTGGGCCGAGCATCGTGAGCCCGGCGGGCTGGGGCCTCTGCGGTACTCCGCGTACAAGAGGATCGACGACGTCGCCTACGGCACCGGACTGTGGATGGGTGCGGTGTCGAACCGGGATGCCCGCGCACTGGTTCCCCGGCTCGGGTGATCGAGGTCCGACCGCGGTGAATGTGAGCTGAGTTACAGTGGACCTCACATCCTCCAGAAGAGAAGTCGGGTGAACAGGTGAGTACTGGTCGGCGCGAACGGGGACGGGCATGACGCTCAGTCCCTGGGTCGCCATGCGGAACGGCGACGACGCCGCGACGATTGCCCGATCCGTCTCGCGCGCCCACGAAACGTTCGTCGGGCACCCGCTCCGTCGACCGGCCGACTCCGACGCCCCCGTCCGTTCCGTCGTCCTCGACTCGTGGCACCGCAGCCGTGACATGGGGGTCGACCCGGATCGCGGTGCCGACAACCTCCTCGACGACGTCACGCTGGCGCAGTACCGCGCCGATCACCCCATGTCGGTCATTCGGCCCGTCGTCCGGAAACTGCTCGTCGAGGATGCTGCGGACACCGGGCTGCTCGTGGCCATCACCGACGCGTCGGGACGCCTGCTGTGGGTGGAGGGCGACTCCGCCGCGAAGGACCGCGCGAACGTCATGAATTTCACCGAGGGCGCCGACTGGAGCGAGAGCCGGATGGGCACCAATGCTCCCGGCACCGCGCTGGCCATCGACCACTGTGTGCAGATCTTCGCCGCCGAGCACTTCTCGCGTCCCGTGCACGAGTGGAGCTGCAGTGCCGCTCCCGTGCACCACCCGGTCACGGGTCGCATCCTCGGCGCCATCGACATCACAGGCGGCCCCCGCGTCGCCGTTCCCGAGGTGCTCTCCCTCGTGCGTGCGACCGTCGCCGCGGCCGAGTCGGAGCTGCGCCTCCATCTGCTCGAGTCGCCGCGTACCGGCATCGACACGCGACTACGCCTCGAGGTGCTGGGCTCCGGGAGGCCGGCCCTGGTGCGCGGGGGAGAGCGGATCACGCTGTCCGGCCGTCACGCCGAGATGTTGCTGCTCCTGCATGCGCACCCGGAAGGTCTCAGCTCGGACCACCTCGCCGTACTCCTCGACGAGAACGACCTGGACTCGGTGACCGTCCGCGCCGAGATGTCCCGCCTCCGCAAGGTTTTCGGTGCCGACGGGCTCGCCTCTCGCCCGTACCGTCTGGTCGCCGAACTCGCGTCCGACGTCGAGGACGTCCGCGCGGCGCTCGATCGCGGCGACGTCGATTCGGCGCTGCGCTCGTACGTCGGCGTCGTGCTGCCGTCCTCCTATGCGCCGGGCATCGAGGAGATCCGCGAGGAGTTGCGGGTGCGCGTGCAGGCGGCGCTGCTGCGGTCGGGTGACCCCGTACTGCTCGCGCGCTGGACGGCGTCGGTGCACGGCCGCGAGGACGCCACGGCGTGGTCGGCCTATCTCCGCACTCTCGACCCGTCCTCCGTCCTGTTCTCGCAGGTGCAGGCTCGTCTCGCGCTGCTGGGTCGCTGACGCAACGTAGTTGCAACTGTCCGCGTTCTAGTGTTCCACATCACAGCCCCCGATCACTCGGGGGCGTATCACCGACGAAGGAGCACGTTCGATGACTGTCTAC
Source organism: Rhodococcus sp. Leaf247 (assembly GCF_001426185.1). Classification (GTDB taxonomy): domain Bacteria; phylum Actinomycetota; class Actinomycetes; order Mycobacteriales; family Mycobacteriaceae; genus Rhodococcoides. The sequence continues at coordinate 505,908 of NZ_LMRP01000002.1, read as the reverse complement.
GCTCGCCCGGGTACACCCGATGCCGCCATGTCATTCGAGAGCCGCTACGACAACTGGATCGGCAACGAGTGGGTCGCGCCGGTCAAGGGTCAGTACTTCGAGAACCCGACTCCCGTCACGGGCCAGAACTTCTGCGAGATCGCCCGGTCCACGGCCGAGGACATCGACCTCGCTCTGGACGCCGCGCACAAGGCAGCGCCGGCATGGGGCAAGACCTCGCCCGCCGAGCGCGCCGTCATCCTGAACAAGATCGCCGACCGCATCGCAGAGAACCTCGATTCCATCGCGCTCGCCGAGGCCTGGGACAACGGCAAGCCGATCCGCGAGACGCTGAACGCCGACATCCCGCTCGCGATCGACCACTTCCGCTACTTCGCCGGATGCATTCGCGCGCAGGAGGGTTCGCTGTCCGAGATCGACAGCGACACCGTGGCGTACCACTTCCACGAGCCCCTCGGCGTCGTCGGCCAGATCATTCCCTGGAACTTCCCGATCCTCATGGCCGTGTGGAAGCTCGCCCCCGCACTCGCCGCCGGTAACGCCGTCGTCCTCAAGCCGGCCGAGCAGACTCCCGCGTCGATCATGTACCTGATCAGCGTCATCGGTGACCTGCTGCCTCCGGGCGTGCTCAACATCGTCAACGGGTTCGGCACCGAGGCCGGCAAGCCGCTGGCGTCGAGCCCCCGCATCAAGAAGATCGCGTTCACCGGTGAGACCACGACCGGGCGCCTGATCATGCAGTACGCCTCGCAGAACCTCATCCCGGTGACGCTCGAGCTCGGCGGCAAGAGCCCCAACATCTTCTTCTCCGACGTGCTGTCCCAGAACGACGACTACCAGGACAAGGCACTCGAGGGCTTCACGATGTTCGCCCTCAACCAGGGCGAGGTCTGCACCTGCCCGTCGCGTTCGCTGATCCAGGAGGACATCTACGACGACTTCCTCGCACTGGCCGCGATCCGCACGAAGGCTGTGCGCCAGGGTGATCCGCTGGACACCGAGACGATGATCGGCGCCCAGGCCTCGAACGACCAGCTCGAGAAGATCCTGTCGTACATCGAGATCGGCAAGGGTGAGGGCGCCAAGATCGTCACCGGCGGTGAGCGCGCAGAACTCGGCGGTGACCTCAACGGTGGCTACTACGTGCAGCCCACCATCTTCACCGGCAAGAACAACATGCGCATCTTCCAGGAGGAGATCTTCGGACCCGTCGTCTCGGTCACCTCCTTCACCGACTACGCCAACGCCATCGAGATCGCGAACGACACGCTGTACGGCCTCGGCGCCGGTGTCTGGTCCCGTGACGGCGGCGTCGCCTACCGGGCCGGCCGCGACATCCAGGCCGGTCGCGTGTGGACCAACACGTACCACCAGTACCCGGCCCACGCGGCTTTCGGTGGCTACAAGCAGTCGGGCATCGGCCGTGAGAACCACAAGATGATGCTCGACCACTACCAGCAGACCAAGAACCTGCTGGTGAGCTACGCCCCGAAGGCTCAGGGCTTCTTCTGATGCTCCCGAGGCTCAAAGCAACCGCCGGGGCGATGGAGCTTCTCCGTCGCCTCGGCGGTCTCCACGGCGCCCTGATGATGCATCAGAGCGGTGGATGCTGTGACGGGTCGTCGCCGATGTGTTATCCCGCAGGCGAATTCATCGTCGGGGACCGCGACGTCCTGCTCGGCATCCTCGATCTGCGGGCGGAGGTCGGCACCGTCGCCGACGACCTCCCGACCGGCAGCGACCTGGTTCCCGTGTGGATCTCGGGGTCGCAATTCCAGGCGTGGAAGCACACCCAGATGGTGCTCGACGTGGTGCCGGGCCGGGGTAGCGGCTTCTCCCTCGAGACGCCGGAGGGGCTGCGGTTCCTCAGTCGTGGCCGCGCCTACACCCCCGAGGAGAACGCGGAACTCGAGGCTCAGGAACCCCTCACCGGTGCGCAGTGGGAGGAGGGTGCTCGTCCGCCCGTCCCCACCGAGTCCATCGTCGTCGCCGAGGCAGCGGACGCCTGCCCGGTGCCGGGGATGGCGATACAGGGATGAGTCGGGTGCGCTGAGCCGCGGTTACCGCGGTTCAGCGCACCGTCCGAGCGTCGCTCGAACTTCGGCGATCACCTCGTCGGGTCTCTGTGTGAGGTCGCGCCAGGTGTATCGCAGCACCGTCCACTCCTGAACGACGACGTTCTGCCGAGTTCGGTCTCGGTGAAAGGCGGTGGGGTCCGAATGGAAGGCCCAGCCGTCGATCTCGATGCAGACGCGTTCGTCGAGGAACACGAAGTCCAGCACGTAGCCGCGCCACGGAAAGTTGACCAGGAACCCCGTGATGCGGCCGTCGCGCATCACGGCGACGAAGAGCCGCTCGGCTTCCGACCGAGTTCCTCCCTCCGCTGCCACGAGAAGCTTCTCGGCCGCGGGGGCGCCACGTCGCCGAGGGTTCCGATCGTGTGCGCGCCGGAGCACGGACGGCGACATCCGCCCACGCAGGGCGACGTCGACGATGCTCATCCCCATCTCCTCGGACGCTTCGAGAACCGTGAGACCCGAGGCTGTGACGCGGATTCCGCGGATCGCCACCACATCGGCGGGGTCGAGGTTCCGGCGCCGCACCCGAACACCCGACGGTGCCCTACTCCGTCCTCCGCGCGGGACCGTGACATCGACGATGCGTGGTGCAACCGAAACGAGTCCGTGCCAGTACGCGGCACTGACCGATGTCACCACGGCCCCGTCGCCGGCCCAGTACGCGGCGCACCGCACACGGGCGGCATCCGTCCACGGTCTGTCACAGGCGACGTAGACGCCTCGCGTGACGCGACGCCATCTGCCGGCTCGGACGCGTCGATCGATCGCGTCCTGGCTCACCCCGGCGTCGTGAGCTTGCTTCGCGGTGATGACACCGTCGTGGAGCGCGAGAAGTCGATCGATCACAGGCGTTGGACGGATGCGTCGGCACTCCTGGTTCCGCCGGGTGCGCGCAGCCGCGGTTCCCGCGGGTCAGCGCACCGTCCAGTGGAAAAACAATCGCAACGTCCCCGCAACACGGCAGTCCTAGCCTCACCTCACCACCCGCCCACACTCCGAAAGAGGCTCACCCATGGCCGTGAAGGAACCGCGCCCCGTAGCGTCCGATTCTCAGGCAGAATCGTCCGACTACCTGGCCAAGCGCACGCTCAAGACCGGCAGTGCGGGGTGGGTGCTGCTGGCAGGGTTGGGCGTCAGCTACGTCATCTCGGGTGACTATTCGGGGTGGAACTTCGGGCTCGAGCAGGGTGGTTTCGGTGGTCTGCTGATCGCGGGCATCCTGATCGCCGGCATGTACCTGGCGATGGTGCTGGGCATGGCGGAGATGTCGTCGGCGCTCCCGGCCGCGGGCGGCGGGTACACGTTCGCCCGGCGCGCGCTCGGACCGTGGGGTGGGTTCGCTACCGGCACAGCCATTCTCATCGAGTACGCGATCGCCCCCGCGGCCATCGCAACGTTCATCGGTGCGTACGTCGAGTCGCTCGGCTTGTTCGGGATCACCGACGGGTGGTGGGTGTACCTCGCCGTCTACGCCATCTTCATCGGCGTGCACCTCGCCGGTGTGGGCGAGGCGCTGAAGGTCATGTTCGTCATCACCGGCATCGCTCTCGTCGGCCTCGTGATCTTCGCGGTCGCCGCGGTCTTCCAGTTCGACGCCTCGAACCTCACCGACATCGCCCCGACGGACGCCGCGGGCGCGTCGAGCTTCCTGCCGATGGGCTACCTGGGAATCTGGGCCGCCGTACCGTTCGCCATCTGGTTCTTCCTCGCCATCGAGGGCGTGCCGCTCGCTGCCGAGGAAGCGAAGGATCCGGCGCGCAACGTGCCGCGCGGCATCATCGCGGCGATGGCAGTTCTGCTGGTCACCGCGACCGCGATGCTGATCCTCGTGACGGGCGCCGGCGGTGCCGACGCGATGCAGGCGTCGGGCAACCCGTTGGTGGAGGCGCTGGGAGACAGCGGCGCCGCGACGGTGGTCAACTACATCGGTCTCGCCGGTCTGATCGCCAGCTTCTTCTCCATCATGTATGCCTACTCCCGGCAGCTGTTCGCGCTGAGCCGCGCCGGCTACCTGCCGAAGTCGATGTCGGTGGTCAACAGCCGGAAGGCGCCGACGCTGGCGCTGATCGTGCCCGGCATCATCGGCTTCGCCCTGACGTTCACCGGCAAGGGCTCGATGTTGTTGAACATGGCCGTCTTCGGGGCAGCGCTGAGCTACGTTCTGATGATGGTGAGCCACATCGTGCTCCGTCGCCGTGAGCCCGACATGCCGCGTCCGTACCGCACCCCGGGCGGCACCGTCACGACCGGATTCGCGCTCGTCATCGCGGCCTTCGCCGTGATCGCGACGTTCCTCGTGGACAGCCAGGCGGCGCTGTGGTGCCTGGTCGTCTTCGCGCTCTTCATGGTCTACTTCGGCGTCTACAGCCGCCACCACTTGGTGGCCAACTCTCCGGACGAGGAGTTCGCGGCGCTCGCCGCTGCCGAGGACGAACTCGGGTGAGTACGTACCACCAGCAGATCTCGGGAACCACGTACACCTTTCACGGACTCGTCGAGGTGATGGCGAAGGCCACCCCGGCGCGATCGGGCGATCAGCTCGCGGGATGCGCGGCGGAGTCTGATGCCGAACGTGCCGCCGCGGCGTGGGTTCTGGCGGATCTCCCGTTGCAGACCTTTCTCGACGAGCAGGTGGTGCCGTACGAGAGCGACGAGGTCACCCGCCTCATCATCGACAGCCACGACGCGCAGGCGTTCGACGCGGTCTCGCATCTGACGGTGGGCGGTCTGCGGGACTGGTTGCTCACGGTCGCAGCGGAACCCGACAGCGCCCGCACACTGCGGGACGTCGCGCCGGGCCTCACCCCGGAGATGGTGGCCGCGACGAGCAAGATCATGCGCAACCAGGACCTGATCGCGGTGGCGAAGGCGGCGACGGTGATCTCCGCGTTCCGCACCACCATCGGTCTGCCCGGAACGATGGCCACCCGCCTGCAGCCCAACCACCCGACGGACGACCCGCACGGTATCGCTGCAGCCACCCTGGACGGACTGCTGATGGGCTCGGGCGACGCCGTCATCGGCATCAACCCGGCGACCGACTCACCCGCAGCGACAGCCGATCTGCTGTACCTGCTCGACGAAATCCGGCAGCGATTCGAAATCCCGGTGCAGTCGTGTGTGCTCTCCCACGTCACCACCACCGTGGACCTGATCGGCAAGGGTGTCCCGGTGGATCTCGTGTTCCAGTCCATCGCCGGAACCGAGGGTGCCAACTCCAGTTTCGGGGTCACGGTGCCGATGCTCCTGGAAGCGAACGAGGCGGGAAAGTCGTTGCACCGCGGCACCGTCGGGAACAACGTCATGTACCTGGAGACGGGCCAGGGTTCGGCGCTGTCCGCGAACTCCCACTTCGGGACCGGCGGCAAGCCGGTCGATCAGCAGACGCTCGAGACCCGCGCGTACGGGTTGGCCCGCGCGCTCGATCCGCTGTTGGTCAACACGGTCGTGGGCTTCATCGGACCCGAGTACCTCTACGATGGCAAGCAGATCATCCGCGCGGGACTCGAGGATCACTTCTGCGGCAAGATCCTGGGTCTGCCCATGGGTGTCGACGTCTGCTACACCAACCATGCCGAGGCCGACCAGGACGACATGGACACGTTGCTGACGCTGCTCGGTGCCGCGGGCGCCGCCTTCGTCATCGCCGTGCCCGGTGCCGACGACATCATGCTGGGTTACCAGAGCCTGTCCTTCCACGACGCCCTCTATGTTCGACAAGTGTTGGGCCTCAAGCCCGCTCCCGAGTTCGAGGCGTGGATGCACCGGCTGGGAATGACCGACGACGCGGGACGGGTGCTGCCCATCGACGCATCCACCTCACCCCTTCGAGCATTGACGACGCCGGCATGAGCACCCCGGACTTCTGGACCGACCTCCGCGTGACGACGCAGGCGCGCATCGGTCTCGGTCGGGCGGGCGACGCGCTGCCGACGACGCGGGTGCTCGAGTTCCGTGCCGCCCACGCCGCGGCACGGGACGCGGTCCACATGCCGCTCGACACCGACAGCTTCGCCCGGGAGATCGCCGCGGTCGGACTCGGGGATCCGGTGGTCGTGTCCAGCAAGGCGTCCACCCGCAGCGAGTACCTGCGCCGCCCCGATCTGGGGCGGCAACCCGAGGACCTGTCCGGAATAGACACGGTCGACGCGGACATCGGAATCGTGTTGTGCGACGGTCTGTCCCCGCGGGCACTGATGGATCACGGCGCAGGATTGCTCGCTGCGCTGAAGGACTCGCTGGGCACGTTCACGATCGCACCTCCGGTGATCGCCACCCAGGCGCGGGTCGCGCTGGGAGACCATGTCGGAGCAGCACTGGGCGTGTCGACGCTCATCGTCGTCATCGGTGAACGGCCGGGACTCTCGGTTGCGGACAGCCTCGGCATCTACCTGACGCACGGTCCGAAGCCCGGGCGCAACGACTCCGAGCGCAACTGCATCTCGAACATTCACCCACCCGGCGGCATGCACTACGACCATGCGGCGCGGGTGACGGCGTCGCTGGTGGCGGGAGCACGCACGCTCGGACGGTCGGGTGTCGATCTGAAGGATTCGTCTCGCGAACTGACCTGACTAGAGTTCCGGGCGTGCTTGTTCAGCGTGTGCGGGTCGATCCCGCGCGGGACGCCCTGTCGGACGTCCGTATCACCGGTGACACGGTCACCGAGATCTCTCGACCCGGCGAGCGACTGCCGTCGATCACGGGGGAGGACGTGGTCGACGGTCGGGGCGGTGTGCTTCTGCCGGGCTTCGTCGACGGGCACGTGCACATGGCGCAGTGGGCTCTCGCGCGGCGCCGTTTCGACGTCGGCGCGGCCACCGGGGCGCGTCACCTCGTCGATCTGCTGGTGGCATCGGGTGCCACGGGAGATGTTCGTGCGCAGGGGTTCCGGGGCGCACTGTGGGCGGACGCGCCGCACAAGGATCTGCTGGAGTCGGCGCTACCGGGTGTTTCGGTCGCGGTGACCAGCATGGACCTGCACACGGTGTGGTTGTCCCCGGCCATGATGTCCGAGCTCGGTGTCGACCACCCGACCGGAGTCTTCCGCGACCACGAGGCCATCGCGATGGGGAGTGCGATCGACGCTCGGGTCGGGAGCGACGTGCTCGACGGCTACATCTGCGACGGGACCGTGGATCTGGCGGCGCGGGGTGTGACCGAAGTGCTCGACTTCGAGTTCGACGACAACATCACGGCGTGGACGCGACGGTTCGCGGCCCGTGAGCCCGCGGTGCGGGTCAGTGCGTCGACATGGCCCACGTGGCTCGAGCAGACGCTCGCGGCGGGACATCGCACGGGTGACGTCGCACCGGACACCGGCGGTGGGCTGCGGATGGGGCCGCTCAAGATCATGGCGGACGGATCGCTGAACACCAGGACCGCCTGCTGTCACGACGCCTACCCCGACTCGGTCGACGAGGAGGAATCGCACGGTCTGCTGCTGGTCGATCACGAGGAGCTGGTTCGGCTGATGACCCGCGCCGCCGCCGGCCACATCGCGTCGGCGGTCCACGCGATCGGGGATCGCGCGAACACTGTCGTCCTCGACGCGTTCGAGACGGTGCGGGACTCCGCGGCGGCGGGGCTCCATCCCCCGGTCGGTGGACGCGTGGAGCACGCCCAGCAGGTGCGTCCGGAGGATCTCGACAGGTTCGCCGAACTCGGTGTCGTCGCGTCGGTCCAGCCGCAGCACGCCGTCACCGACCGAGACGTCGCCGACACGTTGTGGCGGGGCCGACGCTCACGGGCCTATCCCTACGGTTCGCTGCACTCGCACGGCGCGAGGTTGCAGTTCGGGTCGGACGCGCCGGTATCGCCGCCCGACCCACGCTCGGCGATCGCCGACGCCGTCTTCCGCACCGACGACGGGCGGCCGTCCTGGACACCGGCGGAAGCAGTACCGATGGACGTCGCGCTGGCGGCGGCGTCGGGTGGCCGGTCGGGTGTGTCGATCGGTTCACCGGCCGACCTGGTGGTGCTCGCGGAGTCGCCGTACGTGGTGTCCAATGCGGACCTGCGCGCCGTCCCCGTCGTCCTCACCGTCAGCGGCGGGCGCGTCACGCACCGGGGACACTGACCTTCGCGCGACGGCGCGGTGTCCCTACCCGGCGGTAGTGTCGAAGCGTGGTCACGGTCCAGGAGAACTTCCCGTTCGCAGGAGCGCGAATGCTGCGCACGCGAGGTCGTGGAAACGCCGCAGAAGCGGGTAGACGGACCGTTCCGAGCGTTGTTTTCCAGCGGTTCACCCCCTCTGACATGCGGTCCGAGCTTCGGTGCCGCGACACGAATTCGGATGCACCCGTCTGCGTCAACTAGCATGGAAGGCTGCCTGACAAACGAAGGGATCACTATCAACCTCGCCGGATCATCGTCACTACTCACAGGTGTGGCGCATGGGTACTGCATGTCCCTGTCCCGCGACGACGCGCTCTTCGGCGCCGGCGTCACGAGTGGATACCGGAGTGCAGACGCGGGGTGCAGCGACAGAATCAACGGCAGCAGTACCGAGTGTTCGGGGCGAAACGGGGGAATCGCACCGAACGGATCGTCGACGACGGTCGGCTCGGACAGCTGGGACCACGCGATCGTTCGCGGTGTCACGAGAGAACACGGGGAGTAGAACGTGGACGACGATTCGCGCTCGGGCGGCAACGATGCACGCCCGGACAGTGCCGAGGGCACCGAACCCGGACAGGTCGAGTCGACGCTTCCGGAGGGGGCTTTCCCTCTCTCCGGTGCCCAACGAGGAATCTGGTTCGCGCAGCAGTTGGCGGGCGACGTCCCCATCGCGATCGCGCACTACGTCGAGCTGAACGGTGAGCTCGACCTCCAGCTGTTGAACGACGCGCTCGATCGCGCCGGTCGGGAGTTCGGATCGGGCTACCTCCGTCTGACCGAGGTCGACGGCGAGCCGTTCCAGTACGTCGACCTGAGCATCGACGACCACGTCTCCTACCTCGATCTGCGGTCGGAGGACGACCCCGAGGCCGCGGCCATGGCCTGGATGACGCGCGAGTACAGCGCGCCCGTGGACATGCTGGTGGATCGACTCGTCGTCTCGCACGTCCTGCAGCTGTCCGACAAGCGCTGGTTCTGGTACTCCCGCATCCACCACGTCGCTCTCGACGGGTTCGGCGCGATGACGATGATCCAGCGCACGGCCGCGCTCTACTCGGCCGCTGTCGACGGCGTGGAGGTCGAACCGTCGAAGGCGGTCGATCTGCACAACCTGTACGAGGACGACGCGAAGTACCGCTCCTCCGAGCGCTTCGAGAAGGACGGCGCCTACTGGGCGGAGAAGGTCCGCAGCCTGCCCGACCCGCCGTCGCTCTCGCCGATCACGGCGCCGCCCACCTCGCCCGCCCTGATCGCCGGCGGGTACGTGTCGGAGGACCTCGCCGAGCGGCTGGACGCCCGCGTGACCGAGCTCGGCACCGCGTCGGCACCCTTCGTCGTGGCCGCGTTCGCCGCCTTCGTCGCCCGGATGACCGGCACCGAGGACGCCGTGCTCAGCCTGCCCGTCTCCGCGCGCACCACCGCCGTGATGCGGCGCTCCGGCGGCATGGTGTCCAACGTCGTCCCGCTGCGTATCGCGCTGCCTCCCAGTTGCACGGTCGCCGAGTCCGCGTCGCGTGCCCAGCTCGAGCTGACCGGGGCGTTGCGCCGTCAGCGGTATCGGCACGAGGACATCCGCCGCGACAGCGGTGAATCCGTCACCCAGCGTGGACTGTTCGGCCCGTCCATCAACATCATGTTGTTCCACGACGATCTGCGCCTCGGCGACATGCACGGGTCGTACAACGTTCTGACCACCGGTCCCGTCGAGGACCTCGCGCTCAACATCTACCCGGGTGCCGACGGCCGCGAACTGCGTATCGACTTCGAGGCCAACCCGCTGCGTTACACACAGGAGCGGCTGAACGCGCACCGCGCACGGTTCGTCACCTTCCTCGATGCGCTGATCGAGGCGTCTCCGGATGCGCCGATCGGATCGCTGGATCTGCTCACCGAGGACGAGCGTGAGCGCATCGTCCCGGCCCTGGGAGCCGAGAGCTTCCCGCAGATCACGTTCGCCGAGATCATCGCGCGCGCAGTCGATTTCGCACCCGACCGTGTCGCCGTCACGTGCGGCTCGGAGTCGGTCACGTACGCCGAACTGGACGCTCGCTCGAACCGCTTCGCCAGGTTGCTCACCTCGCGCGGGGTGGGCCCGGAGAGCGTCGTCGCGGTGGCTCTCGGGCGTTCGGTCGAGATGATTCACGCGACGTGGTCGATCGTCGCCTCCGGTGGCGCGTTCCTGCCGATCGATCCGGCCTATCCGCTGGACCGCATCGTGCACATGCTGGGCGACTCGGGAGCCCGCGTCGGCGTGACGACGCGTCGGCACGTGGAGTCCCTCCCCGACACCGTCGAGTGGCTGGTCATCGACGATCCGGAGCTGTGCGGGGATCTCGAGGTCTGCTCTCCGGCGCGGATCACCGATGCCGACCGCTCCACCCCGATCCGCCCCTTCACCGCGGCCTGGATGATCTACACGTCGGGCTCGACGGGACTGCCCAAGGGCGTGGTCGTCGGCCACGACGGACTCTCCAACATCATCGGCGAGATGACGGTGTCCTACGGGGTCTCGTCCGACTCGGTGATCCTCGGCGTGGCATCACCGAGCTTCGACGCGTCCATCTTCGAGCAGCTCATGGCGCTCTCCGCGGGCACCACGCTGGCACTGGCTCCGTCCGGCGTGTTCGGCGGCGAGGAACTCGCGGACTACATCCGTGAGAAGAACGTCACGCACGTGGTCATCACGCCCGCCGCGTTGGGGTCGTTGGACCCGGACGGTCTCGAGCAGATCGAGAGCATCATCAGCGCCGGCGAGGCGCTGCCGTCGGAGGTCGCCGCCCGCTGGACACCGCGCACCGCACTCCGGAATGCATACGGCCCCACCGAGACCACGATGATCGGGTCGATCTCCGCCCCTCTCGAACCCGGTGCCCCCGTCACCATCGGATCACCCATCCGTGGCACCCGGCAGGTCGTGCTGGACAACAGGCTCCGTCCCGTCCCGATCGGCGTCGTGGGTGAGCTCTACCTCGCGGGCGTCGACCTGGCCCGTGGGTACGCCAACCGCGTCGGTCTCACGTCGACACGGTTCGTGGCCGGCCCGTGGGCGGAGCCGGGCGGCCGCATGTACCGCACCGGTGACCTGGTGCGGTGGACCGACGACGGCGACATCGTCTACGTGGGACGCGCCGATTCGCAGGTCAAGATCCGCGGCTTCCGCATCGAGCTCGGTGAGATCGACGCGGTGCTGGCGACCCATCCGAGCGTCCGGACGTCCGTCACCGTCGCGCACCGTCAGGCCTCGGGTGCCACCGTCCTTGCCGCGTACGTGGTGTTGCGGCCCGGGGTCTCGCTGGATCACACCGAGCTGCTGCGCCATGCATCGCACCAACTTCCGTCCCACATGATCCCGTCTGCGGTCGTCGTGCTCGACCAGCTGCCGGTCACGGTCAACGGCAAGATCGACCACCGCCGTCTGCCGGAACCGGTCCTCGCCACCCGCGAGTTCCGTGCTCCGACAACCGTTGTCGAGGAGATCGTCGCCTCCGTCTTCACCCAACTGATGGGTGTGGAGAAGGTCGGTCTGGACGACGACTTCTTCGCGCTCGGCGGCAATTCACTGATCGCGACGCGCGCGGTATCGCGGCTCGGCGCGGCGCTGGGAACCCAGGTCTCGGTCCGCACACTGTTCGAGGCTCCCACCGTGGAGTCGCTCGCGTCCCGTCTGCAGCAGGGCGGGCACGGAGTGTCGCGGGCGCCGTTGGTGCGCCGCGAACGCACCGGCCCCGTCCCGCTGTCGCTCGCGCAGCGCCGCATGTGGTTCCTCAACCAGTTCGATCCGTCGTCGGTGGCCTACAACATCCCGCTGGCGCTGCGACTCGAGGGTGACCTCGACATCGCCGCCCTGCAGGTCGCCATCATGGACGTCGTCGACCGTCACGAGGCGCTGCGCACGTCGTACCCCGACACGCAGGACGGCCCGGTGCAGGTGGTCCACGATCCGGAAGCAGTCGTTCCCGATCTGACTCCCGTGCCCGTCACCGCGGAGGACCTGCCCACGGCACTGTTGTCCTTCGCGATGACGACGTTCCAGGTGACCGAGCACGTTCCGTTGGTGGGCAGGCTCTTCCAGATCGACGAGACCCATCACGTGCTGGCCATCGTCGTGCATCACATCTCGTCCGACGGTGCCTCGCTCACGCCACTGGCCCGCGACCTCATGGCCGCCTACAGCGCCCGCATCGCCTTCTACGCGCCCACCTGGACGCCACTTCCGGTGCAGTACACCGACTACACGCTGTGGCAGCGCGAGGTGCTGGGCTCCGAGGACGATCCGACGTCGTTGATCGCCCAGCAGGAGCGGTACTGGGTCGAGAAGCTGCGCGATGCACCGGATCTGCTCCCGCTCCCGCTCGACAGGGCGCGCCCGACGCGATCGTCGCTGAGCGGTGGACTGCACTCGTTCGACATCGATCCCGAGCTGCACCGCGCGATGATCGACCTGGCCTCCCGGAACCGTACGACGTTGTTCATGGTGGTCCACGCAGCGCTGGCCGTCACGCTGGCGAAGATCAGCTCGACCGACGACATCGTCATCGGAACGCCCGTCGCCGGTCGTGGCGACGCCGCGATCGACGATCTGGTCGGCATGTTCGTCAACACGCTGGCGCTGCGGACGACGGTGCCCGGACGCCAACCGTTCGACGCGCTGCTCGAGCACGTCCGCGAACGGGATCTGCAGGCGTTCGCCAACAGCGACGTCCCGTTCGAACGGCTCGTCGAGGTCCTGTCCCCGGCGCGCTCGGAGTCCCGCCACCCGATCTTCCAGGTCATGCTGGCCTTCGAGAACCTGGGCCGGTCGACAGTGGAACTCACCGGGTTGCGGCTCTCCACAGTCGATCTCGACCTCCACGTGGTCAAGTTCGACCTGCAGCTGACGATGACCGACCGGATGGACGACGCCGGCCGCCCCGCGGGCATGCCGGCCACGTTCTCCTACGCCTCCACACTGTTCGACGCGTCCACCATCGAGGCGATCGCGCGTCGGTTCGAGCGCGTTCTGCGCACCATCGTCGCCGAACCGTCCACCCGCGTGGGCGACATCGACGTGCTGGACGACAGTGACCGCATCGTGGCCGAGCAGTCGGTGCAGCGTGTCGCGCAGGGTGTGTCCGTCGGCGACGACACCATCGTCTCGCGCGTGCTGGACCACGCCGCGTCGTCGCCCGATGCATGCGCGGTGCGCTTCGGAACGTCGTCGATCACATACGGCGACATGGACATCCGGTCCGCCGCGGCTGCGGCTCGACTTCACGAGCTGGGTGTCGGCGTCGGAGATCGAGTGGCCGTCGTCGCGGATCGTTCCGTCGATCTGGTGGTCGTGCTGTTCTCGATCATGCGTGCCGGTGCCACCTACGTGCCCATCGATCCCGAGTACCCCGGTGATCGCGTCGACTACGTCGTCGCGGACTCGGGTGCGCGGTTCGCCGTGGTGTCCTCGCGCCTCGAGGAGCGGGTGCGCCGTGACGGTCTCACCGTCATCGTCGACACCGATCTCGCGGCGCCCCCTGCCGAGGGTGTCGTCCTCGATCCCGCTGCGCTGCTTCCGTTCTCGCAGCCCGGCGATGTCGCGTACATCATCTACACCTCGGGATCGACGGGTAACCCCAAGGGCGTCGCGGTGCCGCACACCAACGTCGTCACGCTGCTGAGCAACACCCAGCAGTACTTCGAGTTCGGTCCGGACGACGTGTGGACGATGTTCCACTCGTACGCCTTCGACTTCTCCGTGTGGGAACTCTGGGGCGCCCTCACCACGGGCGGCAGCGTGGTCGTCGTCGATCACTGGACGGCTCGCTCGCCCGGCGACTTCCTCGACATGCTCGCCGAGCGCGGCGTGACGGTGCTGAACCAGACTCCGTCCGCGTTCTACCAACTGGCCGAGGCGGAACGCGACCGCGCCGGAACGGCCCTGTCGTTGCGTCACGTCGTGTTCGGCGGCGAAGCGCTCGACCTCTCGCAGCTGCAACGGTGGTACGCACGGCATTCCGACGACAGTCCGCGTCTGGTGAACATGTACGGCATCACCGAGACCACGGTGCACGTGACCTACCAGGCGCTGACCGCGGCCTTCGCCGCGTCCGCCCAGGGCAGCGTCATCGGTACCCCCGTGCCCGGCCTCGGCGGCGTCGTCCTGGACAGCTCGCTGCGGCCCGTTCCGGTCGGTGTTCCGGGTGAGCTGTACGTCATGGGTGACCAGTTGGCCCAGGGATACGTCGGACGTCCGGACCTGAACGCCACCCGCTTCGTGGCCAATCCGTACCTCGGTGGGCAGCGCATGTACCGCTCCGGCGACGTCGTGCGCTGGAACCGCGACGGCGCGTTGGAATACCTCGCACGCGCCGACGCGCAGGTGCAGATTCGCGGGTTCCGCGTGGAACTCGGCGAGATCGAGACCGTCGTCGCCTCGGCGCCGGGCATTGCCGGCGCGGCCGCATCCGTGGTCCGCCGTCCCGCCGGTGACGTCCTCGTGGCCTTCGTCGTCCCCGAGTCGGGGTCGAGCGTCGACGCCGGTGAGATCACGTCCCACGTCGGAAACATGTTGCCGGCCTACATGGTCCCGGCTCGGATCGTCGAGCTCGACCGTCTGCCCCTGACCGTGAACGGCAAGCTCGACCGCAAGGCCCTGCCCGAGGTGTCCGACGACTCGGACCGTGAGTACCGCGCGCCGTCGACACGAGTCGAGAAGGCCATCGCGGGAGTCTTCGAGGACATCCTCGACGTGACCCCGGTGGGGCTCGACGACGACTTCTTCGCCCTCGGCGGCAACTCGCTGATCGCCACCCAGGTGGCGTCTCGCATCGGCACCGAGCTGGGCGTTCACGTCCCGGTCCGTGCGGTCTTCGACGCCACCACCGTGCATCGCCTCGCCGCCGTGGTGGCCGACCTCGGCGCATCCGACCGCCCGGCGCTCGTGCCGATGCCGCGTCCCGACGAAATTCCTCTGGCGCTTGCGCAACAGCGGATGTGGCTGAGCAACCGGCTGGACCCCGCGTCGCCGATGTACAACCTGCCGTTGGGTATCCGGCTCGAGGGCGACCTCGACGTCGAGGCACTCCGGCAGGCCATCCGTGACCTGGTCACCCGCCACGAGATCCTCAGGACGATCTATCCGCACACCGACGGAGTTCCGCGGCAGGAGATCCTGACCGTCGAGCAGGCCGGGGTGGACCTCGCGGTCGAGTCGGTGCCGTCCGCACAGTGGATGGATCACTTCGTCGCGCTCGCGACGCGGGGATTCGACGTCACCACCTCGGTCCCGCTGCGCGTGGCGCTCCTGCGTGATCCGGCTGCGCCGTCGGAGGCGGTCCTCGCGATCGTCGTCCACCACATCGCCGCCGACGGTGTCTCACGCGTCGCGTTGACCCGTGATCTCGTCAGCGCCTACCTGGCGCGCGCGTCGGACACCGAACCGACCTGGGCGCCGATGCCCGTGCAGTACGCCGACTACGCCCTGTGGCAACGCGACGTCATCGGCTCGCCCCGGGACGCGGACTCGGTGGCCGCCGCGCAGATCGCCTTCTGGAAGCAGGCGCTCGAGGGAGTGCCGGCGGAACTCGATCTGCCCCGCGACCGTGAACGCCCCGCGGCGCCGACCCGTGAGGGAGCATCCGTCCACTTCGCGATCGACGGGTTCGCCGCCGACCGCGTCGAGGCGCTCGCCCGCGATCACAACGCGACTCGGTTCATGGTGGTGCACGCAGCACTGGCCGTTCTGCTCTCGCGCCTGTCCGGAAGCACGGACATCCCGATCGGAACGGCCCTCGCCGGCCGCGGGGAGCCCGCGTTGGACAACCTGGTCGGCATGCTCGTCAACACCGTGGCCCTGCGCGTGCGGATCGACGAGGACCGGACGTTCGCCGACCTGGTCGACGCCGTCCGCCGTGTCGACGTCGACGGATTCGCGAACTCCGAGGTGCCGTTCGAGACCGTCGTCGACGCGGTGGCGCCGCAGCGCACCTCCTCGGTGCCGCCGATATTCCAGACGGCACTGGCGTTCCGCAACATCACGCCCGCCAGGGTCGAGCTCGACCGGATCACCGTCTCCGAACTCGAGAACCCGTTCGAACCGGCCAACTTCGACCTGCTGCTCACCGTCGACGACGACGGGTCCCGCAAGCCGGGCGGCGACATGACGATGATGTTCACCTACTCCACCGAGCTGTTCGACGCGTCCACCGTCGAGACGTTCGGCAAGCATCTGGTGTCGCTGTTGCGGGCCGGAGTCACCGAGCCCACGCGTCTCGTCGCGGACCTGCCGATGGCAGAGGTCACGGCCGTGGTCGTGCCCGAGACCGGCCCGTCCGAGACGGCGTCGTTCGACGGCCCGTCCTTCGTGTCGTCCTTCGAATCCGCCGTGGAGTCCGACCCCGATGCGCCCGCCGTGGTCGTAGGGGACACCGACGTCACGTACGCAGAACTCGACGCCCGATCGAACCGCACCGCACGATGGTTGTCCGCGAACGGCGTCGGCGCCGGGTCCCGCGTCGTGGTCCGGTCGGCATCGGCGGACGGCAACCCCGACGTGCTCGCACTCTGGTGGGGCGTGTTCAAGGCGGGTGCCGCCCTCGACCTCAGCGGGCAGTCGGCCGACGTCGTGCTGCTGGCCGGCGCACCGCAGAACGGACAGGTCGCACCGCTGGTCCTGTCCGTCGACGACGCGTCCGCCGAGATCGCGGCGCAGAACGCGCGCCCGGTCACCTATGCCGACCGCGTCCGACCGCAGCGCGGAGACGACCCTGCGTTGGTCCTGGCATCGGTCGACGGATCGGCACGTGTCCTCGGCCTCGACGAACTGTCCCGCGTGGTGTCCACCGAGGCCGAGCGTCTCGCCGTGGACTACGAATCACGATTGTTCGCGACGCCGACCGTGTCCTCGACCTCGCGCGCTCTGCGGGCGCTGGTCGCGGGCATCGCCGGAGCCGCGGTGCTCGCTCCCGACGCGGCGGCACCGTCGCTGACCGACGTCCTCGTCGATCAGTGGGTGACGCACCTGTTCGCGACGCCGCCCGATCTCGAGACCGTGGACGTCGAGTCGTTGGAGGACCTGGCCGTGGTGGTCACCGACCCCGGTGCGGGATCACCGACAGCGGGAGTCGACGGCTCGGAGTTCGCCGACGGAACGGACATCGAGGTCGTCTCGATCTCGTCCACGGGAATGGGTATCCATGGTTCCGGACCTGCTGCGCGGAGCTCGTGACGACACCACCGGCCCGCACCCGGGTCCGCGATACGGCGCAGCGCGCTCTCGTTAAGGTTGATCGGATGGAGCGACGCTCCATGAAGCACGCGTGCACGCGCCCTCGGGGAGTGATGCGGGTACGCAGCGGGATCGTCGGCGGGCAACCGCGGACGAGGCTCGGTATTTACACACGAGGAGTACGACGATGACGGATAGCACTCCCACAGGTTCCGAGGATTCCGAAAACTCCAAGGGTTCCGAAGAGACCACCCCGAACGGTGGACGTGCACGGAAGGCGCGCCCGACGCGGGAGCGCCCGCGTCGCCGTCAGCGCCCGCGCGCGGCGACACTCCCGCAGATCCTCGCTGCCGCCGTCGAGGTCGACCCCGATCGCGACGCCATCGTTCTCGTCGACGCCGCCGGCACGTCGCACGCATGGACCTACCGTGAACTCGATACCGCGTCGTCGAAGCTCGCCCGTGAACTGATGGACCGCGGTGTGGGCGCCGAGGACGTCGTCGCCCTCGCCGTGACCCGGTCCGCGCAGTCCATCCTGTCCATCTGGGCCGTCGCCAAGACCGGCGCCGCCTACGTTCCCGTCGATCCGAAGTACCCGGCCGATCGCATCGAGTACATGCTCACCGACTCGGGCGCGAGCATCGGGATCACGACGGCCGAGTACCGGGACGCCCTCCCGGCGTCCGTCGACGTGCGCTGGCTCGTTCTGGGAGACTCCGACCTCGACGCTGCCGTCGAGGCTCGCTCGGGTGATCCGGTCACCTATGCGGACCGCGTGCGCGTCCTCGGACCCGCGAACACCGCGTACATGATCTACACCTCGGGTTCGACGGGTCGACCCAAGGGCGTCGAGGTCACGCACGCCGGTCTGTCGGGACTGGTGGCCGAACAGCGCGAGCGCTACGGCATCGACTCCTCGTCGCGGACCCTCGCCGTCGCGTCCCCGAGTTTCGACGCCTCCGTCTTCGAGCTGCTCATGGCCGTAGGTTCCGGTGCCACCTTGGTCGTGTCCCCGCCGGAGGTCTTCGGCGGCGACGACCTGACCGCACTGATGCGCGCGCAGCGGGTGACGCATGCCGTCATCACGCCGTCGGTGCTCGCGTCGGTGACGCCGTCCGAGCTCCCCGACCTCCGCGTCGTGGTCACCGCGGGTGAGGCCTGCCCTCCCGAACTGGTGTCCCGCTTCGTGACCGACTCCCGCCGGATGTTCAACGGCTTCGGTCCCACCGAGGCCACCATCATGACCAACGGCGCGGAACTGTTCCCGGACGCACCCGTCTCCATCGGCGGCCCGATCCGCGACTTCCGCACCCCCGTCCTCGACGGGCGTCTCCGCGACGTCCCTGCCGGGGTGGCAGGCGAGCTGTACGCCGCCGGACCGGGTCTGGCACGTGGGTATCACGGACGCCCGTCGCTGACCTCCGAGCGTTTCGTCGCCGACCCCTTCGGCGAGCCCGGATCGCGCATGTACCGCACCGGCGACCTCGCGCGCGTACGGGCCGGTGGCGCAGTCGACTATCTGGGCCGTTCCGACTTCCAGGTCAAGGTCCGCGGTTTCCGCATCGAGCTCGGCGAGATCGACGCCGCGCTGAGCGCACACCCGGATGTCCGCTTCGCCGCGGCAGCCGGCCACCAGTTGGCCGACGGGTCCACCGTCCTGGTCGCCTACGTCCAGCCGGAGCCGGGCCACGAGGTCGACGTCGCCGACGTCACCGAGTTCGTCGGCCGCAGCCTCACCGCCTACATGGTGCCGTCCGAGATCATCGTCATCGACGCGGTCCCGTTGACGCCGGTGGGCAAACTCGACCGTGCTGCACTGCCGCAGCCGACGATCGGTACGTCCACCAAGGAGTACCGGGCGCCCCAGTCCGCGACCGAGCGGACCGTCGCGGACGTCCTGTCCGACCTCCTCGCGGCCGAACGAGTGGGCCTCGACGACACCTTCTTCGAGCTCGGCGGCAACTCGCTGCTGGCCACCCAGGTCGTCGCGCGCATCAATCAGGCGGCGCAGTCCCGCATCGCGGTCCGCGACGTCTTCGAAGCGACATCCATCGCGGATCTGGCTGCACGAGTGGATCTCTCACTCGGTGCCCCCGAGCGGCCCCCGCTGGTCCGTCGTTCACGCGACGCCGAACTGCCGCTGTCCTACGCGCAGCAGCGCATGTGGCTGACCAATCAGTACGACGTCAGCTCTCCCGCGTACAACCAGCCCGTCGTCCTGCGGATGACGGGAGCGCTGAACATCGAGGCGCTCGGCCGCGCGTTCGAGGATCTGATCACCCGGCACGAGACGCTCCGCACCGTCTACCCGCAGACCGAGAGCGGTCCGGTGCAGCGCATCGAACCCGCCTCGTCGGTGTCGGTGGTGCTCGAACCGGAGCGGATCGACGAGTCGACGGTGTACGAGCGACTCACCCCGGTGGTTCTGGACGGATTCGACGTGTCGTCCTCGGTCCCGTTCCGCGCGAAGCTGTTTCAGATCGCCGACCAGGACTACGTCCTCGCGGTGGTCATGCACCACATCGCCAGCGACGGTGGGTCGCTCGCCCCCCTCGTGCGCGACCTGACGACGGCCTACGTGGCGCGCAGCGCCGGCTCCGCGCCGGACCTGCCGGAGCTGGAGGTGCAGTACGCGGACTACGCCATGTGGCACCGCGAGCTCCTCGGCGACGAGAACGATCCGGAATCGCTGAGCGCCAAGCAGATCGCGTTCTGGACGCGCGCGCTGGCGGGCACGCCGGAGGTCATCGAACTGCCGACCGACCGCACCCGCCCGGCCCAGCCGTCCTCGCGCGGCGCGACCGTGAACTTCCGTGTGGAGTCCGATGTCGCGGAGGGTCTGAACGAACTGGCCCGTCGCACGAACTCGACGATGTTCATGGTGGTCCATGCCGCGCTCGCGGTGCTGCTGTCCCGCATGGCGGCGACGGACGACGTCTCGGTGGGTACGCAGATCGCCGGGCGCGGCGAGCAAGCTCTCGACCCGCTCGTCGGCATGTTCGGCAACACCCTCGTGCTGCGATCCTTCGTCACCCCGGACGAGTCGTTCGAGGACTTCCTCGTCCGCACGCGCACAGCGGATCTGGACGCGCTCGGCAACTCCGACCTGCCTCTGGACCGGTTGGTGGAGATCCTGCGCCCGCAGCGGTCGCTGGCGTACGCGCCGCTGTTCCAGGTGTTGCTCATGCTGCAGAACTTCGAGCGCACCGAGATCGAACTCCCGGATGTCACCATCGGTCTGCTCGACTCGGACGTCCCGGTCGCCAAGCTGGACCTGACCGTCACCCTCATGGAGCAGGTCGATCCCGACGGCTCGCCCGGAGCGATCGACGGATCTCTGCTGTACGCGACCGATCTGTTCGACGAGGGCACCGCCGCCGCGATCGCCGAGCGCTATGTCGGTATGCTCGCCGCCGTCGTGGCCGACGCGTCGACACCGGTCGGCGATCTGCCGTTGACCACGGCGGGGGAGCAGGACCGGCTCGACTCCCTGCGGGGCGTGGATGCACCGTTGCCGTCCGAGACCCTCGTCGACATGTTCCGTCGCGGTGCCGCGATCGACCCCTCGGCCACCGCGCTGGTGTACGAGGGCGAGTCGCTGACCTACGCCGAGTTCTCCGAGCGGGTCAACCGACTGGCGCGTCACCTTCTCTCCTTGGGCGTGGGCCCGGATACCCGTGTCGCGGTCGGCATGCGGCGATCACTCGAAATGATGATCGGTATCTACGCGGTCCTCGAAGCCGGGGGCGCGTACGTCCCCGTCGATCCGGACCACCCGGCCGAGCGCACCGAGTACGTCCTCGACAGTGCCGCCCCCGTCGTGCTGCTGACCACGTCGCGCGATCACCGGGATCTTCCGGAACACGACAACATCGTCGACGTCGACACCGTCGACCTGTCGGGAGTGTCCGCCGACGCCCTGACCGACGACGAGCGCACGTCCGCTCTGCTGCCGTCGAACATCGCGTACATCATCTACACCTCGGGATCGACCGGACGCCCCAAGGGCGTTGCCGTATCGCATCATTCGGTGATCAACCAGATGCTGTGGATGCACGAGACCTACGATCTGACTGCCGGCGACACGATGCTGCAGAAGACGCCGGTCACCTTCGACGCGTCGGTGTGGGAGTTGTTCCTCCCGCTGCAACTCGGCGCGACGCTGGTCGTGGCCCGGCCCGACGGCCACCTCGACGTGCAGTACTTGCTCGACCAGGCGCGGACGCACCGCATCGCGATCCTCGAGTTCGTGCCGTCCATGCTCGAGCTGTTCATGTCGGACGCCGGTCTGGCGCTGCCGGATTCGCTGCGGTACCTCTCCGTCGGTGGTGAGGCGCTGTCCGTGGACCTGGTCCGACGCTTCGCCGACTCCTCCGCGGCCGAGCTCGACAACACCTACGGCCCCACCGAGGCCACGGTCACCTCGACCCTGCACCGGACCACCGAGGCCGACGTCCGCACCGTCCCGATCGGTCGTCCGATCCGCAACACCGGTGCGCGCGTGCTCGATTCGCGTCTGCACGACGTCCCGGTCGGTGTCCCGGGAGAGCTCTATCTCACGGGTGCCCAGTTGGCGCGGGGCTACTTCGGACGTCCGGATCTCACGTCCGACCGGTTCGTCGCCGATCCCCGCACCACCGGTCTGCGGATGTACCGCACCGGTGACCTGGTGCTGCGCACGGCCGACGGCGAGCTGGAGTTCCTCGGCCGCACCGACTTCCAGGTCAAGCTCCGCGGTCTGCGCATCGAGCTGGGCGAGATCGAGTCCGCCCTGACGGCTCATCCGGACGTGGCACGCGCTGTCGCGATCGTTCATTCCGACGAGCGCACCGGCGAAGCCCTGGTGGCGTACATCGTGCCGGAGGCCGGGCGCGCACCGGAACTGGCGAGTGTTCTCGACCTGGTGGGCGAACGCGTTCCCGCCTACATGGTCCCCTCGCACCTGACGATCCTCGACGAGATCCCGCTGAGCCCCAGCGGCAAGCTGGACCGCCGTGCGCTCCCCGAGCCCGTCGACGTGTCCGGTCCCCGCGAGTACCGCGCCCCCGAGACGGTGTCCGAGAAGGTCGTTGCCGACGTCTTCTCCGCGCTGCTCGACGCGCCGCGTGTGGGCATGGACGACTCGTTCTTCGAGCTCGGTGGCAATTCACTGGTCGGCATGCGAGCGGTGGCTCGTGTCAACGAGGCGCTGGGCAGTTCCATCGGTGTCCGCGACCTCTTCGAGAAGCCCAGCGTCGCTGCGCTCGCCGCGCGGATCGACGCCGCGGCGCAGACCGGACGCACCCGCCCGGTGCTGGCACCGCGCGAGCGTCCCGAGCGGATCCCGCTGTCTCTCGCCCAGTCCCGCATGTGGTTCGTCAACCAGTTCGACACCGAGTCCGCGGCGTACAACATCCCGCTGGTGATCACGCTCCGTGGCGCCCTGGACGTCGACGTGCTCCGGGCCGCCGTCGGCGACGTGCTGGAGCGTCACGAATCCCTGCGCACGCTCTACCCGCAGGTGGACGGCACGCCGTACCAGGTCATCCTTCCGGCCGAGCAGGTCTCCTCGCAGTTCTCGGTCGTCGACGTGGCGTCCGACGCCGTGCAGAGCCGCGTGATCGACATGGTCACGTCCGGGTTCGACGTCACCGCCGAGGTACCGCTGCGCGGCGCATTGCTGCGGATGTCGGACACCGATTCCGTGCTGGCCTTCGTGGTGCACCACGTCAGTGCCGACGGCTTCTCGATGGGGCCGCTGGCCCGCGACGTCATGACCGCGTACGCGGCACGTCAGGCGGGTTCGCCGGCGTGGAGCGAGAACGGCCCGCTGCGTCCGCTCGAGGTGCAGTACGCGGACTTCTCCCTGTGGCAGCGTGAGATGCTCGGGTCCGAGTCGGACCCGGAATCGCTGGCGTCGCAGCAGGAGTCGTACTGGGTGACCCAGCTGGACGACCTGCCCGAGGTCCTCACCCTCCCGTCCGATCGACCGCGCCCGGCCGTGTCCACCGGCGGCGGCGCCGCGGTGAACCACGTCATCGGAGCCGATGTCCACGCCCGCGCCGCGGATGTCGCGCGGGCGCACGACGCCACTCTCTTCATGGTCGTGCACAGCGCGTTGGCCGTCGTGCTGGCGAAGCTGTCGAACACCACCGACATCGCCGTCGGTGCGCCCATCGCCGGCCGCGGTGAGGAAGCGCTCGACGACCTGGTCGGCATGTTCGTCAACACCTTGGTGCTTCGCAGCCATGTGTCGCCCCACGCGTCCTTCGCCGAGCTGCTCGCCGAGACGAAGTCCGTGGACCTGAACGCCTTCGGCAACGCGGACGTTCCCTTCGAACGACTCGTCGAGGTGCTCGCCCCCGAGCGCTCGACGTCGCACAATCCGCTGTTCCAGGTGGCTCTCGCCTTCCAGAACCTCGAGCGCACCACGTTCGAACTCGGCGGACTCGAGGTCGCGCGCTACGACGCCGGGGTGCACTCGGCCAAGTTCGACCTCTCCATCGAGATCACCGAGACCGTCGACGAGTCCGGCGCACCGGCCGGTCTCTCGATCGAGGTCACCTACGCCACCGACCTGTTCGACGCTCCGACCGTGTCGCTGTTCTGCGAGCGACTCGAGCGGGTCCTGGCGGCAGCGATCGATGCTCCGGATCGTGCGGTGGGCGACATCGCGTTGCTCGAACCCGCCGAGGCCGCCGCTCTCGCTCCCGTCACCGGCGACGACCCGGTCGACGAGCGGATCCTCGGCGACCTGCTCGTCGAGGCCGCGGAAATCAACCCGGACGGCCCGGCGCTGGTCTTCGACAGTGCCGTGCTGTTCGAGGGCACCTCGGCGACCTACCGCGAGGTCGCGGACTTCACCGCCCGTCTCGCACGCATCCTCATCGCCCGCGGTATCGGCAGCGGATCCACTGTCGCACTGTCGGTCCCGCGGTCGGCGGAGTCCGTCGCCCTGATGTGGGCGGTCACCCGCACCGGCGCGGCCTTCGTGCCGATCGACCCCAACTACCCGGCCGACCGTATCGAGCACATGGTCACCGACTCGGGTGTCCGCGTCGGTCTCACCCTGGGTGCCCACCGTGGATCTCTGCCCGACGACATCGACTGGCTCGTCGTCGACTCCGACGACCTGCGCCGCCAGGTTTCCGAGGCGTCCTCGGCACCGATCACCGACGCCGAGCGTCTGCGTACCGTGACGCCGTCCGATCGTGCGTACATCATCTACACCTCCGGTTCCACCGGTCTGCCCAAGGGCGTCTCGGTCTCGCACCGTGGCCTGAACCAGCTCGGAGTCTCGCAGCGCGAGCAGTACCGCGTCGAGCGTGACTCGCGGGTCATGCATTTCGCGTCGCCGAGCTTCGATGCATCACTGCTGGAGCTGCTGCTCGCGGTTCCCGCCGCGGCCGCTCTGGTGATCGTGCCGACATCCGTGTACGGCGGCGAGGAGCTGGCGCAGTTCCTGCGTCGTCACGAGGTGACGCACGCCTTCATCACGCCGGCCGCGCTGGCGTCGGTGGATCACACCGGTCTTCCCGCGCTGCAGACCATTTCGGTGGGCGGCGAGGCGTACTCCCAGGATCTGGTGACCAGGTTCGCCCCGGGCCGGCGCATGCTCAACGTGTTCGGACCGACCGAGACCACCATCGTCTCGCACATCGGCAAGCCGATGGTTCCGGGTGGCCCGATGCCGTTCGGCGGCCCGATCCGCGGCGGCCGGGCGATGGTTCTCGATGCTCGCCTCAACCCCGTCCCCGTCGGTGTTCCCGGCGACCTCTACACCGCGGGACCCGGTGTGGCGCAGCACTATCACGAGCGTCGCGCACTGTCCTCCGAGCGGTTCGTCGCCGATCCGTACGGCGACCCCGGTACGCGCATGTACCGCACCGGCGACGTGGTGCGGTGGTGGAAGCGTCCCGAGACGGGCGACCTCGAACTCGAGTACGTCGGTCGCGGTGACTCGCAGATCAAGATTCGCGGCTTCCGCATCGAGCCGGGTGAGATCGACGCGGTGGTCTCCTCCCACCCGGAGGTCCAGTTCGCGCTGACCACTCCCTTCACCACCGCTGCCGGCTCCAAGGTGCTGGTCACCTACGTCACGCTGACCGCGGGATCGCTGCTGCGGGAATCCGACCTGACCGAGTGGGCGGCGGAATCGCTACCGACGCACATGGTTCCGTCGGCGATCGTGGTCATGGACGAGGTGCCGCTCGGTGCCACCGGCAAGGTGGACCGCCGGGCGCTGCCCGCACCGGAGTTCGGTACCGACACCGACACGTACCGCGAACCCGCCACCGAGACCGAACGCGCCCTGGCATCGGTCTTCGCCGACGTGCTCGGCGTCGACCGGGTCGGCGCGGACGACGACTTCTTCGCTCTCGGTGGAGACAGCATCGTCTCCATCCAGCTGGTTTCCCGTGCCCGCGCGGCCGGGCTGTCGCTCAGCCCGCGCGACGTCTTCGAGCGGCGCACGGTGTCCGCACTGGCGGCCGTCGTGTCGACGGGGGAGAACGCCGTCCGCATGCTGCCCGAACTCGAGGGCGGCGGCGTCGGAACACGGCCGCTCACACCTGTCGAGCACTTCATGACCCAGCGCGGCGGCGCGTACGAGCGCTTCTCGCAGAGCGTCGTGCTCGACCTGCCGGCCGGCATCGACGAGGTCCGCCTCGTGGCCACGCTCCAGGCCGTCCTCGACCGGCACGACATGTTCCGCGCGCGGCTGCTCGGTTCCGTCGACGACGGGTTCACCATCGAGACCGCCGCCTCGGGTGCCGTCGACGCAGCATCCCTGCTCACCCGCGTTCCGTTCGACGCCGACCTGACCGGCGACGACCGCGAGAAGGCCGCTCGCGCAGCGCTCGACGCGGCCCTCGACCGCCTCTCGACCGCCGACGGCCGTCTCGTCCAGTTCGTCTGGCTGGACACAGTCCGGCTGGACACGGCGGCAACCTCCGACGCGAACGGCTACCTCGTCGTCGCCGGCCACCACCTCGCCGTCGACGGCGTCTCCTGGCGCATCATCGTCCCCGACCTGGTCACCGCCTGGTTCGCCGTCTCGACGGGCACCGAGCCGCAGCTGCAACCGGTGGGCACCTCCATGCGGACCTGGGCGCACGCCCTGACCGATCAGGCTGCGTCGCGTCGCGACGAACTGCCGTTCTGGACGTCCGTCGTCCGGTCCGAGGACCTCCTTCTGGGTGACCGCGATCTGGACCCGTCGATCGACGTGCAGAACACGCTCGACAAGATCCGGGTCACCGTCCCGGCGGACGTCACCACATCCGTGGTCACCACGCTGCCGCAGGTGTTCCGCGGCGGCGTCAACGACGGATTGCTGTCCGCTCTCGCACTCGCCGTGGCGAAGTGGCGTCGCGAGCGCGGCACCGAGTCCGACTCGTTGCTGCTGCGACTCGAGGGTCACGGCCGCGAGGAAGACGTGCTCGGCGACGCCGGACTCGCGGATCTCTCGCGCACCGTCGGCTGGTTCACGGCCATCTTCCCCGTGTTGCTGAACCTTGCCGACGTCGATCTCGACGACGCGTTCGCCGGAGGTCCGGCGGCGGGTCGAGCGGTCAAGGCCGTCAAGGAGCAGTTGCTCCGAGTTCCCAGCCGCGGCATGGGGTACGGCATGCTGCGCTACCTGGACGACTCGGGCCGGTCCGTGCTGGGCACGTCCGTCGGACAGATCAGCTTCAACTACCTCGGTCGCCTGTCCGCCGGCGAACTCCCCGAGGGCGCAGAGGGACTCGGGTTCCTGCCGTCGTCGGACATCCGCACGCTCGCCGACGTGCCGCTCGACGCGGACATGCCCGCCATCGCTGTGTTGGACATCAACGCGGTGCTCGCGGACGATCAGCTCGGCGCGACGTTCGCGTTCCCCCGGGGGATCCTGTCCTCCGAGGACGTCGAGGTGCTCGGCCGGTACTGGGTCGACGCCTTGACCGCACTCGCGGGCCACGTCGACAGCGGTGAGGCCGGCGGCCTGACGCCGTCCGACATTCCGTTGGTCCCCGTGTCGCAGAAGGACATCGAGGTCTTCGAGAACGACGTCCCGGATCTCGGGGACGTCTGGTCGCTGGCACCTCTGCAGGCGGGTCTGCTCTTCCACTCGTCGATGCAGCCGGCCGACGCTGCGGACGTCTACGTCATGCAGGTCGTTCTCGATCTGACAGGTGAGGTGGATCGAGACCGCTTCGTCGCGGCTGCCGACGCTCTGCTCGCTCGCTACGACGGGCTGCGGACGTCGTTCCGCACCACCGCCGACGGTCGTGCTGTGCAGCTGGTTCCCGATCGTGTCGAGGTGCAATGGGTCGATGTCGACCTGCGCGGCACCGAGGACCTCGAGAGTGCACTGCGCACCGAGCTCGAGACCGAACGCGATCGACGCTTCGCGATGGACGACGCACCGCTGGTGCGGTTCCGGATGATCCGGACCGCCGACGACACGGTCACGCTGTCGTTCATGGCGCACCACATCGTCATCGACGGCTGGTCGATGCCGCTGGTGCTCAAGGACTTGTTGACGCTGTACGCGTTGCGCGGTGACTCGTCGCTGCTTCCCGAAGTGCGTTCCTACCGGTCGTTCCTCGAGTGGCTGTCCGTCCGTGACCGCGCCGTCTCCGTCAAGGCGTGGACCACCGCGTTCGCCGGTGCGGAAGAGCCGACGCTGTTGTCGGGCATCACCGATACGTCCGGTGTCTCCACCGACACGGGCCGTGTCGAGGTCGTCATGGACGAGAAGGTCACGTCCGAGCTCACCGACCTCGGCTCGCGCCTCGGTGTCACGTTGAGCACGATCGTCCAAGCCGTGTGGGGTCTGGTCCTGGCTCGTCAGCTGGGCCGCGACGACGTCGCGTTCGGTGGCACCGTCTCCGGGCGTCCCGCGGACCTCGACGGCGTCGAGACGATGGTCGGACTGTTCATCAACACTCTCCCGGTCCGCGTGCGTATCGACGAGTCCGAGCACATCGAATCGTTCCTGCTGCGACTGCAGGAGGAACAGACCGCGCTCCTCGATCACCACTACCTGGGCCTGGCGGACATCACGACCGCCGTCGGACCCGGTGCGGTGTTCGACTCGATCACCGTCCTCGAGTCCTACCCCGTCGACGAGGAGGGCCTGAAAGCCGCCGCGTCGATCGACGGCATGGCTGTCACGGGCGCACAGGTGCTCGACGCGACGCACTACCCGATCAACGTGGTCACGTTCGCGGACACGCAGATCCGGATGACGCTGCGCTACCTGCGAGACCTGTTCTCCGACGACGACATGGCCGACCTCGGCAGCCGTCTGCAGGCCGTCTTCAGCACCTTCGCCGGTGCCCCCGGGACACCTGTCGGACGCGTCGAGACACTGCTGCCGTCCGAGCGGGAAGACCTGCTCAGCCGTCGCGGATCGGCCGACGTCGATCAGCGCACCCTCGTCGACATTCTCGAATCGGCTGCCGATCGTGCGCCGAACGGCGTTGCTGTACAGCAGGGTTCGCTCCGATGGACCTACACCGATCTGGACGCGCGGGCCTCGCGATTGGCCCGCGTCCTCGTCGACCGCGGCGTCGGACCCGACGTCGTGGTGGCCGTGGCAGTTCCGCGATCGGCGGAGTTCGTCCTGTGCGTGTGGGCCGTCGCGAAGGCGGGCGGCTACGTCGTGCCCGTCGACCCCGCGCATCCCGCCGAGCGCATCGACTACATGGTCCACGACTCGAGTGCTGCGCTCGGCATCACCACCGTCGCCGACCGTCCCGCCGACGTCGAGGGACTGTCGTGGCTGGTCCTGGACGACGAGCAGGTCGCGTCCGAGGTCGACGCGCGCTCGTCCGAGCGGATCACGGACGCCGAACGTCTCGGCTCGATCCGCCTCGACAACGCGTCGTACATGATCTACACGTCCGGCTCGACCGGACAGCCCAAGGGCGTCGTCGTCTCGCACACGGGCCTCGCGAACCTCGTTGCGGCGCAGACGGACAGCCTAAAGATCGACGAGCGGTCCGTCGTTCTCGCCGTCGCCTCGACCAGCTTCGACGCATCGATCTTCGAGATCCTGCTCGCTGCGGGCAATGCAGTTCCGCTGGCTCCGGCGCCGGCCGGGTTCTACGGCGGACCGGACCTGGCCCGGTTCGTGACCGACGAGGGCGTGACCCACATGGTCATCACCCCGTCGGCGCTCGCGACGGTCGAACCCGACGCGGTGCCGTCCGTCCGTGCCGTGATGCCCGTCGGCGAAGCACTCCCGCCCGAACTGATGGCGACGTGGGCCGAGTCGGGCCGCACCGTCGTCAACGGCTACGGCCCCGCCGAGACGACCATCATGATCAACGCGTCGTTGTCGCTGGCCGCCGGTGATCGGATCACCGTCGGTCGCCCCAGCAAGGGCACCACCGAGTACGTCCTCGACGGTCGGCTCCGGCCGGTTCCGGTCGGCGTCCCGGGTGAGCTCTATGCCGGAGGTCCCGGAGTCGCGCGTGGGTACTTCGGTCGCTCGACGCTCACGTCGGAGCGCTTCGTCGCCGACCCGTACGGTCCCGCGGGAAGTCGCCTGTACCGCACCGGTGACGTCGTCCGCTGGACCGAGGCCGGAACGATCGAGTACATCGGCCGCAGCGACTTCCAGGTCAAGATCCGCGGCCAGCGCATCGAGCTCGGTGAGATCGATGCGGCTCTGTCCGCGCACCCGGACGTCGACTTCGCCGTCACGGTGGGTCACCGATCCGCCGGCGGTGTCACCGACCTCGTCTCGTACGTCCTGCCCCGCGAGGGTGTCGACCTCGACATCGCCGCCGTGCACGCGTCGGTCAAGGCGAGTCTGCCCGCGCACATGGTGCCCTCGGTGATCATGCCGCTGACGTCGGTGCCGCTGAACCCGGTCGGCAAGCTCGACCGCGCGGCGCTCCCGGAACCGACACTGGTCCGGTCCCGCGCCGAGTACCGCGCTCCCGAGACCCCCGAGGATCAGGCCGTCGCGGAGGTGTTCGCCGACCTCCTCGGCGTCGAGCGCGTCGGTGTCGACGACAGTTTCTTCGACCTCGGTGGCAATTCACTGGTCGCGACCCAGGCCGTCGCCCGCATCAACGCGGCGCTCGATGCGCACATCGGCGTCCGCGACATCTTCGATGCCTCCACGGTGGGCGAGCTTGCCGCACGGGCACTCTCGGCCGGCGTGGGCGACCGTCCCCGGTTGGTGGCGGGGGAGCGACCCGATCCGGTCCCTCTGTCGTTGGCGCAGCGCCGCATGTGGTTCCTGAACCAGTTCGACACCAGCTCACCGGCTTACAACATCCCGCTGGCGGTCCGGCTCACCGGCTCGCTCGACGTCGAGGCGCTCGAGGAGGCCGTCCGCGACGTCCTCGCCCGCCACGAGACGCTGCGCACGGTCTACCCCGGATCGGAAGACGGTCCGTACCAGGTGATCCTGGGTGTCGACGCGGTCCCGCTCGAGCTCGCACCTCGGCCCGTCGAGACCGACGGCGTCCCCGGCGCCCTGTTCGAGTTCATCGCGGGCGGTTTCGACGTCACCGAGGCAGTGCCCGTCCGCGGTGTGCTTCTGGAGATCGTCGACCCGGCCGGAGACAAGGCCGAGTACGTCCTGTCGATCGTCGTCCACCACATCTCCGCCGACGGCTTCTCTCTCGGACCGCTGGCACGCGACGTCATGGTCGCCTACTCGGCGCGCATCACCGGTGCGGCGCCGGAGTGGGCCCCACTGCCGGTCCAGTACGCCGACTACGCGCTGTGGCAGCGCGCGGTGCTCGGATCCGAGAAGGATCCGGACTCGCTGACCGCCCAGCAGATCTCCTACTGGAAGCAGCAGCTGGTCGGTCTCGACGATCCTCTCGAGCTCCCCTCGGATCGTCCTCGCCCGGCCGTGCAGTCGATGCTGGGCCACTCGGTGCAGTTCTCGCTGACACCGGAGCAGACCGCCGGTCTGCGTGCCGTCGCCGCATCACGTCAGGGCACGCTGTTCATGGCCGTGCACGCTGCATGGTCCGTCCTGCTCGCGACGCTGTCGGGTTCGCGGGACATCGCCGTCGGA
This sequence comes from Rhodococcus sp. Leaf247, assembly GCF_001426185.1. Classification (GTDB taxonomy): domain Bacteria; phylum Actinomycetota; class Actinomycetes; order Mycobacteriales; family Mycobacteriaceae; genus Rhodococcoides. The sequence continues at coordinate 474,503 of NZ_LMRP01000002.1, read as the reverse complement.
ACCCCGATCGCCGGTCGTGGTGAACGCGAGCTGGACGACATGGTGGGCATGTTCGTCAACACGCTCGCCCTGCGCCTCGACGTCGATCCGGACGCGTCGTTCGCCGATCTGGTCGCGGCCGCACGGTCGGTCGACCTGTCCGCGTTCGGTCACGCGGACGTGCCGTTCGAGCAGTTGGTCGAGGCCGTCGATCCGCGCCGCTCGACGGCGTACCACCCGATCTTCCAGGTGGGCTTCTCCTTCCAGAACCTCGCACCCGTGACGTTCGAGCTGCCGGACCTCACCGTGGGCGACGTCGGCATCGAAGCGGCTGTCTCGCAGTTCGATCTGCACCTGATCGTCAGCGAGGGCGCCGAGGACGGATCGTTGCAGTCCGTCCTGACGTTTGCCGAGGCACTGTTCGACAAGGCCACCGCCGAGTCGTTCACGCAGCGGTTCTCGCGCGTCGTCGACGCCGTGATCGCGCGTCCCGAGGCCCCCGTGCGGTCGGTCGACGTGCTGAGCGAGGACGAGCGTCGCGCGATCCTCGTCGACGTCAACGACACCGCGGTGTCCGGTGCTCCCACATCGGTCGCGCGGATGTTCGCCGACCGTGTCGCCGAGCGCCCGGACGTTCTCGCCCTCACCGAGGGCGAGATGTCGATCACGTACGCCGAGTTCGGCTCTCGCGTGGCATGTCTGGCACGCGCGCTGCTGGCGGACGGCGTCCGCACCGGCGACCTGGTCGCGGTCGCGATGCCGCGGTCGATCGACTCCATGGTCGCGATGTACGCGGTGGTCCAGGCGGGTGCCGCCTACCTGCCGATCGATCTCGATCATCCGGCCGAGCGCACCGAGTACGTGCTGGGCAATGCTCGACCGTCGCTGATCCTGCTCGGTGGACGGGAGCTGTCCGCGCCGACCGACGTGCCGACGATGGACGTGCTCGCGGCGGAGCTCTCGGAATTCTCCGACGGCCCCGTCACCGACGAGGAGCGCACGCGTCCGCTTCTCGCGGAGGACCCCGTCTACGTCATCTACACCTCCGGCTCGACGGGACGACCCAAGGGCGTCGCGCTGCCGCATCGCGCTGTGGCGAACCAACTCTGGTGGATCCAGAACGAGTTCGCCCTCACGGCCGACGATGCGATGGTGCAGAAGACACCGTCCACGTTCGACCTGTCGGTGTGGGAACTGTGGTGGCCGCTCACCGCCGGCGCCCGTCTCGTCATCGGTTCCCCGGAGGCGAATCGGGATCCCGCCGAACTGGCGCGTCTCATGCGCGAGCAGAACGTCACCGTCGCCGACTTCGTGCCGTCGCTCCTCGGGGCATTCGCCTCGGTGGCGACGTCCGAGGACGTCGCGTCGCTGAGGGCCGTCCTGTGCATCGGCGAGGCGCTTCCGCGTGACGTCGTCACGTCGTTCGCCCGGCTGTCCGATGCCCCCGTGGTCAACCTGTACGGCCCGACGGAAGCTGCCGTCTCGGTCACCGTGCACCACATCGCGCCCGACGAGAGCGGCCCGGTGTCCATCGGTGGACCCGAGTCGAACGTCCAGGTGTACGTCCTCGACAGTCGCCTTCGACCGGTCCCGGTCGGTGTCGCAGGTGAGCTCTATCTCGCGGGCAACCAGCTGGCGCTCGGATACTTCGGCAACACCGCTCTCACCGCGGAACGCTTCGTGGCCGACCCCTTCGGAGCCGGACGTCTCTACCGCACCGGTGACGCCGTCCGCTGGGTCACCCGTGGAGACGCCACGGTTCTCGAGTTCGTCGCACGCACCGACGACCAGGTCAAGGTTCGCGGCTTCCGTATCGAGCTCGGCGAGGTCGAGGCCGCGCTGACATCGGCTGCCGGAGTTGCTGCAGCCGCGGCCGCCGTCGCTCGGACCGCCGGCGGAGAGCTCCTCGTCGGGTACGTCGTCGCGGAACCCGACACGACCGTCGATGTCGACGCCGTGCGCGCCGCGGCAGGGGAGTCGGTGCCGGGCTACATGGTGCCGTCCCGCATCGTCGTCATCGACGAGCTGCCCCTCAGCGTCAACGGCAAGCTCGACCGCCGTCGTCTGCCGTCGGTCGATCTGGACGTGGCGCGCGAGTACCGCGCACCCTCCACCCCGGTCGAGGAGATCGTGGCCGCTGCCTTCGCCGCGGTGCTCGGTGTCGACCGAGTCGGTATGGACGACAACTTCTTCGAGCTCGGCGGCAACTCGTTGTCGGCGACGCAGGTGGTCGCCCGCGTCAACGCGCGGTTGAACACCCGCATCGGTATCCGCGAGATGTTCGAGTCCGCGGACGTCGCGACCTTCGCCGCGCGCGCCGAGTCGGCGTCGACCGCCGAGACGCGTGCTCCGCTGGTGCCGATGGAGCGGCCGGCGCACGTGCCGCTGTCGCTGGCGCAGTCGCGCATGTGGTTCCTGAACCAGTTCGACACGTCCTCGCCCGCGTACAACGTTCCGCTCGCTATCCGGCTCCAGGGCCGGCTCGACCTGGACGCGCTGACCCTGGCGGTCCGCGACGTCCTCGAACGCCACGAGTCTCTGCGAACGGTCTACCCGCAGACCGACGACGGGCCCGCGCAGGTCGTCCTGCCGGCGCGTGACGTTCCGCTGGACCTGCACGCGGAGGACGTCACCGAGGAGAACGTCGCCGCGCGGTTGTTCACGTTCGTCTCCGGCGGATTCGACGTCACGGCCGAGGTTCCGGTCCGCGGACTGCTGCTGCAGATCACCGACGCCCCGGACGACGATCCGGCCTACGTCCTCGGCATCGTCATCCACCACGTCTCGTCCGACGGTTTCTCGCAGGGTCCTCTCGCGCGGGACGTCATGGTGGCCTACACCGCTCGGGTACGCGGTGAGGCACCGTCGTGGACGCCGCTGCCGGTGCAGTACGCCGACTTCGCGCTGTGGCAGCGCATGGTTCTCGGCTCGCTCGACGACGACACCTCCGTCGTCAGCAGGCAGGTCGCGTACTGGAAGACCCGCCTCGCCGGGCTGGGAGACGCGTTGGCGCTGCCGACCGATCGACCGCGCCCCGCGGTGCAGTCGTTGCAGGGCAAGTCGATCCGCTTCGAGATCTCCGCCGAGACGACGGCCGCGCTGACGTCGATCGCGCAGGAACGGCGCGCCACGCTGTTCATGGCGATGCACGCCGGCTGGTCCGTCCTGCTGTCGGCGCTGAGCAGCAGTCGGGACATCGCTGTCGGTACCCCGATCGCCGGCCGCGGCGAGCAGGAGCTCGACGACATGGTCGGCATGTTCGTCAACACGCTCGCTCTGCGCGTCGACGTGAACCCGGACCTGACGTTCGCCGATCTGGTCGAGTCGGTCCGCGAGAGCGACCTGGCGGCCTTCGGCAACGCCGACGTGCCGTTCGAGCAGTTGGTCGAGGCGCTGAATCCGGTGCGCTCCACCGCGTACCACCCGCTGTTCCAGGTCGGCTTCTCCTTCCAGAACCTGTCACCGGTGAGCTTCGAGCTTCCCGATCTGACGGTGTCGGACGCCGGCTTCGACTTCGATGTGTCCCAGTTCGACCTGCACCTCATCGTCAGCGAGAGCGGCACCGATGCCGGGCAGATCGCGATGCTCACCTATGCCACGTCCTTGTTCGACGAGTCCACGGCACAGGTGTTCGTCGAACGGTTCCTGCGCGTTCTCGACGCCGTCGCGGCGCGACCGGACCAGCGCATCGCTGCCGTCGACGTCCTGTCGGCCGACGAGCGTGAGCAGATCCTGGTGCAGCGCAACGACACCGACGTCGCCGGTGTGCCCGAGCTGCTGACGGACATGTTCGCGGCCCGCGTCGCCGCGGCACCTGACTCCACGGCGCTGACGTACGGCGACGAGTCGATCACCTACGGGGAGTTCTCCGAACGTGTGTCGCGCCTGGCCCGCTACCTCGTCGGTGAGGGTGTCCGGACAGGCGATCTGGTCGCCGTCGCGGTACCGCGCTCGTTCGACTCCATGGTCGCGATGTACGGCGTCGTCGCTGCCGGTGCCGGATACCTCCCGATCGACCTCGATCACCCGGCGGAGCGCACGGAGTACGTGCTCTCCAGTGCCGCTCCGTCGATGGCGATCATCTCCGGCACGCCGCTTCCCGTGGAGACGACGATCCCCACCGTCGACCTTTCGACGGTCGACATGTCGTTGTTCGACGGCTCTCCGATGACCGACATCGACCGCAGTCGACCCCTGCTCCCCCAGGACCGCGCCTACGTCATCTACACCTCCGGCTCGACCGGACGGCCGAAGGGCGTGGCGCTGCCGCACCGTGCCGTCGCCAACCAGATGGCGTGGATCCAGAACGAGTACCACCTCACGTCCGAGGACGCGATGGTGCAGAAGACGCCGTCCACGTTCGACCTGTCGGTATGGGAACTGTGGTGGCCGCTGACCGCGGGCGCCCGGTTGGTCCTGGCCTCCCCGGAGGGCAACCGCGACCCGTCCTACCTCGCACGCCTCATGCGGGACGAGCGGATCACCGTGGCCGACTTCGTGCCGTCGCTCCTCGGCGCCTTCTGCGCCCTGGCATCGCGGGAGGACGTGGCCACGCTCCGCGCGGTGCTGTGCATCGGTGAAGCCCTACCGCGCGACGTCGTGACAGCATTCGAATCCCTGTCGGACGCAACGCTCGACAACCTCTACGGCCCCACCGAGGCCGCGGTCTCCGTGACCTCGCACCGCACCGTGCGCGGCGCCAATGGGTCGGTGCCCATCGGCTCACCCGAGGCCAACGTCCGGGTCTACGTACTCGACGATCGACTCAGGCCGGTACCGACGGGCGTCGGCGGCGAGCTGTACCTCGGCGGCACCCAGCTCGCGCTGGGATACGTCGGCCGAGCCGACCTCACGTCGGAACGGTTCGTCGCGAACCCGTTCGACGCCGACGGCTCACGCCTGTACCGCACCGGCGACGCCGTCCGCTGGAACGCCGGCGGTGAGCTGGTCTTCCTCGACCGCACCGACACCCAGGTCAAGGTCCGCGGCTTCCGCATCGAGCTCGGTGAGATCGAAAGCGTTCTCGTGGGCGACGATTCGGTCGCGGCAGCAGCGGTGGCGGTGTCCACCACCGGTGGCGGAGACATGCTCGTCGGCTACGTCGTTCCTGCCCCGGACCGGTCCGTCGATGTCGACGCCGTGCGCGCTCACGCGTCGGAAAGCCTTCCGTCGTACATGGTTCCGCAGCGGATCGTCGTACTCGACAGTCTGCCGCTGTCGATCAACGGCAAGCTGGACCGTCGGCAGTTGCCGTCGGTCGGCGTCGATGCCGGCTCGACCTACCGCGCACCGTCCACCCCGGTGGAGGAAGTGGTGGCCGGTGCCATCGCGTCGGTGCTCGGCGTCGAGCGCGTCGGCGTGGACGACAACTTCTTCGAGCTCGGTGGCAACTCGCTGTCGGCGACACAGGTCATCTCCCGGGTCAACGCGGCACTCAACGCTCGCGTCGGCATCCGCGAGATCTTCGAGGCACCCACGGCCGCGGGGCTCGCAGTGCGTGCGGAACGTGCGGTCGAGTTCGGTACACGCGTCGCCCTGGAACCGCGGGAACGTCCCGAGGAGATCCCGCTGTCCCTCGCGCAGCAGCGCATGTGGTTCCTGAACCGCTTCGACACCTCCTCCGCGGCGTACAACATCCCGCTGGCGATCAAGTTGACGGGTGATCTGGACACCGTCGCTCTCGAGCAGGCGATCACCGATGTGATCGGTCGGCACGAGGTGCTGCGCACGGTGTACCCGGAGGGCGAGAACGGCCCGCACCAGGTGGTGCTCCCGGTCGATCGCACCAACCTGTCGTTGACCGTCGAGGACGTCGATCCGGCACGCATGCGTGCCCGACTCTTCGCCTTCGTCACCGACGGCTTCGACGTGACCCGTGAGGTTCCTGTCCGAGCAGCCATTCTCAGGACGGGTCCGTCCGAGCAGGTGCTCGCCTTCGTGATCCACCACGTGTCGGCGGACGGGTTCTCGCTCGGCCCGCTGGCCCGCGACGTCATGGTGGCGTACTCGTCCCGCATCGCCGGCAATGCCCCGATCTGGGCGCCGCTCCCGGTGCAGTACGCGGACTACACGCTGTGGCAGCTCGAGGTCCTCGGCGACGAGTCGGATCCCACGTCGATCCTGGCCCGACAGCTCGACTTCTGGCGCACCGCTCTCGGCGGAATCGACGGCCCGATCGAGCTGCCGTTCGACCGTCCGCGGCCGGAGATCCAGGTTATGGAGGGTGAATCGGTCCGCTTCCGCATCTCCGCGGATCAGGTGCAGGCGCTGAACCGGGTGGCCACCGCGTCCGGTTCCACGCTGTTCATGGCGATGCACGCTGCCTTCGCTCTCACGCTGGCCAAGTTGTCGGGCTCGCGCGACATCGTCGTCGGCACGCCGATCGCCGGTCGTGGAGAGCAGGAACTCGACAACCTCGTCGGTCAGTTCGCCAACACTCTCGGCCTGCGCCTCGACCTGGACCCGGACATGTCGTTCGGTGAGCTGGTCGAACAGGCACGGGCACGGGACCTCGCCGCCTTCGGCAACGCCGACATCCCGTTCGAGCGGCTCGTCGAGGCCATCAACCCGGAACGGTCGACGGCTCATCACCCGTTGTTCCAGGTGGGCTTCACCTTCCAGAACCTCGAGCAGGTGTCCCTGACGCTGCCCGGGCTCGAGATCTCGGACCTGGGTGTGGAAACCGGAGCCGCACAGTTCGACCTGCAGCTCCTCGTCGGCGCCGAGGAAGGTGGCGACGGTGTCACCAGTGCGCTCGAGTGCGCCCTGACGTTCTCCACCGCCCTGTTCGATCGCAGTACCGCCGACGCGATCGTCGAGCGTCTGCACCGCGTCATCGACACCGTCAACGCCGACCCGACGGTTCCGCTCCGCGCCGTCGACGTCCTGTCCGAGGACGAGCAGCGTGAGCTGCTGGACTCCGTGAACGCCACGGACCGGTCCGGCGCGCCGCTGCTGCTGACCGAGATGTTCACGGGCCGCGTCGCGGCGTCGTCCGACGCGGTGGCGATCACGTTCGAGGGCGAGTCGTCGACCTACGCCGAGCTGGGAGCTCGTGTCGCCCGCCTCGCCCGCCACCTGATCGCATCCGGCGTCGGTACGGGAGACCTCGTGGCCGTCGCGGTTCCGAGGTCCGTCGACTCGATCGTCGCTCTGTACGCGGTCGTTCAGGCGGGTGCGACCTACCTGCCGATCGATCCGGATCATCCCGCCGATCGCACCGAGTACGTCCTCGGTGACGCCCGCCCGACTCTCGTTGTCACGGGCCTCGACGGGTTGGCGGTGCACACCGACGTGCCGCAGGTGGACATCACGACGGTCGACCTGTCCGGGTACTCGGACGCTCCGGTCACCGACGCCGAGCGGTCGCGCACACTGCTGCCCGACGACGCGATCTACGTCATCTACACCTCCGGATCGACCGGTCGACCCAAGGGTGTGGCCCTGCCGCACCGCGCCGTGGCGAACCAGATCTGGTGGATGCAACAGGAGTTCGAGCTCACCGAGGCCGATGCGATGGTGCACAAGACGCCGTCGACCTTCGACCTGTCGGTGTGGGAACTGTGGTGGCCGCTCACGACGGGCGCCCGCCTGGTCGTGGCGAACGCGGAAGGTAACCGCGACCCGGTCTACCTGGCGCGACTGATGCGCGACGAAGCCGTCACCGTGGCGGACTTCGTGCCGTCCCTGCTGGGCGCCTTCACCGCCGTCGCCACGCGGGAGGACATCGCGACGCTGCGCGCGGTCGTCTGCATCGGTGAGGCGTTGCCGCGCGACGTGGTCACGGCGTTTGCACGCCTGTCCGACGCTCACGTGGTCAACCTGTACGGACCGACCGAGGCTGCCGTCTCGGCCACCGTGCACCGCATCACGGCGGACGAGACGGGTGTCGTGCCCATCGGCGCCCCCGAGGCCAACGTCCGCGTCTACGTGTTGGACGACCGTCTGCGGCCCGTTCCGCAGGGCGTCACGGGAGAGCTGTATCTCTCGGGAGTTCAGCTCGCCCGCGGGTACTACGGTCGCTCCGGCCTGACGGCCGAGCGGTTCGTCGCGAATCCGTACGGCGCGGGGCGCCTCTACCGGACCGGCGACGCCGTGCGGTGGAACACCCGTACGGCCGGGACGGGACCGGAACTCGAGTTCGTGGCGCGAACGGACGATCAGGTCAAGGTCCGCGGCTTCCGCATCGAGCTCGGTGAGGTCGAGTCCGCTCTCGCGACGCACGAGAGCGTGTCCGCCGCCGCCGCCGCGGTCAAGAAGGTTGCCGGTGGCGATCTGCTGATCGGCTACGCCGTTCCGCACGAGGACCGCACCGTCGACGTCGACGCGGTCCGCGAGACCATGCGGACACTGGTGCCGGCGTACATGGTGCCGGCACGGATCGTCGTGATCGACGCACTGCCGCTGAGCGTCAACGGCAAGCTCGATCGCCGACAGCTGCCGTCGGTCGACGCCACCGCCGGGCGTGAGTTCCGGGCACCGTCGACGCCGGTCGAGGAAGCCGTCGCGGACGCGTTCGCCTCGGTACTCGGCGTGGATCGGGTCGGAGTGGACGACAACTTCTTCGAGCTGGGCGGAAACTCGCTGTCGGCGACACGGGTGATCGCCCGCATCAATGCGCGTCTCGGCACCACCGTCGGCATCCGCGAGATGTTCGAGACGGCGGATGTCGCAGGATTCGCCGCACGCGTGGAATCCGCCACGTCGGGTGCTCGGATCCCGCTGACGCCGATGGTGCGGCCGGACCGTATCCCGCTGTCGCTGGCTCAGCAGCGGATGTGGTTCCTGAACCAGTTCGACACGGTCTCTCCCGCGTACAACGTCCCCCTGGCCGTGCGGCTCACCGGGGATCTCGACGTCGACGCCCTCGTCCGCGCAGTGCAGGACGTGGTCGCGCGGCACGAGGCGCTCCGCACGCTGTACCCGCAGGACGAGTCGGGGCCGTTCCAGAAGATCGTGCCGCCGTCGGATCACGTACTGGACTTCGAGCGGGACTCGGTGTCGGAGGACGCCGTCCGATCCCGTCTGGTGTCCTTCGTCGCCCGCGGATTCGACGTCACCGCGGCAGTTCCCATCCGGGGTCTGCTGCTCGGCACCGGCCCGGATTCGCACGTGCTGATGATCGTGATGCACCACATCTCGGCGGACGGCTTCTCCATCGGGCCGCTGGCACGGGACGTCATGGTCGCCTACGCGTCGCGCTCCGAGGGGAACGAGCCCGTCTGGCGTCCCCTCGAGGTGCAGTACGCGGACTACACGTTGTGGCAGCGTGAGGCACTCGGTTCGGTCGAGGACCCGACATCGGTTCTCGGCGAACAGATCTCGTACTGGAAGTCGACCATGGCCGGTCTCGACGGCCCGCTCGAGCTGCCGTTCGACAGGCCGAGGCCCGAGGTCCAGTCGATGTCCGGCAAGGAGATCGGCTTCTTCCTGCCCGCCCGCGTCATGGACGCCCTCCAGGAGGTCTGCCAGGGGTCGCGCGCCACGCTGTTCATGGGCGTCCACTCGGCGTTCTCGGTGCTGCTGTCGAAGTTGGCGAACAGCCGGGACATCGTGGTCGGCACACCGATCGCGGGTCGCGGCGACGAAGCGCTCGACGACCTGGTGGGAATGTTCGTCAACACGCTCGCCCTGCGTCTCGACGTCGATCCCCACCAGTCGTTCCGCGATCTCGTCCAGGCCGCCTCGGCGGTCGACCTCGGCGCGTTCGCGAATGCCGACGTGCCGTTCGAGACAGTGGTCGAAGCGGTGGACCCGGAGCGGTCCACGGCCTTCAACCCGCTGTTCCAGGTGGGCTTCTCGTTCCAGAACCTCGCACCGGTGCAGGCGAGCCTGGCGGGTCTCGAGGTCGCGGCACTCGATCCGGGGGCCGAGATCTCGCAGTACGACCTGCATCTCGTGGTCGCCGAGGGCGGCGAGAACTCCGAGCGTGGGCGCGGGCTCGAACTCGCCTTCACCTACGCGACGTCGCTGTTCGACGAGGCCACGGTGCAGTCGTTCGCCGACAGGTTCCTGCGCGTGCTCGAGACCGCGGCGTTCGCACCGGACACGATGGTGCGCGACATCGAGATCATGAGCAGCGACGAGAAGCGTCTCGTCGTCGAGGACCGCAACCGGACGGCCATGCCGGGGGTCCCGTCGACGGTCACCGAGATGCTCGATCACCGATTCGCTGCGTCGCCCGACGAGGTCGCGATCGTGGCCGGTGACGTCTCGCTCACGTACCGCCAGTTCGACGAGCGAGTCGACCGGTTGGCGCGGTACCTCATCGCGCACGCCGTCGGACCCGGTGACCTGGTCGCCGTCGCGATCCCGCGATCGTTCGACATGATGATCGCTCTGCACGCCGTGGTGAGGTCGGGGGCCGCGTACCTGCCGATCGATCTCGAGCACCCGGCGGAGCGGACGAAGTACGTGCTCCAGAACGCGCGGCCTCGCGGAGTGCTGACGGTGTCGCCGATCGTCCTCGATCTCGAGGACACGGGGTGCACGCGGGTCGACGTGGACACGCTCGACCTGTCCGATTACTCGGGCGGGCACATCGAGGACCACGAGCGGACGCGTCCTATCACGGGCGACGACCTGATGTACATCATCTACACCTCGGGGTCGACGGGCCGCCCCAAGGGCGTCGCCGTCGGTCACTCCGCGGTGGCGAACCAGCTCGCGTGGATGACCCGGGAGTACGGGTTGTCCACGGCCGACGCCGTCGTGCAGAAGACGCCGGTGACGTTCGACGTCTCGGTGTGGGAACTGTGGTGGCCGATCACCGCCGGTGCGACGGTCGTGCTGGCCAAGCCCGGCGGACAGAGCGATTCGCTGTACATCGCGGATCTGATCCGGACGCAGAACGTCACGATCGCCGTGTTCGTGCCGTCCCCGTTCGTTGCGTTCCTGACGGTCGCGGAGGCGGCGGACGTGGCATCGGTCCGTGCGGTGCTGTGCGCCGGCGAGGCACTGCCTCGGGACAGCGTCGATGCGTTCGGTCGCATCAGCGACGCACAGGTCGACAACCTGTACGGACCCACCGAGGCGGCCGTCACGGTCACACGCTTCTCGGGTGCCTACACGGGTACGTCCGCGTCCATCCCGATCGGCAAGCCGGCGGCCAACACCAGCGTCTACGTCCTCGACGGTGCGCTGAAGCCCGTTCCCGACGGGGTCGCCGGTGAGCTGTACCTGGCCGGTGATCAGCTGGCCTGGGGATACTTCGGTCGGTCGGATCTGACGTCGGACCGTTTCGTCGCGAACCCGTTCGCGCCGGGACGGATGTACCGGACCGGTGACGCTGTGCGCTGGTCGAGCACCGGTGACATCGACTACCTCGGTCGAACCGACGACCAGGTCAAGGTGCGCGGTTTCCGCATCGAGCTCGGCGAGGTGGAGAAGGTTCTCGCGTCGTTCCCCGGCATCACCATCGCCGCTGCGGCGGTGAAGAAGTTCGGTGGCAGCGCAGCCCTGATCGGCTACGTCGTGCCCGAGGAGGGGACGACGGTGGACCTGATCGACCTCGAGGAGTTCGCCGGGACCAGGTTGCCGTCCTACATGGTGCCGAGTCGGACCGTCGTCATCGACTCGATCCCCCTCGGCGCCAGCGGGAAGATGGATCGCAAGTCGCTTCCGAGTCCGGACGCGGGTGTGCAGCGCGACTACCGTGCGCCGTCGACACCGCTGGAAACGGCATTCGTCGACGTCTTCGCGAGTGTGCTGGGCGTCGATCGTGTGGGAGTCGACGACAACTTCTTCGAGCTGGGCGGCAACTCGCTCAGTGCGACCAAGCTGTTGTCGGCGGTCCGTGCGTCCGACGTCATCGACCTCGACGTCCCGTTGCAGTGGATCTTCACCTCGCCCACCCCGGCCACCCTCGCGGCGCGGGTGGAGGCCGGTGCGATCGACGACGACAAGGATGCGCTGGGCGTGCTGCTGCCGATCCGGACGACCGGGAGTCAGCCGGCGCTGTTCTGTTTCCACCCGATCGTCGGACTGGCGTGGAGCTTCACGGGCCTGGCCTCGAGGTTGGATCCGGAGATCCCGATCTACGGCATCCAGACGCCGGCGCTCTCGGGCGACGACACGCTCGAGGAGTCACTTGTCGCAGTGGCGGAGCGGTACCTCGCCGAGATCCGGACGGTCAGTCCCGAGGGTCCGTACAGATTGCTCGGGTGGTCTTTCGGTGGGAAGGTCGCGCACGCAGTTGCTGTACTCCTGAGGGAGGCGGGTGAGGTCGTCGACCTCGTTGCCGTCCTGGATACCTACGGGAGTGCACCGTCGACTTCCTCCTCCGACACGGAGTCCGGTTTGTCGCTGACGGAGATACTGGGTGCAGTCGGTGTGAGCACGGAAGGCGTCCCGGATATCCCCTTGGAGAACACCGCAGACGCCGCACGCATGATCGCGTCGGCGCCGTCGGTAGCAAAGGTGTTGGACGAGCGCACCATCGAGCTGATGTTGAAGGGTGCGGCACACAACGGCAGCTTGATGGAACAGCATCACCCCGGCTACTTCGACGGTCGGATGCTGTTCTTCGCCGCGGCCGCCGACGATCCGACCGGACGTGTCTACGCGGACTCGTGGCTGCCCTACGCCGACGTCGTGGACGCGTACTCGGTCCCGGTGACGCACTGGTCGATGACGACCGACGCAGCGTGGGACGTCATCGTTCCGGCACTGCGCAGGGCATTGGGGAACTGACGACGCCGGTCACCACAGCAACACGCTGCGGTGACCGGTCAGGCCTCGCGCTCGAGGCGGTCGACGGCCTCGCGGATCAGGGACATGTAGTGCTCGATGTCGGGCATCGCGCGAGCGTTCGAGGCGACGGACATCGAGATGGACGATCCGACCGACCGCACGGAGTGGGTGAGGTGGACGCCCCGCACCGCGGGGAGGACGCCGTAGCAGCCGACGACGGGTGCGCCCAGCAGTTCGAGCGGACCCCGCCCGTAGCTGACGTTGCTCAGCATGGTCGTGGTCGGTGAGGTCGTCGGCTTCTCGGGAGGGGTCGGGCTGAGGGCACCGACGATCGGGACGACGACCGACGGCATGGCGGTCAACGGATGCGGTGGGCCGGTCCGTGAGGCGGAGCGGACCACGGCCTCCTTCGCGTCGATCAACGACGCGTGGATCGCATGGAGTCGCTGTCCCGCGTCGGGGATGTCGGTGTGCAGATCCACCGTCATCGGGGTCAGCTGGTTCGCGGTGGAGGCATCGGTGAGGGAGCGGGTGCTCATCGGCATCGAGATCGACAGACTCGCCTCGGGCAGTTCGCCGTGCTCGTCCAGATACGAGGACAGGGCCAGCGAGATGATGGCGGTCATGAGGTCGTTGACGGTCGTCTCGGCGTAGCCGGCCTTGATGCGGCGGATGCGGTCGAGATCGAACCAGGTCAGGTCCCAAGCCATGTCGGGTTCGATGTCGCCGTTGAAGCGTGTGGCCGGCACCGCCCCGGGTGCGGCCGGCCGTGGTACGGGGGCGGTCGGGCGTTTCCTGGTGGCCCAGCGGAGTGCGGTCGCGCCCAGGAGTACCAGATCCTTCGGGACGGCGGCCAGCGCGCGCGGCGTCGACGGGGCGGGAACCTCCGGGGCGGACGGCCTCGGCTCGGCGGGGGTCGGCGACAGCATCCGGGAGATGAGGTCGGACGCGCTCACGCCGTCGATCGCGCTGTGGTGGAACTTCGCGATCATGACCGTTCCCCCGTCGGGAACGCCGTCGACACCGTGCAGGTCGACGAGGAAGTGGAGCTGCCAGGCGGGGCCGGTGCGGAAGTCGAAGAACTCACGGGACAGTTCCACGGTCCGGCGGCGGACGATGTCGGTCTCACCCGGTTGCTGGGTGGTGACGAACACGTGGGAGCCGACGTCCGTCGTCGGGTCGTCCACCCAGAACGGATAGTGCACGTCCCTCGGATACCGGTGGAGTTTCTGCCGGAAGATCGGATCGAGGTGGACGATCGACCGGGCGTAGTCGACGGCGTCCTGATGGTTACGAATGCCCGGGCCGGTCCCGGCCGCGACATCGACGACGAAGGCGTGGATGAGGATGGCCGAGGTGTGGGTGGTCTCGAGATACAGGTTCAGTGCGTCTCGCGAGGTCATGGGACGGCCTCGCGGAGCGGGCCGCCTGGTCGAACGCCGGAATGTGTTCACGCAGTCTCCTGGGACGGGTCGCATCGATTCTGGTGCTGCAGCAACGATATTTGTGGAATATGGGTGAGAGCTGGTCCGTATTCGGTGCTGTATCCCGGAACGACCGGTTTGTACCTGTGTAAAGTCTCGGTCGGCGTCGAAACGGTGACACCATCGACAATCGCCGTGTCGTAGGGTCCGGTCGACCGTATCGGGCGTCACGAACGGGTCGGGTGTGCAGACTGTTCACCTTGTCGAGGTTTTGCGGTCTGTGAAAGACTGAGTAACCGGAACGAGGACCGATCACGAGGGATCACACGGCGACAGGTCGCGGGCCCTCGCGGGAAACGTGCGGCGCGAACAGCGTGCCGCCAGTGGAGTCGGAGGTCCAGTCCGTGCAGTCGTCCGACATCGAGGTTGTCGCACCCGACTCGAACGTCGGTACACCGGACGCGACCGATCCGACGGCTCTCCAGCCCATCCCGTTGACCGCCGCGCAGCGCGGCATCTGGTTCGCCCAGCAGCTCTCCGGCACAGTTCCGGTCTCCATCGCTCACTACGTCGATCTGAACGGCCCGGTCGACGGTGACGCCCTCGAAGCGGCGATGATCGCCGTCGGCACCAGGTTCGGCTCGGGCTTCGTCCGGATCGTCGAGACCGACGGTGTGCCGGAACAGGTGGTGGACCTCACGATCACCGACACGATGCGCCACCTCGACCTGCGTGACGACGCCACCCCGGTGGAGACCGCGATCGAGTGGATGCGCAACGAGTGCGCCTCCCCGATCGACCTGGTGAAGGACCGGTTGGTGGTCACCTACCTCATCCGCGTCGCCGACGAACGGTACTTCTGGTACTGCCGCATCCACCACATCGTGCTGGACGGCTTCGGCGCCATGACGCTGCTGCGGGACGTCGCAGCCCACTACTCGGCCCTGGTCCGCGGTGAGGTCCCGACGCCGACGCGTGCGGAGGATCTGCGCACCATCCAGCAGGACGACGTCGCGTACCGCGAGTCCACCCGATTCGAGAACGACCGGCGTCACTGGGCGGAGAAATTCGAGTCCCTTCCCGACGCGGTCTCGTTCGTCGACACCGCAGCGCCGGTGTCCGTTCCGTGCCGGTCCGCGTCCGGCCGTACCCCGGTGGACGTCGCCGAAGCCCTCGCCAAGGGTGTCGACTCGTTGGGAACCACGACGGCGACCCTGGCCATCGCAGCCTTCTCCGCGTACGTCTCCCGCATGACCGGCGCCACGGATGTCGTTCTCTCCCTCCCGGTTTCGGGTCGGTCGAGTGCCATCCTGCGTCGTTCCGGCGGCATGGTCTCCAACGTCGTGCCGCTGGTCGTGCGTGTCGACGACACCGCCACCGTGGCCGGAACGGTCGACGCGGTGCAGCGCGAACTCACCGGTGCGCTGCGACGGCAGCGGTATCGCCACGAGGACATCCGGCGCGACGCGGGGGAGCTGACCAACACCCGTGGGTTGTTCGGTCCGACGGTCAACCTGATGATGTTCGACAACGAGATGGTGCTGGGCGAGGTACGCGGGTCGTACCACGTGCTCACGACCGGGCCGGTCGAAGACCTCGCGATGAACCTGTACCCGGCGCCCGGCGGGGACAACGAGCTCCAGATCGACCTCGAGTGCAACCCGAACCTGTACTCGCAGCGCGCGGTGGACGACATCCGGTCGCGGTTCCTGACGTTCCTGCGCCGCTTCTCCGAGGCCGGCGCCGACCGCGCCGTTCTGGACATCGAGCTGCTCGCGCCCGAGGAGCGGTCGAACCTGGTCCCCGCCCGCGGCACGCCGTCCGTCTTCCCCCGCCGACTCGTCGACGTCATGGACGACGCCGTCGCGACCGACCCCGAGGCCGTCGCCATCGACACGGCGCAGGGCGTCATCACGTACGCACAGCTCGACGCGTCCGCCAACCGGATGGCGCGGATGTTGATCTCGCGGGGCGTGGGTCCCGAGAGCATCGTCGCCGTGGCGTTGCCCCGGTCGTTGCACACGATCCTGTGCATCTGGGCGGTGGCCCGCACGGGCGCAGCGTTCCTGCCGATCGATCCCGCGCTTCCCACCGCGCGCATCCAGCACCTGGTGTCCGACTCGGGTGCCCTGATCGGTCTGTCCGATACGCGTCGAGCGGCGCTGCTCCCCGACTCGGTCGAGTGGATCGCCGTCGACGCGGCCGAGACCGACCGGGCCGCGGCCGAGTTCTCGCCCGACAGAGTCACCGACGCCCACCGTCTCGGACCTATCCACCTGCACACTCCCGCCTGGGTCATCTACACCTCGGGCTCCACCGGCCTGCCCAAGGGCGTCGTGGTCGGCAACGGCGGCGTGGCGAACCTGACGCGCCACATCGAGTTCGCCCTGCAGGTCCGGCCGACCTCGCGCATCCTGGCGCTCGCGTCGCCGAGCTTCGACTCTTCCCTGTTCGAGATGCTGTCGGCGCTCTCCCGGTCCGCCACCCTGGTCGTGTCACCGGCGGACGTCTTCGGCGGCGAGGACCTCGCGGACTACGTGACCGACAAGCGGGTCACGCACATGACCATCACGCCGGCCGCCCTCGCGTCGCTCGACTCCATCGGTCTCGATCACGTTCGGCACATCGTCACCGCCGGTGAAGCGTGCCCCGCCGATCTGGTCGCGAAGTGGGCTCCCGGTCGTCGCATGTACAACGCGTACGGGCCGACCGAGATCACGATGATCAGTCACATGTCGACGGCCATGACCGCGGGGGATCCGATCACGGTCGGCACGCTCGTCCGCGGTGCGTCGTGCCTGGTGCTGGACAAGTGGCTGCGGCCCGTTCCTACCGGCGTCGTCGGTGAGCTCTACCTCGCCGGACCCTCGCAGGCTCGTGGATACGTTCGGGCGCCCGGCGTGACGTCGGGTCGCTTCGTCGCGTCCCCGTACGACGCCGGCAGCCGCATGTACCGGACCGGCGACCTGGTCCGCTGGACGGCCGACGGCGAGATCGCCTACGTCGGTCGCGCGGACTTCCAGATCAAGATCCGCGGCATCCGCGTCGAGCTCGGCGAGGTCGACGCAGTCCTGTCCATGCACGAGAGCGTGCGGTCGTCGGTCACGGTCGCGCACCGTCAGACGGCAGGCGTGGTCACGCTCGCGTCCTATGTCGTCCTCGAGGACGGACGGACCGTCGACAGCGACGAGATCCACCGCTTCGCCGTCCAGAGTCTGCCCTCGCACATGGTGCCCTCGTCGGTGATGGTTCTCGACGCGTTGCCGATGACGGTGCAGGGCAAGATCGACCGAGCGTCGCTGCCCCAGCCCGTCATCGAGGTGCACGAATTCCGGGCACCGAGCATGCCCGTCGAGGAAATCGTCGCGTCGGTGTTCGCGGAGCTGCTCGGCGTCGACCGTGTCGGTCGGGACGACGACTTCTTCGCGCTCGGCGGCAATTCGCTCGTCGCCACGCGGGCCGTCGCCCGCCTCGGTGCCGCGCTGGACACGACCGTGACCGTACGGACCTTGTTCGAGGCTCCCTCGGTGTCGGCCCTCGCGGCGAAGTTGCAGTTCGGCGACGCTGTCGCGGCGCGGCCGCCACTGGTCCGTCGTGCCACGGCATCCGCCGACCCGGAGTCCCTCGTCGATGCGCCGCCTCTGTCCTACGCCCAGCGGCGCATGTGGTTCCTCAACCGCTTCGATCCGTCGTCCGCCGCGTACAACATCCCCTTCGCCGTCCGGCTCGTCGGAGATCTCGACGTCCCCGCCCTGCAGGTGGCGATGCTCGACGTCGTCGACCGGCACGAGTCGCTGCGCTCGCTGTACCCGGACAGCGCGTCGGGACCCGTGCAGATCGCGCGCATGGCGGAGTCCGTCGTCCCCGACCTCACCCCCGTCGACATCCGCGAGTCCGACCTGCCCGCCGCGGTGGCCAAGCTCGCATCCCGCGCCTTCGACGTGACCGTCGAGGTGCCCGTCGCCGCGACGCTGTTCCGCACCTCGCACGACACCCACGTGCTCGCGGTCGTCGTCAATCACATCTCGGCGGACGGCGCTTCGATGGCTCCCTTGGCCCGCGATCTGATGGCCGCGTACAGCGCGCGGATCGCGTGGTTCGCCCCCGCCTGGGCACCGCTTCCGGTGCAGTACTCGGACTACGCGGTGTGGCAGCGCGACGCCCTCGGCGACGAGAACGATCCTGAGTCGATCATCGCCCGGCAGGAGCAGTACTGGCTCAGCGCGCTGGCCGATCTTCCGGACGAGCTGCCGTTTCCACGGGACCGTTCGCGCCCGACCGAGCCCACCTATGCGGGCGCCACGGAACAGTTCGTCATCGACCCGGAACTCCATGCGCGTCTCGTCGACGTCGCACGGGCCAACTCGTCCACTCTCTTCATGGTGGTGCACTCGATCCTCGCCGTGGTGTTGGCGCGGCATTCCGGAACCGACGACATCACCGTCGGCACGCCGATCGCGGGCCGCGGAGACGCGGCCATCGACGACATGATCGGCATGTTCGTCAACACGCTCGCGTTGCGCACACGCGTCGACACGACCCAGAGCTTCGACCGACTCCTCGCTCACACGAGGGAGCAGGATCTGGCCGCGTTCGCCCATGCCGACGTGCCGTTCGAGCGGCTCGTCGAGGTGGTCGATCCGCCGAGATCTCGTGCGCGGCACCCCATCTTCCAGGTCATGCTGGCGTTCCAGAATCTCGGGCAAGCGCACTTCGAGCTCACCGATCTACGCCTCGAGACGCTGGAGTTCGACCTCGGTGTGGTGAAGTTCGACCTGCAGTTCACGCTGGTGGACTCGGTGACTCCCCTCGGCGCCCCCGACGGACTCGCGGCCACGATCGGCTACGCGACAGACCTGTTCGACAAGGAAACGGCCGTCGCTCTCGGTGAGCGCTTCCTGGCCGTCGCGCACGCGGTGGCCGAGAACTCGACCGTCGCGCTGGCCGACATCGACCTCGTCGGCGACGTCGAACGCGGCCGCATGGTCCGGCGGTTCGAGCCGGAGCCGACTACCGGCGCGGTCACCGTGCTGTCCCGGTTCCGCGATCGAGTGCTCGAGACGCCGGACGCCAGGGCCGTCGCCGACGACGAGAACGACTACACCTACGGCGAGTTCGCAGCACGTGTCGACCGTGTCGCGCGAGCGCTGGTCCGTCGCGGCGTCGGACCGGAGTCCGCCGTCGTCGTGGCGCTCCCACGATCCGTCGACGCCCTCGTCGCGGTGTACGCCGTGCTCGAGGCCGGCGGCGCATACGTACCCGTCGATCCCGACCAGCCCACCGCCCGCATCGAGACCATCATCGAGGCCACGGCGCCCGTCTGCGTCGTGACTGCGGGAGACGTGGGCGGGCCACTCGCCGTGCTCCTGTCGGAGCTCGAGGACGAGTCGCTGCCGTCGGGACCCCTCACCGACGAGGAACGGCTCGGGACCGTCCACGCGGGCACCACCGCGTACATCGTGTTCACCTCCGGCTCCACCGGTGTCCCGAAGGGCGTCTCCGTTCCCCACGGCGCCGTCGCGCACCACACCGACTGGTTCGCGGACGCTTTCTCCATCACCTCCGACGACGTGGTGCTGGCCAAGACGCCGATGACCTTCGACGTCTCCGTCTGGGAGATGTTCGTGGCACTTGCGGTGGGCGGAACCGTCGTCGTCGCGGAGCACGACGGGCACCGCGACCCGGAGTATCTGTTGCGCAGCATCGCTCGCCACAAGATCACGGCCATCTCGTTCGTCGCGTCGATGTTCGCCGTCTTCACCGAAGCTGCCGACAGCTACGCCTGCAAGTCGCTGAGGGTCGTGTTCCTCGCCGGCGAGGCGCTCGGCCGCGCCGTCGTCGACGAGTTCCGCGAGACCTGCGACATCGACGTCCACAACCTCTACGGTCCGACGGAGTTCACCGTGCACGCCACGGCTCATCCCGTGGGACGCGGCGAACCGCCCTCGGTCCCCATCGGTGTTCCGGTGGACGGGACCTCGGCGTTGGTGCTCGACGCCGCTCTGGCCCCCGTTCCCGACGGTGTGGTGGGTGAGCTGTACCTCGCCGGAATCCAGAGTGCGCGCGGTTATCACGGTCGACCGGACCTCACGGCGGACAGATTCGTCGCGGTTCCCGGACACGACGGCGCGCGGATGTATCGCACCGGTGACCTGGCGCGGTGGAACCACTACGGTGCACTCGAGTTCGCCGGTCGCGTCGATCATCAGGTCAAGCTGCGGGGACTGCGGATCGAACTCGGCGAGGTCGAGGCGGCGGTTTCCACATCCTCCCGGGTTGCGCGAGCCGTGGCCATCGTCCGCGACGACACCCTCGTCGCCTACGTCGTTCCGGCGCCCGGGGTCACGGTGGACACCGACATGGTGCGTGCCGACGCTGCTCGCGTGCTCCCCGCGTACATGGTTCCCGTCGTCGTCGTGCTCGACGCGCTGCCGCTCGGTGTCAGCGGAAAGCTCGACCGCGCAGCACTTCCCGATCCGGTGGTCGATCCGCGCCGCTTCCGCGAACCACGCACGTTGGAGCAGCGTGTCGTTGCCGAGGTGCTCTCCGAACTGCTCGGTGTCGAGCGTGTGGGGCTGAACGACAACTTCTTCGCCCTCGGCGGCAACTCGCTGGTCGCCACCCGCGTGGCCGCGAGAATCGGTGCCGCTCTGGGTGTCCGGGTGCCGCTGCGCACCATCTTCGACGCCACCACGGTGGCCGATCTGGCCAACAACCTCGACGTCGACGGTGCGTCGCGGCGTCGGCCGACGGCGATATCGCGCCCGGAGGTGCTCCCTCTGGCACCCGCGCAGCAACGGCTGTGGATCGCCAACCGAGTCGATCCGGACTCGGCGAACTACAACCTCCCCATCGGACTCCGCCTGCGTGGACCTCTGGATGTGGACGCTCTGCGGACCGCCGTGCAGGACGTCATCGCCCGGCACGAGACTCTGCGGACGGTCTACCCGGACGTCGACGGCCACGGGCGACAGGTCGTGCGCGAGATCGACGAGGTCGACCTCGAACCGATATCGGTCTCGGGCGACGACCTGCCGCACCGCATCCTGGCGGTCGCCACGACCGGTTTCGATGTCACCACCGAGGTCCCGCTGCGCGTGCGACTGTTCAGGTTGGCCGAGGATCATCACGTCCTTCTCGTCGTCGTCCACCACATCGCCGCGGACGGATTCTCGCTCGCGCCGCTGACCGTCGACGTCGTGACGGCGTTCGCCTCCCGGTCGGCGGGTGTCCTGCCCGCCTGGTCGCCGTTGGACGTCCAGTACGCGGATTACGCTCTGTGGCACCGTGATCTGCTCGGTGACCCGTCCGACGACGACTCCCTCGCGGCACGTCAGCTCGCCTACTGGCGGGACACGCTGGCGGGCATGCCGGCAGAATTGTCCCTGCCGCAGGATCGTCCGCGTCCGCCCGTGCCCTCGGGTATCGGTGCGTCCGTCCGATTCGAGATCCCGGCGGAGACGTACGAGCGAGTGCGCGTCCTGGCTCGCGAACGTCGCGCGACACCGTTCATGGTCGTGCACGCGGCGCTGTCGGTCGCCTTGTCGCGCATCAGCGGTACGTCGGACATCACTGTCGGGACCGCGGTGGCCGGACGAGGAAGCGCGGAACTCGATCCCATGGTCGGCATGCTGGTGAACACACTGGCGCTGCGCCTGCGGATCGACGAGAACGCCACGATCACCGATCTCGTCGACGACGCCCGAGGCGTCGCGCTGTCGGCCTTCGCCCACGCGGACGTCCCGTTCGATGCCGTCGTCGACGTTGTCGAGTCGTCGCGTTCGGCGGACCTGTTCCGCGTCGCGTTGGCCTACCAGAACACCGACCTGTCCGAGATCGACCTGTCCGGGTTGCACGTGCAGCAACTCGAGACGCCGTTCGACCCGGCGCAGTTCGATCTGACTCTGACCGTGGAGGATCGACCGCACCGGCAGGTAGGGGACGACGTCTCGGCGTTCTTCACCTACGCGACCGACTTGTTCGATGCCGCCACGGTGTCGACGTTCGCCGATGTGTTCTCCGCTGTGCTCGACGCCGTCACCGACGATCCCGGCCGCGTCATCAGCTCGGTCGACATCGGCTCTGCTGCAGCAGTATCCGTATCGAACCCGCGTCCGGACGTGATGCGCCCGAGCGTTCCGACGCGCTCGATCGCGGCGTCCATCGCGTCGTCCGTCGAGGCGGACCCGGGTGCCCCCGCGTTCGCGGCGGGCGACCTCGAGGTCAGCTACGCCGAGATGGACGCGCGATCCAATCGCCTCGCTCGAGCGCTGCTCGCGGACGGCGCGGGCCCCGGAACCGTGGTATCGACGACGGCGAGTGATCCCGCGTCGCTCGTCGCGGCCACGTGGGCGGCGGCGAAGGTGGGTGCTGCGCTCACCGGACGCGCATCCGATCGGTCCGTCGCGCTCCGCGGCGATGCGGGGTCGACGGGCCATGGCGGGCCCCTGTCACCGTCCGACGGCGTTCGGTCTCCGGATCAGGACACTCCGGCAGTGGTCACGGACGACCGCACGATCACGTTCGGAACTGTCGGCGCAGCTGTCGCCACCGATTCCTTCGGCGTGACGTACGAATCGCGAATCGCCGTGGGCGAGAACGTTGCTCTCGACTGGTCGGTGTTCGCGATCGTCTCCGCGGCGGCGGCGGGTGCGACAGTCGTCGGGCTGGACGAATCCGTCGACCTGACGGACGCACTGGCCGACGAGTGGGTGACGCACGCCGTGGTGAGTCGGGCGCAGATCACGAACCTGGACGTGGAGTCGCTCGACGATCTGCAGACGCTCGTCGTCCACGACGGTGCCGACGCGCTGCCGACGGTCGCCGACCACGTCACCGTCCTGGGAGCTGATGTCCTGACGCGGTAGGACTCTCCGCGCGCGTCAGACCTTGTCGGCGACAGCCGGGACAGGCGTCGACGCAGGCTCGGCGGCGAGTGCTGCTGCGCCCTCCATGACGACGAGGGCGTCGTCGAGGTACCGCATGTAGCGGTCGGGGTCGGGGTCGGGGTCGGCCATCATCGTCGAGTCCACGGTCACGGTCACGCTGACTCGTCGGCCGAGCGAGGTGACGTGGTGTATCAACCCCATCCCGTCCACGGTGGGCATCGGCATGAACGCCGACACCGCCGGTGCTCCGAGGAACCACAGGGCGTCGTTGCCGTGGGGCATGTTCGACACGACGGTGTTCGACGGCACCGTCGGCCGGTCGTGCGGTGCCATCGTGGAGAGCGCCCCGATCACCCGTAGGACCGACGCCGGTGCGACGTCGAACGGTCCGACCGTGTGCGTGTCGAGCATCGCCTTCACGCGGTTCTTGGCCTCCGATGCGGATCCGTGGACCGCGCGGAGTCGCTGCATCGGCTCGGGTTCGGTGGTGTGGAGGTCGACGTCGACGAACGTCGTCCGGTTCGCGGCGGGGGAGTCGACGGCACCGTCGATGTCCAACGGCATCGTGGTACTCAGCGTGGCCACGGGTTCCTCGCCCTTGTCGTGCAGATACCTGCTCATCGCGAGGGACACCGCGGTCAGCAGGATGTCGTTGACCGTCACCTCGGGAACGGCGCGCTTGATCGCCCGGATGCGGGGCAGGTCCAGGAAGAGCACCCTGATCCGATGATCGAGCGTGATGCGGGAGTTGAACCGCGTCGCGGGGCGCGGTGGGTGGGCGCGTGGCGCCATCGCGCGCCGTGATGCGGACATGGCGCGGACGAAGGCGATCGCCCGCGGCACGCTCGACGCCGCCTCCCTCCAGAGCGGGCGCATCATCGTGGGTGCCGAGCCGCCGCGCGGGGTGGAGGTGGCACCGCCGTGCGCCATTCCGGGATCCGCGAACAGCGCGCGCATGACGGATACCAACCCGAGCCCGTCCATCGACGAGTGATGAACCTTGACGACGACGACGGTTGCTCCGTCCGGTACGCCCGCGACGTCGCGGATGCCGGTCAGGAAATGGATTTCCCACGTCGAACGCTCGAGCACCATCGGTGTGGCCATGACGTGCGCGATGTGTCGCTCGACGCCCGACCATCCGGGCTCGGTGATCCGCTCGACGACGACGTGGTCGGCGACGTCGACCTCTCGGTCGGTGATCCAGAACGGGTCGCCCAGATCGGCGAAGCGACGTCGCATGCGGCGCCGGAACACGGGGTCCACATCGAGTCGAGCCCGCATCCATGCGCAGGCGACGTCGTGCGTGAGGTCGGCAGCGTCCGTCCCGGCTGCGTCCACGACGAGAACGTCGACGAGGTTGGCGATGACGTGGTCGCTCTCGGCCAGGACATTGATCGCGTCGCGGGGTGGTACCCGGACTCCGATGCGTGGCATCCTTCGGACCCCGATGCGTGGCGTTCCGGCAGTAGACATATCAGGGTCCTCACGACATGCGCAGGCTTCCCGTGGACCGCGCTCTTGCGGTGGTTATAGCCCCGACTCGCCATTGTGTTACGCCGTTCCGACAAGTGTTACGCCGTTCCGACAACGGCTGCCGAGCCGTTGTCGGAACGCACGGATGTCAGAAGGACTCGGCGGCCCGTCGATATCCGCGGATCGCCGGAACGACGAAGACGGCGAAGAGTCCGACAGACCAGGCGAGCGACTGGAGGAGGGGAGAGGTGACCGGTCCGCCGAGCGTGAGGCCCTTCATCGCATCGACCGCACACGAGATGGGATTGTGCTCGACGAACGGCTGCAGCCACGTGGGGTACCCGCGAGTGGGAACGAAACCCGAGTTGAAGAACATGAGGATCGTGAACACCATGCCCACGCTCTCGACCAACGGGAACGTCGTGGTCACGATGGCCGTCGAGGTGACGAACACGGCGAATCCGATACCGAATGCCAAGGGCACCAACATCGCTGCGACTCCGGCGATCGGCCCCTGGTCGAAGCGGAACCCGAGCAGGAACCCGACCACGATGATGAGCACGGTGGTGGTCACGATGCGGGCGGTCTCAGCCAGCAGGCGTCCCATCAGGCCGGCCGCACGGTGGACCGGAAGGGTCTGGAATCGGGACACCAGACCCGCTGCGCGCTCTCGTCGCAAGCCGACCGCACTGGCGAGAGAGCCCGACATGGCCGCGACCATCGAGATCAACGGGACGGTTCCGAAGATGCTGTTCTCACCCGTGGCGGACGAGATCGAATTACCCAGTACGGTCCGCAGCATCAACAGGAAAAGAATGGGATAGATGACGGCTTGAATGATCGTGAGAGGGTCCCGAGCCCACCGTCGCAGCAATCTCCCGCAATGAAGAGCGCTCTGCGAGGACAGGGCGACCGGGCTCAGCTCACTGAGCATCCGATCGGGTTCCGGCAGCGCGCGGAGATCCAGAACGGTCTCGCCGGCGCGGTCTCGTGTACTCATGCTCGCCTCGTGCTCGCCCACACGGCAAGCGGAACGAGGACGACGATCAGGCCGACCGCCCACGCTATGGCCGGCCACAGGCTGGTTGCGTTGACACCGCCGTCCGCCATGTCGCGCATGGCCTTGGAGAACAGTGAGATGGGTTGGTTCCTGACGAAGGGGCGGATCCATTCGGGGAAGCCGGTCTCGGGGACGAACCCGGAGGACAGCATTCCCAGGATCAGCTGAGGGAGCGTCAAGGCCTGGCTGGTGGCCTCGGGTGACCGCGACAGCGACCCGATGGCGTCACCGCCCGTCGTCAGCGCGGCGCCGACGAGGAGGGCGAACAGCACGAAGATGGCGGCATCGTCGAACCCGGCCTGGAATCGGAACCCGATGAGAGATCCGTACACCAGGGCCGCCGCCAGCGACAGCGACGCGTGGACGAGGTTGGCGGTGGCTCTCGACAGCAGCGGCACCCACGGCGTGACCGGCATGGTCTGCAGTCGGGTGGTCATTCCGGACTGGCCCTCGATCGCGGCGCGCTGTGCGGCCGAGATCGCGGTGAAGGCCATCGCCTGCAGGCAGATGATCGGCATCAGGAACTGGGCGTAGTTCAAGCCCTGGAACTGCATGACGAGTCGCAGAGGGAGGTAGAAGCCCACCGTGTAGACCGCGGGCGCGATGATCGCCACGACGAGACCGCCCGAGCGTGCCATCGAGCCCAGCGAGCGTCCCGACAAGCTGGCCCACTGCTTGAAGGCAGTGGGTTCGGGAGCGCGGTGCGAGGCTCGACGCGTCTCGATCGACGAGGTCACGCGGGCCGCCCGGACTGCAGCGGTGCGTCGGCGGTCGCGGACCCGTCGTCGGCGGGATCGACGTCGCTTCGTCCCGTGAGGGAGAGGAAGACGTCGTCCAACGAGGGGCGGCGCAAGCCGATGTCGGACAGAGCGATACCCGCGGCGTCGAGACGTTTGAGAGCCTCGGCGAGCGTTGCCGGGCCGTCCGGCGCCGGGATGGTCAACGTGTCGGCGTCGAGGTCCGCGGCACTGAAGCTGGGCGGAAGCATGCCGACGAGGGCATCGGCGGCGCGGCGCATCTGTGTCGGATCGACCGGAACGATGTGGCAGTAGTTGCCGCCGGTGGTGGCCTTCAACTCGTCCGCGGTACCTTGCGCGATGACCCGGCCGCTGTCGATCACGATGATGCTGTCACTGAGAACGTCGGCTTCTTCGAGGTACTGAGTCGTCAGAAGCGTCGTGATGCCCTGTTCGCGCAACGACGACACCAGCGACCACACAGCCTTGCGGCTTCGTGGGTCGAGTCCGGTGGTCGGCTCGTCCAGGAACACGACCTTCGGCCTGACGACCAGTCCGCATGCGATGTCGATACGACGACGCATACCGCCCGAATATCCGCGGACCTGACGGTCGCCGGCCTCGAGCAGGTCGAAGTCGTGCAGAAGATCCTCGGCGCGCACTCGCGCCGACTTCTTGGTCAACCCCATGAGCCGACCGAACAGGATCAGGTTCTCGCGGCCCGAGAGAGCGTCGTCCAGCGCCGCGTACTGACCGGTCATCAAAATGGAGCGGCGGACGGCGGCAGGATCGCGGGCGACGTCGTGTCCCGACACCACCGCACGGCCTCGGTCCGGCTTGATCAGCGTGGCCAGCACCTTGACGGTGGTCGTCTTACCGGCACCGTTGGGCCCGAGGATTCCGAGGATGGAACCCGCCGGGACACTGAAATCGATGCCCTTCAGAGCCTCAACCGTTCCGAAGGACTTGTGAACGTCCTCGACGAGTACGGCTGTGTCATCTGATGGCATGAGTCTCCACTGTCGTCGGCATGTGCAACATCGTTCTGACGGACGGCTCTGGTGACACGCATTCCTCGCGTGCATTCGGTGCACGAAACGAGCGCGTATCAGCCCTCCGAAAGGCGGCACTGTAGAAGAACATCCCACGAGCCGCCGTCGATGTTACGCATCGACCCGCTTCGATCGGGCCCGGGCGCGCCTCCACAGCGACTGTTTCACGCCGGAAGAATGTCAGCGCGTTGCAGTCGCTGCAGGTCGAGTGATGTGCGGGGACCGCTGCCGACAGCGGGGATGGGGCGTGCCGTCAGGCGACATGTCCGACTGCGGCGAGACCGCGATCGTCCAGGCGGGTGAATCCCTGCCCGGCCGTCGCCTGGAGCTCGGCGAGAGAGTTCTGCATTTCCGCGGCGAACTCCGGCGCGGTGATTCCGGCACTCGGGTGTACCTCGATGTAGACCACCAAAACTGCACTGCGATCCTGCACTGCGGGCGTCGTCGACAACGTCAGACTGACCGCGGCGCTCCGCACCCGCTCGTGCGGACCGAACGTTCCCAGCACACGCGACGACCCGGCACGGACGAATTCCCGCTCCGCGACGTGCACGACCTCGATGTCCTCGATCGCGACATCGCTCAGGGGACGCGGGGCAGTGTCCGGGACGAGCGCCGGACGAGCGCTGCGACGCCACGCGGCAGAAGCGATGCCGGCCACGACGTCACCCACACCGACCTGGCCGAACGACTGAGTCAGGCTGTCCAGATCCGCCATGCGCACGCCGATCGCGATCGAATCGCCGGGCGTGGCCGTGCGCATCCGCGGCGCACCGGGTCCGTCGCCGAACTCGTCGACGGCGCGCAGTGTCCGCGCCAGGAGATCGGTGCCCGCAGCGGTGACGGCGAGTGTGGACCGGACGTCGTCGTCGACGAGGACGTCGTCGATCAGATCGACCAGCACGGCAAGCGCCACGGCATCGGGGCCGTTGTAGACCACGACGGCGGATCCGGACGGCACGGAAGGAGTCGAGTCGACACCGAAGACGATATCCACGGTCGTGATGCCGGAAACGGCGTCCCGCTCCAGCAGATCCAGAATCACCGCGTTCGAGTCGGCGGAGTCGGTGTGAAACGACACCGACCACGTCACGCCGTCGAACGATGACCCGGGACGACGGCTGTACCGCTCCAGCGCGGACGTGAAGCTTTCGACGCTGACGAGGGAGGCGGACCGCGCCACGTCTGCCGGAGCGACGGACAGTGCGTGCGCCCGGACTACCGCAGCGGCCCGGTGCCAGCGCGCGCGCGGTCGCGAAGTCTGAGCAAGGGACGTGCGGTGCCGTGGTGTCATCGGACTGACCTCGTCGGTTTCGTTAGGTAATGAAATCCGATCGAACACTTACGATCGTCGAATTCTGACCGGAACCGATTCTATTCGCTCAAACAGACTTTGGGTAGGTTTATTCGCTACGTTCGCGTTGCAAATTCGTTGCGTCCCGTTCATGTCGACCCCCATCGGCGAGGAGATCGTTCGCGAGCCGGTCGACGGCCGATTCGATGTGCAGAACGTACGCCGCCGGGTCCGGAAGCGCAGCGCGAACGGATGCCACCGACACGAACATCGACGTGCCGAAGGTCGAGATCGAATGTGCGAGGTAGACGCCCTGCACGGTGGGAAGTGGACCGAAAACGCCCACCATGGGAGCACCGAACAGAGTGAGCGGTCCGCGGCCGTACGGGACGTTCGTGATCATCGTGTTCGTCGCCACGGCCGTGGGTCGGCGCGACGGAGCACGCATCGCCACGCTGATCGCTCTGAGGAACGGGGCGGGGGTCACCGTCAGCGGCATGGCAGGGAGGTGCGTCACCGCGTCGGTGGTCTTCTTCTTCGCCGCGGATGCCGATGCGTGCACCGCGAGGAGTCTGGCCGTGGGGCTCTCGATGTCCGTGTGCAGGGGAAGGGTGGCGATCGCGATGCGGTTGGCGTTCGTGCTGTCCGCCATCGCTCTCGTGCTCACCGGGATCGTCGTGCCGAGCGACCGGTCGGGTATCTCACCGATCGCGTCCAGATAGGACGACAGGGCGAGCGAGACGACGGTCAGCATGACGTCGTTGACCGTCACGCCCGGATAGGCGTTCTTCATCGCCCTGACCCGTGCGAAGTCGACGCTCAGGAAGGCGTACGTCATCTCGTCCGGGCCGTCCTGATGGACGCGCGCGTCGTAGTTGAATCGTGTTGCAGGATAGGGAGTTCGGTGAGGCGCACTGCTCGGGGTGCTCCCGCGTTTCGACGCGGCCTTCGTGGCCGATCGGCGGCGTGCCACCGCGCTCACGAGGGCTCCCACGTCGCGAGGCAGCGCCCGCAGTGCACTCCACACGCCCGGCACGGCAACCGCCCGGTCCGACTCGCCACGCGCGACGGGCTCGTCGGAGAGGATCCGATTCAGCATCTCGACGACGCCCATCCCGTCGATCGCGCTGTGGTGACTACGGAAGATCGCGACGGTGCCGCCGTGCGGAACTCCCTCGACGCCGACCACGTCGAGAATGAAGTGGAACTGCCACGGCGGAAGATCCCAGTCCAGCGGCACCGTCGAGAACTCGACGATCTTCGACACCAGGAACTCACGAGATCGATCGGGCGCGGGCGTGTGGACGAAGACGTGGCGAGCCACGTCCACGTCCACGGTCACCCAGTGCGGGAAGGCGAGGTGCCCCGGGACCTTCTGCAGACGGCGTCGGAAAACGGGGTCCAGCCCCAGGATCTTCTCGCCGAACTCGAGGGCATCGGCATGTGTCCGCAGCGGAGAGGTGACGCCGGCGACGTCGAAGGCGTAGCAGTGGACCACGGAGGCGGACGTCCGTGAACTCTCGAAGTAGTAGTTCAGCGCGTCCCGCGCATGCATGGGAACCCCGACTGTCTTCGGATGCATCGCGCGTCACTGCCTTCGGATGTGTGCGTGCGCGGACCGGGGAGTTCGCGCGCTGAGGAAACCGACGGACGTCGGGAAATATGCCGGGATTGATGCAAAGTACGGTCGGACCGGGGCTGTGACAAGGCATCGGTCCGTTTTTAGACCGATCGAATGACGACCGTTCGCGTCCGGTGCGAACTACCCGGCGACCCGACTCGAGGAGAGGACCGCGTCGTCGAGACGGTCGAGCGCCGACGTGAGGCAGGCGATGTACCGGCCGATGTCGGGCATCAGGTTCCGGTCCGACACGGCCGTCAGGCACATGCGGCGGCCTGTCGTCATCACCACGTGGGCGAGTTGCACGCCTTCCACGACGGGAAGAGGGGCGAACACACCGACCACGGGCGCGCCCAGTACCTCCATCGGGGCGTTGCCGTACGCGATGTTCGAGATCATCGTGTTCGTCGATGTCGTCGTCGGTGTCGCGGGCCGCCGCGGCATGGCGGCGGCGAGCGCCGCCAGGACGGGCGCCGGCGCCGAGCTCAGAGGGTGCGGCGGAAGCGTCTGCACCCGACGCGTCAGTTCTGCTTTACGGGCACGCGCAGCGGAACTGACATCGGCGAGGCGTTGCAGGGGATCGGACACGTCCGTCGCGAGGTCGACGACGGCGATAGCGAGCTGGTTGGCGGTGTCGTCCGTGTGCGACACCGGCCGCACGTTGACCGGGAACGATGCGCCCAATGTGTCGGTGGGCATTTCGTCGGCCAGATACTCCGAGATCCCCAGGGACACGACCGTCATGATGACGTCGTTGACGGTCGCGCCGTCCACCGCGGACTTGATCCGGCGCACGCGGTCGAGGTCGAACCACATCAGGTCGAACGTCATGTCCGGGGACGTGTTGTTGTTGAATCGCGTCGCCGGGTACTTGTGGGGCTGCGGGCGGTCGGCCGGTGCCAGACGGCGCACGGCGGATGCACGCGCGACCGATGCGCGGCCGAATCGCAGAAGATCTCGGGGGAGCGCGCGGAGCGAGGACCAGGTCGTCGGTACCTGTGCGGTCGACCGCCGGAAGTCGTCCGCGCGGAAAGCTTCCACATCCAGGTTCGCGGGGGCGAGCATCCGGTGCACGAGGTCTGCGGTGCCCATTCCGTCGATCGCACTGTGGTGAACCTTGAACAACAGCACCGTGCCGCCGTTCGGAACTCCGGGAACGCCGTGGAGATCGGTCACGAAGTGCAGTTGCCACGCGGGCGCGTCGAAATCGACCGGAGTCCTGGACGCATCGACGACTCGGCGACGGAGGAACTCGTGATCGTCGGTGCCTGTCGCCCGATGAACGAACACGTGGTCGGCGACGGCCACCTCGCACTCCACCCACAGCGGGAACGCCAGATTCGCCGTGACCGTCTGCAATCGGCGACGGAAGAGGGGATGGAGGTCGAGGACGGCGTTCGCGAACGTGACGGCGTCGTCGTGCGTGCGGACGGACCGCATGGACCGGGAGGTGTCGACGACGAGGCCGTGGACGATGGTCCCGGGCGTCCTGTCCGACTCGAAGTAATAGTTCAGCGCGTCGCGCGCTGCCATGGGTTCTCCCGAGAGGGGACGTCCGTGTCGTGTCGACATGGCTACCACCATTCTGTTCCGAGGCCCGACCTCGTCGAACCATACCCAAAGATTGGTTTACGCACGGGAGAAGACCGATAAATGCGCTTCGGACGCGCTCTCCGATGAATCGACGCGTCAGGGCCGCGATATCCGATCCATCGATCGGTGAGCGCGCCGCGTTACGAGTTCTCGGCTCGGACGGCGTGCAGTCGACGCGACTCGCCGCGCCGCGCGGTCCTTTACAGTGAGCACGAGTTGTGACTGGTGGGACGAGGGAGATACTTCAATGACGTCGACACGACATCGACCGGTAGGTCGGTTCGCAGCACAGGGTCGCGCCGTCGCCGCCGGCATCGCCGTGGTCGCTGCGACGACCCTGCTGCCGTTCGCTCCCGCCGTCGCCACGGCCGCGCCGGTCGAGCCCGTCACCGACGTCACCACGGCATCCGGTGCCAGGGTGGAGAGCGTCGAGCACGTGGGCGGTCTCGAGTACCTCGTCACCGTGTATTCCCCGTCGATGGACCGCTCCGTCCCCCTGCAGGTCTTCAGGCCCGCGGACACCTCGGTGCCCCGTCCGACCTACTACTTGCTCAACGGCGCCAGCGGCGGCGAGGACCCGTCGAGCAACTGGCCGGATCAGGCCGACGTCGCCACGTTCTTCGCAGATAAGAACGTCAATGTCGTCATCCCCCGCGCAGGTGCCTTCAGTTACTACACCGACTGGGTCGCCGACGATCCCGAGCTGGGGCGCAACAAGTGGGAGACGTTCCTGACGCAGGAACTCCCGCCGCTCGTCGACGAGTCCCTGGGAACCACCGGAACTCAGGCTGTCGGTGGCATCTCGATGGCAGCCAGCGCCGTACTCATGCTGGCCGCCGACAACCCGGGGTTCTACTCGTCGGTCGCGTCCTTCAGCGGGTGTGCGGGCACCTCGGACGATCTGGGGCGTGCCTTCGTCAAGCTGGTCGTCGAAGCGCGCGGGGGCGGCGACACGGAGAACATGTGGGGGCCCGACGACGGCCCCGAGTGGGCAGCCAACGACGCGTTGCTCAACGCCGACAAGCTCAGAGGTACGCCGATGTACATCACCACCGGCAACGGTCTACCGGGGTTCGACGAGACGCTGCAGTCCGCACGAATCGCGGGTGATGTGCCGGCGCTGGTCAATCGCGTGCTCGTCGGTGGGGGTATCGAATCGATCACCGCGACGTGCACCCGGACATTCGCGGAGCGTCTCGCGCAGCTGCAGATCCCGGCGACGGTGAAGTTCCGGGACAACGGAACGCATTCCTGGGCGTACTGGCAGGAAGACCTGCACGAATCGTGGCCGACGGTCGCTGCATCACTGGGGATATGAATTCCAGGTGACGTTCCGACGGGTGGCGTGGCCCATTCGTGAGGAGTCGGCTCTCGCGTTATCGTGAATGCGTGAAGAGACGTGATCGCGCATGAACGGCATCGGCAACGACACCACGATCGTCATTCCCGTCCTCGACGAGGAGGACTACATCGGAGCATGTCTCGACCATGTTCTCCCGCAGATCGAGCAGTTGTCCGAGGTCATCGTCGTCGACAACGGGTCGACGGATCGCACGGTGGAGATAGTCGAGAAGTATGCCGCGTCGGAACCGAAGATCCGCCTGGTGCACGAACCGCGAAAAGGATTGTTCTTCTCGCGCAATACCGGTTTCAGGGAGGCGAAGTCCGACATTGTCGGACGTATCGACGCCGACACCAGGATAGGTGCGGGATGGGTCGATGCGGTGAAGTCGACATTCGCCGAAGCGGATCCGTCTCTCAATCTCGGGGGTATCACGGGATTGAGTGCGCCGTACGATTCGCCGTTCAGTCGGTCCAAGAAGATGCTCGTCGACGTGCTGGTCCGGGCCAAGATGCTGGGCAACAGCATGAAGATCGACAACATGCACGGCGCCAACATGGCCGTGCGCCTCGACGCGTGGAACGCGGTGCAGGACAAACTGACCTCGCGCGCCGACGTCCACGAGGACATCGACTTCGCGCTGTGCCTGATCGAGGCCGGGTACTCCATCGTGCAGCCGACCGAGATGTGGGCGGACATCTCGCCGCGGCGGGCGCTCACGCCTCCGTTGAAGTACACGTCGTTCGTCAAGGCGGGTATCACGAGCTTCGAGATCCACGGTCGATCGAACTGGTCGCTGAAGTGGCTCGTGGCACCGGTGACGTGGCTGTCGCACGCGGTGTTCTGGTTCCCCTACCGGGCCTACGATCCGGTCACGGGTTCGTTCTCCCCGAAGCGGCTGGTCACCGAGCAGGACTTCCGGCCGGCGGCGCTGTCGGAAGCGCCGTCGGACCGCTGAACGTCCGCGACGACTACTTCGCGCTGATCCAGATGGTGATGTCGGCGCGCACGACCTCTGCACCGGAGGTATCCCGCAGGCTGACCGGAACCACGAGTTCGCGGCCGGCGGTCACCTCGTTCCACTCGGGGACTTCGGCGAGCTGGGCCGTCGCCGTCAGTGATGTCCGCCCGGGAGCGAGGTACTGCACGGTCATCGCCTTCGGAATCCATCGGTGGGTCGTGGGGACGGTGGCCTCCGCCAGCATTCCCATGGCGACCTCCGCCAGGTTGCACGCCGCGATGGCGTGGAACGTCCCCAGGTGGTTGTGTACGCCGAACCACTTCGGTCCCGACACCACGCAGCGTCCCGGTTCGAGTTCGCGGACCCGGGGGAACACGGCCGCGAAGAACGGGACTCGCGCGCACATGCCCGCGGAGAACGCGACGGATCTGACGGGTGCGGGCAGTCGCTTCCAGAGCGCGTAGGTAGCGGTGGTCGAGGCCGACGAGATTTCACTCATGGGCGCACCTTACTCGTCGGTAAGATGAAGAGGCGGACGTCGGCGGCGGCCTCGATTTGAACTCCGGCGGCCCGGTGGGTCATACTGTTCGGGTTGCCTTGACCGAGGTGATCGCTGTCGTGCGTCTCGCGCGCTTCGGCATCGTCCCGGTTGTGGCTAGCGACAAGAACGACAAGCAGTGATCGCGCCGGCACGATGGGCGCATCCGGTCCGCTGTTTCACCACCCGGTCGAGTTCGGCCGAGCGGGAGAATCATGTGCGGGAATGCGACACGCCCGACCGCGTGGACCGGAGAACCATGACAGATGAACAGCGGCAACGGATTCCTCCTGGCCACGCG
Source organism: Rhodococcus sp. Leaf247 (assembly GCF_001426185.1). Classification (GTDB taxonomy): domain Bacteria; phylum Actinomycetota; class Actinomycetes; order Mycobacteriales; family Mycobacteriaceae; genus Rhodococcoides. Next base: position 439,547 of record NZ_LMRP01000002.1, on the reverse strand, counting down.
TATGCGTGGATGCGAGAGTTCGCCACGTTCGTCCTCATGGATGCGCCTCGCGCCCGGCACCACGCCGGCGTCGGGTCAGCACACTGCCGGGTTCTCGGATCGACATCCGGGAACGAGAGACCTGACCAACGGTTAACCAGGGCAAGGAAGAGGACATAAGCGTGGCGGGACAAAAGATCCGCATCAGGCTCAAGGCCTACGACCACGAGGCGATCGACGCGTCCGCGCGCAAGATCGTCGAGACCGTGACCCGCACCGGGGCACGCGTGGTCGGACCTGTGCCGTTGCCCACCGAGAAGAACGTGTACTGCGTCATCCGTTCGCCGCACAAGTACAAGGACTCTCGCGAGCACTTCGAGATGCGCACGCACAAGCGACTCATCGACATTCTCGACCCGACACCGAAGACGGTCGACGCGCTCATGCGCATCGACCTGCCGGCAAGCGTCGACGTCAACATTCAGTGAGCGCGGAGACAACCATGACTGACAACATCAAGCGTCCGGCCAAGGGAATTCTGGGCACCAAGCTCGGCATGACCCAGGTCTTCGACGAGAACAATCGCGTCGTCCCGGTCACCGTCATCAAGGCGGACCCGAACGTCGTCACCGCGATCCGTACCGAGGAGCGCGACGGCTACAGCGCCGTCCAGGTCGCCTTCGGTGCCATCGATCCCCGCAAGGTGAACAAGCCGGTCTCCGGCCAGTTCACCAAGGCCGGCGTCACTCCCCGTCGCCACCTCGCAGAGCTGCGCGTCGCCGACGCCGCAGGCTACGAGATCGGCCAGGAGCTCACCGCTGCCGAGTTCGAGGACGGCGCATTCGTCGACGTCACCGGAGTCAGCAAGGGCAAGGGCTTCGCGGGAACGATGAAGCGCCACGGCTTCAAGGGCCAGGGCGCGAGCCACGGTGCGCAGGCTGTCCACCGCCGCCCCGGTTCCATCGGTGGCTGCGCGACCCCCGGCCGTGTCTTCAAGGGCATGCGCATGTCGGGTCGTATGGGTAGCGATCGCATCACCACGCAGAACCTCTCGGTCCACAAGGTGGACGCCGAGAACGGTCTGCTGCTGATCAAGGGCGCGATCCCGGGCCGCAAGGGCGGCGTCGTGATCGTCAAGAGCGCAGTGAAGGGTGGTGCGCGAGCATGACCAGTCTCGAAAAGAACTCCACGACCAAGTTGACGCTGGACGTCAAGGAGGCCGGTGGCAAGACCAACGGCACCGTCGATCTCCCCGCCGAGATCTTCGACCGCACCGCGAACATCGCGTTGATGCACCAGGTCGTCGTCGCGCAGCTCGCTGCGGCACGTCAGGGCACGCACTCGACGAAGACTCGTGGAGAGGTCCGCGGCGGCGGCAAGAAGCCGTACCGCCAGAAGGGCACCGGCCGCGCACGTCAGGGCTCGACCCGCGCACCGCAGTTCGTCGGCGGTGGCACCGTCCACGGCCCGCAGCCGCGTGACTACAGCCAGCGCACCCCCAAGAAGATGATCGCCGCAGCACTGCGCGGTGCACTCTCCGACCGGGCGCGCAGCGAGCGCATCCACGTGATCACCGAGCTCGTCGCAGGACAGGTGCCCTCCACCAAGGGTGCCCGCACGTTCCTGTCCGAGCTCACCGATCGCAAGAAGGTTCTGCTGGTCATCGGCCGCGCAGACCTGGCCGCATGGAAGTCCGTCCAGAACCTCGACGGCATCCACCCCATCGCGCCGGACCAGCTCAACACGTACGACGTGCTCGAGGCCGACGACGTGATCTTCAGCGTCGAGGCACTGAACACGTTCGTCGCCGGACCGGCCAAGGCAGCAACGGATTCACAGGAGGAGGACAAGTGAGCACCATTGCCGATCCCCGCGACATCCTGCTGGCCCCGGTCATCTCGGAGAAGTCGTACGGGCTCATCGAGCAGGGGACCTACACGTTCATCGTGCACCCCGATTCGAACAAGACGCAGATCAAGATCGCTGTCGAAAAAGTCTTCGGCGTGACTGTGACCAGCGTGAACACCGCCAACCGGCAGGGCAAGCGCAAGCGGACCCGTTTCGGCTACGGCACGCGTAAGAGCACCAAGCGCGCGCTCGTGACCCTCTCGGCCGACAGCAAGCCCATCGAGATCTTCGGAGGCCCGGTCGCGTAAGCGACCGGAGCTCAGAGGGTCCTCGAGGATCAAGGGACGAGACAAACATGGCAATTCGTAAGTACAAGCCGACCACTCCCGGTCGTCGTGGCGCGAGTGTCTCCGATTTCGCGGAGATCACGCGCTCGACACCGGAGAAGTCGCTCATCCGCCCGCTGCACGGCCGCGGTGGCCGCAACGCACACGGCCGTATCACCACCCGTCACAAGGGTGGCGGTCACAAGCGCGCCTACCGGCTGATCGACTTCCGCCGCAACGACAAGGACGGCGTGCCGGCCAAGGTCGCTCACATCGAGTACGACCCCAACCGCACCGCCAACATCGCACTGCTGCACTTCGCCGACGGTGAGAAGCGCTACATCATCGCGCCGAAGGGCATCGCTCAGGGTTCGCCCATCGAGCAGGGCGCTACCGCGGACATCAAGCCCGGTAACAACCTCCCGCTGCGCAACATCCCGACGGGTACCACCATCCACGCGGTGGAACTGCGTCCCGGTGGTGGAGCCAAGATGGTCCGCTCCGCCGGAGCCGGTGCACAGCTGCTCGGTAAGGAAGGCGCCTACGCCACGCTGCGTATGCCGTCCGGTGAGATCCGTCGAGTCGACGTGCGCTGCCGCGCAACCGTCGGCGAGGTGGGCAACGCCGAGCAGTCGAACATCAACTGGGGCAAGGCCGGCCGTATGCGCTGGAAGGGCAAGCGCCCCACCGTCCGTGGTGTCGTCATGAACCCGGTCGACCACCCGCACGGTGGTGGTGAGGGTAAGACCTCCGGTGGACGCCACCCGGTCAGCCCGTGGGGACAGCCCGAGGGCCGTACCCGCAAGAGCAAGCCCAGCGATCAACTGATCGTCCGCCGCCGCCGCACCGGCAAGAACAAGCGATAAGCAGGAGGGAGTAGCAGATGCCACGCAGTCTGAAGAAAGGCCCGTTCGTCGACGACCACCTCCTGAAAAAGGTGGACGTTCAGAACGAGAAGGGCACGAAGCAGGTCATCAAGACCTGGTCACGCCGTTCGACCATCACCCCCGATTTCATCGGCCACACCTTCGCCGTCCATGACGGACGCAAGCACGTGCCGGTGTTCGTCTCGGACGCCATGGTGGGACACAAGCTCGGAGAATTCGCGCCGACGAGGACCTTCAAGGGTCACATCAAGGACGACCGGAAGGCGAAGCGGCGATGACCAACTTCACCCCCACCGACAACCCGATCGCACGGGCCACGGCCAAGCACGTTCGCGTGACGCCGATGAAGGCACGTCGCGTCGTGGACCTGGTCCGCGGAAAGAGCGTCGAGGATGCCCTGAACATCCTCAAGTTTGCACCGCAGGCCGCCAGCGAGCCCGTCGCCAAGGTCGTTGCTTCGGCAGCGGCCAACGCGGAGAACAACCTGGACCTCGATCCGAGCACGTTGATCGTCTCGGCTGCATTCGTCGACGAGGGCGCAACCCTCAAGCGTTTCCAGCCTCGTGCCCAGGGTCGTGCGTTCCGCATTCGTAAGCGCACATCTCACATCACGGTCATCGTGGAGAGCCTGCCCAAGACCGGCGGCTCGACACGTGGTCGCCGGAAGGGAGCTCAGTAGTGGGCCAGAAGATCAACCCGCACGGCTTCCGCCTCGGCATCACGACCGACTGGAAGTCCCGCTGGTACGCAGACAAGCAGTACGCGGAGTACGTCAAGGAAGACGTGCAGATCCGCAAGCTCCTCGCCACGGGCATGGAGCGCGCCGGCATCGCCAAGGTGGAGATCGAGCGCACCCGTGATCGGGTTCGCGTCGACATCCACACCGCGCGTCCGGGCATCGTCATCGGTCGCCGCGGCGCCGAGGCCGATCGCATCCGTTCCGAGCTCGAGAAGCTGACCGGCAAGCAGGTCCAGCTGAACATCCTCGAGGTCAAGAACGCCGAGTCCGAGGCTCAGCTCGTGGCTCAGGGTGTCGCAGAGCAGCTCAGCAACCGCGTTGCTTTCCGTCGTGCGATGCGCAAGGCCATCCAGTCGGCCATGCGTCAGCCGAACGTCAAGGGCATCCGCGTCCAGTGCTCCGGTCGCCTCGGCGGCGCGGAGATGAGCCGCTCCGAGTTCTACCGCGAAGGTCGCGTTCCGCTGCACACGCTGCGTGCGGACATCGACTACGGCCTCTACGAGGCCAAGACCACCTTCGGTCGCATCGGCGTGAAGGTCTGGATCTACAAGGGCGACATCGTCGGTGGCAAGCGTGAAGCTGTTGCCGCCGCTGCTCCGGCAGGCGATCGTCCCCGTCGCGAGCGTCCGTCTCGTCCGCGTCGCAGCGGTGCCTCGGGCACCACGGCGACCAGCACCGAGGCCGGCCGCGCAGCGACAGCAACCGCTGATGCACCCGCTACGACCGAGCAGAAGGAGGGCTGACGCATGTTGATCCCCCGTCGGGTCAAGCACCGCAAGCAGCACCACCCCAAGCGTTCGGGTGCCGCCAAGGGCGGAACTCAGGTGACCTTCGGTGAATACGGCATCCAGGCTCTCGAGCCCGCCTACATCACCAACCGTCAGATCGAGGCCGCCCGTATCGCCGTCACCCGCCACATCAAGCGCGGTGGCAAGGTCTGGATCAACATCTACCCGGACCGCCCGCTCACGAAGAAGCCTGCCGAGACCCGCATGGGTTCCGGTAAGGGTTCGCCGGAGTGGTGGGTCGCCAATGTCAAGCCCGGCCGCGTGCTCTTCGAGCTCAGCTACCCGGACGAGCAGATCGCTCGTGAAGCATTGACTCGCGCAATCCACAAGCTGCCGATCAAGGCACGCATCATCACGAGGGAGGTTCAGTTCTGATGGCTACCGGTACCCCGGCTGCCGAGCTCCGTGAGCTCGGTGACGAAGAACTGATCACCCGCCTTCGTGAATCGAAGGAGGAGCTGTTCAACCTCCGCTTCCAGATGGCCACCGGTCAGCTGGACAACAACCGTCGACTGCGCGTCGTCCGCCACGAGATCGCGCGCATCTACACCGTGATGCGCGAGCGTGAGCTCGGGCTCGCCGCAGGTCCTTCCGAGGACACGGCAGGTGACGCAGCATGAGCGAGGAAACAGTGACCACTGAAGAAGCACGCAACAGCCGGAAGACGCGTATCGGTTACGTCGTCTCCGACAAGATGCAGAAGACGATCGTCGTCGAGCTGGAGGACCGTGTGAAGCACGCCCTCTACGGCAAGATCATCCGACGCACCACCAAGGTCAAGGCCCATGACGAGAACGGAGTCGCCGGCGTCGGCGACCGCGTTCAGCTCATGGAGACCCGCCCCCTGTCCGCCACGAAGCACTGGCGACTGGTCGAGGTCCTCGAGAAGGCCAAGTAAGACCTGCAGCACTCGAACGGCCCCGCACTCCTCGTGAGTGCGGGGCCGTTCTGCGTCCGGCCTCTTCGCTACGATGGCCGTCACGAGGAGGCCGCATGGATGCAGTTCTGCAGTTCGCCGCAAGCTACTGGTGGCTGTGGTTCGTCTTCGGCGGGTCCATCGCGGGGGCGGCCAAGGCGGTCAGCGCCGCGAACGAGCGACGTGCGGATCGTCGACTCGAGCGGTACCGCATCAAGCAGGAGGCCAAGGTCGCGGCGCTCGAACTGACCAAGGCCTCGACACAGGATGCGGACGCGCAACGTCGGTCCGTCGAGAAGGCGCTCGCCGAGCACGACGACGTGAATACGCAGTGGTTCGCCTACGAGACCGACGTAATCAACCTGCTCGAGTTTCCGATGATGACGAACATGCGCGATCCGATGACGGTGGCCTTCCACCGCACCAAGCTCGACGCGGACTCCTTGCGGCCGGCATCGTCGGACGAGCTGGTCGGCGATCCGGAGGCGCAGCGGCTCTACCGCTCGGCTGTGCACGACTATGCGGTCGCGTTTACCGCCGCTGAGTCCGAGGCCAAGCGTCGTCGCCGCGGAAACTTCAGTGAAGCGGAGCAGAACCGACTCACCCGCGCGCAGTCGTTGCTGCGCATGGCCTTGGACGGCGCTTCGACCCCCGCCGAGCGCCAGGCGGCGTATCGCAAGGCACGCTCCGAGATCGACGGTCTGGTGACGCTGCCGACAACGGCGTACGCACAGATCGAGCAACGCATCGCGGGGGCGTTGGAGGCGTAGGTGCGGTCAGCGCGTGACATCCACGTCGTCGACGACCACGGTCTCGCCTCGGCGATGAGCCATGTAGTCCCGCAACTCCCGTTTCACGACGGGGAGAAGCAGATACAGGCCGATGATGTTGACGAAAGCCAGGGCGAACAAGGCGGCATCCGCGAAATCGAGCACGGACCCCAGTGAGAGAACCGTGCCGATGACGGTGAACGTGCAGAAGATGATGTTGAAACTGTGCTTGGCAACGGCGCTGCGGCCGAAGAGCGACGTCCACGCCTGCGAACCGTAGTAAGCCCACGTGATCGCGGTGGACAGTGCGAAGAGGGCGACCGCGACGGTCAAGATGTACGGGAACCAGGGGAGCACCGTCTCGAAGGCGTCCGAGGTCAGCGTGACGCCGCCTGCGGGGAGCGAGCCGGTCTCCGCGACGATGGCGCGCTGGTCCTGCCAGGACTGCGTGTTGGCGATGACGATGGTCAGCGCGGTGGCCGTGCAGATCACGACCGTGTCGATGAACGGTTCGAGCATGGCCACGAACCCCTCGGTGACCGGATGACGCGTCTTGACTGCCGAGTGCGCGATGGAGGCCGATCCCAGTCCCGCCTCGTTCGAGAACGCGGCGCGCTGGATGCCGATTATCATCACGCCGAGTACGCCACCCGCCACGCCGGTGGGAGAAAAGGCGCCCGTCACGATCGCGTTCATGGCGCTGGGAACCTGCTCGATATTCACGGCGATCACCACGGCGCATCCGAGCACGTAGACGATGGCCATTGCCGGGACCAGCTTCGCCGTCACCGCGGAGATGGACTTCATTCCGCCGATGATGACCAGGCCGATGACGACTGCGACAACGAGCCCGAAGCCGAATTTCGCGCCGTCCGAAGCAAGAAAGCCCTCGTCGCCACCGGTGACACTGCGAACCTGTGCGTAGGTCTGGTTCGCTTGGAACATGTTTCCGCCGGAGATACCGAAGAAGATGATGATGACGGCGTAGACGGTCGCCATGATCTTTCCGACCCTGCTCATCCCGCGCTCGGCGAGACCCTTCGTCAGATACTTCATCGGGCCGCCGGATACGGTGCCGTCCTCGTGGACATCGCGGTACTTCACGCCCAGGGTGCACTCGACGAATTTGGTGGCCATGCCGAGGAACCCTGCGAGGATCATCCACAGCGTGGCGCCGGGGCCACCCAGGGTGACCGCGACCGCCACACCGGCGATGTTGCCCAGTCCGACGGTGCCCGACACGGCAGCTGTCAGCGCGCGGAAGTGGCTCACCTCGCCGGGCGCGGTGGGATCGTCGTGCTTTCCGCGAACCAGCTCGACGGCGTGCTTGGCGCCTCTGACCTGGAGGAATTTGAAGGTGACGGTGAAGATGATCGCGGCTGCCAGGAGCCAGAGCACGACCAGTGGTACCGATGCGCCGCCGATGTCGACGGAGAAGAAGACGACAGTGGTCACCGCGTCGGTGACAGGTTCGAACGTCGAATTGATGGCATTCTCGATGGTGGTGAGGGTGCCGCCATCGGCTGCGAGAATCCGGGGTGGAGGAGTCATATCTCATTCGACCCCGGTACCCCGGATCCCGCTCGTCTTCGGACGGATCTGACCGATCCTTTACCTGATCTTGACCTCAGGCCAGTCGCGTCTCGGGGCTCTTCGTTTTGCTCGGGTCCTTCTCGACGATGTCACCGAGCGCCTCGTCGATCTTCGTGAGCACGTCGGCATCCAGCGTCACATCGGCAGCCTTGACGTTGTCGGCGATCTGCTCGGGGCGGGAGGCGCCGACCAGTGCCGCGGCGATGTTGTCGTTCGCCAGTACCCACGCGATGGCGAGCTGCGACATGGTGATCGACAGGTCGTCGGCGATCGGCTTCAGCTTCTGTACGCGCGTCAGGGTCTCGTCGTTCATGTAGCGCGAGATCATGTCCGCGCCGCCCTTGTCGTCGGTGGCGCGCGATCCCTCCGGAAGGGGCTGTCCCGGAACGTATTTGCCCGTCAGGACGCCCTGCGCCAGCGGCGACCAGACGATCTGCGAGATACCGAGTTCCTTCGACGCGGGTACGACATCGGACTCGATGACGCGCCAGAGTGCCGAATACTGTGGCTGATTGGAGACGATGGAGAAACCGCGCTGCCGGGCGAGGGTCTGAGCCTCGCGCAGCTGGTCGGCTGTCCACTCGGACACACCGATGTACAGCGCCTTGCCCTGCTGCACCACGTCACCGAACGCGGCGATGGTCTCCTCCAGCGGAGTCTCGTGGTCGTAGCGGTGCGCCTGATAGAGGTCGACGTAGTCGGTGCCCAGGCGACGGAGTGAATTGTCGATGCCCTCGAAGATGTGCTTGCGCGAGAGCCCGGTGTCGTTGGGGCCCTTCTCGCCGACGGGGAAATACACCTTCGTGAAGATCTCGAGTCCTTCACGACGCTCGCCGGCCAGAGCCTTGCCCAGCACGGTCTCCGCGGCACCGTTCGCGTACACGTCCGCGGTGTCGAACGCCGTGATGCCCGCGTCGAGCGCTGCCTTCACACACGCGGTCGCGACGTCGTTCTCGACCTGCGACCCGTGTGTGAGCCAGTTGCCGTAGGTGATCTCCGAGACCTTGAGTCCACTGTTTCCGAGGTATCTGTAAGCCATGCGATCAACGCTACTCGCGGGCCAGCGCAAGGACCTCTTCCTCGGTCGGCGGGCTCTTGGGGTGGTAGGTCAGGCACAGAGGAGTGGCGGTGCGCCGAAACTCCGAGCCCTCGACCGCCGCGTAGAACTGGCCCGCGGGCAAGCGGCCGACGTCGGGAACCGACCCGCCCTTGGCACGGGCCATCTCCTGTGCGGCCTGAATCTGCGCGGGGCTGTTGAGGAGTCCGTAGAACTGTGTCGCCGCGTTCCCGGCGATGCGGTTGTGCAGTCCCTTGGGCGCCTGCGTCGCGAACACCAGACCCAGGCCGTACTTGCGGGCCTGCGACGCCAGCGCCAACGTGCTGTGGGTCGCGGGCGTCGCCTTGTCGGACGGTGCGTAGTTCTGGGCCTCGTCCATCACGAACAGGCCGCCCAGAGGCCGATCGCCGGCCGGGTTCTTCTTGATCCAGGCGAACAACCCCATCTGGAGCTGGTTCACGAAGCTCTGCTTCTGCTCTTCCGTCGTCAATCCCGAGAGGTTGATGACGGACACGCGCGCCTTCTTCCCCTCCACCGGAGTCAGGAGCACTCCGGGATCGACCGGGGTGCCGGACCCGGCGAACATCGGGTCGTTGGTCATCGCGGCCTTGAGGTTCTCCGCGAGGTCCGCGGCGATGCGCACCGCGTCCCGCATCTCGCTCGCATCCGCAGGCAGGTTCTCCAGCAGGTCGATGAAGTCGGACATGTCGCCCGCCGATCGCCGACCGAAGCCGTCCAGCGCAGCACGCAGCACGGCCTGGCGGTGCGTCGCCTTCTCGGTGGTTCCCGTGGCGAGTGCGGCGGGAGCGAGAGCGGCGAGCCCCGACTCGACGGACGCATCGAACTCGTCCCGGTCACCGATGACGCTCGCGAAGTCGGGAAGTGGTTGGAAGCTCAGCGGGCGTCCGGACGACTTCCGAGGTGTCCAGACCACGACGTCCGTATCGCGGAGGTACGCAGCAGCTTTCGCTTCGTCGCCCGGCGGCCACGTGCGTTCGTCCTCGGGCCACGCCGTACCCAGGCGGGCGAGGTCGTTGTTGATGTCGAGCACGATGGACGACACTCCGTGCAGCGCACACTCCTCGACGAGTCGGCGGATCAGCACCGTCTTACCGCTGCCCGATCCGGCGAAGATCGCCGTGTGCTTGCGCAGTGCCTCGAGCGGAATGCGAACCTCGGCGTTGGTGCTGAGTTCGGTGCCCATCTCGATGTGCTCCCGGCGCGGAACGGCGGCGACAGGCGCTTGCGCCGCTTCAGGTTCGATCAGAGCTTGATCGTCGTCGACGACGCTCGCGTCGGGCAGGACCGTCCGGAACAGCTCGATCTCGTGAGCAGGCTTGCGGGCCAGCAGCCATGATGTGAGCGCCGGGGAGTTCTCCGTGCGCAGCGCACCCAGAGCGATCAGCGAGCGCCGGTCGTCCTCACTCAGTGGAACCTCGACGCCGCCGGCGCGGTGCAACGCTGCCACCGTCTGCTCGGTCTTGGCGCCCTTCGGCCACGACGAGTTGCGGATCAAGATCAGCCGTCGACGCGGCATGTCGATGTGCAGACCCGCTGCGGTGACGGCACGTTCGATCCGGGCGAGCGCCGCCCGGGCATTCGAGGACGTGACCGCGCGGAAGCACCAGTGCTCCTCGTCGTCGGTGTCGCTGTCGACGGTGTGCCTCAGACGGGCGTGCAGCGCTGGCCGCCCGCTCGGAGGTGGGTCCTGGGCGAGACTGTCGTCGGACGACTGATGCTCGTGGATCCACGCGTCGAGACCCGCCGAGAGCAGTGCCGGGACGAGGCTGTCCTCGGTGCCGGGCTCGAGAGGTGTCGAGACGTCCGCCGCGCTCCGCAGCTCAGCGAAGCGCTCGTCCAGTGCCTCGAGTTCGGATCGTTTGGCGGTCGGCAGCGACGGGGCATCGGATCCTCCTCCGCTCGAAGCGAAGTCGGTCAGCTCGGTCGCGACACCGGTCTCGAGGCAGTGACGGATGTGCTTGTCGACGGCGATGAGCAGCTGTCGTGGGGTGAAGTCGGGCGCCTTGTCGAAGGCGTCGACAGCCACCGGCCAGGTCGGGTGAGGAGTCTCGAATCCCACCTCGCGGAAGCATGCGCCGAGGCGACGTTCGAGCAGCAGTCGACCCACGTCGGACGACGGAATCGGCTTGAGTCGCTGCGTGACTCGGAACCGGTCGCGCATCGGTGCGACACCGCGTGCGGCGATCAGATCCCATGCGCTCGACAGCGCCGACAACACCGACGCGGTGCGAGGCAACGTTTCCCGCAGCGTCATCAGACCGTGGGCGAGTTGCTCGACCACCTTGTCTTCCTGCTCGTCCGCGTAGTCCTTGTCCGCACCGGTGCGAGCCTGGGCGACGAGGGTATCGATCTGGTCGATGGCGAGAATCGTGGGCCCCGTGATCGCGAGCAGTCGGGAGATGTTCTCCGCGATGCCCTGATGCCCGAGCTCTGCCCGGCGGATACCCCACGAATCGAACTCGTCGGCGTCGACGTCGTCGATCGACTGCAGGTAGGCATCGCCGATGTCCTGCACGGCGGCATCGGGCGCGATGGACAGAACGAGGGCGCGGAGGGTGTGCTGCGACGTCCGACGGTGCCGAGGGTGCGCCTTGTAGACGCCGGTGACGAACTCGTTGAGCACGTCGGGCTCGATCATGCTCTCGCCCATGATCTGACGACGCTGATCGTCGCTCACGCCGGCGATGTCGCAGAGTCGACGCAGCACCAGCCGGAGCTGACTGTCGTCACCGCGACCGGACGGACGGTTGAGATCGTCGAGCATGCCCATCAACGTCGATCGCCAGAAGCCGGCCGCGTCGAGAAGCCGGATGAGGAAGAAGTAGCCGCCCCGCGACTGGACCTCCTCGCGGACCTGGCCCAGGAGGTGTGTCTTGCCGGACCCGGCAGGTCCCTGTACGACGACGCCCAGAGGGCTTGCGTCGTCGGAGTTCTCGGCATCGGTGTAGGCGCTCATGACCTCGGTGAACACACGCTCGTGCATGCCGGGTACGTGCACGTCGGACTGCGAACGCCAGACGTCGTCAGGAGTGGGTGCCCAGCTCAGTCGCACCGATTCGAGCGCGCGGATCTGTTCGGACTTGGTGGTCGTGGTCGCCATGGTGGAGCCGCCCGTCACTGTTCGATCGCCAAGAGATGGTTCTGCTGATTGCCGACGTCGACGGCCGCCGCACGGTCCTCGTCGGTCAAGGTCTTCTGGTTCTCCTCGGGAATGAGGGAGACATCCGACGCGCGGCGCAGGCGCGCCAACGCGTCGTCCAGGTCGGCGCGAGGAATGTCGGCGAGCGCCGGCCGCAGCCGCGACAGCCGGACCCATGCACCGGGCTCGCGGGCGAGCTCGGCATAGGTGTCACGGATGCGTGTCTCGACGTCGAGTGACGCGCGAACGCTCGGTGTCACCACGGCGTTCGGCGGCGTGGGCGGAGCGGCGATGGTCGCCGGAGTGTCCCGTGGGAAGAAGACTTCGGCGGGCCGCACGTCGTCGCGCTGGAACCACCGACCGAGCCCGGCCATGACGGTGAACAGCGCCTTGCTCGGCCCGGCGGCGCCCTTCGGCGGCGTCGTCCCCATCAGGTCGGAGCAGTGCTTCCATCCCTTGTCGGTGAGTTCCAGGGTCATCGAGCGACCGTCCTTGCCGACCTCGATCAGACCCTGCGACGACAGTCGGTCCCGCTGAGCCTTCTTCAGTTCGGGACCGAGAACCGCCAGATCCGGATTCCGCACCGCCCGCGCCTCGGCCATCAACACCATCAGCACGGATACCTCGGTGCCGGTCAACTCGTTCGCGCTCACGTTGCAGTCCCCTTCGTACGTCGTCGGTGCAGAGTCTGTTCGATCATGGCCACGACACGTCCGTGGTCGGTCAGCATGTCCTCGTTGGTGAACCGCAACACGATGTATCCGTGCGTCTGCAGCAGGTTGTCGCGAGAGCGGTCGTCGGAGAACATCGCTCGGGCGCGGTGCTCGGGTCCGTCGATCTCGACGGCCACCTTCTCCTCGTCCCACAGCACGTCGATGGTGAACGGTCGACTCAACTCCGACAATTTCACGACGCGATTGTGCACCCGCCCGGCAGCCCATTCGCGAGTCGACAGGAGACGGTAGAGGAGTGATTCCGCTGCACTGGCCGCATGGGGACGACCCTCGACGGGCGGATACCCCAACGGGCGGAACCTGTCGACGATGGTGCTGACATCGGCGGGCGCGGGCGGTGCGTCGACGCGTATCGACGGGAAGCGTTCCACCGCACCGGCGCCGGTGAGCCAGACCCCGATACCGGTGCCGCACAACCACTCCGCGGCCGCCGACACGGCATCGACGTCGGCGTCGACCGGGATGTCGACGATCAGGACCGCGGACCGACGTCCGTTCGCCTGCGCGACGACGCGTCCGGCTCCGGTTGCTCTGGTCTCACGGGAGTACGCGTCGTCACGCGGGGGTCGACCGGAGACGTAGGCGTCGGCCAGGTGGGCGAGGTAGGGGCCGAAGTGGTCGGTGGTCGCCGCGACCTCGAGCGCCCTGGCACGGGCGCTGCCGCGAGCCAACGACGAGTGGTCGTCCGCGTCCACCGCACCGGGCAGCCACTGCGGGACGAGATCCAGCGCGGCACGTTCGAGCGCGTCGACGACGGCGTCCACGATCTGCGACGCGGTACCGCCCGACAAGCCGAAGAAGAGCACTGCCGGCGCACTGTCCGGTAGGGGATCCACCGATTCGGCCAGGTCGCGGAACCGCGGTCCGTGCAATCGGGCGACACGGTCGAGGGGAGCGTGCTGCCACCACGACGTGGTGGTCGACGAGTCGGCATACGTCATTCAGGCCTCACCCCCTCCGCACCGGAGATAGCGGTCGCACCGACGGTTACCATCCCCGAAACCGTACCCGGGGACGGGATCGAGTGTCGCGCGGGTCACCGTCCGAGCAGGCCACCGAGCGCGCCGCCGACTCCGGCCTGCTGTCCGCCACCGGTGCCGCCGACGAAGCCGCCCGGGGGCTGCTCGGACGGCTGCACCACGACGAATCCCTGCCCGGAGAACTGCAGCGTGAAGCGCTCGCCGGTGCTCCGGCCGATCAGCGTTCCGAAGTTCAGCTGGTCGTTGCTCTTGACCGACGTCTGCAGACTCGACGACCACGCCACCGCCGCCTGAGGGTCCGCGAACGTCGGCTGATCGACGTTCAGGACGACGGGTTGACCGTCGGTCGTGATGGCGATGCGGCCCTGACCGGTGAAGATGCAGTTGAACAGCCCCGCGTTGCTGCTCGCGGCCGCTCCCTGGACGCGACCGATGCGGTACGTCAGAGTCGAGTCGAAGGCCAGCACGTTGGCGCCGTTGATGGTCAGGCCGTCACTGCCGTCGAGGTCGATGATGTGCACGTCTTGCGCCGCGTTCGCGAGGAACAGGTCACCGCGCCCCGACACCTTCATCAGCGGCACACCCTCGCCCGTCATGGTGCGGCGGATCATGTTGCCGATACCGCCGGATCCCTGCGCCTCGAACTTCAGGTCGCCCTGGTAGGCGACCATGGAACCCGAGCGGGCCATGATCTCGCCGTTCATCGCGACGCGGGCCAACTTGCTGCCCTGCTTCTGGATGCCGGCGCCCTGGACCTCGGCATTGCTGGGGGCGAACAGTTCACTTCTCACGGCCAGTGCTCCCTGGATCGGTACGGGTGATGGTGCCCGGGTGGGTGCTGCAGGTGTCTGTCGCGGTGCTGCGACCGGCGGTGGCGTCTGCGCGGGTGCGGGTTCGTCGTCGACGCTGATCCCGAAATTCGTCGCGATGCCGGCGAGTCCGTCGTCGAACCCCTGCCCGACGGCGCGCACCTTCCAGCTGTCTCCGCGTCGGTAGATCTCGACGCACACGACGGCGGTCTCACTGGTGAGGCCCGTCATGTCGAAGACGAGGTCGCTGCCGACGCTGATGCGTAGAGGCAGACCGGCGAACGTGGTGGGACCGGATCCGTCGAGGCTCGCGGTGACCGCCACCGTCTCGATGTCGCCAGGGACCGCCCGCGTGTCGACGCGGATACCGCCGGCGCCGTACGTGACACCCGGCCCGACAGGGTTGTTGAAGAAGACGAGGTCCGAATCCGACCGCACCTTCCCCGACCCGGTGAGCAGCAGCGCGGACACGTCCACTGCAGCCCCGGCGACCGTGATGTCGAGACCTTCCGACGGTGCGGGGCGGTTCTCGCCCCTCGCTAGGCTGTACACGAGGGACAGTCTGCCACCGGAGCCCGACACGGGTGGTCGACAGCGGACCGGCAGGGAACGCGATTTGGTTCCCACCCGCGTGTTCCCTACACTAGAGCGGTTGCCCGTGGTAGACGCATGCGTCCGCCCGGTCGACGAGACCGCGCGTGTCGGGTCGGTATCCGGCACGTACGTACATCCAGGTCATCAAGGAGACCCATGATTCAGCAGGAGTCGCGGCTTCGCGTCGCCGACAACACGGGTGCCAAGGAAATCTTGTGCATTCGCGTTCTCGGTGGTTCGTCACGCCGTTACGCCGGGATCGGCGACGTCATCGTCGCCACCGTCAAGGACGCGATCCCCGGTGGAAACATCAAGAAGGGCGAGGTCGTCAAGGCCGTCATCGTCCGCACCACGAAGGAGCGTCGCCGCGCCGACGGTTCGTACATCAAGTTCGACGAGAACGCTGCCGTTCTCATCAAGCCTGACAACGACCCCCGCGGTACCCGCATCTTCGGCCCGGTCGGCCGCGAGCTGCGCGAGAAGAAGTTCATGCGCATCGTGTCGCTGGCTCCGGAGGTGTTGTGAGATGAAGGTGCACAAGGGCGACACGGTCATCGTCATCTCGGGCAAGGACAAGGGAGCCAAGGGCAAGGTCATCACGGCCTACCCGGAGACCTCCAAGATCCTCGTCGAGGGCGTCAACCGCATCAAGAAGCACACCGCTGTCTCGGCCAACGAGCGCGGCGCATCCTCGGGCGGCATCGTCACGCAGGAAGCCCCCATTCACGTTTCGAACGTCGCGGTCATCGACTCGGACGGCAACCCCACTCGCGTGGGCTACCGCACCGACGACAACGGCAAGCGCGTTCGGATTTCCCGTAAGAACGGGAAGGACATCTGATGACGACCACCGAGAACAAGATCGTTCCGCGCCTGAAGACTCGCTACCGCGAGGAGATCAAGGACGCGCTGAACACCGAGTTCGAGTACGCGAACGTCATGCAGATCCCCGGCGTTGTCAAGGTCGTCGTCAACATGGGTGTCGGCGACGCCGCCCGTGACGCGAAGCTGATCAACGGTGCGGTCGCAGACCTCGCCGCGATCACCGGCCAGAAGCCCGAGATCCGCAAGGCTCGTAAGTCCATCGCGCAGTTCAAGCTCCGCGAGGGAATGCCCATCGGCGCGCGCGTCACGCTGCGCGGCGACCGTATGTGGGAGTTCCTGGACCGTCTCGTGTCCATCGCGCTTCCCCGCATCAGGGACTTCCGCGGCCTGTCGGGCACGCAGTTCGACGGCAACGGCAACTACACGTTCGGCCTGAACGAGCAGTCGATGTTCCACGAGATCGACGTCGACAAGATCGACCGCCCTCGCGGTATGGACATCACCGTCGTCACGACGGCAACCAACAACGACGAAGGCCGCGCGCTGCTCAAGCACCTCGGCTTCCCGTTCAAGGAGATCTGAGCGTATGGCAAAGAAGGCACTGGTCAACAAGGCCAACAAGAAGCCGAAGTTCGCGGTCCGCGCCTACACGCGCTGCCAGCGGTGCGGTCGCCCGCACTCGGTGTTCCGCAAGTTCGGTCTCTGCCGCATCTGCGTGCGCGAGATGGCGCACCGCGGAGAGCTTCCCGGAGTGCACAAGAGCTCCTGGTGATCTGATCCCCACCCGAAAGGCCCGAGCCGTCACGGCTCGGGCCTTTCGGCGTTCAGGACCGGAGTTCTGCCAGCGCCTTTGCCAGTCGCGCGGCGCGGGTCTCCGGCTTCCTGGCGCCGGTCAGTCCCACCGCTACCTGGTTCTGCTTCGTGTAGGACCATGACTTCCACGTCGCAGCGGCACTCGTGTCCGCAGCGAGGGCGTCCGCGAGATCCGACGGCACGTCGACGGTACGAACGGCGTCGTCGAGGACGATGTCGAGGTCGTACTCCTGGCCGGGTTCGATGCCGGCGTCGCGGCGTCGATCCTGACTCATTCCCAGCCAGTACTCGTCGCCCATGCGCGCGATCGACGAGCGGTAGGTGAAACCCGAGACGGTCACCGCCACCTTCGGGCGCTTCCCACCTCCCAGGGCCTCTACCGCCTCGTCCGGAATCCGGAATCCGGCGGTATTTCCCCCGGTCGACACCAACTCGGTGCGTAGCTTCATGGTCGCAATCCCTTCTGCGTGTCCGCACCATATGCCGCGCGCGGACACGGCGTCGGGCTTAGGGTTGCGCGACGGGGGAGTGAGCGGAGGAATCATGACTCAGATCGCGGAGACCGAGACGTCGGAATCGCCGGAACTCAAGCGAGTCCTCGGACCCGGACTGCTGCTGTTGTTCATCGTCGGCGACATTCTCGGCGCCGGTGTCTACGCGGTCACCGGCGACATGATCTCGAACGTGGGCGGAATGGCGTGGCTGCCGTTCATCCTCGCGTTCGTCGTCGCGACATTGACCGCGTTCTCCTACCTCGAGCTCGTGTGCAAATATCCGCAGGCGGCCGGCGCCGCGCTGTACACGCACAAGGCGTTCGGTGTGCACTTCGCGACGTTCCTGGTGGCATTCGCCGTGATCTGTTCCGGCATCACCAGCGCGTCCACGTCCTCGAACGTCGTCGCCGGCAATCTGCTTGCGGGACTGCATGAGACGTTCTCCACCGAGGACGGCGTCGGGTGGTTCGACGTGCCCACCGGTGACACGGCCCAGCTGGTGGTCGCCCTCGGATTCATGGTGCTGCTGGCGGCGATCAACCTGCGCGGCGTCGGCGAGTCGGTGAAGTTCAATGTCGTCCTGACGATCATCGAGATGGCAGCGCTCGCCATTGTCATCGCCATCGGATTCGTTGCCGTGGGAAGTGGTAGCGCCGAAGGTGACATCGCCAATCTGGTGGTGTTCGACGACGCCAACGAGAAGGGCTGGTTCCTGGCCGTCACCGTCGCGACGACGATCGCGTTCTTCGCGATGGTCGGCTTCGAGGATTCCGTGAACATGGTCGAGGAGACCAAGGAACCGGAGAAGATCTTCCCGAAGATGATGCTCTCCGGTCTCGGAATCGCTTGCCTCATCTACGTTCTGGTAGTCGTCGCCGTGATCGCGGTGCTGCCGCTCGACTACGACTCCGGCAGCGAAGGCATCCTGCTCCACGTCGTGCGACTCGGTGCGCCGGGACTCCCGATCGACGAGATCTTCCCGTACCTGACGGTGTTCGCCGTCGCCAACACCGCCCTGATCAACATGCTGATGGCGAGCCGGTTGATCTACGGACTGGGCCGGCAGCGAATCCTGCCGAAGTCCCTCAGTGCCGTGCTGCCGACGCGTCGCTCGCCGTGGGCCGCCATCGTCTTCTCGACGGTCATGGCACTGGTCCTGATCGTCGTGGTGAACCAGCTGCAGGGAAACTCGGTCGTCAGCGCACTGTCCGGAACGACCGGACTGCTGCTGCTGTGCGTGTTTGCGGTGGTCAACGTCGCCAACCTGGTGCTCAAGCGCAAGAAGGAGACGACGGGCTTCAGCGCGCCGCTCTGGGTTCCGGTCACCGGAGGCACGCTGTGCCTGTTCCTCGTCGGACCATGGGCCCGCACCGATGCGCAGATGATCCAATACCGCATCGCCGGCGCGATGCTGCTGCTCGGTGTGGCGCTGTGGGTGGTGACGTTCTTCGTCAACCGCGCTACCCAGGGCAAGTCGCGCTTCATCAACGTCGAAGCGTTGGACCGCGACGAGAAGGCGAACCTCGGTGACCGGGTGCGTGATCGTGGAGACGGCAAGGACTGAGCTCGTGGGGAGGTGCGCACCCCTCGCGTGAAGCGCACACCCCTTACAGCCGACTGCAGTGGGTGCACTCTCGCCAGAAGGGGTGCGCACACCCCGTGCGGCTCGGGAAAGCGTTGCGCCACCCGGCGGCCCCCCGTGCGGTTCTGACATGCGCCGCGCCGGCGAAGCGCACACCCTCTTCGTGAAGCGCGCACCCCTTACAGCCGGCTGCAGAGGGTGTGCGCTCACCTGAAGAGGTGTGCGCACCCCGTGCAGCCCCGGAACGCACCGCGGACCGGCGTCACGCCCCCGAGCGCACACCCTCTCCGTGAAGCGCACACCCTCTACTGCCGACTGCAGAGGGTGTGCGCTCACCTGAAAGGGTGTGCACACCCCGTGCAGCTCCGGAACGCACCGCGGTCCGGCGTCACGCCCCCAAGCGCACACCCTTGTTGCGAGGCGCACACCCCCTGCAGCACGGCAATGCGCCGCACTCGGGCGCTTCCTCAGCAAGCGCACACCCTTCCGGTGAAGCGCACACCCCTTACTGCCGACTGCAGAGGGTGTGCGCTCACCTGAAAGGGTGTGCACACCCTGTGCAGCTCCGGAACTCACAGCAGTTTGTGTCACGCCTCCAAGCGCACACTCTCTTCGTGGAGCGCACACCCCGTGCAGTTCTGGAATGCGCCGCGCCTGCGCAGCGCACACCCTTTCCGTGAGGCGCACACCCTCTACTGCCGGCTAGAGGAGGTGTGCGCTTACCTGCAGAGGTGTGCACACCCCGTGCAGCCCACGAATACCGCGCGGACCAGCGCCGCGCCTGCGAAGCGCACACCCTTTCCGGGAGGCGCACACCTCTTGCTGCCGGCTGCAGCGGGTGTGCGCTCACCTGAAGAGGTGTGCACACCCCGTGCAGCCCCGGAACCCACCGCGGACCGGCGTCACGCCCCCGAGCGCACACCCTCTCCGTAAAGCGCACACCCTCTACCGCCGACTGCAGAGGGTGCGCGCTCACCACAACGAGTGTGCACACCCCCTGCCGCACGCCCCCCACGCGCCAGCACCCCTCCAACCTGCACCGATTTGGCCACCGGAAGGTCGCTCCTCTACACTTGACCGGTTGCCCGGGTACCGTCATGCCTGCATACGACCCGAGCTACTCAGGTTTCTTGCCATGATGCTCGAAACACCCGCCAGTGCTCACGTCTGCACTGGCAGGAGCGCAACCCCTGACCGGCAACAGTCGGTCAGGACAGAACACTTCGCTGTAGGCCCACGACGGGACGAGTCAGGCCCTGCTACCAGGGCACCAGCTCGCACGTGCTGTATGGGAACCGCTGCGAGAAAGGGCCATGAACTCTGTCATGACCATGACCGACCCGATCGCAGACTTCTTGACACGTCTGCGCAACGCCAACTCGGCGTACCACGATCAGGTGAAGCTGCCTCACTCGAAGATCAAGGCGAACATCGCCGAGATCCTCAAGCGTGAGGGCTACATCTCCGAGTACCGCACCGAGGACGCCGAGGTGGGCAAGACCCTCATCGTCGACCTCAAGTACGGTCCCAGCCGCGAGCGCAGCCTCGCCGGTGTGCGACGGGTGTCCAAGCCCGGACTGCGTGTGTACGCAAAATCCACCAATCTGCCCAAGGTGCTCGGCGGCCTCGGCGTGGCGATCATCTCCACGTCCACCGGCTTGCTGACCGATCGCCAGGCGGCCAATCAGGGCGTCGGCGGCGAAGTCCTCGCGTACGTCTGGTAAGGGAGGCCACCACTATGTCGCGTATCGGAAAGCTTCCTGTGACAGTTCCCGCCGGAGTCGATGTCACCATCGCCGGCCAGGATGTCACCGTCAAGGGCCCCAAGGGCACCTTGAGTCTCACCATCGCAGAGCCGATCACCATCGCCAAGAACGATGACGGATCCCTCTCGGTTTCTCGGCCCGACGACGAGCGTCGTAGCCGCTCGCTCCACGGCCTCTCGCGCACTCTCGTCGCGAACCTCATCACGGGTGTGACCACCGGTTACACCACGAAGATGGAGATTCACGGCGTCGGTTACCGCGTGGCACTGAAGGGCAGCGACCTCGAGTTCGCTCTCGGCTACAGCCACCCGGTGCCGATCACGGCGCCCGACGGCATCACCTTCGCAGTCGAGACGCCCACCCGATTCTCGGTTTCGGGTATCGACAAGCAGAAGGTCGGCCAGATCTCTGCCAACATCCGTCGTCTCCGTCGTCCCGACCCGTACAAGGGCAAGGGCGTTCGGTACGAGGGTGAGCAGATCCGCCGCAAGGTCGGAAAGACAGGTAAGTGATGAGCAACTCTGCACCAACTTCGAACCCGAAGCGCATCCCGCTGGGCAAGGACGCATCCACGCGTCGTCGCCTGTCCAAGACGCGCCGTCACTTCCGCCTGCGCAAGAAGGTGTCCGGCACTGCCGAGCGCCCTCGCCTCGTGGTCAACCGCTCGTCGCGTCACCTGCACGCACAGCTCATCGACGATCTGACCGGCCGCACTCTCGCGTCCGCGTCCAGCATCGAAGCCGATGTGCGTGCGACGGAGGGCGACAAGAAGGCCCGCGGCGCGAAGGTCGGCGCACTCATCGCCGAGCGTGCCAAGGCAGCCGGCATCGACGCTGTGGTCTTCGACCGCGGCGGCCACGGTTATGCCGGACGCATCGCGGCACTCGCCGATGCAGCTCGCGAAGGCGGGTTGAAGTTCTGATGACCAACGCAGCGAAGATTCAGCTCATCAACGGAAGGACAGCCTGATGCCGGGACGTCAACGGCGTGACGGCGGAAGCGGACCCGCCGGAGCCAACAGTGGACCCAATGCGGCCGGAGGTGACAACCGTGGCGGTGGAGACAACCGCGGCGGCGGTCGCGGCGGTCGCGACCAGCGTGGCGGAAACGCCCCGGAGAAGAACAACCTCGAGCGCGTAGTCGCGATCAACCGCGTCTCCAAGGTCGTGAAGGGTGGTCGTCGCTTCAGCTTCACCGCCCTCGTGATCGTCGGAGACGGCAACGGACTGGTCGGCGTCGGCTACGGCAAGGCCAAGGAAGTTCCCGCAGCCATTCAGAAGGGTGTCGAGGAGGCTCGCAAGAGCTTCTTCCGCGTCCCGCTGATCGGTAGCACGATCACGCACCCCGTTCAGGGTGAGGCTGCGGCCGGTGTGGTCATGCTGCGCCCGGCAAGCCCCGGTACCGGTGTCATCGCCGGTGGCGCGGTGCGTGCCGTGCTCGAGTGTGCAGGTGTCCACGACATCCTCGCCAAGTCGCTCGGTAGCGACAACGCGATCAACGTCGTGCACGCCACCGTTGCAGCTCTCAAGAGCCTGCAGCGTCCGGAAGAGGTCGCGGCTCGTCGTGGTCTGCCGATCGAGGACGTTGCTCCCGCCGGCATGCTGCGCGCTCGCGCCCAGGCAGCAGCAGCAGCAGGGAGTGCAGCACATGGCTGAGCTCAAAGTCACCCAGATCAAGAGCACCATCGGTCAGAAGAAGAACCAGCGTGACAGCATCCGCACGCTGGGCCTCAAGAAGATCCGCCAGTCGGTCATTCGCGAGGACACCCCGCAGACACGCGGTCTGATCAATGTGGTGCGTCACCTCGTCACCGTTGAGGAGGTCACCAAGTGACCATCAAATTGCATCACCTTCGCCCGGCACCGGGTTCGAAGAGCGCCAAGATCCGCGTCGGTCGCGGTGAAGCCGGCAAGCGCGGTAAGACCGCCGGTCGCGGTACGAAGGGTACGGGCGCTCGCAAGAACGTTCCCGCACGCTTCGAGGGTGGACAGATGCCGCTGCACATGCGGCTTCCGAAGCTCAAGGGCTTCACCAACCGCAACCGTGTCGAGTACCAGGTCGTGAACCTGGTCGACATCGAGCGTCTGTTCCCCGAGGGCGGCGAGATCTCCAAGGACGATCTCGTGGCCAAGGGTGCAGTGCGCAAGAACCGCCTGGTCAAGATCCTGGGCGACGGCGACTTCTCGGTGAAGGCGAACATCACGGCCGACAAGTTCACCGGCAGTGCCAAGGAAAAGATCACCGCAGCCGGTGGGTCCACCACCGAGTTGTGAGTGACGTCGGTGTCGCCCGCACAGGGTGAACGCCACTGATACGGACCGATGGCCGTGGTACGACTTCGTGCTACGGCCATCGGCCTTTCAGCGTCCCGCGAGTGTGCTGCCCGGCTGGGTAGGACTCCGTGCTCGCGGGCGCTGTTAGAGTTCGACGGGGCGCTGCTGCGCCCCGACCATCTCCCTCGTTAGTCACCCCGTCCAGGAGGATCGTTGCTTTCCGCCTTTGTGTCGGCCCTCAGGACACCTGACCTGAGACGGAAGATCCTCTTCACGCTCGGCCTGATCGCTCTCTATCGGTTCGGCGCGACGCTTCCGTCGCCCGGTGTCGACTACGGCAACGTCCGCCAGTGCATCGATCAGGTGTCCGGCGGCGACTCCGCCGGTATCTACTCGCTGATCAACCTGTTCTCGGGTGGCGCGCTGCTCCAACTCTCCGTGTTCGCGATCGGCATCATGCCGTTCATCACGGCGAGCATCATCGTCCAGCTCCTCACCGTGGTCATCCCGCGGTTCGAGGAACTCCGCAAGGAGGGCCAGGCCGGCCAGGCGAAGATGACGCAGTACACGCGCTATCTGTCCATCGCGTTGGCGATCCTGCAGGCCACCGGTCTGGTGGCTCTGGCGTCGCGCGGTCAGCTGCTGCAGGGCTGCAACCTCGACATCATCGCCGACCCGTCGATCTTCGGGTTGGTCACGATCGTGCTGGTCATGACCGCGGGTGCTGCCCTGGTCATGTGGTTCGGCGAGATCATCACCGAGCGCGGCGTCGGCAACGGCATGTCGCTCCTGATCTTCGCCGGCATCGCCTCGCGTATCCCGTCCGAGGGCAAGTCCATTCTGGACAGCCGCGGCGGCATCGTGTTCGCTCTGGTCTGCCTGGCAGCACTGGCGATCATCGTCGGCGTCGTCTTCGTCGAGCAGGGCCAGCGTCGTATCCCCGTGCAGTACGCCAAGCGCATGGTGGGTCGTCGTATGTACGGCGGGTCGTCGACCTACCTGCCGCTGAAGGTCAACCAGGCCGGCGTCATCCCGGTGATCTTCGCGTCCTCGCTGCTGTACCTGCCCAACCTCATCGCTCAGCTGACCAATGCCAGCACGGCGGCGGACCCGAGTTGGTGGCAACGCGCCATCAACACGTATCTGGTGAACCCGGCGAACCCGGTGTACATCGCGATCTACTTCGGCCTCATCGTCTTCTTCACGTACTTCTACGTCGCCATCACGTTCAACCCCGAAGAGCGTGCCGACGAGATGAAGAAGTACGGCGGATTCATCCCGGGCATCAGGCCGGGACGTCCGACGGCCGACTACCTCAATTTCGTTCTCAGCCGCATCACGCTGCCCGGTGCGATCTACCTCGGCACCATCGCTGTGCTTCCCAACCTGTTCCTCGACATCGGTAACTCCGGTGGCGCCCAGAACCTGCCGTTCGGCGGAACCGCGGTGCTCATCATGGTGAGCGTGGGACTGGACACGGTGAAGCAGATCGAAAGCCAGCTGATGCAGCGCAACTACGAAGGGTTCCTCAAGTGAGACTCGTCCTCCTCGGTCCTCCCGGAGCCGGCAAGGGCACTCAGGCGACGCTGTTGTCCGAGAAGCTCGGTATCCCGCACATCTCCACCGGCGACCTGTTCCGCGCGAACATCGGCCAGCAGACCCCGCTGGGCATCGAGGCCAAGAAGTACCTCGATGCAGGCGACCTGGTTCCGAGCGAGCTGACCGTCGACATGGTCCGCGACCGTCTCGCGGAGCCCGACGCGGTCAACGGCTTCATTCTCGACGGGTTCCCGCGCTCGACCGGACAGGCAGATTCGCTGTCGTCCATCCTCGAGGACGCCGGCACGTCACTCGATGCCGTCGTTTCCTTCGTCATCGACGAGGACGTCGTCGTTGAGCGGATGCTCGCTCGTGGCCGCGAGGACGACAAGGAAGACGTCATCCGCAACCGGATGAAGGTCTACCGCGACGAGACCGCCCCGCTGCTCGAGTACTACTCGGGTCACGGCCGCCTCGTCACTGTCGACGCTGTCGGCGAGGTCGACGACGTCAACAAGAAGGTCATCGACGCGATCCAGAGCGACGACTGACCCATGGGTTTCGGACGCAGACGCAAGGTGGTCCCGTTCCGCAGCGCCGGTGAGCTCGATGCCATGGCTGCGGCGGGGGCTGTCGTCGGTGCGGCGCTGGTCGCGGTCCGCGATGCAGCGAAGCCCGGCGTCTCGACGCTCGAGCTCGACCGGGTCGCGGAAGCGGTGATCCGCGACGCGGGCGCCGTGCCCTCGTTCCTCGGCTACCACGGTTTCACCGGCAGCATCTGCAGCTCCGTCAACGACCGCGTCGTCCACGGCATCCCGTCGGCCGACGACATCCTGGCCGAGGGCGATCTCATCTCCATCGACTGCGGAGCCATTCTCGACGGATGGCACGGCGACTCGGCATGGACGTTCGGCGTCGGCACCGTCATCGAGGCGGACGAGATGCTGAGCGAGGCCACGCGGTTGTCGATGGAGGCGGGTATCGCGGCGATGCTTCCCGGGAACCGCCTCACCGACGTCTCCCACGCCATCGAGCAGGGAACACACGCAGCGGAGAAGGCACACGGCCGCGCCTACGGCATCGTCGACGGTTACGGCGGGCACGGTATCGGGCGCGAGATGCACATGGAGCCGTTCCTGGCCAACGAAGGGGCGCCCGGCAAGGGGCCCGAGCTCGTGGTCGGATCGACTCTGGCGATCGAGCCGATGCTGACTCTCGGTACCTACGAGACCCGCGTGCTGGACGACGACTGGACCGTCGTGACCACCGACGGCTCGCGCTCCGCGCACTGGGAGCACACGGTCGCGGTCACCGAGGACGGTCCGCGGATCCTCACTCTCCGTCCGTAGCTGCCACGGGCCGACGGTCACCGGCGTGCGCCGCGGTACCCCACGTCCGTCGGTTCGAGGTCGCCGAGGTGTCCGAGACCCAGTCTCACGACCATGGACGTGTCCAGGTTCGTCGGTCGCACCGGCGTGGTTCCTACGTACGCGCGGACAGCGCCGGACACCAGGCGATGTATTGCCGGTGACGGATCGGGAAGATCGTGCACCGTCCGCAACTGCGGAGGACAGACCGCCGACAGGATCTGCGGTGCACTCCCGCGCAGCCGCGAGGGGAGAATGCGCGCAGCGAAGGCGTCGGTGAGTGACCGTGCGACGGCTCGCCCCTCCGGACTGGGTGCGTACTCCCGCTTCTCGTAGTCGGCTGCCCACCGTTCCATCTCCGCGCGGGACGTCGGAATGTGCTGCAGGCGTTGCAGTTCCGCCGTCGTACGCCAGAAGTTCCAGTGCGCGTCCAGCTCGGCCGTGGTGAACGGTGATCGGGCGAGGTCGGAGGTGATGCGGTGTGGATCGAGCGCGAGTGTGGCCAGCGTGTACAGAGCATCGTCGTTGCGTATCGGGAAGTGATCGTGGATCGCATTGAGCCGACCGATCCACGCCCGCCCCACATCCGACTCGGGTCCGTGGTCGAGGAGACGGGCAAAGAACAGCAGAGTGTCGTCGTTCCGCGTGACCGGATCGGTCATGATGTCGCCGGTTCCTCGCCGATGAAGGATGCGTGCCATCGACGGGACTGCCACCTGCTTCATGAACGCGACCGTGAATAGGGCGTACGTCAGCGCGGGTGAGCCGTGAAGCACCACGAGCGAGAGTCGCGCGATCTCGGCGGAGTCGCGATCGGGATCGAGATGTCGGATCCTGCGGGTGACGGCGGCACCGGGCCGACGCGTCACCACGTCGGGTCCAGACGAACGGCGGTGCGACCCGCGAGATCGACCTGCACTCGGGCGCGGCCGTCGTCGTCGGACTGGACGGCCTCGGTCACCGCACCGCGCACCCGATACGTCCGTCGCGGCACCAGCCGATCGACGACGAGGGTGACCCGGCTGCCGGTCGCTCCCGGAAACAGGACGAGGTCCAGGTCTCGGCCGTCGCTGACCGCACGCGCGACGAGGACGTCCGGGTAGGGGGCTTCGGCGAGTTGCGGACCGGTGAGCCACTGTGTCGGGAGACCCGCGCCGACCAGATCGCGGTTCGCAGCGGGTCGTGAGAAGCGCGCCATCAGTGCGTACAGGTTTCCCTGCGTCGACAGTCCTTCGTAGCGCGCGACGCCGTCCTGATCGCTGCGGCGTCCGACCGAGTCGACGTAGTCCAGAGCATCGTCGGCCACCTCGATGTCGCCGACCTCGCGGGCGGTCAGTGCGAGGAAGACGTGGGCGAACGCGTCGCTACCGAACGAGTAGTCCCCGGCATCGCACCGGGTCGCTGCCGATCGTGGCAGTCGGTAGTGGTGTCCGTCGTGGGTCAGTGCGTCGCGTCGTGTGAGCCACCACGATCGGTGCGAGAGATCGGGGGCGAAGGCACCCAGCCAATAGGTGGTGGGGAGTGTGACACCCTGCCCGGCCCAGATGTTCCAGGACATCCCGAGGGTTTCGTTGCGCACCCCGATGGATCGTCCGTCGGGTCTCTGGAACTCCATCTCGTAGCTGCGGTGGATGTCGTCCTGCAGGTCGGCGACGTACTCGGTTCCGTGTAGCCGGTCCGACAGTTGCATCGTGATGACGCCGAACGCGTTGCACACCGGATAGATCCACCTCGGCTCGCACGAGAAGAGCGTGAACGGCGACGCCGTCATGTTGCGGTGGATCGACGCGGCGAGGGCGGGAAAATCGTGGTCGTACCGGACGTCGTCGGACCACACATAGCTGAGCCCGCCAGGACGGGAGAAGCGGTCGTCCCCGAAGCTCTCGTACATTCCCACCGCAGCCCCCTGCCACCCGGTGAGCATGACGTTGTCGCGGTTTCGCACCGGATCGCGTCCGACGGAAAATCGCCCCCAGGCGTTCTCGAGCGGCCAGTACCCCCACACCCGGCGATCGCCCATCTTGACGACGGCATTGCGCTGCGCCTCGGCGAGGTAGCCCGAGAACGCCGGCGTGTGCGTGTACCGGTACATCGAGAGGGCGTAGCCGAGAATCGACAGTTGGTAGCGCAGTGCCGCTTCACGGAACTGGTCCCGGTGGTCGAATCCGTCGAAGTTCTCGAGGGGCTGCAGTCCCAGATCGAGTGCGAGGCGCAGGTGTGCGAGATCGGCCTCCGATGCGGTGCGTACGTCCGGTTCGCTCGTCGACGGCAGCGCGGTCTCGAACCACGTGACCGACTCCAACTCGTCGTTGAGGCGATATGCGGTGGACATCTGCCGGCGGTGCCGCACGAGGTGGATAGCGCCGGCGATAAGCACTGCGCCGGGCACGACCAGGGCAGGACCCACGATTGCGGCGTGATGGTGGCCTTCGTGGAGCGCTGCGGTGCTCACGATCGACAGCACGTAGACCGCGATCGGTGCCACGGCGGCACCGACCATCCACCACACGAGCAGCGACACGGCGAACGCTGCGAGTGTGATCAGCGCGTGTACCGGGTGCCCGGCGGCGAGGTGACCTGCGCCCGGCCAGAACGCACCGATCGCGGCGAGACGCAGTGGACCGTGGGACGTCGCGGCGACCACGACCGCGACGACGAGGATCCCGCTGTAGACGTACGCGGTTCGGCGGAGCCTCGAGGCGGTGGCGGGAGGGAGGACGGGCCGCGAACTGGGCAGCAAGCGCGCCGGTCGGATGCGGCCGAGCCGGGTAGGCGACGAGACGCTCATGCTGCGACTCCGACCGTCACGGTGTCCTTCACCGTGCGCGTGGCGACCGGGGGTCGCCGGGCAGGCGCGGACGTCGATCCGCCGAGGAGGGCGTTCCACGCCCGCGAGGCGACGCGTATGCCGACCATGACCAGGACCGGGAGGACACAGCAGAGCATGAGCCACCTCTTTCGAAACCGGAACGTACCAGTTCCGGAATGCTAGGTCGGGTCGGTGGTGGTGTCAACGCCCACCAGCGAACCGGCATGGCACCATGGCGTCGTGACCACGCCGAACAGCGACCGCCCGTACGGCGGCGCGAGCGCGGAGGAACGGCGCTCCGCCCGGCGGCGCCGCGTGAGCACGGCGGTGCTCGATCTCGTCGACGAGCGGGGCATCTCGGCGCTGACCGTGGGAATCGTCTGCGAACGAGCGGCGGTATCCAAGCGGCATTTCTACGAGACGTTCGACAACCTCGACGACGCGGCCGGCAGCACCCTGTCCGACGTGTTGGAGGACGTGGCCACACGGATCGGCGTCGTCTCGGTCGACACCGGACGAGGCTCCGATCTCATCGAGGTGACCGTGCGAGCCGTGCTGTCGGCCTTCGACGACAAGCGCCTTGCTCGGCTGTACCTCGAAGCGCCGGGCAACGACGGCCTACGGTCCGCCCGTGACCGTGCTGTCGCTCGGTTCGTCGACGGCTTCCTGTCCACGCTCGCGGTGGGCGCCGTGGACGACCCTCGCGCTCGCCTCGTCGCCCACCTCCTGGTGGCAGGGTCCACCGAGGTCGTCGCGATGTGGTTGCGCGGGGACGTGGACCTTTCTCGTGACGACGTCGTCTCGACACTTGTCGAGCTGGGCACGGACGCGCTGGTCAGGATCAGGGCGTCGGGCCGCTCCGACTAAGCCCAGTGCTCGGCTGGGACCTGCTCCGACGCCTTCGGCGCGTCCGGGGGAGTTCCGTCACCGAAAGGTCGGCCGCCCAACGCCTCTCGGCCGTGCGGGCTGAGCCAGCTCGACAGGTCCGGACCCTTGGGAACGATGCCGGTCGGATTGATGTCGGTGTGCACCTCGTAGTAGTGCGACTTGATGTGGGCGAAGTCGGTGGTGTCGCCGAACCCCGGCGTCTGGAACAGGTCCCGGGCGTACGCCCACAGCACCGGCATCTCGGACAGCTTGCTGCGATTGCACTTGAAGTGGCCGTGGTACACCGGATCGAACCGGGCCAACGTCGTGAACAGCCGCACGTCCGCCTCGGTGATGGTGTCGCCCACCAGGAACCGCTGGTTCTCCAGTCGCTCGCTCAACCAGTCCAGCCGTGAGAACAGGGCGTCGTACGCCTTCTCGTAGGCGCTCTGCGAGCCGGCGAAGCCGCACTTGTAGACGCCGTTGTTGACGTCGTGGAAGATCAGCTCGGCGACCTCGTCGATTTCCGCGCGCAACGCTTCCGGGTAGAGATCGGGTGCGCCCTCGCGATGGAACTGCGTCCATTCCGTCGAGAAGTCCAGCGTCATCTGCGGGTAGTCGTTGGTCACGACCTGGCCGGTGGACACCTCCACCATCGCCGGGACCGTGATGCCGCGCGGGTAGTCCGGGAACCGTGCGAAGAAGGCGTCCTGCAGGCGCGGGATCTTCAGGACGGGATCGAGTCCGTCGGGGTCGAGATCGAACGTCCAGCTCCGCTTGTCGTGGGTCGGTCCGCACACACCCATCGAGATCGCGTCCTCGAGGCCGAGGAGTCTGCGCACGATGATCGCGCGGTTGGCCCAGGGGCACGCACGAGCGACGACGAGGCGGTAGCGGCCGGCTTCGACGGGATAGCCGTCGCGCCCGTCCGCGGTGATGCGGTCCTCGATGTAGTTCGTGTCGCGGTCGAAGCCGCCCTTTTCCACGTAGGACGGGGTGCCGCTGTCGGTGCTCATGGTCGTAACCTACCCGGGTGGAGTCAATTCCATCCCGATGCGCACGCCGAGCTCGGTGAAGCCGAGCGACCGGCCGAACAGACGAGCCGGCGCGTTGTCCACCGGAACCGCCCACTGGGGGATCAGGCCCGCGTCGATGGCCTCGTTCGTGGCCAGGCGCGCCGCCGTCGCGCCGAAGCCTTGTCGGCGGTACGACGGTGTCGTCACCGCGACCGTGTCCGCGAGGAATCCGCGCCACTCGACGTATCCGGCCGTCGCTGCCGGGGTCGCGTCCGACTCGCCCATCGCGTCGTCGAACACCGTGAACCACGAGTCGACGCCGAAGGACCTGATACCCGCGGCGTCGTCGGGCGGTACGGAGGCGACGACGCGGTCGGCGTCGGCTCCCTCGTGCGAGATCAGGGGATGTCCGACGCGGATCTCGTCGCGACTGTCGTCGAGGTAGGCGAGCACGATCGGGCCTCCGCATCGCCCGCGCCGTGACCCCGCGACGTCCGCGAGACCGTCCCGCGTGGCCAGGACGTCGTTGGAGACGCCCTCGGCGCGTTCGATGATCTGCTCCGGTCCGACGAGGACGGCGTGGCCGTCGAGGACGACGAACATGACGCGGTCGGAGTCGTCGTCGACGACGTGGAGGCGGCCTGCGTCGTCCAGCGAGGCATCGTCGGGCAGTCCGAGTTCGCGTGCCCAGGCGAGCCGGACGATGTCGATCTGGTGGGTATTCATCGGCGTCCACGGTAGTCGGGCCGTTTGCGTCGCAAGTATTCGGCGCCGTATATTCCAACTGGAATATATGAGACGGCCGGGGGGAATCGTGGGAACGCAGGTGAGCACTCTCGGGATCGCCGTCCTGGCGTGCTTGTTCGAGCGGCCGATGCACCCCTACGAGATGTATCAACTCCTGCTCGAGCGGAACGACGACAGGCTGCTCAAGGTCAGACCCGGATCGCTCTATCACGCAGTGGACCGGCTGGCGGCCGCAGATCACATCGTCGCGGTCGGCACGGAGCGCGAGGGCAATCGGCCGGAGCGCACCACCTACGACGTCACCCAGTCGGGGCGCGATGCCTTGACGTCAACCCTCCGCACTCTGCTCGCAACTCCGGTTCCCGAGTACTCACAATTCACGCTCGCCCTCTCGGAGTCGCACAACCTGCCGGCCGCCGAGGTGTCCGCGCTGGTCCGGGAGCGGATCGCGCATCTCGGGAAGGACCTCGACGAGATGCGCATCATGACCGCCGCGATCACCGCGCGGCATTCCCCGAGACTCTTCTCCGTCGGCCTGGAGTACACCGTCGCACTCCGCGAGGCCGAACTCGCCTGGCTCCGGGCATTCGTCGACGACATCGACACCGGACGCCTTCCCTGGCTCGACGCGATCATCGCCGAGAAACACCACCACATGACACGACAGGATCGATGATGACCAGCACCACCGTGCCTACTGCGAAGGAGGCGTCCCCCTGGGTCGCACTCTGGACGCTCTGCCTGGGCTTCTTCATGATTCTGGTCGACACGACCATCGTCGCCGTCGCGCAACCCGCGATCCTCGAGGGACTGCAGACCGACATCTCCAACGTGATCTGGGTGACCAGCGCGTACCTCCTGGCCTACGCGGTGCCACTACTGGTCACCGGTCGCCTGGGTGACCGCTTCGGACCCAAGAACCTCTACATCGCCGGACTCGTCGTCTTCACGCTGGCGTCGCTGTGGTGCGGAGTGTCGGGATCGATCGAGATGCTGATCGCGGCTCGTGCCGTCCAGGGTCTCGGTGCAGCGATGATCACGCCGCAGACGATGGCCGTCATCACGCGCATCTTCCCGAAGGACAAGCGCGGAGCGGCCATGGGCGCCTGGGGTGCCGTCGCAGGCGTCGCCACGCTGGTCGGTCCTCTGCTGGGCGGGGTCCTCGTCGACGCGTTCGGCTGGGAATGGATCTTCTTCATCAATCTTCCGGTCGGTGTCGTCGCCATCGCGCTCGCCGTCAAGTTCGTCCCCACGCTCCCCACCAACGAGCACAAGTTCGACATCCCCGGCGTCGTGTTGTCCGCCGTCGGTCTGTTCTTCATCGTCTTCGGATTGCAGGAGGGACAGAAGTACGACTGGAACGGGTGGATCTGGACCTCGATCGGCGCCGGCATCATCGTCTTCGCGGCGTTCGTCGTGTGGCAGTCACGTAACCGCAACGAGCCGTTGGTGCCGCTGGGACTGTTCCGCGACCGTAATTTCTCGCTGTCCACCATCGGCATCGCGGCGATGGGCTTCGCCATGACCGGCATGATGCTGCCGATCATGTTCTACGCCCAGAGCGTGACCGGCTTGACCCCCACTCGGTCGGCCTTGCTGTTCGTGCCGATGGCCGTGCTCACCGGCGTCCTCGCTCCCAACGTCGGTCGTCTGGTGGACCGCGTGCATCCCCGCTACATCGCGGGATCGGGTCTGACTCTGCTGACCGTCGCGCTCGTGTGGCTGGCGATGGAGATGACCCCCACCGCCTCCATCGTCCGACTGCTGATGCCGATCGCGCTGATGGGCGTCGCCAACGCGCTGATCTGGTCCCCGCTGGGCGCCACGGCAACCCGTAACCTGCCGATGTCGCAGGCCGGTGCCGGCAGCGGCGTCTACAACACCATGCGCATGATCGGATCCGTCCTCGGCAGTGCGGGCATCGGTGTCCTGATGCAGTCACGTATCTCCGCGGAGGTGCCGTTCGCCGGTGCTGCCGGGGCGTCGGCCGAGTTGTCGGCGGGTCGCATTCCGGCCGAGGTGGCAGCCCCCTTCGCCACGGCACTCGGCCAGTCGCTGTACCTGCCCGCGGCCGTGCTGCTCATCGGCGCCGTTGCCACCGCGTTCTACGCCCGCCCGTCCTTCGGCGGTGCACCTGTCGTCGACAAGCCGGTCGCGTCCCGAGAAGCGGAACCGGCCGTCCCGGTGGGTACGACGCCCGTGTCATGATTCGGCGATGAGCGAGAAGCCGACCAGACTCGAACGCACGACGACCGACGCCGGTGCGGAGGTCGCCACCCTGACGTTCGCGCACGGTCCGCTGAACCTGTTCGACCAGGCCATGTTCGACGCCGTCACCGCCGACATCGCCGATCTGGTGGCCAGCCCTCCCCGCGCAGTTCTGCTGCGTGCGGAGGGCAAGGTCGTCTCCGGCGGTGTCGACGTGCACGTGTTCGACGGGTTGTCCGAAGCCGAGGGAACGCGATTGTGGGAAGGGTTGTTCGACGCGATCGCCCATCCCCTCGAGTCACTGCCCTGCCCGGTGGTCTTCGCGGCCCACGGCCTGACCCTGACGGCCGCCCTCGAGATCGCATTGGCGTGCGACATCATCCTGGCGTCACCGAAGGCCAAGTTCGGGCTCGTGGAAACCGTGGTGGGCCTGACCCCGTCGATGGGCGGACCGCAGCGGATGGCGGAGCGCGCCGGCAGCGGCCGTGCCCGGGAGTTCGTCATGACCGGCGACCTGTACTCGGCGGAGACGCTGCGCGAGTGGGGTGTGGTCAACCAGGTCCACGACGATGTCGACACCGCAGCGCGGGCACTGGTTGCACGGCTGGCCGACGGACCCACCCGTGCCCACGCCGCGACGAAGGAGATCATCGGAGCCTGGCGGTCGGGCGGTGTGCGACACGCTGATTCGATGACGTCCGCGGTCTCGGGTGCACTGTTCGAGACCGAGGATCTGCAGGGCGCGGTGCGCACATTCCTGGACCTCGGCCCCGGCAACGCGACCTACACCGGCCGCTAGCTCACCAGCGCGCGCCGAAGCGCAGCCACGGAATCGGCGTCGATGCCGAGCCAGTCGAGGTACCCCTCGAACGAGCCGTGCGCGGCGGTCATCGCGTCGAGACCTGCGCGGTAGTACTCCTCACGCACGCCGAGCAGGTCGTCGTCGAGATCGTCGGCGCTCACGTCGGCGTGGTCGACGATGTGCTGCCGCAACGGGTCCACTGCTGCTGCGCTGCGTAGATAGTCGGCGACGATGTCGTCCTCGACGACGCCGGCGGCGCGGAGCACTGTCGCGACGGTCCACCCCGCGCGGTCCTTCCCGGCGGCGCAGTGCGCCAGGACCGCGGAGCCACCGCTGACCGCGTCGACGACCGACCTGATGGCGATGCGGGCGCCCGGCAGGGTCGGGAACGCGCGGTACGCGCCGTCGAGGTATTCGCGGGCGGTGGCGGCGCGAGTGGTCCGCTCGTGCGGTGCAGCCTCCGTGGGGATGTACGGGACCGCGTGGACCCGTACCGACGCGGGCGTGCGATCCGACCCGAGTCGGCGCACCTCGGCCTCCCCGCGGAAGTCGAAGACGTCGGTGACGCCGAGATCCGTCAGCGCGCGTCGACCGTCGTCGGTGAGGTGGGTGAGAGCGGACGATCGAAACAGCACGCCGGAGCGTGTCCGGGACCCGTCGGTGGTGCGCAGACCGCCCGTGTCGCGGAAGTTCCACGCTCCCGCCAGGTGGAACTGGTCGTCGGGCACGGTGCTCTCGGCGGATCGACTCACTCGTCGACAGTAACCATCGCGCCGGCCACGTCGCTGTGGGGCACGCGATCGCGGTACGGCAGCCAGCGGCTCACCAGCGGTCCGAGATCGGCGACCGCTTCGCTCGACAGGAGCTCGCCGTGGCGCCACGGAACGGATTCGACGGTCATCGGTCCGGTGCAGTACCGAGCCCAGAACTCCGACATGCGCCCCAGCTGGTCGGCGGTGACGTCCGAGTCGATCATGAGTACCTCGCCGCCGAAGGACTCCGGCACGTGATCGTCGACGAGGGCGAACAGCGTGAGCATCGCCTTGGTGATCAGGCGGGCCTGGATGTCCGAGACCGGGAGCTGATCTCCGCCCATTGCCGACCACACCGCCCACAGCGCGTCGGGGGTCATGTCGGCGAGATCCTCGGTGAGGTGCTGGTAGGCGCCGAACATGGCGTCCGCCTGGGCCTTCTTCACATCGCTGCCCGCGACGACGCTGTGTACCGGGTCGAGGAGCGTGAGGGACGCGACGGGGAGACCGCTCGATTCCATGCGGGCTGCGACGGCATGGGCGAGCACGCCGCCGACCGACCAGCCCACGAGGTGGTACGGCCCGTCCGGATCGACTCGACGGATCTCGGCGACGTAACGGTCGACCACCTCGGCCATCGTCGCCGGCGCGAAATTCGGATCGGCGACGGCCGGTGTCTGCACGCCCCACAGCGGCCGCGTCGGTTCGAGGTGTCTGCCCAGCTCGAAGTAGGGCCAGGCGAGTCCCATCATCGGGTGGATGCAGAACACCGGTGCGAGGCCGTCGCCTCCGCCGAGTCGCATGACGGGTGCCACGGCCTCGGACGAGGCGAGGGACTCGTCGTCGTCTTCGCGGTCCAGGTGCTCCGCGATCGCGACGACGGTGCCGTGCGTGAACAGCAGTCTCAGCACCCGGTCCACCCCGGTGGCGCGACCGAGATGAGCGGCCACCCGCGTCGCCGACAGGCTGGTGCCACCGAGGGCGAAGAAGTCGTCGTCGCGTCCTACGAGCCCCAGCCCCAGGACGATGGCGAAGGCGTCCGCCACCATGTGTTCGGTCGGAGTCGAGGGCGCGCGGTACGCCGTCGGCGCGAACGTCGGCGTGGGAAGGGCAGCCCGGTCGAGCTTTCCCGACGTCGTGCGGGGGAGCTCGGACATCGCGACGATGCGGGTCGGCACCATGTACTGCGGCACGCGGTCCGCCACGACGTCCCTCACGGCGGTGACGTCGAGCGCATCGCCGCTCACGTAGGCCACCAGATGTTCGGCACCGGTGCCCGCGTCGCGATGCGCGATCACCACGGCCTGTGTCACCCCCGGATGGGCGAGGGCGGCGTTCTCGATCTCTCCGGGCTCGATGCGTAACCCGCGCAGCTTGATCTGGAAATCGGTACGGCCGAGGAACGACAACTCCCCGGACGAGTTCCACCGCACGAGGTCGCCCGTGCGGTACATCCGCTCACCGGGCCCCGCGAACGGTGCCGGCACGAAGCGAGCAGCCGTGAGCGCCGGTTGTCCGACATACCCGCGGGCGAGGTGCGAACCCGTCAGGTAGAGCTCGCCGACGCTGCCGAGCGGGACCGGCCGCAGGTGCGCATCGAGGACTACCGCCCCCACACCGCGTACCGGGGCCCCGATACCGACCGGCCGATCGCTGGAGATCGGGCCGTGTGCACTGGCCCAGATCGTCGTTTCGGTGGGGCCGTAGTCGTTGTACATCTCGCGCCCGACCGACCATGTGGCGGCGACCGAGTCGGGCAGGGCCTCGCCGCCTACGACGAGGACGCCCACGCAGTCGAGCCCGGCCGGGGACAGGGACTCGAGTACCCGCGGGGTGATGATCGCGTGGGTCACCCGCTGTCGGCGGATCAGTGCCGACAACTCGGTACCGCCGTGCACGGTCGGCGGAGCGAGAACCAGGGTGGCGACGTGGGCGAGCGCCATGAGCATCTCGGCGATCGACGCGTCGAACGTCGGGGACGCGACGGCGAGGACCCGTGCCGCGCCGGGAACCGATCGTCGACGCTGATCCTCCACGGCATCGGCGAGACCCGCGTAGGTGACCGTGACGCCCTTGGGCCGTCCCGTGGAGCCGGACGTGTAGATGACGTAGGCGGCCGACGTCGGCTGCAGCGTCGCACGTCTCTCCGTGTCGACGACGTCGTCGTCGCGGTGACGGGACAGTGCTGCGACCACGTCCGGTTCGTCGAGCACGAGTCGCGGAATCCACGGAGCGGCAGGTCCGAGTGGCCCGGCGCGGTCGGCCGTCGTCACCACGATGACCGCATCGGAGTCCCGCAGGACGTGGGCGATGCGCTCGGTCGGGTGGGACGTGTCCACGGACAGGAACGCCGCACCCGCGGCGGCCACGGCCCAGACGGACACCAGATGATCGATCGACCGGGGTAGCGCGAGAGCGACGACGGCATCGGGTCCGACACCGCACGCGATCAGTTCCCTGGCGAGACGGTGTGCACGGCTTCCCATCTCGGCGTAGGTCACGTCCACGTCGTCGGTGCGGACGGCGACGGCGTCCGGACGAGCTACGCGTGCGTCGGCGATGATGCGATCGAGTGTCCGCGGAGGGAGAGCCGGCGCACCGACACGAGTCGACATGTCGATGCGTTCGGACGGCTCCACCGTGTCGAGGTCGCGCACCGAGACGGAGGTGTCCCGGCTCATCGACCCCAGGGTGTGCACGAAGCGCCGCACGACGCGTTCGACAGTGCTGCGCTCGAACAGCTCGGTGGCGTAGGTGAGATCGACCAGCAGACGACCGTCGTCCTCGGTCAGGGTCATCGAGAGGTCGAACTGGACTGAGGTGCCACCGAGGTCGAGGACCTCGACCGTCGGCGCGGTCGTCGGGAACGTGGGCGGGGTGACGTTCTGGAGAGTCAGCATCACCTGCACGACAGGGTGACTCGCCGTGGTCCGCACCGGATCCAGCGCCGACACGAGTAGGTCGAACGGCAGTGCCGCGTGGGCGAAGGCGTCGAGCGTGGTCTCGCGTGCCGCGGCGAGATGATCGGCGACGGAGCGCTCGGAGTCGACGGTGGTACGCAGGACAACGGTGTCGACGAACATGCCGACCGTCTCGTCGAGCGCAGGGTCGTCGCGGCCCGCGACCGCCGTCCCGATGGCGAGATCGTCGGTACCCGCCCACTGCGCGAGCACCAGGGACAGCGCGGTCTGCGCGAGCATGAACAGGGTGACGTCGTGGGCACGGGCGGCGGCTGCGAGCGCCGTCATCGCGTCCCTGTCGATCACGGCGTGCACTCGATCACCCTGGTGCGACGGCGTTCTCGGGCGTGGGTGGTCCGTCGGCAGTGCTAGGTCCAGGGGGAGACCGGCGAGCCGGTCGAGCCAGTACGCGAGGTGCCGCGAGACCGGGGAGGACGGGTCCTCCGGCGACCCGAGGGTCGCCCGTTGCCGCACCGCATGGTCGGCGTACTGCACGGGCAGCGGCGACAGGTCGGGTCGCCGTCCCCGCGCTCTCGCACCGTAGGCGGTGACGACGTCGCGCGTCAGCGGTGCCATGGACCATCCGTCCGCCGCGATGTGGTGCACGACGAGAACCAGCACGTGCTCGGTCGGCGATATCACGAGAAGCGTTGCGCGCAGCGGAGTATCGGTGACGACGTCGATGTGCACGGCGATCGCGTCGCGTACGGCGTCGGGTACTGCGTCGGCATCGACGGTCACGACAGAGAGTGGTACGTCGACGCTCGGCAGGACCACCTGGTGGGGAACGCCGTCGATCGCGGGGTGGACCGTCCGCAAGATCTCGTGACGGTCGATCACGTCGCCCAGCGCGGACTGCAACGCCTCGACGTCCAGTCGTCCGGTGAGCGCCAGAGCGATGGGGACGACATAGCCTCCGCGGTCGGCGTCGATGCGGTTGAGGAACCACATGCGGTGCTGCGCGAAGGACAGGGGCACGCGATCCGGTCGCGGCGCCGTCGTCAGGGCCGGTCGCACGGATGCCGGCGACTCGGTGAGGTTGCCCGCCAGCGCGGCGACCGTCGGGTGGTCGAAGACGGATCGGACGGACACCTCGCGCGCCGCCGCGACGGACACGTGAGCAGCCACTCGGGTTGCGGTGAGTGAATGTCCGCCGAGATCGAAGAAGTTGTCGTCGAGACCCGGACTCTCGGTCAGGTCCAGCACCGCGGCGAACGCCTCGGCAACCAGCCGCTGCTCCGATGTCACGGCGGGCCTGTGCGGTGCGCTGGTAACGCTGACCTCGGGTAGCGCGCGCCGATCGAGCTTGCCCGACGATGTCAGTGGGAACTCGTCGAGGACCACGACGTGGGTGGGCACCATGTACCGAGGAAGCGTGCGTGCCACGGCCTGCCGGAGGCGATCTGCCTCCACATCGGTTCCCACGACGTAGGCGACGAGGTGATCGTCCTGCACGAGGACGACGGCGCGCTCGACGCCCGGGTGTGCGGTCACCGCTGCGTCGATCTCTCCCAGTTCGATTCGCAGTCCACGGAGCTTGACCTGGAAGTCGTTGCGGCCGAGGTAGTCCAGCTCCCCGGTGCTCGTCCACCGCACCCGGTCCCCGGTGCGGTACAGGCGGGTGCCGTGCGACGACGCGACGAACCGCTCGGCCGTCGACGCGGGACGGCCGACGTACCCACGGGCGAGGTGAGCGCCCTCGAGGTACAGCTCGCCGGGGATCCCGATCGGGACCGGACGGAGGAACGTGTCGAGCACGTGGGCGCCCACTCCGCGCACCGGTCGGCCGATGGTCACCGCGTCGTCGGGTCGCAGTGGTCCCTGGCTGGTGGCCCAGATCGTGGTCTCGGTAGGTCCGTAGTCGTTGAAGAATCGTCGGCCCGGCGCCCAGCGTGCGACGAGAGCCGGCGGGCATGCCTCACCCGCGGTGACCAACGATCGCAGGCCGGGAACATGTTCCGGCGTCATCGATTCGAGGACGCGCGGCGTGATGAGAGCGTGGGTCACCGCGCTGTCGGCGACGAGTCGCTCCAGGGCCGGTCCGCCGAAGACGTCGGGCGGTGCGACGACGAGCGGTGCCGACAGGGACAGTGCGATGAGGAGTTCGGCGATCGACGCGTCGAAGGTCGGCGAGGCGACGGCGAGCACTCGTGCGTCCCCGACGCCGCGCAGACGCTGATCCCAGAGTGCGTCCACGAGACCGCGATGAGTCACGCCCACGCCCTTGGGAACTCCCGTCGAGCCGGACGTGTGGATGACGTACGCGAGCGTGTCCGGGTGGATGGCTCCGAGACGGTCGTCGGCCGTCACGGCTGCCTCGCTCGTGACGGCATCGTCCAGCGAATCGACCGACACGGAGTGCAGATCGGCCAGGGGGCCTCCGGCGGTGACGGCGAGGAGCACGCCGACCTCGGTGACGATGTGCGACAACCGTTCCGCGGGCCCGGACGGGTCGACCGGTAGGAACGCGGCGCCCGTCTTGGCGACCGACCACACCGCGGTGATCTGGTCCAACGATCGAGGCAGTGCGAGGGCGACCACCGATCCGGGGCCGGCACCGGCGCCGACCAGCACGCGTGCCCACCGGTTGGATCGCCGATCGAGCTCGTCGTACGTCAGGGTCCGGTCGGCGATCACTGCCGGTCCGGTGGGGTTCCCGGCGACAGCGTCGGCCAGCAATCGGGGGAGCACGCGCGGCGGTAGGCCCGCGCTGCCGTGCTGCGAGAGCAGCAGAGCCCGCTCCGACGGATGCAGGATCTCGAGGGCACCGATGCGCTCGAACGGTCGACGCGCGACTCCGTCGAGAACGCGGAGCAGGATGTCGCCGATGCGCGCCGCGGTGCGGTGATCGAACAGGTCCACCGCGTAGGTCAGGGCGCCGTGGAGTCCGCGCTCGCCGTCCGTCAGGTCGAGGGTGAGATCGACTGCCGCCGACACGTGTCCGGGGTCGAGAACACCGATCTCGAGTCCGGCGGCGGTGAGGGTGGGCGGCGGTTGGTTCTGGAACGCGAACATCACCTGGACCAATGGATGATGCGAGGTCGAGCGAACCGGGTCGAGAGCGTCCACGATCAGCTCGAACGGCACGTCGCCGTGAGCGAACGCCGACAGCGTGGACTCCCGGACATCGTCCAGCAGAGCCGCGAACGTCGCCCCCGGCGTGACGGTCGATCGGAGCACGACCGTGTCGACGAACATGCCGACCAGCTGGTCGAGATCCTCCTGGCCGCGTCCGGCGACCGGCGTGCCGACCACGATGTCGTCGCGTCCGGTGATGCGGGACAGCGTGATCGCCCAGGCGGCCTGCACCACCATGAAGACGGTGGCGCGTTGCGCGGTCGCGAGGGAGCGCAGGGCCGCCACGGTGTCGTCGGGAATCGTGATCGGGACGCGGGCGCCACGATGGGTCGCGATGAGTGGTCGAGGTCGGTCGGTCGGGAGGGGTAGAACATCCGCAAGGCCGGCAAGCCGGTCCGTCCAGTACGACGATCGTTCCCTGATCTCGATCGCGTGATCGTGTTGCCACACAGCGTGATCGGCGTACTGCGCGGGAAGCGCCTCGAGGGCCGCGGGCAGACCGGATCGGCGGGCGCCGTAGAACGCGGTGATGTCGCGGGTCAGCGGGGCCAACGACCATCCGTCGGCGGCGATGTGGTGCAGGCAGATCGCCAGCACGTGGTCGTCCTCGGCGACGGAGACCACGGCTGCGCGGATCGGAAGCTCGGTGGCCAGATCGAAGGGGGCCGACGCGATGCGCTCGAGCACGTCGGCCGACGGCTCGTCGACGACATGTTCGAACGGGACGGTCACCTCGCCGGCCTGGAGCACGCGTTGGCGCGGCACGCCGTCCGGTGCCGGATACACGGTGCGGAGAATCTCGTGTCGCTCCACCACATCGGCGAGCGCCCCCGCCAGCGCGTCGTGATCCAGCAGTCCACGCAGGCGCAGCGCGAGAGGAATGACATATCCCGAGTCGGGTGTCACGGTGTTCAGGAACCACATTCGTTGCTGCGCGAACGACAGC
The DNA here is from genome assembly GCF_001426185.1 of Rhodococcus sp. Leaf247. Lineage (GTDB taxonomy): Bacteria > Actinomycetota > Actinomycetes > Mycobacteriales > Mycobacteriaceae > Rhodococcoides. The sequence goes on along the minus strand of NZ_LMRP01000002.1, from coordinate 397,523 downwards.
GGCAGGACATCGGGGCGAACAGTCGGACGCCGGAACGTCGAGCGTGTGGGCGGCGAAGGTTCGGTTGTCAGTCGCGTCGCGAGGGCAGCGACGGTGGGGGCATCGAAGATAGTCCTCACCGAGGTGTCCAGTCGTGCAGCCACTCTCGTCGCGCTGAGCGACTGTCCACCGAGCACGAAGAAGTCGTCGTCCAGCCCCACGGGATCCTCGCGGTCGAGGACGGTAGCGAACACGGACGCGACCTCGATCTCGAGTGGCGACGTGGGGGCACGGAACGCCGCCACGGTGACCGACGGGCGCGGTAGACGCGCACGGTCGAGCTTCCCCGACGTCGTCAGCGGCATCGCATCCACCGCGGTCACGACGGTGGGCACCATGTAGCGCGGCAGGGCGCGGGTCGCCGCGGCGGTCACCTCGGCCATGTCCACGGCGTCTGCGGAGCGACCGTCGGCGGCGCTCACCCACGCGACGATGCGCTCCTCGTGCACGGCCGCCACCGCCGTGCCCACGCCGGGCGCGGCGTTCAGGGCCGACTCGATCTCCCCGAGTTCGATGCGCAGACCGCGGAGGGTGACCTGGTGGTCGTCCCGTCCGAGGTAGACGATGTCCCCGGCAGCGTTCAGCCGCACCAGGTCTCCGGTGCGGTACGTGCGTGCACCGCCGGGTGCGGCGACGAACCGAGACGCCGTCAGCGCAGGGCGGCCGAGGTAACCGCGAGCGAGTTGCTCTCCCGCCAGGTACAACTCGCCGACGACGCCGCTCGGGACTGCGTGCAGACGACTGTCGCGGATGATCGCGTCCACACCGAGGGTAGCCGTGCCGATGGTCACCGGTCGACCGGGTTCCAGGGTCGCCGACGTCGACCAGACCGTCGCCTCGGTCGGACCGTAGACGTTGCTCATCCGACGGTCCGGTGCCCAGGCCTCGACGAGGGAGGGCGGGCACGCCTCACCCGCGGACATGACGACACCGAGGTGCTCCAGGCCGGCATCCGTCGTCACGTCGAGCGCGCGCGGAGTCATCAGAGTGTGAGTGACACGGTGACGACGCATGAGCGCGTTGAGTTCTGCTCCGCCGAAGACGCCGTCCGGCGCGACGACGAGTGCCGCGTCCATCGCGAGAGCGATCAGCAGCTCGCCGACCGAGGCGTCGAACGTCGTGGATGACACGGCGAGGACACGGGCGTCGGCCACCGACTCGTGACGACTGCGCTGATCCTCGACGGCATTGCGCAGTCCTCGATGCGATAACGCCACGCCCTTGGGCCGCCCGGTCGATCCGGAGGTGTAGATGACGTACGCCAGATGATCCGGGTTCAGTCGTGCGAGGCGGTGCTCGTCGGTGATCGCCTCGTCGGACGAGGTGGTCACGTCATCGACGGTCGCCGGATCGTCCAGGACGACCCGCGTGGCGTCGCAGCCGATGTCGGACAGCGAATCCGACGTCCACACGACGAGCACGGCGGCCGCCGATTCGGTGAGTATCTGCTCGAGTCGGTCGGTCGGTTGTCCGGGATCGATCGGCAGGAATGCCCCGCCGGCGCGGCTGATCGCAGCGATCATGGTGAGGTACTGGGCCGACCGTGTGAGCGCCACGGCCACCACGGTGTCGGGACCGACCCCGAGCGAGATCAGGTGTCGAGCCCACCGGTTCGAGGCCTGCGCCCACTCCGCACGGGTGAGCTCGGTGTCGCCGTCGACGATCGCGATACCGTCCGGAGCGCGGTCGAGAAGCTGAGGGAGTGTCAGAGGTTCGCATCGTGCGAGGGGGTGGGTCGCCGGGCCGGATTCCTTCGGGTCCCTGATCTCGAGATCGCCCACTGGGATGTCGGAGTCCGTGACGACGGACGTCAGGACTCGCTGCAGAATGTCGCAGAAGCGTTGCGCGGTGGCGTGATCGAATAGATCACGCGCGTACGTCAGGACGCAGGCGAGGCCGCCGGCCCGAGGGCGGACATCGAGCGTGAGGTCGAACGTGGCCGGCGCGGGACCCACATCGAGTACCTCGATGTCGCTGCGGCCGCGCACGGGATCCTCGTCCTGGAACGCCGCCATCACCTGGAACACGGGGTGGTGCGCCGACGTGCGGGTGGTACCCAGGATGTCGACGACGTGGTCGAACGGAACGGCCGCATGTACGAACGCGTCGAGAGTCTCGTCGCGTGTTCTCGCCAGCACCTGTGCGAAGGACTCCGCCGGGTCGATCGCGGTGCGCAGGACGACGGTGTCGACGAACAGGCCCACGAGGTCGTCGAGGATGGGATCCGGTCGCCCGGACACCGGTGTTCCCACGGCGATGTCGCGGCTCCCGGTCCACCGTGACAGGGCCACGGCCAGCGCGGTGTGCACCACCATGAACACCGTCCCGCGGTGTCGCGCAGCGAGGTCGGCCAGGCTGGACACGGTGGCGACATCGATGTCCAGCGACACCCGTCCACTAATCCGTGTGGGCTGCTCGGACCGTGGCCTGTCCGTCGGCATGTCCAGCACGTCGGGCAGCGAGGCGAGGCGATCCGCCCACCAGGTGGTCGCCTGCTCGTCGACGCCGGTACGGCGTTGATGCACAGCGACATCGGCGTACTGCACGGGCAGCGGCGAGCGGGTCGACGCACGTCCGGATCGGTGAGCGTCGTAGGCCGACAGTAGGTCGCGCGCCAACGGCGTGAGCGACACACCATCCGCGGCGATGTGGTGCAGCAGCAGGAGCAGGACGTGGTCCGCGTCGTCGATACGCAGTATCTCCGCCCGGAGGGACGGTTCGGTCGCGAGGTCGAAGGTAGCGAACCGTGCCGACTCGAGGCGGTCGGGCAGGTCGTCGAGGTCGATGGTCGTGACCGGAGGCTCCCTGCGTGACGCAGGAGGCAGCACGATCTGCTCGACAGTCCCGTCGTGGTCGGCGTAGACGGTCCGCAGAATCTCGTGACGTGCCACCAGATCGTCCAGGGCCGCGGTGAGCGCGCTGGTGTCGAGGTCCCCGCGCATCCGCAGTGCCAACGGCATGACGTAGGAGCCGGGCTCGTAGCGATCGAGGAACCACATGCGTTGCTGCGCGAACGACAAGGGAAGGGTCGCGGGGCGTTCGCCCCCGATACGCACGACGCTTGCATCCGGTGCCGCGGAGTCCAGCAGTGCGGCCAGCCCGGCCACGGTCGAGACGTCGAACAGGGTGCGGAGGGACAGTTCCCGTCCGGTGGTCGACCGGATACGCGCCACTGCGCGCGCCGCCGTCAGCGATGTTCCGCCGAGACCGAAGAAGTCGTCGTCCGCTCCCACCGGGCCGTCGGGCTGCAGGACGGCGTCGAAGACGTCGGCGACAAGCCGTTGTGTCGGGGTGCTCGGCAGGCGGTGAGTGCGGGCGTGACCCGGCAGCGTCCGAGCGCCGAGAAGGCGTCGATCCACCTTGCCCGACGCGGTGAGCGGTAACGCACCGATCTCGACCACGTCGTCGGGAACCAGATGACGGGGGAGTGCGGATCGCAGTGCGTACCTTGCGCTGGCTGCGATATCTGAGAAGCTCTGCGCTGCAACAATATGAGCGACGAGTCGATCACCGCGTGCCGTCACCACGGCGCGGTCGACTTCGGGCAGCGCCGTCAGGACGTGTTCGATCTCCGCCGGTTCGATGCGGACGCCCCGGACCGAGAGTTGGTCGTCGGTCCGGCCGACGAAGACGAGCTCACCGGACGCCGTCCAGCGCACCCTGTCCCCGGTGCGATACAGACGTCGACCGCCCGGTGCGGCGACGAACCGCTCGGCCGTCAGCGCACGGCGGTTCGCGTAGCCCCGGGCGAGTTGGTCACCGCCCAGGTACAGCTCGCCCACCACGTCGATCGGCACGGGCCGCAGGGCGGCGTCGAGAACCAGCGTGGTCGTGTTCCACACGGGCCTGCCGATCGGTACCTCGGTCGTGTCGTCGTCGGTGACCACGTGGGCGGTGACGTCCACCGCCGCCTCGGTCGGTCCGTACAGGTTCACCAGGGTCACGGGCAGTGCAGCGCGTACCGAGTCGGCAACGCTGGCAAGCAACGACTCTCCCGAGGACAGGATCGTGCGCAGGGATGTGCAGGCGGCCAGGCCCGGTGCGTCCGCGACGAGCGCGAGCATCGACGGAACGAAATGCACGACACTGACCGAGCGACGCGCGATCAGCTCCACCATGGCATCGGCGTCGCCGTGGGCACCCGGATCCGCGACGACCACCTCGGCTCCGACGTGCCACGGCAGGAACAACTCCCACAGGGACACGTCGAACGTGGCGGGCGTCTTGTTCAGGACGACGTCGTCGGCGGTGAGGCCGACGAACTCCGCTCGCCATTGCAGGTGGCTGACGATGGCGGCGTGCGAGACACCCACGCCCTTGGGGAGCCCCGTGGAGCCCGACGTGAACAGCACGTAGGCGAGGTGGTCCGGGCGCAGCGGCGACAGTCGCTCGGCGTCGGTGAGCGGCTCGGCGGACAGTCCCGCGGTGGGCACGTCGGCGATGTCGATCCACGGGATCACGTCGGGCAGTGGCGTGGACCCGGTGACGAGGCCGAACAGGGCGCCGGACTCCCGTAGTGCGTGCCGCAGGCGATCGACGGGGTGGTCGGCGTCGATCGGAACGTAGTGCGCACCGGTCGCCACCACGGCGTGCACGGCCACGAACAGATCGATCGAGCGCTCGACGGCCACGGCGACGGCGACCTCCGGACCCGCTCCGTGTGACACCAAGTAGCGCGCGAGTCGATGCACACGGCCCGCGAAGTCTCCCCGAGAGACCCGAGTGTCGCCGTGCGAGAACGCGATACGGCTGCCGTCGTGATCTTCCCACGGGTCGATCAGCGTGGACGGAGGGACGGTGTGGTCCTTCGTGTTCCACCCCGAGATGATGCGTCGCTCGTCCGGTGACAGCAGGTCGATCTCGCCGACGGGGCGATCGACGTCCGCCGCGGTGAGGACACGGACGACACGGTCCATCATCCGATCCACCGCAGTGCCGTCCACAGCGTCCGTGCGGTGCGTCGCGCGCAGGATCAGCTCGTCCCCGATCTCGACGGCGATCGACAGCGGGTAGTGGGTAGCGTCGCGCGCCTCGACGCCCAGCACCGTCAGGTCGCCCGCGAGAGCGGTCAACGCAGCGTGATCCACCGGGTAGGACTCGAAGGCGAGAGAGGTGTCGAAGCGGGCGCCGGCGCCGACTGCCGCCTCGATCGTCGCGGGGCCGAGGTGATGATGATCCATCAGCGCCGCCTGCTCCTTCTGGAGTAGTGCGACGCACTCACGCAGGGACGTCGACGGTTCCAGTCGGACGAGGACCGGCACCGTGGTGATGAGGAGCCCCACCATGGATGCGGAACCGGGAAGCTCGGGCGGTCGACCCGACACGGTGGCACCGAACACGACATCGGTGCGGCCGAGAACTGATCCCAGAACCACACCCCAGGCGAACTGGACGAAGGTGTTCGTCGTGACGCCCATGTCGGTGGCCCGCGCGACGACGGCGGCGGTGCGGTCGGGGTCGAGGGTGGTGATCCGCTGCCCGGGTACGGCCGCGGCGTGCTCACTGATCGCGGGAGCCAGCAGAGTCGGCTCCTCCTGGCCCGCCAGCGCCTGCGTCCATGCAGTGACGGACGCTGCCGTGTCACGGTCGCCCAGCCACTGCAGATAGCGCCGCAGCGACGAAGATTCCGGAGTGCGGGTGTCTCCCGCATAGGACGTGAGCAGGTCGCCGAGGACGATCGGCAGCGACCAGCCGTCGAGGATCAGGTGGTGGTGAGTCAGCACTACGGTGTACTCGTCGGACATGCTGTGCAACAACGCGAATCGCATCAACGGGACAGCCGCGACGTCGAAACCCACGGTGCGGTCGTGCGCGAGGAACGCGTCGATCACCGCACCGGGGTCGGGATCACCGGCGACGTCGAGATCGGTCCAGGGGACGGAGACGCCGCCGACGACCACCTGGACGTCCGTGCCGTCGGATGTCGCGGCGAAGGCCACCCGGAGCCCGTCGTGCCGATCGAGTAGTGCTTGTGCTGCCCGGCGTAGACGTGAGGAATCGAGGGTTCCGCGTACCCGCAGGATCGTCTGCACGACATAGGGATCGACGGTCGTGTCCGCGAGCTGCGCGTGGAACAGCAAGCCGGACTGCAACGGAGCGGTGGGGAGCACGTCGGTCAGGGTGGGATGACGAGCAGTCCACGAGTCGACATCGGCGCCCGACGCGCGAACGAGCGGAAAGTCCGAGGGGGAGTGGCCACCGGCACGCGGATCGTCGAGGTGGCGCGCGATCGCCGTGGCGGCCGAGACCCAGAGATCGAGCAGCGCGGTCACGTCCTCCGTGGACACCGCGTCGGGGAGGTGCGACACCTGTCCGACCAGGACGCCGTCGACGACGACGGTGTCGATCTCGAGTGCGGCCGCGGCACCCAGATCTTCGGCGCGCGGACCGGCGAAGGGAGAGACGTCCGGGACCGGGAGCCAGTCGCCCGTCTCTGCCGTCGACATCCGACCCAGGTGAGCGAACGACAGTTGCGGAGTCCAGTGCAGTGACTCGTCGGCGACACCGTCCGCCGGGTACCGGAGGAGTCCGTAGCTCGCTCCGTGGTCGGGTACGGCCGCGAGATGCTCCTTGACGCGTAGAATCGCCTCTCCTGCAGCGGATCCTCCGGCCATGGCGTCGTCGAAGTCGAGTCCGGTGAGATCGAGGCGCACCGGGAACACGGTGGTGAACCAGCCGACGGTGCGCGCGGTGTCGGCGCCCGGAACCAGGTGATCCTCGCGGCCGTGGCCTTCCAGTTGCAGCAGCAGGCCCGTGTCGGTCGTGGACGATCGCCACACCGCGACCGCCAAAGCGAGCGAGGCGAGCAGCGCGTCGGTGGGTCCGGCGTGGAACAGGTGCGGTGCGCGGGTCATCACGGCGTCGGTGATCTCGCGGGTGAAGGTGAGGTCGCGGACGGTGGCGTCGCCGACCGTATCGTCGACGGGATCGACGCGTCGTTGCCCGAGAACAGGATCCGGACCCTGCAGCACGGACCGCCAGTACGGAAGGCGGTCGGTGGCATCGTGCGACATGAGGCCGGTGGCCCACCGGCGCATCGACGTGCGCACCGGATCCAACGTCGCAGAGGCTTCACCACGACCGGCCCACGTTGCGACGAGATCGGCGATGACGATTCCCCAGGAGACGACGTCGATCACCAGGTGGTGCGCCACGATCACGAGGCGGCCGCTCACCTGCGGTCCGGAGTCCGACCAGACGAGTGCCAGTGCTGTTCCGGTCTCCGGATCGAGCTCTCGCACCACGTCGTCGACGACGTCGGCCTCGTCCGTGACGTGCCGGATCAGCGCGTCGACGTCGACCGCGCCTCTCGGCCGGACGTCGAGGTGGGCGCCGTCGGTGTCGCGGACCAGGACGGCCCGCAGCATGTCGTGGTGATCGACGACGGCAGTGACGGTGTCCACCAACGACTGTCGGTCGATGCCGACGGGGAGCGCCACGGTGAGCGTCTGTGCGAATCGATTCAGGCTGCCGCCGCGGCCCAGGAGGTGGCGCACGATCGGCGTCGGCACCACCGGTCCGACGCCGTCGTCCGGTGATTCGACGGACTGCGACATCCGGTCCGCCACGCGTGCCAGCGCGGCGACTGTGCGCTGCTCGAACACGTCGCGAGCGCTGACTCGGACGCCGGCGGCCGCGGCTACGGAGACCAGTCGGATCGACAGGATGCTGTCACCGCCGAGGGCGAAGAAATCGTCGTCGACTCCGATGTCGGTGCGCGCGAGCACCTGCGACACGGCGGTGACGAGGGCATGCTCGATGTCGGAGCCGGGAGCACTCGAGGTGCGTGAGCGACGGTCGGGCTCGGGAAGCGCTGCAACGTCGAGCTTTCCCGACGCGGTGAGAGGCAACGCCGCTACCGGAACGATATGTGCTGGAACGAGATAACTCGGCAGCATCCGGGCGACGACGGCGAGCACGGCCGCGGGGTCGGCGTCACCGGTCACGTAGGAGACCAGCTGCTCCGATTCTCCGTCGCGGCGCACGATCGTGGCGGCGTCGACAACCCCCGGTGCCCCGCGCAGCGCGGTGTCGATCTCGCCCGGCTCGATGCGCTGGCCGCGGAGCTTGACCTGGGCGTCCGTTCGGCCGAGGTGGTCGAGGTCGCCGCCACGAGTCCACCGCGCCCGGTCGCCCGTGCGGTAGCGACGTGAGCCGTCGGGGCCGGCCACGAAGCGCACCGCCGTCTCCGCCGGGCGTCCGACGTATCCGCGCGCCAGACCGGGCCCGCTGAGATGAAGCTCGCCCGGCACGCCGATCGGGACGGGGCGTAGGCGCGAGTCGAGCACTGCTGCACCGACTCCGGGGAGCGGTCGTCCGATGGTGACGCGATCCTCGGCGCCGAGGCAACCGGTGCCGGTGGCCCAGATGGTGGCCTCGGTGGGGCCGTAGTCGTCGTACAGGTGGCGGCCGCGCGCCCACCGCGCTGCGAGGGTGGGAGGCAGCACGTCGCCGACGCTGAGGACGCACCGCAGCGACTCGAGTCCGTCCGTATCGAGAGTCCCGAGAACGCGCGGCGTGAGGATCGCGTGGGTGACCTTCTCGTCATGCAGGAGGTCCTGAAGGGGTGCCCCGGCGTACGAGCGATCGTCGGCGACGACCAGGCAGGCCGACAGTGCCACGGCGAGCAGCATTTCCGAGATCGACGCGTCGAACGTCGGTGCCGCGACGGCCAGTACCCGAGCCGCGGCGTCGTCGGCCCGCGCTCTGTGTGCCGCGACGACACCGTGTACCCCGTGGTGCGTGACCGCCACACCCTTGGGTCGACCGGTCGACCCGGAGGTGTACAGAACGTAAGCCAGGTCGGAGATGGCCGGGCGTATCCACGGCAGAGGCTCGGATGCCGCGTCGGCGGCGGTGGTCCACTGGACGCCGATCGGGAGGTCGGCCACGTGATCACGGGACGTGACGCCGAGCAGCACTGCGGAGTCGGTCAGGATGCGGTCGAGCCGCTCCGACGGCGCCGCCGGATCGACCGGGAGGAAGGCTGCACCGGTGCGGACCACCGCCCAGAGAGCGACCAGGTACTCGGTCGAGCGCGGAAGTGCCAGCGCCACCACCGTTCCCGGCCCGGCTCCTCGATCCGCCAGCGTCCTCGCCAGCAGCGACGACGCCACGTCCAGTTCCGCATACGTCAGGGTGGTGGACTTCTCGCGCAGAGCGAGTGCGTCCGGGCGTCGGCCGACGACCTGTGCCAGCAGGTCGCCGAGCGTCGACAGTGACGGCGCGGGACCGCCCGTACGGGAGAGCAGATCGACCTCCTCGCCGTCCCCGAAGAACGGGAGATTGCCGACGGTGGTGTCGTCGTCGGCTCGAAGGATGCCGTCGAGCAGGCGGGTGAGTCGTGTGCCGTGGCGCTCGATGTCGGAGTCGTCGTAACGCTCGGGATTCCACTGGATGTCGAACGTGAGGGCGTCGCCGGGGTAGATGGTGACCGCCGTGTCGTGAACGGGGCCCGACGACAAGATGGTGACCGGAGCGACCACGTCGTCGAAGGTCAACGGGGCCACGAACGGCATGATGTTGACCACCGGACCGAACGAGACACCGTACGGCCTCGCCTCGGCGTCGACGATGCGGTCCCACTCGCGGAACCGTTGGTGACGTAGGGCTCCGGTGATCTCCTGCCGCACGCGCGCCACCAGATCGCGTACCGCCGTGTCGTCGTCGACACGCAGTCGGAGAGGCACGAGGTTGGCCATCATGCCGGCGGTCGCGCGCAGTGCCGCGGTGGTGCGGCCCGTCACCGGGAATCCGAGCATCACGTCGGCGGTGTCGAGCACCCGTGACTGGTGGACGGCCAGTGCGGCCACCACGGCAAGCGGGTCGCTCACCGTCCCGGCGGGGGGCGCCCACGGCACCCGCGTCGCCCTCGGTTGGCGGGGAGCGCTGGGCGGATTCGTCGACATCGAGGTGGGTCCGGTGAAGTCGGCGAGGTGATCCGACCAGTGCGCCAGGTCTGTGTCGTGACGCCGGGACTCACGGTAGGCGACTTCCGAATCATGAATGCGCAGTGCGGCATCAGGCGTCGGTCCGAATCCGTCGGCGAGGGAGTCGGAGTAGTGGCCGGCGATCCGCGTCAGGAGGGTGAACGCGCCCTGGCCGTCGAGGACGAGGTGATGGGCGCGGAGATAGAGGTACGTGTGGTCGTCCGCCACGCGAACGAAGGCGCACTGGACGAGGGTCGTTCCGTAGAGGTCCACCGGCCTCTGGAACTCGTTCTGCATCCAGTCCCGGGCCGCGGTGGTCGGGTCCAACTCGTCGCGCAGGTCCACGGTGTCGAGGTTCATCACGGCGTCGTCGACGAAGGTCAGAGTCGGCTCGTCGTCCGTCGCGCCCGTGATGCGCGTCTGGCGCAGTCCGGATTCGGTGCCCGCGGCGTGCATCGCGCGTTCGAGTCGCGCGTGATCGATCGGCCCGTCGATGTCGACGTGAAGAGCGATGGTGAAAGCCGCGTCCGGATCGAGGTGCTGCGCGAGCCACAGCGGCCGCTGCGCACCCGTCAGTGGTACCTGCAGACCCTCGAGAGACACGACCGCCCCCTCGTTCCGGTCGTCTCCCACGCTCCGAAATGTAACGGCGCGGACGGGGCTGTCAGGCATGCCTCGACGTCTTCTGGAGGACTCACAGCGGTGTGGTCCGTGCTCTGGCGTCGGCCACGTTCCGTGTGATCGAGCAGACGCACATTAATAGTTGTTTACCTAAGGTATCTATCTATATAGTTGTGGACAGCAAGTAAACGAGAACGGGGAGTGATCGACGTGGCCGTCAACACCGACACAGCAGAGTCGCTGGTGGAGGAAGTCTTCCGCTTCGGCCGCGCGCTGCGCGTGGCCGTGTCGACGGGGGACGACCGGACGGAGTTGCCGTCCGCTCTCATCGGTGTCCTGGGCACACTCGCCACGCACGGCGAATGCCGGCAGTCCGAACTGGCCGGGGCCATGTGCACCAGCCAGTCCGTGCTCAGCCGTCAGCTTGCCGAGCTGGTGGACGCCGGGCACGTCGTACGCACCCCCGATCCCGACGACGGACGCGCCACCCGGGTTCGGGTGTCCGACGCGGGTCTCGAGTGCTTGGAACGCATCAAGGGTCAACGAGTCGAACGGTTGTCCCGCATGTTGGGGGACTGGGACGAGGACGAGGCCAATGCCGCGCTCTGCTCCATACGCCGACTCACCACCACCTTCACCGACGAGGCGCAGGCCCGCCATTCCGGCCACCGCGTCCTCTCACATAACTGAGAAAAGAAAGAACACCGACATGACTGTCACACAGGACACTCCACCCTCACAGGTAGGTGACACCGCCACCTCGGCAGACCCGAAGGCGATGTCGCACCGCCAGATTCTCGAGGCACTCATCGGCCTGCTCGCCGGTCTCTTCACGGCGCTGCTGAGCACGACGATCGTCTCCACCGCACTGCCCACCATCATCGGTGACCTGAAGGGCTCGCAGACCGCGTACGCCTGGGTCATCACCACGGCGCTGCTCGCCAACGCGGCCTCGACCCCCATCTGGGGCAAGCTGGCCGACCTCTTCAACAAGAAGCTGCTGGTCCAGAGCTCGCTCGTCATCTTCGTCCTCGGCTCGGTCATGGCCGGATTCGCACACAACGTGCCGATCCTGCTCGCCGCCCGCGTCGTGCAGGGCATCGGCATGGGTGGTCTGACCGCCCTCGTCGTCGCCATCATCGGCAGCATCGTCTCCCCGCGTGAGCGTGGCCGTTACTCCGGATACATGGGCGCCGTCATGGCCGTCTCGATGTCCGGTGGCCCCATCCTGGGCGGCGTCATCGTCGACAGCCCGCTCGGATGGCGCTGGTGCTTCTTCGTCTGCATCCCGCTCGCCGTCATCGCGCTCCTTCTGCTGCAGCGCACCCTGCACATCACCACCGAGCGCAAGGACGACGTCTCCATCGACTGGCTCGGAGCGCTGCTCCTCACCGCCGGTGTGTCCGTCCTGCTCATCTGGGTCTCGTTCGCCGGTAAGGCCGGGTACTACGACTGGATCTCCCGCGAGACCGCCATGTACGTCGGCGGCGGCGTCGCACTGCTCATCGCCACCGTCCTCGTCGAGGCCAAGGTCAAGAGCCCGATCATCCCGCTGAAGATCGTCACCGAGCGCACCACCGGGCTCGCCATCATCGCGTCCGTCGCAGTCGGTGTCGGCCTCTTCGGTGCCACCACCTTCCTCGGCCAGTACTTCCAGACCGCTCGCGGATACTCACCCACCGCAGCCGGGCTGCTGTCCATCCCGCTCGTCGCCGGCATGCTGGTCTCGTCGGTCGGATCCGGTCAGCTGATCTCGCGCTTCGGCAAGTGGAAGCCCTTCATCGTCACCGGCTCGTTCCTGCTGGTCATCGGCTTCGGACTGCTCGGAACCCTCGACCACGCCACCAACCTGTGGCTCGTGGGCGTCTTCATCGCCATCGTCGGCCTCGGTACCGGCATGCTGATGCAGAACCTCGTCCTTGCCGTCCAGAACACGGTCAGCGTGCAGAACATCGGCGCCGCATCGTCCACCGTCGCCTTCTTCCGTACCTTCGGTGGAGCCATCGGAGTCTCGGTCCTGGGCTCGGTTCTCGCCACCCGCGTCGCCGACAACTCGGCAGCCGGCCTCGCTGCACTCGGTGTCCCCGCCGGATCCAGCGGCGGCGGATCCCTCGACATCGGTGCGTTGCCCGCTCCGATCGCCGCAGTCATCCGTACCGCCTACGGTGACGCCACCGGACGCATCTTCCTGATCGCCGGCTTCGTCGCCCTCGTCACCGTGCTCGCCGTGCTGTTCATCCCGAACCGCCCGCTACGCACCACGATCGACATGAAGCCCGAGGGTGCCGACACTGTCGTGCCGCTCGCCGACGGAGCAGCTGCCGAGCTCGACACCGACCGCGTCAAGGCTGTTCGGTCGGACGCTGTCGAGTCGGATGGTGCTCGGTTGGATGATGTTCGGACGGATGGTGTTCGGACGGATGGTGTTCGGTTGGACGCCCCGGCCGGGAAGCACGAGGCTGCCGACGGTTCCGCACCGTTCGACGGACTCAGCACCGACGCTCGTGATCGCCTGCTCTCGCTGCTGCTCCCCAAGCCCGCCGAGACCCTCGACGCGCTCGAGGAAGCAGAGGTCCTCCGCGCCGAGGTCGCCGAGCTCCAGCAGGAGCTCGATGCCAAGATGCTGAGCTTCGACGCAGTGTGCGAGCGACTCCGTCGCCTCGGCCTGAGCGAGGACCAGATCGCTCGGGTGCTCGGAGACGTGCACGTTCCCGATGTGCAGTCGCGGTTCAGCGCCTCCAACAACTGATCCACCGCTTCGCCGAACGGACGCACCCGATATGGGGTGCGTCCGTTCGGCGTTGGAGGGGGTGTGTGCACCGGTTGTGGTGACCGCACACCCGTTGCAGTCGGCTGTAGGGGGTGTGCGGACACCGGAAGGTGTGTGCGCTCCATCCAGGCGCCGCAACACCGAAGAGCGCACAGCCTGCGTGGTGAGCGCACACCCGTTGCAGCCAGCGCGCGTATGTGGGTGTGCGCTCCATCCAGGCGCCGCACGACCGGACAAGCGCACACCCCGCGTGGTGACCGCACACCCTTCCCAGTCAGCTGTAGCTGGTGTGCGGACACCGAAAAGGGTGTGCGCTCGGGCCGAAGGTAGAGCCGGTCGGCCTAGCGCACGTTGGCCGGCATGCTCGCGTAGCCGCTGGCGCCGTCGGGGACGGTGTCGACACGCACGTCGGTCTGAACCTCGCCGGTGCTGTCGGTGGCGCGGGCCTCGATACGGTGCTGGCCGGACGTGGCCTCCCATGCGTACGACCACTGGCGCCACGTGTCGCGCGAGTATTCGTCCGACAGTGTCGCCTCGGCCCAGTCGCCGTTGTCGATACGCACCTCGACGCGTGAGATTCCGCGGTGCTGCGCCCACGCGACGCCCGCGATCATGACGGTGCCGGCATCGACGTCCTTGCTGCCGGCGGGAGTGTCGATGCGGCAGGCCGTCTTGATCGGGCCGCGCTCGGACCATCCGCGGTCCGTCCAGTACGCCCGCGCCTGACTGAATTTGGTCACTTCGAGATCCGTCACCCATTTCGTTGCCGACACGTACCCGTACAGGCCGGGTACGACGAGGCGCGCCGGGTAACCGTGCTCGATGGGGAGCGGTTCACCGTTCATGGCGACGGCCAGCATGGCGTCGCGGCCGTCCATCAGCACGTCGAGCGGTGTGCCCGCGGTGAAGTCGTCGTACGACGAGGACAGCACCATGTCCGCGGACGACTGCGGACGGGCTTCGGCGAGAATGTCTTTCAGCGAGTACCCGGTCCAGGTCGCGTTGCCGATCAGGTCGCCGCCGATGGGATTGGACACGCACGTGAGCGTCACCATGCGTTCGATGGAGACGCGCTTCTCCAGATCGGCGAGCGTCAGGGTCATTTCATTGTCGACCATCCCGTGGATGCGCAGGCTCCAGTCGCCGGAGTTCACGCGAGGCACCACCAGCGCTGTGTCGATGCGGTAGAAGTCGGTGTTCGAGGTGACGTACGGCGACAGGCCGGGGAGACGGAGGTCGGCCGAGGCAGGCACGGGTGGCGCGGGGCTGTCGGGCACCGGGACGGTGAATGCCGCTCGATCCTGGGTGACGGCGCGTGTCGACGCTCCCAGCACTCGACCCGCGGCCCCCGTGGCGACGGCGGCGGCAGCACTGATTCCGGCGAGGGTGACGAATCGACGACGCGAGAACCCCTCGCCCGCCACAGGTTCCGCGCGGTCGACCAGCGACCGCAGCACCAGGATGCCGACAGCCACGGCGACGATGGTGGGAAGGGCGGCGACGGCTCCACTTCCGGAGCGCGTCATCGCCGCCAGCACACCGAGGATTCCGAGGACGACGAACAGGGCCGAGCCGATGGGCCGCTTCGGTCGTTCCAGCACACCGGCCGCGGCGGCGAGCGCCAGGATGACGACGCCCATGCCGATGAAGAGCGCCAGCTTGTCGGAGGTACCGAACGTTCCGATGGCCCACTCCCGGACACCCGACGGAGTGTTGTCCACCGCGGCGGATCCCACCGCGACGAACGGCGACGAGTCAGGCCCGACGACCGCGGCCAGCAACTCGCCGATTCCCAGGACCAGCGCCGCAGCCAGAATTCCGGACAGGGCCCTGCGCATCACGTTCACTGTGTCACTCTAGTCGCGTCAGGACTCTGTCCGAATAGTCGTTATCGAAGACGCGGTGCGGATCGACGCGATCCCTCTCGGCGACGACGTCGTCGAATCTGGGGTACAGCGTGCGAAGGGTGTCGCCGTCGAGCGAGTGCAGCTTGCCCCAGTGCGGTCGGCCGCCGACGTCGCGAGCGATGGCCTCGACGGCGTCGAAGTACCCGCCGTCGGGCCGCCGGTGATACTGGTGCACCGCGACGTAGACACTGTCGCGTCGATACGCCGTCGACAGCCACACGTCGTCGGCTGCAGCGCAGCGCACCTCCACCGGGAAACTCACCCGGTACTGCGTGCGCTCGATCCAGGCGTCGATCTCCCGGATGACGTGCGGCAGCGACTCGGGCGGCACCGCATACTCCATTTCCCGGAACCGAACCCTGCGTGACGACGCGAAGATGCGGTCACTCCGGTCGGTCGCCGTGCGTCCGGACCATGCTGCTGCGGACAGTCTGTTCATCCGCGGAATGACGGAGGGGACGCGCGTCGATACGCGGTTGAGGGCCTCGAAGACATTGTTGGACAATGCATCGTCGACGGCGCCGGACAGTCTGCCGACCGGGTCGAGTGGGGTGTCGGCAGGCATGCGTGTGTTCCGCTTGGTCAGGACTCGGTCGGTGTGGGGGAACCAGTAGAACTCGGGATGGTCGACCGTGCGCATGTCGTCCGGGAACCGTTCGAGCGCGTCGCCCAACCTCCCCGGTTTCTCGTCGGCGTGCAGCACGAACGCGGGCACGCACCGCATCGTCACCGCGGTGAGGATGCCGAACGCGCCCAGTCCGAGTCGTGCGCACTCGAACAGTGGCCCGTCGGTGAGATCGATCTCGCGGGCATCGGCCCCGACGAGCCGTACGCCGACAACTCGGGAGGACAGGCCACCGAATGCCGCGCCGGTTCCGTGCGTGCCCGTCGAGATGGCGCCCGCGACACTCTGGACGTCGATGTCGCCCATGTTCGTGAGGGCGAGCCCGCGTGCGTACAGCTGATTGTTCAGGTCGTGCAGTCGAGTTCCCGCTCGAACCGTGACGTCCGTGGTGCCGTCCGGTCCCGGCTCGACTCGCTCGATACCGGTGATGTCGTCGAGCGAGATCAGGATGCCGTCCGTCACGGCCGCACCGGTGA
Organism: Rhodococcus sp. Leaf247; assembly: GCF_001426185.1. Classification (GTDB taxonomy): domain Bacteria; phylum Actinomycetota; class Actinomycetes; order Mycobacteriales; family Mycobacteriaceae; genus Rhodococcoides. The sequence goes on along the minus strand of NZ_LMRP01000002.1, from coordinate 381,156 downwards.
AGGAATGTCCTGCGCCCACTGCTTTCACCCGCCCTGGAGCCGCGGCCACGATCCGGCAGATCTCGTCGGCGTTGTGGGGTCTCACGACTGCGCTGGGCTCGGCATGCTGGTTTCCTGCCCAGTTCGTCCATGCGGTCATCGCTGGATACAACTACTGGACGTCCGTCGAGGTCAACCCCTTAGGATTCGGTCATGTCCGTCCGATTGGCAGCCGACCTCCGGCGCACACAGCTGATCGACGCAGGACTGGCAGTGGCCGCCGAGTCGGGAATCTCCGCGGTCACGGTGCGCGCCGTGGCAGATCACGCATCGGTCTCGCTGGGCGCCGTTCACTGCTGCTTCGAGAACAAGGAAGCACTCGTCACCGCCATGGGCGCGTCGCTCGTCCACGAGCTGGGATCGGCGGTGAGCATCGCCCTGCATCACGCGGCGGAGTCGTCCGGTCTCCGGTGCGTCGGCCCCCGGGCGCTGCGCGAGGTGCTTCACCGCGGGATGGCCGCGCTGTGGACGGTCGTCGAGGCCACCGCGGATCGTCAGCTGCTCACCTACGAGATCACGGCCTACTCGGTGCGGTCGGCGGGAGCGGGTCCCGGCATCGGCACGCTGCAGTACCGCGTGATGGATACCGCCACCGAGCGTTTCCTCGACGCGGCCGCGGAGGCGTCGTCCATGCGGTGGACCGAGCCCATGGGGTCACTGACTCGATCCGCACTGGCCACGATCGACGGCGTCGTGCTGCGGTGGTTGGTGGACCGGGACACGCTCGCGGTGATCGCCGAACTCGACGACCTGGCTGCCCGGATCGCGACCAAGGCAGTATCGGTCTGACGGCTACTCGTCCGGACTGACCCGCATGAATGCGCCGAGCAGCGACAACTCGGCCGGCGACGACGGCAGGTAGTGCGTCAGAGCGGGTGACCGCACGACGTACGCCGCCCACTGCCCCCGTGACAGTGCGACGTTGATCCTGTTGCGAGACAACAAGAATTGCATTCCGCGAGGTACGTCCTCGGGTGCCGACGCCGCCATCGACACGATCACCACCGCAGCCTCGCGTCCCTGGAACTTGTCGACGGTTCCGCACGACGCGTCGCCCAGCCCGGCGTCGTCCAGCGCGGCACGCACGGTGGCGACCTGCCCGTTGTAGGCAGCGACCACCAGCAGATCCGACGCCTCGAGCGGTCGCGTTCCGGTGCCGTCGGTCCAGCTCGACCCGAGGAGCGAGCGAGCCAGTCGCACCACTTCCACCGCTTCCTCGTGGGACGACGTGGCGTTGCCGACGTGGTCGACCAGCACCGTGTGGACGCCCGGCTCGACTCCCGTGAGGTTGCGCACCTGCACCGACTCGTGCGAACTCAGGCGGCCGTCGTAGGACAGGTCGGACACCACCGAGCACAACGCCGGGTGCAGACGCCGCGTCGTCGCGAGGAAGTAGCCCAGTTGCGCGGGCAAGGTGTCCGATCCGTCCGCGAGCCAGCCCAGTGCCGACGTGTCGACGGGTTCGGGATGGCTGCCCTGGCTGACCTGAGGTAGCTGCTGGGGGTCGCCCAGCAGCATCAGGTTTCGAGCCACCCTGGCCACGGCGACGGTGTTGGCCAACGAGAACTGTCCTGCTTCGTCGACCACCAGCAGATCGAGCTCCAGCTCCTGGAATTCGTTCCGATTGGTGAACGGCCATGCCGTTGCTCCGACCACGCATCCCCCCGTCCGGGAGGCAAGGTACTCCGAGTACGAGTCGATGCCTGTCCACTCGTGTGGCCTGTCCGACGACACCTTCTTGGCCACGCGGTCCGGGTCGAGACCGGCATCGATCACTCCGTCGAGCAGATTTTCGATCACCGAATGCGATTGGCCCACCACGCCGATCCGCCACCCGTGCTCGCGGGCGAGCGCAGCGACGACCCGAGAACCCGTGTACGTCTTGCCCGTTCCGGGCGGTCCCTGAACAGCGATGTACGAGTCGTCCAAATCCAGCAGCGACGCCGTGATGGACGCGATGACGTCACCGTCGGCCGCGATGCCCGTGAGGCCCGCCCCCGACCGCAATCGCGGCGGATCACGCCTGAGCAGGTCGATCACCGCCGATGCCGGAAGGGTGGGCAGACCGGCCGCCACCTCCGCCGCCGTCGCGGCGATGGCGGCGCTGAGACCCTTCGTGGAGATGAACGAGTCCGGCGTGGTGGCAACAGGTTCGGACAGATGGGGTTCCGCACCCTTGGACAGCGACTCCTCGAGTGTGACCAGTGAGCCGTCGTCGCTGACGTCGAGGACCGTGCCCTTCATCGTCCAGCGGTACTGGGGGTTCGCGCGCTTCTCGGGCGCGACCCATTCGGGTGCGGGCGGTGCGTAGAGCACCGTGACCTTCGATCCGACCCCGCGGCTACCGGGTCCGAACTCGCCGCGCAGCACCGTCGTACGCCGCGGCAACTTGCGGCCTGTCGACGCCCACTCCGACATGGACTCGACCCCCTCGACCATGAACACGTCCCGAGTATCGGCCCACTCGTCCATCGGGGAGGACAGGCGGTCGAAGTACGCCCACCAGAACGGCTTCGCTTCCCTGTCGTGGTAGCCCACAGCGGCAGCGAGCAGAGCTGCCGCCTGCTGGTCGGTGGTCCGCGAACCGGGTTCACCGGCGAACTCCCACAACGCATCTCGCGACGCGTCGGCATCGTCGACAGGCGGATCGACCGGAGCTACCGGCCCGCGCAGTGCGACTCCGGCAGCCCGGGCGCGATCGACCATCCAGTCGCGCAGCTCCAGCGTCGACACGCAGTCGTACTCGTTGTAGTCGGCGATCTCCGACAACACCTGCGCCGCCTCCTCGACGTCGCCGCGGTCTCGAAGGTCGCACCAGCGCGCGTACTCGGTGATCGATGCGACCGCATCCGCCACATCCCCACGGACCTCGGTCATGTACAGCGGTTCCAACTTCTTGATGCTGTAACTCCGCGCTCCGATGCGCAGAGCTGATCGCACGACGGGATACAGGTCGACCAGGACCTGCTGCCGCAACAGGTGATCCACCTCGTTCTCGTACACGCCGTGCCGCGACGCCAACCGCAGCAGGGCCGACTTCTCGTACGCCGCATAGTGATACACGTGCATGTCGGGGTACTTCTCGCGCCGGGCCAGTACGTAGTCCACGAACTCGACGAACGCGGACTTCTCCTCCCGCCGATCGTGCGCCCAGAACGGCCGGAACGCGCCGTCGGACTCCACGACGCCGAACAGGTATTCCAATCCCCAGTCCGCCGACCCGTGCTCGCTGTAGAGGGGATCACCCTCGAAGTCGAAGAAGATGTCGCCCGGATCCGGGGCCGGGAGTGCTCCGAGCGCGCTCGGGGTGTGGACGTCCACGACCGGTTCCCCGGTGCTCTCCTGCTCGACCTGCGCACGGGCCTGGGACCGCAGTCCGGCGAGGCTGCGCTCGGGCAGATCGGGAATCGAGCCCTCGGACGCGGCGAGATCGTCGATCGTGGTGATGCCCGCAGCGACGAGAGCTGCTCGTTGCGACACCCTCATGCCCGCCACGAGCAGGAGGTCGCGCTGCGCCTCGACCTCGGGTGCGCAGTGCTCGCATCGGAAGCAGGCGCGAATGTCGAGGTCGGCCCACGACGCCGGCAGCAACTGCTCGTAGTGCGCTGTCAGGAGTGCCACCATCTCCCGCCGCGCCCGTCGATAGACGGGGAGCACGTCGGGGAGGTGAACGGTGCTGTGGGTGCCGTCGCCGAGCACGAGGTGTCCGGTGGGGGACACCGGAACCCCGGCCGCCGTCAGCGCATCGGAGTACGCGGCGATCTGCAGCACAGACGGGACTCGCTCGCTGCGGGAGAGTTTGGTGTCGTGCACCTCGTAGCTGTCGGTCGCCGGGTCGAGCACGAGGAAGTCACTGAATCCCAGGAATTGACCGTCGAAGAACGTGCCCTGGTAGATGACCGGAACGCGCTCCGCCGCGGCGGCGATGGTGGCGGCCGCGGCTGCGGCCAGCTCGGACGGGATGCGCTTCTCCGGCTTCGGAATCATCGCGACGCCGTCCGGGTGCAGCCGCTTCAGGCGGAGCAGTTCGCGGGCCTCGTGATCGCTGCCCAGGCGCGCCAGCCGCGCGAACATGGCGTCGTCCACGCTCTCGACGTCGATGCGGCCGAGAGACGCGTCCAGGGTGCGCAGCAGCGCGTATTCACACTGCGATGCAAGCGCCAGATCGCCTGCGCTGTGGACGAGGGAGTCTCCGGTGACGAACATTCCGCCACCCTAGCCAGCTCGTCCGACAGGTCACCGGGTTCCGAGGGCCGGTGCGATCGTCGTTCCCCACGCCTCCTTCAGCTGGTCCTCGAACAGTGCCCAGCTGTGCGATCCCTCGCCTCTCATCGAGATGGTCGCGGGTACACCGGCCCTGCGTACCGAGTCGGCGAAGATGCCGGTGCAGGTGTTCACCATGGCCTCCACCGCCGCTCCGCCGAACGGGGGAATGCTGCCCGGCGGGATCCGGTCGACGGGGCCGGGGAGGCCGCTCGCGGATCCTGCGTAGACAGCCGTTCCGCGGAGACGGTCGGCATTCAGGGAGGGATCGTGCTGGGCCCAGGCCGGCGATCCGGGAGGGCCCCACATGTTGAACGGATTGTTCAAGGCGCCGCCGATCATGATGGAGATCGCTGCCTGCGCCAGCGGGTTCGCCGAGGCGGGGCACCCGCTGATCGAGGCGGCGGCTCGGTAGAGGCCCGGTGCCTGTACGGCCAGGTCGAGCGCCGGCCCGCCGCTCATCGACACACCCGCCACCGCGTTACGACGGGTGCTGCCGAAGTGCTGATCCATCACGCCGGGCAGTTCCCGCGTCAGATAGGTCTGCCACTTGTTCGATCCGAGGATCGGATCGTCGGCGAGCCAGTCCGTGTAGAAGCTCAGACGCCCACCGATGGGGAGCACGACGGTGACGTTCTTGTCGGCGAAGAATCCCGGGGCGCCGGAGTTGTTGATCCAGCCGACTCCGTCCTCGTTGCCCAGGGCGCCGTTGAGCAGATACAGCGTGGGGAGCGAACCGCCCCGCGCGGGTCGGAGGACATCGTTGGGGATGACACGGTTCATCGACGGCGACCAGACGTCGACGACGGAGTGTGTCGGCGAGAGTTCACGCACTCCGACGACGTGCGGTCCTTCGGCGGCACCGGACGGCGGTGCCGACATCACGGCGGCGATCACAGCGAGTACGACGACGAAAACCAACTTCATGGTCCGATAATCACAGATCATGACGGACCGCGGGGTTCGGTTCTGTGTCGATGCGATTGCTTTTCCATCACATCGGCCACAATGGCCCCATGCCGTTCTTCGAGGGATCCCGCGGACGCGTCCACTATCGACGGTGGCCGTCACCGGATTCGCGGGTAAGCCTCGTCTTCCTGCACGGCCGCGGACAGCACACGGGCCTGTACCACCGATTCGGCGCGGCGATGGCCGCCCGCGGAGTCGACACCTGGGCCCTCGATCACATCGGCCACGGTCTGTCCGAGGGTGAGATCGCCGACGACCTGGCGTATCTCGACGCGCTCGCGGAGAACGCCCGCCACCTGGTCGACCTGGCCGGCGGGAACGTCGCGGTCATGGGGCACTCGATGGGATCGGCCACTGCCGTGCACCTGCTCGGATCGGGGACGACCGCACTGTCCACGGTTCTCGTCGCCGTTCCGCCGCGCGCCGTCGGCCACGACGATCTCGTGAGAGCCTGCACCGCACCGACTCTGGCGCTGCACGGCATCGACGATCGCATGGTGCCCGTCGACGGAGTCCGCGACATCGCGCGTGGGGTGCCGAACCTGACGCTGCGCGAGTACGAGCATGCCGGGCATGACCTCCTGCACGAGAAGATCCACAAGGACGTGACCGACGCTGCCGCCGATCACGTCCTCGAGTACGCCTGACTCAGCTGACGATGATGGTGCGGGTGTGCCAGCCGGTCGACCCACCGGGGATCGGGGGAGTGCGCTCCTCGACCTGGGTGTTGCCGTCCTGATCCGTCGCGCGGACCTGGATGTTGTGGTTTCCCGCAGTGGCGTTCCAGTCCCAGTACCACTGGCGCCACGTGTCGATCGTGTACTGCTCGGCCAGGGTCGCCGGCTCCCAGGGGCCGTTGTCCACTCGGACCTCGACGCGGTCGATACCGCGGGTCTGGGCCCATGCGGTGCCTGCCACGCGGACCGCACCGGGAGCGACCGGGGCGAACGCCGCCGGCACATCGATGCGTGATGCCGTCTTGATCGGAGCCTTGTCGCCCCAACCACGGTCGGTCCAGTAGGCCTTGGCCGCGTCGAAACGCGTGAGTTCCCAGTCGACGACCCACTTGGTCGCGGACACGAAGCCGTAGAGGCCGGGAACCACCTGGCGGACCGGGTAGCCGTGCTCGACCGGGAGGGGTTCGCCGTTCATCGACACCGCGAGGATCGCGTCGCGTCCGTCCATCAGCGCTTCGACGGGAGAGCCGATGGTCATGCCGTCGATACTGGTCGAGAGCAGCATGTCGGCGTCGGCCTGCACGCCCACCTCTTCGAGCAGATCCTTGATGGGGAAGCCGATCCAGGTGGCGTTTCCGGCCAGCGGGCCACCGACCTCGTTGGACACGCACGTCAGCGTGACGACGCGCTCGATCGGTGTGCGGGCCATCAGGTCGTCCCACGTCAGAGTCATCTCGCGGTCGACCTTGCCGTGGATCTTCAGCTGCCATTCCGACGTGGTCAGCTGCGGCACCTGGAGGGCGGTGTCGATGCGGTAGAAGGTGTTGTTGGGGGTGACGAAGGGGGTCGCGCCCTCGACGCCGATGTCGGTCCCCGCGGGGATGGCCTTCGCCGTCTCGCCGGCGGCCACACTCGGCAGGCGGAAATTTTTGATGTCGTCGGCGACTCCGGCGACGCGATCGCCCAGGTAGCGTCCGGCGACTCCCGCCGCGACGGCCACTGCGCCGGCTGCTCCGAGCAGGACGAGGAATTTGCGGCGGGGCATGAATCCGTCGACGGTGTCGGACGGAACTTCGAGGGCCCGGGTGAGGGCCTGCAGGACCGCGATGCCGACGACGACACCGACGACGGTGGGGATGACGTCGCTCAGGGTCGAGGTGGGTCGCTGCATGACGGCGTAGACGCCGATAGCGCCGAGGACCAGCAGGATCACCGAACCGATGGGCCGGGCGGGCCGTTCCAGGAGGCCTGCGATCGCGGCGATGATCGCGATGCCGATCGACATGCCGACGAAGAGTGCTGCCTTGTCGTTGGTGCCGAACGTCTCGATCGCGAACTCGCGAGCGAACGCGGGAGTGCGGTCGACGGTGGTGGATCCGACCGCGAAGAACGGGGACGAGGCGGAGCTGAACAGCAGCGACAGGATCTCACCGACTCCGAGGACCATGCCGGCGGCAACGACGCCGCTGAGCATCCGCGCGAAGGGATGGACACGAGTGCGCGCGGTGTCGGGCTCGGTGAGTGTGGTGGTCATGACACTCATTCGTCACGACCCCTGCATCGGCTTGCTTTGGTACTGATCACCCACAACGAGCGACGCGCGCCGGTGAGGAGTTCTCACAGACGCGCGTCGGTCGGGGCTCGGAAGGTCAGCCGCCGTAGATGTCGGCGACCTCGGTGGCGTGCGATTCGAGGATCACGTTGCGCTTGAGCTTCATCGTGGGGGTGAGCTCACCCGACTCGATGGTGAAGTCGCCGGGCAGGATCGTGTACTTCTTGATCTGCTCGGCCTTGGAGACCTTCGAGTTCGCGGTCGCGACGGCCTTGTCGATCTCGGCGACCAGGTCGGCGTTGGTCGTCAGATCGCTCGGCGTCGTGCTCTTGTCCAGGTTGTGACGCTCGAGCCACCCGGGCAGCGCTTCGGGATCGAGAGTGATCAGCGCGCCGATGAACGGCTTGGCATCTCCGACGACGAGGCACTGGCTGACCAGCGGGTGCGATCGGATGGAGTCCTCGAGGCCGGCCGGTGCGACGTTCTTGCCGCCGGCGGTCACGATGATCTCCTTCTTGCGCCCGGTGATCGAGAGGAATCCCTCCTCGTCGAGAGACCCCAGGTCGCCGGTGTGGAACCAGCCGTCCCGGATCGACTCCTCGGTGGCCTTGTCGTTGTGCCAGTAGCCGGAGAAGACGACAGGTCCCTTGACCAGGATCTCGCCGTCCTCGGCGATCTTGACGGAGTGACCGGCGAGCGGGCGGCCCACCGTGCCGATGCGCTGCTTGTCGGTGGTGTTGACAGTGACAGCCGCGCTGGTCTCGGTCAGGCCGTACCCCTCACGCACCGGCACTCCGATGCCGCGGAAGAAGTGCCCGAGGCGAGCGCCGAGGGGGCCGCCGCCGGACAGTGCGCTGGTGCACCGTCCGCCGAGTGCAGCACGCAGCTTGGAGTAGACCAGCTTGTCGAAGAGGGTGTGCTTGGCCTTGAGAACCAGCCCGGCACCGCCCTTGTCCTGGGCGATGCTCCACTCGATCGCGACGTCGGCGGCCTGATCGAAGATCTTGCCCTTGCCGCCGTCGTGCGCCTTCTGCTTCGCCGAGTTGTAGACCTTCTCGAACACGCGGGGCACCGAGAGGATGAAGTCCGGCTGGAACTCCGCGAACTGCTCGACCAACGTCGTGGTGTCGGACGTGTGCGCGACGGTCACCTTCGCCTCGAACGCACCGAACGACACGGCGCGGGCGAAGACGTGCGCCATCGGGAGGAACAGCAGCGTGCGCTTGCCCTCGGTCATCTGGTCGTGCAGTGCCACCTGGGTGGCCGTGGTCTCGGCGTAGAAGTTGGAGTGCGTGAGCTGCACACCCTTCGGGCGCCCGGTGGTACCCGAGGTGTAGATGAGGGTCGCGGCGGACGACGCGGTCACCCGGTGGCGTCGGGCGTGTAGGTCCTCGTCGGAGACGGAGGAACCGCGCGTGGAGAGCTCGTCGATGGCGCCACCGTCGAAGCTCAGCACCTCGCGCAGATCCGCCGCGCCGTCGGTGACGTCCTTCATGCGGGTGAGGTGCTCGGAGGTCTCGACGACGAAGAGTTTCGTCGCGGAGTCCTCGAGGATCCACTGCGCCTGGTCGGCTGCCGAGGTCTCGTAGATGGACACGGTGCACCCACCGGCGGTCCAGATGGCGTAGTCGAGCACCACCCACTCGTAGCGGGTGCCGGCCATGATCGCGACGCGGTCACCGAACTCGACGCCGGAGGCGATGAGGCCCTTCGCGACGGCGGCGACTTCGTCGGCGAAGGTACGTGCCGTGACGTCCTTCCACGAGCCGCCCGCGCGCCGTTGGAACGGCACCCAGTCGGGGGTCTCGTCCGCGTATCGGAACACGGTGTCGGCCATCGAGACGTCGTCCGGAATCGTGTAGGACGCGGGAACGGAATATTCGCGCACAGTATCTGTACCTTCCAGTTGCAGCAGGTGTGGTGTGTATCTCATCACATGCATCGGTGCAACGGTGAACGAAGTACCTCATCCGGTTTGTCCGGTTCCATCAGATGGCGGTCGGGTGGGCGTACCTCGACTAGACTCTGGTACACATGAGCACTTCCGAGTCGGAATCGGCCCCTACCGACACCACCACCTTCGCCGATCTGGGCATCGACGAACGTGTGTTGAAAGCATTGTCGGACGTGGGTTACGAGACCCCGTCACCCATCCAGGCTGCGACCATTCCGCCGCTGATGGCCGGAAACGACGTCGTGGGTCTCGCGCAGACGGGCACCGGCAAGACCGCCGCCTTCGCCGTGCCGATCCTGTCCCGCCTGGACGTGTCCAACCGTGTTCCGCAGGCTCTGGTGCTCGCGCCGACACGCGAGTTGGCCATACAGGTCGCCGAAGCGTTCGGTAAGTACGCGACCCACATCCCCGGTCTGCACATCCTGCCCATCTACGGCGGTCAGGCGTACGGCATCCAGTTGTCGGGCCTTCGCCGTGGCGCGCAGATCGTCGTCGGTACCCCCGGCCGAGTGATCGATCACCTCGAGAAGGGGACGCTGGACCTCTCCCACCTCGAGTACCTCGTCCTCGACGAGGCCGACGAGATGCTGAAGATGGGCTTCCAGGAAGACGTCGAGCGCATCCTCTCCGACACCCCGGAGTACAAGCAGGTCGCGCTCTTCTCGGCCACGATGCCGTCGGCGATCCGCAAGATCTCGCAGCAGTACCTGCACGATCCGGTCGAGATCACCGTCAAGACCACGACATCGACGGCCCCGAACATCACGCAGCGCTACGTCCAGGTCGCGCACCAGCGCAAGCTCGACGCTCTGACGCGCATCTTCGAGGTCGAGGACTTCGAGGCGATGATCATCTTCGTCCGGACGAAGCAGGCCACCGAGGAGCTCGCCGAACGCCTGCGAGCACGGGGATACTCCGCCGCCGCGATCAACGGTGACATCGTCCAGGCTCAGCGTGAGCGCACCATCGGCCAGCTCAAGAACGGTCAGCTGGACGTGCTGGTGGCCACCGACGTCGCGGCGCGTGGACTCGACGTCGAGCGCATCTCGCACGTCGTCAACTACGACATCCCGCACGACACCGAGTCCTACGTCCACCGCATCGGTCGTACCGGTCGCGCGGGCCGCGCCGGCGAGGCACTGCTGTTCGTCGCCCCTCGGGAACGGCACCTGCTCAAGGCGATCGAGAAGGCCACGCGTCAGCCGATCACCGAGATGCAGCTTCCCAGCGTCGAGGACGTCAACGCGCAGCGTGTTTCGAAGTTCGCCGACTCCATCACCACGTCACTGTCGTCGACGTCGCTGGCGATGTTCCGTCGCCTCATCGAGGACTACGAGCGCGAGCACGACGTGCCGATGGCTGACATCGCCGCGGCGTTGGCGACGCAGTCGCGTGACGGCGACGCGTTCCTCATGTCGCCCGAGCCGCCGCCGGCCCCGCGGGAGAAGCGCGAACGACCCGAGCGCAAGTTCGACGACCGTGACGCTCCCCCGTTGCGCAAGTCGCGCAAGGGAGATCAGGACCTCGCGGTCTACCGCATCAGCGTCGGCAAGCGGCACAAGGTGGCTCCCGGAGCCATCGTCGGTGCCATCGCCAACGAGGGCGGGTTGCGGCGCAGCGACTTCGGGCACATCAGCATCCGGCCGGACCACAGCTTGGTCGAGCTGCCTGCGGATCTTGCCGACGAAACTTTGGAAGCCCTGCGGCGCACCAGGATCAGCGGTGTGTTGATCCAGTTGCAGCGTGACGGCGGACCGCCTCGCGGCCAGCGCTGAGCTGACCGAGACCCCCGCGAGTACGGCCATAGTGTCGTTGCGCGGGGGTTTTTCGCGACACTACGGACGTACTCGCCCGGCCGTCAGCTTCGAACTGCCGACGGATGTGCCTGCGTGTCGACGCCCGGAACTCCGCGGCCGCGGATAGACGCGCCCGCCGTCTCGGCGACGAAGAACAGTGCGATGAGGCCGACGACGCACGCGCCCATCATGTAGAACGCCGGCACGAGGTCGTTGCCCGTCCGCTCGACCAACCACTCGTTGGCGGCCGGCGCGGTTCCACCGAACAGTGACGTGGACACGTTGTAGGCGATGGCGAAGCCGGCGAAGCGCACGTGCGTCGGGAACATCGCGGGGAAGGTCGCCGAAATGGTCGACAGCTGAAGGACGTACAGCAGACCCAGCACCGTGAACGCGACGATCGCCCACCCGAAGTTGACGGTCATCAGCATGTACATCGGGATGGCGAAGATCAGCAGGCCGACCATCGAGATCAGCCACAGCGGCTTGCGCCCGATGCGGTCGGACAGTGCCCCGGCGAACGGGATGACGACCATCATCGCCAGCTGACCGATGACGACGAGGAACAGTGACGCGGTGCTGGACAGGCCGATTCGGCTCTCCAGGTAGGTCGGCATGTAGCTGAGCAGCGTGTAGTTCGTGACGTTGAGCGCGACGACCAGACCCATGAGGGTCAGGATCGGCTTCCAGTACGTGGCGATGAGGTCGCGGAACTGGGTCGACACCTTGTGTTCGACGGCGTCCTGATCGTCGAGCTCGCGGAACACCGGGGTGTCCTCGAGCTTGGACCGCAGGTAGAGACCGATCAGGGCGAGCGGTCCGGCGACGAAGAACGGCAGTCGCCACCCCCACGTGTCCATGAACGCGTCCGTCGACAACAGGTCGACCGCGAGCACCACCAAGGCGCCGAGCGAGAAGCCGCCGAGGGTGCCGAATTCGAGGAAGCTTCCGTAGAACCCGCGCTTGCGGTCGGGGGAGTACTCGGCCATGAATGTCGCCGCACCGCCGTACTCACCGCCGGTGGAGAAGCCCTGGATCATGCGCAGGATCACCAGGAGGATGGGCGCCCAGATGCCGATCGACGCATAGCTGGGGATCACGCCGATCAGGAACGTGGCCGTGCCCATGATGACGATGGTCAGAGCCAGGACGTGTTTGCGACCCAGCCGGTCTCCGAGAGGTCCCCACACGAGCCCGCCGATAGGGCGCACGAGGAACGAGACGGCGAAGATCCCGAGGGTCAGCAAGGTGGCCGACTCGAGGTCGTCCGGGAAGAAAGCGTTCGCGATGTACGTCGCCGTGTACGCGTAGACGCCGTAGTCGAACCACTCGGTCGCGTTGCCCATGGCGGAGGCGGCGATCGCTCGCTTCAACACTCCCGGAGGAGCGTCCTTCGGGCGGTCTGGGGCACCTGTATCCGAAACGGTCATTCACCCAGACCTACCGAAGTCGGGCCCGAAGTCCCGCATCCTCAGGGGCGATCGGTCTCTTCGTTATCCCATCGTTATCGGCGAATCGGGCCCACAGGGCCTCGGCGAAGGCCCGTCGGAACGGCCCGACACCGCGGTTCTCCTGCGACAATGGTGTCGGTATCCCCGCGCTCGGTTAGGTTGAGCGAGGGGTCGGGAGGGTCGCGCAGCGCCGAGGAAGGACGAGTCGATGGTCTCGACGCCTGTCTCGCCGCCGTCCCGCGTCGCCGGACGCCTCGGACTCTCTCGGCGCAGACCGTCGCCGGGTACCTACCTTCTTCTCTCCCTCGCTGTCGCCGCGGTCGTCCTCGCGGCCTACTTCGCGGTCCCCGGCGGTGCACGACAGGGCGTCTTCGCGGTCGCCGCCGCCGGGTGCATGATCGCGGCGCTGGTCGGGCTCAAGCGCAACAGCCCCGCCGACACCTTCTCGTGGCGATGCGTCGTGGGCGCGTCGACAGCCTTCCTCGTGGGACTGTCCCTGCGAGACGTGCGCGACGTCTTCCCGGAGTCGTTGCGGCTGGTCCCCGAATTCCTCGTTCTGCTCGGGTACGCGCTCGTGGTCGTCGGGATCGTCGGGTGGTCGGGAAGTGGGCGTCTCGCCAAATCGCTACCCACGGTCGTCGACGCGTTCCTGGTGACCCTCGGTATGACGTTCGTGTCGTGGGTGCTGCTGATCGCGCCCGCTCTGTCGTCGACCGACGACGTGCCGTTCGTCGTCGTCAACGGGTTGTTCCCGGCGATCGACGCGGGCCTGTTCACGATGGCGTTCTTCCTGCTGCTGTCGAGGCGGCGCGTGAACGTCTCCTTGACGCTTCTGGTGGTCGGTCTGCTGGCCAGCCTCGTCGGGGATCTCGGCTACGCGATCGCCACGGCGCGCGGCGTGACCGCACCGATGGTGACCCTCGACGCGACCTATCTCCTGTCGTTCGTGTTCCTCGCCGCCGCGGCGCAACACCCCTCGATGGCCCGAGTCGGGCGGAGCGCCGGCGTGACGCCCGCCCTGACGCGACAACGAATGACCGTGGCGGTGGCACTGGTGGCCACCTGCTCGGCTCTTCCGCTGGTGGGTCCGAGTGCGGGGACCGCGGACATTCTCGTGCGGTCGGTGTTCCTCGCCGTGATGCTGGTCGGCTTGTTCATTCGCGGAGAGCGCGCACTGAGCCGCGCGCAGCACAGTGAGGACACGGCGCGACACGACGCCACCCACGACACCCTGACGGGTCTGCCGGACAGGTCGATGCTGGCCGGAATCCTCGACCGGACGCACGAGGTCCCCTACGCGCCGTGGCATCCGACGACGGTGTTGTTCCTCGACATCGACAACTTCAAGATGGTCAACGATTCCTACGGGCACCGCGCGGGAGACGAACTGATCGCCGCCGCTGCTCGGCGGATCCTGTCCGTCGTCGATGCCGCGGACTCCGTCGTCCGATATGCCGGAGACGAATTCGTCGTCGTGACGCAGTCCGACCGCCCGACATCCGAGCGCCTCGCGGCCCGGATGCTCGAGGCGTTCTCGCAACCGTTCGTGTTGAGCGTCGCGTCGCTCTACGTGAGCGTCAGCATCGGTCTCGCGACATCCGGCCGGGCCGCGAACACCGGCCGGACTCAGCGGGAGGCGGCCGACGAGCTGATCCGCGAGGCGGACACCGCCATGTACGACGCCAAGTCCCGCGGGCCGGGGTCGTACGCGTTCTTCGACGAGTCGCTCCGAACCGCCGCGACGAGGGCCGTCGAACTCGGCACGGCTCTGCGCGGGGCGATCGACCGCGGCGAGATGTCCGTGTACTACCAGCCCATCGTCTCGCTGCGCACGCACAACGTCTACGTCTACGAGGCTCTTCTGCGGTGGCGCAGGCAGGACGAGTGGGTGCGTCCCGACGAGTTCATTCCCATCGCCGAGGCGACGAACATGATCTCCGAGATCGGCACCTGGGTACTCGACACCGCTCTCGGTGACCTCGTACGGCTCCGAGCCGCGGGGACCCCGACAATGACGATGTCGGTCAACCTGTCCGTCCTGCAACTACGCGACGAGCGGCTACCCGACATCGTCGCGGGCCTGCTCGCCGCGCACGGACTGCACGGCTCGGTTCTCGGCCTCGAAGTGACGGAGAGCGCGCTGATCGCCGATCCGGAGGTGGCGCATCGTGTCCTCGCTCGACTCGCCGAGCAGGAGATCGTCCTGATCCTCGACGACTTCGGAGTGGGGTACTCGTCCCTCGGTCGTTTGCGCGACCTCCCGATCTCGGTGCTGAAGATCGACAGGTCCTTCATCGGCCGTGTGACCGAGGACGAAGCGTCGGTGTCGATCGTCGCGGCGGTCGAGGCCATGGCGTCGGCCCTGTCCATGCGCACGGTCGCCGAGGGCATCGAGACGAGGGAGCAGGAGTTGATCGTCGCGGAACTCGGATGTACGTATGCGCAGGGATACCTGTTCGGCAGACCTGCCCCGGTGGAGACCTACCTGCCGGTCAGCGCCGGCGGCGACGTACCGGAATCGAATTGATCGTCTCGACCGTCCAGTCGACGTCGTCACCGCTCCGCTGACCCACGAGCACACTGATTCCGGCGTTCGCGATGCGTGGGGCGGGGTGGCCGGTGACGGTGTGAAGGATCGCTCGGATGATTCCCCCGTGCGCGACGGCGATTACCGACTCGCCCGGGTGAGTGTCCACGAACCGGTCCAGCCCGCGTCGTCCGCGGACGGCGAGGTCGTGACTCGACTCGGCGCCCGGGTAGCGACCGTCCGGCCAGTACGCCCAGGCGTCGTATCCCGTCATTCCCTCGGCGCGGCCGAAGTGGCGTTCGGCCAGATCGTCGTGATCCGCCGATCGCGGGAGGCCGATGATGTCTCCGATGATGTCGGCGGTCTCGGCCGCGCGGGAGAGCGGAGAGCTCACCAACGTGTCCCATTCGTCGGCTGCGAGCACGGATCCGGCGTCCCGGGCCTGCTGTCGGCCGATGTCGTTGAGCGGGATGTCGGACGATCCCTGAAGACGCCCGTCGATGTTCCAGTCGGTCTCGCCGTGACGCACGAGGGCCACTCGGACAGAGCTGTTCCGCGCGTCGGAGTCGGGGTGGTCCGTCATGGTCGGACATCAGAATATCGGTCGACGGCACCCCTGTCCGAGCCTGGTTACCGGGGAGTACGGTGCTAACAATCAGCGAATGACTTCGAAAGGTCACAGATGAACCTGGCACTCACCGATGAGGAAGCTGCGTTCCGCGACGAGATGCGGACTTTCTTCCGTACCGAGATTCCTGCCGATATCCGCGAGCGGAACGCGGCAGGCGAGGAACTCGAGCGCGAGGACATGATCACGACGCTGCAGATCCTGAACAAGCACGGCATGGCGAGCCCGCACTGGCCCGTCGAATGGGGTGGCAAGGACTGGACCCCGATGCAGCACCACATCTGGTTGGACGAGCTGCAGCTCGCGTCGGTGCCCGAGCCTCTGGCCTTCAACATCTCGATGGTCGGGCCCGTCATCGCGACGTTCGGTAGCGAGGAGCAGAAGCAGAAGTTCCTTCCGCCCACCCAGAACCTCGACATCTGGTGGTGCCAGGGCTTCTCCGAGCCCGAGGCGGGATCGGACCTCGCGTCGCTCCGCACGGTCGCTCTTCGGGACGGCGACGAGTACGTCATCAACGGTCAGAAGACGTGGACCACGCTCGGCCAGCACGCCGACTGGATCTTCGTGCTCGCACGCACCAACCCGGATG
Organism: Rhodococcus sp. Leaf247; assembly: GCF_001426185.1. GTDB lineage: Bacteria > Actinomycetota > Actinomycetes > Mycobacteriales > Mycobacteriaceae > Rhodococcoides. The sequence goes on along the minus strand of NZ_LMRP01000002.1, from coordinate 364,711 downwards.
CGCCGAAGAAGCAGGCCGGTATCTCGTTCATCCTGGTCGACATGAAGACCCCGGGCATCACGGTGCGCCCGATCAAGCTGATCGACGGCGGCCACGAGGTCAACGAGGTCTGGTTCGAGGACGTACGCGTCCCCGTCGAGAACCTGGTCGGCGAGGAGAACGCCGGCTGGACCTACGCCAAGTTCCTGCTGAGCAACGAGCGCACCGGCATCACGCGCCTCGGGTTCACCAAGACCAAGCTCGCTCAGGCCAAGGCGCTCGCTGCCGAGACCAAGGTCGGCACCGGAACCCTGCTCGAGGACCCGGTGTTCGCCGCACGGTTCGCCGAGCTGGAGAACCAGGTACTGGCGCTGGAGCTGACGCAGCTCCGCATCGTGTCGAGCTACGTGTCCGGTAAGGAGAACCCGGCATCGTCCGTGCTGAAGTTGCGCGGCAGCGAGCTGCAGCAGCTGGCGACCGAGATCCTGACCGACGTGGCAGGGCCCGATTCGCTGCCCTTCTCGGCCGGCACCGATTCGCCGACGCCGGTGTGGGCTCAGCGTGCCACCCCGACGTACCTCAACTTTCGCAAGACATCCATCTACGGCGGCTCGAACGAGGTGCAGCGCACCATCATCGCGTCCGGCATTCTCGGTCTTTAGGAGCGCACGACATGCAGTTCGAACTGGACGAAGAACAGAAGCTGCTGCGCGACACGGTGCGTGACGTGCTCGCCCGCAGCTACGACAACGAGAAGCGTAAGGCCGCGGTCGAGAGCGAGCGCGGATGGACCGAGTCGGTCTGGAAGCAGTTCGCCGAACTGGGCCTGCTCGGCCTCAGTTTCGCGGAGGACGACGGCGGCATGGACGCCGGTCCGGTCGAGACCTTCGCGGTCATGACCGAGATCGGTCGTCGCCTCGCGCCCGAGCCGCTGCTGGACTGCGTGCTGATCCCGGGTGGTCTCATCACCGAGGTCGGATCGACCGATCAGCGTCAGCGCATCCTGCCCGGTGTCGCGGAGGGGCAGACCCTTCTCGCGTTCGCGCATTCCGAGCCGGGCACCCGCTGGCCGGCGGCCGAGGTGTCGACGTCGGCCACCGAGGACGGTGGCTCGTGGGCACTGTCGGGCGTGAAGAACCCTGTGCTGCACGGTGATTGCGCCGATCACTTCGTCATCAGCGCAGCGCTGCCCGGCGGCGGCGTGGGCCTGTTCCTCGTCGCGGCAGATGCCGAGGGTCTCACCCGCAAGACCTACCGCACCCACGACGGTCTGCGCGGCGCGTCGCTCGAGTTGTCGGACGTCGCGGGCGAACCGCTCGGTGACGGCGGCGACGCCAGTGCCGCCATCGTGGCGTCCAACGTCCGTGCGCAGGCGGCTCTCGCTGCCGAGGCGCTCGGTGCCATGGAGGAGTCGCTGCGACTCACCACGGAATACCTGAAGCAGCGCAAGCAGTTCGGCGTGCCGCTGGCCAAGTTCCAGGCACTGACGTTCCGCGCAGCGGACATGTACGTGCAGCTCGAACTGGCACGCAGCATGGCGCTGTACGCCACGATGTCGTTGGCCGACGGATCCCCCGATCCGACGGTCGCGTCGCGTGCGAAGTTGCAGATCGGGCGCTCCGCCCGGCAGATCGGCCAGGAGTCGATCCAGCTGCACGGCGGTATCGGAGTGACCGACGAATACCCTGTCGGACACTACTTCTCGCGTCTCACGGCCATCGAGCACACGCTCGGTAGCGTCGACGATCACCTCCGTGTGATCACCGAGGCCCTGGCAGATCACGAGATGCTGGGCGTCTCCTAGCTCCATCCCGACGAAGGCCGGTGACCCGCGTGGTCACCGGCCTTCGTCGTGTCGGGATGTCGGAATCAGGACACGAGATTCTTCACATCGACTCCGTCGGCGATGCGTCGGATGTTCTCGAGAACGTCGCGGGACCGGCCGTCGAAGGTGCGACGGGTGATGCCCGAGGAGTGCGGTGTCATGAGCACGGTGGGTAGTTCCCCGAACGGGTACGAGCTGGGGGCTCCCTGTCCACCGACTCCGGGGTAGTCGTACCAGACGTCGATCGCGGCGGCACCCAGGTCGCCACACGAGAGTGCTTCGTACAGTGGACGTTCCTGCACCAGTGGCCCACGTCCGACGTTGATCAGAACACCCTGCGGTCCGAGTGCGCGCAGCTCTGCAGGACCGATCATGCCGCTGGTCGCAGTCGTCAGCGGAGCGGAGATGACCATGATGTCGGACTCGTCGGCCAATCTGTCGAGCTCGTCGGTCGAGCCGGCCCAGTCCAGGCCATGGGCGACCGCGTCGACGGCACCGCGTCCTGTCACGGCAGCGCCGATGCATCCGAGGGTGCGCAGGAGCGACCACGAGCGCTGACCGATGTGGCCGAAACCGACGAAACCCACCCGCGCGCCGGCAGTGGCGTGGGGTTGGGGTAGCGCCTGGTCGTAGACGGAGGTTGCCCACACACCCTGTCGCAGAGCGCGGTCCTGATCGAGGAACCCGCGTCGGAGCAGGATCGCTGCGGCGAGGACGTACTCGGCGATGGAGTCCTCGTGATGGAACGTGTTCGCGACGACGGTCGTCGACGGAAGTGATGCGCGCGCCACGTTGTCGACGCCCGCACCGACGACCTGGACGAGTCGCAGCCGCGTGCCGGCTCGCGCCATGGCGTCGGTGACCTTGCCGCCCACGTGGATGTCGGCATCGGCAAGATCGGCGATCAGTGCGTCCTCGTCGAAGCGTTCGTGCCAAGACAGCTCGGTGCCGTCGGGCGTCCCGCTGTCCAGGAATTCGCGGTAGGGAAGCAGGTTCCGATCGGCGACAACGACTTTCATGCGCGCTGCAGGGCCGGTCGCTTGCTGTCGAACGTCCAGTCCGGGATGAGGAACTGCATTCCCCTGGCGTCGTCGCGGGCGCCCAACCCTTCGCGTTCGTACAGCTCGCGTGCTGCCTCGACGCGCTCCATGTCGAGTTCCACGCCGAGCCCCGGTGTTTCGGGAACGGTCAGGTAACCACCGTCGATGGTGAACGGATTCGTGGTGATCCGCTGTCCGTCCTGCCAGATCCAATGTGTGTCGATTGCCGTGATGTCACCCGGTGCTGCGGCGGCGACGTGGGTGAACATGGCGAGGGAAACGTCGAAGTGGTTGTTGGAGTGCGACCCCCACGTCAGGCCCCAGGCATCGCACAGCTGCGCGACGCGGACCGATCCGTTCATCGTCCAGAAGTGCGGGTCCGCCAGCGGGATGTCGACGGCGCCGGACCGGATCGTGTGCCCCATCTCGCGCCAGTCGGTGGCGATCATGTTGGTGGCGGTCGGAAGGCCTGTGGCGCGCTTGAACTCCGCCATCACCTCGCGGCCGGAGAAGCCGCCCTCGGGCCCGACGGGATCCTCCGCGTAGGCGAGGACGTCCCGCAGACCACGGCAGGTCTCGATCGCGTCCTTCAGGAGCCATCCGCCATTAGGGTCCAGGGTGATGCGGGCGGAGGGGAATCGTTCCGCGAGCGCACGGACCGCGTCGGCTTCCTGCGCTGCGGGGAGTACGCCGCCCTTGAGCTTGAAGTCCTGGAACCCGTACTTCGCCTGTGCGGCTTCGGCCAACGCGACGACGGCATCGGGCGTCAGGGCTTCCTCGTGCCGGATGCGGGACCAGTTGTCGGCGGAACTGCTCTCGTCCGATGGGGCGCGGTACGCGAGGTCGGTCTTGGTGCGGTCGCCGATGAAGAAGAGGTAGCCCAGCGCCTGCACCTTGTCGCGCTGGCGGCCGTCGCCCAGCAGGGCAGCGACACTGACGCCGAGGTGTTGACCGAGAAGATCGAGCAGGGCGCTCTCCACCGCGGTGACGGCATGCACCGCGATCCGGAGATCGAAGGTCTGGGCACCGCGTCCGCCGGAGTCGCGGTCGGCGAACGCATGCCTCATGGAGTTGAGGACCGCGTGATAGTTACCCACCGATGCATTTTCGACGAGGGAGCGAGCATCCTCGAGGCAACGCCGGATCGGTTCCCCGCCGGGTACCTCACCGACACCGGTACGGCCGTCGGAGTCGGTGAGGACCACCAGGTTGCGAGTGAAGAACGGTGCATGCGCGCCACTGAGATTGAGCAGCATGCTGTCGTGGCCGGCGAGGGGAATCACCCGCATCTCAGTGACGACAGGCGTGGCGCTACGGGTACGAGGAGTTTCGGTGGCGGTGCTCACAGAAGAAGGTTAAGACCCGCGATCCATTCCCGTCCAAGACTATTTGTGGATGCTGCGATGCTCAGCGGGTATCGGTTTGGCGGCCTGGAAGTAGTGTGCACACACTTGCCGAGAGGTGCGCACCCAGTGCAGCCGGCGGTAGCGGGTGTGCGCTCACCACAGCAGGTGTGCGCTCGCGAGGACTGTGGTGCAGCCGCTGGGTCGCGCGCTGCGCGGATGGAGCGCACACCCCTGCCGTGAAGCGCACACCCTGTGCAGCCGGCCGTAGGGGATGTGCGCTCACCACAGCAGGTGTGCGCTCGCAAAGGAGTGCTGCGTCGGAGGAGCGCGCTACCCGCCGTGAGGTGCACACCTCGTCCAGCCGGCCCCAGCGGTCCTCACTCGCAGATGGCGCTGCGCGGATGGAGCGCACACCCCCGCCAGGAAGCGCACACCCTGTGCAGCCGGCCGTAGAGGGTGTGCGCTCACCACGAAGGGTGCTCACCGCACAGGGCGCACTGTCACACCAGCGCATCGACCAGTAGAACGAGTGCTCCGCCGGCCGAGACGACGATGGACACCAGCCGGAGCCGGCGCTTGTCCAACACCCGATTCACCCACCGCGACGCCACATAGCCCAGCGCCACGACGGGCAGCAGCAGAGCGCAGGCGACGAAGGACCGCGCCGACAGGGACCCGGTAATACCGAGCGCGGCCAGGGACATGATCGAGCCGACGAGGAAGAAGCCGCTCATGGTGCTGCGGAGTGTCGCTCCGGTGCTTCCGCTCCAGATCAATGCCATCGGCGGTCCACCGATGGACGTGGCGGTTCCGAGCAGTCCGGATGCCGCACCCGCCGTCATCAGCGAGCCGCGTCGGGGTGCCGGTGACCAGCCGATCGAGGTGGTGACCACTCCGAAGAGGACGACGGCGCCGAGCATGATCGACAGGCCGCGATCTGGAAGCACGACCAACAGCGCGGCGCCTGCGATCACTCCCGGTACGCGACCGAGCAGTGCCCAGCCGGCGCCGCGCACGTCCAGGCTGGTCCGCTCGCGCAGAACGACCAATGCGGTCAGCGCCGTGGCCAGCAGGATGAGCGTGCCGGGCACCATCCGTGGGTCGATGATCGCGAGGATCGGTGCCGCGACCATTCCCATACCGAAACCTATGGACGATTGCAGGCAGGACGCGACGAACACGGCGAGCCCGACAATCGTCCATTCGATTCCGGTCATACGGGCAAGGCGTCCGATCTGGGGTGGTGGCATTCCGCGATGTGCAGGTTCCCGAGACGGCCGACCGTCGGGGGAATGCCCGTCGAGCAGACGTCCGTCGCGTGAGCGCAGCGCGTGCGGAAACGGCAGCCCGACGGCGGGTTCAGAGGCGACGGTACCTCGCCCTCCAGGAGGATGCGCGAACGCCGGGTCGAGGGATCCAGCGTCGGGGCTGCCGACATCAGTGCCTCGGTGTACGGGTGCGTGGGATGGTCGAAGACGTCGTCTGTCGGTCCGGTTTCGATGATGCGGCCGAGGTACATGACGGCGACTCGGTCGGCGACGTGCCGCACCACCGACAGGTCGTGCGAAATGAAGACGTAGCTGATGCCCAGTTCCTTCTGCAGGTCGGACAGCAGGTTGAGTACCTGCGCCTGGACCGAGAGGTCGAGAGCCGAGACGGGCTCGTCGCACACGACGACACTCGGGTCGAGTGCCAGGGCTCGGGCGATGCCGAGTCGCTGGCGCTGACCACCGGAGAACTCCTGCGGGAAGCGGTGCTCGTCGCTGGGACGAAGTCCGACCAGGTGCAGCAGTTCACGGACGCGGGCGGCGCGGTCGCGCTTGGTCTTGTACATCGTGCGGTGCGTATGCCAGGGCTCGGAGATGATCTCGGCGGCCGACATGCGGGAGTTCAGGGAGCCGTACGGGTCCTGGAACACCATCTGGATCCGCCGACGCCACGCCAGCAGCTCCTTGCCCTTGAGACTGAACGGGTCGACGCCGTCCCAGGACACGGTGCCCGTATCGGGGCGCTCGAGCATCATCAGCGTGCGCGCGAGAGTGGACTTGCCGCAGCCGGATTCACCGACCAGTCCCAGTGTTTCGCCTCGGCGCAGCGTCAGGTCGATGCCGTCGAGTGCGCGCAGCTTCTTGTGGCCTCCGCTGCCGGCCGCGACATCGAACGTCTTGGACACTCCACGGACCTCGAGCAACGGTGCGGCCTGCGTGGCCGCGGCCTCACTCTCCACTGTCGTCGTAACGGACACCGGACACCTCCTCGGGGAAATGGCATGCGGTCCACCGGACATCGCCGGCGGAGCGCAGTTCGGGACGCTCCGCGACACAGACGGCGCGAGCGATGGGGCAGCGGGCCTGGTAGACGCAGCCGCTAGGAATGGAGTGAAGGTCCGGCGGGGTGCCGCCGATGGACTTGAGGTGCTCGCCGCGCACGGTGGCGACGGGCACGGAGTCCAGTAGCCCCTTGGTGTAGGGATGCTTCGGATCGCCGAACACCTCGGCGACGGGTCCCGTTTCGACGACGGTTCCCGCGTACATCACGGCGACGTCGTCGGCTTCCTCCGCGACGAGGGCGAGATCGTGCGTGATGAGGATGACGGCCATGTCGTGCTCGGTGCGCAGGTCGCGCAGCAGGGACATGATCTGCGCCTGCACGGTGACGTCGAGGGCGGTGGTGGGCTCGTCGGCCAGAAGCACCGTCGGACCCAGGGCCACGGCCATGGCGATGAGCAGACGCTGCCGCATACCGCCGGAGAACTGGTGGGGGTAGGAGTCCGCGCGTGACTCGGGCTCGGGGATGCCCACGCGTTCCATCAACGAGATCGCTTCGACGCGAGCCGCTTTGGCGGACATACCGCGGTGGATGCGGAACGGTTCCGCCAACTGCGTGCCGACGGTGTAGACCGGGTTCAGCGCTGTCAGTGCGTCCTGGAAGACGATGGCGAGCTCGGTCGCGGCGATGCGGCGGCGGGTCTTGGAGCTGGCCGTGACCAGGTCGGTGTCGCCGAGCATCACGGTTCCGTCGACGACGTCGGCAATGGGTTCGAGCAGACCCACGAGGGCCTGGGCGGTCATCGACTTGCCGCAGCCGGACTCTCCCAGCAGTGCCAACGTGCGACCACGTTTCGCGCTGAAGGAGACTCCGTCGACGGCGCGGACGGTGCCGGACGGGGTGCGGATCTCGACGGTCAGGTTGTCGACGTCGAGCGCGGTGCGGGCGAGAGCGGGAGCACTCATCGGCGTGCCTTTCTCTTCGAACGCGGGAGGGTGAGGCGCCAGCGCTGCGCCGGGTCGGTGGCGATGCGTGCCCACGCGGCGAGCACGGTCGCGGACACCGTCGTGATGACGATGGCGAGGCCGGGGAAGAACGACAGCCACCAGGCGCTCTGCAGGTAGGTGCGGCCCTGCGAGACCATCAGGCCCCAGCTGATGTCGGGCGGCTGGATGCCGATACCGAGGAAACTCAGGGACGACTCGGCGAGCATCACGAAGCAGAAGTCGAGCGTGGCGACGGTGAGCAGCGTCGGCAACAGGATCGGTACGACGTGACGACGGATCACCGCGCCGCTGCCGGCGCCGAACGTGCGGGCCGCGTCGACGAACACGCGGGAGCGCAGCTCGGCACTCTCGGCACGGGCGGTGCGCAGGTAGATCGGGATGCGGGTGATGGTCAGGATCAGCACGATGTTGGCGGCGCTGGGGGAGAAGACGTAGAGCACGACCACGGCCATGAGCAGGGACGGGAAGCTCATGATGACGTCGGCGACGCGCATCGCGGTGGTCTCGCGCCATCCGCGGTGGTAGCCGGCCCACATTCCGATGACGGAGCCGATGATGCCCGACAGGATCACGGCGGGTACGGCGACCGACAGGGTGGTGCGGCTCGCGAGGATCAACCGGGCGAGCATGCTGCGACCGAGGGGGTCGGTGCCCAGGATGTTCATGAAGCCGGTGCTCATCGAGAACGGTGCCAGGTTGGAGCGGTCGAGGTCCTGCCGGGTGGCGGCGTCGGAGACGACCATCGGGCCGAAGATCGCGGTGAGGAACACCAGGATCAGGATGCCGGCTGCGATGGTGGCGACGCGGTCACGCAGGAGCAATTTCCACAGCGGCATCGTGGTGGTGCGCGACGGCGCCGCGGACTGTGGATCGGGGCCCGGGGGGAGCACCGGAGGAACCGGGATTCCCGAGCTGTCCTTGCTTGCTTCGAGTGTCATGACGGCCTCCTCAGACCTTTGCCTTGTCGCGAACTCGTGCGTCGAGGAGTGCGTAGCACGCGTCGATGACGATGTTCAGAACGAAGATGCTGATGGCCGTCAGCAGCACGGCCGCTTGGAGAACGGCGAAGTCTCGCTGCAGGATCGCGTCGATCATCAGCTTTCCGATGCCGGGCCATCCGAAGATGGCCTCGACCACGACCGCGCCGTTGACCAGGCCGACGGTGAGGTCACCGGCGACGGTCAGGGCCGGAGCGGCGGCGTTACGCAGGGCGTGATGGGTGACGACGCGCAGGTCGCCGGCGCCCTTGCTCCGTGCCAGCCGGACGTACGGTGCGGACAGGGCGGACACCATCGCTCCGCGGACGACCTGGGTGAGCACGCCCAGCGGACGGATCAGCAGGGTCGCGATCGGCAGGATCCAGGCGGCGGCGCCGCCGGTTCCGGAGGTCGGCAGGACACCGAGCACGACGGCGAAGATCCAGACGCCGGTGATGGCGAACCAGAAGTCCGGGATGCTGGCCGCGGTCATCGACAGCAGACTCGAGAAGCGATCGGCGATCGAGTTGGGACGGTAAGCGGCCCAGCAGCCGATGACGATGGAACCGATCACGGCGAGCAGCATCGTCACGAACGCGAGCTGCAGCGTCGCGGGGAAGGCTCGCAGAGCCATCGTCGACGCGGCTTCACCGGTGCGCAGTGACTCGCCGAAATCGAGATGCAGGACGCCGCCGAAGTAGTCGGCCATCTGCGTCCACACGGACTGGTCGAAGCCGTTCTGCGCGGCGAAGGCCTCGCGTTGGGCGGGGGTGGCCGACTCCGGCAGGTAGAGACTGGTGGGGTCGCCGGTAAGTCGGGCCAGGAAGAAGACGCCGATCAGGACGACCAGCAGGGGTACGAGGCTGGTGTAGACGCGTCGTCGAAGGAAAGCGAACATGGCGGTCACACCCTTCCGGAGGTGGGCTGCTGGCGGGTGGGGCTAGTCGGTCGCATCGGAACTCCGAGTCATCTCGGCCAGTCGCATCTCGTCGACGGTGGCGGAATCGGGGGTGTAGTCGATGCGCGGGTCCTTGGCCAACACACCGTTCATGTGGGCGATGTACGCCATCTGCGTGATCTCCTCGGGTTCGCGTGCGAACAACCCGGCGAACGCATCCTGACGCTGCTCATCCGTGAGTGCCTCGGCCTCGTCGATACCTTCGTCGAAACCGGTTGTGCCGTAGGAGCTCTGGAAGCCGTCGCTCCTCATGTACTGGTCCATCGTGAACGCGGCGTCGCCTGCCTGGTTGCCGTGCTGGATCACCAGCAGGTACGGCCCGACGTTCGGGAACGGGCGTTCCTGGAACTCCGCGGTGGCCGCGGTGTCCTTCATCTCGATCTTCACGTTCAGGCCGATGCCGGCGAGTGCGTTCTGGATGACCTCGACGGTTTCGTTGATCTTGGGGAACTGCCCGGTGCGGCCGATGAGGCGGATCTCGGTGTCGACGGGAACACCGTCGGAGCGAGCCTCGTCGATCAGCGCCTTGCCCTTCTCCATGTCGTACGGCCACGGCGTCAACTCGTCGTTATAGCCGACGACGCCGTCCGCGATCAGTTGTGCTGCAGGCGAACCCATTCCGCGGAACAGCGCCTTGACGATGCCGGAGCGGTTGATGGCGTAGTTGATGCCTTCCCGCACACGCTGGTCGTCCAGCGGCGGCGTCGTGGCCTGCATGCGCAGTGCCGTCGTCTCGTTGTTCGGGAAGGCGACACCGAGGTCGCCGGCGCCGTCCTCGGGGCCGAGGCCGGTGGCGATGTCGGCCTCGCCGTTGGTCACCATGGCTGCGCGCACGGAACCCTCGGTGCGCCACTGGTAGACCGCGCGGGTGAACTCGGGCTCCTCTCCCCAGTAGGAGTCGTTGCGCACCAGGGACAGTCGCTGCCCGTAGTCCCACGAATCGATGCGGTAGGGGCCGGTGCCGATGGGTTCACGGGTGCGCTCGGCGTCGCCGACCTCACTGGTCACCATCTCGATGAACGACAGGCGCAGCGGGAGGATGGGGTCCGGCGCCGGCGAGGCGACCGTCACGGTGGTCGGGTCGAGCGCCGTGACGGTCAGATCGTCGTCGCCGAAGACGTAGCCCTCGACGTTGCAGGCCAGGTCCGAGTTCACGGCTCGCTCGATGGACACCTTGGCGTCCTCGGAGTCGAAGGTGGATCCGTCGCTGAAGGTGACGTCGTCACGCAACCGGATGGTCCACTCCGTGTCGGACGTCCGCTCCCAGGAGGTGGCCAGCTTCGGTTCGAGGTCACCCGATGTGGGGTCACGCTCGATCATGGGCTCGGTGATGTTGGAGCGCACGACCACACCGATGGCGGTGAGGGAGACGTCGCACGGCTCGAGTGTCGGGGGCTCCTGGGGCAGCACGATCCGGACGGTGTCCGGGCTTGCGGCATCGCCGCTGTCCGAGTTGGCGACTGTGCATCCGGTCAGGAATGCCGACGCAGCGAGCACCGACACCAGAGATGTGGCGCGGGTGGATCTCATGAATTCTCCAAGCTGAGTGGGGCTCTGCCTAGCGCGTGCTGTCGGGGCTGTCGACGCGCGCTGGGGCGTGGAGGCCGGAGGCCGGTCGAGAAAGGCGTTGCGGGTTCGTTGCCGCCTGTGACGGTAGACACACGGTAGGAGGGTGGCCGGTGAGCGTCAACAGCGGACGACCCGCAAAATCGCAGTTGAGAGCGGATTTTCACGTCGTCACGGCCTTCCCGTGCGGTCCGTGTCACAGCGTCGAGGCTCTGACCTGCTGCATCACACGCGGCGATCATATCAATGCTGGATGAGTATTGATCCATGCTAATTGCGTGTTGGACCGGTATTCGTCGCCGGGCATACGATGACCCGGACGAAGGCCGTCACACCCGACGGTCGGCGCACTGGCGAAGGAGGCGGCATGACCGACGGTGGCTCACCGAGTTCGGCTGACGCGCAGCGTTATTCCGATGTTCTGCGGGTAGGCGGACTGAAGCCGTCTCTGATGGAGGCGCTCAGCGCCGGCGGTGCGCTCGTTCTGCCGGACGACGGCCGCGACGCCTTCCTCGAGCAGCACGCCGACCGGGTCCGCGCCGTGGTCACGTCCGGCCGGGTCGGTGTCGACGCCGGCCTGATGCGACTCCTGCCGGGTCTGCGAGCGATCGTGCATTTCGGTGTCGGATACGACGGCACGGACGCCGACGAGGCTCGTCGCCTCGGCATCGGTGTCAGCAACACACCCGACGTCCTGACCGACGCCGTCGCGGACACCGCGCTGGGGCTGCTCATCGACACGATGCGGGGGTTCTCCGCGGCGGACCGCTACGTGCGCGCCGGCGAGTGGACGACGAAGCCCATGCCCCCGCTCGCGCGCCAGGTGAGCGGCTCGCGAGTCGGCATTCTGGGCCTGGGCCGGATCGGCGGTGCCATCGCGCATCGCCTGGACGCGTTCGGGTGCAGTATCAGCTACCACAATCGAAACGTGGTCGACGGCAGCCCGTACGACTACTACTCCTCGCCCCGCGAACTCGCTGCGGCAGTGGATGTTCTGGTGGTCGCGGCCGCAGGCGGCCCGGACACCCAGCAGTTGGTGGACAAGGACACCATCGACGTGCTGGGCCCCGACGGATACCTCGTCAACGTCGCGCGCGGCAGCGTCGTCGACGAGGACGCCCTCGTGGACGCCTTGCAGAGCGGGCGTCTGGCCGGTGCCGGCCTGGACGTGTTCGCCCACGAACCCGAGGTCCCCGAAGCGCTCCGACGCCTCGACAACGTCGTCCTTCTTCCGCACATCGGCAGCGCGACCGTGCAGACACGTGCGGCGATGGAAGCTCTGACCCTCGACAATCTTCACTCGTTCCTCGCCGACGGCACGCTCGTGACGCCGGTCTTCCAGCCCGGACAGAAGGAGACCTCATGAGCGTCGTCGTGGGATACGCGGACACCGTCGAGGACCGCAATGCGTTGCCGTTCGCGTTCCGCGAGGCCGTCATGCGCGGTACCGACGTGACCGTCGTGGTCGACGGCGACCGGTCGTCGGTGGACGAGCAGATCATGGCCGCCCGGACCGACTCGGGTGCCGACGGTATCGCGGTGCGCGTGGCCGACCTGGTTCCCGGCCGATCGCATGCCGACAACCTGGTCGACATGTCGTACGAGCCGGACGTCGAGATCCTGGTCATCGGAGTGCGACGCCGGTCGCCCGTCGGAAAGCTGTTGCTGGGCAGCCTGTCCCAGCGCGTGCTTCTCGACGCGCATTGCCCCGTCGTGGCGGTCAAGCCGCCCGTCGAGGTCGCCCGCTAGAGCTGCGTCACGGCGGCGACGTCGCCCAGCACCCGGTGCAGGGCGGGGTTCGTCGCGTCGTGACGCCATGCGGCATTGAGCCGTACGGGCTTCTCGGTGCTGGATCGGAGTTCGCGGAACACCACACCCTCGGTGTGCATCGTGCGTGCCGACGCCGGAACCAGCGCGCACCCCAGCCCGGAACTCACCAGCATCAGCATGGTGTGCACCTGCGTCACGTACTGCACGTAGCGGGGAGACACGCCGGCGACGGTGAAGGTGCTGATGAGCAGCTCGTGGAAATACCGGGCGTCGACGGGTGAATACATGATCACCGGCTGATCCTCGAAGTGGGTCACCGCGAGGCGTTCGACGTCGAGAAGTTCGTGACCCTCGGGGATCGCGGCGACGAGCGCTTCACGGTGGATGGGCCGCGTCGTGATTCCGGGACGGGTCACCGTGGGACGGACCAGCCCGAGGTCGAGCTCACCGCTGGCCAGTGCGTCGATCTGGATGGACGAGACCATCTCGCGCAGAACGAGTTCGACGTCGGGAAGGGTGTCGCGGACGTCGGCGAGCAGCCGCGGCAGGACGGCGTGGGCCGACGCCGCGGTGAATCCGATGACCACTGTTCCCAGGTCACCTTCCGGGACGCGCTTGACGGTCAGCGCAGCGCTCTCCGCCAGCCGGACGATGCGGCGGGCGTCGGGAAGGAACGCGAGGCCGGCGGCGGTCAGTGTCACCGAGCGGGATGTCCGGTCGATCAGTTGGACGCCGAGCTCGCTTTCGAGCTGTTGAATCTGTCGGCTCAGCGGCGGTTGCGTCATGTGGAGCCGCTCTGCGGCGCGGCCGAAGTGCAGCTCCTCCGCAACGGCGATGAAGCACGTCAGGCGCGAGAGCGAGAACATCGGCTCAAGATAGCCGACCGTGTGAACGGCCGGTCACCATCGCGGAGAAGAATTGACGAAGTCGGGTTCGAGACTCTGTCGGTAGCCGGTGTCGTCACGATCCCTGATCCCGCAGTCGAGGTACTGCTGGTGCAACGCGGCGAGGGCGTCCTGGTCGAGCTCGATACCGAGTCCCGGCCCGGTAGGAACTGCGACGGCGCCGTTCTCGATGCGCAGAACGCCCGGGACCACGACGTCCTCGGTCTTCCACGGCCAGTGTGTGTCGCAGGCGTACGTGAGATTCGGCGTGGCGCCTGCGAGGTGCACCATCGCGGCGAGAGAGATGCCCAGGTGCGAGTTCGAATGCATCGACAGGCCGAGTCCGAACGTGTCGCAGATACCTGCCAGCAGACGCGACCGTTGCAGGCCGCCCCAGTAGTGGTGATCCGAGAGGACGACGCCCACGGAGTCACGTCGAACCGACGGCTCGAGCTGATCGAAGGCCACGACACACATGTTGGTGGCCAACGGCATCGGGGCCTTGCGGGCGACCTCGGACATGCCGTCGAGGCCGGGAGTCGGATCTTCGAGGTACTGGACGACGCCGTTCAGAGCCGACGCCACCTCGATCGAGGTGTCGACGGTCCACGCCGCATTGGGGTCGAGTCGCAGGGGGAGGTGAGGGAAGGCCTCGCGTAGCGCGACCATCGCCGCGACTTCCTGGTCGGGTGGGAACACCCCACCCTTCAGCTTGATCGCACCGAAGCCGTACTGCTCGATCATCGTCCGGGCCTGGCGCACGATCCCGTCGGGATCGAGTGCGGCACCCCACCGGTCGTCCTCCGCGCCCGGATGCGCTGCCCACTTGTAGAACAGGTAAGCGCTGAACGGCACAGTGTCCCGCACGGATCCACCGAGCAGATCCGACACGGGTCGGCCCAGGGTCTTGCCCTGAATGTCCAGACAGGCGACCTCGAAGGGCGAGAAGACGCGGTCGGTGGTGCTGGCGGTCGTGATCATTCCGGCAACGCCGTCACCGCCCGTCACCGACAGGCCGGCGAGGCAGTCGTCGATCACGGTGCGCAGGACGTTCAGCGCGAAGACGTCGACACCGCGCATCGCCTCTGCCGCCGCGTTCAGCCGCACGAGATGTGCGGTGTCCGCGTAGGTCTCACCGAGACCGACGATCCCGTCGTCGGTACGCACCTGCACGATCGCCCGAAGGGCGAACGGCTGATGGACACCGACGGTGTTGAGGAGCGGCGGGTCGGCGAACGCGACCGGTGTGACGATGACAGAGGCGATGCGTCCGGTCACGAGTGCACGGCCTCCTTGGTGACCGAGTCCGCAGCGAGTGCGTCGGCGAGAACGGCGCGGCCCGCGGCGATGATCGCGGTAAGCGTCTCGACGTCCGCCGGGGCGGCGTCGACGAGGGGAGCGCGAACAGGGCCGGCGGCAACACCTTCCAGCGTGACGCCCGCCTTGATCAGCGAGACGGCGTAGCCGGGGACCGAGTCGCGCAACCGCACCAGTGGGTGGAAGAAGTCGCGCAGCAGAGCGTCGGTCAGGTCGTCGTCGCCGTTCTCGAGCGAGGTGTAGAACGCCAGGGCGAGCTCGGGAGCGAAGGCGAACGTCGCCGACGAGTAGAGCGTGACGCCGATGGCGCGGTAGGCCTGCTGCGACACCTCCGCGGTGGGGAGGCCGTTGAAGAACTGGAATGCCTTGCCGGTGGGAGCGAGGGAATCCTGGACTGCGCGGACGATGCGTGACACACGATCGAGATCGCCTGTGCCGTCCTTGAATCCGACGACGGTGGGGAAGTGTGCGACCTCGACGGCGGACGCCTCGTCGTAGCGCGCGTTGCTGCGGTTGTAGACGATCACGGGCAGGTCGGTCTCGGACGCGACCTGGCGGGTGTACTCGACGAGGCCTGCTTGCGGCATCGTCACCAGGTACGGCGGCAGCAGCAGGAGACCGTCGGCGCCGTTGTCGCGAGCGGTCCGGGCGAACATCTTCGCCTGGGCGACGGAACCGCCGGCCCCGGCGTAGACGGGAACCCGTCCCGCCACGGTGCGCACGGCGGTGGCGACGATCTCGCCGAACTCCACGGTCTCGAGAGCATGGAATTCGCCGGTGCCGCAGGCGATGAACACGCCGCCGGGGCCGGCGTCGACACCCTTGGCGATGTGTTCCGCGAGCAGCGTGTGATCCACCTCGCCGGAGTCGGTGAAGGGGGTGACGGGGAAGAAGAGGACGCCGTCGAGCATGAGATCTCCTGGTGTACGAGAAGTGGGGTGGGTGCGGGAAGGCCGGAGGCCGGTCGGTGTGGAGCGGGAAGGCCGGAGGCCGGCCGGGTGATGCGGGAAGTGAGGTACTGGGTGGTCAGTCGCGGGAGAGTTGGCCGTCGATGCGGCGCCAGATGCCGTCGGGGTTGCCGTCGGCGATGGCGCTGGGAAGCAGGGCGGTGGGAACGTCCTGGTAGGCGACGGGTCGGAGGAAGCGCTCGATGGCGAGCGATCCGACGGACGTCGACCGTGAGTCCGACGTCGCCGGGTAGGGGCCGCCGTGGACCATGGCGTGACCCACCTCGACGCCCGTGGGCCATCCGTCGAAGAGGATGCGTCCGGCTTTGAGCTCGAGGACGTGGAGCAGACGGCCGGCATCGGCGTAGTCGGCTGCGTCGGCATGGATGGTGGCGGTCAACTGGCCTTCGAGCGCGCGAGCCACCGCGGTGACCTGCTCGGCCGAGGCGCAGCGGACGACGAGTCCGGATGCGCCGAAGACCTCCGCCTGCAGCACGTCCTGTCCGAGGAAGGTCGTGGCGTCGGTGCTGAAGAGCGCTGCGCGGCCGGCGTTCGGCGCATCGGTCGTACGGCCGCGCGCGACCTCGCTGGCGGCGGAGCCGAGCGCTTCGACACCCTTGCCGTAGCTGGCCGCGATGTTCGGGGTCAGCATGGTCGCCGGGGCGCTCTCGGCGACTGCGTCGGCGGCGGCTGCGACGAACGCGTCCAGGCCGGGGCCGTCCTGAGCGATGACGAGGCCGGGGTTGGTGCAGAACTGGCCGGATCCCAGCGTCAGCGAACCGACGAACGCACGGCCGAGGTCCGCTGCGCGCGTCTCGAGCGCGTGGGGAAAGAGAAAGACGGGATTGATGGAGCTCATCTCGGCGTAGACCGGGATCGGTTCGGGTCGACCGGCAGCGGCGCGTACCAGAGCTGTTCCACCCGAACGTGATCCGGTGAATCCGACGGCCTTGATCCGGGGGTCGGTGACCAATGCGGTCCCGATGGTGGGTCCGTCGCCGTAGACGAGGGAGAAGACACCGGCGGGCATTCCGGTGGCGGCCGCCGCCTCGGTGATGGCGCGCCCCACGTACTCGGACGTACCGGGGTGGGCGTCGTGTGCCTTGACGACGACGGGGCAGCCCGCGGCCAGAGCCGATGCGGTGTCACCGCCGCCGACGGAGAACGCCAGCGGGAAGTTGCTGGCGCCGAACACGACGACGGGACCGAGCGAGACCATGCGCTGGCGGATGTCGGCGCGAGGCAGGGGAGTGCGGTCCGGCACGGCCGGGTCGATCCGGGCGCCGTTCCAGCTGCCCTCGCGCAGCACCGAGGCGAACAGGCGGAGTTGACCGCTGGTGCGCCCGACCTCGCCCGTGATGCGGCCGAGGGGGAGACCGGATTCGGCCACCGCTCGCTCGATCAGCGTCTCGCCCAGTGCCTCGATGTTGTCGGCTATCGCATCGAGGAACTGTGCGCGTGCCTCGGACGTCGTGGAGCGATACTCGTCGAAGGCCTGCTCCGCGGCGGCGCACGCTGCGTCGACGTCGGCCAGTGCGCCGTGTCGATACGCGGGCTCGAGGCTCGCGCCGGTGGAGGGATCGATGCCGTGAATCGTCTTGCCGGTGCCGGGGACGGTGGACCCGGCGATGATCAGTTCCCCGGTGAGGGGAGCGGTCGTCGTCACCGTTGCAGTCATCAGTGGATCAGCCCTTCTCGCTGTGGTGCGTGTGCGACTGACGTTAGGACCCTCAGTCATACAAGTCCAAGTCAAATTTGCACTACAGCGATTCAGGATCTGTATCGACCGGGGTGACGCCCCGGCTACCGCACAAACGTCAGTGTGAGGTCGCGGTGCGCCGCACCCGCACGGCGATCGTGCCGACGAGGACCACGATCGCAGCCGCCGCGGCCGTCCACCCGACCGTGGTGTTCAGGACTTCTCCGGACAGGCGTCCCTGCGCTGCCCAGCCGAGACCCCACGACAACGACAGAGCAGGCGCGATGCGGCCCGCGGACACCGTTGCGAGGAACAGTCCGACGGCCGCCGCGACGACCAGCACGACGACTGCCCACACGGTGGCGGCGGACTCGACTCCGATCGAGGTCAACCACGCGCTGATGTTCGCCACTGTCGCGATGGATACCCAGCCCAGGTACAGGCCCATGGTTCCGTCGGTGATCACCGTGTCGACCGCGGTCGTTCGAGGCGCCGCGATCAGTCGAGCGAAGACGAACGCGAGACTCGCGAGGAGTGCCACGATCACGACGACGCTCAGGAACACCTGCCCGAACTGCACGACCGTGATCCAGGCGGCATTCAGCAGCATCGTCACGGAGATGGGCACACGAAGTGCTCGCTGCCGCTCCGACCGACGCTGGGCGGGCAGTGCCTGCCAGACGGCGTAAGCGATCAGTCCGAGGTAGATGACCGACCAGATGGAGAACGCCGGTCCGGCGGGAGCGACGAGAGTTGCGGTGGCGCTGAGCGCACCGTCCGCTGCCTCCGCGATCGGTGTGCCGACGACGGCGCCCGAGCCGAGGAATCCACCGACCACCGCCACGATCGCGCTCAGTACGACGAGCCACACGGAGCTCGGCCGGGCCACGTCCGACGAGGGCGTCGCGGCAGTGATGTCAGGTGTCATGAGGGTCCTTCTCGAGGGGGTTCGACGGCCGGTTCATGCCCGAAACCGTGAATCTCGAAACAATATTCAAGTTTTCTGCAGGGCACGTATCGGCCGGATGGATCGACAATGGAGGCAATTCCTGCACTGCGACGCCATTTTGGCGTCTAATAAAGAATGGTCATCAATGGACGACAAACGGCAGGTGCGAGGCCCGATTGCCGACCGGAACGACGTGAAGTCGACTCTCGGAGCGACGATCTGCGCATTCTTCGACAGTCTTCGCGACGGTTCCCATCCGCTTTGGGTCGTGTAACGAATGGGTAATCAGTTCGCGAAGTAATGGTTTGTACCGCGCCGATGTCCGGCGTGGAGGACAACGACGGAAGTGAAACCCATGAACAAGACCACGAAGGGTGCCCTCGCTGCGGGTGCCGCCGGAATCCTCCTGCTCGGTGGCGCAGGTAGCTACGCGCTGTGGAGTGACGCCGAGACCGTCCAAGGCGGCACCATCACGGCCGGCAACCTGGACATCTCGCCGGTTGCCGCAGGTGTGTGGACCGACGTCTCGCCGGGTCCGGTCAAGACGCCGGGACCCCTCGACATCGCCACGTTCCGGATGGTTCCGGGCGACGTCCTCCAGTACAAGGCGCAGTACCGAGTACTCGCTGACGGCGAGAATCTCCGTGCGACCATCGCCGCGGATGCTCAGAGCATCCAGCGCAGTGGCGAACTGACCCCGACGAACACCCCGGTGTCGTTGGTCAGTACGTACAACGGCACTCCCCTCGCCAACAACCAGATCACGGAGGCGGACAACAACCGCCTCGTCGATGTCACGGTGACCGTCACGTTCGTCGAGACGACGCCGAACCAGGTGGGAACCGAGGACTCGGTGAACCTGTCCGCCTTTCGGATCAACCTGCAGCAGGCCGCCCGCACGACTGCTCCCTGACGCGCCGATTTGCCTGATTCCGAACACCCATCCAGCGAGGTGAACTGACGTGCCGCGGAAAGTGTGGCTCGGGGCGGCGGTCGTGGGGGCCGCCGCCCTGGTGTTCGGCTCGGTGCAGAGCACCGGGGCGCTCTGGCGTGACGACGTCACGGTGGCCGGTGCGACCGTTCGGACCGGAACGTTGTCACTGGCCGCCGGATCGCCGTCCGGGTCGGACTACGTGTTCAGCGAACTGACCAAGAACCCGGTGGCTCTGAACGAGGCTGTGCAGGCGCCGCTGGTGATCACCAACACCGGTGATACCCCGCTGCGCTTCCGGTTGTCCGCTGCGGGCCCGGCCGTCTCCACGGCGAACGCCGCCGCGACGGTGTCCCTCGCCGGCGCGGTGCTGTCCTCTGGCGCCACGTGCTCCGCGACCACTCCGATGGGGACGGCCTTCGGAACCTTCACGACGTCCGCTCCGACCACCGCGGTTGCCCCGGTATGGCAGAGCCTTGCCAAGGGTGCGAGTCAGACCTGGTGTATCAGAACGACTCTCACTCAGGTCACGTCGACCAGCGCGGTGGCCTACACCCACCGCTTCGCCTTCGCAGTGGAGCAGACACGATGACGACACACGAGGACGCGACCGAACGCCGCACCGGTCCGTTGTGGTGGATCGGCACCGTTCTGTCCTGGGTGCTGCTGATCGGCGTGGTGGGTGTACTTCTGGCCGCCGTGGTCGTGCCCAAGGTTGCCGGGGCGCAGCCGTATACGATCCTCACCCAGTCGATGGAACCCACGTACCCTCCGGGCACCCTCGTCGTCGTCAAGCCCAGCGAGCAACTGAGCGTCGGATCATCGATCACGTACCAGATCCGCTCGGGCGAGCCCGACGTCGTGACGCACCGCATCATCGCGACCGGTCTGGACAAGGACGGCGCTCGGGTCTACACCACTCAGGGCGACAACAATCCGCAGCCCGACCCGGATGTCGTGCAGCCGGGCCAGATTCGCGGCGCAGTCTGGTATGCCATCCCGTACCTCGGCTACGTCAACAACTGGCTCACCGGTCAGACGCGCACCACGGTCGTCGGCATCGGCGCGGCACTGCTCGTCGCGTACGCCGCACTGCAGTTCGTCTCGGCAGCGCGCGACCGACGACGCTCCGGGCGACACGCGTCATGATCGCCTTCCTCGACGGATCCGCAGGCGTCCGTGTGCGGGCGATCCTGGCGTCCGGTCTCGTGTTCGGTCTCGGAGCTGTCGGGACCCTCGCCGCCTGGTCGACGTCCTCGACGACGACGTCCGGCCAGTTCCTCACCGGGTCGGTGGACATCACCGTCAACGGAACAGAGGGCGCACCTACGCCCGCCACGATCACACTGCCCGCGGGAAACATCCTGCCCGGCAGGTCGACCGCGGCGCTCGTGAACGTCCGGAACGCCGGCAACATCGCCTTCACCTACATCCCCACAGCGGTGACGTCGGCCGGTGGCCTCGGGACCAGCCTGACCACCACGGTGAGAGCCGGAACCGGTGTCGCCGTCAGTTCTGTCACGACCGGTCTCACGTGCACGGGTGGTACGACGCCCGTCCTGACCACGTCACGCCCGCTGGCTGTGGGTGCAACCGAGTCGCTGTGTGTGCAGTTCGATCTGTCGATCAACGCAGCCAACACCCTGCAGGGTGTCAACAACACCGTGACGTTCACCTTCGCTGCGACGGGGGTGGGAAGTGCCTGACCAGTCCGAGACATCCGATCGGCGGCGCCGGGTCGCCGACCGCGCACTCACCGTCGCCGCTGTGCTCGGCGCCCTCTGCATCGTGTTCGCGGCTTGCGCCTCCGTGTTCTCGTTGACACCCTTGGTCTTCCGATCGGGCTCGATGGAACCGGCGATTCCCACCGGATCGCTGGCGCTCGCGCGTGAGACGTCCGCGGTGGAGGTTCAGGTCGGAGACGTGGTCAGCGTGCTCCGCTCCGACGGGTCTCGCATCACTCACCGCGTGGACCGCGTCGACTTCGCCGAGGGTCAGACCGCCGTCCTGATCCTGAAGGGTGACGCCAACTCCACACCGGACGCTGATCCGTACATCCTGTCTTCCGTCGACCGGGTCGTCGCGCACGTGCCGTACGCGGGCTACGCAGCGTCCTGGTTGTCCACACCGTTCGCGTGGGTCGTCGGCGGTCTCGCTGCGGCGGCACTGCTGTACGTCGTTGTACGGCCGACAAGTCTCCGCAGGGAATCGCCGGTCCCGCCCGGTCGTCATCGAGTGCATTCCGGGGTCGCGGCAGCACTGGTGGCGGTCGTGGTGGTCCCCGGATTCGCGGCGACCCAAGGGACCGAGGCAGCCCTGAACGACACTGCGCAAGCCCGGGCCGTCCCGACCGCGGCGACGATGGTCCGACCGGCGAGCTTCACCTGCACCACGACGGGAACGGGAAGCAACAGGGTCGCCAACCTGAGTTGGCCGGCCGGTGATCCGCTGTACGGCTATCGAGTCGTCTTCACACCCACCGGGCTCCTCGGTGGTACCACTCAGACCGTCGATGTGCCGCCGGGAGCGCCGACGACGGCAGTACCGCCGAATACCGGGTTCGTCATTCAGAACTACCGTGCGACGCTCGTGTCGAAGGTGGGCAACTTCGTGTCGACGCCCGCTCTGACACGCGACATCTCGATTGTCGGGCTGGGGTCCAACGTCACGTCGAGTTGCGACACCACCGGCACCACGACAGGTCCCACGACCGCTCCGCTCGCCGCGGCGCGGGTCGCTCCGTCGACCACCACCACCACGACGGCACCGGCAGCATCCGCGACCACCACCGCGGCGCCCACGACGTCTGCTCCGACCTCGACGGGCGTCACCACCACCGTCGCCCCGGCGCCGACCACCACGCCTCCCGCGACCACGACGACGGCAGCACCTCCGCCTCCCCCGCCGACGAGCACGACTCCTCCGCCACCCCCGGCGAGCGCGTTCGTCGCGGACGGCGGCTCGGCGACCAGCGGCACGACGACGGCATCGGTGTCGGGAAGCACCCTGACGCTCAGCGGACCGGACGGCACGCCGTTCTACTCGCGCGCAGTGTCATCCAGTGCGCGGTACGGCACCGGCGTCGTGTTCTCGAACACCGGTGACCTCTACGTGCTGTCCGATGCGGGGGTATCGCGCATCGTCGTCGCGAACGGCGTCGCCACCGAGAGTGCGGTGTCGACCGCCGAACTCCCCTCGGACATCAGCGCACTCCTCTGACCCTCACCCCGCGAGTACGTCCGAAGTGTCGCGAAAGGGGGTTGCTTCGCGACACTTTCGACGTACTCGCGAGGGGTAAGGGAGCTCGAACTCGGGCACACTGGGGCCACCGACACGAAGGAGACAACCGGTGGACCACAGAGGCGTGCTGATCGACGCGTACGACCGCATCAAGGAAACGGTGCACCAGACTCTGGACGGGCTGGACCCCGCGGCGCTGACGTACCGGATCGACCCCGAGGCCAACACCGTCGCCTGGCTTGTCTGGCACCTCGCGCGCGTGCAGGACGACCACATCGCCGGCGTCGCGGACAGCGAGCAGGTCTACACCGCGCACGGCTGGAACGACAGGTTCGGCCTCCCCTTCGACGACGACGCCATCGGATACGGGCAGTCGACGGAGGACGTGGGCAAGGTCGACGTCGACGCTGACCTCCTCGTCGGGTACGTCGACGCGGTCCACGCTCGCACCGTCGAGTACCTCGACACGCTCACAGCAGAGGACCTCGACCGTGTGATCGACGAGAACTGGGACCCACCCGTGACGCTCGCCGTCCGACTGATCAGCGTCGTGTCCGACGACCTGCAGCACATCGGCCAGGCGGCGTACATCCGCGGAGTGTTCGAACGTCGGTGATCGTTCTGTCGGACCGTCGTGGGATTGTGTCGACGGCACCCGACGAGAGGACCCCTCGATGACCATCACGACCTGGCCCGCACGGTGGCCGGCCTCCGCCAAGGATGTGGCCGACGGCATCACCCGGTTGTCGGCGTCGCTGCGCGACGAGGATGCCGACGCGAAGTCGGCCGCAGTCTCGGAGTTGGCCTCGCAGAAGGGCGTTCGGGTCGAGGACGTATACGCCGCGATGCTCCGCCTGCTCCTCGAAGCGGCGCATCCGGACGGTCTGGACGGTGACGATGTGGGTGCGGTGGTACGCGACGCGGCATCGCGTGACCCGGATGTGTCCCCGTCTGACGTCGTGACCGTCGTTCTCGGAACGCTCGGTGTCCATCCCGAGCCAGAACGACAGGCTTCGGACGACGACAGTCAGGATCCCGAGGATCACCGGGAGTCGCAGACCGTCATCGCGCGGTTGGCGTCGGCGTCCGCGATCCGGGCGTCGGCGGTGGTGACCGAGGCGTTGTTGTCACGAGTCGGTTCGCCCATCGAAGCCGTCGTGACGATGGTGATCGACGACATCGCGGCTGCGGAGACGATCGAGTGGCCGTGACGGGTAGGCCGCGATAACAGTCGGGTGGCTACGGCGCCGTCGGGGTAGATTCGATTCCCATGCGCGAGACGATGACATGGGACCTGTTCGGTACTGCTTCCCGCGAGTTGACGCGCACTGTCGTCGACAGTGGGTTCCGCCCCGACATCGTCATCGCGGTCGCACGCGGTGGACTCATTCCGGCCGGTGCGCTCTCCTACGCCATGGGCGTCAAGGCTGCGGGAACCCTGAACGTCGAGTTCTACACGGAGGTGGAGGAGACGCTGCCGGACCCGGTGGTTCTGGCTCCTCTGCTCGACACGGATGCCATCGTCGGCAAGAAGCTTCTGGTCGTCGACGATGTGGCGGACTCGGGTCGAACGCTGTCGCTCGTCGTGGGACTGCTGAACGAGCATGCAGCAGAGGTGAAGTCGGCTGTCGTCTACACCAAGCCGCGCACCATCATCACGCCCGACTTCTCCTGGCGGGAAACCGATCTGTGGATCGAGTTCCCGTGGTCCACCGAGCCGGTCATCGAACCGAGCTGACTCAGCGCACGGACACCTCGGTGCCGCGCAGTGCCGGTGCTCCGATCAGGGTCGTCCACCCCGGCACGTCCTCCGGCTCGACTCCACTGCCCTGCCCGTAGACGACGGCCAGGGTGTCGCGCTCGATGTCCGACCCTGCGTACGACGCGTCGGTCGGCACGGGGGAGAACTGCGGAGCTTCCGTGTAGGTGATCTCCGCCGGCCCGGGGTTCCGCGACGGCGGCTGGTACGAGCCGTCGTTGATGCCGCTGCCGGGATACTGAGGGAAGAATCGTCCCGGTGCGGTCACGTCCTGGTAGCACGCAGGCGGTCGATCGTCGAACAGCCGAGGCTCGTCCTGATTGGGCAGAAAGCGGCCGCGAGGATTGACGAAATTGACGGTCGCGCGAGCCCCCGGGTATTCCTCGTTCACTCCGAGAATGCGTTCCGCGTCGCCGATCAGGGCGGCGAACTTGGGCAGCGCACATTGGATGGTGGGTGAGAACTCGGCCAGCAGTTCGAACGTTCCGCGGGTGTCCCGCGAGAGCGACACGATCGACTCCGCGTTCGCGGCGAGCAGGTCGGCAGTGCTCCCGGATGTCGAGACGGCGGAGGTGAGCAGCGTGTCGATCGCCGACTTCTTCTCCACCACGGTATTTCCCGTGACGCTCAGGTTGTCGAGAGCGTCGAGAAGGTCGGGTGCAGCGGTGGAGTAGGTCTCGGTGAGTGTGGCGAAGTCCGCGAGATCGGCTTGCAGGGTCGGTAGTTCGTCTCCCAGAGCCGAGAAGATCCGGTCGAGTCTGTCGATGGTGCGTCCGAGCACTTCACCTCGCCCGTCGAGTGCCTGGGCCAGCGCACCGAGCGTCGACGCGAGCTTGTCCGGCGGCACGGCGTCGAGCAACGGCAGCAGGCTGTCGAGCAGCTGGCCGACCTCCACGGCATTCCCGCTGACGTCCTGTTGGATCGTGTCTCCCGCCGAAATGGGGTCCGACGTCGGCCCTTTCGGCGCTTGGAGAGCGACGTACCGTTCTCCGAACAGCGTTTTCGGGAGCAGTCGAGCCGTTACCGTCGACGGGATGGCGGAGGCCTGATCCGCATCGAGGGCGAGGTGGGAGACCACCCGCCCGTCCTGCGTGTCGGCCGACCGTACTTCGCCGACGATGACGCCGCGGATCTTCACATCCGCGTTCGGCGGGAGTGCATTGCCGACGGTGTCGGTGACCAGGTCGACCATCACCACGGAACGGAACGCCTTGGAATAGATGAGAGTGCTCATGCCGACAAAGGCGACGACGGCGAGGAAGAAAAGGAGACCGGCCACTCGTCGCGCCATCATCGGCAAATGGTGATCCCCATCACGCCATTTGTCAATGGCCTATCGGTCATTGGTCATGAGCTAGGGCGTCGAGATGTCGATCAACACCTTTCCCGTCACCCCGGACTCCACGGCGGCGTGCGCGTCGGCAGTACGCGAGAGGGGAAAACGGAGCAGCGGTAGGCCGGCATCGTCGCCGACGGGCAGGGCGCCCGCAGCCACGGCAGCCGACACGTCTTCCTTCGCAGCCTCGAGTGCGTCGGTGCCGACGGTGTAGAGGAGAACGAACTGATAGCGGATATTGCCGACCATGCTGGGACGGATGTCGATGGACACGGAATCGCCACCGTTGTTGGCGTAGATCGCCACCGATGCGCGAGGCGCTGCCACTGCTGCGTCCAATTCGGCGTTCTGGGCGGGGGCAACCTCGACGATCTGGTGCACTCCGTCCGGAGCGAGCTCGCGAATCTTGGCCACCGCGTCGTCGGACCGGTAGTTCACGATGTGGTGAGCACCCGCCGCGGAGGCGAGTTCCGCCTTCTCCGGCCCACTGACCGTCGTGATGACAGTGGCGCCCGCCCACCTCGCCAGTTGGATCGCGGCATGACCGACGGCTCCGGCGCCGCCGGCGACCAGAACCGTCTTCCCCGACAACGCGCCGGGATGCAGCCGCGACGGCCCGTCTTCCGCGACGGTGAGCGCGCGGTGGGCGGTGATCGCGGGAACTCCGAGGGACGCGCCCAGATCGAAGTCCGCGCCGTCGGGGAGGCGGACGACTCGGTCGGACGGCACCACCGTGAACTCCTGCGCCGTTCCCGTGGGTCGCTCGTGCTGGGCGAGCAACAGCCACACACGGTCGCCGATCCCGAGGTTCTCCACCGCGGAACCCACCGCGTCGACGATGCCCGCACCGTCCTGGCCGGGCACGACCTCGTCGAACGAGGGCTTGTCGCCCGGCTTCGCTCCCGTCCGAGACTTCCAGTCCGTCGGGTTGACGCCCGCCACGACGAGGCGGACTCGCACCTCGTGCTCAGCGGGTTCGGCGATGTCGCGATCGACCGCGGTGAGGACGGAGGGGCTGCCGGTTTCGGTGTACACGATTGCCTTCATGAACACCTCCAACGCGAGGTCCCCACCGTGGTGTTCCATCGACCGACGAACCTGTACGGCCTGTTCACTTGACCGATCGCCCGCGATGGCATGAACTCAGCGGGTGGACGACACAGAACACCGCAGTACGTCATCATCTCCGCGTCTGAATCGACGTGGTTTCCTGCGCACCACGACCCTCGCCGCGGGCGTCGGAGCGGCCGCGTCGCTCACGACCAGGACGGCGTCGGCAAGCACGTCACCGGTCTTCCGCCACGGCGTCGCGTCGGGCGATCCCCTCGAGGACGCCGTTCTGTTGTGGACCCGTGTCACGCCGACGCCGGATGCCGTGCCGGGATCCGGACGTGGTCCGGCCACGACGGTCACGTGGGAGTTGGCGCGCGATGCCGCGATCACCGACGTCGTCCGCTCCGGCTCCGTCACGACGTCCGCCGACAGCGACCACACCGTGAAGGTCGACGTCGGTGGGCTGTCCCCGTCCACGACGTACTACTACCGCTTCTCCGCCGCGGGTGAGTCCTCGTCGGTCGCGACCACTCGGACGGCGCCGGCTGCCGACGCCGACGTGGCCAGGCTCAGGTTCGGTGTGGTGTCCTGCGCGAACTGGGAGTCGGGCTACTTCTCGGCGTACCGCCACCTGGCCGCTCGGCCCGACCTCGACGCGATCATCCACCTCGGTGACTACATCTACGAGTACGAGACGGGCGGCTTCGAGGGGAAGAACGGCGTCGTCCGGGTCCACGATCCGGTGCACGAGATCGTCACCCTCGCCGACTACCGGATCCGCCACGGCCAGTACAAGTCCGATCCCGATCTGCAGGCAGCGCATCGTGGGGTGCCGTGGATCTGCACCTGGGACGACCACGAGTCGGCCAACGACGCGTACGACACGGGCGCGGAGAATCATCAGCCCGCGACCGAGGGCGACTGGGCGACACGCAAGGCGAATTCTGTTCGGGCGTACTACGAGTGGATGCCGGTTCGCGCCGCGGGTACGGCGAACAATCGCCATCTCTACCGCCGGCTGCGTTTCGGCACCTTGATGGAACTGTCGATGCTCGACCTGCGGACCTACCGCTCGAAGCAGGTGCTCCCGTTCCAGGGCGAGCAGGTCGACTCACCCGACCGCACCATCACCGGCGCCGACCAGATGGCGTGGTTGACCTCGGGTCTGACGTCGTCGCCGACCCGGTGGCGCATCGTCGGCAACCCGGTCATGATCACGCCGACGCTCATCCCGCCCCTCGAGCCGGAGGCGGCGCGCGGCGTCACCGAACTGCTCGGCCTCCCCGCCGCGGGTGTGTCCTACAACGCCGATCCCTGGGACGGCTACACCGCCGACCGACGGCGACTCCTCGACGCCATCCGCACCGCGGGTGTCGACAACACGGTCTTCATCACCGGTGACATCCACTCCTCATGGGCGTGCGACATCCCGGTCGACGCTGCCGCCTATCCCGCGGCGGGCACCGTCGCCACCGAACTCGTGGTCACCTCCGTCACCTCGGCCAACATCGACGACTTCCTGAAGGTGCCCGAACACACCGTCGGGCGCGTGGCGGAGGAAGCGTTCAAGGCGTTCAACCACCACGTGAAGTACGTGGACCTGGACACGCACGGGTTCGGCGTCTTCGAGGTGACGCCGGCCGGCGCCCAGATGGACCACTGGTACGTCGTCGCCAAGGAGGATCCTGCATCGGCGGCGTACTTCGGCGCGGGGTTCAGGGTGGCCAGCGGAACGCAGACCGTGGCTCCGGCACCGCCGTTGACCTGACGCGGGACGACGTAGACTGGACGATCGTGTCGACGCCCAAGATCGTGCTGTTCTACGTGTTCACCCCGTTGCCGGATCCCGACGCGATCCGGCTGTGGCAGCACTCCCTGGCGTCGGCGAACGGCCTGACCGGGCGCATCATCGTCGCTCCGCACGGCATCAACGTCACCGTCGGCGGGGACGTCCGCGCGGTGAAGAAGTACGTCCGCGGTACCAAGGAGTACGCGCCGTTCGCGGACGCGGACGTCAAGTGGTCGGACGGACGCGGCGACGACTTCCCGAAGTTGAGCGTGCGGGTGCGCCCCGAGATCGTGACGTTCGGAGCGCCCGACGAGATCGAGGTGACACCGGACGGTGTCGTCGGGGGAGGCACGCACCTCGCCCCCGAAGACGTGCACGCGTTGGTCGCCGAGCGCGGCGACGACGTCGTCTTCTTCGACGGCCGCAATGCCTTCGAGGCGGCAGTGGGACGGTTCGACGGCGCCGTCGTCCCCGACGTGGAGAACACGAGGGAGTTCGTCGCCCAACTGGACTCCGGAGTCTTCGATCACCTCAAGTCGAAGCCGGTGGTCACGTACTGCACCGGCGGCGTCCGGTGTGAAGTGCTGTCCTCGCTGATGCGGTCGCGGGGCTTCGACGAGGTCTACCAGCTGGACGGGGGCATCGTGCGCTACGGCGAGAAGTACGGAGACGACGGTCTGTGGTCGGGCTCGCTGTACGTCTTCGACCAGCGCCAGACCGTCGAGTTCTCCGATCACGCGGCTGTCATCGGAACCTGTTCGTGCTGCGGCACTCCCACGTCGCGATACGTCGATCTGGACGACGGCCACGGGCGGGGACTGGTGCTGATGTGTACCGGGTGCCACCCCGCATGACGGCTCTGCCGCTCCCGTTCCGCGACGGATTGGCTCCCCTGCGCATCAGGCTGCCGCACGGAGACCACCCCGACACGACGGTCGAGTACCTCGGGTCCGAATACCCGGACGACGCGTGGGCGTCCGCGATGACGCGCGGCGAGGTGGTCGACGAGCGTGGTCGGCCCTACACCTGTGACACCCGTTATCGCGCAGGCGCATTCGTGTACTTCTACCGAGTCCCCGCCGCGGAGGTTCCCGTCCCGTTCGAACTCGACGTGCTCTACGAGGACGACGCGATCGTCGTCGTCGACAAGCCGCATTTCCTCGCCACGATCCCTCGAGGCCGACATGTCACCGAAACCGCCACGGTGCGGTTGCGCCGACGGTACGACGATCCGGAGATCACGCCGGCGCACCGCCTCGATCGCGCCACGGCAGGAGTGCTGTTGTTCACCAGGGCTTCCCGGTATCGACGCGCGTACCAGGATCTGTTCTCGACCGGCTCCTTGACCAAGGAGTACGAGGCCGTCGCGGGGTACGACGCCACTCTCGACTTCCCGCGCACGGTCCGGAGCCGCATCGTCAAGGAGCACGGCGTCATGACGGCGCACGAGGAACCCGGGGAGGCCAACAGCGAGACCCGGGTGGAGATTATCGAGAGGGTGGGCAACGCGGCGCGCTACCGGCTCTTCCCTCGCACAGGCAAGACGCACCAGCTGCGACTGCACCTCTCCTCGCTCGGCATCCCGATCCACGGCGACCCGTACTACCCGACGTTCACGTCCGTGGCGCCCGACGACTTCTCGACACCCCTGCAGTTGCTCGCACGCCGGTTGAGCTTCACCGATCCGCTCACCGGCAACCCCCGCACCTTCCGCTCACGGAGGAAACTTCGGCTCATCTGATTCCGGCCGGCCTCCGGCCCTCTGGCTACATGAGCCCGTTGGGGTCGTCCACCTCGACGTCGTGGCCGTCGCTGCGCAGCCGTTCGATCAGCTCACCGAGCAGCCGCACCGCAGCTCCGTTGACCGCTCGGGCGGGCTTGAGCTCGAAGCCGATGCGTGTCGGGTCGTCCGGGAGGTCGGCCAGGACGCGGCTCATGATGTTCTCCGCGCCGGCGAACCGGATGTCGCCCTGCAGCTCGTACACCGTGCGGCCGTCCTCCTCACGGGCCTGGCGCACCGCGGAGTGACCGGACGGGGCGATGTCCATCATGTGCAGATCCATGTCCCGCGACAGTCGCTCGAACACCTCGACCCCGCGCACGCTGTTGCCACGGTCGTCGAGTCGTGGGGAGTGGACGGCAATCCCGAGCTGACCGGGCAGGACGCCGATGATCGCCCCTGACACACCGCTCTTCGCGGGAATGCCGACGTTCGCGATCCAGTCGCCCGTGCCGTCGTACATCCCGCACGTGGTCATGGTCGAGAGCACCTGTCGCACAACGGCGGACGTCGCCACCCGGTCGCCGCTCCCGGGATGGACACCGCCGTTCGCCATCGTCGCGGCGAGCATCGCGAGATCGGGTGTGGTGACGTCGATGCTGCACTGCCGGGCGTACCCGGTGACGACCTCGTGTGCATCGCACTCGAGGACCTTCACCGAGGCGAGCATGTGGGCTAGCGCCAGATTCCGGTCGCTCGACTCCATCTCGGCGTCGAACACGTCGTCGTCGATCGAGAGGTCGCGGCCGACGAACGCGGAGTGCAGCGCGAGGATCCGGTCGACGCGATGCTCGACGTCGCGCCCCTCGACCAACGAGTGTGCTGCGATGGCACCGGCATTGATGAGCGCGTTGCGTGGTCGGCCGGTGTCGCGTTCGAGCGAGATCTCGTTGAACGCGTCGCCCGACGGCTCGACGTCGATCTTGCGGTGCACGGCGTCGAGCCCACGGTCGGCCAGCGCGAGGGCGTAGGTGAGTGCCTTGGAAATGGATTGGATCGAGAAGGACGAGTCCACGTCGCCGGCGCAGTAGACCGTGCCCTCGACGGTGACGACGGCGACCGAGAACACGTCGGGGTCGGCCTGCGAGAGGATGCGGTTGCCCGTGAGGACCTCGCCGCCGTCCGAGTCCCGGCAGTCGCGCAGCACGGCCTCCAGGTAGTCGGTGATCGGTGACGTCACCGTGGCCGCCACTCGACGTGCGCGCGCCGGAGGATGTCATCGGGGGTGACAGCGTGCAGTGCGTCCAGATAGGCGACCGCGAACGAGCCGGGCGCGGTGGCGGTCTCGGCCGCGATGTCGGCGGCAACCGTCGCGTGGGTGTGCGCCGCGATCGTGGCGAGGCCGTAGTCGTCCACGGCTGCGCAGTACGCGGCGACCAGTGCGCCGAGCGAGCATCCGGTGCCGGTCACCTTCGTCATCAGCGCGCTGCCGCCCGTGATCGTCGCGACGCCGTCGGCAGTGATGACATGGTCGATCTCGCCCGACGCCGACACCGCGGTGGCATGGGACAGCAGCCTGCGTGCCGACTCCACGGCGTCCGCCGGATCGTCCGAGCTGTCGACTCCCCGGCCGCGGCTGTCACTGCCCTCGGCCGACAGACCGTCGAGCCCGATGATCTCCGAGGCGTTGCCCCGGACGGCCGCCGGTCGGTGCGTCAGCAGATCCCGAGCGAGCGCGCCGCGCCACGGCAACCCTCCGGCGGCGATGGGATCGAGGACCCACGGAGTGCCGGCCGCGGATGCCGCCGACGCCGTGGCCAGATAGACCTCGCGGAGCTGAGGCTGCGGAGTTCCCAGGTTGATCAGGACTGCGTCGGCCACCCCGGCGAAGAGTGCGGCCTCGTCCTCGTTGTCCACCATGGCGGCGCTCGCGCCCGCCGCGAGAAGCACGTTGGCCGTGAAACCTGCTGTCACATAGTTGGTCACGGCATGCACGAGTGGTGCGCGATCGCGCATCGACGTGAGGGCATCGGCAACGAGACGGGCTGAATCGGTCATCGTCCGGGTATACCCGCCGAGTGCATCTCGTCACCGCACGCGGTACCGGTAGCGCACTGTCCATGGTGTGTTGTAGCCTTATCCCAGCTGACAGGTCGTAGTTTTTGTGTGTTCGTGTTTCATGCACGCTCGCTGGGAACTTGTTGTTGCGAGCGTGCGCGTCGTCTGAGGAAACTCGGAATTCGTCACGTTCAGTGCCGGCCCGGGTTTCACACGGTGTGAAGCCCGACATGTCAGCTGTAAAAGGGAGCAAAATCATGACTCAGGGCACCGTCAAGTGGTTCAACGCTGAAAAGGGCTTCGGCTTCATCGCTCAGGAAGATGGACCCGACGTGTTCGTCCACTTCTCCGAGATCCAGGGCACCGGCTTCAAGAGCCTCGAAGAGAACCAGCGCGTCGAGTTCGAGGTCACCTCGGGCGCCAAGGGTCCTCAGGCGAGCGGCGTTCGCGCGATCTGATTTCGGAGTAACCCACCGAAACTTCAACTAGGGCCGGACACCGACAGGTGTCCGGCCCTAGTGCTGTGTCCGCAGCCGTGCGACGCGGGTTTTCGGGCAGACGCGCGGCGCTCGTTCGACGCTCGGGTTAATGTTCCTTCACAGCCACGAGCGAAACGGAGCACACCGGTGCCTAACACCTTCTCCCGAGCAACACTCTCCACCGTCGCAGTCGCGAGCGCATTCACCCTGGTCACAGCCTGTGGGTCGGCGCCCGAAGACAACGCGGGCGGCGGCTCCGCATCGGGTGACTTCACCCCCTGCATGGTCTCCGACTCGGGCGGTTTCGACGACAAGTCGTTCAACCAGCTCAGCTACGAGGGACTGCAGACCGCGGCCGGCGACCTCGGCGTCGAGGCCAAGACGGTGCAGTCCAACTCACCGACCGACTACACGCCCAACCTGAACAACCTGGTGGACCAGGGATGTCAGCTGATCGTCACCGTCGGTTTCGCGCTGGCCGATGCGACCAAGGCCGCTGCCGAGCAGAACACCGATATCGACTTCGCCATCGTCGACGACTCGTCGATCGAGCTCGACAACGTCAAGCCGCTCACCTACGACACCGCGCAGTCCGCGTTCCTGGCCGGCTATGCGTCCGCCAGCTTCAGCAAGACCGGCGTCGTCGGAACCTTCGGCGGATCGCAGTTCCCCACCGTCACCATCTTCATGGACGGCTTCGCGGACGGCGTGAAGTACTTCAACGAGCAGAAGAACAAGAACGTCCGCGTCATCGGCTGGGACGTCGACGCCCAGAACGGTTCCTTCACGGGCGGTTTCGAGGCCAACGAGGTCGCGAAGAACACCGCGCAGGGCCTCATCGACCAGAACGCGGACGTCGTCTTCCCCGTCGGTGGACCGATCTACCAGTCGGCCGCACAGGCCATCCGTGACGCCAACCGGCCCATCGCACTCGTCGGTGCCGACGCCGATGTCTACGTCTCCGACCCGTCCGTCTCCGATCTGGTACTGACCTCCGTCACCAAGGGACTGGCCACCAGTACCGAGGAAGCAGTCACGGCGGCTGCCGAGGGCAACTTCGACAACTCCCCGTACGTCGGGACGCTCGAGAACGAGGGAGTCGGTATCGCGCCGTTCCACGACTTCGAGTCGCAGGTCGACCCGGCACTGCAGGGCGAGCTCGACACCATCAAGGCCGGAATCGTCGACGGGTCCATCACGGTCACGTCGCCGTCCTCGCCCAGCTGAGATGACATCAGCGCTCGAACGAAAGCCGAAGCTGGAGCTCCGGGGGATCACGAAACGCTTCGGATCCCTCGTGGCGAACGACCGCATCGATCTCACCGTCGAGGCAGGAGAGATCCACTGCCTCCTCGGTGAGAACGGTGCCGGTAAATCGACGTTGATGAATGTCCTCAGCGGCCTCTACCGGGCCGAGGAGGGCGACATCCTCATCGACGGGGACACGCGAACGTTCGCCGGTCCCGGCGAGGCGATGAGCGCCGGCATCGGCATGGTGCACCAGCACTTCATGCTGATCCCCGTGTTCACCGTCGCGGAGAATATCATCCTGGGCAACGAGGAGACCACGTTCGGCGGTCGTCTCGACATCGAGGCAGCGCGCACCCTGGTGCGGGAGGTGTCGGCGCGCTTCGGGTTCGACGTCGATCCCGACGCCGTCGTCGGCGACCTTCCGGTCGGCGTCCAGCAACGCGTGGAGATCATCAAGGCGCTCTCGCGCGACGCGGACATCCTGGTGTTCGACGAGCCCACCGCGGTGCTCACGCCGCAGGAGACCGACGAGTTGATGACGATCATGCGTCAACTCGCGGACTCGGGCACCGCCATCGTGTTCATCACGCACAAGCTGCGTGAAGTGCGCGTCGTCGCGGACCGCATCACGGTCGTGCGTCTGGGCAAGGTGGTCGGTCAGGCCGAGCCCACAGCGTCCGACGGGGAGCTCGCATCCTTGATGGTGGGACGCGAAGTCCAGCTACGGGTGTCCAAAGAACCCGCGCAGCTGGGTGATCCGGCTCTCGTCGTCACCGGTCTCACGGTGCCCGGTCCCGCCGGACCCGTCGTCGACGACGTGTCGTTCGAGGTTCGAGCCGGGGAGATCCTGGCGATCGCGGGCGTGCAGGGCAACGGACAGACCGAGCTCGCCGAGGCGCTCCTCGGTCTGCACCCGGCGATGACGGGATCGATCACACTCGACGGTGCGTCGATCGTGGGGCGCGACGTACGGGCAGTCCTCGACGCGGGCGTGGGTTTCGTGCCCGAGGACCGCACCGACGACGGGCTCGTCGCCGAGTTCAGCGTCGCCGAGAATCTGATGCTCGATCGCTCCCACGGTGCGCCGTTCTCCGCGCGCGGCAGCATCCTGCGGTCGTTCCTGCGCACGTTCGCGTCGGACAAGGTGTCGGAGTTCGACATCCGCACCCCCGGCATCGACACTCCCGTCGGGCGGCTGTCCGGCGGAAACCAGCAGAAGGTGGTGCTGGCACGTGAGCTCGGTCGCGACCTCCGGCTGCTCATCGCGTCGCAACCCACGCGCGGAATCGACGTGGGATCCATCGAATTCGTCCACAAGCGCATCGTCGCGACGCGTGATGCCGGCACGCCGGTCATCGTGATTTCGTCCGAACTGGACGAGGTCTCGGCCCTGGCCGACCGCATCGCGGTGATGTACCGAGGCGCCATCGTCGGCATCGTGCCGGGTGACGCATCGCGAGAAGAGTTGGGACTGCTCATGGCAGGCGGAAGAACAGAACGCGCCGAGGGCGCTACATGAGCACGACGGAAGCACCTGCGCCGTCACAGTCGGAATCGGTACTCCGCAAGATCGCCAGTGGCAGTGTGCTGCTGTCGTTCCTGTCGGTACTCATGGCCTTCGTGGTCGGAGCGGTCCTCATCGCCGCCACCGACCCCGACGTGCGGGAAACGGCGGGCTACTTCTTCTCCCGTCCGACCGACATGCTGTCCGCGATCTGGGACTCGGTGTGGGGCGCCTACTCGTCGCTGTTCCAGGGCAGCGTCTACAACTTCCGACGCCCGCGCTTCGCCGACGGCATCCGTCCGCTGACCGAGACCTTGACGTTCGCGACCCCGCTGATCGCCGCCGGACTCGGCGTGGCGTTGGCCTTCCGCGTCGGCATGTTCAACATCGGCGGCCGCGGACAGATGCTGATCGCCGCGGCATGCGCCGGATACGTCGGGTTCACCTTCGACCTTCCGCCCTACGTGCACCTGATCGCCGCGATCCTCGCGGGCGTTCTCGGCGGCGCGGTGTGGGGCGGTATCGCCGGTGTCCTGCGTGCGAGAACCGGTGCGCACGAGGTCATCGTCACGATCATGCTCAACTACGTCGCGTTCTACCTGATCTCGTACCTGCTGCGGACGCCCGGAGCGCTCCAGGCACCGGGCTCGAACAACCCCAAGACTCCCGCGATGATGGATGACGCGACGCTGCCATCGCTATTCGGCTCGAAGTACTCGCTGCACTGGGGTTTCGTTGTCGTCATCGCAGTCACCGCCGCTGTCTGGTGGTTGCTCGAGCGGTCCAGCACAGGGTTCCGGTTCCGCGTCGTCGGTGAGAATGCGTCCGCTGCCCGTGTCGCCGGTATCAAGGTCGAGCGGGTCTACATCTACGCGATGGTGTTGTCCGGCGCTCTTGTCGGTCTCGCCGGAGTCACCCAGGTTCTCGGCACGGTCACGACCGGGTTCTCCGCGGATATCGACGCGGGTATCGGATTCGACGCCATCACCGTGGCACTCCTCGGGCGTTCGCGCCCGTGGGGCGTGTTCGCGGCCGGCATCCTGTTCGGTGCGTTCAAGGCCGGCGGTTTCGCGATGCAGGCCGGCGAGGCCATCCCTGTCGACATCGTTCTGGTGGTGCAGTCCGTCATCGTGCTCTTCATCGCCGCGCCGCCTCTGGTGCGTGCGGTCTTCCGATTGCCCGAACCACGAGCGAAAGCGGTGAGCTGATGAGCTCCCTCGCCACCGCCCCTCCCGATGCCGGCGCTCGGTCGGGGTCGTCCTGGAAACTGCCCGTCGTGTTCGGCGTGGTCTCCGTGATCGCACTCCTCGCCTTCGGCGTCCGGGGTGACAGCGGAACCAGCACGTTCTCCCTCGCCAGCGACAACGACTTCGTCAGGCTGCCCGACGTCGGTCTCCCCGCTCGAGCAACGTGCATCGCCCTGGTCGTGGTGTTGTTCGCGCTCACCGCATTCAGTGCGGTCCGCACCCGCGCCGGTCGTCGTACCCCGATAGCCGTGACCGCTGTGTTCGCGGTGGCGTTCGTGCTCCTGTTCCTGACCTGGTCCGCGGTGGGGGAGACCATCCCCGTTCCGGGACTCCTGCTGGGCACGGTGGCGCTGAGCACGCCGCTGATCTTCGGTGCCCTGGGCGGCGTCGTGTCCGAACGTGTCGGCATCATCAACATCGCCATCGAAGGACAGTTGCTGGGCGGCGCGTTCGTCAGTGCCGTCGTCGCCACGCTCACCGGGTCGCCGTATGCCGGCCTGGTGGCGGCGTTGGTGGCGGGAGCCCTCGTCGGCAGCGTCCTGGCGGTGTTCTCGATCCGCTACTTCGTCAACCAGGTCATCGTCGGTGTCGTGTTGAACGTGCTCGTCGTCGGCCTGACCAGTTTCCTGTACTCGAAGGTGCTGGTGCCGAGCGCCGCGACCCTGAACACGCCGCCGCGATTCACGCGCATCGAGATCCCGCTGCTGTCCCAGATTCCCATCGTGGGGCCGGTCCTGTTCCGTCAGACGGTCATCGAGTACGTCATGTACATCGCGGTCGCCGCGGTGTTCGTCGGACTGTTCCGCACCCGATGGGGACTACGGCTGCGCGCGGTCGGCGAGCACCCACGCGCAGCGGATTCCGTGGGCATCGACGTCGCCCGCACCCGCTTCTGGAACGTCTGCCTCGCGGGCGCCATCGCGGGAATGGGCGGTGCGTACTTCACCCTCGGATCCGTCGGCGCCTTCGGCAAGGAGATGACGGCAGGTGCCGGCTACATCGCCCTGGCCGCGGTCATCTTCGGCCGATGGGATCCCGTACGGGCGACTCTGGCGGCGCTGCTCTTCGGTTTCGCATCCAATCTGCAGAACGTGTTGGGCATCATCGGCTCACCGGTACCCAGCGAGTTCATGCTGATGCTCCCGTACGTCGTGACCATTCTCGCGGTCGCGGGCCTCGTCGGAAAGGTCCGTGGACCCGCCGCTGCCGGGCGTCCGTATCCCTGAGATGTTTGTGCGGGTCGTGACCCCGGGAACCCCCCGGGCGGAGCAGGTCGTCCGACCGTCCACGTTTCACGAGAGGACCAACCAGTCATGTCACGTATCGCCGTCGTCGGTGGGCACGGAAAGATCGCCCTGAAGCTCGCCAAGATCCTGACCGACAACGGGCACGAGGTCACCTCGCTGATCCGCAACCCGGACCAGAGTGCCGACATCGAGAAGACGGGGGCCACTGCCGCCGTCGCCGACGTCGAGTCGCAGACGACGCCGGAGATCGCGGGAACCGTCACGGGCCACGACGCCGTGGTGTTCGCGGCGGGAGCGGGCGGTGGGGACACCGATCGCACCTATGCCGTCGACCGTGACGCTGCCATCCGCTGTGTCGACGCGGCCGTGTCCGCGGGGGTGCCGCGCTTCGTGCTGGTGTCGTACTTCGGAGCGGGACCCGATCACGGCGTCTCGCCGGACAACTCGTTCTACGCGTACGCCGAGGCAAAGGCCGAGGCCGATCAGCATCTGAAGAACAGCGACCTGGCATGGACCATCGTCGCGCCGTCGAGCCTCACCGACGACGCCGGTACCGGCTCCATCACCACCAAGGCGCAGGGTGCCACGGGCGATTCCGTCAGCCGCGACGACGTCGCCGCCGTGATCGCGGCCGTCCTCGACACCCCGTCGACCGCCGGCCGGATGATCGAATTCGACAAGGGCGACACCCCGATTGCCGACGCCCTGACCTGATTTCACCCGATCGGGTGGGAAGCTGAGCGGGTGACCGTTCGACTCTTCGCCACCGATCTGGACGGGACGCTGCTGCGGTCGGACCGCACCATCTCGCCGCGCACTGCTCGCGCCATGGCCGATGCTGCGGCGGCGGGTATCGACGTGGTCTGGGCGACAGCGCGTGCCCGTCATTCGGTCCACGAGTTCGCGACGCAGAGCGGTTTCCGTGGAATTGCGTTGTGCGCCAACGGTGCTGTCGTGATCGACCTTGCCGACGGCACCCCTGTGGTCACGCGCACCGTCGGCATCGACATCGATACCGGCGGTGCCGCGATCGCACGTCTGCGGTCGTTGATTCCCGGAATCGTCTTCGCCGCGGTCGGACCGACGACATTCGCGGCGGAGGCGGGCTACGCAGCCCTGTCCGTGTTCTCCGACCACCATCGCGATCCCGACACCATGGATTTGGCGGGAGAATTCCCGTGGCTCGACGAGACGATGGTCAAGATCGTGGGCCGGCATCCGACGGTGCCCAGCGTGGAGCTCTACCGGACAGTGATCGCGGCGGGCCTCGACGGTGTCGAGGTGACGCATTCGGGCGCCCCCTACATCGAGATCGCGGCGCGCGGAGTTTCCAAGGCCACTGCCCTCGCGCAGCTGTGCGAGGAACGCGGTATCGCGCGACGCGACACCGCGGGGGCGGGGGATGCGC
This sequence comes from Rhodococcus sp. Leaf247, assembly GCF_001426185.1. GTDB lineage: Bacteria > Actinomycetota > Actinomycetes > Mycobacteriales > Mycobacteriaceae > Rhodococcoides. The sequence continues at coordinate 325,157 of NZ_LMRP01000002.1, read as the reverse complement.
GCAACGATCTGGAGATGCTGGCCTGGGTCGGCACCCCGATCTGCCCGGCCAATGCGATTCCCGAAGTGCGTGCGTTGGTGGGACTGGTGGTGGACAGCAACGACGAGGACGGCGTGGCGTCGTTCCTCGAAGGAGTGACGCGGAGCCGCACCGAGCAGAGTTAGGCTACCCTCAGTCCATGACCGAGCAGACGAAGGGCTGGCAGGGCACCGTCCTGACGTTGATGGGCGGATCCAACATCCTGCTGACGGTGACGGGGACGCACGACGTGACGCCGCACTATCGCCGCCTCACACTCGATGCAGGCGGACTGTTCACCCGTAAGTCCGTGCACCCGACGATGTGGCTTCGGCTGTGGTTCCCGACGGGCGAACCCGACGCGTCGCTGCATCACCGGGCGTACACGGTGGTGAACCCCGACCCTGCGAACGACACGTTCGACCTCGAGTTCGCACTGCACGAGGGCCCCGCTGCACGGTGGGCCAGGGACGCGGACATCGGCGACACGGTGGAGGCGACGTTCCAGGGGTCGAAGTTCTCGGTTCCCGATCCGTTGCCGGCCGGATACCTGGTGGCCGGCGACAGCGCGTCACTGCCGGCGATCAATTCGCTGCTCAGCGCACTTCCTGATGACCTACCGGTCACCGTGTGGTTGGAGACCGTGCACGCCGACGACGATCGTCTCCCCATCGCCGCGACCCCCGCGACCACTGTGCATCGGGTACCGCGCAGTGGCCATGGAGCGTCGATGATCGACGCGGTGACCGCCGGCGTTCGCGACGCCTCCGATCACGCGGCGTGGGTCGCCTGCGACACGGTGACCACCCGCGCCATCGCGGCGGTCTTCAAGAATCGGTATCGGATCTCACGGAAGTCGATCAAGGCCCAGGGCTACTGGATTCCCTGACTGCGGTCAGCGCCGCCCGTGATAGGTCTTGGCGGCTGTCGTGGACAGCAACGCGACGATGACGAACCCCATCAGACCGTTGACGATCGCCGAACCGAAGGCGGCCGTGATCGCTCCGGCAGCGAGGAACGGCAGCACGATGATTGCGACGACCACCAACCCGGCGATCCAGCTGAAGAACGTGCTGGGGGAGGGCACTGCCTGGAAGAGCAGCAGCATGAACGCGCCCGCCAGGACAGCGGCGAGTGCACCGTAGACTCCGGCGATCCAGGGATCGGTGAGGCCGTACATCCAGAACACGCTGGTGCCGGTCCGGTTGTAGACGGCCTGGACGATGGCGGTGGCCACCCACCCGGCGATGAACGTCGTGATCGCTGTCGCGACGACGCCACCGACGAACGGGCCGACGTCGAACTTCAGACCGGCCGACGACGGTCCCTGCTTCTGCGGTGCGTACGGTTGCCCGCCCGGAGCGCCGTACGCATCCTGCCGACCGTAGGCACGGGTGCGGTCGTCGTAGCCGCCGTTGGGGTCGTAACCGTAGTTCTCGGAGTCGCGCGGATAGCGATCGCTCATCTGACCGGTCCTCTCGATCGGCCGTACCCGTCGACGGGTACGGCGTCCAGTTGCCCAACCCTAGCTGCGGGGAGCGCCTCACCGTGCGGGTCCCCGTCGACCGCGCGCCGCACCGCATCGTCGAGGGCCGAGGTGATCGCGTGGAGGTCGGCGGGTCGAACGCTCACCTGGTCACCCGATATCAGGAGGTAGCGTCCGTCACCCGGGACGTCGATCCACCGGAACCCGTCGCGGGCGGCCAGGAGGCCGTCGACGGCCGAGGCGTAGCCGACGACGACTTCGCCGAGACCCGCTCGGGGCGCGTCCAGTACGGCCATCGCCCGTCGGATGTCGTCGTCACCGGTCGAGCCGTGCAGGTAGGAGGCCGGTGCGCCGACGAGGTCGGCCCGCGCCGCGGTCGACGACGCGATCCTGCCGGCCGCCACACGAGGGAGCACCGACACGAGCGTGGGAACGAGAGCCGATCTCGAGACGGCGTGGACATGGACGTCGCCACCTCGGTCCGCGCTGGGGCCGGGATCCTGCGCCACCACCACGCCGAACTCTCCGGCGACGGCGGCCCGCAGTCTGACCGGCCGATCCGACTCACCCGTTCCACAGGCGGTGATCTGTTGTTCGTCGCTGGAGAGCAGGGACAGCGCTGACAGCAGCGCCGCGTCGTCCGCCTGGCGTCGCGCCTCCGATCGACGCGCGAGCAGCGTCTCCGCGGTGCGGGCATCGGTAGTCCACGTGAACGGGAACGGAACTCGATCACGTCCTACCCTTTCCATCGCGACGGCGAAGGCGAGCGAGGTGAGGTGCCAGGTGTGCGCGCCGGTCACCCGATCACCGGCGGCGCCACCAGCGGGAGTTCTCCCACCAGGTCGTCCCCGTTGTCGGCCGTGACCAGATAGCCCGCGGTGCGATGTTCCGAGTCCTGATCTCCGCCCGCTCTGGATCCCGGCATCATTCCTCCGGGTCCGTACCCGGCGGCGCGGCCGCCGCCGGTTCCGCCACCCGAGGCGCTCTGCAGGATGCGGGAGTCCGATCCTGTCCCACCGAACGCCGACGGACGTCCGGACGGCCGCGACAGCGGAGCCGCCGACGACCCGGAGCGTCCCCCGGTCTGCCCTCGACCGGCAGAGCCGACCGCCCTGCCCGCTCCGGCCGCGGACGTCGGGGCGGCGACGACACCGGAGCTCCCCGGTCCGGTACCGGGAGCGCCCGCACCGGGCGAGGACGACGGCCCCGGCGCGGGCGGCGTCGACTGCGCCGCGGTGGTCGGACCGTCGGTCGACGCCGCGGTGGTGTCCGCGGGAACGGCGTCCGCGGCATCGGACGGCACGTCACCGGGGGAGGCGGTCGCCCGTACCGAGTCCGGTCCTGCGAAAGCCGCCGGGGACCCGGACGACGCGGACGGTGACCCGGCAGCGAACGCGGCCGAACCGCTGCCGCCCGGGCCGCCGATCGACGACGACGCGGTTCCGCTCGCAGGGTCGGTGGGCGGCGGGAGTACCGGAACGCCGTGGTCCGCGCGGACGACGGTGGGAACGTACGTCCCGTTCATGACCGCGACGGCCTGAGCTCGGCGTTTCTCTTCCTCCGCCATCATGGCGTGAATCGACCCGGCGGCGCCGACAGGCCCCAGAAGCGCCGTGGACACAGCCGTGCGAGCCCAGTCGGAGACCGTGAACGATTGCGGCGCAGGCATGGTCGCCCGGGTCAGTGCGAACCCGTCGCGTGACTGTTCGAGCTTCCCCGCGACGATGTCCATCAGGTCCAGCGTGCGCAACGATTCGGTGCGGTACCCGGTCACCGAGGCGAGTGCCGTGTCCGCTGCCGCGCCCTGCCAGTCGGTGCCCAGCACTGCTCCGAGGTCGTTCCACAGTGCCCACACCGCGGTGGTCATCCGAGCGTGCGCCTCGCGCCACATGACGGCCGCGGAATCGAGCAGCTCCGGAGTGAGCTCGGTGCTGTAGGCGAACATCTCCGGGTGCGACATCCCGTCGAACGCCTCGGGCACCACGACACTGTCCGCACTCGCCGTCTCTCCGGTCCGGGCTCTGTCGACGTCCTCCCTCGACGTCCGTGCGTCCGTCTCACGGTCGTACTCGGCGGTGAGCCGATCGATGCGGTCGGCGGTGTCACTGTCCTCGCCGGTCGCGAAATCGAGTGCCTCCGACGCCGCGTCGGACACGGCCTCGCCGATACCCTGCAGTGCGTGCTGTGACGACCCGACGACGGTCGCGATGTCGAACCCCATGGTGCAGCCCCTCCCCGAGCGCGGTGTCGCATTCCCCCGTGACCTTCGACGCAACAGCCGCCCGATCGGTTCCGCGTACCCTGGGCGCGTCGTCGTGACGGGCTCCGTCGACGTCGCCACCCGATGACGAAGGGCTGATACATGTCGGACGAGATCAGGCCCGACGAGGCGCGGCGTCACGGCACGCCGACTTCCGATACGGAGGCCGAGGCGGGCGGTCCGCCGCTGGCGCGGCTCGCGATAGTGGGGCTCGTCGTCCTGCTCCTCTTCGGCGTGCCGTTGTGGACCGTCGTATTCTCGGGCGCGCAGTGGCCGGCGATCGCCCGGATCGTGGGTTCCCTGGCCGTCGTCGGCGCAGCCGCCGGCCTGATCGTCGGTATGACGAAGGGCCACGGACGCGCGCATTCCGACAGCTGGGCGCGCATCGGAGACACCCTTCTCGGGCTGGTGTGGATCGCGTTCGTCTGGTCCGTGCTGGGCCAGGTCCTCGGTCTCGTCCTGCTTCTCGTCGGTGTCGACGATCCGGTGAGGTCGCGGATCGTCGCCGGTGCGGTTGTCGTCGTGGTGGTCGCTCTCGCCGGATGGGGTCGACGGGAAGCGATGCGTCTGCCGCGGGTCAAGAACGTCACCGTCACCCTCGATCGGCTCGGTCAGGGGTTGGACGGCATACGCATCGTCCTCATCACCGACACCCATTACGGTCCGATCGAGCGGTCGGGGTGGTCCGCCGACGTGGTGGCCGAGGTCAATCGTCAGGACGCGGACATCGTGTGCCATCTCGGTGACCTGGCCGACGGGTCCGTGGAGCGTCGACGCGGTCAGGTGGCTCCGCTGGAACGGGTGTCGGCGAAATCGGCTCGGGTCTACGTGACAGGCAATCACGAGTACTTCGGCGAGGCGCAGGAGTGGTTGGACCACATGACGTCGCTGGGATGGGACTCGTTGCACAACAGGCACATCACGGTCATGCGGGGTGGTGACCGGCTGGTGATCGCCGGTGTCGACGACCGCACGGCGCGAGGATCCGGGGAGGCCGGCCACGGCGCCGATCTCACCGCGGCGCTCGACGGGGCTGACCCGGCGTTGCCGATCTTCCTTCTCGCGCATCAACCCAAGCAGATCGACGCGGCGGTCGCGGCGGGCGCCGATCTCCAGGTGTCCGGACACACGCACGGCGGACAGATCTGGCCGTTCGGTGCGCTGGTCCGGCTCGATCAACCCGTCGTCAGCGGACTCAGTCGACACGGAACCAGGACCCAGCTCTACACCAGCCGCGGCACCGGCTTCTGGGGCCCACCGTTCCGCGTCTTCGCGCCCAGCGAGATCACGGTGCTGACGCTGAAGTCCGGGTAGCTCGGCCGACCTGGTCGACGGCGTCGTCCCAGTGCCCGGATCGGACCAGGGCGAGGGTGAGGAGCAACCGGTCGTCCGGTGAGGTGATCGTGCGGCCCGTCAGTTCCTCGAGCTGACGGATACGATAGATCACCGTATTGCGATGGCAGTACAGCAGTTTCGCGGCGTTGGTGGGCGATCCGTCCGTCGCCAGCACGAAGGCCAGGGTGCGCAGGAGCGTGTCGCGTTGGACTGCCGGGTGCGTCGCCAGCGCTCCCAGCGCGTGCGAGACGACCAGTTCCGATGTCTCGGCGTCGGCCGACATGACGATGCGGGGTAACCGATCCGTCGCCACCGCTGCCGGCGTGTCCGACGCTCCGATCGTGTCGGCGGTGCGCGCGGCCGCACGGTACGCCGCAGCGAACGTCGCCAATCCGTCCGGGGACGATGCGATACCGACGGGACCGGTCGCGCGCACCGCGAGCGCGTCGGCCACCGCGGACAGGTCGGAGCGGAGCGGACACACGATGCCGAACTGCACTCCGTCCCGGATGTGCCAGTGGCACAACGACGACACACCGTCCACGGCATCCTCCGGTGATGCCAACGGTGGGTCGCCCAGGTCCGACAGCGGTCCCACGACGCAGGCGACCCGATGCTGGGCACTCAGGCCGAGAGTGACGCGTGCGTCGGCGACGAATGCCGGATCGCTTCCGCGCCCGTCTCGCAGACCGTCCAGTGCTGCCAGGACTTTCGTGAAGTCGCGCTGTTGCATCCGTATCGTCTCGCGGCGGAGCTCTCCTCGGCGCCGCCCTCCTCACCTACATCCCGCCGGTCGTGACCAACCTGGGCCTCGACGCCGGGTTGAGCAGCCTGCAGGCCGCGGAACTTGCGCCCCTGGTCACCGGCATCTTCACCGTGGTCGTGATCCTTTTCGCGCCACTCGGGCTGGTCGGCACGGTCCGGAGTCGTCTCGTACAGCGTCGTACCACGAAAGAAGGAGTTCGATGAACAGGATCCGAACATGGGCGCAGCGGGGCACCGCCCTCGCGGCGGCCGTCGTACTGGTGGCCTCGTGCGGTGCGGGTGGCCGTGAGGAGGCGGAGGAGTCCACGGAGGGCTCCACCGTCGGAATCACCGACACCTCGGTGAAGATCGGTGCGCACTATCCCCTGACGGGTGTCGCCGCTCCCGGGTACAGCGAGATCCCCACCGGCGCCAAGGCGTACTTCGACTACTGGATCTCGCGAATGGTGGTGTGCGACTCCCGTAGTGCTCGCTCGAAGTCCCGAAAGACGTGTCGAGGATCCTCACCCTCGACGACGACAGGGGACCATCCCTGTCCCGACAGATAGTTCGTCACGTCCTCGTCGGACATGCGGCCGAGCACTGTCGGTCCGGCGATCTTCGCGCCGTTCAGATGCAGGATCGGCAGAACCGCACCGTCGCGTCGGACGTTCAGGAAGGCCGGCAGTTTCCACGACGCGGACAGAGGTCCGGTTTCCGCCTCACCGTCGCCGATGACACACGCGACCGTCAGGTCGGGCCGGTCGAACGCCGCACCGGCGGCATGCACCAGCGCGTAGCCGAGCTCGCCGCCTTCGTGGATGCTGCCCGGTGTGGGCACGCTGACATGGCTCGGAATGCCACCGGGTGAGGAGAATTGGCGGCACAGGACGTGCACGCCGGCGGCGTCCCGCGAGACCTTCGGGTAGATCTCGCTGTAGGTGCCCTCCAGATACGTGGACGCGACCAGGGCCGGACCGCCGTGACCCGGTCCGGTGACGTACAGCCAGTCGGTGTCGGTGCGTTTGATGTGTCGGTTCAGCAGTGTGTAGATCATCGACAATCCGGGGCTGGTTCCCCAGTGCCCCAGGAGTCGAGGCTTGATGTGCTCGGCTCGCAGGGGCTCGCGCAGCAACGTGTTGTCCTGCAGATAGATCTGCGCGACGGTCAGATAGTTCGCGGCGGCCCACCAGCGCAGGTCCAGGTCCAGGTCGTGATCCTCGTACGGCATGTGCGGTCCTCTCCCGACCGGGTGGCCCCGCTCGTCGGCAGTGGCCTACCCGTGGGAGGCGGATCCATGCAGCGCCGGACCGGTGGATCTCACGACGCTCGTTCTCAGTCCTGAGGCGGGGTGTCGTCTGCCGCGGTTCCGAAGATGTCCGCGCCGGCGATTCCGTCGAGGACCGCATGCCGGAGCTGCGGCGGCACGAGCAGGACGTCGCCGCCGACGATCAGGCCCTCGTCGATGAAGGCGCGCAGTCGAGCGGTGACGAGCTCCGCGGTGCGCTTGTCCTCGCCCTCGAGGTCGTCGTAGTTCTCGTCGAGGTTGCCCTCCGGAGGATCGGGGGTCATCGCCGCGAGCACGCTCTGGGCGACGAAACTGTCGGCGACCGACGCGGACACGTCCACTTCCTCGCCGGCGGACAACTGCACCCGCACGAAGGCAGCGACCACCGCACGCAACGCCTCGACAGCGCGGGCGCGGAAGTCGGCAGCGAGAGGTCCCGGAGCGGCGCCGCTCGCGGAGATCTCGACGACACCGGACTCGATCGCGCAGTTCCAGGTGTGGGCCAGCTCGGGAACGTCGGCCGGCATCTGGAACGCGGATGCGGGGACGTTCACACCGAGGGCGTCGGCCACCGCACGTGCGTCCACGGGAGCACCGGTCGACGACCAGGCCAGCAGCGCGTCCACTCGACCGATCACGGAGAGTCCCGCGAGGGCGCCCGCCTCGTCGCTCGCGGACACGTCGGGAAGCGTGACGTCGTCGGGGGTGAGGGTGTCGGGCATTCCGTCGACGAAGTCCGTCAGGTCTTCCATGCAGTGCTCGTAGTCCGCGTCGCTTCCGCTCCAGATGTCCTCGTCGTCGAGGAACGTCAGATAGGACAGGGCGCTGAACACCAGATGCAGCGCCGCGTCCTCGCTCGCCTCGGTGTCCTGTGCCAGGACGGACTCGGCGGCGTCGAGAACGAGATGGGCGTCGTCGGGTGTCCACGCGGTAGGGGTGAACTTCTCGTGGACCCTGGTCAGTTCGCCCAGGAGCGACTCGACGACACGCCTGGTGGGTTCGATGTCCCCGGCACCGTCCTGCGCTGCCATCCAGGTGACGAAGCGTGCAAGGACGCGTTCGGTGGTGGAGGCCGTGGGTGCACCGGTCTGACGACGCCGACGTGCTGCAGTCTTGGCCGCACGCTTCTGGCCACGGTTGGACGGTCGATTCGATCCCATGCGCCGACCCTAGTGGTGCACGGACACGCGTCGACGCGGTAGGTTGCCGCCGACTGTGACCCAGATCATGTGCTGGCGGCGCACGCTTCTGCGTTCTCGGTACGACTCACCTTCATACGAACACGAGCGCGCCCGGTAGGGGCAGCGTCGAAAGGAGCTCACCATGGCCGACTTCATCGAGAAGGCACAGAACAAGGTCGACGAGGCCGCAGGCGCCGCGAAGAAGAAGGTCGGCGAGGCCACCGGGGACGACTCGCTGCGCACCGAGGGTGCCGCACAGCAGACGAAGGCGGACGGCAAGCAGGCCGTCGACAAGGCCGGCGAAGCGGTCGACGACGCCAAGGATGCCGTGAAGGAAACGGCGGGCGACGTCGCCGACAAGACCGAGCACGCGGCGAACAAGGTCGCCGGCAAGGCGGACGACGCCGCCAACAAGGCAGCGGACAAGGCGAACGAGGTTGCCGACAAGGCAGGTGACGTCGCGGAGAAGGCTGCCGACAAGGCGAACGAGGTCGCTGCCAAGGCGCAGGACAAGGCCGGCGAGGTCGCGGACCGCGCCAAGCACGCCGCCGACAACGTCGCCCAGCAGGTGCGCAGCTTCGATGCCAACTCGTCCGATGTGAAGAAGGCCTCCGCTGTCAGCGCGCCCGTCATCGCCGCCGTCATCGGTGCGATCGTCGCCGTTGTCCTCGTGCGCCGTCGCCGCAACGCCCCGCGCCGCATCGCCGAGCAGCGTCTGTCCGCCGCGCAGAGCTTCGGCCACGATCTGGCCGAGACGGTGAAGCACAAGCTCGATCGCTGATCACCGGACGATATCCGGTTCAATGCTGCGGACTGTTCGTTCGAACGAGGGGGCAGCGTTGAGCTGAGCACCGTCCACCGTCACCGCGGTGCACGGTGAGCTGCAACCGAATGCGGCGTCTGCGGGGGCAGGCGCCGCATTCGTCTGTCCGGGGTCGGTTGCTCGCGCGCGCCGGGAACCGATGCGGCCGTGAATCCGTCCATGTCTGTACGCGTCGTCGATCGACGGCGTCGACGGGTCGTTCGGGGGGAGACCGGTATGGAACACACGGCTGTCGATACACCGGCCATGGTGGATGTGGGCCGAGCGTTGGGGCGGGTGTCCGACGATCTCGACCGTGAGATCGCCGATGCGGCAACGGCTATCGCGGCAATCGCTGCCTCGTGGCACGGCGCCGCCGCGAGCGCGTTCGCCGATGGATGGGCAACGGTCCACCACGGTGCACGAGAGATGGTGGCGGTTCTTGCCGAATCCGCGCGCACTCTGGAGGTCGCGGCGACAATGTATGCGCAGCAGGACGAGTCGACAGCCGCCGCCGTCGCGGGTGCATCGTGAGCGGCTTCCGTGCGGATCTGGCAGAGCTGGACTCGGTGGTGGTGCGACTGGCGCACATGGTCGACACGACGCGTAACGCACTCGCCGAGGTGGCGACACGAGTGGACGCACTGCCGTGGGAGGGCGTAGCAGCCGACGCGCACCGAGCCGTGCATGCTGCATGGTTGTCGAACGCCCGCGACATGACCGAGGGTGTCGAGTCGATGAGACATGCTGCGCATCGGGCACATTCGTCCTACACCGCCGCGGTCGATGCCAATCTGCTCATGTTCGGCCGACGCTGATGGCGCCTCCGGCGGTTCTCGACGTCTCGCCCGAGGTCTACGCCGCCGCGGCGCGCACGATCTACCGTGCCGAGCAGGTCATGTCGGCGGCGGCTGCCGCTCATCACGCCGCTGCCGCCCGGTGGGCCGGCATGGCAGGAAGCGATGCTGCCGGCGAGCAATGGGGCACGTCGTACGACGGGCAGGTCACCGAACTCGGCCGATCAGTCGCCACCGTCTTCTCGGCCACCTCCGTCACGGCTCGACTGGTCGAGCAGGCCGGCGCCAATCATGCTGCTGCGGAGGCGAATGCGCTGACCCCGGGGTCGGCGCCGCCGGCCGGTAGGGCGCCCGCATCCACCAGGCAACTCGACTACCCCAGCGCCGTGGGGGATTCCGGGCCCGGCCTACAGGGAGCGGTCGAGCTCGCCGACGCGGTCGGTGTGCCGTGTCCCAACGGAGACACCGGAGCGTTGCGCGACGCGGCGCGGCAGTGGATCGTGCTGGGCCAGGCGATGCTCGATGCCCGCTCCGACATCCTGTCGGCGACGTCCGACCTGGCTGCGGTCCGGTCGCCGGAACTCGACGGCATGCATCGCGATCTGCGTCGATTGTCCGACGCGGTGGAAGCCGCCGCGGGTGCCTGTTCCGGACTCGCCGCTCTCTGCCGCGACTACGCGGAGCGACTGGACGAGGCGCGTCGAGAGATCCGGGACCTGATCGAACAGTTCGCGCTCGAGGAAGCCGCGGCCGTCGCGGTCGGTATCGGGTTGGCCTTCGTCTCCGCCGGGCTGTCGGCCGCGGCCGGGGCTGCGGTGGCCGCCGGTCGGTTCGCCCGTACAGCCGCCCGTGTTCGCCGGGTCATCGATGCGCTGCACGCGTTCGCACGGATGCGGCGGAACGAGACCTCGATGCAGACCATGCGGCGGGCCACCGACGATGTCGAGGATCTGACGTCGCGGGTGCCCGTCGGCCTCGACGACGTGGCCACGGTCGAGCGCGGCGCCGGCGCCCCGCCTTCCGGGTGGTCGTCCTCCAGGGCGCTCGACGATCACTTCGCCCGTCACGGTGCCGACGTCGGAGCGCGGTCGTCCGACGAGTACGCCGACCTCGCGGCGCGGTTCCGCACGGAGGGATCACACCAGATGAAGGTCGGTCCCGACGGCACGATCCGGATGTACGACGCCGAGACGAACACCTTCGCGTCGTACACGCCGGACGGCATCACCAAGACATACTTCAAGCCTAGTTCCGGTGCGTCGTACTGGGACCGCCAACCGGGGGTCATCACCGAATGAGCGACACCGTCTGCCCGATCTGCCACTATCCGGATCTCGCCGAACCGCCGTACTCGGACGCCGGTGCGTCGTACGAGATCTGCCCGTCGTGCGGCTTCGAGTTCGGAGTCACCGACGACGATCTCGGTGTCTCGCCGCAGTCGTGGCGCCGTCGCTGGATCGAGCAGGGCTGTCCGTGGACGTCGTCCGCTCCTCGGCCGGAGGGGTGGGACGGCGCGCGTCAGCTGCGGGGGTGACCTGCGCAGCTCAGGGGAGCAGGTACGAGTAGGCAGAGCATTCCGAGGCGACACCGATGTAGACGAGTCCGTCGGACTGTTCGTCTGTCCATCCGCGGGCTCGGGTCCGGTCGGCCGTCTCGGCCAGGATGTCGACGCCGGTGCGACCGACGGCGAGGTCACGGCAGATCGCGGTGACCGAGGTGTCCATGAACGCGGCGGTGTCCGCATCCGTCGGGAAGCCCGCCATCTCCATGATCTGTGCAAATGCGTCGACGGGTTCCGCGGCGGCGACCCGTTCTCCCGCCGCGGTCACCACTGCCGGGGTGTCGATGGTGGGGACGGGCGTGCCGATGGACGACTGCCTCGCGGGTGTCGGAACATCCGAGGCGTCGGCGGTCACGCCGTCACCCAGCACCATGGTCGTGGTCGTGGTCGCGGCGCCGGCCAGGACGACCACCGCGGCGCCGATCAGCGTCAGGCGTCGTCCGGTGCGGGTCGGGCGCCGATGTGCTGGCATCACATGTCCTTGATAAGTGGGTCAGTCACTGACTTATACCCATTTTCGAGCACAATGTTACTGCTACTTCACAGAAACTCGGGGGAACGCGCGCATGGACAGAATCACCCGTCGAACGCTCGGTGCCTGGGTGATCACGTGCAATCCGCGGCGGACCGACGCCGTAGCGCTGCTGGCGACCGGTGATGCGGGCGGCGAGTGGTGCGTCGCGCCCAACTACCGGTCCCGGCTCATGGGCGAGGGTCAACCCGTTCTGCTGTGGGTCAGCAATGCCTCGGGTGCCCACCCGACCCGGGGTTTCTGGGGACTCGGAACAGTCCTCGGACCAGCTGTCGATATGCACGATCCGCACGATCGGCGACTGCACGTTCCCACCCGTATCCGGACGTTCGACGAACCGCTGACGGCTGCGGAGTGTGCCGTCACCGCAGGGCTGGACGCACTCGAGGTCCTGCGGTCCCCGCAACAGTCGAATCCCTCGGTGATCACGGCCGACGAGTGGGCCGTTCTGGGTCCGATCGCGAGCGCGCGAGTCGGCCGCAGCTGAGCCCGTGGGGACTGTTCCCCTCGGGCGGATGTCTCTAGTGTCCGGGGTATGACAGCTGATGTTCGCGCGAGCACGGTCGACGGAATCCTGACGCGATCGGCGCGTCGTCACCCGGACAGGCCCGCGCTGGAGTTCGACGGCCGCACCCACACCTACACGGAGCTCGACGGCGTGGTCTCCCGCGTGGCACGGCACCTGGTGTCGACAGGTCTGCGTCCGGGAGACCGAGTAGCGGCGTACGGCACGAATTCGGACTCCTACATCGTGGGTTTCCTCGCGTGCTCGCGAGCCGGCCTCGTCCACGTGCCGATCAACTACGCGTTGATCGAGGACGAGTTGACCTACCTCGTCCGTCAGTCGGGAGCGCGCGCGCTGCTCGTCGACGATGCTCTGGAACCGGCCGTCGCCGCGGTCCGTGACGGGCTGGCGCTGGACAGGGTGCTGTCCCTGCAGACGCTTCTCGACCTCCCCGACGCAGACGTGTCACTTCCCACGGTCCGCACCTCGGATCTGGCGCAGTTGCTCTACACGTCCGGGACGACGTCGAAACCCAAGGGCGCGATGATGTCTCACGGCGCTCTCGTCAGCGAATACGTGTCGTCGGTTCTCGCACTGTCCTTCGGCTCCGACGATGCGCCGTTGATCGCGATGCCGCTCTACCACTCCGCCGGGATGCATGTCTTCGCTCTGCCGTACCTGTCGGTGGGGGCGACGGTCCGCCTGATGGCCAAGCCCGACGTCGCGGAGATCCTGCGCCGGGTGGAGGCCGAACGCATCGGGTCGCTCTTCCTGGCGCCGACGGTGTGGGTGCCGTTGGCCGGTCACCCCGATCTCGACAGTCGGGACCTGTCGTCGTTGAGGAAGGCCCAGTACGGAGCGTCGATCATGCCGGTCACGGTGCTCGAACGGCTCCGGACGCGGTATCCGGAGCTGAAGTTCTACAACTGTTTCGGCCAATCCGAGATCGGGCCGCTCGCGACGGTGCTGCAACCCGAGGAGCACGACGAGCGCCCCGCGTCGTGTGGACGGGCGGTGTTCTTCGTCGAAACGCGCGTGGTGAGTGCCGACGGTGAGGACGTGGAGGACGGTGAACCGGGAGAGATTCTCTACCGTTCGCCGCAGTTGTGCGACGGGTACTGGGACAACCCCGACGCCACAGCCGAGGCGTTCCGCGACGGCTGGTTCCACTCCGGAGACCTGGTGACCCGCGACGCCGACGGGTTCGTGACCGTGGTGGACCGCATCAAGGACGTCATCAACACCGGCGGGATCCTGGTCGCCTCCCGCGAGGTGGAGGACGCGATCTACACCCATCCCGCTGTTGCGGAGGTGGCTGTCATCGGCGTTCCCGACGACAAGTGGATCGAGGCGATCACCGCCGTGGTCACGGTGAAGGACGGTCACACGGTGACCGCGGAGGAGATCGTCGAGCACGTATCGGGCCGCATCGCACCGTTCAAGATTCCGAAGCAGGTGCGGTTCATGGACGAACTGCCACGTAACCAGAGCGGCAAGCTGCTCAAACGCGAGTTGAGGTGATCGAACCGGCGTTCGGCGTGTTACACGTGTGACTGATGTGACTGGTGGTACTTCTGACTCGTGAGTTCCCGCGCGTCCGCGGTAGCCGCATCGGTCGGGGGGTGCCGTCATGCACATGGGTAGACGAGTTGCGCAGATAGTGGTCGTGGCGGCGATGGTGATCGCGTCGCTGAGCGTCCCGGACGCCTCGGCGGCCAGTTCGTACGTGGGCCGCCAAGGAATCGGTCTCAACGGCATCGACTTCCGTGCCAGTTCGGCGGTGCAGAAAACTCAGGCGGCACGGGTGGCGGGTACCGGCGCCAAGTGGGTCCGGATCGAGATCGACTGGTGGTACGTCCAGGACGGCGGCCGCACATCGTTCAACTGGGCGGGTCCCGACGGCGCGGTGGCCGCAGCCAAGGCGAAGTCGCTCAACGTGCTGCTGCTGATCCAGAAGACACCGCCGTGGGCGCGGACCACGGCCGACGGCAGCACACCTCCGACGAATCCGAACGACTACGCCACGTTCGCCGCGAAAGTCGTCAGCAGGTATGCGCCGCAGGGTGTCCGGTCGTACGAGGTGTGGAACGAACCGAATCTGTGGATGTTCTGGGCGGACCCGGTCACCGGGAAGCCGAACGTGCAGGGCTACGTCGACCTGCTGAAGGCCGCGTATCCCAAGATGAAGGCCGCCACGTACAGCTCCATCAGCATCGTCGCCGCCGGGCTGTCGCCGTACGGAACGACGGGGCAGAGCCCGGAAGGGCACGCGATCTCCCCGCTCACCTACCTCGACCAGATGTACGACGCGGGAGCGAAGAACTATTTCGACGCCGTCGGGTGGCACCCGTACACGGCGCCTGCGATGCCGAACGACACTGCGGACTGGAATGCGTGGTCTCAGATGAGCGTCGACTTCACCGATGCTCAGGGTGCGATCTACCAGAAGAGTGCGCGCACGATCATGACCGAGAACGGTGACGCCGGGAAACTCATCGTCATGACGGAAGCGGGCGCGGCGACGGCCGGAGATCCCAGCCTCACCGAGCAGGACCAGGCCACCGCCTACCGGCAAGCCGTCGACAACCGGCTGTCCTACAGCTGGGCCGGGCCGATCTTCTTCTACGAGACCACCGACCGGGCCCCGCTGACCACGGTCGATCCCGACAAGGAGAACTACTTCGGGATCTACCGCGCCGACGGCACCGCCAAGCCTGCGGTCGGTGTGTTGACCAGCGTGCGCTGAGTCAGTTCTCGCAGCCCACGCCGTCGCCGTCGCGATCGAGGTGCGATCCGTATCCGGGGTCGCCCGCGTAGACGGGTGCGGCGCCGGCAGCCTTCGCGGCCGAGCAGTTCTTGTAATACGCCGAACCCGACGACTCCTCGACGTAGGGCGCGGGTGCCGGGATCGGGGCGGGGGCGACGAACGGAACGGGCGCGGGCACGTACGCACGGTCGATGTCGGGGACGTCGACATACGGCGTCTCGACGTACACGGGCTCGGTGTAGGCGGGTTCCGTGGTCGGAGGTGGCGCGTACACGGTGACGGTCTCTTCGGTCGTGGTGGCCGAGGTGGTCGTCGTCGTGGTGCTCCGCGGAGTCGTGGTCGTCGGGCGCGCGGAGGTCGTGGTGGGAGCCGACGTCGTGGTGGTGATGACGGTCTCGGCGCTGGCGTCGACAGTCTCGGGGTCCTGCATGGCGCCGAGTCCGATGACGGACAGGCCGACGAATGCTGCGACGGCAGCGGTGATCTTGCCCCGGTTGCCCTTCTTCCGCGTCTCGACGAGGGGAGGCTGGTAGGGCGGGGGGTATGCGTTCGACATGGAAGAAGATCCTCGGAGATGGAAGCGACGGGTCACACTCACGTCGCCGTCGACGCCCGCAGTGTTACAGGCTGGTCGGTATGTGTACACCGTCCGCAGCAGGACGCGAGGTCACGGCAGCGCGCGCAGGATCTCGGCGACATCCGTCGATCCCGCGAGGTCCGCGACGACACGATCGATCGTCGCGGCGTCCTCCCGACCGACGAGCAGTTCGATCTTGGCCAGCACCTGCGCGTCGTCGAGGGGGAAATGGTCCACGTCGCCCACGGGGTTGGGCGTCCCGGCCGACAGCACCTCGCCCGTCGTCAGGACGACGTCGACTTCCGCGGCGCGTCGATCGGGGAGCAGGCGGGTGAGATCCGGCGACGACTCGACGTGCACATGCGCACTGAAGTCCTCGGCACGGCGGAAGGAGTCCGTCTGCGGTGTCAGTGCGTCCGCGTCGATCCGGTCGTTCGTCATCGCCGCAGCCACGACGAAGGGCAACGAGAACATCGCTTCGAGTCGTGTCTCCGGGTGTCTTTGGAACAGCGGCTCGGCCAATGCGTGCGTGCGGACATGTACTGCGGCGACGTGCCGAGCGTCGAACGACGGACGCAATCCGTAGACGGTGTCCACCGCGGCGTGCGTGTACGAACAGCTCGCGTGACGCTTGGCGTACCCCTGATCGATGGCGAAGACACCGTCCGGATCGAGGGACAGCGCGACCGGATCGAGAGAACCGACGATGTCGCCGAGTGTCGACGAGGCAGCCCCGTTGTTGTGCACCAGTTCTGAGGCTGCCAGTCGCGCCGCGTCCAGACCGGCGCGCACGGCACCGCCGATCCAGAGATTGCGGGCGAAGTTCCCGGCCAGCACCACATCCCACGGCGCCACGTGCACCAGGGCGGTCGATGCGTCGATCGCGGCCGCAGTGCGGTCGGCGTCGAGTTGCCAGATCACCGCGGCGGCGGTGGCGGCGCCCGTCGCACCCCAATGGCCGTGCGTGTGCCAGCGAGGATCGCGTGTCAGGGCCGCGCCGAATCGGGTGGCCACCTCGTACCCCGCCACGACGGCGGCGAGGAACCGGGTGCCCGGCACAGGTCCGTCGGCGAGGCGTGTCGCGGCGATGGCTGCCGGAACGACGTGCGCTGCCGGATGACCCGCCGCGTACTTGTTTCCCTCGTCCAGTTCCAGGCAGCACGACGCGACGGCGTCGAGGTACGACGCGGTCTCCGCCGTCGTCGTGACCGCGCGCCCGATCGTCGACGAACTGCCCGGCTCGGACCGCCATCGGGCCGTCATCGCCGTCACCTCGGGGGTTCGCGCGCCCGCCAGCGTGACCCCCAGGAGATCCAGCAGAACGGTGCCGACCCGGGTGTCGTGTGCGATCGACCGGTCCTCGAGGGCTGCCGCGAAGGCTGCCAGCCTGTCGACGGCGTCGCGGACGCGTTCCGCTGGTCGGAACGTCTCTGCAAGGCTCATGCGGGTAACGCTAAGCATGGCGTGCGGGGCGGTCAAGATAACCGCCGTGAAACCGCTGCTCCTGTTAGTCTGACTGCCATCGGAACCGCTGCGTCAGCGATTCCGCTCAGCGGAACAGGAACCCCGGTCGGCTCAGCTAGAGGAGATACACAGCTCATGTCGGACAGACTTCTCGAGGCCGTCACGGCCGGTATTCGTACGGTGGATCTCGGTCGCCAGCTCCGCGTGGGCATGCCGCAGTCGCCGAACCACCCGCAGTTCTGGCACACCCTGCCGCGTCGGCACGGTGACATGACGCGTGCCGACGGCGGAAGCGCGGCGAACGACATGATCACCACGGGCACGCACGTCGGCACCCACATCGATGCCCTCGCTCACGTGTCGCACGACGGCAAGATGCACGGCGGAGTCGACGCGGTCGAGGCCGGGATCGGCGGCAAGTACGTCGAACTCGGGGTGCACACCATCGCCCCGATGATGCGACGCGGTGTCCTGCTGGACATCCCGAGCGTCCGAGGCGTCGATCGTCTGGAAGGCGGCGAGGAGATCACCGTCGACGACCTCGAATCCGCCTGCGCTGCCGAACAAGTCGAGATTCGTGCCGGGGACGTCGTCCTCATCCGCAGTGGATGGGCGCAGATCTTCGACGAGGGTCAGCCGTATGTGGGGGGACCGTCAGGTGTTCCCGGAGTGAGCGAGGCCGGCGCGACGTGGCTCGCGGCCCGCAGCATCCATGCAGCGGGTGCGGACACCATCGCCTTCGAGAGGCTCGCTCCCGGCGGCGGCCACGCGCTGCTGCCGGCGCATCGAGTGTTGCTCGTGGAGAGTGGCATCTACATCATCGAGGCTCTCGACCTCGAGGAGTTGGCACGCACCCGGACGTACGAGTTCACGTTCGTCCTGGTGCCGCTCAACATCTTCGGAGCAACAGGCTCGCCGGTCCGTCCGCTCGCGGTGGTGTCGGCATGACGGACACCACGCTGGCGCAGCATCTGGCACGATTCGCCGTCGACTCGACCTTCGATTCGCTGCCGACGGACGTCGTCGACAGCGTCGGCCTGCGAGTCCTCGACACTCTCGGTATCGCCGTCGCCGCGACGGAGCTGGAGACGAGCAAGGCCGCCATCTCGTGGGCCACGGAACAAGGCGGCAACGCCGTTGCCTCCGCCGTCGGTGTGCGGGAGAAACTCCCCCCGACGCTGGCCGCGTTCGTGAACGGAGTGTTGGCCCATTCGCTCGACTTCGACGACACGCATCTTCCGTCGGTGCTGCACCCGAGCGCGAGCGTGGTTCCGGCGGCACTCGCTGCTGCCCAGCACCACGGTGCGACCGGCCGTGATCTGGTGCGCGGCATTGCGATCGGCCTCGAGGTCTGCGTGCGCCTCGGCATGGTGGGCTTCGACCCGGAGACCAAGAATTCCGTGTTCTTCGAGCACGGTCAACATGCGACGTCCATCTGTGGAGCCATGGGTGGCGCCGTCGCCGCGGCCGTCATCGGAGGCGCATCGGCCGACGGAATCGTCGACGCGCTGGGTATCGCCGCGTCGATGGCAGCCGGCATCATCGAAGCCAACCGCACGGGTGGCACGGTCAAACGCCTGCACTGTGGATGGGCGGCGCACTCCGCGGTGTCCGCCGCCGGGCTGGCACGCCACGGCATCACCGGCCCCCCGACCGTGCTGGAGGGCAGGTTCGGGTTCTTCCAGGCGTGGCTGCACCAGTCGGGTCGCGGTGAGGAGATCACGGACGGACTCGGTGACCGCTGGGCGGCACCCGGCATCTTCTTCAAGCCCTATCCGGCGAATCACTTCACGCATGCGGCCATCGATGCGGCTGCGGCACTGAGGAACCGGGGCATCACCCCGGACGACGTACGCCGGTACGCTCTGGGGGTGCCGGCCGCCAACCTTCGCACCATCGGTGAGCCCATCGAGGTGAAGCGGACCCCGCAGACGGGATACATGGCACAGTTCAGCGGCCCGTACGCCGTGGCGGTGGGAATGCTCGGCGGTGGGGGACTCGGAGCAGCTCTCGACGACTACACCGATGAGAAGGCGACGTCGACGCAGCGGCGAGAGATCATGGCGCGCGTCGACGTCGTTCCCGACGAACGCTGCGATGCGATCTTCCCGCATCAGTTCCCGGCTGTGCTGACGGCTCATCTCCACGACGGCGCCACCGTGGTCGAGGAAGTCCTGACCACCCGTGGAGGGCCGGACCGACCGTTGTCCTTCGACGACGTACGCGCGAAGTTCACCGCCAACGTCACCGGGTTACTCCAGGATTCGGCGGCAACGGACTTCGCCGCCCTGTGCGCCACACTCCCCGGCATCACCGACGTCGGAACACTTCTCGACCCACTTCGTCGGCTCGAGCCGGCCGCTCGTCCGTCGAGCTGATCAGGCGCGGGCCAGGATTTCCCTGGCCCCGCGCACGACGGCCTCGTCGACGAACCTGCCGTCGTCGTCGACAGTTGGACCTCCGGCCGCGGCGTCGAACAGTTCGACGAGGCGCGCCGCCCGACGCACGTCGTCCGGTGACGGTGTCAGGGCGGCGTTGATCACCGGGACCTGTGTCGGATGCACCGCTGTCCGGGACCGGAAGCCCATGTCGACGAACTGCTGGGTGGTGGCGACGAAGGCGTCGAGATTGCGGAAGTCTGTCGACGTGGGCGCGATCGGTGCGTCGAGACCCGCTGCGGCGCAGCCGATCACCACATCGGTGCGTATCGCGTCGACGACGTGACGGGTGGTGTCGCCCCGGGTGATGCGCAGGTCTGCGAGAAGATCCACCTCACCGATTCCGAAAGTCTGCACCCGTGGTCGGGACGCCATCGACGGGATGTCGCGAAGGCTCGCTGCCGTCTCGATGAGCCCGACCAGCGCGATGTCGGTGCCGGCCAGCAGGTCGTCGGCGTCGGACAACGACGTAGCCGAACACTTCGCGACGATGATGCCGGCGACTCGGGGCCTCGCAGCCGCGGCGAGATCCTGGCGGAGAAATTCGGGAGTCACGCGAATCCAGATCTCGGCGCGCGCGTCGGGTCGTGTGTCCAACCATCGGGAGACGTCGGCACGTGCAGTGTCCTTGTGGGTGAGCGGAACTGCGTCTTCGAGGTCGATGATGATCGCGTCCGCGGGGCCTGCCGCGGCCTTGTCGAAGAGGGCCGGTTTGACGGCCGGCACGTACAGGAAGGACCGGGGCACACGACGCGTCATCGGGTAGCCCTGGCCTCGAGGCTCTGCGTGATGGCATGCGCCGCGGCGAGTACCTGACCTGCGTGGACGGTGTGATCGTCGTCGGCCGTCGAGGAATAGCGGAACGCGGGCCCGGACGAGCTGACCGACCCCAGGACGTGGCCCGCCGCGTCGAAGAACGGCGCGGCGATGGACGCGGCGCCGGTGTTGCGCTCGTTGATCGAGGTGCCGTAGCCGATGTCGCGGATCTCGGCGAGCCGCGACAGGAAAATCGAGCGGTCGGTGTCGGGAGTGGTTCCGCTCAGTTCCTCGAACGCCTCGTCGGCATAGTGCGGGGGGAGGAAGGCCAGGATCGCGCGACTCGATGCACCGGAGTGCAGCGGATACTGGGGTCCGATCTCGACCACCATCTTCACTTCCTGTGGGCTCTCGTACTGGTCGAGGTAGACGCGTCTGTGCCCGACGAGGACGGACAGCGTCGCAGTTTCCCGCGTCTCCGCGCGCAGGCGCCGCAGAATCGGTGCGGCGATGGACCTGACGTCGAGTTGGCTCCACGCCTTCGTGCCCAGGCCGATGGCGGCGGGCCCCAGCGAGTACGTGGATTCCCCGGTCACCGGTTGGACGATGGATCGGGACGAGAGCGACTGCAGGATCCGGTGGACGACGGCCTTGCTCAGGTCGAGGCGGCGGGCCAGTTCCGAGACCCCCAGTGCGCGATCGGACTGGGAGAAGGCGAGCAGGACGTCCGCGACTCGATCCGCGGATTCGGTTCCGGTGGACTCGAGTACGACCTTCGAGCTGGGAGTCGGTGCCATATGGCTAACCTTCCACATCGTGCGAACGCCCGCGCGGCTTCGGAGCGTTCCGCTGAGCGAACCATACCCGTAACAAGAAAGTCATCAAAGAGCCTGTTCTGACCCAGTGAGCCGTGCCATACTCAGGTGCAAGGGGGATCAGGTGCCACTTCGGTGGTGCGCTGAGCGGAACACAGAACGCGTCCTTTTGCCACACGGTTTCTTTGAGTCGTCGCCACGGTCGGCGCGGAAGGCAGATCCAATCATGAGAAAAGTCGTAGGCGTTCTCGCCGCGGTAGCCCTACTGGGCACCGCCGCATGCGGATCCTCCTCGGGCTCCGACGGTTCGGGTCCGATCAAGATCGGAGCCGTCCACCCCACCACGGGCGCACTCGCCGGAGTCGGTGGGCTGATGAACGACGGTGCGGCACTGGCGGTCGAGGACATCAACGCGGCCGGCGGGATCGCGTCCATGGACGGTCGCACGCTCGAGCTGGTGACGGGTGACAGTCAGGGAAAGGCCGAGGTCGGGCAGAGCGAAGCGCAGCGGCTCATCGACGACGGCGCCGTGGCCCTGGTGGGCACCTACCAGAGCGACGTCACGCAGAACGTCGCCTCGGTCGCCGAGCGTTCGCGCGTCCCGCTGGTCATCGACGTCGCCGTCGACGACAAGATCCTCGATCAGGGCTACCAGTACGCGTTCCGGATCCAGCCCAATGCGTCGAGCATGGGCACGGACGGCGCGAAGGCGCTCGCCGCGATCGAGAAGCAGACCGGTCAGGCCATCGACCGAGTCTCCTACCTGCACATCGAAGGGTCCTTCGGCGACAGCGTGTTCGACGCGTTCGAGAAGGAAGCCGCGAACCAGGGCATCTCGTCGGTCCAGGAGATCACCTACCCGGCCACCAACTTCTCCGACGCCACCACCCAGGTGCGGGAAGCGGCCGTGTCCAACCCGGACGTCATCGTCGCCACGGGGTACTACCCGGACGGTCTGCTCATCGCCAACGCGGTGCAGCAGCTGAACGTGAACGTCAAGGGCGTCTACGGAATTGCCAACGGCGCGTTCGACGACAGCTCGTTCCCCGCTGCCGCCGGTGCCGCGGGTGAGGGCGTGCTGTCGGCGAACTACCACTTCGACGCCACCAGCGACCGCGTCAACGACATCCGGTCGCGGTTCGAGGAGAAGTACGGTCGCCCCATGGAGACGGCAGCCATGCTGTCGTACCAGGCGGTCGAGGTCATCGCCGCAGGCCTGGACGACGGTGCGGATGCAGACCCGGAAGCGTTGCGCGAAGCCATCTCCGGCGTCACCATCGAGGATCCGTTGCTCGCCTTCTCCGGTCCCATCCAGTTCGACGAGACCGGCCAGAACACCAACGCGACGGTCATCGTCATGCAGGTGAAGGACGGTCAGGTCGCCCAGGTGTTCCCGGACGAGTTCGCCACCGACGCGATCGAGTTCCCTGTCGGAGCGGGCCGGTGACGGTAGTCGCCGAGGGTGCCGCCGCGGAGAAGAGCCACCGCGCAGTGAATCCCGGCGTCGCGGTCGGAGGAGCCCTGGTGATCATCCTCGCCGTCGTCTTCTTCGTCGGCGGCAAGGATCAGGGTCTGGTGGGTCAGGCCATCGTCTCCGGGCTGCTGCTGGGCGGCGTGTACGCGCTGATCTCCGTCGGACTCACGCTCATCTTCGGTGTGCTGGGCATCGTCAACTTCGCCCAGGGCGCCATGCTCACGCTCGCGATGTACATCGTCTACGCACTGTCGACAGCCGGGTTACCCGTCTATCTGGCGACGCTGCTGGCAGTGCCGGTGATGTTCGTCTTCGGCATGGTCGTCCAGGCGACGCTGCTGACCAAGCTCACCATCGGCGGCAGTCACGAGGGCCCACTGTTGGTGACGCTCGGACTGTCGCTGCTGATCATCAACGTGTTGTTGATGGTTTTCGGTGGACGCCCCAAATCCGTTGCGGCACCGGTCGACGGCTCGCTGTCGATCTTCGGGACGGTCGCGGCCTGGCCGCGGGTGCTCGCCTTCATCGGTGCTGCGGTCGTCGCGATCGCGCTGAAGTCGGTGCTCGAGCGAACACGACTGGGGTTGTCCATCCGCGCTGTCGCGTCCAACTCGGAAGGCGCCAAGCTGGTCGGCGTCGACATCGGCCGGGTGTACGCGTTGACGTTCGGTATCGGCGCGGCCTGTGTCGCGGTGGCCGGCGGGTTGATGACGCCGTTCACCTCGCTCACGCCGTCGGTGGGTGAGCAGTTCACGATCCTCGCGTTCGTGATCGTCGTCCTCGGCGGGCTGGGCAGTGTCGTCGGAGCCATGGTCGGGGGCATCGTCATCGGCCTCGTACAGACCGTGGGTGCGCTCTACCTCCCCGGTACCGGCTCGCTGATCCTCGTGTTCGCGGTGTTCGTCATGGTGCTCTTTCTCAAGCCCGAAGGATTGTACGGAGGACGCCGATGACCACCACGACACCCGCATCCGCGCCGCCGGAGACTCGTCTGAAGGACACGTGGCTCCGTCGCCAACTGCTCACTCTCGTCATCGGTTTCGTCGTCGTCGCTGCGTTCCCGCTGGTGCTGGGCGAGCAGGCGCAGACCGTGGCCGTGCGGACCCTGATCTTCGCGGTCATGGCCGTCGGCTGGAACCTCATGAGCGGGTTCGGCGGAATGTTCAGCTTCGGCCATGCTGCGTTCTTCGGCATCGGCGCGTACACGGGGGCCTACCTGCTCGTGGAACACGGCATCTCGCCGTGGATCTCGATGCTCGTCGCCGCCGTGCTGTCCGCCGCCGTGGGCACGCTGATCGCGTATCTGTGCCTGCGCTACCGGCTCGCCGGATCGTATTTCGCCCTCGCGACATTCGCGTTCGCGCAGATGTTCCTGCTGCTGGTACAGAACCTCGAGGTCTTCAACAAGACCGAGGGCTTCAATGTGCCGATCCTGCCGCGTGATTCGTGGTGGATGCTGCAGTTCGAGAAGGGCAGTCCCAACTACATCTGGATCCCGCTGGTGATCCTGGCGCTGGCCGTACTCGGCACCATCTTCTACGTCCGCTCGCGGCCGGGTCAGTACGTGCAGGCCATCCGTGACGACGCCACCGCCGCAGCCTCGTTGGGCATCGACACGATGAAGTACCGCTTGATCGCCGTCGCAGCGAGTTGCGCGCTGACCGCCGTTGCCGGCGTGTACTACGTGCAGTACTACTTCTTCGTCGGACCGGAGCAGGCCTTCGGGTCCGCGGTGTCCGTGGAGGCCATCGTGCCGGCCGTCATCGGCGGCATCGGCACCATCTGGGGACCGGTTCTCGGCGCCGCGGTCATCGGACCGCTGTCGGAGCTGATCAACCAGCTGCTGCGGAACCCTCCGGCATTCCTCGAGTTCCTCCAGGGCTCCATCGGTCTGGATGTGGCCGTGTACTCGGTGATCCTGATCCTGATCGTGATCTTCCTGCCCAAGGGGATCTTCGGCACGATTCGCGAGAGGTGGCGCAAGTGAGCGTCCTCAGTATCGAGAATCTGAGCAAATCGTTCTCCGGCATCCACGCGGTGCGCGACGTCAGCATCGACGTCCCGGACGAGCAGTTCCTCGGAATCATCGGCCCCAACGGGGCCGGGAAGACCACCCTGTTCTCCCTGCTGGCCGGCGAGCAGCCGCCCACGTCGGGACGGGTGATCTTCGACGGCACCGACATCACCGGATGGCCTGCGGACAAGATCGCGCGTGCCGGCCTGGTGCGCACATTCCAGCTGATGCGGCCGTTCGAGTCGATGTCGGTTCTCGAGAACGTGACCATCGCCGCGCTGTCGAAGCGCAAGTCCCGCGGCGATGCTCGTCGCCACGCACTCGACGTCCTCGATCGGGTGCAGCTCTCCGATCAGGTGGGCGGCAAGGTGTCGACCATGTCCACTGCGGGACTCAAGCGTCTCGAGTTGGCGCGAGCACTGGCGATGGAACCGCGCGTCGTGCTTCTCGACGAGGTTCTGGCGGGACTCGTTCCGGCAGAACGTGCTCCGATGATCGACCTGCTGCGGTCGCTGCACAGCGGCGGGCAGACAGTCCTGTTCGTCGAACACATCATGGCTGCGGTCATGGCCCTGTCGGAGCGTCTCGTCGTCATGCACGAAGGCGCAGTTCTGACGGCGGGGGATCCACGCACCGTGATCGAGGACCACCGCGTCGTCGAGGCCTACCTGGGTGAGGAGAGCGCATGATGCTCGAGATCGACGATCTTCACGCCGGCTACCGACGGCTCGAGATCCTGCACGGCGTCACGATGCATCTCGACAAGAATGAGATCGTCTCCCTCATCGGCGCGAACGGTGCCGGCAAGACGACTACTCTGCGTGCGCTGTCGGGCCTGGTGGCACCGTCCAAGGGACGGATCGTGCTCGACGGCACCGACATCAGTGGCAATCGCGCCGACAGAATCGTCAAGTCCGGTCTGGTGCACGTCGCGCAGGATCGAGCCCTGTTCGGCAGCCTGCCGGTGTCGGAGAACCTCGAGATGGGTGCCTACACCCAGAAGCGCGGCTCAATGAAGGAGTCGCTGGACCGAGTGTTCGAACTGTTCCCGATCCTCGCGGAACGACGGACTCAACGCGCGGACACCATGTCCGGCGGTCAGCAGCAGATGCTGGCGATCGGTCGCGCGATGATGTCGAAGCCGCGGGTGCTCACCCTCGACGAGCCGTCGGTGGGTCTCGCACCCAAGCTCGCTGCCGAGGTACTCGACGCCATCGTGCGCATCCGGGAAACCGGTGTGACGGTGCTGATCGTCGAGCAGAACGCAGCTCAGGCACTCGCGATCTCGGACCGTGCCTATGTCATCGAGAGCGGAACCATCGTGCTCACCGGTACCGGTGCAGAGCTCGCCCACGACGATCGTGTCAAGGCGGCGTACCTCGGCATCTGATGCCGCATCTCTCGTCAGGAGTTTCCCCGTGCGATTGCTCGCATACACCCCCATCCACGTCGACTTCACCGAGTTCCGCCGCCGCCAGGAGCGTTACGACGCCCTGAGCCCCGCCGGACTGACCGTCGTCCTCCGCAACATCGGTCCGGACGCTCCCCGCGCTCTCGACACCGAGGCGGATGTCCGCCGGTCCGAGGCAGTGCTGACGGAGGCCTTCTCCACTGCCGACCTGGAGGGCTTCGACGGCTTCCTCCCGGACTGTGTCCTGGACCCGTGCGCCGACCGGTTCGACTCCTTCGCCCGGCCGATGTTCGGCCTGTCCCGGCTGACCGCGTCGTTCTACGCATCCCAGGGTCACCGCATCGGCGCACTCGCGCGGAACGGGGCGATCGCTGCGGAGTTGGACCGTCGGCTGGCCGGGTACGGCATCGATGCCGAACCGACCACGGTCATGGACCTCTCGTTCGACGACATCGCCGACTCACAGGCATGGGCCGATGCGGTCACCGTTCACGCACAGCGGCTGTCGAGTTCGGTAGCCATCAACGCCTGCTCCGCGGTCGATCTGACGGGACCACGCACCCGACCTCTGGTCGTCGACCCGACGGCTACCGCGCTGAGATTGCTGGCCTTGACCGCCGATCTCGAGGCGGCGGCATGAGCGAGGACGGACCCGATCTGGTCGTCGCGGGCGCCGGCGGAGGCCTCGTCGCGGCCCTGCGTGCCGCCGAGCTGGGACTCGACGTCCTGGTGGTCGAGGCCAGCGAACACTTCAAGCGGGGCAACAACACCGCGATGTCGACCGCCATGATTCCCGGTGCCGGATCGCGCTGGCAGGAAGAGGCGGGGATCGAGGATTCGCCGGCGATGTTCGTCGACGACGTGATGCGCAAGACCAAGGGTTCCGCGGACCGTGATCTGGCGCAGGCTCTGGCCGATGTCAGTGCGCCGCTGGTCGAATGGATGGCGGACCATCTGTCCATCCCACTCACGTTGGTGACCGACTTCGCATACCCGGGTCACTCGGCCCTGCGCTGCCACACCGTCGAGGGTCGACACGGCAGCATTCTGCTCGACCACCTGGTGCGGGCGGTGACCGAGAACCCTCGCATCGACGTGCTCTCGCCGGCGCGCCTCACCGACGTCGTCATCGAGGACGGTCGTGTCCGCGGTGCCGTCGTCACACTGCCCGACGGGACGACCGAGACGATTCCGACAGGTGCAGTCCTGTTGGCCACCAACGGGTACGGCGGCGATCACGACCGCGTCGCCGAGCATGTCCCGGAGATCGCCGACGCTCGGTACCACGGCAGCGAGTACTCGCGGGGCGATGCACTGGCTATCGGTGATCGGCTCGGTGCGGCCTCGGCCTACCTCGACTCGTATCAAGGCCACGCCGCGCTGTCGAAGAAGGCGTCGACCTTGGTCGGGTGGGCGACGATCATGCACGGCGGCGTCGTGTTGGACGTGACGGGCCGCCGCTTCGGAGACGAGACGACGGGCTATTCGGAGTACGCCGCCCATCTGGCGGCCCGGCCGGATTCCGAGGGCTGGATCGTCATCGACAAGGACATCCACGACAAGTGTCTGTCCTTCACCGACTTCCGCCAGACGGTGGAGTCCGGTGCCGTCGTGTGGGCGGACGACCTCTCCGCGTTGGCCGCCGCGACCGGACTACCCGTCGAGGCGGTGGTCGAGGAGATGGCGGCGGTGCAGCAGTACGCTCGCGGCGAGGCGCAGGATCCGTTCGGACGCAGCTCGTTCGAGCATGAGCTCACCGCCCCGTACGCCGCCGTACGCATCGTGCCCGCTCTGTTCCACACCCAGGGCGGTCTCGTCGTCGACGGCACCGCTCGGGTACTCCGCCCGGACGGCACGGCCATCGACGGCCTCTTCGCATCCGGGGGCGCAGCCATGGGCATCTCCGGTCACGGCGCCGCCGGCTACCTCGCAGGGAACGGTCTGCTCCCTGCCCTCGGACTCGCGTATCTGGCCGCCGGTGTCGCGGCCGACTCCCATCACTAGAGAAGGATTGTCATGACGAAGCTTCTGATCACCAACGCCCGAGTCGTACGTCCGGGCGCCGATCATCCCGAGGACGGCGCATTCCTGGACCTGCTCGTCGAAGACGGCAAGTTCACCCGGATCGAGGCCGGAATCGACGCCGCCGAGGCCGACACGGTCATCGACGCGGCCGGCAAGGTCGCCTTCCCCGGAGTTGTCGACGCACACCAGCATTGGGGTATCTACAACCCGCTGGGCGAAGACGCCTACACCGAATCCCGCGCCTGCGTGCAGGGCGGCGTGACCACGTCGCTGTCCTACATGCGCACCGGCCAGTACTACATGAACACCGGCGGCTCGTACGCCGACGTCTTCCCGACGGTGCTCGAGGCCACCGAGGGCAAGCCGTTCGTCGACTACGCGTACCACCTGGCGCCGATGTCGAAGGAGCACATCGCCGAGATCCCCTCGCTCATCACCGATCACGGTGTGACGTCGTTCAAGATCTTCATGTTCTACGGCAGCCACGGTCTGCACGGCCGCTCGACCGACCAGAGCGAATTCCTGATGACTCCCGAGGGCGAGCGCTACGACCTCGCTCACTTCGAGTTCGTCATGCGCGGCATCCAGGCGGCCCGTGAGCAGCTCGGCGACAAGGCGGATCACATCTCGCTGTCGCTGCACTGCGAGACCGCCGAGATCATGAGCGCGTACACCAAGCTCGTCGAGGAGGAGGGA
Source organism: Rhodococcus sp. Leaf247 (assembly GCF_001426185.1). Taxonomy (GTDB): domain Bacteria; phylum Actinomycetota; class Actinomycetes; order Mycobacteriales; family Mycobacteriaceae; genus Rhodococcoides. The sequence goes on along the minus strand of NZ_LMRP01000002.1, from coordinate 296,211 downwards.
ACGCTCACCGGTCTCGCCGCCTACAGCGCCTCCCGGCCGCCGCATTCCGAGGGCCTCGCGGTCACCATCGCGTCGTTCCTCGCCGACGAGACGCAGCTGCCCAACATCAACCTGCTGCACCTCTCCTCCCGGAAGGCCCTCACTGCCGCGATGCGGATGGCGAAGGCGTTCCCGCACGTGAACTTCCGTCGCGAGGTCACCATCGGTCACCTGCTCGCCGACATCGACACCGCCTACGGCCTGGGCGGCAAGGTCAACCCGCCGCTGCGTCCGCGCGACGACGTCGAGGCGCTGTGGGAGCACCTGCTCGGCGGCGACATCGACTGGGTGGTCAGTGACCATGCCTGCTGCAAGGACGAGAAGAAGTTCGCCGAGGACCGCGGTGACATCTTCGCCGCGAAGTCCGGATTCGGCGGCGCCGAGTACCTGCTGCCGGGACTGGTCAGCGAAGGCCGCAAGCGTGGGCTGAGCTGGCGCCGTATCGCCGAGCTCACCTCTCTCAATCCCGCTCGCCGATACGGACTTCCGGGCAAGGGTGAGATCGCCGTCGGCATGGACGCGGACCTCGCCCTCGTCGATCCCGACCACACGTGGACCGTGCGTCCCGAGGACTCCGAGTCGACGCAGGAGTACACCCCCTTCGAAGGCTTCGAGTTGGGTGCCAAGGTCACCGACACATTCGTGCGTGGACATCGCGTGCTCGACAACGGGTCCGTGGCGGGGGAGCCGACCGGCCGCTACCTGCACAGGCCCTACAAGTGACCGGCCCACTCGAGGGAATCCGGGTACTCGACGCGTCGACAATTCTCGCGGGGCCGCTGGTCGCGCAGATCCTCGGTGACTTCGGTGCAGACGTCATCAAGATCGAGCACCCCACCAAGCCCGACGGGATGCGCGGTCACGGCCTGGACAAGGACGGCCACCCGCTGTGGTGGACCATGGTCAGCCGGAACAAGCGCGGAATGACGCTGAATCTCGGCAAGCCCGAGGGCGCCGAGGTGTTCAAGAAGATGGTCGCCGAGTCCGACGTCGTCGTCGAGAACTTCCGGCCCGGCACCTTCGAGAAGTGGGGACTGGGATACGACGTCCTGTCCGCGATCAACCCGGGCCTGATCTTGTTGCGTGTCACCGGCTTCGGTCAGACGGGCCCGTACTCCTCGCGTCCCGCCTTCGGCACCTTGGTCGAGTCGATGAGCGGCTTCGCGCATCTCACCGGCTCGGCCGACGGACCGCCGACACTTCCGGCGTTCGGGCTCGCGGATTCGCTGGCGGGCATCGCGGGATCGTCGGCGGTCTCCATGGCGCTGCTGCACCGGGTGAAGACGGGGAGGGGGCAGGAGATCGATCTCGATCTGCTCAGTCCCATCATGACGGCCGTCGGGCCCGGCGTCATCTATGCCGACCAGTTGGGCATCGATCAGGAGCGCACCGGCAATCGATCCAGCAACAACTCACCGCGCAATCTCTACAAGACGATGGACGGACACTGGTTGGCCATTTCGACCAGCGCCAACTCCATCGCCGAACGAGTTCTGAGGTTGGTCGGCCACCCCGAGGTGCTCGACGAGCCGTGGTTCGCCACCGGCCGGCAACGAGCTGCCCACGCTGATTTGCTCGACGGCTACGTGGGTGGCTGGATCGGGGAACGCACGCGGGACGACGTCATCGCGGCGTTCGAAGCAGCGGGTGCGGCCGTCGCCCCGGTGTACAAGCCGAGCGAGCTTCTCGACGACCCTCAGGTCAACGCCATCGAAATGGTAACCACGGTCGACGACGACGATCTGGGTCCCGTGCGGATGCAGAACGTCATGTGGCGGATGGGGGTGAGCCCGGGCAGCATCCGGCATACCGGACGTTCGCACGGAGCCGACACCGACGCTGTTCTCGGGGAGTTCGGATACAGCGGCGAAGAAGTGCGGTCACTCCATGACGCCGGCATCGTCTGACGTCACGGTCTCGCCGGGCACACTGGTCCCATGACTCCTGCTCGCGATGTTGCACAGAAGCTCGGCCGTCGATTGGCGTGGTGGGGCGGCGCGAGCGTCGTCGGCGGAACGGTTGCCGCTGTCGCCGGGCCGAGTTCCGCGGTCCGCGCGTTCGGGCTGCAGTCGGCGGGGTGGGGAGCCATCGATCTCGCCATCGCCGGCATCGGGGCAGCACGGAAATCCGAGGTCGAGGCCGCGAAGCTCCGCAGGACTCTGTGGATCAACACCGGCCTCGACGTCGTCTACATCGCTGTGGGCGCCCATCTCGCGTATCGGACGCCGTCGTTCACGGGCCGGCTGACGCGTGACGACGCCATCGGTCACGGCGCGGCGGTCGTCGTGCAGGGCGCCGCCCTGCTGGTGCTGGACAGCGTGCACGCGCGGCAGCTCGGATAGCTGATTTCGGCGCCGATGTGCGCCGAGTGCCACACTGGGAAGTCGAGGTCGCCGACCGACGCGGGCCCTCGTGCCGGTGCGTTCGTCGGGGGCGCACCGGCCCCTCCCGCCTAGAGTTTCTCCTGCGGCGAATCGCATCCATGTAATTCACGAAAGTCAAGAACCGACACGACCGACCGGTTGCGGCATGCCTTTTTGTCGGTAACACTCACCACATCAGTCACACGTGTCACGTGAGCAACACAGACGATCGGTGGGGGTCGGAACATGCACGGACTTACTCGGCGGATTGCAGTGGGGGCTGCGGTCACCATGGTCGTCAGCGGAATGAGCGTGCTCGCCGCGCCGGTCGCATCCGCGGAGCCGTGCGGTGGACTCGGTGGGCCAGGGTCGTCGATCCTCGGCAACTTCTTCGGCAGTAGCGGTTCGAGCGGCGGTGGTGGCAGCAACCCGCGGGGGACGCAGCAGCCCCTCGCGCCGATCCGCAGTGCGAACACGCAGTCCGTCGGGTGGGTGACCGGTCCCGTCAGTGCCAACAACACGTACGACCGATTCGGCATCTCCGGCACCGACCTCGGCATCAGCTGGGACAACGGCGCCGGTCAGACGTTGATGGCCTTCGGCGATTCGTTCGGCAACTGCTCCGTGAGCGGCCAGCAGTGGCGCAACAACCTGCTCCTACGTTCCGACGACTCCAACCTTGCCGACGGCATCACCATCCCGGACGCCGTCCCCGGCAACACGTCGTCGGGTTCGGTCGTAACCTCCGATGCGCCGCGCTACTCGAGGCAGATCGTGCCCAGTCTCGGACTTCCCGAGGTCGAGGCCACCACGATTCCCACGGCGGCGATCGCCATCGACGGGGTGCAGTACCTGAACTACATGTCCGTGCAGAGCTGGGGAGCTCCCGGACGTTGGGTCACCAATTTCTCCGCCATCGCGGTCTCCCGCGACAACGGTCAGACGTGGGCTACGGATCCGTTGACGATCCGCGTCAACAAGGGCGTCACCATTCCCGGTGTCGCGCAGGTCAACGAGGCCAACGGCAGGTTCCAGATGAACGCCTACGCGAAGGGTCGCGACGGCTTCCTCTACCAGTTCGGAACGCCCAACGGCCGCTTCGGAGCTGCCTTCGTCGCGCGAGTGCAGCCGGCCGACATCCTCGACCTGACCAAGTACGAGTACGCCACCGGTGACCCGGTGGCCCCCTGGTCGACCAAGGTCGAGGATTCGAAGAAGGTCGTCCAGGAACCGGTCAGTGAGCTCAGCGTGGCCTGGAACGACTACTTGCAGAAGTACGTGATGCTGTACGGCGACGAAACGCAGGGGTCCATCGTCGCGCGCACGGCTGTGAACCCGGAAGGCCCGTGGAGCGGCCCGACCACCTTGCTCGGACGTGGCGAGACCGTCGGCGGCGTCTACGCGCCGTACATTCATCCGAAATCGAGCGGCAGCGACCTCTACTTCACCGCGTCCCGTTGGTCGGACTACAACGTCATGCTGCTGAAGACCAACCTCGACGCACTGAAGGGGTAGTCAGCGCGGAGCTGTGATCCTCTGCGCCACAGCATCATCCGTCGCGACGTAGTTTCTCCCGATCGCGGTGAACGTGGCTGCCAGGTTGGTCGCGACGGTGATATGTGCCTGGAGCATGGCCGACAGGCTCCCCGGTCCACCTACCGCCAGTTCGGAATACTTCTTCTGCAGGGCGATGCCTGAGGGGAGGGTCCCGAACCCGCCTGCGCGGTGCAGTTCGGCCGTGGTCCGCTGGATCGCGGCCACAGCCTGCGCGAATTCGAGGCATGCCGTGGCGCAGTGGTCGGCCGCGTCTGTAGTCAAGCTGAGATGGTTGATGCTCATCGCGTTGTCCTCACTGTGGAACTGCATGGTTGAGCGCATCGGCTATGGAACGCGACAGCTCGCATGCGTCGCCGGTCGATCGGGCATCTCCCGCTCTGCTCACTTCGAATTCCACGGCTCCTTGTGCCACTTCGAACGACGTGAAGCAGGACAAGCCGGTCGTGGCGTTTTCTTCGAAGTACGAGATGGCCGTGCGTCCTTCGATCGGCCAGTCCACAATCTGCCGCGCATTCTGACTAGACCTGATTTCATCCAGTGAATTGCCGGTCGAAAGGACGGTTAGGTAAAACCAGTCCTGCCGGAAGGTGCAATAGCGCCACTTGTTGTCCTCAAGCCCGACGGAACGTACGTCGACAACCGTCGGATCCACCCCGGCTGCTTCGATCGCTTCACTCGGGATAGTGCACGGATCCCACAGCTCGGCGACCGGTGTTCCGGCGACACCGGTCGAGCACCCGCCGGTCAGCACGACCGCCGTCGCGGCTAGGCCAGCTGCTCGAATCCATCGCACACCATCTAAGACGCGCCGCGCGGGCAACCGGTTCCGTAGTCGGGTTGGCCGGCGATGCCCAGCTCTGTCGGCGAAGATTGTGGACTTCAGACCCCGGTTTCCGGGGTCCAGGTTCCACTATCGGGCTGGACTGTCCCAGGTTTGCCCAGTCGTCGGACACGGCCGCCCCCACGCTGGTTGTGGACTTCTGCCACCGCTGAGCAGGGGTGGACGCCCACAATCGAGCCGCACGGACCCCAACTGCGGGCCAGCTCTGTCGAACAAGGATTATGTACTTCAGACCCCGGATTCCGGGGTCCAAGATCCACTTTGAGCTTGGACCGTTGCCAACGTTGTCCACTCTCGGACACCGCCACGCTACTGCCACCGCTGGGCGGTGGTGGACGTCCACGATCGAGCTGGACGAATACCCCACAGCGGGCTAGCTCTGCCGACAGAGATTGTGTACTTCAGACCCCGGTTTCCGGGGTCCAGGTTCCACTATCCGGCTGGACTACGCCCAACGTTGTCCTACTCGTCGGACACCGCGACGCTTCTGCCCCCGCTCAACTGGGTCAGAAGCCCACGAACAGGCCGGCCCGAGCCGACGGGTCCCGACCGGGCAGACAAGTGACGTGTAACACTCGCCCTATCCGGGTATGCCTGGGCCAAACGAGGTCCTGGGGGGACATCATGAGCTTCGATCTGACACTGACGCCCGCGCAGCACGAGCTGGTCGGCAGGGCGCACGATTTCGCCGAGAACGTGGTGCGACCCGTCGCGCAGCATTACGACAAGGAGCAAGAGTTCCCGTGGCCGGTGCTGCAGGAAGCGGCGCGGGCGGGCTTCTACTCGCCACTCTTCTACCGCGACCTCATCGGTGATCCGACGGGTCTGTCCCTGCCGGTGTTCATGGAGGAACTGTTCTGGGGTTGTGCGGGAATCGGTCTCGCGGTGGTGATGCCGGCGCTCGCGCTGTCGGCCATCGGCCAGGCGGCGACTCCGGAGCAGATGCTCGAATGGGCACCGCAGTGCTTCGGCACCCCGGACGATCTGAAGTTGGCAGCGCTCGCCATCTCCGAACCCGAAGGCGGCAGCGACGTGCGCAACCTTCGGACGACGGCGCGGCAGGACGGCGACGACTGGATCATCGACGGCCACAAGATGTGGATCGGCAACGGCGGCATCGCGGACGTCCACGTCGTCAATGCCAACGTCGACCCCGAACTCGGCCACAAGGGCCAGGCGCTCTTCATCGTCCCCGGCGGGACGCCCGGCCTGGAACTCGTACGCAAGCTCGACAAGTTGGGGTGCCGTGCATCCCACACCGCGGAGCTGAAGTTCAACAGTGTCCGCATCCCCGGTGCGAACCTCCTGGGCGGCCTCGACAAGCTCGAGCACAAGCTGGCCAAGGCGCGCGAAGCGGAGAAGACCGGAATCAGAGGTCGCTCCGCCACTCTCGGCGCACTCGAGCAGACACGACCGATGGTGGCCGCTCAGGCACTCGGAATCGCCCGTGCCTCCTTGGAATACGCGACGAAGTACGCCAACGAGCGTGAGGCGTTCGGGTCCCCGATCATCGACAACCAGGGCATTGCCTTCCCGTTGGCGGACCTCGCGATGCGTATCGACGCGGCGCGACTGTTGACGTGGCGCGCGAGCTGGATGGCGGCCACGGGTGTCGCTTTCGAGCGTGGCGAGGGCTCGATGGCCAAGCTTGCCGCCACGGAGGTCGCCGTTGCGTCCACCGAGCGGGCGATCCAGACGATGGGCGGGTGGGGCTACATCACGGACCACCCCGTCGAGAAGTGGTATCGAGACGCGAAGCTCTACACCATCTTCGAGGGGACCAGCGAGATCCAACGCGTCGTCATCAGCAACGCGATCGCGCAGCAGGACGGTGCGCCGCCGCTGCACGTGCAGATGGATCCGGACGGGTCGGCGCTGAACAAGGCGTTCGGCCGTGGCACCGAGACGCGGACCAAGGTCATGGACAAGGCGATGGCGGCGAAGGACAAGGTTCCCGAGCCCGTGCTGCGGGGTGCCATGAAGTTCCTGCAGCCGCCCAGCCGGAAGTAGCCCGACCGTTTCGACGACCGTGCGCCGGGTACTGCCCTGCGCATGGTCACCTCGGAACGCCCACAAGGCGCCGTGCCCGACCATGGAATCGCCCTGCCCGGCATCGTGCTCGGTGTGGGCTTGGGCGGTTTCGTCGACGGGATAGTGCTGCACCAGATTCTGCAGTGGCACCATCTGCTGAGCAGTTCGGGCGACGACAACATCGGCCTGCAGCCCTATCCCGTCGACACCGTCCACGGCCTTCAGATCAACCCGCTGTGGGACGGTCTCTTCCACACGGTCACCTTGCTCGCTGTCCTGCTGGGTCTCGGACTGCTGTACTCGCGTGTCGCAGGATCTCGCGGACGGGTGTGGGCGTCACGAGTGCTGTGGGGGTGGGTCCTGGTCGGCTGGGGCTTGTTCAATCTCGTCGAGGGGATAGTCGACCACCACGTCCTCGGGATTCACCATGTCCGGAGTGGGCCGAACCAACTGTGGTGGGATCTCGGCTTCCTCGCCCTCGGTGTCCTCCTGATCGCCGGCGGCTGGCTCCTGCAGCGCGGCGCACGTCGATCGCGATGATGCTCGCGCACGACACCCATCACGGCAGCGGTGGTCTCGGACCGGTCGTGATCCTCGTCGTGGTGGCAGCCGTGTATGTCGTTGCGGCGGAGCGCTGCAGGCATCAGCCGCGGGGATGGAACCCGTGGCGCACGGTGAGCTTCCTCGTCGGCATCGGGCTCCTCGTCCTCGCCGTGGTCCCTGCACTGTCGCCCTACCCGGACGGCGACTTCCGCGGCCACATGCACCAGCACCTGCTTCTCGGGATGTACGCGCCGTTGGCGCTGGTTCTCGGTGCCCCGATGACGCTGGTGCTGCTCTCGGTGTCGCCGCCGAACGGCCGTGCCATCGGCCATGTCCTGCGCTCGCGGCCGGTGCACGTGATAGCGAACCCGATCGTCGCGCTGGCCCTGAATCTCGGCGGTCTCGCGCTGCTGTACTTCACCCCGCTCTACGTGGCGACGACACAGAGTGCCGCGCTGCACCTGCTGGTGCACGTGCACTTCTTCCTCGCGGGGTATCTGTTCGCGTGGGTGATCGCCGGCCCCGACCCAGCACCGCATCGGCCTTCGGTACCCACCCGACTCTGGATACTCGGGGCAGCGATTCTCGGCCATGCCGTCCTGTCGCAGCTCATGTACGCGGGACTCCTCGTGCAGATCCCGGTGCCCGCCGATCAGCGCCAGGGCGCCGGCGAGCTGATGTACTACGGCGGCGACATCGCCGAACTTCTTCTGGCGCTGGCGCTTCTGCTCACCTGGCGACCGGCACGACGTCGCGAAGAAACGCCAGCTGGTCGGCGATGATCCGGGGGAAGAGCGGCTCGACGTACGGATCGAAGTGACCACCCTCGTACGTCACGACGGTGGCGCGCGGGATCTTTCGTGCGGTGCGCAGCGCGACGTCCGTGGGAGTGATGGCGTCCTCGGTAACGATCTGGACGAGGGCGGGGCACGTGATGTTCGCGGCGGTCTTCCCCGGTGAGTACAGGCCGATGTGGAGAAGGATGCGGGCGGCGACCGTCTCGGGGTAGTCACCGGTCTGCAGTCCCGACGCGTCGAGAAGACGGTCACGTCCGACGGCGGCGTCGGGCGAGACCATGGCGGCGAGGGCACCGGGTTCGCCGATCGAGTCGATGTAGCGTGGCTCGCGACCGAGGAGTCCCCGCACCTGATCCGAGAGGGCCGCCGGTGCGAGACGCAATGTCTGGCGCAGGCCGGCGGAACGCACGGCGGCGACGCCGTCAACGTGCGGGACCTGCGCGATGATGCCTGCCAGGCGTTCGCTCGTGCCCGCCAGAGTGAGGACGTGGCCACCGCCGAACGAGGTTCCCCACGCGACGACGCGGTCGGCGTCGACGCCGTCGAGTCGCCGGGCGAAGGCCAGCGCGTTGCGCCAGTCCTCGAGCTGTCTGCGCACGTCCAGGAGCTGTCGCGGAGTTCCTTCGCTGTCGCCGAAGTGCCGGTAGTCGAACATCGCGACGACGTAGCCGGCCTGCACGAACTGGTCCGCGTAGGCGGGGAGGCGCAACGCGCGCACCGATCCGAAGCCGTGGGCCATGACGATGATCGGCGCGGAACCGTCGAGCCCGGCAGGTCGGAGGACCGAGATCGCGCAGCGATCGGAACCGGAGTCGAACCACAGGTCGTCGCGAACGGTGTCAGGCATGCGGGCTCCTCTTGATTGACGTTCAAGAAATGTAGCAGCGTCTTGATCGAGCATCAAGATAAGGTGACCGCATGCCTCGGAACAGACGTCCGCAGGATCGAGCGGAGAAACGCGCCGAGATCGTCGACGCCGCGACGGCCCTGTTCGTCGATGCCGGATTCGACGGCACCCCGCTGAGCCGGATAGCGCAGAGCGCCGGCGTCACGCCCAACACCATCTACTGGTACTTCTCCGACAAGGACGAACTGCTCGTCGCCGCCCTCACCGAGATCACGGCGACGGCGTTGACGCTCTTCGCCGAGTTGGAGGTGACGTCCCCGCAGGAACGGTTGACGTGGGTGGTCACCGAGCTCGAGCGCTACCACCGACTGGTGGACACCGTGCACGCCCGCGCTGCGGTATCAGCACCAATCGACGAGTGGCACAACGGGTTCCATGCCATGGCCGATGCGCTGGTCGCGGAGGAGCTGCGACATGTCGGCGTCGCCGAGGAGCGGATCGACGCGCGGACCAAGGTCGTCGTGTTCGCCGTCGAGGGCATGCTGACGCATCCGCAGAGCGCTGCCGACAAGGCTGCGATCGTGGACGCCCTCTTCGCCTGACCTGTAGAGGGTGCCCTCCCGAGGCACTCCTCGGCAGGGACTTCTCCCGTGGACCGGCACCGCGAATGCTGGACACCAGCACCACCGACGAGAGGAACCGCGCATGCAGATCACCCGAAGCTCGATCGCGACCACCAAGGGTCCGGCCGACTGGTTCACCGGCGACGTCTACATCGACGCCGTTGCCGCAGCTCCGGCCCCGTCGCGGGTCTCGGCTAACCTGGTCCACTTCATGCCGGGGGCGCGTACGCATTGGCACCGCCACTCGCTGAGTCAGACGGTGTTCGTCACCGAGGGCGTCGGTCTGTGCCAGCGGCAGGGTGGGCCGGTCGAGGTCATCCGTCCCGGCGACCGCGTGCTGTTCGAGGCCGACGAGGTGCACTGGCACGGCGCCGCGCCGGATCGCCTGATGGTGCATCTCGCCATCAACGAGGGCGACGAAGAGCACGACGTCGTCGTGTGGATGGATCCCGTCACCGACGCGGAGTACACCGCGCACGAGTGACGATCAGCGGGGGAGACGTCCCTCGATCCGCTCCACGATCGCGGGCCAGATCTCCGACCGCGGGTCGACGACACTGAAGTGGTCTCCGGGGCCTTCGACAAGCGTGACATCTTCACCTGCGGCCGATGCTGCCGTGACGTACTCGCGGCCGATGTCGTTCAGGTTCGGATCGTCCGACGCCGCGACCACCACGATCTGCGGAACCCCGAGTGGCAGTCGCGCTCTGGGGGACGACTCGGCGTGAGCATCCGTGTACCGCGAGCCGAGGGCAGCACGCACCGCGCCGTCACCCAGGCCGCGGTCGTCGGCGATCTGTAGGTCGAGGACTCCGGCGAGACTCACGGCCAGCGCGGGACGGGCGTCGGCGGCCCAGCGCAGCGCGAGCTGCCCTCCTGCGGAATGGCCGATGACGGCCTGCGCACCGGCGTGCTCCAGGGCCGCGGCGACATCCGCCGTCGTCGTCTCCCACCCGTGTTCGTCGGGTGTGCGGTACTCGACGTTCCAGGTGGTGTAGCCGCGGTCGGTGAGATCGATGGCCGCCGCATCGAGGGAATCCAGTCTCCACGGTGCTCGCCAGTACCCGCCGTGGATCAGCGCGACGACCGGCCCGCCGGTACCGCGCACCTCGGCGAACTGTTCGGAGTGCTCCCCGTACGACTCGACGGTCGCCGGGTGCAGTCGGTGATGGTGAATCCTGTCGACGGCGTAGCGCAGCCCGCCGAGTCCGCGGCCACGGATGTGCGCGTGCAGCCCCGGCGAGAGGTCCGTCGCCACGTAGCCGTAGTCGACACGCACCACACACCGGTCGCTCGCCTGCGTGTCGACGCGTCCGCCCGGGGCCGGGACCACGATCACGTCACCGGATGCCACGGAGACGTCGTCCGACACGTGGACCTCGCCGATGGCGCCGCGCGCGGCGAGCGCGGACTGCACCAGGTCGGTCACCGTGCCGAGGTCTCGAACGGTGTCCGGGTGCAGGACGACGTCGATTCGTTCCGAGGAATCGCTCATCCTTCGAATCTACGTCCTAGGCTCGGGGGAATCGACGGAAGAGGAGCAATGGACGAGCGCGCCATCGAGAAGGACATCGTCACGGACTTCCGCGAGCGGATGAGTTACGGGGCGTACCTCGATCTCGGTACCCTGCTCGCAGCTCAGAAGCCGGTCAGCGTTCCCGAGCACCACGACGAGATGCTGTTCATCATCCAGCATCAGACCACCGAGCTGTGGTTCAAGCTGGTCCTGCACGAACTTCTTGCGGCGCGCGATGCGTTCGACGCGGACGACCTCGGTTTCGCGCTCAAGTGTGTCGCCCGGGTCAAGCACATCCAGAAGACGCTGACCGAGCAGTGGTCGGTGCTCGCGACGCTCACGCCCACCGAGTATGCCCAGTTCCGCGGCTTCCTCGGAAACTCCTCCGGGTTCCAGTCCGCGCAGTACCGCGCGGTGGAATTCGTGCTCGGCAACAAGAACGACGCGATGCTCACGGTGTTCGAATCCGACGCTACTGCAACCGATCTGCTGACTCGGGTGCATCAAGAACCCAGTGTCTACGATGCGTTGTGGCGCTGCTTGGCACGTGCCGGCCACGACGTCCCGGCCAGTGCGCTGCACCGCGATGTCACCGCGCCCTACTCCCGCAACGACGACCTGATGCCGCTCATCACGCACGTCTACGAGAATCCGACCGAGAACTGGTCCGCCTACGAGGCATTCGAAGAATTCGTCGACCTGGAGGAGAACTTCCAACTGTGGCGGTTCCGGCACATGCGCACGGTGCTCCGGACGATCGGATTCAAGTCGGGCACCGGGGGTTCGACCGGTGTCGGCTTCCTCCAGCGCGCCCTCGAACTGACGTTCTTCCCCGAGTTGTTCGCCGCACGCACCGAGATCGGACGTTCATGACCGCAGCAGACCTCGACGCACAGGATCCCCTGCGTGAGTACCGTTCTCGATTCCACACGGACGACGCCGATCCCGTCGTCGCCTACCTCGACGGTAACTCGCTCGGTCGGCCCACGACGGCGAGCATCGAGCGCGTCACCCGTTTCATGGCGCAGGCGTGGGGCGGCAGGTTGATCCGTGGATGGGACGAGGAGTGGTTCGATCTGCCGATCACGCAGGGCGACAGGCTCGGCCGCGTTGCGCTCGGTGCGGCGGCCGGGGAGACCACCATCGGTGACTCGACGACGGTCATGCTCTACAAGATCGCCCGCGGCGCCGCAGCGTTGCGACCGGGACGCACCGAGATCGTCCTCGATCGCGACAACTTCCCGACCGATCGTTACGTCCTCGAATCCATCGCATCGGAGCTCGGTCTGACGCTCGTGTGGATCGAGTCGGACCGTAGGTCGGGCGTTCGGACCGCCGATATCGCTGACGTCGTCACCGAGCGCACGGCGTTCATCCTGCTCAGCCACGTCGCCTACCGTTCCGGCTTCCTGGCGGACGCCCCCGCCGCCGCGCGCGTTGCCCATGACGTGGGTGCCCTGCTGATACTCGACCTGTCGCACTCCGTGGGATCGGTGCCGCTGCACCTCGACGAATGGGGCATCGACCTCGCTGTCGGATGTACGTACAAGTACCTGAACGGCGGGCCCGGCTCGCCGGCGTTCGCGTATGTCCGGCAGGAGCACCAACAGCACTTCGATCAGCCGATCTGGGGTTGGATGGGCCGCGCCGACGCCTTCGCCATGGAGCAGGGATACGAGCCTGCGGCGGGTATCCGACGCGTCGTCAGCGGGACTCCGCCGGTGCTCGGCATGATTGCCATGCAGGACACGCTCGAGATGATCGACGAGGTCGGCATGAGTGCTATCCGCGCCAAATCCGTTGCGCTGACGGAGTTCGCGCTCGAACTGGTCCGAGAACACCTCGTGCCTCTCGGAGTGGAGATCGCATCTCCGGAGGACTCGGCGGAGCGAGGGGGACACGTCACGCTGGATCACCCCGACTTCCGCGAGGTGACGGCGCGGTTGTGGAAGCGCGGCGTCATCCCCGACTTCCGGGCACCGCGCGGGATTCGACTGGGACTGAGCCCGCTGAGCACCAGTTTCGAGGAGGTGCACGTCGGCGTGCTTGCCATCGCGGACGAACTCGGTCGCTGACAGCCGACTGTCCTCCCGGGAGACACTGCGCGTTCACGTCGATCCGGCACCGTGCGAGCCATGCAGATGTCGAGACGATCCCTGTTCCGCTATGCAGCGCTCGGCGCAGCAGCCTCGCCCTTGCTGGCCTGCAACACCGGTCCAGCGTTGGTTCGCGCTCGCCCGACGCTCACCCACGGCGTCGCGAGCGGTGACGTCCGGGCCGACGGTGCGCTGGTCTGGGCTCGGTCGGACACGCCCGCGACGATGGTCGTCGACACGTCGGCCACCGACGCGTTCTCCTCCGTCACGACGACGCGGGGACCTCTCCTCACACCGCAGTCCGACGGCACCGGCGTGCTGCGACTCACGGGTCTGCCGGCGGGGCAGCGAGTGCACTATCGCGTGACGCTGGAGGGCGAGGACGGCGCCACGTCGGAGCCCGTCACCGGGGTGTTCTCCACGGCTCCCGACAGCCCGTCGAACATCCGCCTCCTGTGGGGCGGTGACACGGCCGGTCAGGGTTACGGGATCAACCCCGACATCGGCGGCATGACCATCTTCGGCGCGATGGCCGATCGGGAACCGGACTTGTTCCTGCACAGCGGCGATGTCGTCTACGCCGACGGTCCGCTCGAGGAGAGTGTCGCGTTGCCCGACGGCCGGGTGTGGCGGAACACGATGTCCGAGGCCAAGTCCAAAGTCGCGGAGACCCTCGACGAGTATCGCGGGCAGTACGCGTACAACCTCACCGACGACAACTACCGACGCTTCAACTCCTCGGTCGCGCAGGTGGTGCAGTGGGACGATCACGAGACCGTCAACAACTGGTATCCCGGTGAGATTCTCGACCTCGAGCAGTACACCGTGAAAGATGTGAACCTGTTGTCGCAACGGGCCTTGCAGGCATTTCACGAGTGGCTTCCCGTCGCTCCCGCCGAGGCCGTCGACGGGCGGGTGTACCGGAAGATCGCGTACGGTCCGCTGCTCGACGTCTTCGTGTTGGACATGAGGAGCTACAAGGACGCGAACAGTGCCAACACTGCCGCGACCGGGGAGATTCTCGGAGATGCTCAGCGGCGGTGGCTGATCGACGAGTTGTCCCGCTCAACCGCCACCTGGAAGGTCATTGCCAACGACCTTCCGCTGGGACTCGTGGTGCCGGACGGGAAGACCGCGCAGGAGGGCGTCGGCAACGGGGATCCGGGTGCCCCGCTCGGTCGGGAGACCGACATCGCGCAGGTGCTCACCGCGATCGATCGGAACGACGTCACCGGCACCGTGTGGCTCACCGCAGACGTGCATTACACGGCGGCGCATCGGTATTCACCCGAGCGCGCCGCCTACCAGGAGTTCCGCGAGTTCTGGGAGTTCGTCAGCGGGCCTCTCAACGCGGGTGCGTTCGGGCCGAACGACCTCGACTCCACCTTCGGCCCGGAGGCTGTGTTCGTGCACGCACCCCCGGAGCCGAATGCCTCACCGCTCGATACCTTCCAGCACTTCGGGGAGGTGCTGATCGACAAGGACTCGCGGTCGCTGACGGTGAACCTGTGCGACGGAACCGGCGCGGTGCTGTTCACACAGGTGCTGCCGGCTCCCTGACCGGCTACTTGCGCCCGGCCGCCCACCGCATGCCCCAGCCGTACTTCTTGTCCAGGTCCGCCTGGCTGCCCTGGATGTACTCGACCTCACGGGTGACCGTGATGCCCTGACCGGTGTTCTGGATCAGCGCGATCGAGCAGATGCGGGCGGAGTTGTTGTCGGAGTCCAGACGCACCTCCACCTGCGGGCCGCTGGTGGGGAACAGCGTGACGACGCCGTCGACTGCGGCCCAGTTCGGGGCGCCGTCGTAGATCATCGCGAAGATGAGGATCCGCTTGAAGACGTCGGGCCGCGCGAGGTTGATGTGCATGTTCTCGCCGCCCGTGACGGATCCGGAGCGGTCGTCGCCGTCGAGCTGGATGAACGGTGCGCTCTCCAGCGCGCCGAAGCTCTTGCCCAGTGCCTGGATGACTCCCTTCGACCCGTCCCCCAGCTCGTAGAGGCAGCCGAGGTCGAGGTCGACCCCACCGGTGCCGTACGACGCGGCGGCGAGCTTGGCCAGGAAGCCCTTCTTCTTCGGCTCGGGTGCGGCCGCGCCCTGCGACCAGTTGAGGTTGACGCGCATAGCGCCCTGGCTCTCGCCCTTCTTGGCCAGGTTCACCGTCGGCGCTGCCTTCGACAGAGTCACCTTCCTCAGATTGACGCCGCCCGCCGCCGGGGCGGGGGTGGACGGCCTTTTGGTGTAATCGATCGCCATGGGTGAGAGGCCTTTCTTCCGGAAACGGCGGTGTCCGTTTCGCGCACTTCCATCAGCCTAGCCGCCGGGCGGGCTCCGTACCTGTCGCTCACCAGTCCTGCTCTGCGAGTGCATCTTCGGGACAAAAATCTTCGAGAAAGTACTTGGCACTCTCCGGTGCCGAGTGCTAAATTGGGTGTCACGCACAGAGGAGCCGGGCATGACGGGCTCGGTATCCACGAGATATCAGGAGGTGTGTTGCTGTGCTTCGCTTCGATCCTTTCCGTGACCTCGACGCCATGACCTCGAGCTTGCTGGGAGCCGGGTCGGGCACCGACCGTTCGCCGCGGTTCATGCCGATGGATCTGTACAAGGTCGACGACCACTACGTCCTCGACGCAGACCTTCCGGGTGTGGATCCGGGCTCGATCGACCTCGATGTAGACCGTGGGACCCTCACGGTGACGGCCCACCGTTCGGCACCGAGCGGCGACTCCCGGCAATGGCTCACCTCGGAGCGCTTCACGGGCACCTACCGGCGTCAGCTCGCGCTGGGTGACGGCATCGACACCGAGCGCATCACCGCGTCGTACGACAACGGTGTTCTCTCCGTGCACATCCCGCTGTCCGAGCGCGCCGCGCCGCGCAAGATCAGCATCGCGCAG
Organism: Rhodococcus sp. Leaf247; assembly: GCF_001426185.1. Classification (GTDB taxonomy): domain Bacteria; phylum Actinomycetota; class Actinomycetes; order Mycobacteriales; family Mycobacteriaceae; genus Rhodococcoides. The sequence continues at coordinate 280,057 of NZ_LMRP01000002.1, read as the reverse complement.
GCCGAGAACACCGGTGAGCAGACCTCGCTCGAGGCATCGGCGTCCTGACACCGCATTCCGGACAGCGCTGGGCACTCCCACCAGGGAGTGTCCAGCGCTGTCGTCGATTCGGGGGTCCCGCGGTACACCGCGCCCAGTAGGTTCGACCCATGACCGACTCCACGGCAGCTGCCCACGCCCGCGCTGCGTACCGCACGTTCGAGCCATTCCATATCTCGGCCTACTTCAACCCGGAACTCGGGAATGCAGGGAAGGACACCGGCCTCGACGGACACGCCTGGTACGTGGGCTCCCGGGCGCAGCCGATGGGACCGTGCGCGGCCGACGTCGTCGCGGCCGCGTTCTACAGCTTCAGCCCGGTGCTCGTCGGGCGCGCCTGGCCGGCCGCGGTCGCTGCCGGCCTCGACGCCGTCGCCGAACGCCGATGGGCGGCGCTGGACACAGTTCTCGGACAAGCGTTGGGCGAGTCGTCAACCGACCCGGGCCTCACGTCGCTGGCCGACCGCCTGCACGGCATCGGCGACACGCTGACCTTCGCCGGCCGCCCACTGTCCGCAGCGTGGCATCAGTCGTCGGCGCCCGACGTCCCGCACCTGCAGCTGTGGCACGCCATCGCGGTTCTGAGGGAATGGCGCGGGGACGGCCATCTCGCGGCACTGCTCGATGCACAGTTGGACCCGGTCGAGGCGTGCGTCTTCCACGAGGCTCAGCACCCCGAGCCCGGTGCGCGGCGCGTGCTGGGACGCCGCATCACACAGCTGACGCGCGAGTGGTCGGACGAGCAGTGGGACTCCGCGGCCGAGCAGCTCGCCGCGCGTGGTCTGCTCAGGTCAGCCGACGGCGTCGAGACCCTGACGGACGACGGCGTCGCACTCGACCGCCACATCGAGGACCGGACCGACATCATGGCGTCCGCGGCGTGGCGTGGTGTCAACGATGCGGAGGAGCTCATCTCCTCCGCACGGCCCTACGTCAAGGCCGTCATCTCCGCAGGGATTCTGCCCGGGACGAAGAAGAAGGGCTGACCTACGCCTGCAACAGTGTTGCCGCGCTGAGGTCGTCGATCACGAGGTCGGTGACGATCTTGCCCGCGAGGGCGGCTCGCAGTGCGGTGAGCTTGTACTCGCCCGCGACGATGCACACCCGCCGTGGAACAGCTTTGAGCCGGTCGAGTCGTGGGCCGCTCGCGCGATCGTTCAGCGCGATGCGGTCGTAACTGCCGTCGGAGCGGAGGAAGACGGTGGCGATGTCGCCCACGACTCCGTCCCGGTCGAGTTCGTCGAGATCCGACTTCTCCAGGTAGCCCGCGCTGTAGACGTGGCTCGGCACGGCGCCGCCGTGGACGCCGATGCTGAACACTGCGAGGTCCATACGCTCCTGCAGATCCAGAACGCGCTTGATGCTGCGTTCGCGCCAGAGCATCTGCCGAGTCTCCGGGTAGTCGAAGAACGCCGGAACCGGAAATCCCTGCGGCAGAGCGCCGTACGCGTCGGCGACAGTGCGGACGATGTCCGTCGCGTAGGACACTCCGGTGGTGCGTGTGTTAGCTGCGCCGTTGAGTTGAACGACATGCGAGTTGTGTGTGCGCTTCGGAGCGAGGTGTCGACTGACCGCGCTCAAAGTTGTACCCCACGCAACGCCCATGACCATGTCGGAGGCGAAGAACGTCGTCAGCAGTCGGCCCGCGAACATGGCGACCCGGTCGAGGCGATCGACGTCGCTCACCGTCTCCGGAACAGGCACGACGTGAGCTCGCACGCCGTAGCGATCGGCGAACGCGCGCTCGAGGCCGGGCGCTTGGCCCAAGGCAGTGCTGATCTTGATCTCCACCAGTCCCGACGTGCGGGCGAACGTGATGAGGCGGGACACCGTGCTGCGGGAGACACCCATTTCTCGGCCGATCGCCGCCATCGTCAAGTCCTGGAAGTAGTAGAGCCGCGCGGCCTGCACGGCGTCCGTGGTGCGCGGATCCGTCGCGTCGGGGATCAGGTGTTCCCCGTACATGTTCAGCTCCGACACCACCTCACGCTAAACCATGATCCGGCCACTTCGGTACCTGGATCGAGTCGCATTTGCACATATGTGCACGCGCTTTGCGCCGACGTGCATGTCACCTAGCATTGCCTTCACCGAGTTCTTATGGCGTGCATCACAAATATGCACCACAACTACCAGGAGGCTGTGCATGGCGGACAAGCGCGCGAAGTGGGGGTTGCCGGCAGAAATGGCAGCCGAATTCGCGGGAACGATGATCCTCATTCTGTTCGGTGCCGGCGTCGTCGCGCAGGTGGTCTCCGGTGGTGAGACGGGAAGCCTCGGCGACCACGACTCCATTGCCTGGGCCTGGGGCCTGGGTGTCATGTTCGGCGTCTACGTCGCCGGCCGCGCTACCGGCGCCCACCTCAATCCCGCGGTCACGCTGTCCTTCGCGTTGTTCCGAGGCTTCGCGTGGTCGAAGGTCGCGCCGTACGCCCTCGCTCAGACACTCGGCGCCTTCGTGGCCGCCTTGCTGGTGCGGTGGAACTACAACGACATGCTCAACGCGATCGACCCCGAGCACACAACTGCCACCCAGACGATCTTCTCGACGCTCCCGGGTAACGGCACGCTGCCCGTCAGCCTCGGCTCCGCGCTGATCGACCAGATCATCGGCACCGCGATCCTGCTGTTCCTCATCGTTGCCGTGACCGACACCCGCAACAGCCCGCCCCTGTCCAACATGGCGCCGCTCATCATCGGATTCATCGTGGTGGCCATCGGCTTCGCGTGGGGCACCAACGCCGGATACGCGATCAACCCGGCTCGTGATTTCGGACCCCGCCTGGCGTCGTTCATCACGGGATACGGTGGGGCATGGCGAGATCAGTACGGAAGCCTCTACTTCTGGGTGCCGATCGTCGGGCCCATCATCGGCGGCCCGATCGGCGTGCTGCTCTACGACAACCTGGTGGGCCGGTTCCTGCCGGCCGATCCCGACGGCGACGACGAGCAAGAGCCCAGCCGTCTGCCCGAGAAGTCCGCGTGATCGTCCACTCCACTACCCAGGAGAACCACTCATGACCGAAACCCGTTACGTCGCAGCGATCGATCAGGGCACCACCTCGACCCGGTGCATGATCTTCGATCACAAGGGCACCGTCGTCGCCGCCGACCAGCGCGAGCACAAGCAGATCTTCCCTCAGGCAGGTTGGGTCGAACACGACGCCGTCGAGATCTGGAACAACGTCCGTAGTGTCTCCGCGGGCGCACTCGCGGCAGCCGACCTCACACCCAAGGACATCGCGGCCGTGGGCATCACCAACCAGCGCGAGACCGCGCTGGTGTGGGAACGCTCCACCGGCAAGCCCGTCTACAACGCCATCGTCTGGCAGGACACCCGCACCGACCGCATCGTCACCAAGCTCGGCGGCGGTGACGCGAGCAAGTACACCGCGAAGACCGGTCTGCCGCTCGCGACCTACTTCTCGGGGCCCAAGGTCAAGTGGATCCTCGACAACGTCGAGGGTGCGCAGGAGAAGGCCGACGCCGGCGAGCTGTGCTTCGGCAACATGGACACCTGGGTCCTGTGGAACATGACCGGCGGTACCGACGGGGGTCTGCACTACACCGACCCCACCAATGCCTCGCGCACACTGCTCATGGACCTCGACACCCTCGCCTGGGACGAGAGCATCTGTGCCGACATGGGCATCCCGATGTCCATGCTCCCGGAGATCCGCAGCTCGTCCGAGGTGTACGGCAACGTCCGCGAGCGCGGTTCGCTCAGCGGTGTCCCCATTGCCGGCATCCTCGGCGACCAGCAGGCGGCCACGTTCGGCCAGGCGTGCCTCTCGCCCGGTGAGGCGAAGAACACCTATGGCACAGGCAACTTCGTGCTGTTGAACACAGGTACCGACAAGGTGATGAGCAAGAACGGACTGCTCACCACGGTCTGCTACAAGATCGGCGACCAGCCGACGGTGTACGCCCTCGAGGGTTCCATCGCCGTCACCGGATCGCTGGTGCAGTGGCTGCGTGACAACCTCGGAATGATCTCCACCGCAGCGGATATCGAGGTCGACGCGCGCTCCGTGGACGACAACGGCGGCGCCTACTTCGTGCCCGCGTTCTCCGGTCTGTTCGCTCCGCACTGGCGCTCCGACGCCCGCGGCGCCATCGTCGGACTCACCCGATTCGTCAACAAGGGCCACTTGGCGCGAGCCGTGCTCGAGGCCACCGCGTACCAGACACGCGAGGTCATCGAGGCCATGAACGCCGATTCGGGCGTCGACCTCGAGGTGCTCAAGGTCGACGGCGGTATGGTGGTGAATGAGCTGCTGATGCAGTTCCAGTCCGACATCCTCAACGTGGATGTCGTCCGGCCGGTGGTCGCAGAGACCACTGCACTGGGCGCGGCGTACGCGGCGGGCCTTGCTGTCGGATTCTGGGCGAGCGAGGACGAGATCCGCGAGAACTGGGCCGAGGACAAGACGTGGACACCGTCCATGGATGACGCGGAGCGAGACAAGCTCTACGCCGGTTGGAAGAAAGCCGTCACACGAACACTCGATTGGGTCGATGCCGAATGAATTCCACCACAACAGCTCTCAGCCCCGAAGCCCGCAAGGAAGCACTCCGACGTCTCGCCACCGAGGAGATGGACATCCTCGTCATCGGCGGCGGTGTCGTCGGGACGGGCGCTGCACTCGACGCGGTCACCCGCGGTCTCAAGGTCGGTCTCGTCGAAGCGCGTGACTACGCCGCCGGGACATCCAGCCGGTCCAGCAAGCTGTTCCACGGTGGCCTGCGCTACCTCGAGCAGTTCAACTTCGCGCTGGTGTTCGAGGCGCTCAAGGAGCGGTCGCTGGTCCTCAACGACCTGTGCCCGCACCTCGCACGCCCCGTGCCGTTCATCTATCCGCTCGAGAAGATCATCGACCGGCCGTACGTCGGCCTCGGTATCGGTGTCTACGACGTGATGGGCGCTGGCCGCGGAGTGCCCTCGCACCACAAGCACCTGGGCAAGAAGAAGACGCTGGAGTCCTTCCCGTCGGGCAAGCGCTCCGCCATCCGCGGTGCCGTGCGCTTCTACGAGGGCCAGGTCGACGACGCCCGCCACACCATGATGATCGCCCGCACCGCGGCGGCGTATGGAGCGTTGTGCGCCAACAGCACTCGCGTCACCGGCTTCCTGCGTGAGGACGACCGTGTCATCGGCGTCGTCGCGACGGACCTCGAGTCGGGTGAGTCGTTCGAGATCCACGCCAAGCAGGTCATCAACGCTGCCGGTGTGTGGACCGACGAGATCCAGGAGATGGTCGGCGGCCGCGGTCAGTTCCAGGTTCGTGCGTCCAAGGGCGTGCACCTCGTGGTGCCGCGCAACCGCATCAACAGCTCGACGGGCATCATCACCCGCACCGAGAAGTCGTTGCTCTTCGTGATTCCGTGGGGGAGCCACTGGATCATCGGCACCACCGACACCGACTGGAAGCTCGACCTGGCGCATCCCGCGGCCAGCAAGAGCGACATCGACTACATCCTCGGGCACGTCAACAAGCTGCTGCAGGATCCGCTCGATCACAAGGACGTCGTCGGTGTCTACGCCGGCCTCCGTCCGTTGCTGTACGGCGAGTCCGACTCCACCAGCACGCTGTCCCGCGAGCACGCCGTCTCCAGCCCCGTGCGTGGCCTCACCGTCATCGCCGGCGGCAAGTACACGACGTACCGGGTCATGGCGAAGGACGCGGTCGATTCCGCGGTGCACAACATGGAGCGCAAGGTTCCGGAGTGCGTCACCGAGAAGATCCCGCTCGTCGGTGCCGACGGCTACTTCGGCGCCTGGAACTCCCGTCAGCTCGCGGCCGAGCGCGCCGGGATGCGTGTCGGTCGGATGGAACACCTGCTCGGGCGCTACGGCACCCTGGTCGGTGAGGTTCTCGAGCTGATCGATCAGAACCCGGAGCTCGGCAAGCCCCTGGAGAATGCACCGGACTACCTCAAGGCCGAGGCCGTCTACGCCGCGAGCCACGAGGGTGCGCAGCACCTCGACGACATCCTGACGCGGCGCATCCGCGTGTCGATCGAGTTGGCCGACCGCGGCGAAGCCGCCGCATCCGAGGTCGCCGGACTGGTCGCACCGATCCTCGGGTGGGACGAGCAGCACGTGTCCGACGAGATCGAGCACTACCGCAAGCGCGTTGCGGCAGAACGCGAATCGCAGGCACAGCCGGACGACGAGACCGCCGATGCCGCACGGCTCGGGGCTCCCGACGTGCGTGTGGGAGTCGGCGGCTGAGAGCCGAGGTGCGCACCCGCTGCAGTCTGCAGCGGGTGCGCGCGGCGCTGCAGTAACGTGCCTCCGGTGACGATGAGCTCGAACCCGGAACCTCGTCGGGCCGCCCGGGCGGTGTTGACCCCGTTGCGGTTGGTGGCTCTGGGCTTCGCCGCCGCCATCGCAGTGGGCACTCTTCTCCTACTGCTGCCCGCGGCGACTCAGGTGGACAAGAGCACGGATGTGCTGGGCGCCCTGTTCACTGCGACGTCGGCGATGTGTCTGACCGGCTTGATCGTCGTCGACACCCCCACGCACTGGTCGGGTGCAGGGCAGGGCGTCATTCTCGCGCTCATCCAGATCGGCGGCTTCGGCATCATGACGATGGCGTCGCTGGTCGGCCTCGTGCTCGCCGACCGCATCGGCCTCCGCGGACGCCTCAATGCGGCCGCGGAACTCCGTACATCCGGTCTCGGCGACGTGCGCAGCGTCGTGGTCGGCGTTGTGCGCACTAGTGTGCTGATCGAGGCAGCGGTCGCCCTGTGTCTCGCGGGTCGATTCGCCATCGGGTACGACGAGCCACCCGGCCGCGCCCTCTGGCTCGGCATCTTCCATTCCGTCTCGGCGTTCAACAACGCCGGCTTCGCGTTGTTCAGCGACAACATGATCGGCTTCGCCACCGATCCCTGGATCTGCGTACCGCTTCTCGTCGCCGTCGTTCTCGGCGGAATCGGTTTCCCGGTCTTGTTCGAGGTGGCCCGACACGTCCGAGGACGCACCCGTCGCCGGTGGACGCTACACACCCGGCTGACCGTGACGGCCACAGCGATCCTGCTGGTTCTCGGCCCGGCCCTGGTGTTGGTGCTGGAATGGTCGAACACTCTGTCCGAGCGCGGAATCGGCGGCAAGCTGTTGGTGGCCGCGTTCCAGGGCATCATGCCGCGGACCGCCGGTTTCAACAGCATCGACTACGCCGACGCCGACAACGCGACGTTGCTGGTCACCGACGTGCTGATGTTCATCGGCGGTGGCAGTGGCGGTACCGCAGGCGGCATCAAGGTCACCACCTTCGCCATTCTGCTGTTCGTCATCATCGCCGAGGTACGCGGTGATCGCTCGGTCACGATCTTCGACCGACGCATCGACTCCCGGGTGCAGCGCCAGTCGTTGACCGTCGCCCTCGTCGGTGTCGCGCTCGTGATGGTGCCTGTCGTGGTACTTCTCGCCGCGACCCCGTTCGACCTGGACGTACTGCTGTTCGAGGTGGTGTCGGCCTTCGCCACCGTGGGCCTCTCGACAGGTATCACCGCGCAGCTGCCGGGGTGGGGGCAACTGATACTCGTCCTCCTCATGTACCTGGGCCGCATCGGCTCCATCACGCTGGTCAGTGCGCTTGCGGCACGCGAACGCGATCGGCGATACACACTCCCCACAGAGAGGCCGTTCATTGGCTAAGAAGCCGTCATCCGACGTCGTCGTGGTCCTCGGGCTCGGGCGCTTCGGTAAGTCCCTGGCGCTCGAACTGATGGCTCAGGGTGCCGAGGTGCTCGGCATCGACTCCGACGAGGCTGTCGTGCAACGGGTCTCCGATCGCCTCACCCACGCTGCGGTCGCGGACACCACCGACGAGGAAGCGTTACGGCAATTGTCGGTGCACGAATACGACCGCGCAGTCGTCGGTATCGGATCCGATCTCGAGGCGAGTCTTCTCACCGCCTCTGCCCTGATCAACCTGTCCGTGGGCAATGTCTGGGCGAAGGCGATCAGCAACGCGCATGCCAAGATCCTGACCCAGATCGGTGTCCACCACGTGGTGCGGCCCGAGCACGACATGGGCAAGCGCGTCGCCCATCTGGTGCGCGGTCGCATGATGGACTACATCGAATTCGACGACGGGTTCGCCATGGTCAAGACGACTCCCGCTCGGTTCCTCGTCGGTCATCGACTCGGGGACACAGCGGTGCGCACCAAGTACAAGGTCACAGTCGTTGCCGTGAAGAGGCCGGGCGAAGGGTTCACCTACGCCACGGCCGACACCGTGATCGCGGAAGACGACATGGTGATCGTCTCCGGTCAGGTGCGCGACACCGAGCGATTCAGTGAGCTCACGTGACGGTTCACGACCGGCGTTCCTCCTTCACCAACTCCTTCGTACGCACCAGTCGAAGAACCGTCACGAGCATCACGCCACCGACGATGTTGAAGCCGACCGTATAGCCGAACCATTCGATCCACTGCCGGTAGTCCACGTCCGCGCCGGCGTGAATGGCGCCGAAGATCAACAGCGAGTCCAGGATCGAGTGGAACAGCTGGAGGCCCGCCAGCAGGAAGCCGGCCGCCATGGCCGCGATGATGCGGGCGACGTCCGACGTGGTTCCCTGCTGCATCCTCGTCAGCAGTGTCATGGTGCTGCCGCCGAGGATCGCCAGGCAGATCGACTGGGTGTTCAGGGGGGCGTCGACGAAGTGGTGCGCTGACTCGGACAACACGGTGAGCCACTGCGGAAATGCGTGTGCGACAAGCCACATGACTCCCCATCCGCCGACCAGATTTGCCAGCAGCGTGCCGATCCAGAGTTTCGCGAGTTGGGCGGGAGTGCCGTCGCGGGACACCACGGCGGCGACCGGCATGAGGAAATCCTCGGTGAAGAGCTCGCTGTGCGCGAGATAGATTGCGACGAGCCCGATCCCGAACGCCAGTCCGGCGAGAAGATGGCTGCCCGTCTCGTCCAATACAGCCAGGTAGGCCATCACACCGAGGGCCACTTCGAGCCCGCCGAACAGGCCGGTGACGATCACCGCGCGAACGGTGCGGTGCAGACGCTCGGCACCCTCGGTGACGACCGCGTCGAAACTCTCTTCCAATTCCTCTTCGACGGGACCTTCGTTGTCACCGTCATTGCGGCGCGCTTCTTCGCTCATCCTTCGGTGTACCCCACTGGGTGAGCTGCTACCGGCTGATCGTGGACTTCCGCCACCGCTGGGCGGGGATGGGAGTCCACGATCGGGCAGTCAGCGCTTCTTCTTGTTCACCGCTGCGGAGGCGTCGTCGGCAGCGATGGTGCCCGCGGCCTTCGTCCTCTTGTCGAGCCGCTTTTCCTTCAGCGACTTACCCGATTTCTGTGTCATCGAGTTGCGCGGAGACTTGTCAGCCATGGTGTCAGCCCCTTGATCAAGGGAACCAGGTGGCTCCGATACGGCGAACACTACGCCTGATGCGGCGTGAGCAGCGCAAACGCCGATAGTGGAACGCGTCGTGCGACTGACGCGTCCTACCCCACGAGGGGGTGGGAACGATGATGTTCGTCGTCGCTGATGTGGGGGCCATGCGGGCCGCGAGTCGAAGTGTCCTCGGCGAGGCCGAGCAGATCGGTGTGCTGCCGCGCGGTGTGAACGCTCTACCCGGTGCCGCGACCGCGGCCGCACTGGCCCGGGCCGAGGCACGAGCGGTGTCGGCGCTGAACGATCTTGTCGCGAGTTTCTCCGCGACAGCTCGGTCGCTGGATGCCGCCGCCGTCGGGTACGCCGACGCGGACTCGGCCAACGCTGCACGGCTCGAAGGAATCCGGCGTGGAGGTCGCTGAGCTCGCGCCGCGCCGAGAAGTGGTGGCGTCATGGAATCCCGGCAGCGTGCGGATCGACGCGGCGTGGATCGGTGACGGAGCGTCAGTCCTCGACTTTCAGGCGGCGGCAATCGACAGGAGCCGCGTCGATCTGCGTGAGGCGTGGCAGGGTGCGGCCGGCGATGCTGCGGTAGGTCGTCTCGGACGTGATTTTGCTGCGGCGCAACGTCGGACGAGTCAGCTACGGGTGCTGGAACGTGCAGTGCGCGACGGTGCTTCTGCTCTCGAGGTCGCTCGGGAGGCGCTCCTCGACGCTGTCGCCGTGGCCGAGGCGGACGGTTGCCTCGTCGCACCGGACTGGTCGGTCGTCAGTGCTGCTGACAACGGTGCCGCCCATGCGGCGGTCATCGCTGCGCATGTACAGGCGCTGATCGATGCGGACGAGTCGGCGGCACGGTCCATCGACGACGCGTCTGCTGCACTCCTCGACGGCGAACCACGCCACTTCGTCCCCCTCGCGATCGGCCTGGCCTGGGCCGTGGAGGCGGCGGTGCACGCGATGATCGCGGCCGGGGTGCTGTCCGTCGGCGCGATGGCCTTCGCACTGGTCGACCGGTTCGGCATGAATGCGTGGGATGCGATCCACGACGCGCTGCCGGACAGCTTCTTCCAGGATGCCGGGCCGGTCGATGCGGCGGGTGTCGACGACGTGTTGAACGATCTGACGGAGCCGGGCCGACGCGGTGTCAACAGACAAGTGGAGTCGGAAGAGGACGTACGAACCGTATTCGACGAACTCACTGAGCAGGGTAGGGCGGTCGGAACAGGTGACAGTGTCAAAATTATCGAGCGATACGAATTGCCGGACGGTACGGGAATCCAGTTGCGAGTCGACAGCAAGTCTGGTGGATCAGTGATCGACATAGTGAAGCCGGAGGGTACTCAAGTGATCAAGGTGCATGTGCGATGAATGTCGAAGAGGGCCTGGAGTTTCGACTGCTCGACGAACTCGATGATGATTGGATGCCGCTGTGGGGCTTCGTGGCCATGGTTTCCGGTTTCCGGGGATGGAACACCACGATCGACACCGTTGCCGGCGTCATTCGTTGGTTCGCCGAGTCCGGGTTGATGGCGTTCGGAGCGCTGGCGAACAACGACGTCGGGTGGGAAGAGTGGGACGCAGACATCGACGAGTCGATGCGCCGGATCGCAGAGGGACACGGGACCAGTCAGGGCTACCTGCTCGCTACGAAACGTGAAGACCTGGTCTGGTGCGAAGTGTTTCGTGCGAACATCACAGAGAAGGGTGAGCGACGCCTTGCGGAGCTCGAGGCGAAGGGCATGACGTGGGACAACACGATCGGCCCGTTCGAGACTCGCAGCGGACTGCGGTGATCCTGTGCAGAAATCGTCGCTAGGCGAACATTTCTGCACCGCATTCGTCGCGACGGTGCGTTCAGCCGCGGTATCCGCGGCTCCGCACACCTTCCGGCGCGCCGGGACTCGACGTAAAGTTCCCGCATGGCTCGTGATGCCGACCTCGAGGACCGGGTTCGCGCTGCGCTGTCCGCCAGGTCCACCGTGACCGAGAAAGCGATGTTCGGCGGTCTTGCGTTCATGGTCGACGGGAAGATGGTCGTGTCCGTCGGCAACGGCGGCGGCGCCTTGCTTGTCCGAGTACCGCGCGAGCGCGACGACGACTACGTCGGACGCCCGGGAGCTCGTCGTGCGCAGATGGGCGCCGGTAGGTGGATGGGACAGGGGTGGATCTCGGTGAACGCTGCAGCTCTGGAGTCCGACGACGACCTGCAGGTCTGGATCGACGCCGCAACCTCCTCAACTCCCGCACCACCCGCGGCGAGCCGCACCACGGATCCTGTGCAGTAATCCGCGGACAGCGCGGATCACTGCACACGATCACCGCGTCGGCAGGTACTCCACCAACTCGAACGAGTTCCGCACCACCCGCCGCAGGTCGGCGAGACCGCCGCTCACCACACCGGCCGCCCGGGCCTGCACCAGCACGTTGCCCAGGGCGGATCCCTCGACCGGTCCCGCGACCACCGGCAGCCCGGTGGCATCCGCAGTGAGTTGGCACAGCAGCGCGTTCTGGGAACCGCCGCCGACGATGTGCACCACCTCGACGTCGATGCCTGCGAGCTCCCCGGCCAGCGCCACCGACCGCGCGTACGCCGCCGCGAGGCTGTCCACGATGCAGCGCACGAACGACGCGGGGGTCGTCGGAACCGGCACTCCGGCCGCGAGGCACTCGGCGGCAATTCGCGCCGGCATGTCGCCCGGTGGCAGGAACACGGGGAGGTCGGGATCGATGACCGACGACGCGGGCAGACCGGCAGCCTCGACGAGCAGTGCGCCGAGGGACAGCTCGAGACCGTCACGCTCCCACTGCCGCAACGACTCCTGCACCAGCCACATACCCATGACGTTGCGGAGCAGTCGCACGGTGCCGTCGACACCGGCCTCGTTGGTGAACCCACCGTCTCGGGCCGCAGACGTCACCACGGGCTCGTGCGTCTCGACTCCCACCAGCGACCAGGTGCCCGACGCGATGTACGCGAAGTTCGGTGTCGCAGCCGGAACCGCCACGATGGCCGATGCTGTGTCGTGGGTTCCCACCGCGACGACCGATGCGTCGGCACCAATCACGTTCGCGACGTCCGGGGAAAATTGCCCGATCGTCGTTCCCGGTGCGACCAGGTCCGGCAACAGGTCTGCCTTCAGGCCGAGTGACGCGATCGATTCGCGATCCCATGCGCGGGTATGTGGGTCGAGGAGCCCGGTTGTCGACGCATTGGTCACCTCGCCTCGAGCGACGCCGGTGAGCCAGTACGCCAACAGGTCCGGGACCATGAGCAGGCGCCTGGCGACGCTCAGAGTATCGGGCGACTCGGCCAGCAACTGGTACACCGTGTTGAACGGCAGCGAAGAAATACCGCTGCGAGAGAACAGGTCCTCGTGCTCGCCGTCGGTGCGGGAGTCGCGGTAGTGGAACGGGACGCCGAGCATGCGCCCGTCGGCATCGAGAAGGGCGTAATCGACCGCCCACGTGTCGATGCCGACGGACGTCAACGGCTGGCCGTCCAACCGCTCGACCAGCGACCGCAATCCGTCGAGCACACCCTGATACAGCGCAAGGATGTTCCAGTGCAGCGATCCACCGAGTCGCACGGGGCGGTTCTCGAACCGCGCGATCTCCGTCAGGTCCACCCGACCGTCGACCACGCGCCCCAGCATCACTCGACCGCTCGACGCCCCCAGATCCACCGCCGCGAATGCCCCCATCAGCGCAGGAACGCGGCTGCGACACCCGCATCGACCGGGATGTGCAACCCGGTCGTGTGGGTCAGTTCTCCACCGGTCAAGGCGAACACGGCGTTGGCGACGTGCTCTGGCAGGACCTCGCGCTTGAGCAGGGTGCGCTGCGCGTAGTACTCGCCCAGCTTCTCCTCCTCGACGCCGTAGACCGCGGCACGCTTGGCGCCCCAGCCGCCCGCGAAGATGCCCGAACCGCGGACCACGCCGTCAGGGTTGATGCCGTTGACGCGAATGCCGTGGTCACCGAGCTCGGCGGCGAGTAGCCGAACCTGATGTGCCTGATCGGCTTTCGTCGCCGAGTACGCGATGTTGTTGGGTCCGGCGAACACCGAGTTCTTCGACGAGATGTAGACGATGTCGCCGCCCATGCCCTGCTCGATCATGATGCGGGCCGCCTCGCGGGAGACGAGGAAGGACCCGCGTGCCATGACGTCGTGCTGCAGATCCCAGTCCTTGACGGTGGTCTCGAGCAGCGGCTTGGAGATGGACAGTCCGGCGTTGTTGACGACGAGGTCCACTCCACCGAAGGCCAGCACGGCGTCGGCGAACCCGGCTGCGATCTGTCCTTCGTCGGTGACGTCGGCGGCGATGCCCACGGCCACGTCGGCACCACCGATCTCGGCGGCGGCTGCTGCGGCCTTCGACGCGTCGAGGTCGGCGATCACCACGCACGCGCCCTCGGCTGCCAGACGCTGCGCGATGGCCTTGCCGATGCCCGACGCGGCGCCGGTCACCAGTGCGATCCGGGTGGCCAGCGGCTTGGGTGCGGGCATCCGGGCGAGCTTCGCCTCCTCGAGTGCCCAGTACTCGATGCGGAACTTCTCGCGCTCGTCGATGGGGGCGTAGGTCGAGACGGATTCAGCACCGCGCATCACGTTGATGGCGTTGATGTAGAACTCGCCGGCGACGCGGGCGGTCTGCTTGTTGGCGCCGAAGGAGAACATGCCGACTCCGGGGATCAGCACGATGGCGGGATCGGCGCCGCGCATCGCGGGACTGTCGGCCTCGGCGTGCTCGGTGTAGTAGCGGGCGTAGTCCTCGCGGTACGCAACGTGAAGCTCACGGAGCCGAGCTGACACATCCTCCAACGATGCGGTCGTCGGGAGGTCGAGCACCATCGGGCGCACCTTGGTGCGCAGGAAGTGATCGGGGCACGACGTTCCGAGTGCGGCGAGGCGCGGGTGCTCGGACGAGGCGAGGAAGTCGAGGACGGCGTCGCTGTCGTCGAAATGACCCACCTGCGGTCGGTCGGTCGACGCGAGCCCGCGGATCAGCGGGAACAGGGCCGCGGCGCGGGTGCGTCGATCGTCCTCCGGCAGTGCCTCGAAACCCGTCAGCGGGGATCCGAAGGGCTCCGAGCGACCGTTGTCGGCAAGGAACTGCTCGGCGGTCCGAATGATCTCGAGAGACCGCTCCTCGCTCTCGGAGCTGGTCGCGCCCCAGGCAGTGATCCCGTGTCCACCGAGGATGCACCCGATGGCCTGCGGGTTCTTCTCGGCGATCTCGGCGATGTCCAGGCCGAGCTGGAAGCCCGGGCGACGCCACGGCACCCACACCACACGGTCGCCGAAGCACTTGCGCGTCAGCTCCTCCCCGTCGGCGGCGGTTGCGAGTGCGATACCCGAGTCGGGGTGGAGGTGATCGACGTGAGCCGCCTCGACCAGTCCGTGCATCGCGGTGTCGATGGATGGTGCCGCGCCGCCCTTGCCGTGCAGGCAGTAGTCGAAGGCGGCGACCATCTCGTCTTCGCGGTCGACGCCGGGGTAGACGTCTTTCAGTGCGCGGACGCGGTCGAGTCGCAACGCGGCGAGCCCGGCGGGCTTCAGCGTGCCCAGGTCACCGCCGGATCCCTTGACCCACAGCAGCTCCACGTCCTCACCGGTGACCGGGTCGGTCTCGGTTCCCTTCGCGGAGGTGTTGCCGCCCGCGTAGTTGGTGTTGCGCGCATCGGCGCCGAGTCTGTTGGACCGGGCGATCAGATCGTCGATCGTCGTCACAGTGGTTCTCCTGAGTAGGTCTAGACGCTGGTATAGGAAATGCCGAGCAGCTCTGCTGCGGCCTTGATGTCCTTGGCGCGGTGCCCGACGCACAGTGCCCAGTGGTGGCCGGTGCCGGTGGCACTCCACTCGTCCGTCCACTCGCCGGGATCGCGTCCGAAGTCGACGCGGGACGTGGTGTTGCCGATCTGCAGCAGAGGCCCGGGGACAACGGTGCCCTCGGAGGTGATGAACGTGAACGAGCCGTCACGGTTCTGTCCGATAGCGAAGGTCGTCACGGGCCCGGGCTGTACGTCGAACTCGACGCTGACGCCGTATCCACGCTTCCCGTGATAGACGCCGAGGCCGCGGAGCAGAGGCTCGCCGGCCGACACCTGGAGGTGGGCGGGCCCGTCGTGCCCCATCTCGACGACACCGTCTCGGAAGTTCAGTGCCTGAAGCTCCGTGAAAGACCCACCGGCGCCCAGGCGGTCCGCGATCAGCATGGCGACGGCGGTGCGGATGTCGTATTCGCCGGCCAACGGAATTCCGCGGGCTGTGAGCAGCGAGGCGCCCAGAATCATGCCGGCGCCGAGACGTTCGTGTAGTTCGCCGTCGAGTCCGCGGTGGTAGTACGCCATGGCGTCGAGTCCGAAGTCGTCCACGAGGGCATCGAGGCCGACCGATACGCGAGCGCCCCACGCGAAGTCGTCGTTCACGACGGAGTCGTCGAGGTGGAAGACGCTGCGCGCGAGTTCGAGTCGCTCGTCCACCTGTGCGTCGGTGACACTCTGGACACGCACCCGCAGGTCGTCGAATTCCAGTACCTCGACGTGGGCGCCGAACTGCGACGACAGCAGGGTCATGTCGGTCGAGATGTCCAGCATGCCCGGATACAGATGCCCCATCAGGCCGAGCCGGGAGTGTCGTAACGCAGCGCGCGCCGACGCGGCTCCCACCCATGCCTCGATGCGGGACCACGCGTTCTCGTCGTGGAGATAGCCCGAGACGGAGCGGAAGTCGATACCGCTGCGACGGAACACGTTCGCAACTTCGGGGAGCGGGCACTGACCGCAGTACGCGAGCCATTCGCCGGTGCCCGTAGTGGCGTGGTCCATGGCCTCGGTGGGTTGCAGATCGATCAACAACACCGGGGCATCGACTCGTTGCGCGATGGGCAGCACCATCGACGACGTGAGATACGTCGTCAGGAATACGACGACGAGGTCGCAATCGGCAACTCGCAACTTCTCGGCCGCAGAGGCAGATTCCGTTGCATCGGAGACGAAGCCGGCATCGACCACGACGCAGTCCTGCTTCTCGAACCGCTCGGTGACGTAGCGAGCGGACTGCTGCAACGTCTCCAGGAGACCGGGGAACTGTGGCCAGTAAGCACCCAGTCCGCCCGACACCAGACCCAGGCGAGTCTTCCTCGGAACCATCCGCTCCAGGCCCATCAGGCTCCCCAGCTCGCTTGCTGTCCGCCGACGCGCTCGGCTTCGACGCGTTCCATGTACCCGGAGCGGGCGAAGGCGGCGACGGGGTCACGGTCGATGCCGCGGGACTCCCGCAGATCGCCCAGCAGCCCCCGGACATCGGTGTTGTAGGCGTCCATGAGCACCGCGTGGGCACCGAGGATGTCGCCGTCGATCTGCGCCTTCTCGAGTGCTGACGCATCGATGAGCAGCGCCTTCGCCGTGGCTTCCTGCACGTTCATGATCGACCGGATCTGGCCGGGGATCTTCGGCTCGATGTTGTGGCACTGGTCGAGCATGAAGTTGATGCCCGACGAGGGGAGGTGGGCATCGGAGGCGACGATCTCGTGCATGATGCGGAACAGCTGGAACGGGTCCGCGGCACCGACGATGAGGTCGTCGTCGGCGTAGTTGCGGGAGTTGAAGTCGAAGGCGCCCAGCTTGTTCTGTCGGATGAGCTGCGTGACGATGAATTCGATGTTGGTGCCCGGCGCGTGGTGCCCGGTGTCGAGGACCACCTTCGCCTTGTCGCCGAGGGCGAGACAGTGCAGCAGCGACGTGCCCCAGTCGGGGATGTCGGTGGTGTAGAAGTACGGCTCGAAGAACTTGTATTCGATGAGCAGTGTGTGGTCGTCGTCGAGGCCGGCGTAGATCTCCTGCAGCGACTCGGCGAGGCGGTCCTGGCGCGCGCGGATGGAGTCCTGTCCGGCGTAGTTGGTGCCGTCGGGAAGCCAGAGCTTGAGAGTTTTCGAGCCGGTTGCCCGCATGACGTCTACGCACTCGAGGTGGTGGGCAACGGCCTTGGCGCGAATCCGTTTGTCGGCGTTGGTCAGTGACCCGAGCTTGTAGTCGTCGTCCTGGAAGACGTTCGAGTTCACGGCTCCCAATGCGACGCCGTTCTCGGCGGCAAACGAGGCGAGCGCGGAGTAGTCGTCGACCTTGTCCCACGGAATGTGCAGCGAGACGCGGGGAGCTGCGCCGGTGACGCGGTTGACCTCGGCGGCGTCGGCTACCTTCTCGAAAGGAGTGCGGGGCACGCCGGCGGTGGAGAAGACCTTGAAGCGGGTTCCGGAGTTTCCGTAGGCCCAGCTAGGCACCTCGATACCGAAGTCGGCGAGGGCCGAGATGTCCTGTACTGCTGTGGTGCTCATGATGGGTGACCTTCGCGGAGTTGAGTCTCGAGGTGGAAGAGTTCGCGCAGCAGCACGAATCCTTCGTCGGGGGTGGCAGACCCGAGGCCCGTGAAGAACGGAGCCATCTGGGCCTGCCACCGTGCGTTGACGTCGGTACTGCTCATCGCTGTCTGCGCCGCGCCCAAGTCCGGGCTTTCGACGTAGCCGACGATCAGGCCGTCGTCACGGATGTGCAGGGAATAGTTGTTCCAGCCGTTCGCTTTCAGGGCCTCGAGCATCTCGGGCCACACCTCGGCGTGACGACGGGAGTACTCGGGAACCGATTCCGGCCTGAGCTGCAGCGTGAAGCAGTACCGGTTCATGTCAGAAGTTGTACTGGTCGATATTGGCGGAGTCGAAGACCGTGGGCGGTCCGAGGACCAGTTCGCCGTCGACACCGATGGTGTATTCGCCGAGCTCGCCCGCGGTGAACTTCTCACCTTCGGCGCCGGTGATCTGACCGGACGACAGGGCTGCACCGGCGTAGGCGGCGAGGTAGCCGATGTCGGTGGGATCCCACAGCGCGAACTGCTTCACGGTCCCGTTCTTGACGTACTCACGCATCTGGTTCGGCGTGCCGAGTCCGGTGAGGACGATCTTGTCCTTGTACGACGAGCCCGAGATGTAGCGGGCGGCAGCGGAAATGCCGACGGTGGTGGGGGAGACGATGGCCTTCAGGTCCGGGTAGGTCTGCAGCAGACCCTGGGTCTCCTGGAAAGACTTCTGGTCGTCGTCGTTGCCGTAGACAGTGGTGACGAGCTCGATGTCCTTGTACTCCGGGTTGGACGCGAGCTGCTCCTTCAGCACCTCGATCCAGGCATTCTGGTTGGTGGCGTTGGGAGTTGCGGACAGGATGGCGATCTTGCCGGATCCGCCGATCTGGTCGCTGGTCATCTTCGCCAGCGATTCGCCGACGCCCTCGGTGGTGGCCTGGTTGATGAACAGGTCGCGGCAGCTCTTGTCGGCGTCGGAGTCGAAGGTGACGACCTTGACGCCGGCGTCACGCGCCTGGTTCAGCGAGGGGCACACCGCGTTGGGGTCGTTCGCAGCGATCGCGATGACGTTCTGGTTCTGCTGGATCAGGGTATTGATGTAGGACACCTGCGACGATGCGCTGGCGTCGTTGGGGCCGACGAGCTTGTACTCGCCACCGAACTCGCCGACGGCCTTCTCGCCACCGGCGACCTCGATGTCGGAGTACGGGTTGTTCAGCTGCTTGGGCAGGAAGCCGATCTTGAGGCCGTCCTGGATCTCGGCGTCGGGGTTGGCGGTGCCGGTGACGCGGCTTCCGCTGTCGGAGGACTCGGAAGCCGACTCCTGCGTCGTGCCACCGCAGGCGGTGAGGACGAGAGACAGGGCGGCGATGCCGGCCAGTGGCGCCAGCGCGAGGCGCCGGGAGGTGCGGGACATGGTGGACCTTTCGGGAAGGGGGTGGATCAGAGTCGTGCGACGGCTTTGCGACGGTCCGACGATGTGCGGACGGCCTTGATCAGGTTGGGCAGGAGGACGGCGACGATGAGCAGGACGCCGGTGACGACGGTGAGTGCTTCGTTGGAGATGTCCTCGAGACGCAGCGCGTTCTGCAGTGCCGCAAGGAGGACGACGGCGGCGAGGACGCCGACGAGTCGGCCCTTGCCTCCGAAGATCGAGACGCCACCGAGAAGGACCGCGGCGACGACGGACAGTTCGAGACCGGCACCGTTGTCGGCACGGGCACTCGAGTAGCGCAGGCTCCACAGGACCCCGGCCAGGGCGGCGACCGCTCCGGCAACAACGTAGAGCCAGAACTTGATGCGGTTACCGTTGATGCCGGCGAACTTCGCGGCCGTGGCACTGGCGCCGGTGGCGTAGATGTTTCGGCCGAGCGAGGTGAACTGCAGGACCGCGCCGAACACTACTGCGAGGATGACCAGTGGCACAGCAAGATTGGGAACCGACGAGTCACCCAGTGTGCCGGTGACCCACGAGGTGTAGGCCCGCGGGAAGTTGGACACGGCCGTGTCACCCAGTAGGACGAAGGCGAGTCCGCGGAAGAGCGCGAGCGTGCCGATCGTGACGGCGAGGGACGGCAGACCGAGCGTGGCGACGAGGAATCCGTTGAGCGCGCCGAGCAGTGCGCCGAGCAGGATGCACATCGGGACGATGGCCTCGATGGTGAAGCCGTTGTTCCACATCCAGCCCATCGCTGCGCCGCTCAGACCGAGAGTGCTGGCAACGGACAGGTCGATCTCGCCGGTGACGATGATCAGCGTCATCGGCAGCGCGATGAGGAAGATCGGCGCGAGGTCGAGTACCAGGAAGGTGAAGTTGGTGGAGCTGCCGAAGTCGGGGTTCATCACCGACGCGCCGAGCACGACGACGATGGTCAGGAAGATGACCGCGGTGTCCCAGCTGGCCAGCAGTTCCCGGATGCGACTGCCCTGCTGCACGGTCGGTGCGGGGGCGTCGGGACGGGTGGCGAGATCACTCGACATGAGCGCTCCTCTTCCGAAGTTGCTGGGCGGCACGCACGGCCGCGATGCGATCCGCCGCGATGGCGATGAGGATGAGCGCGCCGACGATGGCCTGCTGCCAGAACTGATCGATCTGCAGGACCGGGAGCGAGCTGTTGATGGTGGTCAGCAGCAGGGCGCCGAGGGCGGCTCCCCACACGGTGCCGACCCCGCCGACGACGGCCACGCCGCCGACGACGCAGGCTGCGATGACGTTGAGTTCGTAGCCGGTGCCGGCCGCCGCGTCGACGGTGCCGAAGCGGGCGGCGAACATGACTCCGGCGATACCGGCCATGGCGCCGGAGAAGGCGAAGGCCGCCAGCGTGCGCTTACCGACGGAGATGCCGGCGAGTTCGGCGGCGTGACCGTTGGACCCGATGGCGTAGAGATCGCGGCCGCTGCGGTATCGGCCGAGGTAGATGCCCGCTCCGACGAGTGCGATGACGGCGACGATCACCAGGACGGGGAGTCCGAGAACGCTGGCCGTGCCGAGATCGAGGAAGGAGCCGGGCATTTCGTCGGCGGTGATCTGCTCGCCGCCCGCCCAGAAGAAGGCGATGCCGCGGAAGATGTACATGGTGCCGAGCGTGACCACCAGGGCGGGAACGCCGCCATAGCGGACGAGTAGCGCGTTGAAGACTCCGCACAGCGTGCCGACGACGATGCCCGCGAGGATGCCGAGCACGATCGGCGAGCCGGCCTTCATGACCGATCCCGCGGCGAACGCGGAGAGGCCCAGCACCGAACCGACGGAGAGGTCGATGTTCTTGGTGATCATGACGACGGTCTGACCGACGGCCAACACGGCAATGATCGACGCGGCGAGCAGCAGGTCGCGGATGCTCTGACCGGACAGGAACGAGCTGTTGGTCGCCGCGGTCACCGCGATGAGGACGACGAGCGCGCCGAGGATGCCCAGCGAGCGCATCCGCAGGATCTTCTCGACCAGCGAGCTGCCATCCTTGGTGACAGGCTTGAGCGGGTCGGCCGCCGGGGCGGTCTGGGTGGTGACGGTCATGCTGCGGACTCCGATCCCATGGCGGCGAACATGACCGATTCCTCGGTGGCATGATCGCGATCGATCTCCGCGGCGATGCGGCCTTCGCGCATGACGAGCACGCGGTCGGCCATACCGAGGACCTCCGGCAGTTCCGAGGAGATCATGACGACGGCGACTCCTTCACTGGCGAGACGCGAGATGATCTTGTGGACTTCAGCTTTGGTGCCGACGTCGATGCCGCGGGTGGGCTCGTCGACGATGAGAACGATCGGGTCGGTGGCGAGCCACTTGGCCAGCACCACCTTCTGCTGGTTGCCACCTGACAGGGTGCCGACAGGGTCGGTGATGCGTGAGAACTTGGTCTGCAGCTTCTTCGTCCATTCCTGGGCCGAGCGGCGCTCGCCACCACCCACGAGGAAGCCGAAGCGCGACAACGCTTGTGATCGCGTGAGCGTCACATTGCGTTCGATCGACATCTCGGGAATCAGGCCCTGCTGGCGACGGTCCTCGGGAACGAGGGCGATGCCCGCTCGCATGGCGGCCTTGGGATTACCGGCCTTGAGCACCTTGCCCCGGACCTTGACGGAACCGGAATCGCGAGGGTCGACGCCGAACACCGCCTGCATGACCTCGGAGCGTCCGGCCCCGACGAGTCCGGCGAGCGCAACGATCTCTCCTGCTCGCACCTCGAAGCTGACGTCGGTGAACACTCCGGCACGCGTGAGGTTCTCGACCTCGAGGATGACGGCACCGGGCACGACGTCGAGCTTGGGAAACAGTGCGCCGAGTTCGCGGCCGACCATCTGCTTGATCAGGTCGTCGACGGTGAGTCCGGCCAGCGGTGCGGTCGAGATGTGCTTGCCGTCGCGCATGACGGTGACGCGCTGGCAGAGGTCGAAGATCTCTTCGAAGCGGTGCGAGATGAACAGCACGGCAGCTCCGTCGGCGCACAGGGAGCGAGCGACCTTGAAGAGGCGGGCGACCTCGTTACCCGACAGCGCGGCGGTGGGCTCGTCCATGACAATGACGGACGCCTTGGTGGACAGCGCTTTGGCGATCTCGACGAGCTGCTGGTCGGCGATGGACAGTCCGCTCGCGAGTCGGTTCGGATCCATCGGAACACCCAGGCGAGTGAACAGGGCTTCGGCGGCGGTGTTCATGGCGCCGCGGTCGATCATCCGGCCGCGCGAGGTGGGCTGGGCACCGATGTAGATGTTCTCGGCGATAGTCAGGTCCGGGAACAGCGTCGGCTCCTGGTAGATGACGGCGATGCCCTCGGCCTTCGCGGCGGCGGGGGAGTCGAGCGTGATCGGGGTGCTGCCCGCGAGCAGCGTGCCGGTGTCCGGCTTGTGCACACCGGCCAGCATCTTGACGATGGTGGACTTGCCGGCACCGTTCTCGCCCACGAGTGCGTGCGCTTCACCGCCGTAGAGCGGAAAGGACACCCCGGAGACGGCGGCGACGCTTCCGAACGACTTGGTGACGTCACGGACTTCGAGCAGGGGAACTGCGGTGGGCGTCGTCGCACTGTGGACGCTCATGGATGGGACCTCCGTCGGACCGAAGCGATTCGAATTGAATCGGTTCATTCAGCTCCGTGAACATAGAAGTGACGGGGGCCACTGGTCAACCCCGTGACCCGGATCACGACACAGCGTTACCGAACCGTGACGTGTCCAACGTTGAGCAGCAACGATGAGGACTGGTCACGATGTGGCGCGCCTTGAGGCGCATCGGTGAGTTCGGAAACGGCGTTCAGTTGCGCCATCGTTGGTAAACCGATTCAATGACGACGGTAACGGCATCGAAGGGGGGGCGATCGTGGCAGCGAGCATGCGTGAGGTCGCCGCTCTCGCGGGCGTCTCCATGGGCACCATCAGCAATGTTCTGAACAAGCCCGACATGGTCTCCGCCGCCACTCGTGAGCGCGTCGAGGCGGCCATCGCGCAGCTCGGGTTCGTGCGTAACGACGCGGCCCGCCAACTTCGAGCCGGCCAGTCCCGCATGCTCGCCGTCGTGGTCCTCGACGCCCGCAACCCGTTCTTTCTCGACGTGGCAGCCGGTGCCGAATCGGTGGCGGACGTGAACGATCTGTTGACCGTGATCGTCGGCAGCGGCGAGTCCGAGGAGCGCGAGAATCGTCAGCTTCGCCTGCTCATGGAGCAGCGCGTGCAGGGCATCCTGCTCAGTCCCGTGGGTGAGAACGTGCCGATGCTCGACAACCTCGACCGCCAGGGCACCCCGGTGGTGTTGCTCGATCGCGGGTCCCACGCCCCCGGCAGATCGTCGGTCGCGGTCGACGACGTCCTCGGAGGGCGTTTGGCTGCACGGCATCTCATGGATCTGGGACACCGCACCCTGGTCTACGTCGGCGGCCCGGACAGCATTCGGCAGGTGCGCGACCGCCGCTCCGGCGCCCTCACGGCCGTCGCCGAGTCGGCCAGCACCCGCATGTCGACGGTGTGGTCCACGTCGTTGTCCATCGAGGCCGGCGCACGAGCTGCTGCGCAGATCTTCGACATGACCGATGCGCCGCCGACCGGGGTCGTGTGCGCGAACGACCTACTCGCGCTGGGTGTGCTTCAGGAATGTGTGCACCGCGGTGTCCGCGTACCGGAGGAGCTGGCCATCGTCGGGTACGACGACATCGACTACGCAGCCGGCGCCGCTGTTCCCCTCACGTCCATCTCGCAGCCGCGGGCCGAATTGGGCAAGGCTGCAGCCGAACTGCTGCTGGAGCAGGTCTCGGCGTCGGGAGCTCACGAGTTCCGGCAGCTCACCTTCGAGCCGTCGTTGGTGGTGCGAGGGTCGACCGATCAGGGGTGGCGCGCGCGCTGATCCATCGGGCGTTTACCTCCCCGGCCTAGCGTGGGCGTCATGGCGATGCGACGAGTGCTGCTGACCGTCTCGATGTGCGTGGCGTTGGCGGCCTGCTCCACGCAGGAGACCGAGACCGCGCAGCCGCTCGACGGCTTCGACCTGCAGGCGCATCGCGGCGGCCTCGGATTGGTCACCGAGAGCACACTTGCCTCGTTCGCCAATGCCCTCGAGCTCGGCGTCACCACCCTCGAGATGGACACCCAGATCACCGAGGACGGCGTCGCCGTCGTCACGCACGACCGGAAGGTGTCGGATGTGAAGTGCCGCGACACCCGGCCCGCGACCGACAACGATCCCGAGTTTCCCTACGTCGGGAAGTACGTGAACACCCTGACGCTGGCACAGGTGCGGACCCTGAATTGTGGTGTGGCGCAGCTCGACGGCTACCCGGAACAGCGAGTGGCGACAGACGCCGGAATCCCGACCCTCGACGAGGTGCTCGCGCTGGTGAACTCGTACGACTCCACGGTGCAGCTGAACATCGAGACCAAGGTGGAGGCGGCGGCGCCCACCGAAACGGCGTCCCGTGAGCAGTTCGCCGACGTGGTGCTCGCCTCGGTCGGGGCGGCGGGACTGCTCGATCGCACCACCATCCAGAGTTTCGACTGGGGCGCTCTCCTCGCGGTGCAGAAGGTCGGCCCGTCGGTCCGGCTGGTCGCACTCACGGAGCCCGACTTCCTCGAGGTCGGTGAGCCGGGAGCGTCCCCGTGGCTGGGCGGTCTCGACATCGACGAGTTCGACGGCGATCCGGTGGCGGCGGTGCAGTCGTTCGGCGCCCACGCTCTCTCGCCCGTCCAGGGCAGCCCGCAGAAGGGCGTCGTGGGCGACCCGGACTTCGAGTTCTACGTGACCCCCGAGATGGTCGCGTCAGCGCATGCCGCCGGGATCCGTGTCGTGCCGTGGACGGTGGACGATCCCGCGACCATGGCGGCGCTGATGGACATGGGTGTCGACGGCATCATCACCGACTATCCCGACCGACTTCGCGAGGTGATGGGGGAGCGAGGGATGGCGCTGCCGGACCCGGCCACGGTGCGCTGAGCTAGTCGAGCCGCATCAACCCGTAGAACCCCTCGATGTGCTCGCGCGCCAGGGTGGCGGCCTTGGCGCCGTGGCCTCGGCGCAACGCGTCGACGATGCCGCGATGCTCGCACCGAAGGTTCACCGCGACGGCCGACCAGTCGTCGAGCATGGGCACCGCGTCCATGACGTAGCCGTGGATGGAGTCGCGGAGCGAGGTCATCATCGCCTCGATCAGCACGTTGCCGGCCAGCCCGGCGAACCGTACGTGCAGCTCGGCATCGAGGCGGTGGAACTGGTCGGGTTCCAGGCTCTGGTCGTCCATTCGGTCCAGTAACTCGTCGATGGCACTGAGGTCGGGGGTGCGCGCCGCGGCTTCGCGTAGCGCCCACGACTCGAGGAGCACGCGCGTCTGCACCACATCGGCGATGGGCAGGAACTGTGTTGCCATGTGAAGGCGCAGGGCCGAGCCGATCGACGTGGCAGGGTCCGCCACCACGATTGCTCCCGCGTCGGGGCCGGACCCGACCGACGTCTTCACCACGCCCATCGCCTCCAGCACCCGGATGGCCTCACGAACCGAGCTCCGGCCGACGCCGAGGTCCTCCGCGAGTGCGCGCTCGGCCGGCAGCCGGTCGCCGACGCGGAGTCGGGCCGCCGCCAGGTCCTGTTCGATGCGGTGGAGAACCACCTCGTGTGCGCGCATTGTCGGAGAATAGCTGGTGTGGTCCGACCACAGGGGTTACTGTGGTCAGACCACACGCTCTGGAGGCTCCATGCGGATCGCCCTGTTCGCCACCTGTCTGGCGGACGCACTCTTCCCCGAGTCAGCGAAAGCGACTGTCTCACTGCTCGAACGGCTCGGTCACACCGTCGTCTTCCCGTCGGACCAGACATGCTGCGGCCAGATGCACGTCAACACCGGCTACCTCAAAGAAGCCGCACCGCTGGTGCGCCACCACGTCGAGGTCTTCGAGAAATCTTCGTGGGATGTCGCGGTCGCACCGTCGGGATCGTGCGTCGGATCGGTGCGGCACCAGCACGCGATGGTCGCCCGCCGCGCCGGTGACGAGGACCTGGCCACGCGCGCCGAGGACATCGCCGGACGCACCTACGAGCTGTCCGAACTGCTCGTCGACGTCCTCGGAGTCACCGACGTGGGCGCCTACTACCCGCACCGCGTCACCTACCACCCCACGTGCCATTCGCTGAGAATGCTGCGCGTCGGCGACAAGCCCCTCGAACTGCTGCGCAACGTGCGCGGCATGACCTTGGTCGAACTGCCCCAGGCCGAGTCGTGCTGCGGCTTCGGCGGAACGTTCGCGTTGAAGAATTCGGAGACGTCGACGGCGATGCTCTCGGACAAGATGGCCAACGTGCTGTCCACCGGTGCCGAGGTGTGCAGCGCCGGGGACTCGTCGTGCCTCATGCACATCGGCGGCGGACTGTCCCGCCTGCGCACCGGGGTCAAAACTGTTCACCTGGCCGAGATCCTCGCATCGACGGAGGCAGCATGACCACCTTCTTGGGTTCTCCCGGTATCGGAAACATCCGCGGCGAGGAGAGTTTCCCGAAGGCTGCGAAGCGCGCATTGCAGGACACTCAGATGCGGCGCAACGTCGGGGCTGCGACCAAGACAATTCGGGAGAAGCGACTCGGAGCTGTTGCGGAGTGCGATGACTGGGAGGAGTTACGCCTCGCCGGGAGTGCCCTCAAGACCGATGTGATGTCGCGGCTGCCCGAGCTGCTGCAGCAACTCGAAGCCAACGTCACCGCCCGCGGGGGAGTGGTGCACTGGGCACGCGACGCCGACGAGGCCAACCGCATCATCACGGATCTGGTCAAGGCCACGGGCAGTGACGAGGTGGTCAAGGTGAAGTCCATGGCCACCCAGGAGACCGGCCTGAACGAGTACCTCGAAGCCGAGGGCGTCGCCGCGATCGAGACCGACCTGGCCGAGCTCATCGTCCAGCTGGGTGACGACAAGCCCAGTCACATCCTGGTTCCCGCAATTCACCGCAACCGAGCGGAGATTCGCGAAATCTTCCTGCGTCGCATGCCCGGTGTCGACGCTGCCATCACCGACGAGCCGCGCGAACTGGCCATGGCCGCACGAGAGCACCTCAGGCGGAAGTTCCTGTCGGCGAAGGTCGCGATCAGCGGAGCCAACTTCGGTGTCGCCGAGACGGGGACGCTCGCCGTCGTCGAGTCCGAGGGCAACGGGCGCATGTGTCTGACGCTGCCCGACACCCTCATCACGTTGATGGGTATCGAGAAGCTGGTGCCGACGTTCGCGGATCTCGAGGTGTTCATGCAGTTGCTGCCGCGGTCGTCGACCGCCGAACGCATGAATCCGTACACCTCGATGTGGACAGGGGTCCACGAGGGCGATGGTCCGCAGAACTTTCACCTGGTGCTCATCGACAACGGCAGAACCAACGTGCTTGCCGACGAGGTGGGTCGCGCCGCCCTCAACTGCATCCGGTGCAGCGCATGCTTGAACGTGTGCCCGGTCTATGAGCGAACTGGCGGTCACGCGTACGGGTCGGTGTATCCGGGCCCGATCGGTGCGATCCTGTCGCCCCAGCTCACCGGCACGACCGGCCATGACGACCCCAATGCCTCACTGCCGTACGCGTCATCGCTGTGCGGGGCATGTTTCGATGCGTGCCCGGTGCGCATCAACATCCCGGAGATTCTGGTGCACCTTCGGGCGGAGCAGGTCGATTCCGAACGCGGCGGCATCCCCGGTGCGCAGGAGATCGCGATGCGGGCGGCAGGGTGGGCGATGAACTCGCCGAAGCGATTCGGGATGGCCGAGAAGGCTGCGGGTGTCGGTCGCCTGCTGGCCGGGAAGAAGGGGCACATCGAGTCGCTTCCGTTCCCCGGGTCGTTGTGGACCACCAGCCGTGACATGCCGGCGCCACCGAAGGAGACGTTCCGCCAGTGGTGGGCGCGAACGCACGAGGACGAGTCATGAACGCGAAGATGGAAATCCTCGAGCGCATCCGTTCCGCTACCGCGGGTGGGGTTGCCGGAGTCGATGTTCCGCGGGATTACGACCGCGCTGCGTTGGTCGGCCGGGGGAACGTCGACCGCTTCGCTGAAACGGTCGACGACTATCGCGCTCAGGTGTACCGGATCTCAGAGGCGGAAATCGCCCGTACGGTGGCGTCGTTGCTCGGTGATGGCCGAGCGGTCGTACCCGTCGACCTGCCCTCTGCTTGGGTTGACGGCATAGCGGTGGTTCCGGACGAGGGCCTGTCGATCGACCAACTCGATGCTCTCGACGCGGTGATCACCGGCTGCGCGGTGGGGATCGCTGCCACGGGAACGATCGTGCTCGATGCCTCCGTCGCGCAGGGTCGTAGGGCTCTGACTCTGGTGCCAGACCATCACATCTGCATCGTCCGCGCAGACCAGGTGGTGGACACGGTGCCGCAGGCGTTCGCGGTGCTGGACGCCACTCGGCCGCTGACCTTCATCAGCGGGCCGAGTGCGACCAGTGACATCGAGCTGAACAGGGTGGAGGGTGTCCACGGGCCTCGGCGGTTGGATGTGCTGATCGTCGAGTGACTCGAGTTTGTGGACTTCTACCCCCGCTCAGCGGTGGCAGAAGTCCACAACCAGCTGGAGTTACGTCACCACTGGGGGATGACGTCCAAAATCCACGTTACGCCGAACTTGTCGACAAGCTTGCCGTACAGCGGTGAGAACCCGACCGGCTCGAGTGGCACCAATACTGTTGCCCCAGCGGACAAGCCCTCGAACGCGGCGGTGATCTCGTCCGCATCGTGGCTTCGGAGCGCGCTGTAGAAGGCGTTCTCACCCGCGTTGTAGGGAAGCGAGTCCTGGATGTCGTACGCCATCACGCGGAACCCGCCGGGTGTGCTGACCTCACCCCAGGCGATCTGCTCGGACTGGGCCGGTCCCTGGCCCGACTCGGTGTCGCCGTAGGGGAATGCGACCAGTTCGCCGCCGAAGACTGACTGGTAGAACTCCAACGCTTCACGTGCGTTGCCGCGGAGATTGATGTGCAGGGCGGTGATGACGGTCATCGAGACTCCTCGAGTAGATCGGTCCGGCAGGCTTTGCCGACAGGAACGACGATCGCAGGCCAATAGGTCAGATCCTGACCGCTTGGTCGCCCATACTCGACTCATGTCGGAACCGTCCTCGCGCATGCTGACCCTGTTGTCGTTGCTCCAGGTTCGCCGCGAGTGGCCGGGCACGGAGCTGGCCGGGCGGCTCGGTGTGAGCCCGAGGACCATCCGCCGCGACGTCGACCGATTGCGCGTTCTCGGCTACAACGTCGCTGCGCTGCGCGGGTCCGACGGTGGCTACCGGCTGGACGGGGGCGAGGAAGTGCCGCCGCTACTTCTCGACGACGACCAGGTGGTCGCACTGACACTCGCCTTGCAGGTCGTGCCGGCCCTGGGTATCGACATCGCCGATGCCGCCGAGCGAGCCTTGGCAACCCTCCGAACTGTCATGCCTACCCGCGTCCGCAACAGGGTCGACGCGCTGGCGCTCACTGCGCTGCCTGCGACCGGAGACCCGATCGATCCCGCGGTGCTACGCACGGTCGGAGAGGCGGCGCGCAATAATGAGGTGATTCGCTTCGATTACGCATCTACGGAACATGATTCAGTGATCCCTCCGCGACGCGTGGAGCCGCACGGAGTAGTCGGAGCTGGAGGTCGCTGGTACGTCGTCGGGTGGGATCTCGACCGCGACGACTGGCGTGTGTTTCGAGTCGATCGCATGACACCGAAGATGCGAACGGGCGTGCGGTTCACTCCGCGCCCGATCCCCGGCGGCTCGTCGGCCGAGCTGCTCCGTCGACGCTTCCGCGACACGGTCTCGGGTGATTGGGCGTGTGAAGGGGAGGCGACGGTGCACCTTCCTGCGGCGGAGGTCGCTCCCTTTCTCGCCGACGGGACGGTCGAAGATCTCGGTGACGGTCGGTGTCGCGTCCGCATAGGCGCGTGGTCGTGGACGGGTATCGCGGCATCGTTGGCGCGGTTCGACGCCGAGCTGAAGGACCTACGTCCCCCGGAGCTTGTCGAAGCGGTGGAGAGAGTCAGCGAGCGCTTGCGGCGGGCGGTGGCGAGTGGGTGAGGGGCATACTCGACCCGGACGCGAACGGTCAGCCGTTCGACACTGCTGCGAGGGACGGTCATGCCGACTATTGCTGTCACAGGTTCGACCGGCTCGGTGGGAGGCGTTGTTGCAGCGCACCTCGCGGAAGCCGGCACACCACAACACTTGCTGGTTCGCGATCCCTCCAGAGCGCCGAAGCTGCCCGGTGCCACCGTCGGCACCAGTTCTTACGCTGACGCGGAAGGTGCCACGCAGGCCTTGGCAGGAATCGATGTGCTGTTCATGGTGTCCGGCGCCGAGAATGCGACCCGGCTGGCGGATCACCGCACCTTCATCGATGCTGCGGTGCAGGCCGGAGTTCGGCACATCGTGTACACGTCGTTCTTCAGGGCGGCGCCGAACGCGACGTTCACTCTCGCGCGCGATCACTACTTCACCGAGCAGCACATCCGAGAAAGCGGGCTGGACCACACGTTTCTGCGCGACAATTTCTACAGCGACGTCATGGAACTGTTCGCCGGCGAGGACGGTGTCATCCGCGGTCCGGCGGGGGGCGGACGAGTGTCCTTGGTGGCGCGTACAGACGTTGCGCGAGTCGCGGCACGCGTTCTGACCGATCCTCGGCAGCACGTGAACAAGACCTACGACCTGACGGGGCCGGAGGCGCTGTCGATACCCGAGGTCGCCGCGACCATTGCCGACGTTCGAGGTCGTGCGGTGTCGTTCCACGACGAGACCCTCGACGAGGCCTACGACTCACGATCGGTGTGGAACGCACCGGACTGGCAGAACGATGCCTGGGTGTCGACGTACACGGCGATTGCCTCCGGCGAACTCAGCGCCGTAACCGACGACGTCGAACGGGTGACTGGTCGACGTGCGATGACGCTGCGAGAGGTTCTTCAGAACGGCTAGACCACCTATCCTGGGAGAGGTGTTCCTCCTCTTCGGCTTCGGCCTGAAACGCAGATCCCTCGGCGCGGGCCACACCCGCACCTGCCAGCGCTGCCACAACACCACTCAGTGGGCTCGCATGCAGCAGTACAAGCAGTTCAGCGTCTTCTTCATCCCGCTCGCGCGCTGGAAGCGCACCGAGTTCGAGGAGTGTGGAATCTGCGGGGCGGCTGTGTACGCGTGATCTGTTGCCACATACTGTCCGTCATCGCGACCTGACTGCGCGGGTGGATGTCGGATGGCGTCAGCTGGACAGTTCGTCGCAGCGCGTGCTGATGAACATGGTCATCCGGGACGTGGTCTTGTCGTCGAAGCCGATCGATTTCACGTCGCTGGTCGCCGCGCGTACACCGGCGCACACGTCGTCCAGAACTCGCTCTACCGCTTTACGTGGAAGTCGATGGCGTGCCGCGCCGTCAACTATGTGGTCGCGCGACCACTTATTGTTCCGACCGTGGAACGTCAGGGCCATCGGATCGTTCCAGCCCATGTACGGCTGAGTGCACAGCAGGTCGTATGCCGGGGTGACTCCCCACATTCCGCTGGTGTTCCGGCGAATGGAGTAGTTCTTCCCGTGGAGATCTCCATTGCCGATCGCATACGAGTACACGGTGAGCCTGAGCAGTTCGAGCGCCGCCTGACGCGCGGAACCTCCACCGAGTTCGACAGTCGAGGCGAGCGTGTCGAGCACCGTCTCGGTCAGCATCCGGTACTTCGACGATGGGTACAGCGAGTTGATCTGACACGCGTCCTCTTGCGCGAGCCTGCGATGACCGTCCCGATCGAAACGTTGAACGAGAAGTCCCGATTCTCCACGGGCGTCGGTCACTATGTGCCGACGCGGTACGACGAGCCCGCAGCTCTCGGCGACAGTCATGAAAAAGTTCTCGTTCTCGACCAGACGCGGAAAGCGGTTCGGCGGAGCCAGTTTCAGAATGGCTGCCCCTTGCGTCGTCGCTACGGGCGACGTGTACATCTGGGCGGACACCTTGCCTTGCACCCCGGGCAAGCTCGCGGTATCGACGCGCATCGAATCCGGCCCGGACAACTGATCGAACAACGCCCGCAAGTCCGGTGACGGGGATTCCGGATCGAAGGCGAGCGTTGCAGGCTGCAGCTCGGTTCCGTGGGGGACGACGCGCACGTCGCCGATAGTGTCCGATCCGACGCCCAGGAGAATGGTGAAGTGGTCGTCCTCCGACGTCTTCATCCCGGCGACCACGCCGGAGAGACGAACACCTTCCGGGAGCAATCCTGCGAAGAAGGGCGGCACGCTTCCCGCTCCTACGCTGACGTCGACAGCGTCGGTGGGCAGCGACCAGGCAACCGGGTCCGCGCCGGGTCGCGCCAGGTAATCATCGTCGTAGCGGAAGCTGACGTTGTCGCCGGACCTCGTCAGTGACCCTGCGCGAACGTTGCCCTTGTAGACGTCTGCTCGATCGATGTCGCGCAAGTCGGCTCCGTTGGTCATCGTTCCCCTGGTTCGACGATGGCTCCGGCGCGGGTCACAAGCGTCAGATCGCACCCCAACGCGTCAGCGACGGCGTTGACCCCGTCGAGTTGAGGTGCGTCCTTGCCGCCCTCGATAGCTTGAACAGTCGAACGGCCGACTCCGGCCAGCAGAGCGAGCTCAGCTTGCGTCAGACCCAATTCGTGACGGCGTGCTGTGAAAGACCTGGCGAGATTGCTGACGTCGGTACGACGCGACCTTCGAGGAGGTGCCATGCGGGTTTCCAATGCTTGCCAGAGACAACTTAAGGCCACGTTACCGCCGATGGCGACGATTGAACAGCCTTATGTCGTTTGCAGCAAGCTTAAGGATCGATGCGCGCGAAAGGCCAGTAAGAATCCGGCTAAAGCATGCGTCCGCAGGCGTAGTCTGATCCGGAGTCCTCAGACAACCAGTCCCGCGCGGAACGCCATCAGCGCGGCCTCGACCCTGTTGGTGACGTGCAGCTTGTGATTGACGGCAGCGAGATGCGACTTGACCGTCGTTTCCGCCATGTAGAGCTGCCGTGCAATGTCGGCGTTCGTTGCCCCTGATGCCATGACCGACAACACTGTTCGTTCCTTGTCGGTCAGCGCCTCCAGCGTCACCGTCGGCCGTGGTGGTCGGGTAGTAGCCACGATCCTTCGGAGTGACTCTTCGGAGAACAGAGTGTTGCCGGCAGCGACGGCGCGGATCGACTGGTGGAACGTCTCGGGCGCCTCGGACTTGCTGAGGAAGCTGTGGGCGCCGGCCTCGATGGCCTGGACCACCAGATCGTCCACGTCCATCGCCGTCATCGCGACGACCTTCGGTGGGTGTGTCGATGCCATCAATGCTCGCGTGGCGTCGAGTCCGTCCACTCGGCGCATCTTCAGATCCATCAGGACGACGTCGGGCCGATGAGCGGCGACTGCGGCGGGTACCTCGTCACCGTCCGAGACCGATCCGACCACCACGATGTCCATGGTGGCGGCGAAGATGTCCGCGACGCCGCGACGAACGAATGCGTCGTCGTCCACGACGAGAACGGTGATGACCGCATCGGAGTCCATGATGGGTCGACCGTATCGGGTCGCGCCGACACGCCACAGCGGATAGGTGTTCTATGGAGTCGGACACGGGGTGCCGGACCGAACCGGCTGAGAACACACCCGTCGAACCTGACCAGGTCATGCTGGCGAAGGGATGTCGAGATGCGCACAGTGCCGCTGGCCGAACAGATCGTGCTCGTGACGGGCGGTGCTCGCGGACTTGGTTCTGCGATCACGCGCGCGTTCCTGCAGCAGGGTTCCCGCATCGTGGTCAACTACCACCGCAGTGCAGCCGCAGCCGAAGCTCTGGCATCCGAGTTCGGTCCTGACCGTGTTGTCGCGATGCAGGCCGATGTCACGGACCGACACCAGGTCGACGCGCTGTTCGACAGGGCACAGGTACATTTCGGATCGACTGTCACCACCGTCGTCAACAACGCTTTGATCGACTTCTCGTTCAACGGTGACGACCGTGCGAAGGCCGACGAGATCGAGTGGTCGGCGTTCGACGCGCAGTTCCGTGGCAGCGTTGCCGGCGCTCTGCACACCACGCAGGCAGCTGTGCCGGGCATGCGTGAGGCGGGATTCGGGCGGATCATCACGATCGGCACCAATCTCGTGCAGAACCCCGTCGTTCCGTACCACGACTACACGGCGGCGAAGGCTGCCTTGTTGGCGCTGACGAGGACCGTCTCGGCGGACCTCGGACCTGACGGCATCACCGTCAACATGGTGTCCGGTGGTCTATTGCGGACCACCGATGCCAGCTCTGCGACCCCGCCCGCGGTGTTCGACATGATCGCCGAGAGCACCCCGCTGCGCCGGGTGACGACGCCGGCCGAGTTCGCGGATGCCGTTCTGTTCTTCGCGTCGCCGTGGTCGAGAGCGGTGACGGGGCAGAACCTGGTCGTCGACGGCGGATTGGTGAAGGACTGACGCGTCAGGAGTACCAGGGGAGCCAGGCTGTCACGATGAATTCGCCACCCATGGCTGTCCACCGCACCCACCCGCCTGCGTTGTGAGCTTGTTCGGCGAGGCCGGCCAGTCCGGTTCGCGAACCAGGGCCAGGTTGCGCTGTCGTCGACATGTGGTTGCGCACTGTCAGGCTGATGCCGTCCGTGTCCGCCCCACTCACCGTGATGTGAAGGGGGAACTCGGGGCATGCTTCTGACTGTTGGTCAGAGCTTCCTGCACGATGCGATACGCGGTATGACTGGTCAGATCGCCGACCACGCCGGGATGAATGTCCTGAACCAGGGTCACCCGACACCCGGCAGAACGCGCCGCGTCGACGAGGTCCCCGATTCCCGCGATGCTTCGCCGACCAGCATCCTCGCCGCCGGTGTCGGACCCGCGGAGTACGCCGATGATGCGTTTGAGCTCGTCCAGGGACTCGTGGGCCGTGGACCGAATCAGTGCCGACGTGTTGGAGATCTTCTCCGGTCCGTCGTTGCTCCCGACCTGTAAACCGCCCGCGAGCAACGATATTCGACTGAGACCGGCGGCCAGGGTGTCGTGCATGTCGCGCGCGATGCGGGAGCGTTCCTGCTGTATCAGCATGTCCTCGTGCAGGCGCTGCGACTGCGCGGTCGCCTGATCGCGAGACTGCACGGCCACCACGAGATCGGACTTCGTGCGGCGGAGCTGAGAGAGTCCCAGAACGATGGCGACGAGGACGGCCGCGACGAGCCAGGGCAACCACCAGGGAAGCGACCACGTCGGTGGGGGAGTGCCCTCGACATGTTTGACTCCGATCGTCAGGACCGAATAGTCGCGGCGGCGCCCTGCGTCGTACACGAGGGATATCGCGCAGGCCAGGTAGACCGCGACCGCAGCACCGACGAGAGTGCGACCTCGAGCGAAGACGCCCACCGCATAGAGAGCTATCAACGCCGCCGTTGCGTCGGTGGCGAAGAAGAGCGGACCGATGACGGCCATCGCGAGGACGACCCACGGTTTGTCGTGTCGCCACATCAATGCAATCGCGGCGGCCATGTTGAGGACGACGCCGAGCGCCACGTTCCACACCGGTGTTCCCGATGTGCCTGCGAGACCGGCAGCCATGAAGGTGCAGAACAAGCTGAGCGTCACTGCGCCGACGGTCCAGGCGCGACGCCGAACCGTAGCTGCAGTAGTGGTCACAAAGGAGACGGTACGGCCATGGTCCGACATGAGCCTCCGTTCTTCGGTTGCGAATGCCGACCGAAAGGAGGAGTGAGACCGGCCGAATCGACGAGGTGCCCGACGGGGTCACTGCGGTGTTCTTGGTGGGACGCACCGACCGGTGCCGGCACCACCGAAAGGACTCGCCATGACTCAGCCTCCCCAGAACCCGTACGTGCAGCCACAGCAGCCGCCGACCAAGAAGAACTGGTTCCTGCGGCACAAAATCCTTACGGCGATCGGCGCGATCGTCGTCATCGCTGTCGGCGTCAATCTGGCGAGCGGTGGACAGGACTCGTCGACGAGCGGCACCACGTCCTCCTCGCAGGCCGCAACGGAGGGCAGCAGTGCGCCGGCCGAAGAGTCGGCACCGGGAATCGGTGCTGCGGCGAGGGACGGCAAGTTCGAGTTCACCGTGCAGAACGTCGAGCGTGGCGTCGCCAGTGTGGGGGATCAATACACGTCGCAGACGCCGCAGGGCGAGTACGTGCTGGTCACCCTGAATGTCGCGAACATCGGCAACGAGCAGCAGCTGTTCGACACGTCGTCGCAGAAGCTACTGGACGGGCAGGGGCGCGAGTACTCGACCGACACACTCGCGACGGTGACCAACGACCCGAATCTCGGCTTCTCGCAGATCAATCCGGGAAACTCGCTCGTGGCGACACTCGTCTACGACGTACCGGCGGGCACCGCACCGTCGGAGATCGAGCTTCACGACTCGCTGTTCTCCGGCGGCGTCACCGTCTCCGTCGCCTGATCTTCAGTTCACCTATCCGTCCCCATGTCAGGAGTTCCCATGCCAGATCCTTCTTTGTCCCTCGTTGCAGCTCTACTCGACCGTTCCGGTTCGATGTCCTCCATTGCCGACGACACCCGAGGAGGATTCGACACCTTCATCGACGCCGAGCGTGGTCACGACGGCACAACCGTCGTGACGCTGGCGCAGTTCGATGATCAGTACGAGATGGTCTACCACTCGACACCGATCGACCAGGTACCTCCGTTGTATTTGGTACCCCGCGGAATGACGGCGTTGTACGACGCGGTGGGGGAGTTCGTCACCGAGATCGGCTCATCGCTTGCGGCCATGCCCGAGGACGAACGGCCGGGATCGGTCACCGTGCTGGTGATGACCGACGGACAGGAGAATTCGAGTCGGGAGTGGTCGAACCAGGCGGTTCGCGAGTTGATCGAGCAACGGGAATCGCAGTACGGGTGGGACTTCGTGTTCCTGGGCGCCAACATCGACGCGGTGGACACCGGTTCGCAGATGGGTTTCAAGGCGGACAAGTCGCTGACCTACGATGCCTCGTCGGTGGGTGTGAGTGCAGCGTTCTCGGCGGTGGTGGACTACCAGGATCGGAAGCGGGTGCACGGGATGCAGCAGGTGGACGGGTTCTCGGAGGGGGATCGACGGCGGGCGGGGCGGTGACTGACCTAAGTTCAGGCCTGCGATCAAAGTTTTCATGCATTTTTTCCTTGTTCGCCCACGGCCGAGCGTATGAACCCGCATGCCTCGATGTGGACCGGGGTGCACGATGGGGACGGGCCGCACAACTTCCACCTGGTGCTCATCGACAACGGCAGAACCAACGGATTTGCCGACGAGGTGGGCCGCGCCGCCCTCAACTGCATCCGGTGCAGCGCGTGCTTGAACGTGTGCCCGGTCTACGAGCGGACCGGTGGTCACGCGTACGGGTCGGTGTATCCGGGGCCGATCGGCGCGATTCTGTCGCCGCAGCTGACCGGTACTACCGGCCACGACGACCTCAACGCGTCACTGCCGTATGCGTCGTCGCTGTGCGGGGCATGTTTCTATGCGTGCCCGGTGCGCATCAAGATCCCGGAGATTCTGGTGCACCTACGGGCGGAGCAGGTCGACTCCGAACGCGGCGGCATCCCCGGAGGCCAGGAGATCGCGATGCGAGCTGCGGGGTGGGCGATGAACTCGCCGAAGCGGTTCGGGATGGCCGAGGTGGCCGCGGGGGTCGGACGCCTGCTGGCAGGGAAGAAGGAGTACATCGAATCGCTTCCGTTCCGCGGGTCGTTGTGGACGACGAGCCGCGACATGCCGGCGCCACCTAAGGAGACGTTCCGCCAGTGGTGGGCACGAACACACGAGGACGACGCATGAGTGCCAAGGTGGAAATTCTGCGACGCATCCGACGGCCACCGAGGGTGGCGCGACGGGTGTCGAGGTTCCACGCGACTACGACCGGGCGGCGCTAAGGGGTGCCGGTGATGTGGATCGGTTCGCCAAGACGGTCGACGACTACCGGGCGCAGGTGTAACGGGTGGCGGAGTCGGAGATCGCGGCGACGATCCGTGGACTGCTGGCCGACGATGCGCGCGCGGTGATCCCTGCGGACGTGCCGCCCGCGTGGGTCGACGGGATCGCGACCGTGCCCGACGACGGTCTGTCGGTGGAGGAACTCGATGCCGTCGACCGTGTCATCACCGGCTGCAGGGTGGGCATCGCGGCGACGGGAACCATCGTTCTCGACGCGGGCGAAGCGCAGGGGAGACGAGCGTTGACGCTGGTGCCCGATCACCACGTCTGCATCGTCAGAGCAGAGCAGAGCAGCAGGTGGTGGATACAGTCCCGCAGGCGTTCGCGGTGCTCGATGCGGCGCGGCCGCTGACGTTCATCAGTGGGCCGAGTGCAACCAGCGACATCGAGCTGAACAGAGTGGAAAGGGTCCCTGGGCCACGGCAGTTGGATATGGTGATTGTGGAACGATTGAGGACGATGCAAAGGCACCCGTTCTGATCGGTCGTTCAGGCGAGTTGCTTCGCTCCCTCAGGCGGCGCCCACATTCCACATGTCGCGGTGTGAAGCGAACCACTCCCGCTGGCGCTTAGTGACGTCAACCTTCAACGGTCGACCGTCCAACTCCTTGTATAACGGAAAGGGCTGCAAAGAGTTGTGCACAATGATCCGTGAGTTGTCGCGTACGGCAATCTTTCCAAGGTCGAACAACCGGTGGAGGTCACGCCGAAGCAACAACCCGCCCTCGTCATGGTGGTCGCCGACCTCCGCGTAGCTGTACAGATGGGCCGCTTCCAGCACCTCCTGCGGCATCGATCCCGAGAACGCGCAATTCGATGAGTACCGATCCAGCAGATGGGCACGAAACGAGGGCTGGCCAAGTCTGACTCGGGTAATCCGCTCTCCAAAGCCACCGGATAGCTGAACCGATACTGAGTCCATCAGGGTGAGTCCTCGCATGCCCAGGTCCGTGCCCAGGGCGGCTGCGAAGGCGGCCCACTTCAGGGGCCGGATGCTGTGCTGCGAGCCTGGTTTTTCGCAGAGGGAACGCAGGGTCGCGCCGCTCAGCTCACCTGCTAAGTCGATCCAGGCCTCGTTGTGGTGCGTCCGGTAGGTCTTTACTCTCACGGTCTCGATAGCCGGTTTATCAAACTCGCGCTTACAGTTTCCGCATCTGTATCTAGGAAGTTTCGTGACGCGCTCATCTAGCGACCGACCGGGTCCGCAGTATGGGCATTTCTTCAGGTCCTTCTGTTCTTCACCCATCTCGACGCGCTCTACGACGGACGCGCCTAGCAACTGCGTCTGGTCCCAAACCACGAGCGCGTCGCCGCGTCGAATGTGCCTTGCATTCGCAACTCTGCTGTCGCTGGCATAGTGCGACGAAGGATCGTCATCGTATTCGTGCCCTCCACGGCCACCGGTCTGGTCCGTCTTGGTGAGGACGAGCCACGCACGTGTGATGGTGCCGCTGGCGTTCGGCCAAACAAAGTCCGTCAACAGCGAGCGATTGCGAAGTGTGTTCGGCTCATGGGAAGAGTTCTAGCCGGTTAGTTGGCAAGAGCGCAAGTTGAGGCTTTGCCACCCACCCCAAAACAGCCACCAGATCTGAAAGTGCGCCACTTTGTGTGCGTGACGCTGGTTATGAAACCGTTTCGCGACTACCGGGCCACTTTGGCCC
This sequence comes from Rhodococcus sp. Leaf247, assembly GCF_001426185.1. Lineage (GTDB taxonomy): Bacteria > Actinomycetota > Actinomycetes > Mycobacteriales > Mycobacteriaceae > Rhodococcoides. The sequence continues at coordinate 240,201 of NZ_LMRP01000002.1, read as the reverse complement.
GTCTTCTGTCACATTCGTCCGAGTACCCGCTACATTGACGGTGCGAAGTTGTTTCGAGGGGAACGGCAGTATGTCGGGCAGTGACACACGTCGAGGCCGACATGGTCTCAGGCCACTGTCCGTGATGGCCCCAATAAGTGGGATTGATGTCGGTGGAGACTGATGCAGGGAGCCGATTTGGTCTGGTCGTGTTTCGTTGAAAGGGAATCTGAGTGATATGAATCGAGCATACGGAATCGGGAACATTGTTCTACGACTCGAAGAAGGAGAGTTATGAACCGCGCTATCTCCGTAGAAGTATCTGGTTTGCTGGGAACTTTCCATCACAAGTTTTCGCTGCATCCTGATCAACCATTTATCATTTTGCACGGACCTAACGGAGTGGGAAAGACCCACACGTTAGAAATATTCGAACGCACAGCTCGGAGAGACATCGCGTCGCTATTCTCAAGTCCGTTCTCAAACCTTAAGATTCACATTGAGGGGGCTGGAGCGCTTGAGGTGACCCGTACCGTGACGGACGGCGTTGAGCCCGATCAGACGTCCGTTGCTGAATTAATATTTGAACTAAAGAATGACAAATCGATAGTCACGCGGCAAAGTTTCTCCTATAAACAGGAGGAAATTTTGCGGGACCTCGTTATGCGTCATCCGTTTTTACGTATGGAACCGGGTGGTCTCATATTTGATCGGCGGTTGGACGAGTATGTAGAGCCCGACGAAGTTATCCGGCTATACGGATCTACCTCCTATCGTACAAACCCGGCTCGGCCGAACGCCGGTCGAGCTCCGTCGAGAAGATCGCTCAATTTTGACTTTTCTGACGAATTCGATAAGTTCTTCGAAGGTCTTACGGTGCACCTGATAGAGACGCAAAGGCTTCTTTATCGCAAGACAGACGAGGCGTTTGGGCCAAGAGCTTCGGGCCAGGCACGTGGGATGGCTGGGCGAACCATCGATGTGTTCTCAGTACAACTCGCGGATCTGCTGTCTCAGGCATTGGCAGAAAATTCTCGAATCTCGCAAAAATTGGACCGATCGTTCCCATCGAGGGTTCTCAGATTGTATGAGCATTCCGGGATGTCGACTTTGAATGACGAACAGGTCCGCGCGACCTTCGAGCAGCAAGCCCAATTGCGAGAACGCTTGACGTCAGTGTCCGTAGGGGACTCTATCGACGACCTGCCTCTGCCCGAACGGACCTTGGAAGATTGGGAGCGCTCCGTGATGACGCTGTATCTGCAAGATTCGCGCGAGAAACTGGAAACTTTCACTCCATTGCTTATGAAGCTGGAGCTTCTAAAGTCTATAATTGATTCTAAGTTCCTTTACAAGACTCTACAATACGACGGTAAACGCGGGTTTTACATGAGGTCCCGTACCGGTGAGGAGTTCGGCCCAGCGGCTCTGTCGTCGGGCGAGCAGCACGAGTTGGTATTGACGTATGACCTAATTTTCAATGTAAAGAAAGACTCAATCGTCTTGATCGACGAGCCCGAAATTTCTCTCCATGTCAATTGGCAAAAGCAGTTTTTGGAGGACTTGAACAAGATTGCCAAGTTAGGTGGAGTGCAGTTCATCATTGCAACCCATTCGCCACAAATCGTCGGGAAGTATCGCAACCTGATGGTCGCCCTTGGTCCAGATATGGAAGACTGAAAATGTTTGAATCAATCTCCGGAGAAGACTTGTGTTCTCAAATATTGATGGAGTTTGCTGACTTTGCGCTGAGGAGAAAGGATGGCGTGTCCGGGTTCGCCTTCCTTGTTGTAGAAGGGCCCGATGATATGAGGTTGCTTGATGCGCATGCCGATTCTCGCAATGTAAGCATCGTGATCGGAAACGGGAAAAAATCCGTTTTGGACTGTCTAAAAAAGATGAATGATACGGGTTTTTTGAATATCTTGGGGCTCGTCGACAGCGATGGGGATGGGCCTTCAATCGAAGAACAAATCGAAAACGTCGTCACCACGGAGCTCTATGACCTGGACGCCGAGATCCTAAGATACTCCAAGGTTGCTGAGCGAGTTTTCTTGCACAACTGTCATGTAGCGAAGCTGCGTCAAGTTGATTTGCGTGATCTTGACGCGAGACTGGAAGACATCGTTCGAGATATTTCGGTTCTTCGTCAGATCTCCAAGGCCAAGGGATGGGACCTTTCGTTCCGGGAATTATCGCTGCATTACTTGTACGACGGTTCAACACGAAAGCTCAACAGAGCTAAATTGGTGTCGAAGTTAACAGAGAAGAACAGTAAAATTAGCCCATCACAGATCGAGCTTGCTCTGGACGCCGCCCTATCTTCCGGTGAGGAATGGTACCGCTTCATGTCGGGTCATGATCTCGCGAAGGCGTACGCCATCGTGCTCTATGAGGATGGTGATGTCAGATGGAAAGCAGACACTGTTGAGAAGGCGTTCCGATCCGCGCTTTGGCCGGGCGAATTTCACGCTACATCCATATATACACGTATTGCCCGGTGGGCGACAGCGAGAAGGATCTCGATATGGGAGGCCGCCTAACATCAATCGATAATTCCGGGCAGCCTGTTCGGGGGCGGGCGGATACTAAGCGGCTCGCTCGGGTTCGGCGGTGCGTTTGATGTGACGAAGAGTGCCGACGATCACTTCGAGGTCTTCGTCGGAAAAGAACGACCCAGGTCCGGTCGGTGCGTGATCGGTGTACGGCGACTCGAAAAGACGGCCCGGCTCCATAACACCATTCTTTGTGAGCTCGTCGACTATCAAATTTACAAAGCGCACTTGTTCGGCGGAAAACCTGGTTCCGTCAAGGTAATTCTCGAAGGCTTCGATCGCGGCGGAGCGGTCGAGGCCGACGAGATTGCGGACGAAGAGCCCGAGACCTCCTCCCTGCTCGGTTGCCCAGGTGATGTCCATCTCCTGCCCGCCTGAATCGATAAGCATCTGCTCCAACTGGTCTAGGTCGGACTCAGTGAGCTGCTTGTTGCGACGTAAGCGTTGGAGGGCCAAGTCTTCGAGGTGCTCACGAAGATACGACTCAGCCTTGGATCGAAAACGTTCGAAGTTCGTGCCTGGCGTGGTGCCGGGCAGTGCGATCTCCACAGTCTCGCCGAGGGTGTCCTCGAAGTCGGTGTAAATCGGATTGCGTTGAGTCTTCTCGATAAACCGAACGAGGCCGCGAATTCGCAGTCGGGCGAGTTCGAGCATCGGCAGGGTGACATCGATCCACCATTCGTCGCCCGCAAGTTCCTCTAGCAGAACCGCTTGCTCTGCAACCGAAGGAATTGCCGTTTTGCTCAGCAACGCCACAGCGATGTTCTGAACGGTTTCGCGAACACGTTCGGATGCGATAGCGTCACCCTCGAGCTGCGCAAGCTGGCGACGCAGGATCAGCAGATCGAAACGCTTGGCTTCCTCGTCGGCGTCCCGAATCGTCGACGGCAGGCCCGCCAAGACAAGTAGGTCTTCTGTTTCCTCGGGCTTGATGGCCTGCCATGCGTCGGACGCCGCATACTTTTCAACTAATCGTCGATGTGGTCGTACGACGAAATTGTCGAGATTCATTCCGTCGACTACTTCGAGGAGCGTCCTAGCAGTCGAAGCGCGGAGGTCGGGCTCGTCCGTTCCGAGGGCCGTAATAAGACCGAGTCGCGTTTCGAAAAGCCGCTGCGACAGTGACTTCTGAATCTGCCCCTCCGACCCGGGAAGGTCTTGGCTGAAGTACTCCAGGTTTCCGCAGAAGTCGAAGACAAGAAAATCCTTCTTGTCGTCCTTGGGTCCGTACAGGTCGGGGCTCAGTCGGGTGCCGCGGCCAATCATTTGCCAGAACTTAGATTTCGATCGCACCACTTTGAAGAAGACGAGGTTGACGATCTCCGGCACATCGATGCCTGTGTCGAGCATGTCGACACTGATTGCGATGTGGGGAGCCTTGTCCTTTATGGAGAAGTCGTCGATGAGGGATTGCGCGTACGGATTCTGATGTGTGATGACGCGTGCGAAGTGTCCTTGGTATTCGGGGTAGGCGAAGTTGAACCTCTTCTCGATGAACTCGGCGTGTTTCTGGCTTTTTGCGAAGATGATCGTCTTGCCCAGCCGGTCGCCGCTGGCGACCTTGTAACCCTGCACCATTAGAGTTTCGAGGACTTTGTCGACGGTGTCTTCGTTGAACAGGAATCGGTTCAGCTCTTCTGACCCAATCTCGACTGGAGGGCCGTCGTCGCCCCAGTCGAGGGAATCCCATTGGTCTTTTTCGGACTCGGTCAGGTCGTCGTACCTGATGCCCGCACGCAAAAACTGGGTGCCAACGCTGATGCCCTTGGGCGGTACGAGATAGTTCGCTTCGACGGCCTCATCGAGGGTGTAGTTGTCTGTGGGAACGCCATCCTCGAGGTGGAACAGTCGATACGTGTTGTGGTCGACTTCGTCTTTGGGAGTTGCCGTCAATCCGACGAGGAGCGAATCGAAATATTCGAAGATCGCACCGTACTTAGCGTAGACCGAGCGGTGGGCTTCATCGATCACGATGAGATCGAAGTAGCCCGAGCCGAAGCGGCGAGCGCCACCATCGATCTTGTTGATGAGGTTCATCATCGTGGGATAGGTCGATACGTATACGCGACCCTCGATGGCTCTTTCGGTGACGAGGTTGACCGTCGTCGAGCCCGGCAGATGCTCCTTGAACGCGTTCGCAGACTGCCTGACCAGGGCCGTGCGGTCGGCAAGAAAAAGCACTCGCTTGACCCAGTTCGCCTTCTGCAATAGATCCACCAGCGCAATCGTGGTGCGGGTCTTTCCTGAGCCGGTTGCCATGACTAGCAAGGCTTCGCGTTGCCGCCGGTCGAACGCGCTGCCCACGGCCTTGATCGCCCGCACCTGGTATGGGCGCCCAGATATGTCGGTGTTGACCGGTGCGTTCGTCAGCTTGAGCTTGGTTTGACGACGTTGGACGAGTAGCTCCAGTTCGTCTCGGGTGTAGAAGCCTTCAGTCTCGCGCGGGGGATAACCGCCGGCGTCATCCCAGATTCGGTGTTCGTAACCGTTGCTGTAGAAAATCACGGGTCGTCTACCGAACTGCGCTTCCAAACAGTCGGCGTAGAGCTTGGCCTGCTGTTGGCCGACTTCGGGAGAGCTGGATGTGCGCTTGGCTTCGACAACTGCAAGCGGGAGACCGTCCTCGCCCCAGAGGACGTAGTCGACAAATCCTCGACCCTGCTTGTTGGGCATACCCGAGACCTCGTACTCGCGGTCGCGCGTTTGGTCCAGTGCCCAGCCGGCTTCGCGGAGCAGGAGGTCGATGAATAGGTCCCTGGACGAGGCTTCGTCGTAGTCGCGTGTATCCGGGCCGATTGCGTCCTGCGCGGCCGCAATTTCTGACCGAAGTGCCGCAATCTCGGCCTCGTGAGCGGCGAGCCGCTCGTCCCTCTCGGTCAGGTGGCGCTTGTTCTCCGCATCCTGCTCGGCAAACTTTTCTGCGAGCCGAGCGACGTCCTGGCGCGACAGCGGAGCTGCCTTCGCGGCCAGGGCTGGCTTGAACTGCGCCTGCAGCGGCACGACAGCCGGATGTGGGGAGTGGTGATACGACGCCCACACAATGACGTGAAAGAGCTCGCGCAACACCGCGGAAGCCACGTCCGGACGGATCGGGCGGTTGTCATGTACAGCAGTGTTGCCTACGCGTCGGATCATTGTCAGTTTTTGCGTGATGCCCTGTGGCACCTGCGCCTTGAAGGATGTGTCGCTGATTTTCGCCGCCAGATCATCCCGATACGGGGTCGGCAGCGAAAGGACGTCATAGAGGTAATCAACCAACTCTTCGACAGCACGGCGGCTGTAGAAGCATGCCGAGCGTGGATCAGAGGCTAGGTACGACTCGGCTCGGGCGCAATCGTCGTGCAGTGGCTGCATAGCGTGGCGGACGAAGTCGAAGTTACCCATTGGACACATCCTTTTTTGTCGGAACCGCCGACTTTACGAAAAGCTTCATTTCAGCAGATCCTCCAGTTCGGCAGTGCCTCGTTCGATTTCTAGACTAAGCACCTTTATGTCGCGGACAATCTCGTCGGGCAGGCGATGGCCGGTGGCGTGTTCGGGTAATGTCGGTACCGACTTAACCGCAAACTACCGTTGACTGGTTCGATCGGCTTGCCGATCGTCAATTGAAAGGCTCCCCTCTAAAAGCACGCGACTGAAGCGATGCGAACAGCGAGTTGTCGAGTGCGATCGAATTCGCAATCAAAGTCTTGGCGTTATCGAGGCAGTGCGATTTTTGAACGAAGCTCTCGATGTCAGTCTTTGGAACGTGTGGAACCTTCAGCTTCCGGATTTGACCGAGGCTCAGGTTGCTTATCGTTGCGGTGACAGCAGATGCGCCGACTTGACTGAGAGCATCGTTTGTATTGAGCCACGCGCGCAACCAGGGGCCGATGTTGGGTTCAACAAGCCGTAGAATTGCTACAGCCTGATTGCAGTTCATCACGGGTGCGTCGGGGGGTACGAGGGACACTCGACCGATTGTTCCCGCGATAGAGATAAGCAGGTCACGGGGAAGGACCCAGGAACGTCGTAACTGGTGGTGGGTGTCTTGCCCGATGTGCAGGTCCTTCTCGCTGAACCCGACAGTCCCGCGTAGGAGGTTTTGGGCGCGTAAAAACGGTACACCGGAGTCAGTAAACTTGAGCCCAACCGTAGTCGGGGTGGTTCCTTTAGTCACAACGGAGACAAGTTCACTCATGTCGACTCGTCTTTTACCGGAGGACTCACCGAACATGTCGTCGAATATTGACAGTTCGAGGGCTTCAAGGTGGGTTAGAAGTCGCCGGCGTTTTGCACGCAGGGCATCGGCAGAATCGAGAATAGCGGCGACGCGGCGTTGTTCGGGTAAGGTTGGTAAGGGAATCCGAATCTTTTCCGTTGTCTTCGTAGACAACTCTTTGAAAGTCGCACCGTTTCCTAGCGACTGAAGGTAGTTAGTCTGTGACTTTAGCCAGTAATACAGGTATTTCGCGTCGATGTCTGGTCCAGGTACCAGACTCTTAAATCCCTGGTTAGTGGCCATTGGTACTGTGTTTATTGCAACGTGTCCTATCGGTGCCCGCGAACTCAGTAGCACTGAACCAGAGGGCAGCACCGTCGCCGCGCAACTTCTTACCCCAGCCGCTGTTAGACTTCTGAGGGTTTTGTCGATATATGGGCCTTCAAGTTTGCTGAGGTCAGAAGGAGTAGCCCACAACACGTCCCCGTCCCAGAACTCGCTGGTACCGGTCTTGGGGGTCGCACCAGAAACAATCCTGACAATTTCGCTTAGCGGCGCGGTATTCACAGGAGCATCGCCTTTAGCTCGTCAAGACCCCTGACGATCTCATCTTCTAGTAGTTCGACGTCGGAGATTATGTCGAGCGGTGCGCGGTGCTCGATGTCGTCTTGAATAGTTTCTTTGTAGCGGTTCAGCGATAGGTCGTAGTCCTCGGCAACGATGTCGGCTTTGGGCACAAGGAAGGATTGTGCGGTGCGAGGACGTTCCTTCTCGTGCTGATCTGTTTCCATGAGGCTCAGCCAGCGACTTGCCGCATCGGGTAGATCATTAGCCGCGACTGGGCTGCGCTTGTCGTCAAGGGAGAAGCCATCGGCACGGACATCGTAGAACCAGACGTCATCGGTGCCGCCGGAGTTCGTTTTGGTAAAAATTAGAATTGCAGTCGAGACGCCGGCATACGGCCGGAAGACGCCTGAAGGAAGCTTAACTATGGCGTTGAGCTTCTGGTCCTCGATCAAAGTCTTTCGGAGTGCCCTATGCGCGGTACTGGATCCGAACAGCACGCCGTCCGGCACGACGACGGCCGCTCGGCCGCCGGGCTTGAGTAGCTTTAGAAAAAGAGCCAGGAAGAGAAGTTCGGTCTTCTTAGTCTTTACGATTCTCTGAAGATCCTTTGCTGTGGCCTCGTAATCCAGCGACCCGGCAAACGGTGGGTTGGCGAGGATCAGCGTGTACTTGTCGGCGTCGGCAGCAGCGCCCTCTGAGAGCGAGTCACGGTAGCGAATGTCGGGTGACTCGATGCCGTGGAGCAGCATGTTCATGCTGCCAATTCGGAGCATGGTGGAATCGAAGTCGTAACCGTGGAACATCGTGTGATGAAAGTGGTTGCGCTGTTTCGTATCATGGAGCGTTTCGGTATGCGTCTTGCGAACGTACTCGCTTGCAGCTACAAGAAAGCCGCCAGTTCCGCACGCAGGGTCACAGATCTCGTCGGCAGGTTGAGGCGCGGTCATCTGCACCATGAGATTGATGATATGGCGCGGGGTACGGAACTGGCCGTTGACTCCGGCAGAGGCGATTTTGGAGAGCAGGTACTCGTATAGGTCGCCGTTGGTGTCGCGTTCGGCCATCGGGATCTCGTCGAGCATGTCGACGACCTTCGACAACAGTGCCGGTGTCGGGACGCTGAAACGCGCGTCCTTCATGTGCTCGCTGTACGTGGTTCCGTCACCTAGGCTGCGCAGGAACGGGAACACCTCATCGGCGATGGTCCTGTGCATCACCTCGGGTGAGGCGTTCTTGAACTGGCCCCACCGAAGGTGCGCTTGTCCAGGCAGGAAGACCGCGTTCTCGACGACGCCGCCGGTATGGCGTGCTTTCTTTTCGGCGAGGGTCTGTAGGTCGTCCAGGCGTCGGATGAACAGCAGGTAGGTGATCTGCTCAATGACCTCGAGCGGGTTGCTTATGCCGCCGGACCAGAAGGCGTCCCAGACTCGATCTATCTTGCTTTTCAGCTCACCCGTAATCACAACCATCACTGTACTAAGGATGTGGGCGTTTACGTGGCAACCTCGTCCGTGCCGCTTTCAGGCGGACACCGATTGTGGCGGTGCCTGGAAGCTCGCAAACATCGTCAATCCGCCCCCGTCGTAGCCCCCAGCAGGTCCCTCACCGTGTTGGCCACGGAGATGAACTCCGGCTTCTCCATCGTCGCGCTGTAGTCCCGGTGCGCCGGCAGGTCCACGTCGAGGATGTCCACGATCCGCCCCGGCCTCGGGCTCATGACGACGACGCGGTTGGCCAGGTAGACGGCCTCGGCGACGGAGTGGGTGACCAACATGACCGTCGTCCCGGTCTCCCGCCAGATGCGGTGCAGTTCGACGTTCATCTTTTCGCGAGTGAGTGCGTCGAGGGCGCCGAAGGGCTCGTCCATTAGCAGCACCTCGGGCTCGTGCAGCAGCGCTCGGCAAAGGGAGACGCGTTGCTGCATGCCGCCGGACAGCTCGTGGGGGAGTGCTCCCTCGAAGCCCGTCAGGCCCGTCATCTCGATCAATTGATCAGCCTTCGCCGCGGCGGCCTTCTTGTTCATGCCGCGCATCTCGCCCTGGAGCAGGATGTTCTTGCGGACGGTGCGCCATTCCAGCAACGCGGCGCGCTGGAAGACGTAACCGATGTTGCGCTGCGGTCCCTTCACCTCGCGGCCGGCCAGCTCGACGGAGCCGCGGGAGGCGCCGGTCAGACCCGCGACCACTTTGAGCAGTGTGGACTTGCCGCAGCCCGACGGGCCGGCGATGGAGACGAACTCACCCCTGCCGACTTTGAGGTCGACGTCGGACAGAGCGGTGACGTCGCCACGCTTGGACGAGAACTGGACGGTGAGGTTGTCGACCGAGACCGCGGTGTCGGTGACGGTGGTGGGGCGTTCGTGGGTGACGGCGCTCATGTCGTCGCTCATTCCTTGCTGGAGGTGAAGGAGGAGTCCCAGTACTTCGACGGCTCGGCCCCGACCTCGGTCAGACCGGCGTCACCGAGGATGGAGATGGTGTTGGTCCAGTCCTCCTCGGCGTTGACTCCCGGTGCCTGGCCCTCGGTGTTGGTGGTGGTGAGCAGCGGGATGGTCTCTTGCCACTGCTGCAGCAGCACCGACTCCGGCGGAGTCTGCGGGTCCTTGCCCACCATGGCCTTCACAGCCTCCTCGGGGTTGGCGATTGCAGCCTCGAACGACTCGGTGGTGGCGTCGACCATGGCCTGCACCAGTTCCGGGGAGCTCTCGATGGTCGAGGTGTTGGCGATGAGGCCGTTGCTGAAGAAGTTCAGTCCCTCGTCGGAGTAGCGAAGGTAGCGCATCTCGCGACCCGACTTGTTCGCGATGTTCGGTCCCTGGTCGTGCGCGAAGCCGATGAGCCCGTCGACCTGACCGGACAGCATCGCGGCGATCTTGCCCGCGGAGTCGAGGCTTTGCTGCTGCACCTGGTCCTCGGGGACGCCGGCGCGGTCTAGGAAGATCGGGAACGTCGTGGTCGGTGCGTCACCGGCCGAGACGGCGATGGTCTTGCCGGCGAGATCGGCCGTGGTCTGGATGGGACCGTCGGCGTAGACCTGAACGGCGGACGGCGTCGTCTGCAGGAAGACGCCCAGGCTCTTCACCTTCACGCCCTTGTCGATGTTCGACATGACGGCGGCGGAGTCGGCCCAGCCGAAGTCGGTCTGGTTCGAGCCGGCGGCCTGCGCGGTCTTGGTCGAGCCCTGGCCGGCGGTGATGGTGAGGTCGATGCCGTGCTTGGCGAAGATCCCCTCCTGCACGCCGTAGTAGAACGGTGCGTGCTCGCCGTAGGGGTACCAGTTGAGCATCAGGGACGTCGCGGTGGTCTCACCGTCGGCGCCGGGAGCCTTCTCCGCACCGCCACCGCCGCCGCCACATCCGGCGAGAGCGAGCGACGCGGCTACCGCAGCCACGAGGACAGTCTTGAGCTTCATGGAAGTCTTCTTTCGAGGGGGTGTGGGTGAGGCAGCCTGGTCACACTGCGCCGACGGACGCAGTGGAGCGGCGCGATGCATGCCAGGGGATGAGGAACTTCTCGGCGATCTCGATGACGAGGAACAGCAGGATGCCGAGCAGAGACATGATGATGAGGGCGGCGAACAGCATTGCGGTGTCGATGTTTCCGTTCGCCTGGAGAATCACGTAGCCGAGTCCTTCGTTGGCGCCGACGAACTCACCGACCACCGCACCGGTCACGGCGAGTGTGGCCGCGATCTTGAGGCCGGACATCAGCTGCGGGAGCGAGGCGGGAAAGCGCACCTTGCAGAACGTCTTCCACTTGCTCGCACCCATCGTGGACGTGAGTTCGAGGATCTCCGGGTCGACGGACCGCAGGCCCGCCATGCCGGCGATGACGATGGGGAAGAAGGCCATGAGGACTGCGACCAGGATCTTGGGGCTGGCGCCGAAGCCGAGCCACACGACGAACAGTGGTGCGATAGCGATCTTCGGGATGACCTGGGCGAAGAGGATCAGCGGGTACATCGTCTTCTCGATCGACGACGAGTAGATCATCACCACCGCGACGGCGATGCCGACCAGGCCCGCGATGACGAAGCCCGCGATGGTCTCGTAGGTGGTCACCCAGGTGTGGCCGGCGAGGTAGGACGCGTTGTCCACCATCGTCGACCAGGTGTCACCGGGAGACGGAAGGATGTAGGGCGCAACCAGTTCGGTGGCCGTGACCGCCCACCACGCGACGACGAGCGCAGCCACGAGAGCGAGGGGCCGCCACAAGCCGGACCAGGTGTTGCGGAACGAGGGAAACCGTCGACGACGCGTCGGCGCGGGATGCGGTGCCGACGGTGCAGCGAGTGGGGCCTCGACCGACGTTGTTACCGCCATGAGGAGTCCTAAAGCTAGTAGTGGTGCGGGTCCGACTACTCCCGCTGGAATGCGCTTTCCGAAGCTGCGGCCGAATCTAATGTGATCGCGCCCACAGTGTCAAGGAAAACGGACAACTACCTGCTCAGGGCGCTGCTTGCGCGCAGGACGACCGTTCCCGGTGCGTACTCATGCGCGTCGAGGGCGCGGTCGGACGGGTCGAGCGCGAGTCGCACGGCGCGCTCGCCGATGTCGACGAGCGACAACGCGACCGTCGACAAGCTCGGGACATGGTCTCGCAGGGTGGGGATGTCGTCGAAACCCGCGACGCAGACGTCGTCGGGGACGCTCAGGCCCAGCTCACGCCACGCGGCAATGGCTCCGATGGCCATGACGTCGGTGACTGCGAAGACGCACGGAGGAGCGCCGTGACCGGGCGTGAGTTCCAAGGCCGCCGCGAGGCGTCGTGCTGCGCTGTATCCGCCGTCGCGGGAGAAGTCGCCGGCCACCTCGATCTCCGGGGTGATGCCGTGACGGCAGAGTGCCTCGACGAATCCGTTGCGACGGTCCGCGGACGTGCGGATGTTGCCCGGGCCGCCGATGATCGCGAATCGCCGATGGCCGTGCTCGTACAGCGCTTCGGCCAATGCTGCTGATGCAGAATGGTTCTCGGGCTCGACGGCCGCTCCGAACGGCATAGGCTGACCGATGACGACGACGCGGCCACCGTTGTCCCGATAGGCCTCGAACTCGCGTTCCAGGGCGCGGTCGAGGTCGCCGCTCTGCCGCGATCCGGCAAGAATGATGGCGTCGGCACGGTGAGAGATGAACGTGCTCACCGACTGCCGCTCGATGGCGAAGTCGCGCTCGGTGCTCGCGAGCAATACGAGCTTGCCGGCGTCGCGCGCCTCGTTCTGCACGCCGCGGACGATGGAGGAGAAGTAGGGATCGGCGACGTCGTGCACGACGAGACCGATCAGCCCCGTCGACGAGCGCGCCAGCGCCTGGGCCTGGGCATTCGCGATGTAGCCGAGATCGGCTGCGGCGGCGCGTACTCGGTCGGCAACGCCCTCGCCGGGCACTCTCGACGAGCCGTTCAGCACCCGTGATGCCGTCGCCTGGGAGACGCCGGCCGCTGCTGCCACGTCACGCAATCGCACTGCCGCCATGCTCGCCACCCCCACGAAATCGTTGCGGTCTGCCGGTACCTGTTGACCGATCGACCTCGACAGCATAGCTTGGAAAGCGCATTCCGAAGCTGACTTGCCCCTCGACGCGTGCAGGACTTTCCGCCGCACCGTCTCCCGAGGCCCTCGCGCGCCTCGTTCCCCTCTTGGTCGTGCATTTTCAGACCTGACTGCCGAGCAGTCAGAAAGGCCATTCGATGTCACACCCCACCCGAACCCTGCGCATCGCCATGAACGGCGTCACCGGTCGCATGGGCTACCGTCAGCACCTTCTGCGTTCCATCCTCCCGATCCGTGACGCCGGCGGTTTGCTGCTCGCGGACGGCTCGCGCGTCCAGGTCGAGCCGGTGCTCGTCGGTCGCAACGAGGCGAAGCTGCAGGAACTTTGCGCTCAGCACAGCATCGCCGAGTACACGACCGACGCCCAGTCGGTCATCGACGATGCGTCGATCGGCATCTACTTCGACGCCCAGGTGACCTCGCGTCGCGCAGAGGCACTGTCGTCGGCGATGAAGGCCGGCAAGCACATCTTCACGGAGAAGCCGACTGCCGAGACGCTGACCCAGGCCATCGAACTGGCCCGCATCGGACAGAACGCGGGCGTCACGGCCGGCGTCGTCCACGACAAGCTTTACCTTCCCGGACTGGTGAAGCTGAAGCGACTGGTCGACGAGGGCTTCTTCGGACGCATCCTCTCCCTGCGTGGCGAGTTCGGCTACTGGGTCTTCGAGGGTGACGGCCAGCCCGCGCAACGACCCAGCTGGAACTACCGCGCCGAGGACGGCGGCGGCATTGTCGTCGACATGTTCTGTCACTGGAACTACGTGCTCGAGGGCATCCTCGGCAAGGTTGAGACCGTCACCGCCAAGGCCACCACCCACATCCCGACGCGGTGGGACGAGCAGGGCAACGAGTACGCCGCCACCGCCGATGACGCCGCGTACGGCATCTTCGAGATGCAGAACGGGGTTGTCGCGCAGATCAACTCGTCGTGGGCCGTGCGTGTGTTCCGCGACGAGCTGGTCGAGTTCCAGGTGGACGGCACTCATGGCTCCGCGGTGGCAGGGCTGCGTAACTGCGTCGCCCAACACCGCTCGCACACCCCCAAGCCGGTGTGGAATCCCGACCTGCCCGTCACCGAACCCTTCCGCGACCAGTGGCTCGACGTTCCGGCCAACGCCGATCTGGACAACGGCTTCAAGCTTCAGTGGGAGGAGTTCCTGCGCGACGTCATCGCCGAGCGCCCCCACCGCTACGGACTGTTGTCCGCCGCGCGCGGTGTGCAGCTCGCAGAGCTCGGCCTGCGCAGTTCCGCGGAGGGCCGCCGCCTCGACGTGCCGGAGATCTCGCTGTGACCGCCGTCGACTCGCGCCTGACCATCGCGTTGCCGGGCCACGGCTCGTACGAGCTGGGGGAGCCCGGTGAGTGGACGAAGCCCGCTTCTCCGATCACCTCGCGCATCGCGTACGCCGCGGCACATGTCATTCCGCGTGCGACGGGTGACAACACTCCGGGCGCACCGGCCGACATCGACTGGGACGCCACCCTCGCCTACCGGCACGAGCTGTGGTCCTACGGCCTCGGTGTCGCCGACGCGATGGACACCGCGCAGCGCGGCATGGGCCTCGACTGGGCCGCGACCGCTGAGCTGATCCGACGATCGGGTGCCGAGGCTGCACGGGTGGGCGGCCTGCTCGCCTGCGGTGCCGGAACGGACCAGCTCGACCTGACGACGCTGCCGTCAGGTCGGGAGGGTCTCGCCCGTGTCCTCGACGCCTACCGTGAGCAGATCAGCGTGGTGCGGGAGTCCGGCGCGAAGGTGATCATCATGGCCTCGCGTGCGCTGGCGCGGGTGGCGTCGTCACCCGACGACTACCTGTCCGTCTACTCGACGCTGCTCGACGAAGTCGACGAGCCCGTCGTGTTGCACTGGCTCGGAACGATGTTCGACCCTGCGCTCGAGGACTATTGGGGGAGCGCGTCCGTGGACGAGGCGACCGCAACGTTCCGTGAACTGATCGAGGCGCACGCTGCCAAGGTCGACGGTGTGAAGGTGTCGCTGCTGGATGCTCAGCACGAGATCGCCTTGCGCGCAGCTCTGCCCGACGGAGTTCGTCTGTACACCGGGGACGACTTCAACTATCCGGAGCTCATCATGGGCGACGGTGAGCACCACTCGGATGCGCTGCTCGGCATCTTCGCCGGCATCTACCCCGCGGCGTCCACGGCGTTGCAAGAGCTCGATCGCGGCAACTCGGCTCGGGCCGAGGAGATTCTGCAGTCGACTCAAGAGCTGGGCCGGCATATATTCGCGGCGCCCACCTACTACTACAAGACGGGCATCGCGTTCCTGTCGTGGTTGAACGGGAAGCAGGCCGGCTTCTCGATGGTCGGCGGATTGGCGTCGGGTCGCAGTGTGGAGCATCTGACGCAACTGTTCGTGTTGGCGGATCGTGCTGGGCTGCTTACAGATCCGGCCCTTGCCGTGCATCGGGTGGGCGTGTACCTGGAGCTGAACGGGGTGTCGGCATGAGTCTCGAGCGCCTGTCTCTCAACACCAAGACGGTGAACAACTGGACCCTGAAGGAGGCCGTCGAGGGCGCGGCGCGGGCGGGGCTCGGTGCTATCGGGCCGTGGCGTGACCGCGTGCAGGAAGCCGGGGTGACGGAGTCGGCGAAGATGATCTCCGATGCCGGGCTACGGGTGTCGACCCTGTGCCGCGGTGGCTTTCTCTCGGCCATCGACGACGACGGGCTCGACGACAACCGTCGCGCACTCGACGAGGCCGCCGAGCTAGGGGCTCCCGAGTTGGTGATGGTGATGGGCGGAATCCCGGATCGCGACCTGATCGGTGCGCGGGCACGGGTGTCCGAGCGGCTCGCCGCGTTGGTGCCCTACGCGCTGGAGCGAGGTGTACGGATCGCGTTGGAGCCGCTGCACCCGATGTTCGCGGCCGATCGAGCGGTGATCTCGACGCTGGGTCAGGCACTGGCCATGGCGGAGCCGCATTCGGTGGAGGCGGTGGGCGTCGTCGTCGACACGTTCCATGTGTGGTGGGACCCCGACCTCGAGGCGCAGATCAAGACCGCGGGGGAGCGTGGCCGCATCAGCTCGTACCAGGTGTGTGACTGGTTGGTGCCGATGGAAGCCGACCCCCTCCTGTCCCGCGGGATGATGGGCGACGGGGTGATCGACTTCGCGACCATAGGGCAATGGGTCGAGGAGGCCGGCTACCGCGGTGACGTAGAGGTGGAGATTTTCAACGCGGCTGTCTGGGCGGCGGATGGGGATCAGGTGATCGGGACGATGGTGGAGAGGTACCGGGATCTCGTGGCGATGGGGTGAACGTGGTTGTGCAGCAGGGAGTCGACCACCCGTCACTGCCTGCTCTCGTGCGGAGTCGCGGGCGCGCGACGGGGACAATCTGCAGCAGCTTGTCCAGTCGGATGTAGTCGTCGGGGTTGGTTATGTACGGCGGCAACCCCGCGGCAAGGGCGGTCGAGGCGATCATCAGGCACCCGTCGGTGCAGTCGTCGACACGCGGGTCGTTGGTGTCATCTGTCGAGAACGAGTCTCTACGCGGAATGCTGTGCAGCGGGGGCACGTCTTCCCGCGCGGGAACTCCGTCAGGTCGCCAGCCGCAACGCCCGAGCCCGTGCAGCGAGGAAAAAGGGGATCGCAGTGCCGATCCCCACGGTGAAGGTCATGAATAGCGTTGCCCACCACCATCGGCGGATCCCGAGTCGACCCGACTCCGGCAGTGCCCACGCGTGGAACGCGACGACGACGAGAATCAGATCGACCATCGCGAACTTGCCGGGCACCGTCGACCAGATCTTGCCGACGAAGAAGTCTGCCACCGAGCGAGTGCCGTGCTCTCGGACGTAGGGGATCGCGATGGCGTTCTGGGCGATGCCGGCTACTGCGGCAATAGCCATCAGACGGCGTTCATCGGACACGGT
Source organism: Rhodococcus sp. Leaf247 (assembly GCF_001426185.1). Lineage (GTDB taxonomy): Bacteria > Actinomycetota > Actinomycetes > Mycobacteriales > Mycobacteriaceae > Rhodococcoides. Next base: position 223,450 of record NZ_LMRP01000002.1, on the reverse strand, counting down.
CACGGGGCTCCTTCGATCGGGGTGATCACCGTTCTACCCGCGGCTCCGCCAATCTCCTGACCGCCTCGCCGACGACGAGACGATGCCGCGCGATCTCGTCGTCGTCCCACCGCCGATGGGCTTGCTGGTCGAGGTCCGGTGTGGTGAACCAGCTGAACAGCACACCGAAAATCAACGTCATCAGATCGGTTGCACTCCAATGGGAGTCGACGTATCCGTCGCGCTGAGCCTGCTCGACCTCGCGAACACGCTCACTCATCACCTCGGCGTGTTCGCGCGCGGGGAGATGGCCCTGCAACTGCGCCCAGAGCAGCATCCGGTGCTCGTCCTTCTCACTCGCGAGGCGGGTGAAGGCATCCATGGAGTACCCGGGTAGATCGCGTGGGGTGAAGTGCACGGACTCGACGAACCGCCGGAAACCGTGGTCCAGTACCGCGCCGAACAGCCGCTCCTTGTCGCCGTAGTACGCGTACAGGCGCTCTTTGCTGGAGCGAGACGCCAGTGCAATCCGGTCGACGCGAGCGCCGGCGAGGCCGTGCTCGGCGAACTCGCGGCGTGCGGCATCGAGGATTCGTTCACGCGTGTCAGAGGCGGCGGGGGAGATGGGGGTGTCCGACTTCACAGGCTGAATCCTACGCCAACCAACTAGTTCGTTTGACCGTGTCGGACCGCAACGGTACATTTTCGAATCGTCGAACAGACATTCCACCGCTTACCTTTCCCAGGACCGAGGCACGCCCGTGACCAGCACGCCCGACATCGTGTCGTCAGAGAACGACGCCAATCCGAACTACGAGCGTCGTTGGCTCGTGCTGTGCATCGTCGCCATCACTCAGCTGACGATCGTGCTGGACGCGACCATCGTGAACATCGCTCTGCCGCAGGCGCAGGAAGACCTGGGCATCAGCGACAGCAGCCGCGCGTGGGTCATCACCGCCTACGCGCTCGCGTTCGGTGCGTTGCTGCTGCTCGGTGGCCGCATCGCCGACTACTGGGGCCGCAAGCGGTCCTTCCTTGTCGGCATGGCGGGATTCGCGATCGCCTCGGCCATCGGTGGCCTGGCGCAGGAGGGCTACCAGCTCTTCATCGCCCGTGCCGGCCAGGGCGTCTTCGCCGCCCTGCTCGCCCCCGCTGCGCTTGCCATCCTGACCACTACGTTCACCGACGAGAAGGAACGAGCCAAGGCGTTCGGTGTATTCGGTGCCATCGCCGGTGGCGGCGCTGCCGTAGGCCTGCTGCTCGGCGGCGTGCTCACCGAGTACGCCAACTGGCGCTGGTGCCTGCTGGTCAATGTTCCCGTCGCGATCTTCGCGGCCGCCGCCGCGATCCCTTTGGTCAAGGAGAGCAAGGCTGAGGGCGACACGCGGTACGACGTTCCCGGCGCAGTTCTGGTCGCCCTCGGCCTCGGCTCACTGGTCTACGGGTTCACCGAGGCTGAAGACGGCTGGTCCAACGTCTCGACCCTCAGCTTCATCGCGCTGGGCATCGTTCTACTGGCCGCGTTCGTCGTCGTCGAGTCCCGCTCGGCCAATCCGCTTCTGCCGCTGGGCGTCCTGCTGGACCGAGACCGTGGGTCCGCCTACCTCGGTTCGGCCATCATCGGCGCCGCCCTTCTCGGTGGCACCTTGTACCTGACCTTCTACTTCCAGATCGTGCTCGGATTCAGCCCCGTCGTGGCCGGAGTCGCTTCCCTCCCCATGACCGGCGGCATCATGATCACCGCCGCCGCAGCGTCCGCATTGATGCCTCGCGTGGGACCGAAGCCGTTGATGGCTGCCGGCCCCGTCATCTCGGCCATCGGTCTGGTCCTGCTTACTCAGATCGGCGTCGACACCTCGTACTGGACGCACGTGCTTCCCGGAGTGATGCTCCTCGGGCTCGGGCTGGGTCTGCTCATGGTGCCGATGCAGAACGTGGCCCTCATCGGGGTCGCCGATCACGACGCCGGCGCTGCCAGCGCACTCGTCAACGCGGCCTTGCAGATCGGTGGCGCCTTGGGAACCGCCGTCTTCACCACGATCTACACGTCCGCCAAGTCGTCCTACCTGTCGTCGAACATCGCGCCCGTGCCACCCGCCGGAGTGCCCCCGGAGGCCCTGGCGTCGCAGACCCTGCCGTCCGATTCCGAGCTCGCTGCCCTGCCGGAACCGATCCGCAACTTCATCAACTCCACGATCGACTACATGTTCTCCGCGGAGGTCTCCGGATACGCGCACGCGTTCGCGGCAGCGGCGATCATGGTCATCCTGATCACCCCGATCGTCCTGGTGTTGGTTCGTGCCCGCAAGACCGACCTGCCGGCCGGCGACACCGCGGTTCACATGGGCTGACTCGAGCCGTTCCTACTGTCGAGGTACGACCGCTGCGGCGTAGAGAAGCCGCGCACGGCGTGGCGCCGGTTAAGGTGCTGCGTGCGCATTCTCGTTCTGTGGGGCGCCCTTGCGGGCGTCGTGATCGGCTTGGTTTTCCTGGGTGTCGAGGGGTTCGCACTTTATCGTGATCAGAGCGAGGTGATCTACGACGGCGCCTACGCGCCGTTGCGTGGCGTCGAGATGACGAGGAGCTACTCGACCACCCTGACGCTCGATCACGCCGGCTCTGGATGGTGGAATGGGCTTCCGGTTCCTTGGTGGAGTTATCCGGTGATCGGGGGAGCAGCCGGGGCCCTGGCGTCCGCTGCGGCTGGGTGGCGGGGACTGCGCATCACAGGACGTGGATGACGGTCGCCGTAGCGACAGGATCTCGCGACGACCACGTTTCCCCTCTGAGAACTCCTCTAAGGAGCCTGGCTCCGCCCACCTGTTCGAAATACGTGACACCGAGCGTGACCTGATTGCAGGACGTCATGCCTGCCCGGGTAGCTCGTCCGCGAAGTCGAACGAACACCCGAGCCGATCGGCGGCCTCGACACCACCCGCATCACGCACCCACGCAACGCACGCACCGGCCGCGAGTGCGAGATCGCGACTGAACAGGTACCCGTCGGTGCAGTCGTCGAAATGCCCGTCGTGGTGCCATCTGTCGAGAATTAATCCCTGCACCGAATGGTCGGCGAAGCGAAGCGTGTGCAGGATGCGGCGCGACCGGCGCACCATCACCACCCCGTCGTCGAGGCGGTGCATCTGCGCGGTGATGAGCTCAATGTCGTCGAGCTCGTCGTCGGGGACGTCGGTGTTGGGTCCGAGATCGATGACGAGCCCGGCGGGTTCGTCCTGTATCGACTCGACGAGCCACGCGGTCATCGCGTCCCACTGGTCGACCTCGAGCAGGACGCCGGTCGGCGTTTCGAGACTGATCAGCAAGGCTGCGGCATCGATCTCTGCGGCCCACACCTGCGTCGGCCCGTCGTCGTGAAAGAACACTCGACCGGTGTCGTCGACAACGGCAGGGTGTTGAGTGAACGGCGACATGTCAGATGTGCCGTCGACATGGTGGGTGTGGATGGACCAGCCGCGCATGTCCTCGTCGGTGACCCCGACGTATCGCGTGAGGAGATCATCCGACGCGAACTGCCAGCGGGGGAGTGCAGGGGTCGTGTCCATCGACTCTCAGGCGTCGCTCAGTGCGTCCGCGAGCATGTGCATCGCGACGGTGACCGAGAGCGCTCGGACACTCGCACGATCACCGGGTAGCCGCAGCGTCCGCGTGACGGTCGGTCGGCCCGTCACAGCGATGCCGAAGCACACGGTGCCGACGGGCTTGCTCTCCGTTCCCCCACCCGGCCCCGCGACACCGCTGGTGGAGACGGCGACATCGGCGCCGACGCGGTGCAGCGCTCCTTCGGCCATGCGGGCGGCCACGGGTTCGCTGACGGCGCCGTGCTCCTCGATCAAGGCGGCGGGAACGTCGAGTGAGCCGATCTTCACTTCGTTGGCGTACGACACCACACCGCCGACCACGTAGGCCGACGAGCCTGCCCGATCGGTGAGCCGTGCAGCGATCATGCCGCCGGTGCACGATTCCGCCGTCGCGATGCGGCGGCCACCGGATCGAGTCGCCACGATGTCGTCGATGGTGGACCCGTCGGTCGAGAAGATCTGCGCGCCATGGTGTTGCTTGATGAGCGCCAACACGTCGGAGTAGGCGGCGGCCGCGGACTCCTCGTAGCGGGTGACCATCTCGAGTTCGCCGCGCGACAGGCAGGTGGTGATCGCCAGATCGCCGAACCCGGCAATCGAGCTCTCTGCGGTACGCAAGGTCGCGGCCAGGTCGGCCTCCGACAATCCGTAGGCCCGGATGGTGTCCTCGGTGACCGACGTCCTCCGCGCGAGCACTGCGGCGACGGGTGCGCTCTCTATCGCTTCCGGCCACATCGACTGCAGTTCGGAGGGCGGTCCCGGAAGGATGAGGACCGTGGGGAGGGTGCCCGAGTCGTCGGCCATTGCCACGCCCGGTGCTGTGCCCGTCGGCGAGATCGACTGCGCTCCGGCAGGAACCATCGCCTGCTTGCGCACCCCCACTCGCAGCGGCTCGGAGTCGGCGACGCTACCGAGGCGGCTGCGCCAGCGCTCGACGATGGCCGTGATGCGGCCTTCGAGTTCGACGTCGAGGTGCATCTCGCGCCGGTAGAGCGCGGCGACGGTCTCGACGGTGAGGTCGTCCGCAGTCGGGCCGAGGCCTCCAGTCGTGACGATGAGGTCGACGTGCTGGTCGGCGAGGAACTGGACCTGGGCGGTCAGATCGGCCGGCCGGTCACCGCACACCGTCAGATGGGCGACATCGACGCCCATCTGCAGGAGTTCCCGAGCCACCCAGGGACCGTTGCGGTCGCTGACCCGCCCGGCCAGAACTTCGCTACCCGTGACCACCACACCCGCGCGCACTGCCATGGTTCGACACTACGGCGGCCGAGGTCAGCCCCCGTCGGGGGCCATGACGCCCGACTCGCCCAACTGCACGGGCCCGATGCCCTTCTTCAGCGCCCAGAGCAGGAGCGTGCACCCCAGCCCGGACAGGACGAGGCCCGTCCCGAACATCGCGGCGTAACCGAAGGCTTGGCCGACCACGCCTGCAGCGAGTCCGGCGATGCCCTGCGAGAAGACGACGGCGCACGCCAGAAGGGTGTAATCGGTTCCGGCGTAGACACGTTCAGAGGCATCCATCATGAGGGCGAAGAGCACGACGGTCGCGGCGCCGCCGAATACGTGCTCGCAGACGCTGGCGGTCACCACGAGGGCGATCCCGCCGATGTCGAGTGCCGCGGCGACGTAGAAGCCGAGCGCGAGGGTCTGGGTGATACCGGCGACGAGCAGGGCACGTCGTCGGCCGAAGCGCGTCGCGTACCAGGCACCCAGTGCGGCACCGGCGAGCGCGGAGCCCGAGGCGACTCCGCCGTCGAGAAGCGCGATCTGTCCGAGGGTGAGCCCGAGGTCGGAGAGGAACGGACCGACGAGGGCCGACCCCATCGAGTTGCCGAACTTGTAGGCGGCGATCAGGCCGATGAAGGCCGGGACACCCGGTCGGCGCAGGCGAACCCACCACGTCCCGGCGAGGCGGACGGCGGTCGTCGACTCCGCGGGTCGCACATCCGCCCTGTCGAGTTGAGTCCGGAGCAGGAGGACCGGGATCGTGGACGCCACGATCAACGCGGCCATCGCGACGAACAGTGCTCGCCATCCCGCGAACGAGAACAACCACAGCAGAACGCCGCCGCCGACGATCATGCCGATGCGGTACGCCCCGAGTTGGATCCCGTTGCCCACACCTCGGTGGCGTGCGTCGAGCAGTCGCACGGCGAGCCCGTCGGTGACGACGTCCTGCGTCGCGAAGAGAACGTTCACGACGGCGATTCCGAGGAACAGCCACTGCAGGCCGGACGTGAGGTCGAGGCAGGCCAGCACCAGCGCGACAGCCGCTGCGCCGAGTTGGAGTGAGAGCAGCCACCGTCGTCGACTCCCGTACCTGTCGACAAACGGTGCCCACAGGAACTTCAATGCCCACGGCGCGAACAGCACTCCGCTCGCGCTGATCGCGACCAGGGAGTAGCCGGACTGCCGCAACACCACGGGCAGTGCCTGAGTGAAGAAGCCGAAGGGCAACCCCTGCGCGAAGTAAAGGGCGCCGAGTAAGGCGAACGTGCCGCCGACGATGCCGGAACGGGGGACGCGTGGTCTCTCGGTCGTCGACACGGTGGAAGTCTGGCGTATCCCGTGTCGTCCCGCCTCCCGAGGCGGCCGAAGGCGGTGTAACGGCATACGGGACAGACGCGACAAAGAGGCGTACTGCGGCCCGATGTCGGCCGCAGTGATCGTGTTTCGAGCGGGGGTAGGTCGATGAACGTCATTCGAGCGTCAGTGTCGGTGATTGCAGTGGGCATGATGCTCACCGCATGTGGATCGCCGTCGAACGAGAACGCTGCAGAGACCACCGCGGCCTCCGAGGCGAGTACGCCGGCTTCGTCCGAAGGGCAGTCCGGACCCCGCTTCGACCGATCGATGGTGCGGACCGAGTCCGTCACCAAGGAGAACAAGGGTGGGCAGACGAACATCCGCTTCGTCGCGGACAACGTCGACTACGAGGACATCCTCGCGTTGACCGACCAATGCGTCGACGAGTACCTGAGCGAGACGACCGCTGCGTACTGCTACGGGTATGCCAACTCCGCAGACTTCGATGTGACAGCTTTCGACTGGACCCCCGAGTCCGATCAGGACATCTACGGGACAGGCAGGCCGTGCTGGGTCATGTACTCAGGACAACCACTCACCGGTGTCGACGGGCGTACCGATACGCCGGCCGGTGCGACGTCGTACATCGATCAGTGTCCAGGCGGTGTCGAATTTCCGGACCCGGACGGCTCCCTCGCTGACTACCGAAAGCAGCGAGAGTCGTCTCTTGCCGCCGCATCGGACATACGGCGCCGCGACGCGTGCGCACTGGTCGATGGTGATGCGCTCACTCGCAACGGTTTCAATGCAATCCTCGGCGATGTGACCGACGATCCCACCTCGTATCTTGCGGATGGAGCAACCGCGTCCTGGGTGTGCTCGACCGCAGAAGGTGAGGTCGGGTTCACCGCGACGGAATTTGCAGACGCGAACGCGGCGGCGTCCGACGTCGCGGCAGCGGAGCTGGCTACCAACGATTTCCTGCTGGCCTCGGGCCGTCTGATCGACCTGGAAGGCGGCAATGCCATCGTCAACGACGAACTCGGTCTGGTCGAGGCGGCGTGGTCCGTGGGAACGGTCGGTTTCAGCGTCACCATGTCCTCGGTGCCTGCTACTCCGGGACTCTCGGGCGGTCAGAGTCAAGCCGAATTGACCGACGCGATAACGAGTTTGGCCTCGACCGCCGGCCAGCGTCTGGCGGCTGACGCGTGGTGACTCAGCTTCGCTCCGCGACCGGCGAGCGGCACCTTGTGGCCTGGTGGATGAGCGCTTGTGTGCTCGTTGCGGTAGCGCTCACGGGTTGCGGTCAGAGTGTTAGTGGCTCCGCCAGCGTTGCTCCTGCGGAGGGCACGTCCGTCGAACAGACGACAGCTGCTCGTCCTTCTGACGAGGCGGTTCCGATAGGTGCCGCTCAAGAAGTTGTGGGCGGTCGGGTGACTACGCGGGTCACGGTGGAGTCGCTGTCGCCCGCGCAACCGTCGCGGTTCGGCCTCCCCGTATCCGGTGATCTGCAACAGATCACCGTCACGCTCGAAGGCGTCGAGGGCACAACGAACGTGAACCCGCTGTACTTCACTGCGCGGGCGTCCGACGGAACCACGTACCAGCCAGAGCTCGGTGCGGTCGACGGTCAATTGCCTGCGGGAACTGTATCGGTGGGTGATCGCGTCAAAGGTGTCGTCGCGTTCGACGTGACGGGTCCGCCTATTACCTCTATCCGCTACAACGGCGCACTGGGTGACGAGCTCGCACGATGGGTCGGACAGTCTTCGGCTGCCTCTGTACCTGCACCCGATGGTAGTGAACAGCAGGGCGGCGCTGTCCGCGGTGATCTCGGCCTGAACACCCCGATGACAGTCCCGTCGTGTGATGGGACTGGAATCGTCGTGCTGTACTCGGCGACCGCGCCGGGTTCGTACGAGCAGGAGGTTGCGACCCAGCTCTCGCAGAATCCGGGTGCTCGGTACCTGCGGACCGACAACGCGTGCCCGTCCCTTCGGCAAGCGACTGCCGAAGGGAATGCGATCTATGCGGTGTACCGCATCGCGGGTCGCACCGAGTCCGAGGTGTGCGCTGCCGTCAACGCGTCGGCCGGAGGGTCGTACGGGAAATGGCTCGATGAGACGACGGATCCGAGTTACATAATTCCCTGCTGATGTGCATTCTGGCATCTCCGAGGCTGAGCAGCAGAAGTGCTACTTCGCGGTATGGACACCGTCGGTCGGCCGGGAGCCGTGCTCGGTTCTGTCTCCACTAAGCCCTGGAATCACTACTCCGATATCGAGGATGTTTTGGATACTCCTGCGGATCCCACCTTGGCCGGTGATCTCGCCGAGAAGAACGACACAGTTCAGGATCCATGGACGCGTTGAGCACGATCCTCGACTCGAGTGACGTCATCGGCAACCGGTTCGACGCAGGCAGCGCCGACCGGTTCACGAGGTTACCCATCAGTAGCTTCACTATTTGCCTCCCGCGCTGGTCAGCTATGCCGCAGCGCACAGCGAGCCGGTCCTACCGGGGTCGCCACAACACAGCCCTGCACGACTAAAGTTGTCTCCGAGCCCACAAGGACAGACGACGTCGAGCAGACGGAAAACGAGGCAAGACCTGCAATGACTGAGAAAAAGCCGACCATCATCTACACCCTGACCGACGAGGCGCCCATGCTGGCGACTCACGCGTTCCTGCCGGTCATCCGCACTTTCGCCAGCGCAGCCGGGATCGAGGTGGAGTCGAGCGACATCTCCGTTGCCAGTCGCATCCTCGCCGAGTTCCCCGACTACCTGGACGAGGGCCAGCGGGTGCCGGACAACTTGGCCGAGCTGGGCAAGCTGACGCAGCTCCCCGACACGAACATCATCAAGCTCCCCAACATCAGTGCCTCGGTACCGCAGCTGCACGCCGCGATCAAGGAACTGCAGGACAAGGGCTACAAGATCCCCGACTTCCCGGGCAACCCGAAGACGGACGAGGAGCGGGAGATCCGCGACCGCTACACCAAGTGCCTCGGTAGCGCCGTCAACCCGGTCCTCCGTGAGGGCAACTCCGACCGCCGCGCGCCGAAGGCCGTCAAGGAGTACGCGCGCAAGCACCCGCACAGCATGACCGAGTGGTCGCCGGCGTCGCGCACGCATGTCGCACACATGCGCGAGGGCGATTTCTATCACGGTGAGAAGTCGATGACCGTCGAGGGCGACCGCGACGTCCGGATGGAACTCGAGACGAAGAGCGGCAAGACCGTCGTCCTCAAGCCGAAGGTCTCGTTGACCGACGGCGACGTCATCGACAGCATGTTCATGAGCGCCAAGGCGCTGGACAAGTTCTACGAAGAGCAGATGCAGGACGCCTACGAGACCGGCGTCATGTTCTCCCTGCACGTCAAGGCCACGATGATGCGGGTCTCGCACCCCATCGTCTTCGGTCACGCGGTGCGCGTTTTCTACAAGGACGCCTTCGCCAAGCACAACGAGCTCTTCGAAGAGCTCGGCGTCAACGTCAACAACGGCCTCTCCGATCTCTACAGCAAGATCGACACCCTTCCGGCGTCGAAGCGCGACGAGATCGTCGAGGACCTGCACAAGTGCCACGAGCACCGGCCCGAGCTGGCCATGGTCGACTCGGCACGCGGCATCTCCAATTTCCACTCGCCCAGCGACGTCATCGTCGACGCCTCCATGCCCGCGATGATTCGCGCCGGCGGCAAGATGTGGGGAGCCGACGGCCGTCCCAAGGACACCAAGGCCGTCAACCCGGAGTCGACCTTCTCCCGCATCTACCAGGAGATGGTGAACTTCTGTAAGACGAACGGCCAGTTCGACCCGACGACCATGGGCACCGTTCCCAACGTCGGCCTCATGGCGCAGAAGGCCGAGGAGTACGGCTCGCACGACAAGACCTTCGAAATCGAAGAGGACGCCGTCGCGAACATCGTCGACGTGGCGACCGGCGAGGTCATGCTCACGCAGAACGTGGAGAAGGGCGACATCTGGCGCCTCTGCATCGTCAAGGACGCGCCGATCCAGGACTGGGTCAAGCTCGCCGTGAACCGTGCGCGCGACTCGAAGATGCCGGTGCTCTTCTGGCTCGACCCGTACCGCCCCCACGAGAACGAGCTGATCAAGAAGGTGCGCACGTACCTGAAGGATCACGACACCGAGGGCCTCGACATTCAGATCATGTCGCAGGTCCGCGCGATGCGGTACACGCTCGAGCGCGTCGTCCGTGGCCTGGACACCATCTCCGCGACCGGCAACATCCTCCGTGATTACCTCACGGACCTGTTCCCTATCCTCGAGCTCGGCACCAGCGCCAAGATGCTGTCCATCGTTCCCCTGATGGCCGGCGGCGGACTGTACGAGACGGGAGCCGGCGGCTCTGCGCCGAAGCACGTCAAGCAGCTCATCGAGGAGAACCACCTTCGCTGGGACTCGCTCGGTGAGTTCCTCGCGCTGGCCGTGAGCCTCGAAGACCTGGGCAAGAAGACCGGCGGCAAGGCGAACGTCCTGGGCAAGGCCCTCGACGCCGCGACCGGCAAGCTGCTCGAGGAGAATAAGGGCCCGTCGCGCACCACCGGCGAGCTCGACAACCGCGGCAGCCAGTTCTACCTGGCCAAGTTCTGGGCGCAGGAGCTGGCGAACCAGACCGAGGACGAGGAGCTGGCCAAGCACTTCGCGCCGCTCGCCAAGACGCTGGCCGATCAGGAAGAGGCCATCGTCAAGGAGCTCGGCGACGCGCAGGGTGAGCCCGTCGACATCGGCGGGTATTACTACCCGGATCCCGAGAAGGCGACGTCGATCATGCGTCCGAGCAAGACGTTCAATCAGGCTCTGGAGTCTGCGACCAAGTAGTTCACGGCCCTCTGGCCCATGCACGCGCGTCGTGCATGGGCCAGAGTCGTTTGTGGACTTTGGGCCCCGGAATCCGGGGTCTGAAGTCCACGATCAGGATCGACGCTCGAGATCCGCCGGCGTCGACGTGTCGAGATGACGACGATCGAGCGCCTCGATAAGTGCCGGCGCGTGAGAGTCCGGAACACAGAACTGTCCGTTCACCGGGACGATCAGTCCGAGGTCGACCATGGTGGCCAGTCGCACGAACACCCACGCGCTGACTTTCTCGACGTCGGTGTCGATGCCCGTGTCGAAAGCTTCGCCGTCATGTGCCGGGTCGTCGACCAGGGAACGAACGAGGATGAACCATAGTGCGGCGCATGCTGCGGTCATCTCGCGCTGCAACGAGGCTCCGTCTGGTGCGACAACGGGTTCCAGGCACGCGATATAGGCCTCGACGAGACTTCGGCGTCGCCACTCCTCGCTCGGTGCCGAGAGCCAGTGATCGAACGCGTCTCCTGCTCGAAGTGTTCGATCCTCGTTGCGCAGGACGCCCACTCCCAACGCGGTCGCGATAACCACCTGGTACGTCACCGTCGATAGCAGTTCGCTGAGGGTGTCGCCTTCACCGGTCGGGCCGAGGGCGTCTCGAAGCTGCCTGCTCGAGCGCGGGTGTGCGAAGCAGGGGTCGGGAACGCTGCCGTTGTCTTCGCACCAGGCAGCAACCCGCCGGACGTGAGACGTCAGGGTGGTCGGACCGAGGGGTGCCGAGCGACGTCGCGGGACCGGTGCCATGCGTGGCGGGGAAACCCCGACCATCTCCGCGAGGTCGTTTGTCTGTGTCGTCGAAACACGTTCTTCTACAAAGAATCTCGCGAAGAGATCGAGCGCATCGACAGTGTCGTCGGGTGACCACGGTGTGTGTCCGCAGTCGTCGGCGTACACGTCTGTGTCGAACAACTCCAGTGGTATGTCGGATCCCGCGACCAGGATGTCGTGTTCGCGCCTGGATCGGTCGACTGCCATCGCCGTCGAATATGCCGCCAACGGGTCTGTGGTGCAGCCCGAGTTCACCAACCATTCGGCGAAACGTTTCAGCACGTCGTGCCAGCACAATGCCGGCCGTCTTTGCGCCGTGCGCTTTTCGGCCTTGGCCCTACGTTGGCTCTTACTCATCAGGTCCCCCCCAGGATCGTGTGCTCGGAGAGTACGGCCGGCGTACGACAGGACCTGATAGTGGAATCCAGCCCCCGGAAACCGGGGTCGATAGTCCACGATCATGTGATGAGAGACATGGCGATCGAGCACGTGATCGGTCTGGAGAAGGCACTACTCGATCCGGCGACGCGCTCATCGCAAACTGAACTCGACCGACTGCTCGACCCGTCGTTCGAGGAGATCGGCGCGTCGGGTCGGCTGTGGACGCGGCGCGAGATGATTGCGGCGCTGATCGACGCGCCCGAGTCCGAGCCCATCAAGAGCGCGAACTTCAACGGCCGGAGGATCGCCGACGACATAGTTCACGTGACCTACGAGACCTGGCATGAGGATCGTCACGCGCGCCGAAGCTCGTGGTGGCGCAGGGTAGATGCTGGGTGGACGCTGCTGTTTCATCAGGGAACTCCAATCCAAGCAGTCGCCCGCAAGCGGTCGGCAGACATCAAGACGGCTCTTCCCAGATGACGGTGTAGGTCGGCCGGGCGCGTCGGTCCGCAGATAGACGTCGAGGTCTCCCGACGATGGAGGTTCCTACGCCATCCATCCGAAAGACCTCGACGTGTCCGACGCTACCCCGCCGGCCGGCTTCGGCCGCCCTGACCTGACCGCCTTCGCGGCTCATCCCAATCGACCCTGATCGGGTCTGCTGACCCCCTCGACGAGAACGCAGCGACATCACAGCCACCCAACCCCGACCGTCCGGGAAGCCGGGGCACGTCACATGGCCTGTGCTGCGGGCGTGTCGAGTGGGTCGTCCAGGGGCGACGCAGGAGCGTCGACGCGACGTGCTGAGAGGTGGTTCCAACCGAGCGCTAGGACACCGGCTACAGGCATGGCGATAGGTCAGGAACGGCGTCGCTCCCTGCGCAGGAGGGAGCGCAGAGTCTCGGCGTTCGCGTAGCCGACCCGTAGCGCGATCTCGGCGGAGGTGAGGTCCGTGGTTGCTGAGAGGTGCCGAGCTCGTTCGATGCGAAGCCGTTGGACGAAGCCGAGCGGAGTGAGGTTGAGCGCCGCACGGACTCGTCGTTCGAGGGTGCGCCGGCTGGTGCCGAGCGACTGCGCGACGAAGGCGACGTTGAACGGTTCGTCCAGGCGGGCGCGCACGAAGCGTTCGAACTCGACGACGATCGGGTCCTCGTGCCGGAGATGTTCGTAGGCGACGAAGGCCGCCTGCGACGGACGCTCGTCGATGATGAGGAGCTTGGCGACATGTTGGGCCAGGTCGGGGCTGATCGATCGCACGAGTGAGAGCGCGAGGTCGATGTGGGCGAACGCGGCGCCGGCGGTGACGAGGTTCCCGTCGACCACGACCATGGTGTCGAGATCGAGGGCGACGGTCGGATAGCGCTTCAGGAACTCCGGCCCCAGGAACCAGCTGGTCGTCGCCCGCCGATGATGCATCCGTCCAGTCTCGGCGACGGCGAACACGCCGGTGCACGCCGCGGCGATCCGGGTGGTCGCGTCGTCGAGGCGCCCGAGTGAGGCGATGACCGAACGTGCATCTCGGCTCTGGAGGGCGTCGTTGGTAGCGGCGGCCGTGAGGGTTCCAAGCGCAGGGACGACGACCACGTCGAACTCTCCGGACTCCGACAGCGGGTGGTCTACCGACAGGGTCATCGATGCCGTCGTGGTCACTCGCCGTTTCGGTCCGAGGATGGCGAGTTCGATCGGGTCGATCCGCGGGTCGACATCGCCGCGGGCTCCGTCGGCCACCCGCACGATGTCGATGACCGACGCGACAGCCGAACCGAAGCAGCCGTCGATCGCGATCAGTCCGATACGCATGGCGCGAACAATAGCAATACTGTCGTATACGCCACTCCCCACCGGCCCTCGCTCGTCATACGCTGAACTCGCCCCACGAAGAACCCCGACTTCAAGGAGAACCCCTCATGTCCACACCCGCATCACTTCCGTATGCCTTCGTCGCCAAGATCGTCGCGGCCGATGGACAGCACGACGCGCTCGCCGATCTGCTCGCCGGCGCTGTCGCACTCGCCAACGAAGAGGTAGGAACGATTGTCTGGTTCGCGGCTAGGACCCACGCCGACACCTTCTGGATCTTCGATGCATTCCCCGACGAGGCCGCTCGCGACGCCCACGCCAACGGCGCCATCGTCGCAGCCCTGATGGCCAACCAGCACCTCCTCGGCGCAGCACCCGAGATCCTGGCGGCCGACGTCCTCGCGTCCAAGCTCCCGTAGTCCGCCAACGCACGAGACGATCGCGCCCCGCCGAGCCGTCGGACCCGATCGCCTCGACACCCGCACCACGTTGACGATCCCCGACGGGCCGATCACGAGGAGGCCAGAGGAGATCCCGGACGCGGTCACGATGATGGATCCCTTCCACGTCGTGCGCCTGGCCGGTGACGCCCTCGACAGGTGTCGGCGCCGGGTCCAACTCGCGATCCACGGGCACCGTGGGTTCAGGGACGACCCGCTCTACAAGTCGCGGCGCACGCTGCACACCGGCGCGGACCTGCTTACCGACAAGCAGAGCGACAGGCTACGCGCGCTGTTCGTTGATGACGCTCACGTCGAGGTCGAGGCGACCTGGGGTGTCTACCAGCGCATGATCGCCGCCTATCGCCACGAGGACCGGCAACGTGGCCGCGAGCTCATGGAGAAGCTGATCACCGACCTCAGCGCCGGCGTCCCCAAGGTGCTCACCGAGCTCACCACCCTGGGCCGGACCCTGAAGAAGCGAGCCGCCGACGTGCTCGCCTACTTCGAACGACCCGGCACCAGCAACGGGCCGACCGAGGCGCTCAACGGACGGCTCGAACACCTGCGCGGCTCCGCACTCGGGTTCCGCAACCTGACCAACTACATCGCCCGAAGCCTGCTCGAGACCGGCGGCTTCAGACCCCAACTCGTACACCCCCGATTGGGATGAGCCATCAAGACTCGGTAACAGTCACAAAACGATCGGTCGTTTTCTGCCTGACGGTGCCAGAGTGATGACCATGCGACAGACAACGCGTCGAGCGGCAGTGGCCTTGGCACTCGCGATCCCGGTGTTACTGGGGGTGGGCGCGGGAACGGCATCCGCTGCACCCCAGACGTCGATCTTGCAGGTGCCCGTCGTGACGGGTCTGGAGATCGGCCCGGTCAGCGTGCCCGGCGGGCTCATCCAGACCACGCCGATCAAGGCGACGGTGGGGGAGAGACCGGGCTCGGTCCGGTTCTCCGCCGCCGACATCAAGCCGTACTACTACCAGTACAACTACCGGTGGATGACGGTGCAGTGGCGCAATCTCTCGACGGGAGCGGCCGGCGCCGTCGACTTCCGCCACTGGGCCTCCGAGGATCTCTCGGCTGTCGATCCGAATGCCGGCGCCCGAGGGCTCCCGCTCGACGTCGTTGCAGATACCGGACCCGGTCAGGTCGCCGTTGTGGTGACGCAGAGCCGCCAGTTCCCGGCGCCGTTCTCCGAGACATTGTTTCCGGGACTGGACCTTCTGACAGTCCCGTGAGGTTGACCGTCACTCGTTGTGAACCATCCCAAGCGCAGTGACCTGCTGGGTACTACTGTCACGCTGAGTCCGGTTCGTGGCAGAGCCGGCCCTGTCGAGGAGCGTGGTGGCGTGGCGTCGGTGTTCGCTCAGCGCGCCAGCTACCAACGGCAGGGAATCCGTTTCATTGGCGGACCGTTGCCGTTGTCGTCGGAACAGAAAGTGTCCGACGCGTTCGGCAAGAAACTCTCGCGCGACTACCTGTTCGTCGACGATCGAGAGTCCGACTTCATCGGTACCTGGCGTGGCAGTCGAGTGCAGCTGTACGCGGTGTCGCGCCGGGCCATCGAAGCGATCGTCAACCCGAAGATCGCCGGTGTGCACATCGATCGTGACACCGCCGCGCAGTATTCGTTCGGTCAGTTGAGCCCCGATGCGCTGACGTTCTCGTCGGCGCAACAGCCTCGTTTCCGTGACCGCAAACGCAACATGATCGTGGCGACGAGCGCGGGGTCCGCCCGTGCAGCGATGACGCGCGCACTGCCGGCGCATGTTCGTGCGGACGACGACAGCATCGACCTGCGGCCGATCGTCACCGAGTGCGTCCGCGCTGCTGTGGCAGAGGCAGTGTGGGGTGACGCGGCGACGACAGTGATCGACTACGTCGACGAGAGCGGCGCCCACAAGACGCTGCCGTTCGCAGATGCGATGTACGACAACTTCTTACGCCTTCGACGCTGTGCGAACACCTACGCCATGAGAGTCGAGCCACGGCTGCAACGGTGGACGTTTTCGCGGGAGCAGCGGTGGATGCGAATCAACACTCGGACGCTGGTGCGGCACGCCTCGGTTCTGGCGGATATGCCGCTCGACGACACCATTGCCGGCCACATCAGGCGGTTGCACGGCATCTCGGGGTTCTCGTCGAACATGGTCCGTGACGACACCACGACGTCCTTCATCGCCGGCGTCGACACGACGCGCACGGCCATTCTCGCCACGCTGAAGCATCTGCTCGATCCCGCCAACACGCAGTGGAAGGACGCCTTCTCAGCTGTGCCCGTCGAGTCGCTGGGTGATTCTGCAGTGGTTCGTGCGTGCGTGATGGAAGCGTTGCGCATCGACACCCCCGGGTCCGTGTTCAACGGGCGGGTGATCGACGACTGCCGCATCGCGCTCGGTGACGGCAGTGTCGATCTGCACCGTAATACGCTGGTGATGCCGAACATTCATGCCGCGCACGCGGTTCACGGTCCGACATTCGATCCGAATCGGATACTGGACGCCCACGCGACGGATCACGTCGCCCCGCTGGTGATCCCCTTCGGCAAGGGTCCGAGATCGTGCCCTGGCAAGTCGTTCGCGTCGTCGATGATCGCGGTGTTCGTGCATGACTTCCTTCAGGCGTACCCGAACGCCGCGGTGGACACGACGCACCCGGACAACGCCTATCCGATTCACACGTCATCCGAGCATGGTCTGCATGTGTCGCTGCGTGGCTGAGGTGTCAGGTCATCAGTGCGGCGGGAGCCCACGACGGCCATGACGGGTCCCCAACCAGTCGACCATGGTCGTAACGAGCGATAACGCGAAAGGGGTTGCTTGCGTTGGTATTGTCGTAGACGCGGGCATTTTCGACGACATCGATCGCGGATCGAACCAAGGGCCACAGGCGCACGTATCGCTCACGGACCTTTGCCTCGGGCACGGAATGACCGCCGATCTCGACGCGGTTGACGACGCGGGCTACGGCCAGGTCGACCGGAATGGCGACGATATGAAGTGTGACGAGGTACCCGGCCTCGTTCGCCGTCTCGATCAGATCGAGCTTCGACGGATGCGAGAAGACTGTCTCGGTGACGAACGACGCGGCCTGTGCGAGTAAGGCCACCCGCTGTTCGGCGGCCAACCTCGATGCGTCGTACGCGTGCGCTTGTTCGTCACCGGGCCAGTTCTCGGTAGCGATCTCGTCGGCGTTGACGAAGGGAAGATGAGTGACGGGCGCCAGCACCCGAGCAAAGAAGGTGCTCTTGCCGGCGCCGTTCGGGCCGGCAAGCAGGTGCAGGACCGGGTCGCGGGTCATTCCGTCAGGGACGATGCTCGATCACAGCGCCGTCTTCGTCGCATTCGACGAAGGCCCGTCCTTCTGCCTCGAATTCGCTGCGCAGATCCAGGCCTTCTGACATCGCGTCGATTCGCTCGGACCATTCCGCGCGTACGACTGCCTGCTCTCGCGGGGTGAGCGCGTCGTAGTTCTGCCGACCTGCCAATACCCCGGCGATGTCGCGTGAGGCTATGTGATGTGAGGCCTCGATCTCACGCCCGACCAGTGCCCAGTGTGCAATTTGTTGGGCTGCGCTCCGGCTCGACGCACTGCCGACCAGCTTCGCCGATGCATACAGTTCATCGTCGACCCGTAGCGATGACGTCGTACCCATGAGCTGCTCCGTTCGTTGTCGTGCACCTAGTGTAGCAATCTGCCACAGCTATGTACTGCCGGATGATGACTAGCTGTCAGCAGTAACCCGAGCCGCCAGGAACGCTTCTGGATCGATCAGATCAGCCTGCCCGACGATCGATCCCAGGTCGGCGATTCGCTCCACTCCGGTCAGCACCATCTCCTCCTCGACGGTCCCCTCGGCGTAGCCGTAATAGCAGGTGGAGGTCGTGTGGTTGTGGTCCTTGTCGATGCGGTTGGCGCGGCCCTCGATCTGACGGATGTCGATGGGTGTCCACCGAGGGTCGTGGATCAGCGTCACCCGCGGCGCGAGAGTGGACGTCGTGCCTTCGGGCAGCAGCATCTCGTTGGTGTGCAGGTTGATGGCGCTCGTGGTGGTGGACACGATGACTGTGGCGTCACCCGTCTGGAAGCGCCGGATCTCGGCCTCCTGCTCCGGACTGCTCATGCTGCCGTCGACTACTGCAACGGCAAGCCCGCCCTCGCGCAGGTCGTCGGCGAGGGCGGCGACGGACTCGCGGTAGAACATCGACACGAACACCTGGTTGCCGGCCTTGACCCACGTGCGCACCTGGTCGGCGGATGCGGGAATGCGTAGGTACGAACACTTCTGACGAAACCGCAGTGTCGCGGCCCGCACACTCGGATTCTTCTGGAGCACCCGTTTGCCGCCGGACACCTTCCACATCGGCAGACCCACTTCCTTGCGGTAGTCGACCCACGCGGAGTTGTAGAGCCGCTTCTGCGCGGCGGTCAGCTCCTGCCCGAGCGGTTCACGTGGCGTGGGCGGGGACGGCCGCGAGATCGACCACGGCACAGCACCTCCCGACAACCATCCGTGCACGGCAGCGATATCGCGCTCGCGACGGGCAGCATTCTCTGGCTCCCAGCGCCATGTGGCCAGCCCTGTCGACGCCTTGCCGGCCTTGATCGCGAAGCCGGACTCTTCGAGGAAGTTGGCCCACTTCACGGTGAGGGCGTAGCCGAGCTGGTCGTCGTCACCCACGATCTCGACGCCGCGCGACTGCTCGATGGCTCGTGCCATGTAGGCGAAGTGCAGCGGCTGGTAGCCGGGGGTCGCGGACATCCACACCACCGACCGCGCTGCTTCCTGGTAGCGCCACACGATCTGCGACTGCTGCGATTCGATGTTCATCAACGCATGGCACTCGTCGGCGATGACGACGTCGATGTCGAATCGCAGTTCGCCGAGCGTGATCGTTCGTTTGTTCTGTGTCCGTTTGCGTTTCCCTAGATCGGTGTCCGGTGGGACGGACAGCAGCTTCTTCGTCGACTGGTACGTGACCAGAAGCCAGCGCTTACGGTCGGAGGGCTCGATATCGGCTTCGCTGTCCGCGATCGTCCGACGCCACCCCGGCAGCGCTCCCTTCGGTGCGACGACTAGCACGGTGCCGATCTCGGCAGCAGACATCTGCCGCACCGCCTCGCACACCGACAGGGTCTTGCCCAAGCCGGTGGAGTCCATCTGCGCGAAGTAGGGGAAGCCCTCCTCGAGGGCAGTGAGCTGCCGATGTACCGATTCGAGCTGGGTGTCGCGAGGCAGCAGCGAACGGGCATGCACCGTCTCGGGGCGCCAGGTCTCGTTGGCGTCGTCCTCGAGCCACCGCTGCAGGCTGTAGGGCATCGACTCGTACGGCTGCAGGTACTCGGGCAGCTCGGTGCCGTAGTACGCGAACACTCGTGGGCCTGGATACCAGCGCGCTCCTGCAGCACTCGCGGCGGAGCGTTCCTCGAAGGGAACGTCCAGCACCCACACGCGCTCACCGGCGTCGGGCACGCGCAGGTCCGGAGCTGCGGTCTTCTTCGCGGGTGCGCTGCGCTTGGTCGGCTTCTTGGCAGTGCCGGCGAACTTCCGGGCTGCGCTGCTCTGCCCGGCCTTCACGGTGCGAGTCGTGGTGGAGCGTCTACGTGGTGGCATCGGGAACATCCTCTCCGATCGCAACTGGTGGTCACGACAAGGGTCGTCGGCGGGAGTGGGGTCCTGTGCCGTGGGAACCAGGCACTGCCGAGAATGGCATCGACGTCCGACACCGTCGACAAGGTTGGATACGACCGGGCCATATCCAACCTTGTGGCCATAAGGTTGGATATGGCCGGTGGGGGCCTACCTCAGTCCCTGCGTTCTCAGCACGCCAGGGGGCGCGGTGGGCCCAACGACCGGTTTTGCCCCGGGGTGACACAGCCAGTGCACAGAGCAATCGGTGGAATGTGCGAGTGAACAATCGAGTCCGCATCCATGTCAGTGCGCACTGCTATGTTGAATTTGCCTCCACTCGGACGGCAACCCCCTCATTTCTCTCACCGGGAGACGCATGCCTGACAAGAAGATTCTGTACGTCGACCTCGACAACACACTGGTCAATTTTCAATCCGGGATCGACCGACTGCACCCCTCCGAGATCGTCGGCTTCGAGAAAGACCTGGACGAGGTTCCACGCATCTTCTCGCTCATGGATCCGATCGACGGTGCGTTGGAAGCTTACAAATTGCTGGCTGAGCATTTTGATACCTACATCTTGTCCACCGCTCCGTGGAAGAACGCCCAGGCGTGGCACGACAAGGTCAAGTGGGTGCAGTGGCACTTGGGATACGAGTCGGGGTCGGTGGCTTACAAGCGCCTCATCCTCTCTCACCACAAGAACTTGAACCGGGGAGACTTTCTGGTGGACGATCGACGTGCCAACGGTGCAGAGACATTCGAGGGCGAGCTGATCCCGTTCGGTACCGAGAAATTCGCGACCTGGGACGACGTGACCAACTATCTTCTCCCGCTGGCTTGACCGGCGAGGACGGCCTGTTCGCCACTGCGGAACTTCTCAGCAGGACGGGCGACCTGAATGAGTCGAGCGCACCCACCCCGTGGCTGGTGAGGCAAGTCCGGGCATCGCAGCACGACGCCGAACAGTTGGCCCAGTGGACGTCGTCGACGGTGATCGACGACAACGTACAAGCACCGGTGTTCGACGAGGCAACCTTTGCCTGGCTCCATCGAGGCCTGCCCGGTGGTTACGAATTCCCCATCGGCCATGCGGGACTCATGCACACCTACGGCTACCTGCTGTCGACGGTGGTCACCCCGTACGGATTGAAGCGTCAGAGGTGGCTCACGAACGACCTGGCCATCGCGTTCGGCAAGGAACCCACGTACCTTCACCCGACGGCATCCGAGACGCCGATGATGGAGCGTGTCGCGTCGACAGTGCTGCCGGCGCTGGCCGATCCACGTCGAACCACACGCGCCGTCCTCGCCTTCGACGAGGTGATCGACAGTGGAAGCGCGATGCGCACCGTCTACGTCGCCGATCCCCGAAGCGGCTCGACCGCAGTCGTGTACGGACTGGTGACGAGTTCGACGGCCCAGATCGTCTCGACCTTCCCCGTCCAGCCCCTGACAGAAGAGTGGGCGCGGACTCGACTGAGTGAGCCGACCCGGTACCGCTTCAACTACGCCCCACCCGCAGCTCCACCGGGGAGTGCCTTCGAGGGGTCCACGGACCTCCTGGTCTCTCGCGTCTGACGTTCGCGTCAGCCGACCTCGACGACCTCCAGCGCACCGTCCGCATGTGACCCTCGCAGCCGCTTCTTGTCGAACTTGCCGACGCTCGTCTTGGGTACCTCGTCGATGAAGGTCCACCGTTCGGGCAACTGCCAGTGTGCAACTCGTCCGTCGAGGAAGTCGCGCAGCTCCTCCGCGGTCACGGTCTGGCCGTCTCGCACGACGACCGCGACCAGTGGCCGCTCGTCCCATTTCGGGTCAGGCACGCCTATGACGGCTGCCTCGCGTACGGCCGGATGTTCCATTACGTGATTCTCGAGTTCGACCGACGAGATCCACTCGCCGCCGGACTTGATGATGTCCTTGGACCGGTCCGTCAAGGTGAGGTAGCCACCCTCGGAAATCGTGCCGACGTCGCCGGTCCGCAGCCACCCGTCGTCGAACTTGTCCGCCGAGTCGACCTTGTAGTAGCTGCCGGTGATCCACGGCCCCCGCACTTCGAGTTCGCCGACATGCTTCCCGTCCCACGGCAACACGGCACCGGAGTCATCGACAAGCCGCGCCCGCACCGCCGAGACGAAACGGCCCTGGGTGCACCGCAGGTCGAATTCGTCCTGCGGCGACAAGCCGACGTCCGGGCGCCCGGACGTGCCGAGCGGTGACGTCTCGGTCATGCCCCACGCCTGCGAGATGTGGATGCCGTACTTCTCGTGGAAGGCCCGCAGAAGACTCGGCGGGCACGCACTGCCGCCCACGGTGACGTCGCGCAGGCTCGACAGGTCCGCCGGGTGGTCCTCGAGGTGGACCAGAAGTGCCTGCCAGATCGTCGGAACAGCGGCCGCGGCGGTCGGCTTGAGAGTGGTCATCATTTCGGCGAGCGGCGCAGGCTGCAGGAAGCGGTCCGGCATGATGAGCGACGCCCCCACCATCAGCGCGGCGTACGGCAGTCCCCAGGACATGGCATGGAACATCGGCACGATGGCCAAGACCGTGTCGGACTGCGCGAGTGCCATCGCGTCGGTCATGCAGACCTGCATCGAATGCAGCCAGATCGACCTGTGCGAGTAGACGACGCCCTTCGGATCTCCGGTCGTTCCCGAGGTGTAACACATTGCGGCAGCTGAACGTTCGTCGAGCTCGGGCCAGTCGAACTCCTCGGGGTAACCGGCGAGGACGTCCTCGTAGCCGAGTACCTCGATGCCCTCGGGGGCCTGCACCTGAGAGGGGTCGGCGCCCACGACGATGAGATGGCGGACCGTCGACATGGTCGGCAGCAACGGCGTCAGCAGGGGGAGCAGGCTGGCGTCGGCGATGATGACGCTGTCCTCGGCATGTTCGACGATGTAGGTGAGCTGCTCGGGGAACAGGCGAATGTTCAGCGTGTGCAGCACGGCACCCATGGCCGGCACGGCCATGTAGGCCTCCATGTGTTGCGAGTTGTTCCACATGAAGGTGGCGACGCGCTGATCGCCGTCGATACCGAGTGCTCGGAGGCCATGTGCGAGCTGCGCGGCCCGTCGCCCCAAGTCGGCGAACGCGATGGTGGACGGACCGGTCTCGCTCCACGTCATGATCTGTGCCGACGCGTGAATGGACGTTCCGTACCGGACGAGCTGGCCGATGGACATCGGCGTGTCCTGCATGGTGCTCTTCATGACTCTCCTGCTGGTCGATCCGCGCGGCGCGCAAGCAACGTGCCCTGCGTCACATTGTGCACACTGCGGACCGGCAGGTGTCCGATATCAGTCCTTGTAGTAGACGACCTGGTGACCGGTGGCGAGCAAAGTGCCGGTGGTGCTCCACAACTCGGCGGTCTGATCGAAGTAGCCCTTGTGGAAGCGTCGGGCATGGGCTGTGGCGAGGACGAAGTCGTCGGATTGGGCGGCCAGATCGTCTGCGGTGGCGAAGTAGTGGACCGTCAGCGAGATCGTGCCGGCGGCGACGTACTTTCCTCGACGCTGGAAGACGCGGGGGTAGAAGATGTCGCTCATCGACGTGAGCGAGGTGAAGTCGAGCGGGCGGGGAGGGGAGTCGCGAACCCACAGCGTCGCCACGGAATCGGCCGCTTCCGTCTCCGTCAACGCGCCGGCGGTGAAGCGCATGTCGTAGTTGTTCGCCCAGGCGATGAACTCCGGGAAATCGACGGACTCGACGTCGGAGGGCGCGGGTACGGAGGGAGGAGAGGACTCGAGCGAGTCCCAGGTTTCCCGTCGGGTGCCGAAGACGGCGGTGGCTGTCGTCGCGACCGTTCCGTCCTGGCTCAGTTCGAGGTACCAGTGCTGGTTGCTGCGGTTGGTGCGCACGGCGCGGGCCGAAATCTCGAAAGCGCCCTCGGCGACGGGCCCGGCGAAGTTCACTGTGAGGGAGACAGGGTCACCCAGTCGGGCGGGGTGCATCTCGACGGCGCGGATCAGCGTCGCCGCGGTGACGCCGCCGAACGGGCCGACCATGTTGTTGTAGGGCTTCGACGTATGGCCTCGGTAGAGTCCGTCGCCGAGGTTCTCCAGCGACAGGGCGTCGTCGAAGACATGGTGTCCCGCGTGGCTCATGGTGATCCTCACTCCGTAGTTATGCCAGGAAGCATAACTCGCGGCCCGGCGATTGAGCCGAAACTCCCTCCGAAAACTCTGCGCGGCGAACGCTGACGTGTTAACGCTAACAACCGCGTCTGCCCAGTTCGGGGAGCACGTTGACAACGGTTCTGTTATCGCTCACACTCTTCAAGCGGTGTGACTCGGACCACAGGCGTTCATGCGTACGCGACGTGGCATGACGAACACCTCGGAGCTCGAAGCGGGTCGGACGCGCGCCGACCATGAACGACCACCACCACCAGGGAGACACGATGAAGTTCCGATATCTACCCGTAGCTGCTGCCGCGGTCGCCATCGCGATCACGGTGTCGGCCTGCGGATCGAGCACCAAGGACGCTGACGCTCCGACGACCGGAGGGGACACGGCCGGCGCTCTGATCGGTGTCACCATGCCGACCAAGTCGTCCGCTCGATGGATCGCCGACGGCGACAACCTCAAGAGCGCGCTCGAGTCGAAGGGCTACAAGGTCGACCTGCAGTACGCCGAGAACGACATCCCCACCCAGGTCAACCAGATCGAGAACCAGATCACCCAGGGCGCGAAGCTGCTGATCGTCGCCTCCGTGGACGGCACCGCCATCACCACGCAGCTGCAGGAAGCCAAGGACAACGGCATCGGCGTCATCGCGTACGACCGCCTGATCCGCAACTCGCCGAACGTCGACTACTACGCCACCTTCGACAACTACAAGGTCGGCGTCGACCAGGCCACGTCCCTGCTGGTCGGCCTGGGCCTGAAGAACGAGGACGGCACCGACAAGGCCGATGCCCCCGCCGGCCCGTTCAACATCGAGGTCTTCGCCGGTTCGCCCGACGACAACAACGCCACCTTCTTCTTCGACGGTGCCATGGAGACCCTGAAGCCGTACCTGGACAAGGGAACCCTGAAGATCGGCAGCGGTGAGTCCGACTTCGAGACGGCCGCAACCCTTCGGTGGGACCCGGCGACCGCCCAGAAGCGCATGGAAGACCTGCTGACCAAGACGTACTCGTCGGGCCAGAAGGTTCAGGGTGTGCTCTCGCCCTACGACGGCCTGTCCATCGGAATCCTGTCCGCGCTCAAGAGCAACGGATACGGAACCGCCGGTCAGCCTTACCCGATCGTCACCGGTCAGGACGCCGAGGTTCCGTCGGTCAAGTCGATCATCGCCGGTGAGCAGTACGCCACCATCTACAAGGACACCCGCGAACTGGCGGCGGTCACCATCCAGATGGCACAGGCAGTTCTCGAGGGCCAGACCCCCGAGACCAACAACACGACCGATTACGACAACGGTGAGAAGGTCGTTCCCGCCTACCTGCTGCAGCCCGAGATCGTCTACAAGGACAACTACCAGAAGCTCCTCGTCGACGGCGGCTACTACACCGAGGATCAATTGAAGTGAGTTCGGCGATGACGAGCCAGATCTTGGAAATGCGCGGGATCACCAAGACGTTCCCGGGCGTGAAAGCACTGCAGGATGTCACCTTGACGGTGGAGCGCGGCGAGATACACGCGATCTGCGGCGAGAACGGCGCGGGCAAGTCCACGCTCATGAAGGTTCTGTCGGGTGTGTATCCCCATGACACATTCGACGGCGACATCGTGTTCGACGGTCAGGCCTGCGAGTTCTCCGACATCCGGAGCAGCGAAGCCAAGGGCATCGTCATCATCCACCAGGAACTCGCGCTGAGTCCGCATCTGTCCATTGCCGAGAACATCTTCCTCGGCAACGAGCGGTCCAAGCGTGGGTTCATCGACTGGAACCGCACCAACTCCGAGGCCGCAGCCCTACTGAACCGTGTAGGGCTGCGGGAGAACCCGGTCACCGTCGTCAACGACCTCGGTGTCGGCAAGCAGCAACTCGTCGAGATCGCGAAGGCGCTGTCCAAGGACGTGACGCTGCTGATTCTCGACGAACCGACCGCAGCACTGAACGATTCGGATTCCACCCACCTCCTCGAATTGCTCCGCGGTCTGCGGGACGAGGGCATCACGTGCGTGATCATCTCGCACAAGCTCAACGAGATCGCGGCCATTGCCGACCGGACCACGATCATCCGTGACGGTCGGACCATCGAGACGCTGGACATGCGTAACCCGGATGTCACCGAGGATCGCATCATCTCGCTCATGGTCGGCCGCGATCTCGAGCACCGCTTCCCGCCGCACGAATCCACGGTGGGCGAGGAGGTGCTGCGGATCGAGGACTGGACCGTGCACAGCCCCACCCAGCACGGTCGGACCGTCGTGGACAAGGCCAACCTGACGCTGCGCCGCGGTGAGATCGTCGGTCTCGCCGGGTTGATGGGTGCCGGCCGCACGGAACTGGCCATGAGCGTCTTCGGGCGCAGCTACGGCACGGACATTTCCGGACGGTTGTACAAGTACGGCAAAGAGATTCACGTCAAGTCCGTCAACGACGCGATCGAGCACGGACTCGCGTACGCGACCGAGGATCGCAAGCGTTACGGGCTCAATCTGATCGACGACATCAAACGCAACATCTCCACCGCGGCCCTGGACAAGTTGGTCGCACACGGATTCGTCGACGACAACCACGAGTACGAGGTTGCCGAGGGTTTCCGCAAGAGCATGAACATCAAGGCTCCCAACGTGGAAGCCGTCGTCGGCAAGCTGTCCGGTGGCAACCAGCAGAAGGTCGTGTTGAGCAAGTGGATCTTCAGTGATCCGGACGTGCTCATTCTCGACGAGCCGACGCGAGGAATCGACGTCGGCGCCAAGTTCGAAATTTATTCGATCATCAACAGCCTCGCCGATGCAGGAAAGGCCGTTCTCGTGATCTCGTCCGAGCTGCCCGAACTGTTGGGGCTGTGCGATCGGATCTACGCGCTGTCCGCAGGCCGCATCACCGGTGAGGTGACTCGGGAGGACGCGACGCAGGAATCTCTCATGCATCTCATGACCCGTGGAACAGGAGTACTTCGATGAATCAGCTGTCGACCGTCCGGGGGCTGCTCACGCGAAACCTCCGCCAGAGTGGAATTTTCATCGCCTTCGCGTTGATCATCCTGCTGTTCACCGCGCTCACCGGTGGCCAACTCCTGGTGCCGCAGAACATCAGCAACATGGTGGTGCAGAACTCCTACATCCTGATCCTGGCCATCGGCATGGTCGTCATCATCATCGCCGGCCACATCGACCTGTCCGTGGGATCGGTGGTCGCGGCCACCGGCGCCATCGCCGGTGTCCTCATGGTTCAACAGAACGTGCCATGGCCGCTGGCAGTGCTGATCACGCTGGTCGTGGGCGGACTGATCGGAGCGTGGCAGGGCTACTGGGTCGCGTACTTCGGCATCCCCGCGTTCATCGTCACGCTGGCCGGCATGCTCGTCTTCCGCGCCGTCACCCTCATCGTGCTGGGCAACCAGGGCATCGGGCCGTTCCCCGGACCGGTGCGGACATTGTCCAACGGCTTCCTCCCGGGATTCCTGGGCAACGTCGGCCTCGGACCCCTGGGCGGCGCCGACATCTTCACGCTGCTCGTCGCCATCGCGGCCATCGTCGGGATCGTGTTCAGCCAGTACCGAACCCGCATGGGCCGGCAGAAGTACGGCCAGGTCGTCGATGCGTTGCCGCTGTTCATCGCCAAGCTCACCTTCGCCGGACTCCTGGTGCTGGCCATCGCCGTACAGCTGGCGCGCTTCAAGAACCTGCCCTACGTCCTGATCCTTCTCGCGGTGCTCGTCATGGGGTACTCCACGCTGGCCGGTCGAACGGTGTTCGGTCGCCACGTCTACGCCATCGGCGGCAACATCCACGCCGCATCGTTGTCGGGCATCAAGGTCAAGCCGGTCACGTTCTGGCTCTTCGTCAACATGGGTGTGCTGTCCGCCCTTGCCGGCATCATCTTCGCCGGCCGACTCAACCAGGCCGGCCCCACCGCCGGTAACGGATTCGAGCTCGACGCCATCGCGGCCGCCTTCATCGGTGGTGCAGCGGTGCAGGGCGGTGTCGGTCGCATAGTCGGCGCTCTGACCGGCGGACTGATCATCGCCGTCATCAACAGCGGAATGTCCCTCATCGGATCGCCCAGTGAGCGAGTCCAGTTGGTCAAGGGACTGGTGCTCCTCGCTGCCGTGGCGTTCGACATCTGGACGAAGCGTCGAGCCGCCAGCGGTCGAGGCGGTAAACCGGACAAGGCCGAGAAACCGGCACCGTCGAATTACATGGGTCTCCCGGTTCCGGCCGAGATGCTGGGCGGCACCACCCCGTCCGCACCCGGCCCGGCCGTCACCGTGCCACCCTCCACGCCCAACTAGACAGGCAGGAAGCGCTCGGGCGTGCTGAGATCAGGTACGACCATCGAGCGAACGGGGGGACGATGACGCCGACACGTGGACCGGCCATGACAGACGTGGCCCGACTCGCAGGCGTGTCCCACCAGACCGTGTCCCGCGTGATCAACGGTCACCCGAATGTCACCGAAGCAACGAGGACGCGGGTCAACCAGGCGATCACACAACTCGGGTATCGGCCCAACACCGCTGCCCGTGCGTTGGTCACCGGCAGTAATCGCACTATCGGCATCGTCGGGACCGGTCATGCTCTGTATGGGCCGGTCTCGACGCTGTACAGCGTCGAACGTGCTGCGCGACAGGCCGGTTACTCGGTGCTGGTGGGTGTCCCTACGTCACTCGACGAGGACGCGATCAATGCCTGCGTCCGTCGGTTGCAGAAGCAAGGTGTCGACGGCGTCGTCGTGATCGCGCCTCTCCGAACCGACAACGGTGACATCGCCGGACTGGCCGGAGACCTTCCACTCGTCGCGGTGGAGGGCTCGCCCGCCGGGGAACTGGCCGTCGTGTCCGTCGACCAGGTCGCGGGAGCGCGAGAAGCCACGTCGCACCTGTTGGACCTCGGGCACCGCGAGGTGTGGCATGTTGCAGGTCCGCTCGGTTGGTACGAGGCGGCCGACCGGGTGAGCGGCTGGCGAATGGCCCACGAGGACAGGGGTATCGACCCGCCGCCGATGTTGAACGGGGACTGGACCGCCAAATCGGGGTGCGCCGCCGGCACTGTCCTGGCGCAGATCGCGGGCGTCACCGCGGTGTTCGCGGGAAACGACTCCATGGCCCTAGGGGTGCTCCGCGCCTTCGACGCCGCCGGCCGAAGCGTTCCGCGCGATGTCAGCGTGGTCGGCTTCGACGACGTGCCCGATGCCGAGTTCTACTCGCCTCCCCTGACCACGATCCGTCAGGAATTCGGCGAAGTGGGGATCCGGAGCGTCGAGATCCTGCTCGCGCAGATCGAGTCCGGCACCCGAAGTACACGGCGCTTCAGCATCGCGCCCAGGTTGGTGACTCGAGCGAGTACCGGCACGCCGCCCGACTGACGGGCGGGCGCGATGTCGTGGTCATCATGCATAGTGACCGGGCAGTCTGTTTCCTCGCGAAGGTGGATGTCCATGCGCAGTGCAACCTCGGTGCCCGACGACCGCTGGGTCGTGGTCGACGTCGAGACGTCAGGGCTGAAGGCGAACAGTGACCGGGTGTTGAGTGTTGCTGCCCTGACCCTGGACGATCACGGACGGGTCGGGAGTGAGATGTCGACACTCGTCAATCCCGGGTGCGATCCCGGGCCGGTCCACATTCACAACCTGACACCCGAGCGGCTGGCCGGTGCTCCGCGCTTCGAAGACATCGCGCCGCACCTCATGTCGATGCTCGACGGGCGCACGATGGTGGCTCACAACGCCAGCTTCGACCACGGATTCCTGAAGCTCGAATCGATGCGGGCCGGTCTGGACATGCCGACGCGTCAGCGGCTGTGCACCTTGGCTCTGTCCCGACGACTCCAGCCGGACCTCTCGAATCACAAGCTGTCCACCCTCGCTGCGCACTGGAAGGTGATGCAGTCCCAGGCGCACGACGCGTACGACGACGCCCGCGTCCTGGCGCAGATCTTCACCCACAGCTCTCGGCTCGCGCGCTCACTCGATCTGCCGCTCCCGGTCGTCACCTGCAGTGACCGCCTGACCCTTTACCCGGACTCCATCCCTCGAAGGCAGTGCCCCTGGGAGAACCCCGGACGGCTCGATGTCGCGCACGGGTTGATCAGAGGGATGCGCGTCGTCATCAGCGGCGACACGCGCACCCCGCGACTGCGTCTGGCCGAGCAGTTGACCGATGCCGGGCTCGACGTGATGAACTCCGTCAGTAGGTACACCAGCGTCGTCGTCTGTTCCGATTCCGCGTCGGAGAGTGTGAAGGTGACTCGGGCGCGCTCGCAGGGCATTCCGGTAATTACGGAGTACGTGCTGCACGATCTGATGCGCGCCGTCCGCCCCGGCACACGAAAAGGTCCGCGGAAGCCCGTCGTGGCGACGATGCCTCTGCCGACCCCGTCCGCCGCACCCTGGTCGACTCGCCGTGTCCTGGTGATGGGCGGATCCCACGCCGAGTCGGTGCTCATGCGGTCGCGATTGATCCAACTGGGCGCCACCCCTGCCGTCAATCTGAGTGCAGGCGTGACCGACGTACTCCTGCTGTCCCACGGCGACGGTGACCCGCGTATGCCGCGCGTACGGGAACGACAGTTGACGACGCTGTCCTCGATCGACGTGGACAGAGCATTGAACCTCGACGAGGTGACTCCGCGCATCGAGGTGAGGACCCGGCGGACACTGACCCCACTCGTTCCGCGGGGCGGCGTCGTCGATCTGCCGGAGAACACCACCGTGGTGACTGTGGATGCATCATGGCGCGCCGCCGACGCCGACCCCATCGCCGTCGACGTGGTCGCATTCCTGACGACAGCGGATGACGTGGTGTCCAGCGACGAAGACTTCGTGTTCTACAACGCCCCGTCGACGTCCGACGGGGCAGTGGTGCTGTCCCTCGACGGGGACAGCGAGCAGGGCGTCCGCATCGATCTGAGTGCCGTGCCCGACGACATCGAGCGCATCGTGATCGCCGCGGCGATCGAGAACGAGCACACGTTCGGTGATGTCGGTGCGGTGTCCATCTCGCTCTCCACGCCCGAATCGCGTATCGCGACTGCAGTGTTGGATGCCGCAACTACCGAGCGGAGTCTCATTCTGACCGAGATCTACCGGCGGGGCACCGCGTGGAGATTCCGAGCAGTGGGGCAGGGGTACGACGATGGTCTCGCCGCTCTGGCAACCCGGTACGGAGTCGTTGTCGACGACTGATCAGCGCCCGCACCACCATCCGCGCGTGGCGCAACCCTCGCGGCCTGAAGGTCGTTGCTGACGCCGTGAGACTCAGCCGTGGAAAACTACTTTCGAGTGCAGCCACGTGACATCCCGAGTGAGGGGAACGACGTCGCCCGGCGCGCGCCACAGCGGTGACGCATCGGGCTGAGTGGCGTAGAGACCCCGAGCAGCAGTGACGACTCGGTGGTACTGAACTGGCCACGTGATGGCCGCGGCCAGACTTGTCAATCGATCGGGATCGCGATCCAGTGCTCGAGATACGTGGGTGCGTTCAGGGAGCAGATCGGATTTGCTCGTGTTGCACCGCGAGCAGGCGAGCACCAGGTTGGCCAGTCCGTCCAGTCCGACTCGGGACCAGGGCAGGACGTGGTCGACATGGGCTGCCGGCCCCACCCGTGATCCGCAGTAGAAGCAGCGGTCCCCGTACTCGTCGATCAGGACCTGCCGTGGTCTCTGCAGAGCGATGCGGTCCTGGCCGAAGAGATGCCCCTCGAAGTCTGGGACGCCGTCGGACAATGCAGGGTTCATTCGACGCACGTCGTCTACCCATGCAAGCAAGAAACCTGGCTTGAGAAGACCGGACAAGCGCGCGAGGCCGAAAGCGACACCCGGATACAGGGTGATGCGATTACCGACTTCTGCGATCCGCTTCCTGCCCACCGCGTCGTTCATCCAGGAATCGTCGTAGAGAAACGTCGAGTGGGTCGAGGCGCCCGGAACCTTCTGCAGGCGATGAAGTGGCTGTTGGATCATGGTCAGCCGAACTGTGTCGACCGTCTTCTCCCACAGTTCGGGTGCCGAAGCGGCCGCGGTCTCGAGAGGAAGATCGCGGCCGAACGACCGGGTCTGCGCGGCCAACTGCCGCACCGCATCCGGGATTTTCGCGATCCGGTTGGACGACTGCCGGAGGTACACGCCCTCGAAGTCGCGCACCTGACGCCAATAGAGGGCGATGACGCGTTCCGCGAGGTCCGTCAAGTCGACGTCGATGGTCGCATCCTGTTCCGCAGGAACGTGTTCGACGCAGTACTCGAGTAGAGCGACCAGGACTGCGAGCTTGTAGGTCGCGACTCGTGCCCCGCTGTCCAGAACACTGACCAGATGTTGGCCGAGCGTCAGGGCGTCGGTTGGCGTGCGCGGGTGCATGGCATCAAACTTAGCGATATGGGCAAACTCGTTCGCGATCTGATTCCCGACATCATCGAGCAGTCGGGCCGTATACCTCGGACGCGACAGCTCGACACACACGAGTTCGAGCTGGCACTCGCCGAGAAGCTGATGGAGGAGGCCGACGAGTTCCGACGCGCCGGTCGCGACGACCGGCCGGAAGAGCTGGCGGACGTGTTCGAGGTCGTTAGTTGTCTGGCGACGTCCCTAGGGCTCACGATGGCTGATGTGGCCGCCCTAGCGGCGGACAAGCGGGAGCGGCGCGGTGGCTTCGCAGATCGCGTCTGGTTGGAATGACGCGGTATCAGCCACTGGTCTGTTCCCTGATCGACGCCAGGTGACCGCGCAATTCCTGCATCCCGTCCGCCGTGAGACCGAGCGCCTCGCCGTGCTCGGTGGCGGCAGCCTCGAAGATCTCGACGAGCGGCGCGTACTTGCGCAGCAGCTTGGCTCGCTTTGCCTCGTCTGCGAGGTACTTCAGGCTGCCGGCGTTGTCGACGAAGTCGGACACCTTGACCAGGAAAACCTTCGGGTCGCGGATTACTGTCGTCACGTGTTCGGCGTACTGCGTTGCGCGATCCCGGCCGTTCTTCGGCGGAGTGGTCACGGCATCGACGAGCCTGGCGACCTCCGCGCCGAAGTGGGTCTCGATAGCGCCGAGTGCAGTCGAGCCGCCGAGTACCTCGACGATGCGGTCCGCCTGGTCCTCGACGGTGTCGTGCAGGGCGGTAGCCACCAGAACGTCGAGGTCCGAGCACCCGTACCTGCTCAGTCTCAGCACATTTCGAGACGGATGCGTGATGTAGGGGTCGTTGATCTGATCACCGCGCGCAGTACGCCGTTGCGTCAGGTGTGCGTACGACGCGACAGCGAGCGCGTCCTGCAGAGAGGAGGTGTCGAGTCCGTGGCCACCTACCTCGTAGCGGATGGCGTGGGCGAGCAGCGATGGATCCATGTCTTTCAGAGGAACATCGCGCACTGCGCGGGTGAGGGCGTCGGACGTCGACGGCATGGTGTCCTTTCGGTCGGAGGTCATGAAGTGCGGGGGAGGTGGTCGACGAATTCGTACGAGCATCCCAGGGAACTGCGCTTGTCCGTGACTCCGTTCTGGCGGAACCACGCGACGCACGCGTTGGCGATCAAATGCGTATCACGGGTGAACAGGTAGCCGTCCGTGCAGTCGTCGAAATGATCGTCGTGATGCCAGAGGTCCAGTTCCAACCCCTCGACACCATGGTCGGCCAGTCGGAGTCGCTGGAGAACGGCTCGCGATCGTCGCACCATGTAGACACCGTCGTCGAGGACGTGGATCTGCGCGTTGAACACGTCCCCCTCGTCGTCTGGGTCGTAGTCGTTGGGACCGAGTTCGATGATCAGTCCGGCGGGCTTGTCGTACATCGATTCCATCAACCATGCTGCGGTGCCGTCGGAATCGTCGACGGGCAGAACTCGGCCGTATCCGTCGGTGATGTTGTCGAGTAGGCCACCGCTGGGCAGGGGAGCGATCCATGCGTCGATGGCGTCGCCGTTCCTCTGAAGGTTCGCGATGCCGTCGTCGGTCAACCAAGCGGGGCCGTGGAAGAACTGCTCGACGCCGGACATACCGTCCGAGTTGGTGTACTTCGCGTACCAGTTGTCCAGGTCGACATCCTTGTCGGTGACGACGACGCATCTGGTGCCGTCGATGCGGAGTGCGTACTGCCACTGCGGGATTGCAGTCGGTCGTCTGTCGACGCGCGGACGAGAGTGCTCCCGTTTCCACACCGCGGTCTCGACTGCTCTGATGCGCGTGATGGACCACTCACCGCTGATGGAGTGCAAGGATTTTGCCGTGAGCTGGCAGGCCCAGGACACGTCGCGGTCGCGCCTCGACACGATGATGTGGTCGAGTCCGTTCTCGGCGACGACGGCGTCGGCGCGCTCGCCGAACGGGAAGTGCCGGGCGAGCTCGATAGCGCCGTGATCGGCATCGAAGGGCTCGACCTCGATGATGACGGTGTACCGCGTGCCCTCACTCGCCGGCAGTCGGCGAGTGCGGGGTAGGCGACTGTCGGCCATGTGGGGGTTAGTGGACCAGAGGTCCGATCTGCTCGTCTCGACACCGAGGACGGTCCACTCCTTCGCGAGCCTGTCGACAGCATGGAGAGCGGCCTGCCCTGAGACCCACCATCCGCTACCGGGTACGTCGAGGACGACGCGTGCGTGACCGAGCAGGGAACGGTCGATCCTGGCCGCGTCGTCACCGACCAGGTGCAGCAGCCGGAGATATTCGTCCGGTTCGATCTGGTCGAAGGGTCGGTCGATCTCGACTGCGATAGTGAAACCGGGATTGCCGGCGGGGATACCGCCCAAGCCGCGACTGTCGTGGTCCATGTGGTTCTCGATTCTGTGCGAACAGCTAGCTCGACGTCGGAGAACCGAGCGTCGCCGGCAGGAAATATCCGTCTGCCTACTCACTGTTTACAGCAGCCCACCGACACGTTTCGGTGGGCTGGAACACCGTGCACCGAGGGCGTCGTGGGCTATGCGTGTGGAGTCCCCCCGAGTAGGCGTCCGACGGCCAGATCGACGTAGGCATCGGCGATGTCGTCGATGCTCATGTCACCGTCCTCGTGGTACCAGGCGCTGATGCCGTTGAGCATGTCCACCATCGCGAACGCGGCGAGGCGGGCGTCGGGCACGGTGAATTCGCCGGTCCGCATCCCTGCCACGATGACGTCGCGCACTCGACGCTGGTATCGGCGGCGATAGTCCTCGATCGTGGCTCGGTGTTCCGGGATCAGCGATGCCAGTTCGTGCAGGCCGACGATGTACTCGACGCGCCGCCGTGTGAGGTGCCGCAGATGGGCCCTGACCAGGCTCGACAGGCGTTCGGTCGGCGTGCCGGGGGCGTCGAGGAGCGGCAACGTGTCGTCTGTCGGCTCCTGAGTCACCGTGAGGCAGATGGCGAAGAGGATCTCTTCCTTCGACGTGAAGTGGTGATACAGGCTGGCGCCGCGGATGCCGACGGCGTCGGCGATGTCCCGCATGCCGACGTTGGCATATCCGTCACGAGCGAAGATCTGTGCGGCCGTGGATGCGATGTCGGTCTTGCGGCGACGGCTACGAATGGCCCGTGGTGCGTCGAGTCCGTCGTCGGGCGTGCTCACACAGGATCCTCGACGACGGCCATGGCGCGGAGCTCGCGCTTGAGGATCTTGCCCTGCGCATCGACCGGAAGTTCGCGGACTACGTGGACCGACTTCGGCGCCTTGTACGACGCCAGCTCGGTGCGGCAGAACTCGATGATGGCGTCGGGATCGGGCGTCGTCCCATCTGCCGCGATGACGAATGCAGTGACGGCTTCGGACCAGTAGGGATCCGGCATGCCGACAACAGCTGCCCGCGCTACCTGCGGATGGGCGTGGATGACGCGCTCCACCTCCTGGCTCGACACGTTCATACCCCCCGACTTGATCATGTCCTTCATACGATCGTAGAAGAAGAGGTTCCCCGCGGCGTCGACACGCACCATGTCGCCCGTGTGCACCCACCCGTCGCGGAAGACCTCAGCCGTCCTCGCCTCGTCCTTGAAGTAGCCGAGCATCACCGACGGTGTGCGGCAGACCAACTCGCCGATCTCGCATTCCTGTCCGTCCGGGTCGACGACCTTGACCTCGAGGTGCGTGACCGGCTTGCCGATCCAGGAGGCGTCGCCGTCGGGGATGTCGTCGAGAGTGCTGAACCATCCCACCGAGCCGAGTTGGGACAGTTCGGACTGCCCCCAATAGGTTCCCCAGATGGCCTCGGGCGCGGCAGACGCCCACGCGGAGATGGTGTTCGGCGACACCTGGCCGCCGTAGGTGAGGCACCGGCGGACCTGACCGACCGAGTCGGGACCGAACGTGGATTCGCGTGCGAGGGCGAAGTAGAACGTCGGGGTCTGCGCGATGACGGAGATCTTCTCGTCGGCAATGATCCGAAGCGACGTCGTGGGGTCGGCGGTCGCGGGAAGAACGAGTGTCGCGCCCATCAGCGTCAAGGTCGTCATGGATCCCAGGCCGGCAATGGTGTGGAACGGCATGACAAAGAGCCACGTGTCCTCCGGACCGGTCCTCAGTCCCCAACTCCATGCCGGAGCAGTCGAGATCAGGAAGTTGCGGTGAGGAATCATCACGCCCTTCGGCGCAGCTTCCGTCCCCGATGTGTAGATGACCATCGCGATGTCGTTCTCGTCCATCTCGACGACCGGCTCGCTGTCCGGCGTCTCGGCGGTCAGGCGTGCGTACTCTTCCCCGAACATGATCAGCGTCGTGCCCTCCGGCAGAACGCTTCTCACGATGTCTTCGAATTCGGCACCTGCTACCACGACCGTGGGTTCTGCGTGCTCGAGCTGGTGCCGCACCTCGGGCGCACGGTAGAGAACGTTGATTCCGGTGAAGGCGGCCCCGACCTTGAGCGAGCCGTAGTACGCGACGACGACGTCGATACTGTTGCGTGCCATGGACGCCACGCGCTGGCCCGGACCCACGCCCATGTCGAGGAGCAGGTTCGCGAACTGGTTGGCGCGGCTGTCCAGCTGACCGTAGGTGGTGACCTGTCGCGCTCCGTCGGCGTCGTAGCTGATGAAGGCCGTCTTGTCGGGCTGGGTCCGTGCGTGCCGTCGAAGTTGATCTCCGATGGTGGCGCGGCCGGTGAGTGAACGATGCTGCGGGGCGAGTCCGGGCACGAAAGTCCTTGTCAGATCGCCGGAGCGGTGGACAGAGTGTCGGTGAACATGGGCTGCGAGAAGGACTCCAGCGCGACGATTTCCTCCACGGGGCTGCGGGTCAG
Organism: Rhodococcus sp. Leaf247; assembly: GCF_001426185.1. Classification (GTDB taxonomy): domain Bacteria; phylum Actinomycetota; class Actinomycetes; order Mycobacteriales; family Mycobacteriaceae; genus Rhodococcoides. Next base: position 186,110 of record NZ_LMRP01000002.1, on the reverse strand, counting down.
CTTGGTGGGGAACTTCTTCTCCGGGTAGCCGACGGCGATGTGAGCCGCGGTGATGTAGTCGTCTGGAATGGCGAGCATCTCGCGGATCGCGGGTTCCTCGTGGCACAGGAGTGTGGTCACGGCGGTAGCGACGCTCTGATCGCGCAGGCTCAGGCAGAGGTTCTGCACGGTGGGGTAGATGGACGCTCCGCCGACGACGGACAGTCGGCCGAGTTCGTGGTCGGTGGGGTGAAGTCCGTCGAGCGCTGCGCACACGACCACGATTGCGGGAACCTCCGCGAGATGGCGGGCGAAGTAGTCGGCATCCTGCACGGTCTTCGGGAGTGCGCCGACGGCGACGGTGCCGCCCGTGATGCCGGAGAAGTATGCGTCCCACATCGGCAGGTAGAGATCCTGGAGGGCCTGCTTACGGGCGGCGTCGCGGACGACGATCCAGCGCACCGGCTGGCGATTGCCGCCCTGGGGTCCGAAGCGGGCGTGGTCGAAGGCGCTGCGGAAGACCTCGTCCGGCACCGGGTCGCTCTTGTATCGCCGACACGTTCCTGTGGTGCGCATTGCCTCGACCAGTTCCATGAGAGTCCCTTCGCCTATCCACCGTTAGGTTATGTATCGCAGCATGCTGTGGCGCAGGACACATTGTCAAGACTTCTCGGGCAGATCGTCCGAGTCATCGGGACCTCTTGCCGACTGTTGCCTAACTGTGGTTAGTTCGAGGAAGGTCCCGGATGGACCGCCGAGGGAGGGCACGTGTCGACGTCCGAAACACCCGTCATCGACCGGTCGCGAGTAGGTCGCGCGGTCGAGTCCGCGAACATGCCCAGCCTTGTCGCGGTGCTCTTCCAACTGACGGGCGACCGGCGCTGGCTCGAGGCGCCGTACCGCCCGACGCGCAGCCGGGGTATGGACGACAACGACAGCGGCGGATTCGGCCCCGATATCGCGAACCAAATCCGTTCCGCGGCCGTCGACGCGATCGTCGCGTGGTCCGACGGCGCTCCGGTGGCAGTCCCCACACCGTCGGACGAGCAGTTGGTCGAGATGATCAGTGCGGCCGTCGGTGAACCCGTGCCTGCGGAGTTCGCCGAGATGATCGCCGAGGACATGGGGTTCGCCCGTCCGGAACCCCGTCATGCCGCCGCGACGCATCTGTCCGTCATCGTCATCGGCGCGGGTGTCTCCGGGATGTTGGCGGCGATCCGGCTGCGTGAGGCGGGGATCGAACACGTGGTGCTGGAGAAGAACTCCGATGTCGGGGGTGGATGGTTCGAGAACACCTATCCCGGTGCCGGTGTCGACACCCCGAGCCACCTGTACTCGTACTCGTTCGCGCCGAGTGCCTGGACGTCGCACTTCGGCAAGCGAGACGAAGTCTGGCAATATCTCAGAGATGTTGCCTCGCAGCACGATCTGAACGATCGGATCCGGTTCGATACCGAGGTGTCGACGGCGCAGTGGGATGCGGACCGGCGACATTGGAGAGTCGAGACGACGACCGGCGAGGTCCTCACCGCCTCGGTCGTCATCACGGCGACCGGCCAGCTGAACAAGCCGAAGGTGCCGCCCATCCCGGGGCTCGAGACGTTCGAGGGCCCGATCTTCCACACTGCTCAGTGGCCGGACGATCTCGACCTGACCGGCAAACGCGTTGCCATCGTCGGCAGCGGAGCCAGTGCGATGCAGGTACTTCCGGCGATTGCGCCGATCGTGGCGCACGCGACCGTCTTCCAGCGGTCGCCGCAGTGGGTCGCGTCGAGCGATGTCTACTTCGAGCCCATCGACGACGACGTCAACTTCCTGATGGACACCGTGCCGCTCTACCGGCTCTGGTACCGGGCGCGACTCGCGTGGAACTTCAACGACCGCGTCCATCCCTCACTGCAGGTCGATCCCGACTGGGAGCACCCGTCGGCGTCGGTCAACGCGGTCAACGATGCGCACCGCCGCGTCTTCACGCGGTACATCGAGAAGGAGCTCGCCGGCAGGCCGGACCTGATCGACAAGGCGCTGCCCGACTACCCACCCTTCGGCAAGCGGATGCTGTTGGACAACGGCTGGTACGCGGCCCTGACACGCGACAACGTCACGCTGGTCGCGGAGTCGGTGACTTCCATCGACTCCCGCCATGTCAGGGGACGCTTCGGCACCGCGGCCGAGGTCGACGTCGTCATCCTCGCGACCGGCTTCGAGACGCACAAGCTCCTCACCCCCATCGATGTCCGGGGCCGATCGGGACGGTCGATCCGCGAGGCCTGGGGGCCCGAGGACGCCCACGCCTACCTGGGGATCACGGTGCCCGACTACCCGAACCTGTTCATCACCTGCGGACCGGGAACCGTTCTGGGACACGGCGGCAGCTACATCACCATCGCCGAATGTCAGGTGCGCTACATCATCGACCTGTTGTCCACGATGACCGAGCAGAGCATCGACGTGGTCGAGGTGAAGCCCGACGTTGAGCAGGACTACGTCCGGCGGCACGACGACGCGCATTCCCGCATGATCTGGACCCACGAGGGGATGGACAACTGGTACCGCAACGACGCCGGCCGCGTGGTCTCCACGTTGCCCTGGAGGATCGTCGACTACTGGCAGATGACACGCGAAGCGGACCTCGACGACTACGTGGTCGAGCAGCGGGTGTCTTCCTGACCGAGGCTAGATCAACCCGTGGAGCTCGTCGGCTCCCGCACGCAGGAAGTCGACGAGATCCCGACTGTCCCGTGTGAATCTGCCCGACGCCCCCTGCAGACACAGAGCGCCGACGACATCGGAGTGCGCATCTCGCAGGGGCACCGCCAACGCTGCTCGTCCGATACGTGATTCGTCGCTCTCGACGGCGACGTCCGTGGCGAGAACTGTCGAGAGATCAGCGCGGAGGTCGACGTCGTCGATCAGGGTGTGCGAGGTGATGGCCCGCAACGGCTCCCGCGTCCGAGGGTAGTACGCCAACATCAGCTTTCCGACGGCGTGGGCATGAGGGTTCCGCATGATCGTGGAGGCGGACACTGCCTCGTGATCGGGGTCGGTGTCCACCATGCGCAGAGTTCCGCCGCGGAACGACGCGACGTAGAGGCCGTATCGGGTCTCGGCGCGCATGGCGCCCAGAACGTCCGCGACCGTCCGGGTCGGCGCAGAGGTGGTGGCAGCGTAGGCAAGTTCCGAGGTACGCCTCCCGAGCGCGAAGCCCGACAGGTCCGGGACGCGCACCAGAAAGCCGTCGGCAACCAGGAAGTTCAACATGCGATACGCGGTTGCCGGTGGGACATGCGTGTGTGCCGCAATCTGTTTGGCGGTCGCACCGGGCCCCAGGTATGCCACGGCCTCGAGCATCGCGAGGGCCTTCTGTACGGCCTTGGGTTGTTGACCGCCGAAGCCCGTGCGCTCCTGTGCGTCGTTGCGTTGCGTCACCACCGCTACCGCCCGTGACGAGGAGCGCTCAGGACGGGCCTGCCGTCCGCGTCGACGGCCAGCTCTGCGGACCCCGGTAAGAGATCGGCAGTTTCGATACTGTCGAACACCCCGATGGACCTGATGCTGGCCGGTCGCCACCGCTCCAGGATCGCGTACCACGCCGTTCCCGAGCCGCCGAGGATCACGAACCACGCCACGTAGAACCAGGTATCGAGGGACTGGACCACGACGAACAGAAGAAGGCTGGTTCCGGCGCCGGCCGCGAACGCGCCGCACAGCCGGGTCCACGTCGTGTGTTCGCCGATCCGCGCCAGGAAGTTGACCGCGGCGAACGCGACCATCGTGTATCCCAGGATGAGCGCGACCTCGACCACCACGTCGTAACTGCTCGCCACCTCGTCGGGGTCGTGGAACAGGGCGCCGATCATCGACGCGCCGACGAACACCACGACCGCCGCATAGGGCGTCTTCCATCGAGCGTGAACGTGTCGGAAGACGCCCGGAACGATGCGTTCGACACTCATCGAGTAGACGAGTCGTGAACCGGCCTGGGCAAATCCGAGCGTGGAGGCAATCCATGACGAGCACACACCGACATTCACGGCGACGACCAGCAGCGAGCCCACGCCCGAATCGACGCCGCCGAAATACGCGTTCAGCAGAGTGCCCGCATGACCTGTCATCCCCGCCCATCCCGCGAAGACGTACAGCACTCCCACCAGAATCGGAGACAGGAGGACCGCGCGGGACACCGAGCGCAGCGGAGTACGTGCTTCCGGACCGAAGAATGCCGCGCTCTCGAAGCCTGCGAGGCTGAGGACCGTCTGCATCGCAAGGAACAAGGCGAATCCGACGGGCGCCGACCACTGCGTCGACACGTCGACGGCGACAGGCGCACGGAACAGCAACACGACGATCACTGCGAGAGTGCACAACTCGATGACGAGGATCGTCCGTGTGGCGAATCGGACGCCCCGAACGGCGATGAGCGCCACGACGACGGCGATCGCTGCGCACGCCGCGAGTGTGTAGTCGCCGCCGAGGCCGACACCCGTCACGTCGGCCACGCGCATCAGGTTGTCGCCGGCATTGGACAACACGGAGATCGACACACCCAGATATCCGACCAGCAGGGCCGCGGCCGTCGTCAACGTCGCACGCCGTCCGAGTCCGTGCGCGACGAAGCTGTAGAGCGACCCGGACGCGGCGAGTCGCACAGTGAACTGGCGGATGCACAGGGCGACGAGGGCCATGACCAGCGTGGCGCCGATGATCGCGAGCAGTCCACCGACTCCGGCGCCGACCGTCGACATCCACAACGCGATGAACACCATGCACGTGGCGGGCGCCATCGTGGACAGCGACTGACCCAACAAGTCGATCGGAGTCAGTCGGCGCCGTCCGAGTGCACTCAACGGCGAGTACACAGGAGTGGCCGAGTGATCCGCTGCGGCGGCCTGATCGAGCGCGGCCCGAAGCGAGCTGGTGTTCATCGATCAGTCCTTCGGGTCGTCGGGCATCAGGAAAACGCACTGTACGACTCGACCGTTTCCTTCATGTTTCCGTGATGACAGCGGTGGGTGTGCCAAGTGGGAATCGGTCGTCAAAGTCGCGGATCGCGGCCGCTCGCCAGGTGACGTCGTCCACACGACCGCCTGTGGCGGAGCCCTGACCTGGCCTTAGGTGACAATTCGGGGTCCACGTCGAGCGGCGCAGCACGTAACGCACACGCAGCGATTTCGACGCATCCGCCTTTCATGCTGTTTCTCAGCCGGACCGATCGACGGGACGGCGTCGACACGGACGAGAGGGGGCAGCGATGCTCTGGGCCGCGCTGTCGAGCATCGTCGGCGGGATTCTTCTCGTCGCCGGAGTTCCGAAACTGAAGGACGACGGCAGGACGGTACGCGCTGTCAAGGGCTACCGACTGCTTCCCGACGCGGCCGCGACCGTCGTCGGCAGGACATTGCCCGCAGCCGAGGTGGCAGTGGGGTGCGCGCTGGTTCTCGGAATCGCACCGTTCCTGAGTGGTCTCGCCGCCGCAGCGTTGTTCGCGGCGTTCTTCGTGGGACTGGCAGTCAACTTGGCGCGTGGTCGCCGGGACCTCGACTGCGGGTGCTTCGCCTTCGCCGCCGGCGGCGACGAAATCCCGCACATCGGGTGGTGGCACGCCGCGCGGGCCGCCGGGTTCGCTCTCGCCGCGGCAGTGGTGACGGTGACGCCCCAGCTCGGTGTCGTCGACCGAGTCGCCGGTGCAGCCGTCGGACTCTTCGTCGTGGGCATGGTGTGCGTCGCCCTGTACGCCCGGTCGGTCATGTCCTTCGGTCGTCGCCCTATCGACGACTACCTCACCAACGCGGCGATCGAGTTCCGCGCCACCTCGTCCGTCAGCCGTTACTGATTTCCGAAAGGCTCTTCGATGACCGTCTTCCTCGTCACCATGGTTCTCGTCCTGACCGTTGCCGTTGCCGTCCTGCTGTTGATGATTCTGGGTCTCGCTCGGGAGATCGGCCGCGTCCAGGTGCGGCTCGGTCCACTGGGGGCTCGCATGATGGACACGGGGCCCAAGATCGAACAGGTCGGGCCGACCTTCCACGGTCTCACCGACCATGTCGGTCGGACGGTCAGCGTCGGCGGACACAGAGACCGTCCGCAGCTGCTCCTCTTCACGGCGCCTGGATGCTCGACGTGCAAATCCCTTCTCCCGGGCATGAAGTCGATGGCCAAGGGCGAAGGTGACCTGGACATCGTGATGATCTCGGACGGCACCCCCGCGGAGCACGCCGAGTTCCTCGCCGGCGCAGGCATCGGCTCGGAGATGAGCTACGTCGACGGCCGCGACGTCGGCATCGCGTACCAGGTGGGCACCACACCTTTCGGAGTGATGCTCGACCAGCACGGGAAGATCAAAGCCAAGGGCCTCTGCAACCACATGGCCCAGGTCGAAAGTCTGCTCAACGCACTCGAATCCGACACCCCGTCGCTCCAGCACCTCCATACCCGCGCCGCCGCGAACCGCGCGGGCGTCGCCTGACCATTTCCCACCCCCACTTCTCGAGCGGAGAGCACATGGACCAACACTCGCACCCACACGATCCGCAGTCCGCGGCCGGCACCGAGCAGCGCTTCCCTGTCGACGAGAACACCGTCGCCGAGCAGGCGGAGTGGATGGCAGGACGAGGCGGAAGTTTCGCCAGCAGGTCCGGCCGCAGACTGTCCGAACGCGTGTCGCGCCGATCGATGATCTCGAGGATCGGCCGCTGGACGCTGGGAGCCTCCGGAGTCGCCGTCGTGAGCTCGCTCCCGGTCTCGCGTGCCTATGCCCAGGAAACTCCCGCGGCGCCCACCCCGGAACCGCAGGTACCCGAGTACACCGGATCGAATCCGGCCGAATGCGACTACTGGCGGTGGTGCAGCATGGACGGAACGTCCTGTGCTGCATGTGAAGGCGGTGGACTCACCACCTGCGCCCCGGGGTCGAAGCCCGGTGCGGAGTTCTGGGTGGGCTGCTGTACCAACCCGGCCGACGGCAAGACCTACCTGATCGCCTACTACGACTGCTGCGGTGCACCGAGCTGCTCCAACGCTTTCTGCGGCGAACCGGACATGCAGGCGACGATGTACAACCCGGTCAGCGGCAGCTACGACCAGGAGATCATCTGGTGCGTATCCGACGAATCCCAGGCGTACACGTGCACCATGGCCCCGATCGTCGGCGCCGACTGCCAGGCACGTCCGGCAGCGCGGCCCAAGGTGGGTGCGGGCTCGTGAGGCGACCACGTTCTGCGCTGCTCGTCGCAGCGCCCCTGGCCGCACTGCTCGCCGTGACGTCGTGCAGTTCCTCGAGCGACGACACCGAGGATGCCGCGTCGTCGACCGACGTGACCTATCCCAGCGTCGATTTCACGGCGCCGGGCGACGGTATCGGGCTCGGAACCGAGGACCAGGAGATCACCGGCGAGATTCCCGAACCGCTGCACGTCGGGGAGATCACGCCGATCGGCGCCGACCAGATTCTGGGTATCGAGGGCGGCTTCGGCAAACTCGAGATGACGGTCAACGCCATCGACCCGGCATCCGGAGACATCACCACCCGTGTCACTGTCGGTCCCGGCATCTGGGACCCCGTGGTTCACGGGTTCGTCGGCGAGACGCCCAGCGACCCTGCCGTTCTCGCGGCCGAGGTCTGGCGCCCGCGTGGATCCCGCGGCGCTGCGGATTTCGTCGTCAGTACGTACTCGGGCAACCTGCTCGAACCGAAGGAAGCCGTCCTTCCCGATGTAGCCCGAGTGCACTCGCGCGAAGGCTCGAACGCCGTGACCTCGGACGGCAAGTACTTCGTCAGCTGGGACGACGGCCTCTACGGAATCAGGGTGGTCGACCTGGAAGCGGGTACGGAAAGCGGTGCTCTTCGCATCGTGGGGTGTGGCCCGTTCACATGGATGGTCGGTCACGACCTCTACAGCGTGTGCGAAGACACCCGAGAGTTGCTGCACATCAACATCGGTGACGACGGAGTGCCCACCGAGGTGGGCCGCGAGAAGGTCCTGCCCGACGACTTCGTCAGCGCCCGCAAGACGACGTTCGCTGCCGACGCGTCGAAGGCTCTGCTCGTGAGCGAGAACGGTGACGTCTTCGTGTTCGACTTCTCCGACGGCCTTCCGACCGCACCCGTCACTCCCGTCGGCAACGCCGGTGATCCGTCGGGCCGGTTCTCCGAGAATGTCATCAACGCCGACGGGACTCGTCTCGCCGTCACCTACACCGACAGCATCGTTCACCCGGACTCCGCACGTGGCGGTTCGGTGGCCAAGGTGGTGGTGTTCGACGCCGCGAACCTCGCACCCGTTCGGTCGTACTCGTTGGCCGACATCGGGATCGAGAGCTTCACCTCCATGGCGTACAGCGTGGACGGTCGTACCTTCTACGTGCTGGGCGACGGCGCGGAAGTCGACGGTGAAGCTCCGCAGAAGTTGGTGGGCTTCGATGCCACCAGCGGCGAGCAGGTCTCGTCCGTCGACCTCGACGGCAACGTGAACGCGGTGACGACGTTGATCACTCCCGAGGTGATCGAATGACTCGACCGGCACCCCGGTCGATGCTCGATCGCCGACGGTTCCTGTCCTTGGCGGCAGCCGGCGTAGGCCTGGCAGGAATCGGCGCACTCGGTGTGGCCGGATGCAGTTCCGATTCCGGATCTGCATCCGGCTCCGGCGAGAAGCTCGACTACATCTCGCCCACGGACCCGGAAGTTGCTGCGGCCGAGGCAGCGCGGACGTCGACGGGTCGGACCGCCTCGTTCGCACTCGCCGCGGGTCTCTCGACCGTCGACCTCGGCGGCCGACTGGTGAACACGTGGACCTACGGCGCCGGTGCCGTTGCACCGGAACTGCGGCTGAGCGCGGGAGACACTCTGACCGCGTCGATCAACAACGGTGTTCCCGCCGACACCAGCATCCATTGGCACGGCATCCGCGTCCGCAACGACATGGACGGTGTACCACCGGTGACGCAGGCCGCCATCGCGTCGGGAACTTCGTTCGACTATTCCTTCGTCGCTCCTGATCCCGGAACCTACTGGTATCACTCGCACTCGGGCCTGCAGGCCGATCGCGGTCTGTTCGGTGCTCTGGTCGTCGAAGATCCGAACGATGCGTCGGGTGCCGACGCGGATGCCGTTCTCGTGCTGGACGACTGGGTCGACGGGATGGGAACGACACCCGACGCCGTGATGGCTGCTCTCAACCCTGCTCTCAGCGGCGGACATGCCGGCCACGGCGGAGGCGCAGCCATGCCGGCTCCCATCGGTGCCGACGACGCGGCGGTGGCGACGTCGCTCACCTCGGGCGGACACGGCGACTCCGCCGTCCTCGGCGGTATGACCCAGCACATCGCCTACCCGATGCACCTCGTCAACGGCCGACCTCCGAACGATCCGGCGGTGATCGAGGCTGCGCCGGGATCCCGGTTGCGACTGCGCATCATCAACGCAGGTGCCGAGACGCCGTATCGATTCGCCGTCGCCGGTCACCGGCTGACAGTGGTGGCAGTGGACGGTTACGACGTGGTGCCCACCGAGACGGACGCCATTCTGATCGGCATGGCGCAGCGCTATGACGTCACGGTGACCGTTGCCTCCGGTGCGTGGCCCGTCGTCGCCGCGGTCGAAGGTCGGCCGGGGTACGCGTCGACAGTGCTGCGGAGCACCGACGCGGCGCCTCTCGCGAACCCCGATGTGGGGGGCACTATCCCCGAGTTGTCGCGGCAACTGGTCCTCGAGAGTGACCTCCGCCCGGCCGAGAGCGTCGTTCTGTCCTCGAAGCCGGTGGACCGCGACTACCGGGTCGATCTGCTGCAGGCGGGCGACCGCTACGTGTGGGCGATGGCCGGAGCCGACGCGGGCAAGCTCGTCATGAAGCAGGGCGAGCGCGTGCGCATCACGATGACCAACACCTCCACCATGTGGCACCCGATGCACACGCACGGACACACCTTCGCGATACCCGACTACGGCGGCCTGCGCCGGGACACGGTCAACGTCCTCCCCGGCACCTCCCTGGCGATCGAGTTCGACGCGGACAACCCGGGGGAGTGGATGTTTCATTGCCACAACGCCTATCACTTCGAAGCGGGAATGACCGCGAACATGATGTACATCAGATGAGAGGCACAGTCATGAAGAAATTTCTGGTACTTCTCGCGACCCTGTCGGCACTTCTCGGGCTCACCGCCTGCAGCAGTGAGGAGGAGGGGAGTGCGGCGCCGGCTGCGACGGTCACGGTGGAGAACATGAGCTACAACCCCGCGTCGGTCACCATCAAGAAGGGTGAGACGGTGCAGTGGGTATTCGCAGACAACGGATTGCCGCACGACGTCGTGGAAGACAGTAGCGGCCTGTTCACGAGCGAGCTCCTGACCGAGGGCGACTACTCCTACACCTTCGACGAGGCCGGGACCTTCGACTACCACTGCACACCGCACCCGATGATGCTCGGAACAGTGATCGTCGAAGAGTGAGAACCGTTGTCGCTGTTGCCGTTCTGCTCCTGGCCGTGGGCTGCACGTCGGAGCCCGATGTCGACGCGACAGTGCTGATCAGCAACATCAGGTTCGAACCGCGGGAGGTGCACATCCCGGTGGGCGGCACCGTCGAGTGGACGTTCGACGACGGGGGTCTGCTGCACGAGGTCCATGCCGACGGCGTGTTCGACAGTGGTGTCAACGGCGACAGCACCTTCCGGTTCACCTTCGAGGAGGCCGGGGACGTCGAGTACCACTGCTCCATCCATCCCTACATGTCAGGAACCATCCACGTCGGCTGACGTGACCGAAGAACTGGAGGCATCATGACCACCATCATCGACCACACTGCGCTGCAACAGGACATGCCGCAGATGCGTCCGACACTGACCGGATCCGTCGGGGTCCGCACACGCGCCGGCCTGACTGCGGCGTTGGCAGCCGTGGGCGCAGGCGCGGCACTCGTGGCGGCACCCAGTCCCTCGGTGGGTCTGGCCGGAGTGGTGATCGGCGCAGGCGCCGTCACCGCTCTGGCCGCCAACTGGTCGACGTGCGGCATGTCCGTCGCCGGCGTCGTCGTGGCCCCCAAACAGCCCGGCCGCGCGGGGTCGTCGACTCCGATGCGACGGTTGGGGTGGCATGCGCTGGGATCGGTGGCCACGGGTTCGGTGACCGGTGTCGCGGTCGGCGTACTCGGACATCTCGCATTCGGTTCAGTGCCGGTGGGCCTCCTTCTCAGCGTATGGGCGACGCTTGCACTGCTGTACGGACTGCATGAGCTCGGCGTCCTCCGTATGCCGACTCCGATGCGTCGACAGCAACTTCCGCGCCACCTCCGTCGGAGCATGGAACCGTGGAAGGTGTCGCTGCTGTTCGGCGCGATCATCGGCCCCGGCTTCCTGATCTACATCAGGTCCAGTGCCTACTACCTGATGGCGCTGGGAGTTGCCGCGGTCGGCTCGCCGATCCTGGGCGCCGCGGTCTTCGTCGCAGTCTCCCTCGGTCGGTGCATGCCCAGTGCGCTCGCGATCCTGCACACCCGACGCGGTGGATCGATGCCCGGCTTCCTGTCGTTGATGTGCCTCGTCGACCGTCGGGTCCAGGCGCTCACAGGAGCGGTCCTGGTGGGACTCGCTGTCTACGCGGGCATCGCAGCCCTGTGATCGGTCGGTGCGGCCGACGGGAATCGTCGGCCGCACCGATCAGACCCACCCCACGCCCATGAGCGGCTGCTGGTGTTCGCAGATCGAGTACTGGGGCTCCCACGGGAAGTGGCCATCCAGATCCGGCCACACCAGTTGTAATGCAGTGAAATTCGTATACAGGGCGTCGGTGACCACCATGTCCGACGTGGTGACGACCTGGATGACGACGATGTCGGGCTCCTCACCCGACGCACTGTGGATCACGATCCCCGACGTCAACCCGAACCCCGCCACCATCTGCGACGCCATGTCGTTGAGCAGACTGCCCGAGAGGTGCAGCGGAAGTCCGTAGACGATCAGCTCCGGCAGTGAGCGTTCCGTGAGCCCCGTCGTATAGGCGAAGTCGGGGTGCTCGTGTCCCGAGCCCGCGACCGCCGTCACCGCCCACCCATGGCGAGCGATTTTCTTCTTGATGTCTGGCACAGAAATGCACCCGTTGCACATAAATTCCCCCCGGAAGTCGATGCGGAGGGAGAAGGTAGCGCGGTGGTCCGACAGGCCCTTCTGCGATTCGAGGGTCGCAGTGTCAGCGGTGGGGTTTCTGCTCCTCTCGGCACCGGAATGCGCGGGATCCCGCGCATCATCAGCTCGAGAGGAGCAGAAGCGCCGACTACTACCCCCGCGCTGCCTTCAGGTGCCCCTCGGACACGGCCTTGAGGTGGGTGAGGTCCGAGGCCACGGTCGCGAAGGTGTAGCCCTGCGCCAGACGCCGCGCCGCGACCTCGCCGGAGGGGGTGTGGATGCCGGCCGCGATACCTGCAGCGGCGGCAGCTTCCTGCACTCGCACCACAGCAGCGTCGAACACGTCGTCCACGGAGCTGTCCGAGGGGGAGGCGCCACCGACGGCGATGCGCAAGTCCGACGGTCCGACGTACACGCCGTCGAGTCCGGGCACGGCGCAGATGGCCTCGACGTTCTCGAGGCCGTCGGGGGTCTCGATCATCGCGAGCACGACGACACCGTCGTTCGCGTCGGCGGGCAGCGGCCCGACGCGTAGCTGCGAGCGCATCGGGCCGTACGAGCGCACGCCGGCGGGTGGGTAGCGCACATAGGAGACGGCACGGGCGGCATCCTCGGCGGTGTCGATCAGCGGCACGATGACGCCGCGCGCACCGGCGTCGAGTGCTTTGCCGATGTAGGTCTGGTCGTTGGACTCGACCCGCACGAGTCCGGCCGGGCCCTGCGCCGCGTCGATGGCGGTGAGTCCGCGCAGCATCCCGTCGTAACCGATGAGGCCGTGCTGCAGATCGAGGCAGATGTAGTCCCACCCGACGTGGGCGAGCCACTCGGTGGAGACGGGGGAGTCGATGACGGACCAGTAGCCCAGTGCCCGTTCACGGGAACGGATGCGACGGGCGAAATCGGCGGCAGACATGAAGGGTTCCTATCGGTTGTAGGCAGGCATCGGACCGCGCAGTGCCGCACCGACCTCGTCGCACGCGGCGACGACGTCGTCGGACAACGGACCGCGGCCCAGTGCGTCGATGTTGGCCTGCAGGTGGCTGGTCTTGGAGCCGCCCAACAGGATCGGTCCGGTGAGGGGCTTCGATCGCAGCCAGCGCAGGGCGAGCTCGGTGAGCGGCATGCCGACGTCCGACGCCACCGCGGACAGGCGCGTGATCGCGTCGAAGATCTGGGTGTTCCAGTACCGCTCGCGGTACATCTCGGCCAGGCGCGAATCGCCGAATCGTCCCTCGCCGGGAGCTTCGTCGAACGAGTGCTTGCCGGTGAGGAGGCCGCCGCCCAACGGGTTGTAGACCATCGTGGTGATGCCGCTGACGGCGGCGAACTCGGCGTACTCCTCCTCGACGCGGCGGGCCAGCAGGTTGTAGAGCTGCTGCGCGACGACGGGTCGCGGTGCACCCACCTCGTCGCACACGCGATTCACTTCGGCGATCTGCCAGGCGGCGAAATTCGAGACGCCGAGCGCTCCCACCTTGCCCTCGGCCACGAGCTTCGCGACGGTCCCGAGGGTGTCCTCGAGCGACGACGCGCGGTCGGGCTGGTGCAGGTAGAAGAGGTCGACGTGGTCGGTTCCGAGCCGGCGCAGGCTGGCCTCGAGTCCGAGCCGCAGCCCCTCGGGTGACAGGGGCGAGTGGCCGTCGGCGTCGCCGAGGAACATGCCGCCCTTGGTGGCGAGGGTGACCTCGTCGCGTCGACCGGCGAGCAACTGCGCGAGTATGCGTTCGGACTCTCCGCCCGCGTACCCGTTGGCGGTGTCGATGTGGGTGATGCCGGCGTCGAGTGCGGTGTCGAGCAGAGCGCGCGACCCTTGGAGGTCGACGGTGTCGCCGAAAGTCATGGTGCCTAGCACCATCGGACCGAAAGGCAGGGGGCCGAACATCATGCGGGTACTCCAGAGGTAGGTGCCGGTCGACCCGACAGAACGTAGCGCGGCTTGACGCCCTCCATCGTGGAGGGGTCGAGTGCCGCGGCGCGCAGTGCCGCCGTGTACGGGTGCTGCGGGTTGGTCAGAACGTCTGTGGTGGCGCCGCTCTCGACCACGCCGCCCTTGCGCATGACGACGACATTGTCGCTGATCTCCCGCACCACGCCGAGGTTGTGCGAGATGAAGACGTACGTGATGCCGGTGTCGTGCTGGATGGTGCGCAGCAGGTCGAGCACCTGCGCCTGCACCGACACGTCGAGCGCACTGGTGGCCTCGTCGCACACCAGGATCTCGGGTTCGGACGCCAGGGCGCGCGCGATGCCGATGCGTTGACGCTGACCTCCCGAGAACTCGCCGGGACGGCGGTGCAGGGACGACGCCGGCAGCTGTACCTGGTCGATGAGTTCGGCGGCACGTCGAGCCCGGTCCGCCTTGGAGCGAACACCTTTGAGGCGCAGCGGCTCACCGACGATGTCGACGGCCGTGAGGTGGGGATCCAGCGAGCCGTACGGGTCCTGGAAGACCATCTGCACGCGAGAGCGGAAGGGCTTGAGGGCTCGCTCCTTCATCCCGGCGATGTCGACACCGTCGACGAGGATGCGTCCCGACGTCGGTGTCAGGAGCCGGACGATGGCTTTGGCGATGGTTGATTTGCCGCAGCCGGACTCGCCGACGATGGCAAGGGTTTGGCCTTTGTCGACGCTGAAGCTGACACCGTCGACGGCGCGGAAGGTGCCGGTGGCGACGGGATACTCGACGACCAGGTCGTCGACGGTCAACAGGCTCATGCCGGGACTCCTTGATCGGCGGGTGCGCCCGACCAGGTGCCCAGCTGGGGAACCGCGTCGAGAAGCTTCTTGGTGTAGGCGTTCTGGGGATTGCGGACCATCGACTGGGCGTCGCCGCTCTCGACGAAGCGGCCCGACTTCATGACGTGGATCCGGTCGGACATCAGCCGGGCAACACCCAGGTCGTGGGTGATGAGCAGCATGCCGATCCCGGTGCGCTCCTGCAGTTCGAGCATGAGATCCAGGATGCTGGCCTGAACGGTGACGTCGAGTGCGCTGGTGGGCTCGTCGGCGACGATGAGGTCGGGATCGGCAGCCAGGGCGCATGCGATGAGGACACGCTGCAACATGCCGCCCGACAACTGGTGTGGGTACCTGTTCAGCTGGTCCGCCGGGTTGACGATGTGGACTTGATCGAGCAACTCGACGGCGCGGGTGGTCTGCGCGGACTTGCCGCGAACACCGCTGTGGTGGATGGCCTCTCGCAGCTGCGATCCCACCGTGTGGACGGGGGAGAGGGCGGTCATCGGGTCCTGGGGAATGAGGGCGATGTCCGCGCCCCGGATCTTCCGCAGCGCCTTGTCGTCACCGAGGATGTCGGTGCCCTTCCAGCGTGCGCGGCCGGAGAGAACGGCCAGATCGTCGGGTAGCAGCCCGAGTATCCCCATCGCGGTGGTCGACTTGCCGGAGCCGGATTCGCCGATGATGCAGACGGTCTCACCCGGCGCGATGTCGAAGGAGACCCCGTCGACGGCGCGGACGATGCCGTTGTCGGTGACCAGCTCGATCTGCAGTTCGTCGACGGTGAGCAGTGACTCGGTCATGTCAGGCCTTCTTTCCCGAGATGGCGAAGCGCCCCAGCAGAGCCTTGAGGCCCGAGCCGGCGGGACGGTCGCGCAGACCGTCGCCGAGGAGGTTGACGCCGATGACGAGGAGCACGATGACGAGGCCCGGCAGGGTGACCAGCCACCACGACGTCGTGATGTAGTCCTGGCCGTCGGAGATGATGCGGCCCCACGTGGCGAACGGTCGCTGCGGTCCGGCGCCGAGGTAGCTCAGCGCGGACTCGAGGAGCACCGCCTGGGCGAGCAGGAGCAGTACCACCAGCGAGGTCTGCTTGATGACGTTCGGGATGATGTGGCGCGTGAGGATGGCGACCTTGCCGAGTCCGAGTACCCGCGACGCGGCGACGTAGGGCTTCTCTCGCTCCACGAGCACCAGAGAGCGTGTCAGACGGGCGATCTCGGGCCACTGGGCGATCGCGATGACGAACGTGATGACCGGGATGGACGGCCCGAAGAGGGCGACGACGAGGAGCAGCATCATGAGCAGCGGCAGGGACAGCTGCGCTTCGAGCAACCGGCTGATGACGGTGTCGACCCAGCCGCCGAAGTAGCCGGCCATGGAGCCGAGGGTCAGGCCGATGAGGCCGGAGACCAGCACGGCGAGGATGCCGACGAGCAGTGACACCTGACCGCCGTAGAGAACGCGGGCGAGAAGGTCGCGTCCGAGCTGGTCGGTTCCGAACAGGTGGCCGTCGGTGAGCGGTGCGAGACGGCGAGCTCCGAGATCGGTGGCGTCCGGATCCTGCAGCGGCAGTACGCGAGCGAACGCGACGGGGAGGATCACGACGAGTGCGCAGACGCTGCCCACCCAGATCTTCAGTCTGCTGTCGCGGGCGCGCCGAGTGGGGCCTGCCTTGGCGATGTCCTTCGCGGTGACCGCCGACGGGCGCTCCGCCTGCGGGGGCTCGAGTGTTGTGGTCATCTAGGACGTTCCCTTCCCCAGGCGGACACGGGGGTCCAGAAGCGGGTAGCAGAGGTCGACGAGGAGCTGGACGAGGACGGCGAGCACCGCGGTGACGAGCACGGTGGCCTGGATGAGGGGGTAGTCGCGGGTCTCGAGCGCGCGGACGACGAGCGATCCGACACCGGGCCAGGCGAACACGACCTCGACCACCACGACACCGTTGAGCATCGACGCGAAGCGTGTACCGAGGGCGGTCAGGACGGGGATGGACGAGTTGCGCAGGGCGTAGCGCCAGATGAGTTTCCGCTCCGACACCCCGCGTGCGCGAGCCACCGTCGCGTACTGGGACCCGAAGGCACCGACCATCTCTCGACGCACCATGCGGGAGATCAGGGCGATCTGCAGGATGGCGACGGTGACCATGGGCAGGACGAGAGACGACCACGTCGCGAAGCCGGCGGCCGGGAAGATCGGGATCACCACGGCGAAGATGGTGATGAGCATCAGGCCCGTCCAGAAGTCGGGCATCGACTGTCCGGCGATCGTGACGACGTTGGCGCCCAGTTCGCGGCGGGTGTCCGCGCGGCGTGCCATCCAGACACCGAGAGGGATGGCGAGCAGTGTCGTCAGTCCGATCGAGGCGACCGTGAGCGTCAGTGTGTAGGGGAGGCGATCGAGCACCACGTCGAAGGCGGGCGCCTGGAACGAGTACGACGTTCCGAGATCGAGCTGCAGCAGTCCCTGCAGGTACTTCAGGTACTGCGTGATGATCGACTGATCCAGCCCCATGCTCTGACGGATCCGCTCGATGTCCTCGCTGGAAGCCAGCGGGCCCGCCATCGCGTAGGCGGGGTCGCCGGGTGCGAGACGGATCAGCACGAACACCGTAGTGAGCGTCAGGAAGATCGCGAGCGCGCTCTGACCGAGCCGCTTGACGATGTAGCGCGCAGTGCCCGCGGACTTCGACTTCGTCTTCGCGGGTTCGGCGGCCGGCGCGTCGGCGGGCGTGATCATGCCGGCGGTCACCGGGTCACCGTCCGTCGGACTGCGCATGTGTTCGTGGTGTGCATCGAACGACCTTTCGGGAGATGCCTCTGCGCTGGCTGGTCACGAGCGCGGGCTTCGATGTAACTCAGCTCACAATGACACTTGTGCGCGAATCACGCAAGTAGTAATTCGTAGTTGCGTGTTGTGTGCAGACCTGCGTACAGTCCAGGTGTGCTTGCGGTCACAGTGCAGCTCCGCTCCTGACCCGCAACCCCTCATGACGCTCGAAGTTCGAAGAGAGGTCGACGATGACCAGATCACCGTTCAACCAGCAGTTCTCCCGCCGCAATCTCCTGCGCGGCGGGATGCTGCTCGGTGGTGGCGTGGTGTTGGGCGCGGG
Organism: Rhodococcus sp. Leaf247; assembly: GCF_001426185.1. Classification (GTDB taxonomy): domain Bacteria; phylum Actinomycetota; class Actinomycetes; order Mycobacteriales; family Mycobacteriaceae; genus Rhodococcoides. The sequence continues at coordinate 168,161 of NZ_LMRP01000002.1, read as the reverse complement.
TGCCAGTGCGTGCGCCACGCCTACCGGCACACCGGGCCCCACAACGGTGAGCCTGGCGCTCAACCGGTCGCTGGTGAGCCTGGACAACAAGCTCAACCAGTTCGACGCCGCCCTCACGGTGCAGCGCGGCGTGCGCCAGGCCCTCACCGAGATCGACGCGAACCTGAAGCCGCAGCTCGTCCTCGCCGACCGCTTCGATCTGGTCGAGCCCACCCGCTGGTTCGTGCACCTGCGTCAGGGCGCCGTGTACTCCGACGGCTCGCCCGTGCAGGTGCAGGACGTCGCAACGGCCATCCGGATGTACAGCGAGGTCGACGGATCGTTCGTCGGCGGCTTCTTCCCCGAATGGCCGACGGTCGAGCAGATGGACGACACCAGCTTCTCGTTGCTGACCACCAAGCCCGTTCCGGTGCTCGACTACCTGATGTCCAACATCCTCATCACGCCGGCGGCCGACAACAAGCCCGAGGAACTGCAGACCGGGCTCGGCTCCGGCCCGTACGTCGTGACGTCGGCCGACCGCGGTACCGGCAACTACACGCTCGAACGCAACACCTCCTACTGGGGCCCGGCGCCGAACATCGAGACAGTGCGCGTGCGCTTCGTTCCCGAGGAGTCGTCGCGCGTCGTCACGCTGCGCAGCGGCGAGGTGGATGTCATCGACTCCATCACGCCCGATGCGGCGGATCAGCTCGAAGGCTTGTCGAACGTCGTCGTCGACCGGGTCGATGGCGTCCGGCTCAACCAGCTGTTCTACAACTTCCGCAAGCCTGCCGACCATCCGCTCGCCGATGCTCGGGTGCGTCGCGCGCTGACCTACGCCATCAACGGTTCGGCGCTGATCGACCAGGTCATGCAGGGATCGGCGACCGCGTCCAAGGGCGTCATTCCCGCGATCCTCGACGGCGCCATCGAGACCGGCGAGTACACGTACGACCCGGCGCGGGCGCGTGGCGAGCTCGACGCGCTCGGCATCTCCGATCTGGAACTCAAGATCATCTGGGAATCGGGCGAGTTCGCTGCCGACACCGACATCATGGAGTCGGTCGTCCAAATGTTCTCGGCGATCGGCGTCCGTACCACGTTGCAGCAGTTCGAGCCGGGCGGCGACATCATGCAGTGGCGTCAGGGCAAGGCGGGCGACTGGGACATCCTGGGCAACGGATTCCCGAGTCCGACAGGACTGGCAATCACCATCATGCAGGGCATGTACGCCGGCACCCCGGAGAAAGAGCAGACCCGAGACACCTATCACGGGTACATGTTCCCCGAGATCGCCGCGGCCATCGCGCGTGCGTCCGAGGAGGTCGACGAGACCCGACGCACTCAGCTTCTCGCCGACGCGCAGCGCCAGATCTGGGACACCGTGCCCTGCCTGTGGTCCTTCGTTCCCAAGTCGGTGATGGCGCATCGCGAACGCATCCAGGATGTGACCCTGCGTCCCACCAACTCCTACAACCTGTCCGCCGCGACACTCGTCAGTTGATCGAGGAGATCCCCGTGACCACCACCCTGGATGCCGACGGCATCGTCCGCCCCACCGCCGAGCCCGGGCGCCGTGATGCGCTGTTGACCCCGCCCGAGGTGCAGAACCACGCGGCCAATCTGGCTGTGCTGCCGGACGGTTCACTTGCGTGCGTCTGGTTCGCCGGCACCCAGGAAGGCGTACCGGACATCAGCGTGTGGTTCTCACGACGGGACGGCGACGAGTGGTCGCAACCGATCCGCCTCTCGGACGACGGGACGCGGTCGGAGCAGAATCCCGTGCTCAACGTGCGTGAGTCCGGTGAGATCTGGCTGCTGTGGACCTCGCAGCACGCCGGCAATCAGGACACCGCACGGGTGCTGCGGCGGATCTCGCCCGACGGCGGGCGCACCTGGGGCGAGACCGACGTCCTGATCCCGGAGACCGAGGCCGGTGGCGTGTTCGTGCGCCAGCCCATGGTCACGCTGCCGTCCGGCCGGATCCTGTTGCCCGTCTTCCACTGTGTCCGCATCGAGGGACGCAAGTGGGTGGGCGACCGCGACGACTCCGGCGTCATGGTGTCCGACGACGACGGTGCCACGTGGCGCGAGGTAGTCGTTCCCGACAGCATCGGCTGCGTCCACATGAACATCGGCCGCCTGTCCGACGGCCAGCTCGTCGCGCTCTACCGCAGCCGGTGGGCGGACCACGTCTATCGTTCCGTCTCCGACGACGACGGTGACACGTGGAGCGCTCCCGTCCCCACCGAGCTGCCCAACAACAACTCGTCGGTGCAGTTCGTCGTGCTGGCCGACGACCGACTCGCCCTGGTGTACAACGAGTCCAGTCGTGAAGACGCCACGGCGCGCCGACTGTCGCTGTACGACGAGATCGACGATCACGGCATCGCGGAGAAGCAGGAGACGGTCGAGGAGGACTCGCCCCTGGACGACGGCGACCCGCGGCACGCCTTCTGGGGCGCACCCCGAGCGCCGATGGCCCTGGCGATCTCATCCGATCGCGGTGTCACCTGGCCGGTGCGCCGAAACCTGGAGGAGGGCGACGGGTACTGCCTGTCGAACAACTCCCGTGACGGATTGAACCGCGAGTTCTCGTACCCGTCCATCGTGGCCGACGGCCCGACGCTGCACGTGGCCTTCACGCGCTTCCGTCAGGCCATCGAGTACTGCGAGGTGCGGCCGGAGTGGCTGTCGTGAAGCACGCCGTCGTCACGGGCGTCAGCTCGGGAATCGGTGCGGCCACGGCACTCTCGCTTCTCGACGATGGGTGGCGCGTCACCGGGCTGAGTCGTCGACAACCGGAGACCGAGCACGAGAACCTGACGTGGGTCGAGGCCGACCTGGGCGATCTGGACGCGGTGGCATCGGTCGCGTCGGGCCTCTCCGCGGTCGATGCCGTCGTTCATGCTGCTGGACTGCAGCGTTCGGCACCGCTCGGGTCGCTGAATGTCGACGACCTCCGCGACATGTGGCAGGTCCATGTCGCCGCGGCCGAGGTCCTGGTGAACGGCGTGGTCGACGCTCTGGAACCCGGTGCCCGCGTCGTCCTCGTCGGAAGTCGCACCATGACCGGCAATGCCGGCAAGAGTCAGTACGTCGCCACCAAGTCCGCTCTGACGGGCATGGCGCGGTCGTGGGCCATGGAACTGGTGTCCCGCGGCATCACCGTCAACGTCGTTGCGCCCGGACCCACGGACACCGCCATGCTGGGAGATCCCTCGCGCTCACACACTCCGCCCAAGCTCCCGCCCCTCGGAGCCTTCATCGACCCGTCGGAGGTCGCGGGGCTCATCGGATTCCTGCTCGGCCCTCTCGGTCGCAACATCACCGGCCAGGCGATCGTGCAGTGCGCGGGAGCGTCGTTGTGAATCGACTGCGCGAAACACGCAACTCCGCTACAGTTGTGTGCGTGGTTCGCGCAAAAGAGGGAAGGGCGGTGCAGCGATGACCTCACTCGTCGTACTGGCCGACGACCTCTCCGGCGCCGCCGAGGTGGCCGGGGTGTTCCTCGACCGCGCGCCCGACGTGTCTTTGACTCTCGACGCCGTGATCGGTTCCGCGGCAGTCTCCGTCGTGGATCTCGACACCCGAGCGATGGCCGCCGAGCAGACGGAACTGCTGGTGTCGTCCGCGCTGCGCTCCGTCCCGTCGGGCAGCCGGGTTCTCGCGAAAATCGACTCGTTGCTGCGCGGCAACGTCGCAGCCACGGTGCGCGCCCTGTCCGAGCGCGGGCCGGTGATAGTCGCCGGCGGCCTCCCGCTGCTGAACCGGCTCGTGCGAGACGGCGTACTCCACGTCGACGGAGTGCCGCTTGCCCACACCGACCTCTGGCACGCCGAGTCCGGCGAACCCCCGGAGTCGTTGCCACACATGCTCGATGCTCCGCTCGTCACCATCGACGCGCTCTCGGCCGCGACCGGGGTCGTCGTGTGCGACATCGAGTCCGACGCCGATCTCGACGCGGTGGTGGCGGCAGTGGCCGACCGCCCCGACGTGGCACTGGTGGGCACCTCGGCGCTCGCCGCGGCCGTCGCCCGGGGTCTCGGTGATACTGCGACACCTTGCTCCGTCTCGCGCACGGGCGATCCCGTCCTCGTCGTCGTGGGCACCGCCTCTTCGGTGGCCGTCGATCAGGTGCGGCGTCTCGCCGAGGACGGCGTGCGACTGCTGGCCGTGGACCCGGCCGACCTGCTCGCCGAACGGTCCGATCCGCACACGCTCTCCTCCGCGCTGCGCGACGGCTCGGTCGCGCTTACCGTGACCGGCTCCGTGGACGTCGCACGAACCCGTGACCTGTCCTTCGCCCTGGCCGAGTACGTCCGAGCCGGCACCGACGGACTGTCGGTCGACCTCGCGCTCACCGGCGGTGAGACGGCACGGGCCGTTATCACCGCGCTCGGCATCGACACCCTGCGCCCGCTCGGGCACGTGCATTACGGCGCTGTCGTGTCCGTCGACCCGCGGGGCCGACGCGTCGTCACGCGGCCGGGCAGTTTCGGTGATCGAGACAGCCTGTCCGCCATCCACTCCTACCTCACCGGCGACTCGCCGGACACCACGCTCCGACCGAAGGACTCAGCCATGACATCGACCGATCTCCAGACTCTCGACCTGCCCGTGGTGGCCCTGACGATGGGCGACGGCGCGGGCATCGGCCCCGAGGTCATTGTCCCCGCCGTGCTCGACGCGAAGGTGGCGGGATGGTGTCGGCCCGTCGTCATCGGTGACGCCGCGCGTCTTCGTCTTGCCGCCGACGTCCTGGGTGTGCAGTGCGACATCGTCTCGATCGAGCGCATCGCGGACGCCGAGTTCACCAGCGGGCGCATCAACGTCGTCGACCTCGGGTTGCTGCCCGCGGATCTGGCATGGGGTGAGCTATCCGCAGTGGCGGGGCACGCTGCCTACGAATACATACGTGTCGCAGCGGAACTCGCCGTGGCGGGCGATGTCCAGGCCATCTGCACGGCACCGCTCAACAAGGAGGCGCTGCACGCCGCCGGACACATCTTCCCGGGCCACACCGAGCTGCTCGCGCACCTCACCGGTACCGAGGAGGTGTCGATGATGCTCTCGACGCCCAAGCTCAAGGTCATCCACGTGACCACCCACATCGGACTGCTCGACGCCGTCGCGAAGATCGAGCCGGGACTCGTCGAGCGCACCGTCCGCCGCGGCTACGAGGCGCTGGTGCGATCGGGGAACAGCAACCCCAAGATCGGCCTGTGCGGCATCAACCCGCACGCCGGCGAGAACGGCCTGTTCGGGTACGGCGAGGAAGATCAGAAGATCGTCCCGGCCGTCGAGAAGCTGCAGGCGGACGGAATCGACGCGGTCGGACCGCTGCCCGCGGACACCGCGTTCTTCCTCGCGGGTCGCGGTGACTACGACCTCATCGTCGCGATGTACCACGACCAGGGCCACGGACCGGTCAAGGTTCTCGGCATCGAGGCCGGCGTGAATATCACCGTGGGACTCCCCGTCATCCGCACCTCCGTCGACCACGGCACCGCGTTCGACATCGCGGGCAAGGGCATCGCCGAGGCGGGCAGCATGGTGGAAGCGCTGCGACAGGCCGCCGAACTGGCGACCAGTACCGCCGACGTCGGCTAGGTTTCGGGTATGGCGCTCAGGGAGTCACAGGCGCGGCGCGCGGAGATCGTCCGCCTGGCCAAGACGAGTGGTCTGGCAAGTGTGGAGGACCTGTCGGTGCAGTTCGGCGTGACGGCCTCGACCATCCGCCGGGATCTGTCGCAGCTGACCGCCGAGGGACTTCTCGCGCGCACGTACGGGGGCGCGATCGCGCTCGATCCGCACCCCGAGTCGTCACTGCGCCAGCGTGCGGTCGAGGGCTTCGACGCCAAGCGTGCGATCGCGAAGTGGGCTGCGGGAGAGGTGCACCCGGGCGAGACGGTGCTGCTCGACGCCGGCACCACCGTCGGTGCCATGGGCGAGTACCTCCGTGACTCCACCGGACTCACGGTCATCGCTGCGGGTCTCACCGCGCTCGAAGCGCTGGCGGATGCCGACGACGTGCGTGTCGAGTGCCTGGGCGGCACGCTGCGTCACCTGTCGCAGGGATTCGTCGGACCGCTGGCCGAGGCGTCTTTGGCACGGGTGTCGTTCGACCGCGCCTTCCTCGGTGCGGACGCGGTCACCGCCGACCGCGGCATCTGCGAGGCCGAGCTGGAGCAGACGCGGCTCAAGGAGTTGATGATCGAACGCGCCGGCACGGTCTACGTGCTTGCGCACGCGGCGAAGCTGGGTCAGCGTCCGTTCCACGCCTGGGCGCCCCTGCCCGAGGGCGTCACCCTGGTCACGGACGCCAGTGCGACCGAGGAGCAGATGCAGCCCTTCCGCGATGCCGGGGTCACCGTCGTCGTGGTCTGACCGGTGGAGTTTCTGCTCCTCTCGGCACCAGAATTCGCGGGATCCCGCGTCACATGAGCTCGAGAGGAGCAGAACAACCCCCGGCTCAGAGTTCGCCCAACGTCACATGCCCGTCCTGCAACGCCCGCGCGACTAGGGAGGCCTTGGAGCCGGCGGGGCGGCCGACAGCGTCGTACTTGTCGCGGATGCGGGATATATGGGTGCCGACGGTGGCGGGGGAGATGTAGAGGGTGCGGGCGACGGTCGTCTTCGAGTCGCTGATGATCCAGGCGCGCAGAACCTCGATCTCCCGCGCGCTGAGTGCTGGTCTCACTACGTCGTCGGTCATCACTGCCTGCATCGAATGGCCCCCTGCGTTCGCCATGCCGCCGTCATCGTCGACATTTCTGGAAAGACCGTACGTTTTTGTTCGGGCGACGCGGTAGCCGCGTCTTCGGGGGACCCGCATACCGGGGGCACCGTTCGCCGAGCGAACTAGTCGCCGGTCCTGCGTCCGCTGATGTCGAAGTCGGTCCGTCGGGGGCCGTTCTGGTCGTCGACGAAGATGGATGCCATCACGTTCCTGCCGCGAGGATGAATGCGCACCCTGACGTCTCCGACCTCTGCACGTCGCAGCGTGTCGACCACGGAATCACGCACCCACTGCTGCGCGGTGTCGGCCGTGTCGTCCATGCCGTGGTCGTCGATCAGCATGACTTCGACGCCACGACTCCGCGCGACACGTGCGGCGTCGTCGATGCGGGGGTCGGACAGCGCCGGGGCGCGGAGACGATCGCGCAGATGCGCCTCGAGAAGTTCGCAGGACTTCCGTTCCGCGTCGGTCAGCTCGGGTCCGTGGGCGATGCGTTCGAGGAGTGGGCGCGCGAGCCGGTCGAGATGGCGCAACCGGGTGTCGCGTTCGTCCATCGCGGCCTGGGATGCCGTGACCGCGGCGGCACGACGCTGCGCCGATTCACGCAGTACGAGAATCGAATTGCTGTTGGGGCGCAGGGTGAGTGACAGGAACGTCGACATCAACAACACGCCGGCGTCGGGGAAGACGTAGATCGCCCCGGCGACGAAGCCCTGATCGGTTGAGAACCCCCAGAAGCCGTATGTCGCCGCTGTCCCGACAAAGCCCGCCCATGCGGCACCCGGTCGTCCTCGCACACACAGAAAGCAGAACAGCGTTGCCCCCGCACCGTGGGTCCACGCCTGTAGCGGAGTGAGGAAGGGTGCGGGGAACGCCACCAGATGACACGCGGAGGCGAGCGGACCGGCAGCCGCCACCAGCACGGTGGGGAGGCGAGGAAGTGGATCGCCCGCGAACGAGATCAGTCCGATTGTCGCCAGCGCCAGAACGATGGTTCCGGCAGCGAGAGGCCACCACGACGACGCGCCACGCGAGGTCTGCACCGTGACCAGGACGAGCACTCCGACATAGAGGGTGACGATCACCCGAGCCCATCGCGTGTGGAGTCCGAGGACTCCGCGGATGTCTCCCGCGCTCATGGTCGCGTCCATTCGAGCCGGACCGAGGTGCCCGACGCGGGCGCGGATTCCACCTCTGCTGTGCCGCCGGGGAGCAGAGTCATCCGTCCGCGCACACTCACGGCCAGTCCGAGTCGGTGGGCCGGCACCGACGCCGGATCGAATCCGATGCCGTCGTCCGCAACCGTCATGGCGAGGTGGTCGTCCGAGACGGAGATGTCCACGCGTCGCACGGCGTCGCGACCGGCATGTCGGACACTGTTCCGCAACGCTTCCGAGGCCGCCGATGCCAGCGTGCTCACGACGTCCGCCGGGTACCTCGACTCGTCGTCGGCGGTGATCACTGCCTGCGGCGGGATGGCCGGGTCCACGTCGGCGACGGAGTGTCGTAGCCGCGCCAGAACGGAGTGGGCGTCGAGAGTGGCGATCGGGTCGGTGTCGCCCTGCGCGAGCGTCCGCATCTCGGCCAGGGTGTTCACAGCTTGCCGAGCCACGGATGGCGTCCGGCCCTGCCGCGCCGCGGTGAGGAGAGTGGTCATCACGCCGTCGTGGGTCAGGGCGTCGAGTCGGTTCCTCTCCAGCGCTCGGGCTTCGAGGGCGGCGGCGTCACCGGCCGTCGCGAAGGCGGAGTCGCGGGTGGCGTCGAGTACCCGCGCCGAGTGGATGCCCATGACCGACGCGGCGACCGGCACCAGGCAGAACGCGAGCGTCCACGCTGCGTCGACGACCACGGGATCATCACGGCCGGGAATTCGCACCGCATGATTGATGGCGCTCACCGCGAAGACCACGGCCGTCAGGTAGACGAACGGCCACACGGGTCGCCATGCTGCGGCCGCGGTGAGTGCCGGCAGACCGACGAGCGCCTGGATCCAGATGGCGTTCGAGTCGAGAAGGTTGCCGTTCCAGCCGAGAGGCCATAACGCCAGCGCGAGCGCGTATCCCACGGCGCTGGTGGAGGCGGCAGTGCGCAGACGGCTCGTCGAGGCGCGACGGATCGCGAGTATGCCGGTGGTCACGCCTGTTCCATACACGGAGATCATCGCCAGGGCAGTCCACCACCAGGCCATGACGTCGAGGGATTGGACGATGGAGGGCAGGGTGACGAGAAGAAAGAACAGATAGCCGACGCCCGCGAACAGCGTGAACTGCTGCACGATCCGGCCACCCGCGGCCTGCTCGAACGGGTGGGGAGAGCTCAGCTGCGTCGGAAGCGACGCGGAATCGGCAGCCATCCATCCTCGATCGCTCGTTTGTACAGGTCGATCTTGGTCGGTGCGGGACGTCCGACCTCTCGGTACTTCCGTCGTATGCGGTCGACGTAGTCGGTCACGGTGTCGGGGGAGAGCCCTGTCTCGCGCGCCACACGCACCGTCGGTTCGCCGGCCGCGTAGAGCTGGAGAACCTGTCGCAGCCGAGGTGACAGATCGACGAAGTCCGGGTCGGAATCGATCGCCGCTGCCCAATCCATCGTGGCCACCTGGTGACCGGCCGCCGCAGCGCGCACGGCCTCGTGAATCTCGTTCTTGCGCGCGGACTTGCGGAGAACCCCCAGCACCCCCGCGGCGGCAGCGAGTTGGACGAGGTAGGCCTCGTCACCGGATGTGTAGACGAGCGTGTTGACGCCGGCGTTGCGAAGGGTCTCGACGTTGGTCGTGGGGGACGAACCGTCGCCGAGTCGCAGATCGAGAACGACGAGGTCGAAGCTGGTTTTCAGCTGCAGCAGGCCGTGCACGGTGTCGGACCCCGCGACGAATTCCATGTCGTCGCCCTCGTCGATGATCGACCTGAGTCCTTCGACGACCGACTCGTGGTCGTCGACGACACCGATACGCCACGGTCGCGCTCCCGTCACGTGCCCCACCCCCGCTGAGCATTCATGGCGACATTGTCACCCAGTCGGTCGAACAGCGCCACAGAATCACTCTGATCGTAAGGGTGACTGTGTCCGATACGTCTGACATAGGTTTCCTCGCACCGGCCGGTTCCGGCCCTTGCCATCACGAGGAGATCAGTAGGCATGTCGAGAGTTCCCCTGCACCGCAGTCTGGTTCGCGCAGTATCGATGGTGGCCCCCCTTGTCGTGGGCGCGTCGACGATGGTGGCGTGTGCGGGATCCTCCGACGTGGCGACGACATCCGACGGCCGAACGGTCCTGCGGTATCAAGGATCCGCGAGCCAGGTGACATTCCCCGAACTGGCCGAACACCGCGGATATTTCGACAAGGTCTCGCTCGACTGGGTAGGAGACACGACCAGCGGCCCCCAGGACATTCAGTCGGCCGCGACCGGGGAGACGGAATTCGGTGGTGCGTTCAACGGCGCCATCGTCAAACTGGCCGCGTCGGATGCGCCGATCCAGTCGGTCATCTCGTACTACGGCGCTGACAAGGACACGTTCAACGGCTTCTACGTCCTCGAGGACAGCCCCATCCGCACGGCGCGCGACCTGATCGGCAAGAAGGTCGCGATGAACACTCTCGGTGCCCATGCCGAGTTCATCATCCGGGAATGGCTTGCACAGCAGGGCTTGTCGAAGGACGAGATCGCGCAGGTCGAGTTGACCGTCGTGCCGCCGGTGAATACCGAGCAGGCGCTGCGCCAGGGCCAGATCGACGTCGGCACCCTCGGTTCGGTGTTCCGCCAGACCGCGACCGAACGTGGCGGACTGCGCGAGTTGTTCACCGACGAATCCCTGTACGGCACATTCTCGTACGGGACGTACGTGCTGCGGAAGGACTTCATCGCGCAGAACAAGGAGGCAACGGCCGACTTCGTCCAGGGTGTTGCCCGAGCGATCCGCTGGACGCAGACCGCGCCGCGGGAGGACGTCATCGCCGAATACCGGTCGATCATCGCCGGGCGAGGTCGCAACGAGAATCCCGACCTGGTCGGGTACTGGAAGAGCTCGAGCGTCGCTCCGGGCGGGGTGATCGCCGACAAGGAGTTCAGCATCTGGATCGACTGGCTCACACGCAACGAAGGACCGATCGACGACATCACCGCGAGCGATATCTACACGAACGAGTTCAACCCGTACTCCAACGGCTCCTACCCGGTCGACAGCGACGCCGACGGTCAGCCCCTGGCGGCTGCGAAATGACCGCCAAGCTGGTGCTGGAGGGTGTCGGCAAGGAGTTCACGTCACGCGGCTCGAAGGACGCCGTCACCGCGGTCGACGGTATCGACCTGGAGGTACGGACCGGTGAGTTCCTGGTCCTCGTCGGACCCAGTGGCTGCGGGAAGTCGACGCTGCTCGACATGCTGGGTGGACTCAGCTCGCCGACTCGTGGCCGAATCCTGCTCGACGGCAGGGAGATCGACGGTCCCGGGCTGGACCGGGGCATCGTCTTCCAGCAGTACGCGCTGTTCCCGTGGCGCACTGCCCGGCGCAACGTCGAATTCGGCCTCGAGGCGAAGGGCCTGAACAAGACGGACAGGCGGGACGTAGCCGACCACTACCTCGAACTCGTCGGACTCACTGCCTTTGCCGATCGGTACCCGCACGAGCTGTCCGGTGGCATGAAGCAGCGTGTCGCCATCGCGCGGAGTCTGGCCTTCGACCCGGAGGTGCTGCTGATGGACGAGCCGTTCGCAGCTCTCGACGCGCAGACACGTGAGTCACTCCAGGACGAACTCCTGCGGATCTGGAAGGCGACCGGCAAGACCATCGTGTTCATCACCCACGGTATCGACGAGGCCATCTACCTCGGACAACGCGTTGCCGTGCTGACGTCGCGGCCGGGACGCATCAAGACCGTCGTCGATGTCTCGCTCGATCGCAGTGTCCCGGACATCAGGTCGGAGGCGTCCTACAGAGCTCTCCGCCATCACGTGTGGACGCTGCTGCATTCCGAAACCGAACGCGCACAGGCCGACACAGTAGGAGCGTCCCATGGTTGATCTGCTCACCACCCCGGCGACAGCGACGACGGTGATCACCGATCGCCCTCGTCGACGTCCGTTCACGGCAGTCTGGAGGTTCGTGCGGCCACTGGTCGCGATCGTCGCGTTCCTCGCGTTGTGGGAAGTGGCGCCGCGTGTGGGCCTGGTCGACGCCGTCTTCCTCCCGCCCTTCTCGACGGTCGCCTCCGCTTTCGCCGAGCTCGTCATCAACGGCCAACTGTGGGAACACGTATCGGCGAGTCTGGGGCGCGCCGTCACGGGCTTCGGCATCGCCCTGATCCTCGCGGTCCCGCTGGGGGTGGTGATTGCTTGGTACAAACCGGTGGCCGAGTTCCTGGGCCCGATCCTCGAACTCTTCCGCAACACCGCCGCGCTCGCGCTGCTCCCCGTGTTCATCCTGATCCTCGGAATCGGGGAGACGTCGAAGATCGCCCTCGTGCTGTACGCGAGCACCTTCCCGATCCTGCTGAACACGATCTCAGGTGTCCGCACCGTCGAACCATTGCTGATCACGTCCGCCCGCTCCATGGGTCTGAAGCCCCTGGCGCTGTTCCGCAAAGTGGTCCTGCCGGCTGCCGTACCCACGATCTTCACCGGTATCCGCATGGCCGCGGCGTCGTCCATCCTCGTCCTGATAGCTGCCGAGATGGTCGGCGCGAAAGCAGGACTCGGCTACCTCATCACGGCGTCGCAGATGAACTTCCAGATCCCGAACATGTACGCCGGCATCGTCGCGATCTCGCTGATCGGACTCGCCTTCAACGGCGTCATCGTTGCCGTCGAGCGCCGCTTCTCGCGCTGGCGCCCCACCACCTGACAGGAGACTTCCATGCCCGAGAACAGGCACCTTCACCTCAACGCATTCCTCATGGGCGTCGGCCATCACGAGGCGGCCTGGCGACATCCGCGTACCGACGCGCATCGCGTGTTGGACGTGACTCACTTCCAGGAACTCGCCCGCACTGCCGAGCGCGGACTTCTCGATTCGGTCTTCTTCGCCGACACTCTCTCCGCCGGACCACGCATCGCCAACAATGCGCCCGCGATCTTCGAACCCGTCACGCTGCTGACCGCGATGGCAACGGTGACGCAGCGAGTGGGGCTCATCGCCACTGCATCGACCGGGTACGGCGACCCGTTCACGCTGGCCCGCAAGTTCACCTCGCTCGATCACATCAGCGGCGGCCGGGCCGGGTGGAACATCGTCACCTCCGGTGGTGAGGACGAGGCCGCCAACTTCGGCTTCGACGCCATTCCCGACCACGCGGGCCGATACGACCGCGCCGCGGAATTCGTCGACGTCGCCGACAAGCTGTGGCGCAGCTGGGACGACGACGCGGTGGTGCTCGACGAGGAGTCCGGCACCTTCGCCGACGCCGACAAGGTACGGGCGATCGACCATGTCGGAGAACGCTTCCGCGTCAAGGGCCCCCTCAACTCACCACGTTCCGTCCAGGGACGGCCGCTGTTGGTGCAGGCGGGCTCGTCGGAGAGCGGCAAGGATTTCGCCGCCCGCTACGCCGAGGCGGTGTTCACGGCGCAGCGGACGCTAGCGGAAGGGCAGGAGTTCTACGCCGACCTGAAGTCACGCCTTGCTGCATACGGGCGTTCGCCGGACGACGTCAAGATCCTGCCCGGGGTGGTGCCGTATCTCGCGTCGACGGAAGCGGAGGCGCGAGTGCTCGAAGCCGAGTTCACCGACCTCATCTCTCCGGAGTATTCGCTGAAGCAGCTCTCCCGCATGCTCGGGGTGGAGATCCCGGTGACGTCGCTCGACGACCTGTTGCCGACGCTGCCGCCCATCGAGGAGATCCAGGGCAACAAGAGTCGATACCAGTTGGTGAAGAACCTCGCGGAAACGCAAGACCTGACGGTTCGGCAGTTGATCGGGTTGCTCGGCGGCGGCCGGGGGCACCGCACGTTCGCCGGAACGCCGGAACAGCTCGCCGACGACATCGCGCTGTGGTTCGAGGGCGGTGCCGCGGACGGGTTCAACATCATGCCGCCGTATCTGCCGGGAGGTCTCGATGTGTTCGTCGACCAGGTCGTCCCGATCCTGCAGCGCCGTGGACTGTTCCGTACCGAGTACACGCAGACCACGCTGCGAGGCCACTACGGTCTGGCGCCCCTGAGGGCGACCAGTCGGGTCTGACCGGTATGCACGACAATGCACCGGATCGCGACCGATGTCGCGATCCGGCGCATTTCCGGACGATAATGTGGCTGTACGTGCACCGGTCTACGGCGCGGCCGCACGGCGCTCAGCTGACGATCGCGAACAACACCCCTGCCACGGCGAAGCTGACGACCGACAGCACGGTCTCCAACACGGTCCACGTCTGCAGCGTCTGCTTGACGGTGAGGTTGAAGAATTTTGCGATGATCCAGAACCCACCGTCGTTCACGTGGCTGAGGATGATGGAGCCCGCCGCGATCGCCATGGCGATGAGCGCGACCGACATCTGCGAGTAGTCCTGCGCCGCGACGAGCGGTCCGACGATGCCACCGGTCGTGACGATGGCGACGGTCGCCGATCCCTGGGCGATGCGCAGCGCACAGCTGATGATGTAGGCGAGCACGATGATCGGCAGTCCCGCTGCGGACATGGTGTCAGCGAGTGCGGTACCGATGCCGGTGGCCGAGATGACCTTGCCGAAGAACGCGCCCGCTCCGACAACGAGCAGCAGCATGCCGACGGGGCGGAGCGATTCGCCGGTGAGAGTGGACAATTCCTGCACCGTCGATCCGCGCCGGATGCCCAGGACGTAGAACGCGATGAGCACCGCGATGAGCAGAGCGACCGCGGGGGTGCCGAAGAACGTGAGGACCTGGAGCAGGTTGCCCTCGTCGAGCAGGATGGTGCCGAATGTGGCACCGAGGATGAGCACCAAGGGCACGGCGATGATGGCGCCGATGGTCGCGACGGACGGGGGAGTGGTGATCACGGGTCGCTTCGTCTCGACGGCGGTGCCGCCCGACGTGTGCGGTCCGTTGTCGTCGGCGTCGTTGACGAAGTCCTCTGGCACCTCGACGATGATGCGCTTGCCGATGTAGCTGCCCCACACGAGACCGGCCGCGATGAAACCGGGGATGCCGCAGATGAAGCCCATGAGGATCAGCCAGCCCAGGTTGACCTCGAGCAGGCCGCCCAGCGCGACGGGGCCGGGGTGCGGAGGCAGGAACGCGTGCGTCATCGACAGGCCCGCGAGCATCGGAAGTGCGTACAACACCAACGACTTTCCGCCCTGTCGCGCCGCGACGTAGACGAGCGGGGCGAGAACGAAGATGCCGATGTCGAAGAAGACGGGGATGCCGAAGATGAGGCCGAGCAGACCCATCGCGACGGGTGCGCCGCGATCACCGAAGACGCCGAGGAGCTTGGCGGTGAGTGCCTGCGCACCACCGGACCTCTCGAGGATGGCGCCGAGAACGGTGCCTAGTCCGATGATCACGGCGATGTGGCCGAGGATGCCGCCGAAGCCCGTCTCGAGAATCGAGTCGCCGCTCTTGATGGCGGTTCCCACGATCTGCGACACCGGAAGTCCGGCTGCGACAGCCAGTCCCAGGCCGACGATGAGGAGGGCGATGAACGGTTCGAGCTTGACCTTGATGATGACGACGAGCAGGACCGCGATCGCGATACCGCACAGAACGAGGAGTCCGGGAGTGGACGTCCTCAACCAGTCGACGACGGAACCCATGAGGTTGCCTTTCGAAGTATGTGGAGAGTCAGCGGGAGAGTGAGTGGACGAACGAGGTGGCGCGAGCGGTGATGTCGTCCCAGAGCCCGGCCGCGACCGCGGCCGGTGGAACGACGTCGGTGCCCGCGGTGACGGCGACGGCGCCGCGGGCGAGGTAGTCGGCGGCATTGTCGGCGTTGACGCCGCCGGACGGAACGAGGGGAATGTCGGGAAACGGACCGCGGAGATCGCCGAAGTAGCTGGGACCGAACAGCTTCGCGGGGAACACCTTCACCGCGGCGGCACCCAGATCGAGCGCCGCCATGATCTCGGTGGGAGTGAGTGCTCCCATCATGACGGGAACATCCCGTTCGTGAGCGACTGCGGCGACGTCGGGACGAAGACCGGGAGTGACGAGGAAGCGTGCGCCCGCGTCGATCGCGGCGCGAGCCTGGTCCCCCGTCATCACGGTGCCCGCGCCCATCACGGCACCGGACGACGACGCGGCGCGCAGGCAGTCCAGCACGTTCGGTGTGGTGAAGGTCAGTTCGACGGCGCGCAGTCCGCCGGCGACGAGGGCGTCGGCCAACGCGGCGGGGTCGGGGATGGACGGGGCGCGGACCACGACGAGCGCGCGGTCCTCCATGATCGTGGCGAGTGCGTCGTCGAATCGGGTCGTCATGAGGTTCTTCCGTAGGAGGTGCGGCGGAGAGAGCGGCCGGCGAGTGTCCCGGTGGGGACGCCGTCGCGCACGGCGAAGGAGCCGTTGACGAGAACGTGCGCGATGCCGACGGCCTGCTGCTTGGGGTGGTCGAAGGTGGCGGTGTCCCGGACGGTGGCCGGATCGAAGATCACGAGATCCGCCGCGTGGCCCTCGCGGACGAGGCCACGATCGGTGAGACCGAGTCGTGCACTGGGCCGTCCCGTGAGGTGATGGACGCAGTCCTCCAGAGACATCAGACCCTCGTCGCGGACATAGTGGCCGAGGTAGCGCGGGAACGTGCCCCAGGCCCGCGGATGCGGACGCTCGCCCACCAGGATGGCGTCGCTGCCACCCATGTGATGGGGATGCACCATGATGGCGCGCACGTTCTCCTCGTGCCCGACGTGCTGCAGGATGGTGGTGCTCAACGCATCTCGCTGGAGCACGTCGAAGAACACCTCGACGGGTGCGCGGCCCTCCTCGGTCGCGATGTCGAGGACGGTCTTCCCGACGTAGCGGTCGAGATCCGCGTTCGCGACGCCGCTGAGCTGAATCGTCTCCCACTCCACCGTGACGCCGTGGCAGCCATCCGAGCCGTAGCGGTTCACGTCGTCGGTGATGCGGCGCCGCACGTCGGGATCGTCGAGACGGCCCAGCGCTGCATCGGGTCCGCCGGACATCGCCCAGCTGGGCAGCAGCGCGGACAGGGTGGTGGCACCGGGGAGGTAGGGATAGGTGTCGAGCGTGATGTCGCACCCGTCGGCGATCGCCGCGTCGACCATGTCGAGGAACTCGCCGGCGCGGCCCTTGTTCTCGCCGAAGTTCATGGTGGCGTGGGTCAGGTGCAGCGCGCAGCCGGTCTCACGGGAGAGCTCGATCATCTCCCGGTATGCGCCGAGAGCGTTCTTGCCGTAGGAGCGAGTGTGCGGAGCGTAGAAGCCGCCGAACTCGGCGACGACCTCGCACAGCGCGCGCAGTTCGCCCGTGTCGGCGTACATCCCGGGCGTGTAGGTCAGTCCGCTGGACATGCCGACGGCGCCCTCGGACATGCCTTGTGCCACCAGCTCTCGCATCTGGTCGACCTCGGCGGCGGTGGCAGGACGCTGATCCGCTCCGACTGCCAGATAGCGCAGCGATCCCTGCGGCACCAGGTACGCGGCGTTGGGGGTGATGCCCCGGTCGAGCCGGTCCAGATACTCGGCGACCGAGCGCCACGTGATGTCGAGATCGGTGGGATTGCCGTTCCACCCGGCGATCTGACGGCGGATCACCGCGAGCGTCTCGTCGGAGACGGGTGCGTAGGAGAGCCCGTCCTGACCGAGCACCTCGGTGGTGACGCCCTGGGTGATCTTCGGAACGTGTCCGGGTGCGGTCAGCAGTCCGAGGTCGGAGTGGGCGTGCATGTCGATGAAGCCCGGTGCGACGACGTGGCCCCGGGGCACGTCGACGACGGTCTGCGCGCCGGCGACAGTGCCCGGTGCCGCGACCCGCGTGATGCGTCCGCCGTCGACGAGAACGTCGGCGCGGACTCGGTCGGATCCGGTGCCGTCGACGACGTCGCCGCCGCGAAAGAGGATGTCCGCCATGGTCAGAAGAAGGTGTGGACGAGGTCGACGATGCGCGGGTTCGCCGCGTCGGCGTCGTCGACGACGGGAAGCAGGCGCCATTTGTCGAACGCCGTGCAGGGATGCGACAGGCCGAGCCGGGCGACCGTCCCGACGGGAACGTCCTCGCGGGCCGTGCCCGGCGTCCGGAGGAAGGCGTGTTGATCGTTGAGCGCCGAGATGTGGTGTCCCGCCTCCGCGTCCCGGCCACCGATGCGTTGCGGTGTCGGCAGGCCCTCGTCGAACGGGAAGTCGCGCTTGCCCGCATCGAGCAGTGCGAGTTCGGGTTCCGGGCGCGACACCACGCGTGCCCAGCCGTGCATCGCGGAGGACAGGTGCTGCTCGCCGACGCGGGAGGCGATGAGCGGAGAGATGTCGGCGTAGAAGCCGTCGTCGTGCACCACGTAGGCGCCCGAGCGCAGCACGACGGCTGTGTCCTCGTCGACGACCGACGAGAGCCGCTCGACCACCAGGTCCTGGTACGCGCTCCCGCCCGCGGTGACGATCGCTCGTCCCTCGTACAGGCCGTCGGCGGCGAGACCGGCGTGCAGAGCGGCGACCTCGTCGAGGTAGGCGCGCACGGCGTCCAGACCGGCGGGTGTGCGGTCGTGGGCCAGCGCGCCCTCGTATCCGCCCACGCCCGCGAGGGTCACCGACGGCGACGAGGAGATCGCGGCCGCGACGCGTCGCGCCTCGTCCACGCTGCGTGCCCCGGTGCGGCCGTGCGGCCCACCGAGTTCGACGATCACCGGGATCGGTCGTGTCACGGCGCCAAGGATCTCCGTCATGCGTGCCACGGTGTCGACACTGTCTGCCCAGCAGACGAACTCGACGTCGTCGTGAGCGTCGAGATCCGCCGAGATCCAACGGAGCGTCACCGGGTCGATCAGGGCATTGGCGAGAAGGATGCGCTGCACGCCGAACGTGCGAGCGAGCTGCACCTGCCACCCGGTGGCAAGGGTGATTCCCCAACTGCCCGCCTCGAGCTGCTCGGCCCAGAGCTGCGGCGCCATCGTGGTCTTGCCGTGCGGTGCCAGACGCATGCCGGCCGCATCGGCCCACCGCGCCATCACATCGATGTTCGACGTGAGGTGGCGGCGATCCAGCGTGACGACAGGGGTCGCGAACTCGGCGAGAGTGGGCGCCGTCGCCAGGTAGTCGCGCACGGTGCGGCCCCACGCAGCGGGCGGGACGGACTTGTACTCGGGGCCGAGAGTGCGGTCGTGCAGCGCCTCGACGGCAGCCTTGTCGATCATCGAATCCTCCTGCGCCGGAGGCGGCGCCGTAGCGTTGCGTATGTTGCAACGCTGATTGCAAACTGTGTTCGGTGTCGTTAGTCTGCAACGAACAGGGACAACTCGCAAGACATCGAAGGGAATTGATGTGAGATCACCCGGCGCGGCGACTCCACGGGTGGTGTGTGTCGGTGAGGGACTCGTCGTCATGGTCGCGCAGCCCGGCCCCCTCGAGCACTCGGACACGTTCGAGCGGTCGGCCGGGGGAGCCGAGGCCAACGTCGCGCGCGTCCTCGTCCAGTTGGACGTCGAGGCGTCCTGGCTCTCGCGCGTCGGTGACGACGGCTTCGGCCGCTACCTGACGGAGACGCTGCGCGCGAGTGGGGTGAGCACGTCGGCGGTGATCGTCGACCAGACCCGCACCACCGGGATGTACGTCAAGGAACGCGGTTCGGGCAGCGGTCACGCGTCGGACCTGCCCGCCGGCGAGAGTCGGATGACATACTTCCGCAGCGGTTCCGCGGCCAGTGCGCTATGTGTCGACGACATCGTCACGGCGACACCGGTGCTCGCGTCGGCCGACCTCGTCCATGTCAGCGGCATCACCCTCGCTTTGTCGGACACTGCGCGCGAGGCTGCGGCCGCGCTGGCGTCGTCGCCCGGTCTGCTGAGTTTCGACCTCAATCACCGTCCGCGGCTCTGGACCGCTGAGAGTGCCGATGTCGTTCTCGGAGAACAGGTCCGGCGCAGCGACATCGTGCTGATGGGCGCCGACGAAGCGCAGGAGGTGTTCGGCACCGGAGACCCCGACGCGCTGCGTGCCCTGTTCCCCGAGCCGCGCCGCCTGGTGATCAAGAACGACGCCCACGTGGTCGTGGGATTCGACGGCACCGAACGTGTCGACGTCCCGGCCCTGCGGTTGTCGGTGGTCGAGAAGATCGGTGCGGGAGATGCGTTCGCCGGTGGATACCTGGCCGGTGTCCTCCGCGGCGACGATCAGCAGCGTGCGATCAGGCTGGGGCACCTGTGCGCGGCCGGCGCTCTCACCGCGCACGGCGACGCGGCCCATCTGCTTCCGCTGCACCGTCTCGACGCACTGGTGACATCCTCGAACGAGGAGTGGTCGCGCATCGACTACGACGCCGAGAGGGGAATCGCCGTATGAGTCAGAGTGTGTCCCGCGCGCTCAGCTTGCTCCGCGTGCTGGCCGACGGTCCGCGATCGTTGGACGAGTTGGCCGCCCACCTCGACGTGCACAAGACCACTGTCCTGCGACTGCTGCGCGCAATGGAGGCGGAGCGTTTCGTCCAGCACGACCACGAACATCGCTACCGGCTCGGGTCGACGCTTTTCGAGCTCTCCAACCGGTCGTTGGAGCAGCGGGACATCCGGACGCTGGCGCGGCCTTACCTCGCGACACTGAACGCGGAGACCAAGCAGACGATCCACCTCGCCACCTACGAGTCCGGGGAGGCCGTCTACATCGACAAGTTCGACGCGACGCAGAGCGTGCGGATGTACTCCCGTGTCGGGCGCCCGGCACCGTTGCACTGCACTGCCGTCGGCAAGATCCTGATCTCCGGGCTGCCTGTGGACGAGCAGGTCCGCGTCGCCCATCGCATCGAGTACACCCGCTTCACCGACCGCACCATCGACACGCCCGAGCGCTATCTCGAGGAACTGGCCCTCGTGACCCGTCAGGGATACGCCGAGGACCACGAGGAGCACGAGTCGTTCGTCAACTGCATCGGCGTGCCGGTGCGCGACGGGACCGGCTCGATCGTCGCCGCGGTGTCGATGTCCGTGCCCGACATGCTGCTCGACCACGCCCGCGTCCTCGGCACCCTGCCGCAGGTGCGCGCGGTGGCCGAGACCATCTCCGCCGAACTCGGCTGGAGTCCGACCCCGACGAAGGAACCCGCATGACCGACAAGATCGCCGTCCTCACGACCGATGCGCCTGCACCCGCCCACACCTTCTCGCAGGGCGTGCGCAAGGGCCCGTTCGTCCAGGTGTCCGGGCAGGGACCCGTCGACCCGGCGACCAACGAGTACCTGTACCCCGGCGACGTCGCGGCGCAGACCACGCGGACGCTGACCAACGTCAAGGCCATCGTCGAGGCGAGCGGTGCAACCTTCGACGACGTCGTGATGCTGCGGGTGTACCTGACGAAGCGCGAGGACTTCGCCGTCATGAACGAGGCGTACGGCGAATTCGTCCTCGAACACACGAAGGGTGACGTCCTGCCCTCTCGCACAACGGTGTTCACCGGACTGCCGCGCGAGGAGATGCTCGTCGAGATCGACGCGATCGCGGTGGTCTGACACGTCGACCCACCGTCAGGGCACCATGAACCCATGAGACGACGGTGGGTACGGCTGCAGGGCACGTTCTGGTTCGTTCCTGCGGTCCTGGGCGTCGTCGCCGTCGTCCTGGCTCAACTCCTGGTCGCTCTGGACCGGTGGCTCCTCGATCGGGGCATCGGGATCGGCGGGTCGCTGCTCTATCACGTGGGCGCGAGTGGCAGCCGGGACATCCTCGGCGCCATCGGCGGGTCGATGCTCGGCGTGGCGGCGACGTCCTTCTCCATCACCATCTCCGTTCTCGCGACGGCCAGTTCGACCTACGGCCCACGGCTGGTGCGGAACTTCATGGCGGACCGCGGGAACCAGGTGGTGCTCGGCATCTTCGGGGCGACCTTCCTCTACGCACTGATGGTGCTGCGCTCGATCCGGTCGCTCGACTCGGACGGCGACGTCTTCGTACCCGACATCGCGGTGAACGTCGCCGTGCTCCTCGCGGTGCTCGACGTGGGCGTCCTGGTGTACTTCATCCACCACATCGCCCAGTCGATCCAGGTGGCGACGCTGTCCTCGCGCGTGCGGGACGAACTCTCCGCCGCTGTCGACGAGCTCTACCCGACGGAGCCGCCGGCCGACGCGGCGTCGGATTCCGAGGTGACGCTGCCCGACCACGTCGACACGGTGCGTGCTCCGCGTTCCGGAGTCGTCGTCGACGTGGACGAGGACGCGGCGTTGTCCTCGGCCGTCGACGCCGATGCCGTCGTGGTGCTGCTCTGCAGACCGGGCGAGCACGTGATCGAGGGAGACGCCGTCGCGGAGTCACGACGGTGGAGCGGATCCGCCTCCGCGTCGCACCTGCGCGAGATCGAGTCCGCGGTCGAGATCGGCGACGAGCGGACTCCGCAGCACGACATCGAGTTCGCCGTCGAGCAGCTGGCCGAGATGGCGGTGCGGGCTCTGTCCTCGGGTACGAACGATCCGTACACCGCTCGCAATGCCTTGGACGATCTGTCCGTCGGGATGGTGACTCTCGTCGGCCGTCCGCCGCCGTGTGGTGCCCGGACCGACGATGCCGGGACGGTACGGATCGTTCTGAGTCGGGTGCCCGTGGTCGACCTGATCGACCACGCGCTGGGAGCGGTTCGCATCTACGCGATGGCGAGCCCGATGGTGGTCGCTGCCGGTATCCGGATGGCGGAGCGGCTCGGTGCGGCAGCGACCGCGACCGCGTCGATCGACCGCGTCCGGTACCACCTCGACCTTCTCGACGAGGCGTGCCGACGGGAGATGACGGATCCGGCAGGGCGGGCCTCGTGCCTCGACCAGATCGACCGCGCGCGTGGGCGTCTCCTGACGGTCGCCGTGTCCGGCTCACCGTCAGGCACAGTGGAGTCGTAGATCCGCTGCCGAAAGGACCCTGTGCAGACCCGCCTCGCCTCCCTCGGGCTTCTCTCCATCCCGCTCGGCGCCGCGACGGTCGTCGTCCTCGACGTCGTCACCGCACTCGGGTCGCCGTCGCATCTGCGCCGCACCATCAGCGAGTACGGGTTGGGCGCGCAGCAGTGGGTGTTCACGGCCGGGGTGCTGCTCCTCGCCGTCGGGTCTGCCGCGGTCCTCGTCGCGGCGGTGCGTCAGGGCCTCGCGCAGCCGTCGTCTGTCGCCGCGGTCGCGATGACCCTGTGGACTGTCGGCCTGATCGCAGTCGTCGCCGTGCCGAAGCAGGACTGGAGCAACGACGCAACGCTCGGCCTCGGCGGCGCCGTGCACCGCGGTGGGGCCGCGGTGGCCTTCGTCAGCATCCCGGTGGCAGTCATCGCCTTCGCCGCTCCGTGGATCCGATCACCGCAGTGGCGACGACACGCACGTCGGACGATGACGCTGGGCCTGCTGTCCGTGGCGGCTGTCCTGCCCATCGCGTACGCGCTGCTGATCGGCATGACGACGACCACGCCGTGGTATCGCGTCGTCACGCTCGGGTACGTCGAACGACTACTGGTGGTCGTCGAGGTGATCGCCCTGATCTCGGTGGCGTGGTGGGTGCGGGCGAGTGCCTATCGGAGTTCGTCGGTGACGCGCTCGACCAGCGCGGAATCCGCGACGCCGAGGACGGACGCCCACATCGAGGCGGCATCGGGACCGTAGGCGTGACCGTGGCCTTCCGGCACCTCGGCGGCGAGCGCCATGTCGAGCGTCACCTGCCAGAACGTGACCAGGGGAATCCAGGTCATCCCCTTGTCGACGTCGACGCCGCGAGGCTCGTTCAACCAGTCGGGCTTGCCGAACAGCAGGTCGAACGACCACCAGACGATGGGGTCGCTGGGGTGCTGCCAGTAGACGACCCGAGGGCTCTCCCAGTCGACCAGTCCCGGTGCGTCGAGATCCGACGGTTCGGCGGCGAAGCGGACGTTCTGTCCGCCGTAGATCACCGGCAGGATCTCGGGGCTGCCCGGATCGCGGGAGTCGGTCACGCGAGACCACTGCTCGGAGAAGTTCGGCGTCCCCACCCACAGCGCTCCGTCGGTGCGCGCCAACATGTCCTGCACACCGGAGAAGGCATCCTGTCCTCCGTAGGACCCGAGCGATTCTCCGAAGACCAGCAACCTCGGACGGTTGTTCTCGGGCAACTCCTGAACGCGCTGGTACACGGCTTCGAAGACCGCGCGGCCGGCGATGAGGGGGGTGTCACGGTCGGCCAGGAACGCCAGCGGGCTGGGGAGGAACGAGTACTGGATCGCTGCGATCGCACTGTCTCCGCCGGTGAGGTATTCCAGCGACGACGCGACGGAATTGTTGACCCACCCGCGGCCGGTCGTCGTGGCGACAGCCAGGTACTTCCGGTCGAACGCGCCGGTGCGATCCAACTCGGCGACGAGCCGCTCGGCCAGCGAGTCGACTGTCGACCGCCCGAGGCCCAAGCCGTCCGCGTCGACCGACTTGCGTCCGGCGTAGACACGGATCGGTGTGAGCGCCGGGGAGCCGGTGAGATCGGTGATGTCCTGCGACGTCGGACCGCTCGCGACGAACGTGCGGCCCTCCTTGCCCAGGCTGTCCCACTCCTCTTTCGACTGGGGCGAGCCCGAACGCTCCGGTGCGGTGGGTTGTACGACGCCCTCGGCGCTGCCGGTGTCCGCCGCCGCAGCAGAGCCGTTCGAAATGCGGGCGATCCCGGTGGCGAGCAGTCCCTCGACTGCGAAGACCAGCACGACACCGACAGCGATGACCGCGATACCGCGCGAGACGGGAGGGGGCAGAACCCGACCGATCAGCGTGATCAGCCGGACGGTGACCCATCGGATCCCGCGGGCGAGCAGGAGGACCAGGACGAAGAGGATGGCGGCAACGACGAAGACGCCGGCGTAGTCCCACGACCTGCTCGGTTCGATACCCACCAAGTCACGGGAGATGTTCTGCCACCACGCTCCCAGCACGAGGAACAGGGGCAGCACGATCACGGCGGCGAGGGCGATCGCGTACCACCCCCAGCGCTGCAGGCGATCCGGCCACTCGCGCGTGAGCTCCATCCGGCGGACACCCCACACCACCAGGACGCCGACACCGTATCCGCAGGCAACCGACAGTCCCGTCGCCACGGCCTGTAGATACCAGGGCCGGGGGAGCAGCGACGGCGACATCGACCAGCAGTAGAAGACGAGGCCGACGACGAGACCGATCGGCTCGAAGCGCGACAACCACGGCGCGAGTCTTCTCACGTCACCCTCCGCAACTCGTGCGAGGGCACAGAGAACCCGACGCCGGTGCAGGAGAGTCTAGGTGGCCTAGCGTGCTTCCAGTCGGGCTCTGAGCGTGCGATCCGTGACGGAGATGCCCTGGCTGATGAACGGCTCGACCACCTTTGCCATGGCCTTGCCGGTGAGTCCGCCGGGGAACTCGTAACCGAACTCGACGTCCGCGACGCAATGGTCGTCGTCGACAGGGGTCACGGTCCACCGTGAACTCGTCTCGAAACCTGCCACCGAGGACAGTGAGATGACCGATCCCGGAACCCATTCGACGATGTCCACTGTCGACCGGAGCGTTTTCGGGCCCAGCTTCATCTCGGCCTCGAAGCGGTCACCGAGCGCGCGCTTCACCTCGCCGACGGGTGTGAACGAGGTGACTCCGAACATCCAGTCCGGAACGTTCTCGTGGGAGGAGAGGTAGTCGAACGTCGCCTCCGCGGAGGCTGCGATCTCGACGTGTCTGGTGATGACGGCCATGTCTGTCCTTACTCGATTTCCAGTCGCAGGGAGTCCGATACGGGCACTGATTGGCATGCCAGTCGGACTCCCTTCTTCAGCTCGTAGTCGTCCAACGTGTCATTGACGTGCATGTGCACCTCACCGCTCAGGAGGGTGAAAGCACATGCACCGCAATTGCCTTCGCGGCAGACGAACGGCGCGTCGATGCCTTCGCTCAGCATCGCGTCGAGAAGTACCGTATCCGGAGGGCAGTGGAACGAGTGCGTTTCGCCCTCCACCTCGGCCTCGACCGGGGTTCCGATGCCGGATCCCGTGGGAGTCGGGGCTACCGCGCGGAACGGATTGCTCGTCAGCGACGCGAACACCTCGCGGTGGATGTTCTCCTGCGACACCCCGGACGTCACGAGGCTGCGGCGAGCGACCTCCATGAACGGTTCCGGCCCGCACAGGTACGCGTCCGCGTTCTCCACCGACGTGTCTAGGAGGTCGCGCAGGCCCGCGTCGGTCGGTAGTCCCGACTCCGCCTCGTACCAGTGGGCGACGGTCAACCGCGTCGGAAAGCGGCGGAGGAGCTCGTCGAGAGTGTCGGCGAACATCACCGAGTCGCGGGAGCGATTGGCGTAGAGCAGGACGACGCGTTCTCCGTGCGCTGTCAACGCCGTCTTCAGGATGGACATGATCGGGGTGATGCCGCTTCCGGCGGCGACGAGGACGAGTGGACGGTCCCACCGTGTCGGCACGAAGGTGCCTGCGGGGTGGAGCGACGTCAGCGTCATGCCTGCCGCTGCGGTGTCGCAGATCCAGTTGGACGCGAACCCGCCGGCGGTCCGCTTGACCGAGATGGCAGCCCGCTCACTGGTGGACGGACTGCTGGACAGCGAGTAGCACCGTGCCGCCGGCTCGCCGTCCGGACTCGGGATCTCCAGAGTCAGGAACTGGCCCGGCCGGTAGTCGAGAGGGGTCGAGAACACCAGGGTGACGGCGTCGGCGGTTTCGCGAATCACCTCGTCCACCTGCAGTCGAACGGTGTGGACGGCAACGTCCACGGAGTCGATCGTCACGGCGGGGTCCCTTCGATGAACCAACACGGATTGTTTCATTGAACTATAGGCCATTGACAAATGGCACGGTTGTCAGTGACGCTTCCGGCATGACATCGGCACCTTCGATCCCGAGCCGCGGATCCCTGCGGTCTCGATGTGCGGCGCGGTCGACCGCACTCACCCTCCGACCGCTAGCATGCCGACTCCCCTTCGGTCGCGGCGGGGAACGCGTCGCTCGGGTCATGGTCGAGATCGCGATGCGAGCATGCGGCGGGCTCGCTCCCGGGACCACCGTGCGCAGCGTCGACGAGGACGGCGTCGTAGGGGAATGGGTCGACGCCGGCAGCTCAGCTCGGACCGGCGCGATTCTCTATCTGCACGGAAGCGCCTACGCGATCTGCTCGGCGCGCACTCACCGCGGACTCGCCTCGCGGCTGTCCGCGGCAACCGGGCTCCCGGTGTTCGTCGTCGACTACCGATTGGCGCCGGAGTTCCCCTTCCCGGCTGCGGCGGACGACGTCGAGGCCGCCTACCGCTGGTTGCTGTCGAGCGGATTCGACGCCGACTCGATCGTGGTCGCGGGGGACTCGGCCGGTGGGCACCTCGCGCTCGACCTGGTCCTGGACAACGCGCGCCGGTCGTTGCCGCAACCACGCGCCGTCGCGTTGTTCTCACCGTTGATCGACCTCACGTTCACGCTCGCGGAGAACCGTGAGCGGCAGCGGCGTGACCCGATGATCTCCGCCAGGGCTGCGAGGGCACTCACGTCGCTCTACACGCGGGACGAGCAGCCCGACATGCCGCGCCTCCGACTTGCCGTGGAAGCGGGAACGACGCTGCCTCGCTTCATCGTTCAGGCCGGTGGAGCCGAGATGCTGGTCGCGGACGCCGAGCATCTGCGCGACATCCTCGTCACCGCCGGTGGTGACTGCACCCTCGAAGTCTGGCCCGACCAGATGCACGTCTTCCAAGCGCTGCCCCGCATCGCACCCGAAGCCGACAGAGCGCTCCGCCGCGTCGCCGACCTCCTGGCCGTCACATCCACATCAGAAACGAGACTGTAGATGTTCACTCGAACCAGACCCCGCCTCACCCACGGTGCCGATGCCGTCGTCACGGGTGCCGGTAGCGGCATCGGCCGCGCGTTCGCCGTCGAACTCGCCCGTCGCGGTGGGCGAGTCGTCTGCGCCGACATCTCGCTCGAGCGTGCCGAAGCCACCGTGCGGATGCTCGACGGCCCGGGATTCGCCGTGCAGTGCGACGTGTCCGTGCAGTCGCAGGTCGAAGATCTCGCACTGTTCGCCGAGCTCGAATTCGGCGGCGCACCGACCGTGCTGATCAACAACGCGGGCGTCGGTATCGGCGGAAAGCCCGTCGGCAGCATCGGTTTCGACGACTGGAACTGGGCGCTCGGGATCAACCTGTGGGGCGTCGTGCACGGGTGCGAGACCTTCGTTCCGCAGATGCGCGCCTCCGGGCGCGGCGGCATCATCAACGTCGCCTCTGCCGCCGGATTCGCCGCGGCCCCGACGATGGGCCCGTACAACGTCGGCAAGGCGGGCGTGATGTCCCTCTCGGAAACTCTTGCCGCCGAACTGTCAGGCTCCGGCGTCGGCGTGACGGTGCTGTGTCCCACCTTCGTCAAGACCAACGTCGCTGTCGACGGGCGCATCACCGAACGATCCTCCGAGCTGGCGCAGAAGTTGATGCGCTGGACCGGGTTCACTCCGGAACGGGTGGCCGTGACCACCCTCGATGCGCTGGACAAGGGCCGCCTCTACGTCGTGCCGCAGATCGACGCCAAGGCGATCTGGTTGCTCAAGCGGCTCGTCCCCACGCTCTACACCCGAGGTGCCGGTCTTCTCGACCGACTTCTCCCCGGCGATCCCGCCCCACAAGCCCTTTCCGCTGTTACCACCTCGACAGGAGTATGACGATGGCCTTCGACTTCGACGCAATGCTGGACAAGATCAAGGACCGACAGTGGTCCCTTGCCGACATCGACTGGGATGCGCCCGGCGCGGAGATGATCCCGCCGGAGCAGCACGCGAAACTCAAGCCCTTCCTCTCCGACCTCATGTGGATCGAGAACGTCGGTGCCCGCGGCTTCGCGGCCATGGCACGGAAGGCGCCGACGGAGACGCTGCGTGAGATCTACCGCTACTTCCACGCCGAGGAGCAGAAGCACGCCAATGCCGAACTGGCACTGATGCGTCGGTGGGGCATGCTCGAGAACGACGAGATTCCGCAGCCGAACGTCAACGTCAAGTTGATCATCGACTGGCTGGACAAGTACTCCGACCAGACACCGCTCGCCGTGCTGGGCACCGTCATCCCGATGCTCGAGGTCGCACTCGACGGAGCACTGGTGAAGTTCATCGTCGACGAGATCGACGACCCGGTGTGCCAGGAAGTCTTCAAGCGCATCAACGCCGACGAATCCCGCCACCTCGCCGTCGACTTCGAGGTGATCGACCTCCTCGGTCACGCCAAGATGCGGCGGATCCTCGTCGAGACCGTCGGGGCATGGATGCACCCGTCGCTCCTCATCGGAACCCTGCGATACATCCCGCTGCTGAACAAGATGCGCGACAACATCGTCGAGATGGGCGTCGACGAGGAACGCCTCTACACCGCGATGAAGCGCTTCAAGAAGGTCGGTGAGCGCAGCGAGTTCCCGAAGCGCCTGCCGATGTACCGATTCATCAGCTGGCACGGCAGCGTCGTCATCAACCGCGACCACCCGTACCACAAGTTCGCCGACTCGATGGTGACGCTGACGGCCAAGTACCCGAAGCGTCTGCTGCGTCCGCAGCCGACGTGGTCCAAGGAACTCACCTACGAGCCCGTCGCATGACCGAGATCCTGTCGACCGCGATCATCGGCGGTGGCTTCGCCGGAATCGGTGCCGCTATCCGCTTGCAACAGCGCGGCATTCGAGACATCGCGATCCTCGAACGAGGAACCCGCCCCGGTGGTACCTGGCGTGACAACACCTATCCCGGTGCTGCGTGCGACATCCCGTCGCGGCTCTACTCCTACAGCTTCGCCCCGAACCCCGATTGGTCGCACACGTACTCGGGCAGCGCCGAGATCCTCGGCTACATCGACTCGATGGTCGAGAAGTTCGAGCTGGACAAGTTCCTGCGTTTCGACCACACCGTCGTCGATGTCACGTGGCACGAGGACCGCTCGCTGTGGGAGATCACCGTCGACGGCCGGCCACCGGTGCTCGCGCGAACCGTGGTCATGGCGTCGGGTCCGCTGGCCAACGTGTCGTTGCCCAAGATTCGCGGCGTCGAGACCTACGCGGGCAAAATGATCCACAGTGCCCGGTGGGATCACGAGTACGACTTCACCGGCAAGAAGGTCGCGGTCGTCGGCACCGGCGCAAGTGGCGTGCAGATCGTTCCCGAATTGGTGAAGATCGCCGAGTCGGTGAAGGTGTTCCAGCGCACGCCCGGCTGGGTGTTGCCCCGCACCAACTTCCGTACGCGTGGACTCACCCGGGCGATCTACCGCACCGTCCCCGGCAGCCAGACTCTCGCCCGCAAGGCGTGGTTCTGGGGACACGAGTCCGTCGCCCTCGGCGTGGTCTGGAACTCTCCGCTGACTCGCGTCGTCGAGGGAGTGTCCAAGCTGCACCTGCGTTCCCAGGTGTCGGACCCGTGGCTGCGTCGTCAATTGACGCCGGAGTTCCGTGCCGGCTGCAAGCGACTGCTCATGACGAGCAAGTACTACCCGGCTCTGCAGCAGGACAACTGCACACTGGTCACCTGGCCCATCGCGGGAATGTCCGAGAAGGGCATCCGGACCGTCGAGGGTGTCGAGCACCAGTTCGACGCGATCGTGTTCGCCACGGGGTTCGACGTCTCCAAGACGGGCTCACCGATTCCCATCACCGGCCGCGACGGTCGAGTGCTGGGGGAGGAGTGGAGCAGGGGTGCGCACGCCTACAAGTCGATCGCGGTGTCGGGCTACCCGAACATGTACTTCACGTTCGGACCGAACTCCGGTCCCGGCCACAGTTCCGCGTTGGTCTACATGGAGGCGCAGATCGACTACCTCGTCGACGCCATCGCCACGGCGGTCAACCAGAACTTCGTGCTCGACGTCCGCGCCGGGGTGCAGGCCGCCTACAACGCGGACCTTCAGCAGCGACTGACGAAGACCACCTGGAACTCGGGCTGCTCGAGCTGGTACCTGACCGAGGACGGGTTCAACGCGACCATGTTCCCCGGTTTCGCCACCCAGTACGTCAAGCAACTCGAGACGGTCGTCATGGCCGACTACTCGGTGACCGCGGCAACGAGCGGTAGTGAGCCGCTCCCGACGTCGGCAGGCGAGGTTGTCGGGGCACGTTAGTCTGGTGGAAACGCTGCACGGGAGGAGTTCGTCGATGACCGAGTACCGCATCGACGAACTCGCCCGTGCGGCCGGCACGACGTCGCGCAACGTCCGTGCCTACCGTGAGCGGGGGCTGCTCCCACCGCCGCAGAAACGCGGCCGCCTCGGTATCTACGACGACACGCATCTCGCGCGTCTACGTCTGATCGACATCCTGCTGCAACGCGGGTACACCACCACCCACATCAGCGACTTCATCGACGGGTGGGAAAGCGGCAAGGACCTGACCGAGGTTCTCGGACTCCAGCGCGCATTGACCGAGCCGTGGTCGACGACCGACGATGAGATGTCCCTGTCTGTCACCGAAGCGCGCGACGCGTTGGGGGACCCGGACGGGGAGCAACTGGCCCGCCTCGTCACCTACGGACTGGCGCGCATAGAAGGCGACCGGTGCACCTTCACCGATCCGAAATTGTTGCAGGGGTTCACCTCCCTGGCCGAATACGGGTTCGGGATCCGCGAGCTCATGGACATTCACGAGCGCATGTACGCCGCCGTCGACGGAATCTCCAAAGACATGATCTCGACTGTGAAGCATCACATTGTTGCGCGGTACGGCGAAGGCTGGATTCCCGAGGGCGAGGACGTCCTCCGCGCTACCCGGATGTTGCAGATCATGCGCACTCTCGCAGTGGATTCCGTGCATTCTCTGCTCGGCCGAACGCTGGATCGAAACCTGCAGGAACAGCTCGGCGAATACCTCGAAGTGGCGATCGACAACACCCCGCGATCGGACCGTAACTCCGCCTGATCACGCTATTCGGACTTTTGCGGCATGGTGGAGTCATGAACCGCACCAGATTGTCCGCTGCTGTCGCTCTCGCAGGCGCTACCGCCCTCGTCCTCACCGCATGCTCGTCGAGTGAGGAGGCGGCGCCGACTGCTGCTGCACCTGCGCCTTCTTCGTCCAGTCCTGCCTCGTCCAGTGCGCCCGCGAGTGCAGCGACCGTCTACACATTGCCGGGAACAGGCGTGTTTCCCGAGGGCATCACCGCCGACGACGACACGTTCTACGTCACCTCGACCTCGGACGGCGCCGTCTTCCGCGGCACCGTCGGGACCCCCGATGTCGCCCCGTTCCTGCCCGGCGGCCAGGACGGTCGCACAGGAGCGGCCGGGTTGGATGTCGACGACAACCGGCTGATCGTGGCCGGCGGCGCCACCGGGACCGTGTGGATCTACGACGCGCAGTCCGGCGAGCTCCGCGGAAAGTTCACCAACGGACTCGGACAGGACGCCACGTTCCTCAACGATGTCGTCATCGCGGACAACGGCGACGCGTACATCACCGACTCCCGCAGCCCCAACCTGTGGCGCATCCCGGCGGACGTATCCGGTGACGGCCGGCTCGAGTCGTTCGTCGACTTCACCGGATCGCCCTTCGCCTACGGGGAGGGCTTCAACGCCAACGGGATCGTCGAAGCCGACGACGACGGCGTGCTGGTGATCGTGCAGTCCAGCACCGGCAACCTGTACCGCGTCGATCCGTCCAAGGCCGTGACCCAGGTCGACCTCGGCGGGGAGATGCTGAAGAACGGCGACGGCATGGAGATGGAGGACGACACGCTCTACGTCGTCCGCAACCGCGACAGCCTCATCGCCACCGTGGACCTTGCCGACGACGGACGTTCCGGCCGAGTCACGGGTCAGATCACCGACCCCAGCTTCGCCTACCCCACGACAGTGGCAGACGTCGACGACCAGCTGCTGGTCGTGAACAGCCAGTTCGACAAGCGCGGCGGGGTGCCCGTGGAGCCCTTCACTGTGAGTGCTGTGGCTGAGTAGGTCCCGGCTAGCTGCAGGGGGTGTGCACACCGGTTCTGGTGAGTGCACACCCGTTGCTGCTGGCGGTAGGGGGTGTGCGCTTGGTGCAGGGGGTGTGCGCTCGATGCCTGGCTCCGTGCTGGGTGCTTTTGCTGGGGCTGCAGGGGGTGTGCACACGCATTGTGGTGAGTGCACACCCTGTGCTGCTGGCGGTAAGGGGTGTGCGCTTAGTGCAGGGGGTGTGCGCTCGGCGTCCGTCTGCGTGCTGGGTGCCTTTACTGGGGCTGCAGGGGGTGTGCACACGGGTTGCGGTGAGTGCACACCCGTTGCTGCATGCGGTGAGGGGTGTGCACTTGATGCAGGGGGTGTGCACTCGGCGTTCGGTGCGCGTATTTGGAACTGATCAGGTCAGCGCGGACCCGACTGCGTAATGTGCGACGTCACAGCGTCTTCGGTTGCTTCGTAGCCTACGCCGGCAGCGAGGAAGGCCTTGCGAAGATTAGTGGCGACGGTGATGTGAGCGGCAAGCATCGAGGCCAGAGAACCCTCAGGGCCGTGGGTGAGGTTCGAATACTTCTGCGCTAGGGCGATTCCTGATGGGAGTGCCCCGAACCCACCGGACCAGGTTCCGTCACTGACATACTTCGCGAGAGCCGAGACTTCTGTCGAGAATTGATCACAAGCTGCTGCGCAACGAGCAGCCGCGTCTCCAGTCAACTGAAAATCCATGCTCGTCTCCTAGTGCGCTCATCATGTGGGGAGAAAGGTATTGACGATCTGTGCAGCGTTTAGTGCACGTTCGCAATTATCGGCGTTGTCGGCCGCGCTGAGTTTCGACTCGACATTGACAATGATCATTCCTTGTGTCCACGGGAAGGCGATGTCGCACGGAGACGTCCCCATATCGTCTGGGCGCCGAAGTATGAAGGCGTCGCGCCTGCCGTCGAGTGAGACTGGAGTTCGTTCGACAATCCGAAGGTCGTCGACTACCTGCTCTGCGGTCAGGCGAGAGGACGTGACGGATAAAAAGTAGGTGGCGGAACTCCAGACGCACGGGTCGAAATTCTGACTAGCGAAGCCCCCCGGCAGATGATCACTCACGACCGCCGGGTCAGCTCCCGCCGCACGGATGGCCTCATCAGGTACGACGGCGCAGGGATCGAACAGTTCGTTGCTCACGGGTTGTGCGGTGCCGCTGACCTCGCCGCAACCGACGATGAGGGCAGCGATTGCCACGCCCGCCGCGACCATCGCTCCACTGTTTCGCTGCACAGGGGGTTGGACGCACCGATCGGTGAGACGGTTCCATGAGTTGCGCGCTGAGCCCGTCGCTCGGCGCACTTTGCAAAGTGCGCACACCACCGTGCGCTGCGCGCGGCGCGTTCCGGGCAGAACTCACGGACACCCAGGCGCTGCGCCCGTCGCTCAGCGCGCTCTGCAAGGTGCGCACACCACCGCGCGCTGCGCGCATCACAGCGCCCGGCGGCGGGCGCTGGGCGCGGCGCGCCACGCGCCGAGCGCCGCACAACCGAGCGGAACCGTTTCGGGCCGGCCCACGTCGAAGGCTGTACCGACGACGGAGGGAAGTCATGACAGAAACACATGTGGACACCGGTATCCGAACACTCAGCAACGCAACACCATTGGCGGTACTTGTCGCGTTCGCGACGCAGGTCGCAGTTGCCTCCATCGCTTATGTGGTGGGGTTCGGGGCGATCTTCGTCAGTGCTCTGGCCGCATTCGCGAGTGTGGAGGCGTCGCCGGGTGCGGCGTTCGTGGCGTCATTGACCGAGGCGTGGGCGCTCCTCTTCCTGATCGCGGGAGTCGGGCATACGGTGCTAGCGGTCATGATCGTGCAGAGGCGTCGGGCGTCGCTGCTCGTCGTCACCGGCGTGAGCGTGGCGTGGCTGCCGGTGGTGCTGCATTCCCCGATGGTGTGGCCGCTGGTGGTGGTGCTGCTCGGCTCGGCCGCCTTCTGGTGGGCGCACATGCTCCGACGCCACGGGGTGAGCCGGCGACCTACAGCAGAAGTGCTGCGATAGAACTGGGGAACGTCGCCTCGGGCCGACGCTCGTACAGTTCGGCCGGGCGCCCGCCTGCGGCGGAGGTGGTGTCGCCCGTGCCGGTGAGCGAGTCGATGACGTGTCGACGGAACGTGTCCTTGCGCAGCGGCCGGTCGAACACCACCTCGTACAGCGTGCGTAGCTGCAGCAGGGTGAACCTGTCGGGGAGCAGGTGGGAGGGGTCGGGGCGGACGGCGTACCTGGCGCGCATGTCGCTCACCGCCGCGGACACCATGTCGGCGTGATCGAAGGCCATCGGCTCGACGGGCGCGCCGGAGTGCACCGCGACGAGTTCGGTGTCGGCCGGGAGAGAGTCCAGCGACGCTTCCGCGCAATGCGCCATCGACAGGACCCACCCCCTGTCGTCACGAGAGGGATCGTCGAACATCCGCAGTTGGTGGAAGTGCAGACCCTCGATGTGGGCCTTCGTCGCCAGTGCGCGCCGTGCCGCGTCGGCCAAGGTCTCGCCCGAGTGCAGGAATGTTCCCGGTAGGGCTGCACCCCAGGGTGATTCGACCACGACGACGTTGACTGCCCCGCCGTGCACGGTGAGGACCGCGACGTCCACGGCGACGGAGGGTCGCGGATAGGAGGTCAAGTCGGTAGTCATGGGTTGCAGCTTAGCGCAGTCATGCGTTATGGTTAGCGCACAATCGAGCAAAGGGGTTCGGCATGAAGCTGACCAGCGATCAGATGACTCGCGCACAGGGCGTACTCGTGGCAACCGCGGCCGGCGATGCGCTCGGTGCCGGATACGAATTCGGGTACCCGACGCCGGACACCGTGATCGACATGATCGGCGGGGGACCGTTCGACTGGGCGCCGGGCGAATGGACGGACGACACCTCCATGGCGGTGTGCATCGCGGACGCGCTGGTGGAGGGCCGCGGACTGGACGGCATCGCGGAGAACTTCGTCGCGTGGATCGACACGAAACCCGCGGATGTCGGCAACCAGACACGCGCCGTGCTGTCTGCGCGCAGTGGTTCCGCAGCGGAGATGACCAAGGTCGCTTCGGGGATTGCCGGCCGGACAGGCGGCAACGGATCGTTGATGCGAACTGCACCGGTGGCACTGGCGTTCCTGGGCGACGCCGATGCGCTTGCCGACGCGTCCGTCCGTATCAGTGCGCTCACGCACTCGGATCCACAGGCCGGTGAGGCCTGCGCGTTGTGGACGGCCGGCATCAGACACGCCGTTCTGTACGGGAACTACGACGGGATCCGCGCCTCGGCCGGTGACTGGGCACCCCTGCTGGACGCCGCCGAGAAGGGGACGCCTGCCGACTTCGCGAACAACGGCTGGGTGGTGCACGCGTTGCAGACGGCCTGGTGGGCGATCTCCACCACGGAGGAAGACGACGACCAGCTGACCGCAGCATTGGAGAAGTGCGTTCGGGCGGGCGGCGATACGGACACAACGGCGGCAATCGCCGGTGGACTGCTCGGAGCACGATGGGGTGTATCAGCGGTACCGGATGCGTGGATCTCGATGCTGCACGGGTACCCGGGACGGAGCGGCGCGGATCTCGTCGGCCTCGCTCGGCGTCTCGTAGAAGGAGCAGAAGCATGACCGTCATCGATGTGATCACCGGAGACATCACCGCCGTACGAGCAGACGTCATCGTCAACGCCGCGAACTCGACGCTCCTCGGAGGCGGCGGTGTGGACGGTGCGATCCATCGGGCCGGTGGTCCGCAGATCCTGACAGCGTGCAAGCTGATCCGCGCCACGACGCTGCCGAACGGTCTGGACACCGGCGCCGCCGTCGCGACGCCCGCAGGACGGTTGCCGGCTCGATGGGTCATCCACACGGTCGGCCCGAGGTACTCCGCACGCGAAGACCGGTCGGCCGTCCTGCGCGCCGCGTACGAGCGGTCGCTCCTCCTCGCGCAGTCCTTGGGCGCCACCTCGATCGCATTCCCCCTGATCTCGGGCGGCGCCTACGGATGGCCAGTGGAGGTGGCGGTCGCGGAACAGGTACGCGCCGTCTCGACCGCTCCCGTGTCGGTCGATCTGGTCACTCTGGTGGCGTACTCGGCGGAGATTCAGCGGCTGACTGCGCGTGCGGTGGAACGCCTCTGACGGAACGCCGCCCACGCTCCCGTGCACCACAGAGCCCACACGACGAGCACAGGCTGGAACACCAACCGGATGGCGCGCGCTCGGTCGGTATCGAGCCCGAAGGCGTCGGTGTGGGTGACGAACTGCGAGATGTTGCCGGGGAAGACGGCGACGAAGAAGAGAGCGACAACCCATCCCACCGCAGGTGCCCGGTGGGGAAGCAGTATCAGGCAGAGTCCCAGCACGATCTCCACGACTCCGGACGCCAGCACGACCACATCGGTGTCCACCGGAACCCACGGGGGAACCTGCGCCGCGAATTCCTGACGCGCCCAGAACAGGTGGCTCAGTCCGGCGAACACGAGAAACGCGCCGAGGACGAGTCGCCCGACGATTCTGGGTACGTGCGACCTGCGCGCTCTGCTCATGAGGGCCAAATTACGCGCCCCAGTGCGCGGTCGATCGCAGATTCGTCGGCGAAGACACGGTTCTCGCAGTACAGCGTGTCGCCGAGGCACTCCTCGTCTCCGCAATCGCAGTAGCCGACGGACTCGAGATACCACCGGCCCCCGTATTCCACGCCGAGGTCTCGCGCCACTCTGCTGTCGATCTGCGTGCGTCGTCCCCGTCGATATTCGCCCATGATTCCCGTCCCCCCCGGTTGTCGGTGACGTGAAGTTAGAGCAGGGGTACGACAGCCGCGGGTTGGTTCTGGGTGATGCAGTGGATGCCCCCGCCGCGGGCGAACAATGGGCGCGCGTCGACGGGGACGACGCGCCTGCCCGGGTACGCCTCGGACAGGATGCGCACGGCCTCGGCATCGTTCGGGTCGTCGAAACTGCACGCGACGACGCCGCCGTTGACCACGTAGTGGTTGATGTAGCTGTAGTCGACGAACCCGTCGTCGTCGCGCAGAGTCTCCGGTGCGGGCACCGGGACGACACGCATGCCGGTAGCGGTCAGGATGTCGGCGACCTCGCGGCTGATCTCGTGATCGGGGTGCGCCGGATCGCGCTGATCGTGCACCAGCGCGACTCCGGGAGACGGCAGTGCCGCGACGATGTCGACGTGTCCACGCGTGCCGTAGGTCTCGGAGTCGCGTGTGAGGCCTCGCGGTAACCACACTGCACGGTCGACTCCGAGTGTGCGGGTCAGCTCGGCCTCGACGTCGGCCCTCGACCACCCGGGATTGCGGCCGGGATCGCGCTGCACCGTCTCGGTGACCAGGACTGTGCCGGCGCCGTCCACCTGGAGGCCACCGCCCTCGCCGACCATGGTCGACGAGACGAGAGTCGCGCCGGATTCCGCGGCGACCAGCGCCCCGATCAGGGAGTCGTTCCCCCACGATGCCCAGTCCTGTGCGCCCCACCCGTTGAACGTCCAGTCGACGGCGCCGAGGGTCCCGTCGTCGGCAAGGACGAACGTGGGACCGATGTCGCGCATCCACGCATCGTCGAGTGGTGCGTCGACGATGGTGATGTCCGCTCCGAGATACGTTCGTGCAGTGTCGGTCTCGCGCGGGTCCACCACCACGGTCACCGGTTCGAACTCGGCGACGGCGTGTGCGACGGCCGCCCAGGTCGAACGGGCCTCGTGGTGCTCTTCGGGGGAGTCGCCCAGCGAATATCCGGGGCTGGGGAAGGCCATCCACGTGCGTTCGTGGGGCGCGGTCTCCGCCGGCATCCGCCACGTCATCGTGTGGTTCTCACAGGTTCGGTGAGCGTGCCGTAGGTGTCGGGGCGACGGGTGTCCAGGAACGGGAAGAGAGTCAACCAGTCGCGTCGCTGGTCGAGGTCGAGATCCACGACCAGAACTGCCGACTCGTCGCGCGGCGCCTGAGCCAGGATGCGCCCGTAGGGATCGGAGACGAACGACGACCCGTAGAACGTGATCGCACCCTCGTTGCCGTAGCGGTTGGGCGCCACCATGAAGGTGCCGTTGGCGATGCCGTTGCCGACGATCACCTGCTGCCACAGTGGTTGGGTATCGAAGGCGGGATGGTCGGGCTCGGAGCCGATGGCCGTCGGATAGACCAGCACCTCGGCTCCGGCAAGGGAATACGCCCGGGCGACCTCGGGGAACCACTCGTCCCAGCACGTCGGCATGCCGAGCGCGACGTTCGCCGCGTGATGAACGGGGTAGGGATCGGCGGCCGGTCCGGGGCGGAAGTAGGTGTCCTCGTAGTACCCGGCGGTGACCGGGATGTGGAGCTTGCGTGTGCGAGCGAGAAGCGAGCCGTCCGGCGAGACCAGGATGGCGGTGTTGAATCCGAGACCGTCGTCGGATGTGTCGTCCTTCTCGTACAGCGACGCGTGGACGACGATCCCCTGGCGCGCTGCAGCATTCGCTGCGAACGCGAACGTCGGCCCGGTCAGCAGATCCTCCGCGTCGCGGGCTGCATTGCGGTCGCCCCGTACGAACGCGGGGTACCGGCTCAGAGTCAGTTCCGGGAGGAACGCGATGGTTGCGCCCTCTCGCGCCGCGATGGCGATGCCCTCCTCGAGTTCGGCCTGCGTCTCCTCGTGCCACCGGTGTTGGACCACGGCGATACGGACGGGCGCACGCTCGGTGTCGCGAGT
This sequence comes from Rhodococcus sp. Leaf247, assembly GCF_001426185.1. Lineage (GTDB taxonomy): Bacteria > Actinomycetota > Actinomycetes > Mycobacteriales > Mycobacteriaceae > Rhodococcoides. Next base: position 128,770 of record NZ_LMRP01000002.1, on the reverse strand, counting down.
CCGCGCGGGAGAGTCGGGTGGTGTCGTGGCGGTGATGGTCAACATCGGGGTCCTCGTCCGTAAAACGAATGTGATTCGTTAAGTATGGTGTGACGACGCCCTCGACGCAAGAGGAAGGAAGTTCCGATGCCGCGCCCGTCCACCCGGTTGCTCTCCGCCGACCTCATCACCGACGCCGCCCTGGCCCTCGTCGATCAGCGTGGCGACTTCACGATGCCCGGGTTGGCCGAGAAGCTGTCGGTGCGGCCGTCGTCGCTGTACAACCACGTGTCCGGGCGTGCGGCGATCGTCGAGTTGATGCGCACCCGGCTGATGGCGGGCATCGAGATTCCCCATGACGTCGACTCGTGGAGTGAGGCGGTCACGCGTATCGCCCGCGAATATCGACGCAACTATGCACGGCACCCGCGGGTGATCCCGCTGTTCACCGCGCACACGGTCCGCGCCGCGGTGGCGTTCGACATGTACAACGCCTTGGCGACGGCATTGACCGACGGGGGATTCCCGCCGTCAGACGTGCTCCACGCCATCACGGCCGTCGACAGTTTCGTGCTCGGATCGGCGCTTGATCTCGCTGCGCCGGAGGAGGTCTGGGCACCATCGGACGAAGCCGACGTCGCGTTGCGCGCTGCGCTCGCGACGTCGGCTCCGGGCCGCGCGGACGCGTCCTTCGAATTCGGGCTCGGTGTCCTGGTGGCAGGCCTGCGAGCTCGCGTCAGCTGACGAGGTCGGATTCGTCCCTCAGTGCCTCGGTCTCGGTGGTCAACGTCTCGCCGCGGAAGAAGGCCGGCGACCGGAACCGCATGACCATCATCAGCACGGCGCCGACGATGAGGATGCCGAAGCCGAGGAAGAACACCAGTCCTATGCCGCCGATCTCGGCGCCGCTCCCGTTCTCCGGATCCATGCTCTCCTCGAGCGAGACCACGAACACCGCGAGAAGAATCAACCCGCCGACGAGGGGGAAGATCAGGCGGAACACCGTGTTCCGGACGCTGGCGAACAGCGTGCGGCGGAAGTACCAGACACAGGCGAAGGCCGTGATGCCGTAGTACCAGCAGATCATGATGCCGAGCGCGGCGATGGTGTCGATCAAGGTGTTCTCGGACAGGAACGTCACGGCGGTGTAGAAGACGGCGGTGATGACTCCGGCAGCGACCGTGGAGACCGACGGCACCAGGAACCGGGGACTGACCTCGGCCAGCTTCTTCGGGAACGCTCCGTACGACGCCATCGCGAGAGACGTTCTCGCAGCGGGCAGGAACGTGGTCTGCAGGCTGGCGATGGATGAGACGAACACTGCCAGGTAGAGCAGCATGCCGCCCCAACTGCCCAGCACCGGGTCGGCGAGAGCGCCGAACACGTTCTCGGCGTTGTCCGGATTGCCGAGTCCGAGACCGTCCTCGCCCACCCCTGCGTACATCATCGCCGCGACCGCGACGAGGAGGTAGGTCAGAAGAATCGTTGCCACACAGAGCAATCCGGCACGTCCGGGAGTCTTCTTGGGGTTCTTCGACTCCTCGCCGAGGGTCAGGCACGTATCCCAGCCCCAGAACGCGAAGATCGAGCCGGTCAGACCGATCACGAAGGCGCCCATTGTCAGACCGGTGAACGGATCGAACCAGCCGAGGTCGAACGAGAGGCCGGCGGGTGCATCACCCGCGCCGACATGCACCAGCGCGGCGACGGCGAAGGCGAGAAGCAGTACCATCTGGAACCCGACGAGCGCGACCTGCAGCTTCTCGCTGGTCGTGATGCCGCGACTCGCGATCCAGGTGGCCAACGCGATGAACACCACCGTCGTGCCGACATTGACCAGCTTGTTGCCGGGAAGATCGGCGATAGACGGAGCGTCGAAGAGCTTGGCGATGAACAGATAGAAGAACTGCACGGCGATGGCCGCCAGGTTGGACAGCACGATGATGGTGGCGATCACCATGCCCCAACCGCACATCCAACCCACGTACGGACCGAACGCCTTGGTGGACCACGTGAACGACGCGCCGCAGTCCGGTGAATCGGAGTTGAGCTCGCGGTAAGCGTACGCGGTGAGGAACATCGGAATGAATCCTGCGATGAAAATGGCGGGCATCTTCAAACCGACGGCCGCGACGATGAGGCCGATACTCGCGGTGAGCGTGTACCCCGGGGCAACGGAGGAGATGCCCAGTACGGCTCCGGACAGGGTGCCGATGCGGCCGACCGCCAGTCCCTTCGAGGAGGTGATCTCGGTGCTCATCAGGAAGCCTCCGTGCTGTCGGAACTGCCGGTCTCGGGAAGGAACTCGGTGGCCGGGACGACCACCATGGGAACGGGAAGAACGCGCAGCATCTTCGATGCGGTCGATCCCAGGAAGAGACGTCGGGGCTGCGCCAGACGGCTGGAGCCGACGACGACCACGTCGCCGTCTTCCCAGCTCAGACTCTCGACGGCGGCCTCGACGGTCGATCCGTCCGCGACCGACGACGTCACGGTCAATCCGTCGGGCAGACCCTTCCGGGCCGAATCGTGCAGCGTCCGCGCATGCTCGATCGCCAGAGCCTCGTTGCCGGTGTCGCGACGCACATCCATTCCCGACATGTCGTCCAGCGGAACCAGAGACAGCAGCCGAAGGGACGTGTGCATTCGCTCGCACGAGCGAACTGCAGTCCGCAGCACTAGATCTGCACCCTGTCGAGTGCCCAGGGCGGCAGTCACTTCGCGGATACGCTCGGCCTCGGACTTGCGATATCCGAAGGGCGCGAGCGCCAGCGGAATCGGGGCCGAGTGCAGCAGTTCCGTCGACACGCTTCCCAGCGAGTGTCGCCCGAGCAACCCGTCCTTGGCGCCGCCGACCACGATGGCATCGGCGTCGAGGCGGGCAGCCTCGTCGAGCAGTCCGGCCGAGAAGGACTCCGAGAAACTCAGGTGCACCTCGGTCCTGATGTCACTCGGCACCGTTGCTGCGGCCTCCGCCAACCATTTGCGGCCCTTCGCGGCCAGCAGATCCTCGAAGTGTGCCTCGGCGGGGACGGCCCGGTCCGGAGGCAGCACCATGCAGATGTCCAGCGTCGCATCGAGACTGCGAGCGAGCTGCCCACCGAGCACGAGCCCGTCCTCCCCGCTGGGGGTGGCGAGATAACCGACGATCAACCGCATTGGAGAGCTCCCTGGGTGTCGGGCGGAATTACTGGAACGCGACGTACTTGGTGTCGAGGTACTCGTCGATGCCCTCGGTGCCGCCTTCGCTGCCCAGGCCGGACTGCTTGACACCACCGAACGGTGCGGCGACGTCGGACACGACGCCGCGATTGACGCCGACCATGCCGGAGGCGATCTTGTCCGAGACCCGGAGTGCCCGATCGAGATCGCGGGTGTAGATGTACGCGGCCAAGCCGTACTCCGTGTCGTTCGCGGCGTCGATACCGTCCTGCTCGTCGTCGAACCCGGTGATGGCGGCGACCGGACCGAAGATCTCCTCGCGGACGATGCGCGAGTGGGCCGGCACCTCGTCGAGGACGGTGGGGCGATAGAACCACCCGGGCCCGTCCACGACGCTGCCTCCCGTCCGCACACGGGCACCGGCGGCGACGGCGTCGTCCACGAGCGACTCGACGTTGCGACGCTGCTTCTCGTTGACCAGGGGGCCGACGTTCGTGCCGTCCTCGGAGCCCGGACCGACCGTCAATGCGGCGATGCGTTCGGTGAGTTTCACCGTGAATTCCTCACGGACGCTGTTGGCGACGATGATGCGGTTCGCGGCCGTGCAGGCTTCGCCGCCGTTCCGCATCTTCGCGGCCATCGCACCGTCGACGGCGGCATCGATGTCGGCATCGTCGAAGACTACGAACGGTGCGTTACCACCGAGTTCCATCGACGTACGCAGCACGTTTCTCGCCGACTGCTCGATCAGGATCTTGCCGACGCGGGTGGACCCGGTGAAGGTGACCTTGCGCAGACGGTCGTCGGCAAGGAGCGGTTCGGTCACTCCCGCTGCGTTCGAGGCGGGCAGCACCGACAGAACCCCTGGCGGCACCCCGGCCTCGGACATGATCTGTGCGAGCAGCAGCATGGTCAGCGGGGTGTCCTCGGCGGGCTTGACGAGGACGGTGCAGCCCGCGGCGAGCGCCGGACCGATCTTGCGGGTTCCCATGGCCAGCGGGAAGTTCCACGGGGTGATCGCCAGAACGGGGCCGACGGGGACCTTGGTCACCAGGATGCGACCGGCGCCCGACGGGGACTGCGTGTAACGGCCCTGGATCCGTACTGCCTCCTCGCTGAACCAGCGGAGGAATTCGGCGCCGTACGTCACCTCTCCCCGACTTTCGGGGAGCGCCTTGCCCATCTCCAGTGTCATGAGCAGCGCGAGATCCTCGGTCCGCTCGATCACCTTCTCCCACGCCGTGCGCAGGATCAGCGACCGTGTCCGGGGCGCGGTCGCCGCCCAGTCGTCCTGCGCCGCAGCTGCACTGTCGAGGGCGCGCAGCGCATCCTTCTCGCCGGCGTCGGCGACGTGAGCGAGGACGTCACCGGTCGCGGGATCGTGCACGGCGAATGTGCCGCCGTCGGCGGCGTCGACGAAGGCACCGTCGATCCACAGACCGGTGGGGATGCTCGCGAGTAATGCAGCCCTGTCGGTCACTGTGCTGCCAGGTTCCGGACGACGGTCTCGAGGACAGTCAGCGCGTCGTCGAGAAGGTCGTCGCCGATGACCAGCGGGGGCAACAGCCGGATGACGTTGCCGTACGTGCCGCATGTCAGGAGTACGACACCCTCCGCCAGTGCATGCGCCGCAATGGCTTTGGTGATGGCGGGGTCCGGTGTATCGGTCCCCGGAACCACCAGCTCGATGGCCAGCATGGCGCCGCGCCCACGCACGTCGCCGATCACGGAGGTCTGTTCCGCGAGGGCACGCAGACGCGGCATCGCGACCGATTCGATGTGCCGAGCGCGCCCGGACAGGTCGAGCGACTTCATGGTCTCGATGGCGGCGAGGGCAGCCGCGCAGGCCACCGGGTTGCCGCCGTACGTTCCGCCGAGCCCGCCTGCATGGACGAGATCGAGGAGATCCGCGCGGCCGGTGATGGCCGACAACGGCATTCCCCCGGCCATGCCCTTCGCCATCGTGATGATGTCGGGGACGATGCCCTCGTCGTCGCTGGCGAACCACGACCCTGTTCGACAGAACCCGGTCTGTACCTCGTCGGCGATGAAGACGACGCCGTTCTCCCGCGCCCAGGCCTGGAGCGTCGGCAGGAAGCCGGGTGCGGGAACGATGAAGCCACCCTCGCCCTGGATGGGCTCGATGATGATGGCGGCCAACGAGTCGGCGCCGATCTGCTTCTCCATGCGGTCGATCGACGCCAGCGCGGCCTGCTCACCCGTCAGGCCGGCCTGATCGCGGTAGGGGTACGACATCGGCATCCGGTAGATCTCCGGTGCGAACGGCCCGAAATTCGTCTTGTACGGCATGGTCTTCGCCGTCAGCGCCATCGTCAGGTTGGTACGGCCGTGATAGGCGTGGTCGAACGCGACGACGGCGTCGCGGCCGGTCGCCAATCGCGCGACCTTGATCGCGTTCTCGACGGCTTCCGCGCCGGAATTGAACAGGACGCTGCGCTTCTCGTGATCACCGGGCGTCAGGGCGGCCAGTTGCTCGGCCACCGCGATGTATCCCTCGTAGGGCGTGACCATGAAGCAGGTGTGCGTGAAGTGACCGACCTGCTCCCGGACGGCCTCCGCGACAGCGGGATCGGAGGCGCCGACGCTGGTGACGGCGATGCCGGCTCCGAGGTCGATCATCGAGTTGCCGTCGACGTCGACGATCACGCCGCCGTCGGCATCGGCTGCGTAGACGGGGACGCTGGAACCGACGCCGGCGGCGACGGTGGCACGGCGACGGGCTGTCAGTTCCTGCGAGCGCGGTCCGGGAAGTTCGGTGAGAAGGGCGCGCTTCTGAGGAAGGCGGTAGGTGATGTCCATGGTGAAGTCCTTCGGAGAGCAGTGAATGTCAGTCGTGGGAGCTCATGACGTGCTTGAGTCGCGTGTAGTCCTCGACTCCGTATGCCGAGAGGTCCTTGCCGTAGCCGGAGTACTTGAAGCCGCCGTGCGGCATCTCCGCCACGAGCGGGATGTGGCAGTTGATCCAGACTGCGCCGAAGTCCAGTGCAGCGCTGACCCGTTGGGTGATGCCGTGGTCGTTGGTCCACAGGCTGGACGCCAGTCCGAAGCGCACGTCGTTGGCCTTGGTGATCGCATCCGCCTCGTCGGTGAACGACTGCACCGTGAGAACCGGACCGAACGTCTCCTCCTGGACGATGTCGTCCTTCTGCTCGACTCCGGTGACGATCGTGGGTTCGAGGTAGAAACCGGTGTCTCCGACTCGGTTGCCGCCGGTCACGATCGAGGCGTGGGCCGGCAGGTTCGCGATCTTCGTCGTCACGGACTCGAAGTGGCGGACGTTGTTCAGCGGGCCGTAGAACGCGTCGGCGTCGTCAGGGCTGCCCGGAGTCAGCTCGCGTGCCTTCTCGGCGAGAGCGTCGACGAGCTTGTCGTGGATCGACTCGTGCACCAGCACACGCGTCGCGGCGGTGCAGTCCTGGCCGGCGTTGAAGAACGCTGCTTCGGCGATACCGCCGGCCGTCTTGTCGATGTCGACGTCTCCGAAGACGATGGCCGGAGCTTTCCCACCGAGTTCGAGATGGGCTCGCTTGAGCTGACGGGCGGCAGCCACGGCCACCTCGATTCCCGCTCGCACGGACCCGGTGATGGACACGAGTCCGAGGGCGGGGTGCTCGACGAGGGTGGCGCCGGTAGCACCGTTGCCGAGGACCACGTTCAGGACACCGTCCGGAAGAATGCCCTTCGACAATTTCGCGAGTACCAGCGTGCTCTCCGGCGTCGTGTCGCTCGGCTTGAGGACGATCGTGTTGCCGGCGGCCAGAGCCGGGCCGATCTTCCAGATCGCCATCATCAGCGGGTAGTTCCACGGGGTCACCTGCCCGACGACGCCGATGGGCTCGCGGCGGACGTACGAGGTGAAGCCCTCCATGTACTCACCGGCGGACTTGCCCTCGAGCATGCGGGCGGCACCGGCGAAGAAGCGCAGCTGGTCCGCGCCGACCGTCACCTCCTCGTCCGCGATGACCTGCTTCAGCTGACCGGTGTTGCGGCTCTGCGCCTCGACCAGCTCGTCGGAGTGTGCCTCGAGCGCATCGGCGAGCTTCAGCAGTGCCGTCTGACGGGTCTTCGGGGTCGTCTTGCCCCAGCTCGCGAAGGCGCGCTCGGCGGCGGCCACGGCGTCGTTCACGTCGGCCTCGGTAGAGATGGGGGAGACGCCCACGACCTCCTCGGTGACCGGACTGATCAGGTCCAGGGTCTCTGTGGACGAGCTGACGACGAACTGGCCGTCGATGTAGTTCCGAAGCACGTCGTGCGACATCGGTCCCTCTCGGTTGTGGGCGCTGGTGGTTCGATCAGTGTGCGCTCGACGGCGCGCGGGGGCAGCGGACAAAACGATGATTCCCGGGGGCGTGGGCACTCCGACTTGTCCATTGCGGCCTACCTGGTGTTCGCTGTGATTCACGGGCGGAGGAAGGCGGGTCGGATCATGACGGTGTCTGTCCGCTGGGTGCTGGCGCAGAAAGCGCTCGCGATGGAGCTGCGCGCAGGCGCGAGCGGCCTCGATCGTGAGGTGTCCTTCGCGCACACGACCGAGTTGTCCGACCCGTTCCGATGGTTGTCCGGCGGCGAGCTGTTGTTGACGACGGGGCTCCGGCTGCCGCTGACCACGCCGGAGCGTGTGGCATATCTCGAAGCATTGAACGACGCCGGTGTCGCGGCGGTGGGTTTCGGCACGGGACTCTCGTTCTCGGAGGTGCCGTCCGATCTGGTCGAGGCCGCCGACAGCCTCGGTCTGCCGATTCTCGAGGTTCCGTTGCCGACGCCGTTCGCCGCGGTGGTCAAACTGGTGATGAACCGCCTCGCCGAGCAGCAGTACGACGCTGTGGTTCGCGCGTCGCGTGCTCAGCCGCGGATGACCCGAGCGGTGGTGGCGGGAGGAGCGGCCGCGATCGTCCGCGAATTGGCGTCGGCGACATCGTCCGCCGTGGTGCTTCTCGACGACATGGGGAGAGTGCTCGAGCATCACCCTCGCGGGAGCGGTATCGGCGTACTCGACGACATCCGCGCGCTGACCGAGGAGAAGGGTTCGGTGGCCAGCAGGGTCGCCATGACGAAGGCAGGCGTGTCGATCAGTGTGCAGCGCATCGCGATCGGCTCCGCCACCCACGGTCACGTCGCCGTGGTGGGCCCCGTACTGGGGAACGTCGATCACATCCTGGTGGGGCACGCGGCATCGCTGCTGGCTCTCGATTTCGAGAAGCCGGCACGGGTGCAGTCCGCGCAGGACAAGCTCAATTCGGTGGCGCTGAGCCTGGTTCTGTCGGATCTCGACGGACTGGCGCCGGTGTGGTCGCAGATCGAGTCGGCTGCGGGCGGCGACGGAACGGTACGAGCGGTCACCGTGAACGCCGATACCGTCACCCGAGCCGAACGGGTCCTGGCGGCCATGTCCGCGCGCTCCACCGAGGCGGGGCGCCAGGTGTTCGGTCAGCGCTGGAAGACCCGCGTCACCCTCGTGGTGCGCGGATCGGACGACAAGACTTTCGTGCAGTCCACGCTGGCGTCGCTGGACGTGTCGGAACGCAGGAGGCTCCGCGTTGGAATGAGCGCGCCGCACCCGGTGGAGAGTCTCGAGCAGGCGGTGCAGGAATCTCGACTCGCGGCGTCGTCCGCGTCCGCAGGTGCGGATCCCGTCGAGTTCGGCTCCCTGGTCGGCGGAGTGCTTCTCGCGCACGCGTCGACGCGAGAAGCGCTGGCTACCGTCGGCGAGGCCACCGTGTCCCCGCTCGAGAAGTACGACACCGCCAACGGGACCGATCTGGTGGCGTCGCTACGCGCGTTTCTCGACGCGAACGGGCACTGGGAGTCGGCGGCCTCGACGCTGGGTGTTCACCGACATACGTTGCGCAGCAGGATCGCTCGTATCGAATCCACCATCGGGGTCGATCTGGACGATGCCCGCGTGCGTGCCGAGCTGTTGCTCGCCCTCATCGCACGCGGGACCTGACTCAGCGCTCCAGCAGCCCCGAGATGACCTCGGCGGTGCGGTGACCCATGCGCACGGCGCCGTCGACGTGCTGGTAACCCTCGGCGGCGATGTCGGAGCACGAGAAGTGGATCGGACCGACGGACGTACGGGCGTCGCGACCGTAGCGGTGCAGGCCGCCGAGGTCGAAGCTCGCGGCATAGGCACCGCGGGTCCATTCCTCGGTGCCCCAGTCGGACTCGTAGTAGACGACGGGCTCGAGTGCCTTCGGTCCGAGGTAGGTCGCGATGGACTCGAGGATGGTGCGCTTGCGGTCCTCGGCGCTCAGCTCGAACATCGCGTCGGCCTTCTCGTCGGAGACGAAGGCGACGAGCGTGCCGCGTGAGTCCTCGTGGTTGGTGTTGTCGTACACCTCCTGGGCGATCTGGTTCGCGCCGAAACCGGTGCCCGACAACCCTTCCTCGCGCCAGAACGGAGTATCGTACACCGCGTGCACCTTGATGACGAGGCCGAGCGACTGGTGCTGATGCATCTGATGCTGGCGGCGGGGGAGGGGCGGGTCGTACGAGATGCGGGTGTAGAGGTTCGGCGGAACGGCGATGATCACCTTCCGCGCCGTCACCTCGAGATCGCCGTCGGCAAGCACGGTCACACCGTCCTCGGACCATCGGACGGTGCGGACCGGAGCGTTCAGGTGCACGTCCTCGCCGAGGCGTTCGGCCATGCTGACCGACACCTGCTGCATGCCTCGGACGACGCGCTTGTCGAGGATGAAGCCGTCGTCGACCAGATTGGTGAACGAGCCGGCGGACGCGGCCATGAGGATCGCCTGCAGCGCGGAGAACGCGTGGGCGGGCTTGGTCAGCATGCCGCCGGCGATGAACATGCCGATGTTGGCCGTGGCCTCGGCATCGTCCGACTGCTGCGCGAGCCAGCCCTCGAACGAGACGATGTCGAGCTCGCGGGCCAGCGGGTGCGCCCACGGCTCCTCGGGACCGATCTCCGCAGCGAGTTTGTCGAGCATCTCGATGAGGCGGTCGATCTCCTTCACCGTCGACTCGGCGACGGGGAAGTTCTCGCCGGTGTAGCGCGTGGCGGTGCCTGCCGGATCGACGTAGACCGACTGTCCCTCGCGGTAACGGTCGAACGTCTCGAGTCCCAGCTCGTCGAGCAGCCCGATCAGCGCGGTCTGATCGGGGGAGACCCACTGGCCACCGAGTTCGAGGATCGCTCCGTCGATGTCCTTGGTCCAGGTGCGTCCGCCGACGCGGTCCCGTGCCTCGAGGACGGCGACGCTCAGTCCCGCCTTGCGCAGTGCAGTGGCAGCGGCGAGGCCCGAGGGGCCCGCTCCGACGATGGCGACGTCGCGATCGAATGAGGGCACGGTAGTGGCTCCTGTCCAGGTGGCGGTGTCGTCTCAGTCTGCCGGGTTCCGGGCGGAGCCGCGCAGTGCCGAAACGGAGTACCCGGTTCCGTCGCTCTGGACGGATCGGTGCGGTGGGGGTAAGCGGATGGGCCGAGAATCACGCTGATCGCAATCCTGTGCATCGCGTTCGGTGTGCGCGAACGTCGACACCATGACTTCCACCATCCGCACATCGGTCGTCCCGTTCGTCGTCGAGGCGTCGGGAACCGGCGTCGCCCAGCACCTCGTCGTGCAGGGCGACGCCGGCCACGAGTTCGACACCGACGCCTACCCCGCGTTCGGCGGTAAGGACGAGGCCCCGAGCCCGCTGTTCTTCGCGCTGGGCTCGCTGACGTCGTGCAACCAGGTCACCGCGAACCTCGTCGCGAAGGACCTCGGCATCACGCTGGGCAAGTTCACGTTCCGAATCCAGGGTGACCTGGACACCGCCGTGCTGGTGAAGGGCGTCGACGGCAACGCCAATTTCGACACCGTCACCGTCGAGGCCACCGTCGAGACCGACGCCACCGGCGATGCCTTCGACCACTTCGTGTCCGAGGTCGAGCGTCGGTGCCCCGTCACCCAGCTCTTCGTGCGCAGCGGAACGGGCTTCGTGAACACCTGGACGCGCGCCGACCTGACGTGACGGGCTCTCGAGCTCCGCGAGTACGCCCATAGTGTCGTGGGATCGCCGCTGATCACGACACTTCGGACGTACTCGCGAAGAGCTTGCTGCGTGGCTACGCTCCTACGATGATCAGTCGACACGTGAGTGCAGTGATACCCGCGCCGCCCGAGGCCGTGTACGACTATCTGGCCGACGTCGACAACCTCACCGCCTGGGCCGCCGGTCTCGCATCGGGCTTCACTCGCGACGGTGACGACCTCCTGGCCGAGTCACCGATGGGCACGGTCCGGGTGCGGTTCGTCCCGCGCAACGCTCTCGGGGTGTTGGACCACGACGTGACGCTGCCCGACGGCACCGTCGTGAACAACCCGCTGCGCGTCCTGGCCCACCCCGATGGCGCCGAGGTGGTCTTCACCGTCCGGCAACTCGGGATGACGGACGAGGAGTTCGAGCGGGACTGCACCGCCGTCGCTGCCGACCTCGCGTCGGTAACAGCGCTGCTGGGCTGAGTCTGTCAGCGCACTCTCAGGTCGGGGCCGGTCGATCGTCGTAGTGTCGACCGCGGTGCGCAGGGTGCGCGCCGACACGAGGAGGACGTCATGGCAGGCATCGCCGACAAGTTCGACAAGGCATACGCGGACAAGTCGATCGAGGAACTGGCCGACGCGCCGGTCGCGGCCCTGAAGGGCGTCAGCGACGGTGATGCGGAGAAGCTGAAGGCAGCCTTCAACATCACCACGGTGCGCGATCTGGGCACCAACAAGTACTTCCTGTGGGCGCAGGCAACCGCGACTCTCGCGCAGTAGGACCGTTCCCCACCCCGCGAGTACGTCGATAGTGTCGTCGGCACGGGCCGTACAGCGACGGTATGGACGTACTCGCGGCGGGGGTAGGGGCCTAGCTGACGTCGGACGACCGTCGTCGACGCACTCGCTTGGTCACGAAGACCGCGAGCAGTACGACGACGATGCCGATGACGATGTACTGGAACACCGACGCGTACTGCTCCACGTAGTGCCAGTTCTCGCCGAGGTAGTAGCCGGCGAGCACGAAGATCGAGTTCCAGAGCAGGCTGCCCAGGGTCGTGTAGAGCAGGAACTGCGCCACGGGCATCCGCGAGATGCCGGCCGGAACAGAGATGCCGGATCTGACGACCGGGATCATGCGACCGAAGAACACCGCCGAGCGTCCGTGACGCTCGAACCATTGCTCCGCCTTGCCCAGGTCGTCGGTGTCGACGAAGGGAATGCGGTTCACGGCCGCGTACATCCGATCGCGCCCCAGTTTCAGCCCGAGCCAGTACAGCACCATCGCGCCGATCACCGAGCCCGCTGTCGTCCAGAACAGCGCGCTGAACAGACTGAACCCGCCTTGCGACGCGGTGAAGCCCGCGAGCGGCAGGATGATCTCACTGGGTAGCGGTGGGAAGAAGTTCTCAGCGGCGACCGCGAGACCGGCACCCGGACCGCCGATGCTCTCCATCAGGCCGACGGCCCATCCGGCGAGTCCGCCGAGTTCCGTGGCAGGGGCGGCAGTGACGATGTCGCTCATGGCGTCACTTTACCGTCCCTTTAGGTTTGCAGAGCTCGTGCGAGGTAGGTTCCGGTGTGGGTATCGGTCTCCGCAAGGTCGTTCACCGTGCCCGTGAAGACCACCTCGCCGCCGTCGTGACCACCGTCCGGTCCCAGGTCGATCACCCAGTCGGCGGCCGCCACGACATCCATGTTGTGTTCGATCACGATGACGGAGCGACCTTCGTCGACCATGCCGGACAGCAGTCCTACCAGGTTGTCCACGTCCGAGGAGTGCAGTCCGGTCGTCGGTTCGTCCAGCACGAGGACGGGCGAATTGCCCACCAGTTCCGAGGCCAGCTTCAGCCGCTGACGTTCTCCGCCGGAGAGCGACGTCAGATTCTGGCCGAGGGACAGGTAACCGAGACCGACATCACTGCACCGGCGCAGTACGTCGCGCACCTTCTTGACCGTGAAGAACTCCTGAGCCTCGTCGACGGACATGTCGAACACGTCCGCGATGGACACCCCGTCGACGGTGTGCTTGATGGCCCCGCTTCGGAAGCGTCGTCCCTGACAGGTCTCGCACGTGCTGGACACCGGATCGGTGAAGCCGAGATCGGTGAAGATCATCCCGGTGCCCTGACAGTCGGGGCACGCGCCGTCGGAGTTGGGGGAGAACAACGCGGCGGGCTGCCCGGTCTTCTTGGCGAAGTGCGCGCGGATGGGGTCGAGCAGGCCGGTATAGGTAGCGGGAGACGACCGCCTCGATCCGCGGATCGGTGCTTGGTCGATGACGACGGCGTCGGCGCGGGCATTTCGGAGGTGCCCGTGGATCAAGCTGGACTTGCCGGATCCGGCAACCCCGGTGATCGCGACGAGCACACCGAGCGGAATGTCGACCGAGACGTTCTTCAGGTTGTGGCTGTCGGCGTTCGAGATCGTGATCCATCCCGACGGCGTCCGCGGCGAGTGGAGGCTGCGGCCGTCCCGCCGCAGCGCCCGTCCGGTGCGGGTGTCGGCCTCGCGGAGTTGGTCGTAGGTGCCCTCGAAGATGACGGTGCCGCCGTGCTTACCGGCGCCCGGGCCGATCTCGACGATACGGTCGGCGATGGCCATCACTTCCGAGTCGTGTTCGACCACCAGCACGGTATTGCCTTTGTCCCGCAGTGCGATCAGCATCTCGTTCAGGCGGTGGACGTCGCGCGGATGCAGACCGGTGGTGGGTTCGTCGAAGACGTAGAGCATGTCGTTGAGAGTCGCGCCGAGGTGGCGCACCATCTTGATGCGTTGCGACTCGCCGCCCGACAGCGTCGAAGTCGCCCGGTCGAGGCTCAGGTACCCCAGGCCCAGATCGACGAGGCGACGCAGCTGGGTCACCACTTCCCGGCGTGGGCCGTCGAGGTCCCCCAGAGTCCAGCCGTCCATGACGTCCGCGAGGTCCGACACCTGCATGGCGAATGCGTCGGGGATCGAGATGCCTTCGAGCTTCGCGTTGTGGACGACCTCGTTGAGTCGAGTACCGTTGCAGGACGGGCACACTCCGCGTGTGACGATGCGGTCGTACGCTTCCTTCGACTTCCCTTTCAGGGCGTCGGCATCCTTGGAGAGGTAGCTGCGTCGGAACCGCGAGAGCAGCCCCTCGTACGTCTTGAAGACGGCATCGGGATTGTTCATCTCGACCTCGCCGGGAGCCGCATCGAAGAACAGGTGACGCTCGCGCGGCGAGAACTGTTCGATCGGGACGTCGAGGTCGAACAGGCCCGAATCGGCGTAGAGGCGATACGGCCACTTACCCGGAAGGAAGTCGGGATGCTTGATCGGTCCCTCTCGCAACGACTTCGACTGGTCCACCAGTTCGTCGAGATCGACGACCTTCGCCTCACCGAGTCCCTCGCACTCCGGGCACATACCCGCCGGGTCGTTGAAGGAGAACGCGTTCGCGTAGCCGATGGACGGGGTCACTCCACGCGACCACAGCATGCGCAGCCAGTCGCCGATGTCCGTGATCGTCCCGACGGTCGAGCGCGGGCTGCCGAAGAGGCGCTTCTGGTCGACGATGATGACGGCCGACAGATTGGCGATGAGGTCCGCGTCGGGTCGCCCGTAGGACGGAAGGAACGTCTGGGCGAACGCGCTGAACGTCGAATTGATCTGCCGCTGCGCTTCGGCGGCGATGGTGTCGAAGACCAGCGAACTCTTGCCGGACCCCGAGACCCCGGCGAAGACGATGAGCTGCCGCTTGGGAAGGTCGATGTCGACGTCGCGCAGATTGTTCTCCCGAGCGCCGCGCACGGTGATGGTGGACAGAGCGTCGTTCGGTGGCGTCGTCACGCAGTAGAGATACCAGAGCGATGCGACACGCGTCAGCCGGACTGGGCCTGCAGCTTGCTCAAGCGGTACCGCAGTTTGCCCGGGCGGTCACGCTCGGTGGTGAGCGACGACGTCCGAGCGATATGTGCCTCTCCGAAACGGTCGAGCAGAAGATCGTCGACCATGCGTACCTGGCCCGGTCGGTACTGGTAGTCCATGGCGGCCGTGACGTACTCGACGCGAGACGGGTTCAGCGCCTCCTCGAGTTCCGCACCCGTGGTGATGCCGTTGGCGTTCACCAGCGTCAGCAACCACTCGTAGTGTCCGCTCTTACTGGGGGTGTAGTCGGGAAGCAGGTCGGTGACGACCGACCGGAGTTGCTCGGCCGTCAGTTCGAGATCCATACCGCGTGCAGCATCGGCCGCACGCAACTCGGCGATCTTCTCGGTGTGATGACGATCGGCCAGTTCGAACTGCGCATCCGCCAATTCGATGAGGCCGGCAGCGAGGGTGAACGCGCGATCGATCGTGGGCGAGCCCTGCGTGCGTGAGTTCTTGAACCGGATGTCGTGCTCGATCTCGGCCCACGCGTGCTGCAGCACCGTGCGGATCTGTACCTCGAAGCCGAGCCCCACGAAGGCTTCGCACCCGGCCGGAACATGGTCGCCGTCGGCGCTCATGATCAGATGCTTTCCCGCGTAGCCGAACACCCCCGACTCCTGCGCCAGGGACGACTTGTCGATGGTCTTGAGCAGCACGAACTTGTCCGAGATCGCGTCGACCACCCTGTCGATGTCCGAGGTCAGGTACGTGATGACACGGATCCCGACGAGGTCGGTGACCTCGACCAGCGGATCGGTGAACTCGAGCGAACCGTCGGGACGCAACCGCGCGAACTTTCCGGCAGCGGACTCGACCGACTTGGTCCGGGCTTCCACGGCATCGACATCGATGTCGGCGTCGGACACGAACTTCTCCACCGCCGACGACAGGGCAGCCGTGGCCGCGACGAAGTGGTCCCACCGCGCGCGGTACTCCTCGACGGAGCTGTGCATGGATGTCGTGCTGCGCATGGTGGGGATTCTGCCTCACCATGATCGAATGCTTGCGTGACGCTCCGTACGTACCGCGTGGTCGACTGGGACACGACGCTGCTGATCCTGGTGTCGGCACTGATCCTGCTGGCCGCGTTGGTCCTCGGCGTCTGGAAGTTCCGCCAGATGGCGACGTCCGAGAACGGGCAGGCGCATCCGTACGTCGACATCGCTCACCGCGCTGCGCTGATGTACTCGTTCGCGACCCTGGTGATGGTGCCGTTGGTGCACTTCAGCGCGTGGCCGACGTGGGTCAACATGGTGGCGTCGGGAGCCGTCGTGTTCTTCTTCGTCGCCGCGATCGTCAGCTATGTCGTGCACGGCCTCTTGCGCGACACCGACAACCAGTTCGTCCGCCCGGTGCCGGGAACGCACGCGTTCATGTATGCGCTCGCGGCCACCGAGATCGGCGGACTACTGGTGTTGATCGTGGGCTTCGTGCGCGGCCCGCTGTTCGTGAGTTAGCGCGCGAGCTCCACGTCGTCGACGAACGGGTCGCCGTTGCGCGGGGCGTCGAATCGCTCCTGGTCCAGGATGCCCTCGCGCTTGGCGACGATGGTCGGGATCAACGCCTGGCCGGTGACGTTGACGGCGGTGCGGCCCATGTCGACGATCGGCTCGACGGCGAGCAGCAGGCCGACGCCGGCGAGAGGCAGCCCCAGAGTCGACAGCGTCAGGGTGAGCATGACGGTGGCACCGGTGGTTCCGGCCGTCGCGGCGGAGCCGACGACGGACACGACCACGATCAGCAGGTAGTCGGTGAGCGTCAGGTTCACGCCGTAGAACTGCGCGACGAAGATCGCGGCGATCGCGGGATAGATGGCGGCGCAGCCGTCCATCTTGGTGGTGGCGCCCAGAGGCACCGCGAACGATGCGTACTCGCGGGGCACACCGAGATTGCGCTCGGTGACGCGCTGGGTCAGCGGCAGAGTGCCGATGGACGAGCGGGAGACGAAGCCGAGCTGCGTTGCGGGCCACACGCCGGAGTAGAAGTTGCGGATCGAGAGACCGTGCGCCCGAACGATGATCGGGTAGACGACGAAGAACACGCTTGCCAGTCCGACGTACACCGACACCGTGAACACGCCCAGCGAACCGATCGCGTCCCAGCCGTACGTGGCGACGGCGTTGGCGATCAGCGCCGCCGTACCGATCGGGGCCAACCGGATGATCCACCACAGCACCTTCTGCACGATCGCGAGCAGCGAGGCGTTGAAGGTCAGGAACGGCTCGGCAGCCTTGCCGACCTTCAACGCGGCGATGCCGATGGCCGCCGCGACGACCAGCAGCTGCAGGATGTTGAAGTTCAGTGTGGTGCTCAGTGCGCCCTCGGTCTCGCTGGTCCGGGCGCCCAGTGCCAGGAAATTGTTCGGGACGAGGCCGGTGAGGAACGACCACCACGAACCCGTGCTCGACGGTGCCTCCTCCAATGCCGCAGATACCCCGGTCCGCGAACCCGGTTGCGCGACAAGACCGATGATGATGCCGACGATCACGGCGATGAACGCGGTGATGGCGAACCACAGCAGGGTCTGGCCTGCCAGGCGAGCCGCGTTGGTCACGGCGCGCAGATTGGCGATGGAGCTGACGATGGCCGTGAACACGAGGGGAACCACGGCGACGGTGAGCAGTTTGACGTAGCTCGATCCGATGGTCGAGACGGTTTCGACGAGCCAGTTGGGATTACCGTCGGCGGCGTCGGGCATGGATCGAGCGATGAGGCCGATGACGACGCCGAGGATCAACCCGGCGACGATCTGAGGCCCGAACGACGTGAGCCAGTGCGGCAGTCGACGGGTGGGGGCAGCGCTGGGCGCGGACATGGTGGAGCCTTCCGAGAATGCTGGGGCGGCCGAGGACGACAACGGCCGAAAAGGGTGCGCGGTGGACGAAGAGACCGGGGAGGAACACGGTCTATCGACAGATGGCGCTGGCCTGCAGGCGAAGGTCGACGTAGCGACGCGATGTCAGGAGCAGAGGCACTCGGACGATGCTACGCCCGTGCCCGGGTCAGCTGACGCCGAGCCATCGCAGACCCGCGGTGACTGCCGCTGCAGCGACGACCACGAGCACGAAAGGTGCTCTGCGCCAGGCGAGGAACGCGGCCACGAGGACGCCCACGGGTAGTGCGAGGCCCGCGTCGCGGGGGAACGTCGAGGTGGCGACGAGGGCGACGAAGACGACGGCGACCGCGGTGGTCATCGACTTCTCGGCCGACGCGGACAGCTCACGCCGTCCGCGTAGCGCGATTCCGATCAGGCGCAGCGCGAACGTTCCGACGGCGAGTGCGGCAACGCCCGCGAGAATGGCCCCGGTGCTCACGAGGCGTCGTTTCTGCGCCCGAATCTGAGCACGAACGGCATGACGGCGATCAGGGCGAGCACCACGGAGACACCGGCGGGCACCACGACGCCCGCGGCGACGGCGACGGCGGCGCCGACGCCCGCGGCGATGCGCGTCACCCGATCGCGCAGGGAGGGCATCACGAGGGCGAGGAGGATGGCAGGAAAGGCGGCGTCGAGTCCGAGTGACTCCGCGCTCTCCACACCGGCGCCGAGGCCCACGCCGGCCAGTACGCCCAGATTCCATGCGACGAAGAGGAACGCGCCGCAGAACCAGAACGAGAGGGTCCTGCCCCGACTGGTGGTCGAGGCCATCGAGAAGGCGACCGACTCGTCGGTGACCAGATGGGCACCGAGCAATCGTGCGGCAGGTCGGTCACCGAGCAGCGGTGCCACCGAGAAGCTGAGCGGAAGCAGTCTGCCGTTGATGAGGAGTGCGCTCGACACTGCGGCCAGAACGCTGCCCCCGCTGGTCAGTACTCCGACGAAGACGAACTGTGAGGCTCCGGCGAACACCGCGATCGACAGCAGGCAAGGGAGCCACCACGGCAGGTCGGACGCGACGGCGATCGCCCCGAGCGAGGCACCGACCAGGGCGTCGGCCAGGCACACCACGGCGATGTCCCGCACCGCCACGTCGGGATCGTCCCGGAGCGTGAGCCACAGAGGTGTTCGCCATATCGAACGCATGGTGCTCATGGTGAACGGTCGCGGGGCCGTTCGTCAAGACGAACGAGCGCAGTGTGTGACGAACACTGTGGCATCATGCAGTCATGTCCGACAGCGCACCCATCGCCGCGATCGCCGCGTCCCTCGTGCGGGAGCGTCGACGAACGGGACTGTCTCTCGCCGAGGTGGCCCGACGCGCGGGTATCGCGAAGTCGACCCTCTCTCAGCTCGAGTCGGGAACGGGAAATCCCAGCGTCGAAACACTGTGGGCGCTGAGCGTGACCTTGAACGTGCCCTTCGCGCGCCTGGTGGAACCGCCGCGGCAGGAAGTCCGCTTGGTGCGACGCGGTGAGGGTCCGTCGATCGCGGCGGAGTCGTCCGACTACACCGCGACACTGCTGTCGTCCTGCCCACCGACCGCACGCCGCGACCTGTACCTGCTCACGGCCGAGGTGGGGACGCCGCGGCTGTCCGATCCGCACATGCACGGGGTGATCGAACACGTGGTGGTCTCGTCCGGCCGGGCGGTGTGCGGGCCGGTGGACGCGACCGAGGAACTGGGACCGGGGGACTACCTGTCGTACCCCGGCGACGTGCCCCACGTGTTCGAGGCGCTCGAGAACGGGACGACTGCGGTGATGGTCACCGAGCAGTACTGATCGATGCCAGGTCCGCTGTGACGGGTAGGCGGTTGCTCAGCAACGCGCACAGCAGGATTCGTGCCTGGGCGGGACTGAGGTCGCCCGCGGACACCGCACCGGCACGCACCAGGTCGGCGCCCCCGCCGCCGCCGCCGTAGGTCGTGAGGACGCCGCCGGACGGCACCCGCGTCGACAGCATCACCGGGACGCCGGCGTCGGTGCATCGGCGCACCGCGTCGACGACCGCGGCGTTCGCGTTGCCCGCGCCCATCGCCTGCAGGACGATCCCGTCGGTGCGCGCGGATCGCAGTGCGTCGATGACGAGTCCGTCGACACCCGGGTAGAGCGCGACCACGTCGACCCGGATCCCGTCGATCGGACTGTCCGGCAGCGTCTCCCGCGGAACCGGGTCGACCGCCGGCGTGCCGGAGTAGGCGTCGAGTGCGGTCGTGTGCGACTTGCGTACCCCGCGGGCGCGCAGCACGTGCGGACCGAAGGCGACGAGCACACCGTGCCCTCGTCGCTCGGGATCGGCGGCCACCCGGAGCGCTGACTCGATGTTGCGCGGGCCGTCACTCTCGACGTGATCCGCGGTGCGCTGAGCGCCGGTCAACACGACGGGGCGAACGTCGGTGTGGGAGAGATCGATCAGCATCGCCGTCTCCTCGAGGGAGTCGGTGCCGTGCAGGACGACGACACCGCTCACCGCGTCGTCACGCAGCGCATCGGTGACGGCGCCGCGGACGGTGTCCATGTCGAGGAGCGACATCGCGGCACTGTCGACGCACAGGACGTCGGTGACTCGGACCCGGACGCCGACGCGGAGTCCGGCATCCACAAGGACGTCGTGGGCGTGACGGCCCGTTGTGCTGACACCGTCGGGGCCGACGCGGCTGGCGATGGTTCCGCCGGTGGTCAGGACGACGACCGTCGGCAGTGCGGGTGAGCTCATCGGGCGACCGTTCCCCCTCCCGCACGAGCACGCTCGCGGGCGAGACGCTCGATGCCCGGGCGCGCCGCGCGCCAGCCGATGGCCAGCGCGGGAACGATCACCAAAAGGGAGGCCAGCGTCCAGGTGCCGATCGGGTAGTCGAAGCCCATCAGGATCAGGACGACCACCAGGAAGACCAGGGTGGCGATGCCGGTGTACGGGGCGCCGAACAACCGGAAGGACGGCCGCGCCACCACGCCCTCCTTCGACAGGTGCCAGAGCTTGAGCTGGCACAGCACGATCATGGCCCACGCGCTGACGATGCCGAGTGCCGCGAGATTCAGCACGATCTCGAAAGCTTGCTCCGGAACGACGGCGTTGAGCACCACTCCGAGCAGAGTAACCGCTGCCGTCAGCAGGATCCCGCCGTAGGGCACGCCGGCCTTGCTCATCTTCATCGCGAAGCGCGGCGCGCTTCCGGCAGCGGCCATGGACCGCAGAATGCGTCCGGTCGAATACAGACCGGCATTGAGAGACGACAGGGCCGCGGTGAGAACGATGAGATTCATGGCCGTGTCGGCACCCTCGACTCCGATCGATCCGAAGAACGTGACGAACGGGCTCTCACCGGCCCGGTAGGCGGAGTAGGGAAGAAGCAGCGACAACAGGAGCACCGACCCGACGTAGAAGACGGCGATACGAATGATGACGGTGTTGATCGCCTTCGGGATGACCTTCTCGGGGTTCGGCGTCTCGCCCGCGGCGGTGCCGACCAGCTCGATAGAGGCGTAGGCGAAGACGACGCCCTGGATGATGACGACGGCGGGCAGCAGACCGTTGGGAATCAGACCGCCGTTGTCGGCGATCATCGACAATCCCTGCTCCTGGTTCGGTGTCCCCTTCACGAGGAGGAAGAGCCCGATGCACAGGAATGCGACCAGGGCGACGACCTTGATCAAGGCGAACCAGAATTCGAGTTCCCCGAACACTTTCACCGACACCAGGTTCAGGGACAGAACCAGCACCAGTGCGGCGAGCGCGAAGACCCACTGCGGGACCGAGGCGATCGGATCCCAGTACCGCCCGAAGAAGTTCATGTACAGCGCCACGGCGGTCACGTCGACGACTGCGGTCATCGACCAGTTCAGCCAGTAGAGCCATCCGGAGACGAATGCTGCCTTCTCACCGAAGAATTCACGGGCGTAGGAGACGAACGACCCGGATGTCGGACGATGCAGAACCAGTTCGCCCAGCGCGCGCAGAATGAGAAATGCGAAGAACCCGCAGACCGCGTAGGCGATGACGAGTGCCGGGCCGGCTTGCGCGAGCCGCCCACCGGCACCCATGAAGAGGCCGGTTCCGATCGCGCCGCCGATGGCGATCATCTGGACCTGCCGCGTTTTCAAACCCTTGTGATAGCCGTCGTTCTCGGCGGCGTGGAGGGCCTCGTCGGCGCCCTGGTGCTCGGTGGTGGGAATCGTCATGGTGTCCTCAGTTCTGGAGGTTCGCCAGGTGCTCGGGGCGAAGGAGTTCTTCGAGTCGGTCTGCGGTGAGAAGGCCTCGTTCGAGGACGAGCTCGGCGACGCCGCGTCCGCTCTCGAGTGCTTCCTTGGCGATCTCGGTGGCGGCTTGGTAGCCGATGTGGGGATTGAGGGCGGTGACGAGTCCGATCGAATGCTCGACGCTGTCCCGCAGATGGGCCGCATGAGCGGTGATCCCGACGACGCACTTGTCGGCGAGAGTCCGGCAGGCCGCGCCGAGATGAGTCATCCCGGAGGTCAGAGATTCCATGATGATCGGCTCGAACGCGTTGAGCTGCAGCTGACCTGCCTCGGCCGCCATGGTGATGGTGACGTCCTGACCGATGACCTGGAAGGCCACTTGGTTGAGCACCTCGGGAATCACGGGATTGACCTTGCCGGGCATGATCGACGAGCCCGCCTGAACTGCGGGCAGGTCGATCTCGCCGAACCCTGCACGCGGTCCCGAGGAGAGGAGTCGAAGGTCGTTGCACACCTTCGACAGCTTCACGGCGCACCGCTTGAGCACCCCGGACAGATGCACGAACTGCCCCACGTCCTGGGTGGCCTCCACGAGGTCGGTCGCGCTGATCAGAGGGAGCGACGTGATCTCACGGAGATGGCGCACGGCCGCCTCGCGATAGCCGGGGGCGGCGTTGAGACCGGTGCCGATGGCCGTCGCACCGATGTTGATCTCGTGCACCAGCATCGAGGCTTCCTCGAGCCGGGCCCGGTCCTCGTCGATCATGACGGCGAACGTCCCGAATTCCTGGCCCAGTGTCATCGGCACGGCGTCCTGCAACTGGGTCCGGCCCATCTTGACGATGGTGCGGAACTCCTCCGCCTTCGCGCGGAAGGCGTCCTGCAGGATGCGCATCGACTCGGACAGTTCGGCCACCGCGAGGATCGTCGCGATATTGCAGGCAGTGGGATAGACGTCGTTCGTGGACTGTCCGAGGTTGACGTGCTCGTTGGGGTGCAGGTGGGTGTACTCGCCGGGGCGGTGGCCCAGGAGGACGAGCGCGCGGTTGGCGATCACCTCGTTGGCGTTCATGTTGGTCGATGTGCCGGCGCCGCCCTGGATCACGTCGACGACGAACTGGTCGTGCCACAGGCCGTCGAGAATCTCGCGGGCGGCCTGCAGGATTGCGTCGCCACGCACCTGGTCGAGGAGACCCAGTTCCATGTTCGCCGCAGCGGCCGCGTACTTCACGGCGGCGAGCGCGCGGATCAGTTTCGTGTTCGACGAGATCGGTCGTCCGGTGATGGGGAAGTTCTCCGTGGCGCGCAGCGTGTGGATTCCCCAGAGCACGTCGGCGGGGACCTCGCGGTCGCCCAGCAGGTCGTGTTCCGTACGCGTGGCGGCCACGGTGATCTCCTTCGGTTCCTGTCAGGCTGTCTGACAGGTGAAGTGTGAACCACGGCACACCGGTTGTCAACGGTCGGGTGTCGGAGGCACGCGTTACGGTCGGTCCGGAACCGACCCGAGGGGAGATCGACGTGCTCGTGCTTCACCGCGCCGAACGCGCGAGCACATTGGCGGCCGGATTGGCGGACCTGCTGCGCGAGCCGCTCGCCGACCCGTTCACTCCCGAGGTGGTGTCCGTCCCTGCCAAGGGTGTCGAGCGGTGGTTGCAGCAGAGCCTCTCCGGAGCTCTGGGAACGCAGTCCGGATCGGACGGGATCGCGGCCAATATCAGTTTCCCGTCACCGTCGGCGCTGGTCGAGGACGCCGTGAGCGTGATGTCCGGAGTGAGTGTCGACTCCGACCCCTGGGCCGCCGGTCCGTTGCTGTGGACGACGCTGCGCGTCATCGACGCATGCATCGGCGAGCCGTGGTGTGCGGTGCTCGCGAACAGCATCGGCGGCGTCGGTGCAGCGCCGGACGATCACCGCCGCGGCCGGCGCTGGTCGACGGCGTCGCACGTCTCGTCGCTGTTCCGCTCCTATCAGGCGCAACGCCCGCAGATGATCCTCGACTGGGCGAACGGCCGGGACACCGACGGCGCCGGCGCTCCGCTTGCTCCCGACCTCGTATGGCAGGCCCGACTGTGGCGGCAGATCCGCGATGTCGTCGCCGTTCCGAGCCCGGCCGAGCGTCTGGACGAGGTGTGCGACGCACTCGCCGAGCGACCCGACGAGATAGGCCTGCCGTCCCGTCTGTCACTGTTCGGCGCTACGCGACTGTCTACGATGCAACGGCTCGTTCTTCGCGCGGTCGCGGTTCGGCGCGACGTCCACCTGTGGCTTCCGCACCCCAGTCCGGCCCTGTGGTCCGGTGCCGCACCGGCCGATACCCCGCGGAACGCGCGCCGGTCGGACAGCCGGATTCCGATCACGACGGGGCATCCGCTCCTGGTCAGCCTCGCGCGGGACGTCCGCGAACTGCAGCCGCTCCTCGTACCGCTGGCGGATTCCGACCACCACCTTCCTGCAGCGGACCTGCCCGACACCGTGCTCGGCCGCCTCCAGCGGGACATCGTCGCCGATCGTGCACCCGCAGCACGGGCCGTCCCCGGCATGGACGGCAGCATCCGGATCCACGCCTGCCACGGGCCCGCGCGTCAGGTCGACGTACTCCGGGACACCCTCCTGCACCTCTTCCAGGACGACCCGACGCTGGAGCCGCGGGACGTTCTGATCATGTGCCCGGATGTCGAGACGTTCGCACCGCTGGTGCGAGCAGCGTTCGGCAATACGGGCACCACGGAGGACGGGCCGGTCCACCCGGCCCACGGCCTCCGCGTTCGGCTCGCCGATCGGGGGCTGCGCCGCACCAATCCGGTTCTCGATGTCGTCGCCGCGACGATCGACATGGCCGGCGGCCGAGTGACCGCCACGCAGATGCTCGATCTGGCTGCGACAGAAGCAGTTCGGACCTGCTTCCGCTTCGCCGACGAAGACCTCGAGCGGCT
Source organism: Rhodococcus sp. Leaf247 (assembly GCF_001426185.1). Classification (GTDB taxonomy): domain Bacteria; phylum Actinomycetota; class Actinomycetes; order Mycobacteriales; family Mycobacteriaceae; genus Rhodococcoides. The sequence goes on along the minus strand of NZ_LMRP01000002.1, from coordinate 103,713 downwards.
ACGGGAATGGACGCGGGTGTCGGGTGCGCGGTGGGGAATCGACACACTGCAGCGCACCGCGTTCGGGCTCCGTGACTTTCCTCAGAACACTTTCAAGTTCGCGATGGATCGGTTGCTGCTGGGCGTGGCTGCGGACGAGACCACCGGGGACTGGTTGGGTCTGGCCCTCCCCGTGGACGACGTCGACGGCAACGACATCGACCTGGTGGGCCGCTATGCGGAACTCGTCGACCGGGTGTCGAAGGTTCTGCACGAGATGAAGGGGGAGCATCCCGGACGCGTGTGGCGCGAGCGGTTGCTGTCCGTCGTCGACCTGCTCACCGATGTCCACCCGGCCGACTCCTGGCAGCGAGTCGACGCATCGAGAGAGTTGTCGTCCGCATTCCAGGACGGCGACGACGTACCGCTCGTGATCGCCGATGTCCGCGCCATGCTGCGGGACAGGCTCGCCGGCAGGCCCACCCGGTCGAACTTTCGCACCGGCGAGCTGACCGTGTGCACGATGGTCCCCATGAGGTCCGTGCCCCACCGGGTCGTGGTGCTGCTCGGGCTGGACGACGAGGTATTTCCCCGCGCCGGTCACCTCGACGGAGACGATGCGTTGGGCCGCGATCCGCTGATCGGTGAGCGGGACGTCCGCAGCGAGGACCGTCAACTTCTTCTCGACGCGGTCATGTCGGCGGGCGACACACTGGTGCTCTTCCATACGGGCGCCGACCCGGTGACCGGAGCGCACGAGCCGCCGGCCATTCCGCTGGCGGAGCTCATCGACGTCGTCGCTGTCACAGCCGGTGTCGACCCGGTGACTCGGCATCCGTTGCAGCCGTTCGATTCCTCGCTGTTCGACGGGCGCAATCCCTTCGGGTTCGACACCGCGGCACTGGCCGGCGCCGTCGCGGCCACGCGAGCACCGCACGAGCGTGTCGGTTTTCTCGACCGGCCACTGCCGGCGAGGCCCTCGTCCGACATCGATCTCGCGCAGCTGGTCTCCTTCGCGCAGAGCCCGGTCACCGCGTTCCTGCGGCAGCGCCTGATTATTGGACTGTCGGAGTCGAACGACGATGTCGAGGACGCGCTCGCTGTCGATCCGGATGCCTTGACGACGTGGAACATCGGCGAGCGGATGCTGACGGCACTCCTGAAGGGTGTCGACATCGCCGACTTCAAGGCGGCGGAGTGGCGACGCGGCACGCTGCCCCCGTTCGAGCAGGGAGTCCGCCTGCTGACAGCGATCGAGGAGGCCGTGGTTCCCATCGCGACCGCGGCCGCCGACGTGCACACCGGGCCACCCGAATCCGTCGACATCGTGGTGGACCTCGGCGACGGCCGACGGTTGACGGGCACCGTGCCGGGCGTTCACGGCACCACCATCGCCCGCACGAGCTATTCACGGATGGCTCCGAAGCGTCGCCTCGAGGCATGGGTGCACCTGCTCGCGGTCACGGCGCAGTCGCCGCCCCATCAGGTCTCGGACTGGACGGCGATCACGACGGCGCGAGGCAGGTCGTCTCGCCCGGTGGCACGCTCGCTCCTGCATGCGCCCGACGACCCTCGGCGCGTCCTCGCCGACCTGGTGGACCTTCGTGAACGTGGACTGCGCGAACCGCTGCCCGCCGCGCTCAAAGCCGGTGAGGCGTACGCGAACAAGGCTGCGCGAGGTGTCAGCGAGGAGATGGCGCTGGATGCCGCCCGCTACGAATTCTCGGGCAAGTTCGGCGACGTGACCGATGCGGGGATCGTGCTGGTGCACGGCGCCGGGGTGGACTTCTCGGTCCTGTCGGCAGCGAGACCCACCGACGAGGAAGCGACGTGGTCGCCCGACACCACGCGGTTCGGTGTGCTGGCACGCCGTCTCTGGTCTCCGCTCCTGAACCACGAGAAGGTGTCATGAGTTCCTTCGACCTCACCGGCCCCCTTCCGCTCGGCACGACGGTGCTCGAAGCGAGCGCGGGAACCGGAAAGACCTATGCGATAGTCGGACTCGCCGCACGCTACGTGGCCGAGGGCATCACCGATATTGCAGGAGTGCTTCTGGTGACCTTCAGCAGAGGCGCCACCCGCGAGCTGCGCGAGCGCACCCGCGACCGCTTCACCGGACTTGCCGCGTCGTTGGCCGATCCGGCGTCGGCACGCGGTGATCGGGACGAACTGGTGGCCTATCTCGCCGATGCCGACGACGTCGTGGTGGAGGAACGCCGTCGACGCCTGCTCACCGCGCTGTCGGAGTTCGATGCCGGAACCATCGCCACGACGCACAGCTTCTGCCAGCGCATGCTGGACGGGCTGGGAATCGCCGGTGAGCGTGAGCCGACTGCGACGTTCGTCGAATCGGTGGACGACGTGGTCGTCGACGTTGCCGACGATGTCTATCTCAGCCGCTACAGCAGGGAGCACGGGTCACCCCCGATGACACTCGCCGACGCGAGATCGATCGCGCGGGACGCCGTGCGAGATCGCCGTGCCGAACTGAGTCCCGACGCTCCGGCGGACACCGTCGGCGGCCAACGCGTCCGTCTCGCCGGCGCGGCCCGGACCGAGGTCGAGCGCCGCAAGCGTCGCCTGGGTGTGCGCGACTTCGACGACCTTCTCGTCCTGCTGCACGACGTCCTCACGGACCCGATCCACGGGGACGCTGCGTGCGCGCGCGTGCGGGAGAAGTTCAGTGTCGTCCTCGTCGACGAGTTCCAGGACACCGATCCGCTGCAGTGGACGATCCTGCAGCGCGCGTTCCACGGTCACGGAGCCCTGATCCTGGTGGGCGACCCGAAGCAGGCCATCTATGCGTTCCGAGGGGCCGAGGTGCTCAGCTACCTCGATGCCGTCGCGGTCGCCGACAGGCACATGGCCTTGTCCACCAACTGGCGGAGCGACGCCGCGCTGATCGACTCACTCGCCCATCTGTACGGCGGTGCTGCGCTCGGTCATCCCGACATCGTCGTCTCGCCGGTTACTGCCTCGCACTCGGAGCGCCGGCTCACCGGTCCCGACGGTCCACTGGTTCCTTTGCGGCTCAGAGTGTTCGGGCGCTCCGGATCGGGTCCTCTCAACGGGAGGGGGTTGCCCGCAACGGACAAGGTCCGTGTCCGGATCGCGGACGACGTGGCGCGCGACATCATCGAGTTTCTCGACGGCGGGACGACGTTCGACGACGGCGACGGCATCCGCCCGATCGCACCCGGAGACATCGCCGTGCTGGTGCGGACAGGACGCCAGGCGGACATGGTGCGCTCCGCGCTCGATAGAGCGGGTGTTCCCTCGGTCCTCTCCAGTGGCTCGTCCGTGTTCGAGACCGATGCCGCGGGACACTGGCTCCGCGTCGTGCAGGCGCTCGAGCAGCCGCATCGCGCCGACGTCGTGCGGCGCGCCGCCCTGTCCCCTCTGGTGGGGTGGACGGCGCAGCACCTGGACGACCGCGGCGACTCCGCGACGGCCGAGTTGAGTGCGCGGTTCCGTGAATGGAGTGGACTCGCCGCCCGTGCCGGGTTCGCGGCGATGGTCGAGAACCTCACGTCGACCATGGGTCTGCAGCAGCGTCTGTTGGCCACCGAGACGGGGGAGCGTGACCTGACGGACCTCCGCCACATCGCTCAACTCCTGCAGCGGCAGTCGCTCGAGGACGGGCGTGGTGTGGCGTCGCTGGCCAGGTGGCTGGGCGATCGTGTGCGGGAACCGTCGAGCGGTTCCGTTCCCGACCGCAGCCGCCGGTTGGACAGTGATGCCGAGGCCGTCCAGATTGCGACAGTCCACGCCATGAAAGGACTCGAGTTTCCGGTCGTCTACATCCCGTACTCCTGGAGCCCCTTCGGGACGTTCACGCCGTCGTCCCTGCTGTTCCATGAGAACGGCCGTCGCATTCTCGATGTCGGCGGGGTGAAACATCCCGGCTATCACGCACGGAAGCAGGTGCACGACAAAGAGGCCGACGGCGAGGAGCTACGACTGCTGTACGTGGCGCTCACTCGTGCCAAGTCGCGCATCGTGCTGTGGTGGGCGCCGACTGCCACCACCGAGACGTCTCCGCTGCACCGCCTGCTGCTGGGCCGCGCGCCCGGCGTCTCGGAGCCCGAGCCGAAAGTGAAACTGGTCGACGACGCGGCGACGCTGATCGCTCTGCAGACCCGCGCGGGCTCGTCGATCGTGGTCGAGCAGGTGGTCGGCGTACCTGTGATCGAGCGTCCGGCGCGCGTACTCGCGCGCGAGAGCGAACCGCTCGCGGCGGCGTCCTACGACCGGGTTCTGGATACATCGTGGCGACGCACGTCGTATTCCGCGTTGACGGCCGGTGCGCACGAGCAGGCCGCGGAGGCGGCGGAGTCGGACGAGATCACCATCGGTGACGAGCCGACCGACGATCCGTTCGCCACCGCCGAGTCCACCGGACTTCCGTCGCCGATGAACGGTCTCCCGGCCGGCGCGGCATTCGGAACACTCGTCCACGAGATCCTCGAGTACGTCGACACGGCGGCACCCGACCTCGACGAGGAGGTGCTTCGTCGATGCCTCGAGGCGGCGGACGCACACGGGGCCGACCTCGACCCTGCTCATCTGGCCACGGCCCTGACCTCCGTTCTGCGGACCCCTCTCGGCTTCGGGACACTGGCGGACTTCACGCCCGCCGACCGGCTCGCCGAGATGGACTTCGAACTGCCCCTGACCGGTGGGGACGCCCCCGCGTCCGCCGTCGTGACCGTCCACTCGATCGCCGACCTGTTGGCTCGCCACCTCGAACCCGACCATGTCCTCGCGCCCTACCCACAGCGGATGCGGCGACTGGACGACCGCCGGCTTCGCGGCTACCTCACCGGGAGCATCGACACGGTGTTGAGGGTGCAGGACGGTGCGCACCCCCGGTTCGTCGTCGTGGACTACAAGACGAACCGCATCAAGAGCGGCGACCTCACCGTCGACGATTTCACTGTTCCCGCCATGGCGGCCGAGATGATGGAGTCCCACTATCCCTTGCAGGCGTTGCTGTATTCGGTTGCGGTACATCGATATCTGCGATGGCGGATGCCCGATTACGATCCGCGTACCCATCTCGGCGGTGTGCAGTACCACTTCGTGCGCGCGATGATCGGACCCGACACCCCGCCGGGGCGGGGCGTCTTCGAATGGCATCCCTCGGCCGACTTGGTGGCCGAGACATCCGACCTGCTGGCCGGGGTGTCGTCATGACGGCCGGCGGCATCGCGCAGCGAGGCAGGGGGATCCTGCGCGATTTCAACGACGCGGGAGCCTTCACGGCGGCGGACGTCCACGTGGCCGTGCGCCTGGGAATCCTGGGCGACGAGCCCGACGAACTGGTGCTGTTCGCGGTCGCACTCGTCGTGCGAGCGGTGCGCGCGGGATCGGTGTGTCTGGACCTGAACCGACTGCGCGACGTGACCGTGAACGACGGCGTCGATGTCGAGGCGCTGCCGTGGCCGGACGATGCGGCCGTGGTCGCGGCTCTGCGGGTCAGTCCGCTCGTGGTCGGTGGCAGCACCGGACCGCTGCGTCCCGTGATCCTGATCGATACCGCGGAAGGGCCGTTGCTCTACCTCCAGCGTTACTTCCTGCAGGAGAAGATGATTCGCGACGTCCTCGCCGAACGTTCGATGTCGGCGCCGACGGTCGACGTCGATGCCGTGCGGACGGCGCTGCACCGCTACTTTCCCGACGCGACGGCACCGGACCGCCAACGCATCGCCGCCGCACTGGCCGCGACAGGGTGGACGACGGTCATCGCGGGTGGCCCCGGGACCGGGAAGACCCACACCGTCGCTCGCATCCTGGCGTTGCTGACATCCCTGCACGGTCCGGGAGTGCGCATCGGGCTGGCGGCACCTACCGGCAAGGCCGCGGCTCGTCTGCAGGAATCGGTGTCGGAACAATCCATCGAGCTCGGACTCGACGGGACGACGACCGCCATGACGCTGCATCGTCTGCTCGGATGGCAACCCGGAAGCCGCAGCCGCTTCCGCTACGACGCGTACAACCGGCTGCCGTACGACGTCGTCGTGATCGACGAGACGTCGATGGTGTCGTCGACGTTGATGAGTCGACTCCTCGAAGCGGTACGCGCCGACACCCGCGTCATTCTCGTCGGAGATCCGGATCAGTTGACGTCGGTCGACGCGGGAGCCGTGCTCGCCGACCTCGTGGCGCGGCCCGTGTCGGGAACCGTGTCCGCTGTGGTGTCGGATCTGGTCGGGTCGGACATCGACTCGGTGCCGGCCGCGGCGGATTCGCTGGAACGTGCATTGTCCGAGAGGGAGATTCGGCGTCTGGCCGGCGGCATCGTGCGGTTGAGCCGTGGTCGCCGATTCGGTGGGGCCATCGCCGACCTCGCGGTCGCGGTGCGCGACGGGAACGAGGACGAGGTGATGCGGTTGCTGGAGCGCGGCGACCCTGCTGTCGTCTTCGGGCCCGCATCCGAGCTGGGCGGCCTGGAGCACGACGTGGTGAGCACCGCGCGGGAGGTCACCGACGCGGCCCGCAGGGGCGATGCCGGCGGCGCCTTGGCGGCCATGGAGGGACACCGACTTCTGTGCGCGCACAGGGAGGGTCCGTTCGGTGTGGACCACTGGGCTCGCTGGGCGATGGATCGAGTCGGAGCCGACAGCGGAACGTTTCTCGACGCCTCGCAGTGGTACCGCGGTCAGCCACTGCTGGTGACGGTCAACGACCACGACAACCGGATCTACAACGGAGACACGGGAGTTGTCGTCGACGACGGCAAGGGCGGCATCGTCGCGGCCTTCGCTCGCGGCTCGGATCCGTTCCTGGTGCACCCGAGTCGGCTGTCCGCGGCCCAGACCGTCTACGCGATGACCATTCACCGGAGCCAGGGAAGTCAGTACGACACCGTGTCGGTGATCATCCCCGACGAGATGTCGTCCCTGCTCACCCGAGAGCTGCTGTACACGGCGATCACGCGGTCCCGGTCGACGGTGCGCATCATCGGGAGCGAGGCCGCGGTTCGAGCCGGAGTTCGTCGCCGGGTGCTCCGCGCGAGCGGCCTGCGCAGAGAACCATCCGTTCCGTTCGGAGACGCGCCCACACTCGCCGCTCGTTCGTAGATCGCGAGCCGGCCCACACGTCGTGCGCGTGCGCTATATTCTCCACGACTGCGGTCGGGGAGACCGTTACAGGGGTGGGAACGGGACGGGGGTTCGAAGGATGGCGCATATTCACGGTCGATCGAACGTTTCCGCGCTCGGCCCGCAGGCGTCGGCGTCCGGCTTCTGATGGCGACATTCCTCGACAGGGAGTCTCCTCGCGGCGCCGGGCACGATCGCATGCGCAGATTCGCCTCGCTGGCCAGTCCGTCCGGTTCTGCCGATTCGGGCATCGATCGGAACGACTCGAGGATCCTCGCGGGCGCTCTCCCGGTTCGGCATCGCATCGTGGTCGCCGAATTGGGTCTGCACAGAAACTGGAGCGTCGACACGCTTCGCGAGTTGGCCGCCGCTGTCGGTGAGCATCGCCCCGGTGGTGTCGTCGCGTGGGATCTCGCCGGTGAGCAGCAGTCAGACTCACCCGCTCGCCGCATCGCCGCGGACGCCGACGATCTCCTGTCGCCCGAATGCGACCCCCGCGCGCTGTCCCTCTATCTCGACCACGGCGCGCGCGGGCACGAGGTCCTGTCCGCCGACGCACCCCCGCTGGGCGACCTCGAGATCGAAGATGTCCTCACCGTGCTGACGCACCATCGTCAGACCGTCGTCGTTCACGCCCGCCATGGCCAGCCGTCGTTCCTGCGCCTCCTCGACGGGGCCGACGTCGTCGTCTTCCCGATGCCCCACGCCGAGGATGCCGCCGAGAGAGTGGTCACCGTCCTCGACGAGCTGAGGGAATCCGGACACGCTCACTGGACCGAGCGCGTTGTCGTCGTCAAATATGATGCGACACAGTCGATGTCGAGTCCCGGATCCACCGACATCCGCCGGACACTCGGAGAAGCCGGAGTCCGGACCGTGCTCGACGTGCCTCCGGTTGCCTCGCCGGATCGCCGCGAGACCGATGCCGACGTCCGCCGCGCGTGGTCGCACGTCGCCGCTGTCGTCACCCGTCCGCGGGGACCCGTTCGGCGCGAGGATCACGATATCGACCGGTCCGGTGACACCCTGTCGAATGTCGCGGCACCGTCGTCGTCGTTCGACGTCACCACGGCGACGTTGCGGGCACGCTCGTCCGACACCGTCCGCCGGCGACGGTCGGGCCGACTTCCCGTTCTCGCAGCGCTGGTAGCACTGACCGTGGTCGGAGGTCTCGCTGCGACGGTGATGCTGCGGCAGGCCGACCCGGTTGCCGCCACCACATCGCAGTCGGTGTCGACACCTGCCGCTCCGGCAGTGGACCCGACACGGGCCAGCGGACCCGCGGTGATCACCCATTACGACGATCTGTACTACCGCGACCGAGATGCCACGGCCGCCGCGGCGTTGTGGGATCTGTCCGAGACCGGTGGGGACGCGTCGGCCGTCGCCGACCTGCAGCGCTCCATCGACGCCGTCGACCCGGCGATTCGTCACCGCATCGACATCACGGCGACGGCGAATGCCTCGGTGTTCGATGCCGTGCTGACCCTGACGCTTCCCGACGGGCGCGACTTCCGGTACGACCAGCAGTTCACCGTCAGGGACGGTGTCGACGGGTTCGAGATCGTGCGCAAGATCGACTGCACGGGCGTGTGTCCTCCCTCGTGACTGCCCGTTCACCATTCATCCGAGCCTCTCGTCGAAAGAGACCACAGTCATGACGCACCGCCTTCCCACCACACGTCGACCGGGTGTCGTGCCAGGACTGATGGCGGGCGCGATGGTGGTCGGGACGTGGGGCCTGCTGACGTGCGCGTCGGTCACGCTCGCGCCCACGGCGTCTGCCGCGCCGACCTCGACCTCGCCCGATGCGTCGATGACGTCGGCGGAGAAGTTGGCGGAAAAGCGTCGCCGGGAGGATCTGTCGGCGAAGGAACTTGCCGCGGAGGACGCAGCGCGCGAGAAGGAGCAGAAGGCAGCGGACGAGGCCGCCGCGGAGGCCGAGGCGCAGGAGAAGAGGGACGCCGACGCCCGTCAGGAGCGACGGGAGGAGCAGGCTGCCGCAGTTCAGAACGGCACGGCGCCCGCCCCCTTCGTCTGGCAGTTGCCGCCGCTGCCGTTCGAGATCCCCGGCATCACCCCGCCCCCGGCGGCAGTAGCCCCCGCGCCGCCCCTCGACGCTGCACCGCCGACCGCTGCCCCGCCGACGGCTGCCCCGCCGACCGATGCCGCCCCGGCCGCTCCCGCGCCGGTGGTCCCCGCAGAGGACGAACCCGTCGTGGTGCCCGAGCCCGCGCCGGAGACGCTGCCGGCAGCGGTGGCACCCGAGCGCCGTCGCGAGCCGGACCGGCCCGAGCCGGCTCCCGGACCGGGCCCGGCCCCACTTCCGCCCACGCCTCAGGTGCATTCCGGCGGGCCGACGCCCCATTCCGGGCCGGACCCCGACCGTGATCCCGTAGATCCTCCGTCACCGCCGCCCGGTGACGACGACACGGACACCGTGCCGCAGGACGCGGGTCGCGCGGCAACGATGAGCAACCCGTCGCCGCCCCCGTCGACGGCGGACACCAGCGCGCAGTCGGTGCACCCGTCGTCCGACCGCAGCAGCTCGCCGAATTCCGACCGGACGAATCCCGGCTGGACGAACCCTGTGCCGGGTCGCTAGCGCGTCATCGACGCAGGAGCAGGATGCCGTTCACGTCCGACACCACGCGGTAGCCGTCGGCGAGCGCGGCACTGATGGCCGTGTTGTCCCCGGCGCGATCCTTCGGCCAGCCGGGGGGTCGACCCATGTTGACGACGATCCAGTCGGGCACCGTGGAGTCGGTGGCTCGCTGGGGGAACACGGTGACGGGGTGATCCGACACCAGCTGAGGGACCAGGTTGTTCGAGGCCGCCACACGGTCGCCGGGCGGAATCTGCTCCGAGATCGACTGCATGGTGACGACCTGGGGGTCGACCCGCCAGCCGTCGGAGTTGGCGAGTCTCGCGAGTGGTTGGAACGGTAGCGCGACCACGGCGACCAGGGCGACGGTCGCCAACACGACGCGCTCGGCTCGCTTCGACAGATGCATGTCCCGCCGGCCTCGCACCAGCGCGTCGATCAGTGCGGCGAAGAGGATGGGCATCAAGAGGGCGTTGTAGTGGAAGATCGGCTTCCAGAAGTTGGTGTTGTCGCTGAGGAACCGCCACGCGACCGTCGGAACGGCGACGAGTGTGAGCGGTGATCGCAGCGCAGCGAACCCGGTGATCGCGAGGAGCAGCAACACCGTGGCAGCGCGGGAATCACCGCTGACCAGGCCGTGCGTCGTATCGGCGATGCCTTCGCCGAGAGGTGGGAGTTTGGAACCCTGGCCGTACTCGTCGTCCGCGCTCAGCATCGGAATGATGACTCCGACGGCCAGAACGGTCCACGCTGCACCCCACGCCGCCGTTGCAAGCCCTAGGACGCGGGTTCGACCGGTCGTCCACCACGCCACGAGTGCGCCGATGACGATGACGGTCAGGCCCATGTCCTCCTTGACGAAGACGAGGGGCAGCGTCCACGCCAGCGCCGTGCGCCATCGACCTTCGCCCAGGGCGGCCATCGCGAAAGCCATGAGTGGCACGCCGAACGCGATCTCGTGGAAATCGAAATTGAGGGCCGACTGCAGTCCCCAGGACAACCCGTACCCCAGCGCGACGACGACGGCGGCGGTTCTCCCGAGGCTGCGCAGAGCCCAGCGAGTGAGAGGCACGACGCCGAGCGCGAAGAGAATTCCCTGGGCCACGAGCAGCGTCTCGGGGCTGGGGACGAGGCGGTAGAACGGTGCCAACAGCACGGTGATCGGTGAGAAGTGGTCGCCGAGCGTGTTGTAGCCCGTGCCGAGGAGGTCCGACGTCGGCGCCTCGAGCCGAGAGTACGACGCGATCTGTTGGACGAAGATCCCCAGGTCGAAGCCCGACGTGCGGAGTTGATGCTGGCCGACGACGGACAACGCGGAGTACAGCGGGGCGAGTAGCAGGAAGGCGACGGCCGGGATCGCGACGTCTGCGCGGCGTACGCGGGCTGCCGCGGTGCGGACGGACGGGCGACGACGAGACGCGGCCGCGGACGATTCCGCGGCCACGACACTGGAAGAAGATGTAGCCGTCACGAATCAAAGGTATTACACGACTGCGCGGTTATCGGGCCGTGATTGCAGTAGCCGATGCTGGATCAGCGGCTGACAGCATTCTTGTACCGGTTGATCGCGAAGGGCACGAAGATGACCAGAATCAGGATCGACCAGCCCAGAGTGGCCAGAACCGGATGCTGGAGCGGCCACGCATCGGGAGGCGGCATGGTCGGATTCGTGTTCCCGAACAGCACGCGGCTGGCCTGGGTGATGGCAGAGACAGGATTCCATTCCGCGATCGGTTGCAGAATGCCCGGCAGGTCCTGACTCTGCACGAACGTGTTCGCGATGAAGGTCAGCGGGAAGATGACGATGAAGCTGGCGTTGTTGAATACCTCCGGTGTCCGGATCCACAAACCGATCACCGCCATCACCCACGACAGCGCGTAGGCGAAGAGCAGGAGCAAGGCGAAACCGCCGACTGCCTCCCAGAACGACGACCGGATACGCCATCCGACGAGAAGGCCCGTCAGAGACATCACCACCAGGCTGATGACGTTGATGATGATGTCGCTGCTGGTCCGCCCTACCAGGACTGCGGACGGTGCCATCGGCAACGAGCGGAACCGGTCGATGATGCCCTTCTGCATGTCCTCGGCGAGCCCGAGTCCCGTCCACGTGGACCCGAAGATCACCGTCTGCGCGAAAATGCCGGCGATGAGGAACTCGCGGTACGACATGCCGGGAATCTCGATGGCCGATCCGAAGATGTAGGCGAAGACCAGGACGAACATGATCGGCGACAGCAGCGTGAACACGATGAGGTCCGGTACCCGCTTGATCTTGATCAGGTTTCGCCTCGCGATGGTGGCTCCGTCGCTGAGTGCCACTGCTGCGGAGCTGGTCATCTCGACTCCTTCGTCGTCGCGGGGCTGGTGGTGTCGGGTCGGCTCGAGTCGTGTCCGGTGAGAGAAAGGAACACGTCGTCCAGGCTGGGCTTGCCCAGCGACGCGTCCACGGGAGTGACCCCGTTCTCACGGAGAAGCACCAGAGCGTCGACGAACGTCGTCGTGCCGTCCTCGGCGCCGACGGTCAGGTGCCGGGACGCGGCGTCCTGTGTGACCTGGCCGGGGGCGAACCGCTCCATCACCGACGCGGCGGTCGAGAGGTCTGCCTCGTCGGCCAGGACGAAGTCGAGCCGCGAGCCTCCGACTCGGGACTTCAGTTCGTCGGCGGTGCCGCGTTCGATCACGCGCCCGCGGTCGATGACGGCGATCTGATCGGCCAGCTGATCGGCTTCTTCCAGGTACTGGGTGGTGAGCAGCAACGTGGTCCCGCCCTCGACCAGTTCCTCGATGACCGACCAGAGTTCGAGCCGCGCACGTGGATCGAGCCCCGTCGTGGGCTCGTCCAGGAACAGAACGGGCGGGTCGGCGACCAGCGCACCCGCCAGGTCGAGCCTGCGTCGCATACCGCCCGAATATCCCTTGACCGGCCGGTCCGCCGCGTCGACCAGATCGAAGCGTTCGAGCAGTTCGCGGGCGCGGTCACGACTGCGCTTCTTGCCCAGGTGGTACAGCCGGCCCACCATGTCGAGGTTCTCGAAGCCCGTCAGGTACTCGTCCACCGCCGAGTACTGCCCGGACACCCCGATGCGTGAGCGGAGCTCCGCGGCATCGGCGACGACGTCGAGCCCCGCGACGTGTGCGGTGCCCGAATCCGCCCGGAGCAACGTGGTCAGCACGCGGATGGTGGTGGTCTTGCCGGCACCGTTGGGGCCCAGCAGGGCCATCACGGTGCCCTCCGGTACTTCGAGGTCGAGGCCGTCGAGCGCGTCGACATTCCCGTAGCGCTTCGTCAGACCAACCGCCGTGATGGCGGGGCCTCCCGGTCCACGTGCAGCCATGTGAGATCCCTTCCGGACGAACGACGCGGTGAGCGTTCGAGGTGAGGACTCGGCCCAGCGCGGAAACTCATCACAGCACGGGGTACCGACACCGGACGTGGCCCCCACCACGGCACGTTTCCCCGAGAGAGCGTTCGGCTATCCGCAGTTCAGGCGACGCACGGCCCATCTCGGCCTCGTGCGCACCGAAGCCAGAACAGAAGAGGGGTACCACGTGTCCGAGAGCAGTTACGACTACGTCATCGTCGGCGGCGGAATGGTGGCGGACAACGCGGCCAGAGGCATCAGGGAACTCGACTCGAACGGCAGCATCGCCATCATCGGTTCCGACGCGGACGGTCCGTACACACGGCCGGCGTTGAGCAAGAAGTTGTGGACCGACTCCGACTTCGGCCGGGACGAGGTGCCGCTGGGAACCGCCGACACCGGTGCGACGCTGATTCTGTCGACGACGGTCACGGCGATCGACCGCGACGCCCACACGGTGACCACCGACTCGGGGGATACCTACCGCTATGCGACGCTCCTGCTCGCCACGGGGGCATCGCCTCGGCAGCTCGATCTCGAGCCGTCGGACCGCGTGATCTACTTCCGCACCTTCGAGGACTACCGGCGACTGCGCGCACTGGCGACGTCCGGCACCCATGTCGTCGTGGTCGGCGGCGGATACATCGGTACCGAACTGGCGGCAGCGCTGGTCCAGAACGACGCGACCGTGACCTTCGTCAGCAGCGACGACGTCGTCGGGGGACACATGTTCCCCGCGGATCTCGCGCAGGCCTTCCAGAAGGATTTCGAGGATCACGGTGTCACCGTCAAGACCGGCGTGAAGGTGGACTCGGGGCGCCGACAGGGTGACTCGGTCTCCCTGACTCTGAGCGACGGCTCCACGATCGACGCCGATGCGGTGGTCTTCGGCCTCGGTGTCGCCCCGAACACGACGTTGGCCGAGGATGCAGGCCTGTCCGTCGACAACGGCATCGTCGTCGACGAGTTCCTGCGGACCGCGGACCCGGACATCTACGCCGCCGGCGACGTGGCCAGCTACCCGGACGCGATCCTCGGGCGCCGCCGTATCGAGCACGTGGACAACGCGAACAGCATGGGACAGACCGTCGGCAAGATCATGGCGGGATCGACCGAGCCGTACACCTACACGCCGTACTTCTACTCGGACGTGTTCGACAACGGCTACCAGGCCGTGGGAACCATGAGCGCCGACCTCACGATGGTCGAGGACTGGAAGACGCCCGGCAAGGAAGGCGTCGTCTACTACCTCGACGACGACAAGATCGTGCGCGGAGTGCTGATGTGGAACGTGTGGGAGGGGCTCGACACAGCTCGGGAGTTGTTGGCAAGCAACGACGCCCGCGAGTCGGCGTCGTTGCTCGGCACGATCTGACTCTCTACTCCACGAGAGGGTCTGCGCGTCGCAGATCCTCCACGCGGACGGCGCGTCCCGCGCCGTCCGCGAGGGGGATCCGCCAGTTCTCGTACTGGGTCTCGTCGGTCCCCGGCTGGTTCTGGATCCGGTGCTCGCCCACCATGTCGACCAGCGCGACTCCGATGAGCAGCGACGGGCTGCGTTGGATCAGCCGGTACAGCGCAGACACCGTTTCGCCCGTGTCGGCGTCGTCCGCCAACAGTCCGCGTTCACGCGCAAGATCCAGCACCTCCTCGCGCTGAGCCTCGTCCTGCTCGCGCTCGTCCTCCACATCCCGCTCGAGCAATCCGAGTCGCGAGCGCAGATCGATGTGCTCGCCCGCCAGGTAGCCGGCCGTGGGCGGGAGGTCGTGAGTCGTCACCGAACTCAGGCACAACTCGCGATACTTCTCGGGGGCGATGGGACCGTCCTCGTCCCGTTCGAACCACAGGATGGACGTCCCGAGGACGCCGCGCTCGGCGAGGTAGTCCTGGACGACGGGCTCGAAGACTCCGAGGTCTTCGCCGATCACCACTGCCCCGGCCAGTTCCGCCTCGAGAGCGAGAATGCCGATCAGCGCCTCGTGGTCGTAGGTGACGTATGTGCCGTCGGCGGGGCTGTCGGCGTCGGTGGGGATCCACCAGAGGCGGAACAGACCCAGAATGTGGTCGACCCGCAGTCCGCCTGCGTGCTTGAGCACGGTGCGGAGCATGTCCCGGTAGGGCGCATACCCCAACTCCGCCAAGCGATCCGGGCGCCACGGAGGCTGATTCCACTGCTGGCCCTGCTGATTGAAGTCGTCCGGTGGCGCGCCCACCGTGACCCCGTCGGCCAGCGCCGAACCCAGCGACCAGGCGTCCGCACCCGAAAGCTGAACTCCCACAGCCAGATCGTGGACGACGCCGATCTCCATGCCGGCTCGGTGCGCGGTGGCCTGCGCCTCGGCCAGTTGCTCGTCGCAGATCCACTGCAGCCAGGAGAAGAACTCGATGCGGTGCGCCAGCTTCTCCTGCTGACGCCGCACCCACGGCGTTCCGGGGCCGACCGCCTTGTCCTGCCAGCGAGGGTCACCGGGCGACAGCTTCTCGGTCAGTGCGCACCAGGTGGCGAAGTTCCGCAGGCCGATCCCTTCGGCTTCCCGGAACTCGTCGAAGGCAGCCTGGCGCGAGGCGCTCCGCGGAACGAGGAAGATCGCTTCGAGCGCGCGCAGTTTCGCGCGGAACGACTTGTCACGGTCCAGGTCGTCGGTGCGGGAGTTCGCGCGATGCAGTCGACGCGCGGTGTCGCGGATCCGTGCGTACTTGTCACGCGGGAGCATCGCTGTCTCGCGGATGTTCTCGATCCTGATGTACAGCGGATTGAAGAACCGTCGCGTCGTCGGCAGGTACGGCGATGCTTCGATCGGGGGCCGCGGCGCGGCTGCGTGGAGGGGATTGACCAACACGTAGTCGGCGCCGTGATCCGCGCCGAGGATCGACGCCATGTCGGCGAGGTCGGCGAAGTCGCCGATTCCCCACGACTGCGCCGACCTGATGGAGTACAGCTGCGCCAGTACGCCCCACCGCTGACGGTCGGACAGGGCCCGGGTGGTGGACAGACGGGCCGGCGTCACGACCAGGGTGCACGACTCGTCGAGGCCTTCGTCGCCGCGAGCGCGCAGGGTGTGCCATCCGAGGGGAAGCCCCTCGGGGACCGCGAACGTCGCTCTCCCGACCAGCGCACCGTCGACCTCCCGAGGATCGACCCACACATCCATCTGCTCGGCGTCGCGCGTGGTTCCGTCCTCGACCTCCACGGTCACGGTGACGGCCGTTCCGTGCGGTACGTGGACTCGGACGCGCGACGACTCGTCCGCGCTCGTGACGTCCGACGTCACCACCACGACGGGCGGCAGGGTGCGGCGCCACGGAGCATCAGCATGCGCGGAGATCGCCAGTTCGATGTCGTCGTCGCTGTCGGTGCTGACGTCGAGAGCGCCGAGCACGGACCGCAGCGTGGATTCGTGCACGTCACGACGGGCTTTGTCCCAGCCCTCGTACGACGTGGCGACGCCGTGCAGTCCGGCGAGGTGGCGTAGTCGTTCGATGTTCGTCACTCCTCGATTCTAGGGGCCGGACGTACTCGCTTTCCCTCCTGTGTCTGGGACAGTGGAGGGCAAGGAGGTGTCGGACATGACGAGCGACCCCACGGACGAGCGTGCACGCCGAGCGGACACGGTGCGGACCATCACGGAGTCGACACGGGTGGAGCGGTCCACCGACCGACCCGAGCCGCTGTCGGACAGGGCTGCGGTACTCATCGCCATCGGCCGTCTGGACGAGACCACTCGTGAGACCGCGCTCGCGCGCCTGCGCGCGGGTCGGACATTCCCCGCGCTCGGCGGTTTCGGCGTGCTGCGCCTGATCGCCGAGGAACTCCGATGGATCGACGACAGGCTGAGTGGCCTGCGCACCGGGCCGACGAAGCTCGCCCTGCTGCAGCGGCGTGTCCTGCTCGAACGGCGACTGGGGTCGCTGCGCACCCGCTTCGTCATGAACTCGGCGCAGTACGCGTCGGGAGTCAGAGCCATCCGACGCGAGCGTCGTGAGGGCATTCATCTCGACGTCGATCAGAGGACCGCACTCTTCGAGGCACTGACGGACACGCCGACACCGCTCGGAGTGGGCCCCGGACCACTGGCGCGGGCCCGAGAGATCCTGGGCGGCGTCGCAGCGGAACGACTCGATGCGGTGAACGCTCGCGGCGCGGAGGTCGTGCGCACTCTCGCCGGGGCGGACGCCGACCGGTTCGCCGACCGCTACGACACGATCCTGTTCCTGGCAGGTCGCTACCACGACCGCATCATCTCGTCCCGCATCTGGCGGTCGGACCTCTTCGCGGTGGCCCGCGCGCAGTTGGACCCGGGCCTGGAGCTGGTACAGATCGCGGTGGACGTGGTCGCGCTCGCCCAGCTCGATGCCGAGTTGACCGAGGCGTTCGACGCGCAGGGTGACACCGTGGACGACGAGGGACGTCGGGAAGTGCTCACCCGCCGCGCCGATCTGATCCCGGTCTGGGACCAGGTCATCGAGCGGGTCGCGGCGCTGTCGCGCGTGGTCGACGAAATCTCGGTCGCGGAAGTCGAGCACCGGAGTTTGGACGCGATGCAGAGGGCAGTGGGTCTGGACCACCGGATAGACGACCTGATCTCGCGGTCCGGTACCCGCGAGATCTCGGCCGACAACACCCATTCGGTCTCCGATCAGATCTCCCGCGACACACTCTGAGTCCGTACCCGGCGCCGCGCTTGTTTGGATCGAGTCCCATCGGTCCATTCCTCGTAGTACGCGGTCGTCGCCCGAGCGCGTGATCCGTGCCGGAAGGACTACTCCATGCCAGCAGTACTCGAACGTGCCCGCATCGTCGCGCCACCGGGATGGAGCCGCTGGCTCGTCCCGCCGGCGGCGCTCGCGATCCACCTGGCGATAGGCCAGGCCTACGCGTGGAGCGTGTTCAAGGCCGCGATCTCCTCCGACACCGCGATGGGGCTGAGCGGGACCGTCACCGCCCTCCCGTTCCAGTTGGCCATCGTGATGCTGGGCCTCTCTGCCGCCGTGCTCGGCACGAAGGTGGAGGAACACGGCCCGCGATGGGCCATGACGATGTCGCTGATCTTCTTCAGCTCCGGGTTGCTCATCTCCGCGCTCGGCATGAGTCTCGGCTGGTTCTGGCTCGTCATCGTCGGCTACGGACTGGTCGGCGGCATCGGTCTCGGCATCGGCTACATCTCCCCGGTGTCCACGCTGATCAAGTGGTTCCCGGACCGCCCGGGCATGGCGACGGGTATCGCCATCATGGGATTCGGTGGTGGAGCACTCGTTGCGTCACCGCTGACCACCAAGCTCCTGTCCGCCTACGGCGGTAACACCGACTCCTCGATCGCCACGACGTTCCTCACCCTCGGTCTCGGCTATGCCGTCTTCATGGCGCTCGGCGTCGTGCTGATCCGCGTCCCGGCCGACGACTGGACACCGGCGGGCTGGACACCCCCGCAGACTCCGGCAGGTGAGCACACGGCCCGCGTGTCCGCGGCCAGCGCGGTCAAGACCCCGCAGTTCTGGTTGCTGTGGGTGGTGCTGTGCTTCAACGTCACCGCCGGCATCGGCATCCTCGAGCGGGCTGCCGGCATCTACACCGACTTCTTCCCCGACCCCACCTCACCGGAGTCCGTGGTGACCGCCGCGGCAGGTTTCGTGGCGTTCCTCTCGCTCACCAACATGCTCGGTCGTTTCGTGTGGTCGTCGGTCTCGGACCTCGTCGGACGGAAGAACATCTACCGCCTGTACCTCGGCGTCGGTGCACTTCTCTACCTTTACATCTCCCTGTTCACGAACACGAACAAGGTGCTCTTCCTCGTCAGCGCGATGGTCATCCTGTCCTTCTACGGCGCCGGCTTCGCCACGGCTCCTGCGTACCTGCGCGACCTGTTCGGCACCTACCAGGTGGGTGCGATCCACGGGCGACTGCTGACGGCATGGTCCGTGGCCGGTGTGCTGGGGCCACTGATCGTCAACGCGATCGCGGACATGGGGGACGAGGGCAGCACCGGGCGGTACGTCCCCGCCTTCGTCGTCATGATCGTGTTGCTTGCCATCGGATTCGTCGCGAACGAACTGATCAAGCCTGTCGATCCGAAGTACTCGGAGCCGGATCCGGCAGCACAGGACCCGGGATCGGCCGCGACCGACGGAGAGTCGGCGGACACGAAAGAGGCGAAGGTATGAGCGAAGCGAAGCAGGGTGCACGTGTACCCGTCGTAGCGGTGTCGTGGCTGTGGGTCGGTGTGCCGTTCGTCTGGGGCGTGTACGAGCTGATCCTCAAGGCCAAGAATCTGTTCGGTGGCTGATCGGAGCGTCGACCTCTGGCCGCGACCTCCTGTCCTTCCGCGACCGGTGGTCATGGATCAACGGTGGGAGCGGCTGGTGTTCCTGCACTGGCGCGTCGAGCCGCACATCGTGGCGCCGTTGCTGCCGCGCGGCATCGCACCGGACAACCATGACGGATTCACCTACGTGGGGCTGATCGGTTTCGAAATGGTCGGTGCCGGTCTCGGGTACGGTCGGCCGGTTCCGCACCTCGGCACGTTCGGGGAGATCAACGTCCGCCTGTACAGCCGCGACGGCGACGGTCGGCGAGGGGTGGTCTTCCGGTCACTGGACGCCACGCGCGCGGCCGTCGTCCTCGCCACCAACGCGGCCGGAGTGCGCTACCGGTGGTCGCACATCGACATCCTCGACAGCGGCGTCGACGATCCCGAGCGCACGGTGGGGTATCGCTGCCGACGTCTCGCGCCGCCGCATCGCAACGCCACCACCGACTTCGTCGTGGCTCCGGGAACGCGCGACATGTCCGACGATCCGCTGTCCGTCTTCCTGACCGCCCGCTGGGGAATGCACACATCCGTCGCCGGGCGACCCGTCTTCGTTCCCAATACCCACCGACGGTGGCCTCTTCGCGACGCGTCCCTGGTGCGGTGCGACGACGATCTGATCGCCGCCGCCGGTCTGGGTGCGCTCGCGACTCGGCCACCCGATTCGATGCTCTACTCCGACGGTGTCCGTACCCAGTTCGGACGGCCGTACCTCGCGACCCCGGTCAGACCAGGCCGTGCCGAGGTGGATGAGCGCCGGTGAGCGCGTAGCGGCCGACGTGCTGCGTCTTCCACCGCACCGGATCGTGCAAGGTGTGGGTCCGAGCGTCGCGCCAGAGTCGATCCAGTCTCGATGACGCTGCGGCGCTGCGTGTCCCGCCTGCATCGAACACTGCCGCGGTGGCGTCGAGAGCGGCGCGGGTGGACGACACCTTCGCCGCGGCGGTCGCGACGGATGCTGCCGCCGCGGTGTCCGCGGTGAGGGTGTGTTCGGCGTCGTCGATGGCGCTTCCGGCCTCGCGCACCAAGGCTTCGGCGCTGCGCACCGCGATCTCGATGTCGCCGAACTGCTGGATCAGCAACGGATCCCGACCCGCTGAGTCGACACCGGCATCGACCGCGGGCCGCGCCAGAACGACGACGTCGCGCGCCGTGTCGACAGCGGCGCGAGCGATTCCCGCATCGATGGCGGCGTGCAGGAGCTGGGCCCTGGCGCCGTAGGTGGTGCTGGTGTCGAAGATCGCCGAGTACGGAACCACGGCGCCGTTCGGCACGACGACATCGGTCAGAGTGACGGTTCCGCTCGATGTCGTGCGTTGGCCGAGTCCGTCCCAGTCGTCGTCGATACGCACTCCGGGTGTGTCGGCGGGGATGTACGCCAACACCTTTCGGTGCTGGGACTGCGGGTCGGCCGCATCGCCGACGACCCCGCGGACGACCAGCCACTGTGCGAACAGGGCCCCCGTCGAGTAGAACTTGCGACCGTTGGCCACGTGAGTGCCGTCCGGCGCAGGCTCGAAGGTGGTCCAGTCGATCGCGATCGACGGTGTCCCTCGTTCGCTCTGCGCGTTGGCGAATCGTTTGCCCGCCAGAGCTTCCGCGAAGAACCTCCGCTGCTGGTCCTTCGATCCCTGCAGTCTCAGCGCCTCGAGGAAGGTCATGTGACTCTGTGGGATCTGCGCGATGCTGGCATCACCGCGGGCCAGCGCCATGAACACCGACGCCAGCGTCCGCATCGACACGGGTGCGCCGCCGAACTCGCGGGGAACGGTGATGCCCAGCAGCCCCGACGCGGACAGCAGGTCGAGCTCCGGCCCGGGAAGGCGGCGATCCCTGTCACGCTCGTCGGCGGACGGCGCGATCTTGACGCCCAGTGCGGTCGCCACGGCGAGTGCGGCTGCGTCGTCGAGAAGCGGTGGAACGGTCACCGGGGACTCGAGGCAGGCAGGAACGGTGTGTGTCCCGCCGCGCGGGCGGCCTGGCCGGCGGTGAAGAGGCCGCGACGTCGAAGCTGCGGGATGACTCCTTCGCCGAACCAGTACAGCTCCTCGAGGTGCGGGTATCCGGAGAAGACGAACTCGTCGATGCCGATGGCGGCGTACTCGGCGATGCGGTCGGCGACCTCGGTGTGGCTCCCGACCAACGCGGTGCCGGCTCCGCCGCGGACCAGGCCGACACCCGCCCACAGGTTCGGTGCGATCTCGAGTGCCCGCGGGTCCTTCCACGATCCGGACCGACGACTCTCCTCGTGCAGGGCGAGCATCGCCCGTTGGCCCACCGATTCACTGCGCGCGAGATTGGACTGGGCCGTGGCCACCGCGTCCTCACCCAGTGCCTCGACCAGAGCACCTGCCTGGCGCCATGCCTCCTCGGATGTGTCCCGCGTGATGACGTGCAACCGGATGCCGAACCTCACGGTCCGTCCACGCTCGGCGGCGAGGCCGCGGATCCAGTCGATCTTCGTCGCGACGGCTGCCGTCGGCTCACCCCAGGTGAGATAGACGTCGGAATGGTCGGCCGCCACCGGCCCTGCTGCGGGTGACGATCCGCCGAAGTACAGCGGGGGAGTGGGATCGGGCAGGAACGGCAGGGATGCGTCCTCCACCTGAATGTGTTTGCCCGCGTGCGTGACCGACTCCCCGCGCCACAGGCCGCGCACGATCGAGAGGAACTCGTCGGTGCGCTCGTAGCGTTCGTCCTTGGAAAGATGGTCGCCGTACTGGCGTTGTTCGTGGGCCTCTCCGCCGGTGACGACGTTGAGCAGCAGTCGGCCCGGTGCATGGTTGCTGAACGTCGCGGACATCTGCGCGGCGAGAGTGGGACTGATCAGACCGGGCCGGAACGCGATGAGGAAGGCGAGCTTCTCGGTCTCCCGTGCCAGCATGGCCGTCGTCAGCCACGCGTCTTCGCACCAGGCGCCGGCGGGAGTGAGAGCACCGGTGAAGCCGAACTCCTCGGCGGCCCGTCCGATGGACGACAGGTACCCGATGCTGGCGCGGCGGTCACCACCCGCGGTACCGACACGGGTTCCGTGCCCACCTCCGACGATCGAGCGACTGTCGCCGTAGGTCGGAAGGAACCAGTGCAGCGCAAGGTGAGACGCCGTGTCGGTCGAGTCGTTCTTGTCGGTAGTCACTCGCGCCAGGCTAGGACGGTGTCCCGGCGTCGACCAGGGTTGGAATCGCTGCGATCGGAACGTCAGCTCCGTGCGACGAGGAGCGGAATCGCCATCTCCACGTCGGTCAACGATCCGTGATGACCGAGCAGAGTCGACTGGTTGGGCTCGGCGCCGCGTCGCACGAGGGCGCCGTCGCCGAGCGCGAGGGCGACGACGTCGCCGATGCACGACGACACGTCCGGCCCGACCGTGGGCCCGAACCATCCGCGGGCGACGGCGTCGTCGCGCTCGACGACGAGGTACTCGGGCCCGAGGGTCTCGCGCCACGCGTCGCGCACGGCATCGGCGGCTCCGGGGGTGGCGAACACGTGGCGAGCCCGCGGTTCACCGGCGATCATCCGGACGTCCGCGGACAGCGTCGGCGACGCGTCCACATCGACCGTGGATCCGACCTGGACCATGCCGTGATCCGCGGTCACGATCAGAGCCGACTCGGGAGGCAGCTCGCCGAGAATGCCGGCGACGATCGAATCGACCTGGGACAGCTCGAACCTCCACGCTGCGGAATCCGGACCGCGGACGTGACCGGTGAGATCGAGTTCCGACCAGTAGGAGTACACGAGCGAGCGGGTGCCGCGGCGAAGTGCCTGCGAGGTCTGCGCGACGAGGTCGCCTGCCGATACCGAGGACGCGAAGTCACCACCTCGCAGAACTGCGCGCGTCAGACCGGATTCACGCTGATACGACGGGGCGACACGCGTGACTGCGATCCCGTCCTCCGCGGCGCGTTCGAAGACCGTGGGGTGTGGCTGGAAGTCCTCGGGTGGCAAGGCGGACACCAGGTCGACCTTCGGCCCCTGTCCGTGCAAGCGCCAGTGCAACGGGTTCATCGGGCGGTCGAAACCGGGGACGGCCGTCAGATATCCGACCAGTCCGTGCTCGCCCGGTGCGCGGCCGGTGCCCAGCGACGCCAGGCTGGTCGACGTCGTGGACGGAAACGTCGCGGTCATCGACCGTGCCGGGAGCGACGACAGAACGGGCGCCGCCGCGGCGTGCCCGGACAGCTGATGCGCACCGAGTCCGTCGACGAGCAGGACACACACCCGCTGCGCGCCGGAGAGGTCCAGGCCGATCGTGTCCCGTGCCTTCGGGACACCGAGCGCTCCCAGCACGGACGGGAGGAGTTCGGACAGGCTGTCGACGCCGTAACGCGGGAGAACCACCACAGTCGAAGGCTATCGGGTGCGCTCAGTCGAACAGACTGTCACCGGTGCCGCCGGCCATGTCCGTCCCGAACAGGTCCAACTGCGACCCCGTCGACCGAGACGGGTCGTGGAGGTCCGCAGCCAGCCGGCGATGAGCGGCGGTGAGGAGGGCGGACGCGGTGCGCCAGACCCGGGCGTCGAGCCCGGCAGAAGCGGCGGTACGGGGATCCTCGTCGTCGAGAGTCCGCTCCAGAGCCGCCGATTCCCGCCCACGAGCGATGTCGAGGTAATGCACGACGATCGCCCTGTCGTGCCCGCACATCTCGAGTACCGCCTCGCAGGAAAGGTCCGGCCCCGACTCCCACACCGATTCGACGATGGCGCGCAACCCCTCCGGTACGACGGCGGTGTCGCGTTCCGTCGGCTCACCGAAGGCGTCCAGGTACGGCCGGGCGCCCAGACCGGCCACCAGATCACCGGCCGCGTCGACCATGAATTTCTCCATGACGGCCAACATGTCCACGACCTGCTGAGGAACGAACGGGACGACCGAGACGTCGATCGTGGCCAGCACACGGTCTTCGTCCAGAAGCACCTTGATGTGCGGCCACCGGCGGTTGGCGTCGTTGACGACGACGTGAGCCCGCGCCGCATCCGTCACGCCCGCTGCCAGAGGGGCGAGGATCTGCACGAACGGTGCTCCCGGGGACAGGCACAGGTAGAGCCAGGCCGGGCCCAGCCGGAACGGGTAGTCGCCGTCCTCGTCGGGTTCGGGGACGAAGCCCAACAGGTGGCGGAGTGTCTGCTCCACCAGGACCCGACGCTCGGATGCGTCCGCGGTGCGGACCGCGCGGAAGGTGTCGAACGGGCGGGCAGGGGCCGGCACCTCGGGCAGGGCGAGCAACGGGCCCGCAGAATCCCCGCCGACGTGCACGAACGCGGGGTGCGGCACACCCCACACCTCGTGAAGAATGCGGACCGCGACGTCCGCGAACAGGTCCGCATACCGACGCGACCGGTCGAGGAACCAGTTGACCGGCACGTCCTCGTCCGCCGCGTCCGGACTGTCGGTCCCCGCCCGCGCAGGCTCGACGAAACCGGCGCCGATCAACAGATCACGACCGGCCTCGGTCCAGGCGCGACGGGGAGCCAGGAACTCGTCGGACAGCACCTCGCACCGCAGGGTGTCGTCGTCCCAGCCGTAGAACTGGATGCACGGTGACACCGGCTCCGCTGCCGTGGGCGGGCACGACACGATCAACGAGTCATCCGCCGGCATCGCGTCGAGATGATCGGCGAGCATCGCGCGGAAATCTGCCCACGCATTGCCGGTCGTCGCGTCCACACTGTCCACTCTGTCCATGTCGCCGACGCTAACCCGCCCCACCGACACGTTTGCGCGGACTAGGTGACGAGGTCCGCGTACTGCTCGTGCGTCTCGATGAAGTGATGCACGTACGAGCACGACGCGACGACCGTCGACCCGGCGGCACGCGTGTCGTCCAGGGCATGTCCGACCAGGATCGCGGCGAGCCCCCGACCACGGAACTTCGGGTCCGTGACCGTGTGGTCGAAGTCCCGGACGGTCGGTGAGCTCTGGCGGTACTCGGCGAATCCGGCGACCTCGTCGCCGATCAGAATCTCGAAGCGCTGTCGCTCGGGATGATGCTCGACGCGCGGGGTGTCCTTGTCCGAAGCCATGACATCGAAGTTACCGCGTCCCGCGGCGGCGTGTGTCGCTCGATCGACCGAGGTGCAGGGCCTCCAGCAGCCGGCGCTCGTAGGCCGCGAATTCCGGCGTGGTCGTCGTCTCGACCGGACGTGGCCGGGGGAGGTCGATGGTCAGGTCGGCGACCACCCGGGCGGGCCGAGGGGAGAGCACGACGACGCGATCGGACAGCAGAACGGCTTCGCGGATGTCGTGGGTGATCATCAGGACCGTCCACCGGTACTGCTGCCACACCTCCTGCAGCCAGTCCTGCATCGAGGTCCGGGTCAGGGAGTCGAGTGCGCCGAACGGCTCGTCCAGCAGGAGGACGTCGCGATCCTGCACGACCGTGCGCAGGAGGGCTGCGCGTTGGCGCATGCCGCCGGACAGTGCTGCAGGAGAGGAATCCTCGACGCCGTCGAGACCGAACACCGGGAACAGGGCTCGCGCGCGAGCCTCGGCGTCCGAACGGGAGACACCCTGGACTTCGAGGCCGAGTGTCGTGTTGCCCAGGATCGACCGCCACGGGAACAGCAGGTCCTTCTGTGGCATGTAGGCGCACCGCGGTGTGAGAACGGTTCCGCTGTCGGCTGGTTCGAGTCCGGCCAACAGTGCGAACAGTGTGCTCTTGCCGCAGCCGCTGGGACCGATGACGGAGACGAACTGTCCTTCGTCCACCGCCAGGTCGATCCCGTCGAGTACCGGAGTGCCCGGGTAGGACTTGATCACCGAGCGCAGATCGACCACCGGTGTCGTCATCGATCGACCGCCTTCGCCGTCAGTGCCCACGGAGCGACGAGGCGCTCCGCGACGTAGGTCAGCAGGAACAGGACGATGCTGCAGACCGCCGTCACCAGAACCGCGGCGAGTACCAGGTCGGTCCGGAAGGAGTTCTTCTGCTGGGCCATGTAGATCCCCAGACCCGATGTGGCTCCGACGTATTCGGAGAACACCGCACCGACCACGGCGTACGTGATGCCGATACGCAGAGCCGTGAAGAACCGGGGCAGTGCGGACGGTACGCGGACGTAGCGGAACTGTTGGCGACGGGAGGCGCCCATGCTGCGCAGCAGCGCATCGGATTCCTTGTCCGCCGAGGCGAACCCTTCGATCAGACCCAGAGTCATCGGGAAGAACGTCACCAGCGCGATGACGAGGAGCTTGGGCGCTATCCCGAATCCGAACCAGATGATCATCAGCGGTGCGATAGCGATGACGGGAAGGGTCTGCGAGACGACCAGGAGCGGCACGAGCGCACGCCGCAGCCAGGGGGAGAAGTCGACACACGTCGCGATGACCCAGGACACCGCCAGCGACACGGCGAAACCCAGAAGCGTGACCTGGATCGTCGACGCGGCATGACCGGCGATGACGTCGCGGTTCGCCCAGCCTTGCGACACCACGCGCGACGGTGACGGCAGGACCCGCGGGGAGATGCCGCTCACGACGACGTACACCTGCCAGAACGCGACGAGTCCGCCCGCGAGCAGCAGCGCCGGACCGAACCGCCGGAATCGCTCGGACGTCATGGCCGCTCGGTCAGCCCTGATCGAGATACTCGTTCGTGAAATACGTCGACCAGTCCGGTTCGCTGGTCACGGGCGACCCGTCCGGGCCCGCCAGGACTCCGGCGTCGAAGAGGAACTTGGAGTAACCCGTCCAGCGCTCGAGCGTCTGGGTTCCGACGCGCCCGTTCTCGTCCAGCATGTACTTGTCCGCCAACATCTTCTGGCTCTCGTACACCAGGTCCTCGTCGGTGAACGCTCCCGGATTCGCCGCGATCAGATCGCGTGCGCCGGCATCGGGATCGTCGGCAGCTTTCTGGTAGCCCTTCTGCAGTGCCTGCACGAACTTCCGTGCCTCGTCGGGGTGCTCGGCCATCCAGTCGTCACCGCCGTCGACGACGATGGCGTAGGAGTCGGGGAATCCGTAGTCGGTGTAGTCGAAGTACTTCATGGGGGTGCCGGCGTGTTCTGCTTCGAGACCCTCCCACGCGAAGTAGGACACGGTGAAGTCGGCGGTGCCGGAGTAGACGGCCTCGTAGGCGGACGTTCCGAGCACGACCGTCTCGAATTTTCCGGTGCCACCGTCGTTCCGGATGACCTGCTCGAGCGAGGCGCTCTCGCCGGCGTCGCCGAATCCGGCGTAGGTCCGACCGTCCAGGTCCCGCGGGCTGCCGATGTCGGGCCGGTCGGCGCGGACTCCGATCCCGGTGGCCCAGTGCTGCAACGGCGCCATGACGGAGGTGACCTTCGCCCCGGCGGCGCGAGCGTACGTCGCGGAGCTCTGGAAGCTGATCCCGAATTCTGCGTTGCCCGAGTCGATCAGCGTGTCCGGCGACGTCGAGTTGTACGGCAGGATCTCCACGTTCAGGCCCGCGTCGGCGAAGTACCCCTCCTGCTCGGCGACGAACAGGCCCGTGTGGTTGGTATTGGGGGTCCAGTCGAGCGCGAAGCGAATGGTGTTCGCATCCGACGCGCCCGAGGACGCGCACGCGGTGAGCGACCCGGCGGCGACGACGGCGGCGACGAGAGCCGCGAGGCGCCTCACGCGGCGGGCCAGGGTGTCGTGTTCAGGGCCGTGTCCCAGAACAGCAGTTCGTAGCGCATCGCGATCGTGAACGCCGTGGTCATCCGCTGTCGTTCCGCATCCCCGGCGACCGCTGCTGCCTCGTCGACGAGTTCGCGGGCGCGGGCGGCGGACGTCTGGAAGTCCTCGGCGTCGTAGGTAGTCACCCACCGGGCGTAGGGATGACCGGGATCGGCATCGAGTACGGCGCGCGCCGATGCCGCCAGTCCGCGGCCCACCTCGGCGTAGATCCAGAAGCACGGCAGCGCGGCCGCCGCGCCGACGGCGTACGTGTCCGTCGCGGCGGTGGCCGTCAGGAACGAGACGTATCCCAGGCAGGCCTGACTGTGCTCGACGGGAACGTCCGAGGCGCCGCCCAGGGCGTCGTCGGCAAGAAGGCTGGTGTGCAGCGACTTCTCGACGACCGCCGCGGTCGCCGCGGACGTCGCCCAGAAAGCGCCCGCCTCGGGGTCCACCGCGCGGGAGGACAGGATGGCCAACGCCTTGGCGTACCCCTCGAGGTACAGGCCGTCCTGCTCGATGTACGTCCGGAACGAGGCAACCGGCAGCGTGCCGTCACCGAGTCGGGTCAGGAACTCCAGGTCGTCGATGCGGGCGCGGAGCCCGGCGGTGCGGTCCCAGAGGTGGTCGGTGAAGCGTGCGTGGTCGGCTGCATCCGCGGTGGAGGCAGCGTCGACCGCATGGTCGTACGGCGTCATGGCCGTGACATCCCTTCGTCAGAATTACCTGCATCAGGTTCTCGGGTGTCATCTCAGCCTCGCTACGCGAAGCACCCCGTGTCAGAACTCGCCGACCATAACACCGGCCTCCCCTCGGATGAGCAAAGGGAGGCCGGTAGTGGTGAGCGGGAGGGACTACTTCATGTCTTCGAGCTCCATGCCCTTCGTCTCCGGGATCTTCGCCTTGACGAAGAAGAACGAGACGGCGGCGAAGGCCGCGAACCCGCCGTAGACGATGGACAGTCCCACCATCTCGGTCAGGGACGGGAAGGTCAGGGAGATCACGAAGTTGGCCACCCAGTTGGCGGCCGTACCGATACCGAGTGCCATGGCGCGCATCCGGTTCGGGAACATCTCGCCGAGCAGGACCCACATGATCGGGCCCCAGGTCGACGCGAAGAAGATGACGAACAGGTTCGCACCGATCAGGGCGACCACGCCCCAGGGGTCGGGAAGCGAGACGTCGTCGCCGCTTCCGATCTGCTGGGAGAACGCGACGGCAGCCATGAGCAGGCCGACGAACATACCGATGGAACCTGCCATCAACAGGTTTCGTCGACCGACCCGGTCGACGAAGAGGATGGCGACGAACGTCATGGCCACGTTGATGATCGACGTGATGACGGAGGTCGTGAACGACTGGCTCTCGCTGAAGCCGACCGACTTCCACAGCGTGGTGGAGTAGTAGAAGATCGCGTTGATGCCGACGAACTGCTGCAGCACCGCCATGATGATGCCGACCCAGACCAGCGGCTGAAGACCGAACCGCGGCCCGCGGATGTCGGCGAACGAGGACTTCTGCTCCTTGCGCAGGGTCAGACGGATCTCGTGGATACGTTCGTTCGGGTGCTTCTCACCGGTGATGTTGGCGAGGATCTCGGCAGCTTCCTCGTCCAGATGCTTTCCGACGAGGTACCGGGGAGATTCCGGAATGAGCAGGGCGAGAACGCCGTACACGACGGCGGGGATGACACCGACGATGAACATCCACCGCCATGCCTCGAGGCCCAGCCACAGATCGTTCGACGCTCCGTCGGCGCGGTCCGCCAACACGGCGTCGGACAGCAGAGCCGCGAAGATACCGATGGTGATCGCCAGCTGCTGGAGCGATGCGAGGCTGCCTCGCATGCGTGCCGGGGAGATCTCCGCGATGTACGCCGGAGCGATCACCGACGCGATGCCGATGCCGAGTCCGCCGAGAACGCGCCACAGCATGAGGTCGGGGACGCTGAACGCCAGACCCGATCCGACCGAGGAGATGATGAAGAGGGCCGAGCCCAGCAGCATCACCTTCTTGCGGCCCCACCTGTCGGCCAGGCCGCCGGCGAACCAGGCGCCCGCGGCGCATCCGAGAAGAGCGATGGCAACGGTGAAACCGGTGAGGAACTCGCCGAGAGCGAACTTGCCCTGGATCGAGTCCACGGCGCCGTTGATGACGGAACTGTCGAAACCGAAGAGAAAGCCGCCGACCGCCGCCGCGATGGTCACGCCGATGACTTTTGCCGTGTGATTGGCTGACGCCTGAGTGGTCATCCTTGTCGCCGCCTACATGTCGGCCACCGGCCACTGACGGTCGATGGCGAAGATAGTGAAGTCAGTTTCGGACACTACGCCCGGCCATTGCGCAGCGGAACTGAACCCGGGCGTTCGACCGTCGTCGGTTTGACCCCGGGTCCCGTGGTGAATCCCGTGCGCATGAAGAAGACTCTGCGGCGGCGTGGTGACGCGTCGGTGGCCGTCGCGTGGGAGCGGTACATGGACATCTCGCTGTGGCCGACGTGGGCGCCGCAGATACTCGGTGTCGACGCGTCTACTCCTCGTCTCGCAGCAGGGACGACGGGCACCGTGCGTGGACCGCTGGGAATTCGGGTGTCGTTCGAGGTCTTGTCCGTGGACGAGTCCGCTCGGGTCTGGTCCTGGCGGGCATGGATAGGCGCCCGGAGCGCCGGACTGACCCTGGAGCACGGCGTCGACGAGGCTCGGACCGGCTCGCAGACCTGGTTGGTCGTGGACGGTCTGGCGCCGATCGTTCTCGCGTACTCGCCGGCGGCCCTCTTCGCCCTCGGCCGACTCGTCTCGGCGTAGGTCGCGACGGGTAGCGTCGGCGACGTGCCTGACGCAGCCCGGACCAGCCTCGTGATCACGACGAGGGACGGTGACGTGCGTGGTCACGGCCGCGGTGACGTCGTCAGTTGGAAGGGCATTCCCTACGCGGCTCCGCCCGTCGGCCCGCTCCGATTCCGCGCGCCGCGACCGCCCGAGCCGTGGACCGGGATTCTCGACGGAGCGAGTTTCGGGGCGATGGCGCCCCAGGGGCGCGACGGTCCGGTGCCGATGGATCCGTCCATCCCCATCGACGAGGACTGTCTGACGCTCAACGTCTGGGCTCCCACGCCCGACGGGGTGCGCCGCCCGGTCATGGTGTGGCTCCACGGCGGGGCGTACGTCCTGGGTTCCTCGGCGCAGCGGATCTACAACGGCCGCAACCTCTCTCACCTCGGTGAAGTCGTCGTGGTGACCGTGAACTACCGCGTCGGGGCATTGGGGTGGCTGGATCTGTCGTCGTTCGGCACCGACGACGACATCTTCGAGACCAATATCGGTCTGCGCGACCAGATCTTCGCGTTGACGTGGGTGCGCGAGAACATCGACGCATTCGGTGGGGACTCCTCGAACGTCACGGTGTTCGGGGAGTCGTCGGGTGGCGCGTCGGTGACGACGCTCATGACATCTCCCGCAGCGAAGGGCCTCTTCCACAAGGCCATCGCGCAGAGTGCCCCGGCCACGTCGGTCTACGGACCCGAGCGAGCACGCGTCGCCGCGGAGCGCTTCCTCGAACTGGTGGACCTGACGCCGGAGAGGGCAGGGGAGTTGCGGGCCTTGCCGGTCCAGCGACTGGTCGACGCTGCCGAGAAGCTGGTGTACGAGGTGCCCGAGAAAGTACCGGGCACACTGGGTTTCGCACCGGTCGTCGACGGTGACGTGGTGCCTCGCTACCCGGTCGCGGCATTCCAGAAGGGGTACGCGCACGACATCCCGTTGATCATCGGATCGAACCACGACGAGGCGTCGGTGTTCCGGATGATGAAGTCGCCGCTGATGCCGGTCACGTCCGACACCGTCAGCACCATGTTCGAGGCGATCGCGGTGGATCATCCGGACCTCTCGCCCGCCCGGATCGCCGAGATCCTGGCGGCGTACCCGGATCTCCCGAAGAGTGCGGGGGCACTGGCGTTGTCGCGAGACGCGGGTTTCCGCATGCCGAGCCTGTGGATCGCCGAGGCGCACTGCCGCACGTCACCGACTTTCGTCTACCGGTTCGACCACGCCACTCCGGTACTGCGCGCGGCCCGGATCGGTGCGGGTCACGCCACCGAGTTGCCGTACGTGTTCGGCAACTTCGGCACCTTCGACCGCGATCCCACGTTCTGGCTCGGAGGGCGCAAGGCCGCGCAGCAGGTATCCCGGCGGATTCAGCGACGCTGGGTGGCGTTCGCGTGGCACGGGGTACCTGCTGCACTGGACGGCTCGAAGCACTGGGCGCCCTACGACGAACGACGTCGCACCCTGGTGATCGACGCGAGGGACACCCTGGTGGAGGACCCCGATGCAGAACTGCGGGAGATCTGGGGCGAGAAGGTCCTCGGTTTCAGCTGAGGTCGATCAGGCCTTGCTGTAGGTGAGGCAGTTCGCGGTGTCCGACGACTCGCCGGCGCCGATGCGGACCGCTGCCGCGCTGCACTCGAGGTTGTCGTTGAACGAGCAGTCGACGCGCTGGCACGCACCGACCTGAGTGGAGACGGTCTCGAGACCGCCCTTGGTGCTCAGCGGAATGAACGTGCCGCAATCGGCCGTTCCGTTCGAGCCTCCGACATTGATGGCGAAGGCGTGGCATCCGTCGTGGTTGTACGAACAGGCGCTGACACTGCAATCACTGACGCGGGGCATTTCGAGGGAAGTCATGACAATGACGGTAATACTGAAAAAGCGTTCCCACCAGCAAGGTCAGGCTGACCTAGATATGGTCACCCTTTCTGCAACAATGATGTTTCCTATTCATTCGGGTCACGGAACGGTGACGAATCCGCCGGTGACGTAACGATCGGTCTGTTCACTCGGATGGACCGATCATGAGACGAACACTCCTCGCGACCCTGGCCGTCACCGCGCTGTTCGCGAGCGGGTGCTCCGACTCGGTACAGGGCTCCGCGGCACCACCTCCTTCGCCGAACACCACGTCCTCGTCCGCGGTGGTTCCGACACCGGGTTCGGAATCCGCGTCGACGGCCGCCCCGGAACCGTCGACCGCGTGTGTGGAGGATTCCGTCGTGGTGGCGGGCATCGATTCGCTGCCCCAGTTCTTCGGCAGTGGTTGGCGCCTCGTGCGCCAGGGCGATCCTTGCGCGACGCTCTCGTGGGCGCTCGCGGCGCTCGACGGGGGCACCGGGTCGAGTCCGTGGACAGTGTTGTTCTTCCACGACGACACCTATCTCGGGACCGCCACCGCGTTGCCGTACTCGTTCACCGACATCGACTCGCAGACCGACGACACGGTCACGGTGTCGTACGGGTGGCTCCGGGAGGGAGAGTCCACCGCGGAGCAGTCCGGCGGACCAGGCCTCGTCCGCTACACCTGGAACGGATCGTCCGTGGTCATGCTGGACGACCTGCCGCAGGAGGTGGTGGACGGCAACAGGCAGACCCCTGCGGATCCGTGCCTGGACGACGACGTGATCGACGCGGCGATCGCCTCGCTGCCGACGTTCTCCGGCAGCGGGTGGACGCGCGCCGGTCAGGGCGATGCCTGCAGTGTGCTGGCGTGGGCGCTGGCCGTGCCCGACGGTGCGACCGGCTCCAGCCCCACGACGGTCCTGTTCTTCCACGACGGCGTGTATCTGGGAACGGCTACCGCCCGTCCGTACGCGTTCACCGACATCGACCCGTATGCGCAGCTGGACGACACGGTGACGGTGTCGTACCGATGGCTCCGGGACGGAGAAGCGACCGCGGAGGTGTCCGGCGGACCGGCGCTGGTCCGTTATCGCTGGAACGGCTCGTCGGTGGACATGCTCGACTCCCTGCCTCCCGAGGTGACGAACGGCTGAGGTCCCACCGGTGGACTACCCGGCGGATCGGGTGCAGGATCACCGAAAGAATGCCGATGCGGAGGTGCCATTCATGACGATCGTGCGCGCTGCCCTGGTCCAGACCACCTGGACCGGCGACAAGGAATCGATGATCCAGGCCCACGAGGTCTACGCCCGCCAGGCAGCCGAGCAGGGTGCGAAAGTTCTCTGTTTCCAAGAACTCTTCTATGGTCCTTACTTCTGCCAGGTGCAGGACGCGTCGTTCTACGACTACGCCGAGTCCGTTCCCGGGCCCACGGTCGAGCGCTTCCAGGCCCTGGCGAAGGAACTCGGCATGGTCATGGTGCTGCCGGTGTACGAGCAGGAGCAGCCCGGCGTCCTGTACAACACGGCGGCGGTGGTCGATGCGGACGGCACGTACCTGGGCAAGTACCGCAAGCACCACATTCCGAATCTGAACGGCTTCTGGGAGAAGTTCTACTTCCGCCCGGGCAATCTGGGCTGGCCCGTGTTCGACACCGCCGTCGGCAAGGTGGGGGTCTACATCTGTTACGACCGCCATTTCCCGGAGGGATGGCGCGCACTGGGACTGGCCGGGGCGGAGATCGTGTTCAATCCGTCCGCCACCTCGCGAGGGCTGTCGAACTACCTGTGGAAGCTCGAGCAACCGGCGTCGGCCGTGGCCAACGAGTACTACATCGGCGCGATCAACCGGGTGGGAGTCGAGGAGTTGGGAGACAACGACTTCTACGGCACGAGCTATTTCGTCGATCCCGAGGGAAAGTTCGTCGGCGAGGTCGCGTCGGACAGTGCGGCCGAGTTGATCGTCCGCGATCTGGACCTGTCGCTCATCAAGACGGTCCGCGATCGGTGGGCCTTCTATCGCGATCGCAGACCCGACGCCTACGGTCCCCTGGTGACACCGTGACGACGACCTTCGTCCACGGGGGCATCGTCGTCTCGCCGACGGGGTCACAGCCGCTGGACGTCCTGATCGACGGTGAGACGATCGTCGCTGTGCTGCAACCGGGTTCGGCACTGCTGGGCGCCGACCTCGCATCGTCGAGCGACGTCGTCGTCGACGCGACCGGGAAGTACGTGATCCCCGGAGGGGTCGATGGCCACACCCACATGGAGATGCCGTTCGGAGGCACCTTCGCCTCCGACTCGTTCGAGACGGGGACGCGCGCTGCCGCGTGGGGCGGAACCACCACCATCGTCGACTTCGCCATCCAGAACCCCGGGATGCGTGTCCAGGACACCCTCGCTACGTGGCACGAGAAGGCCGCCGGTTCGTGCGCCATCGATTACGGATTCCACCAGATCATCGGAGACGTCGACAGCGACTCGTTGAAGGCCATGAGCGAGTTGGTCTCCGAAGGAGTCACCAGCTTCAAACTTTTCATGGCCTATCCCGGCGTCTTCTACTCGGACGACGGGAAGATCCTGCGGGCGATGCAGACTGCCGCCGAGACCGGCGCGCTGCTGATGATGCACGCGGAGAACGGCATCGCCATCGACGTCCTGGTCGAGCAGTCGATCGCACGCGGTGACACGGCGCCGTACTTCCACGGCACGTCCAGGCCGTGGCAGCTCGAGGAAGAAGCGACGCATCGCGCGATCATGCTGGCCGACGTGACGGGAGCACCGCTCTACGTGGTGCACGTGTCGGCGAAACAGGCACTCGAGCAGATCGCGACGGCACGAGGCAAGGGGCAGAACGTCTTCGCCGAGACGTGTCCGCAGTATCTGTACCTCTCGCTCGAGGAGCAACTCGGTGCGCCGGGCTTCGAGGGCGCGAAGTGGGTGTGCTCGACACCGCTCCGGTCCCGTGCCGAGGGGCACCAGGACGAGCTGTGGCGGTACCTCCGTACAGGGGACGTCTCGACGGTCGGCACCGATCACTGTCCCTTCTGCATGAAGGATCAGAAGGAGATGGGTATCGGCGACTTCTCCAGGATCCCCAACGGCATCGGGTCGGTCGAGCATCGGATGGACCTGATGTACCAGGGTGTGGTGTCGGGGAAGATCACGCTCGAGAAGTGGGTCGAGGTGTGCTGCACGACGCCGGCACGCATGTTCGGGATGTACCCGCGCAAGGGCATCGTGTCGCCGGGTGCCGACGCGGATCTGGTGGTCTACGACCCGAACGGCCGCACCACCATCGGAGTCGAGACGCACCACATGAGAATGGACTATTCCGCCTACGAGGGCATGACCGTGGACGGCCATGTCGACACGGTGATCTCCCGTGGAACCGTCGTCGTCGACCGCGGCGAGTACCTTGGCCGCGCCGGGCACGGCCGTTTCGTTCGCCGCGACCTGTCCCAGAATCTGGTGTGAGGGATGGACTTCGGAGTAGTGCTGCAATGCACTCCACCCAGTTCGCGGGTGGTCGAACTCGCTCGCATCGCCGAGACGCACGGCTTCTCACACGTGTGGACCTTCGATTCGCACCTGCTGTGGCAGGAGCCCTACGTCATCCACAGTCAGATTCTCGCAAGCACCCGCAAGGTGGTCGTCGGGCCGATGGTGACCAACCCGTCGACGCGGGACGTCACGGTGACGGCGTCGACGTTCGCCACACTCAACGAGATGTACGGCAACCGCACCGTGTGCGGGATCGGCCGAGGTGACTCCGCGGTGCGCACTCTGGGTGGGAAGCCCACCACCATCGCGCGGCTCGCCGAGTCGGTGGAGATCATCCGCGAACTGGGGAACGGGCGTTCCGCCCACGTCGGCGACACCACCGTCCGATTCCCGTGGGCAGCGCAGTCCGAACTGGAGGTGTGGGTCGCCGGATACGGTCCTCGCGCACTGGAACTGACGGGACAGGTCGCCGACGGGTTCATTCTCCAGCTCGCCGACCCCGACATCGTCGAATGGACGGTGGCCACCGTGCGCGACGCCGCCGAGAGGGCGGGGCGCGACCCCGATGCCGTGACCATCTGCGTGGCCGCCCCTGCCTACGTCACGGACGGGTCCGTCGACGCGGCAGCTCACGCCCGCGAGCAGTGCCGGTGGTTCGGCGGCATGGTGGGAAACCACGTGGCCGACATCGTGACGCGGTACGGGGCGACGTCGGGAGTGCCTGCGGCACTGACGGACTACATCGCCGGCCGTCACGGGTACGACTACAACCAGCACGGCCGCGCCGGGAACACGCATGCGAACTTCGTGCCCGACGAGATCGTCGACCGCTTCTGCATCCTGGGCTCGCCCGAGCAGCATGTCGAACGCCTACGGCAGCTCGAGTCGCTCGGTGTGGACCAGTTCGCGGTCTACCTCCAACACGATGCGAAGACCGCGACGCTGGATGCCTACGGCGAGTCGGTGCTGCCTGCCATGATGACGTCAGTGGTGGCGACGGAATCCGGAGTCGCTCGATAACGGAGGTAGTACATGACCGACCATGTCTTCTACTCGTGGTCCGCTCAGGCGGAGTTGAATCCGATCACGATCGCGGGTGCGTCGGGGTCGTACTTCTGGGACGACAAGGGCACGCGATACCTGGACTTCTCCTCGCAGCTGGTCAACGTCAACATCGGCCACCAGCACCCGGACGTCGTGGCCGCGATCGTCGCCCAGGCGCAGGTGTTGACCACGATCTCGCCGACCGTCGCCAACGACAAGCGCAGCGAACTCGCGCGGCTCATCGCCGAGCGCGCTCCGGGGGATCTGAACCGGGTCTTCTTCACGACGGGCGGTGCGGAGGCCGTCGAGCACGCCGTGCGTTTCGCGCGTCAACACACCGGGCGGACCAAGATGTTGGCCGCATACCGGTCGTATCACGGCGGCACGGGTGTCGCGATCGGCCTGACCGGGGAGCCGCGCCGGTGGGGAACCGAGCCGACGAACGTCGATGTCGTCCGCTTCTTCGGTCCGTACGCCTATCGCTCACCGTGGAATTCGGCGAGTCCCGAGGAGGAGACCGCGTCGGCACTGGCCCACCTCGAGATGGTCATCCAGCTCGAGGGCGCACAGAACATCGCCGGACTGATCCTGGAATCCGTGGTCGGAACCAACGGGGTACTCGTCCCGCCGCCCGGCTACCTCGCAGGGGTGCGCGAGCTGTGCACCCGCTACGGCATCGTCTACATCGCGGACGAGGTCATGGTGGGCTTCGGCCGCACCGGGCACTGGTTCGCATGCCAGGCGTGGGGCGTCGAACCCGATCTGATCACGTTCGCCAAAGGCGTCAACTCGGGATACGTGCCGCTGGGCGGCGTGATCATCTCCGAGGAGATCGCTCAGCGCTACGACCATCTGCCGTACCCGGGAGGTCTGACCTACAGCGGACACGTGCTGGCGTGCGCCGCGGGTATCGCGTCGATCGAGGTGTTCGAGCGTGACGACATCCTGGAACATGTCCGCGCCGTCGGTGAGAACGTGCTCGGTCCTGGACTGACGAAGCTGGGGGAGAAGCATCCCAGCGTCGGAGAGGTACGCGGGATGGGCTACTTCTGGGCCGTCGAACTGGTGAAGAACCCGTCCACCCGCGAACCGCTGATCCCGTTCAATGCGTCCGGCGCCGACGCGGCTCCCATGGCCGACGTCGTCGCGGCAGCTAAATCTCGCGGACTGTGGCCCTTCGCGGCAGGCAACCGCCTGCAGATCGCCCCACCGCTCATCACCACCGAGGAGGACATCCGCCGCGGGTTGGACATCCTCGACGACGTGCTCGACGTCGCCGACGCGTACGTGGGCGGCTAGAGGACGGCCCCCGGGTTCAGGATCCCCGCAGGGTCGAGCGCGTGCTTGATCCTGCGGGTCAGGTCCATGACGTCCTCGCCCACCTGGGCGGGCAACCATGCCTTCTTCAGCCTGCCCACACCGTGCTCGCCGGTGATGGTGCCGCCCAACGAGATCGCGAGAGTCATGATCTCGCCGAATGCGAGATGAGCCCGTCCCTCCATGTCCGCGTCGTCCGGATCGAACACGATGAGAGGGTGCGTGTTCCCGTCGCCGGCGTGCGCGATGACGGCGACCACGACCTCTCTCGCGTCGGAGATCTTCGCGATTCCTTCGACGAGGTCCGCGAGAGCCGGAAGCGGTACCCCGACGTCCTCGAGGAGCAGCGACCCGGTGCGCTCCACGGCGGGAATGGCGAAACGTCGTGCGGCAGCGAAGGCTTCGCCCTCGTCGGGATCGTAGGTGACGAACACTTCGGCCGCCCCGGCCGCTGTGCACGCGTCGGCCATCACTTCGGTTTCCTCGGTGCGGTGGGCGCCGGGGGAGTCCGACCGCGCGATGAGCATGGCGGCGGCCGAGCGGTCCAGACCCATCTTCATCGCGTCCTCGACGGCGTTGATCGCGGTGGAGTCCATGAACTCGAGCATCGCCGGACGCAGCGATCGCGTGATGGTCAGGATGGCATCGGTGGCGTCGGACAGCTCCGTGAACGTGGCGACGACGGTGCTGGCAGGTGGTTGAGCGGGGATGAGCCGCAGTGTGACCTCGGTGATGACTCCCAGGACGCCCTCGCTGCCGACGAACAGTTTGGTCAACGACAGCCCCGCGGAATCCTTGAGCCTCGGGCCCCCCAGGTTCACGACGGTGCCGTCGGCCAGCACCACTTCGAGTCCGAGGATGTAGTCGGTGGTCACGCCGTACTTCACACAGCAGAGGCCACCGGCGTTCGTGGCGGCGTTGCCGCCGATCGAACACATCTCGAACGACGACGGGTCGGGTGGGTACCACAGGCCGTGTTCGGCGGCGGCAGCCTTGACTTCGGCGTTCAGCAGCCCCGGCTGGACGACCGCCGTGCGGGTCACCGCGTCGACGGTGATGTCGCGCATCGCCTCGGTGCTCAGCACGATGCCGCCGTCGACCGCCGTCGCACCTCCGGACAGGCCCGACCCCGCGCCGCGAGGGACGACGGGAACCGAGTGCTCGGTCGCCCACAGCATGACGGCGCGGACGTCGGCGGTGCTGGTGGCGCGCACGACTGCCAGAGGCGTCCCGGCATCGGGGTCGCGCGCCCAGTCCTGGCGATATCCGGCCATGATGTCGGGGTCCGTGACGACGGCGGACGCTCCCACCGCATCCACCAGGGAACTCACGAGATCGTCGATGGTCTCCACCTCTTCCGGCCGTGCGTCGGTGCACCTTCGATCGACGCTACTCCGACGTCGTCGACGAGCAGTCCGGGATCACTTGAAGTTGTTGGTGCAGAACCGGATCCACGGCGGTGATGCCGGGACGGGACCGTTACGACGCTATTCCCATCAGTCACATGAGTCACTCTGTTATCAGATCGTGCCCCGATGGGTGGTCACAAGGGGACTTCGGAGGATTAGCGTCCGCAGAACGGTGATCGACAGTTCGGCCGGCACCGAGGGGGCGAGAAGGAGGCACTCATGGCACTGTCACACAGCTCGAAGCCTGCATCGACGACGTCGAAGTCGGTCACGAAGAACACACCGTTCGACTGCGCGGCGGCGCTGTTCTCCTACGATTTCGTCGCCGGCGGAGTCGACTACGACACTCTCGAATCGCTCCACCGCGGTGAGGTCGTCGAATGGATCGCCGCCCTCCGGCGATCCGGCCTCTTCACCGATCCGGAGATGGATGCCGTCGCCCGCGCGTGGACGGAGAACCCGTCGCTGCTCCTCGATGCGCTGCTTCGCGACGCCGACGAGATGACCGTTCGACGCTGTCGCCTCGCGTGGGCGTCGATGGACCGTCTGGCGCCTTTCCAGTTCTCCGGGCCGGCCTCCGGCCTTCCCTCCATGCCGATCGCCCACAGCGGGTGATCACACCACCTCGGTGATGTCGCCGTCCGTGACGTAGACCTGATCGTCGGTGAGGGTGCGGACTGTCCGACCCGCCGCCCGACAT
Organism: Rhodococcus sp. Leaf247; assembly: GCF_001426185.1. Lineage (GTDB taxonomy): Bacteria > Actinomycetota > Actinomycetes > Mycobacteriales > Mycobacteriaceae > Rhodococcoides. The sequence continues at coordinate 63,090 of NZ_LMRP01000002.1, read as the reverse complement.
GCCGCGGCCATGGCCCCGGCTGCGCCGTCGGGGTCGAGCGCATCCGACTCCCAGTGCGGAACCAGGATCTCCTCGATGACGCCGAGGCCGTCCCACAGCACGTCCTCGCCCGTGGTCGGCCGAACCTCCTCCGGAGGATCCGCGTACTCGACACCACGCAGGGTCGGGCCCATCACACACGCGCCCGCGCTGTAGCCGCCGTACACGAGGGCGTCCCGCTCGAGAAGTCGAACCAGCGCCTCGTCGGCGCCGGACGACGCCATCCGCCGACGCAGGACGAACGTGTTCCCTCCCCGAACCCACACTGCCGGGAAGGCTTCGAGAACCTCTCCGCACGTGCTGGGCTCGAGCTCCCGGAGGTCGACCTCGACCGGGAGGAACCCGGCCGACCGTAGCAGTGTGAACTCACTGGTCACTGCCGACGCTCGCGCAGCAGCCGGCCAGGAATCCGCGGCATTGGCGATCACGGCGATGCGCCCGGGTCCGTCGGTGAGGGACAGGAACCGGTCGCGGTGGGCACCGAAGCGGTACGAGGCGAGGAACAGTCGCATCTTTCGAGACGGTACCCCTGCTGTACCGGCGGCCCTAGTGTGGAAAACATGACCACGAAGAAGATCATGGATTCCCCGCGAAGCTTCGTCGCGGACGCCGCTCGCGCCGCAGCGGCACGCGCCGCGGACCTGAGGTGGGTGCCGAATCCCGGTTTCTTCGTACGGCATACACCGACCCCGCACGGTCAGGTGGCGTTGATCTCCGGGGGCGGTTCCGGACACGAACCCTTGCATGCCGGATTCGTCGGAGAGGGGATGCTGGCCGGCGCCTGCCCGGGGCTGATCTTCACCTCGCCCAACGCTCTGCAGATCCGTGCTGCGACGGCGGCCGTGAATGCGGGTGGTGGAGTTCTCCACATCGTCAAGAACTACACCGGTGACGTCGTGAACTTCTCCATCGCGGCGGACTTCGCCGCCGACGACGGCATCGATGTCGAGACGGTGATCGTGGCCGACGACGTCGCGACCGAATCCGACGACGGTCCCGGTCGACGAGGCACGGCGGCGACCATCGCCGTCGAGAAGGTCTGCGGTGCCGCCGCGGCGCGCGGTGACACGCTCGCGGAGGTGGCGAGATGGGGCCGTACCGTCGCCGAGAACTCGCGGAGCATGGCGGCGGCTTTCCGGGCCTGCACCGTACCGGGTGCGGATGGTCCGTCCTTCGAGCTCGGCGACGACGAGGTCGAGATCGGCGTCGGTATCCACGGAGAGCGTGGGACGGGCCGCGTGTCCACGCCGTCGGCGAGCGAACTGGCGGCGACCCTGATCGATCCCGTCCTGGACTCTCTCGGAGTCGCGGACGGCGCGGAGGTCATCGTGATCGTCAACGGGCTCGGCGCCACACACCCGCTCGAACTCGACGTGTTGTTCGGCGATACCGCCGATTACCTGCACAGCAAGGGGATACGAGTCCGACGCGCCCTGGTGGGGACGTTCGTCACCGCCTACGACATGGCGGGAGCATCCATCACCGTCGTCGTGTGCACCGAGGAGATGCTGAAGCTCTGGGACGCACCGACCGCCGCCCCGGGGTGGCCCAACTCGCCCGCCGGTGATTTCGCGGGCATGCCGGATGCAACCGAGGACGTCGCCGCCCTGGACTACTCGGACGACACGCCTCCGGAGGCCCACGTCACCGCGTGGGCGTCGGCGTTCACCGGGCGGGTACTCGACCGGATCGACGAGCTCACCGAACTCGACCGCAGAGCCGGCGACGGCGACTTCGGGGCCAACATGCGTGCCGCTCTCGACGAGGTCGCGATCAGCGACACGGATTCGCCGTCAGCGGTCTTCCGACGCATCGCCGACGGCTTCCTGGGAAGTGCCGGCGGCACGTCGGGCGCGCTGTTCGGTGTGTGGTTCCACCAGTTCGACGTTGCTCTGTCCACCGCGGGTGTCACGACCGACGCCCTCGCCGACGCTGCTCGCGACGGAATGCGCGCCATCGTCGATCTCGGCGGCGCAGCGCCCGGTGACAAGACGATGATCGACGCCATCGAGCCGGCTGCCCGTGCGTTGGACTCGGCTCGCGGGCGCAGTCCGGCAGAGGCCCTGCGTCTCGCGGCCGATGCTGCACGTGACGGAGCGGAGTCGACAGCGGACCTGGTGGGACGCCGCGGACGCGCCAGCTACATCGGTGACGCAGCTCGCGGTGTCACGGACCCGGGTGCACTCGTCGTCGCGTGGTTGTTCGAGGACGGCGCATCCTGCTTCGAGCAGTGACGGCAGAGCGCCTAGTTCTCGTGCGCCAACGCCTCGCGCACCACCCGAGCGACCTCGTCGAGTTCGTGCGGCCGTCGGGTGAGTAGTTGGGCGGCGAATCTGAGCTTGTCGCCGTTCCACCGCGGCACCACGTGCATGTGATGGTGGAACACCGTCTGCATCGCTGCCCGGCCGTCGTTGACCAGGAGGTTGACGCCGTCCGCGCCGATCGACGACCGGCGGAGGGCCCCCGCGATCCGTCGTCCGGCGGAGAACACGGCGTCGGCGGACGGTGCGTCGACATCGGCGAGGCCCGACGAATGGATACGGGGAACCACCAGTGTGTGGCCGCGGGCGAGAGGCCTGATGTCGAGGAACGCCACGACTGCGTCGTCCTCGTACACCCGAGCGGCCGGAGAAAGTCCGGCGACGATGTCGCAGAACACGCAGTCGGTCATCGCGTCGTCTCCGTGACGGCAGCGACCAGCGCCGGCAACGAGTCGGCGGCACTCGCGCGCCACACGTGATGGGCCATGTCCGACACCGCCGTCTCCTCCGGATTGACCTCGACGACGACGGCGCCCGCACTGCGGGCCTGAGCCGGCAGGCCTGCGAACGGGTAGACCACGCCCGAGGTGCCGACGACAAGCACCACCTCCGCGGCCTCCACGGATGCCGCCACCGCAGCCCACTCCGCCTCGGGCAGTGGCTCACCGAACCACACGACGCCCGGACGCACCGGACTCCCGCAGACGGCGCAGGACGGCGGCGGTATGCGCTCCTCGCCGTCGGCGACGTCGTCGAGAGGATCGAGATACGGTGCCTCGCAGATCGAACACCGCACGGCGGCAAGGGTTCCGTGAACGTGAGCGAGCACGGTGGAACCCGCCCTCTCGTGCAGGTCGTCGACGTTCTGCGTCGCGATGTCCACGCGGATCCCGGGCGGTGCGTCGCGCTGCCACCGTGCCAGGGCGCGGTGGCCCGCATTCGGCTCCGCCGCAGCGACCAGCTGCGCGCGCCGGCGGTACCAGGCCCACACCAGATCGGGATCCCTGGTGAACGCGTCCGGACTGGCGAGTTCCTCCGGGTCGTAGCGTGCCCACAATCCCGTCTGCGCGTCGCGGAACGTCGGCACGCCGGACTGCGCGGACATACCCGCACCTGTCAGGACGGTGATCGTGGTGGCATCGCGGACGGCGTCCAGTACCGCGATGGGTACGGCCGACGCGGATGATTCGGTGGTCATGGTCCGAGTGTGCCAAGTCGCACCGACAGGGGCAGTCCGTTATGACCTCGGACTCACATTCGACCGCGGCGCATCCGATGTCTGTGTCGTGCGTTACCTTGCGGTGAGGCCCACCCGGCCGACATCAGGATCCTTCGTGGGAGCGAACAGCGTCACGACGTGGTCGAACTCGGCATCGAACAGCTCGACGGCACCGTCCTGCGTACCCGGACGTGCCGCATTCACAGGAAGTGCATCGCTGGTGGAAAATTCTCGAGAAGCAGGGCCGCTCGTCGGCGTCGTGCGCGAGACGAACGAGGGGGAGCGCCGGGTGGCGCTCGTTCCGAAGGTCGTCTCCGCACTCACGGCCAAGGGCGTACGCGTGGTGGTGGAAGCAGGTGCCGGGCTCGGCGCGCTCATCCCCGACCAGCTGTACGTCGATGCGGGCGCGAGCATCGGTGACCCGTACAGCGCGGACATCGTGGCGAAGGTGGCGCCGCCGTCGTCTGCGGAGGTGCGCAAGCTGCGTCGCGGATCGACGCTCGTCGGCTTCCTCGCGCCGCGCAATGCGGACACGATCATTCCCGAGTTGACTGCTGCGGGCGTGCAGGCTTTCGCGGTGGAAGCGATTCCGCGTATCTCCCGTGCACAGGTGATGGATGCGTTGTCCTCGCAGGCCAACGTCGCCGGCTACAAGGCTGTGTTGCTCGCGGCGTCGGAGTCGACGCGGTTCTTCCCGATGCTGACCACCGCGGCGGGCACGGTGAAGCCGGCGACGGTGCTGGTGCTCGGTGTGGGTGTGGCGGGGTTGCAGGCGTTGGCGACGGCGAAGCGTCTCGGTGGCCGCGCCACCGGGTACGACGTGCGTCCCGAGGTGGCGGATCAGGTGCGCTCGGTCGGTGCGCAGTGGCTGGATCTGGGGATCGACGCTGCCGGTGAGGGCGGGTATGCCCGTGAGCTCACCGAGGACGAGCGTGCGCAGCAGCAGGCGGCGCTGGAGAAGGCGATCTCGACGTTCGACGTCGTCATCACCACCGCCCTGGTGCCGGGGCGTCCGGCGCCGAAGCTGGTCACCGCCGCGGCGGCTGCCGGGATGAAGCCGGGCAGTGTCGTCGTCGACCTCGCGGGGGAGACCGGTGGCAACTGCGAGCTGACCGAGCCGGGTCGCACGGTGGTGAAGAACGACGTCATCATCGCCTCGCCGCTGAATCTGCCGGCGACGATGCCCGAGCACGCGAGTGAGCTCTACTCCAAGAACATCTCGGCGCTGATCGAGCTGATGCTCGACGAGAACGGAGCGTTCGCGCCCGACTTCTCCGACGAGGTCCTCGCGAAGTCGTGCGTGACGCGCACGGCCGATACGACCGTGAAGGCGGATGCCTGATGTACACGTCCCTGCTTGCGAACATCGCGATCCTGGTGTTGGCCGGCTTCGTCGGTTTCGCCGTCATCTCGAAGGTCCCGAACACGCTGCACACGCCGCTGATGTCGGGCACCAACGCCATCCACGGCATCGTCGTGCTCGGCGCCCTCATCGTGCTGGGCCGGCTGCCCGAGGATGCGCCGTGGGGCGTGCGGATCATCGCGTTCGTCGCGCTGATCTTCGGCACGCTCAACGTCGTCGGTGGGTTCCTGGTGACCGACCGCATGCTCGGCATGTTCAAGGGCAAGAAGGCGCCCGCTGCTGTGGAGAAGGGTGCTGATTCCTGATGAACAATCTCGTCAACATTCTCTACATCGTCGCGTTCGCCATGTTCATCTACGGCCTGATGGGTCTGACCGGTCCGAAGACGGCGGTGCGCGGCAACTGGATCGCCGCTGTCGGTATGGGCATCGCTGTGGTGGCGACTCTGATCGAGGTCCGCGACACCGCGGCGATCAACTGGATTCTCATCGCCGCGGGTCTGGCGATCGGTGTCCTGCTGGGTGTCCCGCCGGCCAAGCGCACGAAGATGACGGCGATGCCGCAGCTGGTGGCGTTGTTCAACGGCGTGGGCGGCGGCACGGTCGCGTTGATCGCGTGGTCGGAGTTCATCGAGACCGACGGTTTCTCGGCGTTCAAGCACGGTGAAGAGCCGACGGTGCACATCGTCATCGGGTCGCTGTTCGCGGCGGTCATCGGGTCGGTGTCGTTCTGGGGTTCGCTGGTGGCGTTCCTGAAGCTGCAGGAGCTGCTGAACAAGAAGGTGGAGAAGGCGTTCGTGAAGAACGCGCGCATCTTCCAGCTCACCAACATCGTGCTGCTGCTCTTGGCGGTCGCGGTGTCGGTCTACATCGGTCTGCGCGCCACCCCGGGCGAGGGCACCTCGCAGTGGTGGATCGTGCTGGTGCTCGTCGCGGCTGCCCTGATGGGCTTGTTCGTGGTGTTCCCGATCGGCGGCGCGGACATGCCGGTGGTGATCTCGCTGCTCAATGCGTTGACGGGTCTGTCGGCTGCTGCGGCGGGGTTGGCGCTGAACAACACGGCGATGATCGTGGCGGGCATGATCGTCGGCGCGTCCGGCACCATCCTGACCAACCTGATGGCGACGGCGATGAACCGGTCGATCCCGGCGATCGTGTTCGGGTCGTTCGGTGGAGGCGGCGGCGCCGCGGTGGGTGGCCCCGACGATGCCGGCGGCACGGTGAAGTCCACCTCGGCGGCGGATGCGGCGATCCAGATGGCGTACGCCTCGCAGGTCATCGTGGTCCCCGGCTACGGTCTCGCGGTCGCGCAGGCTCAGCACGCGGTCAAGGACATGGCGTCGATCCTCGAGAGCAAGGGTGTCGAGGTGAAGTACGCGATCCATCCGGTGGCCGGGCGCATGCCGGGTCACATGAACGTGTTGCTCGCCGAGGCCGATGTGGAGTACGAGGCGATGAAGGAGATGGACGACATCAACGGGGAGTTCTCCCGCACCGATGTCACCCTCGTCATCGGCGCGAACGATGTCACCAACCCGGCGGCGCGCAACGATCCGAGTTCGCCGATCCACGGGATGCCGATCCTGAACGTGGACGAGTCGCGGTCGGTGATCGTGCTCAAGCGGTCGATGAGCTCCGGGTACGCCGGTATCGACAATCCGCTCTTCACGGCGGATCGCACGTCGATGCTCTTCGGGGATGCCAAGAAGTCGGTCAACGCCGTTATCGAGGAACTCAAAGCCCTCTGACGGCTACCCGCCCACACCGCCCTGGTGTTCCGACGTCGCTCAGTCGCGTCGGAGCATCAGGGCTGCTGTATCGAGAGGGTTCTTCCGCTCACGGGCGGCGGCGAGCGGTGAATGCGCCATGACAACCCCGGCCACGCCCCACCACAGGCCGACCACCATGAGCGACCCCACGATTCCGATGACGGTCGACCCCGCGGTGACGAACGCGGCCAGGGCCACCGCGGCGACGAGTGCGGCGCCGAGGCCGAGTACGGCGGGTCGCACAGCGCCCGGTACCACCAGTGCGGCGGAGGCGATCACCGCTGCGGCCGCCACGAGTCGGCCGTCGGGAAGTGCCGACGTCGGGATGTGATCGACCAGCCACGTCCGTCCGGCGGCCGCGGTGAGCGTGGCGCCGAGGGACAGGGTGAGGACGGCACCGATGCCGTACGGCAGTTTCCGCACGACTGCGACCACCGCCAACGCCGCGAGCAGCACCAGCACGGTGGTGACGTCGATGACGTCCAGGAGAGTGCTCGACGGCCCGTAGAGCGCTTCGAGCTTTGCCGACGCCGGCGTGTACCGAACACCGACGAACGGCACCACTGCGTACAGGATCACGAGAGCGGCCAGGCAGGCTCCCGCCAGTGCCCACCACCGCGGGGTCACGCGTCGAACCGCCAGGACGATCTGTTGCGTATCGGTACTCACGGCTCCCCATGATGGCGCACGAGGCTGGCAGATTCCTGTGACCCGGCGCAGTGATTCCGGTGCGGCGCGTCAGCCTGCGAGAACCGTGTCGACTCCCGTGAGGATCCGATCGACGTCCGGAAGGTGATGTCGCTCGAGGCGCGCCGGTGGGTACGGAACGTGGAAGCCGGTGACCCGTTGGACAGGTGCCTCGAGGGAGTAGAAGCATTCCTGCGACACCTGCGCGGCGATCTCGGCGGCGACACCCAGGTATCCGGTGTCCTCCTGCACGACCACCAGGCGACCCGTCCGACGCACCGACGCGCACACCGTGTCGGTGTCCAGCGGCGACAACGACCGGAGGTCGATCACCTCGAGGCTGTGGCCCTCCTGCGCGGCGACGTCGGCGGCCTTGAGGGCCGTCTGCACCATCGATCCGTAGGCCACCACCGTCGCGTCGGTGCCGGTGCGGCACACGCGAGCGGCGCTCAGAGGCAGATCGGGCGCATCGGTCGCCCACTCGCCCTTGTCCCAGTACCGGCGCTTGGGCTCGAGGAACACGACCGGATCCTCCGAGTGCACGGCCTGCTGGATCATCCAGTAGGCGTCGTGAGGCGTGCTCGGGCTGACCACCCGCAAGCCGGCCGTATGGGCGAAATACGCCTCGGGCGACTCGGAGTGATGTTCCACCGCTCCGATGCCGCCGCCGAAGGGAATGCGGATGACCATCGGAGCGCCGACGAGTCCGGCAGTGCGATACCGGATCTTGGCCACCTGGGACACGATCTGGTCGAAGGCGGGGTAGACGAACCCGTCGAACTGGATCTCCACGACGGGGCGGTAGCCACGCAGCGCCATGCCGAACGCGGTGCCCACCATGCCGGACTCGGCGAGAGGCATGTCGAGCACGCGCTGGTCGCCGAAGTCTTTCTGCAGTCTGTCGGTCACGCGGAACACACCGCCGAGCTTGCCGATGTCGAGGCCCATCAGCACGACCTTGTCGTCGGCCTCGAGGCATGCACGCAGGCCTGCGTTGATCGCACCACCGAGGGTGCCCTTGACGTGGAGATCCGACGACGCGGTGGTCGCGCCGGCGCGGGAGAGGGTTCCGGTGGTCATCGCAGTGTCTCCTTCTGGCGGTCCACCACAGCGTGTGGTTCGGCGTAGACGTGGTCGAGCAGGGTGGACGACTCCGGATCGACGGCGGAGATCGTGGCGGAGCGCAGCCGGGCGGCGACGTCGTCCGCGGTCGCGGCGATGTCCTCGCGCACAGACGGTGTCAGCGCGCCCTCGCGGGTGAGCAGTCTGTCGAGGCGGTCCAACGGATCGCGCGCCGCCCACACGTCGCGCTCGGCGTCGGCGCGGTACCGCGTCGGATCGTCGGACGTGGTGTGCGGGCCCATGCGGTAGGTCATCGCCTCGATGAAGGTGGGGCCACCGCCGGTGCGGGCTCGGTGCGCGGCGGCGCGCGTCACCGCGAGGACGGCGAGGGCGTCGTTGCCGTCGACACGCAGGGCGGGCATGCCGAAGCCGGCGGCACGGGACGCGAGCGGGAGCGGGCTCTGGAGCGCGACAGGCTCGCTGATGGCCCAGTGGTTGTTCTGGCAGAAGAACACGACTCCGGCTCCGAACGACACCGAGAACGACAGCGCCTCCGAGATGTCGCCTTCGCTGGTAGCGCCGTCGCCGAAGTAGGCGACAGTGGCGATCTCGGCACCGTCGAGCCGCGCTGCCATGGCGTAGCCGGTGGCGTGCAACCCCTGCGCGCCGACGATGATCGCCGGGTTGGTGATGTTGTACTCGTCGGGATCCCAGCCGGAGTGCGCGGTGCCGCGCCACAGTGCGGTGAGCTTCTCCACCGGCACGCCTCGGCAGTACGCCACCGCGTGCTCGCGGTAGCTCGTGAAGATGTAGTCGTCGGCGGTGACGGCGTGGGCGGAGCCCACCTGGGCTGCTTCCTGACCCAGCAGCGGTGCCCACAGTCCCAGTTCGCCCTGACGCTGCAGCGCGGTCGCCTCGGTGTCGATGCGGCGCGCCACCACCATGTCCCGGTACATGTCGAGCATGTGTGCGGCGTCGACGTCGGCGACGAGTCGCCAGTGCTCGGGGTCGTGCACTCGTCGGCCGTCGGGCTGGACGAGTTGCACGGGATGCGCGATGCGATCGCCCCGCGGTGATGTGTCCGATCGGGTCATGGTCTTCCTCTCCGCCGGTGCGCGGACCTCGTCGTGAGAGGAGGGCGCACAGTGTGGACGAGCCGTGTGTGGCTCACCTCACAGCATGCTCGCCTGACCGCATTGCGCAAGTGATACCTGCGAGAGTGAGCAACTCGCTCGGTGGTTGCCCCACCGACACGCACAGAACGAGCAGGATGGGCGTCGGGTGACGGTGTCGGACGGTCACGCGTAGCGGTTCCCGGCCGGTTGGCCTCGCGGAGGACGGGGAACAGCAGAGCATGTCCTCTCCGGCTCCGCTCTGGGTGTTCGCCGATCAGCTCGGCCCCCACGTCCACTCGTCCGAGGAGATGGTGGACCGTGACGTCGTCATCATCGAGTCCGCGCGCGCGTTGGGACGTCGACGGGGTCATCGTCAGAAGGCCCATCTGTTGCTCAGCGGCATGCGGCACCTCGCCGAGGAGCTGGGCGATCGAGCGACGTACATCCGTGCCGACACCTATCGCGAGGGCCTCGCCCGCGTCGGGCGCCCGGTCGTCGTCCACGAACCGACGTCGCGGCGAGCGGAGGCCTTCGTTCGTCGACTGGCCGACGAGGGCCTGGTCGAGGAGATCGTGCCGACCCCCACGTTCGCCCTGTCCCGTGCGGACTTCGCCGACTGGGCGGGCGGCAAGAAGTCGTTCCTCATGGAGAACTTCTACCGAGAGCAGCGTCGCCGGTTCGACATCCTGATGGACGGCGAGAATCCGGTGAGCGGCACCTGGAACCTCGATGCGGAGAACAGGGAGAAGCCGCCGAAGAAGCGGACGACACTCGGTGTTCCCGAACCGTGGTGGCCCGAGGAGGACGACATCGACGCCGGCGTGCGTAAGGATCTCGACGCCATGGACGTCGACTGGTCCGGCGAGGACGGACCGCGTCTCTTCGCCGTCACCGCAGCCGAGGCGGCGTCGGCGCTGGAGACCTTCGTGGCCACCCGTCTCGCCACGTTCGGTCCCTACGAGGACGCCGTGATGGCCGCGGACTGGACCATGTCGCACTCTTTGCTGTCGGTGCCGTTCAACCTCGGTGTGCTGCACCCGCTGGACGCGGCGCGCGCCGCCGAGCAGGCATACCGGGACGGCACGGCACCGCTGGCGAGCGTCGAGGGGTTCGTACGCCAGATCCTGGGGTGGCGCGAGTACGTGTGGCACCTCTACTGGCATCTGGGCGAGGACTACATGCGCACCAACGCCCTCGATGCCGACACTCCGCTGCCCGGATGGTTCCAGACCCTGGATGCGGAGGAGGTCACCGCGGCGTGTCTGTCCGACGCCCTCGCCGGCGTGCACGATCGCGGGTGGGTGCACCACATCCCACGCCTGATGATCCTGGGAAACCATGCGCTGCAACGTGGGTACGACCCGCGGGCGCTCACCCGGTGGTTCACCGAGCACTTCGTCGACGGGTACGAGTGGGTGATGCCGGTCAACGTCTTCGGCATGAGTCAGCACGCCGACGGGGGAGTGATCGCGACCAAGCCGTACACGTCCGGCGGCGCGTACATCGACCGGATGACCGACCACTGCAAGGGCTGCGCGTTCGACCCGAAGAAGCGGGTCGGCGAGGACGCGTGCCCGTTCACGGCGGGGTACTGGGCCTTCACGCACAAGCACCGCGAGCGGTTGGCGAAGAACATGCGCACGCGTCGTGCGGTCAGTTCGATGGACCGGCTCGGCGACATCGACGAGATCGTGGAACAGGAACGCACACGGACCCACTTCTGAACTCGAGGTCGACCTCGAGTTCGTGGACCCTGCGGGCCCGCCGCCGACCCCGCATGCCTACTATCTGAATGATGCGGGTCACAGACAAGGTCGCCATCGTCACGGGAGGTGGCGCCGGGATCGGTGCCGCCCTCGCCACTGCTCTGGTCGAGGCCGGGAACTCGGTCCTGGTCGCCGATCTCGATGCCGCGGCCGCCGATGCGGTCGCCGCGCGACTGGGCGAGCGGTGCATCGCCGTCGGCGGCGATGTCGCCGACGACGCGGTGATCGCCCTGATGATCGAGCGGGTCGAGGAGGCGTTCGGGCCCCTCGACATCTACATCGCCAATGCCGGGACGACGGCAGGGATGGGGCTCGACAGCACCGACGCCGCCTGGGACACCGCGTTGTCGGTCAACGTGCTCGCCCATGTGCGCGCTGCGCGCGTGGTGATCCCGCGGTGGATCGAGCGCGGAACGCACGGCTACTTCCTGTCCACCGCGTCCGCGGCGGGGCTGCTCACCCAGATCGGATCGGCCACCTACTCGGTGTCCAAGCACGCGGCCGTCGGCTTCGCCGAATGGCTGTCGGTCACCTACGGCGACAAAGGCATCGCGGTGAGCTGCCTGTGCCCGATGGGCGTCAACACGGCACTCCTGAACTCGGGCTTCGACAGTGACGCCGAGGGTGCCTCGGTGGCGGCGTCCGCCGTGACCGGCGCCGGCACCGTCCTCGAACCGGAGGACGTCGCTCGCATCGTCCTCGAGGCGATGGAGACCGAGAAGTTCCTCGTTCTCCCGCACCCCGAGGTGCTCACGTTCTACTCGCACAAGAGTGCCGACTACGACCGGTGGATCGCCGGGATGCGTCGGTACCGGACCTCACTCGAGACGGCCGCACGGCCAGGACAGGATCGCTGACATGGATTTCGCGTACTCGGACCGGTGCAAGGACTACCAGCAGCGCCTGCTGGCGTTCATGGACGAGAAGGTCTATCCGGCGGAGGCGGTCTACGCCCAGCAGATCCTGGAGTCCGGTGATCCGCACTTCCAGCCGCCGATCCTCGAGGAACTCAAGGCCGACGCGAAGTCTCGCGGCCTGTGGAATCTCTTCCACCCGGATCCCGCCTACGGCCCCGGTCTGACCAACGCAGAGTACGCGCCGCTCGCGGAGATCATGGGCCGTAGCCCCGCGATCGCGCCCGAGGCCTGTAACTGCGCCGCACCCGACACCGGCAACATGGAGGTGTTCACCCGCTTCGGTACGGACGAGCACAAGGAGAAGTGGCTCGCCCCGTTGCTCGAGGGCACCATTCGCTCGGCCTTCGCCATGACGGAGCCCGATGTCGCCAGCTCCGACGCGACGAACATCGCGATGTCCATGGTGGCCGACGGCGAGGACTGGATCCTGAACGGTCGGAAGTGGTGGACTTCCAACGCTTTGCACCAGAACTGCAAGGTTCTGATCGTCATGGGCAAGACGGCGCCCGAGGCGTCGACGTACGAGCAGCAGTCGATGATGGTCGTGCCGATCGACGCGCCCGGCGTCACCGTCCTGCGCGGCCTGCCGGTGTTCGGATACCAGGACCGCGAGGGTCACGCCGAGGTCCTGTTCGAGAACGTTCGCGTCCCCGGCAAGGACGTGCTCGCCGGACCGGGTGCCGGCTTCATGATCGGCCAGGCGCGACTGGGCCCCGGCCGTATCCACCACTGCATGCGTGCGATCGGAATGGCAGAGCGCGCACTGGAACTCATGTGTGACCGTGCGTCGTCCCGCGTGGCGTTCGGCAAGCCGATCGCGGCGCAGGCCAACATCCAGGACTGGATCGCCGAAGCCCGCATCGACATCGAGATGGCCCGCCTCCTCACGCTCAAGGCCGCCTGGATGATGGACGAGTTCAGCAACAAGGAAGCACGCGTGGAGATCGCGGCCATCAAGGTCGCGGCGCCCGCGATGGCCCTGAAGATCGTCGACCGCGCCATCCAGGTGCACGGCGGCGGCGGTGTCTCCGACGACTTCCCGCTCGCCAGCATGTACGCCCACCTGCGGACGCTGCGTCTCGCCGACGGTCCGGACGAGGTGCACAAGCGGACCATCGCACGCACCGAGCTCGCGCCCTACCGGAAGATCGACAAGTGACGACGGGAACGACACCGGGCCTCGACGACGGCGCGGTGACGGCGTGGATGGAGAGCCTCGACATCGGGGTCTCGGGGCCACTGACCTTCGAGCGCATCGGCAACGGGCAGTCCAACCTGACGTTCGCCGTCGGCGATGCCGCCGGTGGTCGGTGGGTGCTGCGGCGTCCGCCGCTGGGCACGCTGCTGGCGTCGGCGCACGACGTCGCTCGCGAGTACCGCATCCTGTCGGCCTTGCAGCAGACTGCCGTTCCGGTGCCGACGACGATCGCGCTGACCGACGATCCGGCGGTCACCGATGCTCCCCTGGTCCTGATGAGCCATGTGGACGGGCTGGTGATCGACAGCCCGACCGTCGCGGAGACGCTGTCGCAGGCACGTCGTCGGACGATCGGTGAGGCCATGCCCGCCACGCTCGGCAAGATCCACGCGGTCGATCTCGACAGCACCGGCCTCACCGATCTGGCGAGTCACAAGCCCTACGCTGCACGGCAATTGAAGCGATGGTCGTCGCAGTGGGCGCAGTCGAAGACGCGGGACGTCCCGGACATCGAACGCCTGGCCACCGCGCTCGCGAATTCGGCTCCGGAGCAGACCGAGGTCTCGCTGGTGCACGGCGACTTCCATCTGAGCAACATCATCACCAGCGGAGTCGGTGAGAGCAACGTGGACGACGCGATCGTCGCGGTGGTCGACTGGGAGCTGTGCACGCTCGGTGATCCTCTGGCGGATGTCGGTGCGTTGCTGGCCTATTGGTCGCAGTCGGACGACGGCGCGGCGGGTCTGTTCATGTCCTCGACTCTCCCCGGGTTCCCGTCGCGCGACGATCTGGTGGAGATCTACGCACGGACCACGGGGCGCGACGTGTCGTCCGTGGGGTACTGGCACACGTTGGCGCTGTGGAAACTGTCGATCATCGCCGAGGGCGTCATGCGTCGAGCCATCGAGGACGAGCGCAACCGGGCACGTGACGGCTCGCCGACCACGGACCTGGTCGACGGCATCATCGCGCGGGCGGTGTCGACGGCGGAGTCGGCCGGGATCCTCTGATACTTACCGGCGTGCGTGACAGACCGATGCGGACGACGAGTCCGAGAACGAGGGCCCAGAAGGCCGATCCGATCCCGGCGATGCCGACGCCCGATGCCGCCACCACGAAGGTGATGGCAGCAGGGAGGCGTTCGGCCTCGTCGCCGAGTGCCGCTGCGAGCGACGCCGCCAGTGTGGCCAGCAAGGCCAGTCCGGCAACGGTTTCGACGATGCCGGCCGGGGCCAAGGCGACGAGCGTGGCCAGTGCTGCGGACGCGACCGCCAGGACGAGGTAGGACGCGCCGGCGGACACCGCAGCGATCCATCGACGATCCTTGTCCGGGTGGGCGTCGGGCGCGGCCGCCAAGGCGGCACTGATCGCCGCGAGGTTCACGGCGTGCACACCGGCCGGCGCCGTGACGGCCGTACCGACGCCGGTGACGGTCATCGCCGCTCGCCACGGCACGGTGTACCCGAACGAGGCCATGACAGCCGTGCCCGGGATGTTCTGCGACGCCATCGTCACGATGTAGAGCGGCAGAGCGATGCCGACGAGCGCCTGCCACGTCCAGGTGGGTGCGACGAGGTCGAGGCTCGGCAGCAACGATCGGGCGTCCACCGCGCTGCCGTTCGTGATCAACGAGATCCCGATGACGACAGCAGCTACGGCGAACGCCGCCGGGACCGCCCACCGCGGTGACAGGCGCAGGAAGACGATCCACGTGAGCACGACGGGCGCAACCGCTGCGGGGTTGTCCGCCAGGGCGCGCACGGGCTCGATGCACAGCGGCAGGATGACGCCGGCCAGCATCGCCTGCGCCAGCGGGACGGGAATGGACGCGATGACGCGTCCGAGGCCGGACCACACGCCGGTCAGCACGATGGCGAGGCCGACGGTGACGAATGCCCCGACGGCGGCGGGCCACCCGCCCACAACCGCTCCCGTGCCCGCCAGCAGAGCGGCCCCGGGTGTCGACCACGCGAGGGTGATCGGAATGCGGTAGCGCAGTGCGAGACCGGTGATTCCCAGCGCCATCACCAGAGACATGGCGAAGAGCCCGGAGGCGGCCTGCGCCTCGCTGGCACCCACGGATCGGAGGCCGGTGAGGACCACCGCGAACGAGCTGGTGAATCCGACGAGCGCGGTGACCACCCCCGCGCCGATCGGCAGCGCGAGGGACACCCGCCCCGGCTCGGTCACCGCCCGAGCGCCTCGACGACCGTGCGGATCTCGGCAGGGACCGGTACCGGGCGCCGGGTCACCGCGTCGACGTACACGTGTACGAACCGCCCCACGGCCGCCGGAGTGAGACCGTCGTCGTCGACACGGAAGATGCTCAGCGCGTACACGATCGAGGTGTTCCCGAGCCGCTCGACGGCGATACCCACCTGCAGGTCGTCGGGAAAGCTCAGTTGGCTGAGAAACGTGCAGGACGTTTCGGCCACCACACCGATCGCCGGAAGGGCGCGGATGTCGAGGCCGGTGCTCTTCATGAGCCACCCGTTCACCGCGGTGTCGAAGTACGAGTAGTAGGTGACGTTGTTGACGTGCCCGTAGTGGTCGTTGTCCTCCCAGCGGGTGGCCACGGGCCACAGGACGGGACAGTCGGCTGCAGACGGAACGGCGCTCTCGCTCATGGGGTGAGGATTCCATCCCCGTGCGCCTTTCGCGTATCCCAGGGTGCGCAAAAGGCGCGCGCGTCATGGCCACGGTAGTAAGTTGGACGGGACCAGTCCGTACCGCTCGCGCAGACAATCCGGGAGTACACGCCGTGGTGATGCCCGTCCACCTTCGCGACAGTGCCGTGCCCAAGCACGAGCAGCTCCGCACGATCCTGCTGCACCGGTGCACCAAGGAACTCCAGCCCGGCGATCTGATGCCCAGCGAGCGGCGCCTGATGGAGGACTACGGCGTCAGCCGGATCACCGTGCGCGAGGCCATCGGTCAGCTGGTCAACGAAGGCCACGTCGTCCGGGTACGCGGCAAGGGGACGTTCGTCGCCAGCCGCCCGGTCCAGTCCCGGCTCCATCTGGCGTCGTTCTCCGAGGAGATGCGCGCCCAGGGTCTCGAACCGACGACGGTCGTTCTGTTCGCTCGCCTCGAGGACCCGTCCGCCGCAACGGCGCGGGCGCTCAACCTGTCCGACGGTGGCAAGGCGTATCACATCAAGCGACTCCGGCTGGCGGACGGCGAACCGGTCAGCGTCGACGACGGCTGGTTCGACCCGACCGTGCTGCCCGGGCTCGTCGACCTCGATCTCAGCAGGTCGATCTACGACGCCATGTCCTCGCACTACGACGTCACGATCGACCGGGCGGAACAGACGGTCAGCGCCATGGCTGCCGACAACGACACGGCCACGCTTCTCGGCACGAAGCGCGGCGCGCCGGTGTTGTACTTCGACCGCGTCTCCTTCGGCGGCGAGCGTCCGGTCGAGCACACCGAGAGCTGGTATCGCTGCGACAGATATCAACTCACGATGGAGGTCCAGGGCGGTCGGCGGCCGCAGCGTCGCTGACAGGCCTCGTAGACTCGGGGGGACCGCTCACCCTCTGCAGACCGGAAGGTCCCCCGTGCCCAGTTCCAGTTCGTTGACAGGTCGCACCATCGTCGTGACAGGAGCGAGCGACGGAATCGGGAAGATCGCCGCGAGGACGCTGGCCGGGCGCGGTGCCGACGTGCTGATCGTGGGGCGGTCACCGGAGAAGACAGCCGCTGCAGCGTCCGAGATCGGTGGCCGGTCGTTCGTCGCCGATTTCGCCTCGTTCGACGACGTGCGGCGGGTCGCGGAGGAGATCTCGAACTCCGTCGACCACATCGACGTCCTGCTGAACAACGCGGGCGGAACGTTCGATCCGAAGAACCGCACGGCCGAGGGTCACGAACCGAACGTCCAGATCAATCACCTGTCACCGTTCCTGCTCACTCACCTGCTCCTCGACCGTCTCGGCGGGAGTGCGGGGAGCCGCATCGTCAACACGTCGTCCGTGGGGAACCTCGGCGGTCGGATCGACCTGCAGGACATCGCGTTCGACGCGTCGTCGCCGGCCGAGTTCCGTGCGTACTGCACCAGCAAACTGATGAACATCGGCTTCACCTACGGCGCCACGGCGCGCTGGGCCGATCGGAACATCACCTCTGTCGCCGTGCATCCCGGCGCTGTGCGCAGCAACTTCGGCCACGACAACGTGCTGTTCCGGCTCATCTACCGCACTCCGCTCAAGTACGCGATGTCCATCAGCGCCGAGTCCGGTGCCGAGCCGTTGGTGGCGCTGGCCGCCGACCGTTCCGACGCCGAGATCTCGGGAATCTACTACAGCCGCAACAGCGCTCGCGGCCGCGTCAACGGGCAGATCGACAAGCCGGGAATCGTCGACGGCCTGTGGACGGAGTCCGAGAAGCTGGTCGGCCTCGCCTGAGCGCCTGAGCGCCTGAGCGCCTGAGCGCCTGAGCGCCTGAGTGCCGTTCAGAGGGCGTACAGCGTGTCGCCCACCGCGACCGACTCGCCGACGGACGACGTGACGATCGAGTCCGCCGGCGAGTCCATCAGTACGACGGGGCACACGTCGTCGTAACCCGCGGCGGCGACCGCCGCCGGGTCGTAACGCACCACGACGTCGCCGGCAGTCACGGTGTCCTTCTCTGCCGCAACCAGTTCGAACCCGACGCCCTTCATCTTGACGGTGTCGATACCGACGTGCACCAGGACGCCGCGCTTGTCCGCTGTCATGACCACGAACGCGTGCGGGTGCAGTTTGAGTATGCGGCCGGACACGGGGGAGTGGACGTCGATCATCCCGGTCGCCGGAGCGGGTCTGACGGCCACGCCGGCCCCCACCATCTGGGACGAGAACACCGGATCCGGTACGTCGGCGAGTGAGATGACGGTGCCCGCGAGCGGGCTGCCCACGGCAGTCTCGGTCACAGGATGTCGTCGATGTCCTCGGCGAGGTTGTCGGCCTCGGGTCCGACGATCACCTGCACGGCCGTGCCCTTGTGGAACACGCCATGGGCTCCCGCGGCTTTGAGAGCCGCCTCGTTCACCAACGACCCGTCCTTGACCTCGGTGCGGAGTCGGGTGATACACGCTTCGATCTCCACGATGTTGCCGGCTCCTCCGAGCCCGGCGACGATGGCCTCCGCCTTGGACATGCAGTGCTCCTTCGGTGAGATGTTCGGGTGGGCGTGCTCACATTCAGCGTTTGACATCAGGCTTCCACCTGGTCAAACTACAACTGGTTATGACCGGACAGTACCCGTGACGGAACCGGTCCACAACATTCGACGAGAAGAAGGTTGCCATGGCCGGCAAGACTGCCTCCGAATCACCGACAGCAACTCCCCCGCAGAAGGATTCCCGCGCTCTCGCAGGGCTGCAGCGCTTCGGTCGCAGCCTCATGCTGCCCATCGCGGTGCTTCCCGCAGCCGGCATCCTGCTCCGCATCGGTCAGCCCGACCTCCTCGGTCGCTTCGCACCACTCGAGACCACGGCCTCCGTGATCTCGGCGGCCGGCCAGGCGGTCTTCACCTGGTTGCCCCTCATCTTCGCAGTCGGCATCGCGATCGGCTGGGCGAAGAAGGCGGACGGATCCACGGCCCTGGCCGCAGTCGTCGGATACATGGTGGTGGACGGCGTGTTCACGGCCATGTCCCCGGTCGTGCTCGACGGTGAGGTGGACGCGAACGGCGACCCCGCCGTCATCGACTACGGCGTGCTCGCCGGCATCGTCATCGGTCTGCTGTCCGCCATGTTGTGGCAACGCTTCTACCGTCAGAAGCTGCCCGACTACCTCGGATTCTTCAGCGGTCGGCGCCTCGTTCCCATTCTCACCGCCGTCACGGGTCTCTTTGTCGCCGTGATCATGTCGTTCATCTACCCGCTGTTCTTCAGCGCGCTGAACTGGGTGGGCAACACGGTCGCCGACCATTCGGTGGTCGGCAGCGGTATCTACGGATTCGCCAACCGGATGCTCATCCCCACCGGTCTGCACCACATCCTGAACTCGGTCGTCTGGTTCCTGGTGGGCGACTACACCGACGCGAGCGGCCAGATCGTCCGAGGCGACCTGAACCGCTTCTTCGCCGGGGATCCCAGCGCCGGAGTCTTCATGACCGGCTTCTTCCCCATCATGATGTTCGCGCTCCCTGCCGCGGCGTTCGCGATCTACCGCAACGCCAAGCCGTCGCAGAAGAAGCTCGTCGGCGGCATCATGCTCTCCACCGGTCTCACCGCGTTCGTCACCGGCATCACCGAGCCGCTCGAGTACTCGTTCATGTTCGTCGCCTGGCCGCTGTACATCGTGCACGCGGTGCTCACGGGAACGTCGATGGCGCTGACCAACGCCCTCGGTATCCATGACGGCTTCTTCTTCTCCGCGGGCGGTATCGACTACCTGCTCAACTACGGAATCGCCACCAAGGCATGGCTTCTGATCCCGATCGGCCTCGTCTACGCGGTCATCTACTACGTCCTCTTCAGCTTCGTCATCAAGAAGTGGAACCTGCGCACACCCGGCCGGGAGGACGACGTCACCCTGGACGACACCGCCACGGCCACCACCGGCACCGCCAAGCCCGTCGCCGACGGCACCCCCGACGCGCCGACCGGTACCGACACCGCGTGATCCGGCATCTGCGCGGCCGGGTCGTGACGGTCGATGCCGTCCTCGACGACGGCATCGTGGAACTGGACGGCGAGCGCATCTCCTGGGTGGGCGACGCCGCGGCGCGGCCCGATCTGTCCGTGCCGCGGTCGGAGTCGACGATCCTGCCGGGCATGGTCGACCTCCACTGCCACGGCGGCGGCGGAGCGAGCTTTCCCGACGCGACCGGCGCTACCGTCGGCGCGGCGGTTGCGCACCATCGTCGCAGCGGAACCACGACGATGCTCGCGTCCCTGGTGTCCGCGCCCGCCGAGGTGTTGGTGCGCCAAGCCTCGATGCTGGCGCAGTTGTGGCGCCGGGGCGAGATCGCGGGAATCCACCTCGAGGGACCGTTCCTTGCTGTGAGCCGCTGTGGTGCACAGGATCCCGCGTCGATCGTTCCCGGCGACCCCGAGCTGTTCGACGCGGTGGTGGACGCGGGCGGGGGAGCGGTGCGGTCGATGACCGTGGCGCCGGAGACACCGAACATGTCGGCTCTCGCCCGGGCGATGGAGCGGGCGGACGTGCGCCTCGGCGTCGGTCATACCGAGGCGGATGCGGCCACTGTGCGGTCGACGATCTCGTCGTTCGGCGCGCCGGTCAGCGCAACGCACTTGTTCAACGGCATGCCGCCGCTTCACCATCGTGCGCCCGGCCCGGTCGCCGCGTGCCTGGCCGCGGCGGCGCGCGGGGAGATGGTCGTCGAGTTGATCGGTGACGGAGTGCATCTCGACGCGGACACCGTGTCGATGGTGGTCGACCTCGTCGGTCCGGACGCCGTCGTCTTCGTGTCCGACGCGATGGCGGCCGCGGGCATGGACGACGGTGCGTATCGCTTGGGGGCACTGGACGTGACGGTGGTCGGCGGGGTCGCGAGGTTGTCCGAGGGCGGCGCGATCGCCGGCGGGACGTCGACCGTGCTGGACATCGTTCGCCGCGCCGTGGCGGAGTCGGGTGTCGACCTGGTGTCCGCGGTGAGAATGGGATCGACGACACCCGCAGCGTTCCTGGGGCTCGGAGACAGCGTCGGACGGCTCGCCGCCGGGTGGCGTGCCGACGTGGTGGTCACCGACGGTCACCTGATCCCCACCGATATCTACCGAGCAGGTCATCTCGAAGGAGGCGAGCCGAATGGAGATCGTCATCCGTGACGACGCGGATGCGGTGCACCGGACCGTGGCGGACATTCTCGACCGACGGGTACGCGGCGGTCCCGCGGTTCTGGGTCTCGCCACGGGGTCCACGCCGTTGGGCACCTATCGCGAACTGGGAAGGCGATGCCGCGAGGAGGGGTTGTCGTTCGCGCAGAGCCGCGCCTTCCTCCTCGACGAGTACGTCGGTCTGCCGGCGGAGCATCCGCAGTCCTACCGGTCGGTGATCCGGGACGAGTTCGTCGCCGAGGTGGACATCGATCCGGAATCGATCGACGGTCCGGACGGCGAAGCGTCGGACATCGCCGCCGAGGCCGCACGGTACGACGCCGCCATCGCAGCGGCGGGGGGTGTCGACGTCCAGCTGTTGGGCATCGGGACCGACGGGCACATCGGATTCAACGAGCCGGGCTCGTCCCTGGTCTCGCGCACGCGCGTCAAGACGCTCACCGAGCAGACCCGACAGGACAACGCACGGTTCTTCTCGTCGCCGGCCGAGGTACCGCATCACGTGATGACGCAGGGTCTGGGCACGATCCTCCAGGCCCGCCACCTGGTACTGATCGCGTTGGGCGAGGGTAAGGCGTCCGCGCTCGCCGATGCGGTGGAAGGTCCGCTGGCCGCGTTCTGTCCGGCTTCGGTGGTACAGATGCACGCCCACGTCACGGTCGTTGTGGACGAGGGCGCGGCGTCCCGGCTCAGGCTCGGTGACTACTACCGGTACGCATTGTCGGAGAAGCCCACATGGCAGCACTTCTGATCGGAGTGGGCGCCGCCTCCTAGAGTGAGCGCATGACCGTCGATACCCTGCGTGAACGTCTCCGCGGAAGCACAGTTCTGATCACCGGCGCCAGCTCGGGGCTGGGTGTCGAGTTCGCTCGCCGCTTCGCCACCTACGGCTGCGATCTGGTTCTCGTCGCCCGGCGGTTGGACCGGCTCGAGAAGCTGGCGTCGGAACTGTCGACACGGCATGCGATCACCGCGACGCCGGTGGCTGCCGATCTGGCGGTTCCCGGTGCAGGGTCTGCCCTGAAGGCGTCGCTCAGCCATCAGGGCATCACGGTGCACTCCTTGATCAACAACGCGGGCTTCGGCACACACCAGCCGTTCGTCGACGAGGATCCGGTGACGCTGAGCAACGAGATCGCGGTCAATGTCGGTGCAGTCGTCGATCTCTCGCGGGCGTTCCTGCCCGAGATGCTCCAGCACGGGTCCGGTGTGCTGCTGACGCTGGCCAGTACCGCGGCGTACCAGCCTCTGCCGGGAATGGCGGTCTACGCCGCGACCAAGGCATTCGTCCTGAGTTTCACCGAGGCGTTGGCCGTCGAGACCCGCGGCACCGGCGTCACGGTCATGGCCGTCTCGCCCGGTCCGACCGAGACGGAGTTCTTCGAGGTGGTCGGCGGGGACGACGCGGCCTTCGGTGCCATGCAGACGGCGACCCAGGTCATCGACACCACGTTCGCGGCTCTCGAATCGAAGCGTCCTCCGGCGTCCGTGGTGTCCGGTGTGAGCAACAAGTTGCAGTCCGCCGGCGTGCGGTTGCTTCCTCGCTGGGCAGCGCTGGAAGTGACCGCCCGCATGTTCTCGAAGTGAAGGTCAGCGGCGGGAGAACTCGGACGCGCGCTGGATCTGCTCGCTGCGCAGTGTCACGCCCGTGTAGAGCGTGAACTGAGCGGCAGCCTGGAGGGCCACCACGTCGGCGCCGGTCACGACGGGTTTTCCTGCTGCTCGCGCCGCGACGATCAACGGAGTCTCGCTCGGCACCGCGACGACGTCCATCACCCCGCGTGCCGACGCGATCTGCTCCGTCGAGAACGGGAGGGAGTCCGCGTCGGGTCCGCCGGACATTCCGACGGGAGTGACGTTCACCAGCAGGTCGGCCTCGACCTCGTCGGCTGACCTGGCCCATCGATAGCCGTAGCTGTCCGCGAGCGCCGGACCCGTCGTCTCGTTGCGGGCGACGACGGTGCCGTCGGTGTATCCCGAGTCGCGCAGTGCCGCGACGACGGCCTTGGCCATGCCGCCGCTGCCGGTGACGGCCACCGACCAGGACGTGTCGAACGCCGAGCGGGCCACCAGGTCGACGACGGCCTGATAGTCGGTGTTGTACGCGTGCAGGACACCGTCCTCGTTGACGATGGTGTTGACCGAGTCGATGGCGGACGCGGAATCGTGCATCACGTCGATGTGCTCGATGCAGGCTTCCTTGAACGGCATGGACACACCGCACCCGCGGATGCCGAGCGCGCGGATGCCCGCGACGGCCGCCGGAAGGTCGGTGGTGGTGAAGGCCTTGTAGACGAAGTTCAGGTCGAGCTCGTCGTACAGGTAGTTGTGGAAACGGGTCCCGATGTTGCTGGGCCGCCCGGACAACGACATGCAGAGTTGGGTGTCTTTGGTGAACACGCGCGACATGAACGGAAGCTTACGGATCTAGGAACAGGATTCCGAGACCGTCGTCAACACGTCCCTGTCCGCCGTGGTGATCGGCAGGCCGTATCGCACCGCGACGGTGAGGAAGCGGCCCGCGTAGAAGCAGTGGTACGCGCCGTTGGGCGGCATCCACTCCGACGGAGTCTTGTCGCTCTTGGACTGGTTCTCCGGCCCCGACACCGCCATGAGGTTGTAGGTGATGTCGTTGGCGAAGCGGATGCGCTGCTCGATCGGCCACTGCCACGCGCCCATGTCCCAGGCGGCGGCCAACGGGTAGGTGTGGTCGATCTGCACCGCGCCGGCGTCCTGCTTGGTGAAGGGGAGCACCGAGCCGGTGAACGGGTCGTTCAACGACCCTGCGACGACGACGCAGTCGTTCGTGCCCGGACGGAACTGGACATCGGTGAGGGCGATCTGCAGCACGTTGTCGCGGGTTCCGCACCCGTCGTGACCACCGGGGCCGTCGTAGTCGTCCGTCCACGCCGGGCCGAAGACGCAGCCGTCGCCCTGCTTGCAGCTGCGTTCGTAGCCGGGGACGTCCGGCCGGGAATCGACCACCGCCGTCTGCGCGAGGAGCGAATCGATCTGCGATGTTGGCGGACTCCCCGGCGCGGGGATCGGTGCGCCCAGCAGTGTCGAGCATCCGGCAGTCAGAACCAGAACGACCACGGCGGCGAGAGCGAATCCGTAGCGACGGATCGGCCCGGTCGTGGAAGTGGTCACGGGAACCGAGTATGCCGGGTGGGTCCGACACGAACGGCACCTCCGTGCACAGGCCGCTCGATGATTGGATGGGGCCATGCTGCACGGCCTCTGGACACCCGGTTCGGGTCTCATGCTGTGGGAAGACGACGTGGCTGCCGGCGGGTCGGACGAGGCGGGCGAGCTTCCCCCGTACCTCGCGAAGATCGTCTCCCGGCGGATGCGGCACCGGGCGAACGTCACGCTGCCCTCGCCCGGCGGTCACACCGTCGTGTCGATGCCGGCCGTGGCGCTGGCCCCGGTCGACGCCGCGGAGGCGTTGTTGCGGGTGCCCACCGACCACCGCGGCATCTCCGGTGATCTCCGCTATCTCGCAGTACTCGCGGCGGGAGTGGAGCGGTGGGTCCGGGCCGGGCGCGTCGTGCCGAGGCAGACGCGTGAGGACTCGCAGTGGTGGACGCGGTGGACGCTCGTCGGCGGTGAGCCGCAACGTGCGTGGCGCGCCGAACTGGCGGCCGCGATGCCCCCGGTGCAGTCGGCGGAGGGCGGAGCGCGCGCGGTCCTCGACGACATCCTCTCCGAGATCACAGACCCCGTCGTGCGACGGGTCATCGGACGCCCCGACGTCGAGCACCCCCTGTTGGTGTCGCTGGTGGAGGAGGAGCCGTACGAGGACGGGTCGGCCAGATCCGAGGCAGCGCTGGAACAATGGCGTGCCAGTCTCCGCAGCGACGAACCCGATCT
This sequence comes from Rhodococcus sp. Leaf247, assembly GCF_001426185.1. GTDB lineage: Bacteria > Actinomycetota > Actinomycetes > Mycobacteriales > Mycobacteriaceae > Rhodococcoides. Next base: position 38,030 of record NZ_LMRP01000002.1, on the reverse strand, counting down.
CCTCCTCCGCCTGACGGAACCGGAGGACGACGGGGAGGAGAACCCGCTGTGGCCCCTCGAGGTCCTCCTCCGAGCGGAGGGGGAAGCTCCGAGACACGTGGTGCTGCACCGCGGTTCGGGTGCCGGCGAGGGTGGGATCCGAGACGCGGAGTCGTTCCGGGTCGCGGTGGCCAAGCTCGGCGAGGCGATGGCCGCCTACGAGCCGCTCCGCGGAATGGACACCGATCCCGGCTCGCTCGACATGCTGCTCCCGACCGAGGCTGTCACCGACTTCGTCCTGCACGGCGTCGAAAAGCTGCGGGCGGCCTCGGTGGGGGTGCTGTTGCCGCGGGCGTGGAGCGCCCTCGACGCGTCGTTGCGTCTCAAGGTCGACACACCGCCGTCTCCCACGGCGGAGAATCGGGCAGTCGGCCTCGACGAGATCGTCGCGTACGACTGGCAACTCGCGATCGGGGACATGGTGCTCACCCCGGAGGAGATGGCACGCCTGTCGTCCTCCAAGGGTGACCTGGTCCGGTTGCGCGGCAAGTGGGTCCAGGCCGACGGCGCCGTACTCGGTCGTGCCATCGAGTACGTGAAGAAGCAGAACCGGGATCGGTCGTTACCGCTGGCAGCAGTTCTCGGTCAGCTCTCGGCCGAGGTGCCACCGCCCCTGCCCGTCGAGGAGATCGTCGCCACCGGCTGGGCCGAGAAGCTCCTCGACCCGGACAGGCGGCCGGAGCCGGTGGAGGTGCCCGCGTCCGTCGACGCCACGTTGCGGCCCTATCAGCAGCGTGGGGTCGAATGGCTGGCTTTCATGAGCTCCGCCGGACTGGGCGCCGTGTTGGCCGACGACATGGGACTGGGCAAGACGTTGCAGCTGCTCGTCCTGCTCGCGCACGAACGCGTCGGGCGTACGGACGCAGACGGGAGCCCCACGCTTCTCGTCGCTCCGATGTCGGTGGTCGGCAACTGGCAACGGGAGGCGGCGAAGTTCGTTCCCGGCCTGCGGGTGTACGTCCATCACGGGCCCGACCGCGCGTCGGGCGAGGAGTTCGCCGCCGCCGTGCGCCGTCACGATCTGGTGGTGACGACGTATGCGTTGCTGGCGCGGGACGTCACGGAGCTCTCCGCCCAGACCTGGCGCAGGATGGTGCTCGACGAAGCGCAGCACATCAAGAACAGCAACACGGCCCAGGCGCGCGCTGCACGGGCCGTTCCCGCAGCGCACCGCATCGCCCTGACCGGCACGCCGGTGGAGAACCGGCTGGACGAACTCCGCTCGATCTTCGACTTCTGCAATCCCGGCATCCTCGGTAGCGTCTCGACCTTCCGCGCGCGGTTCGCCGTTCCGATCGAGCGTGAGAAGGACGAGGGCGCGGTAGCTCGATTGCGTTCGCTCACATCACCGTTCGTGCTGCGGCGCGTCAAGACCGACAAGACCGTGATCGCCGATCTTCCCGACAAGTTCGAGATGACGGTGCGATCGAACCTGACCTCCGAGCAGGCGAGTCTGTACCAGGCGGTGGTCGACGAGATGATGCGTCAGATCTCCGAGACCGAGGGCATGGCGCGCAAGGGTGCCGTACTGGGTGCGCTGACGCGGCTCAAGCAGGTGTGCAACCACCCGGCGCACTTCCTGGACGACGGGTCGACGATCCTGCGTCGAGGCAAGCACCGGTCGGGCAAGCTCGCGTTGGTCGACGACATCCTCGACTCGGTGCTGGGAGACGGCGAGAAGGCGTTGCTCTTCACCCAGTTCACGGCGTTCGGGTCGATGGTCGCCCCCTACCTCGAGCGACGGTTCGGTGTCCCGGTGCCGTTCCTGCACGGCGGGGTGAGCAAGGGACGTCGCGACGCGATGGTCGAGCAGTTCCAGACCGCCGACGGCCCGCCGATCATGCTGCTCTCCCTCAAGGCGGGCGGGACGGGACTGAACCTGACCGCGGCCAACCACGTCGTGCACCTGGATCGGTGGTGGAATCCCGCCGTGGAGAACCAGGCGACGGATCGCGCGTTCCGTATCGGTCAGCGCAAGGACGTCCAGGTCCGGAAATTGTTATGTGTCGGCACGGTCGAGGAACGGATCGACGCGATGCTGACCACGAAGAAGGACTTGGCCGATCTCGCTGTCGGCTCCGGCGAGAGTTGGATCACGGAATTGTCGACGGGTGAGCTGAGGGACCTGCTGACACTGTCCGAGGATGCGGTGGGCGACTAGATGGCGCAGTTCGATCAGTTCGGTCCCCGTCGGCGCATCAGCGACGGCATCTCGGCGAAGACCACGCGCGGTGCCTTCGGTCGGACGTGGTGGGGCAAGCAGTTCGTCGACACCATCGAGTCCATCGCCGACGCCGGACGCCTCGCTCGTGGACGGACGTATGCCCGCGGCGGGCAGGTCATCTCGATGCAGATGCGTGCAGGTCGTATCGACGGCGACGTGCAGGGCAGCCAGGTCGAGCCGTTCTCGGCGTCGGTCACGATCGCCGTTCTCGACCCGTTCGATCTGGACGAACTGGTGTCGGCGGTGCAGGAGTCGCCGGGGATGCTGACCGAGTTGGCGTCGGGGTCCGTTCCGCGCGCGCTGGGCCCGCGACTTCTGTTGTCGAGTGCGTCCCAGCTGGATTTCGACTGTTCGTGCCCCGACAGCGGGTGGCCGTGCAAACACGCTGCTGCGCTGACCTATCTCGCCGCGGAGCAGATCGACGAGGACCCGACGAGGCTGTTGACGCTGCGCGGTATCGACCTCGACGCGCTGATCGGTGTGGTCGAGGAGGCCGAGCAGACGGTCGACCCGGACGACCACTTCGGTGATCGCACGGTGCTCCCGGCGCTGCCCGAGCCGGCGTTCGTCCCTGCCTCGGACGACCTCGAGGCGTCATTGCTACGCATTGCGCTCCGCACGGCCGATGTGGAGGAGAGGGCTGTCCGCTCGGGCATGAACGAGTTGGATGCTCTCTACCGACGGATGGGCGGAACGTAGCGCATCGACTCTGGACATACATGGACGTCCGACTATAGGATTACCTGACTCAACGACGAAGGTGGATCCGTGACCCGAGAACTCACTCATTACATCGGTGGCAAGCACGTGTCGGGGGAGTCCGGCCGATTCTCCGACGTGTTCGACCCCAACACCGGCGACGTGCAGGCCCGCGTCCCCCTCGCCAGTACGGCGGAGGTCCAGGCAGCCGTGGCGAATGCCGAAGAGGCGCAGGTCGAGTGGGCGCTGCAGAACCCGCAGAAGCGCGCTCGCGTCCTGATGCGTTTCCTCGCGCTCATCAACGAGAACATGGAGCCGCTCGCCCAGCTGCTCTCCTCCGAGCACGGCAAGACCGTCGCCGACGCCAAGGGCGACATTCAGCGCGGACTCGAAGTCGTCGAGTTCGCCACCGGCATCCCGCACCTGCTCAAGGGTGAGTTCACGGCCAGTGCCGGAACGGGTATCGACGTGTACTCGATGCGCCAACCTCTCGGCGTCGTCTCCGGCATCACCCCGTTCAACTTCCCCGCGATGATCCCGCTGTGGAAGGCCGCGCCCGCCATCGCCTGCGGCAACGCGTTCATCCTCAAGCCGTCCGAGCGGGACCCCTCCGTGCCGCTGCGCCTGGCCGAGCTGTTCCTCGAGGCAGGTGGCCCTCCCGGCATCTTCAACGTCGTCAACGGCGACAAGGAAGCAGTCGACGCGATCCTGACCGACCCCCGCATCAGCGCCGTGGGCTTCGTCGGCTCCACCCCGATCGCGCAGTACATCTACGAGACCGCCGCCGCGCACGGCAAGCGGGCACAGTGCTTCGGTGGCGCCAAGAACCACGCGATCGTCATGCCCGACGCCGATCTCGACGAGGTCGCCGACGCGCTGATCGGTGCCGGCTACGGCAGCGCCGGAGAGCGCTGCATGGCCATCTCCGTCGCCGTACCCGTCGGCGAGGAGACAGCCGAAGCCCTGCGCGCCAAGCTGGTCGAGCGCGTCGAGAAGCTCAGCGTCGGACGCAGCGACGACGCGGGCAGCGACTTCGGACCGCTCATCACGGCCGAGGCCGTCCAGCGCGTCACGGCCTACGTGCAGATCGGTGTCGACGAGGGTGCGGACCTGGTGGTCGACGGCCGCGGCTTCTCTCTCGCCGGGCACGAGAATGGGTTCTTCACCGGCGCAACGCTGTTCGACAAGGTGACGACGGACATGCGCATCTACAAGGAGGAGATCTTCGGGCCGGTGCTGCAGATCGTGCGTGCCGACGACTACGAGGAGGCTCTGCGCCTGCCGTCGGCTCACGAGTACGGCAACGGCGTGGCGATCTTCACCCGTGACGGTGACACGGCGCGCGACTTCACCGCGCGGGTCAACGTCGGCATGGTCGGCGTCAACGTTCCCATCCCGGTGCCGATCGCGTACCACACCTTCGGCGGCTGGAAGCGGTCCGGATTCGGCGACCTCAACCAGCACGGCCCGGATTCGGTGCGGTTCTACACCAAGACCAAGACGGTCACCCAGCGGTGGCCCAGCGGCCGCAAGGAAGCTGTGGCGCAGAACCACTTCGTCATCCCGACGATGGACTGACGGTGGCGGACATCTTCGCGCTCGACGAGGACGAGCGCGCGATCAGCGAGACGGCAGCCGATTTCGCCGCGGAGTTCCTCGCTCCGAACACCGTGGAGTGGGACCGGACCAAGCACTTCCCGGTGGACGTCCTGCGCAAGGCGGCGGCACTGGGCATGGGCGGGATCTACATCGCCGAGGACGTCGGCGGCTCCGGTCTACGCCGGGTCGACGCCGTGCGGATCTTCGAGAAGCTCGCCGCCGGTGATCCGTCGATCGCTGCCTACCTGTCTATCCACAACATGGTCGCGTGGATGATCGACACGTACGGATCCGACGATCAACGGCGACAGTGGCTTCCGGCTCTGTGCACGATGGACACGCTGGGCAGTTACTGCCTGACCGAGCCCGGCGCCGGGTCGGATGCCGCCGCGTTGTCCACCAAGGCGGTGCGCGACGGCGACACCTATGTCTTGAACGGCGTCAAGCAGTTCATCTCCGGTGCCGGCGAGTCCGGCGTCTACGTCGTCATGGCGCGAACCGGCGGCGCGGGACCCTCCGGGATTTCGGCGTTCGTCGTCGAGAAGGACACGCCGGGACTGTCGTTCGGCGCCAACGAGGCCAAGATGGGCTGGAACGCGCAGCCCACTCGCCAGGTGATCCTGGAGGACGTCACGGTGCCGGCCGAGAATCTGCTCGGCGGCGAGGGCAACGGGTTCCGCATCGCGATGAACGGGCTCAACGGCGGCCGCATCAACATCGCGGCCTGCTCGCTGGGCGGCGCGACGGCCGCGTTCGACATCGCGGTCCGCTACCTCGCCGATCGGCGAGCATTCGGATCGAGGCTTCTCGACGCACAGGCGTTGCAGTTCAGGCTCGCCGACATGCGCACGGACCTCGAAGCCGCACGTGTACTCCTGCTGCGTGCAGCCAGTGCGCTCGACGCCGATGCTCCCGACAAGGTGCAGCTGTGCGCCATGGCGAAGAAGTTCACCACCGACGTCGGGTTCACCGTCGCCAACGACGCGCTCCAATTGCTGGGCGGATACGGCTATCTCAGTGAGTACGGTCTGGAGAAGATCGTCCGCGATCTCCGAGTTCATCAGATCCTGGAAGGAACCAACGAGGTCATGCGTATCGTCATCGCTCGATCGGTGGTGGGTGCCGCGTGAGCGACACCGCATCCGAGTCCGACGTTCTCCTCACCGTCGACCGAGGTATCGCCACGGTCACGCTGAATCGCCCCCGCGCCATCAACGCTCTCACTCACGAGATGGTGCGCAGTATCGACGCGGCACTCGTCGAGTGGGAGACTGACGCGAGTGTCCGCGCCGTTCTGATCAAGGGAAACGGTGAGCGCGGTCTGTGCGCCGGCGGCGACATCGTCGCCATCCACGACGACGCGAAGGCGAAGGCGGGGGAGAACTGGCCGACGGGCTCCGCCACCGCACGGTTCTGGCGGGACGAATACATCATGAACTCCCGCATCAGCCGGTACACCAAGCCGATCGTGGCCATCATGGACGGTGCCGTCATGGGAGGCGGTGTCGGGATCTCGGCGCACGCATCCGAGCGCATCGTCACCGAGAAGTCGAAGATCGCGATGCCGGAAGTCGGCATCGGCTTCGTGCCCGACGTCGGTGGGACGTATCTGCTCGCCCGCACTCCGGGAGAGATCGGCACACACCTGGCTCTGACCACGGCGCGCATGACGGCCGGTGACGCCATCGCCGCCGGTTTCGCCGACACGTACATCCCGACGGAGTCTCTCGCCGACTTCGTCGAGGCGCTCCACACGGGCACCGTCGACACGGCCCTCTCGCTCGCCTCTGCGGCCCCGGAGTCCGCGCTGATCGGGCAACGCTCCTGGATTGACGAGGCCTACTCGGGGGAGGACGCGTCGGCGATCGTGGAGCGTCTTCGCGCGTTGGGCCACGACGACGCGGTGGCGGCGGCCGACGCGATCGAGTCGAAGTCGCCCACCTCCGTTGCCGTCACCCTGCGCTCGCTGCGCCGGGCTGCTGCCGCGTCGTCGCTCGACGAGGTGCTCGACGACGAGTACCGCGTGTCCATCGCGTGCCTCGACAGCCCGGACCTGGTCGAGGGCATCAGGGCGCAGGTGGTGGACAAGGACCGGCAGCCGACGTGGTCACCGCCTCGCCTGAAGGACGTGTCCCCGGCCGACGTCGACCGCTTCTTCGCACCCCTCGGTGACGCCGAGTTGGGTCTCGCATCGAAAGGACCATCATCGTGAGCTCGGTCATCGCATTCCTCGGACTCGGTCACATGGGCGGGCCCATGGCCGCCAACCTCGCGGCCTCCGGGCACGACGTCCGAGGGTTCGACCTCGTCCCGGCGTCGTTGGAGCAGGCTCGCGCCAACGGCATCACCGTCGCGTCGTCTGCTGTGGACGCCGTTCAGGGGGCTGCGGTGGTCGTCACGATGCTTCCCAGCGGCAAGCATGTGCTCGACTGCTACGCGGAGGTCGTTCCGGCCGCGCAGGCCGGCACGCTGTTCATCGACTCCTCGACCATCGACGTCGCGGATGCCCGGTCGGCGGCGGACGCTGCCCGTGCGGGCGGACACCGGGCCGTGGACGCTCCGGTCTCCGGCGGTGTCGGCGGCGCCACGGCCGGAACCCTGACCTTCATGGTCGGGGGCGAGGACACCGACGTCGCCGACGCGAACGCCCTGCTCGAGATCATGGGTCGCAAGATCGTGCACTGTGGACAGAGCGGTAACGGCCAAGCCGCCAAGTTGTGCAACAACATGATCCTCGGTGTGTCGATGATCGCGGTGAGCGAGGCGTTCGTCCTCGGCGAGAAGTTGGGCCTGACCAATCAGGCGCTCTTCGATGTCGCCTCCACCGCGTCCGGGCAGTGCTGGGCGCTGACCACCAACTGCCCAGTACAGGGACCCGTCCCCACGAGTCCCGCGAACAACGACTACACGCCGGGGTTCGCCGCCGCTCTCATGCGCAAGGATCTCGGGCTGGTCTCGGATGCCGTGCGCGCGAACGGTGTCGAGGCGGAGTTGGGGATGCTTGCGGCGAAGATGTACGACGACTATGCCGCCGAGCACGGTGACAAGGACTTCTCGGGCATCGTGCAGGAGATCCGCGAGCGGTCCGGAGGCACGGCATGAGCGGGACACCCGGCTACGAGACCATCGAGGTCCGCACGCAGGGGCGCGTCGGCATCATCACGCTGAACCGCCCGAAAGCGCTGAACGCGTTGAACTCTCGGCTGATGACCGAGGTGGTGGCTGCCGCGACGGCATTCGATCACGACACCGGTATCGGGGCCATCGTGCTGACGGGATCGGAGAAGGCCTTCGCGGCCGGAGCCGACATCAAGGAGATGCAGTCCAAGACGTACATGGAGGTGTACACGACGGACTTCTTCGCGCAGTGGGACGACTTCGCAGCGGTCCGCACACCCACCATCGCGGCCGTCGCCGGGTACGCCCTGGGCGGTGGATGTGAACTGGCCATGATGTGCGACATCCTGATCGCCGCCGACACTGCGCAGTTCGGTCAGCCGGAGATCGCGCTCGGTGTCATCCCGGGAATCGGTGGATCGCAACGCCTGACGCGGGCCGTGGGCAAGGCGAAGGCCATGGAGATGTGCCTGACCGGTCGCAAGATGGGAGCCGAGGAAGCCGAACGTGCCGGGCTGGTGTCGCGCATCGTGCCGGCCGCCGACCTGCTCGACGATGCTCTGGCCACGGCCGAGACCATCGCGGCGAAGTCGCTTCCCATCGCGATGATGGCGAAGGAAGCGGTGAACCGTGCCTTCGAATCGACCCTGGCGGAGGGAGTGCGGTTCGAGCGCCGCCTGTTCCACTCCACGTTCGCCACGGAGGATCAGACCGAAGGCATGACCGCGTTCACCGAGAAGCGTCAACCGGAGTTCCGGCACCGCTGAGTGTCATCAGCCGACGATCCGGTGCAGAATCCCTCGCTCAGCGACGGTTTCCGCACCGGATCGTTGTGCGTCACCAGCCGGATGCGCCCTCGTCGTCGAAGTCGCCTGCCCGCCGCCGGATCCCGGCGAGGATGGAGACGAGCTTGTCCAGGTCCGCGCCGTCCGCACCGGGCAGTCCGAACACACGGTCGTTGAGGTCCTCGGTGGCGGCCACCGCGAGAGTTCTTCCGGTGTCGGTGATCTCGACCAGCGTGGTGCGACGGTCGGTGGGGTGAGGCACGCGCCGGACCAAGCCTGCCTTTTCGAGTCGGTCCACGGCATTGGTCACCGAGGTGGGGTGAACCTGCAGGCGGGCACTGGCTTTCGCCATCGGCAACGCGCCCGTCTTGGTGAACGTGAGGAGCGTCAGCAGTTCGTAGCGCGCGAAGGTGAGACCGGTGGGCTTGAGCACTTCCTCGACGCGCGCCATCATGATCTGCTGCACCCGCATGATCGAGGTGACCGCAGCCATCCCGTCCGCTGCGTCCGCCCATCCGTGTCGGAGCCACTGACGGTGAGCCTCCGCGATCGGGTCCAGCGGGAGCTTGGGTGCTGACGACATGACGTGATCTTCCCACGTCGGGGGCCTCGAGCGCCGACAGCGTGCGGGTGCCGTCGAACCACGTCCGTCACATCAGCATCATGCGACACTTTGGTATCAATGCAGTCTCGACGACCGTGACCTGACGATTCTCGTGGTCGAATCGGACCAGGCGGTTCCCCCAACCCCGCATCTGCCCCCCAGTTCGAGGAGTACCCCATGCGTTCATCACGTCGGTCGATCGCCGTCATGGCCATCGCCTGTGCCGGAGCCCTCGTGTTCCCGGCCGTTGCATCCGCTGAACCTGTCGTCCCGGCAGCGGATCCGCTGCAGCAGGCCCTGTCCACGCTCGAAGGCTCCGCCGCTCCGGGTGATGCCGCGCTCGCTGCCGCCAGGGCCGTCGCCGGAGCTGCGCCCAGCGTCGATGTCGCCGAACCGGCCGGTACCGACCCCCTGGCCCTGCTGAACGCCGCGAACGGTCTTCTCAGCGGATTCGGCCTGACCCCGTTCTTCTACCCGACGGCGGCCATCAACTGCTCGGCGCTGCCGGGCGCACCGCTGGGCATCGTTCCCGCTGTGGCCGGCGCTGCTCCCGGGCCGTACACCCCGAAGGTTCCGGGTGTCAGCATCCCGTCCCTCCCCGGCATCGACACCACGATCGCCGATCCCGGCGAGACGCTGTACGCCTTCGTCCCCGCACCGGGCGGCATCGTCAACGACGGCGCCGACAAGTCCGGCATGCAGGTGGCGTGGTTCAACGTGAACTCCCTGAAGGGCGGGTTCGCGGACATGGGCGGGCTCACCGACGTGATCCTCTCCGAGATCATCGAGCCGCTCGGCGAACCGTTCAAGACCATCGGCCGTGACCTGCTGAACAACAACCTCTCCAAGTTCCCCAACGCCGGCGTGCGCCTCGCGCCCGTCGCGACGGGTTCCGGCACCGTGCTCTCCGCGGTCTTCGGGCAGGTGTCCCACGACGGCAAGACCTGCGCCTTCTTCCCCACCGTGGGGCTGACGCAGGTTCCCTGACATCCGACGCGCGAGCGGACGGGCATCGACCACTGCGGTCGGTGCCCGTTCTGCATTACCGTCCCGTGGATGACTCGCGACTGGACGGCGGACGGCATCTCCGGGGTGATCCACGATCCGGTGGGGCCTGTCGTCGCGACGGCAGTGCTGGCGCACGGGGCCGGAAGCACTTGTCACGCAGCGATTCTCGTGCACGTGGCCACCGAGTTGGCCGAGCGGGGCATTCGAGTCGCTCGCATCGATCTCCCGTTCCGGCAGGCCCGGCCCAAGGGGCCTCCGAACCGGGCGGGCGCGGCGGCCGACCGCGCCGGAATCGCTGCCGCGGTGACCGCGATGCGATCCGATGTCCCGATGATCGTGGGAGGGCACTCGTACGGGGGACGGCAGGCCTCGATGCTCGTCGCCGAGGAACCTCGGATCGCCGACGGGCTTCTGGCGCTGTCCTATCCGCTGCATCCACCGAAGAAGCCGGAGACTCTGCGCACGGAGCACTTCCCGGACATTCGGGTGCCGACGGTCGTGGTGCACGGCTCGCGGGACACCTTCGCGACCGGCGAGGAAATGGCGGAGCACACTGCGCTCATCGGCGCACCCGTTACCGTCGTGACGATCGAGGAGGCCGGACACGATCTGGCTCCGACCAGGAAGCCGACGGCCCGCCGTGCGGCGGATGCGGTGATGCAGATGCTCGCGGATCGCGAGTGATGGTGCCCCCGGCAGGATTCGAACCTGCGGCCTTCCGCTCCGGAGGCGGACGCTCTATCCCCTGAGCTACGGGGGCGCACCGGAAGAATTCCGGCGTGCCGTTCGGGCAGACCCAAGAGTAGCGCATGCTCGAGTCAGAGCGGCGCAGCGCCCTTCTCCGTGAGCATCTGCGTCATCAACTGCGCCTCGGACGTCTGGGTGTTCACCATCGTCCGAGCCAGGTTCCGCACGGCGGGTGTCTCGGCATGGACCTCGCCGTACTGCATCATCGTCAGCCCGCCCTGGTGATGACGAAGCATCAACTGCAGGAACAGGACGTCGAGCGCAGGTCCCGACGCGGCGCGGAGGTCCGTCATGTCCTGAGTGGAGGCCATTCCCGGCATCGTCTGCACCGGCCCGGTCATCGACGATCCGCCCATGCCGGACATCGAGTGCCCGCCGTCGTCCGTCATCCAGCCCATGTAGCCACCGGTCGGAAGCGGAGCGGCGTCCCAGAGCGCCAGCCATCCCTGCATCTGCCCGGCCTGGTTCTGCTGCGTGGTCAGGATGTCGTACGCCAGGTTCTTCACCAGGGGGTCGGATGCCCCGCTGAGCGCGAGGGTGGCCATCTCGATGGCCTGGTTGTGGTGCACGGTCATGTCCTGCGAGAAGCCGACGTCGACGGAGTCCGCACCCGGGTTCGGCGCGGCGTCGTCACGAAGGGGTGTCTGCGCGAGGAAGCCGATGGCGAATCCCACCACCAGGAGCGCGACCGCCCCGAGTACCAGGAGGGCGGAGCGCTGGCTCCGCTGCCCGGGTGGTGCGTCCTGCGTCGCCGTCGTGGTCACGGTGTGGGGACCGTCCCGCTGGGCAGCTGCACGTCACTGGGCAGCTGCAGGCCGCTGGGCAGCTGGTCCGTGCCGGTGATCTCGGACGTGTCGGGCGCGATGCCCTCACCGCTCATCGGGACTGCGTCCGCGCCGGGAGCCGACGGGTCGAAGGGCGGCGGGTTGTCGGGATCGAACGTCTCGGGCGTCGTCGAGCAGCTGGCGCCGACCTCGGGGTACGCGTACCGGTTCAGGCGCAGGGCTGAGATGAACTGGTCGATGCGCGGGTCGTCGACACTGTCCAGCTTCAGCTGGTGGCCCCACGACTGCAGGGAGATGGGGGAGTCGAGGCCGGGGTACGCGGACATCAGCATGTACTGCTGGTTCTCGACCTTGGACGACAGCGTCGCGATCTGATCCTCGCTGAGCTCGTCCGGGTTGTAGGCGATCCACACGGCGCCGTGCTCGAGCGAGTGCACGGCGTTCTCGGTGCGCAGCCCGTCCGGGTACACGGTGCCCATGCAGTTGGCCCAGACCTGGTCGTGCGGTCCGCCGAAGGGCGGTGACTGGTCGTACGCGACGCGCTGCGCACCCGTGACGTGCAGAGCAGCGGGGTAGTCCTGCTTGACGACGCCGTCGATACCGGTCGAGGGATCCTGGTTCTGCTCCGTCGGCGCGAACTTCTGCGCTTCCGCACGGTCCTGGTACTTGGGCACCAGGTTCCAGGCCAGGGCGCCGATCAGCGCGACGACCACGACGGTCGCCGCGATCGTGAGCCACGGAATCTGACGACGCTTGCCCGACCCCACACTGGAGGGAACGCCACCCTTGTTCCGGGTGCCGGTCTTGCTGGCAGCCTTGATGGCCTTGGCTGACTTTCCAGATTTCTTGTCGGAACCGCTTGGCATGGTCGGAGCGCTCTTTCGATCGAGGAATGAGTGGCCACTTACTCGAGGCAGCACCACTGTACGGAGCGAGTCTGAGCGTGTGCTGATGCGCACCGCGGACGACCAGTGGTGACCGCGGTCGGGCCGCGGTGTGGCGAGACCATAGGATAAGGCCCCGTGACTCCCGCCGATCTCGCCGAACTGCTGCGTGCTACCGCGGCGACCGTGCTCACCGAGCACGGACTCGACCCTGCCGTGCTGCCCGAGACCGTCACGCTCGACCGTCCGCGTAACCCGGAACACGGCGACTACGCCAGCAACGTGGCGATGCAGGTGGCCAAGAAAGCCGGTGTGAGCCCCCGCGATCTGGCCGGCTGGCTCGCCGAGGCCCTCGCTGCTGCCGACGCGGTCGACGAGGTCGATGTCGCCGGCCCCGGCTTCCTCAACATCCGACTCGCGAAGTCCGCGCAGGGTGCCATCGTCGAGCGCGTCCAGCGCCAAGGTGTGCAGTACGGCTGGTCCGACGAGCTCACGGGCACCTCGATCAACCTCGAGTTCGTCTCGGCCAACCCCACCGGTCCCGTGCACCTGGGCGGTACCCGGTGGGCTGCGGTCGGCGATGCGCTCGGACGCATCCTCACCTCGCGCGGCGCAGCCGTCACGCGGGAGTACTACTTCAACGATCACGGCGCGCAGATCGACCGGTTCGCACGCTCTCTCGTCGCCTCCGCCTCGGGACAGCCGGCGCCGGAGGACGGGTACGCGGGGGAGTACATCACCGAGATCGCCGCAACCGTCCTCGCGCAGCGTCCGGACGTCATGGATCTGCCCGACGACGAGCGGCAGGAAGTGTTCCGCGCCATCGGTGTCGACGCAATGTTCACGAAGATCAAGTCGGATCTGCACGACTTCGGTACCGACTTCGACGTGTACTTCCACGAGAACTCGCTCTTCGAGTCCGGTGCCGTCGACCGCGCCGTGGAGACGCTCAAGAGTTCCGGCAACCTGTACGAGAAGGACGGAGCCTGGTGGCTCCGCAGTACCGAGTACGGGGACGACAAGGACCGCGTCGTCGTCAAGAGCGACGGGAACGCGGCGTACATCGCAGGTGACATCGCGTACTTCCAGGACAAGCGCTCGCGCGGGTTCGACCTCTGCATCTACATGCTCGGCGCCGACCACCACGGCTACATCGGTCGCCTGAAGGCCGCCGCTGCCGCCTTCGGCGACGACCCGGCGACGGTCGAGGTTCTCATCGGTCAGATGGTCAACCTCGTGCGCGACGGTGTCGCCGTCAAGATGAGCAAGCGCGCCGGCACGGTGATCACGCTCGACGATCTCATCGACGCCATCGGTATCGATGCCGCGCGGTATGTCATGGTCCGCTCGTCGGTGGATTCGTCCATCGACATCGACCTCGCCCTGTGGGCGAGCAGGAGCAACGACAACCCGGTCTACTACGTGCAGTACGCGCACGCCCGGTTGTGTTCTCTCGCACGCGGCGCCGAGGAACTCGGTGTCTCCGCCGAGAACCCGGACTTCTCGTTGCTGACCCATGCCGCCGAAGGTGATCTCATCCGCACCATCGGAGAGTTCCCCCGCGTCGTCGCCAGCGCCGCAGCTCTGCGGGAGCCGCACCGCATCGCGCGGTACGCCGAGGAACTGGCGGGCGCGTACCACCGCTTCTACGGCGCATGCCGTGTCCTGCCCCGAGGAGACGAGGAACCGATGCCCGTCCACACCGCCCGCCTCGCCGTCGGCGACGCCACCCGCCAGGTCCTGGCCAACGGCCTCGCCATGCTCGGCGTCAGCGCACCGGAGAAGATGTGAGCGCGCATCCCGCCGGCCCGCGTCACGCGGAGCCGGCCACCGGATCCGGAACTCCCGAACGTCCCGCGAACGCAGCCGGTATGACCGACCTGCATCCGAAGGTGTTCCCTCGCAATGCTGTTCGTGGTGACGACGGTGTGGTGACGCTCGCGGGAGTGTCGGTGACGGAGCTGGCCGAGACGTACGGCACCCCGTTGTTCGTCATCGACGAGGACGACTTCCGGTCGCGGTGCCGCGAGATGGCCGAGGCCTTCGGTGCACCCGAGCGCGTGCACTACGCGTCGAAAGCGTTCCTGTGCGGGGAGATCGCCCGGTGGGTCGCCGACGAGGGTCTCTCGCTCGACGTGTGTTCCGGTGGTGAGCTCGCGATCGCTCTGAACGCAGGTTTCCCGGCCGATCGAATTGCCATGCACGGCAACAACAAGTCCCGTGCCGAGCTCGACGCCGGAGTTCGCGCCGGGGTGGAGCACGTGGTGCTCGACTCCATGATCGAGATCGACCGGCTCGACGAGATCGCGGGCGCCGCAGGCACCGTGCAGGACGTGTTGATCCGCATCACCGTCGGCGTCGAGGCGCACACGCACGAGTTCATCGCCACCGCTCACGAGGACCAGAAGTTCGGCTTCTCGCTCTCCGACGGCAGTGCACTGCGCGCCGTGGCACGGGTGTTCGAGACGGACAATCTGCGACTGGTCGGACTGCACTCGCACATCGGTTCCCAGATCTTCGAGGTCGACGGTTTCGAGCTGGCGGCGCATCGCGTGATCGGTCTCCTCCGAGACATCAAGGCGGAGTTCGGACCTGAGAAGACGTCGCAGATCACGGTGGTCGACCTCGGTGGCGGCATGGGAATCCACTACGTGACGGGCGACAATCCGCCGCCGGTCGATCAGCTCGCCGCGAAGCTCACCCACATCGTCGAGACCGAGTCCGCTGCTGCCGGTATCGCCACTCCGACACTGGCTGTCGAGCCCGGTCGCGCCATCGCCGGCCCCGGAACGGTCACGCTGTACGAGGTCGGCACCGTCAAGGACGTCACGGTCGACTCGAACCGCACCCGTCGCTACATCAGCGTCGACGGCGGTATGAGCGACAACATCCGTACCTCGCTGTACCAGGCCGAGTACGTCGGACTGCTTGCCTCGCGTACGTCCGAAGCCTCCCCAGTTCTGGCTCGAATCGTCGGAAAGCACTGCGAGAGCGGCGATATCGTCATCCGCGACACGTGGCAGCCCGAGGACCTCGGTCCCGGCGACCTGTTCGCTGTCGGTGCCACCGGCGCGTACTGCTACTCGATGTCCTCGCGGTACAACCTCTTGCCTCGTCCGGCCGTCGTCGCCGTGCGGGATGGCGAAGCACGCCTCGTGCTCCGCCGCGAAACGTTCGACGACCTGCTCAGCTTGGAGGTAGACCGGTGACCGCACCAGAAGCGACACAGTCCACGGATTCGACACAGGCCACGGGGGCCGCGGCGTTCGTGAGCCCCGTCGACAAGCCCATCGGCGTCGCCGTACTCGGCATGGGAAACGTCGGCAGCGAGGTCGTGCGGATCCTGCTCGAGCACGCCACCGACCTCACCGCGCGCGTCGGTGCCCCGCTGATTCTTCGGGGCGTGGCGGTCCGTGACCTCGACAAGGATCGCGGCATCGATCCCGAGCTGTTGACGACGGACGTCGACGCACTGGTCGCCCGCGACGACGTCGACCTGGTCGTCGAGGTGCTCGGCGGCATCGAACCGGCACGCGAACTCATCCTGGCCGCGCTCAACGCGGGGAAGTCCGTCGTCACGGCGAACAAGGCGCTGCTCGCCGAGTACACCGGTGAGCTCGCCGATGCGGCGGAGAAGCACCGCGCTGATCTGTACTTCGAAGCTGCTGTGGCCGGGGCCATTCCGGTGGTGCGTCCGCTGATGCAGTCGCTGGCGGGGGACCGCGTCAACCGGGTCGTCGGCATCGTCAACGGCACGACGAACTTCATCCTGTCGGCGATGGACGAGACGGGCGCGGACTACGCCGACACCCTCGTCGAAGCAGGCCGCCTGGGCTACGCCGAGGCCGATCCCACCGCCGACGTCGAGGGCTACGACGCCGCGGCCAAGGCAGCGATCCTGGCATCGCTGGCGTTCCACACCCGCGTCACGTCGGCCGACGTGTACCGCGAGGGCATCTCCTCGATCACCGCATCCGACATCGCGACGGCTCGTGCCTTCGACTGCACCGTGAAGCTGCTCGCCCTGTGCGAGAGAGTGACCGACGACGAGGGCAACGACCGCATCTCCGTTCGCGTCTACCCGTCCCTGGTGCCGTTGTCGCATCCGCTCGCCTCGGTGTCCGGTGCGTTCAACGCCGTGGTGGTCGAGGCCGAAGCTGCCGGGCGACTGATGTTCTACGGTCAGGGCGCAGGCGGAGCACCGACGGCATCGGCCGTGATGGGCGACCTGGTGATGGCGGCGCGCAACAAGTTCTACGGCGGCCGCGGACCCGGAGAATCCACCTACGCGAAGCTCCCCGTCGCACCGATGGGGGACACGCCCACTCGGTACCACGTGAACATGCAGGTAGCCGATCGCGCGGGCGTTCTCTCCGCCGTCGCAGCAGAGTTCGCGAAGAACGACGTCAGTATCTCCACGGTGCGTCAGGAGGGCGCGAGCGAGCACGCACGTCTCGTCGTCGTGACACACCGCGCGAAGGAATCGGCGCTGGCCGCGACGGTCGCCGCCTTGACCGAGCTCGAGATCGTGACGTCCGTGACCAGTGTCCTGCGCCTGGAGGGCACGTCCGAATGACCCGGCGAATCGGCGGACGCGCCGCGCTCCCCGAGCCGGCGTAGTGAACGGGCCGCACACCGTGACGAGGACGTTGGCCACCGGAACGGTCGCCCATGCCCGGGTACCCGCGTCGAGTGCGAATCTCGGCCCGGGTTTCGACACTCTGGGGCTGGCGCTGGGTCTGCACGACGACGTCACGGTCACCGTCGCAGAATCCGGGCTGGACATCGAGGTCGACGGTGAGGGCGCGCGCGAGGTTCCCTGGGGTCCGTCCCACCTGGTCGTGCGGGCCATCGAGCGCGGTCTCGAGTCCGCAGGAGTGTGGGCCGACGGCTTGAAAGTCCGCTGCCACAACCGGATTCCGCATTCACGGGGCCTCGGCTCGTCCGCCTCGGCCGTCGTCGGAGGGCTGGCCGCGGCCAACTGCCTCGCAGCGTCCGTCGATCCCTCGCTGGCGCTGTCCCCGGCCCAGATGGTGCAACTCGCATCGGAGTTCGAGGGGCACCCCGACAACGCGTCGGCCAGTGTTCTCGGTGGGGCCGTCGTGTCGTGGAGTCACGAATCCGGTCCGCCGGAAGGCCCCCGCTCGTATTCGGCCGAACGGCTGTCCGTGCACCCCGACATCGGTGCGACCGTGTTCATCCCGACCGAACGGTCGTCCACCGCACAGACTCGTGGGTTGCTGCCGGACCTGGTGCCGCACCGCGATGCCGCCTTCAATGCCAGTAGGTCCGCGCTCGCGGTGATCGCGTTGACGTCCCGGCCGGATCTGCTGATGCTCTCGACGGAGGATCGGCTCCATCAGCCCTACCGCGCCTCGGCGCTGCCGCTGACGACGCGATGGATGGAGACACTGCGCGCACAGGGCCACGCCGCCACGGTGTCCGGAGCCGGCCCGACGGTCCTGGTGCTCGGAACGTCGTCGATCGGCCGGGACCTCGTCTCCCGCGCGGAGGACGACGGCATGACCGTGATGGAACTCGACATCGCCGACGGGGTCGCGACGCGCTGACACGCGGATTCTTGCCCGTACCCGTGATCACGGCTATTGTGGTTCGCGTCCGTACATCGTGCGCAGTCAGCGCCGATTTCTCCAGGGCATTTCTTTCCGGCCTCCTGCTCCGACGGCGCCGCACTCCTCTCGGATCGGTGTCACGGTCACCAGTGATGTCACATCCTGGATCAGCCTTCGCTCTTCTGTGCGACGCGAACGTACGCGGCATCCGAGTTCGACATGCGAGTCGAACTGCGGGACGAACCCTCGATCTGCGCACCTGGCGCGCGAGGGAAGGAAAGGACCTCCGTGACCGATACGGATATGACTACTGCGCCTGCACCGCAATCCGAGACCCGTTCGCGCACGTCCGCGCGTCGCGGCGCCGGACTGTCCGGGATGGTGTTGACCGAACTCAGGGGCCTCGCCTCCGAACTCGGGATCAAGGGAGTCTCCGGTATGCGCAAGGGCGACCTGGTCGCCGCAATCCAGTCGAAGCAGGTCCCTGCCTCGGCTGCCGCCACCGAGGCGCCGTCGCGCGCGCCGCGGGTGAGCCGATCTGCCGCCCCCGAACGAACCGACTCCGGCACACCTGCCGTCGAGTCCGCCCCGCCCGCCGAGAAGGCGCCCGCCGACTCGACACCGACCTCGTCGCCCGAGTCGACGGACTCGCGCCAGGACACCGACGACTCGGAGGGGCCGCGCCGCACGCGTAGCCGCCGAGGAGCGACCCGCCGCGCAGGTGCCGCCGAGTCGACGTCCGACACGTCCGAGAACGGTGCCTCGGCACCCGCCGCCTCCGACGCGCCGGCTACCGCTCCCGTCGCCGACGCGCCGTCCGAGACGGACAACCGGAACGTCCGCCAGCAGGCCGATCGTGACCAGGGTGATCGCAACCAGGGTGATCGCAACCAGGGTGATCGCAACCAGGGTGATCGCAACCAGGCCGACCGCAATCAGGGCGACCGCAACCAGGGCGACAACGGCCAGAACGACGGTGCCCAGGGTGACCGTCAGAACGGTGAGCGTCCCCGTCGCGAGCGTCAGGGTCGCAACCAGAACAATCAGAACGACCGCAACCAGGGCGACCGCAACCAGGGCGACCGGAACCAGGGCGACCGGAACCAGGGCAACGATCGCAACGACCGGAACCAGGGTGACCGGAACCAGGGCAATGATCGCAACGACCGCGATCGCAACCAGGGTGACCGCAACCAGGGTCCGCGCGACAACGGACCTCGTGACGACAATCGGGGAGACGAGGACGGCGAGGGCCGCGGCCGCAGAGGTCGTCGCTTCCGTGAGCGTCGCCGTGGACGCGATCGTGACGGTGCCCCCGACGGCGGCGGCAACCAGCGCGACCGCGAGCGCGAGCCCGAACTTCGTGACGACGACGTGTTGCAGCCCGTCGCCGGAATTCTCGACGTCCTGGACAACTACGCCTTCGTCCGGACCTCGGGATACCTCGCGGGACCGAACGACGTGTACGTGTCGATGAACATGGTGCGTCGCAACGGTTTGCGTCGCGGTGACGCGCTGACCGGTGCGGTGCGGGTCGCTCGCGAGGGTGAGCAGAACGGTGCGCGTCAGAAGTTCAATCCGCTGGTGCGGCTGGACACGGTCAACGGTGCGGCGCCGGACGGCACGCGTAAGCGCGCCGAGTTCAACAAGCTGACACCGCTGTACCCGAACCAGCGACTGCGCCTCGAGACGGAACAGAACATCCTGACCACGCGCATCATCGACCTGGTCATGCCCATCGGCAAAGGCCAGCGCGCGTTGATCGTGAGCCCGCCCAAGGCCGGTAAGACCAGCGTGTTGCAGAGCATCGCCAACGCGATCGCGATCAACAACCCGGAGTGCTACCTGATGGTCATCCTCGTGGACGAGCGTCCCGAGGAAGTCACGGACATGCAGCGCAGCGTCAAGGGCGAAGTCATCGCCTCGACGTTCGACCGCCCGCCGGGCGATCACACCTCGGTGGCGGAACTCGCCATCGAGCGGGCGAAGCGTCTGGTGGAGGACGGCCGCGACGTCGTCGTGCTCCTGGACTCGATCACCCGTCTGGGTCGTGCATACAACAACAGCTCACCGGCATCGGGCCGCATCCTCTCCGGTGGTGTCGACTCGACCGCGCTCTACCCGCCGAAGCGTTTCCTGGGTGCAGCCCGCAACATCGAGCACGGCGGATCGCTCACGATCATCGCGACCGCCATGGTCGAGACCGGCTCCACCGGCGACACGGTCATCTTCGAGGAGTTCAAGGGCACCGGTAACGCGGAGCTCAAGCTCGATCGCAAGATCGCCGAGCGTCGCGTGTTCCCGGCCGTCGACATCAACCCGTCGAGCACCCGTCACGACGAGTTGCTGCTGGCACCCGACGAGGCCGCCGTGGTGCACAAGCTGCGTCGCGTGCTGTCGGGTCTGGATTCGCACCAGGCGATCGACCTTCTGGTCGACCGGCTCAAGAAGAGCAAGAACAATCTCGAATTCCTGATGGAAGTTTCGAAGACCGCTCCCGGTTCGTCGAACGACTGACGGACAGCACTCGACGTCGGTGAGGAATACGCAGCCTCCTCACCGACGTTGAGACGATTACCAGGGCAGAGAGTGGCTCTGGCATACTGAACGGCCGAGTCCGGTTCCGGTTCACGCACTCGACAGTCGAGGCGACCCGGCGACCATGAAAGGGACACCCATGAAGGCAGGAATCCACCCCGAGTACACGGCGACAACCGTCGTCTGTGGCTGCGGACATACTTTCGAGACGCACAGCACCAACTCGGCGGATCGCATCAACGTCGAGGTCTGCTCGCAGTGCCACCCGTTCTACACGGGCAAGCAGAAGATCCTCGACACGGGCGGCCGCGTTGCACGCTTCGAGGCTCGCTACGGCAAGCGCGCCGGCAAGAAGGCCGACGCAGACAGCTAGCTCTCACACCGACGCCCGTTCCGAGATTCTTCTCGGAGCGGGCGTCGGTCGTTTCCGCACCATTTCTCGCCAGCTTCATTCAGGGTTCGACAGGGAGAACACCGTGGCCGCCTCCGCGACACCGTCCGCGATCGACGACATCCTGGCGGAGCACGCCGGACTCGAGCGCGACCTGTCCGACCCCTCGCTTCACGACGACCCCGCTGCCGCCCGTCGCGCCGGTAAGCGGTTCGCGCAACTCGCCCCGATCATGAGCGTGCACGCCAAACTCGCCGCCGCCAGGGACGATCTCGAGGCCGCCCGTGAGTTGGCCGCCGACGATGCGAGTTTCGCTGCCGAGATCCCTGCCCTCGAGGCGACCGTGCTGCAGCTGGACACTGCGCTCACCGATCTGTTGGCTCCTCGCGACCCCCACGACGCCGACGACGTCGTGCTCGAGGTCAAGTCCGGGGAGGGCGGCGAAGAGTCCGCGTTGTTCGCTGCGGATCTCGCGCGTATGTACGTGCGCTACGCCGAGCGACACGGGTGGCGCGTGGAGATCCTCGACGCGAACATCTCCGATCTGGGCGGCTACAAGGAAGCGACGTTGTCGATCAAGGCCCGCACCGACACCGCCGACGGGGTGTGGTCGCGATTCAAGTTCGAGGGCGGTGTCCACCGCGTGCAGCGCGTTCCCGTCACCGAGTCGCAGGGCCGCGTGCACACCTCTGCGGCGGGTGTCCTCATCTACCCCGAGCAGGACGAGGTCGAAGCCGTCCAGATCGACGAGACGGATCTGCGCATCGACGTCTACCGGTCCTCGGGCAAGGGTGGCCAGGGCGTCAACACGACAGACTCGGCCGTCCGCATCACCCATCTGCCGACGGGCATCGTCGTCACCTGCCAGAACGAGCGTTCGCAGCTGCAGAACAAGGCGCGCGCGATGCAGGTGCTCGCGTCACGGCTGCAGGCCGCGGCGGAGGAAGCGGCGGACAAGGAAGCCGCGGCCGGGCGTGCGAGTCAGGTTCGTACGGTGGACCGTTCCGAGCGCATCCGGACCTACAACTTCCCCGAGAACCGCATCACGGACCATCGCATCGGGTTCAAGTCGCACAACCTCGACGCGGTGCTGGACGGCGACATGGACGCTCTGCTGGACGCGCTCGCGGCCGCGGACAGGCAGGCGCGTCTCCAGGCCGAGTGACCCGGGTGCGATGCTGACGGACGTGAGTCGCGTTCCGTTACGTCTGGCCATTCTCGAGGCAACCCGTGTGCTGACCGAGGCAGGTGTCCCCAGTCCACGAGTGGACGCGGAACTTCTCGCGTCGCATCTTCTGTCGGTTCCTCGCGGTCGACTCGGTCTGACGCCGTTGGTCGAGCCGGAGATCGCGGAGGCCTATCGCGCCACCGTCGCGCAACGGGCGAAGCGAATCCCGTTGCAGCACATCATCGGTACCTCTCCGCTCGGTGAGATCGACGTCGAGGTCGGCCCCGGCGTGTTCGTGCCGCGGCCCGAGACCGAGCTGCTTCTCGCATGGGCGCTGGCCTTCCTCGAGTCCGCCGGACGGCACCCGCCGGTCGTGCTGGATCTGTGCACGGGGAGCGGGGCGTTGGCGCTGGCGATCGCGCATGCCCGCCCCGACGCCGTCGTCCACGCCGTCGAGAAGGATCCGCACGCCTTGGCATGGGCCCGGCGCAATGCCGATCTCCGTGCCTCCGACGGGGACACACCGATCACGTTGCACCACGGCGACGTGACGGACCGGACCCTGCTGACGGAACTCGACGGCACCGTCGATCTGATCGTCGCCAATCCGCCCTACATACCGGACGGGGCGGCACTGGATCCGGAGGTCGTCGACCACGATCCCCACATCGCCCTGTTCGGAGGAGCCGACGGCCTCTCGGTCATCGAGCCGATGATCGCGAACATCGCCCGATGGCTCTCGATCGACGGGGGAGTGGGCATCGAGCACGACGACTCGCACGGCGATCGGGTCGTCGATCTCATGGAGCGCCGCGCGGTGTTCGGCGACGTCTCGCAGCACCGTGATCTGGCGGATCGTCCTCGCTTCGTCGTCGCTCGTCGACGTCGCCGGGCAACCTGACCGACCGGAACGTTTCGACACCGCTCACCGGCCCGCCGTGGTCGGAGAGGCTCAGTGGCAAGATGGGCCGGGTGTCCACCGTCTACGACTGCTCCGATTCCGCCTCTCGCGCGGCAGGTCTCGATGCCGCGCACCGCGCGTTGTCGTCCGGCCGACTGGTCGTGATGCCGACCGACACCGTCTACGGCCTCGCTGCGGACGCTTTCGACAGCAGTGCTGTCACCGACCTGCTCCGGGCGAAGGGACGAGGTCGGGACATGCCCGTTCCGGTTCTGGTCGGGTCGTGGCACACCATCGACGGGCTGGTCCTGGGCGTGCGGCAGGCCGCGCGCGACCTCATTCGCGCGTTCTGGCCCGGGGCATTGAGCCTCGTCGTGCATCAGGCGCCGTCGCTGGCATGGGACCTCGGTGACGCCCGCGGAACCGTCATGTTGCGCATGCCCCTGCATCCGGTCGCGCTGGAGTTGCTGCGCACCGTCGGCCCCCTCGCAGTGTCGAGCGCGAACATCTCCGGTCGACCCCCCGCGGTCACGGCAGCGGACGCTCAGGCGCAGTTGGGCGGATCGGCAGCGGTCTACCTCGACGGTGGCCCCGCCGAACACGCTCTCGCGTCGACCATCGTCGACCTCACCGGGGACACTCCTCGCATCCTCCGGGTCGGCGCCGTGTCGACCTCCGAGATCGCCGAGGTTCTCGGCGTTCCCGCGGAGTCGCTCGTCGCCGGAAGCGCCTGACGCATGACGGCGTCGACCGCGGTCCGTCCGTGCTGACGGCGGCGCCCGCGCACACGAGTGCGCTGCTGGCGCAGTCGGACGGCGGTGCCGGCGTTCCCATCCGTGAGCTGCTGCTGGTGATGCTGACGGCGGCCGTCGTCACGTTCCTTGTCACCGGCGCTGTCCGCATCGTCGCGCTGAAGTTCGGTGCCGTCGCCATCCCACGCGAACGCGATGTCCACGTGACGCCGACGCCGCGGCTCGGCGGCATCGGTATCTACCTCGGTCTGCTGGTCGCGCTGCTCTTCGCGCAGAAGCTGCCGGCGCTGACTCGCGGTTTCGAGTTCACCACCGACGTGCAGGCGGCACTGGTCTCCGGCGCGATCATCGTCGCCGTCGGCATCGTCGACGATCGGTGGGGACTGGACGCGCTGACCAAGTTCGCCGGCCAGGTCACCGCAGCGGGTGTGCTGGTGTTGATGGGTGTCAGTTGGTACCTGCTCTACCTACCGTGGGGCGAGGGGTCGACGCTGATCCTCGACCAACTCCAGGCAGGTCTGGTCACGGTGCTCATCGCCGTGGTGATGATCAACGCGATGAACTTCATCGACGGTCTCGACGGCCTTGCCGCGGGTGTCGGTCTGATCGCCGCCGTGGCCATCTGCATCTTCTCCGTCGGTCTTCTGCACGAGCAGGGCGGCGACGTGAGCGCGTACCCACCGGCCATGATCGCCGCCGCACTGGCCGGCGCCTGCCTGGGATTTCTGCCACACAACTTCCAGCCGGCACGGATCTTCATGGGCGATTCGGGTTCCATGGTCATCGGACTCATGCTGGCCACCGTCGCGACCAGCGCGTCGGGCCGGATCAGTCTCAGCGCGTACGGAACACGCGATCTTCTCGGTCTGCTGACGCCGTTGCTCCTGGTCGGCGCCATCACGTTCATCCCGATCCTCGACCTCCTCCTGGCCATCGTCCGACGCACACGCGCAGGTCGCAGCCCTTTCAGCCCGGACAAGATGCACCTGCACCACCGTCTGCTGCAGATCGGCCACTCGCACCGACGAGTCGTCCTGCTCATCTACTTGTGGGTCGGGGTGCTGGCCTTCGGAGCGGTCGGCGCGTCGTTGATCGACCGGCGCATCGTGGTTCTCCTGCTGGCCGGAGGGCTGGTCTTCGCCTTGGTCGTCACGGCCGTGCCGTCCATCCGCGACCCGCGGCGCCGGTAGCCTTCACGCCGTGACTTTCTCGCCCTCGCCGATTCCGTCCTCGACCGCACCGTTGCGCGCCGCCGTCCGCTACGGGGTGATCGCGTTGATCGCGCTCGCCGTCGTCGCGTCGGTCGTCGCCGTCCTGGCTGCAGGCCTGGAGGGTCTGTGGGGCGCGCTTCTCGGTTCCGCCGTGGGTGGTCTGTTCATCCTGGCGACCGCGGTGTCGGTGCTGCTGTCGGCGAAATTGCAGCCCACCGCTGTGGGCGCGGTGCTTCTCGGCGGCTGGATCGTCAAGATGCTGATCGCCGTCATCGTGCTCGGACTGCTCCGGGGAATGGACTTCTACAACCGGCCGACGCTGGGCATCGTGGTGCTCGCGGCCTTGGTGATCGTGCTCGGCGCGGAGATGTACGGCATCTTCCGTCAGCGTGTTCCGTACGTCGATTCGCCCGCGGGAGACCCCGACTCGGACGTCGAGTAGTACGACCTTTTGTAGTAGAGTCTCCGTCGGAACCACCCCCGACGCAGCGCACGGCATTGTGTTGATAAAGTTCCACTTCGAGCAAGGGCTTACCGGGCGTAACGGACACAATTGTTGCGTGCGGGACGGTTCTTGCAGGTGATCGACGTCACCGGAGCCGTTTCCTGTTGTGCAGCCCATGTGAGAGTGTGGACACGACGATGGAGCGCCCGGACGGCGTTACGTCACCGAGTCGACGAAGTCGCCGACACCCGACAGACGCGGGGCCATCATGGCCCTTCGCGGCTGACGACTACTCGAGCCGACCCGAGTCGACTTGCTAGTTCGTCCGAGCCCGATCGTGCCCGACCGCCATATGTCCGATCGAACCGTGGGTGTCCTTCGCCTGCGGCCGAACACGGGAGAGACCGCTGAGCGTCACCAACCTGGCCGCGGAGTTCCATCCGCCGTCATTGACCGACTTTTTCCCACCGGCCGTCCTGTTCGAGGGCACCCCGTTCGAACTCGATCGGTTGATGTTGGTCCGCATCCTGATGACGGTCGTGCTGCTCGCCTTCTTCAGCCTCGCGATGCGCAGCCCGAAGATCGTGCCTCGCGGTATCCAGAACGTCGGTGAGATGGCCCTGGGCTTCGTCAAGGATCAGATCGCCGACGAGGTACTGGGCAAGGAACAGGGCAAGCGATTCCTGCCCGTCATCGCGACCATCTTCTTCGCGGTGCTCTTCCTCAACTTCTCGGGCGTCATTCCCTTCATCAACATCTCCTCGAACGCACGAGTGGGTATGCCCATCGTGCTCGCGGCGCTGGCGTACGTGGTCTTCAACTACGTCGGCATCAAGAAGTACGGCTTCTTCAAGTACGTGAAGAGCAGCATCGTGGTCCCCAACGTCCCGATCGCGCTCCACCTGCTGCTGATTCCGATCGAGTTCATCTCGACCTTCATTCTTCGCCCGTTCACCTTGACGGTGCGACTCATGGCCAACATGCTCGCCGGCCACATCATGCTGGTGCTGTTCTTCAGCGCGACGCAGTTCTTCTTCTTCGAAGCGGCGACCGGCATGAAGGTCTTCGGACTGTTCTCGTTGGTCGCAGGATTCGGCTTCACGCTGTTCGAGCTGCTGGTCATCTTCCTGCAGGCCTACGTCTTCGCATTGCTGACCGCGGTCTACATAGACCTCGCTCTGCACGCCGACTCTCACTGACCCACCTACCACTCGACAGAACCTGACCCGCTGCCGTCCGGTCGTGGGCAACAGAAAGGGAACGAAACACAATGAGCCTCAGCTACCTCGCGCAGGAAGCACAGGAAATCACCGGCGGAGGCTACGGAGCCATCGGTTACGGCCTCGCAGCGATCGGCCCCGGCATCGGCGTGGGCATCGTGGTCGGTAAGGCCATCGAGGGCATCGCCCGTCAGCCCGAGCTCAGCGGCCAGATCCGTACCAACATGTTCCTCGGTATCGCGTTCACCGAGGCCCTCGCGCTGATCGGCCTCGTCGCCGGCTTCATTTTCTGATCGCCATGTCGACATTCGCAGTCCTCGCAGCGACAGAGGGGGAAGAGGACATCAATCCTCTGATCCCCGAGATCTACGACATCGTCTGGTCTGCGGTCTGCATCGCCGTCATCGGGTTCTTCTTCTGGAAGTACGTGCTCCCACGTTTCCAGACGGTGCTCTCGGAGCGGTCGGAGAAGATCGAAGGCGGGATCAAGCGCGCAGAAGAGGCGCAGGCAGAAGCCAAGGAGGCGCTCGAGCAGTACCGCGCCCAGCTGGCCGATGCACGCCAGGAAGCCGCCAAGATCCGTGAAGACGCACGCACACAGGGCCAGCAGATCCTCGCGGAGATGAAGACCAGTGCACAGGCCGAGAGCGACCGCATCGTGGCTTCCGGCCACCAGCAGCTCGCGGCTCAGCGTCAGCAGATCGTCACCGAACTGCGCTCCGACCTCGGCCGTACGGCTGTCGAACTGGCCGAGAAGGTCATCGGCGAGCAGCTGTCCGACGACGTCAAGCGCGCCGGGACGATCGATCGGTTCCTCGACGAACTCGATTCTGTCGGCGCAGATTCCGCAAGCGGGAAGTGAGCACCATGTACGCAGCGAGTCGTGAAGCTCTCGCCGAGGCCCGGACGGTCCTCGCCTCCGAGCTCGATTCGGCCTCGGATCCGACGTCCGCCGCGGCGGGCGCCGGCTCCGATCTGTTCGGTGTCGTGACCGTGCTCGACGGACAGCGTCCGTTGCGCGCAGCGCTGGCCGACGCGTCGGCAGCACCCGACGCGCGACGTGCGCTGGCGGGGAAGTTGTTCGACGGCAAGATCGGCTCGGCCGCTACCGCTGCCCTCCAGGCAGCAGTCGCTCAGAACTGGTCGTCGGCACGTGACCTCACCGACTCGCTCGTACTCCTGGGCCGTGAATCCCTCCTGCGTGCCGCGCAGGATCAGGACCAGGTGGGCACCGTGGAGGACGAGCTGTTCCGGCTCGGACGCATCATCGCCGGCGATCCTGCTCTCGAGCAGGCGCTGTCGGATCGCTCCAAGCCGGCCGAGGCGTCGGGCTCACTCCTGTCGACGTTGCTCTACGGCAAGGTCACCGCGATCACCGAGGCGCTCGCCGTCCAGGCGGTCGGCCGGTTGCGCGGTGTGGCACCGGCGACGGTGTTCGGCGAACTGTCCGCGCTCGCGGCTACCCGCCGTGACAAAGAGGTCGCTCACGTCCGCAGCAGCACCGAGTTGAGCGCCGACCAGGTCGCCCGGCTCACGTCCACGCTGGAAGGTATCTACGGCAAGTCCGTGACCGTCCACGTCGAGGTCGATCCGGAACTCCTGAGCGGACTGGTCGTCCGTGTCGGCGACGAAGTCATCGACGGCAGCGGTGCGGGCCGTCTCGCATCCTTGAGAAAATCGCTCAGGTGATCAGAGAACACCGCACCACCTAGTTCGGTACGCACGTCCCACCCACGTTCCGCGACGCGGCCGCTCATCCGGCCCGGACACGGAACAACCAGAACAGTGAGAGCAGGAAAACATGGCGGAGTTGACGATCTCCTCCGACGAGATCCGTAGCGCAATCGAGAGCTACACGGCGAACTACGCACCGGAGTCCTCTCGTGAAGAGGTCGGTCTGGTGTCCGACACGAGCGATGGCATCGCTCACGTCACGGGTCTTCCGTCGGCTATGTCGAACGAGCTGCTGGAGTTCCCCGGCGGCATTCTCGGCGTGGCCCTGAACCTGGACGATCGCGAGATCGGCGCCGTCATCCTCGGTGATTACCAGGACATCGAAGAAGGCCAGGAAGTCAAGCGCACGGGCGAGGTCCTCTCGGTCCCCGTCGGTGACAACTTCCTCGGTCGCGTCATCGATCCGCTGGGCAAGCCCATCGACGGCCTCGGCGACATCGAGTCCAACGAGCAGCGTGTCCTCGAGCTCCAGGCAGCATCGGTCCTCGAGCGTCAGCCCGTCGAGGAGCCCCTCGCCACCGGCATCACCGCCATCGACGCCCTCACCGCGATCGGTCGTGGCCAGCGTCAGCTGATCATCGGCGACCGCAAGACGGGCAAGACCGCCGTCTGCGTCGACGCCATCATCAACCAGAAGGCCAACTGGGAGTCCGGCGACGCCGACAAGCAGGTGCGCTGCATCTACGTCGCCATCGGCCAGAAGGGTTCGACCATCGCGGGCGTCAAGTCCGCCTTGGACGAGCACGGCGCCATGGAGTACACGACCATCGTCGCGGCTCCCGCATCCGACTCCGCCGGCTTCAAGTGGCTCGCCCCGTACACCGGTTCGGCCCTCGGCCAGCACTGGATGTACCAGGGCAAGCACGTTCTGATCGTGTTCGACGATCTGACGAAGCAGGCCGAGGCCTACCGCACCATCTCCCTGCTGCTGCGTCGCCCGCCGGGCCGCGAGGCATACCCGGGTGACGTGTTCTACCTGCACTCCCGTCTGCTGGAGCGTTGCGCGAAGCTGTCCGACGAGCTCGGTGGCGGTTCGATGACCGGTCTGCCGCTCATCGAGACCAAGGCCAACGACATCTCGGCCTTCATCCCGACCAACGTCATCTCCATCACCGACGGCCAGGTCTTCCTCGAGTCGGACCTGTTCAACAAGGGTGTCCGTCCCGCGATCAACGTCGGCACCTCGGTGTCCCGCGTCGGTGGCGCGGCGCAGACCAAGGGTCTGAAGAAGGTCGCCGGTTCGCTGCGTCTGGAAATGGCTCAGTTCCGTGAGCTGGAGGCGTTCTCCGCCTTCGCATCCGACCTCGACGCTGCGTCCAAGGCTCAGCTCGAGCGCGGTGCGCGCTGGGTCGAGCTGCTCAAGCAGGACCAGTACAGCCCCGTCTCCGTCGAGGACCAGATCGTCTCGATCTACCTCGTCGACGCCGGCTACTACGACACCGTCCCCGTCGAGGACGTTCGCCGCTTCAACCGCGAGCTCCTCGAGGATCTGCACCGCAACGCCTCGAGCGCCTTCGACGCCATCTCCGGCGGCAAGGTGCTCAAGGACGAGGCTGCCGACGTCGTGACCAAGGCGACGGACGAGTTCAAGCAGGGCTTCCTCACCTCGTCGGGCGAGCGCATCGTCAACGAGGCCGAGGCCGAGGCATTGGACAAGGGCGAGGTCGACCAGGAGAAGGTCACCGTCAACCGCAAGACTGTCAGCAAGTGATGCGGGTTACCTTCGAGCAGGGAGTGAGGTGACAGATGCCCAGCATTCGTGAGTTGCGCTCCCGGATCAGATCGACGAACTCGATCAAGAAGATCACCAAGGCGCAGGAACTGATCGCCACGTCGCGCATCACCAAGGCGCAGGCACGTGTCGCGGCGTCCAAGCCGTACGCCACCGAGATCACGAAGGTGCTCTCCGCCCTGGCCAGTGCGTCGGGTTCGCTCGACCATCCGCTGCTCACCGAGCGGTCGGAGCCGAAGCGTGCCGCGGTACTCGTCGTCACCAGTGACTCGGGTCAGTGCGGTGGATACAACTCGAACATCCTGCGCGAGGCGGAGGAGCTCCAGCAGCTGCTCAAGTCCGAGGGCAAGGAACCGGTCATCTACGTCCTGGGCCGTAAGGGCTTGACGTACTACACATTCCGCGACCGCGACGTCAAGGGTGCGTGGACCGGGTTCTCGCAGCAGCCGACCTACGGCGATGCCGCCAAGGCCGCGAAGCACCTCGTGCAGTTGTTCATGGCCGGCTCGGGCGACGAGATCGAGGCTCCCAACGGTGAAGGCACCGTCGAGGGCGTCGACGAGTTGCACATCGTCTACACCACGTTCGTGTCGATGCTGTCGCTCAAGCCCACCGTCCGACGGATGGCTCCGTTGGAGATCGACTTCAACGACGAGGAGATCGAACTGGGTGCAGACATGCTCAGCGACTCCAAGTCCTCCACCGAGGTCACGGCGCAGTACGACTTCGAGCCGGAGGCGGACACTCTCCTATCCGCGTTGCTGCCGAAGTACATCAGCACCCGCATCTACGCCGCACTGCTCGACGCGGCTGCATCCGAATCGGCTGCCCGTCGTACGGCGATGAAGGCCGCGACGGACAATGCCAACGATCTGGTCAATGCCCTGTCACGCCAGGCCAACCAGGCACGCCAGGCTCAGATCACCCAGGAAATCAGCGAGATCGTCGGCGGCGTCGACGCGCTTGCCGCGAGCTCAGGAAGAGACTGAACATGACCGCAGCAGTAACCGATAGCACGGGTTCCGGCGCCAAGTCGTCCGAGAACGGGCGCGTCGTGCGCGTCATCGGTCCCGTCGTCGACATCGAATTCCCGCGCGGGTCCATCCCCGCACTGTTCAATGCGTTGCACGCCGAGATCGAGCTGAAGGCCGTCGCCAAGACGCTGACGCTCGAGGTCGCGCAGCACCTCGGCGACAACCTGGTGCGCACCGTGTCGATGCAGCCCACCGACGGACTGGTGCGCGGTACCCCCGTGCGCGACTCCGGCAAGCCGATCTCCGTTCCTGTCGGAGACGTCGTCAAGGGCCACGTGTTCAACGCCCTCGGTGACTGCCTCGACAGCCCCGGCCTCGGCCGCGACGGCGAGCAGTGGGGCATCCACCGCAAGCCCCCAGCCTTCGACCAGCTCGAGGGCAAGACCGAGATCCTCGAGACCGGCATCAAGGTCATCGACCTCCTCACCCCGTACGTCAAGGGCGGAAAGATCGGTCTGTTCGGCGGCGCAGGCGTCGGCAAGACCGTGCTCATCCAGGAGATGATCACCCGTATCGCTCGTGAGTTCTCCGGCACGTCGGTGTTCGCCGGCGTCGGTGAGCGCACCCGTGAGGGCACCGACCTCCACCTCGAGATGGAGGAGATGGGCGTTCTGCAGGACACCGCCCTGGTGTTCGGTCAGATGGACGAGCCGCCCGGCACGCGTATGCGCGTCGCGCTCTCGGCCCTCACCATGGCCGAGTACTTCCGCGATGTGCAGAACCAGGACGTGTTGCTCTTCATCGACAACATCTTCCGGTTCACGCAGGCCGGCTCCGAGGTCTCGACGCTTCTCGGTCGTATGCCGTCTGCCGTGGGCTACCAGCCCACACTCGCCGACGAGATGGGTGAGCTCCAGGAGCGCATCACCTCGACGCGTGGTCGTTCCATCACGTCTCTGCAGGCCATCTACGTGCCCGCCGACGACTACACCGACCCCGCACCGGCGACGACCTTCGCCCACCTCGATGCCACCACCGAGCTGTCGCGTCCGATTTCGCAGAAGGGTATCTACCCGGCTGTCGATCCGCTGACGTCCACCTCGCGCATCCTGGAGGCGTCGATCGTCGGTGACGAGCACTTCCGCGTCGCCAACGAGGTCAAGCGCATCCTGCAGAAGTACAAGGAACTGCAGGACATCATCGCCATCCTCGGTATGGACGAGCTCTCCGAAGAGGACAAGGTCACGGTGTCCCGTGCCCGTCGTCTGGAGAAGTTCCTCGGCCAGAACTTCATCGTCGCCGAGAAGTTCACCGGTGAAGAGGGTTCCGTCGTCTCGCTCTCGGACACCATCGAGGCATTCGACAAGGTCACCAAGGGCGAGTACGACCACCTTCCCGAGCAGGCCTTCAACAGCTGCGGTGGACTCGACGACGTCGAGGCCGCAGCCAAGAAGATCTCCGGAAAGTAGTCGGCAATGGCTGAGATGGATGTCGAACTGGTGGCCGTCGAAGAGCGGTTGTGGTCGGGAACGGCCACGCTGGTCAGCGCGCAGACCACCGAGGGCGAGATCGGCATCATGGCCGGTCACGAGCCGGTTCTCGGTCAGCTGATCGAGGGCGGCACCGTCGCGATCACCACGACCGACGGTGAGCGTCGTGTGGCTGCTGTGCACGGTGGCTTCCTGTCGGTGACGGGTAAGACCGTCACGATCCTCGCTGAGTCGGCGGAGTTCGCCGAGGACATCGATGTCGAGGCAGCACGGTCCGTGTTGTCCGAGGGTTCCGACGACGAGGAGGCGCTCGCGATCGCTCGCGGACGTGTCCGCGCGGTCGAGCGGGCCTAGGTTCCACAGACAGCCGCGGCGGGTTCCGAAGAGATGGCGTCCTGGATGACAGTGCTTGTCGTTCTGGTCGTGCTGCTCGGAGGGCTCGCCGCGGCTTTTCTGTACCGTCTCGTCATTCTGCGGCGAGGGGGTACCGCTGTGATTCTGCGGTCGATTCCGGCGTCCGAGGGCAGCGGGTGGCGGCACGGCATCGTCCGATACGGGGACGACGTGTTGCTGTTCTACAAATTGTCGAGTCTGCGACCGGGACCCGATCGCCGGATGCCCCGCCAGACCTTGGTGTTGGGCGATCGTCGTCGTCCGGAGCGATCCGAGCTCGACATCATGAGCGACGAGATCGCCGTCGTGTCGCTCGAAGCCGGCGAGCGGCGTTACGAGATCGCGTTCGAACGCGGCGCGTTCACGGCATTCACGTCCTGGCTGGAATCGCGGCCGTCCGGCCGTTCGCAGCGCCAGTTCCCCGGAGGCACCGGCACGTCCTGATCGGTCGCGTCACTCTTCGGTAGGTCTGTTGGCCCCGGGCTTCCACAACACGTCCCCATCGGGATTCGTGATGCGCCCGAGGATGAACAGCAGATCGGACAACCTGTTCAGATATGTGGCGGGCAGGGTTCCCGTGGTGTCCGGGTGTGCGTCGACAGCCGCCCATGCCGCTCGCTCGGCCCGACGAGTGATCGTGCGTGCGTTGTGCAACAGTGCCGACGCGGCAGTACCGCCGGGAAGAACGAACGACGTCAGCGGCGTGAGCCGTCCGTTGAAGTCGTCGCACCACTCTTCGAGTCGCGTCACGTACTCGGCGGTGATCCGCAGCGGGGGATATTGCGGATTCTCCTGAATCGGGGTCGACAGGTCGGCGCCGGCGTCGAAGAGATCGTTCTGGATCGACCGCAGCACGTCCGCGACCTCGACGGGCGGCGATCCCAGGGAGAGAACCATGCCGATGGCCGCGTTGGCCTCGTCGCATTCCGCGTAGGCGATGACCCGCGGGTCGTTCTTCGACACTCGGGAGAAGTCGCTGAGACCCGTGGTCCCGTCATCGCCCGTCCGGGTATAGATCGACGTCAGGTGAACAGCCATCAGGCAACCGTACCGGCAGTCGGCCGATGCACTCGTCGACCGGCCGTGCCTCTAGTCTTGTCCCCGTGAGTGAACGTTTCCTGGTGACCGGCGGCAGTCGTCTTTCCGGCGATGTGTCCGTCGGCGGGGCTAAGAACAGCGTGCTCAAGCTGATGGCCGCGGCGTTGCTGGCCGAGGGAACGACGACACTCACCAACTGCCCGGACATCCTGGACGTTCCGTTGATGGCGGAGGTGTTGCGGGGTCTCGGGTGCGATGTCGAGATCGACGGGGACACCGTGCGAATCTCCACTCCGGCGGAGCCCAAGTACCACGCGGATTTCGCCGCGGTCCGTCAATTCCGCGCATCCGTCTGTGTGCTCGGACCGCTGGTTGCACGCTGTCGGAAGGCGGTCGTCGCACTGCCCGGTGGTGACGCCATCGGTTCGCGTCCCCTGGACATGCATCAGTCGGGACTTCGCCTGCTCGGTGCGCACAGCGAGATCGAGCACGGATGTGTCGTCGCTACCGCCGAGAAATTGCACGGCGCGACGATCCGACTGGCATTTCCGTCGGTGGGGGCTACCGAGAACATCCTGATGGCTGCCGTGCTCGCCGACGGGGAGACGGTGATCGACAACGCCGCGCGGGAGCCGGACATCGCCGACCTGTGCGCGATGCTGAACAAGATGGGTGCTCGCGTCGAGGGTGCGGGAAGTCCCACGCTCACCATCATCGGCGTCCCGAGTCTGAAGCCCACGGAACATCGTGTCATCGGTGACCGCATCGTTGCCGCGACCTGGGGCATCGCGGCGGCGATGACCTGCGGTGACGTGACCGTCACGGGAGTCAACCCCAAGCACCTGTCGTTGGTCCTGCAGAAGTTGAAGTCGGCGGGATCCACCGTCACGCTGCTGCCGGACGGATTCCGGGTGGTCCAGAACGAACGACCCGTCGCCGTCAACTTCGCAACTCTGCCGTTCCCGGGCTTTCCCACCGACCTTCAACCGATGGCTATCGGGCTTGCCGCGGTGGCGAACGGTACGTCGATGATCACCGAGAACGTCTTCGAGGCACGCTTCCGCTTCGTCGAGGAAATGATCCGGCTGGGTGCCGACGCTCGGACCGACGGGCATCATGCCGTGGTGCGGGGAGTGCCGCGCCTGTCCAGTGCCCCGGTCTGGTCGTCCGACATCCGCGCCGGAGCGGGACTGGTCCTGGCCGGTCTCGTGGCCGACGGTACGACCGAGGTCCACGACGTCTACCACATCGATCGGGGCTATCCCCGATTCGTCGAGCAGCTCCAGAGCCTCGGCGGAGATATCGAACGGGTGCAGTGACACGTCGTCCGGTCGACGGCATGCGTCAGTCGCGGTGCCGGCGTAGTTCGTCGGCGAGAACGGCGAGTGCCCGGCGTAGCTCTGCCTCGTCGACTCGGCCGTAACCGATCACCAACCCGCCCACGCCCACATTCGTTCGAGCGGACGGTGCAACAGTCGGGATCTCCACACCCTGCCGCGCGGCGCCGCGTGCAACGGCCTCGGCGCGGTCGGGGGTCAGGATCAGGGTGGTGTGCATACCGGCTCCCAGTCCTCGCAGCTCACCGAACTCGGACAGCGAATCACGCACTGCCGCATCGCGATCGCGGTATCGGCGCCGCGCCGCGCGTACTGTCCGGTCCCATTCGCCGTCGTCGAGAAGCGACGTCATAGCGGTGCAGAGCGGTGTCGACGGGAAGTCCCCGACAGCGACGCGATGGTCCAGAACCGGTCGGACCAGAGCCGCCGGCACGACCATCCATCCCAGGCGTACACCGGCACCGAGGGTCTTCGCGATGGTGCCGAGGTAGACGACGCGATCGGGATCCAGGTGGGCCAGGGCGGGCAGTGGGGCGACGTCGTATCGGTATTCGGAGTCGTAGTCGTCCTCCACCACCACGGTGTCGTGTCGGCGGGCGAAGTCGATGAGAGCGGCGCGTCGTCCTACGTCGAGCGTCCCTCCTGTGGGGTATTGGTGAGAGGGGGTGACGTAGACGGCTCGTGTGCCGCGGGGCGCCGAGGCGAGTGCGTCGACTGTGATGCCCCCGGCGTCGACGGGCACGTCGTGCAGGGTCCATCCCATCGCGATCGCTGCCGATGCCGCCGTTCGATATCCCGGATCTTCCATCGCCAGAACAGGTTTCATGCCGTTGCCCGCAGAGCCGTCGGCGCGGACC
Source organism: Rhodococcus sp. Leaf247 (assembly GCF_001426185.1). Lineage (GTDB taxonomy): Bacteria > Actinomycetota > Actinomycetes > Mycobacteriales > Mycobacteriaceae > Rhodococcoides. Next base: position 1,785 of record NZ_LMRP01000002.1, on the reverse strand, counting down.
GCGGCCAATGCCAGCGTCAGTCCATGAGTTGCGCCGGTCGTGATCACCACCCGATCGGGTTCGACGGTCAAGCCCCGCGCTCGTGCGAGCAGAGAACTGACGCTGCGCCGCAGTGCCAGGGGGCCGGCGGGATCCGGATACGCGTGCGGACTGGTGTCCGCCCCGGCAGTCCGCCACGCTCGGCGCCAGGCCGCGGTCGCCGAGGGAGGCGTCCAGGGGATACCGGGCCGCAGCGCAATGGACGGAGTCTGCGGAGTGCCGGTGTCGGGCGAGGGCGTAGTCGTGACAATCCTCGGCGCTGTCGGCGCCGGTATATCGGAACCGACGAACGTCCCGGACCCCGCACGTCCTTCGGTCCAGCCCTCCGCGGCCAACTGGTCGAAGGCCTGATCGACGACGCCGCGGGAAACCCCCAGGTCGGATGCAAGTGCGCGGGTAGAGGGGAGTCGGGAGCCGGGAGCAAGGACGCCGCCCGACATGGCGTCCCGCAGGGCGTCGGCGATCTGCAGGGGGAGTGGTCGTGAGGAGGATCGGTCGACACAGAGGGGAAGTGCCTGCGGCGCCATGGGCCTCCTGCTCTCGTCCGTGAAGTGGCTCAGGGAAATAGTACGTAAGTGGACCGTGACGGGGGACCACATCGTCGAACAGACTGATGCTCATGACCGAGAACGCGACTCTGCCCGACACCATCGACACCGAGCCCCTCTCGCCAACGGCGCGAACGACGCTGAGACGCAACAGGATTCGGGCGCAGCTCGATCGGTCCAAGCTCGTCGACGTTCTGACGGCAGCGCGGCTGTGCCATCTCGGGGTGATCGTGGACGGCGCCCCACTGGTGGTCCCCACCGCATTCGCCTTCGACCTCGACGGCCCCGATCGAGAAGGGACGCTCTACCTGCACGGGTCGGTAGCCGCCACGACCCTCGGTGTGGTGGGTGAGGTATGCGTGACGGTGACCGTGCTCGACGGCCTCGTCCTCGCCCGATCCGCGTTCCACCACTCGATGAACTACCGAAGTGCTGTCGTGCGGGGAACGCCGAGGGTGGTCGCGGACGAGGAGGAGCGCGCCGTCGCCCTGGACCTGATCGTGAACAAGCTGGTCCCCGGTCGCACGGAGGTGGTCCGGGCGAACACGCGCAAGGAGTTGGCGGCGACCCGTGTGGTGGCAGTGCCGCTGTACGAGGCGTCGGTCAAGGCGCGGTCAGGTGGTCCCGTCGACGACGACGTCGACGTGGTGGCAGGGGGAGTGTGGGCAGGCGTCCTCCCCATCTCGGAACACCTGGGTGCGGCCGTGGCGGCGGCCGACCTGGACCGAGCGGGGGCCGACGCCGGGCCTGCTGTGAGCGGCGTCATAGTTTGATTCCTGCGGCGCTGCTGGTCGACCTGGTGGAGATCGGGTGCTGCCACCTGCAGAAACGCAGTCCTGAGCTCAGTCGACCTGCCGATTTGCATGACGTCGACTGCTGGCGTAACTTTCTTCGAGTCAGAGCGACACGGACACCGACCGAAGGCCTTCAGGGGCTGGGCGAACGAGGTGGGACGGAGTCGCATGGCCGATCGGACAGAAAAGGTTCGTCTGCATCTCGTGTAGGCTGAGCGTACAGTCCAATTTCCTGATCCATGTGGTGCYTGGTGTTTGACTCGGGTGTCGCGGTGTGGTTAGGCTGGAACGGTTGCCCCGGATCYTCCCGCTGTGTGTGGGTGGTGGTGGTGTGTGCGTGTTCTTTGAGAACTCAACAGTGTGTCGATGAATGTCAGTGCCAATATTTTGTTTTGGTTTGCTGG